>NZ_CP150453.1:957500-4864111 GCF_051129845.1 Chromobacterium sp. CV08
GGCACTCTAATGAGACTGCCGGTGACAAACCGGAGGAAGGTGGGGATGACGTCAAGTCCTCATGGCCCTTATGAGCAGGGCTTCACACGTCATACAATGGTCGGTACAGAGGGTTGCCAAGCCGCGAGGTGGAGCTAATCTCAGAAAACCGATCGTAGTCCGGATCGCACTCTGCAACTCGAGTGCGTGAAGTCGGAATCGCTAGTAATCGCAGATCAGCATGCTGCGGTGAATACGTTCCCGGGTCTTGTACACACCGCCCGTCACACCATGGGAGTGAGTTTCACCAGAAGTGGGTAGGCTAACCGTAAGGAGGCCGCTTACCACGGTGGGATTCATGACTGGGGTGAAGTCGTAACAAGGTAGCCGTAGGGGAACCTGCGGCTGGATCACCTCCTTTCTAGAGAATGGCGATTGCCAAGTACTTACAGCCTATCGGTTATTCAAGTTAAGGGCATTTTGATGAAAACCGGCGCGACTCTGCGTTGGAAAGCTCCTCGTGTACTGGATGTACACGTCGTCGCCTTCCGCCTTGATTCGCTTGGTTTTGATCAAAATGAAGTTGTGGATGCCACGACTTCATAAGTCAACTGGGTTTGTAGCTCAGCTGGTTAGAGCACTGTGTTGATAACGCAGGGGTCGTAGGTTCGAGTCCTACCAGACCCACCAGTTACACTCTGGGTGTTCTGATGAGCACTACAGAAAGCCATTTTTGTGCCAGGCAAGGCGCGAGGGCGCGACGTGTACAGATGTACACGAGCGACGGAGCAACGCAGCATGGGACAAAAAGAGGGGGATTAGCTCAGTTGGGAGAGCACCTGCTTTGCAAGCAGGGGGTCGTCGGTTCGATCCCGTCATCCTCCACCATACGCCGCAAACAAAATCGAATTGAGAAGTTTGATTCTGTTTGCGTTGTTAGCGTGCAGCGAAAGCTGCTCAGCAATACGCCCGATCTTTAACAAACTGAAGAAGCCGAATATATAAGACGGCGAGATGAAAACGTAGAGTTAACTCTTTACGCAGACAAATCGTCATCTTGGGTATTTGATTGTATCTAAGGCTGCGTCGCCATATCAAAAGGGGCGGTGCAGTCGTCGCACAAACACTCTCTGTCGTTTTGGTGATCTAGGTTACTGAAATGATAGGGTCAAGCGACTAAGTGCATCTGGTGGATGCCTTGGCGATCACAGGCGATGAAGGACGTGTAAGCCTGCGAAAAGCGCGGGGGAGCTGGCAATAGAGCTTTGATCCCGCGATGTCCGAATGGGGAAACCCCTCCGCAAGGAGATCCCTGACTGAATCCATAGGTCAGTGGAGGCGAACCGAGTGAACTGAAACATCTAAGTAACTCGAGGAATAGAAATCAACCGAGATTCCGTAAGTAGTGGCGAGCGAACGCGGAACAGCCTGTATGTGTTATGAGTTGCGTTAGTGGAATGGAATGGAAAGTCCAGCCGTAGTGGGTGATAGCCCCGTACACGAAAACGCATCGCAAGAACTAGGCATACGAGAAGTAGGGCGGGACACGCGAAATCCTGTCTGAAGATGGGGGGACCATCCTCCAAGGCTAAATACTCGTGATCGACCGATAGTGAACCAGTACCGTGAGGGAAAGGCGAAAAGAACCCCGGGAGGGGAGTGAAATAGAACCTGAAACCGGATGCATACAAACAGTGGGAGCGGACTTGTTCCGTGACTGCGTACCTTTTGTATAATGGGTCAGCGACTTACGTTCAGTAGCGAGCTTAACCGAATAGGGGAGGCGTAGGGAAACCGAGTCCGAATAGGGCGATTGAGTTGCTGGGCGTAGACCCGAAACCGAGTGATCTATCCATGGCCAGGATGAAGGTGCGGTAACACGCACTGGAGGTCCGAACCCACTAGTGTTGCAAAACTAGGGGATGAGCTGTGGATAGGGGTGAAAGGCTAAACAAACTCGGAGATAGCTGGTTCTCCCCGAAAACTATTTAGGTAGTGCCTCATGTATCACTTCCGGGGGTAAAGCACTGTTATGGCTAGGGGGTCATTGCGATTTACCAAACCATGGCAAACTCTGAATACCGGAAAGTGCGAGCATGGGAGACAGACGGTGGGTGCTAACGTCCATCGTCAAGAGGGAAACAACCCAGACCGCCAGCTAAGGTCCCAAATGATCAGTTAAGTGGTAAACGAAGTGGGAAGGCCTAGACAGCCAGGATGTTGGCTTAGAAGCAGCCATCATTTAAAGAAAGCGTAATAGCTCACTGGTCGAGTCGTCCTGCGCGGAAGATGTAACGGGGCTCAAACTGATAACCGAAGCTGCGGATGCACAGTTTACTGTGCGTGGTAGGGGAGCGTTCTGTAGGTCTGTGAAGGTGTCTCGTAAGGGATGCTGGAGATATCAGAAGTGCGAATGCTGACATGAGTAGCGATAAAGCGGGTGAAAAGCCCGCTCGCCGAAAGCCCAAGGTTTCCTACGCAACGTTCATCGGCGTAGGGTGAGTCGGCCCCTAAGGCGAGGCTGAAAAGCGTAGTCGATGGGAAACGGGTTAAAATTCCCGTACTTTTATGTAGTGCGATGTGGGGACGGAGAAGGTTAGGTCAGCAGACGGTTGGAAGTGTCTGTTCAAGCCGGTAGGCTGGAGAGGTAGGCAAATCCGCCTCTCCTTAAGGCCGAGACGTGATAACGAGGGTCTACGGACCTGAAGTGACTGATACCACGCTTCCAGGAAAAGCCACTAAGCTTCAGCTACATAAGAACCGTACCGCAAACCGACACAGGTGGGCAGGATGAGAATTCTAAGGCGCTTGAGAGAACTCAGGAGAAGGAACTCGGCAAATTGATACCGTAACTTCGGGAGAAGGTATGCCTGTTGAGGTGTAGTGATTTACTCACGAAGCTTTGACAGGTCGCAGAGAATCGGTGGCTGCGACTGTTTAACAAAAACACAGCACTGTGCCAACACGAAAGTGGACGTATACGGTGTGACGCCTGCCCGGTGCCGGAAGGTTAAGTGATGGGGTGCAAGCTCTTGATCGAAGCCCCGGTAAACGGCGGCCGTAACTATAACGGTCCTAAGGTAGCGAAATTCCTTGTCGGGTAAGTTCCGACCCGCACGAATGGCGTAACGATGGCCACACTGTCTCCTCCTGAGACTCAGCGAAGTTGAAGTGTTTGTGAAGATGCAATCTCCCCGCTGCTAGACGGAAAGACCCCGTGAACCTTTACTGTAGCTTTGCATTGGACTTTGAACAGACTTGTGTAGGATAGGTGGGAGGCTTTGAAGCTGAGACGCTAGTTTCAGTGGAGCCGACCTTGAAATACCACCCTGGTGTGTTTGAGGTTCTAACCTTGGTCCGTGATCCGGATTGGGGACAGTGCATGGTAGGCAGTTTGACTGGGGCGGTCTCCTCCCAAAGTGTAACGGAGGAGTTCGAAGGTTACCTAGGTACGGTCGGAAATCGTGCTGATAGTGCAATGGCAAAAGGTAGCTTAACTGCGAGACCGACAAGTCGAGCAGGTGCGAAAGCAGGACATAGTGATCCGGTGGTTCTGAATGGAAGGGCCATCGCTCAACGGATAAAAGGTACTCCGGGGATAACAGGCTGATACCGCCCAAGAGTTCACATCGACGGCGGTGTTTGGCACCTCGATGTCGGCTCATCACATCCTGGGGCTGTAGCCGGTCCCAAGGGTATGGCTGTTCGCCATTTAAAGTGGTACGTGAGCTGGGTTCAAAACGTCGTGAGACAGTTTGGTCCCTATCTGCAGTGGGCGTTGGAAGTTTGACGGGGGCTGCTCCTAGTACGAGAGGACCGGAGTGGACGAACCTCTGGTGTACCGGTTGTCACGCCAGTGGCATCGCCGGGTAGCTAAGTTCGGAAGAGATAACCGCTGAAAGCATCTAAGCGGGAAACTTGCCTGAAGATGAGACTTCCCTGGAGGCTTGACCTCCCTGAAGAGTCGTTCGAGACCAGGACGTTGATAGGTCGGGTGTGGAAGCGCTGTGAGGCGTGAAGCTAACCGATACTAATTGCTCGTGAGGCTTGATCCTATCATTTGAGTGGCTTGGGATAGCGTGCGAATCTGTGATTCGTTCAGCAGCCAAGGCGCGAGATGGAGTGTGTGTGCGACACAATCAGATACCGAATATTCGAGAATCAGGGCGATGCTTTGATTCAGGCTTCTTGAGTTTGTACCAGTTTATGTCTGGTGGCCATAGCGAGGTGGTCCCACGCCTTCCCATCCCGAACAGGACCGTGAAACGCCTTAGCGCCGATGATAGTGTGGCATTCGCCATGTGAAAGTAGGACACCGCCAGACGCCCGATAACGAAGCCCAGCTCAGACGAGCTGGGCTTTGTGCATTGGTGGGCCGCGCCGCGCCCCAAACACAAGCCCCGCCGGGTATCCGGCGGGGCTTTGTCGTTTCAGCGGTACTGCATCAGCTCGACCGGCGCGCCGTTGACCTCGATGAAGGCGACGGTCAGTCCCGGGCTGGGACTGTTCGGGGCGATCAGCAGCTTGTGTCCGGCCAGCGCCTGCTCCAGATCGTCGACCTCGAACGCGATGTGAGGCACCCGCTTGACCAGCTCGGGATAGGGCGCGTCTTCCCAGTAGCGCTGCCACTGGATGCCGAAGGCGTTGTCCTGGTGGTCGCTGACCGTCATCTTCAGGTGGGGCAGGTCGATCTCGTTGTCGAAACGCCCGCTCGTCGGTATCCCGATGTGGTTGTATCTCATACGCAGTCCCCGGTGAACGGCGATAAAAAATCCCCGCTGTCTTGGACAGCGGGGACGGCGGGGAAATCCTGTCTATCGATGACGAGGCTTAGCGATCCAGTCCGCCCAGCAGCACGTATTTGATCTCCAGGTAATCCTCGATGCCGTACTTCGAGCCCTCGCGGCCCAGGCCGGATTGCTTGACGCCGCCGAACGGCGCCGCCTCATTGGACAAGAGGCCGCTGTTGACGGCCACCATGCCGTATTCCAGGCCTTCGGCGACGCGGAAGATGCGGCCGACGTCGCGGGCGTAGAAGTAGCTGGCCAGGCCGAACTCGGTGTCGTTGGCCAGGCGGATCGCCTCTTCCTCGGTCTTGAAGCGGAACAACGGCGCCAGCGGGCCGAAAGTCTCCTCGCGCGCGACCTTCATGTCGCTGCTGACGTCGGCGATCAGCGTCGGCTCGAAGAAGGTGTGGCCGAGCGCGTGGCGCTTGCCGCCGGCGATCAGCCGGCCGCCCTTGGCCAGCGCGTCGGCGATGTGCTCTTCCACCTTGGCCACGGCGCTCTGGTCTATCAGCGGTCCTTGGGTGATGCCGGCCTCCAGGCCGTTGCCGACCTTCAGCGTGGCGACGGCGGCGGCGAACTTCTCGGCGAAGGCGTCGTAGACGCCGTCCTGCACGTAGATGCGGTTGGCGCAGACGCAGGTCTGGCCGGCGTTGCGGTATTTGGAGATCAGCGCGCCCTCGACCGCGGCGTCGAGGTCGGCGTCGTCGAAGACGATGAAGGGCGCATTGCCGCCCAGTTCCATCGATACCTTCTTGACGGTGCCGGCGCATTGGGCGATCAGCTTGCGGCCGACCTCGGTGGAGCCGGTGAACGAGAACTTCTTCACGGTGTCGCTGCCGGTCAGCACGGCGCCGATTTCGCTGGAGCCGCCGGTGATCACCGAGAACACGCCCGGCGGGATGCCGGCGCGCTCGGCCAGCTCGGCCAGCGCCAGAGCCGACAGCGGCGTCTGGCTGGCCGGGCGGACCACCATGGTGCAGCCGGCGGCCAGCGCCGGCGCGGCCTTGCGGGTTATCATCGCGCTGGGGAAGTTCCACGGCGTGATGGCGGCGGTGACGCCTATCGGCTCCTTGCTCACCAGCACGCGGCGGTCGCCGGCCGGGCCGGGCACGATGTCGCCGTAGACGCGCTTGGCTTCTTCGGCGTACCACTCGATATAGCTGGCGCCGTAGGCGATCTCGCCCTTGGCCTCGGCCAGCGGCTTGCCCTGTTCCGAGGTCAGGATCACCGCCAGGTCCTGCTGGTGGGCCATGATCAGGTCGAACCAGCGGCGCAGGATGGCGGCGCGTTCCTTGGCGCTCTTGGCCTTCCAGGCCGGGAAGGCGCGGGCGGCGGCGGCCACCGCGCGCTCGGCTTCGGCTGCGCCCATCTTCGGCACCCTGCCTATGGTTTCATCGGTGGCCGGGTTGTGCACGGCGATGGTCTGGCCGCCGTCGGCGTCCAGCCATCGGCCGTCAAGATAGCACTGCTGGCGCAGCAGCTTGGAGTCTTGCAGATTCAGCATGCGGGGTATTCCTTGAGCAAACGAGCGGACGCGCCGTCAGGCGGGACCGCTCGCGTAGGGGAGATCAGTCGATCAGGCCTTCAGCGCCGCTTCCAGCTTGCCCAGCGCCTCGGCGAAGACGTCGTCCTCTATGGTCAGCGGGAACAGGAAGCGCACCACATTGGCGTAGACGCCGCAGGTCAGCAGGATCAGGCCGTTGTCCAGCGCGTGCTGCTGCACTTTCTTCGCGAACTCCGGATCCGGATTGCGGCTGCCGGCCTGGTTGAACTCGACGGCGATCATCGCGCCCAGGCCGCGCACTTCCGCGATCTGAGGCACGGCCGATTTCAGCCCGTTCAGCTTTTCCTTCAGCGCGTCGCCGAGGCGCACCGCGCGCTCGGTCAGCTTTTCGCCGTCGATGACGTCCAGCACCGCGTGGGCGGCGGCCAGCGCCAGCGGATTGCCGGCGTAGGTGCCGCCGAGACCGCCCGGCGCCGGCGCATCCATCACTTCGGCGCGGCCGGTGACGGCGGACAGCGGGAAGCCGCCGGCCAGCGACTTGGCCATGGTGATCAGGTCCGGGACCGCATCGAAATGCTCGCTGGCCAGCAGCTTGCCGGTGCGGGCGAAGCCTGACTGCACCTCGTCGGCGATCAAGAGGATGCCGTGGCGGTCGCACAGTTCGCGCAGCGCCTTCACCCATTCGGCCGGCGCGGCATAGAAGCCGCCTTCGCCTTGCACCGGTTCGTAGATGATGGCGGCGACGCGGGCCGGATCGATGTCGAATTTGAACAGCTTTTCCAGGCCGGCCAGCGAGTCCTGCACCGACACGCCGTGCAGCGCGTTCGGATACGGCGCGTGGTAGACGTCGCTGGGGAAGGGGCCGAAGCCCAGCTTGTACGGCGCGACCTTGCCGGTCAGCGCCATGCCCATCAGCGTGCGGCCGTGGAAGGCGCCGCCGAAGGCGATGACGCCGGGACGGCCGGTGGCGGCGCGGGCGATCTTGACCGCGTTTTCCACCGCCTCGGCGCCGGTGGTGAACAGGGCGGTCTTCTTCGCGTGCTTGCCGGGCGTCAGCCGGTTCAGTTTTTCGGCCAGGCTGATGTAGGACTCGTACGGCACCACCTGATAGCAGGTATGGCTGAAGCGGGACAGCTGCTCGGCCACCGCGGCTTCCACCTTCGGGTGCAGGTGGCCGGTATTGAGCACGCCTATGCCGCCGGCGAAGTCGATATAGCGCCGGCCCTCGGTGTCCCATACCTCGGCGTTCTTCGCGCGTTCGGCGAAGAAGCCGCACATGACACCGACGCCGCGTGGGGTGGCGTCGGCCTTGCGTTGCAACAGTTGCTGCTGGCTCATGGAATTCTCCTGGGGCCGGGCGATCGTGGCGCCGCCGCGGCATGGTCGATACGGCGCCGGCGGGAGCCGGCGCGTCTGCGGATCATTCTATGAGCGTGTTTAGCAAAAAGCCACACGTGCAGTAAAAAATTAAACACGTGTGGCGCGGCGGGTACAGCGGTGTCAGCGGGCGATCAGCTGGTTGACGTCGCTGAGCACCTGCGGCTCCAGCTGGCCGGCCGATTGCGCCAGCGCCAGCCGCGCGGTCAGATAGCTGTACTTGGCGTTGGCCAGCGTGGTCAGCGCGCTGTAATAGGCCTGCTCGGCCTGCAGCAGGTCTATGCTGGTCCGTATGCCCACTTCCTTGCCCAGCCGGGTCGATTCCACCTTGCTCTTCGCCGAGACCAGCAGCTGTTGCTGGGCGCGCACCAGCGCGGCGCCGTTGGTGACCCCGAGAAACGCCTTGCGCACGTCTTCGCGGACCTGGCGGCGGGAGGCCTCCAGCTGCTCGCGCGCGGCGTCGCGCAGCGCGACCGCCTCGCGAACCTGGGAACTGATGCCGCCGCCGGCGAACAGCGGCACGGTGACGGTGACGCCGATCTGGCTGCCGCGGCTGTGTTGCATGCCGGGCAAGGTGGTGGTGGACTGGTTGCTGACGCTGTCGTTGTAGCCGGCCGTCAGGTTGACGGTGGGCAGGTGATTGCCGCGTTTTTCGGTGATGGTCTGCTCGGCCAGTTGAAGATTCTGCTCGGCGCTCTTGATTTTCAGGCTGTTCCGCTGAGCCATGTCTATCCAGGCGTCCAGGCCGGCCGGTTTCGGCGACTCCAGCGGCAGTTGCTCGCGCACCGTCTGGATGCCGGCCGGGTCTAGCCCGGTCAGCCGTTGCAGATTGTGCTGCGCCAGCTCCAGATTATTGGCGTCGCTGATCTCCTGCGCGACGGCGCCGTCGTAGCCGGCCTGCGCCTCGTTGGTGTCGGTGATGGTGGCGGTGCCGACTTCGAAGGCGGTCTTGGCCTGCTGCAGCAGATTCAGATAGGTCTTCTTGCTGGCGCGGGTGGCGGCCAGCGTGTCCTGGGCGCGCAGCACGTCGAAATAGGCCTGCGAGATGTCGAGGATCAACTGTTGTTCGGCGGCGTCGTAGGTGGTGTCGGCCAGCTCGGTGCCTATCTTGCCCTTCTTGTAGCCGGTGTATTTGCCGACGTCGAACAGCGGCTGCTGCACATTGACGCTGTAGCCGTGGGTTTCGTAGTGCATGTCGGAGGCCGGGTTGCCGGAGGCGTCCAGCAGGACCTTGGGCTGCAGCGGATTGTTGTAGTTGTAGCTGCCCGTGGCGCTGATCTGCGGCAGAAGCTGGCTGCGGCCCTGCACCAGCTTCTCCTGGCCGGCGTCGCGCTGGGCGCGCGAGACCGCGAAGTCGGCGTTGTAGTTGCGGGCAGCCTGCCAGGCGCCGACGAGGTCGAAGGCGTGGCCGGGAGAGGAAAGGCCCAGCATCAGCATGGCGGCGGGCAGGGCGAGGCGAGTGTTCTTCATCTGTTGCTCGTTATTCTTGCTGTTGAATCGGACGCCGCTGTTCGCCGCGCGACACGCCGAACCACTGGGCGTACAGCGCGGGCAGGAACAACAGGGTCAATACGGTGGCCACCAGCAGGCCCCCCATGATGGCCACCGCCATCGGTCCCCAGAAGGTGCTGCGGGTCAGCGGGATCATCGCCAGGATGGCGGCCAATGCCGTCAGCATTATGGGCCTAAAGCGCCGGACTGTGGAACCGATGATGGCTTCAAAGCGGTCTATGCCCTCGCCGATGTCCTGTTCTATCTGGTCCACCAGAATCACCGAATTGCGCATGATCATGCCGGACAGCGCGATCACCCCCAGCATCGCGACGAAGCCGAACGGGGCCTGGAAGGCAATCAGCGTAAGGGTCACGCCTATCATGCCCAGCGGCGCGGTCAGCACCACCATCAGCGTGCGCTGGAAGCTGTGCAGCTGCAGCATCAGGAGTGTCAGAACTACAACAATCATCAACGGCGCCACCGCGGCGATCGCCCGCTGCGACTTGCCGCTGGACTCCAGCGTGCCGCCGGTCTCGATGTGGTAGCCCAGCGGCAGCGTCTTCTCCAGCGCCTGCATCTGCGGCGCCAGCTGGCTGGAGACGTCGGCGCCCTGGACGCCGTCGGCGACGTCGGCGTTGACGGTGATCGTCGGCAGCCGGTTGCGGCGCCAGATGATGCCTTCCTCCGGCTGGTAGCGGATATGGCCGATCTGCGACACCGGCACGAAGCGGCCGCTGCCTGTCTGTATCATCAGATTGCCGAGGCCGGCGACGTTCTTCTGCTCGGCCGGATTCAGCCGCGCGACGATGGCTATGCTCTGGTTGTCCTCGCGGTAGGCGCTGACGGCGGAGCCGGAAATCAGCATCTGCAATTGCTGCGACAATTGCTGGGAGCTCAGGCCCAGCGCGCCGGCCTTGTCCTGGTCTATGTCTATCCGCAGCGCCTTCACCTGCTCGCCCCAGTTCTGGTTGACGTGCAGCGCGGCCGGATGCTTGCGCATCAGCGCCTCCACCTTGTCGGCGATCGCGCGCACCTGATCGTGGTCCGGCCCCATCACGCGGAACTGCACCGGATAGCCGACCGGCGGGCCGTTCTCCAGCCGGGTGACGCGGCCGCGCACCAGCGGGAAGTCGTTGTCGAACAGCTTCTCCAGCCGCGCCTTCACCTTCTCGCGCACGTGCTCGTCGCCGGTCATCACCATCAGCTGCGCGTAGTTGACGTGCTGCTGCTGCTGGTCCAGCGGCAGATAGAAGCGCGGACTGCCGCTGCCGACATAGCTGGTGACGCTGACGACGTCCGGATCGGCCTTGACCAGTTTCTCCATCTTCTCCACCTGCTCCAGTGTCGCGTGGTAGCTGGCGCCGCGCGGCAGCCACATGTCCACCATCAGTTCCGGCCGGTTGGACGAGGGGAAGAACTGCTGGGCGACGAAGAGCTTGAACGCGATCAGAGACAGGACGAAGACGGCCAGCGTGGCGGCGATCACCGTCTTGCGGCGGTCCAGGCACCATTCGACCATCCGGCGGAAACGCTGGTAGAACGGTCGCTGGTAGACATCGTGATGCTCGCCCTGGTGCGCGTGCGCCGGCAGCAGCTTGTAGCCCAGATAAGGCGTGAACACCACGGCGACGATCCATGACAGCACCAGTGCGATGCCGACGACGGCGAACAGGCTGAACACGTACTCGCCGGCCATGGACTTGGCCAGGCCCACCGGCAGGAAGGTGGCGGCGGTGATCAGCGTGCCGGTCAGCATAGGGAAGGCGGTGCTGGTATAGGCGTAGGTGGCGGCCTGGAACTTGTTCCAGCCCTGTTCCAGCTTCAGCGCCATCATTTCCACCGCGATGATGGCGTCGTCGACCAAGAGGCCCAGCGCGATGATCAGCGAGCCCAGCGAGATGCGCTGCAGGTCGATATTGAAGAAGTACATCGCCAGGAAGGTCATCGCCAGCACCAGCGGGATGGACAGCGCCACCACGATGCCGGTGCGCAGGCCCAGGCTGAAGAAGCTGACGGCGAGCACGATGACCACCGCCTCGACCAGCGAGCGCATGAATTCCCCGACCGCGTCGTGGACCACCTTGGGCTGGTCCGACACCGCGTGGATCTCGACGCCTATCGGCAGCTTGCCCTTGATGGCGGCGATGGAGGCGTCCAGATTGGCGCCCAGCTTCAGCACGTCGCCGCCGCTCTTCATGCTGATGGCCAGCGCCAGCACCGGCTTGCCGTTGTAGCGCACGCTGGTGGCCGGCGGGTCGATGTAGCCGCGCGAGACGGTGGCGATGTCGCCGAGGCGGAAGGTCTTGCCGCCGACGGCCACCGGCGTCGCGGCGACGGCCGCCACCGAGTCGTACTTGCCGGTGGGCCGCACCCAGATGCGGTCGCTGGCGGTCTCGAAGGTGCCGGCCGGCGTCATCGCGTTCTGCTGCTGCAGCGCCTGCCAGATCGCGCGGCTGTCCAGGCCGAGGCTGGCCAGCTTGGCGCTGGACAGGTCGACGTGTATCTGCTGCTCCTGCCTGCCCAGCACCTGGACCTTGGCCACGTCCGGCACCCGCAGCAATTCCTGCTTGGCGGCCTCGACGTAGCGGCGCAGCTCCTCGTAGCCGAAACCGTCGCCGCTGAAGGCGTAGATATTGCCGAAGGTGTCGCCGAACTCGTCGTTGAAGAACGGCCCCTGCGTTCCCGACGGCAGCGTGTAGGCGATGTCGCCCAGCTTCTTGCGCACCTGGTACCACAGCTGCGGCACGTTCTTCGGCGGGACGTCCTCGCGCAGCGACACCACCAGCAGGCTCTCGCCCGGCTTGGTATAGCTTTGCACGTAGTCGATCTCGCCCATCTCCTGCAGCTTTTCCTCCAGCTTGTCGGTGACCTGCCGTTCCATTTCGACGGTGCTGGCGCCGGGCCAGTTGGCCTGCACCAGCATCGCCTTGAACGTGAATTCCGGGTCTTCTTTCTGGCCCAGCTGGGTGTAGGCCCAGGCGCCGGCCAGCATCAGCATCACCATCAGGTAGCGCACCAGCGGCTGGTGGCGCAGCGCCCATTCGGACAGATTCAATTTCTTCATCGCGCCTTCCTCACCGGTCCAGCAGCTTGACGCGCTGGCCTTCGCGCAGCAGGTGCACGCCGGCGGTGACGATCTTGTCGCCGGAGGCGACGCCGGAGGCGATGGCGGCGCCGCCGTCGTCTATCGCCGCCACCTCGACGGGCCTGCGGCTGACGCGCAGCGTCTTGCCGTCTATCGCCCATACATAGTGACGGCCTTGCAGGTCCAGCACGGCGGTCAGCGGCAGACGCAGCCGGCCGGCCGCGCGAGCCGGCAGCTGCACGCTGGCGGTCATGCCCAGTTGCAGCGCGTGGCTGTCGCCGGCCAGCGCGATGCGCGCCGGATAGGTTCGGGTGGCCGGATCGGCGTCGGCGGCCAGCTCGCGCAACTTGCCCTCCAGCGGCGCGCCGCCCTTCCACAGCGTCACGCGGAAGGCGGCGGCCTTGCGCACCGCGTCCAGCGCGTTTTCCGGCACCTGGATGGCGACCTCGCGCGCGCCGTCCTGCGACAGCCTGGCCACCGGCTGGCCGGCGGCGACGACCAGGCCGGGCTCGGCCGTCATCTGGCCGACGACGCCGTCGGCGTCGGCCGTCAGCGTCGCGTAGCCGGTCTGGTTGCGGCTGGACGACAGCGCCGCGCGGGCCTGGTCGACCTTGGCCTGGGCGGCGTTGACGCCGTTCTGCTGCGCGTCCACCTGGGCCTGGCTGACGAACTGCTTCGCCAGCAGCTCGCGGTAGCGTTTCAGATTCAGTCGCTGCTGGGCGAGGTCGGAGTCGGCGGCGGCCAGTTGCGCCTGCTTGGCGGCCAGGTCCAGCTGGTAGTCGCTGGGGTCCAGCCGCGCCAGCGCCTGGCCTTTCTTCACGTGCTCGCCGCTGTTGACGAGTTTGGCCACCACCTTGCCGGCGACGCGGAAGGCGAGCTGGGTCTCGTGGCGGGCGCGGATCTCGCCGGCGTAGCTGTCGCCGGCCTGGTCGGCGTCGGCGCCGGCGACGACGTAGCGCACCGGGCGGATGTCTTCGGGAGCGGCGGCCTTGTCCTGGCAGGCCGACAGGCCAAGCGTGGCGGCGAGCGCTAGGCCGGCTGTGAGCGGGCGTTTCATCATTGCGGGTCCTGGGGGGCGGTCTGGTGCATGCCTTGCAGCATCAGTTGCAGCGAGGTCTTGAGGAATTGCAGCGGGTCCTGGGAGATGCTGTCGCAGCAGCCGGGGACCAGCGCGAACGAATGGCTGAGTATCATCGTCATCATCATCGGCGCGGTCAGCGTGTCTATCGCGTAATCGAGATGGAGCGGGCGGAACTCGCCGCTGTCCATGCCGCGCTGGATGATGTGGCCGAGCAGCTGGCGCGCCGGCAGTATCGCCTCGTCGTAGTAGAAGCGCGTCAGTTCGGGGAAGTTGGTGGCCTCGGCCGCCATCAGCTTGCACAGGCCGGCGGCGCGGGTGGAGCCGATGTGGATCCACCAGTCCTCCAGCGCCAGCATCAAGAGCTGGCTGCTGCTGAAGCCGTGCAGCTGTTCCAGCTGCGCGCTCATCGCGTGGACGCGGGCGACGATGGTTTCGCGGACCACCGCCTTGAATATCTCTTCCTTGTTCTGGAAGTACAGATACGGCGTGCCCTTGGTGACGCCGGCGGCGCGGGCGATGTCTTCCATCTTGGTCGCGAGATAGCCCTTGTCGACGAACAGCGTCAGCGCGGCGTCGAGTATCTCGCCCGGGCGGGCGTCCTTCTTGCGCTGCCAGCGGCTGGAGCCGGTTTCTCCCATGTCGATCTTTCTGAATGTTCGTTCAGTAATTTCGGCACTGTAGGCCTTTCGGCCAGGATCCGGCAATTAATAAATCACAGTTCAGCAATTGTCGTGATTAAAATGCAACACCGTAATCCGAAATCGCCGACCAGCCGTTAAGCGTTGGAGAGCCAGCTACAAGGAGAGAAGAACGTGGCAACAGACGCAGCCGAGAAGGCGAACATCCTGGCCGAGGCACTGCCTTACATCCGCCAGTTCGCCGGCAAGACCATCGTGATCAAGTACGGCGGCAACGCGATGACCGACGAGGCGCTGAAGGAAGGCTTCGCCAAGGACGTGGTGCTGCTGAAACTGGTGGGCATGAATCCGGTGGTGGTGCACGGCGGCGGTCCGCAGATCAACGACCTGCTGGCGCGGGTCGGCAAGCAGGGCGAGTTCGTCCAGGGCATGCGCGTCACCGACGCCGAGACGATGGAAGTGGTGGAAATGGTGCTGGGCGGCCTGGTCAACAAGGAGATCGTGTCGCTGATCAACAAGCACGGCGGCAAGGCGGTGGGCCTGACCGGCAAGGACGGCCATTTCATCCGCGCCCGCAAGCTGTTCCTGAAGGCCGACGGCGACGAGGCGGTCGATATCGGCCAGGTCGGCGAGATCGAGGCGATAGACCCGTCGCTGGTGTCGCTGCTGGACAGTCAGGACTTCATTCCGGTGGTGGCGCCGATAGGCGTCGGCGTCGACGGCGAGGCCTACAACATCAACGCCGACCTGGTGGCCGGCAAGCTGGCCGAGACGCTGAAGGCGGAGAAGCTGGTGCTGATGACCAATACGCCGGGCGTGCTGGACAAGCAGGGCCAGCTACTGACCGGGCTGACCGCGCAGCGCATCGACGAGTTGTTCGCCGACGGCACGATTTCCGGCGGCATGCTGCCTAAGATCAGCTCGGCGCTGGACGCCGCGAAGAACGGCGTCAACTCGGTCCACATCATAGACGGCCGCGTCAAGCACGCGCTGCTGCTGGAAATCCTGACCGCCACCGGCGTCGGCACGATGATACGGGCCTGACCTGGCCCGGCGGCCCCTCTCCCGGCGGCGGCCATTGTTCTATAGTAACGGCATACCGAGGCGGCGGCGCGATGCGCCGCGGCCGCGGCGTCACAGAGCGAAAAAAGGGGAGAGGCAGCATGCAAACCGTAAGGCAACTGATGGATGGGAAGTCCAACCGCGCGCTGGTGTACGTGACGCCGGACAGCACGGTGTTCCAGGCGCTGCAGGTGATGGCCGAGAACGATATCGGCGCGGTGCTGGTGATGGAGTCCGGCGACATCGTCGGCATCTTCTCCGAACGCGACTACGCGCGCCGCATCGTGTTGCAGGGCCGCACCTCGGCCGGGACCAAGGTGCGCGACATCATGACCAGCCGCGTCGTCTACGTGACGCCGCAGCAGACGCTGGACGAATGCATGTCGCTGATGACCGAGAAGCGCATCCGCCACCTGCCGGTGATGGAGGGGCAGACCGTGCTCGGCATCCTGTCGATCGGCGACCTGGTGCGCGCGACGATAGACGAGCAGGCGCAGGTGATCAACCACCTGGTGCACTACATCCAGTCGGCCTGAGAGACGGTTCACGCTCTTGTCCGGCGGCGGCCTGCCGCCGGATGCCGGGCGCGGAAAGCGGCCCGCCTTGTGCGGGCCGTCGTCGTTCGCTACATCGGCACGATGCGCAGCCGCAGCGCCCGCAGCGCCGGCGCCACCGTTTCCCGCATCGCGGCCTCGTCGAAGGCGAAGGCCGGGCCGCTGGCGTTCAGCGCCATCGCCGGCTGGCCGGGCAACAGCGCCGGCAGATGGATGCCGACCGCCATCACGTCCGGCTCGTACTCGCCGAACGACGCCGTGTAGCCGCGCAGCCGGTAGTCGGCGCAGGCCTGGCGCAGCCGCGCCTCCAACTGCGGCCAGTCGCCGCCGTGGCGCGCGGCCAACAGCGGCAGCAGCGCTTCGCGCTCGGCCGGCGGCAGGCCGGCGAAATAGGCCCGGCCTATCGCCGTGGTGGCCAGCGGCACCCGCGAGCCGGTGGCCAGCTGCACCGACACCCGCGCCTGGCTGCGGCAGGTTTCCAGATACACCATGTCGCTGCCGTCGCAGAGCGCCAGGCTGACCGACACATTGTTGGCCAGCGCGAACTCCCGCATCAGCGGCGCCGCCGCCGCGCGCACGTCGTAGCCGGCCAGCGCCGCCGTCCCCAGCGCCAACAGCGCCAGCCCCAGCCGGTACTGGCCGCCGTCGCCGTCCTGCTGCAGATAGCCGAGCCGGGTCAGCGTATGGCTGAGCCGCGATACCGTCGATTTCGGCAGCCCGGTGCGCCGCGCCAGTTCCTGGTTGGACAGCGTGCCCTCGCCGGGGCGGAAGGCCGCCAGCACCTCCAGGCCGCGCGCCAGCGCCGTGATGAATTGCCGATCTTCCTGTTGCATCCCTGTCCTCATTGCGGCAACGGTTTTGCCACATGACAGGTAAATCGCTTTACAAGTCGGTGGCAGAGTGTTTAGTCTATTTTGCATAGTGAAATCGAATTCCGCAATGCGGAACTGATTGGGAGAAGGCAAATGGCAGCACACTCGCAGCGCGCCCGGTTCGCCTGGGAAGATCCGTTGTTGTTGGACGAGGAGTTGACCGACGAGGAGCGCCTGGTGCGGCAGAGCGCGCACGAGTATTGCCAGCAGCGGCTGATGCCGCGGGTGCTGACCGCCAACCGCGAGGAACGCTTCGATCGCGAGATCATCAGGGAGATGGGCGAGCTGGGCCTGCTGGGCTGCACGATAGAAGGCTACGGCTGCGCCGGCCTGTCCCACGTCGCCTACGGATTGGTGGCGCGCGAAGTCGAGCGGGTCGATTCCGGCTACCGTTCGGCGATGAGCGTGCAGTCGTCCTTGGTGATGCACCCGATCTGGGCCTACGGTTCCGACGCGCAGAAGGACAAATACCTGCCCAAGCTCGCCAGCGGCGAGTGGCTGGGCTGCTTCGGCCTGACCGAGCCCGATTCCGGCTCCGACCCGGCCAGCATGAAGACCCGCGCCCGCAAGGTCGACGGCGGCTACCTGCTGTCCGGCAGCAAGATGTGGATCACCAACAGCCCGGCCGCCGACGTGTTCGTGGTCTGGGCCAAGGACGACGACGACGAGATCCGCGGCTTCGTGCTGGAAAAAGGCATGAAGGGCCTGTCGGCGCCGGCGATACACGGCAAGTTCTCGTTGCGCGCGTCCATCACCGGCGAGATCGTCATGGACGACGTGCTGGTGCCGGACGATCAGCTGCTGCCCGGCGTCAAGGGCCTGAAGGGCCCGTTCGGCTGCCTGAACAAGGCGCGTTACGGCATCGCCTGGGGCGCGATGGGCGCCGCCGAGTTCTGCTGGCACGCGGCTCGCCAGTACACGCTGGACCGCCAACAGTTCGGCCGGCCGCTGGCCGCCAACCAACTGATACAGCTGAAGCTGGCCAATATGCAGACCGAGATCGCGCTGGGCCTGTCGGCCGCGCTGCGCGTCGGCCGCCTGATGGACGAGGGCCGCGCCGCGCCGGAAATGATCTCGCTGATCAAGCGCAACAACTGCGGCAAGGCGCTGGACATCGCCCGCGTCGCCCGCGACATGCACGGCGGCAACGGCATCAGCGATGAATTCCATGTGATCCGTCACGTGATGAATCTGGAAGCCGTCAACACTTATGAGGGCACGCACGATGTGCACGCTCTGATTCTGGGCCGAGCCCAGACCGGTATTCAGGCATTTGCCTGATAAGCCGGCGCGGCCGGAGGGCCGGCCGCGCCGTTGATTCCTGTCTGTCCTTTGTTGGCCCGGCTTGCCGGGCCACTTTTTTTATCGCGGCCGAGCCAGCGGCTCGGCGGCGACGGGCGCCCGAAAGGCGGAAAGCTTGCGCCGGCGGGCGGCATCATGATGGCGAGCGGTGAAGGAGAGCGCGATGGCGGGGGCGTTGGCGGGCATCAAGGTGGTGGATCTGAGCCGGGTGTTGGCGGGGCCGTGGGCCGGCCAGCTGCTGGCCGATCTGGGGGCGGACGTGGTCAAGATAGAAAAGCCCGGCAGCGGCGACGATACCCGGCAGTGGGCGCCGCCCAGCCTGCCGGACGGCCGCGCCGCCTATTATCTGTGCGCCAATCGCGGCAAGCGCTCGCTGACGGTGGACATCGCCCAGCCGGCCGGCCAGGAGATCGTCCGCCGGCTGGTCGCCGACGCCGACGTGGTGCTGGAGAACTACAAGGTCGGCGGGCTGAAGAAGTACGGGCTGGACTACGACAGCCTGAAGGCCGTCAATCCCAGGCTGGTGTACTGTTCGATCACCGGCTTCGGCCAGACCGGCCCCTATGCCGACTCCGCCGGCTACGACTACATCGTCCAGGGCATGTCCGGGCTGATGAGCATCACCGGCCCGTCCGACGGCGAGCCGCACAAGGTCGGCGTCGCCGTGTCCGACCTGTTCACCGGCCTCTATGCCGCCAACGCGGTGCAGGCGGCGCTGATCGCCCGCGAGCGCACCGGCGCCGGCCAGCATGTCGACATGGCGCTGTTCGACTGCTCGCTGGCGATGCTGGCCAACGTCGCGTCCAACTGGCTGGTCGGGCATAATGTGCCGCCGCGGCTGGGCAACGCCCACGCCAATATCGTGCCCTACCAGGTGTTCGCCGCCTCCGACGGCCATTTCATCCTGGCCTGCGGCAACGACAAGCAGTTCGCCGAGGTGTGCCGGCTGGTCGGCCAGCCGCAATGGGCGCGCGATCCGCGCTACGCGACCAATCCGCAGCGCGTCGCCCACCGCGTGCAGCTGGTGCCGCTGCTGGCCCAGGCCTTCCGCCATCACGGCCGCGACCACTGGTTGGAGACGCTGGACAAGGCCGGCGTGCCCTGCGGGCCGATCAACACGGTGGCCGAGGCTTTCGCCGATCCGCAGGCGCAGATCCGCGGCATGGAGATGACGATGGAGGACGCCGCCGGCCGGCAAGTGCCGATGGTAGGGTGTCCGATCAAACTTTCCGGCACGCCGGTCGAGTACAATCTAGCCCCTCCCGATCTGGGAGAACATACTGAGCAGATCTTGCGCGCGTTGGGTTACGTGGATTCGGACATTGTCGCATTGCGGCACAATGGCACCGTTTAAACGCTTGTTTGATTTTGACGAGGTGACATCTTCATAGCATGATGTCCGGAAAATCAAACCCGTCCCGGCGGGCGCAAAGGAGAAACGGTGCAACGCGAATACATGGAATACGACGTGGTGATCGTCGGCGGCGGCCCTTCCGGCCTGACCGCGGCGATCCGTCTGAAACAGCTGGCGGCCGAACAGGGCCGCGACATCAGCGTCTGTCTGCTGGAGAAGGGCTCCGAGATCGGCGCCCACATCCTGTCCGGCGCGGTGATCGAAACCGGCGCGCTGGCCGAGCTGCTGCCGAACTGGCGGGAGCTGGACGCGCCGCTGAACACGCCGGCGCTGTCGGACCGCTTCCTCTATCTGACCGAGACCGAGTCCATCCAGCTGCCGACGCCGCCGCAGATGCACAACAAGGGCAATTACATCGTCAGCCTGGGCAATTTCTGCCGCTGGCTGGCGCAGCAGGCGGAAAACCTCGGCGTCGAGATCTATCCGGGCTTCGCCGCCGCCGAAGTGCTGTACCACGAGGACGGCTCGGTCAAGGGCGTGGCCACCGGCAACGTCGGCACCGGCAAGAACGGCGAGCTGGAAGGCGAGCCGGGCATGGAGTTGTGGGCCAAGCAGACCATCTTCGCCGAAGGCTGTAGGGGCTCGCTGACCAAGACGCTGCTGTCGCGCTTCCATCTGAGCGACGGCGCCGATCCGCAGACCTTCGGCATAGGCATCAAGGAATTGTGGGAGGTGAAGCCGGAAAACCATCAGCCCGGCCACATCACCCACACCGTCGGCTGGCCGATGGACACCGCGACCTACGGCGGCTCCTTCCTCTACCATCTGGAAGACAATCTGGTCGCCGTCGGCTTCGTCGTCGGCCTCGATTACCAGAATCCCTATCTGTCGCCGTTCGAGGAGTTCCAGCGCTTCAAGACCCATCCGGCGATCAAGACGGTGTTCGACGGCGGCCGCCGCGTGTCCTACGGCGCCCGCGCGCTGAGCGAGGGCGGCCTGCAGAGCCTGCCCAGGCTGACCTTCCCCGGCGGCCTCCTGGTCGGCGACACCGCCGGCTTCCTCAACGTGCCGAAGATCAAGGGCACCCACACCGCGATGAAGTCGGCGATGCTGGCGGCCGAGGCGGTGTTCGAGCTCTTGGGCGACGAGGCGCAGGTCCAGGGCGGCGAGGCCAAGGCCTATTCGGCCAAGTTCAAGCAGAGCTGGCTGCACGATGAGCTGCACAAGGTGCGCAACATCCGGCCGTCGTTCCGCTGGGGCCTGTGGCCGGCGATGATCTATTCGGCGCTGGACACCTATGTGTTCCGAGGCCGCGCGCCGTGGACCCTGCATCACAAGCATGCCGACAACGAGGCGTTGCGCCCGGCCGACGAGTTCAGCCCCATCGCCTATCCGAAGCCGGACGGCGTGCTGACCTTCGACCGCCTGTCGTCGGTGTTCATCTCCAACGCCAACCACAGCGAGGACCAGCCGGCCCACCTGAAGCTGAAGGACGCGTCGGTGCCGATCGCCGTCAACCTGGCCAAGTACGACGCGCCGGAACAGCGCTACTGCCCGGCCGGCGTCTACGAGATCGTCGGACGCGACGAAGGCAAGCCGCGGCTGCAGATCAATGCGCAGAACTGCGTGCACTGCAAGACCTGCGACATCAAGGATCCGACGCAGAACATCAACTGGGTGACGCCGGAGGGCGGCGGCGGGCCGAACTACCCGAATATGTGATCGGGCGTTTCGCGCCGCGAGGCCGGGTTTTCCGTCGGGAAACCCGGCTTTTTCGTTTTGATCGCCGCCAGGTCTTGCGAAACAATGGCTTGACGGCGGCCGCCATCGTTGGCAGCATGGACGGCATGCTCGAACGCACCGTGTTTTTCGCCCATGCCTATTATTGGTACCGCCCCTCCCGGCGGCGCCAGGGATAGGCTCGGCAGCGAGATTCGCGAAGCCATCGAGTCATTCCCGACCATGCCGCCGGACTCCGGCGGCATTTGTCTTTTCAGCGTCACGCAACAAATGGTCTCCGGAGAGGCGGCAAGCTTCCCTCCAGGAGACAGTGCCATGAACGAAGTCAGCGACGTCCTTACACTCGCCATCAGCCGCAGCCTGCCCAGCGCGGCGCTGCCGCTGTACCCGGTCGCCCTGGCGGCCGACGGCGAGGCGCTGGCCTATCGTCCCGGGCCGCCGACGGCGCTGCCGGACGGCGCCTGCCTGTCGGAGGCGCTGTTGCCGGAAATCCGTCTGCTGGCGCTGCGCCTGGCGTTGACCCGGGGCTGGCCGGAAGGGCGGACGCCGGACCGTGTCGCCGACGCGGCCGACTGGCTGGCGGCGCGCATCCTGCTGCTCGAATGGCGGCAGGTGGAACTGGCGCTGGGCGAGCTGGCGCTGCTGGACGAGGCCAACCGCCGCGCGCGGGCGCTGTCCGACGCGCGGGGGATGGTCTTCGAGCCGGTGCTGCCGATATTGCTGCCGGCCGGTCGAGCGGCCGGCGCCTGGCGGGGCTGGCGCGCGCATCCGCTGCCGCAAGGCGGCGTGGCCGAGGCCAGCCGGCGCTGTCGTGAACGATTGGCGGCGCGTTTTGCCGAACTGTCTGGACAATGAACAGGAGAACCGGCCCATGGAGCTGGAGTTGCACGACGAGAACGAGCGCAAGCTGAACAATCTGACGCTGGCGGTATACATTCTGCAGGCGGTCGGACTGCTGGTCGGCGTCACCGCGCTGATCGGCGTCATCGTCAACTACGTCAAGCGCGACGATGTGCGCGGCACGCTGTACGAAAGCCACTTCGAATGGCAGATCCGCACCTTCTGGCTGGCGCTGCTCGGCTATGTCGTCGGTTTTGCGACGCTGTGGCTCTTGGTCGGCGGCGTGGTGCTGTTCGCGGTGTGGGTGTGGTACATCTACCGCGTGGTGAAGGGCTTCCTGTACTTCAACGACCGCAAGACTATGCCGGCGCGCTAGGACGCGCCCGGGCCGGGGGTTTTGCCGACGGCCCGACTTTGGCACAATGCCCAACCTCTATCTATACCTGCCATCATGCAAGCTGAAGACCTGCAAGCCCTGACCACCCGAGTGATGCCGTTCGGCAAGCACAAGGGCACGCTGATCTGCGAATTGCCCGGCAATTATCTGAACTGGTTCGCCCGCGAGGGTTTTCCGCCCGGCGAGATCGGTCGGCTGCTGCAACTGATGCAGGAACTGGACCACAACGGTCTGACTTACCTGCTGGACCCGATTAGAAAGCGTTGAACAATGGCAATCCAATGGTTCCCCGGCCATATGAACAAGGCGCGCAAGGACGTCGCCGAGCGCCTGAAGGACATCGATGTCGTCATCGAGATGCTGGACGCCCGGCTGCCGGCGTCCAGCGCCAATCCTATGCTGGCGCGCATGGCCAAGGGCAAGCCCAGGCTGATGCTGCTGAACAAGCAGGATCTGGCCGATCCGGCCGTCACCGAGCAATGGCTGGCCTGGTACCGCGCCAAGAAACAGACCGAGGCGCTGGGCATGGACGCCGGCGAGCGGGCGCCGGCGCAGCGGCTGATCGCCGCCTGCCGCGCGCTCGCCCCCAACCGCGGCGGATTGGAGAAGCCGCTGCGCGTGCTGATCTGCGGCATTCCCAATGTCGGCAAGTCCACGCTGATCAACAGCATGTCCAGCCGCAAGATCGCCAAGACCGGCAATATGCCGGGCGTCACCAAGAACGAGCAGCGCATCATCCTGGCCGACGATTTCGAGCTGTACGACACGCCGGGCATGCTGTGGCCGAAGATCGAGGTGGAAGAGGGCGGTTACAACCTGGCCGCCAGCGGCGCCGTCGGCCGCAACGCGATGGATGAGGAGGAGGTGGCGCTGGAGCTGCTGAAATACCTGCTGGCCCATTACCGCGCCGAACTGGCCGCCCGCTACAAGTTCGACGAGGAGGCGCTGGACGGCGCGCAGGACTGGCAGGCGCTGGAGCTGATAGGCAAGCGCCGCGGCGCGGTGCTGTCCGGCGGCCGCATCAATATGCAGAAGGCCGCCGAGATCGTGCTGACCGATTTCCGCGACGGCCAGACCGGCCGCATCACGCTGGAGCGCCCGGAAGAGTGGCAGGAGTGGGAGAAACGCGCCAAGATTCTCGCCGCCGAGCGGGCCATTCTCAAGGAAGAGAAGCTGAAAGAGAAAGAAGGCCGCAAGCAAGGCAGCCGCTGACGTAAAAAAGCCCGGAATATCCGGGTTTTTTTATTGGCGGTGGAAGGCTCTTAGGCCATGGTGTCGACGATGCTGCCGTTGGTGCTGTCGGCCACCGCCTCGCCGGCCAGCGACGGATTGCTCTGCAGGATCGTCGCCCAGTTGCCGTTCAGGGCGGAGGCGGCGCCGCTGCCGCCGCCCAGCATCTGCGACACGATCTGCTGATCGCTGCTGTCCTGCGCCGACTCGCCGCCGCTGGGCGTGAGCACGCCGCCCTGCAGCGTGCCGGCGGTGGCGAAACCGTTCAGCAGGCCGGCGGCGTCGTAGGTGGAGACGTCGCCGCCGCTGCCGCCCAGCAGAACGATGGCGCTGGAATCCTGGGCGAGCTGGGCCGCCTCGCCGGCGAGGGCCGGCGTGGCCTTGCCGTTCTGCACCACCGGCGACGGCACGGTGCCGCCGTTCAGAAGCGCGGCGCTGGCCAGCGAAATCTGCGCGGTTTGGCTGATGCTCATGACGGGCCCTCCGGTGAAACTGCCTTCGGTATCAGTATCGGCAGTTTGTCCCTTGGACTCAACGGCGCTTAACGGCTGCTAACAAAACAAGGACTTGGCCCGGATTTCATCCGCGCAGAAGCAGGGCGACGCCGGCGGCGGCGAACAGCAGCATCAGCAGCTGGCCGGCCCGCACGCTCCAGTGCGCGCCGGCTTCCAGGCAGGCCTGCTGAGGGTCGGCCGGGTTGTAGCGCACAGACACCGCCGCGCCGACCGGATAGCGGCCGACGGTGTCGGCGGCCAGCGTCTGGCTGCCGCCGAAGCCGGCGTCGGGAATGCGGACGTTGCCGGCGCGGTAGGTCCGGCCGTTGGCCTGGTAGCGGTAGACGACGTCGGCGCGGTATTCGCGCTGATCGCCGTTGTCGCCGCCGCGGCGCAGCCGCCATTCGACGGCGCTGCGCTCGACGGCGCCGACGGCGAGCGGCCAGTCCTGGGCGGCGTTGGCCAGCTGCGCCTGGCGCCACAGCCAGCAGAAGCCGGCGACGCTGGCGGCGATCAGCAGCAGGGCGAAGAGTTTGGCCGGCATCAGACCGAGTTGCCGGGCTGTTCGAACCAGCCGGCCAGGATGGCCTGGGCGGCGACCTGGTCCAGCGCCGGCTTCTGCTTGCGGCCCTTCTTGACGCCGGCTTCCTCCAGCAGCTGCTCGGCGATCACCGAGGTGTAGCGCTCGTCCACCAGCCATACCGGCAGGCCGAAGCGGCCCTTCAGCCGGTTGGCGAAGCGGCGCGACAGCGCGGAAAGCTCATGTTCCTCGCCGTCCGGATGCATAGGCAGGCCGACGACCAGCTGGGCGGGCCGCCATTCCTCTATCAGCTTGGCGATGGCGGCGAAGCGCTCGTCGGTGACCGGCGTGTCTATCGTCGCCAGCGGATGGGGGATGCCGAGCATCGTGTCGCCGACGGCGACGCCGATGCGGCGCTCGCCGAAATCGAAAGCCAGTGCGCAACCTTCAGGCATGGCCGACATCCGACGACAGCAGCGAGGGGTCGAAACCCAGCAGCGCCATCGCGGCGTCGTAGCGCGCCTCGCACGGCAGTCCGAAGATGATGGCGGGATCGGCCGGAACCGTCAGCCAGCCGTTGTCGGCGATCTCCTTTTCCAGCTGGCCGGCCGACCAGCCGGCATAGCCGAGCGAGATCAGCAGCTGTTCGGGCTTCTTGCCCTCGGACACGGCCACCAGCACGTCCTTGGACGTGGTCAGCGCGATGTCGTCGGTGACCATCAGGCTGGACTGCCAGTTGCCGGCCGGCTGGTGCAGCACGAAGCCGCGGTCCGGCTGCACCGGGCCGCCGAAGTAGACCAGGCCGGTGCGGGTGTCCTCGTCGTCCAGCGGCAGGTCGATCTGGTCGAACAGCTGGGCCATCGCGATGCCGGACGGCTTGTTGACGATCAGGCCCATTGCGCCGTGTTCGCCGTGCTCGCACAGGTAGACCAGCGATTTGGCGAACAGCGGATCACCCATGCCGGGCATGGCGATCAGGAAGTGATTGCACAGCGATAAGGATTCCATACGGCCATTATGGCACAACTGCCATGCCGGCTGGCTAGGGCATTTTGCCGCGGGAACGCGACGCCACCGTTGCCGGCGGCGGCCTGATAAAATAAACGATTGCCCCCTTCGCAGCGAGGATGTTTTGCGCCTGACCCATATCAAGCTCGCCGGCTTCAAGTCCTTCGTCGATCCCACCAGCATCGCGGTGCCGGGACAATTGGTGGCGGTGATCGGCCCCAACGGCTGCGGCAAGTCGAACGTGATCGACGCCGTTCGCTGGGTGCTGGGCGAGTCGTCGGCCAAGCAGCTGCGCGGCGAATCGATGCAGGACGTGATCTTCAACGGCTCGTCCGGCCGCAAGCCGGTGTCGCGCGCCTCGGTGGAGCTGGTGTTCGACAACGCCGACGGCCAGCTGACCGGCCCGTGGGGCCAGTACGCCGAAGTGGCGATCAAGCGGGTGCTGACGCGGCAGGGCGAATCCAGCTACTACATCAACAGCCAGCAGGTCCGGCGACGCGACATCACCGACCTCTTCCTCGGCACCGGCGTCGGCGCGCGCGGCTACGCGGTGATCGAGCAGGGCATGATCTCGCGCATCATCGAGGCGCGGCCGGAAGAGCTGCGCGCCTATCTGGAGGAGGCGGCCGGCGTGTCCAAGTACAAGGAGCGCCGCCGCGAGACCGAGAACCGCCTGTCCGATACCCGAGCCAATCTGGAGCGCATCGCCGATCTGAGGCAGGAACTGGAACGTCAGGTGGAGCGGCTGTCCGAGCAGGCCGAGGTGGCCGCGCAATACCACGACATGCGCGGCGCGCTGAGCCACAAGCAGAACCTGCTGGCGCTGGCGCGACGCGAGGAGGCCGCCCGCAGCGAGGCGCACGCCCGCGGCGAGCTGGCGAGGATAGAGACCGAGGAAGCCGCCTTCGAGGCGGCGGTCACCCATCTGGAAACCGAGCAGGAGACGGTGCGCGAGCAGCATTTCGCCGCCAGCGACGCGGTGCACGAGGCGCAGCAGCGCTTGTTCGAGGCCAACGCCCAACTGGCGCGTTTGGAAGAAGCGCAGCGCCACCGAGAGCAGAGCCGGCAGCGGCTGGAGCGCGATCTGGCCGCCGCCGGCAGCGAGCGCCAGCAACTGGCCGACAGCCGCCGCCAGGCCGAGTCCGAGCTGGACGACTGGCTGCCCAGGCTGGAGGAGGCGCAGCTGAGGCAGGAGGAGGCGCAGATGGCGCTGGAGGACGGCGCCGACGAGCTGCCCGGCGCCGAGGCGGCCTTCCGCCAGCTGGACCAGCAGCAGTCGCAGCTGACCGCGCAGCAGGCCAATCTGACCCGCGAGCGCGATCTGTCGCGGCAGAAGATCGAACACTGGCAGCGCGGCATGCAGCAGCTGGACGGCCGCGACGCCGCGCTGACGCGCGAACTGTCCGATCTGAACCTGCCCGAGCACAAGGCGCTGGACGCGGCGCAACAGGAAGTCGACAAGGCCAGGGCCGCGTTGGACGCGGTGCGGGCGCGGCTGGTGGCCGACGAAGCCAAGCAGGCCGACCTGGCGGCCGAACGGGAAAAGCTGGACCAGCAGCTGGCCGGCCTGCGCACCGAGATGGCGCGCGCCGAGGCCGAGGCCGCCGCGCTGGCGGCGCTGCTGCAGCGCGAGGCGGCCGACGAGCAGCTGGCCGGCTGGCTGGAGACGCACGGCCTGGCCGACGCGCCGCAGCTATGGCAATCGCTGCGGGTGGGCGCGCGCTGGCAGACGGCGCTGGAGGCGGTGCTGGGCGAGCGTCTGTCGGCCCGCGCGGCAGGTCTGCCCAAGGCGCAGCCGCCGGCGGCGCTGGCCGTGGTCGACGGCGCGGGCCGCGCCGAGCCTGCGCTGCCGCGGCGAAGCTGGCCGGCCCTGCTGGACCAGGTCGGCGCGGACGCGCCGTTCGACGCCGCGCTGGCCGACTGGCTGGCCGGCGTCTATCTGGCCGATACCTTGGACGAGGCGCTGGCGCGCCGAGGCGAGCTGGGCGCCGGCGAGTGCTGGCTGACGCCGGAAGGCCACCGCGTCGACGCCGCCAGCGCGCGCTATCACGCCGAGGCCAGCGGCGACGGCCTGATGGCGCGCAAGCAGCTGCTGGACCAGGCCCGCGCCCGCGCCGAGACGCTGGGGCCGGAAATCGAGGCCTTGCAGAGAAAGCGCGACGGCCTGCTGAGCATGGGCAATATGCTGGCCGAGGCGGTGCGCGGCCAG
Source organism: Chromobacterium sp. CV08 (assembly GCF_051129845.1). Lineage (NCBI taxonomy): Bacteria > Pseudomonadati > Pseudomonadota > Betaproteobacteria > Neisseriales > Chromobacteriaceae > Chromobacterium > Chromobacterium sp. CV08. Next base: position 985,028 of record NZ_CP150453.1, read on the forward strand.
AAGGGTTCGCTGACCCGGCTGGAGGCCGAGCTGAACGCCGCGACGCTGGAGCACGTCAAGCTGGACCAGGCGGCGCGGCAGGGCGCGGCGCGCTTGTCGGCGATAGAGGCCGAGCGCGGCCGCATCGCCGAGGAGCGGCAGCACGCGGCCGAAGGCGTCGCCGAAGCCGAGTTGCTGGGCGAGGAGGCGGCGCTGACGCTGGAGGAACTGGCCTTGCAGCTGGAGGAGGTCAGGCTGGCGCGGCTGAACGCCGAGACCCGGCTGGAGCTGGCACGCAACAAGGCGCGCGACGCCGAGCGCGTGCTGCACGAGATCAAGCTGGCCCTGCACAGCGCCGAACAGAAGGTGGCCGAGCTGTCGCGCCGCGGCCGCGAGCTGGCCGACCGCGACGAGCAGCTGCAGGAAAGGCTGGAGACGCTGGCCGTCGAGGCGGACACGGTGGACGAGGCGGTGCCGGAGGAGGCGCTGCAGCTGGCGCTGGCCGAGCGCGAGACGCGCGAGGGCGAACTGTCGGCCGCGCGCGACCGGCTGAACCAGCTGACCGAGCGGATGCGCGAGATCAGCCAGCGCCAGCACGAGGCCAACGCCGCCTTGCCGGCGCTGCGCGAGGCGCGTTCCGATTGGTTGCTGAAGCATCAGGAGGCCAGGCTGGCGATGGAGCGCTTCGCCGAGGAGCTGGCGCAGGCCGGCGCCGACGAGACAGCCTTGCTGGCCGATCTGAACGAGGGGGTGAAGCCGAACGCGCTGGCCGCCGAGATCGCCCGGCTGGCGCGCGCGCTGGAAGGACTGGGCGCGGTCAATCTGGCGGCGTTGCAGGAGCTGGAGGAGGCGAAGAAGCGCGGCGAATACCTGCAAAGCCAGTCCGACGACCTGAACCAGGCGATGGCGACGCTGGAAGAGGCCATCGCCAAGATAGACGGCGAGACCCGCGACATGCTGCAAGTGACCTACGACGCCGTCAACGCCAAGATGCGCGAATTCTTCCCGACGCTGTTCGGCGGCGGCCGCGCCGAGCTGGTGCTGACCGGCGAGGACCTGCTGGACGCCGGCGTGCAGATCATCGCCCAGCCGCCGGGCAAGAAGAACAGCACCATCCATCTGCTGTCCGGCGGCGAGAAGGCGCTGACGGCGATGAGCCTGGTGTTCTCGCTGTTTTCGCTGAATCCGGCGCCGTTCTGCCTCTTGGACGAGGTGGACGCGCCGTTGGACGACGCCAATACCAGCCGCTTCTGCGACCTGGTCAAGCAGATGTCCGAACGCACCCAGTTCCTCTATATTTCCCACAACCGGCTGACGATGGAAATGGCCGAGCAACTGGTCGGCGTGACGATGCAGGAGCAGGGCGTCAGCCGCATCGTGGCGGTGGACATCGTGGAAGCGCTGAAGATGCGGGAGACGGCCTAGCGTTCGTCGGTGCCGGTGTTGACGCCGCGCAAGGCCGGGCGGCGGCCGGCGATGGCATACTGCGCCGCCGGCCTGTCGGACTGACGAGGACAGTCCGGCCGCGTCGTCCTGTCATTGTGGAAGTCGAGTCATGACCGTAAGCATCAAACGCTGGGAGCCGGAGAATCCCATTTTCTGGCTGAGCCGCGGCCGCGGCATCGCCCGGCGCAATCTGTGGCTGTCCATTTTCTCGCTGCACCTGAACTTCAATATCTGGATGATGTGGAGCATGGTGGTGGTCAATCTGCCGGCCGTCGGCTTTTTGATCTCCGCCCAGCAGCAATTCCTGTTGGTGTCGATTCCGCCCTTGGTCGGCGCGCTGATGCGGCTGATCTATTCCTGGATCTGGAGCTGGGTAGGCGGCGGCCTGTGGCTGGGCTTGTCGACGCTGCTGCTGCTGTTGCCGGCCTGGGGCGTCGGCGCGGTGGTGACCGACATCTCGTCGCCGTTCTGGCAATTGCTGCTGGTCGCCGGCCTCTGCGGCGTCGGCGGCGGCGCCAGCGCCTCGCATCTGTCGAATACCAGCTTCTTCTTCCCCCGCGCGGAAAAAGGCCTGGCGATGGGGCTGAACGCCGGTTTCGGCAATCTCGGCGCATCGGTCGCCCAGCTGCTGATCCCGCTGTGCATACTCTACCCGCTGTTCGGCGGCTGGGCCGGCGAGCCGCAGGTGTGGGGGCATGGCGGCGAGGTGCATTTCGTCTGGTTGCAGAACGCCGCCTATGTCTGGCTGCCGGCCATCCTGCTGATCGCGCTGGCCTGCCTGTTGTACGCGCACGACCTGCCGAAGCTGCGGATCACGCCGCGGGACCAGCTGGACGCGATGAAGGATGCCCATACCTGGTATATCTGCCTGCTGTACATGGGCAGCTACGGCACCTTCCTCGGCTTCGCCGCCGCCTTTCCGCTGCTGGCGCGCAGCATGTTCCCGCTGGTGGACGCCAGCCCCTATCTGTTCGTCGGGCCCATGGTCTGCGCCTTGTCGCGGCCGCTGGGCGGCTGGATGGGAGACCGCGTCGGCGGCGGCATCGCCACCGTCGCCAGCAATCTGGCGATGGCCGTGGGCACGGCCGGCGTCTATTTCAGCCTGCCCGCCGCCGGCGACGGCGGCTCGTTCTGGCTGTTTCTGGCGATGTTCCAGCTGATCTTCTTCGCCTCCGGCGTCGGCAACGGCTCGTCCTACCAGCTGGCGCCCAAGGTCTTCCTGATCCTGGCCGGGCGCGAGGCGCAGCGTCTGGGGACCGATCCGCGGCTGGCCTATCAGCGCGGCGGCAGGCGCGGGGCGTCGGCGATGAACGTCAGCTCGGTGCTGGCGGCTTTCGGCGGCTTCGTGATCCCCAAGGCCTTCGGCTCTTCGTTGAGCTGGTTCGGCAGCGTGCTGCCGGCCTTCGCGATGTTCTTCGCCTTCTATCTGCTGTGCACGGCGGTGGCGTGGTGGCAGTACAGCCGGCCGCAGGCGGCGCTGCGGTGCTGAAGCGCAGCTGAACGGGCGCCAAAAATTCAGCCCTCCGGCGCGGCGCCGGTTTCGGGGCCGCAGCGGAGGGCGTCCTGGCGCGGTGGGAGCCGCGCCATTCGGGAGGCCGAGGGCCTCCCGGCGCTACCGGATCACGCCGGTTCGTTCTCCTGCTGCTCCAGCGCCTGGCTGAAGCTTTGGCGCAGGCGGCCCAGCTCGTTGCAGAAGCCGGACAGGTCCTGTTCGCCGAATTGCTGGAAGGCGTTGTGCATGTAGTCCAGATGGGCCGGAAACGCTTGATTGAACAACTGCTGGCCATATGGAGTCAAAGCGACGAAGACACTGCGGCGGTCGTTGGGTTGCATGCTGCGCGTGACGATGCCCTTGTCTTCGAGGCGGTCGAGTACGCCGGTCAGCGTGCCCTTGGTGATCAGCGTGTGATCGGACAGTTCCTTGCAGTTCATGCCCTGGCTGTTGCCCAGCGTCGTCACCACGTCGAACTGTGGCGGCGTCAGCCCCAGCCGGCGGATGTTGTAGCTGGCGAACTGTTCAAAGGCCTGGTAAGTGCGCGACAATTCGCGTACGACAGGCAGGAAACTGGCTTGATCGGATTTTTTCATCGAAAGAGTCCCCGTGCTGTTCTAAGCAGTGTTGTACAGACTAGTACGGCCCTGTAACAGAGTTATCTCCAATTCTGGCACGCGATTGGGATAAATTCGCCTGTCTGAAATGTCATGTTCATCTTGGCGAACTTTCCCGGCTCGGCCAGTCCTGATTGCGCCGAATTTCCCGGGCGACGCGCCGTAAACGCTTGGACCGCATGACGTCTGCTTGGCAGGCGGTTTTGTCAAGCGTTTTTGTATTGCCAAATGGTGCGCGGCAGCGGGCTTTCGTTATAATGAGCGTGGAATGCCCGTGCCGGATGCGGGTTGGCCGCCTGGCAGACTGCAGCCGGCCGGCGACAGGATAATAGCGGGAAGCCGCCGAACGATATGGCCCTACCGGACAGGGCGGCTTCGATTATTCGCCTTAATGCGGACTGGCTGATGAGCGAATTGCAGATTGGTGTTTTGATATTGGGCGGCGGCGTGATCGCCCTGGTGGTCGGTTTCAACATGTTTCAGGAATGGCGCTTCCGCAAGCGGACGCACCAGGCTTTCGCGCGCCCGCACGGCGACGTGCTGCTGGACGTGCCGAAGAACAATGTCCGCGACGGCATGCGCGCCGACCGGATGGAGCCGGTATTGCTGGACGACGAGCCGGACGACGCCGACATGGACGAGCCGTTCGAGCCGCAGCTGCCGGACGAGCCGCCGCCGGCGCGCCCGTCGCAGGACTTCGCCGCCGCCTCCGCGGCCAGCGTCGAGGTGCCGGTGATAGACGAGGAGGAGGAGGCCGAGCTGGCGCTGGACTCCGCCGACCATCAGGCGCTGGTGGTGGCGATGCTCGATCCGTCGCTGGATTTCATCGCCGAGGTGGTGTTCCACGAGCCGCACGAACTGGCGGCGATGCCGCGCTTCAACGTCGGCAAGCGCACGCAGCTGATAGGCCGCACCGAGCGCGGCCTGTGGAAGGTGGCCGAGGCGCTGCCGGGCACCCGCTACAAGCAGATCAACGTCAGCATGCAGATGGTCGATCGCTCCGGCGCGGTCAGCGAGCAGGAACTGGCGGCCTTCTGCCAGCAGGTGTCCCGCTTCGCCGAGGACCACGACGCCGCGGTCAGCTTCCCGCAGCGCCAGCAGAAGCTGGTGGCGGCGCGCGAACTGGACCGCTTCTGCGCCGACGTCGACGTGCTGATAGGCATCAACATCGTGCCGAAGTCGTCGATAGAGGGCGCGCGGCTGCGCAGCTTCGCCGAGGCCGCCGGCCTGCAACTGGAGCCGGACGGCGCCTTCCACTATCTGGCCGATTCCGGCAACACCCTGTATTCGCTGGTGGCGGCCGACCAGATGCCGTTCACTTTCCACACGCTGCTGGACAAGTCCTTCCCGGCGCTGACGCTGCTGTTCGACGTGCCGCGCGTCGCCGGCGGCGTCGACGTGTTCGACCGCGCCGTGCATTTCGCCCACCAGCTGGCGCAGGAATTCGACGCCCAACTGGTCGACGACAACCGTCGCACATTGAGCGACACCGGCCTGGCCCGCATCCGCGACCAGCTGCTGCACATCTACGGCAGCATGGACGACCGCGGTATCGCGCCGGGCAGCGTGGCCGCCTTGCGACTGTTCGCCTGAGCGATAAATTCATTATCACGGGGCCGGCCTTGCCGGCCCTTTTGCCGTTCGAGAGTTTCCGATGACCGCACACGAACTGCGCGCAGCCGAGCTGCGCGAGCTGCTGAACCGCTACGGCCACGAATACTATGTGCTGGACGCGCCGACGGTGCCCGACGCCGAATACGACAGGCTGTTCCGCGAATTGCAGGCGCTGGAGGAGGCCGACCCTGGCTTGGCTGTTTCCGATTCCCCGACCCGCCGCGTCGGCGGCGCGCCGCTGGCCGAATTCGACGGCGTCGTCCACGCGGTGCCGATGCTGTCGCTCGCCAACGCTTTCTCCGACATGCAGCTGACCGACCCGGCCGAACGCCACGCCGAATTGATCCAGTTCGACGAGCGGGTGCGCAAGGGCCTGGACGCGGCCGAGATCGAGTACGCGACCGAGCCGAAGTTCGACGGCCTGGCGATCTCGCTGCTGTATGAAAACGGCGTGTTGAGCCGCGCCGCCACCCGCGGCGACGGCGTGACCGGCGAGCAGGTGACCGAGAATGTCCGCACGATACGCGCGATTCCGCTGCGCCTGGCCGGCGCGAATCCGCCGGCGCTGCTGGAGGTGCGCGGCGAGGTGCTGATGCTGAAGCGCGACTTCGAGCGCTTGAACGCCGAGCAGGCCGCCCGCGGCGACAAGACCTTCGCCAATCCTCGCAACGCCGCCGCCGGCAGCCTGCGCCAGCTCGATTCGCGGATCACCGCCCAACGCCGGCTGTCCTTCTTCGCCTATGCGATCGCCCGCGTCGACGGCGCCGCCTGGCCCGCCACCCACGCCGGCGAGATGGCCTGGCTCGCGGCGCTGGGCTTCCCGGTCGTCGACGAGAGCCTGCGGCCGGTGGTCCGCGGCGTCGACGGCCTGGCCGGCTACTATCAGGACGTGCTGGCGCGCCGTGCCGGCCTGCCGTTCGAGATCGACGGCGTGGTGTACAAGGTGAACCGCCGCGACCAGCAGGACGCGCTGGGCTTCGTGTCGCGCGCGCCGCGCTGGGCCATCGCCCACAAGTTCCCGGCCGAAGAGGCGCTGACCTGCGTCGAGGCCATCGAGGAGCAGGTGGGCCGCACCGGCGCGATCACGCCGGTGGCGCGGCTGAAGCCGGTCTTCGTCGGCGGCGTCACCGTCACCAACGCGACGCTGCACAATGAGGACGAGGTGCGGCGCAAGGACGTGCGCGTAGGCGACACCGTCGTCGTGCGCCGCGCCGGCGACGTGATTCCCGAGGTGGTGTCGGTGGTGCTGGAGCGGCGGCCGATGAAGCCGGCCGAAGGCGGCGACCTGTTCAGCGACGGCAAGGAGCCGCAATATCCGGCCTACCGTCTGCCGACGGCCTGTCCGGTGTGCGGCAGCCACGTGGTGCGCGAGGAGGGCGAGGCCATCGCCCGTTGTTCCGGCGGCCTGTCCTGCCGCGCGCAGCGCAGCCAGGCGATACAGCATTTCGCCGGCCGGCGGATGATGGACATCGACGGCCTGGGCGAGCGCTATATCGACAAGCTGGTCGAGTACGGCTACGTGAAGAGCGTGGCCGACCTGTACCGGCTGAAACTGGACGACCTGCTGGAGATGAAGCGCCGCGCCGACGAGGACGAGGGCGTGACGCCGGAGACGGTCAAGGCCGGCAAGGTGGCCAGCAAGTGGGCGGAAAACCTGATAACGGCGATAGACGCCAGCCGCGCGCCGCCGCTGGCGCGGCTCTTGTTCGCGCTGGGCATACGCCATGTCGGCGAATCAACGGCCAAGACGCTGGCCGACTGGCTGGGAACGATGGCGCTGATACGCCGCAGCCCGGCCGCGTTGTTCGCCGCGCTGCCCGACATCGGCGGCGTCGTCGCCGATTCGCTGGCCGACTTCTTCTCCGAGGACAACAATGAAAGGGCGCTGGACGCGTTGCTGGCCGAGGTGAGGCCGGCCGACGAGCGCGCGCCGTCGCCCAGGCTGCGCGAGCGGCTGGACGACGCGGCGCTGCTGGCGCGGCTGGCCATCCCGCGGCTGACCGAGGTGCGCAGCCAGCAGCTGGCGGCGCAGCGCAGCCTGTCCTGGCTGGCGGCCAGCGAGCGGCGTGCGCTGCTGGAGCTGGAGCTGCCGGCCGAGGTGATCAACGCGCTGGCCGACTGGCTGGACGAACCGGGCCGCCGGGCGGCGCTGGCCGGCCTGGCCGGCCTGCGGGACGAAATACTGTCCAGCCTGCCGGCCGAGGCCGAGACGGCGGCGCGGCCGCTGGACGGCAAGACGCTGGTACTGACCGGCACGCTGCCGACCCTGAGCCGCGACCAGGCCAAGGCGCTGATCGAGGCGGCCGGCGGCAAGGTGTCCGGCAGCGTGTCGAAGAAGACGCATTACGTGGTGGCTGGCGAGGAGGCGGGCAGCAAGCTCGCCAAGGCGCAGGAGCTCGGCGTGGCGGTATTGGACGAGGCCGGCCTGCAGGCATTGCTGGCCGCAAATTGACGGAGGCCGCATGGCGTTGAAGGCAGTGGTGACGGCGGATTTCGACGAGGGCAACCGCCGGGTGGCGGCCGGAGACTGGCAAGGCGCGATCGCGGCGTTCGACCGCTGCCTGCTGGCCAATCCAAAAGACTGGCAGGCGCTGGCCAACCGGGCGGGCGCCCGCCTGCAGTCCGGCGACAACGCGCGCGCGCTGGACGACTACATGGCGGCGGCGGCGCTGAATCCGGCCTCGGCCAATATCAAGAGCAATCTGGCGGTGCTGCTGAAGGAGCTCGGCGAGCTGGAACTGGCCGGCCAGTTGCTGGAGGAGGCGCTGGCGGCCGAGCCCGGCCATGTGGACGCCTGGAGCAATCTGGGCGTGGTGCGCCAGCATCAGCTGCGCTACCAGGACGCGATCGCCTGTTTCCTGAAGGCGATAGAACTCGACGGCCTGACGCCGGCCCGCTGCAATAATCTGGGCAATGTCTGCACCAGCGCGCTGCTGCTGGACGACGCGATCGCCGTGTTGCAGGGCGGGCTGGGCCTGGCGCCCGACGACGCCAATCTGCAGTTCAGCCTGTCGATCGCGCTGCTGCTGGCCGGCCGCTACGCCGAGGCCTGGCCGCTGTACGAGGCGCGCTGGCGCAGCATACTCGAACCGCGCCATGACGGCCGCCGCTGGGACGGCGGGCCGTTGGGAAAGCGCGTGCTGCTGCTGTGGGCCGAGCAGGGCCTGGGCGACAGCCTGCAGATGGCGCGTTTCCTGCCGCGCCTCCGCGCCGAGCATCCGGACGCCAGGCTGTTGCTGGCCTGCCCGGAACCGTTCCACCGCTTGTTCGCCCAGTTCGACGGCGTCGAGCTGCTGCCGCCGGACGCGTCCCCGGCCCACGACTGCCAGCTGCCGCTGATGTCGCTGCCGGGCGCGCTGGGCGTGACGCTGGACAATCTGCCGTCGGCGCCGTATCTGCGGGCGGTGGCGACCCGGACGCCGCCGCTGCCGGACAGCGGGCGGCCGAAGGTCGGCGTGGTGTGGGAAAGCGGCCGCTGGGGCGTAGGCATAGCCGACGCCTGGCGCCAGCACAAGTCGGTGCCGCCGGCGCTGTTCGCCGAGATCTGCCGCGTGCCGGGCGTCGACTTCGTCGCGCTGCAGCCGGGCGAGTTGCCGGCCGAGCTGCAAGGACTGGTCGCGCAGCCGGCCATCGCCGACTTCGCCGACACCGCCGCGCTGGCGGCGCAGCTGGATCTGGTGATCTGCGTCGACACCGCCATCCTGCATCTGGCCGGCGCGATGGGCAAGCCGGTCTGGGCGCTGCTGCGCGCCGAGAGCGCGCCGTTCTTCCTCGCCGACGCCGCCGTCGCGCCGTGGTATCCGTCGGTGCGGCTGTGGCGACAGCCACGGCCCGGAGACTGGACGCCGGTGATCCGGGACGCGGCGGCGGCGCTGTCGGCGCCACAGACATTTTGAGCGCGGGCGAAGAAGGGCTAGAATGCGGCGCTGTCTATATCGCAAAACACTTTTGTGGCAGAACCAAGATGAAGAAGATCACCAAAGCCGTGTTTCCGGTTGCCGGCCTGGGCACCCGTTTTCTGCCGGCTACCAAGGCCAGTCCGAAGGAGATGCTGCCCATCGTCGACAAGCCGCTGATCCAGTATGCGGTGGAGGAGGCGATCGCGGCCGGCATGACCGAGCTGATCTTCATCACCGGCCGCAACAAGCGCTCGATCGAGGATCATTTCGACAAGGCCTACGAGCTGGAGACCGAGCTCGAGTACAAGAACAAGCAGAAGCTGCTGCAACTGGTGCAGGAAATCATTCCGCCCGGCGTCAGCTGCATCTATATCCGCCAGACGGAGGCGCTGGGCCTGGGCCACGCGGTGCTGTGCGCGCGGCCGGTGGTCGGCGACGAGCCGTTCGCCGTGATCCTGGCCGACGACCTGATCGAGGGCGCGCCGGGCGCGATGGAGCAGATGGTGAAGCTGTTCGACGAAACGCACACCTCGGTGCTCGGCGTCGAGACGGTGGCACCGGAAGAAACCGGCTCCTATGGCATCGTCAAGACGGTGCGTGACGGGCAGGGCCATCAGCGCGTCGAGCACATCGTCGAGAAGCCCAGGCCGGAAGAGGCGCCGTCGAATCTGGCGGTGGTCGGGCGCTACATCCTGACGCCGCGCATCTTCGACAAGCTGGTCAATACCGCGGCCGGCGCCGGCGGCGAAATCCAGCTGACCGACGGCATCGCCGCGCTGATGAAGAGCGAGTCGGTGCTGGCGCTGCCGTTCAAGGGCACCCGCTACGACTGCGGCTCCAAGCTGGGTTATTTGAAGGCCACCGTCAACTATGGCCTGCGGCACCACGAGGTGGCGGATGATTTCGCCGCTTTTCTGCGAGAGCTGAAACTCAGCTGACCGTTTTTTCGATCGCGCCGCCGCTGGCGGCGCAGCCTGTTCTGTAAGGAGTCATCATGCCTAATATTGCCGAAGCCCGCGGCCTGATCAACAGCGCCGACGTGCTGTTCACCGCCGAGGAAGTCAGCGCCGCCGTCGATCGGATGGCGGTGGAAATCACCGAAAAACTGGGCGAGGAATATCCGCTGGTGCTGTCGGTGATGGGCGGCGCGGTGGTGTTCACCGGCCAGCTGCTGCCGCGTCTGGCCTTCCCGCTGGACTTCGACTACGTCCACGTTTCCCGCTACGGCGACAAGACCCACGGCGGCGAGCTGGTGTGGAAGCAGGCGCCGAAGGAAGACGTGCGCGACCGCGTGGTGCTGGTGCTGGACGACATCCTGGACGAGGGCCACACGATGGCCGCGATCCGCGACAAGGTGATGGCCATGGGCGCCAAGGCCTGTTACAGCGGCGTGTTCGCCAACAAGCTGATCAGCAAGGAAAAGCCGCTGAGCGCCGATTTCGTCGGTCTGGACGTGCCGGACCGCTACGTGTTCGGCTACGGCATGGACGTGCGCGGCGCCTGGCGCAATCTGCCCGCGATCTACGCGCTGAAGTAAGCCGTCCATCCGGCGATATCCGGCCGCGACGGGCTTTGCCCGGCGCGGCTTTTTCATGGCTCAGGCCGGCGGCGCCTGCATCAGCTCGCGCAGCCGCTGCAAGGTGTTCTGCAACTGCCGGTCGATGCCGGCCTGCATCAGGTCCAGATGGCGTATGGTGTCGCCGAACTCGCCGACGGCCTGGTCCAGCTTGTATTCCTGCTCGTCGGTCAGGCCGAAGCCTATCGCCAGCTGCTGCACGCGGCCGCAGAACTCCAGCACCTGCTCGCTGATCTCGGCGTTGGCGCGGGCATGTTGCGATTCCAGCGCCGCCAGCGCCTCGCTCATCTCGCGGACGCTGACGCCGAGCACCTGGGTCTGGCGCTGAAGCAGCGCCTCGTTGCGTATGTTCTGCAGCCGTCGCTCGGCGGCGTCGGCGATCAGCGCCAGGTGGTCGCGCAGGCGGCCGATGCGGTCCGGGTCGTCCTCCGGCATATTGTGCAGCAGCAGCGTCAGGTCCGGGTAGTTGATGCACATGCGGTTGCGGAAGGTGAAGATGCGCTCCATCGCCTGCATATTGTCGAGGATGGAACTGGCCAGCGGCGAGCAGACCTCGCCGTCGGCGTCGAGGTCCAGCACGCTGTAGTCGGGCCGACGCAGCCGCAGGCTGGCTATCAGGCCGTAGCCGCTGCGTATGCTTTCCAGCACCTGGCGCGCCAGCATGGTCTCGCTGACGCAGTCCTGGGTGCGGCGCATGAATTCCAGCACGGTGCCGAGTTCGCCGGCATTGGTCATCACGTCGAAGGCCAGCGTGCGGGCGCTGGCGATCTCGGCGGTAAGCTGCTGTTTCTGCCGGCGCGCGCGTTGCGCCAGCTGCACCTTGTAGCGCAGCTCCTCACCGTCTATCGGCTTGCCGAGGAAGTCGTCGCAACCGGCGTCCAGCCCGGTCAGCTTGGCCTCGTTGCCGGTGTTCGACGACAGGAAGACGATCTGCATCTGGCCGTCGGCGGCGCGCAGCTCGCGGCAGACCGTGAAGCCGTCCATGCCGGGCATGATCACGTCGCACAACGCCATCTCGGGACCGCCTCCGTCGTTCAGCGCCGCCAGCGCCTCCTCGCCGGACGCGAACAGCCGCAGCGGCCAGTCGCCGCCCAGTTCGTCCTGGATGAACATCCGCTGCAGCGGGTCGTCGTCTATCGCCCAGATGGTGAAATCCGCGTTTTCCATTGCCTCCCCCGTCTCTGTCGGCCGCGCGGGCCGTTCCTGTTCAATCTATAGTCCGTTCGCCGGCAGGCAGCCCGACCGCCTGGCCGATCTGCCGCAAGACCAGGCGGAGCCGGCGCCGGACTTCCTGCTGCAGCGCGGCGGCTTCCGGCGCTCCCGGCTGCTCGCAGGCCTGTTCCAGCAGGCTGGCCGCTTCCGCCAGCGATTCCGCGCCGACGGTGCGGGCGCCGCCCTTCAGCGTGTGCGCGTGGCGCAGCAGCGTCTCCCAGTCCTGCCGGCGGACGCAGCTGTCCAGCCCGGCGCTTTCGCGCTGCCAGTGTTCGGCGAAGTGGCGCAGCATCCGGCCATAGCGTTTCCGGTTGCCGCGCATACGCTCCAGCGCGCCGGCGGTGTCGAATTGCACCAGCGCCGTCAGGTCCGGCTCGTCGTCGTCGGCCGCGGGCTCGACGGCTGCCGGCGCTTCGGCCTCGGCCTGCGGGCACCACCTGGCCAGCGTCTGCCAGAAGGCGTCCAGATCGATGGGCTTGCTCAGGTAGTCGTCCATGCCGGCGGCCAGCGCCTGCCGCCTGTCCTCGGAGCGGGCGCTGGCCGTCATCGCGACGATGGGCAGGCGCTGACGGCCGGGCAGCGCGCGGATGCGCCGCGTCGCCTCCAGACCGTCCATCACCGGCATCTGCATGTCCATCAGCACCAGGTCGTAGTCGCGGCGGGCCGCGGCGTCCAGCGCCTGCTGCCCGTCGGCGGCCTCGTCGATTTCGGCGCCGGCCTCGCTCAGCAGCTCGTGGGCGTATTCGCGGTTGAAGGCGTTGTCCTCCACCAGCAGCACGCGGCGGCCGCGCAGCGAGATGTCGCCGACGGCCACCTGCTGCGGAGGACAGTCTTCCTCCCCGGCCCTGGGCAGCGGCAGGTCTATCGTGAAGGCCGAGCCCTGGCCGACCTGGCTCTCCACCCGTATGGCGCCGCGCATCGCCTCCACCAGCTGGCGGCTGATCGCCAGGCCCAGGCCGGTGCCGCCGAAGCGGCGGGTGGTGGACGCGTCGGCCTGCATGAACTGGTTGAACAGATTGGCCAGGGTCTCCTCGTCCATGCCTATGCCGCTGTCGCGGATGACGAAGCGGCAGACGACGGCCTGTTCCGTCTCCTCGAGGAAGCCGGCCTCCAGGCTGACGTAGCCGTTCTCGGTGAATTTCACCGCATTGGACAGCAGATTGGTCAGCACCTGTTTGAGCCGCAGCGCGTCGCCGAGGACGGCGCCGTGGAAGCCGGACGGCCAGTCGGCCCGCAGTCGCAGCCGCTTCTGGTCGGCCAGCGGCTCGATCAGCGACAGCGCCTGCCGGCAGATGTCTTCGAGTCGGAACGGATGGACGTCCAGCGTGAAGCGGCCGGAGCGGTATTTGGAGAAGTCCAGGATGTCGTTGATGATGCCGAGCAGCGATCTGGCCGCCTCGTGCACTTTCTGCAGGTAGTCGCGCTGCTGCTCGTCGAGGCCGGTGTGCAGCGCCAGATCGGCGAAGCCTATGATGGCGTTCATCGGCGTGCGGATCTCGTGGCTCATATTGGCGATGAACTCGTCTTTCAGCCGGTCGGCGGAATGGGCCTCGTGCAGCGCGCGCTCCAGATCGTTGGTCCGCTCGGCCACCAACTGCGACAGCCGCGCCTGCTGGTCGACCAGGAAGGCCTCGGCCTCCTTTTGCAGGCTGATGTCGGACAGGGTGCCGCGCACCCGGCGCGGCTGGCCGGCGGCGTCGCGCTCTATCACCGCGCTCTTGTTCAGCACCCAGCAATACAGACCGTTGCGCTTGCGCACCCGGTAGCGGGTTTCGACGAAGGGCGCCTGGTCTGCCAGCAGCGCGCGCAGGCCCTGATTGCGCGAGGCCACGTCGTCCGGGTGGATCAGCGCGTTCCACTGGCTGGCGGAGCCGTTGATCGCGTCGGGCAGATAGCCCAGCTGGGCCAGCCAGCCGGGGGACAGCTGCATCGCGCCGCTTTGCACATCGTATTCGAACACGCCCATGCCGGTCGATTCCAGCGCCTCGCGCCAGCTTTGTTCATTGCTGCGCACCGATTCGGATGCTTCGACCTGGGCGCTGATGTCGTGCTGCTCGGCGACGAAGTGGGTCAGCAGGCCGTGGTGGTCGAAGATCGGGGTCAGCGCCAGATTGTTCCAGAAGCGGCTGCCGTCCTTGCGCTGATTGCACAGCAGCGCCGACACCGGTTCGGCGTTGGCGATCGCGTGGTCCAGCCTGGCCAGCGTGGCCGGATCGTTGTCGTCGCCGCGCCAGAAGCGCAGGCCGCGGCGGCGGATCTCGTCCTTGTCGTAGCCGCTGATCCGGCACAGCCCGTCGTTGACGAAGACGGTGGACAGCCGGCGGTCGCGGGCGTCGGCGATCAGCACGCCGGTCGACATCGACTCGATGCCGCGCAGCAGCAGGTGGACCTGCTCGTCGGCCTCGCGCATCCGGGTGATGTCGTTGAAGATCAGCGCCGTGCAATCGTGGTCCGGCCCCTTCTGCCGCAGCGGCACGCCGACGAGCCGGAGCCAGATCCGCGCGCCGTCGCGGGGCACCGCCAGCACCACCCCGTCGCGCGCCAGCCTGAGGCGGCCGTTCTGCCGCTCCGGCGCGAACGGCGTGCCGTCTTCCAGCGTGCCGTCCTGCCACAGCGCGGCCACGTCGCTTCCTTCCAGCTCGGCCTGCGGCGTGCCGAGTATCCGCGCCGCAGACGGATTGCAGGCCAGCACCCGGCCGGCGCCGTCGTGGATCAGCACGCCCTCGTCCAGCGCGTCCACTACGGCGCGGTAGCGCTGTTCGCCGGCGCGCAAGGCCATTTCCAGCCGCTGCTGCTCGCTGTTGTCGACGATGATGCCGACGAATTGCCGCTGGCCGTTGGCCTGGAACTCGCTGGTCGACAGATGCAGGGGAAAGATGTCGCCGTTCTTGCGCAGGCCCTGGGCATGGACCTCGAAGCGCTCGGCCGCCGCGGCGCCGCGCTGCAGATAAGCGGCGAGATAGTGTTGGTGCCGGCTGTGGTAGGGCTCGGGCATCAAGACCGTGACCGGTTGATCCAGGAGCTCGGCGGCGGCGTAGCCGAACATCCGCTCGGCGGCATGGTTGAACAGGCCGATGCGGCCGTCGACGTCGATGGTGATGAAGGCTTCGCCGGCGTTGTCGATGATGCTGGACAGATAGGCTTGCTGCTGGCGCAGATTGCGCAGTTGCCGGCGTTGGCGCAATAGGAGCGACGACGCCGGGCCGAGCGCCGCCGCGGCGACGGCCAATGCCAGCCACAGCCCGGCGGGGACGGTCGCCGGGAAGGCCGGGTACAGGATGGACGCGATCAGCGCCGGCGGCAGCGCGGCCGGCAGCAGCCAGCGGTACAGGAAAGGTTTCAGCAAGACCCACCTCATGACGAACGGGGAAAATGAGGAGCGCGCTGATCTAGTTGTAGTACGAGAGCGGCGCCTGGGGGAAGGCGCCGTCGCTGTCCCGAAGGCCGAATCAGGCGGCCAGCGGGGCGTGGTGCTGCAGCCGGACCGGCCAGCGGTAGACCGACAGCAGGCGCTCAGGCGTCAGCGTCTGGCGCGGCGCGCCGCAGGCGACCAGCCGGCCGTCCTGCAGCAGCGCCGCCTGGTCGGCGTACTCGGCCGCCAGCGCCAGATCGTGCAGCACCTGGACCACGGTCTTGCCCTGGGCCGCCAGTTCGCGCAGCAGCAACTGCAGCTTGTGCTGGTGGCGCAGGTCCAGGTGGTTGGTCGGCTCGTCCAGCAGGATGACCGGCGCCTGCTGCGCCAGCGCGCGGGCGATGGCCGCCCGCTGCCGTTCGCCGCCGGACAGCGAGTCCAGCCGGGAGCGGGCGTGGCCGTCCATTTCGACGACGGCGATGGCGGCGTCCACCGCCTCGCGGTCGAGCGGGGCCGGGCGGCCGAAGGCGCCCAGATACGGCATCCGGCCCAGCGCGACGAATTCGGCCACCGTCAGCGGCAGGTCGGCCGGCAGGTGCTGCGGCACCCAGCCTATCCGCCGGGCGCGTTCGCGCGGCGCCATCCGGCTGACGCACTGCCCGCCGAGACGCACCGCGCCGGCGCTGGGCGCGGCCAGGCCGGCCAGCAGCCGCAGCAGCGTGGTCTTGCCGGCGCCGTTGGGCCCCAGCAGCGCGCTGACCTGGCCGGCAGGCAGGTCCAGCCGGATGTCCTGCAGCAGCGGACGGCCGCCGACGCGGTAGCCCAGTTCGCGGACCTTCAGGGTGTAGGATTCAGCCATTGCTCGCGCTCCGTTGTTGACGGCGGAAAAGCCAGATGAAGAAAGGCGGACCGGCGAAGGCGGCCATCAGGCCCACCGGCAGGTCCAGCGGCCAGGCGATATTGCGCGCCAGCGTGTCCACCGCCAGCAGGAACAGCGCGCCGGCCCAGGCCGACAGCAGGATCAGCCGGCGGCGGCAGCCGCCGACCAGCAGCGACAGCGCGTTCGGTATCATCATGCCGACGAAGCCGATGACGCCGGACAGCGCGACGGCGCCGCCGGTGGCCAGCGCGGCGCCTATCGCGGCCAGCCTGCGGGTGCGGCGGGTGTCTATGCCCAGCGAGCGCGCGGTCTCCTCGCCCAAGAGCAGGCAGTCGAGGTCGCGGCCTATCGCGCACAGCAGCGCGACGCCGAGGCCGGCGACCAGCAGGCAGACCGACAGCCGGCCCGGCAGCGCCGAGCCGAGGTTGCCGGCCAGCCAGCTGCTGGCCGAGCGCAGCGTCAGGTCGTCGGACAGGAACAGGATCAGGCTGGATGCCGCGCCGCAGAAGGCGCCGACGACCAGGCCCATCAGCAGCAGGCCGGCCAGTCCGCCGCGGGCCAGCCGCGCCAGCAGCAGGATCAGCCAGGTGGCGGCGAGGCCGCCGCCGAAGGCCGCCAGCGGCAGCGACAGGCCGGTCAGGCCCAGCGCCAGCACGGCGATCACCGCCAGCGCGGCGCCGCCCGAGGTGCCGATCAGGCCGGGATCGGCCAGCGGGTTGCGGAACAGCGCCTGCAGCGCGGCGCCGCTGGCGGCCAGCGCCGCGCCGACGCCGAGCGCCGCGGCCACGCGCGGCAGCCTCAGCTCGCTGACCAGCGGATCGGCGAAGTCCGGCCAGGCCAGATGGCCGGCCGAGCTGGACAGCGCCAGCAGCGGCAGCGCGACGCTGGCGACGACGAGGGCCGGCCACAGCCAGCGGTGGGCGCCGCTCACATCTTCACCATCTGTTCCACGACGGCCGGGCTGCCCAGGCCGATCAGCATGCCCTGCTGCGGGGGCAGCTGGTAGACGCGGCCCTGCTTGCCTGCCGGCGTCGCGGCGATTTCCGGACGGCGCGAGAAGGCCTCCTTGCCGCCGTAGACCGCCGAAGTGTGGCTGCCCAGGATGATGACGTCGGGCTTCAGCGCCTGCCAGGCGTCGCGGCCCAGCGGCTTGAAGCCGCTGAGGCCGGCCGCGGCGTTGACGCCGCCGGCGGCGCGGATCAGCGTGTCCGAGGCGGTGTCGCGGCCGGCCACCAGGCTGCCGTCGTAGCTGACCAGGTAGCGGACGGCGCGCGCCGGGCGCGGCTGCATGCCCCGCTGCCAGTCGCCGGCCAGCTTGGCGGCGGCGGCGTCGCGGCCCAGCAGGCCGCCTATCCTGCGTATCGCCTCGGCGAAGTCGCGGCCGTCCTCGCGCGCGCCGACCTCCTCGGCGCGCAGCTTCAACCGCTTCAGCTGCGGCCACAGCGTAGTCGGTTGGGCGGCGGCGCTGCCCAGCACCAGCGTCGGCTTCAGCCTGGCGATGGTCTCGGCGTTCAGGGCGCGCGAGAAGCCGACGACCTGAGCGTGGGCGAGCTCGGGCTCGCGGCTGCTGCGGTCGCGGCCGACGACTTCGCCGGCCGCGCCGAGCGCGACGACGATTTCGGCGATGTCCGGCGTCACCACCACCAGCCGCTCGGCAGCGGAGGCGGTCAGCGGCAGCGCGGCCAGCAGCAGGCCGGCCAGCAGGGGCTTACGCGACATCGGCCTGCTCCAGCGGCGGCAGCTCGCCCAGCAGCTTCACCCATTCCGCCCGCTCCGGACGGCCGGGCTTGCGTTCGCCGAAGAAGGTGGCCAGCGATTCGCCGGCCTCGTCGAACAGTTCCAGCGAGGTGACCACGCCGTTGTCGCCGGGCTTGCGGGTGACCCAGGCCTCGGCGATCAGGTCGGTGCGCAGATGCAGGTTGAAGTCGGGATCGAGCACGTTCAGCCAGTCGCCGACCACCTGCACATTGCGGACCGGGCCGGTGTGGATCTGTATCATGCCGCGGTTGCCGGCGAAGACCATGATCGGCGCTTCGATGGCGGCGGCGCGGCGCAGCAGCTGCTCGACCGCGTCTTCGCGGACGCGCCAGGCCTGGCCGGCCGGCGCCAGCCTGAAGCCCTGGCGGCGCGACACCTGCCAGCGGCGCAGGAAGGGGTGGAAGGCGTGCACGTCGGCGAGGCTCTGCCACTCGGCCTGGAAGGCGTCGCGGTCTATGGCCTCGTCCGGCTGCTCGGCGGCGGCCGCGGCGACCGGCTCCAGTTCCAGCGCGGCGGCGGCCGGCGCGGCGAAGCGCGCGAGCAGCGCGTCGAAGGCGGCGACGTCGCTGTCGGCGGTCAGGTAGACCTTGTGCACCGCCTCGCCATGGCGGTCGAAGAACTGCAGGCTACGCTGGACGCCGCGCGGCGTCTCGCTGCGCAGCGCGAAGCCGTGGCGCCAGTGGAACAGGAAGATGCGCAGGTCGATGACGGGGTTGATGGCGAGGCCGACCTTGCCGTCGATGTCGACATTGGCGTAGTCGCCCTTGGTCTCATGGACGCAGGCGTGGTTGCGCGTCAGCGCCATCACGCGGCCCAGCGGGGCAAGCGACGCCAGGATCTCCGGCCATTCGGCGCGCAGCGGCACGGCGGCCGGATCGGCGGCCACCAGCTCGCATTCGCTGACCTCCAGCAGTCCGGCGGCGTCGCGCGCGCGCAGTTTGGGTTGGCTGGCTTTGAGCGTCAGATAGCGGTCCCATAGCTGGCTCATGGTTTCCTCCTGTTGTTGCGGGCGGGCGGCGTGGCCGCCCGCCCCGGATCGATGATCAGAACTGGTATTCGACGCTGGCGCTGACATTGCGGCCCGGCTGGGTGTAGCGGTCCAGCGTCGGGTCGTTTGCGGCCATGCCGCGCACGTCGGCGGCCTTCCAGTACTTGCGGTCGAAGATATTGAACACGCCGGCGCGCACCGTGGTGCCCTTGGCCGGTTTCCAGTAGGCGGTCAGGTCCAGCGTCGCGTAGCCCGGGGCGGCGAAGCCGGAGGTCTGCGCGTTGGACGACGGCGACAGCGCCACCGACGGCACGCGCTTGTTGCCGGCGGCCGCTCGCAGCAGCGCCTCGCCGCCGAAGCGCGCCTGGTCGTAGCGCAGGCCCAGCACCGCCGACAGCGGCGCGATCGAGCCCAGCGGCGTGTGGCTGTCCAGATCCTGGCCGTGGGCGTAGGCGATGGAGGCCTGGGTCTGCCAGCCCGGCGCGAAGCGCCAGGCGGCGCGCGCTTCGGCGCCCTTGATGTCGACGCGTCCGATGTTCTGGTACTGGTAGGTCAGCAGACCGCCGACGACGCCGAGACTCTGCTGCTCGATGAAGTCGCGGTAGCGGTTCTGATAGGCGCTCAGACCGAAATCGAAGCTGTCCCACTGGCCCTTCAGGCCCAGTTCGAAGCCGCGGCTGGTTTCCGATTTCAGATTCGGATTGGCGATCACCTGGTAGCCGTAGCCGCGGTTGACGAAGGCCATGTTCGCGTCGTCGAACGGCGGCGCGCGGAAGCCGGACGACAGCTGGGCGAAGCCGGTGTAATGGCCGGCGAACGGCACGCTCAGGCCCAGCTTGGGCGAGAAGGCGCCGTCGCTGAACGACGGCACCGCCTGGCCGCCGCTGTTGGCGTAGGCCTGGTCGGGCTGGGTGTTCATCTTGTAGTGGTCCCAGCGCAGCGACGGCGACAGTGCGACGCCGTTGGCGAACTTCATCTCGTCCTGCACGAACAGGCCGACGCGGTCCGAGGTGCTGTCCGGGAAGGTCTTGCTGGGGAAGATCTCGCCGCCGATGGCGTTGGTCGCGGCGCCGTTGGCGTTGTACTGCGTCTTCATCCGCGGCCGACTGGTGTCGGTGCGGGACAGGTCCACGCCCCACAGCAGCTGGTGCTCGGCCGACAGCGCGGCGAAGCGCTGCTCGGCGTCCAGGCTCAGGCCGACGATCTTCTGGTAGAAGTTGTAATTGGACCGGACCCGGCTCTGGTCGCCGAACAGGCTGTAGCTGTCGTCGGCATTGTTCAGCTTCTGCTGGTAGAGCTTGACCGCCAGGCGGTCCAGCGGGCCCAGCTGGCGGGCTTCCCAGGCCAGCGACGCGCGGTTGCGCAGCGTGCGGTCGGCGGCGGTCTGGGCCAGTTGCGCCGGCACCGGGCGGCCGCGGGAGACATAGGCCGGATACAGCGTGTTCAGCAGATTGGTGTCGGTGTCGCGGCGATAGTGTTCCAGCGTCAGCTCCAGCCTTTGCTGTTCGCTCAGCCTGTAGCCGAGCTTGGCCAGCACGCTGTCGCTGTTCCAGTCCTGCGGGTTCGGCGCGGTGCGCGAGGTGGTGCGGCTGTCGTTGCCGCCCTGGTTGTCGGTCGCGTGGCCGTTGCGGTGGGTGTAGATCAGCATCGCGTCGGCGCGATCGCCCTTGACGCCGACGCCGGCGCTGCCGCCCCAGCTGTTGTCGGCGCCGGTGGCCAAGCCCTTGACGCTGCCGCCGACGCCGCGGTCTTCGGGCACGAAGTCGTCGACGGTCTTGGTGCGGTAGCCGATCACGCCGCCGATGGCGTCCGAGCCGTACAGGCTGGAGGTCGGACCCTTGACGATGTCGATCGCGCGCAGCGTTTCCAGCTCGACGAAATCTCGGCCGGAGATCGCGCCGTTGCCGGCGCCGCCGCCGGCATAGGCTTCCGGCAGCCGCTCGCCGTCTATCAGCATCAGGATGCGGTTGCCGTCTATGCCGCGTATGGTCCAGCCGGCGTTGCCGCGGCGGTTCGGGTCGGCGGCCACTTCGACGCCGGGCTCGTATTTGGCCGCGTCGGCGATGTCGCGGACCAGGCGGTCGTCCAGCTTGTGGCGCGACACCACGGTGGCGTTGGGCGCGGTCTCCGCCAGCGGCTTCTCGCTGCGATGGGCGGTGACCTGGACCGTGTCCAGCGTCGGCGGTGCGGTGTCGGCGAAGGCCGGCCAGGCGGCGGCCAGGCTCAGCATCAGAGGGGTGGCGCGGAACAATGCCATGGAAACTCCATTATCGTTGTCGTTTCCGCTGGCTGGCTGTCGGCTGGCTTGCGGGGTCCTGCTTGTTTGCGAGAGCTATTGAACGCGAGGGCTACTTGATCAGTATCAATTTGCCGTTGCGGGTCAGCTGCAGGCGGTACAGCTCCCCCTGATGCTCGATCAGGATCTCGCGTCCGGCGCCGAACAGCTGGCGGCTGTGCAGCAGCGGAGGGGCGGGGGACTTGCTCGCGACGGGTGGCTTGGTATTCATTTGCTAATGATAACCATTATCATTGACGACTATCAAGAGAATTTCATGCCAATGTGTTTGGCATTGCCGGCGGGCAGCCTCCACCCCATATGCAACTTCAAGAAAATTAGCCGAGCAGGGCCGGCGGGACGCCGATTTCTTGTCCGCAGCCGCGCGGATTCGGACATAATTCATAGCGAAAGCGGCGGAATGGCACAGGCCATCGTCTCGCAATGAGGCCGCGGATAACGACAAGTGGGGAGACGGACATGTTGGCAATCATCGGGGGGAGCGGACTCGCTCAGCTGTCGGTGTTGGAAGTGACCCATCGCCAGGTTGTGCGCACGCCGTACGGCGATCCGTCCTGCGCGCTGACTTTCGGCAAGATCGCCGGCCAGAACGTGGTGTTCATCGCCCGCCACGGCTACGGCCATTCGCTGGCGCCGCACGAAATCAATTACCGGGCCAATCTGTGGGCGCTGCACGACCAGGGCGTCAAGGGCGTGATCGCCATCGGCACCGTCGGCGGCATCCGGCCGGACATGGCGCCGGGCCGGCTCGTCGTGCCCGACGACATCATCGATTACAGCTGGGGCCGCAAGCACACCTATTTCGAAGGACCCGAGCGGCCCGTCGTGCACGCCGAATTCACCAGCCCCTACGACGAGAGCCTGCGCGACAGGCTGATGACGGCGATCAAGGCTACCGGCATCAGCGGCGTCCACGGCGGCGTCTACGCCTGCACCCAGGGGCCGAGGCTGGAGAGCGCGGCCGAAGTCTCCAGGCTGGAGCGCGACGGCGCCGACATCGTCGGCATGACCGGCATGCCCGAGGCGGGGCTGGCGCGCGAGCTGGACCTGCCGTACGCCCACCTGTGCCTGGTCAGCAACTGGGCCGCCGGCAAGGGACATCAGCGCAGCGTCGAGTTCGATCCGGCGGTGGCGGCGAAGAGCGTGCAGGATCTGATGGGCACGCTGCAGGCCGTTTTCAACGACTGACGGCGCGGACCGCGCGCGAAAGCGCCGGCCCGGCGGCCGGCGGCGTCCGTCTTGCGCTCAAGCTCCCCGTATTTCAGGTCGATAGATAGCGGACAGGTCGCGGCTTTCGCCCGGCCGGCCGCATCGGGAGCAGCCGCTGTCCCGTCCGGTCCGGCCGGCCGGGCGCGAAACCGGCCGCGCGGCGCCCAGGCGGGCGCGGTCGGAAGTGGATGAAGTCAATGCTTAGGCCCGCGCTGTCGGGTGCGATGAGAAAGAAGAAGTATGAAAGCTGTGATTTTGGCCGGAGGCCTTGGCACGCGTATCAGCGAAGAATCCCACCTTCGGCCGAAGCCGATGATAGAGATCGGCGGCAAACCTATCATATGGCATATCCTGAAGATCTACTCCGCCCACGGCATCAACGATTTCATCATCTGCCTCGGCTACAAGGGCTATGTGATCAAAGAGTATTTCGCCAACTACTTCCTGCACAGTTCCGATGTGACGCTGGACTTGAGCAATAACCAGATGTTCGTCCACGAGCGCCATGCCGAGCCCTGGCGCGTGACCCTGGTCGACACCGGGGAGGACACGCAGACCGGCGGCCGGCTGGGCAGGGTGCGCCGGCATCTGGAGAACGAACGCGATTTCTGCTTCACCTACGGCGACGGCGTCAGCGATATCGACATCAGCGCCGTCATCGCCCATCACCGCGAGCAGCGGGCCGAGGCGACGGTGACGGCGGTGTATCCGCCGGGCCGCTTCGGCGCGCTGGAGATACGCAATCAGCGCGTCGAGTTCTTCAAGGAAAAGCCGCGCGGCGACGGCGGCATGATCAACGGCGGTTTCTTCGTGCTGAACCCGTCGGTCTTCGATCTGATAGACGGCGACGGCTGCGTGTGGGAGGCCGATCCGCTGGAGGCGCTGGCCCACCGCGGCCAGTTGGCCGCCTACGAGCACCGCGGCTTCTGGCAGCCTATGGACACGCTGCGCGACAAGAATCTGCTGGAGGAGCTGTGGACCAGCGGGGAGGCGCCATGGAAGCAGTGGTGAACGCCGCCTTCTGGCGCGGCCGCCGGGTTTTCCTGACCGGACACACCGGCTTCAAGGGCGGCTGGCTCAGCCTTTGGCTGCACAGCCTGGGCGCCCGCGTCCACGGTTATTCGCTGCCGCCGGACGGCCAGCCCTCGCTGTTCGGCGCGGCCGATGTCGGCGGCCGGACGACGAGCACGCTGGCCGACGTGTGCGACGCCGGGGCGCTGTCGGCGGCGATGCGCGACTGCGGGCCGTCCGTCGTCTTCCATCTGGCGGCGCAGCCGCTGGTCCGGCGCGGCTATGCCGATCCGCTGGAAACCTTCTCGACCAATGTGATGGGCACCGCCAATCTGCTGGAGGCCGTGCGGCAATGCCCGGGCGTCGAGGCGGTGGTGGTGGTGACCACCGACAAATGCTACGAAAACCATGAATGGCCGTGGGCCTACCGCGAGAGCGACGCGCTCGGCGGCCACGACCCGTACAGCAGCAGCAAGGCCTGCGCCGAGCTGGTATGCGCCTCCTACCGCCGCTCCTTCCCCGAAGCCTGCGCCGCCGTCGCGACGGCGCGCGCCGGCAACGTCATCGGCGGCGGCGACTGGGCGGCCGACCGGCTGGTGCCGGACCTGCTGCGAGCCTTCGACGAAGGCCGCCCGCTGGCGATACGCAGCCCGGACGCCGTCCGGCCCTGGCAGCACGTGCTGGAGCCGCTGGCCGGCTATCTGCGGCTGGCCGAGCGCCTGGCCTCGGGACAGGACGGCGCCGCCGCGGCGTGGAATTTCGGCCCCGGCGACGGCAGCGACCGGCCGGTGTCCTGGGTGGCGGACACGCTGGCCCGCCTGCGCGGCGAAGGCGCCGGCTGGCACCGGGACGGCGGCGGACACCCGCACGAGGCCGGCCTGCTGAGGCTGGACAGCGCCAAGGCCCGGACGGCGCTGGGCTGGGCGCCGCGCTGGGACCTGGAGGCGGCGCTGTCGGCGACGCTGGCCTGGCATCAGGCTTGGCGGCGCGGCGAGGACATGCAAGACTTCACCCTCGGCCAGATCGCGGCCTATGCGGGCGCGTAATTCGGAGAATCAAGGAATGACAGATACCACCCGCGAGGCCATCCTCGCCCTGGTGCGACAATACGCCGAAGAGCGCTTCGCCCAGACCGCGTTCACGCCGGGACAGACCGCCGTGCCGCCGTCCGGCAAGGTCATCGGCGCCGCCGAAGTGGCCAATATGGTCGACGCGGCGCTGGACGGCTGGCTGACCACCGGGCGCTTCAACGCCGATTTCGAGTCTAGGCTGGCCGCCTTCATCGGCCTGCCGCATGTGCTGACCGTCAACTCCGGCTCGTCGGCCAATCTGGTGGCCTTCACCGCGCTGACCTCGCCCAAACTGGGCGAGCGGGCGATTCGGCCCGGCGACGAGGTGATCACCGTGGCGGCGGGTTTCCCGACCACGGTCAACCCCATCATCCAGAACGGCGCGGTGCCGGTCTTCGTCGACGTGCAGTTGCCGACCTACAATATCGACGCCGATCTGCTGGAGGCCGCGCTGTCGCCGCGCACCAAGGCCGTCATGATCGCCCACACGCTGGGCAACCCCTTCGACCTGGAAAAAGTGGCCGCCTTCGCCCGCAAGCACGGCCTGTGGCTGGTGGAGGACTGCTGCGACGCGCTGGGCTCCACCTTCAACGGCCAGAAGGTCGGCACCTTCGGCGACATCGGCACCTTGAGCTTCTATCCGGCCCACCACATCACGATGGGCGAGGGCGGCGCGGTATTCACCCGCGATCCGCAGCTGAGGCTGATCATGGAATCGGTGCGCGACTGGGGCCGCGACTGCTATTGCGCGCCTGGGCGCGACAATACCTGCGGCAAGCGCTTCGGCTGGCAATTGGGCCAGCTGCCCTGCGGCTACGACCACAAATACACCTATTCCCACATGGGATACAACCTCAAGATCAGCGATATGCAGGCGGCCTGCGGCCTGGCCCAGCTGGACCGGCTGGAAGGCTTCATCGCCGCGCGCAAGCGCAACTTCGCCTTCTTGAGCGAGCGCCTGCAAAGCTGCGCCGAATTCCTGGTGCTGCCGGAGGCGACGCCGGGCTCCGATCCGTCGTGGTTCGGCTTTCCGCTGACGCTGAGACCCGAGGCCCAGGTCGGCCGCGTCGAGCTGCTGAACTACCTGGACCAGCACCGGATCGGCACCCGGCTGCTGTTCGCCGGCAACCTGACCCGGCAACCGTATATGCAGGGCCGGCACTACCGCTGCGCGACGCCGCTGCCGGTCACCGACCGCATCATGAACGACACCTTCTGGATCGGCCTGTATCCGGGCCTGTCCCAGCAGATGCTGGATTTCACCGCCGGGAAGCTGGAAACCTTCCTCGGCGCCAATTTCGACTGAAAGAGAGGCCCATCATGCGAAAGCCGTTATTCATCTTCGAGATGGCCAACAACCACATGGGCAATGTCGACCACGGCATTGCGCTGATCCGCGCGATACGCGAATCCTGCAAGGGCTTCGATTTCGACTTCGGTTTCAAGCTGCAGTACCGCAATCTGGACACCTTCATCCACTCGAGCTTCCGCGGCCGCGACGACGTCAAATACGTCAAGCGCTTCGAGGAGACCCGGCTGCAGCCGGAGCAGATGCTGGGGCTGGTGCGCGAGATGAAGGAGCATGGCTTCAAGACCATCTGCACGCCGTTCGACGAGGCCTCGGTGGACCTGATCGAGGAGCACGGCATCGAGATCATCAAGATCGCCAGCTGCTCGTTCACCGACTGGCCGCTGCTCGAGCGCATCGCGCGCAGCGACAAGCCGGTGGTGGCCTCCACCGCCGGCGCCCGGCGCGAGGACATCGACAATGTGGTCAGCTTCATGCTGCACCGGGACAAGGATCTGACCATCATGCACTGCGTGGCCGAGTATCCGACGCCGGACGAGCATCTGAATCTGGCCCGGATCAAACAGCTGCGCGAGCAGTACGCCGGCGTGCGCATCGGCTATTCGACGCATGAGGATCCGGAGCTGATGGAGCCGGTGATGCTGGCCGTCGCCCAGGGCGCGACGGTGTTCGAAAAGCACGTGGCGCTGCCGACCGAGCAGTACGCCGCCAACAACTACTCGGCGACGCCGGAGCAGATACGGCGCTGGATACAGGCCGCCGCCCGCGCCTTCGCGATGCTGGGCGACGGCGCCGGCGATCCGGCGTCGGAGACGGAGCAGGCCAGCCTGCGCTCCTTGCGGCGCGGCGTGTTCGCCACCCGGCCGATCGCGGCCGGCGAGAGCCTTTCCGCCGACAATGTCACCTTCGCCTTTCCGCCGGTGGAAGGGCAGCTGACCGCCAACGAGTGGTCGAAATACACCCATTACACCGCCACCGCCGACATCGCCGCCGACGCCCCCATCATGGGCGCGCAGCTGCAGCCGCAGCATCTGCGCGACAAGGTGATGAAGACGGTGGACGCCGTCAAGGCGCTGTTCAAGACCGCCAACATCGTGGTGCCGGGCCGCTCGGACCTGGAGATCTCGCACCATTACGGCCTGGAGCGCTTCGACGAATTCGGCCTGTCGATGCTGACGGTGATCAACCGCGAGTACTGCAAGAAGCTGATCGTGATGCTGCCGGGCCAGACCCATCCGGAGCAGTACCATCTGAAGAAGGAAGAGACCTTCATCGTGCTGTACGGCGACATCACCATCTGGCTGGACGGCGAGGAGCGGCAGGCGGGGGCCGGCGACGTGATCACCGTGCAGCGCGGCGTGCGCCACCGCTTCCACACCGCGGGCGGCGTGGTGTTCGAGGAGATTTCGTCCACCCACTTCAAGGACGACTCCTATTACACCGACGAGGCGATCAGCGCCAACAAGGACCGCAAGACCCATTTGACTTACTGGATGTGACGATGACCGCCAAGCTTGTCCGCTTATCGGACTATGTGATGGATTTCCTGGCCGCGCGCGGCGTGCGCCACGTGTTCCTGCTGCCCGGCGGCGGCGCGATGCATCTGAACGATGCCGTCGCGCTGCAGCCCGATCTGACCGCCGTGCCCTGCCACCACGAGCAGGCCTGCGGCATCGCCGCCGAGGCCTACGGCCGGCAGACCGGACGGGCCGGCGTCGCGCTGGTGACCACCGGTCCCGGCGCCACCAACATCCTGACGCCGGTGGCCGGCGCCTGGATAGAATCGCTGCCGCTGCTGGTGATTTCCGGCCAGGTGAAGCGCGCCGACCTGCTGCAGGGCAGCGGCCTGCGCCAGAAGGGCGTGCAGGAAGTCGACATCGTCGCGATGGCCAGGCCGGTGACCAAGTACGCCGTCACCGTCACCGATCCGCAGTCGATACGCCGGCATCTGGAGGAGGCGCTGCACCTGGCGCACAGCGGCCGTCCGGGCCCGGTGTGGCTGGACATCCCGCTGGATGTGCAGGCCGCGCCGATCGATCCCGCCGGTCTGGCGGGCTACGAGCCGCAGGCCGAGGCCAAAGCGGCCGGCCCGGACTATGTTTCCACGATAGCCGCGATGCTGAGGCAGGCCGAGCGGCCGCTGATCCTCGCCGGCCACGGCGTGCGCATCGCCGGCGGCGCCGACGCGCTGCGCCGCCTCAGCGAAACGCTGCAGGTGCCGGTGGCCGCCACCTGGAACGCGATGGATCTGGTGCCGTGGGACAGCCCGCTGTGCGCCGGCCGTCCCGGCGTCGTCGCGCTGCGCCCCGGCAATTTCGCGGTGCAGAATTGCGACCTGCTGATCGCCGTCGGCACCCGACTCGACAACATCCTCACCGCCTACAATCCGAAGGGCTTCGCCCGAGCGGCGCGCAAGATCGTCGTCGACGTCGACGCCGCCGAGATCGCCAAGCTGGACATGGAGATCGAGCTGCCGCTGGTGATGGACGCCAGGCAGTGCCTGGACGGCCTCCTGGCCGGCGCCGACAGCCTGCCCAAGGCCAGATGGCAGCCATGGCTGGACCGCTGCGCCGACTGGAAGCGCCGCTACCCGGTGCAGGACGGCGCGCCGTTCCCGACCTCCGGCCGGATCAGCCACTATCATTTCGTCGACGCGCTGTCCGACGCGGCGCCGGAGAACACGCTGATCTCCACCGGCAGCTCGGGCCTGGCGGTCGAGGTGTTCTACACCGCCTTCCGCAACAAGCCGGGCCAGCGGGTCTTCCTGACCTCGGGTCTGGGCTCGATGGGCTACGGTCTGCCGGCGGCGATAGGCGCCTGCCTCGGCAACGGTTCCAAGCCGATGATAGCGGTCGAGAGCGACGGCAGCCTGCAGCTGAACCTGCAGGAGCTGGCGACGCTGAAGGCGCTGCAACTGCCTATCCGCCTGTTCATCATGAACAACAACGGCTACGCCTCCATCCGCAACACCCAGCGCAATTATTTCGACAGCCGCTACGTCGGCACCGGGCCGGAAGCCGGCGTGGTGATTCCGGACGTGCTGGAGCTGGCCGAGGCCTATGGCCTGCCGGCGCTGCGCATCGCGCGCGTCGAGGAACTGGCCGAAGGCCTGGCGACGGTGCTGGCCCATCCGGGGCCGATACTGTGCGACGTCAGGCTGAACGAGAACGAGACGCTGCAGCCCAAGGCCGCCGCCTTGCCGCAGCCGGACGGATCCATGCTGTCGATGCCGCTGGAGGACATGTCGCCGCTGCTGCCGCTGGAGACGCTGCGCGCCGAAATGCTGATTCCGCTGCTGCCGGCGTCGGAAACCGCCAAGCGGGGCGTTTGAGCGATGGCCGCCATCGAGCACTGCCGCCTGTGCGCGCAGCCGCTGTTTCCCGAGCCGCTGCTGGTGCAGCATGACATGCCGGCCGCAGCCCAGGGCCTGCCGACCGCCGAACAGCTGCCCGACGACCGCGGCGTGCGACTGGCGCTGCGCCAGTGCGGCGGCTGCGGTCTGGCGCAGCTGGACGCCGAGCCGGTGCCTTACTGGCGCGACGTGATCCGCGCCGCCGGCATTTCGCCGGAAATGCGCGATTTCCGCCTGGGGCAGTTTGGCGCCTGGCTGGAACGGCACGGCCTGAAGGGCCGCAAGGTGCTGGAGGTCGGCTGCGGCCGCGGCGAGTATCTGTCGCTGCTGGCCGAGGCCGGCGCCGACGCCTACGGCGTCGAGCATCTCGAGGACTCGGTGGACGCCTGTGCCCGGGCGGGACTGCGCGTGGAGCGCGGTTTCGTCGACGGTCCGGAAACGCGTTTGTCGGCGGGCCCGTTCGACGGTTTCATGATACTGAACTTCCTCGAGCACATCCCGAGCGCCCACCTGACGCTGCGGGGCATCGCCGCCAACCTGGCCGACGGCGCAGTCGGCATGGTGGAAGTGCCCAATTTCGATATGATCGTCGAGAAGGGCCTGTTCGCCGAGTTCATCCCGGACCACCTGTTCTACTTCACCGAGGGCACGCTCAGACGCCTGTTGGAGGCCAACGGCTTCGAGGTGCTGGACTGCCGCGCCGAATGGCACGACTACGTGCTGTCGGCCATCGTCAGGAAGCGCGCGCCGCAGGACCTGTCGGCGCTGGCCGCCTGCCAGGGCGCGCTACGCGCGTCCTTCGACGATTTCCTCGGCCGCTTCGGGGAGGGCAGGGTGGCGATCTGGGGCGCCGGCCACCAGGCGCTGGCGCTGATCAGCCTGATGGACATCGCCGGCCGCATCCGCTACGTGCTGGATTCCGCGCCGTTCAAGCAGGGCCGCTACACGCCGGCCACCCACCTGCCCATCGTGCCGCCGCAGAGGCTGCAGGACGGCGAGGTGGACGCGGTCATCGTGCTGGCGGCAAGCTATTCGGCCGAGGTGGTGCGCCAGATCCAGGCCCGGCACGGCGAACGCTTCGCCATCGCCTGGCTGGACGGCAACCGTCTGCAGACCGTATCCCCGGAGACCCGGCCATGCTGAACCGTTCGATAGACCGGCAACAGGCCGTTCTCGACGCGATAGACACCTTGAGGCAGGCGGTCGGCTCGGCGCGCGAAGGCCTGCCGGAGGACATCTTCCTCTTCGTCAGCAGCCTGACCCCGCTGATCAATGTCGACCTGCTGATACGCGACGAGCGGGGGCGGACGCTGCTGACCTGGCGCGACGACCGCTATTGCGGTCCGGGCTGGCACATTCCGGGCGGCATCATCCGTTTCAAGGAAAGCTCGGCCGACCGCATCGCCGCCGTCGCCGCCCACGAGCTGGGCGCCGCCGTCAGCTTCGACCCGCATCCGCTGTGCCGGCACGAGATGCTGGTCCCGAAGCGCGACGTCCGCGGCCATTTCATCTCGCTGCTGCACGCCTGCCGCCTGGAGACGCCGCCGGATCCCGGCCGTCGCTTCGACCCGGCGGCGCCGCGCGCCGGCGACTGGGCCTGGCACGCGCGCTGTCCGGACGACCTGATTCCGGTGCAGCGGGTCTACCGCGGCTATATCGACGACGATCCCGCGCTGCGCGGCGGCCCGGTGATTCAAGTTTCGGGCGGAAATGCCGAAGACCATTAGTAGAAATGCGCAAACGAACAAGCAGACAGAAGCGATATTCTGCACCGCCTCTCTGATACACTCGAAACAGCTGACTGCCATCGCGAAAGGCTCGCGGCCGCCGCGCCGCCGCGATGGTTAGGAGACACCATATGAACGCTCCTCTGGAAACCACCAACCTGGCGCTGAGCCAGGCAGAGCAGGCGAAACGCAACGACCTCGCCCGGCGCAAGCCCTATGTCGCGGCCAAGCTGGCGCGCATCGCCGAAATGGAAGAGCGGGGCGAGATCAGTCCCATCATCCGCCTGGAAAAGAGTTATCTGTGCAATTTCAAGTGCACGCACTGCTCGGCCGAATACTATATGGACCGCCACCTGAAGAATGTGATCAAGGTGGTCGACACCCGCAGCAAGATGGATTACGAGGACATCCGCAATCTGTCGCGGCAGGCCGACGAGCTGGGCCTGGCCCGCTTCGTGATCACCGGCGGCGAGCCGCTGGTGATGAAGGATTTCGACCAGGTGATCGAGGCGCTGGATCCGGACAAGCACTACATCATCACCGACAGCAACGGCTGGTTCCTTGATCTGGAGCGCGCCAAGCACCTGAAGTCCATCGGCGTCGAGAAAGTGCAGATCTCGCTGGACAGCTTCGTCGAGAAGGACCACGACAACTTCCGCAACAAGCCCGGCTCGTACAAGCGGGTGATGCGCGCCGTCGACGCTTGTCTGGACGCCGGCCTGAACCTGATCCTGTCGACCGTGCTGGTCAAGGGCCGGGCCAGGACCGAGGAGTTCCGCCAGATGTGCGAATACGTCACCGCGCGCGGCATCGGCCTGTACGTGTCCTACGCCAAGCCGACCGGCTCGTGCACCGAGCACCCGGAATTCGTCATCGAGAAAGAGGACGCCGACATCCTGCGCCAGCTGGAGAAGGAGTACAACGTCTTCTCCCACATGACGCCTTCCTACGGCTCGCACAAGGGCTGCATCACCGTGAAGGGCATCATCACCGTCACGTCGACGATGGAAGTGACGCCGTGCCCGTATATCGACTTCTCGATCGGCAATCTGCGCGAGACTTCGCTGAAGGAAGTGCTGGCGCGCGGCATGCGCAATCCGTGGCTGGGGCCGCATCGCCCCGACTGCCTGATCGGCGAGGATCCGAAGTTCATCAAGATCCACACCGAAAAGACCGCC
Source organism: Chromobacterium sp. CV08 (assembly GCF_051129845.1). Classification (NCBI taxonomy): domain Bacteria; kingdom Pseudomonadati; phylum Pseudomonadota; class Betaproteobacteria; order Neisseriales; family Chromobacteriaceae; genus Chromobacterium; species Chromobacterium sp. CV08. The sequence goes on from NZ_CP150453.1 coordinate 1,016,993, forward strand.
GGCGCCAAGTTCCTGCCGCTGCCGTGGGGACAGGGCTTCTCCGACAACGATTCGCTGTACGATTGACGACGGCAGCAAAGGTTTCATCCATGAACGCACCAGACATGATCCAGCCGGGCACCGACGCGCCGCGCTTCGACGAACACGGCCGATGCCTGCCCCGCGCCGACACCCGCGCGGCCTGCCACCGGCAGACCCGGCGCTACTTCCTGCCGGCGCAGCCGCAGATCGACTACGCCGCGATACACCGCCGCATCGCCGCCCAGCTGGACGGCGTCGCGCCGGACGCGGCCGATTTCGAACGGCGCGCCCGCGGCGTGCTGGCCGGCATCGAGGCCGATCCGGCCACCCGCAGCCTGCTGAACGGCGTCCACGTGCCCTTCTTCCTGCCGCAGGCCAGCCACGACGACATCGGCGAGGCGCTGGAAGCCCGCTATCTGCCGGCCTTGGAGCGGGCCTACGCCGAGGCCCTGCCGGAGTACGGCTTCGTCAACCACCACAAGGCCGGTCTGTCCGGCGTGCTGACGCCGGCCGACGGCTCCCGCCACCAGGACCTGATCGCGGCGATGGCCCGCGGGCCGGTCGTCGGCGTCTATTTCCCCTGCCTGCTGGAGTATTCGCTGCCGGCGGCCGTCGAGCAGATGGCCGACCTGCCTGCGCACTTCCTGCTGGCCGGAGGCTACGACACCGCGGCGGCCTTCATCGGCTCGCCGGACCTGTTGCTGCGCAAGGACGGCTATCCGCCGCTGTTGTGGCTGTCCGGCCTCGACGGCGAGAAGGAGGGCGTCGGCTACCATTTCGAGGCCTACGGCTACGATCTGACCTTCAACCGCCGCGTCCATCAGGGCATGGCGGCCGAGTACTGGGCCAGCGGCCTGGTCGTGCTGGCCCAGTAGCCGCAGCATGCCAGCCGTTTGCGACGCCCGCGGCAGGCTGGGCGCCGACCTGGACGCCATCCTGGTCCGCAAGCCCGAGGTATGGGAGGCGCTGCAAGGCGCCTCGCTGTTCGTCAGCGGCGGGACCGGCTGGTTCGGCCGCTGGCTGCTGGAGGCCGTCGCCCACGCCAATGCGGCGCTGGGCGCCGACATCACGGTGCTGGCGCTGAGCCGCGATCCCGCCGCCTTCGCGCGGCGGGCGCCGCATCTGGCCGCCAATCCGGCGATACGCTTCCACGCCGGCGACGTGCGCGACTTCGCATTCCCCAGGCAGCGCTTCACCCACTTCATCCACGCGGCGACGACGTCGGCGCACGAGACCTTCAACGGCGAAGACCCGCTGAGCAAGTTCGACACCCTGGTCGCCGGCACCCGGCGCGTGTTGGACTTCGCCGCCGAGTCCGGCGCCGGGCATTTCCTGTTCACCAGCTCCGGCGCCGCCTACGGTCCGTCGCCGCAGGGCCTGCCGCTGCGGGAGGACGACGCGCTGGCGCCGGACACGATGGATGCGGCCAGCGCGCTGGGACAGGCCAAGCGAGCGGCGGAGTTCCTGTGCGCCGCCTATGCGCGGCGGCACGGCTGGCAGTTGAGCGTCGCCCGCTGCTTTTCCTTCGTCGGCCCGTTCATGCCGCTGGACATTCACTATGCCATCGGCAATTTCATGCTGAGCGCGATGCGCAAAGAGCCTATCATCATCAAAGGAGACGGCAGTCCGTTCCGCTCCTACCTGTATATGGGGGATCTGGTGGTCTGGCTGCTGGCGCTGCTGCGGCGCGAGGGCGAGCCGCGGCTGTTCAATGTGGGATCGGACGCGGCCGTCTCGATCGCCGAACTGGCGCATCTGGTCCGCGACCGCATCCACCCGGAGGGCGAGGTCAGGATACTGGGGAGGGCGGAGACCAGCGTCGGCAATCCGGTGCGCAATCTATACGTGCCCGACATCGGTCTCGCCCGCGAGGCGCTGGGCCTGGCGCCGTGGACATCGCTGGGAGACGCGATCCAGTATTCAGTCGAAGCATTTCGCGAAGCGTGACGCCGTCCGCCGGGCCCGGCTACCGCCCGGCCAACCGGCGCCGCGGAAACGGCGCCGGTTTCTCATGCATGGAATTCAAGAAAGCAAGAAGATATGCAGATCGAAAAAAAATTCTACAATGAGAACCACCAGCCTTATTACATCTGCGCGCCGGGCTATGCCCGGGTCTCCAACGGCATCCGCGCGATGCACCTGCTGTGCCACTACCTGAACAAGCTGGGGGAGGAGGCCTATGTCTTCTCTCCGGAAACCAATCCCGCGCTGCGCACGCCCTATCTGACCCAGGACATCGTCGACCGCCACAAGGCGAGCAAGCGATCGCCCATCGTCGTCTATCCGGAAGTGGTGCACGGCAATCCGCTGAACGGCGAGGCGGTGGTGCGCTACATCCTGAATCATCCGGGCCTGCTCGGCGGCCCCAAGGACTATCCGGCGTCGGACATGCTGGTGTTCTGGCAGCACGATTACGTCGACTTCTCCAAATACCCGGACCCGTCCTACATCTTCATCCCGTCGATAGACACGGCGATCTTCAATAACGACGACAATCCGGACGACGGCAAACGCCACCGGAAGCTGATCTATCCGGGGCGTTACACGCGGGCGCAGCAGGACTTCCCCGAGCTGTTCGACGACGCCACCGTCATCACCTATGACTGGCCGGAAAGCCACGAAGCGCTGGCGGCGCTGCTGCGGGAGGGCAAGGTGCTGTACACCTTCGCCAATTCGGCGATCATTTCCGAGGCGCTGCTGTGCGGCTGCCCGGTGGTGATCAAGGAAACGCAGTTCACCAGGAAGCCCGAGGAGCGGGCCGGCGACATGAAGGCGCTGGCCTTGCCGGGCGTCACGTTCGAGGACGCGCCGGACGCCATCGCCGCCGCGTTGGCGAAAACGCGGGATTACCAGCAGGTCTACCACCAGTATCAGCTCGAGCTGCTGCAACAGCTGGAGCATTTCATCGCCGCGTCGCAGAAACTGCCGCAAAGCGGTCCGAACGAGATCGTCTTCCCGTCGCTGCGGCCGCCGGAGGCCCCGGTCGACCCGGCGCAGCAGGCCTACGACGCCTGGACGGTCCGCCACGAGCTGAAACCCTTCCATGCGCAGATCCACGCCGAGCGCATGGTGCGCGGCTGGGGCGGACAGCCGCACTTCATCATCCTGATGCCGCTGAGCGCCGACGATCAGCAGCTGGCGGTGAAGTCGATCAACGCGCTGACGCAGCAACTGTACAAGCAGTGGCAGCTGATCTTCGTCGCCGATTTCGACGCGCCGAGCGAGGCCTTGCTGGGATCGGACACGCTGGGCTGGCTGCGCATAGACGACGCGCGCGATCCGGCCCAGCTGACGCAGGCCTACGCCGCCGTGCTCGGCGCGCTGCCCTGCGACTGGATAGGCATCCTGCCCGCGGGGGCCGAGCTCGAAGGCCACGCGCTGCTGTCGCTGGGAGACTACGCCGCGCTGCATCCGGAATGGCTGGCGATCTACAGCGACTGCGACACGCTGGGAGCGGACGGCAAACGCAGCCGGCCGGCGTTCAAGCCCGATTTCAACCTCGATCTGCTGCGCGGCGCCGACTACATCGGTCCGGCGGTCTGGTTCAAGCGCGACGCGCTGCAGGAGGCGGGCGCCTTCGCCGAGGCGCCCGGCGCCGACCGCTACGACGCCGTGTGGCGCCTGCATGACGCCTACGGCGCCGGCGTCATCGGTCATATCGCCGACGTGCTGGCCCACTTGCCGGACGGCGCGCCGCCGCAGGACGAGGCCGCGCTGGGCCAGGCGCTGGCCGCGCATCTGGCGCGCCAGCGCTGCGCCGCCGAGATCGAGCCGGGGCAGGCTGTCGGCAGCCGCCGCGTCCGCTATCCGGCGGCGGCGGGCGCCAAGGTGTCCGTCGTCGTCGCCGACGCCGACGACGGCGCCTGCCTGGCGCCGTGCATAGCGGCGCTGCTGGCCGGCGGCGCCGACGCCGTCGCCGAGATCCTGGCGGTGGCGCCGGCCGATGCCGAGCTGCCGGCCGGGGCGCGGCTGCTGCGCTGCGAGCCCGAACTCGGTCTGGCCGGCCGCCTCCAGCTGGGCGCCGAGGCGGCCGGCGGCGACTATCTGCTGCTGCTGGACAGCCGCATCGAAATCATAGGGACGGACTGGCTGCCGACCCTGCTCGGCCTGGCGTCGCGCGCCGAGGTCGGCGCCGTCGCGCCGCGCTTGCTGCGGCCCGACGGCAAGGCGATCTGGCGCGGACCGCTGCTGCTGGGCGCCGACGACGGCGCCGGCTCGGTCTTCGACGACGCCGACGCGTCGGCGCCGGGCCATCTGGGCCGGCAGCTGGTCGAACACAATCCGGGCGCCGTGCTGCTCGACTGCCTGCTGCTGTCGCGCGAGCGCTACCGGCAGGTCGGCGGCATCGACGCCGGGCTGGACGGCCCGCTGAGCGCCGCCGTCGACCTGAGCCTGAAGCTGCGCGCGGCCGGCGGGCTGCTGGTCTGGACGCCGTTCGCTTCGGCGCTGCGGCACCGGGGCGCGGCGGCCGACGACGCGGCGGGTTTCGACGATCGGGCGCTGTACCCGCGCTGGTACGGCGAGCTGTCGCGCGACGCGGCCCATAACCGCCATCTGAGCCTGGACAGCCGCCGGGCCTTCGAGATCGAGAATGTGTTCTCGGCCGAATGGGACGGCAGCTTCCACGAGCGCACGCGGATACTGGCGTTGCCGGCGGCTTCCGGCGTCGGGCGGCTGCAGGCGCCGCTGGCGCGTCTGATCGAGGACGGCCAGTGCCTGGGCACGCTGCTGCCGTCCGGGGAGCGGCTGCCCGGCACAGGCGAGTTCGAGCGGCTCGCGCCGGACGTGCTGGTGCAGGCGGCGCGTTTCGACCCGGCCTTCCTGGCCTGGCTGCGGCGCCATCGCCAGCGTCGTCCCGACATCCTGTCGGTGCTGATGCTGGACGCGCTGGACGCCGTCGACGGTCCGGCCTACGCGACGGCCCAGCTGCGGGCGATGGCCCGCGAGGTCGACAGAATCGTCGTGCCGACCGAACCGTTGCGCGAGCTCGTCGCGACGTTCGCGGCCGACGTCCGCCTGGTGCCGGACGCGCTCGACGATGCGCGTTGGAACGATCTGACGGCGCTGCGGCGCATAGGCAAGAAGCCCAGGGTGGGCTGGGTCGGATCGAGGGAGGAGGCCGGCGATCTGCTGCTGCTGTCCGGACTGATCCTGGCCACCGCCGACGAGATCGAATGGGTGGTGCTCGGCGATTGCCCGGAGGCGATCCGGCCGTATCTGGAGGAATATCATCCGTTCGATCTGGACGGCGAGCGCTACCCGATCAAGCTGGCCAGCCTGTGTCTCGATCTGGCGGTGATGCCCAAGGTCGTCCATTTCGGCAATCAGACGGCGAGCCCGCTGCGTCTGTTCGAGTACGGCGCGATCGGCGTGCCGGTGATCTGCACCGCGCTCGACGCCGTGCGCGGCGCGCAGGCGCCGGTGGCGCTGGTCGACAACGATATGGCCAGCTGGGGCCAGGCGCTGCGGGCGCGGACCGGCGATCTGGACGCGGCCGGCCGCGAAGGCGACGCCTTGCGCGCCTGGGTCAGGGAAAATTGCATGCTCAGCCAGCGCTTGCCCTTATGGCAGCAGGTGTTTGGCCGATAATGTGGTAACGGCGCGGCGTCCTCGACGGAGGACGCCGCGCGGGCGGCGCCTCGGACAGGCCGCCGGCGGGCAGTAGACGCAGACTTTATTCCGGTATTCAAACGATTGCGTATCGGCGGATGGTCCCGTGATGCGGGGCCGGCAGCCGATCGGGGAGGGATGAATGAAGAAAGTGCTGTTTGTCGTACCGATGCATATTTCCTGGGATTCGTTCACTAAGCCCGAGTTCTACAATGTGCAGCTGGCCAAGAGCGATGGCAAGGTTTACAACATCCCGCGCACCGACCTGCCGCTGGGGCCGTTGTCGATCTCGGCCTATCTGAAGAAATTCCTGCCGCTGGACGTCAAGCTGATCGACTTCAACGCCGAGGTCAACGCGCTGGACGCCGTGCCCTTCGACTGCTTCGAGGCCCTGTGCCGGCATTTCTTCGAGCAGATCCGGGATTTCCAGCCCGACTTCGTCGGCATCTCCTCGCTGTTCAGCCCGTCCTTCGCCAACTTCATGGACTGCGGGCGGATGGCGCGCGAGGTTTGGCCGGACAGCCTGGTGATAGGCGGCGGCAACATCCCGACCAACAGCTACGAGCAGATCTACCGCGAAATGGGCTGCACCTTCTTCGACGGCCTGTGCTTCGGCGAGGGCGAGAAGCCTATGCTGAATCTGCTGCAGGCCGAGGACCCGCGCGCCTTCCTGGAAAGCTCCGACACCTGGATCACGCGCGCCAAGGTGATGGGCGAGATGCTGTTCGCGCCCAAGCACGACTTCATCGACGATCTGGACGAGATTCCGTTCTTCGACTACGACCTGTGCGATATCGACAAGCACGAGATCAACCAGGTCGTCGCCTCCTACCACAATCTGGACAAGACCCGCGGCTTCCACGTGATGACCTCGCGCGGCTGCCCGTTCCTGTGCACCTTCTGCGCCTCGCACCGGACCCACGGCCGTTCGATGCGCTACCACTCGCTGGACCGGGTCAGGGAGGATTTCACCCGCCTGGTCGAGAAGTACAAGGCGGAGACGGTGATCTTCCAGGACGACCACCTGATGGCCGATTCGGACCGGGTCTACAAGATTCTCGACATCGTCAAATCGCTGAATCTGCATTCGGTCTACCAGAACGGCCTGACGCTTTACGCGCTGGACCGCCCGATGCTGGAGGCCTTCTGGGACGCCGGCGTCCGCCACCTGGTGCTGCCGGTCGAGAGCGGCAGCGAGAAGGTGTTGAAGAAGCAGATGAAAAAACCGCTGAAGATGAAGATCTCCGAGCGGGTGGCCAGGGATTGCCGCGAGCTGGGCATCTACACCAACACCAATATCCTGATCGGCATGCCCGGCGAGACCAAGGCTGACCTGGAGGAGGCCAGGCACAATCTGCGCGAGATCGCGTCGAACTGGTTCAACATCGCCTGCGCCAGCCCCATCGTCGGCAGCGAGATTCACGAAATCTCCCGCGACAAGGGCTACATCAAGATCAATGCGCTGGGCTCGGACTACCGCACCGCCGTCATCAATACCGAGGACTTCAGTTCCGACTTCATCCAGGAGTACCAGTACTTCATGAACCTGGACCTGAACTTCGTCCACAACTACGACATACGCTGCGGCAATTACGCCTGGGCCGAGCGCGGCCTGAAAAACGTGCTGAGGCTGAAGAGCGACCATGCGCTGGCCCATTACTATCTGGCCGTGTGCTACCGGGAGACCGGCAGGGCGGAACTGGCCGCCCGGCATCACGACAGCTATCTCGAGGCGGTGAAAGGCCGGTTCTGGGGCCGATGGGCCTGGATTTTCGGCCTGGAGGGCGTCAATCCCGACGACTGGTCCGCCGCCGACTACGGCCTGCTGGGCGAGATTCTGCAGCCGCCGGCCGACGAGTGCCCGCTGCCGATGGCGGCGCAGGCATGAGCCGTCCGGGCCGGCTCCCGCCGGCCCGGACGAGCGGAAAATTCGCTTAATGATATCGGCGCCGTCATGGCGGCGGGTTTTCTGTTGTACGCTTACGGAATTGAGGACGGACCACCGCCGGCGGCGGCCGTCCGCCTCGCCCGCTCTATTGGCCGCTGCGCCGCCGACTCGCGCGCAGCGGCTTCGATTCATTCATGACCCAGCGAGCCGCAGCCATGAACTCTCAGGAAAATAATGTGGAACCACAAGAAACTCGCAAGCCGCGCATAGGGGTGCTGACCCGCGACCTGCAGGACGCCGCCTGCTACAAGCTCAGGCTCGGCGATCCGCTCGGCCTGATGTCGCCGGTGGTGGACGCCTATCTGTTCCGGAACCAGGCCGAGTTCAGCTTCGAGGCCGTCTACCCGTTCAAGGACGACCGCGAGTTCGTCGACGCGATGGACATGTTCGTCGTCCAGCGCCTGTTCCCGTATCCGGAGTTCCGACCGGTGCTGGAGATGATAGTGGAGTCCGGCAAGCCCATCGTCTACGAGCTGGACGACTGGCTGCTGAATGTGCCGGAACAGCACGTGATGTACGATCTGTGCTGGCCGGCCTTCGAAGGCATAGAGTGGCTGCTGCCGAAATGCTCGCTGGTCACCGTGTCGACCGAGGTGCTGGCCGGCAAGGTCAGGCCGTATAACGACAAGGTCTTCGTCTTCCCGAACCATCTGGCGCAGGGGCGGCTCGTGGAGCCGCAGCCGCACAGCGGCCAGATCACCATAGGCTTCGCCGGCACCAGCACCCACGGCAAGGACGTCGAGATGATTTCGTCGGCGCTGCTGCGGATCTACCACGAGTACGCCGGCCAGGTGAAGTTCGTGTTCTGGGGCGACGTGCCGCCGGACTTCGTCGGCATCAAGGATGTGCGCAAGGTGCCGGAGTTCGTCACCTACAACGAATACCTGGCCGAACTGGCCAAGCTGAAGATAGACATCGGCGTCGCGCCGCTGGTGAAGAGCGACTTCAACGATTACAAGTCCGACCTGAAATGGCTGGAGTACGCGGTGGTCGGCGCGGCCGCCGTGGTGTCCGACGTGCTGCCGTACGCCGGCCTGAAGGACGGCGAACTGGCGGTGGTGGCGGAAAACACCGAAGACGGGTGGGTGGCCGGCATCAGCAAGCTGATCGACGATCCGGCGCTGCGCGCCCGCCAGGCCGAGAAGGCGCGGCGCCACGTGCTGGACCATAGGCTGCTGGAACGGCACGTCGGCGATCTGCTGGCCGAATACGCCAAGCTGCTGCCGGCAAGGCTGCAGCCGCAGCCGCTGACGCAACCGGGTCCCATCATTCCGTACACGCTGGGCGAGACCGACATCGACGGCTCCAAGGCCTACCGCAAGTGGGTGAAGCGCCACCAGCTGCGCGAGGTGCACGCCGAGCAGCTGGCCGAGCGGATGATGCTGGGTTGGAAGCAGGTGCCGCTGTTCAATCTGATCATGCTGGCGCCGTCGGCCAAGCTGGCGCGGCTGTCGGAAAGCTTCACCGCGATGGAGGACCTGTTGTACCGGAACTGGCGCCTGATCGTGATTTCCGACGCCTCCGAGCCGGATCCGGTGTTCAGCAGCAGCCCCCAGCTCGGCTGGGTGCAGCTGGACAGCATGGACGACGATTCCCAGGTCGCCGCGGTGGTCAACGGCATCATCGCCGACGTGCCGTCGGACTGGGTGATGCTGCTGCCGGCCGGCGCGCGCTTGCAGCCGAACGCGCTGGCGCGGCTGGGCGAGGAAATCCACGCGCATCCGGAATACGGCGCCATCTATTGCGACCACGACGTGGTCTCGCCGATGGGCAAGCGCTTCCGTCCGGCCTTCCTGCCGGACTTCTCGCCCGAATACCTGCGCTCGATGGATTACGTCAGCTACGCGGTGGCCTTCAGCCGGGAGACGCTGGCCAAGATAGGCGGCATCCAGCCGTATCCGCGCGCCCACTGCTACGACGCGCTGCTGCGCGTGTACGAGGGCGGGGACCGCGGCGCGATCGGCCACATCGACGACATGCTGGTTTCCCTGCCCTGGGTCGATCCCAAGACCGACAGCCTCGGCAACGCCTCGCGCCGGGTGGCGCTGGAGAGCCACGCGGCCCGCTGCGGCCTGCCGGTGACGCTGCTCGACGGCCTGGTGCCGGGCACCTTCTGCTACCAGTACCAGCTGCTGGCCTCGCCGCTGGTATCGGTGATCATCCCGAACAAGGACAAGCTGGAGTGCCTCGAGCCCTGCCTGAACAGCCTGTTCGGCATCACCGGCTACCAGAATTTCGAGGTGCTGATCGTCGACAACGCCTCGGAGGATCCGGAAACCTTCGAATACTACGAGAAGGTCCAGGCCCGCTATCCGGGCCGGGTGCAGGTTCTCAGCTACGACGCGCCGTTCAATTTCTCGGCCCAGTGCAATATCGGCGCCCGCGCGGCGCGCGGCGAGTATCTGCTGCTGCTGAACAACGATACCGAGGTGGTGTTCCCGCACTGGCTTGAGCGGATGCTGGCGACGGCGCAGCAGCCCGGCGTCGGCGCCGTCGGCGCCCGCCTGCTGTATCCGGAGATCGGCCAGGTGCAGCACGCCGGCATCGTGCTGGGCATGCCCGGCGGCATGTACTCGGTGGCCGACCACGTGTTCGAGAGCCTGGACTACCTGTACGCCGGCTATCTGAACCGCAGCCTGACGATGCAGAACTACTCGGCGGTCACCGCCGCCTGCCTGCTGGTCGAGAAGCAGATCTACGACGCGGTCGGCGGCATGGACGAGGAGGTGTTCCAGGTCTGCTTCAACGACGTCGACTTCTGCCTGAAGGTCCAGGCGGGCGGCCTGCGCAACGTCTACAACCCCTTCGTCGTGCTCTACCACCATCACGCCAAGAGCATAGGTCGGGTGACCACCGACCCGCGGCCGGCCTTGCGCGCGGCGGTGCGCGAGCGGGAGGAGATGGAGGCGATGCTGGAGCGCTGGCTGCCGGTGATCGCGAACGACCCCGGCTTCAACCGCCATCTGTCGCTGCGCACGCGGCGCGTGGCGATAGAGTCGGACCGCCTGGTCGCCTGGGACGCCAAGCTGCCCGGACGCAAGCGGGTGCTCGGCATTCCGGTGCCGGGCGGCAGCGGCGAGTACCGGCTGAGCCAGCCGCTGTCGGTGCTGCAGGAGAAGGGCAAGCTGGACGGCGAGATCCACCAGCCGTCGGCCGGCATCGCGACCGTGGTCGAGCTGGCGCGCCAGGCGCCCAACACCGTGCTGCTGCACACCGGCATCAGCGATTACATCTACGAGACCATCGGTGCCTACCGCCGCTACCTGCCCGACCTGCGCATCGTGTTCGGCCTGGACGACCTGGTCGGCGGCGTGCCGGAGAAGAGCAGCCTGTACGACCACTGGTCGCGCCACTATCCGGACGCCAAGCAGCGGCTGCGCCGCGTGCTGAAGCTGTGCGACGCCGCCGTGGTGTCGACGCAGCCGCTGGCCGACTTCATCGAGAAGATGGTCGGCGAGGTGGTGGTCGCGCCCAACCGGCTGCGCAGAAGCATCTGGGGCGACCTGAAGTCGCAGCGGCGGGCAGGCGACAAGCCGCGCGTCGGCTGGGTCGGCGCCGGCCAGCACCGCGGCGACCTGGAGCTGATACACGAGGTGATCCTGGCCACCTACAAGGAGGTGGACTGGGTGTTCATGGGCATGTGCCTGCCGCAGTTCCGCCCGTATGTGAAGGAGATGCACCACGCGGTGCCGTTCGGCGAGTACGCCGCCAAGGTGGCCAGCCTCAACCTGGACCTGGCGGTGGCGCCGCTGGAGCTCAATCCGTTCAACGAGGCCAAGAGCAATCTGCGGCTCTTGGAGTACGGCGTGCTGGGTTGGCCGGTGGTGTGCACCGACATCTATCCGTACCAGACCAACGGCGCGCCGGTCTGCCGCGTGCCGAACCGGGCCGAGGCCTGGATAGAGGCGATACGCGCCCGCGTCAACGATCTGGACGGGCTGGCGAAGGAGGGCGACGCGCTGAAGGCCTGGTTCGACCGCGACTACTGGCTGGAGGACCACTACGAGGAATGGTTCCGCGTTTTGCACGGCTGAGCCGCCCAAACGCCCGCGCACGGCCCCTCCGGGGGCCGTTTTCATTTGATACGCGCCGATTCGGCGCGTATTTTTGGTAATAGTGCCATTTTCATAAGCATTCCCCGGCCGGAGCCGATCTTGCTGTCAACAGGCAAGAACTTTCGATGGTCCTCTGGGCCGATAAGGGGAATGAAATGGCAATCACCGTCAATACCAACCTGGCCTCGCTGCAGGCGCAGATCAATCTGAACAGCTCCAGCAACTCGCTGTCCCAGTCGCTGGCCCGTCTGTCTTCCGGCCTGCGCGTCAACAGCGCGAAGGACGACGCCGCCGGCCTGGCGATTTCCCAGACCCTGACCTCGGCCATCCGCGGCAACAACCAGGCGATCAAGAACGCCAACGACGGCATCTCCGTCGGCCAGACGGCCGAAGGCGCGCTGGGCCAGATCGCCAACAACCTGCAGCGCATCCGCGAAATCGCCGTGCAGGCGTCGAACGGCTCGGTCAGCAACACCAACCGTTCGCAGCTGCAGAACGAAGTGGACCAGCTGACCCAGGAAATCTCGCGTATCGTCCAGACCACCGAGTTCAACGGCACCAAGCTGCTGTCCGGCGGCGCGACGCTGACCTTCCAGGTCGGTTCGTCCGGCTCCTCCGACAACCAGGTTTCGGTGTCCGCCACCGACCTGACCTCCGGCACCACGCTGAAGTCGTACAACTCCGCGCTGACCGCCACCGGCACGATCAACGTCACCACCCAGGGCAGCGCCTCGGCCATCCTGTCCTCGCTGGACGCCGACATCTCGCAGATCTCCAATGTGCGTTCGACCTTCGGCGCCGTGCAGAACCGCTTCGACGCCGTGGTGTCGAACCTGCAGAACTACACGTCCAACCTGACCGCCGCCAACAGCCGCATCATGGACGTCGACTTCGCGTCGGAAACCGCCAACCTGACCAAGAACCAGATTCTGCAACAGGCCGGCAGCTCCATCCTGAAGCAGGCCAACTCGCTGCCGCAGTCGGCGCTGACCCTGCTGCAATAAATCGGGGAGTCGGCCCGGCCGCCGCGGTAAGAGGCGGCGCCGGGCCAGGCGGAACAAGGGTTTTGGCGATGGAGACGACGATGGGCTGAGGCGGGGTGCGCAAGACGCGACGAAAGAAAATGTGAAAATTCACGTTTTCGCCGTAAAGTTCGGAATGTGCCGGCCGATATGCAGTGTAAGCAAGCCTCTTTGCCCACACTGAGTATCAGGAGAGTCATCATGGCCATTACCGTCAATACCAATATTTCGTCGCTGCAAGCGCAGCTGAACCTGAACAATTCGCAGATGTCGCTGTCCCAGTCGCTGGCCCGTCTGTCTTCCGGCCTGCGCGTGAACAGCGCCAAGGACGATGCTGCCGGTCTGGCCATTTCGCAGACCCTGACTTCGGCCATCCGCGGCAACAACCAGGCGATCAGCAACGCCAACGACGGTATCTCCGTCGGTCAGACCGCTGAAGGCGCGCTGGGCCAGATCGCGAACAACCTGCAGCGTATCCGCGAAATCGCGGTGCAGTCCGCCAACGCCTCCGTCAGCAACACCAACCGTTCGCAGTTGCAGAACGAAGTGGACCAGCTGACCCAAGAAATCTCGCGTATCGTGCAGACCACCCAGTTCAACGGCACCCAGCTGTTGTCCGGTAGCGCGGTGCTGACTTTCCAGGTCGGTTCGTCCGGCGCCAGCAGCAACCAGGTTTCGATTTCGTCGGTGGACATGACCTCGGCGGGCGTGCTGTGTAGCTACAGCTCGGCGCTGACCGCGACCGGTACGATCAACATCACCACCCAGTCCGGCGCCTCGGCCATCCTGTCGTCCCTGGACTCCGACATCGCGGAAATCTCCACGGTGCGTTCGACCTGGGGTTCGGTGCAGAACCGGTTTGACGCCGTCGTCGCCAACCTGCAAAACTACGTGCAAAACCTGACCGCGGCCAATAGCCGGATCGTGGACGTGGACTTTGCTTCGGAAACGGCTAACCTGACTAAGAACCAGATTCTGCAACAGGCCGGCGCGTCGATTCTGAAACAGGCCAATACTCTGCCTCAAGCAGCCTTGACGCTGCTGCAATAGGTGTAAACTGATGGTATAGCCAGTCTGCAGCTCCGGTCGGGCAGCCGGAGCTGTAGCCATTAGGAGCGTGATCATGCAAATTCCTTCCATTTTGTCGCCAGCAACAACCGCTGCAGCCGCTCCTGTGCCTCGTCAGCAACTGGTTGAATTGGCACAAGCGCCTTCTAATGACCCGAATCAGCCGGTACTGGCCGATTCGAGCCAGGCTGTCGCCGCGGCTGGGCAGAGCCAGCAGCAACAGTCTTCTGCCGATGCGCAGCAAAAGCAGCAAACCGATCCCAAGCAACTGCAGGACTCGGTAAACCAGCTCAACAGTATGGCGGAGGAACTCAACAACAGCTCCTTGCAGTTTTCCGTCGACAAGGACACCGGCTCCACCGTGGTCAAGGTCGTCGACAAGGACAACAACAAGGTGATCCGCCAGATTCCGTCCGAGGAGGCGTTGCGCATCGCGAAGGCGATCGGCGACTTCAAGGGACTCCTGCTGAAGGACAAAGCCTGATCTGATTGTCCCGATGCGGCTAGAAACATGGGGATAACATGACAGCCATTACCAGTTCCGTGGGTGCATTGGATGTACAGGGCATCGTCAGCCAGCTGATGATGATTGAAAGACAACCGCTCAGCGCCAGCATGCAGCGGTCGAATCAGTACAACACGCAGCTCAGTACGGTCGGCAAGCTCAGTTCGTCGTTGTCTGCCCTGCAGACGGCGATGACTTCGTTGGCTTCCGGGCGCTTCCTGCAGGTGTTCAAGGCCTCGGTCAGCGATACGTCGATGGCCGCCGTCTCGACCAGCAGCGGCGGCAACTCCGGCACGTTTCAGATTTCGGTCGGCAATCTCGCCACCAACCGGCAACTGGTGTTCGACCAGCTCGGCGGCCAGAACATCACCGATCCGAAGGCCGTGATCAGCGGCGCGCCGGATGAGTTGACCTTCCAGATCAACGGCAAGACGCAGACCGTCAAGCTGCGCGACAAGCCGGGCGACCAGGTGACGCTGCAGACGATCAACGACAAGATCAACAGCGCCGGCGTCGGCCTGAACGCGTCCGTCGTGCAGAACGGCACACAGTACAAGCTGGTGCTGGCGTCCAGCGAATCCGGCACCGACAACCAGTTCAAGATCACCGGCGGCGGGAGCGATTCGGGCGACACCGCCGGATCGACGCTGGCCGGTCTGACGCAGAGCTCCACCGGCGCCCAGGAGTCGCAGAACGCGAAGAACGCCAGCCTGACGGTCAACGGCGTCGCGATCTCGGCCGGCAGCAACAAGATCAGCAGCGCGGTGCCGGGCGTCGAACTGGACCTGTACAAGACGGGCAGCTTCACGGTGACGCTGGCGCCGGACAATGTCGGCATCGGCAAGGGCCTGCAGTCCTTCGTCGACGCCTACAACCAGGTGATCAGCGACGTCAAGGACGCGCGCAGCGGCACGCTGAAGGGCAACGCGTCGGTGCTGGACATCCAGACCCGGCTGCAACAGGTGCTGGCGACCGGCGTTCCCGGCGCCGACCCGGTCAATTCGGTGGCCTTCCTGGCGCAGGTCGGCATCTCGCTGCAGAAGGACGGCACGCTGAAGCTGGACCAGAACGCGTTCAACGACGCGTTGAAGAAGGACAAGCAGGCGGTGAGCAATCTGTTCGGCAACCCGGCCAATACCGGTTTCGCCCAGCGCTTCAACCAGGAGATCAACTCGATGCTGGGGCCGAACGGCGTGATCGAAACCAGCAAGGCCTCGATCAAGAGCCGCGTCAACACCGAGACCCAGCTGCAAAGTTCGCTGCAGGCGCGACTGGACTCGAAGCAGACCCAGCTGATCCAGCAGTACACGGCGCTGAACAAGACGCTGGCGCAGATGCAGTCCGGCTCCAACAGCCTGTTCAATATGATTTCCAAGTAGAATCGAGCGCCGGGCGGCGTCCGCCGCCCGGTGGTTCGAGAAAGTGACCCATGCTGAATTCACGAATGCTCAAGCAGTTCAATCAGGCCTATTCCAACGATGCCCTGAAGACTGCGGTTTACGGCGCCAGCCCGGTTGGCATCGTCGTCATGCTTTACGAGGGCGCGGTCAAGGCCTTGAATTCGGCGAGTCTGGCCATCGACGCCGGTCGTTTCGACGAAAAGGCGCGGATGATCTCCAAGGCGGTCGACATCCTCGAGGGCCTGCGGGTGTCGCTCGATCTGGATCTGGCGTCCGAGGCGGCCGTCAATCTGAACGACCTCTACATCTATATGAAATTGCGGCTCGCCAAGGCCAGCCTGAAGAACGACAAGGAAATCCTGGCCGAAGTCCGGACGCTGTTGGAAACCATCCTGCCGGCCTGGCAGCAGGTGGACAGGAGCGGCGGCGCCAAGCAGGAAGCTGCCGGTGCGCAGCCGGGAGCCTGAGCGCGGACATGGAGCGGCAATTTGCGATGACGGCGGCCGGACTGGCCGAATTGATAGACGCGCTGGAGCCGCTGGCAACGAAGTTGCTGGAGGCGGCCGGCAAACAGGAGCGGCCCAGCTTCATCGAGCTGTACCGCCACCACGAGGCCTATACCCAGCAGCTGCTCAGGCGGCTGGAGGCCGGGGAGCGGCAGCATTTGACCGACAGGCAGCGAGAGACGCTGCAGCGCGTGCTGGCGCTGCGCGAACAGATCCAGCAGCGGATAGCCGGCTGGGCCGAGCAGGTGAAGGGCGAGCTGCGCGCGCTGAGCCAGAGTTCGAAGCTGAATCGCGAGTATAAATGAGCGCCCGGCGGTCGCCGCCCGGCGCCGGCCGGGGCGCGGCCGGAACGCAGGGTTTCGACTTGGGTTGCGCCGTGTTTCGCCATACACTTAAAGTCAATGCGGATGCTCACCCGAGGGGAATTCTCCATGTCCGGCGCCTTCTTCCCTTACCTGATGGCTGTACTGTGGCTCGCTCTGGCGGCGGCCGGCGTCTACCTGTTCGGCAGGCTGCGTCGGCTGGAGGGCAAGCGCGACAGTCTGACGGCGCTCTATCTGGATCAGCAGCAGCAGCAGATCAGCGCCTTGCAGCGCGACGTCGCCCGACTGCAGTCCCGTTTCGAGCATCAGGCGCAGGGCGAGTCGGGCCTCAGTCCGTACAACCAAGCAATCGAAATGATACGCCAGGGGCTGACCGCCTCCGAGGTGGCGTCGCGTTGCGGCATTTCCCGCAGCGAGGCCGAGCTGATCGTTTCCCTCTACCGCAATAGTCCGACTTCATGATTCCGTCGTTGCCGAATGCCGTAGCCGCGTCCACGCAAGGATCGGCGCAGAGCCTCCCCCAGCTTAGAACCGCGATAGACAGCGTCAAGCTGTTGGAGGCGCTCACCCAGCCGGGCAAGATGCCGTCGCTGATGGTGGGCGAGTTGCTGACCGCCAAGGTGGCCGATCAGCTCGGCAACAATCAGCTGGCGGTATTGATCAAGAACGCGCTGTTCACGCTGAGCCTGCCGCAGGGCGTGACGCTGTCCGGCGATACGCTGAACCTGAAGGTGGCGTCGCTGGAGCCGGCGCTGACCTTCGTGCTGCAGGACGGCGGCAAGGACGCGGCGCCGCCGCCGCAGGACGGCTCGGTGGCGGTCAAGCTCAGCCAGGCCTCGCGTTATCTGACCACCTTGCTCGGTTCGGGCCAGCCTGAGGCCGCCAGCAAGCCGCTGCAGCTGGATGCGGCGCAGCAGCCGCCGGCGCAGTTGGCCAAGCAACTGCAGCAGGACGTCAGGCAGAGCGGCCTGTTCTACGAGTCGCACCTGAAGGACTACAGCAACGGCCTGCATCCGCTGGAGCAGCTGAAACAGGAGCCGCAGGCCAAGCTGACGCTGACGCTGCAGGCGCTGGACAGCGAGCAGAAGGCCGGCGCGGCGGCCGGCGCCAAGCCGCAGGCGCAGCTGCAGGAGCTGGGTGGCCTGGTCCAGCGCCAATTGGACGGCCTGGAGAACCGCGCGGTCCAGTTCCAGGGCATGGCCTGGCCGGGCCAGCCGATGCAGCTGATGATCGAGCAGGAAAAGCTCGAGAACGAGCGGCGCGGCAGCGGAGACGAGGACATCCCGACGTGGAACACCAGTCTGGCGCTGGAATTGCCGGCGCTGGGCGGCATGGCGGTGAGGGTGCGCCTGGTCGGCCAGACGGTGCAGGTGTCGTTCAAGGCCGACGAGGAGGACACCGGCCAGATGATACGCCAGCATGCGGCCCGGCTGCAGAGCGGCATGGCGGCCGCCGGCCTGACGCTGGCCGGCCTGATGGTGAGCCAGCATGAGTAGCGCCGGGCAGGACGACGACAAGCGCCGTTCGGCGGTGGCGCTGTCGTATCAGGACGGACAGCGCTCGCCGCGTGTGGTGGCCAAGGGCTATGGCCAGATGGCGCAGCGCATCATCGAATGCGCGCAGGAGGCCGGCGTCTTCGTCCACGATTCGCCGGAACTGGTATCGCTGCTGATGCAGGTCGATCTCGACAAGCACATCCCGCCGGAGCTCTACCGCGCGGTCGCTGAAATCCTGGCCTTCGTCTACTACCTGGAGCGCCGCGCCGGCTCCGAGGACGCCGAATTCGAAGACTGGCTGGCCGGTCGGCAGAGCCCGGTCGGCAACCCCTGATCGCTTCCCCACTGGCGCCGCCCGGCGCAATCGCCTATGCTCGGCCGATTGTCGAGTGAGGAGGGGAGTGTCATGCATATCGGATATATCGGCCTGGGCATCATGGGACGCCCCTGCGTGCTCAATCTGCTGAAGGCCGGCCACCGGGTCAGCGTGTGGGCGCGTAGGCGCGAAAGCGCGGCGCCGCTGCTGGAGGCGGGCGCGCATTGGGCGGACAGCCCGGCCGCGCTGGCGGCCGAAGTGGAGGTGCTGGTCAGCAATGTGTCCGACACCGCCGACGTCGAGGCCGTGTTGCTGGGCGAGAACGGCGCGGCGCGCGGCGCGCGTCCGGGCCTGGTGTGCGTGGACATGAGCACCATCGCGCCGAACGGCGCGCGGCGCATCGCCGCCGCGCTGGCCGAGCGGGGCATAGACTTTCTCGACTGCCCGGTGTCCGGCGGCGAAGTCGGGGCCGTCAACGGCACGCTGACCATCATGGTCGGCGGCAGGGCCGAGGCGCTGGAAAAGGCGATGCCGGCGCTGCGGGCGATGGGACAGACCATCACCCGCATCGGCGACAGCGGCGCCGGCCAGGTGGCCAAGGCCTGCAATCAGATCGCGGTGGCGGTCGGCGTGGCGGCGGTGGCGGAAATCGTCAAGCTGGCCCGGGCCTGCGACGTCGATCCGGCGCCGGTGCGCGCCGCGCTGCTGGGCGGCTTCGCCCAGAGCCGGGTGCTGGACGTGCACGGCCAGCGGATGATAGACGACAACTACGCGCCGGGCTTCAAGGCCAAGCTGCACGCCAAGGACATGCACATCGTGCTCGATACCGCGCGCGAGCAGGGCATCAGCCTGCCGGCGGCCGAACGTACGATGCAACTGATAGACCAGCTGGTGGCGCAAGGCGACGGCGAGCTCGACTCGTCGGCCATCGCCAGGCTGATCTGGCAGCAGAACTGAACGTCTTGCCGGAAAAAAAACGGGCCGCGATCATGCGGCCCGTTTTTCATATTCGTTGCTTGCGCCGGAATCAGGCGATGCGGTCTTTCAGTTGCTTGCTGGCGACGAAGGCGACCTTGCGCTTGGCGGCGATCTGGATGGTTTCGCCGGTTTTCGGATTGCGGCCGGTGCGGGCGGCACTTTCCTTCACCTTGAACTTGCCGGCCATGATGCTGATCTCGCCGTTGCCGGCCAGCGTGTCCAGCAGGACTTCGTCGAAAGCGCCCAGCACGCGCAGTACGTCGGCTTTGTTCAGGCCGGACTTGTCGGAGAGGAGGGCAATCAGTTCGGCTTTGGTCATGTGTGCGTCTTTCGCTTAGGGTAAAACCCCATTTTCTGCGATTTCCTCGCCCGGATAAAGGTAAAAAAGCATAGTTCGCTTATAAATGGTCGGCGATGTGTTGCGGAGCGGCCCCGCCAGGTGGGGCCCGCGAGCGTTGCGTGCCCGAAAGCGGGCTGTCCGCGGAGGCCGCAGGCTCTTAAAATGCGCATTTTCGCAATCGGAAGGAGTGAAGTATGCGTGCAGTCTCGATGATGGCGGCCGCCGCGGCGGCGCTGCTGCTGGCGCTGGCCGCGCCGCCGGTCCTGGCCCAGCGGGTGACCGGATCGACCAATCTGGTGACCGGGGACGGCGCGTCCGCCCGCGAGGGCAGGACGGCCCGCTCCAGAGCCAAGCCGGCCGGCGCCACGGCCCGTTGCCGGGACGGCAGCTACAGCTATAGCCGCCGCCACGCCTGCGCCGGCCATCGCGGCGTCGCCAGGCGTTATCGCTAGCGCGATGCGAAAGCCCGCCGGGAGGCGGGCCTGGAGGACGCGGTCGACGGCGGCGACTTATTCACAGAAGGCCGGCATCCGCGGACTTGTCCACAGCTTGGCCGGCAGGCGCGCCGGCGGGGCGGCGGGAACCGACAAAAAGGCCATAAGGAAGCGGCGATCCGCGCGATGGCCTTGGCGCGGCGCGACGGCGGCAGCTAAAATGCTTATGGCATTTCAAAAGGGAAGATCATATGCGCCTAGCCGTCCTAGCCTTTGCCGCGCTGCTGGCCGTCCAGCCGGTTTTCGCGAAAAAACCCAGCCAGACCGACAACGATGCGCCGAACGAGTCCCAGCTTGTCGAGCACGGCAGCTACAGGAATTCGGACGGCAAGGAGGTGCACAGCCCGGCGCACTCGAAGAACGGCAAGGCGCCGGCTGGCGCCTCGGCCAAGTGCAGGGACGGCACATACAGCTTCAGCGCGCACAGGCGAGGCACCTGCTCGCATCACGGCGGCGTGGCGGCCTGGCTGTAGCGCATGGAAAAACTCTGACCGGCGGGACGCCGCTCACAGCTTGAAGCGTGAGGTGACGTGCTGCAGGCTTTGCGACAGCGAGTCCAGCTCGCCGGAGGTGGTGGCCAGTTCCTGCACCGTCGCGCTGTTCTGCTCGGCCATCTGCGACACCTGCTCCATGCTTTGCGCCAGCGTCAGGCTGGCGGCGCGCTGCTCCGACAGGCTGGAGGTGATGCTGGCTATCGTGCCGACGATGGACTGGGTGTTGTTCTCGATCTCCTGCATCGACATGCTGGCCTCGCTGGCGCTGCCGGACACCGCTTCGACGCTGGTCAGGCTGCCGGCCATGCTGTCGACCACCCGATGGGCGTTCTGCTGGATGGAGCCTATCATCTGGGTGATTTCCTGGGCCGAGCTGGTGGTGCGCTCGGCGAGCTTTCTGACTTCGTCGGCGACGACGGCGAAGCCGCGGCCCATCTCGCCGGCGCGCGCCGCCTCGATCGCCGCGTTCAAGGCCAGGAGATTGGTCTGATCGGCGACGTCGCGGATCACGGTGACGATATTGCCTATGCGCTGTACCTCGTTGGTCAGGTTCTGCATCTGCTCCGAAGTGCTGGCGACTGACTGCGACACGGTGCCGATCTGGCCCACCGAGGCCTGCACGTTGTGGCCGCCGCGGCTGGCCATCTCCCCGGCGGCGCGGGCCTGGTCGGAGGCCTGGTCGGCGTTGTCGGCCACATGATTGATGCTGACGGTCAGCTGCTCTATGGTTGCGGCGGCCGAGGTGGTGGCCTCTGACTGGCGCTGGGCGCCGTTGGCCACTTCCTTCGACATGCTGGACAGCTCGCGCGCGGCGTTGGACACATTGTGCGCGTTCCGCTGGATGCTGGACACCACCTCGCGCAGTCCCTGGCGCATTTCCTGGATGTCGCGGGCGATGATGATGGCTTCATCGCGCGCGGACGGCAGCGATTCGTCGGCGCCCGACAGGTCGCC
Source organism: Chromobacterium sp. CV08 (assembly GCF_051129845.1). Classification (NCBI taxonomy): domain Bacteria; kingdom Pseudomonadati; phylum Pseudomonadota; class Betaproteobacteria; order Neisseriales; family Chromobacteriaceae; genus Chromobacterium; species Chromobacterium sp. CV08. The sequence goes on from NZ_CP150453.1 coordinate 1,038,523, forward strand.
CTGCTTGATCTGATGCACCAGTTCCACCGAGTGCTGCAGCGGCGTGGTGATCATCCGGGAGATCCACCACGCGGCCATCGCCCCCAGCGCCAGCGCCAGCAGCGTGATCGTGATCATCAGGTTGCGGGCCTGATCATAGCTGTCCTGGCCCTCCTGCACGGCCTGCAGCATCCGGTCGCCCTGGTATTTGGCCAGATCCTTCAGCGCCGCCATGAAGGCGTTGTTGGCGACCGTGAAATGCTGCTTCAGAAAAGCATAGGCCGGCGCGCCCTTGCCGGTGCGCGCCAGCTTGTACATCGTCTCGTATTGCTGGGCCAGCACGGCGCGCGCCTCTTTGGCCTTGTCCATCAGCGCGCGGCCCTGCGGCGTCGCGATCAGCTTGTCCAGCGCCTCCATATCCTTGGTGTTGGATGCGCGCAGGCTTTCCACCTTGGCGATCTCCGCCTCTATCATCTCCGGCTCGGGCGCGATGATGGCGTTGCGCACGCCGCGGCCGACGTCCAGCGTGGTGGTCGTGATGCGGTTGACCAGCGCCACCTTCGGGTAGCGGTTGTCGGTGATGTCGCGGGTCTTCTGCTGTAGATTGTCCATCTTGTACATCGCCAGGCCGACGACGATCAGCAGCATCGCCAGCAATGAGCCGAATCCGAGAAAAAGTTTCTGCCTGACCGTCAGCTGATAAAGCATCGCGCGTCTCCACGGTTGTCCTATAGACAAGCTAAATGCATAACCATTTTCATATTAGAACCTGTTTGCAATTTTTTTCCCGGCATTGGCGGTTTTTCGCCGCCGATGTCGGTTTCCCATCGTTGGGGAACGGTTTTCGCTCTAGGAGGGCGGCCGAATGCCGGTATCCGGACTGGAAGAAAGGTCAGGGGAGGCGTAACCATCCTGTCTGGCCGGGCTGGAGCAGAGGAGGGGGCGCTGACTGATGATTGCGTAAGCGCCGGAAAGCCTTTCCTGGCCATGATCCGGCTATTCGCGTTTGTACGCGCGCAAACCGGGCATGCTCCCGTTTCGCGTCATCTTGCCGAGGCTCGGCGCGGATGAGCCTCTCGTCCACAGCGGTTTGTGGCTGCGACGCTGTGAGGGTTGTGCGGCAAGATGGTTTGCCGCAAGCGGCGGCGAGCCTCGCGGCTCAGAAACGATGTGTCAGTGGAAACAGCGCGATGCCGAGCAGCGCCGCGCCGGCAACGATGACCGGTTCCGGCAGTGTCTTCCATCGCCAAAGCAAGCCGGCGGTGCAGATCGCCAGCAGCGCGGTGGGCAGGTCGGTCAGCGAGCGCTGCGCCAGCACCACTACCGAGCCTGCGATGGCGCCGATTGCCGCCGCGGTGATGCCATCGACGAAAGCCATCAGGCCCGGGCGCTTGCCGTGCTTCTTGAAATGCGGCGCCGCCAGCACCGTGATCAGATAGCACGGCAGGAAAGTGGCCAGCGCCGCCAGGCACGCGCCGGGCAAGCCTGCCACCAGATAGCCGATGAAGCCCGTGGTGATCACCACCGGCCCAGGCGTGATCATCGCCACCGCCACCGCGTCGACGAACTGCTTGTCGGTCAGCCAATGATGCTCGCTGACGATGCCGCCATAGAGGAAAGGCACGATGGCGAGGCCCGAACCGAAGACGAAGGCGCCGGCCTTGGCGAAAAACACGGTCAGTTGCAGCAATAGGCCAGGATCGGTCGCGGCGGGCAACAGCGGCAGCGGCAGCGGCAATGCCGCGCCCAGCGCGCCCGGAGAGGGCCGGGGCCGGCAGCGCGACAGCCAGACCAACAGTCCGGCCGCAATGAACAGCCAGGCGATCTCGGACTGGGTAATGATGGTGACCAGCGCCAGCGCCGCGAAGATGGCCCACAGCATGCGGTCGCTTTTCAGGTTCCTGGTCGCCAGCTTGTGCGCGCTGATCGCCATGATGCCGATCACGGCGGCGCCGACGCCATAGAACACCGCCTGCATCCAGGGCAGGCCGCCTAAGGTCCGATAGGCCCAACCCAGCGCCAGCACCATCAGGAAGGACGGCAGCACGAAGGCCAGGCCGGCGGCGGTGGCGCCCAAGACGCGGTAATGGACATAGCCGAGGTAGATTGCCAGCTGGGCCGCCAGCGGCCCCGGGGCGATCTGCGCCAGCGCGATGCCCTCCTTGTAATCTGCCTCGGCTATCCAGCCGCGCTGCTCGACCAGGTCGCGATGCATGTAGCCGACCAGTGCCACCGGGCCGCCGAAGCCCAGCGCGCCCAGCCGCAGGAAATAGCGCGTCAGCTGCCACAAGCTGTATCGGATCGGCGCGGTGGGAGGGGCCGTCATGATTCGACTCCTGGACCGGCGGTCGACGACCCGGCCGGTGTGAAATGGACATGTAGTGAATTTAGCACTTGCGAAATCCGGGCGCGTATTTGTTCGTCGTTCGGGAACCGGGCCGACCGGCACGAAAGAAAGCCCGCGCGGCGGGCTGGGTGGCAATATGCCGGAATGGCCTTGCGGTGCCGTCGCGCCGATATTGGCCGCGATCTTCTTCAGGATGCCCGATCTCCGATGCGCGCCGGCAGGAAGGCGCACTGTCCGATGAAGTGCCAGCGTATGTAGTCCGCCGTGCCGGCCAGGTTGGAGGCGCGCCACGGCCGGTAGCGGGCGCCGCACAGTCCCATGGCGGCGTTGCCGCGGTGCGGCGTATGCAGTCCTACCATCTGGACCGCGCGCTGGCGCGCATCGGGCACGGTGGTTTCGCCGCTCCAGTGCCGGCAGCGCATGCAGTCGTTGACCCGGCCGGCGAGGCGTTCCGCTTCGGCGCGCGGCAGGCCGCCGTCGTGTTCGATGATCGCGGCGCGCTCTTCGACGGCTTCCCGATCGTCGTCGGCATCGACGCCGGCGTGGTGGCGGGCGAGGTGGGCATCGAGGGCGGCGGCCAGTTCGGCCGGCGGCACGCCGTCGCGCGAGATCTGCGCGCGCAGCAGCGACCGCCATTCGGCGCGATCGGCGCCGGACCAGCGCTCCAGCCGGCAGATCCGCTCGACCCGCCGGTTCAGCCCGGCGGGCAGGGCGGCCGATGACGGCTTGGCCTCTTCGCAGGCGAGAGGCCGGCATGTTTTCCGCGGCGCTTGTTTGTCGGCGCCGAGCCATTGCTGCATATTCATTCTTTTCCCTCCGGCACGGGATACGGCATCCTGTGTCCTGATCCGCGTCTTGCGGATGCATTGCAGCGTGCGCTGTTCGTCGGGGAAGATGAAGCCGACACCGTTCAGGCAAGCGGCCTGCGTTTCGGGGGCCGGTGCCGGCGTTGGCGTTCCGGGAGGGGATGGATCGGGCTGGAAATGAATAAAGCCCCGGCTGGCGGGGCTTTGCGGTTTCGGCGGCTAGGCGCGCTTACTCGATGTTCTGGATCTGTTCGCGCATCTGTTCGATCAGCACCTTCAGTTCGACCGAGGCCTGGGTGGTGTCGGTGGAGACCGACTTGGAGCCCAGCGTGTTGGCTTCGCGGTTCAATTCCTGCATCAGGAAGTCCAGCCGCTTGCCGGACTGGCCGCCGGATTTCAGGATGCGGCGCACTTCGGTGAGGTGGGTGCTCAGCCGCGACAGCTCCTCGTCCACGTCTATCTTCTGCGCGAACAGCGCGAATTCCTGCTTCAGCCTGTCCTCGTCGACGCTGCCCAGCGCCTCCTGCAGCCGGCCGGACAGCTTGGCCATATAGCTGTCGAGGATCTGCGGCAGCTTGGGCTTGATCGCGGCGACGATGGCCTCCATCGCCTCTATCCTTTCGATCAGCACCGCCTTCAGCTTTTCGCCTTCGCGGCCGCGAGAGGCGTTGAAGTCGGCCAGCGCGGTCTGCAGCGCGTCCAGGCACAGCTGGTGCAGCACTTCCGGCGCCAGTTCGTTGCTTTTCAGCACGCCGGGCCAGCGCATCAGTTCGCCGACCGACAGGCCCTTGCCGTCGCCGCAGCGTTGCTGCACGTCGCGGGAGACTTCGAGCAGGCGGTCGAGAAGGGCGTGATTCAATTCCAGCGTCGGGGCGGCGCTGTCCACCTGGTTCAGGCCGACGCGGCATTCCAGCTTGCCGCGGGTGACGCGGGCGGCGATCTGTTCGCGCAGCTGCGGTTCGATGATGCGCAATTCTTCCGGCAGGCGCATCTGCACGTCGAGGTAGCGATGATTGACCGCTCGGACCTCCAGGCTCAACATGCCACCGGGGAATTCCCGGGTGGCGGCGGCAAAGCCGGTCATGCTCAGTATCATGCGGGGCTCCTATTGCGAATCCAATTTCAAAATGCCGGGCCCGAATTGCTTTGCTAAGCTCAATTCAGGGCCAGTGGACACTATAACAACTGCCATCCGATGACTCAATCCAGCAAGCAGACCGCGCTACCGCCTGGCTATCGCCTGGCGGAGTACACCATTGTGCGCCAGTTGTCGGTCGGCGGCTTCAGCGTCGTCTATCTGGCGCTGGACGATGCCGACCGCAAATTCGCGATCAAGGAATACCTGCCGCGCAATCTGGCCGAGCGCAATCAGGAGGACGGGGTGACGGTGCCGCATGAGATGGATCGCGACGCCTTCAATCTGGGTCTGAAGTGCTTTTTCGAGGAGGGACGGGTGCTGTCCGGCATCTCCCATCCGACCGTGGTGCGGGTCAGCAATTTCTTCCGCGCCAACCAGACGGTGTACATGGTGATGGAGTATGCCGACGGCCGCTCGCTGGGACGGGAGCTGGAACTCGCCGGCGGCAGGATGGAGGAGAGGCTGATCCGCAAGTGGTTCGCCGCGCTGCTGTCCGGGCTGCGCGAGGTGCACAGCCAGCGCTTGCTGCATCTGGACATCAAGCCGGCCAATATCTATCTGCGTCGCAGCGGGGTGCCGCTGCTGCTGGATTTCGGCGCGGCGCGGCAGACGCTGTCGCGCCGCGACAAGCATTTCGCCGCGATGTACACGCCGGGTTTCGCGGCCCCGGAGCAGTACGAGCGCGATCAGCCGCTGGGGCCGTGGACCGATATTTACGGGATAGGCGCCTGTCTGTACGTGTGCATGGGCGGCGCGACGCCGCAAAACGCCAAGGCGCGGAGCGAGAGCGACGCGCTGGTGCCGGCGGCCAAGGCTTTCGGCCATTTGTACTCGCGCGAGTTGCTGGCCTTGTGCGACCGTTGCCTGGCCTTGTCGCCGGACGACAGGCCGGCGACGGTGCTGGAAGTCCAGAAGTGCCTGCAGCAGACCGAATACAGCAAGCCGGAGAAGCCGGCGGCGGAGGGCAACCGGCTGATGGGATGGATCCGCGGCCTGGCCGGCGGCCGGCGTCGAGAGGGGACGGAATGAAACTGTCTATTTTCCAGGAAAGCCGGATCGGCGGCCGTAGCTACAATCAGGATCGGCTGGCCATCGCCCATTCGACTGAAACGGTGATGCTGGTGGTGGCCGACGGCATGGGCGGCCATATGCGCGGCGAGGTGGCGGCCCAGATCACCGTCGATCTGCTCTGCGAGTTGTTCTACCAGCAGGCGGCGCCTACGCTCAGCTACCCGAACCGTTTCCTGGTCAACGCGATCAGCTCGGTGCACCAGGTGATCCTGGAGTACGCCGCCGATCATAGACTGCCCGACGTGCCCAGCACCACGGTGGTGGCGGCCATTCTGCAGCACGGGCAGCTGTACTGGTGCCATGTCGGCGACTCGCGCCTGTATCTGCTCGATCAGCGGGGGCTGAGGCTGCGTTCGCGCGACCATTCCCAGGTCCAGCGCATGATAGATCTGGGTACGCTGAGCGAGGAGGCGGCCAAGACCCATCCGGAGCGCAACAAGATCTACAACTGCCTGGGCGCGTCCAGCGATCCGGACATCGATATCGGCGAGCGGCAGAGCATCGCCGCCGGCAGCTCGGTCCTGCTGTGCACCGACGGCCTGTGGTCGCAGGTGCAGGATGCCGAGATGGAGAAGGTCTTCGCCGGGCGCAACGTCAACCAGGTGCTGCCGGCGCTGATCAATGTCGCCGAGCGCCGGGCCGGCGCCGGCGGCGACAATCTGTCGGCGCTGGCGGTGACGCTGCTGGACGACTCGCTGGAACTGGGCGAGCGCGCCGATGTGCTGGACACCGAGAAGACGCCGCCGCAGAAGGGCGGGCGCCTGATCCTGGAGTCGAATCTCGCGACGATGCACCAGGAGATACTGGCCAGCCAGGTGGACAAGGACAGCTGAGTGCGGCGACCGGGCGCAGGCGGAGTATAATCGCCGTCGTTCCCACTTTCCGTCCAAGGCCATCGATGCGACCTTCCCAACGTAATGCCGACGCGCTGCGCGTCGTCCGACTGACCCGTGGCTACACCCGGCATGCCGAAGGCTCGGTGCTGGTGGAGTTCGGCGACACCAAGGTGATCTGCACCGCCAGCGTCGAGGAGACCGTGCCGTCCTTTCTGAAAGGCAAGGGCCAGGGCTGGGTGACGGCGGAATACGGCATGCTGCCGCGCTCCACCGGCAGCCGGATGCGGCGCGAGGCCGCCGCCGGCAAGCAGTCCGGCCGCACGCAGGAAATCCAGCGCCTGATCGGCCGCTCGCTGCGCGCCGTCACCGACCTCGCCAAGCTGGGCGAGCGCCAGATCGTCATCGACTGCGACGTGATCCAGGCCGACGGCGGCACCCGCACCGCTAGCATCACCGGCGCCTACGTGGCGCTGGCCGACGCGATCCAGGGCCTGATGGCCGCCGGCAAGTTGAACGCCAGCCCGCTGCGCGACCAGGTGGCGGCGGTATCGGTCGGCGTCTACCAGGGCGTGCCGGTGCTGGACCTCGACTATCCGGAGGATTCGGCCTGCGAGACCGATATGAATGTGGTGATGACCGGCAACGGCCGCTTCGTCGAGGTGCAGGGCACCGCCGAGGGCGAGCCGTTCAGCGAGGAGGAGATGAGCGCGATGCTGGCGCTGGCGCGCAAGGGCATCGCCGAGCTGCTGGCGCTGCAGCGCGAGGCGCTGGCCGGCTGAGCGACTGTCCGCCGGATGCCGGAAGGCCGCCCTTGGGCGGCTTTCTCATTTCTTGGCCGGAGATTTGGCGATGAAGGCGCGCAAGGCCTGTTCGAACATCGGCGCCGACACGCTCATATTGTCTTCCAGCTTGCGGCGAGAGGCCGGCGGCGCCGAACTCTGTACCGCGACGATGGTGGCCTGGCCCTTGGCGTCGATCGCGAAGATCGGCGAGCCGCTATTGCCTTCCAGCGTGTCGCAGCGGTGGGTCAGGCGGCCGTCTTCGCGCAGGGCGATGGCCTTGCAGCCGTGGTGGGCGCGCAGATGGCGCTGGTCGTCGACCGGGTAGCCGCCCTGGGTGACGGTCCATTGGCGGCTGGCCAGCAGCGCCTTCAGCGCCTTGGCGTCGCCGGAGAACACCGGCACCGTGCCCTGGCTGTTGCCCAGCGGGGTGGCCAGCCGCACGAAGGCGAAGTCGCGCGGCGCGATGCGCGGTGGAATGTACAGGCCGTCGCGCTTGCGGATCAGCCCTTTCAGAAAGGCCTTGTCCACCTGCACTTCCTTGATCCGGCTCAGCGCCGTGTATTCGTCGCCCCACAGGCCGACGGTGAAGCTGACGGCGGGGTCGAAGCGGCCCTTCTCGTCGACGAAGCAGTGGCCGGCGGTCAGCACCACGTCGGGGGCCACCAGCGTGCCGGTGCAGATGGTGCGGGAGCGGGTTTCCAGCTGGCCCACCGTCTGCCACGGCATGCGGTCGGGCTTTTCCAGCACGCGGTCGTCGAGGCCGAAGAACAGGATCTTGTGCTCCTTGCTGAGCGGAGCGGCGTGGAGGAGCGGGGACAGCAGGGCGAGGCAGAGGGCGAGGCGCTTCATCGGGCGGAGTCCTGAAATGACAACGGGGCGCAGAGCGCCCCGTGAAAGCGATGCCGCGAGCTTCAGGCTGCGGCGCCGATGCCGGAATTACTTGGCAGCGGAAGCGGCTTTCTTGCCAGCGTGCTTGGCGGCCTTCTTAGCCGGAGCGGACGCGTCCTTCTTGGCAGCTTGAGCCTTTTGAGCGGCGGAAGCTTCCTTCTTGGCAGCGTGGTGCTTCTTGGCGTGGTGCTTGTGAGCCTTCTTGGCTACCGGAGCGGAAGCGTCGGCCTTGGCAGCTTGAGCCTTTTGAGCGGCGGAAGCTTCCTTCTTGGCGGCGTGGTGCTTCTTGGCGTGGTGCTTGTGAGCCTTCTTGGCTACCGGAGCGGAAGCGTCGGCCTTGGCAGCTTGAGCCTTTTGAGCGGCGGAAGCTTCCTTCTTGGCGGCGTGGTGCTTCTTGGCGTGGTGCTTGTGAGCCTTCTTGGCTACCGGAGCGGAAGCGTCGGCCTTGGCGGCTTGGGCTTTCTGAGCGGAAGCTTCTTTCTTGGCGGCGTGCTTCTTGGCCTTCTTGGCCTTCGGAGCGGACGCGTCAGCCTTGGCGGCTTGAGCCTTCTGAGCGGAGGCTTCCTTCTTGGCTACGTGCTTCTTGGCCTTCTTGGCCTTCGGAGCGGAAGCGTCGGCCTTGGCGGCTTGAGCTTTTTGAGCAGCGGAAGCTTCCTTCTTGGCGGCGTGCTTCTTGGCTACGTGCTTGTGAGCCTTCTTGGCCTTCGGAGCGGAAGCGTCGGCCTTGGCGGCTTGGGCTTTCTGAGCGGAGGCTTCCTTCTTGCCAGCGTGCTTGTGAGCCTTCTTGGCTTTCGGAGCGGAGGCGTCGGACTTAGCGGCTTGAGCTTTTTGAGCGGAAGCTACTTTTTTCTTTTCAGCTTTCTTGGCCTTGTGGATGGCCGGAGCGGAAGCAGCAGCTTTTTCAGCGGCGAAGCCGTTGGCGGACACCAGGCTGAAAGCAGCGGTCAGGGCGAGCAGAGCCAGCTTTTTCATTTACGAAACTCCTAAGTTTCTTTCGATTGGGGTGAAACGGACCCGTAAAAGTCCTAATTCAGGGCGAGATGCTATCTGTGGCAAGGGGGAGCGTCTAGGGGAGGCGTGTATCTCAATGTTACAAAATGTACATCAGGCGGTCGGCCAACGCAGCAGGAAGCGCGCGCCGCCCATGGGCGAGCTCTCCACCTTGATGCTGCCGCGGTGGGCGCGGGCGATGCCGGCGACGATGGCGAGGCCGAGTCCATGGCCGCCGGTCTTGCGGCCGCGGCTCTCGTCCAGCCGGACGAAGGGGTCGAACACCCGTTCGCGGTCGGCTTCCGGTATGCCCGGACCGTCGTCGTCGACGATGATGCAGCAATGCTGCTGATCTATCAGGATGTGGGTGGCCACGACGGCGTTGGCGTGCCGGCGGGCGTTGGACAGCAGATTGTCCAGCGCGCGGGTGATCATGTGCTCGTCGGCGGTGATGTCCAGCGTCTCGCCTACCGGTTCTATCCAGTGGATTTCCTGCGCCAGCGCCGCCTGGCCGGCGATGCGCTCGCGCGCCCACGGCAGCGCGTTGAATGTGCTCAGCTGCAGCGGCGCCTCGGGCCGGTCCAGCCGGGCGTGGAACAGCAGTTCCTCCACCAGCTTGTCTATCGCCGTCAGGTCGCGTTCTATCGCCTGCCGCTCCGGCGACGTCTCGTCGCCCTCCAGCAGCGCCAGCCGGTAGCGCAGCCGGGCCAGCGGCGTGCGCAGCTCGTGGGCGACGGCGTTGGTCAGCGTCTTCTTGCTGTTGATCAGCGCGCCGATATTGTCGGCCATGTGGTTGAAGGCGACGCCCAGGTGGTGGACGCCGGAGTGCGGCGGCAGGTCGACGCGGGCCGACAGGTCGCCGTTGGCCAGTTGGCCGGCGGTGCGCTCCAGCGCCACCAGGTCGCGCCAGTGCGGACGCATCCACAGGAAGACCGGAATCGCCAGCGACAGGCCCAGGAGCCCCAGCAGCGCGTAGTCGAACCATTTGAGCCGGTGCAGGAAGAACAGGTAGCGCAGCGGGCCGGCCACCAGCAGGTAGTTGCTGTCCTGCAGTTTCTGCAGGAACAGGTATTTGTCCTCCAGCATCACGATCTCGCCGCGGTCCAGCGCCTGGCGCGATTCGTCGTCGAGAATGTAGTTGCTCATTTTCTCGACCTTGACGCGGAAGGTGAAGCCGTAGTCGGCATTGGCCAGCGTCTCGCTCCAGCGGTCTTCCGGCACGCCGCGCAGATCGGCCTCGATCAGCGACAGCGTGGTGCGCAGGAGGTCGGCCAGGTAGCGTTCGCCGACATCGTCGACGGCCTGCTTGTACACGACGCCGACCATGACGACGGCGACCAGGAAGCAGGCCATCAGCAGCAGGTAGAACTGGATGAACAGGCGGCGCATCCGCGCTTACTCCCAGCCGGACAGCGAGAACAGATAGCCGCGGTTGCGCACGGTCTTGATGCGGAACGGCTCGCTGGGATTGTCGCCCAGCTTCTTGCGCAGCCGCGAGATGGCCACGTCTATGCTGCGATCCAGGCCGTCGTAGCTGACGCCGCGCATTTCCTTCAGCAGGATGTCGCGGTTCAGCGTCTCGCCGGCGTGGCTGGCCAACAGCCACAGCAGGTCGAAGTCCGATGTCGACAGCGGGATCTTCTCGCCGGCCAGGATCACGTCTCGGCTGACCGGGTCGATGGACAGCTGGCCGAACACCGCCTTGCGCGAACCCTTGGCCGGCTGAGCCTCGGCCGTCGGCTGCGCCGGGCGCAGATTGCGCAACTGGGCGCGCAGCCGCGCCACCAGCACCGACGGCGGCGTGGTCTTCAGGATGTAGTCGTTGGCACCCAGCTCCAGGCCCAGGATCTGGTTCATGTCGCTGTCCAGCGAAGTCAGCATGATGATGGGGCCGTCGAACTTGGGCCTCAGCTCGCGGCAGATCGACAGGCCGTCCTTGCCCGGCAGCATGATGTCCAGCAGCACCATGTCCGGCTTCTCGCGGGCGATGGTGTCGAGCGCGGCGTCGCCGCGCGGCTCGATCACCACTTCCATTTCGTGGCGGGACAGAAAATCGCTGATCAGTTCGGCGAGGTCGGCGTCGTCTTCGACGAATACGATGCGATGGGTCATGCGGGTATCCATGCGGTTGATTGGCGGTTCGCCGGCAAGTATCGCGCGCCGGGGGCCGCGGCTCAAGTGCGCACAGCCGTCAGGCGGGCTCCCGGCCGGGCAGGAACAGCGGATTGAAGCCGATGCGCCCGAAGCCCGCTTCGCCGGCCAGCAGATCCAGCGCCAGGCTGGCCAGGTCGTCGGCGCAGGCTTCCGCGTCGGCATCCTGCAACTGCGATATCTGCTTGAGCGCGCCGTGGCATTCGCCGCAGGCTTCCACTTCGCGCGCGCCGCGCTCCCGATGCGGCTGCTGATGGTCGGGCGGGGCGGGGACGTGGTCCAGCGCCGCCAGCGAGTAATAGCTGAGGCCGCGGCTGTTGCCGCAGGACAGGCAGCGCACCCGGCCAAGCGGCCAGGCGTGGCTGCACATCGAGCACACCACGTAGCGCTGGGCGTGGCCGCTGTCGCCGCGCAGCAGCAGCGAGGCCAGCGGCAGACCGCCGCAGCATGGGCAGCGCGAGTCCTGGCTTTGCGGCTCTGGCAGCGGCCGCTGCCGGATGCTGCGGGTGGCCTGGGCCTGCAGGGCGGCGCCCAGCAGCGGCAGCGCGGCGAACAGGGGACCGTCCACCGGGTAGTCGCCGTTGATCAGCCGCTCGGCCAGCCGGCTGAGCGCGGCGGCGTCCAGCGCGAGCAAGGCGCCCGATGCGGCCAGGACCTGCGCCGGAAGCTGCGGCTGCAAGGCCTGGGCCAGCTTTTCGAGCGCGGCGCGCGGATCGAGCCGCGACGCGTCGTGCAAGGCCTGCTGCTGCTGGCAGATGGCGGCGCACAAACGCAGAAAATCGGCCATCGCGTGGCCGTCGGCCAATCGCAGCAGCCGGTCGGCGCGGCGGGAGAAGATGTCGGTCGGCGGCCGCAGCACGGACGGGCTCATCAGCGGGATGTCGCCGGCGCGGATCTGTTCGGCCGGCAGGAGGGGTTGGGTGGGTGTCATCGTTGATCGCGGCGGTTGATTCCGGATGAAGCGCCGGCAGGTGTCCGCAAGGCCAAGCCCCAAGGCTCGCCTGCCGTCGCCGGATAGGTTTTATTTCTTTCCCGTCATTTCCTTGTACCAGCCCGGATGGTGCTTCTTCGCCCAGGCATCGGTGACCACGCCCTCCACCATCGCCCGTATCGTGCCCTTCACCCACAGCGCGGCGTAGACGTGGACGATGATGCTGGCGATCAGCAGGGTGGCGGCCCAGGCGTGCAGCAGCAGGGCCAGCCGGATCACCGGGATGGGGAAATAGCCGGAAAAGTACTGGCGCCAGGCGATGAGGCCGGTGAGCAGCATGACGGCCACGCACACGGTCATGATCCAGAACATCGCCTTCTGGCCGCCGTTGTATTTGCCGACCTCGACGGTTTCATGGCCGCGCAGTACGTCCTTCACCGCCATCATCCACTTGATGTCCTGGCCGTTGATCAGGTTGCGCCGCCAATAGCGGAAGAACTGGACGAAAAAGCCGACGAACATCAGCACGCCGACGAAGGGGTGCACCATGCGCGCCAGCTGCGGCGTGCCGAACACGCCGGTCAGCCAGAAGAAGGCCGGGTAGAACAGCGCCAGGCCGGACAGCGCCAGCAGCACGAAGCAGACGGCGACGATCCAGTGGTTGATCCGCTCGGCGGCGCTGTAGCGTTGCAGCAGTTTTTCCTTCATCGCTTGTCCTCCTCGCGCGTTTCGCTTTCCGCTTCGTCATCGGCGCGGTTGGGGCCGACGGTGATGTAGTGCAGGAAGCCGAACAGGCCGGCGGCGGCGATGCCTATCGTCGCCAGCGGCTTGAGCCAGCCCTTCCACAGTTGCACGGTGGGGCTGATTTCCGGGTTGTTGGGGAGGCCGGAGTACTGCTCCGGCTTGTCTGCGTGGTGCAGCACGTACATCACGTGCGTGCCGCCGACGCCTTGCGGATCGTACAGGCCGGCGTGCTGATAGCCGCGCTGCTGCAGGTCGGCCACCCGTTCCGCCGCCACTTCCTTCATGTCCTCCTTGGAGCCGAACTGTATGGCCCCGGTGGGACAGGTCTTGACGCAGGCCGGCTCCAGGCCGACGGCGACGCGGTCCGAGCACAGCGTGCACTTGTAGGCCTTGTTGTCTTCCTTGCTGATGCGCGGGATGTCGAACGGACAGCCGGCGATGCAGTAGCCGCAGCCTATGCAGTTTTCCTGGTGGAAATCGACGATGCCGTTGCTGTACTGGACGATGGCGCCCGGCGACGGACAGGCTTTCAGACAGCCGGGGTCGGCGCAGTGCATGCAGCCGTCCTTGCGGATCAGCCATTCCAGCTTGCCGTTGCTTTCCTCCTCGGCGAAGCGCATCACCGTCCAGGCCTTGGCGGACAGGTCGGTCGGATTGTCGTAGACGCCGATGTTGTGGCCGACTTCCTCGCGGATGTCGTTCCACTCGGAACAGGCCACCTGGCAGGCCTTGCAGCCTATGCAGGTGGAGGTGTCGATCAGCTTGGCCACCTCCAGGGTCTGGCGGACCTTGGGGCTTTCGGTCGGGCTGGCGGAGCGGCGATGGATGTCCAGCGATTGCAATGGCATGGCCGGGGTTCCTTACAGTTTTTCCAGCTTGACCAGGAAGGCCTTGTATTCGGGCGTCTGCGTATTGCAGTCGCCGACCGCGGGCGGCAGCGAATTGGTCAGGTAGCCCGGCCGCGCCACGCCCTCCCAGCCCCAGTGCAGCGGGATGCCGATCTGGTGCACGGTCTGGCCGTTGACCTTCAGCGCCATCAGCCGCTTGGTGACCACCGCCTTGGCCTTGACGAAGCCGCGCTTGGAGCTGACCTTGACCATGTCGCCCTGGGCGATGCCTTTTTCGCGTGCCAGGACTTCGCCGATCTCGACGAACTGCTCGGGCTGGGCGATGGCGCTCAAGAGCACCGACTTGGTCCAGAACTGGAAGTGCTCGGTCAGCCGGTAAGTCGTCCCGACGTAGGGGAAGTCCTGGTGCGTGCCCAGCCGCTTCCTGTCGCTGTCGAACAGCCGCACCGCCGGGCTGGACACCACCTTGGGGTGCAGCGGATTGGTGCCGATCGGGCTTTCCATCGGCTCGTAATGCTCGGGGAAGGGACCGTCCACCAGCTTGTCGGCGCAGAACAGCCGGCCCACGCCCTCCGGGTTCATGATGAAGGGCATCATGCCGGAGTCCGGCGCGGCGTCTGCCTTGAAGTCCGGCACGTCGCCGCCCACCCATTTCTCGCCGTTCCAGCTGATCAGCTTGCGCGCGGGGTCCCACGGCTTGCCCGACGGATCGCAGGAGGCGCGGTTGTACAGGATGCGACGGTTGGCCGGCCACGACCACGACCAGCCCGGCGTGTTGCCGAGGCCGGTGTCGGTGTTGTCGCGGCGCGCCATCTGGTTGCCGGCCTGCGGCCAGCAGCCGGAGAAGATCCAACAGGCGCAGGCGGTGCGGCCGTCGTCCTGCAGCACGGCGAAGCCGGGGATCTGTTCGCCCTTCTTCACCAATGTCTTGCCGGGGTCGGCCGGGTCCGGCAGATCGGCCAGCGCCTTGCCGTTCATTTCCATCGCCAGCTCGCTGGGCGTCGGAGCCTTGGGGTTGCGGTAGTTCCAGTTGACCTTGAGGATGGGCTCGGCCAGTTTGCCGCCTTCCTTGCGATAGAGATCGCGGATGGCGACGAACAATTCGCCGATGATTTCGTTGTCGCCCCTGGCCTCGCCCGGCGGCTCGGCGCCTTTCCAGTGCCATTGCAGCCAGCGCGCGGAGTTGACGATGGAGCCGTCCTCCTCGGCGAAACAGGTGGACGGCAGCCGGAACACCGTGGTCTGGATCTTGGCCGGATCGACGTCGTGCGCGTCGCCGTGGTTCTGCCAGAAGGTGGAGGTCTCGGTGGCGATCGGGTCGATGATCACCATGTACTTGAGCTTGGAGAAGGCCTCGGTCACCTTGGCGGCGTCGGGGAAGCTGGCCAGCGGGTTGAAGCCCTGCACGATGAAGCCGTTCATCTTGCCCTGGTACATCAGCTCGGCCATGTGCAGCACGTCGTACATCTTGTCCCACTTGGGCAGCCAGTCGTAGCCCCAGTTATTGTCCTTGCTCGCGTTGTCGCCCCACATCCATTTCATCAGGCTGACGAAGAACTTGGGCGTGTTGCTCCAGTAGTTGAACTGCTTCGCCTGCAGGGTCTTGGGCGTGGTCTTGGCGAGGTAAGTGGCCAGGTCCGGGTGGTCGGCCTCGCTGGGCAGCGTCAGGTAGCCGGGCAGGCTGGTGGACAGCAGGCCCAGGTCGGACAGGCCCTGGATGTTGGAGTGGCCGCGCAGCGCGTTGACGCCGCCGCCGGGCATGCCGATATTGCCGAGCAGGAGCTGGATCATCGCCATGGTGCGGATGTTCTGCGAGCCGGTGGTGTGCTGGGTCCAGCCCAGCGCGTACAGGATGGTGCCGGCCTTGTCCGGGCGGGCGGTCTCGCCCAGCTCCTTGCACACCTGCAGAAAGCCGTCCACCGGCGTGCCGCAGATGGTGTTGACCATTTCCGGCGTGTAGCGCGAGTAGTGCTGCTTCAACAGCTGCCAGACGCAGCGCGGGTGTTGCAGCGTCGGATCGGTCCTGGCGTAGCCGTCGTCGCCCAGCTCGTAGTTCCAGCTGCTCTTGTCGTACTTGCCCTTGGCCGCGTCGTAGCCGGAGAACAGGCCTTCGTCGAAGCGGTAGTCGTCGCGGACGATCAGCGCGGCGTTGGTGTAGGCCTTGACGTAGTCCCAGTGGATCTTGTCGTGCTGGATCAGCCAGTTGATCACGCCGCCGAGGAAGGCGATGTCCGAGCCGACGCGGATCGGCAGGTAGAGGTCGGACACCGAGGCGGTGCGGTTGTAGCGCGGGTCGACGACGATCAGCCGCGTGCCGCGGGTCTTCTTCGCCTCTATCGCCCATTTGAAGCCCACCGGGTGGGCCTCGGCGGCGTTGCCGCCCATCACCAGGATGAAGTCGGCGTTCTTGATGTCCACCCAGCTGTTGGTCATCGCGCCGCGGCCGAAGGTGGAGGCCAGCGCCGACACCGTCGGGCCGTGGCAGACGCGGGCCTGGGCGTCGGTGGCGACGATGCCCAGGCTGCGGATGAATTTCTGCGAGATGATGCCGGTTTCGTTGGAGCCGGCCGAGGCGGTCAGCATCGCGGTGGACAGCCAGCGGTTGATCGGCACGCCGGCGGCGTTTTTCTCGACGATGTGCGCGTCGCGGTCGTCCTTCATCAGCCGGGCGATGCGGGAAATCGCCTCGTCCCAGCTTATGCGCTTCCATTCGCCGCTGCCGGCTTCGCGCACTTCCGGGTAGCGCAGCCGCTTGGGGCTGTGGATGAAATCGAGCAGGCCGGCGCCCTTCGGACAGAGAGAGCCGCGGCTGACCGGATGGTCCGGGTCGCCCTCGATATGGTAGATCTCGCCGTGCGTGTTCTTGGCGCCGTCGCCGAGGCCGTACAGGATCAGTCCGCAGCCGACGGAGCAGTAGGTACAGGTGTTGCGCGTTTCGCGCGCGCCCATCAGCTTGAACTGCCTGACTTCGGCCAGCGCCTGCTGCGGCGCGAAGCCCATGGCGACCAGGCTGGAGGCGCCCAGCTGCGCCGCGGTCAGCTTGAACAGCTGACGTCTGGTGACTTCCATCGTCCATTTCCTCCAGGGTATCCGCATCGTAAGCGAATGGACGGATATCCATACTTGATGGATTTTTTCTATCTTTTATTCTTTTATGTTACTCCGCCGCAGAAACAATGACCACCTTATTGACATGGCTTTTCGGGGCGCGACGGGCCGGGGCCGAGGAGAAGGCGTGATGGCGGGAGGAGATGAGGCCAGGTCGCTGCGGCTAACCGGCGGGCGGCGGGGCGATTGCCCGCGCCGTCCGTCCAGTTCTTTGTAGCAGTTTTATTGCAATGTATAGAGTACTAATTTTGCCTGTCTGCGTCTTGCGGGGCTTGCCAGCCGCCGCCCAGCGCCTTCAGCAGGCCGACGCCGGCCGTCAGCTGGCCGCCGCGCAGCTGGGCCTGCGTCCGCTGCGCCGCCAGCTGGCTCTGCCGCGCGGCCGCCAGCGTCAGCGCGCTGTCCAGGCCTTCGCGGTAGCGCAGCCGGCTGATCGCGTAGGCCTGGTCCTGCTTGCGCACCGCCTCGTCCTGCAGGCGGCGCGCCTGGTCCAGCCCGTGCAGCGCGCCCAGCGCGTCCTGGGCCTCCTGCACCGCCTGCAGCACGGTCTGGCGGTAGCCGGCCAGTGCGGCGCGGTAACCTGCCTCGGCGTAGGCGACGCCGGCGGCGGTCTTGCCGTTGTCGAACAAGGTCTGCGTCGCCTGCAGGCCTATGCCCCAGATCAGCGCCGGCGTGGAGAACAGATTGGCGAGGCCGGTCGATTCGCTGCCCAGATAGGTCGGCGCCAGCGTCAGTTGAGGGAAATACGCGGCCTTGGCGACGCCGATCTGGGCATTGGCGGCGGCCATCGCCCTTTCGGCCGACGCGATGTCCGGACGGCGCTGCAGCAGCGCGCTGGGGGCGCCGGCCGGCACCGCAGGCAGCGTGTCGGGGAGCTTGCCCGGCGCGAGCCGGAACGAGGCGGCCGGCGCGCCGCTGAGCGTGGCCAGCAGGTCTTCGCTGGCGCGGCGTTGATTGAGCAGCAGCTCGCGCTGGGCACGGCTGGCGGCGACGGTCGCGGCCTGCTGCGCTTCGTCGCCGGCGGAGGCGAGGCCCGCCCGGTGGCGGATGCCGGTCAGCTCCAGCACCCGCTGCTGCGCGTCGAGGATGCCGTCCAGCAGGCGGATCTCTTCGTCCTCTTGGCGCAGTTGCAGATAGGCGCTGGCCAGCTGGGCGGTCAGCAGCAGTTCGACGTTGGCGCGATCGGCGGCGGCCTGTTCGGCGCCGGCTCGCGCGCTTTCGATGTCGCGCCGCACCCGGCCCAGCCAGTCTATCTCGTAGCTGACGCTGAGCATCGGCTTCAGATCGCTTTGCACGGTGCTGCTGCCGGCGGTGCCGTAGGCGGATTGCGGCCGCTCGGCGGACAGGCGGCTGCGGGTGGCCGCGGCGCCCGCCGCGAGCGTCGGCAGCGCGGCGGCACCGTGGATGCGGCTTTGCGCCTGGGCCTGGTCCAACCTGGCCAGCGCCAGTTGCAGCGTCGGGCTGCGCACCAGCGCGTCGGCCTCCAGCCGGTTCAGTTCCTCGTCGCCGAATTGCCGCCACCATTCGCGCTTGGGCAGGCCGTCGGCGGGCGCCGCCGGCAGCCAGCCGGCCTCGCTCTTCCATTGCGCCGGCAAGTCGCTGGCCGGCCGCTGGTAGTCGGGGCCGACGGCGCAGCCGCTCAGCGCGGCGGCGATCAGCAGGGGAAGCGCGCGCATGGCCTCATTCCCCCTTGGCCGGGGCGACGACGCTGACCGGCTGGCCTTCGTTGATCGAGTCCGGCGGGTTGACGATCACGCGGTCGCCCGGTTTCAGGCCGGCGCGGATTTCCACTTCGTGGCCGAAATCGGTGCCGACGGACACCGGTTGCAGATGGACCTTGCCGTCGGCGCCGGCCAGCGCGACGCGGCTGCCCTTGGCGCCGAACTGCAGCGTATTGGTCGGCAGCGTCAGGCGCTGGCCGGCGGGCAGTTTGAACGAAACGTCGACGTACTGGCCGGGCATCAGGCCGTGGTCGGCGTTGGCCACCGCCACTTCCACCTGCAGCGTGCGCGTCGCCGCGTCGAGGGCGCCGGCGGTCCGCACCACCTTGCCGGTGGCCGGACGGTCCGGCGCCTCCTGGCGTGCGATGCGCACCGTCTCGCCGACGCGGACATCGGCGGCGCGCGATTGCGGCACGTAGGCGTACAGGTGCAGCTTGTCGATCTGGGCGGTGGCGAACAGCGCCTGCGCGCTGCCGCCGTTGCCGGCGTTGACCAGGCTGCCGGTGTCGATATTGCGGCGGGTGACGATGCCGTCGAACGGCGCGACGACGCGGGCGAAGTCCTGCTGGTCGCGCAGCCGCTTCAGCTCGGCCTCGGTCTGCTGGTAGGCGGCCTGTTTCTCGTCGAATTCCTGCTGCGATACGGCGTCCTGCGCGCGCAAGGTCTTCCAGCGCAGATAGGCGGTCCTGGCCAGCGCGAAGTTGGCCTGGGCTTCCTGCACCTGCTTGTCGATGTCCGGAATGTCCAGTTCGGCCAGCAGCTCGCCCTTCCTCACCGGCTGGCCTATGTCCTTGTACCAGCGTTTGATGTAGCCGTTGGTGCGGGCGTAGATCTGAGCCTCGGCCATGCCCTGCAGCGTGGCCGGCAGCGTCAGCGACGCTTCGCCGTGGCCCTGGCGGGGCGTCACCACGTCGACGGTGAGCACCGCGCTGCGGGCTGCTTCGCGGGCCAGCGCCTCGGCGTTGGCGTGACGGACCAGCAGCGTGCGGCCGAGGCCGATCAGCAGCAGCGCGACGGCGACGACGGCGACGACGCGCGCCTTGCGCACCACGGCGCCGCGGCGGCTGTGGTGCAGATGGAGTTCGGGCAGGCCCTGATGGGCGTGGCGTGGGTCAGTCATGGCGAGAATCCTGTGCCGGAGCCGCGGGCGCGTCGGCCGCGTGTTGTTTGCGTTGTGCCAGGTAGCGGTGGAAGCTGGCGAACACCACCGGTACGAACAGCAGGGTGGAGACGGTGGCGAACAAGAGGCCGCCGATCACGGCGCGGCCGAGCGGCGCGTTCTGCTCCGAGCCCTCGCCTATGCCTATCGCCATCGGAATCATGCCTATGATCATCGCCAGCGCCGTCATCAAGACCGGGCGCAGCCGGGTGGCGCCGGCCTCCAGCGCCGCCGACAGCGGCGGCAGGCCGTCCTGCAGCCGGTGCCGGGCGAACGACACCACCAGGATGCTGTTGGCGGTGGCCACCCCCATGGTCATGATGGCGCCGGTCAGCGCCGGCACCGACAGGTCGGTGCCGGTGACGATCAGCATCCAGGCGATGCCGGCCAGCGCCGCCGGCAGCGCGCTGACGATGATGAACGGGTCCAGCCAGGACTGGAAGTTCACCACGATCAGCAGGTAGACCAGCACGATGGCGCCGAGGATGCCGACGCCGAGGCCGATGTAGGACGAGCGCATCGTCTCCACCTGGCCGCGCAGCCCGACACGGCTGCCCTTCGGCAGATGGGCCTCCTCCTCGTTGATCGCCTTCTGGATCGCCGAGGCCACCGAGCCGAGGTCGCGGCCGCGCGCGCTGGCGTAGATGTCTATCGACGGCAGGATGTTGTAGCGGGTGACGATGGCGGCTGTCCGGCCCGGGCTGGTCTGCACCAGATTGCCCAGCGTCTGCTCGCCGGCGCCGCGGCTGCCCGGCGCGTTGACCGGCAGCTGCAGCAGCTGGTCCAGCGAGCCGATCCGGTATTGCGGCGCCTGCGCCTGCAGATTGTAGACGATGCTGTTGGCCGGGTTCAGCCAGAAGGCCGGCTGGGTCTGCTGGCTGCCGGACAACGGCAACAGCAGGTTCTGCGCGACGTCCAGCGGCGCGATGCCCATGCCCTGCAGCCGGGTCCGGTCCATGTCCAGCTTGATCGCCGGCGCGTCCAGCCGCTGGTGGATGTGGACGTCGGCGGCGCCCGGAATCGCCTTGATCCGGGTCTGCAGGCGGCCGGCGAAGGCGGCGTTCTCGGCATAGTTCTTGCCGAAGATCTGCACGTCGATCGCGGCCGGCGAGCCGAAATTCAGGATCTGGGTGATGATGTCGGCCGGCTGGAAGAAGAACTCCACGCCGGGGAAGCGGCGCTCCAGCCTGGCAGGCAGCGCGGCGATGTAGTCGGCGCTGGGCTGGTGGCCGGGTTTCAGCGAGATCAGCACGTCGGTGTCCAGCGTTCCTATGGTGCCGGAGTTGCTGTACGACAGATTGATGCCGCTGTACGGCAGGCCGATGTTGTCGATGATGGAGTCCAGGTCCTGCGGCGGGATCACCTTGCGGATCTCGGCGTCGACCTGGTCGGCCAGGATGGCGGTGTTCTCGATGCGGGTGCCGGTGGGCGCGCGCACGTGCAGCTTGATCTGGCCGGTGTCGACTTCGGGGAACAGGTCGCGGCCCAGCAGCAGATACAGGCCGCAGGAGGCGAGGCAGAAGCCGAGGAAGGCGGCGATGAAGCCCTTGCGGTGCGTCAGCAGGTGGCTGAGCAGGTGCACGTACCACTCGCGCAGCCGCTCGAAGCGGGCGTTGAAGCCTTCGTGCACGCGGTGTATCCAGGCGGAGACGCGGCCGTCGTGATGGCGGTGTCCCATCAGCAGTAGCGCCAGCGTCGGCACCAGCGTCCGCGACAGCACGTAGGAGGCCAGCATCGCGAACACCACCGCCTCGGCCATCGGCACGAACAGATAGCGCGCCACGCCCTCCAGAAAGAACATCGGCACGAAGACGATGCAGATGCACAGCGTGGAGACGAAGGCCGGCACGGCGATCTCGCCGGCGCCGTCCAGGATGGCGGTGTACAGCGGCGAGCCCATGTGCAGGTGGCGCTCGATGTTCTCGATGGTCACCGTGGCGTCGTCGACCAGGATGCCGACCGCCAGCGCCAGGCCGCCCAGCGTCATCACGTTGATGGTCTCGCCCACCATGTGCAGCGCGACGATGGACGAGAAGATGGACAGCGGGATGGAGACGGCGATGATGGAAGTGGTGCGCCAGTTGCCGAGGAAAAGCAGCAGCATCACCGCGGTCAGCACGGCGGCCACCAGCGCCTCGTGGATCACGCCTTCCACCGCCGTCTTGACGAAGACGGACTGGTCGGCCAGCAGGCTGACGTGCAGGTCCTTGGGCAGCAGCGGCAGCAGGCCGGGCAGCTTGTCCTTCAGGTGGCCCACCACGTCCAGCGTCGACGCGCCGCCGTTCTTGTAGATGGACATCATCAGGCCGCGCTGGCCGTTCTGCTTGACGATATTGGTCTGCGGAGAGAAGCCGTCGCGCACGTGGGCGACTTCGCGCAGGAAGACGGTGGCGCCGTTGGCGCTCCGCACCGGGATGTTGTTCAGACCGGCTATGGTGTCCGGCGAGCCGTTCAGCTCGATGTCGTACTCGGTGTCGCCTATCTTGGCGGTGCCGGACGGCAGCGCCAGGTTCTGGCTGTTGACCGCGTTGATCACGTCGGTCGGCGTCAGCCCCTTGGCGGCGATCGCGCGGGTGTCCAGGTCCACCGACAGCAGCCTGACCTTGCCGCCGTAGGGATAGGGGATGGCGATGCCCGGTATCGTCACCAGCTGGGGCCTGAGCGTGTTGATGGCGGTGTCGAACACGTCCTGCTCGGACATCGATTTGCTGGCCATGCCGATCTGGATCACCGGCACACTGGACGCGGTGTACTTGATGACCAGCGGCGGCGTCGCGCCGGGCGGCATCTGCTTGACCACCGCCTGCGACACCGACACCACCTGGGCGATGGCGGTCTGGATGTTGACGTTCGGCTGGAAGAAGATCTTGATGATGGAGATGCCGGCCAGCGACTGCGATTCGATGTGCTCGATGTCGTTGACGGTGGTGGTCAGTATCCGCTCGTGCGTCTGCGTGATGCGATCGGCCATCTGCTGCGGCGCCAGACCGCCGTAGCCCCAGATCACGCTGATCACCGGAATGTCGATTTCCGGCAGCACGTCCACCGGCGTGCGCATGATCGCCAGCGGGGTGGCCAGCAGGATGATGATGGCCATCACGATGAAGGTATAAGGCCGTTTCAGGGCCGTTTCGACAATCCACATATTGTACGGCTTGCCTCTCTATCGATTGCGGCGCGCTTATTGCGGCCCGCGCAGCGCCTTGTTGCAGCTTATGCCAGCGGCGGGGCGTTCTGCGGACCGATTGTGCTTGGCGCTGACGGAGTTTTTGTTAATGAGTGATGCGGCGTCGCCATGGCAGCGCGCTGGCATATCCGCTGGCGTTCAAGCTGGATTAACTGGTCAGGCGACCGCGGCGTTGACACTTTTGGGCGGGACAGTGAAAAAATAATCTACTTTATTATATTCGACAGTAGAAACCCCGCCGCGCACGGGGCGGGGCGGGGTCGGGGACGGCGGCGCAAACGGATCAGGCCGGTTTGCGCGCGTAGTGGTTCAGCGAGACGACGCGGGTCTTGCCGATGCGGTGGCGGTAGATCTCGCGCAGATAGCACACCGCCTTCTGCACGTGCTCGCGGGTCAGCCGGATGTCGTTGATCGACACGAACTTCTTGCTGTCGCGTATCAGCTCGCGGTATTTCTTCTCGTACATCGGCTTGATCGCGAACCAGTTGGTGTCGAGGATCTTGGCCGGGTTCTCGTACTCGTTGAGCAAGCGTTCCAGCACCGTCTCGTCGAAGTGCTCGGCGGTGATCAGGTCGAGTATCGCCTTGTCCAGGCTGTCGTCGAAACGGTGGTTGCCGTGGGCGAAGCAGCGCTTGATGTAGGCGACGATCAGCGTCAGGAAGTCGTCGCTGAGGCAGGGGCTCTTGGCGACCAGCGTCGTCAGCGACAGATTGGCCGACGCGCCTATCACCAGCGCGTAGCGTTTCAGCGTGGTGCTGGGGAACAGGTCGTTCAGGTGGCGCTTCAGCCGGTTCAGGTCCAGATAGGACAGCTTGTAGCCTTTGGGCAGCGACAGGATGGCCACCACCGACGAGCAGTTCTGGAAGAAGAACAGCTGATTCAGCTTGTCTGCCGAATAGCCCGACTGCTTGTAGTCGGCGAGCGCCGCGCGGTAGCTGGCCGATTCTATCGGCAGCAGGCTGATGCCCTCGATAGACTGGGTCTGCTGGTTGAAATGCGGCAGGTCGATCGAGCGGAAGAACAGGTCGTCGATGTCCAGCTTGTTGACGAAGCCGTCCGAGCCCAGCGGGTCGGTCACCACCGATTCGGCGTAGGCCACCGCCACCGGACCGGCCAGGCTCATGAACAAGTCGTTGGCGTCCAGCCGTATCGTCTCGCCCATGTCTATGCCGGCGCGCAGGAAGTAGTTCTCGTCGTAGTCGCTGGTGACGGCCTGGGCGGTCAGGATGTTGAAGATCTGCTGCGAGATGTACTGGTTGGCGTGGCGCTCCATCGCGTTGACGTCGAGATGCTCGATGTCGCCGCCTTCGCTTTCCTCGGCGTAGCGCATGATGTCGTTGGAGATCAGCATCATCGCGTTCCACGGGCGGATGCGGCGCATCACGCTTTCGGCGCCGGCCTCCTCGTTGTCGAAGTTGTAGGAGAAGTCCCACTCCTCGGACAGGTATTTGCACAGCAGCCGGCCGGCGTTGATGTGCAGCGCTTCCGAACCCTCGGCGTGCTGGCCGGAGATATTGGGCAGGATGCAGATGCCGCTGGTGAATATCGGCTCGAACACGAAGCCGTAGTCGTCCTGGTCCGCCTTGCCGCCCTCGCCGCGGGTCTCGAAGGTCTTGCTCATGTAGGCGTACTGCTGGGCCAGGCCGAATTCCGACGCCATGCCGGAGCCGGTGCCGCCGCCGGCGCTGAAGATGTAGAAATACAGCCTCGACTGGTTGGCCTTGATGCCGCAGGAATCGACCAGATAGGAGTGGATCAGCGTCCAGTCCGGGTCGGAGAAGCTCAGCGTGTCCTTGTTCAGGATGATCTTGGCCAGGTACTGGCCCAGTATCGGCGCGTTGCCGGCGCCGCCGGCGTGGATCTCGGCCAGATCCATGATCTTCAGCTTGTTGTAGTTGTTGATGAAGTCGCCTTGTTCGCCGCGGCGCGAGAAGCGGATGCGGCCTTTGATGTCCTTGTCCAGATCGCCCAGCATCACCATCGGTTCGATCAGGAAGGCCGGCTTCGCCGCCTTGTGCTGCGACAGCAGGTTGCGGCGCAGCCAGCGTCTCGGCCGCTGTTCCTGCTCCGGCGCGCTCTTGTCGTCCTGATTGAATTCGTTCAGGTAGAACTTGCGGGCGTTGTAGACCAGCGTCGCCACGTCCAGCGCGATATTGGAGCCGCAGCGTCCGAGGCCGATCAGGCAGACCGACGGGAACGGCCGCTCCATGTCTATGCCCTGTCCGTCCTCGGTCTCGCGCGCGAAGGCCATGCCGCGCAGCGTGTCCAGGTGTTGCAGGATGCGGTTGGTGTCGTGCTCGATGAAGTATTGGTACAGGCCGGCCTGGCCGCGCTCGTTCAGCTGGAGCAGATGACGGGAAGAGGGCGGCAGCGGGGAGGCGGCGGCGGTTTCGTCATCGGCGGCGGGGGGATTCGAGGATTGGTCGTACATAGATTGCATGATCATCCATTCTCTCTTCGGGTTGCCCATTGTCGCGGGTGGTTGCGCCTGGCGGTCCTGGCGGTCCGCGGCGGGCGCAGTGCGAGTTTTTTTTGGTGTTATTCACACTCCATTGTCAGGCGCAATCGACTTTTTGACCACTAAATTCTGTACCCGACGTCATGTGTTCACTGTGGACTGTGGACGGGCAGGTAAAAAAAACGCCGCCTGCGACAGCAGGCGGCGTTCGGGGCGGAGGGCGGTCGCGCTCAGATGCGGCGCGCCAGCTCCTCGGCCTTGCCCAGATAGTTGGACGGAGTCAGCTCCAGCAGGCTGGCCTTGACCGTCTCCGGCAGTTCCAGGCTGCGGATGAAGGCGTGCAGCGTTTCGCGGGTGATGCCGCCCTTGCCGCGCGTCAGCTCCTTCAGCTGCTCGTACGGATTGGCCACGCCGTAGCGGCGCATCACGGTCTGCACCGGCTCGGCCAGCAGCTCCCAGGCATTGTCCAGCTCGGTGGCGATCAGCTGCGGGTTGATCTCCAGCTTGTTCAGGCCCTTCAGGCAGGACTTCAGGCCCAGCATGGTGTAGCCGAAGCCGACGCCCATATTGCGCAGCACGGTGGAGTCGGTCAGGTCGCGCTGCCAGCGGGAGATCGGCAGCTTTTCCGCCAGGTGGCCCATGATGGCGTTGGCCATGCCGAGGTTGCCTTCGGAATTCTCGAAGTCGATCGGATTGACCTTGTGCGGCATCGTCGAACTGCCCACTTCGTCCTTCTTCACCTTCTGCTTGAAGTAGCCCAGCGAGATATAGCCCCAGACGTCGCGGTTCAGGTCGATCAGGATGGTGTTGATCCGCATCGCGACCTGGTACAGCTCGGCCATGTAGTCGTGCGGTTCGATCTGTATCGTGTACGGGTTGAAGGTCAGGCCCAGGCCGGTGACGAAGCGGCCGCACAGGCTTTCCCAGTCGATGTCCGGGTAGGCGGCCAGGTGGGCGTTGTAGTTGCCGACGGCGCCGTTGATCTTGCCGAGGATTTCCTGGTGCACCAGCTGCTCGCGCTGGCGCTTCAGCCGGTAGACGGTGTTGGCCAATTCCTTGCCCATCGTCGACGGCGTCGCCGGCTGGCCGTGGGTGCGGCACATCATCGGCACGCTGGCCAGTTCGTGCGACAGCTTCTGCAGCTTGTGGATCACCTCGTCCAGCATCGGCAGCAGCACGGTATTGCGCGCGGTCTTCAGCATCAGCGCGTGGCTGAGGTTGTTGATGTCCTCGGAGGTGCAGGCGAAGTGGATGAACTCGCCGGCCGCCATCACTTCCGGATTGCCGGACAGGCGTTCCTTCAGCCAGTATTCGATCGCCTTGACGTCGTGGTTGGTGCGCACCTCGATCGCCTTCACCTCTTCGCCGTGCTCGACGCTGAAGTTGGCGATCACGTCGTCGATCTCGCGGATGGTGGCGTCGGAGAACGGCCTGACCTCCTCGATGCCGGGCTCGGCGGCCAGCATCTTCAGCCATTCCAGTTCCACCTTGACGCGGCACTTCATCAGACCGAATTCGGAGAACAGGTTGCGCAGGCCTTCCACCTGGGCGGCGTAACGGCCGTCCAGCGGGGAGAGGGCGGTCAACGTAGTCAGATTCATGCTGAGTATTTCCAAACGTGATTTGCCAAACTGCGGCGGGTTGCTAGTACAAATTCGTTTCAGGCCGCGCCGTCCGCCAGCCGGCGCCTGAGGCCGGCGGCCAGTTGGCCGGCCGCCTCGGGACGGAAGCGGAAGAACAGCTCGGGCTCTATCATTTCCAGTTCCATGATGGCGAGCCGTCCGGCGTCGTCGCGGATCAGGTCGACGCGCGCGTACAGCACGTCGAACGGCACCGCGCGCACTGCCGCCTCGGCGAAGGCGATCTCCTCGTCGCTGGCGGCGTGAGGATGGACGCTGCCGCCGTAATCGTCCTGCACGCGGAAGTCGCCGGACTTCGGCGTTTTGCGGATCGCGTGGCTGAAGCGGCCGTCGACCACCATCAGCGACAGCTCTCCGTCCTCCAGCACCTGGCGCTGGAACGGCTGCAGCAGCATCGATTCGGCTTCCACCAGTTCGCCGAACACGCATTCCAGACGGCCGGCGTCGCCGGCGTCGAAACGGTAGGTGTGGCGCGCGTTGCCGGATACCGCCGGCTTCAGGATCAGCTCCTGCCAGCCGCTGGCGTCGACCAGTTGCGCCAGGGACCGCCGTTCGCCTTTTTCAATGTAGCGGGTGGGCACGATGGCGACGCCCTTATTTTCCAGCTCGACGAGGTAGCGCTTGTCCAGATTCCAGCGTATCAGCTCGGCGGCGTTGAACAGCCGGCATTGCCGCGACGCGCGTTCAAGCCAAGGCGCGAATTCGCCGAAGCGCTCGAAATAATCCCAGGTGGTGCGGAACAGCAGCGAGCGGGCCTGGCGCCAGTCGAAACCGGCATCGTCCCAGGCGAGGCGGCAGACCGTCAGGCCGGCGTCGCGCAGCGCGTCCAGCACCAGGCCATCCTCGCGGTGCACCTGGCGGCTGTACCAGTCGTCCGCCCGGAATGCCAGCTGCCGGCTGTCGGTCAATACCACGACGTCAAACAACATGTCTCGATCTCAAAAGAAACGGGCGACTGGCGCCCGTTGTTTTTGCTTACATGCCGGGCATCATGCCCTTCATGCCGCGCATCATCTTCATCAGCCCGCCCTTGGACGAGAACTGCTTCATCATCTTCTGCATCTGTTCGAACTGCGCCAGCAGGCGGTTCACTTCCTGCACGGTGACGCCGGAGCCGGTGGCGATGCGGCGCTTGCGGCTGGCCTTGATCAGCTCGGGCTTGCGGCGCTCCTCCATCGTCATCGAATTGATGATGCCCTCGATGCGGCGCATCGATTTTTCCGCCTCGGCGCCCTGTATGCCCTTGGCCATCTGGCCGATCTGGCCCGGCATCTTCTCCAGCAGATTGGACATGCCGCCCATCTTCTTCATCTGCTGCATCTGGGCCTTGAAGTCCTCCAGGTCGAAGCCCTTGCCGGACTTCAGCTTCTTGGCCATCGCCTCGGCTTCCTGGTGGTCTATGCCTTTCTGGACTTCCTCGATCAGCGACAGCACGTCGCCCATGCCGAGGATGCGGCTGGCGATGCGGTCAGGATGGAAGGGCTCCAGGCCGGAGACCTTTTCGCCGACGCCGATGAACTTGATCGGCTTGCCGGTGACGTGGCGCACCGACAAGGCGGCGCCGCCGCGCGAGTCGCCGTCCATCTTGGTCAGCACCACGCCGGTCAGCGGCAGCGCGTCGTTGAAGGCCTTGGCGGTGTTGACCGCGTCCTGGCCCTGCATCGCGTCGACGACGAACAGCGTCTCCACCGGATTGACCGCCGCGTGCAGCGCCTTGATCTCCTCCATCATCGCCTCGTCGATGGCGAGACGGCCGGCGGTGTCGACCAGCAGCACGTCGAAGAAGTGGCGGCGCGCGTGATCGATCGCGGCGCGGGCGATGTCGACCGGCTTCTGCTTCTCGTCGGACGGGAACCATTCGACGCCGACCTGGGCGGCCAGCAGCTTCAGCTGTTCGATGGCGGCCGGGCGGTAGACGTCGGCCGACACGACCAGCACCTTCTTCTTCTGGCCTTCCTTCAGCCGCTTCGCCAGCTTGCCGACGGTGGTGGTCTTGCCGGCGCCCTGCAGGCCGGCCATCAGCACGATGGCCGGCGGAACGGCGGCCAGGTTGAGCTCGTCGTTCTTTTCGCCCATCAGCTTGACGAGCTCTTCGTTGACGACGCCGACCAGCGCCTGGCCCGGAGTCAGGCTGCCCATCACGTCCTGGCCCAGCGCGCGCTCCTTCACCTCGGCGATGAAGGTCTTGACGACGGGCAGCGCCACGTCGGCCTCCAAGAGCGCCATGCGCACTTCGCGCATCGCGTCCTGGATATTGGATTCGGTCAGCCGCGCGTTGCCGCGCAGGGTTTTCATCACGCCGGACAGGCGGTTGGTCAGGTTGTCTAGCATGGTGCTGTCCTTACTCTCTGCCAACGAACGGCAGCTTGGTGTAGACTCTCAAACTGTCGATTTTACCACGAGCCGCCCGGGCCGCGCCCGGATTTGATCACATACCTTTATATGACCAACCTCCTGCTCGTTCTGTCCCTGTTCCTGATCCTGTCCTACGGGGCCTTTACCTGGCATTACCTGGCCAACTGGAAAGGCGCCGCGCGCTGGCCGCGCAACCCCCGGCTGGAGCACAGCCTGCTGGGCGCGCTGTTGTTGCTGCAGGCGGTGGTGGTGGTGGCGCCGTTGAGCGTCAGCGGCGGTTTGTCGCTGGGCGTCGGCCACGCGCTGAGCGTGGTGGTGTGGATCATGCTGCTGATCTATTGGACCTGCAGCTTCTTCTACAAGGTGGAAGGCTTGCAGCTGTTCATGATGCCGTTGGCGATGGCGGCGCTGGCCTTCGCCATCGTCTTCCCGGGGCGCCACATGGTCAGCGACCTGTCCAACCCGGCCTTCGTCATGCATATCCTGGTGTCGATGCTGGCCTACAGCCTGTTCGCCATCGGCGCGCTGATCGCGCTGTTGATGTTGTTGCTGGAGCGGGCGCTGCACCACCGGCGGGTGTCGATGCTGGCCCGGCAGCTGCCGCCGCTGCTGACCTTGGAAAAAATGATGTTCCAGGTGATCGCCGTCGGCTTCCTGTTGCTGACCCTGGCGCTGGTCAGCGGCGTGGCGTTCTCGGAGGAGGTGTTCGGCAAGGCGGCGGCGCTGACCCACAAGACGGTGTTCAGCGTGATTTCCTGGCTGCTGTTCGCCGCGCTGCTGCTGGGGCGGCGGCTGAAAGGCTGGCGCGGGCGGGTGGCGATACGCTGGACGCTGGCCGGTTTCCTGTCATTGATGCTGGCATACGTCGGTAGCAAGGTGGTCTTAGAATTGATCCTGCAGCGCGGCTGACCGCGCGCCGCGCCGAACAAACTATCCACGCACCCGCCACAAGGAGCTTGCCATGAAGAAGCTGTTCGCCATCCTCGCCGTTCTGCTGCTGTCGTGCAATCTGGCCTGGGCCGCCGTCAATCTGAACACCGCCACCGCCCAGCAACTGGAGTCGCTGAACGGCATCGGGCCGGTCAAGGCCAAGGCCATCGTCGACTACCGCACGAAGAACGGCCCGTTCAAGACCGTAGACGATCTGAAGAAGGTGCCCGGCATCGGGGACAAGACGCTGGACAAGCTGCGCAAGGAGCTGACGGTCGGTGGCGCCGCGCCGGCGGCCAAGCCCGCGGCCAAACCGGCGAAGGCTGCCGAGAAGCCCGCGCCCGCCGCCAAGTGACGCGCCGCAGGCCGACAAGCTTCGGAACCGCCACCCGCTAGCCGGCTGGCGGTTTTTTCATGCCCTGGGGATTTCTTGCATGGCCGGCGCGGCGGCGGGATCGCGGCATTTCTGTTGGCAAAAAGAAACACAATGATGGATGTGTTGTTTTTTACGCAGTCCCGTCGGCCGGCGGAGGGCGGTCGGAAGGCTTTTCAAACAAGGGTATGGCGGGTTTTTGTTGTTTTTTTGGGAATTTTCCAGCGCGGGCATCGGCTGATCTTTGTTTTTTTGCAACGCCGGTCTTATATTGCTTTCAGCGATCGACGGAATATACCGTCGGCACATAAATGTCCGGGCTGTCGGGCGACCGGCAAGTCAACAGGACAAAATCAACTGACTTGAAAGGATCTGCAATGAACAAGAAGCTCATCGCTTTGGCGCTGGCCGCCCTGCCTGCAGCAGCCATGGCGGACGTCACCATCTACGGCACGATCAAAGGCGGTATCGAGAGCAACAAGACCTACAGCTCTTCGCTCGGTTTCGACAGCAACGGCAACCCGCGCAGCGGCGTCCAGGTCAACGACTGGATCTCCAGCATCGGTTTCAAGGGCACTGAAGATCTGGGCAGCGGCCTGAAGGCGATCTGGCAGGTCGAAAGCCGCCTGCATATCGACGGCACCAACGGCGCCGCGAACAAGGCCTCGTCCGATGGCTTCGCGACCCGCGACAGCTTCCTCGGCCTGGCCGGCGACGCCTGGGGTAAGTTCCGTTTCGGCCGCCTGTCCAACTACGCCAACTCCGACATGGAGCAAGTCGACCCGGGTAGCTACTTCGGCGGCTACAGCGACGAGAGCGTCGCCGGCCTGGGCATGTTCACCCGCCTTGACGGCCGCGTGAACAACGCGATGCGCTACGACAGCCCGAACTGGGCCGGCTTCAGCTTCGCCCTGCTGTACGGCACCGACGAAAACCGCGTGACCGGCAGCAACGGCTCCCGTACCAACAACCAGACCTGGAACCTGGGCCTGAGCTACGAAAACTCCGGCTTCTTCGGCAAGTACAACTACGAAAACTGGGGCGACGCCGACCAGCTGGGCACCACGAAGAACTGGCACCGTCTGGAAGCCGGCTACAACGCCAACAATCTGTATGTCGCCCTGGGCTACCAGCAGATCGAAGGCTACGGCTTCGGCTCGTACTACAACAGCACGCTCGGCGCCGTGGTGAATCTGGCGCTGCTGAATGCCGGCGCGACCCAGGCCCAGATCAACGCTGCCAAGCTGAAGACCAAGGAAGCGGCGTTCACCGTCGGCTACAGCTTCGGCCCGCTGACCCCGTACTTCACCTATGCCAAGGGCTATAACGCCAGCTTGAACGGTACCGACATCAGCAACAGCGGTTACGACCAGTACCTGCTGTCTCTGAACTACGCTCTGTCCAAGCGCACCAGCGTCTACACTTCCGCCGGCAATGTGAAGTGGAAGGGCGGCATTTCTTCGGAAAACTCCTTCGGTCTGGGCCTGGTTCACAGCTTCTGATCGCCGGACCGGATTATTCCGATCGAAAAGGACTGCTTCGGCGGTCCTTTTTTTATTTTCCGACGGCGCCGGGCATGGCCGAAACGGCGAAATCGCCGTCAAAACGCTTGCCGAGCGGGATTTGTGTCGGAGCGGCGGCGGTATTTTGCATATAATATCGGCACAGCCTGTGCCTGATCGCGATCAGAAAGTTCAAAACGGGATCGATTTCGCCTATGGAAGCTTCGGCAGGAATTTCCGGCCTGGGAAGGGCCCTGGTTCAGCACAATATGCTGTTGCAACAGGATGCCGACGCCATTCAGCGCCAGGCGACCGCATCCCATATCAGCTTCGTCGAGCAGCTGATTCTCAGCAAGAAGATGAGCGCCCGCGACGTCGCGGTCTTCGCTTCGCGCATCTTCGGCTACCCCTTGCTGGACATGGGGACGCTGGATACCGAGCAGTTGCCGAAGGGCCTGGTCGACGAGGACCTGATAGGCAGCCGCCGGCTGCTGCCGCTGCTGAAGCGCGGCAACAAGCTTTATATCGGCACGTCGGACCCGACCCAGACCTCGGCCTATCACGCGATCACGTTCAAGACCGGCCTGACGGTGGAGATCGTCGTCGTCGAGGACGACAAGCTGTCGAAGACGTTGGGGCGCTATCAGGACAATTCGACGTCGGCGCTGAAGGAATTGGAGAACGAAGACTTCGGCGATCTGGAGTTCGCCGATCCGGACGCGCAGATCGAGTCCGGCCCCCAGGTCGAGGTCGACGACGCGCCGGTGGTGAAATTCATCCACAAGATGCTGCTGGACGCGATAGGCGGCGGCGCCTCCGACATCCATTTCGAGCCGTACGAGAAGTATTACCGCATCCGCTACCGGGTCGACGGGATATTGAAGGAGGTGGCGCAGCCGCCCTTGCTGCTGAAGGAGAAGATCGCCTCCCGCATCAAGGTGATTTCCAAGCTCGACATCTCGGAAAAGCGGGTGCCGCAGGACGGCCGGATGAAGCTGGTGATTTCGAAGAGCCGGGCCATCGATTTCCGCGTCAGCACCTTGCCGACCCTGTACGGCGAGAAGATCGTGATGCGGATACTGGATTCGTCGTCGGCGTCGCTGGACATCGAGCAGCTCGGCTTCGAGCCGGAGCAGAAGAAGCTGCTGCTCGACGCGATCGCCCGGCCGTACGGCATGGTGCTGGTCACCGGGCCGACCGGCAGCGGCAAGACGGTGTCGCTGTACACCTGCCTGAACATCCTGAACAAGTCCGACATCAATATCTCCACCGCCGAGGACCCGGTGGAAATCAACCTGCCCGGCATCAACCAGGTCAACGTCAACGAGCGGGCCGGCCTCAGCTTCGCGTCGGCGCTGAAGGCCTTTCTGCGGCAGGACCCCGATGTGATCATGGTCGGCGAGATCCGCGATTTCGAGACGGCCGACATCGCGATCAAGGCGGCGCAGACCGGCCATATGGTGTTTTCGACGCTGCATACCAACAACGCGCCGGCCACGCTGACGCGGATGCTGAATATGGGAGTGGCGCCGTTCAACGTCGCGAGCTCGGTGTTGCTGATCATGGCGCAGCGGCTGGCGCGCCGGCTGTGCAACCATTGCAAGCAGCCGGTGGACATTCCGGAGGAGGCGCTGTTGCGGGCCGGCTTCGCCAAGGAGCAGTTGGACGGCAGCTGGCGGCCCTACGGTCCGGTCGGCTGCGAGGAATGCCGCAACACCGGCTACCGGGGCCGCACCGGCCTCTACGAAGTGATGCCGATCAGCGACGCGATGACGCGGCTGATCATGAAGAACGGCACCGCGGTCGACATCGCCGACCTGGCGCGCGAGGAGGGCATGGTCGATCTGCGCCACGCCGGTCTGATCAAGGTCAGACAGGGCGTCACCTCGCTGGCTGAAATCGAGGCGGTGACCAACGACTGAGCCGGCGAGAGGCCGGCCGGAAACGGACAGGGAAGGATGGACCGATGGCGACAGCGACGGCCAAGAAGGCAAGTCCCGGTTACATCTGGGAATGGGAAGGCAAGGACAAGTCCGGCAGGCTGATACGCGGCGAATTGCGCGCCGAGTCCGAAACGGTGGCCAAGACCCAGCTGCGGCGCCAGGGCATCAATGTGGTCAAGATCCGCAAGCGCCGCGCCGGCTTCGGCAAGCGGATCACCGAGAAGGACATCGCGCTGTTCACCCGGCAGCTGTCGACGATGATGCGCGCCGGCGTGCCCTTGCTGCAGGCCTTCGACATCGCCGCCAAGGGGCATGGCAACCCGGCGGTGACGCGGATGCTGCTGGAGGTCCGCGCCGATGTCGAGACCGGCCTGTCGCTGGCCGAGGCCTTCCGCAAGCGGCCGCTGTATTTCGACAAGCTGTTCTGCAACATCATCGCCGCCGGCGAGACCGGCGGCGTGCTGGACACGCTGCTGGACAAGCTCGCCACCTACAAGGAAAAGGTGATGGCGATCAAGGCCAAGATCAAGTCGGCGATGATCTATCCGTCGGCCATCGTCGGCACCGCCTTCATCATCACCGCGGTGATCATGATCTACGTGATACCGGCGTTCAAGGACCTGTTCTCCGGCTTCGGCGCCAACCTGCCCGCGCCGACGCTGTTCGTGATCTGGCTGTCTGACCAGTTCGTCCATTTCTGGTGGCTGATCTTCGGCGTCATCTTCGGCGGCCTGTTCGCGTTTTTCTACGCCTTCAAGCGCACGCCGAAGATGCAGGAGCAGATGGACCGCATCCTGCTGAGGCTGCCGGTGATAGGCGACATCATACGCAAGGCCACGATCGCCCGCTGGGCGCGCACGCTGTCGACGCTGTTCGCCGCCGGCGTGCCGCTGGTGGAGGCGCTGGACTCGGTCGGCGGCGCCGCCGGCAACCAGGTCTACGCCGAGGCCACCCGCCGCATCCAGATGGACGTCAGCACCGGTTCCAGCCTCAACTTCTCGATGCAGCGCACCGATCTGTTTCCGAATATGGTGCTGCAGATGACCTCGATAGGCGAGGAGTCGGGCTCCTTGGACCAGATGCTGGATAAAGTGGCCGACTTTTACGAGGAAGAAGTGGATAATGCGGTGGCCGCGTTGTCCAGCCTGCTGGAGCCGGCGATCATGGTGATTCTGGGGGTATTGATCGGCGGTCTGGTGATCGCGATGTATATGCCTATCTTCAAAATGGGTCAGGTGGTGGGGTGATGCTGCAGGACATTTCCTGGTTGCTGGCGACGCATCCGCTTTGTCTGGCGGGCGTGTCGCTATTGTTCGGCCTGATGGTGGGCAGCTTTCTGAATGTGGTGATCCATCGTCTGCCGAAAATGCTGGAGACCGGTTTCCTGGCCGACAGCGTCGGCTATCTGGTCGACAACGGGCGCTTTCCCGAGCTGAGGCTGGCGGCGCAGGGCGCGTCCGCCGCGCTGGACGGCGACGGCGGCTACAATCTGTGGCGGCCGGCTTCGCACTGTCCGGCTTGCCAGGCGCCGGTCCGGCCCTGGCACAATGTGCCGCTGCTGAGTTTCCTGCTGTTGCGCGGCCGCTGCGGCAGCTGCGGCGCCAGGATCAGCCTGCGCTATCCGCTGGTGGAGCTGTTGTGCGGCGCGCTGTTCGGTTTCCTGGCCTGGCGCTTCGGCTGGGGCTGGCCGCTCGCCGGCGCGATGCTGCTGACCGCGGCGCTGCTGGCCTTGAGCTTCATCGATCTGGACACCCAACTGCTGCCTGACAGCGTGACGCTGCCGCTGCTGTGGGCGGGCCTGCTGTTCAATCTCTATACCGGCCTGGTGCCGCTGTCGTCGGCGGTGCTGGGCGCCGCCTGCGGCTATCTGGCGCTATGGCTGGTGTTCCACGCCTTCAAGCTCGCCACCGGCAAGGAGGGGATGGGGCAGGGCGATTTCAAGCTGCTGGCGGCGCTGGGCGCCTGGCTGGGCTGGGCCATGCTGCCGCTGGTCATCCTGTTGTCGTCGCTGGTCGGCGCCGTCGTCGGGCTGTGCCTGATGGCGCGGTCCAGACTGCGCCGCGGGCAGGAAATCCCGTTCGGCCCGTATCTGGCGATGGCCGGATGGATCGCGCTGGTCTGGGGGCCGCAACTGGTGGACGGGTATCTGACATGGCTGTCCCGGTAGTCGGATTGACCGGCGGCATCGGTTCCGGCAAGAGCGCCGCCGCCGACCGCTTCGCCGAGCTGGGCGTGGAGGTGGTCGACACCGATCGCATCGCCCATCAGCTGACCGGGCCGGGCGGCGCGGCGATGAAGGCCATCGTCGACGCCTTCGGCGCCGGCGTGGCGACCGCCGACGGCGCGCTGGACCGGGCCGCGATGCGGCGGCTGGTGTTCGCCGATCCGGGCCTGCGCGCCCGGCTGGAGTCCATCCTGCATCCTGCCATCCATGCCGAAAGCGTGCGCAGGCTGCAGGCGGCGCGCGGCGATTACGCTATTCTGGTGGTGCCGCTGCTGTTCGAGAGCGATCGTTACGCGCCGCTGCTGGCGCGCAGCCTGGTGATCGATTGCAGCGAGGCGGTGCAGCGGGAACGGGTGATGCAGCGCAGCGGTCTGAGCGAGAACGAGGTGCGCGCCATCATGGCCGCGCAGTTGCCGCGGGAAGAGCGGCTGCGTCGTGCCGACGATGTCATCGACAATAGCGGCGGCATGGCAGAATTGAGACTTCAAGTTGATGCCAAACACGGTTATTATCTGGCAAATCTTGTCAATGCATTGTTATAAGGCTTGCTGCAAGCCGTGGAGAAGGGCAGATCTGCTGTGATCAGTTTCGAATTCCCTGTCACCGAGCGCACTCGCATTCTGCTTCGCCTGGAGTATCTGTACGGGCGGCTGGCCTACTTCGTCGGCAAGGACCACGCCTATGACCACCATGCCGCGCTGCTGGTGCTTTTCGAGTTGATGGAGACGGCGTCGCGAGCCGACCTGAAGGCCGATCTGCTGCAGGAGCTGGAGCGGCAGAAGCAGATGCTGGAGGCGCTGCGCGAGAACCCGAACGTCGCCGAGGAGACGCTGGAAGGCGTGCTGGAGGAGATAGAGCGCGCCTCGGGCAAGCTGTTGGCGTTGACCGGCAAGTACGGGCAGAACCTGCGCGAGAACGAGTGGCTGATGGCGATCAAGCAGCGCGCCGGCATTCCCGGCGGCACCTGCCAGTTCGACCTGCCGTCCTACCATCTGTGGCAGCAGCGCTCGGCCGAGGTCAGGCGCCAGGACCTGCTGCGCTGGGCCGCGCCGCTGATGCCGACCGCCGAGGCGTCCAACATCCTGCTGCGTCTGCTGCGCGACAGCGGCAAGACTCACCATTACGTGGCGCGCCGCGGCGCCTTCCAGCAGATGTCCGGCGGCAAGGTGGTGCAGCTGATCCGCGTCGCCTACGACGACAATCTGGAATTGCTGCCCGAACTGTCCGCCAACAAGTACGCGCTCAACATCCGCTTCATCGGCGCGGTGACCGGCGAGGCCCGTCCGCGCCAAGCCGAGCACGATGTCGAGTTCTATCTGACCAACTGTAAATTCTGATCCATGTCCGAGTCCGTCCGCATCGTCGCCTGTCCGACCTGCCGCGCCGAAGTGCGCTGGGAGCCGCAAAGCCGTTACCGTCCGTTCTGCAGCGAGCGCTGCCGCCTGATCGATCTGGGACAGTGGGCCAGCGAGAGCTACCGGGTGCCGGCCGCCGAGGAGTCGCCGCCGGGCGACGAGCCGCCGCAGCACTGATGATGAAAAAAAACCGCCGGACGACCGGCGGTTTTTGCTTGGCGAAGGCGGATCGATCTAGACGCGCGCGGCCAGCGCGGCGCCCGAAGCGAAGTAGCGCTTGACGCCGCTGAAGATGGCGTTGGCCATCTGCTGCTGGAACTCGGCGCTGATCAGCCGCTGCTCCTCGTCCGGATTGGAGATGAAGGCGGTCTCCACCAGGATGGACGGGATGTCCGGCGCCTTCAGCACGGCGAAGCCGGCCTGCTCGACCGCGTTCTTGTGCAGCTTGTTCAGGCCGCCCAGCTGGCCCAGCACGGTCTTGCCGAGCTTCAGGCTGTCGTTGATGGTGGCGGTCTGGGTCAGGTCCAGCAGCGTATGCGCCAGATACTTGTCCTTGCTGCCTATCTTGATGCCGCCGACCAGGTCGGAATTGTTCTCGGTCTGCGCCAGCGCCTTGGCGAAGGCGCTGGTGGCGCCCTTCTCGGACAGCGCGAACACCGAGGAGCCGCGGGCGGCGCGGTTGGGCGCGGCGTCGGCGTGTATCGAGACGAAGAGGTCGGCGTTCAGCTTGCGCGCCTTGGCGACGCGGACGCCCAGCGGAATGAACACGTCTTCCTCGCGGGTCATATAGGCCTGCATATTGCTTTCCGCGTCGATCAGTCGCTTCAATTGCTTGCCGATACTCAGCACCACATCCTTCTCGCGGTTGCCTTGCAGGCCGACGGCGCCGGAGTCTATGCCGCCGTGGCCGGGATCCAGCATCACGATGATGGGGCGGTTGCTGTCTTTTCTCTTGGGCTTGATTTGCGGTGCCGGCTGTTCCAGCTTGCCCTTGTTATAGTCCTGAAGCAGCGCCAGCAAAGGATCATCCTGCTTGCCGCCGGCCGGGTACAGGTCCACCACCAGCCTATGCTGGTATTCGGCCACCGGCACCATGGTGAAGGCTTGAGGCGTGACGTCGGCTTTCAATTCCAGAACCAGGCGCACGGTGTCCGGATCGAACTGGCCGGCGCGGGCGGTCTTGATATAGGGGTCGGCGGCGGAGATCTGGCTGCCGATGTCCTTCAGCACGCCGTTCAGCTGCACGCCTTGAAGGTCGATCACCAGCCGGTTCGGATTGGCCAGCGTGAACTGCTTGTACTGGATGGCGGAGCCAGCCTCCAGCGTGATGCGGGTGTAAAGAGACGACGGCCAGACGCGCAGGGCGACGATCTGGCTGCCGGCGGCAAAGCCGACTCGGCTCACCGACAGCATGAAGGTGGCTGCCGCTACGCCTAGCAGCGTGCGGCGCGTTGGGTCAAAAGTCGAATCAGGCATGACTGTCCGGTTTGGCTCAGGGCTTGAAAGTGATAGGTGCGACCATCTCCGTCGACGGCAAGTTCCAGCACGATGTCGGGGGCGGGAGCGAGTCCGCGGGCCTTTTCCGGCCACTCCACCAAGCATAGGCTGCCTTGGCCGAAATATTCGCTGAAGCCGGCGTCGTTCCATTCTTCCGGGTCAGCGAAACGGTACAGGTCGAAGTGATGGACACTATATTCAGGTAAGGCGTAGCTTTCCACCAGCGTGTAGGTGGGGCTCTTTACCTTGCCGCCGTGGCCGAGCGCGGCCAGCAGACCGCGGGTGAACGTGGTCTTGCCGGCGCCCAGGTCGCCGAGCAGGTGGACGGTCAGGCCGG
The DNA here is from genome assembly GCF_051129845.1 of Chromobacterium sp. CV08. Taxonomy (NCBI): domain Bacteria; kingdom Pseudomonadati; phylum Pseudomonadota; class Betaproteobacteria; order Neisseriales; family Chromobacteriaceae; genus Chromobacterium; species Chromobacterium sp. CV08. Next base: position 1,077,820 of record NZ_CP150453.1, read on the forward strand.
GCTGCGCGGCGGCGGCGAAGGCGGCGCCCAGCGCCAGGGTCGCGCTCTCGTCGGGCAGGCTGCCGCTGTGAACGCTGGTATCATCCATCGCCATGACTGAGAATCCTCCTCAAAAACCGGATTATCCCGAATTGTCGCGCCAAATCAAAGCCTGGGCGCGCGAAGCCGGTTTCGCCGACGCGCGCGTCGGCCGCGCGGCGCTGCCGCCGGAGGCGGAACAGCGGCTGCAAGCCTGGCTGGAAGCCGGCCACCACGGCGAGATGGACTATATGGCGCGCCACGGCGCGCTGCGCGTCCGCCCGGCCGAACTGGTGCCGGGCACGCTGTCGGTGATCTCGCTGCGGATGAACTACTGGCCGGCGGCCGAATCGGCCGAGCGGGTGCTGGCCGACGGCTCGCGCGCCTACCTGTCGCGTTACGCGCTGGGGCGCGACTATCACAAGGTGCTGCGCAACCGGCTGCAGAAGCTGGCCGAGCGCATCGAATCCGCGATCGGGCCGTTCGGCTACCGGGTGTTTACCGACAGCGCGCCGCTGGCCGAGGTGGCGCTGGCCTCGCAGGCCGGCCTGGGCTGGCGCGGCAAGCATACGCTGCTGTTGACCAAGCGCCAGGGCTCCTTGTTCTTTCTCGGCGAAATCCTGACCGACCTGCCGCTGCCGCCCGACGACGCCGAGGACGGCCACTGCGGCCGCTGTCGTAAATGTCTGGACGTCTGTCCGACCGGCGCCATCATCGAACCGTACACGGTGGACGCGCGCCGCTGCATATCCTATCTGACCATAGAACTAAAAGGCGCCATTCCCCAGCCGCTGCGGCCGCTGATCGGCAACCGGGTCTACGGTTGCGACGACTGCCAGCTGTTCTGTCCGTGGAACCGCTTCGCCGTCGAGACCGTCGAGACCGACTTTGCGGTGCGTCATGGCCTGGACGACGTCAGCCTGGTACAACTGTTCGGCTGGAGCGAGGACGAATTCCGCGAGAGGATGGCCGGCAGCCCGATCTACCGGATCGGCTACCACAAATGGCTGTCCAATCTGGCGGTCGGGCTCGGCAACGCGCCGACGTCGCCCGAGGTGGTGGCGGCGCTGCGCGCCCGGGTGGATTTTCCCGATGAACTGGTCGCCGAGCCGGTGCGCTGGGCGCTGGCGCGGCACGGCGTGTCCTGTTGATTCAGCGAGGGGACGGCGTGTTCGCCGGACTCATCCGCGCGATGGCGCGATCACCAGCGATTCGCCTTCGAGCACCACCTTTTCGCCGACCAGGCATTGGGTGGAGAGGCGCACCCGTTTCTTTTCCGGGATCAGCTCGGTCACGGTGACGCGGGCGGTGACGGTTTCGCCTATGCGCACCGGCGACTTGAAGCGGGTCGATTGCGACAGGTAGACGGTGCCGTGGCCGGGCAGCTGGCAGCCGATGACGCCGGACAGCAGGCTGGCGGTCAGCATGCCGTGGGCGATGCGGGTTTCGAACGGCGTGGCGGCGGCGTAGGCCTGGTTCAGGTGCACCGGGTTGTGGTCGCCGCTGACGGCGGAGAACAGCAGCAGATCGGCCTCGGTGATGGTTTTTCCGGTTTCGGCCGTGGTGCCGATGGCGAGGTCTTCGAAGTACACGGTCATGACAGCCCCAATGGTTATGACAGAGAAATGCTGCGGTGCACCGTCGCATTGTGACAGCTTCGCCCTGAAATGCAAACCGCCGGGAAATGACGTACTATCGTCGCCGAGTTGCATTTTCGCCACGCGCGATGCGCTGGCGCACAAACCAAACGCTCGTTTGAAATTTGCTTGGGGCATAATCGGGCTTTGCTGGCCGTCGTTGCCTTCCACGTTACGATTAACCCACTGGAAGTTTGCTGGAGGAATATGAAAGTTCTAGTCGCAGTGAAACGCGTTGTCGATTACAACGTGAAAGTCCGCGTCAAAGCCGACGGCAGCGACGTTGACATCGCCAACGTCAAGATGTCGATGAACCCCTTCGACGAGATCGCCGTCGAAGAGGCGGTGCGTCTGAAGGAAGCCGGCAAGGCCAGCGAGATCGTCGTGGTGTCGATGGGCGTCAAGCAATGCGAGGAAACGCTGCGCACCGCGCTGGCGATGGGCGCCGACCGCGCCATCCATGTCGAGACCGACGTCGAGCTGCAGCCGCTGGCGGTGGCCAAGCTGCTGAAGGCTGTCGCCGACAAGGAGCAGCCGCAACTGCTGATCCTGGGCAAGCAGGCGATCGACGACGACGCCAACCAGACCGGCCAGATGGCCGCCGCGCTGCTGGGCTGGGCCCAGGGCACGTTCGCGTCCAAGGTGGACCTGGCGGCCGAGACCGTCGACGTGGTCCGCGAGATCGACGGCGGCCTCGAGACCGTCAAGCTGCGCCTGCCGGCGGTGGTGACCTCGGACCTGCGCCTGAACGAGCCGCGCTTCATCAAGCTGCCGAACATCATGGCCGCGAAGAAGAAGCCGCTGGACAAGACCACGCCGGCCGAGCTCGGCGTCGACGCCGCGCCGCGCCTGAAGACGCTGAAAGTGGCCGAGCCGGCCAAGCGCTCCGCCGGCATCAAGGTGGCCAGCGCCGCCGAACTGGTCGCCAAACTGAAAAACGAAGCAAAGGTGCTGTAAGACATGGCTATTCTCGTTATCGCTGAACACGACAACCAGAGCCTGAAGGCAGGCACCCTGAACACCGTCACCGCCGCGGCCAAGCTCGGCGAAGTGCATCTGCTGGTGGCCGGCCACAACGCCGCCGCCGCCGCCGAGGCCGCCAAGGGCGTCGCCGGCGTCGCCAAGGTGCTGCTGGCCGACGCCGCCCACTACGCCCACGGCCTGGCCGAGAGCCTGTCCGCGCTGGTCGTCGGCCTGGCCGGCGGCTACAGCCACGTGCTGGCCCCGGCCTCGTCGTTCGGCAAGAACCTGCTGCCGCGCGTCGCCGCCTTGCTTGATGTCGCGCAAATCTCCGAAATCGTCGCCATCGAGTCGGCCGACACCTTCGTCCGTCCGATCTATGCCGGCAACGTGCTGGCCACCGTGCAGTCGGCCGATCCCGTCAAGGTGATCACCGTGCGCACCACCGCCTTCGACGCGGCCGGCCAGGGCGGTTCCGCCTCGGTGGAAACCGTCGCCGCCGGCGCCGACAGCCAGCTGTCCGCCTTCGTCGGCCAGGAGCTGACCAAGTCCGACCGTCCTGAGCTCGGCTCGGCCAAGGTCATCGTGTCCGGCGGCCGCGCGCTCGGTTCGGAAGAGCAGTTCAAGGCGGTGATCGAACCGCTGGCCGACAAGCTGTCCGCCGCCGTCGGCGCCTCGCGCGCCGCCGTCGACGCCGGCTACGCGCCTAACGACTACCAGGTCGGCCAGACCGGCAAGGTCGTCGCGCCGCAGCTGTACTTCGCCGTCGGCATCTCCGGCGCGATCCAGCACCTGGCCGGCATGAAGGACTCCAAGGTCATCGTCGCGATCAACAAGGACGAAGAGGCGCCGATCTTCCAGGTGGCCGATTACGGCATCGTCGGCGACCTGTTCACCGTGGTGCCCGAGCTGATCGCCGAGCTGTCGAAGTAAGCGGCGAGCGGGAACGGCCGCAAGCGTTCCCGACCGAGCAGGCAAGATAGCCGCCGGAATCAAAACAGCAGCCGGCGCCCAGCATGTGAGCGCCGGCTTTTTCACGGTCCGGTCCGTACCGGCCGACGCGAGGAAAAACAGAGGAGAAGGCGATGATCTATCACGCACCCGTCAAAGACATCCGTTTCGCATTGAACGAGCTGGCCGACCTGCCGGCGATCTGCGGGCTGCCGGGCTACGGCGAATGCTCGGTGGAGCTCACCGACGCGGTATTGGAGGAGGGCGCCAAGTTCGCCGAGGGCGTGCTGGCGCCGATCAACAAGCAGGGCGACCAGGGCGCCAAGTGGCGCGACGGCGAAGTGACCGCCGCGCCGGGCTTCAAGGACGCCTGGCGGCAGTACGTCGAATCGGGCTGGGTGGGCCTGCGCGCGCCCGAGGCCTTCGGCGGCCAGGGCATGCCGGCGCTGGTGGCGGCGGCGGTCGAGGAAATGTGGTGTTCGTCCAATCTGGCCTTTTCCTTGGCGCCGCTGCTGACGCTGGGCGCCGTCGAGGCCATCCACCACCATGCGTCCGACGAGCTGAAGAACATCTATCTGCCGATGATGGCCGGCGGCCAGTGGACCGGCACGATGAATCTGACCGAGCCGCAGGCCGGCTCCGACCTGGCCCAGGTGCGTTCGCGCGCGGTGCCGGCCGCCGACGGCAGCTACCGCATCAGCGGCCAGAAGATCTTCATCACCTGGGGCGAGCACGACATGGCCGACAACATCGTCCATCTGGTGCTGGCCCGCCTGCCGGACGCGCCGGCCGGGGTCAAGGGCATCTCGCTGTTCATCGTGCCGAAATTCCTGGTGAACGCCGATGGTTCGCTCGGCGCGCGCAACGATGTCCGCTGCGTGTCGCTGGAGCACAAGCTGGGCATACACGGCAGCCCGACCGCGGTGATGAGCTTCGGCGACGGCGACGGCGCCGTCGGCTATCTGGTCGGCGAGCCGAACAAGGGCCTGAACTATATGTTCACGATGATGAACCACGCCCGCCTCGGCGTCGGCATCGAGGGCATGGCCGTGTCCGAGCGCGCCTACCAGAAGGCGGTCGAATACGCCCGCGAGCGGGTGCAGAGCCGCGCGGTCGGCTCGCCCGACGCCGCCGGCGTGCCCATCATCCAGCACCCGGACGTGCGCCGCATGCTGATGACGATGCGCGCCCAGATCGAGGCGCAGCGCGCGCTGACCTTCTACGCCGCCGCCGCGCTGGACCGCGCCGCCCGCCATCCGGTGCCGGCCGAGGCCGCGCGCAACCAGGCGCTGCTGAATTTCCTGATCCCCATCGTCAAGGGCTGGAACACCGAACAGGCCAACGAGATCACCAGCCTGGCGATCCAGGTGCACGGCGGCATGGGCTTCATCGAGGAGACCGGTGTCGCCCAGTATTACCGAGACGCCCGCATCACCGCGATCTATGAAGGCACCACCGGCATCCAGGCGCTGGACCTGATAGGCCGCAAGACGGCGATGGAGGGCGGCGCCACCGCGCGCGCGCTGCTGGCCGAAGCGCAATCGACGGCGGGCAAGCTGCAGGCGGCCGGTTTCGATTCCATCGCCGGCAATCTGGCGTCGGCCGTCGCCGACGCCGAGCGCTGCGTCGCCTTCGTCGTCGACAGCTTCGGCGAGCGGCCGCGGCAGGCCGCCGCCGGCTCGGTGCCCTTCCTGAAACTGCTGGGCATCGTGCTGGGCGGCTGGCAGCTGGGCCGGGCCGCGCTGATCGCGAAGGAGAAGCTGCAGGACGCCGACGCCGACCACGCCTTCCTGGAGGCCAAGATCGTCACCGCGCGCTTCTTCGCCGAACATCTGCTGCCGCAGGTCCCCGGCCTGGCCGCCGCCATCGTCGGCGGCGCCGACAGCGTGCTGGCGCTGGACGAGGCCCAATTCTGAACGCGCCCGTCAAATCGGCCTTTCATGACGCCACGGTCTTGCCGTGGCGTTTTTTATGCGAAAATGCCAAAAAAATCGTTTTTGTCGACGCCGGCGTCGCGAAAACGCGCCGGCGGAGCAAGCGGCAGGCCGATCAGCCGTAAATATTAACGATGACTAAATTTCTGACTGTCATCAAAACTGGCGGTAAGCTATTGCAAAATCGCCCTTTTGCTGCTTAATCTAGCGTGCCTGCAAGGTAATTTGTTCAGCATAATTTTGATAACGAGATGCCGATGGGTTCTGGGGATAAGACAAGATTTGGCCGCCGGCCGGATTTCCGCGGCTGGCAGCGGGCGTCCGGCGGGCAATGGCACAAGGCCCTGCCGTTGCTGGCGCTCGGCCTGGTCGCCTTCTGGGGCGGCCGGCAATTGACGGCGCTGCTGTCGCCGTCCGCCCAGGTCTATCGCACGCTGGCGCCGGCCCAACCGCAGGCCGCGGCCGCCGCGGCCGCCCAGGGCCACTGGTTCGGCGAAGCGCCGCTGCAGCAGGTGGCGGCGCCGCCGCCGATCCGGCTGCTCGGCGTGTACGCGCCGAACATGCCCGGCGTGCAAGGCTTCGCCATCGTCGACAGCAACGGCCATCCGCAGCCGCTGCTGCAGGGCAAGCAGACCGCCGACGGCTGGGAGCTGGTCAGGATCGCCCCCAACGGCGTCACCGTCCGCTCCGGCGGCAACGAGCAATTCGTTCCGCTGCAGCCGCGCGGCCCCGGCGGCGCGGCCGGCGATGCCGCCGACGCGCAGCAGGGCGGCCAGCCGCCGGTCCAGCCCCAGCCTCCTCAAATGACGCCCGGAGCGGTTCCGGTGCCCGTCCCGGGCCAGAACGCCGTACCCGATGCCCAGCCTCAACCCGCGGTGGATCCCGCCGCGATGATTCGCCAATGAGAGAATGCAATGCGAATTTCCAGACTCGTCGCCGTCCTGGCCCTGGTGTATAGCTGTCAACTGCAGGCTGCGCCGCAGAACGACACGGTGATGCTCAACTTCGTCAACGCGGACATCGAGACCGTGGTCAAGGCGATAGGCGAAATCAGCGGCAAGAATTTCATCATCGATCCGCGCGTCAAGGGCACGGTCAACATCGTTTCCAGCCGGCCGGTGCCGCGCGCGCTGTCCTACCAGGTATTGCTGTCGTCGCTGCGCCTGCAGGGCTTCGCCGCCGTCGAGGGCAACGGCGTGATCAAGATCGTGCCGGAAGCCGACGCCAAGCTGCACGCCAAGGCCAGCAAGCGCATACCGCGCGGCGACGGCGACAGGCTGATCACCAAGGTGTTCACGCTGCGTAACAGCAACGCCAACCAGCTGGTGCCGGTGATCCGGCCCATCGTGTCGCCGAACAACACCGTGGCCGCCTATCCGCAGGCCAACGCGCTGATCGTCACCGACTACGCCGACAACATCCAGCGCATCGAGTCCATCATCGAATCGGTCGAATCGGCCGCCTCAGGCGACACCGTGGTGATCCCGGTGCTGTTCGGCTCGGCGGTGGAACTGGCCAACACCCTGAACAAGCTGATGCAGGAGGGCGGCGCCGACGGCGGCAAGACGACGATATTGTCGGACCCGCGCTCCAATGTGCTGATGGTGCGCGCCGACACGCCGGGCAAGATAGGCAAGATCAAGAGCCTGCTGAAGGTGCTGGACCAGCCCAGCCAGGCCGGCTCCAATGTGCGCGTCGTCTATCTGAAGAACGCCGAGGCAGGCAAGGTGGCGCAGACGCTGCGCGCGCTGATGACCGGCGACCCGGGACCGCTGCAGGGCCGCACCGCGGTCACCACCAACGGCGGCAGCTCCTCGTCCGGCTCCAGTTCTCTCGGCTCCAGCGGCAGCGCCAGCGGAAGCGGCGGTTCCGGCAGCAGCCTGGGCTCGTCGAACGCCGGTTCGGCGGCGGCCGCGGCCGCCAGCAATCCGGTCACGTCCGACGGCGGCTCCTCCTCGTCCTCGTCCGGCGCCGGCGGCGGCGGTTCGATGATACAGGCCGATCCGACCAATAACGCGCTGATCCTCAATGTGCCGGACACCATGTACCAGAATCTGCGCAATGTGATCGACCTGCTGGACCGGCGTCGCGCCCAGGTGCTGGTCGAGGCGCTGGTGGTCGAGGTGTCGGCGCAGCGCGCACAGGAGCTGGGCGTGCAGTGGCAGGCGGCCGGCGGCGCCGTGATCGGCGGGGTGAACTTCACCAACGGCACCTCGCCGGCCCCGGCGATTTTCAGCAACCCGCTGGTCGCGATCGGCGGCAACGCGCCGGCCATCGCGTCCTCGGCGGGCCTGAATCTGGGCTGGATCCGCAACGGCAATCTGGCCATGCTGGCCAAGGCCTTGGAAACCGAGGTCGGCGGCAATATCGTGTCCAGCCCGTCGCTGCTGGCGATGGACAACGAGCAGGCCAATATACTGGTCGGCCAGGAAGTGCCGATTCTGACCGGCCAGTACGCCAGTACGCCGACCAGCGGCAGCACCACCAATCCGCAGCCGTTCTCCACCTATGACCGCAAGACCGTCGGCTTCAATCTGAAGATCACGCCGCAGGTCTCGGAGGGCGGCACGATACGCCTGAAGATCTACCAGGAGGCGTCGTCGATCCAGACCGGCACCGAGAACAATCCGCAGGGGCCGACCACCAATCGCCGCGTGCTGGAGACCATCGCCAACGTCGACGACGGCAACATCCTGGCAATAGGCGGCCTGTTGCAGGACCAGGTCGGCGACAATCAGCAGAAGGTGCCGCTGCTGGGAGACATCCCGTGGATAGGCGGCCTGTTCCGCTACACGGTGAAGACGCACAACAAGACCAATCTGATGGTGTTCCTGAAGCCGACCATCCTGCGCAACGGCGCCGATGGCCAGGCGATGTCGCAGGACCGTTACCGCTATATTGTCGGCGACATGCGCAAGGACGAGCAGCAGAAGCTGCCGCTGGACCTGGAGTCTGCGCTGAAGTCGCTGCCGGAAGGCGGCATCAAGTCCTCGCTGGAGCACGAGATGGGAACGCTGCAGAAATGAACAAGCCGACGCTGACCCCGCTGCTGCCGTTTCCGTTCGCGCGCGCCAACGGCGTGATCCTGCTGGACGGCGAGAGCGGCCGCCAGCTGCTGCTGCGCGAGGGCGGCAGGCCGGAGGCCTGGACCGAGGCGCTGCGGCTGCACGGCGGTCCGCTGTCCGGCGTGGAGACGCTGAGCGCCGCCCAGTTCGAGAAGCGGCTGTCCGAGCACTACGCCAGCCGCGACGGCGCGGCGGCGGAGATGGTAGACGGCATCGGCCAGGACATGGATCTGAACCAGATGGTGGAGTCGCTGCCGACGGTCGAGGATCTGCTGGAGAGCGAGGGCGACGCGCCCATCATCCGGATGATCAACGCGCTGCTGACCCAGGCGCTGCGCGACGGCGCGTCCGACATCCACATCGAGGCCTTCGAGGACCGCTCGGTGGTGCGCTTCCGCCTGGACGGCACGCTGCGCGACGTGGTCAGCCCGCACCGCGCGCTGCACGCGGCCATGGTGTCGCGGATCAAAATCATGTCCGGCATGGACATCGCCGAGAAGCGGATACCGCAGGACGGCCGCATCTCGCTGCGCCTGGGCGGCCGGCCGGTCGACGTGCGGGTGTCCACGCTGCCGACCAGCCACGGCGAGCGCGTCGTGCTGCGGTTGCTGGACAAGGAAAACGCGCGGCTGGACCTGGCGACGCTGGGCATGGCCGCCGACACGCTGGCCTCGGTCGACAAGCTGATCCGCCAGCCGCACGGCATCCTGCTGGTGACCGGCCCGACCGGCTCCGGCAAGACCACGACGCTGTACGCGGCGCTGTCGCGTTTGGACTCGGCCCACACCAATATCATGACGGTGGAGGACCCGGTCGAGTACCACCTGGACGGCGTCGGCCAGACCCAGGTCAACCCGAAGATAGACATGAGCTTCGCCAAGGCGCTGCGCGCGATACTGCGCCAGGACCCGGACGTGGTGATGATAGGCGAGATCCGCGACCTGGAAACGGCGCAGATCGCCGTGCAGGCGTCGCTGACCGGCCACCTGGTGCTGGCCACGCTGCACACCAACGACGCCGCCAGCGCGGTGACCCGGCTGACCGATATGGGCGTCGAACCGTTCCTGCTGGCGTCCAGCCTGCTGGGCGTGATGGCGCAGCGGCTGGTGCGCCGCGTCTGCCCGCAATGCAAGGCGCCGCACCCGGTGCCGCTGGAGGACGCGCCGGAAGTTGTCCATTACCGGCCGGTCGGCTGCCCGGCCTGCGGCAACTCCGGCTACAAGGGCCGTTACGGCGTCTATGAGCTGATGCTGGTCGACGACGCGATGCAGCGGCTGATCCACGACCGCGCGTCCGAGCAGCGGCTGCGCGACCACGCCGCCCGCCACGGCATGCGCAGCCTGCGCGACGACGGCCTGCGCTGGGTCAAGGCCGGCGAGACCAGCCTGGAAGAAATCCTGCGGGTGACGAGAAGCTGATGGCGGCTTTCAAGTACACCGCCTACGACGCGGCGGGCAAGGAGCAGAACGGACTGCTGGAGGCCGACTCGATCCGCGCCGCGCGGGCGCAGCTGCGCGAGCGCGGCCTGCTGCCGGTGGCGGTGGACGGCGTCAACGCCAAGACCGGCGGCGCCGGCAGCAATGTGCTGCGCCGCGGCCTGCCGCGCGCCGAGCTGGTGATGATCACCGAGCAGCTGTCGACGCTGCTGAACGCCGGCCTGACGCTGGAGAAGGCGCTGACCGCGGTCACCGAGCAATCGGAAAACGCCCGCAGCCGCACGGTGCTGGCGGCGCTCAGAAGCGACATCCTGGAGGGCAAGGGCTTCGCCCAGGCGCTGTCGTCGGCGCCCGGCGTATTCTCGCCCTTGTACCGCTCGCTGGTGCAGGCCGGCGAACAGTCCGGCCATCTGGACATGGTGATGTCGCGGCTCGCCGAATACCTGGACAAGCGGCAGAACACCCAGCAGAAGGTGACGCTGGCGCTGGCCTATCCGGCGGTGGTGACCCTGGTGGCCATCCTGGTGGTGGCCGGCCTGATGAGCTATGTGGTGCCGCAGGTGGTCAGCGTGTTCGCCCAGACCAAGCAGACCCTGCCCTTCCTGACGCGCGCGCTGGTCGCCTGCAGCGACTTCCTGCGCCAGTGGGGCGTGGCGCTGCTGATCGCCGTCGTCGCCACCGTCGCCCTGATCGTCCGGGCCCTCCGGGCGCCGGCGCTGAAGCGGCGCTTCCACGCCCGGGTGCTGAAGCTGCCGGTGTTCGGCCGGCTGTTCCGCGCGCTGAACACCGCGCGGATGGCCAGCACGATGTCGATACTGGTCGGCTCCGGCGTGCCGCTGCTGACGGCGCTGGAGACGGCGCGCGGCCTGATGACGATGCTGCCGATGCAGGACGCGGTTGCCGACGCGATGGCCAAGGTGCGCGAGGGCGTGTCGCTGTCGCGTGCGCTGAACGCCACCCGCCAGTTCCCGCCGGTGCTGATACACCTGATCTCCAGCGGCGAGGCCAGCGGCACGCTGTCCCATATGCTGGACCGCGCCGCCCAGCAGCAGGAACAGGAGGTCGAGCGCAAGCTGGCCACTTTCACCACGCTGATGGAGCCCTTGCTGATCCTGGTGATGGGCGGCATGGTGCTCTTGATCGTGCTGGCCATCATGATGCCGATCATAGACATGAACCAGATGGTGCATTGAGCGTCCGTACCGGACGGGCCCGCCGCGGCGGGATTGATGATTTGAAAGAAACGCCGGGGGCCATATCCGCGGCATGCATTTGGGAGAAAACATGAAAGCTGTCCGTCACGCCGCCCAGCGCGGCTTCACCCTGATCGAGATCATGGTCGTGATCGTCATCCTCGGCGTGCTGGCCGCGCTGGTGGTGCCCAAGGTGATGAGCCGGCCGGACGAGGCGCGCATCGTCGCCGCCAAGCAGGACATCGGCGCGATCAGCCAGGCGCTGAAGCTGTACCGGCTGGACAACGGCCGCTATCCGAGCACCGACCAGGGCCTGTTGGCGCTGGTGCAGAAGCCGACGGCCGCGCCGGAACCGAAGAACTGGAAGCCGGGCGGCTATCTGGAGCGCCTGCCGAAGGACCCGTGGGGCAATGCCTACCAGTACGCCAATCCGGGCACCCACGGCGAGATCGATATCTGGAGCTTCGGCGCCGACGGCGAACCGGGCGGCGAGAACAACGACGCCGACATCGGCAACTGGGACAGCGGCAAGTAAGCCGGACGCGGAGAGGCGCCGGTGACTTCCGCCGCCCGCGCGCGCGGCTTCACGCTGATCGAGGTCATGGTGGTGATGCTGATCATCGGCGTCCTCGCGACCACCGTCACGCTCAGTCTGCGGCCCGATACCCACAGGCAGCTCGGCGACGAGGGCTACCGTTTCGCGCGGGTGCTGGAGCAGGCCGGCGACGCCGCCGAAATGGGCGACACGCTGGCCTTGAACTGGAACGGCAACGGCTACGCCTTCAGCCGGCTGGACGACGAAGGCCAGTGGCAGCCGGTGACCGACGAGCTGCTGGCCGCGCACCAGTGGCCGGACGGCATATCGGGCGAGGGCGCGCTGCAGGACGGCAAGCCGTGGAAGGGCGACCGGCCGCTGTTGTTGTGGCAGGACGGGCGCGCCGCCGCGCTGGCGCTCAGGCTGGACGGCGCCGGTCGCAAGCTGACGGTCTTGCAATCGCCGCTGGGGCGGGTGACGGTGGCGGACGGCTCATGAGGCGGCAGCAAGGTTTCACCCTGTTCGAGGTGCTGGTCGCGCTGGCCATCATCGCGGTGGCGCTGGGCGCGCTGCTGCGCGCCACCGGGCTCGCCGCCGACAACGCCGAGGGCATGGAGCGGCGGATGCAGGCCAACTGGGAGGCGCAGAACCAGATCGCCGTGCTGCAGGCGCTGCGGCAGTTTCCCGAGCCGGGCACGCAGGCCGGCGAAAGCAAGGAAGACGGTGTCGAGTGGCGCTGGGAGCGCGAGATCACCGCGACGCCCAACCCCAATTTCCGCAAGGTGGCCGTGCGCATCCTGGCGCCGGGCGCCGGGCGCTACGTGCTGGCCGAAGTCACCGGCTATCTGAGGCTGGTGCCGGGAGGCGGCGGGTGAGCGCGCGGGCCCAGGGCGGCATGACGCTGCTGGAGATCCTGGTGGCGATGAGCCTGTTGGCCATCCTGTCGGTGATGGGCTACAAGGCCTTCGGCTCGCTGCTGATCGCGCGCGAGCGGCTGATGCAGACCGGCGCGCAGTGGGTAGACTCGGCGCGCGCCTTCCGCCGCTTGGAGAGCGACCTGACCGGGCTGCAGCCGCAGCCGTCGGCCGGCGACCAGCAGCAGGGCCTGGTGCTGGGCGCCAGCACGCTGACGCTGTTGCAGGACGGCCAGGGCCAGACCCTGGTGCTGGAAATGGTGTCGACCCGCTATCCGGGCGGCATGGAGCGCGTCGTCTACCAGTCCGGCGGCGGCGGGACCAGCTGGTCGGCCGGCGATGCCGGCGCCGGCGCGCCTATCGCCTATCCGCTGCTAGGCAAGGACGTGACGGTCGCCTGGCGGGTGATGCTGAACGACGGCAGCTGGCAGGACGCCTGGCCCGTCGGCGACACCGCCCAGGGCCGGGTGCCGCGCGCGCTGGAAATGCGGATCAAGATGCCCGGCGGCCGGACGGTGCGGCGGATATGGGGGCTGCCATGAGGAGGCGCCAGTCGGGCATGGCGGTGATCATGGCGCTGCTGATCGTCGCGCTGGCCACCACGGCGGCCAGCCTGGTGCTGTGGCAGCAGGGCCTGTGGTGGCACCAGTTGGAGAACGACCACAGCCGGGCCCAGCTGCGCCTGGTGGCCGACGCCGGCCTCGGCTGGTCGATGGAAATCCTGCGCTTCAACAACGGCGCGGCCGGCAACGGCGTCGTGGCGCTGTCGCAGCTGTGGGCGCAGCCGCTGCCGCAGACCGAGGCGCAGGGCGTCAAGGTCAGCGGCGCGCTGAGCGATCTGCAGGGGCGCTTCAACATCAACTCGCTGGTGCTCAACGGCCAGACCAATGCCCGCCAGCTGAAGTTCTACCGGGCGCTGTTGAAGACGCTGGACCTGCCGACCCGCTTGTCCGAGCCGCTGCTGAAGTCGCTGCGCGGCGGACGCGACGAGGACGACAAGCCCGACGCCAACGGCGCGGCGGCACCGCAGCCCAACCATCCGCTGACGCGGGTGGAAATGCTGCGCTGGCTGCCCGGCTACACGCCGGAAGTGATGGAGAAGCTGGCGCCGCACGTCGCGGCGCTGCCGCCGACGGTGACGCAGATCAATGTCAATACCGCCACCGACATGGTGATGAAGACGCTGCTGCCCGGCATAGGCGACGGCAATCTGCTGGTGCTGCTGAAGCAGCGGCAGAGCAATTATTTCAAGGACGCGGCCGATTTCAAGGCGCGGCAACCGCCGCCGGGCATCGTCGCCGACACCGATATCGGCGCCGCGTCCAACTATTTCCTGCTCGACAGCCGGGCCAGTTACGGCAAGGCCAGGCTGTCGATGCAGGCGATGATTTACAGCAATCAGAACGTCGTCAAGATGATGTGGCGGCGAGACGGCAACGACGGACGCGGCCTGCTGGCGCGGTCCGCTGGAGACAAACATGACGACGCTGCGACTCTATCTGCGCGCGGGCTGGCCCGATAGCGAGCCGGGCTTGCCCTGGGCGCTGCTGGGCGCCCGCGGCGAGCTGTCGGCCCAGGGCGACAGCGCGCCCGGCGGCTGGCCGAAGGCCGACCAGTGCGAGCTGGTGCTGCCGATCGGCCGCACGCTGTTTACCGACGTGAAGCTGCCGGACGCGGTCAAGCAGCAGGCTCCGGCCATCGTCGGCTTCGCGCTGGAAGAGGGGCTGGCCAACGACCCCGGCGCCAATCTGTACGCGCTGGGCGCCGCAGCCGACGGCCGCCGCGCGGTGGCCGCCACCGAGGCGGCCGGCCTGAGGCGCGCGGTGGCGATGCTGAAGAGCCTGGGCAGGCTGTGCGACCGCATCGTGCCGGAGGAGTGTCTGCTGGCCGAGCCGCCGGTCGCCGGCTGGAGCGTGACGCGGCTGGCCGACCGCTGGCTGGTGCGCGCGGCCTCGCCGTACGCCGCCAGCCTGCCGCGCGGCGGCAGCCAGGTGGAGCAGGCGCTGTTCGCCTCGCTGCTGTCGGCGGCGCCGCCGGAGCGCCTGCTGCTGTGCGGCGTCGACAGCGTAGACGAGGCGCTGAGCCGGCTGCCGGGCTGGCAGGGCGAAACCGCGCGCGGCGAGGCCTACGACTGGCGCAGCGGCCGCCGCCACGGCGGCTTCGATTTCGCCCAGGGCGAGCTGGCGGCCAACCGCCGCTGGCGCGACTGGGGGCCGTCGCTGAAACGGGCCGCTTGGCTGCTGGGCGGCCTGCTGGCCGCGCAGATCCTGCTGACGCTCGGGCAGTCCGGCTGGTACGCGTGGCAGAAACACAGCCTGTCGCAGCAGATCCGCGCCGCCGCGACGCCGTGGATAGGCGGACAGGTGCTGCCGGGCAGCAGCGGCTTGCCCATGCTGCGCGCGGTCGACAAGCTCAGGCTCGGCCACGGCCTGCCGGCGCGCGACGACATGGTGGAATTGATGGGCGCGCTGGCCGCGGTGGCCGGGCGCGAACTGCAGGTGCGCACGCTGGAGTACGACGCCGGCCGACTGAAGCTGCAGGTGGCCGAAGTGCCGGCCGACACCCTGGCGCGCTGGCGCAAGCTGCTGGCGGCGAAGCAGATCCTGCTGGATGCCGCGAGCAGCCAGCCGGGCAGCAAGCAACTGGTAGTGACGCGGGAGCCGTGACGATGACAGCGTACAAGCAACAGTTTCTGGAGTACTGGGGTCAGCGCAGCCGGCGGGAGCAAAGGCTGCTGGCGGCGATGGCCGCGGTGTTGGGCGTCGCGCTGCTGTATCTGGCGGTGTGGGAGCCGGCGAATTCCTCGCTGCTGCGGAACCGGAGCGCGGTCGCTAGGCTGCAGGCCGAGCTCGGCATGGTGAAGGCGCTGGCGGCCGAGGCCGACAAGCTGAAGCGCCAGCCGGCGCAGACGCCGTTGCCGGCCAAGGAGCTGATTCCGCTGCTGCAGCAGACGGCCAAGGGCCAGGGCCTGTCCGTCGCCGCGCTGCAGTTCAACGCCGACGGAGAGTCCGGCGTGGCGATGGAGGGCGTGGTCGGTTTCGACGACTGGGTGCGCTTCGCCGGCGCGCTGTCGCAACAGCAGCAGGTCAGGGTGGTCAACGTCAAGGCCGAGGCGCAGCCGGTGCCGGGGCAGGTGAAGATCAAGGCGCTGCTGGTGCACGCGGGAGCGGCGGCATGAGGGCGCGCATAGTCAAATACCTGTCGCTGGCGCTGCTGCTGCTGGCGGGCGCGCTGTCGGCGCTGCCGGCCAGCTGGCTGTCCTGGCCGGTATCGCGCTACAGCGACGGACATTGGGGCGTCAGCGACGCCCGAGGGACCTTGTGGGACGGCGGCGCGCAACTGGTCTATCTGGGGCCTGCCGGAGAAGTGCAGGGCATGAGTCCGCTGGCGTGGAAGTGGCAGCCCAAGGCGCTGCTGTCCGGCCTGCTGGTCTGGCATCTGGACAGCGCCGGCCAGCCCGGCATGCTGCAGCTGGGGCTGGGCAAGCAGGAGGTGAGGGGGCTGGCCTTGTCGCTGCCGGTGGCGGCGCTGGCCAATCTGTCCAAGACCTGGCAGGCGGCGCGGCTGGGCGGCGAGCTGCAGCTGAACATTCCCCAACTGGCGCGCCAGGGCAAGGACATCAGCGGCAGCGCGCAACTGGCCTGGCGCGGCGCGGCCTCGCCGTTGACGACGGTGCTCCCGTTCGGCAGCTATCAGCTGGACGTGGCCGGCACGCCTCAGGGACTGATCCTGAACCTGACGACGCTGGAGGGGCCGTTGATGCTGAACGGCCAGGGCGGCTGGCCGGCCGGCGGAGCCTTCGCGATGGCCGGCACCGCCGACAGTCCGCCGGACAAGTACGACGCGCTGAAACCGTTGATGCTGATGCTGGGCCAACCGGCCGGACCGACCGGCGTCAGCTGGCAGGTGAAAGCCGGCGCGTGATCGATTTTGGCGCAATCGGCGCCAACCGTATTGTGCAAGTGCAAAATTCGCGGTACTATAGAAAGGTTTAACCAAACGGGACTGGTGCGCGGCGCCTAGTCCCGTTATTCACATAAGAATTTCGAAAATCCCAGGGTGTAAAACGAAACCGGCCGCTGCCGGTTTTTGTGTAAGCGCCCGAGCAATGCAACAGGAGCCAGCCAGTGTCAAACCTCCCCGCAATCCTTGTCTTGGCTGACGGCACGCTTTTCAAAGGTAGTGCTATCGGTGCCGCCGGCCATACGGTCGGCGAGGTGGTATTCAATACCGCCATCACCGGTTATCAGGAGATCCTGACGGATCCCTCGTACACCAGGCAGATCGTCACACTCACTTATCCGCACATCGGCAACGTCGGCGCGAATTCGGAAGACACCGAATCCCGCGCCGTTTTTGCATCGGGACTGATCATCCGCGATCTGCCGCTGCTGCACAGCAACTTCCGCGCCGAAGACTCGCTGTCCGATTACCTGAAAAAACACAATGTGGTGGCGATCGCCGACATCGACACCCGCAAGCTGACCCGCATCCTGCGCGAGAAGGGCGCCCAGGCCGGCTGCATCATGGCCGGCGACATCGACGAGGCCCGCGCGCTGGAGCTGGCCCGCGGTTTCGGCAGCATGGCCGGCCAGGATCTGGCCCGCGTCGTCAGCTGCCAGAAGCCTTACGCCTGGACCGAGAAGCAATGGAAGCTGGGCGCCGCTTACCAGGTCCAGGCTTCCACCCGCTTCCACGTCGTCGCCTACGATTTCGGCGTCAAGCACAACATCCTGCGCATGCTGGCCGAGCGCGGCTGCCAGCTGACCGTGGTGCCGGCGCAGACGCCGGCACGCGACGTGCTGGCGCTGAATCCGCACGGCGTCTTCCTGTCCAACGGCCCCGGCGACCCGGAGCCGTGCGACTACGCGATTTCGGCGATCCGCGACATCCTGGAGACCAGGCTGCCGGTGTTCGGCATCTGCCTGGGCCACCAGTTGCTGGGCCTGGCCACCGGCGCCGCCACGTCGAAGATGAAGTTCGGCCACCACGGCGCCAACCACCCGGTGCAGGACCTCGACAGCGGCCGCGTGATGATCACCAGCCAGAACCACGGCTTCCAGGTCGACGAGACCAGCCTGCCGGCCAATGTCCGCGTCACCCACCGTTCGCTGTTCGACGGCACCGTGCAGGGCATCGCGCTGACCGACCGTCCGGCCTTCTCCTTCCAGGGCCACCCGGAAGCGAGCCCGGGGCCGGAGGACGTCGCCTACCTGTTCGACCGCTTCATCGCGGCGATGGCGGAACGGCAGTAGGGCGGAGTCGAATCATGTTGGGCATTACCGACCTTAGCACCTACCTGATCGGCACGCTGATCGTCATCCTGCTGCCGGGGCCGAACGCCATGTATGTGCTGTCGGTGGCGGCGCAGCGCGGCAAGCGCGCGGGCTTCGCCGCCGCCGGCGGCGTCGTCAGCGGCGACTTCATCCTGATGACGCTGGCGGCCACCGGCGCGGCCGGCCTGTTGCAGGCCAATCCGGCGCTGTTCTCGGTGGTCAAGTACATAGGCGGCGGCTATCTGGCCTGGCTGGGCATCAATATGCTGAAGTCCGGCATCGTCGCCTGGCGCAGGTCGCGGCGCGGCGACGCGCCGGCCGCGGCGGCGTCGCCGCTGTCCGGCGGCCATCCGTACCGCAAGGCGCTGCTGATCAGTCTGATGAATCCGAAGGCCATATTGTTCTTCGTGTCCTTCTTCGTGCAGTTCGTCGATCCGGCCTATCCGCATCCGGCCGTCACCTTCGCCGCGCTGGGCGCCATCGTCCAGTGCTGCAGCATCGCCAATCTGTCGATGCTGATCCTGCTGGGCGACAAGCTGGCCGCGGCCTTCCGCCGCCGCCGCAAGCTGACGGCGGCGCTGGGCGGTTCGGTCGGCGCGATCTTCGTCGGATTCGGCGCCAAGCTGGCGGCGGCCAGCCTGTAGGGTCGATAGTAAACATGCCGCGCCGCCGGGGAGGGGGCGCGGCCGGAAAAATACAAGTCATCAAAGAGTAGAAGCCATGCCAAAGCGTACCGACATCAAAAGCATTCTGATCATTGGCGCCGGCCCGATCGTCATCGGCCAGGCCTGCGAGTTCGACTACTCCGGCGCCCAGGCCTGCAAGGCGCTGCGCGAGGAAGGCTACAAAGTCATCCTGGTCAACTCCAACCCGGCCACCATCATGACCGATCCGGACATGGCCGACGTCACCTATATCGAGCCGATCAGCTGGCCGGTGGTGGAAAAGATCATCGCCAAGGAGCGTCCGGACGCCATCCTGCCGACGATGGGCGGCCAGACCGCGCTGAACTGCGCGCTGGACCTGGCCCGCAACGGCGTCCTCGAAAAATATAAAGTGGAGCTGATCGGCGCGACCGAAGACGCGATCGACAAGGCCGAGGACCGCGGCCGCTTCAAGGAGGCGATGGCCAAGATCGGCCTGTCCTGCCCGCTGTCCTTCGTCTGCCACACGATGGAAGAGTCGCTGGACGCGCAGGCCAAGGTGGGCTTCCCGACGCTGATCCGCCCGTCGTTCACGATGGGCGGCTCCGGCGGCGGCATCGCCTACAACAAGGAAGAATTCCTGGCGATCTGCGAGCGCGGCTTCGAGGCCTCCCCCACCCATGAACTGCTGATCGAGCAGTCGGTGCTGGGCTGGAAGGAATACGAGATGGAAGTCGTTCGCGACAAGAACGACAACTGCATCATCATCTGCTCGATCGAGAACTTCGACCCGATGGGCGTGCACACCGGCGACTCCATCACCGTCGCGCCGGCGCAGACGCTGACCGACAAGGAATACCAGATCATGCGCAACGCCTCGCTGGCGGTGCTGCGCGAGATCGGCGTCGATACCGGCGGCTCCAATGTGCAGTTCGCCACCAATCCGGCCACCGGCGAGATGATCGTCATCGAGATGAATCCGCGGGTGTCGCGTTCGTCGGCGCTGGCGTCCAAGGCCACCGGCTTCCCGATCGCCAAGATCGCGGCCAAGCTGGCCGTCGGTTTCACGCTGGACGAACTGAAGAACGACATCACCGGCGGCGCGACCCCGGCCTCGTTCGAGCCGTCCATCGACTACGTCGTCACCAAGATTCCGCGCTTCGCCTTCGAGAAATTCCCGCAGGCCGACGACCGCCTGACCACCCAGATGAAGTCCGTCGGTGAAGTCATGGCGATGGGCCGCACCTTGCAGGAATCGATGCAGAAGGCGCTGCGCGGCCTGGAAACCGGCCTGGCCGGCTTCGATCCCGTCACCACCGACGAGGCCGCCATCCGCCACGAACTGGGCGCGCCGGGACCGGAGCGCATCCTGTACGTCGCCGACGGTTTCCGCATCGGCATGAGCCGCGACGACATCCACGCGGTCAGCAAGATAGACCCGTGGTTCCTGGCCCAGATCGAGGACATCGTCGGCGAGGAGAAGGCGCTTTCCGGCCGCAAGATCGAGGACATGGACTACGCCGAGCTGCGCCGCCTGAAGCGCAAGGGCTTCTCCGACCGCCGCCTGGGCGAGCTCCTGGGTTCCGACCAGGCCGCCGTGCGCGCCAAGCGCTGGGCGCTGGGCCTGCATCCGGTGTACAAGCGCGTCGACACCTGCGCCGCCGAGTTCGCCACCAACACCGCCTATATGTACTCCAGCTACGAGGAGGAGTGCGAATCCAATCCGTCCGACCGCAAGAAGGTGATGGTGCTGGGCGGCGGCCCCAACCGGATCGGCCAGGGCATCGAGTTCGACTACTGCTGCGTGCACGCGGCGCTCTCGCTGCGCGAATCCGGTTTCGAGACCATCATGGTCAACTGCAACCCGGAAACCGTGTCGACCGACTACGACACCTCGGACCGCCTGTATTTCGAGCCGCTGACGCTGGAGGACGTGCTGGAGATCTGCCGCGTCGAGAAGCCGTTCGGCGTCATCGTCCAGTACGGCGGCCAGACCCCGCTGAAGCTGGCCCGCGCGCTGGAAGCCAACGGCGTGCCCATCATCGGCACTTCGCCGGACATGATAGACGCCGCCGAGGACCGCGAACGCTTCCAGAAGCTGTTGAACGAGCTCGGTCTGAAGCAGCCGCCGAACCGCACGGCGCGCGCGCCGGCCGAGGCGATGAAGCTGGCGGACGAGATCGGCTACCCGCTGGTGGTGCGCCCGTCCTACGTGCTGGGCGGCCGCGCGATGGAAATCGTCCATGAGCCGGCCGATCTGGAGCGCTATATGCGCGAGGCGGTCAAGGTGTCCAACGACAGCCCGGTGCTGCTGGACCGCTTCCTCAACGACGCGATCGAGGTCGACGTCGACTGCGTGTCCGACGGCGAGACCGTGGTGATAGGTGGCATCATGCAGCATGTCGAGCAGGCCGGCGTCCACTCCGGCGACTCCGCCTGCTCGCTGCCGGCCTACAGCCTGTTCCCGGCGATGCAGGACGAGATCCGCCGCCAGACCGAGGCGATGGCCCGCGCGCTGAACGTGGTCGGCCTGATGAACGTGCAGTTCGCGATCCAGGGCGAGACCATCTACGTGCTGGAGGTGAATCCGCGCGCCAGCCGCACCGTGCCCTTCGTCTCCAAGGTGACCTCGGCGCCGCTGGCCAAGATCGCCGCCCGCGCGATGGCCGGCATCGGCCTGGCGGAGCAGGGCTTCACCAAGGAGGTGATTCCGCCGTTCTACGCGGTGAAGGAGGCGGTGTTCCCCTTCATCAAGTTCCCGGGCGTCGACACCATCCTGGGGCCGGAGATGAAGTCCACCGGCGAGGTGATGGGCGTCGGCAAGACCTTCGCCGAGGCCTACGTCAAGGCGCAGCTGGGCGCCGGCGACCGCCTGCCCAAGACCGGCAAGGTCTTCCTGTCGGTGCGCGACTCCGACAAGAACGGCGTCGTCGACGTGGCGCGCGAGCTGCAGCGGCTGGGCTTCGGCGTCTGCGCGACGCGCGGCACCGCCAAGCATCTGATCGAGGCCGGCCTGATCGTGCAGGTGGTCAACAAGGTCAACGAGGGTCGTCCGCACATCGTCGACATGATCAAGAACGGCGAGGTCGATCTGGTGATCAACACCGTGGACGAGAAGCGCACCGCGATCCAGGACAGCCATTCGATCCGCCGCTCGGCGTTGCAGGCGCGGGTGCCGCAGTACACCACCTTGTCCGCCGCCAAGGCGGTGTGCGTGGGCCTGAAGCATGCCGAATCCTTCGACGTCTACAGCGTGCAGCAACTGCACGCGCAGATCGCCGGCTGAGGGGGAGTGGCCGCCGGTAGGCTTTGATGCGGAAGCGATTTGCCGTTACAATTCCGCTCAAACCCGCTCGCGCAAGCCGCCGTCCCGTACGGCGGCTTGTGCTTTTGATGAAGGCGGTCAACCGCCTGTGGAGAATACTGTAATGATCAAAGTCCCGTTGACTGTACGCGGCGCCGAGCTTCTGAAGGAAGAACTGCAACGCCTGAAGAGCGTGGAGCGTCCGTCGGTGATCGAGGCGATCGCCGAGGCGCGCTCCCACGGCGACCTGTCGGAAAACGCCGAGTACGACGCGGCCAAGGAACGCCAGGCCTTCGTCGAGGGCCGCATCGCCGAACTGGAAGGCAAGCTGTCCAACGCCGTGATCATCAATCCGGCCGAGCTGGACGCCGACGGCCGCGTGGTGTTCGGTGCCACCGTCGACCTGATGGATCTGGAGACCGAAGAGAACGTCACCTACCAGATCGTCGGCGACGACGAGGCCGACATCAAGGTGTGCAAGGTATCGGTGAACTCGCCGATCTCGCGCGCGCTGATCGGCAAGGAGGCCGGCGACGTGGCCGAAGTGGTGGCCCCGGGCGGCATCCGCGAGTACGAAGTGCTCGACGTCAAATACATCTGATCCGGATCGCGCGCGGCCATGGCCGCGCGTTTTTCATCGGCCGCGTCTGCTG
Organism: Chromobacterium sp. CV08; assembly: GCF_051129845.1. Lineage (NCBI taxonomy): Bacteria > Pseudomonadati > Pseudomonadota > Betaproteobacteria > Neisseriales > Chromobacteriaceae > Chromobacterium > Chromobacterium sp. CV08. The sequence goes on from NZ_CP150453.1 coordinate 1,100,340, forward strand.
CCGAGCATGGGGGAGAGAATGGACGGCTTGCGAGCTATTGCCAAGACCTTGTGGATTGGCGGTTTGTGGGTGATAGGCCTGATCGTCGCGCCGGTGCTGTTCAAGTCGCTGGACGGGGTCACCGCCGGCATGGTGGCCGGGCGGCTGTTCGCCGCCATCGCCTGGGTCGGGCTGGTGTGCGGTGTGTTCCTGCTGGTCGACCAGGTATGGCGAAACGGCGTGTCCGGCCTGAAACAGGGCGCGTTCTGGCTGATCGTCGGCATGCTGGTCTGCACGCTGATCAATCAGTTCGGCGTCGCGCCCATCATCGTCACCTTGAAGCAGCAGATGAACCACGCGGCCGAGGGCTTGTTCGGCGGCGGCTTCGCCACCTGGCATGCGATTTCCAGCTTGATCTACCTGGTGCAGAGCGTGCTCGGCCTCGCCTATATCTGGCGCAGCGAGTGACGCGGCGATAAGAAAAGCGGTGGCCGGGCCACCGCTTTCAGGCTGCGGGCAGCGGGCATAGGGACAGTTTGCAGGACCCGGCGAAGCCGGGCCTCTTCACGGAGGCACGGATCTGGCAGCCTGCCTGTCGAGTCCCAATCCCCCCGCCCTTGCCCTGCAAGGGGGCCTCGCCGCGCTCGAAAGCAAAAAAAGCGGTGGCTAGGCCACCGCTTTTTTTGTCTGCCGGGCGGGAGGACTCAGTCCTTCATCGCCTGCTTGTTCTTCGGCAGCGCGATGCGCGCCTTGTCGCTGGGGCGCCACAGCACCAGGAGCTTGCCGATGTGCTGTACCGGAGCGCAGCCCAGTTCCTCGCAGATCTGCTCGAACATGGCGACGCGGGCGTCGCGGTCGTCGCCGAGCACGCGAACCTTGATCAGTTCGTGGGCGTCCAGGCTGATGGCGATTTCGCGCACGACGGCCTCGGTCAGACCGTTGTTGCCGACCATCACCACCGGGTCGATGCCGTGCGCCAGGCCCTGCAGGTATTTGCGCTGAAACGGCTTGATGTCAATTTTCATGGAAACATGGAATTCAAAGCAAAACACGATTCTACTAGAATTTGGCCCCGCATCCCAAGGTTGGGGCTGAAATAACCGAAAAACAACAGGATAGCGCGTTGACGGACGCCCGCATCGACTATCCTGACGACTGAGACGACAGAAAGCATCGCCGCGTATGGCAAGAAGCAAGAGCAGCAACAGCTGGTTGCAGGAACATGTCAACGATCAATACGTGCAGATGGCGCAGAAGGACGGCTACCGCGCACGCGCCGCCTACAAGCTGCTGGAGATCAACGACAAGGACAAGTTGATCCGGCCGGGCACCGTGCTGGCCGACCTCGGTTCGACGCCGGGCAGCTGGTCGCAGGTGGCGGCGCGCATCGCCGGCGATTCGGGCAAGGTGTTCGCGCTGGACATCCTGCCGATGGACCCGGTGCCGGGCGTCGATTTCATTCAGGGCGACTTCCGGGAGGAGGAGGTGCTCAGGCAGTTCGAGGCCTTGCTGGACGGACGCGCGCTCGACCTTGTAATTTCGGATATGGCGCCCAATATGTCAGGCATGAGCGCCATCGATCAGGCCAGGAGCTTCCTGCTGTGCGAGCTGGCGCTGGATTTCGCGCGCGATCATTTGAAACCCGGCGGCCACTTTCTCGTCAAAGTGTTCCAGGGCAGCGATTTTCAGGACTATCTCAAGGCCATGCGCGAGCTGTTCGGCGAGGTGGTCACCCGCAAGCCCAAGGCGTCGCGCGACCGTTCCAGCGAAATCTATCTGCTGGGCAAGGGTCGCCGCTGACATAAAAGGGCGCGGGGCGTTACAATCGTAGCCGTTTACTACAAGCAACCAAAAAGTCAGGGCACAGAGGAGTCCGCTACTCGTGAACAATATCGGCAAAAACATCGCCATCTGGGTGATCATCGGCCTGGTGCTGATGACCGTCTTCAATCAGTTCAACAAGCGCCAGGACACCCAGAACCAGCTCGAATACTCGCAGTTCGTCAGCGATGTCGAGTCGGGCAAGGTGCAATCCCTGACCATAGAGGGGCATCCGCTGCGCGGCCAGTGGCTGAAGGGCAAGCTGACCGACGGCACCGCCTTCTCCACCTTCGCGCCTTATGACCCGCAGCTGGTCGACGACCTGATCAAGAACAATGTGCGCTTCTCCGCCAAGCCGGAGGAGGAGCCGTCGATGCTGATGAGCATCTTCATCAGCTGGTTCCCGATGCTGCTGCTGATAGGCGTGTGGGTGTTCTTCATGCGCCAGATGCAGGGCGGCGGCAAGGGCGGCGCGTTCTCGTTCGGCAAGAGCAAGGCGCGCATGCTGGACCAGGACGCCAACACCGTGGTGTTCGCCGATGTCGCCGGCTGCGACGAGGCCAAGGAGGAGGTGAAGGAAATCGTCGACTACCTGCGCGATCCTTCCCGCTACCAGAGCCTGGGCGGCCGCATCCCGCGCGGCATCCTGCTGGCCGGTTCGCCCGGTACCGGTAAGACGCTCTTGGCCAAGGCCATCGCCGGCGAGGCCAAGGTGCCGTTCTTCAGCATCTCCGGTTCCGACTTCGTCGAAATGTTCGTCGGCGTCGGCGCCGCCCGCGTGCGCGACATGTTCGAGCAGGCGAAGAAGAATTCCCCGTGCATCATCTTCATCGACGAAATCGACGCGGTCGGCCGCCAGCGCGGCGCCGGCCTCGGCGGCGGCAACGACGAGCGCGAGCAGACGCTGAACCAGCTCTTGGTCGAGATGGACGGCTTCGACACCAACTCCACCGTGATCGTCATCGCCGCGACCAACCGTCCGGACGTGCTGGACCCGGCGCTGCAGCGGCCGGGCCGTTTCGACCGTCAGGTGATCGTGCCGCTGCCGGACATCCGCGGCCGCGAACAGATCCTGAACGTGCACATGCGCAAGGTGCCGATCGCCGCCGACGTCAACGCCGAGGTGATCGCGCGCGGCACGCCGGGCTTCTCCGGCGCCGATCTGGCCAACCTGATCAACGAGGCCGCGCTGTTCGCGGCGCGTCGCAACAAGCGCCTGGTCGACATGGAGGACCTGGAATCCGCCAAGGACAAGATCATGATGGGCGCCGAGCGCCGCAGCATGGTGATGACCGAGGAGGAGAAGAAGAACACCGCCTACCACGAGTCCGGCCACGCCGTCGTCGCCAAGCTGCTGCCGAAGTCCGATCCGGTGCACAAGGTCACCATCATCCCGCGCGGCCGCGCGCTGGGCGTGACGATGCAGCTGCCGGAGCAGGACCGCTTCGCCTACGACCGCGGCTACCTGATGGACAGGCTGGCCATCCTGTTCGGCGGCCGCATCGCCGAAGAGCTGTTCATGAACCAGATGACCACCGGCGCCAGCAACGACTTCGAGCGCGCGACGCAGATGGCGCGCGACATGGTCACCCGCTACGGCATGTCCGACAAGCTCGGTCCGATGGTCTACGGCGAAAACGAGGGCGAGGTCTTCCTCGGCCGCTCCATCACCACGCACAAGAACCTGTCGGAAGCGACGCTGCAGCAGGTCGACGCCGAAATCCGCCGCATCATCGACGAGCAGTACGCGCTGGCGCGCCGTCTGCTGGAAGAGAACCGCGACAAGGTGGAAGCGATGACCGCCGCGCTGCTGGAATGGGAAACCATAGACGCCGAGCAGATCAACGACATCATGGACGGCAAGCCGCCGCGTCCGCCGAAGCCGGGCTCTAGCTTCCCCGCCAAGACGGAAGACAAGCCGGCTGAACCGGCCGAGCCGGCCGCCTCGTCGGCCACCTCCGACCCGGCCCAGGAAGTCTGACAAGCGTACTTCGTTCAACCGGGCAAGCCTTCGCGGGCTTGCCCGGTTTTGCATTCGGCTCCGGCCGCCGAGACCCGGCGCGCCGGGAATGGGAACCACGATGAGAATCTTGCAGTGCGGGCGCTTCGCGCTCGATCTGTCCCGTCCGCTGGTGATGGGCATACTGAACGTCACGCCGGACTCCTTCTCCGACGGCGGCCGCTTCAAGCGTCTGGACGACGCGCTTTCGCGCGCCGAGGCGATGCTGGCGGAAGGGGCGGACATCCTGGACATCGGCGGCGAGTCGACGCGGCCGGGCGCGCCCTTCGTCAGCCCGGACGAGGAGATGGAGCGGGTGCTGCCGGTGCTGGAGAGGCTGCGCGACATCGGCGCGCCGCTGTCGCTGGACACCCGCCGGGCCGTCGTGATGGGCGAGGCGATCCGGCTCGGCGCGGTGGACCTGATCAACGACGTGTCGGCGCTGGAGGACGACGGCGCGCTGGCGCTGGCCGCGACCAGCCGCGCAGCCGTGTGCCTGATGCACAAGCAGGGCAATCCGGACACGATGCAGGACAGGCCGGCCTACGACGACGTCGTCGCCGAGGTGGCCGATTATCTGAAACGCCGCGTCCAGCTATGCCTGGACGCCGGCATCGTCCGCGAGCGGCTGCTGGTCGATCCCGGCTTCGGCTTCGGCAAGACGCTGGAACACAATCTGGCGCTGCTCAAACGGCTGGACGAGATCGAGCGCGTCGCCGGCGCGCCGCAGCTGGTCGGCCTGTCGCGCAAGTCGATGCTGGGCGCGCTCACCGGCGAGGACGAGCCGGCCCAGAGGCTGGGCGCCAGCGTCGCCGCGGCGCTGGAGTCGGCGCGGCGCGGCGCGTCGGTGATACGCGTCCACGACGTCAAGGCGACGCGGCAGGCGTTGCAACTGTGGCAGGCGCTGCGGGATTGTTGACGTGAAGCTGGTTTTCCAACGCCGGGCGATGGCAAAATGGCGGGCGTTGCGCCTGGCAAGGCATTGAACCGATACAGAGAATATTGAATGAGTCGCAAATATTTCGGCACCGACGGCGTGCGAGGCGAGGTCGGCAAGTCTCCGATCAATCCGGAATTCGTGATGAGGCTGGGCTATGCCGCCGGCCGCGTGCTGGTCAACCACGACAAGGACAGCCGTCCGACCGTGCTGATAGGCAAGGACACCCGCATCTCCGGCTATATGCTGGAGGCCGCGCTGCAGGCCGGCTTCACCGCCGCAGGCGTCAACGTGCTGCTGACCGGCCCGCTGCCGACGCCCGGCATCGCCTACCTGACCCGCGCGCTGAGGCTGGAGGCCGGCGTGGTGATCTCGGCCTCGCACAACCCGTTCCAGGATAACGGCATCAAGTTCTTCGCCGAAGGCGGCAACAAGCTGGACGACGCGCTGGAGCTGGAGATCGAGGCGATGCTGGAGCAGCCGATGGCCACCAATCCGTCGGCCGAGCTCGGACGCGCCCGCCGCATAGACGGCGCCGCCGAACGCTATATCGAGTTCTGCAAGAGCACCTTCCCGAACGAGCTGAGCCTGAAGGGGCTGAGACTGGTCGTCGACTGCGCCAACGGCGCCACCTACCACATCGCGCCCAAGGTCTTCCACGAGCTGGGCGCCGAGCTGGTCCAGATCGGCTGCGAGCCCAACGGCTACAACATCAACGACAAGGTAGGCGCGACCTATCCTAAGACGCTGCAGCAGGAAGTGCTGCGGCACCGCGCCGATTTCGGCATCGCGCTGGACGGCGACGGCGACCGCCTGATCATGGTGGACGCCGACGGCCGCATCTACGACGGCGACCAGCTGATCTACGTGATCGCCAAGGCGCGCGCCGCGCGCGGCGAGCTGAAGGGCGGCGTCGTCGGCACCGTGATGACCAATATGGCGATGGAGCTGGCGCTGCAAAAGCAGGGCGTGCCCTTCGGCCGCGCCAAGGTCGGCGACCGCTATGTGCTGGAGATGCTGCATGCCGACGGCTGGCAGGTCGGCGGCGAGGCGTCCGGCCACATCCTGTGCCTGGACAAGCACAGCACCGGCGACGGCATCATCTCCAGCCTGCAGGTGCTGGCCGCGGTGCAGCAGCTGGAACAGCCGATGGCGCGGATCTGCGCCGACTGGCAGCCGTTCCCGCAGACGCTGATCAACGTCCGCCACAACGGCTGCGACTGGAAGGCCGCCGCCGCCGCGCCGCTGGCCGAGGCCGAGGCGGCGCTGCACGGCCGCGGACGAGTGGTGTTGCGGCCGTCCGGCACCGAGCCGGTGGTGCGGGTGATGGTGGAGGCCGACGACAAGTCCCTGGCCGAGTCCTGGGCCCGGTCCATTGCCGCGGCGATAGAGAAGATCGCCCGCTGATCGTCGCGGGGGTGAAACAAGCGATGCCAACCTGTCCGGGTTGGCATTTTTTGTATCAAAAAATCCATTCTCGACAACAAGAAACTTGAATGTCATCTGGCTGTGGATAGAATTGCCGCACTTCTACTCAGGATGACAAAAAGATGAGAACAATACCCGTATCGCCCCTTTCCCGCGCGGCGGTGGCCGCGTCGCTGGCGCTGGCCGGTCTGCAGGCCCACGCCGCCTGTACCCTGGCCGACACGCGCATCCACCAGGTCCAGGGCAGCGGCCCGCAGAGTCCGATGCAAGGCAGGACCGTGACGGTGCAGGGCGTGGTCAGCAGCCTGCTGTACGGCAAGGACGGCCCGGTCGGCTTCTTCATCGAGGAAGCGCCGCAGAACCGGGACGCCGATCCGTCGACCTCGGAAGGCGTCTACGTCTATACCGGCAAGCTGGCGCTGCCGGCCTTGAAGGCCGGCGATGTGGTCGGCGTTAAGGGCAAGGTGCTGGAGTTCAAGCGCAACGGCGACGCCGCCAGCGAGACCCAGCTGCAGCCGTCGGCCGCCGCCGACGTGCAAACCTGCGGCTACCGGGGCGAATTGGCGCCGGCGACGTTGCGGCTGCCGCTGAGCGGCGACGCGGCGCAACTGGAATCGCTGGCCGGCATGGCGGTGAAATTCGAGCAGCCGCTTTTCGTGATCGACAGCTACAACTACGGCCGCTACGGCGAGCTGACGCTGTCCAGCCAGCCGCGGCAATGGGTGCCGACCCAGCTCTATCGCCCCGGCAGCGCCGAGGCCCAGGCCTTGCGCGCCGCGAATCCGCGCGACCGCCTGCTGCTGGACGACGGCAGGACCTGGCAGAACGCCGACGCCTGGCTGCCCGGACCGGGCGGCCTGTCCGCGGCCAACACGCTGCGGGTCGGAGACCGCCTGGACGGCCTCGTCGGCGTGGTGTCGTTCAGCAACGGCGCCTACCGCGTGCAGCCGCTGTCGCAGCCGCAGGTCGCCGCGGCCAATCCGCGCGCGGCGGCGCCGGCGCGCAAGGCCGGCCATCTGCGCGTCGCCAGTTTCAATGTGCTCAATTTCTTCAACGGCGACGGCAAGGGCGGCGGATTTCCCACCGAGCGCGGGGCCAAGACGCGCGACGACTTCCTGCGCCAGAAGGCCAAGATCGTCGGCGCCATCCGCCAGCTGGACGCCGACGTGCTGGGGCTGATGGAACTGGAGAACGACGGTTTCGGCCCGCAGTCGGCGGTCAAGGAGCTGGTCGACGCGCTGAACGCCGGCGTGGACGCCGACAAGCAGTACCGCTTCGTCGATCCGGGGCTGCCGAAGATAGGCACCGACGCCATCACCACCGGCATGCTGTATCGTCCGTCGCGCGTGAAGCCCGACGGCGCCGCCCAGGCGCTGGCGATAGGCGATCCGGCCAGGAACCGTCTCAGCCTGGCGCAGACCTTCGCCGTCGACGGCAAGAAGCTGACGCTGGTGGTCAACCATCTGAAGTCCAAGGGCAGCAGCTGCGCCCAGGACAAGATCGACGGCGTGCCCGATGTCGACACCGGCGACGGCCAGGGCAATTGCAATCTGACCCGGGTGCAGGCCGCGCGGGATCTGGTGCGCTGGGCCAAGCAGCGCGGCGCGTCCGCCAAGGAGGGCCTGCTGGTGATCGGCGACATGAACGCCTACGCCAAGGAGGACCCGATCGGCGCCTTCGAGGAAGGCGGCCTGTCCAATCTGCTGGCGCGTTTCCGCAAGCACGCCTATTCCTACGTCTACCAGGGCGAGTCCGGCAATCTGGACCACGCGCTGGCCGACGCGGCGCTGGCGAAGTGGGTGGCCGATGCCGGCGAGTGGCACATCAATGCCGACGAGCCGACCGCGCTGGAATACGGCAGCGAGTTCAAGTCGGCCTCGCAGCGTGAGAACTACTACGCGCCCGATGCCTACCGCTCGTCCGATCACGACCCCTTGTACGTGGACCTGCAGCTGGTGCCGATCGCCGGCGCCGACGAGGTCGCGCTGGGCATGCTCGGTCTCGCCGGTTTCCTGGCTTGGCGCCGACGCAGGTGAGGCCGCCGCCGGCCAGCCTGTTGCCGGCGCTGCTGCCGCTTCTGGCGCCGTGGGGCGAGGCGGCGCGGCGCTGGCTCTTCAATCCGTCCATGGACGGCGAGTGGTGGAGGGCTTTCACCGCCAGCTGGGTGCATGCCGACTGGCGGCACGCGGCATTGAACAGCGCCAGCTTGTTATTGCTGGCCGGCCTGGGCGGGCGGCGCGCGGTCTGGGCGCTGTGCGCGCTGGCTTTGCTATTGCCCTGGCTGATCGCAGGGCTGCAGATGATCCAGCCCGAACCGCAGCCCTTCCTCGGCGCATCGGGCGTGGTTTACGGCTGGTGGGCGGCATTGGCCTGCTTGAAGCGGAGCGAAACCGCCGGCCCTTGGCTGGCGGCGGCGCTGCTGCTGCGCTTGGCTTGGCAGGGCATGTGGCCGAATCCGGGGCCGGGCGGCGAGCCGGTGCTGTGGTCGGCGCATGTCGGCGGCGCCTTGCTGGCGCCGCTGCTGCTGCTTGGACTCAGCTGCGCACGACGCGCGGTACCCGCGGCATCACTGCGCTCATCAGCTCGTAGCTGATGGTGCCGGCGGCCGCGGCCACTTTCTCTATCGGCGCGTTCGGCCCCCACAGCTCCACCCGGCTGCCGACGCCGGCCTGGGGCAGATCGCTGATATCCACCGTCAGCATGTCCATCGACACCCGGCCGACCAGCCGGCACGGCCGGCCGTCCACCGCCGCCGGCGCGCCGTTGGCGGCGATGCGCGGATAGCCGTCGGCGTAGCCGCAGGCGACCACGGCTATGCGCATGGCCCGGTCGGCGACGAAACGGCGGCCGTAACCGACGGCATCGCCGGCTTGCAGCTGCTGCACGGCGATGATGTCGGCCGACAGCGTCATCGCCGGCGCGAGGCCGAGATCGGCGCCGGTTTCGCCGTCGAACGGCGATGCGCCGTACAGCACGATGCCGGGGCGGCCGATGTCGCCGTGGGTGTGAGGATGGCGCAGCAGCGCGGCCGAGTTGGCGGCGCTGACCGGCAGGCCGCTGGCGGCGGCCACCGGTTCGAAGCGGTTCCATTGCCCGGCGACGCCGAAGTCTTCGTCGGCGGTGGCGAAATGGGTCATGACGGCGGCCAGTCTGGCCTGCGGCATCGCCTGCAGCCGGGCCTGGGCGGCGGCGGCCTCTTCCGGGCGGAAACCCAGCCGGTTCATGCCGCTGTTGATTTTCAGCCAGACGTCGACCGGCCGATCCGCGGAACCTTTGGCCAGCCAGTCCATCTGTTGTTGTGAATGGACGGCGCCGCCCAGGCGGTAGTCGGCCATCGCGGCGGCTTCGGCCGCGTCGAACGGTCCCTCCAGCAGCGAGATGGGATGGTCGAATCCCGCTTCGCGCAGGCGCACGGCGTCTTCGATATTGAGCAGGGCAAAACCGTCGGCCAGATCGGCCAACGCCTTTGCCGTGTCCAATAAGCCGTGGCCGTAGGCGTTCGCCTTGATCACGGCGAACAGGCTGCGGGCCTGCGAATGTCGGCGGGTGAACAGGAAATTGTGGCGGATGGCCGGGAGGGAAATCTCCAGCCGGATAGGGCGTGTCATGTCAAGAAAGCGTGTACGAGAGGTGTGCTATTATACACCTCCGTGCATGGACATTAGCCGCCCGGCCGCTTGATTGCGACGATCTGGAACCAAGCCGGCGGACGGAATATTAGATGGATACTCTGCAGATACTTCTCGATTTCTTCACCGGCTACGGATATGTGGCCGTGTTCGCGGTGTTGCTGGTTTGCGGTTTCGGGGTGCCGATTCCCGAGGACATCACCCTGGTGGCCGGCGGCGTGATTTCCGGTCTCGGCTACGCCAATGTGCACTATATGTTCGTCGTCGGCATGGCCGGCGTGCTGGTCGGCGACGGCATCATGTTCCTGGCCGGACGCATCTTCGGTCACAAGGTCCTGCGCTTCAAGCCCATCGCCCGCATCCTGACCCAGGAGCGCTTCGAGGCGGTGCAGGAGAAGTTCGAGAAGTACGGCAACTGGGTGCTGTTCGTCGCCCGCTTCCTGCCCGGCCTGCGCTCGCCTATCTTCATCACCGCCGGCATGACGCGCCGCGTGCCGTACTGGCGCTTCCTGCTGATGGACGGCTTCGCCGCGCTGATCTCGGTGCCGGTCTGGGTCTATCTTGGTTATTACGGCGCCGCCAACCGCGATTGGCTGATGACGATGGTGCACCGCGGCCAGGCGGGCATACTGACCGTGGTGGCGGTGCTGCTGCTGGCGGTCGGCTTCGTCTGGTTCAAGCGCCGCCGCCTGTCCTGCGCGAAGAAGTAAAAGCCTGCTTTCGATTTTTTGCCGCATCGGCGGCGTTCTGCCGGATGCGGGGCGCGCACATCAAAAAGGCCATCCCGGGGGATGGCCTTTCTGCTGGAAGGCGGATGGATCAGCCGACCTGCAGCAGCTCCACTTCGAACACCAGCGTCGCGTGCGGCGGGATCACGCCGCCGGCGCCGCGCGCGCCGTAGCCCAGCTCGGCCGGGATGGTCAGCTTGCGCTTGCCGCCGACCTTCATTCCCTGCACGCCCTGGTCCCAGCCCTTGATCACGTAGCCGGCGCCCAGCGGGAAGCTGAACGGCTGCATGCGATCCTTGCTGGAGTCGAACTTGCTGCCGTCGGTCAGCCAGCCGGTGTAGTGCACGGTGACTTCCTGGCCGGCGACGGCTTCCGCGCCTTCGCCGATGGCCAGTTCTTCAATGATCAGTTCGCTCATGCGTTTTCCTTTCGCCAGTATCGGGTTACACCGCGCGATTGTAGCAGCCGGGCGGCCGCTTTGTGTTTTCCCCTGTGTGGCATATAACGGAATTCAGGACGCTTTGTCTTCGATTTCGATGCGAATCAAGGGGGTGTGCCATGGATGTGACCGATCACGATGCGCCGCTGGTACGGCCGGTGGCGCGCAAGGTGGAGCTGATGCAGCCGCTGCAGTGGCTGAAAAAAGGTTTCCGCGACTTCCAGAAGGTGCCGGCCGACTGTCTGTTCTACGGCGCGATCTTCGTGCTGATGGGCTATCTGCTCGGCGCCTATGTCGAGCAGGCGCCGGAACTGGTGATCACCTTCGCCACCATCTTCCTGCTGGCCGGCCCTTTCCTGGCCATCGGCCTGTACGACATCGCCAAGCAGATGGAGGCCTTCGACGGCCATGGCCGCGTCAAGCTGCTGCACAGCATGGCGGCCTGGCGCGTCAACATGCCGGGCTTCAGCCTGTACGCGGTGCTGCTGGCGGTGCTGGTGTTCGGCTGGTTCCGCGTGTCGCTGCTGATGTTCGCGCTGTTCTACGACACCGCGGCGCTGCCGAATCTGAACGAGATCGTCGCCGACGCGTTCAAGGCGGACAATATCGAGTTCCTGATCGCGTATTTCGCCGTCGGCTTCCTGTTCGCCCAGCTGGTGTTCTCGGTCAGCGTGGTGTCGATACCGATGCTGCTGGACAAGGAGGTCGACACCATCACCGCGATGATAGCCAGCGTGCAGGCGGTATACCGCAATGTGCTGACGATGGGCTTGTGGGCCGTTATCATTGTCGTGCTGTCGGTGGTCGGATTCGCCACCTACTATCTGGGCCTGATCATCATCATGCCGGTGCTGGCGCTGGCCAGCTGGCATGCCTATCGGGATTTGATCACTTTCGAGCGATGACCGCCACGCAATGATCCCACGCAATATCGTCTTCCTGGACCGGGACAGCCTGCCTGTCCCGGTTCCCGTTTTCAGCTTCCCCGCCGACTACCGCGAATATCCGGCCAGCGCCGCCGACGAGGTGGTCGAGCGCGCCGCCGCGGCGCAGATCGTCATCAGCAACAAGGTGCCGCTGTCGCGCGAGACGATCGCGCGCTTGCCGGCGCTCGAGCTGGTCTCCATCGCCGCCACCGGCTACAACCATGTCGACCTGGACGCGTGCCGCGAGCGCGGCATCGCCGTCTGCAACGTCCGCCACTACGGCGACCATACGGTGGCCGAGCACGCGCTGACCTTGATGCTGGCGCTGATGAAGAACCTGCCGGCCTATCAGCGCGACGTCGCCGCCGGCGTCTGGAGCCAGTCCCGGCAGTTCTGCCACTTCGGGGCGCCGATACGCGAGCTGCGCGGCGCGACGCTGGGCATCGTCGGCGGCGGCGGCATAGGCGGCCAGCTGGCCGGGATGGCGAGGGCCTTCGGCATGGAGGTGCTGTTCGCCGAGCGCAAGGGGGAGGCGCGGACACGGGAGGGGAGGCTGCCGTTCGCCGAGGTGCTGGCGCGCGCCGACGTGCTGTCGCTGCATTGTCCGCTGACCGACGAGACGCGCGGCATGATCGCCCAGCCGGAACTGATGGCGATGAAGCCGGGCGCGATACTGATCAATACCGCGCGCGGGGGACTGGTCGACGAGGCCGACCTGGTCGCCGCATTGAAGTACGGACAGCTGGGCGGAGCCGGTTTCGACGTGCTGAGCGCCGAGCCGCCGTCGCCGGACAATCCGCTGCTGAGGGCCAGGCTGCCGAACCTGATCGTCACGCCGCATGTTGGCTGGGCCAGCGCCGAGGCGATGCGCAGGCTGGCGGCGCAGCTGGTCGCCAATATCGAAGCCTTTGTCCGCGGCGGGAGTGAGAATCGTCTGGTTTAAGCAGAAATAAGCATTGCAATCGAAAAACCGGAATGCCAATGGGCCATTCCGGTTTTTTTCTGGACGATCGTGTCGATATTATCAGAACTGTTTAAATAGATTTGCATTGTCCTGATGAATGGACTAAGTTGAAATGGCTCGTACGGCGAATGCCGCATCGAGTTGCCCCGCTTGTTCCACCGTGGCCGGTTCTCCGCCACGGTGCTTTTTTTCAGTCGTCCATATCGTTGGGATTGGCGCGCGGCGCCTCTTCCTCGCCCATGCCCAGCTTGCCGCGGATACAGGAAATGTAGCGGTTGACATCGGGACCGCCGCCGTAGCGCTGCGCGTGCCAGATCATTTCGCCGAGGCATTCCATGATCTCGTGCTGGGCGCGGTGTTCGTCGCCGTGGCGCAGCGCCAGTTGCGCGTACAGCGCGCGTATGCCGAAGGGCTGGTCTATCGAGCGCTGCTCGGCGATCGCCACGTGCAGGCCCAGGTGCAGGAAGGGATTGGTCTCGCCCATGTCCGGCGTCCACTCCTGCTCCAGGAACGCTTCCGGATTTTCCAGGATGGGATGGTACTCCGGGTGGTCTATAAGAATGGATAGGACGATTTGTTCCAGGTCGGACATCGGCTGGCCGGACTTGGACTTGCTCCAGGTGTCGAAGAAGAAACGACGGGCGTCCTGGCGGCTGGGGTTGAACAACATTGGTATAGACCTCGGCGATAACGGGCGGGACTCGGTGTGGACGGGCCGTCCGAGCAGTCTTCAAACAGCAAGGGTCAGGGTCGCAGGCGGCTGCCATTCCGGGCTGCGGCATTATACGGGACGGAGCTTGTCATGACCACGCTCTACGATTTTAGCGCGCAGCGGGCCGACGGCGCCCAGCAGGCGCTGTCGGCCTACGAGGGCAAGGTGCTGCTGCTGGTGAACACCGCCAGCGAGTGCGGCTATACGCGGCAATACGCCGGTCTGCAGGAGCTGCAGGACTATTTCGCCGACCAGGGTTTCGCGGTGCTCGGTTTTCCGTGCAACCAGTTCGGCGGTCAGGAGCCGGGCGGCGAGCGGGAGATCCTGGCGTTCTGCCGGGCGCGCTTCGGCGTATCCTTCCCGCTGTTTTCCAAGCTGGAGGTCAACGGCGACGGCGCGCATCCGCTGTGGCGCTGGCTGACCCAGGCCGATTCCGACCGCCCGCACCCGATCAAGTGGAACTTCACCAAGTTTCTGGTCGACGGCCGCGGCAGGGTGGTGAAGCGTTACGAGCCGGCGGTGGAGCCGCACGAGCTGGTCGACGATATCAAGGCCTTGTTGGGGCGGTGAGGCGCTTGTCGGTGCGTCGCCCCTACGGGGTGACGCACCCTACGGGCGACGCGGCCTACTTGCGGCGGAAGACCAGGTCCCACACGCCGTGGCCCAGCTTGATGCCGCGGGCTTCGAACTTGGTCAGCGGGCGGTAGTCCGGGCGCGGCGCGTAGCCGTCTGCGGTGTTTTCCAGATCGGGGTCGCCGCTCAGCACTTCGAGGATCTGGATCGCGTAATCCTCCCAGTCGGTGGCGGCGTGGAAATAGCCGCCCGGCTTCAGCTTTTTGGCCAGCTTGGCCACCAGCGGCGCCTGGATCAGGCGGCGCTTGTTGTGGCGTTTCTTGTGCCAGGGGTCGGGGAAGAAGATGTGCACGCCGTCCAGGCTGCCGTCCGGCAGCATATTGTCCAGCACTTCGACCGCGTCGTGGCGCATCAGCCGCAGATTGCTCAACTCCTTCTCGGCGATCAGCTTGCACAGATTGCCGACGCCGGGGCCGTGCACCTCGATGCCCAGGTAGTCCTTGTCCGGGTTGGCGGCCGCGATCTCGGCCGTGGCGCCGCCCATGCCGAAGCCGATTTCCAGGATTTTGGGCGCGGCGCGTCCGAAGGCCTGTTCCAGATCGATCGGCTCGGGGCGATAGGCTATGCCCCAGCGCGGCATGCCTTCGTCCATCGCACGCTGCTGACCTGCGGACAGATGGCCCTGCCGCAGCACAAAGCTTCTGATCGCTCGTTTGAAAGCCGGATTTTCCATTTTGCTGGCCTGCTGAAAACTCAAAAAAACCGCGATGTTACCGAATCTCGGCGTAGCTTGCGAGTATTGCCGCCTTGCGCGCCGGATCGGCGTCCAGCGCCGCCAGGTATTGCAAGACGCTGGGCCAGAGCAGCGGCGTGCCCAGCTCGCTGCGGACGCGCCGGTTGTCGAGACGGCGGGACTCTGCCAGGAAGGACCAGCGTTGCGGCGACATCCGCCGGCGGGCCTTGTCGCGCGGCAGCCGCGGCGGGCAAGCGAGGCCCAGCGTGTCGGCGAGTCTTTGATACCATTCGCCGACCGGCAGCGGCCGGTCGTCGCAGGCGTTGTAGACGCGGATGCCGCTGCGGCGGCGGTCCAGCGCGGCCACGCACAGCCGCGCCAGATCGTCGGCGTGGATATGGTTGCTCCAGCTGTCCTCGGCTGCGTCGATCAGCGGCTCGCCGGCGGCGAAGCGCGCCAGCGGCAGCCGCTCGTCGGCGTAGATGCCGGGCGCGCGCAGTATCGTCAGCGCCGCGCCGCGGGCGGCGGCGAAGCGGCGCAGCGCCGACTCGGCGTCGACGCGGCGCATCGCGCGCTCGCTCTGTGGCTTCAGCGCCGCGGTTTCATCGAGAAGCATGCTATTCGCATCTCCGTAGACGCCGCTGCTGCTGATATAGACCAGTTGCTGTGGTATGCTGTTGCCTTTTGCCAGCGCGTACAATAACTTGCGCATTCTGGGGTCGCTCCGGCCCTGTCCGGGAGGCGGCGCGGTGAGCAGCACGGCGTCGGCCAGGCCGGCCAGCCTTTCCAGGCTGTCGGGGCGGTCGAGGTCGGCCGGCACCGGCTTGGCGCCGAGCGCGCGCCAGCGCGAGGCGGCCTGGTCGGAGCGGCACAGCGCCAGCACTCGCCAGCGGGATTGCAACAAGGGCAGGGCACGGCGGGCGACATCGCCGGCGCCGACAACAAGTAGGGTACGCATGGTGTGCATTTTAGCCAGAATTCGGGATTGAGAAACGACATGACTTGCCAGGTGAAGGTGCTCCCCAGTGGGCATACATTCGGTGTGGAAGCGCACGAAACCATTCTTGAAGCCGCGCTGCGTCAGGGCATAGGCCTGCCCTACGGTTGCCGCGACGGCGCCTGCGGCGCCTGCAAGGGCAAGGTGGTGGACGGCGAAGTCAGCCAGGACGGTTTCCAGGAAAAGGCGCTGACGCCGGCCGAGCAGGCGCAGGGCATGGCCTTGTTCTGCTGTTCGCGGCCGCAGGGCGATGTCAGCATCGAAGTGCGCGAAGTCACCGGCGCCGGCGACATGCAGATCAAGACGCTGCCGTGCCGCGTCGAAAAGATCGAAAAGATCCACGACGTGGCGGTGCTGAAGCTGAAGCTGCCGGTGTCGGAGCGGCTGCAGTTCCGCGCCGGCCAGTATATCGACATTCTGATGAAGGACGGCAAGAAGCGCAGCTTCTCCATCGCCAACGCGCCGCACGACGACGCCTTCCTGGAGTTGCACATCCGCCACCAGCCGGGCGGCTCCTTCTCCGAATACGTGTTCCAGCAGATGAAGGAGCGCGAAATCATGCGCTTCAAGGGCCCGCTGGGCTCCTTCTTCCTGCGCGAGGACTCGGACAAGCCCGTCGTGCTGATCGCCAGCGGCACCGGCTTCGCGCCGGTGAAGGGCATCATCGAGCATGCCATCCATCACGGCATCACCCGGCCTATGGCGTTCTACTGGGGCGCCCGCAGCAAGGCCGACCTGTACATGGCCGAGCTGGCCGAGGGCTGGGCGGCGGCCCATCCGCACATCCGTTATGTTCCGGTGCTGTCCGAGGCGCTGCCGGAAGACGGCTGGACCGGCCGCACCGGCTTTGTGCACCAGGCGGTGCTGGAGGACTTCGCCGATTTGTCCGGCTACCAGGTCTATGCCTGCGGCGCGCCGGTGATGGTGGAGGCGGCCCACGGCACCTTCACCCGCGAACGCGGCCTGCCCAACGACGAATTCTTCTCCGACGCCTTTTTCCTGGCCAAGGACATGAATAGCGGCGCCAAGTAGACAAGATTCTGATTTGTATACATAAAGCCCCCGGCTTTCAGCCGGGGGCTTTTTATTTGCGCAGCATCAAACGGGGCGGGGCCGCGGTTTGATATGGGTCAATCCCATTGTTGGTGAGATGGTTATTATGTCATCGGCAAGCAAACGGGGCCAGAGGCCCGAAAGGAGGAGACCATGGAGTTGTTGACCTTGCTGTTGTCCGACGACGTGGGCCGCCTGAGCCTATTGACGATCGTGGTGACCACCTTGGTGGTGCTGGGTGCGTTGTGGGTGATCTTCAGGAATATCAACCGGCCCGGCAAGTGACAATCGTCGTTTGAGTTTCCGCATTTCCTCTTGATGTGTGTGTTGGCGGGTACGGTGGTGGGCCGTATCCGCCTCTTTTTTTCTCCGGTCCGGGTGGCGAACTTTCCTCGTGGCCGCGGGGTCCCTCAATAATGTCATTGCGCTGAGCGATGCCGGATAATTTTGTCCGCGTGATGCGAAATGCACATCGTCATTTTATTAAGATGTTGATTTTAATCGACATTTTATTCTTTCTTGCTTCAGGTCATGGTATTGCAGATGCCGTCAGACGGCTGACGGCACTGCACCTATGCTGAACCTGGCGCCAGGCCGGCGCCACGGTATGACGCCTTGCTGCAAGCCTTGGTCGCATTTCCCGCTAGTGGGCGTTTTGTCCCGCTTGCCCGCTTGATGCAAATCAATCCCGCTCGCGACAACTGTGGAACGGCCGTTTTAACCGCGTATACCATTATTTCAGATGATAAGAATTTAATAATAAACAGAGAAAAAACACGGTTCACATCCCTCGATTGGAGAATGAAAATGTCCACTGAAACTGCAAGCCAGGCCGGCCTCGTCGAAGGCGCCGCGCCCAGGCTGAAGCTGGGCGCGCTGACGGCGCTGGTCGTCGGCTCGATGATAGGCGGCGGCATCTTTTCGTTGCCGCAGAACATGGCGGCCGGCGCCAGCGCCGGCGCCATCCTGATCGGCTGGGCCATCACCTTTGTCGGCATGTTGGCGCTGGCCTTCGTGTTCCAGATGCTGGCCTCGCGCAAACCGGAAGTCTCCGGCGGCGTCTACGGCTACGCCAGGGCCGGCTTCGGCGACTACATGGGCTTCAACTCGGCCTGGGGCTACTGGATCTCGGCCTGGATAGGCAACGTCTCCTACTTCGTGGTGATGTTCTCGGCGCTGGCCTTCTGGATTCCGGCCTTCGGCGACGGCAACACGCCGATCGCGATCGCCTGCGCCTCGGTGCTGTTGTGGTGCCTGCACTTCCTGGTGCTGCGCGGCGTGCATGGCGCGGCCTTCATCAACACCATCACCACCGTCGCCAAGCTGGTGCCGCTGGCGCTGTTTATCGCGCTGATCGTGTTCGCCTTCAAGGTCGATACCTTCAGCCTGGATTTCTGGGGCAATGCCAAGCTCGGCTCCGTCGTCGACCAGGTCAAGAGCACGATGCTGGTGACGGTATGGGTCTTCATCGGCATCGAGGGCGCCTCGATGTTCTCCGGCCGGGCCGAGAGCATGCGGGACGTCGGCAAGGCCACGGTGATCGGCTTCCTGTTGACCATCGCGCTCTTGGTCGCCGTGTCGGTGCTGTCGCTGGGCGTGATGACGCAGGCCGAGCTGGCCGCGCTGAAGAACCCGTCCACCGCCTATGTGCTGCAAAAGGCCTTCGGCCCGGTCGGCGCCAACCTGATGAACGCCGGTCTGGTGATCTCGGTAGGCGGCGCGCTGCTGGCCTGGACGCTGCTGGCCGCCGAGGCCCCCTACCTCGCCGGCAAGGACGGCGTGATGCCGAAGGTGTTCGGCACCGTCAACGCCAACGACACGCCGGCGGCCTCGCTGTGGCTGACCAACGGCCTGATCCAGCTCTTCCTGCTGATCACGCTGAAGAGCTCGGCCGGCTACCTGGCGCTGCTGTCGCTGGCCACTTCGATGATCTTGATCCCCTACCTGCTGTGCGCCGGCTATTCCTGGCTGGTGGCCAGCCGAGGCGAGGGCTACGCCGCCGGAGAGAGCCGGGCCAAGGAGTTCTGGACCGCGGTGCTGGCCACCGTCTACGGCGCCTGGCTGATCTACGCCGCCGGTCCCAAGTATCTGTTCCTGTCCATGGTGCTGTACGCCCCGGGCCTGCTGTTCTACCTGTGGGCCAAGAAGGAGCAGGGCCGGAAGCCGTTCAACCTGATCGAGGCCGTGCTGGCCGCCATCGTGGTGGTGCTGGCGCTGATCGCGGTCTACATGCTGGCTGCGGGCAAGATCGGCCTGTAGCCGAAAGATTTCGAAACCAGTCATGGGGGCGGTCCGCCCGTCCCTGAAGTCCAACAAGAATCAAGGAGTATCGTCATGACCAAATTTGGTGTCCATTCCGAATGCGGCAAGCTGCGAACCGTGATGGTGTGCCGTCCCGGCCTCGCCCACAAGCGGCTGACCCCGGACAACTGCCACGATCTGCTGTTCGACGACGTGATCTGGGTGGAGCGCGCTCAGAAGGACCATGCCTATATGGTCGAGCAGATGCGCGCCCGCGGCATCGAGGTGATCGAGGTGCACGACGCGCTGGCCAAGGTGCTGGACGACAAGGCCGCCCGCGACTGGGTGCTGGACCGCAAGGTCAAGGCCGACAACGTCGGTATCGGCATGCTGCAGGATCTGCGCAGCTGGCTGAAGGAAATGCCGTCGGCCCAGCTGGCCGAGCACCTGGTCGGCGGCATCGCCAAGTTCGAGCTGCCCTTCGATCCGAAAGGCCTGTTCGGCGGCTATCTGGACCGTTCCGAATTCGTGCTGCCGCCGGTTCCCAACAGCCTGTTCCAGCGCGACCCGTCTTGCTGGATCTATGAGGGCGTGACGCTGAACCCGATGTACTGGCCGGCCCGCCGCCAGGAAACGCTGCTGTTGCAGGCGATCTATCAGTTCCACCCGTACTTCGCCGGCAAGGTCAACATCTGGTGGGGCGGTTGCGACTCGGACCACGGTCCGGCCACGCTGGAAGGCGGCGACGTGATGCCTATCGGCAACGGCGTCGTGCTGATCGGCATGGGCGAGCGCACCAGCCCGCAGGCGGTGGTGCAGGTGGCCAAGCGCGTGCTGCACCGCGACGGCGGCGCCCGTCGCGTCATCGCCTGCCAGATGCCGAAATCGCGCGCGGCGATGCATCTGGACACCGTGTTCAGCTTCCTCGACATCGACCTGCTGTCGGTCTTCCCGGACGTGGTCGACGAAATCACCTGCACCAGCATGTACGCAGGCGACCGCGAGGGCGAGGTGCGCTTCGAGCGCCACGAGGGCATGAAGCTGGTGGACGTGGTGCGCGAGGCGCTGGGCCTTGGCGAGATCCGCGTGATCCAGACCGGCGGCGACGCCTACCAGCGCGAACGCGAGCAGTGGGACGACGGCAATAACGTCGTGGCGCTGGACCGCCGCGTGGTGGTGGCCTACGACCGCAACACCTATACCAACCGCCTGATGCGCGAGCACGGCGTCGAAGTGATCGAGATTCCGGCTTCCGAGCTGGGCCGCGGCCGCGGCGGTGGCCACTGCATGACCTGCCCGATCATCCGCGACGAAGTGAAGCTGTAAGGCTGTCGGAATACAAGAACCGTTTCATTCAGGACCGGGCCGCAGTCTCCCGCGGGAGCGACGGCGGCCCGGACCGGACACTCATCAGGAGCAATACCATGGCTTTCAATCTGCGCAACCGCAATTTCCTGAAAATGCTGGACTTCACGCCGCGTGAAATCCGCTACCTGCTGGACCTGTCGCGCGACCTGAAGCGCGCCAAGTACACCGGCACCGAGCAGCAGCACCTGAAGGGCAAGAACGTCGCCCTGATCTTCGAGAAGACCTCGACCCGCACCCGGTGCGCCTTCGAGGTGGCCTGCTTCGACCAGGGCGCCAATGTGTCCTACATCGGGCCGTCCGGCTCGCAGATCGGCCACAAGGAGTCGATGAAGGACACCGCCCGCGTGCTGGGCCGGATGTACGACGCCATCGAATACCGCGGCTACAGCCAGGACATGGTCGAGCACGAGCTGGCCGCCTACGCCGGCGTGCCGGTGTACAACGGCCTGACCGACGAATACCACCCGACCCAGATGCTGGCCGACGTGCTGACGATGTGGGAGCACAGCGACAAGCCGATCTCGCAGATCAGCTACACCTATCTCGGCGACGCCCGCAACAATATGGGCAACTCGCTGCTGGTGATCGGTTCCAAGCTGGGCATGGATGTGCGCATCGGCGCGCCCAAGCATCTGTGGCCGACCGACGAACTGGTGGCCGAGTGCCGCGAGATCGCCAAGCGCACCGGCGCCCGCATCACCTTGACCGAGGATCCGAAGGAAGCGGTCAAGGGCACCGACTTCGTCCACACCGACGTCTGGGTGTCGATGGGCGAGCCGGCCGAAGTCTGGGCCGAGCGCATCAAGCTGCTGAAGCCCTACCAGGTCAACCGCGAGCTGATGGCCGCCGCAGGCAATCCGCGCGTCATGTTCATGCACTGCCTGCCGGCCTTCCACAACAGCGAGACCAAGGTGGGCAAGGAAATCGCCGCCCAGTATCCGGAACTGGCGAACGGCATCGAAGTGACCGAGGACGTGTTCGAGTCCGAAGCCTGCATCGCCTTCGAGCAGGCCGAGAACCGCATGCACACGATCAAGGCCATCCTGGTCTCCACGCTGGGCGACTGAGCCGGCGGGCAAAGCGCCTGTACCGCGGCGCCGCCTGCTCCCACTGCGGCGGCGCGCCGGGTTAAGGCCATAGGGCCGGCGAAAGCCGGCCGCATCGAACACCGACCGGCCAGGGCCTGCTGACCGGCAGCCTTGGCCGGTGTCGTTTGCAGAATGAGGAAGGAAGAATAATGAGAGTCGTCGTAGCTTTGGGCGGCAACGCCCTGCAACGCCGTGGCGAGGCCATGACCGCCGACAACCAGCGCGCCAACGTCAAGGTGGCCGCCGAGCAGCTGGCCGCCGTGACCCGGCTCGGCCACAATCTGGTGATGTGCCACGGCAACGGGCCGCAGGTCGGCCTCCTGGGCCTGCAGAACGACGCCTACGCCCGCCATGTCGACGGCAAGGTGACGCCGTATCCGCTGGACGTGCTCGGCGCGCAGACCGAGGGCATGATCGGCTACATGATCGAGCAGGAGCTCGGCAATGTGCTGCCGTTCGAAGTGCCGTTCGCCACGATATTGACCCAGACCGAAGTGGACGCCAACGATCCGGCGTTCCAGAACCCGACCAAGTTCGTCGGCCCGGTTTACTCGAAGGACGAGGCCGAGAAGCTGGCGGCCGACAAGGGCTGGACGGTCAAGGCCGACGGCGAGTACTACCGCCGCGTGGTGCCGAGCCCGAAGCCGAAGCGCATTTTCGAGATGCGGCCGATCAAGTGGCTGATAGAGAAGGGCGCGGTGGTGATCGCCGCCGGCGGCGGCGGCATCCCGACGATGTACCAGGGCGACAAGCTGGTCGGCGTCGAGGCGGTGATAGACAAGGACCTGGCGTCCGCGCTGCTGGCGCGCGAGGTCGAGGCCGACTATTTCGTCATCGCCACCGACGTCAAGACCGTCTTCGTCGGCTGGGGCACGCCGGACGCCAGGGCGATACGCCGCGCCCACCCGGACGAGATGGACAAGCTGGGTTTCGCCGCCGGCTCGATGGGGCCCAAGGTCGAGGCCGCCTGCGAGTTCGCCCGGCTGACCGGCAAGAAGGCGGTGATAGGCGCGCTGGAGGATATCGAGCGCATCGTCAAGGGCGAGGCCGGCACGGTGATCTCGACCGAACAGCCGGGCATAGACTGGTATTGAGCGCGTCGGCTGCAAACGAAAAGGGCTGCCGGGGGCAGCCCTTTTTCCATGGGCGGGCCTATTCCGACTTCAATTGGCGTATCAGCGCCTCCAGCTCGGCCGGATCGCGTTTGGCCAGGATGCCGGCCGTCGGCGCGTCCGCTTCCGCGGCGCCGTAGAACTGGGTCACGCCCTGATTGCTCGCCGCCTGGGCCAGCGCGTTCTGCTGCTGCTGGGCGGAGACGGCGTTCTCGAACAGGATGCCGGTCGAGTGGGCCATGGTCTGGTAGATCGATCCGATCGCCATCGCCGGGGCTTCGCCCAGCACCTTGACATTGCTCTGGGTGACGGCGTCGGTGATCTGGTTGTTCACTGCGGTGGGGAAGGCCATTGCTTTCTCCTGTCGACGACGGATGGATGTCCAGCGTAAGCGCCGGGCGGACCGGCGCCTATCGTTGCAACTACGCAGTCCGGACCGGTTCCAGCCCCAGCTCGCGCGCGTAGCGGCGGCAGAAGTCGGCGCCGGACTGGTGGCCGGCCCGATACAGCTGGGCCAGATTGGAATACGACCAGTCGAGCTCGTTGAGGCGTTCGGTCCGGTCGAGATGGGCGTCGAAATCGATCTTCAGCACTTCGGTGCGCGGCCGGCCCTGTTCATCGCGGTTGTGCAGCGCCTCGAACAGCCTCAGGTCGTCGCGGGCGACCGATGTCAGCGGCGCGATGATGGACTGTACCCAGGCATCGTACAGATCGCGCGGCGGATGCAGCAGCTGGCCGCTGCCCAGCACGTCGAACACCACGGTGTAGTCTATCCGCGGGTGCAGCTCGAACAGCCGCTTGAAATTCAGGGTGTCGATCGCCGCGCCCTCGATGTACTCGCCGTCTTCCAGCCGGTACGGCGGATAGATGAAGGGGAAGGACAGCGCGGCGAGGAAATGCTCGTGGGTGATCTCGCCCTTGTCCCAGCAGCGCATGTTGCCGGTGGTGAGGTTGTAGGCGTTCAGATAGAACTCTGGGCGGATGTCGCGCAGCCGGCCGAAATCGACGATCTCCTCGACGAAGGGCGCGTGGGCGCACAGGCCCTGGCTGTTGCCGTCTAGACTGCTGGGGCACAGCGTCGCCAGCATCAGCGAGGTCCAGTCGGCCAGCAGCCGCTGGGCCGGGCCGGCGTCGGCCTGCTGCTGTATCGCCTGCAGCACCGGATTGCGGGCAGCCAGCTCGCGCCAGGCGTCGGCCAGCGCGCCCGGCTTGTTGAACACCTTGTAGTTGACCGGGAACAGCTTGTAGATGGCGTCGGACACGCCCATGTCGGCGAGTTGCGACAAGGCCGATATGGCGTTCCCGTGTCGCGGCGCGGCATACAGCAGGCCGACCAGGGCGCCGGCGCCGGAGGCGGAAATGATGTCGAATTCGACGCCGGCCTCGGCCAGCGCCACCAGCGCGCCGGCCATCAGCGTGGCATTGGGGGCGCCGCCGCCCAGCACCAGCGCGATCGACGGTTTGGCGGGTCGAGCCATAGCGAGTCTCCATGCTTGAATGCCATCGGCAACGTCTGAAGTATGACTGGCGATGCCGCTTTTGCAACGGGACTGCCGGGCAGGGGCCTGTGGCGGAAAAACCGCAGTTTCGCCGCTTGCTTCCTGAACAATGAAAGATACCTTGCGATACAAGGTATCTTGTCATACAGTTCACTCAGACATCCGGATGCAGCAGTCCAACGATGTTCCTTGTAATGCAAGGTATCGTGTATTGCCAGTCGGTGAGGAAAGCAAACAATGAAGACGCAATTGAAGAAAGGCACGCTGGACATGTGCGTGTTGGCGGTGCTGGCCCAGGCCGACAGCTACGCCTACGAACTGGTCAGCAAGTTGTCGCAGGGCATGGATATCAGCGAGGGCACCATCTATCCGCTGATGCGCCGGCTGCAGAACGAATCGTGGGTCAGCACCTATCTGGTCGAGTCGTCGTCCGGACCGTCGCGCAAATATTACAAGCTGACCGACACCGGCCGCAGCGAGCTGGAGACGATGCGCCGGGAATGGCAGGAATTCGTGGTGGAAGTGGAAAACGTGCTGCGGGGCAGCCCCGAGGAGACAGGACAATGACACGCAAGGATTTTTTCCGGCAGCTCGAGCAGGGCCTGTCCGGGCTGAAGCCGGAGATGGTGAGCGAGATACTCGCCGACTACGACGAGTACTTCAACGACGCGCTGGCCGACGGCCGCGACGAGGCCGAGGTGGTGGCCGCGCTGGGCAGCCCGCAGAAGCTGGCGCGCGAACTGAAGGCGCAGAGCCACTACCGCCAATGGCAGGAGCACCGTTCCTTCGCCAATCTGTCGCGGGTGGTGGCGTCGATCGCCGGCCTCGGCGTGCTGAACTTCTTCCTGGCCATTCCCTTTCTGGTCTATTTGCTGTGCCTGACCGTCGGCTACATCACGTCGATAGCTTTCCTGATGGCGGGCCTGGCGGTGGTGCTGGCCTGGGGCAGCCACAGCCTGTTCGGTTGGCCGCAGTTCACCAGCGACGGCTCCGGCTGGTATATCGGCCGCTACGGCGACAACGGCGCCGAAATGGCCTGGCGCAGCGATATGAGCGATCACGCCGGACAGGTCCGGATAGACAACGGTTCGCTGGTGCTGAAGCCGGACGACGGTGACCGCTTCGAACTGAAGACCCGGCAGGGTGAGTCGCTGCAGGTGTCCAGGTCCGACGACAAGCTGACGGTGGACGCCAGCCAGCCTGCGGTGCGTCGGCTCGCCCGCATCGCCGACGGCGAAGTCAGCATCGATGTCGGCGCGATTCGCGAACTGAAGCTGAAAGAGGACAGCGGCGACGTGTTCACCGCCAGGGTCGACGACGGCAGCCGCCTGGCGAGGGTGGAGGCGTCCGCCGCCGGCGGCGGCGCGCTGAAGCTGGTGGCCAGCGGTCCCGACGGCAATATCTCGATGAAGGACGGCGACAGCACGCTGGAGATTTCCGAGCGCAGCGTCGAGCTGAAGGACGGCATGGACCACATCCAGATCGACGCGCTGCCGGGCTTGTCGGTGGGCATGAGCGCGCTGGTGGTCGGTCTGCTGCTGCTGCTCGGCGGCTCGCTGGGGCTGGTGTTCTGCGTCTGGTTGACCCGGCTGACCTGGCGCGTGCTGGTCGCCTACGTGAAGTATCAGATCGAACTGGTGTCCGGCAAGCGCGGCGAAAGCGCCGCGGCCTGAACCGCAAATTTGCGATGGGAGCATGGATCATGAAGAACGACGTCTGCCTGCAACAACTGCAACTGACCCTGGTCGAACTGCCTGAGGCCGAACTGCGCAAGATTCTCCGCGACTACCGCGGCTATATCCGCGGCGCGGTGGCCGACCGCGCCAGCGAGAGCCGCCTGCTTGCCGTCCTGGCCGAGACCCGCCAACGGGCCGCCGGCCTGTCCCGCCGGCCCAGCCCGGCCCGGCTGGCCAGCCATGGCCTGGCGCTGGCCGTCGCGCTGGCGGCGACGCTGGCCGGCTACTGGCTGTTCCTGAACTGAGACGCAAGGAGAACCGCGAATGAACATCGTCAAGATAGCCTGCGGCTTGCTGTTGCTGGCCGGCGCGGCGGCGCGTGCCGAGGACGTCGGCGGCATCGACAGGCTGAATTTCAGCGGCGACGCCCTGAAGCTGGATCTGAGCGCCGACGCCTCCAAACCGTACAAGCTGAATCTGGAAAAGCGGAACTGGTCGGACGCCGATTGCAAGTTGACGGTCACCCGGCTGGGACGGGACCTGACCTTCCAGGTCAAGCTGAACAAGCCTGCCGGCGATCGCTGCAAGCTGGTGGTCAGCGGCAACGTCAAACCCGGCAAGCAGGTGGGGGTGGACCTGAGGGCTTTCGACGGCGATCTGAACGGGCAGTTCGCCGCCGTGCAGATGCGCGGCCAGGCCTTGAAGGTCGATTTGAAAGGCGTTTACGGCGCGGTGTCGATGAGCGGCGATGCGGTCAAGGCCGAGGTGGATGCAAAGGTAGACGAGTTCAAAGCCCGCGGCCAGGCGGTGAATCTGGCGTTCGACGGCACCGCCCGCGGCATGATGCTGGAAGGACAGGCGGTGAAGGCCGACGTCAAGCTGCGCGGCGCGCAGCCGGCGGCCAGCATCGAAGCCAAGGGCCAGATGGTGAATCTGGATTTCCATGCCGACCGTCAGGCCAAGCTGGATTATCGGGTGAGCGGCCAGGCCAGCAAGGTCAGCGGCGACTGGGCCAACACGCCGGGCGCGCCGCTCAAGCTGAGGGTTGACGGCTCGGCGGTCAAGGTGTCGCTGGAGCGCAACTGATTACGGTATGACTCCGTGTCCCTTTGCCCGGCGCTTAGCCGGGCTTTTTTCGTCGAGCCATTGAAAAATGGAGCCTTGGCTCCGTTTTCGATACGCGCTGCACGAGCTGACGGGGCTCAATGGCCTTCGTAGCTGCAGACGGTGAACAGGTCGAGGCCGCCGTCGCGCACCAGCTGGCCGCCGCCGAGCTCCGGCAGTTCGATGATGGCCGCGGCTTCCAGCACGTCGGCGCCCATCCGTTTCAGCAGCTTGTAGCCGGCCATCATCGTGCCGCCGGTGGCCACCAGGTCGTCGATCAGGATCACGCGGTCGCCCGGCTTGCAGGCGTCGGTGTGCATTTCCACCGCGGCGTTGCCGTATTCCAGCTCGTATTCCTCTTCCACCGTGGTGAACGGCAGCTTGCCCTTCTTGCGGATCGGCACGAAGCCGACGTTCAGCTCGTAGGCCAGCACCGAGCCGATGATGAAGCCGCGCGCGTCCAGGCCGGCCACCAGATCGACCTTCTCCATCATGTAGCGATGGACGTAGATGTCGATCAGCATGCGGAAGGTCTTCGGGTTCTGCAGCAGCGGCGTGATGTCGCGGAACATCACGCCCTGTTGCGGCCAGTTCGGCACGGTGCGGATCCAGCCTTTCAGATAGCTGGAGTAGTCGAGATTGCTGAGGTTTTCCATGGGTCTATTGTACTTCGAAATCAAGAGACTGTGCCGACTGGCGTCGTTCAGGAAAAACGGCCCGCCGCAAGCGGCAGGCCGTCGGATGGGCCGATTATTGTGCGTTCAGTGGAAGAACGCCAGCTTGAAGATCCACAGCGCGGCGATCACCAGCACCGCCGGCTTCAGATCGGCGAAGCGGCCGGCCAGGATCTTGATCACGGCGTAGCTGATGAAGCCGAAGGCGATGCCGTCGGCGATCGAGAAGGTGAACGGCATCGCCAGCGCGGTCATCACCGCCGGCGCCGACTCGGTCAGGTCGTTCCACTCGATCTCGGCGAGGCCGCGCGCCATCAGCACGGCGACGTAGCACAGCGCCGGCGCGGTCGCGTAGGCCGGCACGGTGGCGGCCAGCGGCGACAGCCACAGCGCGGCCAGGAACAGCAGGGCCACGACGACGGCGGTCAGACCGGTGCGGCCGCCGACGGCGGTGCCGGCCGCCGACTCGATGTAGGCGGTGGTCGACGAGGTGCCCATCACCGCGCCGGCGGTGATGGCGATGGAGTCGGCCATCAGCGCGCGCTTCAGCCTGGGCAGCTTGCCGTCCTTGTCCAGCAGGCCGGCGCGGTGCGACACGCCGACCAGGGTGCCGGTGGTGTCGAACAGGTCGACGAAGAAGAACACGAAGATCACGCCTATCAGGCCGGCGTTGAGCGCGCCCTGGATGTCCATCGCCATGAAGGTCGGCGCCATGCTGGGCACCGGGGCGACGATGCCCTTGAACGGCGACAGGCCGAGCGCGATCGACAGCACGGTCACCACCAGGATGCCGATGATGATGGAGCCGGGCACCTTGCGGTATTCCAGCGCGACGATCAGGAAGAAGCCGAAGATGGCCAGCAGCGCCGTCGGCTTGTGGATGTCGCCCAGCGTCAGATAGGTTTCCGGATGCGGCGCGATCACGCCGGCGTTCTTCAGCGCGATGATGGCGAGGAACATGCCGACGCCGGCCGAGATGGCGAACTTCAGCGACTGCGGAATCGCGTTGACGATGGCTTCGCGCACCTTGAACAGGCTGACCGCCAGGAAGACGATGCCGGAGATGAACACCGCGCCCAGCGCGGTCTCCCACGACAGGCCCATGCCCTTGACCACGCTGAAGGTGAAATAGGCGTTCAGGCCCATGCCGGGCGCCAGCGCGATCGGGTAGTTGGCGACCAGGCCCATGATGGCGGTGCCGAGCGCGGCGGCCAGGCAGGTGGCGACGAATACCGCGTTCAGGTCCATGCCGGTCGACGACAGGATCAGCGGGTTGACCAGCACGATATAGGCCATGGTCAGGAAGGTGGTGAATCCGGCGATGACTTCGGTCCGGACCGTCGTGCCGTGTTCCTTGAGCTTGAACAAGCTTTCCAGCAGTTGCATGAAGGAGCGCTCCAGGCGGGTTACATTGATGAAAAACGCGGCATTATCGGCCCGCGGGTGTCCAAACGCCTAAATCTTGACGTGAAAATATGTCATCGCTTAACAATGGCAGCCCCGCTGTGCTATCCTGAAAAATTACTCTTTGGCAAACGTTTGTTCTATGAGCCAGCCCATCGGTAACATATACATCGTGGTGGCGCCGTCCGGCGCCGGCAAGACTTCGCTGGTGGCGGCGCTGTTGCAGGCCGAGCCCAGCGTCGAGCTGTCGATCTCGTACAGCACCCGGGCGGCGCGCAAGGGCGAGGTCGACGGCCAGCACTACCATTTCGTCGAGCGCGCGGTGTTCGACGACATGATCGCGCGCGGCGACTTCCTCGAGTATGCCGAGGTCTACGGCAATTACTACGGCACCAGCGCCCCGTGGATACGCGGACGGCTGGAGGCCGGCCGCGACATCCTGCTGGAAATCGACTGGCAGGGCGCCGAGCAGGTGCGCGAGGTGTTTCCGGACGCCATCGGCATCTTCATCGCGCCGCCGTCGATAGAAGAGCTGGAGCGCCGCCTGCGCGGCCGCGACACCGATGCCGAGGAAGTGATACTGCGCCGGCTGGCCTCGGCCCGCGCCGAGATCGACAAGGTCGCCGAGTACGACTACATCGTCGTCAACGACGACTTCGAGCGCGCCCGGCTGGACCTGATCAGCATCGTCCGCGCCCAACGCCTGAAGAGCGGCCCGCAGTGCCGCCGCCTGGCCGACATGTTCCGCCGCATGGGCACGGCCGGCGCGCAGTAAAAATAGTTCCGCCCTGGCTGTCTTGCCAAGGCGAAAATTCGATATAGTGAACCCTGTAACCGTCATTTAGCTGAGGAAGCCATGGCCCGTATTACCGTTGACGACTGCCTGGACCGCATCCAGAACCGTTTTGACCTGACCCTGGCCGCCGCCTACCGCGCGCGCCAAGTGGCGTCCGGCGCCAGCGCCTTTGTCGAGCCGGGCCGCCACAAGCCGACCGTGGTCGCCCTGCGTGAGATCGCCGCCGGCCATGTCGGCAAGGAAATCCTCAACCGCGGCAAGGCCTGATTGCCGGACGGAGCAAGACGATGGGCACCGGCATTGAGACAGGCATAGACTACAACGCCCTGATCGAGTCCGAGGCGGCTGCGTTTTTCGACAGCGCCGCGCGCTACCTCAAGCCGGAAGACATCGAAATGCTCAGGCTGGCCTTCCAGGTCAGCCGCGAGGCGCACGAAGGGCAGACCCGCAAGAGCGGCGAGCCCTACATCACGCACCCGCTGTCGGTGGCGACGATGCTGTGCGAGTGGCGGCTGGACGTGCAGGGCCTGGCCGCCGCGCTGCTGCACGACGTGCTCGAGGACACCGGCGTCACCAAGCCGACGCTGATCGAGAAGTTCGGCAAGATCGTCGCCGACCTGGTCGACGGCCTGTCCAAGCTGGAGCGTCTCGAATACCAGACCAAGGAGGCGGCCCAGGCCGAAAGCTTCCGCAAGATGGTGCTGGCGATGGCGCGCGACATCCGCGTCATCATCGTCAAGCTGGCGGACCGGCTGCACAATATGCGCACGCTGGACTCGATGCGCGAGGACAAGCGCCGCCGCATCGCGCTGGAAACGCTGGAAATCTACGCGCCTATCGCCAACCGCATCGGCCTGAACAAGGTCTACCGCGAACTGCAGGACCTGGCGTTCAAGCATCTGCATCCGCATCGCTACGGCGTGCTGTCCAAGGCGGTGCGCGCTGCGCGCGGCAACCGCCGCGAGGTGGTCAACAAGATATTGCAGGCGGTCAGCCAGCGGCTGGTGCAGAGCAATATCGAGGCCACGATCAAGGGCCGCGAGAAGAATCTCTACAGCATCTACAAGAAAATGCAGGAGAAGCACCTGTCCTTCTCCGAGGTGCTGGACATCTACGGCTTCCGCGTCGTCGTCAACGACATCCCGGCCTGCTATCTGGCGCTGGGCGCGCTGCACAGCCTGTACAAGCCGATTCCCGGCAAATTCAAGGATTACATCGCCATTCCCAAGGGCAATGGCTACCAGAGCCTGCACACCACGCTGTTCGGCCCGTACGGCACGCCGGTGGAGATGCAGATCCGCACCCGCGAGATGCACAATGTCGCCGAGGCCGGCGTCGCCTCGCACTGGATGTACAAGAGCGGCGAGGGCGTCAACACCGCGCAGCAGCGCACCCACCAGTGGCTGCAGAAGCTGTTGGACATGCAGGAGGAGAGCGACGACGCCGTCGAGTTCCTCGAGCACATCAAGATCGACCTGTTCCCGGACGAGGTCTATGTGTTCACGCCCAAGGGCAAGATCATGGTGATGCCTCAGGGCGCCACCCCGGTCGACTTCGCCTACGCGGTGCACACCGACATCGGCCACCGCTGCATCGCCGCCCGCGTCAACCATGCGCTGGTGCCGTTGCGCACCGTGCTGCGCAACGGCGACACGGTGGAGATCATCACGTCCACGCAGGCCAAGCCCAATCCGTCGTGGCTGGCCTTCGTGCAGAGCGGCCGCGCCCGCTCCGGCATACGCAACTACCTGAAGAGCCTCCAGCGCGAGGAGGCGGTGGCGCTGGGCGAGAAGCTGCTCAGGCAGGCGGTCGGCGCGCTGGCGTCGACGCCGCTGGCGGTCGGCGACGAGTTGCGCGCCGAATACCTGTCCAGCTACGGCGAGAAGCTGTCCGGCTTCGACGACGTGCTGGCCGAGATCGGCACCGGCAAGCTGCTGCCCATCGTCGTCGCGCGTCGGATGCTGGAGCTGGCCGGCGAGCGGCTGGGCGAGGGCGTGCGCGTCGGTCCGATCACCATCCGCGGCAACGAGACCGGGATGGTGCAGCTGTCCAGCTGCTGCAACCCGTTGCCGGGCGACGACATCCTCGGCGTCATCACCAAGGGCCAGGGCCTGGTCATACACCGCGTCGACTGTCCGAACGCCCGCCGCGCCGACCACGACAAATTGCTGGAAGTGAACTGGGAGGCGCAACGCGACCGGATGTTCGGCGTCACTGTCGGCGTGCTGTCGCGCAACGAGCGCGGCGCCCTGGCCGACATCGCCACCGCGATCTCGCAGGCCTCGGCCAATATCGAGAGCGCCGACACCCAGGACAGCAGCCGCGACGGCGACAGCCTGTTCAATATCCACTTCCGCCTGCAGGTGGAAGGCGTGGAACACCTGGAACGCGTGCTTGCCGCCGTCCGCCAGCTGGCGGTGGTGCAGCGCGTGGAGAGAAGATGAGCCAACTGAATCTGCGTATCAACGGCGAAGACAGGAGCTTCGCCGGCATCGCCACGTTTGCCGAGCTGATCGAGGCCCTGCAGCTGACCGGCAAGCGCATCGCCATCGAGCGCAACGGCGAGATCGTGCCGCGCAGCCGCCATGCCGAGGCGACGCTGGCCGACGGCGATCAACTGGAAATCGTGGTGGCCGTCGGCGGCGGTTAGCGCGCCGACGGGGCCGTGCTGGGAACGGATCAAGCAAGGGGAGTGCAGGTGAACGATCAACTGGTGATAGCCGGCAGGGCGTACGACTCGCGGCTGCTGGTGGGGACCGGAAAGTACCGGGATTTCGAGCAGACCGCGGCGGCGCTGGACGCGTCCGGCACGCAAATCGTCACGGCGGCGATACGCCGGGTCAATCTGGGGCAGAACGCTAAGGAACCGAATTTACTGGACTTTTTGCCGAAAGACCGGTATAAACTCCTCCCCAATACGGCGGGATGCTATTCCGCCGACGACGCGATCCGCACGCTGCGGCTCGCGCGGGAGCTTCTCGACGACCATCGTTTCGTGAAGCTGGAAGTGCTCGGGGACCCGAACAGCCTCTACCCGAATGTCAGGGAGACGCTGAAGGCCGCCGAGGTGCTGGTGGCCGAGGGCTTCGAAGTCCTGGTCTATACCTCGGACGATCCCATCGTCGCGCGCGAGCTGGAGCAGATAGGCTGCTGCGCGATCATGCCGCTGGCCAGCCTGATAGGCTCGGGCATGGGCATATTGAATCCGTGGAACCTGCAGCTGATCATCGAACAGTCCAAGGTCCCGGTGATCGTCGACGCCGGCGTGGGTACGGCGTCCGACGCCGCCATCGCGATGGAACTGGGCTGCGATGGCGTGTTGATGAATACCGCGATCGCCGCCGCCCGTGAACCGGTGCGGATGGCGCACGCAATGAAACTGGCCGTGGAAGCTGGCCGCGCCGCCTATCTGGCCGGCCGGATGCCGAAACGTTTTTATAGTGCAACGCCGAGTTCTCCTAGTGAGGGGGTGATTTCTTCCGTCAAGCCGTGACGTTTCTTCGGCCCTTAGCCGGGCGCGCCGCAGGCGCGAAACGCCACAAGATGGCCTGACGTGGCTTTTAGACTTTTATAAATGCGTCAACATTGCTAAAATGCTGTTTTTACAGGCAGCGGCCCCGGTCGCGCCCTAAAGAAATCTAAGGACCCTTAAGTAAATGCCGAATATTCGCGTTAAAGAGAACGAACCGTTTGAAGTTGCTCTGCGTCGCTTCAAGCGCGCTGTGGAAAAGACTGGCCTGCTGACCGAACTGCGCGCCCGCGAGTTCTACGAAAAGCCGACCACCGAGCGCAAGCGCAAGCACGCCGCCGCCGTGAAGCGCCACTACAAGCGCATCCGCAGCCAAATGCTGCCGCCGAAACTCTACTAAGAGCTTCCCCGGCACCAAGCAGGACCGCAGGCCATGCCTGCGGTTTTGCCATTTGTACTTCCCGAATTCCTCCCCCGCTGCCGCCGGCAGTGCCCGTATCCTGTAGAGAGCCCGATATGAGTCTCAAAGCCCGCATCACCGACGACATGAAGTCCGCCATGAAGGCCAAGGAAGCCGGCCGTCTGGCCGCGATCCGCCTGCTGCTGGCCGGCGTCAAGCAGAAGGAAGTGGACGAGCGCATCGAGCTGGACGACGCCGGCGTCACCGCCGTCATCGACAAGATGATCAAGCAGCGTCGCGACTCGATCGCCCAGTACCAGGCGGCGCAGCGCCAGGACCTGGTCGACAAGGAGCAGGCCGAGATGGATGTGCTGATCGGCTATATGCCGCAGCCGCTGTCCCAGGCCGAGATCGAGGCGCTGATCGCGAAGGCGGTCGCCGATACCGGCGCCGCCGGCATGCAGGACATGGGCAAGGTGATGGGCGCGTTGCGTCCGCAGCTGGCCGGCCGCGCCGACATGGCGCAGGTATCGGCGCTGATCAAGTCCAAGCTGAGCGCCTGAAGCCCGGGTAGCAGGGTTTGATTCCGCAGGACTTCATCGACCAGCTGTTGTCCCGCGTCGACATCGTCGACGTGGTGGACCGCTACGTCCCGCTGAAACGGGGCGGCCAGAACTATATGGCCTGCTGCCCCTTTCACAAGGAAAAGTCGCCCTCATTTACCGTCAGTCCCAGCAAGCAGTTCTACCACTGCTTCGGCTGCGGCGCGCACGGCTCGGCCATCGGCTTCGTCATGGAGTATCAGGGCATCGGCTTCATCGATGCCGTCAAGATGCTGGCCGAAGGCATAGGCATGCAGGTGCCGAACGAGCGCAGCGCCAATCCGGAGGCCAGCCGCAAGGCGCGCGAGAAGCAGGTGTCGCTGGAGCAGCTGATGCAGCAGGCCAGCGATTTCTACCGGCGCGAGCTGAAGGGCGCGGCCAACGCCGTCGCCTACTGCAAGGGACGGGGGCTGTCCGGCGAGGTCGCCGCGCGCTTCGGCCTCGGCTATGCGCCGGACGGCTGGCAGAACCTCGAAGCCGCTGTCGAGAACTATCAGGACGACAAGCTGGTCGAGGCCGGCCTGGTCATCGTCGCCGAGGACAGCGGCCGCCGTTACGACCGCTTCCGCGACCGGCTGATGTTCCCGATACGCAATCAGCGCGGCGCCATCGTCGGCTTCGGCGGCCGGGTGCTGGGCAAGGGCGAGCCGAAATACCTGAACTCGCCGGAGACGCCGCTGTTCGAGAAGGGCCGGGAATTGTACGGCCTGTACGAGGCAAGGCAGGCGATACGGGAGAAAAACCGCGTTCTGGTGGTCGAAGGCTATATGGACGTGGTGGCGCTGGCCCAGTACGGCGTCGGCTACGCGGTGGCCACGCTGGGCACCGCCACCACCGGCGAGCATGTGCGCAAGCTGTTGAAGCACACCGATCAGGTCTATTTCTGCTTCGACGGCGACGCCGCCGGCCAGAAGGCGGCCTGGCGGGCGCTGGAGAACAGCCTGCCGCAGTTGGTGGACGGCAAGGCGCTGAGCTTTCTGTTCCTGCCGACCGAGCACGATCCGGACAGCTATGTGCGCGAATTCGGCTCCGATGCGTTTGAGGAATTGTTGACCCGGGAAAGCCTGCCCTTGTCGACCTACTTCACCCGCGAGCTGTGCCGCGGCGTCAATCTGGCCACGCCGGAAGGCAAGGCCGACCTGATCCGTCAGGCGACGCCGCTGTTGGCGCAGATCGCCGCGCCGGCGCTCGGCTACATGATGCGCAAGCGGCTGGCCGAAGTGGCCGGCATGGAAGTCGACGAACTGGACATGCTGACCGGCGGCAAGCCGCAGCGGTCGGAACGCAAGGGCGGCGGTCGCCGCGACTACAAGCTGCCGGCCGAGTCGCAGCGACAGATCAACACCACCATGGTCAAGAAGCTGATCAAGTGGTTGCTGATGAATCCGGGTTGGGCCGGCGACGTCAAGCTGCCGGACAGCCTGGCGCTGTCGGACGAGCTGGCCTGCTTCGCGATGCTGGCGGAGCGGGCGCAGGAGCACGGCGAGTCGCCGAACACCGCCCAGCTGATCGAAGGTTTGCGCGGCACGCCGTACGAGGGCCTGATCGACAGCGTGCTGCAGCAGGCGATGCAGGATCCGGACGAGTTCGCCGACCCCAGCGCCGACGACAGGCAGTTGTTCCAGGACGGCAACGGCAGGCTGCTGAAAATGCTGCATGCGGCGCAACTGGAGCGGCTAAAACTGAAGGACCGGAACGAAGGACTGAGCCCGGAGGAGAAGGTGCTGATGGGCAGGTTGCTGCAGGAAATGTTCTCGCCGCCGAACTAGCGGGTTCGGCGGAATAATCCAAGTAGTTGTGTTATAATCAACTGTTTTTTTCGGCTTTTTTTCAAGCAGGAAGCGAAATGGCGGCCTCTCCCGAAAACCAGAAAGATGTGCAGGACAGCCAGCAGGAAGTGATGAGCCTGGAAGAGCAGCGGAAACGCCTGCGCCAGCTGATCGCCCTGGGCAAGGAGCGTGGGTATCTGACCTACGCCGAAATCAACGACCACCTGCCGGAAGACGTATCCGACGCCGAGCAGATCGAGAACATCGTCACGATGATTTCCGGTCTCGGCATCCAGGTATATGAAGAAGCGCCGGACGCCGAAACCTTGCTGATGTCCGACGCCACCCCGTCGGTGGCGGACGAGGATGCCGTGGAAGAGGCCGAGGCGGCCCTGTCCTCGGTGGACTCCGAATTCGGCCGCACCACCGACCCGGTGCGCATGTATATGCGCGAGATGGGCTCGGTCGAGCTGCTGACCCGCGAGGGCGAGATCGAGATCGCCAAGCGGATCGAGGACGGCCTCAAGTACATGATCCAGGCCATCTCCGCCTGCCCCGGCACCATCGCCGAGGTGCTGGAGCTGATGGAACGCGTGGCGCGCGAGGAAATCCGCGTAGACGAAGTCGTCGACGGCTTCATCGATCTGAACGCCCCGACCGAGGACGACGGCCAGTTCGCCGAGCCTGAGGACAGCGACGACCTGCTGGATGAAGAGGACGAAGAGGATGAGGACGAGGACGGCGCCGCCGTCGACGCCGACGCCGATGCCGCCGCGAATCTGGAAGAACTGAAGCAGCAGGCGCTGGAGCACTTCGCCGGCGTCCGCCTGCTGTTCGACAAGATGGTCAAGGCGCTGAACGCCAAGGGTTCGCAGAGCAAGGAATATCTGGAGCTGCAGGACGCGATCACCACCGAGTTCATGCTGGTGCGCTTCGCCACCCGCCAGGTCGAGAGCCTGTGCGAGTCGCTGCGCGGCCGCGTCAACGAGATCCGCACCTACGAGCGCGATATCCAGGACATCTGCGTCAGCCGCGTGCGCATGGATCGCGCCCACTTCATCAAGGTGTTCCCGGGTAACGAGACCAATCTCGACTGGGTCGAGGACGAGATCGATTCCGGCAAGGCCTGGAGCGAGGCGCTGACCCGCTTCAAGCACGCGATCATCGAGAAGCAGACCCGCCTGTCCGATCTGCAGGACAAGGCGATGCTGACGATCAAGGCGCTGAAGGAAATCAACCGCCAGATGTCGGCGGGCGAGTCCAAGGCGCGCCGCGCCAAGAAGGAAATGATCGAGGCCAACCTGCGTCTGGTGATTTCGATCGCGAAGAAGTATACCAACCGCGGCCTGCAGTTCCTCGACCTGATCCAGGAAGGCAATATCGGCCTGATGAAGGCGGTGGACAAGTTCGAATACCGCCGCGGCTACAAGTTCTCGACCTATGCCACCTGGTGGATCCGTCAGGCGATCACCCGCTCGATCGCCGACCAGGCGCGGACCATCCGCATCCCGGTGCACATGATCGAGACGATCAACAAGATGAACCGCATCTCGCGTCAGATCCTGCAGGAAACCGGCCGCGAGCCGGATCCGGCGGAACTGGCCGAGAAGATGGAGATGCCGGAAGAGAAGATCCGCAAGATCATGAAGATCTCGAAGGAGCCGATCTCGATGGAAACGCCGATCGGCGACGACGACGATTCCCATCTCGGCGACTTCATCGAGGACCAGAACAACCTGGCCCCGTCCGACGCGGCGATGTACTCCAGCCTGAAGGACGCGACCAAGGAAGTGCTGGACACCTTGACGCCGCGCGAGGCCAAGGTGCTGCGGATGCGCTTCGGCATCGACATGAACACCGACCACACGCTGGAAGAGGTCGGCAAGCAGTTCGACGTGACCCGCGAGCGTATTCGCCAGATCGAGGCGAAGGCATTGCGCAAGCTGCGCCACCCGACCCGTTCCGAGCGTCTGCGCAGCTTCCTGGACAATGAGCCGGGCGGCCAGTAAGCACCGCGGTTGAAATGCAGCGAATCCCCAAGCGTCTTGAATAAAGGGCTTGGGGATTTTTGTTTTTCTCGCTATAATTGCCCACTCTTTCAGGGCCTCTAGCTCATGCTTGGTTAGAGCAGCGGACTCATAATCCGTTGGTGCCGAGTTCGACTCTCGGGGGGCCCACCAGATAAAACAACGACTTACAGCGAGAGCTGTAAGTCGTTTTGCTTTTGGGCTGCAAGGTTGTAGGGCTACTGTAGGGCGCAGCGACTAGTCTAGGTCTACTATTTATCTCTGAAGTCGTGCTTGAGGCTTGTGTGATTTCGATCTGATGTATGCGAGGGATGATAGAATCTGTGCCTAGGATACCGTAGCAGGCTGGAGTTGTTGCTTATGGTCACAGCTTGGAGTCCAGAAATAGTACACATCATCAAGCAGGCTAGTAGCCTTGCTGCTTTGCAGTGGACCTGACATGGAATTCATCACTGTAGCCAAACTCCTGAACGCAATCAGCCAACGGATCGAACTGCCTGACAACTGGGACGAGCTGATTGGGCTTCCTGAGCCCACTGAGCGCCCAGCAGATAGTAGTGTCCCGCAGTGGAAGCGATTGCAAAATGTTGACATCCGCATCATCCGAGCAAGCTTGGCATCCGACTATCAGTATTCTGCAGCTGCTCGGGGCTTAGACATGGTGTTGGTTAATTACGTTGAGTCTCGCCCACCGTGGTATGACCTGAAGGATACTGGTGCCGCAAAGAAGAATCCGTCTTGCCAATCCGAGGTTGAGCAGATCCTAGTTGGTATTGCTAACGTTTTTGATTCCGTGCTGGATTGCCTTCAGCGTACCGGCGTGGTCTGGGAGTCATTCCGGCAGGCCTCCAGTATCGAACGCGCCCGTAGCCATTCTAAGCGTTTGCAAGAGGTGGGCTTCTACTATCACGATCTGAAGCCATTTTTCGCTGCGATTCCTATCGACAATCCATTTGAAGATGAACAAGTGGAACAGGAAAACAGTCTAGAGGTTGGCAGGGTGGGAGCGGGCAATACAAAGCGAGTTTACTCAACAAAGGGGCAGCGGATAGATCTGCTAGCACCTGTCATTGAAAAAGTCATCGCTGAAATCCAGCAGGATACAACCGCTGCGGTATTTCTTGCGCTTAGGGAAAAAGCAGAGCGTGGTGAATCTGTTTTTACCATGGTTGAAGGTGAGGCCCTTAAATGTAAAAAGTGGGCGGGTTTGCCAGATAGGCTAACCAAAAAAGCACTTGGAGCACGCCTAGCGCGCCGCAGAACAAGACTCTGCAAGCTATGAGTTCGCCTTCCTTAAGACCCATCACTCTCATCTTTTGATCACAATCGGCGCCTGTAGCATAGGTGCCGATTGTGCATTCGGCTCTAAGAAATTTAGGCTGAATGGTCTCACTTGTTCTCATCCCATCATCTTGATCTAGTGCGGCCTACATGGCTGTGCGCCACGCTAAGCCACGCTTTTCCTCACATAAGCTCGCTAAGCCACGCATGGGTTACGCCTTGTCGGGCCAGTCAGTACAGTGCGTCATCGATTCACGAGGACTGCTAGGGAAATGAATCTCCTTGGCTCTTTTGAAACGACCATCTGTTTACAACTGACAAGGACTAACGATGAATAAACCGAATTTTTTGACAGCAAGCATACCTTTGCTAACGACGAATGCTCTGGCTGATCAACTTGGCATGCGAGCCCAGTCATTGCGTAAGCGCTTCGCAAAAACGGGCAGCTATTTTGGTGTTCGTCCGGCCAAGCTTCCGAATGGCCAGTTGCGTTGGCCCGCTGATACCGTTGCCCGCTTGATGAAAGGGGAGGCCGCGTGAAATTTCGTCCCACTGTGCTGCCGTCGCAAGGCTGGTTCCCTGAGCATGCCCTCCCTGAAATGATCCGTCGCGCCGTAAGGGCGACTTGCCGCAAGATTCAATCTCCTTGCCAAATGGTGGCTACGCTCGCCATCGGTGTTGTGTCGGAGGCAGTGCAAGGGCTGGCTGGGGTACAGATTCCCCATGGCCCGTATTGCCCCGTGTCCAATTGGGTGATGAATATCGCCGAGACCGGGATGGGGAAGACGCCGTCGTTGAATATGTTGCGTCAGCCCATCGTTGATTTTGAAATGCAAAAATACGCGCACTATCTGGTGTTGATGAAACAGTACCTAGCGGAATATCGCGCTTGGGAGTTGGAGCTGGCGGAGTGTGAGCAGGCGGTTCGTAAAGCCGTGCGTAAGGGGGGCGAGACGCATGCGAGCAAACAGCGTTTGACGGAACATATGGCGCATAAGCCTAGGCCGCCACGGGAGATTAGGCTGACCTATCTGGATGCCACTTCCGCGGCGTTCTGTCAGGGGCTGTGCGATCACTGGTCTAATGCGAGCTTGGTCAACGATGAAGCTGCAAGCTGCTTGAGCGGCCATATGGGGCAAGCGATGGCCATGCTCAATCAACGTTGGGAGTGTCAACCGTTGTCGATAGATCGGGTTTCGCGAGACAAGCCTTTGTTCGTGCAAGATCCACGTGTGACGTTGAACTGGGCCATACAGCCTGGTCCTTTCTGGCGGTATATGGAACGCCGTGGTCAGGAGGCGCGCGAATTGGGAACTCATTCCCGCTTCCTATGGTGCTTGCCGGATAATAATCAAGGGTTGCGTGATGTTCGACCTGTCGATATCGATCCGCAAGAGCTGGCAGGTTTCCATGATCGGGTGATGGAATGTTTGCAAGCCAGCGTCGGCGAAGATGGTGAGCCATTGAAGGAAAAGCTGGTCATGACCTTC
Source organism: Chromobacterium sp. CV08 (assembly GCF_051129845.1). Classification (NCBI taxonomy): domain Bacteria; kingdom Pseudomonadati; phylum Pseudomonadota; class Betaproteobacteria; order Neisseriales; family Chromobacteriaceae; genus Chromobacterium; species Chromobacterium sp. CV08. The sequence goes on from NZ_CP150453.1 coordinate 1,141,258, forward strand.
AGTGAGGAGGCAACTGCTCGTTACCATCAGATCCGTGCCGGTATGGAAGAGGCATTGCGTCCTGGCGGTAGCTTGGCAAATGTGAAGGACTACGGGGCAAAAGCACCTCGTCATCTGGCGCGGCTGGCGGGCATGTTTGAATATTTCGAAACCGGCAACACTATCATTAGCCTGGACATGCTAGAACGTGCTCATACGGTGCTGACTTGGTTCATCAACGAGTACATCCGAATCTTTGTTCCACCTCCGGCGATTCCACAAGAGCAACTGGACGCGGATCGACTGCAACCTTGGTTGCACCAGTTCGCCCAAAAGCGATGCAACCGCTACTTGATCAAGAATGACATCCGCAAGCATGTGCTGAGCGAGCTGCGCGACAAAACGCGTTTGGAGTGTGCCCTCATCGTCTTGCAGCAGCGGGGGTGGATTAAGCTGTGCTTTGTGGGGAGGGTGGGTTTCATCGACATGATGCCGCATGCCGGCTATGACCAAGCGTCACTGAACACTGCACTTCAGGGCTATCGCTCGTCCCGGAGCAAACCCATGCTTTCCTTCCAATTTTGATCCTGCACTTTTGCGCCGATTGCGGCCAGGCCGCAATGGCGCAGGGGGTGCAATCTGATCTGAACCGGTGACCTGTTAGGTTACCGGTTTTTTTGCTCTTAGATTCAGATCCGGAAGTGCACTACATGGCGTACCAACTTTTATTACAGCTATTTTTTTGTATGGAGTTTGCAACAAGAATAGAGGAAATTATGCGTTGACTTGCGGTGTTTTATTCTGATTCTTGGGTATCTAATTCTGGAATTAAATATTAAGGGTTGACGCCATTGGTAGTTGGCTGGTTTACTGGCCGAAATTTATTGAGCGGATGGAGAGGGTTCGCGATACGGTCTTGGTGCTTTTATTGTGGCTAAATGTGAGAAGGAGAGAAATAACCCTGTATGTCAATATGAATTATAAAGCATGCGCAAATGGTGCATTTTTAGCATCAAAATGCAGGTGTGCCTTGTATTTCTGATGCTATTGCATTCTGGTATATGTTTATTATTAAAATGTTCTTTTCTTTTAATGAGAAGGAGAAATTTTACTTAGATAGTCCTTAAGGCTGCATTGTTGATATTGCATATTCATAACTTGTAAGGGAGCGAGCTAGACATCTCATTTGAAACAATTAAATTGTTACCAGTTAACCTTATTCATTGAGAGGCTAAAGGAGCTTTCATGAATTCTTCTTTTCAACCTGATTATGCATTTTCAGCGGATCATTGCCAGAGCGCTATTGATTTAATTTTGAGCTGTAAGCATAACGGCTACAAGAGAATCATGGTGGTACGTGTAGATTTTCTGATTAAAGAAGAATTTCAGCAGAGCATGTCTGTGTTTGAGATTCAGAGCTATAAGGCAAGGCTTTGGAATAATCGCCGTGGAAAACCTAGTATATTTGAGCACTGTCTGGGCTGGGTATGGGCTTTGGAATATACCACACAGGCTAGCTATCATTACCACTGCTTGTTTGTATTTGATGCCGATAAGGTTCAGGCGGATGCGTACTATGGTGACCAGATAGGTGAGTATTGGGTGGCCATATCGCAAGGGAAGGGGTGCTATAACAACTGTAATCGAGATAAGGAGCGGTATCGTTACCGTGGGATTGGCAGGATACACTTAGATAGTGAAGAAGAGCTGAATAATCTCTGCAGTATCGTTATCCCCTACCTGGCAAAAGACGACAATCAAGTACGATCTGCGATTAATCGTGATGCGATGGCCATGGGAGTGATGCCGATTAAGATCCGTACCTTTGGCGGTAGCAATAACTTAAAGTTTTGATTGATTACATGGGCTGAACAGATTTTTCTTGACCGGTATAGAATGGTTCGATTAAATGGTGCACTTCATCACTAGGAGTATGGCATGGATTTGCAAGCACTGAGTTTTGTCGAACTGAAAGATTTTCTTGCGCAGGTTCAAGTGGAAATTGGTCAACGTGAGAAGGCTGAAAAGGCTGAAGCTAAGAGTAAGATCCTTGAACTGGCTAAAGCTCATGGTTTGTCTCTGGATGACCTGTTGAAGCAGACAGAAGGCAAGGCCAAGAAGTCGGTAGAGGCGAAGTATCGTCACCCTGCTGATGCTTCGCAAACGTGGTCTGGACGCGGTCGCAAGCCGCTGTGGGTACAAGAGCTGCTGGACCAAGGCAAGACACTGGAAGAGTTGGCTATTTAATCGCTACATCGCAAGCCTCATTCTGTTGAAAGGAATGATGCCAGACAGGATTAACCGGGCTCATATTTGAGCCTTTTTTTATAGCGCTTACCAATCCGCTCAATGATGTCGCACTGCTTGCACCAATGTCCTCGTATAGCACTGTTAGGGGTTGCCATCCAGTGATGACCACGATGGCAGACCCAAGCCAGCTTGTGGTGAGTATTGATATATTTAGAAGACAGGCAAACTCCACCACGAGCCTTCGCCAAGGCCCGCATGGTGGCTATGGAATAGCGCTGCCTACGCCCATTGCAACGAGGACATCCAGGCGTTTGTTTGAGCGCACTGGCCGTAGCTAACCACTCATGACCATGCTCGCAGCGCCAGTGAAGCGGCGTGCTACTGTTGACGTAACGCTCCGACAAGCAAGTCCAGCTATGCTGACTTGCCCACTCCTGGCACTGCAATAGTTTTCTTGCTCTTGCTCCCTGGCACACAGGGCAGAAGATGCCCTCAATCAGCTTGCTGGTAGTACGAGAGAAGACATGGCCATGGGCGCAACGAAACTGTAGAGGCAGACGGCTATGATGGTAGGTGTCTGATAAGCATTCGCCACCCCATGCTTGGGAAATCTCTTGTACCGCAACCAGTTTGCATTTTGCAGATGCCTTGGCGACGGCTTTCCAGGCTTGCAATGTCTTCCACAGATCAACTGGGCCGAGAATCTGGTGCTGAGAAACGCTTGTACCGTTCATCGCTGATAAAAGAGTCAGCCTGCCATGGCAAGCTGACGTATCGAAATGAATAATTTATTGCTAGCTCTGACTACTCAGTCGACGACCCGTCTTCGGGTCCAGTCCCTTGGCCTTGGCCAGCTGCTCCATCAACGCTTCGCTTGGCTTGGGAGGAGCGATATTAGCCTTGAAGTCCTCCATCCATTTCAATTTGCCATCCCATGGAGGCAACTTGGCCGGTGGTAACGGTACAATATCATCCAACTCAGGGACAGAGGGGCGGGCATAGGAATAGTCACTGAGCACATTAGCGATGATTTTGTAACGCCGATGGCGCTCATCATCTTGTGCTACTCCCAAATCATCTGCTTGCCGATTCTTATCTGTAATTTGGCCAAAGCCGGCCTCTAATTCTGCAGCGGCAGTTTCATCACCCCACTTAGTACCAAGCTGCATATATTTGATGGCTTCATTGAATTTTTGCTCAAACTTCAACTGAGAACCATATTCCAACGCAGCTTTTCCATGTCCTTGCTCCGCTGCGCATTTCTTCATTTGATTCCCGATAGCAAATAGTCCCGGTTGCGCAATTGTCAGACTAGTCAGTTTATCCCCCACCAGATACTGAGCCTCAGGGTTGCCCAAGTCCGCGGCCTTACGATAGTAGCGATTGGCCAGTTCCTCATCTTGCTTAACACCATAACCTGCTTTGAGATAGCGCCCCATGTCGTAATAGCCACCGGGAATGCCGTGATCGATCAACTCTTGAGTTAGGTCCAGTGTTTCCTTCACTGGGTCATCACTCTTGGCTGTTCCTTTGCCTATCATGTCGCGCAGGTCCAAATTGGCCTTATAGTGCCCATAAGCCGTCGCGATGCGGTAGAAGCGCTCCATTTCCGGGTAGCGCAATGGATCTTCTTTCTCGATCTGATTTTTACGTAGCCAGCGGGCATAGCGGTACAGCTGGTCAGCTTCCGGATTCAACGCTGGCAAATGGTCTTTCTCATATGCGCATGCAAAGGCCAACTTGGCCTCAACATCTTTCAAGTCAGGCACGGAACGCTCCTTGGCGCCGCCGCAAGCGGCTAGGCTCAGGGTAAGAGTCAGGACAACAACAGAAAGCTTAGTCACTGTTACTCCGGTCGGGGTCTGTACGTAAGAATTCACGAAGTGGTGCCACGGGACGCCCACCGCCATTAAAGGCAGTTTTATTTTGACTCAAAATACGGCCCCACTGTTTAAACACCTCTTTTGCATTATCTTCCCTATCCATCCGGTCTGGATTGGCTCCAGGCCAACTTTTAGTATGCCGATCCCACAACTCTTGCCGTAGCGGCTTGGCGATTTCCGGTCGATCCAAGCCAATATTCATCTCGCTGTCTACCTGCATGCTGCGGGTATTGATGTTGGCCGAGCCGAGCGTGAGAAAAGCATCGTTCACAATCATCAGCTTGGCATGGATGTAGACCTCAGCCCACTGTTTGGGTGGGGAGTCTTGCGCTACCAGCGAACAGATGTGGGTCTTCAGGCCAGGCTGTTCGACAGCGGTAACCGGAGCATCCGGCTTTTGTGCCGCTTCGTAGGCTTTTTCCACCTGCTGGCGTCGTGCGGTCGCATCTGCCAGTTCTTGTCTGGTTTTTTCCTTGAGCTTGGCAGGGCTCAAAACATTGAGAGCGTGAATCGCGCTTGCCAGTCTCTCATCTTGTTTGGCATCTCCCAGCCTGGCTTCCAGATCGTCGGCCTTTTCCGCGCGAGCTACGCCAGGGATGGTATCCGCCCGCCCCAGGCTGTCCAGCATACGGTAGGTATTGACGGTGCCCGCACCGACACCGGCGTCGCTAGTATTGGTCACAACGAAAAGGTAGATCGGGTAAGGCCGGCCGCACTCTTTTTGAGCTTTGGCGGCTTCTTTGATCTTTTCCGCCAGCGGCGGCCAGCGGAAGTACTGGTTTTCGATGTAGATGAAGGATGTGACGTTGTTCACCGTCTGCAGATACATCTTCTTGATGTCCTGCTTTTGGTACTCCGGCTGGGTTCGCAGCAATTGCGCCATGGCAGCTTTGTTGGCGTTACCGTCCACCCGCGGTTGATAGGATGCGAAACCGCCCGGCGGCAGCGCAAGGTCTTCCTTCGTTTCATCCCGCCAGGCACGGCGGAAATTATGGAACATATCACCGACAACCGGGCCGGTGACTAGGCTGGAAAAATCCTCACGAGGTCCAACTGTGCCATTGCGCCCCAGGTTTGGCGCCTTGCGCTGAGCACTGTGATCGTTGGTATCCCAGTACTCATCCAGCATGTTGTGGCCCATCACGAAACCAACATGCGCTTTGGCATCATCGTAATCCACTAATACCATTTTCTGGTGATGGCTGGGGCCACTGGCCAGCATGGACTTAGTCAACTTCTTTAGCCCCTTATCTTCGTACGACTGAGTCGCGATTTGCTTGCGCGTACGGGGGCCAAAGCCGCGGCTGCGGAAGTGCAGGTATTTGCTCGGTATGTCGGGGCGCTGTTGATCCCTATAGGCTTTCTCTGAGGAGCCGGCGGCCGCCTGATCCTCGTCATACCAAGAGTACCAACGCTTGTCGTAGTCATATTGGGCGGGAATCTCGAAGTCCGGTTTGTCCTTGATGCCCACCGCCCAACGTCCTGGCGTTTGCGACTCCTTTACGGTCGCCCCTGTTGTATTGATATACAGACCACCGGCCTTGGAGGCAAAACTCAGCACACGAACCTGAACACCCTGTTTAGCTTTGTGCTCCAGCAGCTTGCCAATCTGTGCCGGCACTGCTTCATCGATATCACGGTACTTCACCATGTCCGCGCCCTTGCGGACAAAGTACATGGATGGCTGAAAACCCCAACAAATGATGCACACGTTCCTCTTGGCTTTAGCTATGGCGTAATGGACAGCAGCAAATGCAGACTCGCCATTGACCAACACCTGAAAGCTGGCTGGGTGAGGATGGTATTCGCTTTTCTGGACAAACCAAGGCAGGGTCAGATTCGCCTTCATCTGATTCTTGGTACATATCGGGGCGGCAATGGCTTTATCGCTCATTTTTGTTCTCCAGCATCGGGGCCATTTAACAAGCTATTGTAGCGAGACCGGGCATGATCATCGGCCTCAACCCGCCCATCTTGCGGAGCACCGCCCGCGTCCACTTTATGGAAGCCGGCATTGGCCAGGGTACCTTTTTCGGGATTGCTAAGCTCACTGGCGACCGGGACGTCGAACTTGACGCCATTGGCTAGTTTCACCGTGTACTTTTGCGTGGTGGGAGCATGTTTGAGATTCAGCTGGCCAGACTCGTCAATGATGCCCCTCTGGACTTCGCCGCCATCCGCCAGCAGGGTATAAGGCATGCCGGTCCAACTGCTGCCCCCGCCTTGTGGCGCCTGGTCCATATGCAGTGTTAAGGGCACTTTAGGGATACTCTTCGGATAGTCAGGGTGCGTGACCGTCATACTGGCTGGCCCGCTCAGATTGTGCTGTGCGCCCTTGATGCTGACCGTACCGGGACAATGCACTTCGATGTTGCCGCCCTTGATGCGGATATAAGCGCCGCCACTGGTGAGCAGGATTTCCTCCTTTGCCGCGACTGTGATGCGCTCTTTGCAAGACGTGATGGAAATGTCCTTATCGGCGGTCAGCTCCATCGAATCACTCTGCGCCAGTATCTGCACTTTGCCCTTGGCGGCGATCAGCTTCATCGCCGCTTTGTCTTTCACCCCGGCGACGAACAGGCTGATGTGCTTGCCCACGTTGTGAATCCAGCGCCGGCCGGTAGTGTGGTTGGCATCGCGCTGGGCGACGAGGTTGAGATTGGCGCCTGCAGCCAGCGTTTGGCTCTGCTCGGTCAGGCTGGCGATGCCGGCGGGGCCGGACAAAACCAGTTGCGGCTGCTGGCCCGCCTGATCTTTCGCTGTTTTGCCGTCTTTGTCGGTATTGGAGCCGGCCTCCCAGGCGGCCAGGGCATCTAGTTGGTACTGAATGTGGCCCTTGGCTTTCTTGCCGGCTTTGGCGTTATCCTCGCCGATCCCATCCGGGCCGGTTTCCATAGTGTCAGCCAGTTGCGTGGTGGCGGTTTCCGCCAGCGCCTGGCTCAAGGCCACTGCGGATTGCAGCTGACTCTGCGCATGCTCGCGCGCGAGTTGTTTGCCACCGGCACCGTTCTGCGCTTCAGTGGACAGCAACAGGCCGTGGGCGGCGCGAATCGCGCCGTGGTTGTCGGTGCGCAGTTCGAAGCCTTCGCCGCGCGGCTGGGCCTTGCCGTTGCTTCTGGGGTGAGTCAGGAAGCCTTGGTTCAGCTGGGTCTTGCCCGGCTCGCTGGACAGCTTGGCGCGGACTTCGCCGGGGGTGTCGTCGAACAGCAGTTCGTTGTAGCTTCCGCCTTGATGCTCCTTGGACTTGATGCCGGATAGGGTCTTGTTGGCCGGTAGGCTGCCGGCACCGCTGAAGTCCGGTGGTGGGTGACTGCCGTTGTACAGCACGCCGGTAATCAAGGGGCGGTCGATGTCGCCCTCGATAAAGTTGACCAGCACTTCCTGGCCAATGCGCGGAATGAACTGGTGGCCCCATGCCGCGCCGGCGGAGGGCATGGCCACGCGCAGCCAGCAGGATGACTTGTCATCCATTGCGGCACCGATGGTCGGGTGTTCCTCCGGCCTCTGCCAGTGGAACTGCACTTTGACACGGCCCTGCTCGTCGGTATGCACTTCTTCGCCGGCTGGCCCCACCACGGTTGCGGTTTGGCTGCCCTGGCTAGTCGGCTTGGCATGCGTGGTGCCGGCATAGGCCGGGGTCAGCGGGATGCCGCGGCGTTGTGCCTGGATCGAGGTAGTGAACGAAGCAGCATCCTGCTCCGCGCCGATATGCTGCGCCAAGTCGGTCGGCAGGTTGTTGCGGGCCTGGAAGGTTTGTCCGGTGACGACAAATTCGCGGCTTGCTGGTGCATCGCTATCGTGAGCAGGGTGTTCGTCCAGGCGGAACCACTCGCCCGGCAACAGGCCGCGCACCGAACCCGTGCCGCTGAAAGACTTCGCTTGAAGGTCATTGGCCTGCTGCCGTAGCGTGGCGTATTGGCCCAGTTGCTCCTCATCACCGGCGTAATACAGGCCCGGCGCGTCGTAGTGCGTCAGGCTGCTCTGCAATGACTGGCCGGCTTGCCCTTGATCGATACGGCTTTGGTCGCCGCTCTGCAGGGCGTAGACCGGTTTGTAGTCGTAACTGGCCAGCGCAGTGCCGCCCGGCACGATCTGGCACGCCGATTCCCAGCCGGTAAGACCATCCTCTTCTTCGGTGGCATCGCTGCGGTGGAAGCGCACCCGTTCCAACTTGGAGCCCGGCAGACTGTGCGCATCGTCGAAAATGGCCAATTCGACTTGCGAACCGTCATCATCCAAATGGAGGAAGCGCCAGGCGTAGCCTTCCTCGTGGATCAGCCTGACGATGAAATCGAAATCGCTCTCGCGATATTGCAGCGTGTAGCTGCGGGGCTGGGCAGGTTTGACCTGGATGTCCAGCGTCTGCACGTGGGCAAAGGCGGGATTCGCGGCCTGATGCTCTGAAAGGATTTGCCTGACGATGTCCGGGACCGACAGGTCCTGAAACACCCGGGAGGTCTTACGGTGGCGAAGCAGCGCGAACGGCGGCTCAATGGTCAGCTGGTACTGGGCGAAGCCGCCATCGGCGCCAGCCTGGCGCGCCTGGCTAACCACGCCGCAGCGGATGGACTCGCCGCCAGAGGCATCCTCAATGCCGATCCGCGCCGGCTGGCCCAGCAAGGATTTCAGTTCGATATGGGTATCCGGCGACAGGCAGGTCAGGGTATAGCGGCAAGGTTGGGACAACCCCTCTTCGGCCTGCAGGCTCAGTGGCAGCAACTGCTCGGCAGCGATCTGTCCGGTCCCCAGCCGCAAAGTCAATACCCGTCGATCTTGGCCAAAGGCGGATGCGAAACTGGCCAGCAGTGCGTTCAAATCCATCCGAGTCTCAAATAAAAATACCCTCATGGAGAGGGTATGTCATTGAACTAAAGGAGGATAAGAATTTTATGATGTTACGCGGGCGCCAACAAGATTGGTGCAAGAAAAAATAGAGAAAACTGAACAAAAGTACAGCTATATTTTGTTCCCGTTACGCTTGGATTCCCCCCTCAAATCCCTTTTCGCAAAGCTATACGAAAAGCCATGGTCCGTTTAAAATTTAACCTCATGCGGGCCGCTACCCAATTTGCTTGAGAATGATGTCAACCTGGAGCCAGCTCCAACTCAATCATTTCGCTTGAAGTTAACTTGATGACTGCGCTCTCTCAGGTAATGCAAAAGAAATATTTGTGCGCCACGCTCATGGCCGGGAGCCTTCGGCAACCTGGTTACCTTAGGTTATGTTAGGGCTTACATAAAAGTATGGCCTGGGACTAATGCAGAGTGCCCATGCCGCCAAGGATCTCGGGGGAGAGGTCGAGGGGGCAGACAATTTAATGATTGGAAAATAAACAATGCTTGGACTGACCCTAAGGGACGAATTTAAGGGCAAGCGCCTCAAAGGGACAGCTATTGAGCTCTCCAACGACTCCCACACTGGTGCGACACAGATTGCCGCGCAACAGTTCTTGGAGATCACGTATCCGACCCATGATCTTTTGAAGGGCATCGAGGCTGTTGGCCCGAGTCAAGGGCGACCGGTAGTTGTGATTGGAGAGCGTGGCTTGGGTAAGTCGCACTTGATGGCAGCACTGTATCACGCTGTCAGCGATCCCAACTCGACCAGATCATGGCTAAATTCTTGGGCCACGATGTTAGGTAACGCCAGCATCGGCAAGATTGGATTGCGCGATGGAATGCTAGTTATCGGTGAAAGTTTGCACCGTCAGCGCTACAAATTCCTGTGGGACTTGTTGTTTGAACGTCATCCTCGTGGCGAGTTCATCAAGGGTAAGTGGGAAGGTATGGGGGCGGCCAAGACCGACATCCCCTCCGACAAGCTCATCATGGAGCTTCTGGAGCACACCCCGACGATGTTGCTGTTGGATGAGTTCCAGACTTGGTACGATGGTCTGACCAATACTAAGCAGTATCCCTGGAAGAATTGGGCGTTCAACTTTATCCAGATCCTTTCGGAGATCGCTAAGGAGCGGCCTGATCTGTTGGTGCTCGTGATCTCCGTTCGCAATGGCGGCAGCGATGCCTATCAGCAGGTTCACCGCGTCAATCCAGTGGCCATTGACTTCAAGGCCGGGGGCAATGCAGAGCGTATCCAGCAGGATCGGCGACGAATGTTGCTGCACCGTCTATTCGACAACCGTCTGCAGATAGCCGACGGTACCATCGAGTCACTGGTCGCTCAGCACGTCTCAGAATACTTTCGCCTGCTTGATGTGCCGCCTGCCGAGCAGGAACGCAAGCGCCGCGAGTTCAACGAGTCTTGGCCTTATGCGCCTCACCTGTTGCGTTTGCTTGAGGAACAGGTGCTGATCGCCACTGATGCGCAGGAAACACGCGATATGATTCGCATCCTGGCCAATCTTTACAAGAGCCGTGGCGAAGCCGTGCCGGTGCTCACAGCTGCCGATTTCCGGCTGGATGATGATGCCTCAGGCATTGGCGCGCTACTGGATTCGGTGTCAAACGAACACCATCGCACTCTTCGTGAAAAGGCACAGCACAATATCATCTCTGTGACTGAGGCGGTGTACGACCACGCTAACCTTGCGCCACACCTGCAAGAGATCGTGGGGGCTCTGTGGCTACGTTCGATTGCTGTTGGCAACCTTGCTGGTGCCGATCCAGTCACGCTGCAGGTGGATATCACCCGAAGCAAGCCAGTGGACAGCAATGCCTTTCAGGTCGAGCTGGCCACGATTGTCGAGAATAGCTTCAATATTCATCAAGACGGCGCACGTCTGGTCTTCCGGGAGGAAGAAAACCCTCGTGCCAAATTGATGGCTTGTGCCCGTAACGACAAGCTTTTCACCGATGGCTCCGATCAGGCGCAACTGGCCAAACAAGTTCGCTATGTCATTGGCGGCAGCGACGAGGTCGCAAAAAACTTCCGCGTGATCGCGTTGCCCAGATCTTGGCAGATGGACCCATGGACACCACTCGACGAAGCAGAACAGCCCGAGCGTTGGGATGACCGCCTGCCCATCCTAGTACTGCCGGAAGAGCCAGAGAAAATCGATCAGACGCTTGGCCGTTGGCTAAAGGATCACCTGCAAAAGCGCCGCAACACCATTCGCTTTTTGCTTCCCAGATCTGGCTCCACCAATGCATTCCTTGATCGAGACCTGCTCATTCTCGCACGCGCTGAAATGAAAGCGCTGGAATGGTGTAGCCAGAACCCAGAATACAAAAAACTGCACAAAGAATTTGAAGGCACCCTGCGTGACAACCTGAAGAAGCGCTTTGACCGTTTCACTGTACTACACCGCTACGATCACCAAAATCCACAGCAATCTCTGTTCAATGTCGAGCATCTGAAAAAACAAGGTGCACAAATACCTGAAGCAATCGAGGAAGCGCTGACAAACGATCTCTTCGTTCCTGAAGATTTCGAAGACCTTGTCCTTGAGGCCGCCTCGGAGAATGCACCACTCGGCAAGTTGCTTCGCGAGCTACAGGAGCCACGCCCGGCAGGCCTGGATTGTATCCCCTGGTTGGGTGAAACAGTGATGAAAGAGCGTATCCTACGCCTGTGTGCACGCGGCAAGATCGCCATCAACCTGCGCAATCTGGAGCATCTGCAAACCCACTCTGGCGAAGACGAAGACACCGCGTGGCGGCGCTTGCGGGCCAAACTCTTCTACACCGGGCGTCAGCTTGATGAAGTGTTCCTGATGGAGCCCTCGGCGGTGCCTGCTACCGGTGGCACCACGCCACCCGCGCCGCAACTACCTGTTGGTGAAAATGGGGGAGATATATTTGGCGGCAGCACAACCACGCGACCAGCCCCACTTGCCGGTGGCAATAACACTCCCGGCAGCGGCTCATCCTCGGGCGGCGACGACATCTTCGGTGGCGGCAAAAGCACCACCAAACCGCGCATCTCGCTCTCTAACCCGCCTACTTCGCCGCTCAACCTGATCGGCAAGCTCGAAGGTTGGGGCATCGGCCCGGCCACGCCCGTGGCTGAAGTTTCGATCAAAGTATCTGCAGCGACCGGCGCGCAGCTCAAGGAGCTGCTCAAAAAACTGCCCGATGGCATGACTTTCGAGTTGAGTCTTGAGAAGGAGGACAACTGATGGCGCTCGATGCAGGAGTATTGCAACGCCTAACCCAGGGCACTGCTGCTGATGCGTGGCGTTTAATCATCGATCGCACACTCGAAATTGCTTCAAGACCACTAGAGGAAGGCAATGCCCCTAGCGAGGTCGTCAAGCGAGACCGCGAGGTCGGAGAACTCGACTTGTTCCTGGCATCCAGCGGTTGGGATCTGTGGAAAAGCTTCGGCCAGCCTGAGATCAGTGGAGTGGAGCGCACCTCCGACCGTCTTGCGCGCTGGTGGGCAGAGCCTTTTACTGCCCATGCCGTGCTGGTTTTGGACGCCTTGTCCTTACGCGAGCTGCCCTGGTTGCTGCAGGGGGCCAAAAAGCGCGGCTTCACACTACATGGGGTCACAGCTACCGCCTCCGAATTGCCAAGCGAAACCAACGAATTCGCCCGTGCACTGAGTTTCGCCAGTCGTAGCCAGTTGCAGGCCAATGGCGGTGGTTTGGCGCATAAACTGCAACCCGCGCAGACCGAAGCCATTGATCTGCCTTGGAAGGACTGCGAAAGGCTGGTGGGAAGCTCCTCAGGCGCGAAGAACTGGGTGTTCTGGCATCACTGGCCGGACGCCAAGCTGCACGAGTACGGTGCAGGCCAAGGGCTGGAGCTATTGACCAAGGACGCAGCACAGCAGCTTTCCAGCGACGACTTCTGGGCCTTTGTTGAGCGCCTGGCTACGGGGCGGCGCTTGGTCGTTACCTCGGATCATGGCTACGCCGCCACGGGTTACTTCCCTGACGCCAATGGCGAGGTTGCCGCCCACCTCAAGCAGACCTTTTCCAGTGGGCGCAGCAAGGCAGGTAAAGGTGATGCAGGTCCCTTTGTTCCTCCTGTGGCGTTGCAAATCGACAGCGCACTGGGTGCGCATCTGTTGGCGCTGGGCCGCCGAAAGTGGCGCAGTCAAGGTGGTTATCCTACGTTAACTCACGGTGGCTTGTCGTTACTTGAAGTGCTATCGCCTTTCATCGAACTTACAAAATAACGACTGAGTCATGAAAAAAATACCATCATGGGTTGATCCGAGCGATGCACCATTGATCGAACAAAATGTTCATGACTACATTGTATCCGTATATAGAAGAGTAACTGGCCCATTTAATTCTGTTAATATTGTCCCAATATCTCCAGGTGCCGAGGTGGATCGAGGTTGGGATGCTGCCGTTATGGAAGCGCAGCCTCTCTTCTTTCAATACAAATTACCAGACTACACCTCAAGACCTGCGAAATCACAATCTGATGCATACAGGCAGCGTAGACTATTTAAATATGACGATAGTGACGGCTGTTTCCATTTTTCGCTTCGAAAAATGGCGAAAAAAGCACCTAAGTCACAACATCAATTGATGTTTGAGATGGAAAGTTCCGGGTGCCGAGTCTATTACGTTGCCCCAACTTTTATTGACCCAGCTAGGCTGAGAGTTGGGGGCTATCCATCCTATGATGATAGACCGTGGATTGACTCGCACCACCCATTTTTTTCGCGAGGGCATCTTGCTTACGCATCTGTGCCGTTATTCGATGGACTGATATGTATTCCTCCCACAGTGAGTGTGCCGGGAGCGCCAGAGGATCATAAGTTTTTCTTCAATACTAGGTATGAAGTGAGCTTGCACAGTGAGCCGATTGAGGTACATTCACGCCAATTGCGAATAGTGCTGGACGATCATATAAGTGATTTAATGACCGGCGAAGCTATAACAAGTGAATCCGTCGATGAATTTGTTAGTCGTTTTGTTAGCCTAATGGCGAGCAATAATGATCAGGACGATTCGAGATATCTCATTTCTCGCTATATTGAGTCAAAAATGTCCGTTGAAAATAATTGGCGAGATAACAAGCTAATGATAAAAATGAGGGCATTAGCGCGTGTTGTCAAAGCACTTTACGGTATCGATATGTTAATTGGGGCGGTAAGAAGATAAAAATGGCTACTAAAAAAGAATTACTTGCTCAAGAAGTCGCCAAGGCCGTCGGCGCCGGCAAGATGGTCGCGCTTGAAACCGTCGATTTCAATGATCCAAACCGCCCCAAGACTTGCCTGGAGGTGGACTTCCCGATCCTGCCTGTCAATCAAGTGGCGATCATCGAAGGCAATGCAGGCAAGCCGATTTATCAGATGTCGAAGTGGTGGGCGCGGCGTCGCTCCAGCGTGTTCCGTTCGATGTTGATCGCGGCGGCCACCAAGGCCCCAGAAGACAAATCGTACGCAGCAAAACTTGTGTGGGACAACTATTACGCCAATCATCAGAAGAAAGGCGCGTTCAAGCACTTAAAGGTGGCTGACATTTTCATGGGGGGAGGCACCACGCTGGTGGAAGGCTCTCGTCTTGGCATGCAAATGGTCGGCAACGACCTAAACCCGGTCGCGTGGTTTGTGGTCAAGCAAGAGCTCGCCAACGTTGATCTGGAGGAGGTAAAGCGCCTGCTCGCCGACATCGAAGCCGAGGTTAAGCCACAGATCATGCCGTACTACTATTGCGACGGTCCGAAAGGCGAGAATGGTACATGGACACATCTGCCGACCTCGAAGGTGATGCCCGCTGATTTTGACCCGTTGGCCATTCCGAGCAACGAGCGCAAGGATTACCGCTACGAAGGCCCGGAAATTATCTACACCTTTTGGGCCAAGCACGGTCCTTGTCAAGTGACAGGCTGCGGACACCGAACGCCGATCATGTCCAGCCCAGTGATGGCAGTGAAGACGCTCAGCGTCAAGCACTGGGAACACACCTGCCGCGAGTGCGGCAGCGAGTTCCACATTGAGGAAAACACCGCGCGGATGGCTCCGGATGCGCCTCTGTATGTAGTACCTTCAGAACATCCATTTTCTGTGCTCGACCACCGGAAAGGGGTGATCTGTCCGCATTGTGGCCATATGGCAACGGTCAACCTTGGTAAGGGGAAGAACAAGAAGGTCGCACTTAGCCTGCTAGTGCATCCCCAATGGCTGGCCGGCTCGCCCAAGCAGGATGCGACCGACCAGCCTTATGGTGGTGCTGTACAGGATGATGTGGCGTCCACCGCTCGATGGAACAAAGAGCGCGCTGGGAAGATTCGGTTGTTGGAAGTGCGTGGCGAACTACCCGAAGTAGTAACGTGTCCGGAAAGCAAGGTAACGATCAAGACCAGCGAGGGAACAATTGCCAAAAAATCTGCTTTCGCCTGTGCGTCATGTGGCACGGTGCAAGATGTCCTGAAATCCATGACCGGCAATGGTGGAAAGGCTCCGATGGCTGCTTACGCAGTGCAAGCCATTTCGCCGAGGCTCAAGGCCAGTGGAGCTTGCTATGGAGGTAGGTTTTTTGCTGCGTTGAATGACTCTCGCCAGCTTGATGAGGCGTTTGCTGAATGGGAGTCTCGCAAGAACGGCGACCTGAGCGATTACTGGCCGAGGACGGCCGTTCCAGAGGGATTCAAGACAACCTATCAGAAGATCCCTGAACACGGATACCCTACATTTGCGGACATGTTCAATGCGAGGCAGCTGCTTGTTCAATCTCAGCTGCTCAAGGCGATCCTTACCGTTTCTTCTCACGAGTATCAGTGGGCGACACGAGAATATGTCTTGGCAGCATTCCAGCAGTACCTTCGCAACCAGAACATGCTCTGCCTGTGGAATACACAGGCAGACAAGTTGGAACCGCATTTTTCGAATAATAACTACTACCCTAAGAACACTCCAGTTGAAAACTGTGTTTTCGGGAAACTGGGACGCGGTAATTGGAGTTCATGCGCAGAGGGACTGATTGAATCTCGCGAGTGGGCGACCAACCCATGGGAACTTGTATCTAATGAACGGGTTACGCTTGAGAATCCATCCCTGAGGGATGCTGTGTCTGGTAAGAGCGAGAAGGTCCGCCCCGGCGACGCGCTCTTGGGTGGTTTGGTACGTTGGGGTTCTTCGACGGAGCTTGACGATATTACAGCGGCTTCCGTGGATCTGGTAATCACAGATCCTCCGTTCGGCAACAATGTTCAATACGCTGAACTGGCTGATTTTTTCCATGTTTGGCTCCGCATTGCGCTCAAGGGTAAATATCCGCAGTGGGCGCTTGAGTTGACACCAAAATCGCTGGAAGCCGTGGACAACCCCGTCCGCAACCCAGATAACCCCCAAGGCTACTATCAACAGTTACTCACTGCCGTTTGGCGTGAATGCGCTCGAATTCTGAAGCCCAGCGGCATTCTGGCCTTCACATTCCACCACAGCCAAGACGAGCCATGGGTGTCGGTTCTGGAAAGCCTGTTCGATGCAGGCTTCTATTTGGAAGCGGCATATCCGATTCGCAGCGACGAAACCAAGGGTGAGGGTAGCAAACCCGGAACCTTCGGTTCTCAGCAAATTGAGTACGACATTGTTCACGTCTGCCGTAAACGTACCGAAGAGCCGAAGCCTGTAAGCTGGGGCCGAATGCGTCGCGAGGTGATGGCGGATGTGCGCCAGTTGCAGTCAATGCTAGAGAACCACGCCAAGGAGGGCTTGCCCGCTGCAGACATTCAGGTGATCCGGCGTGGCAAGGCACTGGAATATTTCTCTCGTCATTATGGCAAGGTTTATGTCGATGAAGGCCGCACCATCTCGGTTAGAGAGGCACTAGTTGGTATCAACCAGCTCATTGATGAAGACGCCAATAAAGGTAAAGAACCGCCACCATCAAATGCTGAACCGATGACACAGCAGTTTCTGCGTACCTTTGGTACCGAACTGTCTCTGCAACGTGACCAGCTGCAGAAATTCCTGCGCGGAACCATTACCACCACGGATGACTTTGTTCAGCGAAGCTGGTGTTCTGAAGTTAAAAAAGTGTTCACGCGCACCAACCCGCTTGATTTTGCCCGCGATTGGTCAAGCAAACATCGCCGCCGTCTGACATCCGATTTGGATCAGGCTCTAGTGTTAATCGGTGCTTGTGTGGACGGCAGCGGCATCAATGTCTCAGACACATTAAAGAACGATAGCTTCAAACCGCACATAGCGCTCAAACCGCTGCTGGAATGGTTTCAGAAAAATGGGCCGGATCAAATCACGCGTAATGCTGCTTCGCGCGCGGTGTCGATCTATAACGCTTGGTTCGCAAATCAACAGCCTATTCCGAAAACAGTGGACTGGATTGAGGAGGAGTATTAATGAGACAGGTGCTCGACACGGTGTGGCAACGGCGCGGTACCAGCTGGCTGTGGGATGAGGAGGCACGCAATATGGTATGCACGGCTGGCGAAGTGTGGAGCTTGCGACAGTTCTTACGGGCTGCCGCTCTGAATGGGAATGGGTGGCCAGAAGACCTACCCAGCAACGATAACCAGACGCTAGTGGTGGCTGGGCTGGAGGGCAGCCTTGATTTGCTGGCCCCTGATCAGGGTGAAATTTGGCTGGGGGACACAATCAAACGCGCCATTCTTTTGTTCCAGGACGCCTACGCGGGTGAAGCCGCACTGATTTTCTGGTTACCGCAGGGGAATAACCGCCTATCGGTGCAAGCTTCGACCGATGCCGTGTCGTGGTTGTGCGAAGCGCCGTACCGGGGCAGTCAGCTCGATTTTGGCCGCTTACTCTGGGGGGAGGCCAACGAGTACCCACAGGAAATTCTGCTGCGCGAGGGTGCAAAAGCGGCAGGCCTTTTTCACTTGCGTATTACCTGAGGTGGGTACGTGGAAGCAGAAGCTCAGTTTCAACCTGGCGAACGGATCACCCACCATGAATTTGGCCAAGGTGTCGTTCTTGACCTAGCGCACGATGGTTACTTGCGCGCCTTCTTCGGCGCGGGTGAGCGCCGCGTGCCTGTTGGCGCGGTGCGTCGTCAGCTATCTCGTACCGAGCGCATCCTGCGTGGCCTGAGCGATAACAGTGATGGCAGCGCAGATCGGGCGCGCAAAGCGTGGTTGTCCTACGAGGCCCACGCACTGCCAGTCTTGGAAAGCGCGTCGGCACTCACCTCGGCCAAGATCGACCTGCTGCCACATCAGGTGGTGCTGACGCACCGTATTGCCACCGCATCCCCGCGGCGCTATCTGATTGCCGACGAGGTGGGTTTGGGCAAGACCATCGAAACTGCGCTGATTTTGCGAGAGCTGGCCAGCCGGGGCGAGTTGAACCGCGCCCTGATGGTGGTGCCTGCCGGACTGGTGAATAACTGGCACCGCGAGCTGAACGAAGTGTTCAACCTCGATTTTGAGGTTTTCGGCTCCGAAGGCGACATCACTGACCGCAAGACCAATGCTTTTGCCAAACACGACCGGCTAATCGCAAGCATCGATACACTCAAACGCTCGGCGCGTATTAAACGATTGCTCGATGCGCCGCGCTGGGATTTGGTGGTGTTTGACGAGGCCCACCATCTAACCGCCTATCGCACCGGTGGCAAGGTCAGGAAGACCGAGAATTACAAGCTAGCCGAGGCGTTGAAGGATCACTCGCGTGACCTGCTGCTGCTTTCGGCCACGCCGCATCAGGGTAATCACTTCCAGTTTTGGATGCTGGCGCAGCTCCTGAATTCCACGCTGTTTGGCAGTCCCGAAGAGATGCTGGAGAACCGTCATCGGCTCAATACTGTAATGTTCCGCCGCACCAAGGCCGATGCCTGCCAGCCCGATGGTTCGCCATTGTTCGCGCGGCGCGGGGTGCATACAGAGTCTTTCCTGATGAATCAGGACGAGCGACTGTTTTATGAGAAGCTGCGCGAGTATCTGGAGGACGGTTTCGATCTGGCCCGCCACCAAGGCAATCAGGGGCGTGCGCTCGGATTTCTAATGGCTATTTTCCAGAAGATTGCGGCCTCCAGTTTTTCGGCTGTGCGCCGCACGCTCAAACGCCGCCTGCTGATGCTGACGTTGCATGAAGCGTTACTGCGCGACAAGGAGCTGGATATTGAAGGCCGTGAGCGGCTGACTGAAGAAGCTCGAGCATTGATTCACGAAGAATTTGACCTGCCACACGACAGCACCGGGCGTAGCGAAGTAGATCATGTGCTGGCGGATCTGAAGTACCGTTTGGTCAGAAAACTGGATCAGGAGGCGTTAGAAATGGCTTCCGATCCCTACGGGAGCGAGTATTCCGCAACACACGCTGAGGAAGCTGCGTCGGCTGTCGTGGAACTTCACCTGCCCGAGGAGCGCTTGCGCATTGGCGATCTGCTCAAGGTATTCCCGCAGCAGCGAGAGACCAAGGCGCAGAAATTGCTCGATGGACTGGGCTATCTGTGGCGGCAGAATGTAAGCGAGAAGATTGTCATTTTCGCTACCTACCTCGGCACGGTAGAACTGATTGCCCGCGAGATTGAGCAGGCCTATCCCGGTCAGGGGGTGGTGGTGCTGCGTGGCGGTGACCACGGTGCCAAGCTGGCGGCAGAGCGGAAATTCCGTCTGAAAGATGGGCCGCGTGTTCTAGTGTGTACAGCGGCTGGGCGAGAAGGTTTGAACCTGCAGTTCGCGCGCATTCTGTTCAATTTCGATTTGCCATGGAATCCGATGGATGTGGAACAACGCATCGGGCGCATCCATCGCTATGGACAGAACCACACGGCACAGGTCTACAATCTAGTTCTGTCTGATACCATCGAAGGGCGAATTTTCCTGATGCTTGATGATAAGTTGACGGAAATCGCCAAGACGGTCGGCAAAGTAGACGATCAAGGTAACGTGGCTGAAGACTTGCGTGCGCAGATCCTTGGCCAACTCTCCGAGCGTCTCAACTATGACCGCCTGTACCAGGAAGCGTTGTCTGATCCAGAGTTGAAACGCACACAGGTGGAGTTGGAAGCGGCGCTCTCAAATTCACGTGAAGCGCGGCAGGTGGTGTTTGATCTATTCCAAGATCTAGAAGGCTTCAGCCTCGATGATTACAAGCCATTTTCCGATGTATCGTCTAGCCTAGACCGGCTGGTGCGTTTCCTGTCGGCTGCAGTGGCAGATCGTCAGCAGCGCTTGGTCAAGATTGACGAGGAGACCTACGACCTCGTGACTATTGACGGCACTCGCCGGGCACGATTTACCTTGAATCGTGATACGGCGACGAGCAGCGATAACGTGGAGCTGATGGGCCTAGATCATCCGGTGATACAGGAAGAGCTTGGACGCTGGTGCGGCGTTCCACCCGAGGATATTGGCATTGCAGTTTCAGGAGATGTGGGTGCTCCAGTTTTGCTTTCTCTCTGGATGGTCGAAGCATCCACGGGTAATGGAGAACGTCGAGTCGTCGTTCAATCAATAGCTGTTAGGCAGGATGGAACACGGGTTCCCATGGTCGAACGACTGGCTGAGCAATACCTGCAGGCACCGGTAACTTTGCCTATGTTCTCACCAGCGCAACGGCAGGAATTATTCGCACAGTTGATTGAGCCGACACTGCAGCGAGAACTCAAGCACAAGGGGCCCGTGAGTGGTGACAGCAGCTATTCGGCTGAACTCTTAGGTTATGTAGAGGTATTGCCATCACCTGTTAAATTGAAACCAAATCAATCTTAAAGGTATCAAGCACCCCATGTCTTTAAGACTTATTTAGACTTGAACAAGTCTAAATTATTTCACCCACATATTACCTCCCTGAGCTACCACCGGGCTACCGCCCGCATCCATTCATCGCCCCGGCCACGTGCCGGGGTTTCTATTTCTGGGAGAGTGAAATGGCACATCTAGTGGAAACCATGGCCTATGTCGGCGCCACGCCGTGGCATGGGCTGGGCAATCGTTTGTCTGAGGGGTTGCCGGTAGATATCTGGCAGCGCGAGGCGGGGATGGACTGGACCATCGAGCAGAGCGACGTGCTGTTCAATGTGGTGCCGGGCGGCATGCACATCCGGCCGCATGCCGACGCCAAGGTGCTGTACCGCTCGGATACCTTCGCGCCCTTGTCGGTGGTCTCCAACCGCTACAAGGTGGTGCAGCCGCATGAGGTGCTGAGCTTCTACAACGATCTGGTGCATGCCGGCGGCTTCGAACTGGAAACTGCTGGGGTATTGAAGGGTGGGCGCAAGCTGTGGGCGCTGGCACGCACCGGGCAGGAGACTCAGATCCGTAGCGGTGACTCGGTCAAAGCCTATCTGCTGCTGGCCACCAGTTGCGATGGCACGCTGGCGACTACCGCGCAGTTCACTTCGGTGCGGGTGGTGTGCAACAACACGCTGCAGCTGGCCGTAGGCGACAACAGCGGCGCGGTGAAGGTGCCGCATTCGACAGTATTCGATCCCAAGGCGGTCAAGGAAGCGCTGGGGATCGGCCTGTCGTCCTGGGATCGTTTCATCGGCAACCTGAAGCAACTGAGCCAGCGCATCGTGTCGCCGCAGGAAGCGCAGCAATTCTTCCAGGAAGTGATGGGAGAGGCTGTGGTGGACGACGACAGCCTGCCGATCTCCAAGCATACCCAGCAGTTGATCGCGCTCTATAGCGGGGCTGGCATGGGCTCCATGCTGACTGGCGCGCGTGGTACGGCCTGGGGCTTGCTCAATGCGGTGACGGAGTATGTGGATCACCATCGTCGCGCCCGCAATCAGGATTACCGGTTGGATTCAGCCTGGTTTGGCCAGGGCGCGCAGCTGAAACAGCGCGCGCTGGAGCAGGCGCGGGCGCTGGTCGCTTGAGAGGGTGGCGCCATGAACTGGATCATGACCCTTCCCGTGCTTTCCACCACCCATATCTGTGAGCAGACCAACGTCTGGCTGCAGAACCATGCCGGCGACTGGGGGCAGATGACCTTCGCCGAATACGGCAACGGCTATTTCATTGCCTTGGGCGAAAGCGATAGCGATCCCATCGAGCAGTTTCCGCAGCATCCCGATCTTCAGCAACTGATGCGCTGGGTACAGACGCATTACCCAGCCGCCACCTGGCTACGGCTGGATACCGATGGTGATGTGGTGCCGGAGCTGCCGGCGTATGACTGGTGAGGAGAACCCCATGACAGACAAACCGTTGAATGCCGCCCCATCCGGCGTGCCGCTGGAAATCATCATTACCGTTTCCGGTGGCATGGTCAGCGCCGTCTACGCCTCGCATCCTGATTGCGCCGTCACCATCGTGGACTGGGACGATGCCGCGGACGACGGGGCTGACTATTTCCCGCTGCGGGGCTTTGCCAGCCGCGCGGCGTGCGAAGCCCAGCTGCGGCAGTTGATTCCGGTGGGCTGAACGCTTCCCTTCCGTTTTACCTGTTTCCCTTTCCTTCCCGCCCGGTCTGGCCTGCGCCAGATCGGGCGTTATGCTTTTGGAGCGCATCATGCGTGAACGTTACGGCCAGGCGCTGCGCCTGGCATCCACCCTGAAGCTGTCGCGCGAGGCCTGGCTGGCGATTCGCCGCCAGGGCATCGGTTCGTCCGACGCGGCGGCAGCCATCGGCCTGTCGCCGTACAAGTGCGCGCTGTCGCTGTGGCTGGAGAAGACCAGCCGCAAGGCGCCAGATGACCTGGCGCAGAAAGAGCCGGTGCTATGGGGCACGATCCTGGAGCCGGTGCTGGCCGGGGTCTATGCCCAGCGCACCGGACGGAGAGTGCGCCGCGTCAACGCGGTGCTGCAGCATGCCGAGCATCCCTTCATGTTGGCCAATCTGGACCGCGAAGTCGTCGGCGTTGATGCTGGCGTCGGCACTCTCGAAATCAAGACCGCCAGCTACCACTGCGCCCCGCAATGGGAGGACGGCATTCCCATCGCCTACCAATGCCAGGTACTGCATCAGCTGGCCGTTACCGGCCATGCCTGGGCCGATGTGGCGGTGCTGATCGGCGGTCAGGACTTCCGCATTTATCGCATCGAACGGGACGAAGACAAGATCGCCGATCTGATTGAGCGCGAAGCGTGTTTCTGGCAAAGCGTGGAGCGGGACGAGCCGCCGCAGCCGGACGGCTCCGACGATTCAGGCCAGGCATTGCAATGGCTGTTTCCCCAAGACAGCGGCACCACGGTGGATCTGTCCGAATCGAGCGAAGGCACCGCACTGTTCGACACCCTGTTGGCGCTGAAACTGCGCCGTGAGGACATCGAAGCGCAAGAGGCCTATGCCAAGCAGCAGTTGCAGAACGTGATGGGCAGCGCCAGCACTGCCGTGTTTACCGGCGGCAGGGTGAGCTGGAAGCGAACCAAGGATCGCACCCTGACCGACCTGGAACGGCTGGGCCTGGAGCAGCCGGAGGTGTTGAAGCAATACAGCAAAACGGTGGCCGGCCGCCGCCGTTTCCTGCTGCAAACCGAAAGGAACGTATCATGATCAAGGGACTCGCCATCACTCCGCCCGTTATCGGACGGATCAGCATCGGCAAGCTGGTGCAACGCCACGACAAGCTGCTGCCGGAGAAGGACGACAGTTTCACCCTCACCACCCAAGTGCAGAACCGCGATGGCTGGCTGCTGCACCCGCTGCATCAATCACTGGCCGAGCAGGCCAACAACGGCAAGATCCGCGCCATTCCGGTACGGCTGCCATTCAACCACAGCGAGTTGAATCTGCGTGCCGAATACAGCGCCTTCGACCGCGCCAGCGGGCGCCCGCTGTGCGTCGGTAACGGCGAAACCGCACGCCGCGTGGCCCCGAATGGTCTGGAAGAAACCGCCTGCGCCGGCCCGGATCGCTGCCCGTTCGCCCGCGACGCCGGCTGCAAGCTGTATGGCCGGCTCAATGTGCAAGTGGACGGTCAGCAGGATGAGCTGGGGACGTTCATTTTCCGGACTACGGGCTACAACTCGGTGCGCACGCTGGCGGCGCGATTGCATTACTTCGAAGCCGTCAGCGGTGGTCTCACCCGTTACCTGCCGCTGACGCTGCGGCTGCGAGCCAAGAGCACAGCCCAGTCCTACCGCACCCCGGTCTACTACGTCGATCTGACGCTGCGCGACAGCCAAAGCCTGATCGATGCGGTGGCCCAGGCGCGTGCCGAAGCCGAACAGGCCGAGTCGGCAGGCGTCGATACCGTGCAGATGGAAGCGATGGCCAAGCGGCTGCTGCAGAACGGCCAGTTCGAAGAGACGGAAGAAGACGTGCCGCAGTTGCTGGAAGAGTTCTATCCGGAAACGACCCCGGAGGGGGAGTCACAGGCGCCCGCTACGTCGATCCGACCGGCGCGACTGACGCGGCAACTGGGCAAAGTTAATGGAACAGAACTAGTCCGCTAGCCATGCATGCACGTTTGCCCGCTGTTCTTCGTGCAGTTGGGTAAACGCCAGAATCCACTTCGCGAGTTCATCATCCTCGGCATAAAAGTAGGCGGTCGGTACGCCCAGAACTGCCGCCAGATGCTGGGCGATCTGATAATCGGCTTTATGGATGCCCAACTCGTAACGATTGATGCGGGTGCTGGCGACAGAAGGATCCAGCCCGGCCTGAATCCCTAACTGCTTCTGAGACAACCCCGCCTTCAACCGCGCTTCCTTCAGGCGCATTCCCCAGATTTCGTTGTGGCCAGCCATCTTCTAGTCCTCATTGATGCAAGAGGACTACGAGAATCGTTGTCAAATTTCTTCAGGCATACTACGATTTTCGTAGTTTTCTTAAGAAAAGGGTCTGGATGTGTGTTTGCACGCATGAAAAGACGGCGATGTCATGGGGCACAGCACGAAATCAGAGGGGCGATTGCGTATTCGTTTTACGACCAACAGGAGTTACTCATGCAGAAGTGCATGCCCAAACATCCCGTCAAACCCATCCATCCCTTGCTGATCGCAGCGGCTTACCTGCTCTACCACGCCCTCTATTCAGGACGATTCGGCCGGTTCGGGCGGATTTGCCTAGCCCTGGTCATGGTGATGAGCTTGGTAGGTCAGCTGCCTCAGCCTCCCTTCCCAACCCGGATGATGAATAAGGAGTAATGGCAAATGAGAAACCAATCAGTTTTATCCAGCTTGCGGGTCGCCACTGTTGGTGAGAGTTGTCGTGAAGTTATCGCAGTCGGCTGCGTTTGACTTGGGGAGGCGTCGCGGTATTCACCCGGCGTTCCCCGCTTGGCGCCGGGGGCACTTCCGTCATCGGCGCAAAAAACTCCGCCAGACTGATCCCGATTGCATGACAAATATCCGCCAATGTCTCGATGGACGGGTTGGCGACGCCACGTTCAATCGCCGAGATGTAGGTGCGATCCACCTGTGCCTCAAACGCCAATGTCTCCTGCGATTTGTTGGCGTTGTGTCGGCAGTGCTTGAGACGTTTGCCCAAGACAATGGAGAGCGGCGATGGATGAGCTGCGGGGGCGTTGGGGCGCTGATCTGTCATGGTAGTCAGAATGCCCATCTGACTACAGATTCACGACGCTATAAACACGTCAAAATATGTAGTGTATATTCTACATTTAATCGACATGAAGGCCTGTTTTTCCTTTTGGAAAAGTCTGTGCTTCATCTCTGGCAAGCCAATACGGCGTCCCCATTCCCCCGCTTACATCAATAACAAGGAGTGAAGTGGCATGAAGAAAATATTTACGGTTCCTGCGTTGGCTGGCAGCGCGCTGCTACTGAGCGCCTGCGGAGGAGGCGGTGGCGACGGCAACTCGTCGAGCGCGACGACCACGCCGACGCAGCAGGTCTCCGGCAAGGCCATCGACGGCTATCTGGTCGGCGCGATGGTCTGCCTGGATCTGAACGACAACGGTGCCTGTGATCCAGGCGAGCCCAGCACCACCACTCAGGCGGATGGCAGCTACAGCCTGCCGGTCAGCGGCACCGTCACCGGCAAGAAGCTGTTGGTGATGGTCACGTCTTCGACCAAGGATCTGTCCCGTCCCGGTTACACCTTCCCGGCCAGTTTCACCCTCAGCACCATTCTCAGCGATACCGCCAATCAGCACGTCACGCCGCTGACGTCGCTGGTTGCGGCACAGATGGAGGCCGGTCTCAGCCGTGCGTCGGCACAGCAGAACGTGGCAACGCTGGTGGGGGGCTCGGTCAATCTGAACGCCGATTACATCGCCGGTCAGGACAGCGCGACCTCGGCGCTGGCCAGCAAGGTGGTGGACAAGATCACCACTTTCGCCGCCAATGGCAAAACCGATCCAGACACCGTGCGGGCGGTATTGAACGCCATCACGGAGAAGGGCAATGTCGATCTGGTCACGCCAGCCGACGTGACGGCGCAAGCCAGCCTACCGGTGTACAGCCGCAACGTCGATGCGGCCGCCATCCTCAAGGCTGGCACCTACAGTTGGTATGGCCTGCTGAATGGCAGCGGCGCTCAGCCGGTGGCAGTTCGCGAGCTCGACACCTTGAGCAATGCCGGTTACCAGAACCAGCAGCAGAAGTACGTCAGCCCGCAATGGCAGGCCATGGTCTGGGGGGAGTTCTCGCCCAACGCCGGCGAGTACGAGCTGAAGGCCGATGGCAGTTGGACCGACTTCCTCAGCAACCAGAACCCGGAACCCGCCTGGACGTTGCAGCAGGTGGACGGTAACGCCATCACGGCCACCCATCCGCTGACGGGCATCAATGCTCGCTTGGAGCTGCGCGCGGCCAAGCTGGATGGCAAACCGATTGCCGCGGTGATGAAGGGACTGCTGGATAGCACGCTGCTGGGCCAGATCCATGGCAACTTTGCCGTCGGCAGCACCGGCTACGCCACCTTCATTCGTCGCAGTCTGGATCAGGTCAGCATCTCCGACTGCAATCCCTCCACCCACAACAATCAGCCCTGCAATGTGATTGGCGATCCGACCCAGTCATACCGCGCCGTCGATCAGGTGTTCGGCCTCGACATTCCGATCAGCGCTAACGGCAATCTGCTGCGGCTGAACGCCGACGGCACCGCCGCCATCCGCGATGCCAATGGTCAGGTGTTGACCAGCCAGGTCCGCTGGAGCCGGTTGGCGCGCAACGCCAATGTGCTGGTGCTGAGCATCGCGCTGAACGATGCCAAAGCGGCCCAGCTGAATCAACTGGATGACATCCAGGCGGGCAATCAGATCGCCATCGCGCTGCGCGCCGGCCATCTGCAGCTGGCGCTGGTGGAGCCGGCCAGCATCGACCGCGGCGGCATCGCCTTCTCGTCGTCCACCTTCGACCAGTTCTTCACCGCGCTGAAAACCGCCCTCGGCTGGAGCTGACGGCATACATCGCCCCGAAGACGGGGCGATCCATCTTCAATATCAGGAGTCAGTATGAAACCGCTATTACTCGCCGCCTTGGCGGCATTGATCAGCCAGCAGGTGCTGGCCTTTGGCGAAACCGGCCGTTGGAGCAGCGGCTGGGGTCAGGGCGTGTCGGAATACATGGTTAAGGATGCCAAGGGCAACCAGCTCTACATCGCCTGCAACAATGATGGCCAGACGCCGGCCATCATGACGTTGACGGTGGGCGGCAAGGAATACGGCTACGGCAGCAATCAGGACTTCGTGCTGATCATAGACGGCAAGGCGCCGCTGGCGCCAAGCGATGCCGGCTCGAATGCCGGCGGCGACAACTTCCGCCTGGCGTGGGACGGGATCCGCAAGGCCAAGACCCTGGTGGCCAAGACAGTAGATGGAAGAGTCATACCGTTGCCTTTGACCGGCGCGGCCAAGACATTGCCGTCCAGCAAGAGCAAAACCTATAGCTGCGTTACCTGGTAACACCACGGCGGGCGCGGGCCTTTTGCCTTCGTCTGCCTTACTCATCCGATCCCCGACAACCTATGAAAACCCCTTACCTGATCTTTGTGCTGCTCACGCTGCTGGCCGGCTGCTCATCCGGCTACGACAGCGATGTGCAAGAACGCTTCGTCAACGGCTGCATGGGACGGGGCGCGACCAAGTCCTACTGCAGCTGCATGCTCAAGGTCTACGAAAGCCGCCATACGCAGGACCAATACGTCGCACTGGAAACCGAGATGAGGCTGACGGGTGCCATCCCCGCCGGCTTCAGGGAAACCATGCTCGCCGGCCTTCAGCAATGCCGGCCTTGATGGACCGCTACCGAATCGGCTGAACGCTTACGCCTTATCTACCCCTTGCCCCTGGTCTGGCCTTGCCGGACAGGGGCTTTTTTACGAGGACACGATGATGAATCACCGCATTCACACCCTGAATGGTCTGGTCTGCCCGTTTCAGGACGCGGCGGGTATCCGCAGCTGGCTGCAGTCGCTACTGCACAATCAACACCTGCCCACCCCGGACGCCATCCTGCTGCAGGTCAACCGGCTGCCGCAAACCAGCACTTGGCTGCTGAACCAGCTCAAGACCGCCGAGCTGAATGACCAACTGCGGCACAGCTTGCCATTTCCCTCATCCCGCCTGGGCCAGGTCTGCTGCACCCAAGGCTTCGCCAGCCTTGCCAACTCAGATCAGTTCATCGACGCGATCCGGCAGGTCCAGGACTTCACCGCCGACAACGATCCTTATCTGGAGCATGACTTCGGCCAGGTCGAGATCGATGGCGTCGCCGTGTTCTGGAAGATCGACTACTACGCGCCGGATTCAGAGCAGGGCAGCGAAGCGCCGTGGGATGCCGAGGCGACCCGGCGGGTGATGACGCTGATGCTGGCGGAGGAGTACTGAATCTCAGTATCTTCAGCTGGTGGTACTCTGGATATTCGCTTGCGCTAAAATCCAGTCTTCAATCTGAATATGCCATTTCCTTAGAAGGTCAAGCGGCCGACGACGGTAATGCTTTTCAGCTGTGGCGCTTGGTTTATGTCCTTGAATTTGTGCAACCACGCCTGTTGGGCACTCAATCCACTCGGCAAGAGTGCCAAATGAGCGTCTTAACCCATGCAGCGTTAAGGGGGGCAAGCCTGCCGAAGATAGGGCTTGGTTGTGAGCGTAACGTGGGTCTTGTATGCGGCCGCTTTGCGCGGCGGTGCTGCTGAAGACCCATTCATTTCTGAAAGGAAGGTTTGCTAGAAGATTGGCAACATAGGGGGTGAGGGGGATGTGGCGCTCTCCTTCTATCTTGTCCGAGATGCGTATGCTCTTCCATTGGAAGTCCACATCCGACCATTTCAGGTCTGCTAGCTCCTCTCGTCTGGCACCAGTTAATAGCAGTGTCTGCAAGTAAGCACTGAATATTGGGCTTAGCTTTTGTACATTGGCAAACCAGACAGGCAACTGTTCTTTTTGCAAACAGTCATCCTTGGCTTTTGATTTTGCCACTTTTTGACGGACCTTCTTGGCGGCATGATTGATTTCTGGGATGAGTCCAGAGTACTCAGGTTGCTCGTCGCACCAGTTGAGAAATGCTCTCAGCATTCGGAAGGCTAGCGCTGCCACCGTGGGGCGGGTTTCATTTTCATGCTCTAGCCATGTGGTGAGCCGGTCTGCATCTAAATCTACTAGCTTGACATCAAGCAACGCTGCAAGCGGTCCGGGGATGGTTTGCTTTGCTTTCGAGCGGGTTCTGGGGTCTCCACCTCGATGTGCGAGCCGTTCATGGTCTGCAAGATGTCGAGCTCCCCAGCGGCTGGCATTGGCTTGGATGTACACGGGCCACGCGTCTGAAAGGGTGATGCCTTTTTTATTTGCAGCGGCCTGCAGCTTTTCATGCTCAGCCTTGGCCTCCTTCTCTTGAAGGCGCGGGTCGATGCCTTGGTCAATCAGTCCACGCAATTCACGGGCACGCCGTCGGGCGCTGGGTTCATTGCTGCCTTGCGCGGTGTCAAGCAGCCATGCAGGGTACTCACCAATCGTGATGCGAATAGTCTGACCGTGTAGGTCTGCTTCAAAGATGAAGGTCTTGCGCTTTGGGGTGCAGCGAAGCCCAAGTCCGGGGACTTCGCTGTCTCTCATGAAAACTTGGGATTTCCCTTCTGGGCAGGAAAGCTTTTCGATTCGATTGATGGTTAGTGGAACGCGTGCCATGATATGCCCTACATGCTTTGTTGTAGGGTTATTGTAGGGCCGTTGAGTGCCTTTTGGTCAATTCTTATCATCTATTTTTTGTGGGTGGTTATATTTTTTTACTTTTAAAGCAATGAATTACGTTTGTTTTGTCAACGCATATCACCGCCTGGATATGGTTTGAATTTAGGACTCATAATCCGTTGGTGCGGGGTTCGACTCCCCGGGGGCCCACCAGATACAGCGACGGCTTACGGTTGATACCGTAAGCCGTTTTGCGTTCCGCGCCGGCTCAGGCGCCCCGATGTCCCGCTCCGCGCCATTCCGATCGACGCGCCGCGATGCCTGCTGCCCTTGTCCGCCGCCGCGCCTTGCCGGCGCGGCATCGCGGCGAGCCGCCGGCCGTGAGAGGATGGTGGTCTTTCGGCCTGAAACCGCAATCTAAAATGACAATTGGAAGCATTTTGTTATTTTTATATGCTATATCTTTGGCGCAGGATGTTTTCTGCCTTTTCAATTGAATAGCGGATTCATTGCTTGTTCTTGCCAAGGAAAATTCAAGATGAAACAGATCGCCCTCGGTTTTTTCGTGATGTTGATCGCCGTCTCGGCATATGCCGATGATTACAAGAAGAATTATTGCGGCAACAAGACCTATGTCGCGGTCGGCGACAAATATCCCCACCTGCACTGCGACAAGTCTTTTTTCGTTTATTCCGAAGCGTCCAACAAGCACAAGGACATGGCGCAGGGCGACACGCGATATTGTGAAAATACGCGCGCCGCCATCGACGACGTCAAGGCCAGGGGACCGAGCAAGGTGGTCGGCTACCAGGAGGTGCTCGACAGCATGCTGAGCTTCGCCCGCGTCTACTGCAAAAAATGAGCTTGAGCGCGGCATCGCCGGGACGGGCAGGAGCAGGGGCGCGGAGCGGGTCTTTCCGGCAGGTGGCTGATCAGACAGGTGGGCGCGTCGCGTCGCGGTGCTATGCTGGTCCCGCCGCAGATATTTGCGGCCAGGATTATCCGTCAACCCATCCAGGGAGCCTGCATCATGTCGCCAGCCGAAGCCCGCAGCATCGTGGAAGCCCTTGCCAATGGAATCGACCCGCACAGCGGCCAGCCGCTGGCCCCGCACGCCGCGCTGAGCCGTCCCGAGGTGATCCGGGCCTTGTTTCTCGCCAGCCGGGCGCTGGAGGGCGCCGAGCGGCGCCTGCCGCCGGACAAGGCCGGCCGCGGCTGGTCGGCGGGGGAGGAGGCGAGGCTGTTGCGGGCTTTCGACGCCGGCGTGGCCTTGAAGCAGATCGCCATCGAGCATGGGCGCAGTCGCGGCGCGATCGCCGCCAGGCTGTCGAGGCTGGGACGGCTGGCCGAGGCGGCCTGAGGCGGGATGAAGAAACGGGGCCGCGCGGCCCCGTCCTGTTTACAGCGCCGACGCAGGCGTCATGCCCTTGGGCAGCAGCAGCCACATGCTGCCCTGTTGCTTCATCCGCCCGGCATACATGCCGGCCTCGGTGCCGTAGCCCCAGAACAGGTCGGCGCGCAATGCGCCCTTGATCGCGCTGCCGGTGTCCTGGGCGTTGACCAGCCGCGTCAGCGGCTCGCTGGAGTTCGGCCAGCTTGTGGCCAGGTAGACCGGCGCGCCCAGCGGGATGTAGCGCGGGTCGACCGCGATGCTGTAGCCGCCGGTCAGCGGCACGCCCAGCGCGCCTATCGGGCCGCCGTCGTCGCCGGACAGCGGCTTGAAGAAGATGTAGCTGGGATTGGCGGACAAGAGCTCGTCGCGGCGCTGCGGGTTTTTCGCCAGCCAGTCCTTGATGCCCTGCATCGACGCGTCGCCGAGCGTCATCTCGCCGCGGTCCACCAGCCATTTGCCTATCGACTGATACGGATAGCCGTTCTGGTCGGCGAAGCCGACGTGCAGAAAGCTGCCGTCGTCCAGCTGGATGCGGCCCGAGCCCTGCACCTGCAGGAAGAACAGCTCGACCGGATCCTCGACCCAGGCGATCACCGGCGCGCTGCCGGCGATGCTGCCCTGATTGATCTGGCCGCGGTTGAAATAGGGCAGCAGCCGCGAGCCGGACAGTCGTCCTTTCAGCCGGATACCGCGCGGGTCGTTGGGGAAGTCGGCCGGATTGATCTCGATGTCGCCGCCGGCGGCCAGCGCCAGCCTGCCCGGCGCCACCTGCCTGGCGCGCAGCGTGCCGCGGCCGCGCTGGCTGACCGGCACGTCTACGCCGACCAGGTCGCGCGGCACGCCGTACACCGGCCAGGGCGTCCGCTCGGAACGGCTGTGGCTGCCGTTCAGCAACGGCTCGTAATAGCCGGTGATCAGGCCGCTGTCGCGGCCGCCGTCGCGAAGCTTCCAGGCGGTGAAGCGGTTCTCGAAGAAGCGGCGCACGGCGTCGGCGTCGTTGGCCGCGAGGATGCCGGCCTCGCGACAGACGCCGCTCCAGGCCGGCTTCTTCTGCAGCGTGCGGCAACTCCGGCGCAGGCCCTGCAGCGAATCGCCGAGCGCCTGGCTGTTCCAGGCCGGCAGCGCGGCCGGGCTGGCGCTGTCGGCGCCGGAGTAGGAGGGGCGGGACGGAGAGGGGCCGACGGGCGGCGTGGTGGTGCAGCCGGCCAGCGCCAGCAGGGCCAGCCACGGCAGCCAGCCTGTCTTCAGTGATTTCAGCTTCATGCTTTACGGCCGGATGGCCTTTCTTTGACGGTGGCTCGGATTGTAACCCGCGAAGCGCCCAGGCGGCGGCATGGCGGACGGCTACGGTGTGATGTCATGGAGCTGCAACAAAACGGAAAAGTTTCCTGGTTAACATGACTCCGTTCCGTGTATGGCATCGGGCCTAGAGCGAGAAATCTGGAGAAGACGATGAAACGAGTTGCAGGGCAAACCTTGTTGCTGGCCGCGCTGGCCCTTTCCGGCGGTTTTTCCGTCCAAGCTTACGCCGACACGCCGGCCGCCCAGAGCGCTGCCGCGCCGAGCGACGCCGAGCTGGCTGCCGGCGTCAAGCAGGCGCTGGACGCCGATCCGGAGCTGAAGGCATTGAATCTGCAGGTCAGCAGCGCCAAGGGCGAGGTGACGATAGCGGGCGTGATGAGCGACGACCAGCAGATGTTCAAGGCCGGCCAGATCGCCGAGAAGGTGCCGGGCGTCAAGTTCGTCATCAACAAGATGGAACAGAAGGGCTGATCATCCCGCGGGGTGACGGAATGTGCGCAAAGCCGGGCGGGGCCCGGCTTTGTCGCGTCCGGGCTCAGGCCTCCAGCGCCAGCAGCTCGGCCATGGTCTGGCGGCGGCGGATCTGCCGGACTTCGGCGCCGTCCACCAGCACCTCGGCCAGCAGCGGCCGGCTGTTGTAGTTCGACGACATCGTCGCGCCGTAGGCGCCGGCGTTGTGGAAGACCATCAGGTCGCCGATCCGCGCCGGCGGCAGCGGCCGCGTCTCCACCGTGCCGCCTTCGCGCTGGGTGAATACATCGCCGGATTCGCACAAGGGACCGGCCACCACGGTGTCGATCCGCCCGGTCTTCCCGGCGCCGTCTGCGTCCAGCAGCGTGATGTGGTGGTAGCTGCCGTACAGCGACGGCCGCATCAGGTCGTTGAAGCCGGCGTCGACCAGCACGAAGTGGCGGCGGCCCATGTCCTTGACCGCGCGCACCTCGGCCAGCAGCGCGCCTGCCTCGGCCACGAGGAAGCGGCCCGGCTCTATCTCCAGCCGCACCGGATGGCCCAGCCTGTCGGCGATGCGCCGCCTGGCCGCGTCCCACAACTGGAAGTAGTGGCCGGTATCGATGCGGGCGTCGCCGTCGCGGTAGGGGACGGACAGGCCGCCGCCGGCGGAGATCGCCTCCAGGTCGCAGCCCAGCGCGGCCACGGTATCGACCATCGCGCCGCACACCCGTTCCAGATGGCCGTAGTCGACGCCGGAGCCGATGTGCATGTGCACGCCGACCAGCCGCAGGCCGTGCCGCCGCACGGCTGCCAGCGCCTCGGCGAGTTCGCCGTGCCAGATGCCGTGCTTGCTGTTCTCGCCGCCGGTATTGGTCTTCTGGCTGTGTCCGTGACCGAAGCCGGGGTTGATGCGCAGCCAGACCGGGTGGCCGGGGGCGGCCTCGCCCAGCTGGCGCAGCATGTCTATCGAGCCGGCGTTCACCGGAAT
The DNA here is from genome assembly GCF_051129845.1 of Chromobacterium sp. CV08. Classification (NCBI taxonomy): domain Bacteria; kingdom Pseudomonadati; phylum Pseudomonadota; class Betaproteobacteria; order Neisseriales; family Chromobacteriaceae; genus Chromobacterium; species Chromobacterium sp. CV08. The sequence continues at coordinate 1,175,344 of NZ_CP150453.1, forward strand.
GCGCTCGGCGACGACCTTGGCCAGCGTCGGGCGGTCCAGCAGGTCGGCGGTGAACACGATGTCGGCCTGCTCGCCGCCGAGGTAGCCGGCGGCCAGCGCGCGCTCGATCTCGCCGAGCGACACCGCGTCCACCTTGACGCCCTGTTCGCGCATCAGCCGCAGGATGTGGGTGTTGGAGTTGGCTTTCTGCGCGTAGCGTATGGTGTCGAAAGCCTTCAGCTCGGCGATGCGCTCGCGGATGGTGTCGGCGTGGTAGACCCACAGCGGCGCGCCGTACTGGCGGGCGATGCTGGCGAGTTGGCGGGTGTCGAAGGCGTGCATGGCGGGCGGTTCCGTTTCAGATGCCCTCTATCATGGTGCAGGCCTGGACAAAAATAAAATAGCAATTTGTCGGTATGGCTTTCATTTATGATATGGATTTTGCGATTGGGGACGGTCGGCCATGTCGATCAATCTGCGCCATATCGAGGTGTTCCGGGCGGTGATGACCACCGGCAGCGTCAGCGGCGCCGCGCGCTTGCTGCACACCTCGCAGCCTACGGTCAGCCGGGAGCTGGCGCGCTGCGAGCAAGTGCTGGACCTCGTCCTGTTCGAGCGCGGACGCGGGCGCCTGCGTCCGACACAGCAGGCGCTGCAGCTGTTCGCCGAGGTCGAGCGCAGCTTCGTCGGCCTGCAGCGCATCGCCGGCAGCGCGGCGGCGATACGCCAGTTCGCCGGCGGCCAGCTGGCCATCGCCTGTCTGCCGGTATTCGCCCAGGCTCTACTGCCGGCTGCCTGCGCCGATTTCATCGCCGCCTTTCCCGATGTCGGCGTCGACATCAGCCCGCAGGAATCGCCGTGGCTGGAGGAGTGGCTGGCGGCGCAACGCTGCGACCTTGGCCTGTGCGAGCAGCAGCAGGCGCCGGCCGGCTGCCTGGCGACGCCGCTATGGCAGGGCGACGAGTTGTGCGTGCTGCCGGCCGGCCATCCGCTGGCGGGCAAGCCCAGGCTGGAGGCGCGCGACTTCGCCGGCCTGTCCTTCATCAGCCTGGCCGCCAGCGACAGCTACCGCCAGCAGGTGGACGCCTGGTTCGCCGGCGCCGGCGTGTCGCGCCGGCTGCAGCTGGCCAGCCATCACGCGGCCTCGGTCTGCGCGATGGTCAGGCTGGGCCTCGGCGTGGCCATCGTCAATCCGCTGACGGCGCTGGCCGAGGCCGATCGCGGCCTGGTGGCGCGGCCGCTGGCGGTGTCGATACCGTTTCGCGTGCAGCTGGTGCAGCCGCAGTTCCGGCCGGCCTCGCCGCTGCCGCGGCGTTTCGCCGAGGCGCTGGAGCGGCAGGTGGCCGGGCTCGACGCGCGGCTGGCGGCGCTGAGAGCCTAAGAGCCTGTTCAAAGTAGCGCAGCCCAGCCAGCAGGCCAGATGCAAGGCGGAGGGCGTAGGCCTTGGTCATTCCAAGGCCTAGCCTGACAACGCCGCAGATGGCCTGCTGGCTGGGCTGCCCTTCGGGGCCGTTTTCTGCCGGCGCATGGCTTTGTCAAACGTCCCTTGCAGTGAATGACACTGCGGCGGGCCGCTTTCCGCGCCCTGCATCCGGCAGAGGTGGCCGCTGCCGCAAAAAGACTTTGAACAGGCTCTAAGGCTTCAGCGTGGCCCAGGATTTCGGGCTGTCGGCCGCGTCCGGCGGGCCGTTCGGGCAGTCGGAGGCGAACAGGCAGCACCATTGCGGCTTGACCGGACACATCTGGGCCACCTGGTCCCAGGTTTGGGCCGGATCCGGCTTTTCGGCGCGGAAGTTGTCGTAGTTCTGGCTGACTATCGGCGCGTTCGGCTCCGGGCTGGGGTCGCCGGAGAAGTAGAACGATTGCGGATGGCGGTACGGCGGCGTGCGGGACCGGCCGGCGTCGCGCGTCGCTTTCTTGTTGAAGGCGTAGCCGAACAATATTTTCTGCGGTCCGACCAGCCGCGAATAGGCCTGCAGGCTGTTGTCCACATGGCTGCTCTCCGCCTGGTTGTACGGCAGGTGCCGGATGAAGTCCTGCCGCGGCGGATGATTGTTCAGCGAGAACTGGCAGCATTGCGGCATGCCGGGCGGGCGGTCGGCGTAGGTCAGGAAATAGGCCTTGTTGCCCAGGGAGACGAAGCTGCAGCTGTAATGGTTGCTGCCGGGAAATATCGGCAGGCAGCGCTTGTCGTAATGCTCCATCATCGCGCCGCTGCCGTCGCCGTCGGGCGGCACATAGCTGGCGTCGTAGTAGCTGGCGCCGTAGGACACTTCGTAGTCGTCCGGCGTCAGGCCTTTCGGAGGCGAGGCATATGGCGGCGGATACTTGTCGTAGCCGCTGAAGACCCGGTACATCGTCCATTCGCTGACCCACCACTTCGGAAAGCGCGGGTCGCTGGGCTGGCCGGGCTGGCGCGGGTAGGTGCACTGGAACGGCGGCAGACAGCCTTTCTCGTTGTGCACGCCGCCGGTGTAATAGGTGTGGCGCAGGCGGGCCGCCAGTTCCTGCCACGGCAGCGGCGGGGAGTCCGGCGGCTCGGCCGCCGCGGCATACAGGGGCAGCAGCAACAGCAGCAGCGATGAAAAGCGGCGCGGCATCGACATGACGGTTTCTCCACGGCGGCGATGATATTGCAGGGATAGCCGGCGGCCCGCGCCGACGAACCTGTTCTTTGTACCGGTTTCCTTCGTCGATTTTGTCCGCGGCGGAACTTTTCGGCGGCCGGCGGCATTTTGCAATGATGTTTCAAATATTAACGATTATTAAAATAATATTTTCGTGATATTGCGGCCGGGCCGGCGCTGCCGCGCGAGCCGGCATCCGCCACGGCCGGATAATGTCATTGCATTTGACATATCCGCCCGCCGATGTCGCATTGTCGATTGACAGCGGAGGCGGCTTGCTTCATCAATAGGCGCTGAAAGCCATCTTTTGTGCTCGAAAGCCGTAGTTGCATGGCATTTTCAGCCGATGGCGGAAGTTCGCTTATTTTCAGTAGTGCCCACTGTCTGTCTCACCCTGGCGTGACCGGCGTTGGCCGGCGCCGGGAGCGTCGTTGTCATCCGCCGGCGGGAGATCGTCCCGGAGGCGGCAGTTCCGGAATCACAAGGAACCGATTATGACGTCGACTGCGCTCAATCCGCTGCGGCAACCGAAGCCGTTTTACCTGATCTTCTCGATCGAATTCTGGGAGCGTTTCGGCTTCTACGGCCTGCAGGGCATCCTGGCGGTCTACCTGGTGAAGGCCCTGGGCCTGCACGAGGCCGAGTCGTTCACGCTGTTCTCCTCCTTCATCGCGCTGGTGTTCGGCCTGATCGCCGTCGGCGGCTGGCTGGGCGACAAGGTGCTGGGCACCAAGCGCACCATCCTGCTGGGCGCGCTGGTGCTGACCGCCGGCTACGCGATGGTGACCGCGTCGGCGGACAATATCGGCCTGCTCTATCTGGGCATGGGCACCATCGCCGTCGGCAACGGCCTGTTCAAGGCCAATCCGTCGTCGCTGCTGTCCAAGTGCTACGAGGAGAACGACCCGCGGCTGGACGGCGCCTTCACGATGTACTACATGGCGATCAATATCGGCTCGCTGCTGTCTATGCTGGCCACGCCGTGGCTGGCCGACCGCTTCGGCTACGCCCACGCCTTCGCGCTGTCTGTGGTCGGCATGCTGATCACCGTCGTCAACTTCGTCTTCATGAAGAGCTGGGTCAAGGACTACGGCTCGGACGCCGATTTCCGCACGCCCAAGCCGTCCACCTGGCTGGCGGTGCTGGCCGGCGTCGCGGCCGCCTGCGTCGCCGCCGCGTTGCTGCTGAAGCACGAGATCATCGCCAACGCGGTGCTGGCCGTGCTGTCCATCGGCGTCGTGGGCCTGTACGTCAAGGAAACGCTGCAGCTGAACGGCGCCGAGCGCAAGAAGATGATCGTCGCCGCGATCCTGATGCTGCAGGCGACGGTGTTCTTCGTGCTGTACAACCAGATGCCGCTGTCGCTGAACTTCTTCGCCATCCACAACACCGAGCACACGCTGTTCGGCATTCCGGTGCAGCCGGAGCAGTTCCAGTCGCTGAATCCGTTCTGGATCATGCTGGCCAGCCCCTTGCTCGCGGTCTGCTACAACAAGCTGGGCAACCGCCTGCCGATGCCGCACAAGTTCGCGATCGGCATGGTGCTGTGCGCCGCCGCCTTCCTGGTGCTGCCGCTGGGCGCCAAGTACGCGAACGCCCAGGGTCTGGTGTCGTCGAACTGGATGGTGTTGAGCTATCTGCTGCAGAGCGTAGGCGAGCTGCTGATCTCCGGCCTGGGGCTGGCGATGGTGGCGCAACTGGTGCCGCAGCGGCTGATGGGCTTCATCATGGGCGCCTGGTTCCTGACCTCGGCCGCGTCGTCGGTGATCGCCGGCTGGGTGGCCGGGCTGACCGCGGCGCCGGACAAGGTCGCCAGCCCGCTGGTCACGCTGGAGATCTACAGCCGCGTGTTCACCCAGATCGGCGTCGTGACCGGCGTGATCGCGGTCGTGACCATCATCATCGCGCCGTGGCTGCACCGGATGACGCTGGATGGGGCATCGGAGCATCCGGAACACGAGATGGCGCTGGACGCGCGCTGAGCCGCCGGCCACCGATAAAAGACAACGGGAGCGAGGCTCCCGTTTTCGTTCAATCCGCCAGTTCGACGACCACCCGCTTGTTGCGGGCGCCCTTGCTTTCTATCTTCTTGATCCGGACCCGGCCGATCTCGCCGGTGCGCGCCACATGGGTGCCGCCACATGGTTGCAGGTCGACGCCCTCCACTTCGATCAGCCGGATTTCCGGCAGGTGCAGCGGCGGCGTCACCGACATCGTCTTGATCAGTTCCGGCTGCGCCTTCAAGGCCTCGCCGCTCGTCATCTTCACCGCCACCGCCAGATCGGCTTCGATCAGCCGGTTCAGTTCGGCCTCGATGCTCTCCTTGTCCAGTTCCATGCCCTCGGGCAGGTCGAAATCCAGCCGGCCGGATTCTGCTGTCAGATTGCCGCCGGTGACGCCGGCCTTGATCACCACCGACAGCAGGTGCAGACAGGTGTGCACCCGCATGTGGCGATGGCGGCGCGCCCAGTCCAGCTCCAGCGTCACTTCCGTTCCGGGCGCCAGCCTGGCGTCGCCGTCGGTCTGGTGCAGGATGACGCGGGTCTCGCGGTCGCGGCGGGTATCGGCGATGCGCAGCGCCGAGCCGTCGGCCAGCGTCAGCGTGGCGCTGTCGCCGGGCTGGCCGCCGCCGAGCGGGTAGCACAGCGTGTCTTCCAGCGCCAAGCCCGCATCGTCGTGGCGCAGCACGCGGGTGGCGAGGCGGGTTTGATAGGCATCTTTGTAGAATTGTTCGCTCATATAGATTCTTGCCTTTAAGTTTTTGTGTGAACTATAGTCAATTTATCTGATCACTCACTGAGTCGGGGGCGAGCCCGCCCGCGACCGTTCTGCGCCATTTCCTGAAACCACCGGTTTGTCGGCTCATGCTTACTGTACAAGATCTGCCTTGCCCGCCGAATGATTTCTCCATCGGCAATCCCGATGGCCCGGACTTCTACCGCGCCTTTTCCCTTGGTTGCCTGCCGGGCTTCCGGCACGGTTTCTTCGTCGTAGAGCGGGGCGGCCATCGCCTGTGCTGCATCCCTTATTTCGTCACCGGCCTGGAACTGAATACCTTGCTGCCCAGAGGGCGGCTGTTCGGGCTGCTGCCCAAGCTGACGATCCCCATGGCCTGCGCCGGACATCCGGTGACCGATCTGGGGCGGATGGAGGGGGCGTTGACGGCGGAGATCGTCGAGGAGGTGACGCGACGGCTCGGGCAGAAGGGGAGGCTGATCGCCTGGAAGGGGTTCGGCGACGATTTGCCGCTGGATGGCTACGCCAGGGTGAAGGGCTTGCCGGTTCCGGTCATCCGCTTTGACGGGGACTATTACGCCTCGCTGAAAAGCGAGCGCCGCAATCTGCTTCGGCGCAAGCTGAAAAAGGCGGCCGGCTTGCGCTACGAGGTGTCGGACGGCCTGCCTGCCGATCTGCTGGGCAGGATTTACGCGCTTTATCTGCAGACCTGGCGAAAGGCGCCGATGAAATTCGGCCGGCTGAGTCCCGATTATTTCACCGCCACCAGCGGCGACAGCACCTATCTGCTGTTTTATCTGCGGAACGAACTGATCGGCTTCACCCAGCTGCTGGGCAGGGGGGACGCGATGATGAACGCTTTTGTCGGCCTGGATTACGCGCATGCCTGGGACCACGGGCTCTATTTCGCCATGTTCATCCGCTCGGTGGAGCTGGCCCAGCAGCGGGGGTGCGCCGAGATCGAGCTGGGCGCCACCTGCTACGAGTTCAAGCGCATCCTCGGCGCGCAACAGCTGCCGACCTGGAATTACTTCCGCCATCAGTCGGCACCGCTGAACTGGCTGTTGTCGCGTTGTGCGTCGCTGCTGGAGCCGTCGGCCGAGGACCTGAAGTGAGTGGGCCTTGTCTGCTTCCGGGGGAGCGCCGATAATCGCCGCCAATCGATTTCAAAGCCGTCAGCCATGCAACGACACAATCTTGAACATTACAATCCGCCGCCGGACACCGGCCTCGACGTCGTCTACGTAGACGACTGCCTGCTGGTGCTGGACAAGCCCAGCGGCCTGCTGTCGGTGCCGGGACGCGGCGAGGACAAGGCGGACTGCCTGATCCGCCGCGCGCAGCAGGTCTATCCGGACGCGCTGACCGTGCACCGCCTGGACATGGCCACGTCCGGCCTGGTGGTGATGGGGCGGGGGCCGGAGATGCAGCGCGCCTTGTCGATCGCCTTCATGGACCGCAAGGTGAAGAAGCGCTATATCGCGGTGGTGGACGGCATCGTCGACAGCAATAGCGGCACCATAGACCTGCCGCTGATCATAGACTGGCCCAACCGGCCGCGGCAGAAGGTCGATTTCGACGAGGGCAAGGAGGCGATCACCCATTACCGCGTGATCAGCCGCGACACCGTGCGCAATATCAGCCGGATGGAGCTGGACCCGCAGACCGGCCGCGCCCACCAGCTGCGCATGCACATGCTGCATCTGGAGTCCGGCCACCCCATCCTCGGCGACGACATCTACGCGCCGCCGGAGGCGCTGGCCAAGGCTGACAGGCTGCTGCTGCACGCGTCGCGCCTGGTCTTGCGCCACCCGGTGACTTTCGAGGAGATGGAGTTCGAGGCGCCGGCGCCGTTCTGAATTCGGCCCGATCATAAAAAAAGGGATGCCGCGCGGCATCCCTTTTTTGTTCGGCGCGTCTACTGCCGCGCGGTGCGTGTGTTGTCGGCCGGCGCCTTGTCGGCGTTGCTGCGCCACGGATTGATGTCGAGGCCGCCGCGGCGGGTGTAGCGGGCGTAGACGGTCAGCGTCTGCGGCGCGCAGGCGCGCAGCACGTCGACGAAGATGCGCTCGACGCATTGTTCGTGGAACTCGTTGTGCTGGCGGAAGCCGATCAGGTAGCGCAGCAGCGCCTCGCGGTCCATCTTCGGCCCGGTGTAGCGGATGGACACGCTGCCCCAGTCCGGTTGGCCGGTGACCAGGCAGTTGGACTTCAAGAGATTGCTGCACAGCGTCTCGCTGACGATGTCGGCCGGATCGGCCTTCAGGACTTCCGGACACGGCGCGTAGTGGTCCACTTCGATATCGAGGTCGTCGATATATTCGCCGGCGAGCTCGGCGATCCGTTCGGCGGCGAAGGCCGGCGGCAGCGCGACGGAGACGGAGACGTCGGCGCCGGCGGCGGCGGACAGGTCGCGCGCCAGCTGGGCCGACAGCGAGTCGACGCCGTCTATCCGCGTCTGATTGTAGCTGTTCAGGTAGAGCTTGAACGATTTGGACTCGATCAGCCGGGGACTGTCGGCCGGGATGCGGAAGGTGGCGATGCCGACCTGCGGCTTGCCGCGGGCGTTCAGCCAGGACAGCTCGAAGCCGGTCCAGATGTCGACGCCTGCGAAGGGCAGCGCGGCTTCGGCCACGCCTATCTCGTCGCGCTTGGTCTGGCGCGCGATCGGGAACAGCAGTTCCGGCGCGTAATGGTCCTGGTACTGGACGGTCTTGCCCAGCGGCGAGTGTTCGGGTGTCAGATGGCTCATCGTTGCGACTTTCTGGCCGGTGGCGGTTGGATCATGGGCGGGCTCAATGTTCGCGGCGCATGAACTGGCGCGGACGGAAGCCCAGCGCGAACAGCACGGCGAAATAGACGACGGCGCCGAGGCCGACCAGCAGCAGCAGCCACAGCATGCGCTGCCAGGCGTGGCCGTGCCAGTCTATCGGCAGCCAGCGCTGGCAGGCCAGCAAGGCGGCCGCCATCGCCGCGATGGCGACGGCCAGCTTGCCGAGGAAGGCCTCCCAGCCGGCCTCGGGCCGGTAGATGCCGCGCTTGCGCAGCGTGTACAGCAGCAGGCCGGCGTTGACGCAGGAGGCCAGGCCTATCGACAGCGCCAGGCCGGCGTGCTTCAGCGGGAACACGAAGGCCAGGTTCATCACCTGGGTGGCGATCAGCGTGGTCACCGCGATTCGCACCGGCGTCTTGATGTCCTGGCGCGCGTAGAAGCCCGGCGCCAGCACCTTGACCAGGATCAGCCCCAAGAGGCCGAAGGAGTAGGCGATCACCGCCTGCTGCGACATCAGCGCATCGTGCGGCGTGAACTTGCCGTACATGAACATCGTGTACAGCAGCGGGCCCGACAGCAGGCCCAGGCCGACGGTGGCCGGCACCGCCAGCAGCAGCGACAGCCGTATGCCCCAGTCCAGCAGCACGCTGAACTCGGCGTCGGACTTGCTGGCTGCATGCTTGGACAGCGACGGCAGCAGGATGGTGCCGAGCGCGACGCCGAGGACGCCGGACGGGAACTCCATCAGCCGGTCGGCGTAATACATCCAGGACACGCTGCCGGTGGGCAGGAAGGAGGCGAAGGTGGAGTTGATCAGCAAGGAAATCTGCGCGACCGACACGCCGAAGATCGCCGGTCCCATCTGCCTGATCACCCGCCAGACCTCCGGGTCGCGGAAGGCCAGGATGGGCTTGGCCAGCATGCCGACCTGTTTCAGGAACGGCAGTTGCCACACCAGCTGGATCAGGCCGCCGACGAAAACCGCCCACGCCATCGCCATGATGGGCGGATGGAAGTATTGGGTGAAGCCCAGCGCGAACACGATGAAGCTCAGGTTCAGGAAGGTGGGGGTGAAGGCCGGGATAGAGAACCTGCCCCAACTGTTCAGTATGCTGCCTGTCATCGACGACAGCGAGATGAAGAAGATGTAGGGGAACGAGACCCTGAGGATGTCGGCGAACAGCGCGGCCTTGGCCGGCTCGCGATAGAAGCCGGGCGCCGAGATCCACATGATGGCCGGCGCCGCCAGCATGCCCAGCGCGGTGACCAGCAGCAGCACGGAGCCGAGCACGCCGGTGACCTTGGCGACGAACTCGCGCGTCTCCTCGTGCGTCCTGTTCTGCTTGTACTCGCCGAGTATCGGCACGAAGGCCTGCGAGAACGCGCCTTCGGCGAACAGCCGGCGCAGCATATTGGGAATCTTGAAGGCGGCGTTGAAGGCGTCGGCGGCCATGCCGGCGCCGAAAATGCGGGCGACCAGGGTGTCGCGCACCAGGCCGAGAACGCGGGATACCATGGTCATGCTGCTGACTGCAGCCAGGGCCTTTAGCAGGTTCATTTGGGTTTGACGGCCAACGCGGGGCGGATTGAGCAAGCCGGCTAGTTTACGCTGGCGGCTTTATTGTTGCAAAACCTGAGTTTAGGGCTTAGAATCGCGGGTTTCAGATTCCGCTATCAGGAGAAAGATTCATGGCTAACAGCGCACAAGCTCGCAAGCGTGCACGCACAGCCCTCAAGCAGCGCGCGCATAACGCCAGCCTGCGTACTGCGTTCCGTACCGCAGTGAAGAAAGTGCTCAAGGCAATCGAAGCCGGCGACAAGGCCGCCGCTCGCGTGGTGTTCCAGGCTTCCGAGAAAATCATCGATCGCATCGCCGACAAGGGCGTGTTCCACAAGAACAAGGCCGCTCGTCACAAGAGCCGTCTGTCCGCCCAGATCAAGGCCATGGCCTGATCTAGCCAGCCCAGGCTGCAAGAATACGCAAAGGCTCCGCATCGCGGGGCCTTTTGTGTTTCCGACAGGCGGTTCCGGGCGGCGAGCCCGCCGGGCGGCCAGTTGCCGTCCGGCCGGGCCTGGCCTTGAAATCACGAAGCCCCGCGTCTCGCGTCCCGTATCCGGACGGTCCGGCCGCGCCGCTCGACCAAGATTTTGAACAGGCTCTTGCCATGGAGAACGAATGAAATCGGTTTTCCTGCTGTGCCCGCTGCTTGTCGCGCCGGTTCTGGCGCATGCGGCGGAAGAGGGGGCGCTGGCGCCGCTGCGCCAGTGCCGAGACATCGCCGCCGCGGGCGCCAGGCTGGCCTGTTTCGACGCGCTGGCGGCCAAGCTGGCCGCCGAGGAGGCGGGAGCCGGGGCGGCGGACGCGCAGACGGCCAAGGCGCTGGTGGCCGAGGCGGCCGCCGTCTCGCCGGCAGCCGCCGCTGCGCCGGTTCCGGCGCCGTCGACGCCGCTGGCCCTGGATTGGGATCTGGACCGCGACGACAAGCGCGGCACCTTCATACTGCGCGGCTACCGTTCCAACTATGTCCTGCCCGCCTGGTACCAGCATGATCCGAATGCGACGCCCAGCTCGCCCAGCCGCGGCGCGACGACGCTGTTCGGCGGCGATCTGCAGCATACCGAGGCCAAGTTCCAGCTGTCGTTCAAGACCAAGGTGTGGGAAAACGTCGGCGGCACGCCGCTGGACCTGTGGGCGGCCTACACCCAGCTGTCGCATTGGCAGGCGTACAACAAGGGCCAGTCGGCGCCGTTCCGCGAAACCGACTACGAGCCGGAGCTGATGGCGACGCTGCCGCTGGGCTGGCATTGGGGCGATTGGCGGCTGCGCATGGCCGGCCTGGGCCTGGTCCATCAGTCCAACGGCCAGTCCGATCCGTTGTCGCGCAGCTGGAACCGGGTGTACGCGATGGCGGCACTGGAGAACGGCAACCTGACGCTGAGCGCCCGGCTGTGGCGGCGCCTGAGCGAGAAGGCCGCCGACGACGACAATCCCGACATCGTCGACTACATGGGCCACGGCGACCTGCGCGCCAGCTACCGCCTGGGCCAGCAGCAGTTCTCGGTGCTCGGGCGGTGGAACCCGTCCACCGGCAAGGGCGCGGCCCAGCTGGACTGGACCTTCCCGCTTGCCGGCCGGCTGCGCGGCTATGTGCAGGCCTTCGACGGCTACGGCGAGAGTCTGATCGACTACAACTACCGCAGCCGCGGAATCGGCATAGGCCTGATGCTGAACGACTGGCTCGGTTTCTGATTCAGCTCAGCAAGGCCCCGGCCTGGCGCGCCATCTCGCCTTCCTCGTCGGTGGCCAGCACATAGGCCGGCAGCCGGCTGCCGGCGGTGGTCAGCCGGCGGGCGTGGGCCAGATTGGCGGCGTGGTCCGGCTCGAAGCCCAGCCAGCCCAGTTGCTGCAGCACGCGGGCGCGGACCTCGGCCGAGTGTTCGCCTATGCCGGCGGTGAAGACCAGGCCGTCCAGGCCGCGCATCGCCGCGGCCAGGCTGGCCACCTCGCGCGCGACGCGGTAGCAGAACAGCTCCACCGCCTCGCGCGCCGCCGGCAGATCGCTGGCCAGCAGCTCGCGCATGTCGGCCGAGACGCCGGACACGCCGAGCAGGCCGGAATTCTTGTACAGCTCGCGCCTGACGTCCTTGACCCCCATGCCCTCGTGCTCCTGCCAGTACAGGACCACTTCCGGGTCCAGCGCGCCGGGGCGCGTGCCCATCATCAGCCCGTCCACCGCCGAGAAGCCCATCGTCGACGCGACGCTGCGGCCCGATTCGATCGCGCAGGCGCTGGCGCCGCTGCCCAGGTGGCAGACCACCGCCTTGCCGCGTGCCAGGCCGATCTCGGGCAGGCGCCGCGCGATGGCGGCGTAGGACAGGCCGTGGAAGCCGTAGCGGCGCACGCCCTCGTCGTGCCAGTGGCGGGCGATGCCGAAGCGGGTGGCCACCTCGGGCTGGCCGGCGTGGAAGGCGGTGTCGAAGCAGGCGATCTGCGGCAGCCGCGGGTCCAGCCGGGAGAAGGCGTCCACCACTTCCAGGCTGACCGGCTGGTGCAGCGGCGCCAGCGCGATGTAGTCGTCCAGCGCCGCGCGCACCTCGGCGTCTATGCGCACCGGCTCGCTGAAACGGCTGCCGCCGTGGACGACGCGGTGGACCAGCGCCTGCGTCTGCAGTCCCTGGTCGGCCAGGCCGTTCAGCATCGCCGCCAGCGCGGTGGCGTGCTCGGCGTCGTCGAGGCCGCGTTCGGCCAGCGGCCGGCCCTGGGCGTCGTCCAGCCGCAGCCGGGCGTCGCGGCTGCCGAAGCGGTCGACGATGCCGCGCACCAGCAAGCTGCCGCCGTCCGGCGTGAAGGCGCGGAACTTCAGCGTGGCCGAACCGGCGTTGACGGCCAGCAGGCATTTGCTCATGGCCGGGCTCCGGTTTGCCGGCGCTGGTGCGCCAGCAGATTGGCGATGGCGCTGGAGGCCAGCCGGCCGCTGGCGTCGTCGGCGCGGCTGGTCAGCACCATCGGCACCCGGGCGCCCATCACGATGCCGGCCGAGGCGGCGTGGGCCAGATAGGTCAGCTGCTTGCCCAGCATATTGCCGGCTTCGAGGTCCGGCACCAGCAGGATGTCGGGATCGCCGGCCACCGGCGAGACGATGCCCTTGCTGTCGGCGGCCTCGCGCGAAATGGCGTTGTCGAAGGCCAGCGGGCCGTCCAGCACCGCGCCGGTGATCTGGCCGCGGTCGGCCATCTTGCACAGCGCGGCGGCGTCCAGCGTCGAGCGCATCGACGGATTGATGGTCTCCACCGCCGCCAGGATCGCGACCTTGGGCACGGCGATGCCGAGCGCGTGGGTCAGGTCTATCGCGTTCTGGCAGATGTCGCGCTTGGTGGTTAGGTCCGGTTCGATATTGACGGCGGCGTCGGTGATGAACAGGTAGCGCGGATAGCTTTCGACCTTCATCACCCAGATGTGGCTGATGCGGCGGTCGGTGCGTATGCCGGTCTCGCGCGCCAGCGCCGCGCTCATGAATTCGTCGGTGTGCAGGCTGCCCTTCATCAGGATGTCGGCGTAGCCGTCGCGCGCCAGTTGCACCGCATGCTCGGCGGCGGCGTGGCTGTGCTCGACGTCTATGCATTCGAAGCGCTTCAGGTCGATCTCCAGCTCGTCGGCCAGCTTTTGCAGCTTGGCCAGCGGCGCGACCAGGATAGGCGTGGCGATGCGGCTGTCGGCGGCCTCCACCGCGCCCAGCAGCGATTCGCGGCTGCACGGGTGGGCCACCGCCATCGGCAGCGCGCCCAGCGCGCGCGCCTGTTGCAGGATGTCGTCGAAGGCGTGTTCGTCGTGGGTCATCTCGCTCTCCTCAGGCCTTGATGTGGTGGCCGCCGTCGACATAGATGGTCTGACCGGTCAGGCCGCTGGCGGCGTCGGAAATCAGGAAGGCGCAGACGGTGCCGACCTCCTCGATGTCGACCAGGCGGTTTTGCGGCGCGCGGGCGATCGCATCCTCGATCAGCTGGTCGAAATGGGCGATGCCGGAGGCGGCGCGCGTCTTTAGCGGACCGGGCGACACCGCGTGCACGCGTATGCGCTTCGGGCCGAGTTCATTGGCCAGATAGCGGCTGACGCCTTCCAGCGCCGCTTTGACCGGACCCATGATGTTGTAGTTTTCCACCACTTTGTCGGCGCCGTAATAGCTCATCGTGATCAGGCTGCCGCCGTTCTTCATCAGCGGCTCGGCCAGCCGGGCCATCTCGATGAAGGAATAGCACGACACCCGCATCGCCTGCTGGAAGCCGGCGAGCGAACAGTCGACGACCCGGCCATGCAGGTCTCCGACCGGGCAGTAGGCGATGGAGTGGATGATGAAGTCCAGCCGCCCCCACAATCTGTCGATTTCGGCGAACACATGCTCCAGCTGTCCCGGCGCCTCCACGTCCAGCGGCAGCACCAGCGGCGCCTGCAGCTGCTCCGCCAGCGGCCGCACATGCGGCTCGGCCTTGGCGTTCAGATAGGTGACCGCGCATTCCGCGCCCAGCTGGCGCAGCACGCTGGCGCAGCCGTAGGCGATGCTGTTCTCGTTGGCGATGCCGACGATCAGTCCCTTCTTGCCGGCGAGGATGTTGCGAATGCTTTCCATCTGACCTTCTTGGTAAACCATTTGGACCTCCGGAGATAGCGTTGCGGAACGATGCTGCGGACAGCGGTGTAAGTTTGTATTGCCGTTTCAGTCGGATATAATGGGGGGTTTGCGAGTCCGGCCACTTGAGTTTGAAACCGGGCGGCCGCATCTGTACAGTCAAGATTGCACGGCGCGTTTGCGCGTGGTGCAGTGCAGCACGTATTATGCCATCGTGGTCAATTGGCGGGAAATAAAGCTATGCCGATCTATGAATATCGTTGCGGCGCCTGCGGCGTCGCCAAGGAACATCTGCAGAAACTGAGCGACGCTCCGGTGGCCGCCTGCCCGGAATGCGGCAGCGCAGACTACCGCAAGCAGCTGTCCGCCGCCGGTTTCCAGCTGAAGGGTTCGGGCTGGTACGCCACCGACTTCAAGGGCGGCGCGTCCTCGTCCCCGTCCTCGTCCGGCGATTCCGCCTCTTCCGGAGGCCATAGCTGCGGCACCGGCTGCGGTTGCAACTGATGTCGGTCTCCCCGCAGATCAAGATGACTCTGAAGGGCTATTTGATCGCCGGCCTGCTGATCTGGTTGCCGCTGGCGATCACCCTATGGGTGCTGAACCTGATCATCGGTTCGCTGGACCAGACGCTGACGCTGCTGCCGCGCGAGCTGCGCCCGGAGGCGCTGTTCGGCGTGCACATCCCCGGACTCGGCGTGGTGTTCGCCGTGCTGGTGGTGATGGGCACCGGCATGCTGGCCGCCAATGTGCTGGGCCGGCGGCTGGTGGAGTTCTGGCACGGTCTGCTGTCGCGCACGCCGGTGGTCAGCTCGATCTACAACAGCGTCAAGCAGGTCAGCGACACGCTGCTGTCCGATTCCGGCAACGCGTTCAAGAACGCGCTGCTGGTGCGCTGGCCGCACCAGAACGCCTGGACCGTCGCCTTCCAGACCGGCACGCCGGCGCAGGACATCCAGCGCCACGCCGAGAATGGCGAGGAACTGGTCAGCGTCTACGTGCCGACGACGCCGAACCCGACTTCGGGCTATTTCATCGTGGTGCCGCGCAGCGACACCCGTCAACTGAACATGAGCGTCGACGAAGCGCTCAAGTACGTCATCTCGATGGGGGTGGTGGTGCCCAATCCGCCGCCGGAGGCGCAGCGCCCGCGCCTCAATGACGAACATAATCGGCAGGGCTAGACCGCCACCCTGTCTAGCCCCTAAACGCCTACTCCCTATCCGGGAGCTTCACGAATTCAATAAAAAGGTTTACCTAATGCGTACCGATTACTGCGGACTTATCGACAAGAAATATCTCGGCCAGACCGTGACCGTCAAAGGCTGGGCCCACCGTCGTCGCGACCACGGCGGCGTGATCTTCATCGACCTGCGCGACCGCGAAGGCCTGGTGCAGGTGGTGATCGATCCGGACACCCCGGAAGCGTTCAAGCTCGCAGACAGCAGCCGCGGCGAGTACGTGCTGTCCATCAGCGGCATCGTGCGCGAGCGTCCGGCCGGCACCGCCAACAGCAAGATGATTTCCGGCGAGATCGAGATCCTGGCCAAGGAAATCGAGATCCTGAACGCCGCGGCCACGCCGCCGTTCCAGATCGACGACGAGAACCTGTCCGAGAACGTCCGTCTGACCAACCGCGTGATCGACCTGCGCCGCCCGGCGATGCAGAAGAACCTGCGTCTGCGCTACAAGGTGGCGATGGGCGTGCGCAACCATCTGGACAAGCAGGGCTTCATCGACATCGAAACCCCGATGCTGACCCGCTCCACCCCGGAAGGCGCCCGCGACTACCTGGTGCCGTCCCGCGTGCATCCGGGCGAGTTCTTCGCGCTGCCGCAATCGCCGCAGCTGTTCAAGCAGCTGCTGATGGTGGCTGGCTTCGACCGCTACTACCAGATCACCAAGTGCTTCCGCGACGAAGACCTGCGCGCCGACCGCCAGCCTGAATTCACCCAGATCGATATCGAGACCTCGTTCCTGAACGAGGATCAGATCATGGACATCACCGAAGGCATGACCCGCGAGATCTTCCAGGATGTGCTGGGCGTGACGCTGCCGACCTTCCCGCGCATGACCTACGGCGACGCGATGTTCTACTACGGCTCCGACAAGCCGGATATGCGCGTTTCGCTGAAATTCACCGAACTGACCGATGTGATGAAGTCGGAAGAGTTCAAGGTGTTCCGCGGCGCCGCCGACATGGCGAACGGCCGCGTGGTGGCCCTGCGCGTGCCGAACGGCGCGTCGTTCAGCCGCAAGGAAATCGACGACTACACCCAGTTCGTCGGCATCTACGGCGCCAAGGGTCTGGCCTACATCAAGGTCAACGACGCGAGCAAGCTGAACGAAGAGGGCCTGCAGTCCCCGATCGTGAAGTTCCTGTCCGCCAACGGCCTGAAGGAAATCATAGCCCGCACCGGCGCGCAGAACGGCGACATCGTCTTCTTCGGCGCCGACAAGGCCAAGGTGGTCAACGAGGCGATCGGCGCGCTGCGCATCAAGATCGGCCACGAGCACGGTCTGGAAAACGGCTACTTCGTCAAGGAATGGCGTCCGCTGTGGGTGGTGGACTTCCCGATGTTCGAGCACGACGAGGAAGCCGACCGCTGGACCGCCTGCCACCATCCGTTCACCAGCCCGAAGCCGGGCCACGAGGACCTGATGGCCACCGATCCGGGCGCCTGCCTGGCCCGCGCCTACGATATGGTGCTGAACGGCTGGGAAATCGGCGGCGGCTCGATCCGTATCCACCGCGCCGAGATCCAGGAGAAGGTGTTCGGCGCGCTGAAGATCAGCCCGGAAGAGCAGCAGAACAAGTTCGGCTTCCTGCTGGACAACCTGAAGTTCGGCGCGCCGCCGCACGGCGGTCTGGCCTTCGGCCTGGACCGTCTGGTGACGCTGATGTGCGGCGCGGAATCGATCCGCGACGTGATCGCCTTCCCGAAGACCCAGCGCGCCCAGTGCCTGCTGACCAATGCGCCGAACGCGGTCGACGACAAGCAGCTGCGCGAGCTGAACCTGCGCCTGCGCCAGAAGGCCGAGCCCAGCGCCTGATCCTGACGGCCGGACGGGCAATGAAAACGGACACCGAGGTGTCCGTTTTTTTTGAGTCCCGCGTCCGGTGGAAGGCCGGCCGCTTCGGCGGCCCCTGACGGCTGTCGGCTTGAAACTTTGATGCTTCATCCCCATCTGTCGGGGTAGCCCCCGCCTGGCCGGGGCGGCGCCCGCATTCCGCAATTGCAAAACTTTATCGCAACGATATCGATTTACAATTTGCCGGACCCGGACGCAGTGCTTTATAAAACTCCGCAATCCACGGCGTTTTTCGATGCCCGATCAGGGAAACGCTGTCATATCAAGACCTTTAAGGAGATCCAAATGGCCGTACTCGTTGGCAAGCAAGCCCCGTTCTTCGCTGGTGAAAAGACTTTCTCCGCCGTGCTGGGCAATGGCGAGATCGTAGACAACTACTCCTTCAAGCAAGCCACTGCCGGCAAGTACGCCGTGGTGTTCTTCTACCCGCTGGACTTCACCTTCGTCTGCCCGTCCGAACTGATCGCTTTCGACCATCGTCTGGAAGAGTTCAAGAAGCGCAACGTTGAAGTGATCGGCGTGTCGATCGACAGCCAGTTCACCCACGCCGCATGGCGCAACACCCCGGTGGACAAGGGCGGCATCGGCCAAGTCGGCTACACCCTGGTCGCCGACATCCAGCACGAACTGTGCAAGACCTACGACGTTGAAGCCGACGGCGGCGTCGCCTTCCGCGGCTCCTTCCTGATCGACCGCTCCGGCGTGGTGCAGCACCAGGTCGTCAACAACCTGCCGCTGGGCCGCAACATCGACGAAATGATCCGCATGGTCGACGCGCTGCAGTTCACCGAAGAGCACGGTGAAGTGTGCCCGGCCGGCTGGAACAAGGGCAAGAAGGGCATGAAGCCGTCCGCCGAAGGCGTGGCTTCCTACCTGGCCGAGAACGCCCAGCAGCTGTAATCCGCCCGCCGGATCGACGCTGTACGCACCCCGCCCGCTTCGCGCCGGCGGGGTGTTGTTTTATCTGCCGCCCCCTATAAAGAACAGATGGTTAGCTCAGGCATGAGGGGCGGGAGTGCATACGAGTCGATGGTGGATGGTGGAGCGGGAATCCCGATTGCTGGTGATGCGGGCCACCGGAGAATGCCTGCCCTATGCCTTTCCCGGCGCGCTGGTGCTGCTGATATTGCAATGGGGCCATGCGCCGACGACGGGGCTGCTGTGCTGGGGTTTGCTGATCTACCCGCTGCTGGCGCTGGAGTATCTGATCATCCTGCTGGCCCGCCGCTGCGACGACGACGGCCGCATCAATGTCCTGTATCGCGCCTTTGTCGTCAGTCTGCTGGCGACCGGCATGGCCTGGGGCAGCTCGGCCTGGCTGATGATGCGCGACGAAGATCCCACCTACGCCCTGGTGCTGATGCTGTGGATGCTGGCGGTCAGTTCGGTGCAGGGCGCCTTGCTGATAGGGCGGCGCAGCCTGTTCTACCTGTTCGAGGGCCTGCAGTGGCTGTTGCTGCTGTCGCGGCTGTTCGCGTCAAACGACAGCCTGCTGCACTGGGTCGGCGGATCGACGCTGCTGTTTCTCGGCGTGTTGACCCAATACACCGGCAAGCTGCATCGCTTCCTGGCGGAGTCGATCAGGCAGCGCGTCGACAATCAGCTGCTGTCGCGGCGGCTGGGCGAGGAAAGCGCCAAGCTGGACGACTGGAATGCCCAGCTGGAAACGCAGAACGCCGAGCTGGACGCCACGCTGTTGAGGATACGCGAGCTGGCGGTGCGCGATCCGCTGACCGGCGTGTTCAATATGCGGGCGCTGATGTCCGAGCTGGAGGGCCTGCGGCAGCGCGCCGAGGAGCAGGGGGCGACGTTCTCGCTGTCCATCATCGATCTGGACTACTTCAAGCGCATCAACGACCAATGCGGCCATCCGACCGGCGACGAGGTGCTGCAGCAACTATGCCGGATCGTCGACGCGACGCTGAGGCCGGGCGAGGTGTTCGGCCGCTACGGAGGCGAGGAGTTCCTGCTGGTGGCGTCGGATTGCAGCGGACGCGAGCATTTCCAGCGGATGAACACGCTGCGCGCCTCCATCGCCGGTTTCGATTGGTCGCCGGTGACCGGTTCGCTGCCGGTGACGATATCCTGCGGCGTTGCCAGTTGGCGCCCGGGCACCGATCTGAAGCTGATATTGCAGCGGGCGGACCAGGCGCTGTATCTGGCCAAGGCGCAGGGGCGCAACCGCGTGTGCCCCGAAACGGAGGCGGCATGAAGTGGCTTGAGCACGAGCCCATCGTCTTCGGCCGCCAGGAGGCCGAACTGGCGCGTGAAACGGTGGCGATGCTGAGGCAGTCGGTCAGGGACGCCTTCGTCGTCATCCCCTTTTTCGCGTATCTGATGTATCCGCACGTGCCCTGGCAGCGCGGCCTGGTCTGGACGCTGTGCTTCCTGGCCGAGGAGCTGTGGCTGGGCAGGCTGTGCGCGCGCTTCGGCCGCGAGGTGCTGCCAGTGATGGAGACCTGGGGCCGCTATCTGGAGGTCAGGGACATCCTGCTGGCGAGCAGCATGGCGTGGCCGACCATCATGTGGCTGATGCTGCCGGACCAGGAGGGGCCGTACCGCATGGTGGTCCTGTTGTGGCTGGTCGGCGCGTTCGCGCTGGCCTGTTTGTTGCTGGCGCCGTGCCAGGACCTGCTGCGAGGCTACATCGTCGGCTATTGGGCCTACCCCTTTTATCGGCTGTACCACGAAGGCGGCAATCTGTATCTGGCGATTCTGATCGGCTGCGTCATCTATATGCTGGTGCAGTGGGAGTTCCTGCAGAGCTTCCATCTGCAGTTGCAGGATACCGCCGACCTCAGCGAGCGCAACGAGAGCATGCTGGCCTCGGTCCGCGCCCTGCACCGCGACAGCATGGCCAAGAAGACCTTGCTCGAGCAGCGGCAGCACCAGCTCCAGGGCGCGCTGCAACATATGAAGAAGCTGGCGGAGAGCGATTCGCTGACCGGCTGCTACAACCAGCGCGCGCTGCGCGAGCGGCTGGACCGGTGCGCCGAGGACAGCCTGGCCAGCGGACGCCCCTGGGCGCTGGCGATGCTGGACCTCGATTACTTCAAGAAGGTGAACGACACCTTCGGCCACCAGGTCGGAGACAGCGTCTTGTGCCAGACGGCGAAGCTGATCGAGAGCCGGCTGCCGGACGGCGCGATACTGGCGCGCTACGGCGGCGAGGAGTTCGCGGTGCTGATGCCGGAGCGGGACGGACTGGAGCTGTTGAGCCTGATGGAGGAGATCCGCGCCTTGCTCAGCACCTCCAGCCTGGACGACCTGCCGGTCGGTCGGGTGCAGACGATGTCGGTCGGCGTGGCCGGCTGCCTGCCGGGGGAGCCGGTGCGGCAATGCCTGAAGCGCGCCGATATCGCCTTGTACCGGGCCAAGGAAGGCGGCCGCAACCGGGTCTGCCTGGCGGTGGACGAGATCTAGCGGGACCGGATTCGTCTTCGGCGCGACGCGCGAAACGGCCGCAGCCGGAGCGCAGCCCGCATCGCGAGCGGCGGGAGCCGCGTCGAAATCCCTTTCGTGCTTGTGCCGAACGCCATGGCTGAACGGACAGTGCGGCGCCCCGGCGTCGCTGCGGCCGGGCGCCGATGGCGGTATTATTATGCTGAAAGGATATTTTCTGTTCCGCGCCGTATGCGTCAAATAAACTGTTCGATTATTTCACTGGCAGTTTCGCCTTGACCGTGCGCATCATGGTGTCCTGTTTCTCGGCGCGCGGATGCAGGCCGTCCGGCTGGAAAGCCGACAGCTCGCCGGCGAAGCCCTGCACCAGCAGCGGCACGTAGGGCAGGCGGTTGGCGCGGGCGACATCGTCGTAGACGGCGCGGAACTCGGCGCCGTAACGGGGGCCATAGTTGGGGGGCAGCGCCATGCCGACCAGCAGCACCTTGATCCGGCGCGCGCGCGCCAGGTCGACCATGCTCTGCAGATTGCGGCGCATCTCGGTCATAGGCAGGCCGCGCAGGCCGTCGTTGGCGCCCAGCTCCAGCACCAGCACGTCGGGTTTGTGGCGGGCGAGCGCCTCGGGCAGCCGGGCGAGGCCGCCGGCGCTGGTTTCGCCGGACTGGCTGGCGTTGACGACCCGGTGGCGCGGCGCCAGTTCGCGCGAGAGCAGCGCCACCCAGCCCTGGCTCGGCGCCAGGCCGTAGCCGGCCGACAGGCTGTCGCCGAATACCAGGATGGTGGCGGCGCAGGCGGGCAGCTGCCACAGCAGCAACAAGGGGACGAGCATTTTGCAGACGATAGAGCGCATGAACAATCCAGTGAAGAAGGCGGCGGTGCTGGCCGCCAGCGAGTTGGCGAAACAGGTCCATTTCCGCGGCGACGTGCTGCACATCCTGCGCAGCGCCTCGCTGACGCTGTATCCCGGCGAAAGCGTCGCCATCGTCGGCACCTCGGGCTCGGGCAAGTCGACGCTGCTGTCGCTGCTGGCCGGCCTCGACCATCCCAGCGACGGCGAGGTGGCCTTGTTCGGCCAGCCCTTGTCGCGGCTCAGCGAGGACGCGCGCGCGCAGTTGAGGCGGGACCGCGTCGGTTTCGTGTTCCAGAATTTCCAGCTGCTGCCGCAATTGACCGCGCTGGAAAACGTCATGCTGCCACTGGAGCTGGCCGGGCGCAACGATGCGCGCGAGGCCGCGGAGCTGATGCTGGAGCGTGTCGGCCTGGCCGCGCGCCTCGGCCATTATCCGCGCCACCTGTCCGGCGGCGAGCAGCAGCGGGTCGCGCTGGCGCGCGCCTTCGTCATCCATCCCGGACTGCTGTTCGCCGACGAGCCCACCGGCAATCTCGATCCGCACACCGGCCGCCAGATCATAGACCTGCTGTTCCAGCTGAACGCCGAGCAGCACACGGCCCTGGTGCTGGTCACCCACGACAACGAGCTGGCCAGCCGCTGCGACGCCATCTACCGGCTGGTCGACGGCAAGCTGAACGGAGCGCGCGCCGGATGACGCCGACCGGACGGATCATCCTGGTGCTGCGCTTCATCCGCCGCGAACTGGTGGCCGGGGAGCTGACGATACTCGGCCTGGCCCTGCTGGTGGCGGTAGCGGCGATGAGCAGCGTGGCCTTCTTCTCCGACCGGGTGGAAAAGGCGTTGACGACCCAGGCCACCCAGCTGCTGGCCGCCGACCTGGTATTGAGCGGCAACGAGCCGGCGCCGGAGGCGGTACGCGCCGAGGCGCGTCGCCGGGGCCTGGCGATGGCCGACAACATCACCTTCCCGTCCATGGTCTTCGCCGGCGGCCAGGCGACGCTGGCGCAGTACAAGGCGGTCAGCGCCGGCTATCCGCTGCGCGGCGAGACCTCGGCGCGGCTGGCCGACGGCAGCGAGCCCAGCGGCCGCTTGCAGCCGGCGCCCGGCACCGCCTGGGCCGACGCCCGGCTGATAGGCCGGCTGAAGCTGAAGCTCGGCGACAGCATCAGCGTCGGCAACGCCAGCCTGAAGCTGAGCGGCGTCATCCTGCGCGAGCCGGACGGCAGCATGGACATCTACAACTTCGTGCCGCGGCTGATGTTCAACAGCGCCGACCTGCCGGCCACCGGCCTGGTGCAGCAGGGCAGCCGCATACGCTGGCGGCTGCTGTTCTCCGGCGAGGACCGCCGGATCGCCGACTTCCGTCACTGGCTGGGCCGGCACAAGCCGGCCGGCGCCAGGCTGGAAAACGTCGAGGAGATGCGGCCGGAGATCCGCACCGGCCTCGAGCGGGCGAGGCGCTTCCTCGGGCTGGCCGCGATGCTGACGGTGGCGCTGGCCGCGTCGGCGGTGGCCCTGGTGGTCAGGCGCTATCTGCAGCGACACTGGCAGCAGGTGGCGGTGTTGCGTTGCCTGGGTCTGGGCTCCGGCGAGGTGTGGGGCTTGTTCGTCAGCCTCTTTCTGTTGCTGGGCCTGCTGGCCGGCCTGTTCGGCACCTTGGCCGGCTTCGGCGTGCAACTGGGCTTGATGCGGCTGTTCAGCGGCTATGTCGGCGAGATGCTGCCCGATCCGGGCGCGCTGCCGTGGCTGATAGGCCCGCTGGCGGCGCTGCTGCTGCTGGCCGGACTGGCGCTGCCGCCGTTGATGGGCATACGCGACGTTTCGCCGGCGGCGGTGCTGCGCCGGGAATTGCCGCCGACTCGACAGGGCTTGATCGCGCCGGTGCTGGCGCTGGCCACGCTGCTGGGGCTGGCGTCGTGGCAGGTCGGCGAGTTCTCGCTGGCCGGCTGGCTGCTACTGGCGATGCTGGCCTTTCTCGCCGTGTCGGGCGCCTTGGCGCTGGGCCTGGTGTGGGCGCTGCGTCGGCTGCCGCGCGGCGGCAGGGTAGGCTGGCGCTTCGGCATCGCCAACCTGGCCAGGCGTCGCTGGCTGGCGGTGCTGCAGATCGCCTCGCTGTCGGTCGGGCTGATGGCGCTGCTGACGCTGACCGTGGTGCGCGACGACCTGATCGGCGCCTGGCAGCGCAGCGTGCCGGCCGACGCGCCGAACAAATTCGTCATCAATATCCAGTCCGGCCAGCTGGACGCCTTCCGCGACGCGTTCGCGTCCCAGGGGCGGCCGGTGCCCGAGTTGGCGCCGATGGCGCGGGCGCGGCTGATCGCGATCAACGAGCAGCCGGTGCGGCCGGCCGCCTACGACAGCGAGCAGGCGCGGCGGCTGGCCGAGCGCGAGTTCAACCTGTCCTGGCGCGCCGAGCCGCCGCCGGGCAACCAGGTGGTGGCGGGGCGCTGGTGGGAAGAGGGCAGGCGGGTGAAGCCGCAGTTCTCGGTCGAGCGAGGCCTGGCCGACAAGCTGGGCATACGGCTGGGCGACACGCTGGCTTTCGATCTGGCCGGCACCACCTACCGCGCGAAAGTCAGCAGCCTGCGCGAGGTGCCGTGGGACAGTTTCCGCGTCAACTTCTTCGTCATCGGCACGCCGGGCCAGTTCCGCCAACAGCCGGCCAGCTGGATCACCAGCTTCCGGCTGGAGCCGGCCGACGAGGCTTTCGCCAATCAACTGGTGGAGCGCTTCCCCAATCTGACGGTGATAGACGTCGGCAGCATCCTGGCCGAGGTCAGGGCAATGGTGGACAAGCTGACGCGGGGCATCGAGGCGATGTTCCTGCTGGCGCTGGCGGCCGGCGTGCTGGTCCTGTGGGCGTCGCTGACCGCGACGCGGGACGAGAGGCTGGCCGACGTCGGCCTGATGCGGGCGCTGGGGGCGTCGCGCCGCCAGGTGCGCAGCGTGGTGCTGGCCGAGCTGGTGTGGCTGGGCGCGGTATCCGGCCTGCTGGCGGCGCTGGGGGCGATGGGCATAGGCGTGCTGGCTTCGGTGAAGCTGTTTTCGCTGCCGGTGCTGCTCAATTGGTGGCTGCTGCCGCTGGGCATGGCCGGCGGCGTGCTGGTGGTGACGCGGACGCCGCCGCTGACGGTGCTGCGGGCGGTATCCTAGCCGGACAATGAACAAGCGGGGAAAACCGCGGGAGAAACAAAGATGGACGCGATGGTGTTGGCCGCTATGGCCAAGTGGCCGAACGTGCCGGCGGTGTTCGGCTGGCTCAGGCTGGACGCGCGCGGGCAGTGGTGGATCAAGGACCAGAGGCTGCGCCATGAGGCGATGGCCGATTTCTTCAACCGCAATTACAGCCGGGACGGCCAGGGGCGCTGCTATGTGCAGAACGGGCCGCAGAAAGTGTATGTCGAGCTGGACGCGGCGCCGCTGGCGGCGCGGCGCACGCCCGGCGGCTGGCGCACGCAGCCCTGCGACGACGGCGCCTCGCCGCGCGCCGCCTGGCTGACGCCGGACGGCATGCTGTTGCTGGAGATAGGCGGCGAGCTGACCGCGCTCGACGACCGCGACCTGCCGGGCCTGCTGGAGGAGGCGCTGCCCGGATGGGACGGCGACATGGCGGCCTTGCCGCCTGCCCTGCGACTGGACGGGGCCGCCTTGCCGTTGGGCCGGGAGACGCTGCCGGCGCTGCTGGCGCGCTACGGCATCGTCTCCCGGCCCAGGTGAACGAAGCCCGCCATCCGGCGGGCCGAAGTCAGACGGGCTGCGCCCGGACGCCGACCAGCCGCTTGCGGCCGGCCAGTATGCCGACGCAGAAGGCGGTGGTGGCGATCAGGCTGAAGAGCACCGCCAGCGGCCAGGCGGCGTGGCTGTGGCCGCGGATCAGGCCGACGGCGAACGGACCCATCGAGGCCAGCATATAGCCTATGCCCTGCGCCATGCCGGACAGGCTGGCCGCCACGTGCTGATCCGGCGAGCGGTGGGCCAGCAGGCTCAACGCGGTGCTGAACAGGCCGCCCTGGCCGAAGCCGAGCAGCGCCGCCCAGACGATCAGGCCGTCGGTCGGCGCGTACAGCATGCCCAGGAGGCCGGCGATCACCATCAGCAGCGTGGCGGCGATGGGCGGCCGCTGGTCGCGGCAGCGGTGGGCCAGCATCGGCACCAGCAGCGAGGCGGGCACCTGCACCATCGTCGACAGCGACAGCATCAGCCCGCCCTGCATCGCGCTCAGGCCGCGGTCCATCAAGATCGACGGCAGCCAGCCGAACACGATGTAGGCCAGCGACGACTGCAGGCCCATGAACAGCGTCACCTGCCAGGCCAGCGGGTCGCGCAGCAGGCCGTCCACCCGCCAGCGGCCCTGGGCGGCGGCGTGGCGGGTGCCAAGCTGCGGCCACCAGACCGCCAGCGCCAGCACGGCGGGCAAGGCCCACAGCGCCAGCGCCGGGCGCCAGTCGTGGCCGAAGGCCTCCGCCGTCGGCACCGTCAGGCCGGCGGCCAGCGCCGCGCCCAGGCACAGCGCCATCGTATAGACGCCGGTCATCAGGCCGGCGCGGCTGGCGAAGTCGCGCTTGACGATGCCGGGCAAGAGCACGCCGATCACGCCTATCGAGGCACCGGCCAGCGCCGAGCCGGCAAACAGGCCGAACGGGCCCAGCTGGGTGCGCAGCACGATGCCGGCGGCCAGCGCCAGCAGCACCGCGGCAATGGTCTTCTCGCTGCCCAGCCGGCGCGCCAGCCGCGGCGCCAGCGGTCCGAAGACGCCCAGGCAGGCCACCGGCAGCGTGGTCAGCAGGCCGGCCAGCGGCGGGCTCAGGCCGACGTCGCGGCTGACCATGGCCAGCACCGGCGCCAGGCTGGACAGCGCCGGACGCAGGTTCAGGCCGACCAGCACCAGGCCCAGCAGCAACAGCAGCGCCCGGGCGCGGCCGCCGGCCAGCGAGGCTGCCGGGGCCTCGTCGTCGATCAACAGTTCGTCGGCGATCGGTTTGGACCGATTCTCTTCCATCGTGCTTCCTTCTTATCGTGGCGTGTCCAGCAGCCGGGCCAGCGTGGCCAGCAGCGGACGGGTAATGGCGGCGGCGGCGGCGCCGGCCTCGTCGGGACGGCGCGCGCGTATCGCGTCGAAGATGGCGGCGTGCGCCGCCAGGTCGGGGTCGGGCAGGGCCTCGTCGCGTATCGAGTCCTGCACGCTCTGACGCACCGCATGCGAGAAATAGCGGTACAGGCCGGACAGCGCCTGGTTGCCGCAGGCGTCGGCGATGGCGACATGGAAGTCCAGATCGCGCTCGGCATAGCTTTCCGGCGTTTCGTCGGCCTGAGGCCGGCCGAGTCGCTCCAGCGCCGCGGCGATCCGCGCGAGCCCGGCATCGCCGGCGCGTTCGGCGGCCAGCCGGGCCGCGCTTTCCTCCAGCAGGCAGCGCACCTCCAGGTGCTCGCGCAGGCTGGCGCGGCTGATCGCGCGCATCGCCTCGCCGGGATTGACGACGGCGCGCACATAGGTGCCGTCGCCCTGGCGGACTTCCAGCAGGCCGGCGTACAGCAGCACGCGCACCGCCTCGCGGACGGTATTGCGGCTGATGCCCAGTTCCTCTGCCAGTTCCGGCTCGGTCGGCATGCGGCTGCCGACCGGCCAGCGTCCGCCGGCCAGCTGGGCGCCCAGGCTTTCCAGCGCGATGTCGACCAGCGAGCGTTTGGCGGCGGCGGGATTCATCGTTCGGCTCCGAAACATCCAATCATCCGATGAATTTTACCGGCAAACGCCGGGAAGGGCAAAAATCAGGAAAAGGGTTCAGGCGACGGCGGAGAAACCGGTGCTGGACAGGCCCAGCCCCTGGCCGACCAAGAGCGCGTTCAGCGCGTACGGCGCGCCTATCGAGTACACCAGCGCGTACATCGCGAGGCCGCTGATCTGCTGGGCCGACAGCAGGCTGTTGCCGGACGGGTAGTTGAGCAGGTTCTGCAGATTGAACGGGAAGGTGTTCGGCGTCTGGGGCGTGTGGATCACCAACTGCCGGTTGCGCTGCTGGGCCTGCAGCGCGCGGCTCTCGTTGACCAGCGAGCCGCCGCCCTGCGAGGTGTAGCTGTTGGCCAGCGCGTTCAGCGACTGGGCCGCCGTGTACAGCAGGTTGGCCGTGCCGCTGGAGTCGCCGTTGTACGCCGCCTGCAGCGAGCCGACGTTCAGGCTCAGCGTGCCGCCCAGCCCGTATTGCGCCGGGCTCTGGTAGCTCAGGCCGATCTGGCTCAGTAGGGTCAGCAGCGAGCTGCCGTTGCTGTAGCTGTTCTGCGCCTGCTGGTTCAGCATCTGCGGCAGCATCGCGGCGATCGGGTCGTTGCGCGGCGCCACCTGGTTGCCGAGCAGGCTGTTGATCGATCCCTGGGCGGTGTTGAAGGCGCTGGCCAGAGACTGGGCGTTGCTGTTCAGCAGGCCGAAGTCTATGTTGACGGCGATGGTGCTGCTGCCGGTCGCCAGCAGATTGGCCGACACGCCGCTGCCCAGCTGTATGCCCGAATTGCCGGCGCTGGAGCCGGACGCGCCGTTGACGGTGTAGCTGGCGTTCTGCGCGGCCTGGGTCTGGGTCAGGTTCTGGCCGCTGCCGACCGCCTGGGTCTGGTCGAAGGCCAGCCGCGACAGGCCGCTCTGGTCGGTGTTGTTGCCGTCGTTGTCGCTGACGGTGATGCGGAAGTTGTTGCTGGCCCCGGTGCTGGCGGCGCTGATCTGCAATTGGTAGGCGCCGGACGAGTTCTGCACCACATTGGCGACGACGCCGGCGCCGGCGCCGTTGATCGCGCTGGCGATGCCGGACAGCGTGCCGTTGCTGATGCTGACGGTCACCGGCGTGTCGTTGGCGGTGAAGCTGCTGGCCGAGGTCGAGCTGGTGTAGGCGTAGCTGCCGGTGGTGATGGTCAGGCTGCCGGTGCCGACCGAGGTGCTGCCGGTATCGGACAGCGTGAAGCTGGTGGCGGCGCTCTGCGCCTGGGCCAGTTGCGACACCGAGAGCTGGTAGCTGGCGTTCTGCGCGCCGGCCGAAGTGCTGACGCTGGCCACCGCCGGATTGCTGCTGGTGGCGGTGCCGCCGCCGTACTGGTTGGCCGGAGAATAGATCTGCTGCAGGCTGCTCTGGAAGGTGCCGAGGATGGACATCAGCTGGCCGAGATTGGACAGCTCCACCTGTATCGGGTCGGCCGGCGCCGCGCTGGCGGCGCTGGATGCGCTGCCGGTCGAGCCCAACAGCAATCCGCTGGACAACAAACTGCTCAAGTTCGGCAGCAAACTGTCGAAAGACGAAAGACTGGAGTTGTATCCGGACAGCGAGTTCATTGCCAACACTCACAAGCCACATCTTGTTGAAGTGTAGTTCAGACAATGAAAGTCATTGCTTATTCAGCGTTTTTTCCACGCGGAATCGCATATCCGCGCGCGGATTTTGGCGTCCGCGCGACAGGGCATGGCGCCAGGCGCCATGCCGTCGGGCCGGGCGTTTACTTGGCGGCCGCGTCCTTCACGCATTTCTTGGTGAAGCTCTGCTTGGCCGCGCCGGCCAGTTTCTTCTCGGCGGCCTTGGCGTCGCAGGCGGCCTGGGCCGCGGCGGCGGCGTCCTTTTCGCATTTCTTCAGGAAACTTTGCTTGGCGGCGCCGGCCAGTTTCTTTTCGGCGGCCTTGGCGTCGCAGGCGGCGTCGGCCAGCGCCAGATTGGCGCTGAACAGAGCGAGTACGGCGAGCAGCAGCGATTTACGCATGGTTTGGTTTCTCCGGTGGTGGGCCCGCGAGCGGGCGGAAAGCTATTCGTTTTTCCTGGCGTTCAGCCAGTAAACGGCGGTCAGCGCCGCCAGTGAAAACAGCAGCAGCAGCAGGGCCAGCCGGTGGGCGGATCCGTAATCGGCCTGCTCCACCTGATTGTACAGCGCGATCGAGATCACCCGGGTCTCGCCGTCGATATTGCCGCCTATCATCAACACCACGCCGAATTCGCCGACGGTGTGGGCAAAGCCGAGACAGGCCGCGCTGAGCACGCCGCTGCGGCAGGACGGCAGGATCACGTGGCGCATCCGCTGCCAGCGATTGGCGCCCAGCAGCCTCGCGCTTTCCAGCTCTTCCTGCCGCACCGCGCGGAAGCTGGCCAACAGCGGCTGCAGCACGAAGGGCAGCGAGTACAGCACCGAGGCGATCACCACGCCCTGGAAGGTGAAGGCGAGGCCGGGCAGGCCCAGCGCCTCGGTCATCTTCCCCAGCGGACCGTGCGGGCCGAAGGCCAGCAGCAGGTAGAAGCCGAGCACCGTCGGCGGCAGCACCAGCGGCAGCATCGCCGCCGCCTCGGCCAGCGGCCGCAGCCGCGAGCGGCTGCGCGCCAACCACCAGGCGGCCGGCACGCAGAGCAGCAGCAGCAGCAGCGTGCTGACGCCGGCGAGCCGCAGCGTCAGCGCGATCGCGCCCCAATCCTGCGCATTCACGGCTTGAAGCGATAGCCGGCCTGGGCCATCAGCGCGCGCGCCTGTTCGCCCTTCAGGAAGGCCATCAGCGCGGTCGCGGCCGGCGTCGGCTTGATCTGCAGCGCGTCCTGGCGTATCGGCTGGTGCAGTTTCTCCGGCACCAGCCAGTAGCGGTCGCGTATCCCTTGTTCCAGCAATTGCGAATAGGCGACGAAGGCGAAGTCGGCTCCGCCGACTTCGGCGAACTGCATGGTCTGGCCGATATTGTCGCCGGTCAGCAGCTTGGGCTTGACCGCCGCGTCCAGCTTCAGGGCGCCCAGCGTTTCCATCGCCGCGCGGCCGTAGGGCGCGGTGGCCGGATTGGCGATGGCCAGCTTGGCGAAACCGCCGTTGCGCAAGGCCGCCTCGCCGGCGTCGCCGCGTTTCTTGCTCCACAGCGCCAGCTGGCCGTAGGCGTAGGTGAACTGGCTGCCCGGCTGGCCGACGCCGGCTTTCGCCAGCTCGGTCGGCCTCTCGTCGTCGGCGGACAGGAAGACGTCGAACGGGGCGCCCTGGCGTATCTGCGCCGCCAGCTTGCCGGAGGCGCCGGCGCTGGCCTTGATGTCGTGGCCGGTGGCGGCCTTGAACGCCACGGCGATCTTGTCCAGCGTTTGCTGGAAATTGCTGGCCACCGCCACCGAGACGGTATCGGCCAGCGCCAACGACGGCAGGATCAGGCAGAGCAGGGCAAGGTTCAAGCGTCGCATGCGGCGGGGCTCCATAATGATGGTTGTGGCATTATGCGGCCAAAAACACCATGCCAGCGATGGCTTGCGTCAAATTTTGTCGCCGCGGCCGCCCGATCGGACAACGATGGGCGATTGCGGCAAAATGGCTGGGCTAGCTTGCCGCCAGCGTGTCGTCGGTGTACTGAAGCAACTGTTGCCAATCGCAGACCAGCAGATCCTGCCAGCCATCGCCGCCGGACGCGTCCAGCTGGGGACGGGGGCCCCGCAGATTGACGCTGCCGGCCAGCAGCCTGCCGTCCATCGAGTCCTCAAGCTGGACGATGCTGGAAACCTGTTCCAGATAGGCGCCGATGCCGCGGGTCAGCGGTTCGAGTTCGACGGCGGGCCGCGTCGGCTTCAGCGGCAGCGGAGCGGCGTCGCCGCTATTGCCGCGCAGCACCAGCCGCAGCCGCGCGATCGCCGGGCCGGCCTCTTCGGCCTGGGGCATGGCGGGCAGCCAGCCGCGCAACAGGGTCTGCAGGCGCAGATTGAGGCCGTTGCCCGGGGAGGTTGAACTCAACAGCCAGCGGCCGTCGCGGTTGCGTTCCAGCAGCCACAGCGGTTCAAGCAGCAAGGCGCGGTAGGCGCCCGGCAGTTGCGCGGACGCGGCGCAGAGGAATTGCCGGTTGTGCCGTCCCTGGCGGAAGGCCTGCTGAGGCGCGCCGTAGCCGGGGCGCTGGCTGAGCCGGGCGACCCGGCACAGCTCGCCCCAGGCTACCAGCGCGCATCCAAGATTGAAGAACGGTTTCATCGTCGTCAGCCATGATCGGGTGCGGCGGTCCGGACTACGGTCCGGAATGCGGCGTGTTTGATCGGGGGATATAACGGAAACATAGGCAAAAGCCGGCGCGCTATTGTTGATGTGGAGCAACTTATAGGGAATGCGGCCAGTGCGGCCTGGCATGTCGTACAGGCGGCTTGCTGGTATGATTCCGCCTTTGCCGCGCGGCGGTGAGATCACGAACCAGGTTATGAGAAGACTTTCCGGCTTTTTACTATTGCTGCTGCTGTGCCTGGCGGGCTGGCTGGCCTGGGCCGCGCTGTTGCCGGTCGAGCTGCCGGCCGGCGGCTACAAGCTGCTGGTGGGCCCAAACCGCACGATGAAGCAGATCGCCCGCACGCTGGAGCAGGATGGCGCGATACGCAACCGGCAGTTGCTGGTGGCGCTGGCGCGGCTGGACGGCGCCGACAGGCGGATCAAGGCCGGCCTCTACCGTTTCCAGGGGCCGCAGTCGATGCTGGACGTGTTGCTGCGCCTGAGCCAGGGGAAGCCGGACGAGGCCAGCCTGACGACGATAGAGGGCTGGACCTTCCGCCAGTTCCGCCAGGCGCTGGACCGCAGTCCCGACATCGTCCACGAAGCCCGCGCGCTCAGCGACGCCGAGCTGATGCGCCGGCTAGGCGCGCCGGACGCCAGCCCGGAAGGCCTGTTCTTCCCCAGCACCTATCTGTTCACGCCCGGCGTCTCCGACATGGACCTGTACCGCCAGGCCTTCTCGACGATGCAGCAACAGCTGGCCGCCGCCTGGGCCGCGCGCAAGCCCGAGCTGCCGTACCGGACGCCGTACGAATTGCTGACGATGGCCAGCCTGGTCGAGAAGGAAACCTCCAGCGAGGCCGATCGTCCAATGGTGGCGGCGGTCTTCGTCAATCGGCTGAAAAAGGGCATGCGGCTGCAGACCGATCCGTCGGTGATCTACGGCATGGGCGATCGCTATCAGGGCAATATCGGCAAGGCCGACCTGCGCCGCGATACGCCGTACAATACCTATACCCGCGCCGGCCTGACGCCGACCCCGATCGCGATGCCGGGCAAGGCGGCGCTGTACGCGGCGGCCCAGCCGGCCGAGACCGACGCGCTGTATTTCGTCGCCCGCGGCGACGGCAGCTCCCAGTTTTCCAGCACCCTGGAGCAACACAACCAGGCGGTGCGCAAATACATCCTGAAGAAAGGCCAGCAATGAGCAGCGCGCAGCAGGTCCGGCCCGGCCGTTTCATCACGCTGGAAGGCATAGACGGCGCCGGCAAGAGCACCCATCTGACCTTCATCGCCGACTGGCTGAAGCGGCACGATGTCGATGCCGTGTTCACCCGCGAGCCGGGCGGCACGCCGCTGGGCGAGCAGATCCGCGAACTGCTGCTGGCGCCGGCCACCGTCGCCTCGCTGGACGCCGAGACCCTGCTGGCCTTCGCCGCGCGCCAGCAGCACATCGCCGACGTGATCGCGCCGGCGCTGGCCGCCGGCCGCTGGCTGGTGTCCGACCGCTTCACCGACTCGACCTACGCCTTCCAGGGCGGCGGCCGCGGCGTGCCGTACGAGCGCATCCGCGCGCTGGAGGACTGGGTGCAGCGCGGTCTGCAGCCGGATTTGACGCTGTTGTTCGACCTGCCGACCGAAGTGGCGGCCGGGCGGATGGCCGGCACCCGGGTGCCGGACCGTTTCGAGCAGGAGGCCGCCGATTTCCACCGCCGCGTGCGCGCGGCCTATCTGCGCCGGGCCGAGGAGGCGTCGCAACGCATCGTCGTGCTGGACGCCGGCCGGAGCATAGACGACATCCAGGCCGACATCGCCGTCCACCTGGGCAAGTTGCTGGAGCGAGGCTGATGCTGTATCCGTGGCAGAGCGATGACTGGACGCGGCTGTCCGCCGAGCGCGAGCGGATGCCGGGCGCCTGGCTGTTCACCGGCGGCGCCGGCATCGGCAAGCTGGCCTTCGCCGAGCATCTGGCGCAGTCGCTGCTGTGCGAGAGCCCGGCCGCCGGCCACCAGCCCTGCGGTCAGTGCCAGGGTTGCCGCTGGCTTGCCAGCGGCAGTCATCCGGACTTCCGTCGCCTGTCGCCGTTCGTCGACGAGGACGAGGAGGGCAAGGAGGCCAAGACCACGCGCAAGCTGCCGCAGATCAAGATAGAGGCGGTGCGCGAGGTGATAGATTTCGCCCATCTGACCGCGCACCGCGCCGGCCGCCGCGTGATCCTGGTCGAGCCGGCCGAGAACCTGAACCTGGCCGCCGCCAACGCGCTGCTGAAGATATTGGAGGAGCCGCCGGAGGCGGTGCTGTTCCTCTTGGTATCGCATGCGCCGCAGCGGCTGCTGCCGACGATACGCAGCCGCTGCCGCCAGTTCGCGCTGACCCGCCCCGCCGCGCCGGCCGCGCTGGCCTGGCTGAGGGAGCAGGGCGTGGCCAACGCCGAGGTGGAACTGGCGCACAACGGCGGCGCGCCGCTGTTCGACCACGATCCCGAGCTCGCCGCGCTGCGCGGCCAGTTTGTCCGCGGCCTGGGCCAGCCCAGCTTCGCCGGCATGCTGCAATTGGCGGAGCTGGCCGACAAGAACAAGCAATTGTCGCTGCTGCAGCCGCTGTCCTGGCTGCAGAAATGGCTGCATGATCTGGCGGCGCTGGGCCTGGCCGGCCGCGTCCGCTATTATCCAGATCAGGAGAAGGCGCTTGCGTCGCTGGCTGCGCGCAGCGACGCCGTCCAGCTGATGGCCTGCCAGCAGGCGCTGGCCGCGCTGGCGCCGTTCGCCCAGCACACCTTGAATCCCCGCCTGCAGCTGGAGGCGGTATTGATGGATTACCTGAAGATCTTCGCCGGCGCCAAGTCCGGCTGAGAACGTTAAAGGGGCCCGCCGCATGGATGCCGCCAACAACCGGCCGGATCTGAACAATCCCAATCGCCCCGGCGTGCTGTCGCTGCATATCAAGGAGCGCAGCGCGCTGTTCGCCGCCTATATGCCCTTCGTCCGCAACGGCGGCATCTTCATCCCGACCAACAAGGAGATGCAGCTCGGCGAGGAGGTCTTCCTGCTGCTGACGCTGATGGAAGACCCGCAGCGCATCGCGGTGCAGGCCAAGGTGGTGTGGATCACGCCGGGCGGCGCCAACAACAGCCGGGTGCAGGGCGTGGGCGTCGAGTTCGTCGCCGGCGATGCCGGCAAGCAGGCCAAGGACAAGATAGAGAGCCTGCTCGGCGGCGTGCTCAATTCCAGCCGCCCGACCCATACGATGTGAGGCCGGGCCGGCGCTCGTGATATCCTGTAGGCCGGATTCACGTTTTCGCCGCAGACCATGCTGATCGACTCCCACTGCCACATCAATTTTCCCGATCTCGCCGAGCGCATGCCCGAGGTGCTGGCCAATATGCGCCAAAACCAGGTGACGCATGCGCTGGTGATAGGCGTCAGCCGGCCCAAGTACCCGCAGGTGCTGGCGCTGGCCGAGGCCCAGCCCAATCTGTACGCCACCGTCGGCGTCCATCCGGACGATCCGGAGGCCGAGGAATACAGCGAGGACGAACTGGTCGAGCTGGCCGCCCATCCTAGAGTGGTCGGCATAGGCGAGACCGGCCTCGACTACCACTGGTGCAAGGGCGATCTCGCTTGGCAGCACCAGCGTTTCCGCACCCATATCCGCGCGGCCAAGCGCGTCGGCCTGCCGCTGGTGATCCAT
Source organism: Chromobacterium sp. CV08 (assembly GCF_051129845.1). NCBI lineage: Bacteria > Pseudomonadati > Pseudomonadota > Betaproteobacteria > Neisseriales > Chromobacteriaceae > Chromobacterium > Chromobacterium sp. CV08. Next base: position 1,210,564 of record NZ_CP150453.1, read on the forward strand.
ACCCGGGAGTCGGCTGAGGACACGATACGCATCATGCGGGAAGAGCATGCCGAGCAATGCGCCGGCGTGATGCATTGCTTCACCGAGACCTGGGAAGTGGCGGAAGCGGCGCTGGCGCTGGGCTTCTACATCTCCTTCTCCGGCGTGGTGACGTTCAAGAACGCCAAGCAGGTGCAGGAAGTCGCGCAGAAGGTGCCGCTGGACAGGATGCTGATCGAGACCGATTCGCCGTATCTGGCGCCGGTCCCGTTCCGCGGCAAGATCAACGAGCCGTCCTATGTGCGCCATGTGGCCGAGTTCATCGCCCAGCTGCGCGGCATTTCTCTGGACGAGGTGGCCGCGGCCACCACCGACAATTTCTTCCGCCTGTTCGCCAAGGCGGAGCGCTGAAACGGAGGCTGCGATGCGGCGGTTCGCGTCTTGTCTGGGCTTTATCGGTCTGCTGGCCGCCGCCGCGGCGTCGGCCAACTGCGTCAATCTCGGCGATCGCAGCTATTGCGCGCCGCAGGGCGGCCAGGCGGTGCTGCATCAGGGCTTGCCGTATTGCGGCGCAGGCGCCTGCGTCGTCGACGAGTTCGGCAATCTGTTCTGCTCGCCGTATCCCGGCGGCGGGGCGATACGCGCCGGCGGCGGCTTCTATGCCGGACCGGGCATGTGCCTGCTGGGGCCGGACGGCAGTCCGCACTGCGCGGCGACGCCGGGCGGCAGCTGCAATATCGCGCCGGGCGGCCAGGTGGTCTGCGACGGCGGTTCGGTCGCGGTGCCGGCGGTGCGGCCTCAGCCGTGCCGGTGACGATGGAGAGGCCCGTGAATACGCTGGAGGTCACCATCCTCGGTTGCGGCTCCAGTTCCGGCACGCCGGCGATAGGTTGCCGCTGCGCCACCTGCCTCTCGGACGACAGCCGCAACCGGCGCACCCGCGCCAGCGCCTATGTGCGCGTCGGCGAAATGGGTTTTTTGATCGACACCGGTCCCGACCTGCGCCAGCAGGCGCTGCGCGAGGGGCTGTCCCGGCTGGACGCGGTGCTGTACACCCACCCGCACGCCGACCACCTGAACGGCATCGACGACCTGCGGGCCTTCTGCTATCTGAAGCAGGGGCCGATCTCGCTGTACGGCAACGACTTCACCATGTCCAATATCCGCGAGCGTTTCGGCTACGCCTTGCTGCCGCCGTCCAGGATGTGGGACAAGCCGGTGCTGCTGCCGGAAACGGTGAGCGGGCCGTTCCGCCACCAGGGCGTCGAGCTGACGCCGATTCCGCTATTGCACGGCAGTTGGCCGTGTCTGGGCTGGCGCATAGGCAATATGGCCTGGCTGACCGACCTGTCGCAGATACCCGACGACAGCCTGCCCTTGCTCGAGGGCCTGGAGCTGCTCTTCCTCGACTGCCTGAATCCCGATCCCTATCCGTCGCATCTCAGCGTCGACGAGGCCCTGGCCTGGGCCGCGCGGCTGGGCGCGCGGCGCACCGTGCTGATCCACATGACGCACAGGCTGGAATACCATGCGCTGAGCGCGCAGTGTCCGCCCGGCGTCGAAGTCGGATTTGACGGCTGGAAGGCCACGCTGCTTATGGGATGATGGGGGTAATGCTATAAAACATGATTTTTATCAATAGCTTACCATCTATTTTTTCACCGGGATCTTTTGGTCCAGCACCGCCACCGCGGTGATGGCGTTGTCCGGGCTGCCGTCGACCAGCTTGTCCGAGTAGGTCAGATAGGTCAGCACGTTTCGCTTGGCGTCGACGATGCGCACCACCCGCACATGCTTGAACACGAAGGACGCACCTTCCTTGAACACCTGTTCCTGCGGCGGAATCGGCTTGCCGAAGCGTATCGCGCCGACCTGGCGGCAGGCGACCGAGAAGCGCGACGGGTCCTTGGCCAAACCCATCGCCCCCTTGTAGCCGCCGGTCTTGGCGCGCGACACATAACAGGCGACGCCCTGCACCGACGGGTCGTCGAACGCTTCGACGATCACCTTGTCGTTCGGGCTGAGCAGCTTGAAGGTGGTCGACACCTCGCCGACCTCTTCGGCGAGCGCCGGCGCGGAGAAAAGAGCGAGCAGCAGCAGGGCGGTCTTGTTCATCGATTCATTCCTCGTGGCTTCGGCGGCCGCGCGGCGGCCGCCATGTCATCCGCATTGTAGGGAAAGCGGCCCGCCGCCTCAATCGGTCGCCGCGCGGGCGCGGAAGGCCGCCATCTCGTCGGCGACGAAGTGCGCTATCATCGTCCGGTAGACCGCCGCCGTCAGCGCGGAGTCGGCGCCCAGCTCGCCGGCCAGCCGCTCGACGCGGCGCATCACCTGGTCGACGCGCCTCCCGCCCTCCACCTCTTCGCGGCTGTGCTTGAACGCCGCCGCCTGGCGCACATAGATGCCGCGCTCGGCGATCAGCGCCACCAGCTTGCGGTCGACGCGGTCTATCTGTTCCCGGACTTCGTCCAGGTTTTGGCACTGGTAGACATGCTCCATGTCGGACTCCGGCTCAGTAGTAGTTCAGGCCCATCGCCGCCTTCACCTCGGCCAGTGTGCGCGCGGCCACGTCGCGGGCGCGGCGGGTGCCCGCCTTCAACATCTCCAGCACCGCCGCCGGATCCCGGGCGTACTGCTCGCGGCGCGCGCGGATGGGTTCCAGCAGCGTCTGCAGGCAGTCTTCCAGCTGCTGCTTGATCACGGTGTCGCCGAGGCCGCCGCGGCGGTAGTGCGCCTTCAGTTCGGCCACCCGCTCGCGATCCGGGTGGAAGGCGTCCAGATAGGTGAACACCACATTGCCCTCCACCTGGCCCGGATCGGCCACGCGCAGGTGGTTCGGGTCGGTGTACATCATCTTGACCGCCTGGCGGATCTCGTCGGGGCCGGCGGACAGCGTCAATGCGTTGCCCAGCGATTTCGACATCTTGGCCTTGCCGTCTATGCCGGGCAGGCGCGCGCCGATCTCCGGCACCACCGCCCTGGCTTCGACCAGCACCGGCTGGTCCACGCTGGCGTTGAAGCGGCGAACGATCTCGTTGGTCTGTTCTATCATCGGGATCTGGTCGTCGCCGACCGGCACGATGGTGGCCTTGAAAGCGGTGATGTCGGCGGCCTGGGCGGCCGGGTAGGTCAGGAAGCCGGCCGGGATGTCGCGCTCGTAGCCGCGCTGCTTGATCTCGTCCTTGATCGTCGGATTGCGCTCCAGCCGCGCCACCGTCACCAGGTTCAGGTAGTAGGACGCCAGCTCGGTCAGCTCCGGCACCAGGCTCTGGATGAAGATGGTGCTTTTGGCCGGATCGATGCCGACGGCCAGGTAGTCCAGCGCCACCTGCAGCACGTTGTCGCGCACTTTCAGGTAGTTGCCCATATTGTCGGTCAGCGCCTGGGCGTCGGCCAGCAGCAGGAACTGTTGGCAACGGTCCTGCAGGATGACGCGGTTCCTCAGCGAGCCGACGTAATGGCCCAGATGCAGCTGGCCGGTGGTCCGGTCGCCGGTCAGGATGATGTCTTGCGGGCTGATGGTGTCCAGATTCATGCCTATCTCCGTCTGATTGGGGAGGAGACCGACAAGGTGGACTGGGAGTGACCGCCAAAAACTAAACCCGGTGCGCCTTGTCGGCAGCCTCCGGGTTTGATTGCATATGCGTTCGCCGGCGCCGCCTAGGAGAGGCGCCACCACCAGAATCGGATTGCGAATGCGGGTGCGGTTTTCATCGTTTCATCAAACCACGGCGCCGCGCGCCGCGTCAAGCCCCATCGTCGTCATTGGCGGGAGCCCAGGTCGCGGTCGGCGGCCGGGCCCGCCAGCTGGCGGGTCAATTCGTCGCAGGCGGTGATCCTGCCGCCGCGCAGCGTGATGTGGGCCTGTACCTGGAACAGCGCGGTTTTCCCGTCCTTCTTGGTGACGCGAACCCGATGATGGGTCAGCACGCAGTCGTGGTCCTGGGCGACGGCCAGGAAGTAGACTTCCATTTTTTCGACGACTTCGCGCTGCGCGCGCAGATGGCGCTTGAAACCGGCGAGGTCCAGCTCGTGGCCGTCGACGCGCTGGCGGTAGTCCGGGGCGATGTAGCGGGCGACGCTGTCGTCGTCGACGCGGCCGGCTTCGATCAACTGTGAGAACATGCCGCGGACGATGGCGAGATTGTCGGGCGCTGGAATGGTGGTGCTCATGTCGGCGGTCTTCGGCGATGGGGCGATGCCGACACTGTAGGGGCTTTACCGCGTGATGCGTTAACGGCAAAGTATCAATTATTGTCGTGATCGGATCATTGTTGTGAGTGTCGCGAACTGCCCGCTGCATTGCCTGGCGATGCGGGGAATATCGGATGGCGGCGTCGCCAGCCATGCCCACGATGTCGGCCAGCTGATCTATCTGCGCCGCGGTGCGATGCTGTGCCAGAGCGAGACGATGCGCTGGCTGATGGTGGCCGGGCAGATAGGCTGGATTCCCGCCTGCATCGCGCACAGCGCCGAGCCGGTGGCCGAGCTCGACGGCGTGATGGCCTATGTCGACGGCGCCGAGTATCCGCAGTTGCCGGCCGAGGCGACGGTGATGCCGGCCGGCGGGATGATGGGCATGCTGCTGGAGCGTCAACTGAGTTACGAGACCGAGCCGTGGACCGGCAGGCGGCAGCGGCTGGCCGCGGTGATCGTCGACGAATTCTTGCGCTTGGCGCCGTTGCCGCAGCAGTTGCCGCTGCCCGGCGAGCCGCGCTTGCGCCGGCTCTGCCTGCGGATGCTGGCCGCGCTGGAGCGGCCGTGGTCGCTGGACGGGCTGGCCGCCGCGCATGGCTTTTCGCGCGCCGGCCTGACGCGTGCCTTCGTACGCGATACCGGCCTGTCGTTTGGTCGCTGGCTGAGCCAGGCGAGGATGTTGGCCGCGGTGCAGCTGCTGAACGGCGGCGTCGATGCCGGGGCGGTCGCCTTACAGGTAGGCTACCAGTCCCAGAGCGCGTTTGGCGCCGCGTTCCGTCGTCATCACGGCATGGCGCCGGGCGAATTCCTGCGTGGTCAGCGACGGGAATGAGATCGACGGCGAGCCGCCGATGGCGGGCTGCTGGTTTTGCAGCAGCCGGCGCAGCAGCATCTCGGCGAATTCGCGCTGGGCTTCGTCGCCCGGACGGGCGCCGGCCTCGACGCCGTTGACCTGCCGCTGCGGCGACGGGCGCGGCGGCGTGAACGGCGGACGGTGGGGGTCGGGGATGTTCATCGTCGGCAATCTGGCGTGGTGGTTTCCTTCTTTGAGAGCGCTTGGTTTCTATCGTTCTGATCAGGCTGGGAAATTTACAAATAAACAATGGGATAGCGATTGATCCGCCAGGGCCCGAATGGCATGAAAGGCCGCGGGGCGGGGCGGACGCGCAGCATGGGGAACGTTAAATGGCAACAGGGAAGAGCGGCGGTCTGGTGTATTCGACCGAGCATGGCAGGATGTGTCCGACGTGTCGGCAGCCGGAAGCGCAATGCGTGTGCGGGAAGACTGCGCCGCCGGCCGGAGACGGCGTCGCGCGGGTGTCGCGCGAGACCAAGGGCCGCGGGGGCAAGGCGGTGACGGTGGTGAAGGGCCTGCAGCTGGACGCAGACGGGTTGGCCAAGCTGGGGAAGCAGCTGCGCGCGCGTTGCGGCAGCGGCGGCACGGTGAAGGACTGGACGCTGGAGATTCAGGGCGACCACGTGGAAATCGTGATCGCCGAGCTGGTCAAACTGGGTTTCAAGGCCAGGAAGGCCGGCGGCTGACCGGCCGCGGGATCAGAACTTCCTGCCCAGCGACGCCTTGTGCATGATGGTGGAGGCGATCTCCTCGATGGACTTGTGGGTGGTGCTGATGAAGGGCACGCCGTGGTGGCGGAACATCGATTCCGCCTCGTTGACCTCGCGCCGGCAGTTGTCCATGCTGGCGTACTTGGAGTCGGGCCGCCGCTCGGAGCGGATATTGTGCAGCCGCGCCGGATCGATGGTCAGGCCGAACATCTTGTCCTTGAACGGCAGCAATATCTTCGGCAGCGTCGGGCTGCCTAGGTCTTCCGGCGTCAGCGGATAGTTGGCGGCGCGGATGCCGTATTGCAGCGCCAGATACAGGCAGGTCGGCGTCTTGCCGGAGCGGGACACGCCGACCAGGATCACGTCCGCCTCGTCCAGGTCCTTCAGCTTGACGCCGTCGTCGTGGTTCAGCGAGAAGTTGACCGCCTCGATGCGGTGATCGTACTTCTCCTCGTTGACCATGCCGTGGGCCTTGCCCACCGTCAGCGAGGCCTTCTGGCCGATCTCGTCCTCCAGCCGGCCGATGAAGGTTTCGAAGAAGTCTATCAGCACCACGTCGTCCAGCCGCAGCGCCTCGCGGACTTCCGGATTGACGATGCTGGTGAACACCAGCGGGCGCAGATGGTCGCGCTCGGCGGTTTCGCGTATGCGCTGGGCCAGCGCGCGCGCCTTGTCTACGGTATCGACGAAAGGCACGGTTTCGCGAATGAAATCCAGCGTGTCGAACTGGGTCAGCAATGTGTGGCCCAGCGATTCGGCGGTGATGCCGGTGCGGTCGGAGATGAAGAAGGCGGAGCGGCGGTGGGACATGGGACACCTTGCGAAGTGAATTCGGTTCCGTCGAAGTGTATACCGAGCAGGGCGACGCCGAAACCGGGGCGGGAGCGGGATTTGCTTCATGTAATCATAAAATTACATGATATTGACATAAATCGGATGGTGTTTTCAGAATCAACTGATTGATTGCATTGGGCTTGGCGGCGGGGCTGTCGCAAAAAATCTTGTGCAGCGCAAAAGTTGCTACGCAATTGGCACGTAATTCGGCTAGAATGCGGCCCATCGTCCCAATCCAACACAGGAAGTGAAGTGATGGCAGAGAACTACGTCATCTGGTTCGAGAAACTGCGCATGACCGACGTGGAAGAGGTAGGCGGCAAGAACGCTTCCCTCGGCGAAATGATCAGTCAGCTGGCCGGTTCCGGCGTGCGAGTGCCGGGCGGTTTCGCCACGACGGCGCAAGCCTACCGCGATTTCCTCCAGCACAACGGCCTGGCGGACCGCATCAGCGCCGCGCTGGCCAAGCTGGACATCGACGACGTCAGCGAGCTGGCCCGCGTCGGCAAGGAAATCCGCCAGTGGATCATCGACACCCCGTTCCCTGCCAAGCTGGACGCCGACATCAAGGAAGCCTGGGACAAGATGGTGGCCGATGCCGGCGGCGCCGACATCTCGGTGGCCGTCCGCTCCTCCGCCACCGCCGAAGATCTCCCCGACGCCTCGTTCGCAGGCCAGCAAGAAACCTTCCTGAACATCCGCGGCCTCGACAACGTCAAGGACGCGATGAAGCACGTCTTCGCCTCGCTGTACAACGACCGCGCGATCTCCTACCGCGTGCACAAGGGCTTCGCCCACGACGTGGTGGCGCTGTCCGCCGGCGTGCAGCGCATGGTGCGCTCGGACATGGGCGCGGCCGGCGTGATGTTCACCATAGACACCGAATCCGGCTTTGAAGACGTGGTCTTCATCACCGCCTCCTACGGCCTCGGCGAGACCGTGGTGCAGGGCGCCGTGAACCCGGACGAATTCTATGTGCACAAGCCGACGCTGAAGGCCGGCCGTCCGGCCGTGCTGCGCAAGACCATGGGCTCCAAGCTGATCAAGATGGAGTTCACCGACGCGTCGCAGGCCGGCCGCTCGGTCAAGACCGTCGACGTGGAGCCGGCGCTGCGCAAAGCATTCTCGATCAACGACGCCGAAGTGGCGGAACTGGCCCAGTACGCGCTGATCATCGAAAAACACTACGGCCGCCCGATGGACATCGAGTGGGGCCGCGACGGCGTCGACGGCAAGCTGTACATCCTGCAGGCGCGTCCGGAAACCGTTAAGTCGCAGGAAGACCGCAAGGACACGCTGCGCCGCTACCGCCTGAACGGCAAGTCCGAGATCCTGTGCGAAGGCCGCGCGATCGGCCAGAAGATAGGCCAGGGCACCGTGCGCACGATACGCGACGCGTCCGAGATGGATCAGGTCAAGCCCGGCGACGTGCTGGTGACCGACATGACCGACCCGGATTGGGAACCGGTGATGAAGCGCGCCGCCGCCATCGTGACCAACCGCGGCGGCCGCACCTGCCACGCCGCCATCATCGCGCGCGAGCTCGGCATTCCGGCCGTGGTCGGCTGCGGCGACGCGACCCGCGTGCTGAAGGCCGGCATGCAGGTGACCGTGTCCTGCGCCGAGGGCGACACCGGCAATATCTACGACGGCCTGCTGGACGTCGAGGTCATCGATCTGGAACTGGACAAGATGCCGAAGGCGCCGGTCAAGATCATGATGAACGTCGGCAACCCGGAGCTGGCCTTCGACTTCGCCCAGCTGCCGAACGAGGGCGTGGGCCTGGCGCGGATGGAGTTCGTCATCAACCGCCAGATCGGCATCCACCCGAAGGCGCTGCTGGAGTTCGACAAGCTGAGCCCGGAGCTGAAGGAAACCATCGCCGACCGCATCGCCGGCTACGCGAGCCCGGTGGACTTCTACGTCGACAAGATCGCCGAGGGCGTGTCCACGCTGGCGGCGGCCTTCTATCCGAAGAAGGTCATCGTGCGGATGTCGGACTTCAAGTCCAACGAGTACGCGAACCTGATCGGCGGCCAGCTGTACGAGCCGCACGAAGAGAACCCGATGATAGGCTTCCGCGGCGCCGCCCGCTATGTGGCCGAGTCGTTCCGCGACTGTTTCGAGCTGGAATGCCGCGCGATCAAGAAGGTCCGCGACGTGATGGGCCTGACCAATGTCGAAGTGATGATTCCCTTCGTCCGCACGCTGGCCGAGGCCGAGAAGGTCGTCGAGATCCTGGCCGACAACGGCCTGAAGCGCGGCGACAACGATCTGCGCCTGATCATGATGTGCGAGCTGCCGACCAATGCGGTGCTGGCCGACAAGTTCCTCGAGCACTTCGACGGCTTCTCGATCGGCTCCAACGACATGACCCAGCTGACGCTGGGCGTGGACCGCGATTCCGGCGGCCCGATCGCCTCGACCTTCGACGAGCGCAACGAGGCGGTCAAGGCGATGCTGCACATGGCCATCCAGGCCTGCCGCAAGCACGGCAAGTATGTCGGCATCTGCGGCCAGGGCCCGTCCGACCATCCGGATTTCGCCAAGTGGCTGGTGGAGGAGGGCATCGAAACGGTGTCGCTGAACCCGGACACCGTGGTGGAGACCTGGCTGTATCTGGCCAAGGAGTTGAACGGCTGAACGGCCGTTCGCCGCCGGCTTGAGGAAAAACCGCCCGGAAACGGGCGGTTTTGCTTTGTCGGCGGCCTCAGTCGCCCGCTTGCTGCCGCGACTGCTCTATTTGCCGCGCCTTCTCCAGCAGCCGCTCGGTGCCCTGTTCGCGCTCGCTCTCCTGCTGCTGGCGGGCCTCGGCCGCTTCGCGCTCGGCCTCCAGCGCCTGTTGCTCGCCGGCGCTCAGCAGCGCGTCGATGGCGTCGAAATCGAAGAAGTCGCGGGTATTGGCCAGCCGTTCCGAGTAATGCACCACATTGTTGGTGTCGGCCAGGATCACCGACGGCGAGGTGTAGCCGCTGAGCGGGTATTCGGTGATCAGCACGCCATAGCGCTTGTGGAAGTCGCGGCCGCGCAATGTGGACAGCAGCGCGATGCTGGGCAGGCCGTGCTCGTGGCGGGCGCGCGCCAGCGACGACGGCGAGTCGACGCTGATGACGATCAGCTTCAGATGCGGCCAGCGGTCCAGGAAGCGCCGGGTTTCGCGCAGCAGGTACAGGCCGCCGTGCTCGTCCTCGTCGACCGACAGCAGCGTGACGATCAGCTTGGGCGTGTGGGAGAAGCCCTCCAGCGCGGCATCCCGCTTCTGGTCGTCGACCAGCATGAAGCTGGGCAGATAATCGCCGGCGCGCGGAAAGTCGCCTATCACCGGAAGCATTTCGTCGCCGTATTGCACCCAGAAGTCGTTCATGGCTGGGTCCTCCTTATGTTTTCATCGTGGACCAGGCTAGGACAAAAGCAAGAAATCCGTTCTAGGTGCAACGAAAAACCCGCCTGGCGGCGGGTTGTTGTGGCGGATCAGCGGGCCTGCAGCGCAGGCTCCGGCATGGCGTCGCGCCTGTCCTTCGGCGGCGCAGGCGGCTCCGAGCCCTCCAGCACCTGGCGCATCCGCTCGACGTCCAGCGCCTTTTCCCAGCGGGCGACCACCACGGTGGCGACGCCGTTGCCGATCAGATTGGTGATGGCGCGCGCCTCGGACATGAAGCGGTCTATGCCTATCAGCAGCGCCAGGCCTTCGACCGGCAGCTTGCCGCCCAGCGTCGCCAGCGTCGCGGCCAGCGTGATGAAGCCGCCGCCGGTCACCGCCGCCGCGCCCTTCGAGGTCAAGAGCAGCACGCCGATGATGGCCAGCTCCTCGCCCAGAGACAGGTTCACATTGGTGGCCTGGGCGATGAAGATCGCCGCCATCGTCAGGTAGATCGACGTGCCGTCGAGGTTGAACGAGTAGCCGGTCGGCACCACCATGCCGACGACGGGCTTCGAGCAGCCGAGGTTTTCCAGCTTCTTCATGATGCCGGGCAGCGCCGATTCCGACGACGAGGTGCCGAGCACCAGCAGGATCTCCTCCTTGATGTAGACCAGGAAGCGCCACAGGCTGAAGCCGGACAGGCGGGCTATCGTGCCCAGCACGACGAAGACGAAGGCGAAGCAGGTCAGGTAGACGCAGGCCATCAGGAAGCCCAGCTGCTTCAGCGAGCCGATGCCGTACTTGCCTATGGTGAAGGCCATCGCGCCGAAGGCGCCGATCGGGGCCAGCTTCATCAGCATATTGATCACGCCGAACAGCGCGTGGGAGAACTCGTCCAGGATGTGGACGATGGTCTTGCCGTTGTCGCCCATCTTGGTCAGCGCCAGGCCCAGCAGCACCGAGAAGGTCAGCACCTGCAGGATCTCGCCGCTGGCGAAGGCGCCGACGACGGTGTCCGGGATGATGTGCAGCAGGAAGTCGACGGTGTTCATTTCCCTGGCGCCGGCGGTGAACTTGGCGATGTCCTTGGAATGCAGCGTGTGAGGGTCGATGTTGAGGCCGGCGCCGGGCTGCAGCAGATTGACGACGATCAGGCCGATGAGCAGCGCCAGCGTCGTCACCGCCTCGAAGTAGAACAGCGCCTTGACGCCGACGCGGCCCACTTCCTTCATGTCGCCCATCTTGGCGATGCCGACGACGACGGTGGCGAAGATGATGGGCGCGATCATCATCTTGATCAGCTTGATGAAGGCGTCGCCCAGCGGTTTCATCTTGGCGCCGAGGTCCGGCGCGAGGGTGCCGAGCGTGACGCCCAGCGCGATGGCGATCAGCACCTGCACGTACAGGCGCGAAAAGAACGGAGTCTTGGTTTGCATGGTTCTCCCGACTGGCGTTGATTGCATGGCGTGTGGACTCTGCGGTCCATTTTCAAGGCGATGCTAACAACTGCGATCAGCCGGGAGCATTGTCGATATCCCTATCGGGGATAACCCTGATGCGCTATCCGCTTTGAATGCTTCAGTTCAACTGCTTCAGATAGGAGGCGAAGCCGCTGAGCAGCATCTCCACCGAGATCGCCGTCAGCACCAGGCCCATCAACCGTTCCAGCGCGGTGATCGCCTGTTCGCCCAGCAGCCTCTGCAGCCGGCTGGAGAACAGGAAGGTGACGGTGGTGACCAGCATGCAGATGGTCAGCGCGCCCATCCATTCCAGCATACGGCCCGGTTCGCGGGTGGACAGCAAGAGCACGGTGGCCATCGCCGACGGGCCGGCGATCAGCGGGATGGCGATGGGCACGATGAAGGGCTCGCCGTGCAGCTTGTCGCCGCCGAACACGCTGCCTTCGCCGGGGAAGATCATCTTGATCGCGATCAGGAACAGGATCACGCCGCCGGCGATGCGCATCGATTCGTCGGTCAGATGCATCAGTTCGAGGAAGTTGCGGCCGAACAGCATGAAGATGGTCAGCACCAGGAAGGCGATCAGGCATTCGCGGTAGACGACGCGGCGGCGGCGTTCGGGCTTGACCTGCTTCAGCGCGGCGATGAACAGCGGGATGTTGCCGAGCGGATCGGTGATCAGGATCAGCAGAATGGTGGCGGACAGGAAGGAGGTTTGCATTTGGGTGTGGCCAGGGTGGTTCCGGCCGCGATTATCGCATGCCGCCAGAATGGCGGCGAGCGCGGATGCGACTGAAAATTAACCGTTTTCGCGGCGAGCGGGCGAAAAAATGCCGCCCGTTCGGGCGGCATGTCGTCGTCGGACGCTTATTGCTCGTCGGAGGACTCGGCCTCGTCTCCTGCCGCGTCCTTCTGCTTGCGCGCGCTGCCTTCGACCATATTGATGACGAACAGCCGGCATTGCAGCGAGCCGTTGTACAGCGGCGTGCGGCGTTTCGGCGCCAGGTGGATCAGTTTGCCCAGGCGCAGGTCGCCGCTGAACAGGCAGGCGGTCCAGCCGGCGAAGTGGGCCTTCAGCCAGTCGCCCAGCTCCGGATACCAGGCGGCCAGCTGATCCTGCTCCTCCAGCCTCACGCCGTACGGCGGGTTGCTGACGATCAGGCCGTGCTCGGCGTGCGGGCGGGTGTCCGCCACGTCGGCCGCCGACAGCTCTATCAGGCCGGCCAGGCCGGCGCGCTCCAGATTGGCGCGGGCGATGTTGATCATGCCCTGGGCGCGGTCGGAGCCGCGTATCGGCAACGAAGCCGCCGGCAGCTCGGCCTTGCGGGCGTCCAGCTGCAGCTTTTCCCAGGCGGCGGAGTCGAAGCTCAGCAGCGCCTCGAAGCCGAAGCGGCGCGAGCGGCCCGGCGCGCGGTTCAGCGCGATGTCGGCGGCCTCGACCAGGAAGGTGCCGCTGCCGCACATCGGGTCCAGCAGCGGCTGGCTGCCGTCGTAGCCGGCCAGCATCAGGATGCCGGCGGCGAGGTTCTCGCGCAGCGGCGCCTCGCCGGTCTCTTCGCGCCAGCCGCGCTTGAACAGCGGTTCGCCGCTGGTGTCCAGATAGATGGTCGCCTTGTCGGCGGAGAGGAACACGTTTACGCGGACGTCCGGATGGCGGGTGTCGACGCTGGGTCGGCCGTGCTGGGCCTGACGGAAGCGGTCGCAGATCGCGTCCTTCACCGTCAGCGCGATGTAGTCCAGGCTCTTGACGCGGGCGGAGATGCCGTCGGCCTTCAGCTTGATGGTGCGGGACACGTCGAACCAGCGCGGCCAGTCCACGCCCATCGCCAGCCGGTAGATGTCCTGCTCGGCGCGATAGTCGCCATGGGCCAGGCGCAGCAGCACGCGGCTGGCGGTACGGCAGTGCAGGTTGGCCGACATCATCAGCCGCGCGTCGCCGGCGAAGGCCACGCCGCCGTCGGTCGCCTCGATGTCGCCGGCGCCCAGCGCCAGCAATTCGTCGGCCAGAACCTGTTCCAGGCCGCGCGGGCAGGGGGCGAACAGCGCCAGCCGGCTGTCCTGGCGGTGGGTGATCACGTTTTCGGCGCGGGGGGCCGGCGCGTGGCCGTGGCCGCCGTCGTGCGGACGCTGTTCGAAGCCGCGGCGAGGCTGGTCCATCCGGTGCGATTCGTTCAGCGGCTGCAGGCCGCGCGCATGGTGCTCGGGCCGGCTGTCGCCGCGCTTGGCGAACAGCTTGCGCGGGGCGCCGTCGTCGTCGGACGGGCGCGGGTCGCGTGCCTGCCATTGCGGTTTGTCGTCGCGGCGGAAGCGATTGTCGCGCTCGCCGTCCTCGCGTCGGGCGAAAGTCTTGCGCGGACCGTCGTCGCGGGAGGCGCGCTCTTCGCGCGGCTGCCATTGCGGCTTGTCGTCGCGGCGGAAGCGGTTGTCGCGCTCGCCGGCCTCGCGTTTGGCGAACAGCTTGCGCGGGGCGTCGCCGTCGTCGGACGGGCGCGGGTCGCGTGCCTGCCATTGCGGCTTGTCGTCGCGGCGGAAGCGATTGTCGCGCTCGCCGTCCTCGCGTCGGGCGAAAGTCTTGCGCGGACCGTCGTCGCGGGAGGCGCGCTCTTCGCGCGGCTGCCATTGCGGCTTGTCGTCGCGGCGGAAGCGGTTGTCGCGCTCGCCGGCCTCGCGTTTGGCGAACAGCTTGCGCGGGGCGTCGCCGTCGTCGGACGGACGCGGGTCGCGGGCCTGCCATTGCGGTTTGTCGTCGCGGCGGGATTCGCCTTCGGCGCGCGGCGGGAACGGGCGCGGCGGCGCATCTTCGGTATGCAGCGGCTTGCGGCCGGACGGGCCGCGGTCGCGGCTGTAGCGCTTGTCCTGCGGCGCGCCGTCGCGGCGGGTGTCGGAAGCGCGTTCGGCGCCGTCGGGCAGCGGCTTGCGATTGGAGGGACCGCGGTCGCGGTCGTAACGACGCTCCTGGCCGGCGTCAGGCTGGCGCTTGTCGAAACGGCGGTCGTCCTGGCGCGGCTGCCAGGCCGGCTTGTCGCCGTCGCGCTTGAAGCGCTGGCCGTCGCCGCGCTCGTCGGCGCGCTTGTCGAAACGGCGGTCGTCCTGGCGCGGCTGCCAGGCCGGCTTGTCGCCGTCGCGCTTGAAGCGTTGGCCGTCGCCGCGCTCGTCGGAACGTTTGTCGAAGCGGCGGTCGTCCTGGCGCGGCTGCCAGGCCGGCTTGTCGCCGTCGCGCTTGAAGCGCTGGCCGTCGCCGCGCTCGTCGGAACGTTTGTCGAAGCGGCGCGGCTCCTGGCCGGGCTTCCAGTCCGGCTTGCCCGGGCCCGGACGCTGGCCGGAGTAGGGCGCGCGCGGCTTGCCGTCCCGCGGCTGATTCTCCGGGGCGTTCGGGTTTCCGCCTGCCGGCGAGTTGGCCGCGCGTTCACGGCTGGTTTGATCGCGGCGCTGGCTGGCGCGTTGGCGGGAGCGGAAACTGGACATGAAACGACCTCGAATGGGCAAGCTAAAATAAGTAATCCTTTAATTTTAACGTATTTGGCCGCCGCCTGCTTGGTGGCGCTGCGGCTTTCCGCTACCATAACCGGTTCGATTCGATGATGGATTGCGATGTTGCACAGCGATTTCGCCACCCGGCTGGTGGCCTGGCAGCGGCGGCATGGCCGCCACGACCTGCCTTGGCAGGTGAAGGATCCGTACCGGGTGTGGCTGTCCGAGATCATGCTGCAGCAGACCCAGGTGAAGAGCGTGCTGGACTACTACCCGCGCTTCCTGGCCCGTTTCAACGATGTGGCGGCGCTGGCCGCCGCGCCGGTCGACGACGTGCTGGCGCAGTGGAGCGGCCTGGGCTACTACAGCCGGGCCCGGAATCTGCACAAGGCGGCGAGGATGGTGATGGACGAGTTCGGCGGCGCGTTTCCGGCCGAGCGCGAACGGCTTGAGCGGCTGCCCGGCGTCGGGCGTTCGACCGCCGCGGCGATTTCCGCCTTCGCCTTCGGCCGACGCGAAACCATTCTGGACGGCAATGTCAAACGGGTGCTGGCCCGCTGCTTCGGCGTGGACGGCTTCCCCGGCGACAAGGCCGTGGAAAAGCGGATGTGGGCGCTGGCCGAGGACATTCTGCCGGCCGACGCCACCGACATCGGCCCGTATGTGCAGGGACTGATGGATCTGGGCGCGACGGTGTGCAGCCGCGGCAAGCCGGCCTGCACCGTCTGTCCGATGGTCGACGGCTGCGTGGCGGCGCGCGAGGGCCGCACCGGCGAACTGCCGACGCCGCGGCCGAAAAAGACGGTGCCGACGCGGCACACGGCGATGCTGCTGGCGCGGCACGGCGACAAGGTATGGCTTCAGCGCCGGCCGCCGACCGGCATCTGGGGCGGATTGTTGTCCTTGCCCGAGTTCGGCACCACATTCGAGATAGAGGACTGGCTGCGGCAGGCCGGCGACGGCGACATGCTGCCCGCCTGGCCGGAGCTGGAACATGTATTCACCCATTTTCGCCTGATCATCACGCCTCAACCGGTCCGCATCGACCGTCTGACGGCGGCCGGCGTCGCCGAGGCCGATGGCCGGTGGCTGGACATCGATCAGGCTGTCGACGCCGGCGTGCCGGCGCCGGTGCGCCGCCTGCTGTTGAGGCTGGCGGCGAACGATTGAAGGGGGCAGGCCAGTCCTGTCCGCGTGGCCCATCCGATGGCCGGGCGAGCCCGGCCGTGGTTAAGACGGCGAGTCCGTCCAGATAGACAGATATGGTTTCCGTAGTCCGCACCGTTGCCGATACCCTGGCCGACGCCGCCGATCCGGCGCGCTGGCTCGAACATATGTCCGCCGCCTTCCCCGCCGAGGACGGCGCGCTGCTGGCGCGCGCCTTCGACGCCGCGCGCGAGCTGTACGCCGGCAAGACCGTTCCGGCCACCGGCGAAGACCTGTTCGGCCACGCGGTCGCCGCGGCCGCCATCGTCGCCGACCTCAACCTGTTGCCCGACGCCATCGTCGCGACGCTGTTGTTCGCCGCGCCGGACTATCGCGCCGACTGGCAGGCCTGGCTGACGGAAACCTTCAACGCCACGGTGGCGATGCTGGTCGACGGCGTCGGCGGCGTCCGCCGCATCACCGAGTTCGCCCGCATCGACAGGATGGCGACGCCGGAGGATTGCGCGCGCCAGGCCGAGACCATGCGCAAGATGCTGCTGGCGATGGTGGCCGACATCCGCGTCGTGCTGATCAAGCTGGCCTGGCGCACCCAGACCATGCACTACCTGGCCAATGTGGCCGACGAGGCGGTGCGCCGCCGCATCGCCGGCGAGACGCTGGAATTGTTCGCGCCGCTGGCCAACCGGCTGGGCGTGTGGCAGATCAAGTGGGAGCTGGAGGACCTGGGCCTCAGGCACACCGAGCCGGACACCTACAAGAAGATCGCCAAACTGCTGGACGAGCGCAGGCTGGAGCGCATCGACTACATCGAGCGGGTGCTGGACATCCTGCGCGGCGAGTTGAAGAGCGCCGGCGTCAGGGCCGAAGTCGCCGGCCGGCCCAAGCACATCTATTCCATCTGGAAGAAGATGAAGAAGAAAAAGCTCGATTTCAGCGAGCTTTACGACATCCGCGCGGTGCGCATCCTGGTGGACAAGCTGCCGGACTGCTACACGGCGCTGGGCATCATCCACGGCATGTGGCAACCGATACGCGGCGAGTTCGACGACTACATCTCGCATCCGAAGGCCAACAACTACCGCAGCCTGCACACCGCGGTGGTCGGTCCGGAGGACAAGGCGCTTGAGGTGCAGATCCGCACCTTCGAGATGCACGAGCACGCCGAGTTCGGCGTCGCCGCGCACTGGCGCTACAAGGAGGGCGGCAAGGGCGACGCCGCCTACGAGGAAAAGATCTCCTGGCTGCGCCAGTTGCTGGACTGGCGCGAGGAGATGTCGGACCGCGAGGGCCTGGCCGAGGCGTTCAAGACCGAGCTGTTCGCCGACACCATCTACGTGCTGACGCCGCAGGGCCGCGTGCTGGCGCTGCCGCAGGGCGCGACGCCGATAGACTTCGCCTACGCGATCCATTCCGGTCTCGGCCACCGCTGCCGCGGCGCCAAGGTCGAGGGGCAGATCGTACCGTTGTCGACGCCGCTGCAGAATGGCCAGCGGGTCGAGGTGCTGACGGCGAAGGAGGGCGGGCCGTCGGTGAACTGGCTGCACGACGGCTGGGTCAAAAGCCACAGGGCGATCTCAAAGATACGCCAGTACATCCGGCTGCAGAACGCCGACACCGTCCGCGAGACCGGCAAGGCGTTGTTCGAGCGCGAGCTGTCGCGCCGGCCGCACATCCAGCCGAATCTGCAGCAACTGGCGGAGAAGCTCGGCTACGACAAGCTCGACGAAGTCTACGGCGCGCTGGGCCACGGCGAGCTGACCACCCGCGCCGTCAGCAACGCGATCACCAGCTTCGCGCCGCCGCCTACGCTTGAGGTGCTGCCGGAGAGCCTGGTCAAGGCCAGCAAGGGCGGGCACGA
The DNA here is from genome assembly GCF_051129845.1 of Chromobacterium sp. CV08. Lineage (NCBI taxonomy): Bacteria > Pseudomonadati > Pseudomonadota > Betaproteobacteria > Neisseriales > Chromobacteriaceae > Chromobacterium > Chromobacterium sp. CV08. Next base: position 1,228,457 of record NZ_CP150453.1, read on the forward strand.
CGCCGGCGGCGTGCTGATCGAGGGCGTCGACAATCTGATGACGGTGCTGGCCAAGTGCTGCAAGCCGGCGCCGCCGGACCAGGTGATGGGCTTCGTGACCAAGGGCCGCGGCATCTCGATACACCGCAGCAGCTGCCTGACGCTGAAGAAGCTGTCGCAGGAGGTGCCGGAACGGCTGATCGCGGCGGAGTGGGGCGAGCAGAAGAGCAGCGTGTTCCCGATAGACATCGAGGTGATCTCGCAGGACAGGCCGGGCCTGCTGCGCGACATCTCCGACGTGCTGTCGCGCGAGAAGCTGAACCTGATAGGCGTCAACACGCTGGCGCGCGACATGCGCAGCCGGCTGCGGCTGACGGTGGAGGTGCGCCAGGTGCAGGACATCAGCCGCGTATTGTCGCGGATGATGGAGCTGTCCGGCGTGCAGGAAGCGCGTCGGGTATAGGCCGGATGACGACGGGACCGGCCGGGATGTCCGCGTGGCGGCCATCCCGGCCGGTTCGGCTTTTGGGCGACGTCGCGCCGGCGGTTTGCGTTTGAGCAAGCCGGCGCGATTCGCGATTTGCTTTCACGTGAAGAAATTTTCATAATCATTCTTCTCCCGGGCAAGCATGGCGTCATGCCGACGCGGCCTGGCCCGGGAGGATTCCGAGAGAGAACGACATGTCTGCATTGATTGAAGCCGCGCGCCGCGCGCTGTCCCTGATGGACCTGACCACCCTCAACGACGACGACACCGACGAAAAAGTGATCGCCTTGTGCCGCAAGGCCAAGAGCCAGGACGGCACCGTGGCCGCGATGTGCGTCTACCCGCGTTTCGTGCCCGTCGCCAAGAAGGCGCTGCGCGAGGCCGGCTGCCCTGAGGTGTTGGTGGCCACCGTCACCAACTTCCCGCACGGCAACGACGACATCGCCATCGCGGTCGCCGAGACGCGCGCCGCCATCGCCTACGGCGCCGACGAAGTGGACGTGGTCTTCCCGTACCGGGCGCTGATGGCCGGCAACGGCGACGTCGGCTTCGAGCTGGTCAAGGCCTGCAAAGAGGCCTGCGGCGACAAGCTGCTGAAGGTGATCATCGAAAGCGGCGAGCTGAAGGACGCGGCGCTGATCCGCGAGGCCAGCGAGATCTCCATCCGGGCCGGCGCCGACTTCATCAAGACCTCCACCGGCAAGGTGCCGGTCAACGCCACGCTGCCGGCGGCCGAGACGATGCTGGCGGTGATCAAGGAACAGGGCGGCCGCTGCGGCTTCAAGGCGGCCGGCGGCGTCAAGAGCGCCGCCGAGGCGGCCGAGTACCTGGCGCTGGCGGCGAGGCTGCTCGGCGAAGGCTGGGTGGACGCCCGCCATTTCCGCTTCGGCGCGTCCAGCCTGCTGGCCAATCTGCAGATCGAGATCGCCGGCGGCGTCGCCAAGCCGAGCAGCGCTTACTGATCGAATCAAGCATACGCGGGTTTACCGCACTCTGGCCGGGCGACTCCCGGCCGCTCCCCGGTGGCGCGTTTGCCGTGCCGCCGGGACACAGGCAGGGAGATTGCCATGTTTTTGCCGCAGGAAATCATACGCAAGAAACGCGACGGCCAGACGCTGTCGCAACAGGACATCCAGCAATTCGTCGCCGGCATCACCGATAACAGCGTCGCGGACAGTCAGATCGCCGCGCTGGCGATGGCCATCTACTTCAACGGCATGGAGCTGGACGAGAACGTCCACCTGGCGCTGGCGATGCGCGACTCCGGCCGCCGCATGCACTGGAAAGACCTGGACCTGCCGGGCCCGGTCGTCGACAAGCACTCGACCGGCGGCGTCGGCGATGTGGTGTCGCTGATGCTCGGGCCGATGGTCGCCGCCTGCGGCGGCTTCGTGCCGATGATCTCGGGCCGCGGTCTCGGCCATACCGGCGGCACGCTGGACAAGCTGTCGGCGGTGCCCGGCTACAATCCGTTCCCGGAGCCCGAACTGTTCCGCAAGGTGGTCAAGGACGTCGGCGTGGCCATCATCGGCCAGACCTCCGACCTGGCGCCGGCCGACCGTCGCTTCTACGCGACCCGCGATGTCACCGCCACCGTCGAATCGATCGCGCTGATCACCGCGTCCATCCTGTCGAAGAAGCTGGCGGCGGGCCTGGACGTGCTGGTGATGGACGTCAAGGCCGGCAGCGGCGCCTTCATGCCGACGATGCAGAAGTCCATCGAGCTGGCCGAGCGCATCGTCAAGGTCGGCAACGGCGCCGGCGTCGCGACCACCGCGCTGATCACCGAGATGAGCCAGCCGCTGGCCTCCACCGCCGGCAACAGCATAGAAACCCGCGAGGCGGTGCGCTACCTGAACGGCGACGAGCGCAATCCGCGCCTGCACGAGGTGACGATGGCGCTGTGCGCGCAGATGCTGATAGGCGGCAAGCTGGCCGCCGACGAGACCGACGCCCGCGCCAAGCTGCAGGCCGGGCTGGATTCCGGCCGCGCCGCCGAGATCTTCGGCCGCATGGTGACCGCGCTGGGCGGTCCGGCCGACTTCATGGAAAACTACGATCGCCACCTGGCGCCGGCGCCCATCGTGCGCCCGGTGTTCGCCGACCGCGCCGGCTATATAGCCTCGATGGACACCCGCGGCATCGGCATGGCGGTGTGCGCGCTCGGCGGCGGACGCCGTCTGGCCTCCGATGTGCTGGATTTCCGCGTCGGACTGTCGCAGTTCGTCGAACTGGGACAGAATATCGGCAGGGACACCCCGCTGATGATGATCCACGCCGCCGACGAGGCGAGCTTCGAAGACGCGGCGCGCCGCGTCAGGGCCGCCATCCGCGTCGACGATGCCGCGCCGTCCGAGCTGCCGCTGGTCTACCAGATCATCCGCGGCGAATAAGGCCGGGGAGGCATCATGAAACGCGCAATCATTCTGATACTGGACTCGTTGGGCATAGGCGCGGCGGCCGACGCGCCGAAGTTCGGCGACGCCGGCAGCAACACGCTGGGCCATATCGCGATGGAGGCGGCCGCCGGCCGCGCCGACGTCGGCCGCAGCGGTCCGTTGAGGCTGCCCAATTTGTCGAAAGTCGGCCTGGCCCACGCTTGCCGGCTGTCGTCCGGCTATTTCCCCGAAGGCATGGATACGGCCGAGCCGGTGGCCGCCTACGGCTACGCCCGCGAAATCTCCAGCGGCAAGGACACGCCGTCCGGCCACTGGGAGATCGCCGGCGTGCCGGTGCTGTTCGACTGGGGCTACTTCAGCGAGCACGACGACAGCTTCCCGCGGGAGCTGCTGGACGCCATCGTCGAGAAGGCCGGCCTGCCGGGCTATCTGGGCAACTGCCACGCATCCGGCACCGAGATCCTGGACCGCCTGGGCGAGGAGCACATGAAGACCGGCAAGCCGATCTTCTACACCTCGGCCGATTCGGTGTTCCAGATCGCCTGCCATGAAGAGACCTTCGGCCTCGACAAGCTGTACGCGCTGTGCAAGATCACCCGCGAACTGTTGGAGCCTTACAACATCGGCCGCGTGATCGCCCGGCCGTTCATCGGCGAGGGCCGGGGCAAGTTCGCCCGCACCGGCAACCGCAAGGACCTGGCGGTCGAACCGCCGGCGGACACGGTGCTGAAGAAGCTGGCCGACGCCGGCGGCGACGTGGTGTCGATCGGCAAGATCGCCGACATCTACGCCCACGTCGGCATCACCCACAAGCACAAGGCCACCGGCTTCGATCAATTGTGGGACGCGACGCTGACGGCGATGGACAGCCACAAGGACAAGCCGGCCATCATCATGGCCAACTTCGTCGACTTCGACTCCAGCTACGGCCACCGCCGCAACACCGCCGGCTACGCCGCGGCGCTGGAGGAGTTCGACGCCAGGCTGCCGGAAGTGATGGCGGCGCTCGGCGACGACGACATCCTGATCCTGTCGGCCGACCACGGATGCGATCCGACCTGGCCGGGCACCGACCACACCCGCGAGCACATCCCGGTGCTGTGTTACGGCAGGAAGGTCAAGGCCGGTCCGATAGGCGAGCGCGCGACCTTCGCCGACATCGGCCAGAGCGTGGCCGCCCACCTGGGCCTGCCCAGAATGGACTACGGCGAGTCCTTCCTGGACTGACGCCGCCGCACCGGGCCGCCGCGCGCGGCCCGGCGTCGTTTTCCCCGTCCGGGCGAACCGGGCGGGAACAGAATCATCTAGAGGAGACCTTTAATGGCAACCCCGCATATCAACGCCAAAGACGGCGCCTTCGCCGAAACCGTACTGATGCCCGGCGACCCGCTGCGCGCCCAGCTGATCGCCGAGACCTTCCTCGAAGGCGCCGAGCTGGTCACCAATGTGCGCAACGTCTTCGGCTACACCGGCACCTACAAGGGCAAGCGCCTGTCGGTGATGGCGCACGGCATGGGCATCCCGTCGGCCAGCATCTACACCACCGAGCTGGTCAAGGACTACGGCGTCAAGAACATCATCCGCATCGGCTCCTGCGGCGCGGTGACGCCGGACATCAAGCTGCGCGAGCTCTTCGTCGCGATGGGCGCCTCGACCGACAGCAAGGTCAACCGGATGCGCTTCAACGACCACGACTACGCCGCCATCGCCGACTACACGCTGCTGCGCACCGTCGTCGACACCGCCGCCGAGCAGGGCAAGAAGATCACCGTGGGCAATGTGTTCTCCGCCGACCTGTTTTACGGCGTGCAGCCGAACATGCTGGACGTGCTGTCCAGGATGCAGGTCAACGTGATCGAGATGGAGCTGGCCGGCATCTATAGCGTGGCCGCCCAGTACGGCGCGCGCGCGGTTGGCATCCTGACCGTGTCCGACATTATCCCGACCGGCGAGGCCACCAGCGCCGAGGAGCGACAGACCTCGTTCCGCGACATGATGGAAGTGGCGCTGGACGCTGCGATCAAGCTGTAAGCCACTGAAAGTCATGAAAAAACGGACGCTTCGCGGCGTCCGTTTCCGCATCGCGGAACGGAGTGTGGCATGCGCGCAAATCGTTTATCGTGCAGTGCACAAAAAGTGCTTGCCTAATCCCGATGGGATACCGATAATCGTTAGTGCATCAGGGCGTTGCGCACTGCGGCGCCTTGGTGTTGTCTCCTCCATCCTCCTTCTTATAGGTGGAACTTGGCGCAACACGCATCAGCGTTGCGCTTTTTTTTTGGCCGTTTCCGGCCCGGATTCCGCCGTTTGTCGCCTTGTGGAAATCTGTTGTGTCACAAGGGTTTGACAGCACACCGGCCACTGCACTAGAATCCGTAACTTTCAAGAATTACGATGGAAGAGTTCCATGAAGACCTTTTCTGCCAAGCCGCATGAGGTAAAGCGCGAATGGTATGTGGTCGACGCCGCCGATAAGGTGCTGGGTCGCCTGGCTGCCGAAATCGCCCGCCGCCTGCGTGGCAAACACAAGCCGGAATTCACTCCGCACGTTGACACCGGTGACTTCATCGTCGTCGTGAACGTCGAGAAGCTGCGCGTAACCGGCACCAAGGCCCAAGACAAGAAGTACTACCGTCACTCCGGTTACCCGGGCGGTATCTACGAACGCACCTTCACCGAACTGCAAAACCAGTTCCCGGAACGCGTTCTGGAAAAGGCCGTCAAGGGTATGCTGCCGAAGGGCCCGCTGGGCTACGCCATGATCAAGAAGCTCAAGGTGTACTCCGGTGCCGAGCACCCGCACTCCGCCCAACAGCCCAAAGTGCTGGAAATCTGATTTTAAGGCATAACAATGAACGGTAAATACTACTACGGCACCGGCCGTCGCAAGAGCTCCGTTGCTCGCGTGTTCATGCAAAAGGGTTCCGGCCAGATCATCGTTAACGGCAAGCCGGTTGACGAGTATTTTGCCCGCGAAACCGGTCGCATGGTGATCCGCCAGCCGCTGGTGCTGACTGAAAACCTCGAATCCTTCGACATCAAGGTCAACGTGGTTGGCGGCGGTGAAACCGGCCAGGCCGGCGCGATCCGTCACGGCATCACCCGTGCCCTGATCGACTTCGACACCGCGCTGAAAGCTGCGCTGTCGGCCGCTGGTTACGTTACCCGCGACGCCCGTGAAGTCGAGCGTAAAAAGGTCGGTCTGCGCAAAGCACGCCGCGCCAAGCAGTTCTCCAAGCGTTAATCGCCGGATTCTGCCGCAGAAAAAACCGCCTGGCCTCTGGCCCGGCGGTTTTTTTATGTTGCGGCGCACTTGCCGCGGCCGTCCACACTGCCTAAACTGTCGCCTTTGCGACATTTTTTTATATAAAGGGCTGGCCATGATCAAGGTTGGGATCGTCGGGGGCACCGGTTACACCGGCGTCGAGTTGTTGCGTTTGCTGGCCAAGCATCCGCAGGCCCGCGTGACGGCGGTGACCTCGCGCAAGGACGCGGGCATCCGCGTCGACGAGATGTTTCCCAGCCTGCGCGGCCGCATCGATCTGGCGTTCACGACGCCCGACGAGGCCGGGCTCGGCGATTGCGACGTGGTGTTCTTCGCGACGCCGAACGGCATCGCGATGCAGGAGGCCGCCGCGCTGCTGGACGCCGGCGTCCGGGTGGTGGACCTGGCGGCCGACTTCCGCATCAAGGACGTGTTCGAGTGGGAGAAATGGTACGGAATGCCGCACGCGGCGCCGCAGCTGGTCGCCGACGCCGTCTACGGCCTGCCGGAAATCAACCGCGAGGCGATACGCACCGCCCGGCTGGTCGCCAATCCGGGCTGCTACCCGACGGCGGTGCAGCTGGGTTTCCTGCCGCTGATCGAGGCCGGCGTCGTCGATGCGGCCAGTCTGATCGCCGACTGCAAGTCCGGCGTGTCCGGCGCCGGCCGCAAGGGCGAGATCGGCGCCCTGCTGGCCGAGGCCGGCGATTCCTTCAAGGCCTACGGCGTGGCCGGCCACCGCCATCTGCCGGAAATCCGCCAGGGCCTGGCGCGGGTGGCCGGCAAGCCGGTCGGCCTGACTTTCGTGCCGCATCTGACGCCTATGATACGCGGCATCCACGCGACGCTGTACGCGCGGCTGTCCAAGGATGTCGATCTGCAGCAGCTGTTCGAGCAGCGCTACGCGAACGAGGCCTTCGTCGACGTGCTGCCGGCCGGCGGCCATCCCGAGACGCGCTCGGTGCGCGGCGCCAATCTGTGCCGCATCGCGGTGCACCGTCCGCAGGGCGGCGACACCGTCGTGGTGTTGTCGGTGATAGACAATCTGGTCAAGGGCGCGGCCGGCCAGGCGGTGCAGAACATGAACCTGATGTTCGGCCTGCCTGAGGCGGACGGCCTGGATGTGGTGCCGCTGTTGCCGTGATCGCGGGGCGTAGTCTTGAACGCTCGCCATTCGCCCCGATATCCGACTAAAATGGTGGGTGAATGGCCGCCATCGGCCCGATTGAATTGCGAGGTTACACATGACAGAAGCTGCTACCGAAATGCCGAGCCCGATCAACTTCACCGAAAGCGCTTGCGCCAAGGTGCAGGATCTGATCGCCGAAGAGGGCAATCCCGACCTGAAACTGCGCGTCTTCGTCACCGGCGGCGGCTGTTCCGGTTTCCAGTACGGTTTCACTTTCGACGAGATCGCCAACGAGGACGATACCGCGATCGAGCGCCAGGGCGTGACCTTCCTGGTCGACCCGATGAGCTACCAGTACCTGGTCGGCGCCGAGATCGATTATCAGGAAAGCCTGGAAGGCTCGCAGTTCGTGATCCGCAATCCGAACGCCACGACCACTTGCGGTTGTGGTTCTTCATTCTCGGTGTGATACTGACAGTGGTAAGAATCCAGGCCCGGGCACTTGCCCGGGCCTTTTTGCTGTGGAATCCAGGACATGAACAAACTGCCGCCGGTGGTATTGCCCAAGATTGAATTCAGTCGGGAATTCGCTTTCAGCGACGCCGACTTCGAGCGCATACGCAAGCTGATCTACAAGGAAGCGGGCATTTCGCTGAATCCGTCGAAGAAGGACATGGTGTACGGCCGCCTGGTGCGCCGCATCCGCGAACTGAAGCTGCCCGGCTTCGCCGCCTATGTCGACTTCCTGGAGTCGGTCAGCGGCAAGCGCGAGTTCGAGCAATTCGTCAACGCGCTGACCACCAATCTGACCTTCTTCTTCCGCGAGGAGCACCATTTCCCGATTCTGGCCGAGCACCTGAAGAAGAAAGCCGCCGCCGGCGGCGAGCTGGCCATCTGGTGCGCGGCCTCTTCGACCGGAGAGGAGCCGTATTCGCTGGCGATCACCGCGCTGGAGGCTTTTCCGGGCGCATCGAAGCCGAATGTCTCGGTGCTCGCCACCGACCTCGACACCAGCGTGCTGGAAACCGGCCGCAAGGGCATCTATCCGGCCGACAAGATCGCCCGGCTGCCGGCCGGCCACGCGGTCAAGTATTTCGACAAGCTGCCGGACGGCAGCTACCAGGCCAAGCAGGTGCTGCGCAATATGATCACTTTCCAGCGGCTCAATCTGATCGAGAGCAACTGGTCGGTGCGCAAGCAGTTCGACGCGATCTTCTGCCGCAACGTGATGATCTATTTCGACCGCGACACCCAGTTCGGCGTGCTCAAGCGCTTCGCGCCGCTGTTGAAGCCGGACGGCCTGCTGTTCGTCGGCCATTCTGAAAACTTCTACTTCGCCTCCGATTATTTCCATCTGCGCGGCAAGACCGTGTACGAGCACGCCAAGAAATAGCCTGTTTGTCAGACAAAACAGTCGCCGCGGCGGCCATTTGCCTTTAACATGCCGGCAGGAACGGGCAAGCGAGTCTTGCCCGTTGTCTTGTCTGATGGAGGCGTAATGCGTGTGGCAGTACTCGGAGCCGGCGTCGTGGGCGTGTCCACCGCCTGGTTCCTGGCCAGGATGGGGCATCAGGTGGTGGTGTTGGAGCGGGCCTGCGGCGCGGCGCGCGAGACCAGCTTCGCCAATGGCGGCCAGCTGTCGGTCAGCCAGTCGGAGCCGTGGGCCGGTCCGAGCGCGCCGTGGCAGGTGCTGCGCTGGCTGTGGCGCGACGATGCGCCGCTCTTGTTCCGGCCGCGAATGGACGCGGCGCAGTGGCGCTGGATCGTCGGCTTCCTGCGCGAGTGCCTGCCGGGCCGCTCGATCGAAAACATGCGGCAGATGGTGGCGCTGGGCTTGTACAGCCGGGACGCGATGCGGCAGCTGCGCGACGAGACCGGCATCGCCTACCGCCGGCTGTCGCGCGGGATTCTCAGCCTGCATTACGACGCCGGCCAGTTGCGCCACGCCGAGCGCTCGGCCGAGCGCCTGCGCCGACTCGGCGTCGACAAGCGTTTGCTGAGCCCGGAGCAGGCGCTGGCGCTGGAGCCGGCGCTGGCGACGGCGCTGCCGTCCCTCGCCGGCGCCAGCTGGTGTCCCGACGACGCCTCCGGCGACGTCCATCTGTTCACCTGCGGGCTGGCCGCCGCGGCCGCCGGCCTCGGCGTCGAGTTCCGTTACAATACCCGGATCAATGCGCTGGAAACGGCCGCGGGAGAGGTGTCCGCCGTGTCGGTGACCGGACCGGACGGCGCCTACCAGCGGGTGACGGCCGACGCCTACGTGCTGGCGCTGGGCAGCCATTCGCCGCTGCTGGCGGCGCCGCTGGGCCTGAGACTGCCTGTCTATCCGGCCAAGGGCTACTCGGCGACGGTGCCGGTGAAGAGCCTGGCCGCCGCGCCTATGGTCAGCATCACCGACGACGCGCACAAGCTGGTGTTCAGCCGGCTGGGGGACGACCTGCGCATCGCCGGCACCGCCGAGCTGTCCGGCTACTCGTCCAGTCTCGATCCAGCGCGCTGCCAGGCGCTGATCCGGCGCGGCCGGGCGCTGTTCCCCGACGCCTGCGACTGGGACGCCGCGCGCTTCTGGAGCGGCCTGAGGCCGGCGACGCCGGGCAATGTGCCGCTGATAGGCGGAACGCGCATAGGCAGGCTGTATCTGAACACCGGGCACGGCACGCTGGGCTGGACCGAGGGCGCCGGCTCCGGCCGGGCCCTGGCGGAGATCATCAGCGGCCTCAGGCCGCAACTGGACTTTTCCTTCTGCGGCCGGTGACGGCGGCGGAGATCATCGCCGGCGCCGCGCGCCGGCATCTGGAGAACGAGTTGAGCGAAGTGCAGGAAATGACGCCGTACCAGCTATTGGGCGGCGAGGGCGTGGTGCGTTGGCTGACGGACCGATTCTACGACATCATGGACAGCGAGCCGGCGGTCAAGCCGCTGCGCGACATGCACCCGGAGGACCTGTCCGGTTCGCGGCAGAAACTGTTCATGTTCCTGTCCGGCTGGCTGGGCGGGCCGTCCTTGTACATGGAGGCCTTCGGCCATCCGCGTTTGCGCATGCGCCACATGCCGTTCGCCGTCGATGAGGACGCCCGCGACCAGTGGATGTTGTGCATGCGGCGGGCGGTGGGCGAACTGCTTGTGGAGGAGTGGTTGAAGGACAAGCTGCTGGAAGCTTTTTACAATACCGCGGACTTCATGCGCAATCGCTGAAATCAGCGGCGGTCTTGACGCCGGCGCCGCTTTGTCCATGATGAAAGTGTCTAGGACCGGAGTTTCGCCATGGCGCGCCGCCCGCTGCTGCTGCTTGCCGTCATGCTGGGAAGCCAGGCCGCCGGCGCGGCCTGCCTGCCGCAGGCCATGATGTGCGCGTCGCCGCGGGATCGGGAGGTGCTGCGGCAGGACAGGGAGCCGCAAGGCCTGCAGCTGGGGCCGGTGCGGCTGGAGCAGGACCCCGACGGGCACGCGCTGAGGTTGGCGCCGAACGTCGATCTGGGCAAGCGTACCCATCTGTCGGTCAAGATGCACAACAAGGACGTCGGCCTGAAGCTGAAGTTCAATACCGACTGAACGCCTGTCCGCGATCCTTTCGAGAAAAGACCGTGAACAGGCCTGGGCCTGCGGGCGCTCAGTGCGGCCGGTGGCCGCGCTCTATCTGCACGCCGACATGCTTGACGCCGGGCAGTATGCCCAGCTTGGTGACCGCCACCTTGACCCACGGCGCGCCGAATTCCTCGCGCACCATCTTGGCGATATGCTCCGCCAGGGCCTCCAGCAGCAGGAAATGCTGTTCTTCCAGCGATTGGCGCAGACGCTCGACGACGACGCCGTAGTGTATGGTGTCGCCGATATTGTCGCTGTGGCAGGGCGTGTCGCTGGGAATGCCGATTTCCAGGTCGATTTCTATGGTCTGGGCGGTTTTGCGCTCCCAGTCGTACACGCCGATCACGGTGTCGGCGCGCACTTCGCGCAGGAATATGATGTCCATCTGTCTGTCAGGTGGTTGGGCTTTGGCGCCCGATACCGTAAAATCCGAAGCTTCCCATTCTAATGCAACGGATACCGCTCCACCATGACCACGACCGCATTTGCCTTTGTGCTGGCCGCCTATCTGATCGGTTCATTGTCCTTCGCCGTGATCGTCAGCAAGGCGATGGGCATGGCCGATCCGCGCAGCTACGGCTCCGGCAACCCCGGCGCCACCAATGTGCTGCGCAGCGGCAAGAAGCTGGCCGCGGCGCTGACGCTGCTCGGCGACGGCGTCAAGGGCTGGGTGGCGGTGGCGCTGGCCTCCTGGCTGGGGCCGCGCTACGGCCTGGGCGAGCAGGGCATCGCGCTGTGCGCGCTGGCTGTGCTGTTCGGCCATATGTGGCCGGTGTTCTTCGGCTTCAAGGGCGGCAAGGGCGTGGCGACCGCGGTCGGCATCCTGTTCGGCATCAATGGCTGGCTGGCGCTGGCGGCGCTGGCCACCTGGCTGTTCATGGCCTTCGTGGTGAAGATCTCGTCGCTGTCGGCCATCGTCGCCTGCGTCTTGGTGCCGGTTTACGCCTTTTTCATCGTCGGGCCGCAAAGCGTGTTTTTCGGCACCTGCATCATCATCGCCATCGTGGTGGTCCACCGCCACAAGTCCAACCTGATCAAGCTGATGACCGGGAAGGAAGACAAGATAGGCAATAAGGGCGACGCCGGCTGAACCGCGCGTCGGGAATGAAAAAAGCCGTCCTCCGGGACGGCTTTTTGCTTGCCGCGTTCAGCCGTCGGACAGCACGCGTATGTGGGCGGTTACGCTGCGGCCCAGCGCCGACAGGTCGTAGCCGCCCTCCAGCACCGACACGACGCGGCCTGCGCAGTACTGGTCGGCGATCTGCATCATGTGGCGGGTGACCCACTCGTAGTCCGATTCGGTCAGGCCCAGCGAGCCCATGTCGTCCTCGCGGTGGGCGTCGAAGCCGGCCGAGATGAACAGCATCTGCGGCTGGAACTCGTGCAGCAGCGGCAGCCAGACGTTTTCTACCGTTTCGCGGAACTCGCGGCCTGCGCTGCCGGCCTTCAGCGGCACATTGTGCATGTTCGGCCCCAGCGGCGTGTCGCCGCTGTACGGATAGAACGGGTGCTGGAAGATGGACACCATCAGCACCCGCGGGTCGTCGTGCAGGATTTCCTCGGTGCCGTTGCCGTGGTGGACGTCGAAGTCCACCACCGCGACCCGTTCGAACTGGTAGTGGGACAGCGCGTGGGCGACGCCGACTGCGACATTGTTGAAGAAGCAGAAGCCCATCGCCTTGTCGCTTTCGGCGTGATGGCCGGGCGGGCGCACCGCGCAGAAGGCGTTCGGCGCCTTGTCCTCGGCGACCAGCTCCACCGCCTTCACCACCGCGCCGGCCGCGCGGCGCGCCGCCCGCAGCGTGCCGGGCGACATCGCGGTGTCCGGATCCAGCCGGAAGGTGCCGACGCCGGGCGAGCAGGCTTCCAGATATTCGACGTAGCGCGGCGGATGCACCCGCGCCAGCTGCTGGTCGCTGACCTCGGGCGCCTCTATCTGCTGCAGGCTGTCGAAAATCTGCGAGGCCATCAACTGGTCGCGGATGGCGGTCAATCGTTCCGGGCACTCGGGGTGGCCCACCCCCATATTGTGTTGCAGGCAGTCGGGATGCGTGACGTAGGCGGTCAGCCCGTTCCGCTGCAGGCGGTTCTTCAGCCAAGTGAACACGAAGGCTCCTGCGCGCTTACAATAATATGTGAATTTGATAAATACTGCGCGCAAGCGGGGTCAAATGCAATCACTCTCCCTGGCCTACCGGCAATTGAACACCTTGATTCTGGGCAAGCCGCAGGCGATCCGCCTGGCCTTCGCCTGCCTGATCGCCGGCGGCCACCTGCTGATCGACGACGTGCCCGGAGTCGGCAAGACCACGCTGGCGCACGGGCTCGCCGCCGTGATGGGGCTGGACTATCGCCGGGTGCAGTTCACCAGCGACCTGCTGCCGGCCGATATCCTCGGCGTCAGCATCTACCAGCGCGACAGCGGCCGCTTCGAACTGCACCAGGGACCGGTCTTCACCCAGGTGCTGCTGGCGGACGAGATCAACCGCGCCTCGCCCAAGGTGCAGTCGGCGCTGCTGGAGGCGATGGAGGAGAGGCAGGTGTCGATAGACGGCGCGACCCACGCGCTGCCGTCGCCGTTCTTCGTCATCGCCACCCAGAATCCGGGCGAGCAACTGGGCACCTTCCCGTTGCCGGAGTCGCAGCTGGATCGCTTCCTGATGCGGATTTCTCTAGGCTACCCGCCGCGGGAGGCCGAGCGCGCGCTGCTGATGGGGGAGGACAGGCGCGCCTTGCTGCAGCGCTTCCGGCCGGTGATGGGCGCAGAGGAATTGTCGGCGCTGCAGCGCCGGGCGGCGGCGTTGCCGGTGACGCCGGCGCTGGCCGACTATCTGCTGGCCCTGTTGGACGCCACCCGCCAGGGGGGGCTGTTCTCCACCGGCCTCAGTCCCCGGGCCGGCCAGGCGCTGGCGGCCGCGGCGCGCGGCTGGGCCTTGCTGTCCGGCCGCGACCATCTGCTGCCGGAGGACGTCAAGGCGGTCTTCCTGCCGGTGGCGGCGCACCGGCTGCAGGCGGCCTCCGGCATGGATGTCGAACGAGAGTTGGGACGCTTGCTCGCCAATGTCGCCATTCCGTGATCGGCTCCGGCGCTGGTGGTGGCAGCGGCAGCCGCTGGAGGAGCGCTGCCGGCTGTCGCAGCGCCGCATCTATCTGCTGCCGACCCGCTTCGGCCTGCTGCTGCTGGCGGTGGCGCTGGCGGTGTGGGTGGGCGCGCTCAATTACCAGGTCAGCCTGGCCTACGCGCTGGCGTTCTGGATCGCCAGCCTGGTGCTGGTGGCGGTGCTGATGGCCTATCGCCAGCTGTCCGGCCTGGGGCTGCGCGCCGAGCCCGGCGCGGCGGTGTTCGCCGGGGAGCGCGCCGTTTTCCGGCTGTGGCTGGACAACCCCTTGCCATTGCAACGGCGGCTGCGGCTGCGGCTGAGCGATGGCGAGACCGTCGATTGCCTGCTGGACGGCGATGGCGAGGTCCGCGTCGAGCTGGCGCTGGCCACCGGAAGGCGCGGCTGGCTGGAGCTGCCGCCGTTCGTCGTAGAGAGCGACGCGCCGTTCGGCCTGATCCGGGCCTGGGCGGTGCCGCGGCTGCGGGCGCGGCTGCTGGTGTACCCGGCGCCGCTGCCGGACGCGATGCGCGGCCGCAGCGGCGGGGACGGCGGCAGCGGTGGCGCGGCCAGGTCCGGCGGCGACGACTTTTCCCATCTGGACAGTTATCGGCACGGCGACGCGCCGCGGCAGATCGCCTGGAAGGTGCTGGCCCGGCGAGACGTACTGGCCAGCAAGCGCTTCGTCGGCGACGGCGGCGCCGAGGAGCTGCTGCTGGACTGGCGCGACTACGGCCGCGAGCCGGATATCGAGTGGCGGCTGTCGCGGCTGGCCTGGCGCGTCGAGGAGTGCGAGCAGCGCCGGCGCCGCTACCGCCTGCTGTTGCCCGACGGAGAAATCGGCCCGCAGCCGAGGCAGCGCGAGCAGGCGCTGTCCGCGCTGGCCTTGTTCGGGAGGGACGCATGACAGGCGTCGAGGTGCCGCCGCGCGGCGGCCCGGCGCTGCTGGCGCTGGGCTGGACCATCTTGCCGCTGGCCTGGTTTCTGCCGCCATGGGTGCCGGCCTTGTGTGCGCTGGCCTTGCTGGGGCGCGGCTGGCTGGCGCGCCGCGGCGCGGCTATGCCGTCGCGCTGGCTGCTGCTGCCGACGCTGCTGCTGGCGGTGGCGGCGCTGTGGCTGAGCTTGCGCACGCTGGTCGGCCGCGAGGGGGGCGTGGCGCTGCTGGTGCTGCTGCTCGCCTTCAAGGCCTACGAGACCGCCAGCTTGCGCGACTGGCGGGTGCTGCTGGCGCTGGGCTTCTTTCTGGCGGCGATGCCGCTGCTGTTCGACCAGTCGCCGGCGATGGCGGCCTGGCTGGTCGCCGACCTGCTGCTGCTGACCTGGGCCACCGCGGCGCTGGCCGGCGGCGCGCCGCGCGGCAGCTGGCGCAGCGCCGCGCAGGCGCTGCTGTTGTCGCTGCCGATGATGCTGGCGCTGTTCGTGCTGATGCCCAGGCTGCCGGAGCCGCTGTGGAGCGTGCCGGAGCCGCGCCGCGCCGCCTCCAGCGGCCTGGGCGACGATATGGAGCCGGGCAGCATCAGCCAGCTGATCCTGAACCGCGAGCCGGCGTTCGCCGCGGTCTTCGCCGGGGAGGCGCCGACGCCGGACCAGCTGTACTGGCGGGTGCTGCTGCTGGACGATTTCGACGGCCGGCGCTGGATAGGCGTCGGCGGGCAGCAGGGCGAGCGCGCGGCGCTGGCCGGCGGGCGCCCGTTGCGCTACAGCCTGTTGCTGAAGCCGGACAGGGGC
Source organism: Chromobacterium sp. CV08 (assembly GCF_051129845.1). Classification (NCBI taxonomy): domain Bacteria; kingdom Pseudomonadati; phylum Pseudomonadota; class Betaproteobacteria; order Neisseriales; family Chromobacteriaceae; genus Chromobacterium; species Chromobacterium sp. CV08. The sequence goes on from NZ_CP150453.1 coordinate 1,244,127, forward strand.
AGGCTGCCGGCGCTGGACCTGCCGCAGGCGCCGGAGGCCGACATCAGGCTGGAGGCCGGCGGGCTGCTGCGGCTGGACGAGAAGCGCGACGAACTGGCGCGCTTCTCGCTGGAAAGCGGGCTGGGCGGCCGCTATCTGGCGTCCTTGTCCGGGCGAGAGCAGGCCTTCTATCTGCGGCTGCCGCCGGGCAATCCGCAAAGCCGGGCATTGGCCGCCAGGCTGGCGGCCGGCGCCGGCGATGCGCGCGGCTTCGTCCGCGAGGCGCTGCAATACCTGAGGCGCGGCGGATTCCGCTACACGCTGCAGCCGCCGCTGCTGGACGGACAGGCCATCGACGGGCTGCTGTTCGGCAGCCGCCAGGGTTTTTGCGAGCACTACGCGTCGGCCTTCGCCTTTCTCGCGCGCGCGGCCGGCATTCCGGCGCGGGTGGTGGTCGGCTACCAGGGCGGCGAATACAATCCGGTCGGCCGCTTCTGGCAGGTGCGCTCGTCCGACGCCCATGCCTGGGTCGAAGTCTGGCTGGCCGACGGCGGGCAGTGGCTGCGGGTCGACCCGACCGCGGCGGTGTCGCCGGGCCGCTTGGAGCAGGGGGCGGAACAGGCGCTGCCGGCCCTGCGCGGCGACGGAGGCGCCGCGGCGATACTGCCGCCGCGCTGGTGGCGGCGCGCAAGGCAGCAATGGCAGGCGGTCGATTTCGCCTGGCAGCAATGGGTGGTCGGCTACGACGCCGACCGTCAGCAGGGCCTGTTCCAGCGGCTGGGGCTTGGGAGGCGGGTCGACGCCGCCAGCGTGACGCGCGGCCTGCTGATCGCCTTGCTGCCGGCGCTGCTGCCGTTGATGTGGTGGTGGCGGCGCAGGCCGGGCGGGCCGCCGCTGCCGGAAGGATGGGCGCTGCTGAGGCGGCGGCTGGCGCGGCGCGGCGTAGCGGTGGCGCCGTCGCAGGGGCCGCTGGAATTGCTGAAGGCCGCGAGGGCCTTGCCGCGCGACGATTACCGCCGCCTGAAGGCGCTGGTCGGCGAATACATCGATTTGCGCTATCGTGCGCCGCAGCCGGACGCGATCCGGGCGCGGCGCTGGCTGCGGCGGGCGCGGCGCTGGAAATGAAAAGGCCCGGCATTGGCCGGGCCGACGGGAACGGCGGCGCTTCAGAGCAGGAAGTCGCGAGAGATGCCTTTGCGGCGCAGGATGCGGCGCAGTTGCTCCAGTCCCTCGATCTGGATCTGGCGCACCCGCTCGCGGGTCAGGCTCAGCGAGGCGGCCAGTTCCTCCAGCGTGCAGATCTCGTAGCCGTTGAGGCCGTAGCGCCGCTCGATGACCAGCCGCTGCTTCTCGTTCAGCTGGCTCAGCCAGTCGTGGACGAACATCTCCAGCTGGCTGTTGTGCAGCTGCAGTTCCGGTTCCTCGTGCTGCTCGTCGGGAATCGACTCGCCTATCGACAGCATCGGGTCGATGTCCAGCGGCGCGTCCAGAGAGGCCATGCGCTCGTTCAGATTCATCACCTTGCGCACGTCTTCGACCGGCTTGCCGACCAGGTGGGCGATTTCCTCTATGCTGGGTTCGCGGCCGATCTGGCTTTCCAGATGGCGGGAGGCGCGCAGGTAGACGTTCAATTCCTTGATCACGTGCACCGGCAGGCGGATGGTGCGCGACTGGTTCATGATCGCGCGCTCTATGCTCTGGCGTATCCACCAGGTGGCATAGGTGGAGAAGCGGAAGCCGCGCTCCGGATCGAACTTCTCCAGCGCGTGCATCAGGCCGATATTGCCTTCCTCTATCAGGTCGAGCAGCGCCAGTCCGCGGTTGATGTAATGCTTGGCGATGTTCACCACCAGCCGCAGATTGTGTTCGATCATCTTCTGGCGGGCCTCGAACTCGCCCGCCACGACGCGCCGCGCCAGCGCCAGTTCCTCCTGCGGCGTCAGCAGGGCGTTGTTGCCGATGTCGTTCAGATAGATCTGGGTGACGTCGGCGACGACGTCCTCGAATACCGCGGTGCTGTCGGAAGCCTCGTCGGTTTCCGCCTCGGCCGCGGCTTCTTCGCTGTTTTCCTCGTCGAGAAGCTCGTTCTCGTCCAGGATGTCGGTTTCGTTGCTCATCTCGCTACCCCCGTCGCTGTCTTGTCCCGGCGGGGGTAGCTGGCTACGCCCGGTCAGGACTTGTGTTCAAGATACTGCATCGGGTCCACCGGCTTGCCGAATCGGCGGATCTCGAAGTGCAGCTTGACTTGGTCGGCATCGGAATTGCCCATTTCGGCAATCTTCTGCCCTTTCTTGACAGACTGTCCCTCCTTGACCAGCAATTGGCTGTTATGCGCGTAAGCCGACAGGAAGGTCTTGTTGTGTTTGATGATGATCAGCTTGCCGTAGCCCCGCAGCCCGGCGCCGCTGTACACCACCTTGCCATCTCCAGCTGCGAGCACCGGCTGACCTAGGCGCCCGTTGATTTCAATCCCCTTGTTGTTTTCCGAATAGCCTTTGCTGATCTTGCCCTCGGTCGGCCACAACCATGCCACCGCGTCTTCCTGGGCGGTCGGCGCGCTGGCGTCCTTGGCCGGCGTGGTCACGACCGCGCTGGCTTCCGGCTTCTTGCCCGGCAGCGGGGCGCTGGCCGGGGTCGATGCCTGAGCGTTGTGCTTGTCTCCCGCGCGTCCCTCGCTCTGGGCCGCCAGGTCTTTCACCGCATCGCTGCCGTATGGCAGCTTCAGGGCCTTCGGATAGGCCTTTACCGTTGCCGCAGCGCCAGCCTGGGCCGCCGCGTGATCGGCCGCCGTCGCTTCCGGCGCCGGACGCGCGGCCGGGACGGCGGCCGCCGGAGCCGGGCCGCCCGGCGGCGTCAAGCGCAGCACCTGGCCGACCTTGATATTGGTGTCGGGCAGATTGTTCCAGGCGGCGACGTCCTTGTATTTCAAGCCGTGGTTCAGCGAGATGCGGAACAGGTTGTCTCCGGGCTTCACCACATAGCTGCCGTTACCATCGGCGACCGCGGCCGCCTTGTCCACCGGCTGCATGTTCAGGTTGCCCTGCTCGCGGTACGGCGTGGCGACGGTGTTGTCCGGCGCCGCGACCGGCTGGGCCGGCTTGCCGGCGGCCACCGGGGCCGATACCGCGCTTTCCACCGGCGCGGCCTGCTGCGCGATGCTGCTGCAACCGGCCAGGGTTGCGCCAATTGCAGCGACTAATATATACGCATACCTGCAATGCATTTTTAGCATGTTTTTTTGTCGAATCGTTGAAGTTTGAGTTTTGCTTGATTGTCTGACAGCGCAAGTGTTGCGTTTTTGCAGTTTCAACTGCGCCCGTTCAGCAATGGAACGAATTTCACCGGATCCAGCTTGGTCTTCTGCACGCCCTGGGCGGTTTTTTCCAGCAGCCACAAGTGCTGCTCCTCGTCGCCCAGCGGCAGGACCAGCCGCCCGCCGTCCGCCAGTTGTTCGACCAGCGCGGCCGGCACCGTGCGCGCGGCGGCGGTGATGATGATGCCGTCGAACGGCGCGGCTTCCGGCAGGCCGACATTGCCGTCCCCGTGCACCAGCCGGGCGTGGACCAGCTTGGCGGCGCGAAGATTGCGTCTGGCTTGGTCAAGAATCGCGCCCAGTCGTTCCATCGAATACACTTCGGCGCCGGCTTTCAGCAGTACCGCGGTCTGGTAGCCGCAGCCGGTGCCTATCTCCAGAATCTTGCCGGGCTGGCGGCCCTGGAGCAGCAATTCGCTCATCCGCGCCACCGTCAGCGGCTGCGAAATCGTCTGGCCGTGGCCTATCGGCAGCGACACGTCGTCGTAGGCGCGGGTGGCCAGCGCCTGGTCGACGAACAGATGTCGCGGAACCTCGTGCATGGCCTTGAGCACCCTGTCGTCGCTGATGCCGTGCTGGCGGAGGCGGTCGGTCATGCGCCGGCGCGTGCGCTCGGAAAGCATGCCGTATGCCTGGCCGTTCTGTGTCAGCGGTGCAGCCATGTGGAAATCCTGTCCAATTGCCCGTAGGCGGTCAAATCCAGCATCAGCGGGGTCACCGACACCTGCCCGGCTGCGACGCAGCCGAAGTCGGTGCCGGCGCCGGCGTCCTGCACCGCGCCGACCGGTCCTACCCAGTATATCGTTTCTCCACGCGGATTCTGCGATTTGATCACCGGCTGGGCGGCGTGCCGGCGGCCCAGTCGGGTGACGGCGAAGGCGCCCAGTTCCTCCGGCGCGATGTCGGGCACGTTGACGTTCAGCAGCACCGGCTGCGCGAACGGGTCGGCGAGGCAGCGCTCTACCAGTTGTTCGACGACCTTGCCGGCGCTGGCGAAATGGCGGCCGCTATAGCCGGCCAGCGAGACGGCGACCGAGGGGATGCCCAGCATGAAGCCCTCGGTGGCGGCGGCCACGGTGCCGGAGTACAGCGTGTCGTCGCCCATGTTCGGGCCGTTGTTGATGCCGCTGAACACCATGTCCGGCTTGAAATCGAGCAGGCCGGTGACGGCCAGGTGCACGCAGTCGGTCGGCGTGCCGTTGACGTAGTAAAAGCCGTTGGCCGCCTGGCGCACGGTCAGCGGCCGGTCCAGCGTCAGCGAGTTGCTGGCGCCGCTGCGATCGCGTTCCGGCGCCACCACCGCCACTTCTCCATAGCGTTGCAGCGTCTGGGCCAGCATGGCCAGGCCAGGCGCGAAATAACCGTCGTCGTTGCTGAGCAGAAACTTCATACCGTCTTTCAGTGTTTACCGCGTAATTGTAGCGCCGCCGACATGACAGCGGATAGGGCCGCCGCGGCGCGCGGCCCGTAAAAAAACCCGCGGGCGGCGGGTTTCTGGGCCAAGTTAGGCGTAGTAGCGTTTGCTGAATTCCAGCATCCGCTCGATCGGCACGCGCGCGGCGTCCATCTGCTCGGCGGACAGATAGTCTATCTCCAGGCCCTGTCCCTGCTGGGCGCGCTTGACCGCCTCTATGGTATTCATCTTCATGTACGGACAGGAGTTGCACTGGCAGCCGGCGTAGATCGGCGCCTGGCGCAGATCGAGGTCGGGGCGGGCGAGGCCCATGTTGTACAGGATGCCGTCCTCGGTGGCGACGAAGATCACCGCTTTCGGATTCCCCTGATAGCTCTTCACCCAGTTCAGCATGCCGGAAGTGGAGCCGACGTAGTCGGCCTTCTTCAGCACCGGCAGCGGGCTTTCCGGGTGGGCGATCAGGTATTTGTCGCCGGACGCCGCCGCGAAGGCCTCGTCCAGCGCGGCCTCGTTGAACTTGTCGTGCACCTCGCACACCGCCGACCACAGCGGCATGTCGTAGCCGTACAGATCGTTCAGGTAGCCGCCCATATTGCGGTCGGGCGAGAAGATCACCTGCTTACCCTCGGCGTACAGATGGGCGATGATGTCGTCGACGTTGCGGCTGGTGACGATCCAGTCGGACACCGCCTTGTGTTCGGCGCTGGAATTGATGTACGACACATGGACGTGGTCGGGGTAGCGCTTGCGCCATTGCGTCAGCTCGGCGACGTCGGTCTGGGTCACCAGCGAGCAGGTGGAGCCGGCGTCCGGCAGGATCACGGTGGCTTGTGGATTGAGGATCTTCGCGGTTTCGGCCATGAAGCGCACGCCGGCGAAGACGATGATGTCGGCCTGGGCTTCCTTGGCGTACAGCGACAGCTCCAGGCTGTCGCCCACCTTGTCCGCCATCTGCTGGATCTCGGGCTGGGTGTAATAATGAGCGAGGGTGACGACGCGTTTCGTCATGGTGTATCGGCTCCTGGCCGGGCGGATTCGGATCCTCCCCGGTTGCATTGGTGCAGCGCAATAAACGTTTGTTGCGAAATAGTAAAGATTAGCAATATTGTAAAGACTGCGCTACTGGCTGGGCGCGGATAGGCCGAAAATTGCCTGCGAGCGTCGCGGGAAACGCATCTGGCGCCGATTTGCCCGCGGTCAACATGGCGGCTCCGGGCCTGCCCCATGATCAAGGGGCGCGGCACGCCGTCGGCCGGCGCCGCGCGGATTCAGCCGCGATCGCGTAATCTGGCAGCCCCCGGCATCGATAGACATCGTTTTCCTTAAGGACAAGCGCGCATGAGGCCGCACTACCTGACTCCGCTGTTTTCCCCGCGCACCGTGGCCGTGGTCGGCGCCAGCGACCGTCCCGGCTCCATCGGCCAGGCGGTGTTCGCCAGCCTGCTGGCCGGTTCCTTCCAGGGCAAGCTGTTCCCGGTCAACCTGAACCACAAGGTCGTCGGCGGCATGCCGGCGGTAGCCTCGGTGCGGCTGATCGACGAGCCGGTCGAACTGGCCGTGGTGGTGACGGCGATACGCTCGCTGCCGGCCATCATCAAGGATTGCGGCAAGAAGGGCGTCAAGGCGGTGCTCTTGGCCAAGGAGTTTTCCGACAGCGAACTGCTGGAGCAGGAACTGGTCAACGAGGCGCTGGAGATCGCTCGCCATTTCGGCATCCGCATCCTGGGACCCAATGTGCTGGGGCTGATGCGGCCAGTGGCCGGCTTCAACGCCAGCAATTACGGCGGCAAGGTCAGGCCCGGCAATCTGGCGCTGGTGTCGGAGTCGTCGGCGCTGTGCGCGGCGATGCTCGATTGGGCCGACAGCAAGGAGATAGGCTTCTCCAGCGTGATCTCGCTGGGCGGGGCGCTGGATGTCGGCTTCGGCGAGATACTCGATTACCTGGTGGCCGACAGCGCCACCCAGGGCATTCTGTTGCACGTGCACCACATCCACGACGCGCGCCGCTTCATGTCGGCACTGCGGGCCGCCGCGCGCACCAAGCCGGTGGTGGTGATCAAGTCCGGTCGTTTCGAAGCGGCCGGCGGCGGGCAGACCCACGCCAGCAATCTGGTGGCCAGCGGCGACGCCTTCGACGCGGCGCTGGCGCGGGCCGGCGTGCTCCGCGTGTCGTCGATCGCCCAGCTGTTCACCGCCGCCAAGGTGCTGGCGGCGAACTACCGCGTCGGCGGCAAGCGGCTGGCCATCGTCTCCAACGGCTTCGGTCCCGGCATGCTGGCGGCCGACAGCGCCATAGACTACGGCGTCGAGCTGGCCCAGCTGGGCGAGCAGACCATGGGCCTGCTGGACGGCGTGCTGCCGCGCAACTGGTCGCGGCGCAATCCGCTGGACATCATAGGCGACGCCAGTCCGATGCGCTTCCGCACCGCGGTCAAGGCCTGCGTCGACGACCCCGGTGTCGACGCGGTGATGGTGATCTTCACGCCGCAGGCCGGCACCGACCACCTGACCACCGCCCAGCTGATGATAGGCCTGCAGCGCGAGACCGCGAAGCCGCTGTTCCTGTCCTGGCTCGGCGACGCCAAGGTGTCGGAAAGCCGGGAACTGTTTTCCAAGGCCAAGTGCGCCCATTTCCGCGCGCCGGAATACGGCATCGAGGTCTTCCGCCATCTGGCGGCCTACCAGCGCAACCAGCAGCTGCTGCTGCAGACGCCGGGGCCGCTGGAGGGCCGGCGCGCCGAGCCGGACGTCGCGGCGGCGCGCAAGGTGATGGACGCGGCGCTGGCCGAGGGCAGGGGGGTTCTGTCCGAAAGGGAGTCCAAGCAGGTGCTGGCGGCCTTCGGCATCCCGGTCAATCCGACGGCGCTGGCGCGCAACGCCGACCAGGCGGTCAGGCAGGCGGTGAAGATAGGCTATCCGGTGGTGCTGAAGATCGATTCGCCGGACATCGTCTACAAATCCGACGTCGGCGGCGTCGAGCTCAATATCAGCAACGAGGGCACGCTGCGCAGCGCTTTCGACGCCATCATCAGCCGCGCGAGGCAGGCGCGGCCCGACGCCCGCATCGACGGCGTGACGGTGCAGCCGATGCGCAAGCGCCGCTTCGCGCGCGAGCTGATCGTCGGCGTCGCGCGCGATCCCGCCTTCGGCCCGGTGATCGCCTTCGGCGCCGGCGGCATCGCGGTGGAGGTGATGCGCGATCTGGCGCTGTCGCTGCCGCCGTTGAACGATTATCTGGTCGACAGCATGATCAGCCAGACCCGGATCGGCCAATTGCTGGGGCCGTTCAAGAACCTGCCCCCGGTCGATGTGGACGAGTTGCGCCATGTGCTGCTGAAAGTGTCGGAAATGGTGTGCGAGCTGCCGCAGCTGACGGAGATGGACATCAATCCGCTGGTGGCCGACGAGCAGGGGGTGATCGCGCTGGACGCCCGCATCTTCGTCAGGCCGGCGCGCGCCGACCTGAAGCGCTACGGCCACATGGCCATCATGCCGTATCCGACCCATATGATGGTGTGCGCCAAGCTGTCGGACGGCACGCCGGTGATGATACGGCCGATCCGGCCCGAGGACGCGGACATGCAGCAGGCCTTCGTCCGCAATCTGTCCGAGGAGAGCCGCTACAACCGCTACCTGTCCAGCATCAAGCAGCTGTCGCAGAGCATGCTGGTCCGCTTCACCCAGCTCGACTACGACCGGGAGATGGCGCTGGCGATGACGCGGGACGGCGAGGCCGGCGAGGAAATGCTGGCGGTGGCCCGCTTCATCACCGATCCGGACAACGAGGCCTGCGAGTTCGCGTTGGAGGTGGCCGACAACTGGCAGGGGCGCGGCATAGGCAATCTGTTGATGCAGGCGCTGTTCGACGCGGCGCGCGAGCAGGGCCTGACGACGATGCGCGGCGAGGTGCTGGCCGGCAACAAGGCGATGCTGAAACTGATGCATAAACTGGGATTTAGCGCCGAGCCGCATCCCGAGGACAGGGCGCTGACGCTGGTGCTGAAAACGCTGTAAGTGGCCTGTCCGGCACAGACCCGCATTAAGCGCTTGCAAGATAAGGGAAAACTGCCCTAAAATCGTGGGCTTTTCTATATCCGTTTTCAAGGACAATCGACAATGGTAGTGATTCGTCTGGCCCGCGGCGGCGCCAAGAACCGTCCGTTCTACAACATCGTGGTGACCGATTCCCGCAACCGTCGTGACGGTCGCTTCATCGAGCGCGTTGGCTTCTACAACCCGGTAGCCAACGAGAAGCAAGAGCGCGTCCGCTTCACCATGGACCGTCTGAACTACTGGGTCGGCGTTGGCGCCCAGCTGTCCGACTCCGTTGCCAAGCTGCTGAAAGAGCAGAAAGTCGTAGCCGCTTAATCCGGCTATCCGACATCAAGACGGAATTGGGCGCATGCGCGACGAAGATCTCGTAGTAATGGGCTTTGTGCGCGGCGCCTTCGGTATCAAGGGCTGGGTGAAAATCCACGCCGATACCGAATACGCTGACAGCCTGTTCGATTACCCGACCTGGTGGTTGGGCAAAAGCGGCAGCTGGAAGCCGTACGCATTCGAAAACGGCGCGCTCCAGCCCAAGGCCCTGGCGGCCAAGCTGGAAGGCGTCGAGGACCGCGACGCGGCCGAGTCGCTGCGCGGCATGCAGATCGCCGTTCCGCGCAGCGAGCTGCCGGAAGCCGGCGACGGCGAATACTACTGGACCGATCTGATCGGTCTGGCGGTGCTGAACCGGCAGGGCGAAACGCTGGGCAATGTGGACAGCCTTCTCGAAACCGGCGCCAACGACGTGCTGGTGGTGAAGGACGACGCCGGTCAGCAGCGGCTAATCCCGTTCGTGGATCAGCATGTGCTGGAGGTGGTGCTGGCCGAAGGCCGCATCCTGGTGGACTGGGGTCTGGATTACTGATGCAGATCGACGCGGTGACGCTGTTCCCCGAGATGTTCGACTCGATTGCCCGCTTCGGCGTCAGCCAGCGGGCGCTCGACTTGGGTCTCTGGCATTTTCAGGCCTGGAATCCGCGCGATTTCACCCACGACAATTATCGTCGGGTGGATGACCGGCCCTACGGCGGCGGTCCCGGCATGGTGATGCAGATCGAGCCGCTGGAGCAGGCGATAGCCGCCGCGCGCGCGCGTCAGCGCGAAGCCGGCGTCGAGGCCAGCCACGTGGTCTACCTGTCGCCGCAGGGCACCAGGCTCAGCCACGCGAAGGCGGCGGAGCTGTCGCAGCGGCAGGGCCTGATCCTGCTGTGCGGACGCTACGAAGGCATAGACGAGCGTTTGATCGCCACCGAGGTCGATGAGGAAATCTCGATCGGCGACTATGTGCTGTCCGGCGGCGAATTGCCGGCGATGGTGCTGGCCGACGCGGTGGTGCGCTTGTTGCCGGGCGTGCTGAACGATGCGCAATCGGCGTACGAAGACTCATTCGTGGACGGTCTCCTGGACTGTCCGCACTACACCCGACCCGAAGAGTATCGGGGCATGCGGGTGCCGGACGTGCTGTTGTCCGGTAATCATGCCCTGATCGCCAAATGGCGGCTCAAGCAGTCGCTGGGCAGGACGTGGAAACGTCGGCCCGAGCTGCTGCAGGACCGCGTTTTGACAAAACAGGAATCTCGGCTGCTGGCGGAGTACCAGCAGGAACAAGATATCCAGAACAGACCGGAGTAAAACATGGATCTGATCCAGAAACTCGAGCAAGAAGAAATCGCCCGCCTGGGCAAGACCCTGCCGGAATTCGCCCCGGGCGATACCGTCGTGGTTCAAGTCAAGGTGAAGGAAGGCAACCGCGAACGTCTGCAGGCTTACGAAGGCGTTGTGATCGCCAAGCGCAACCGCGGCCTGAACAGCGCGTTCACCGTGCGCAAGATGTCCGCCGGCGAAGGCGTTGAGCGTACCTTCCAGACCTACTCCCCGCTGGTGGCTTCCGTTGAAGTGAAGCGCCGCGGCGACGTGCGTCGCGCCAAGCTGTACTACCTGCGTGGTCGTACCGGCAAGTCCGCACGCATCAAGGAAAAGCTGCCGGCCCGCAAGCAGGGTTAATCCTGCCGGCGACCGCCGCTATCATCAAAGCGCAAGGCCTGGCCTTGCGCTTTTTTCATTGGGGGAACGGGCATGGGCCATAGTGTGGTGATCGCCGCGCCGTTCGGCCGGCTGGGCGTGCGCTGCGAAGCCGGCGAGTTGCGCGAGCTGCGCTTCCTGCCGGCGGATGCGATCTTGTGTCCGCCCGCGCCGGGCAGCCTGGAGGCGGAAGTGGCGAGGCAGCTGGACGCCTATTACGCCGATCCGCGCCATGTCTTCACCGTGCCGTGGCGCTTGCTCGGCACGCCGTACCAGCTGCGGGTATGGGAGCGGATCGCGGCGATACCGTGCGGCGAGACCCGCCGCTACCTGGACCTGTCGCGCGAGCTGTCGTCGTCGCCGCGCGCCGTCGGCGGCGCCTGCGGGCGCAATCCGATACCGGTCATCGTGCCCTGCCACCGCGTGGTGGCGAGCGCCGGTCTCGGCGGCTTCAACCAGTCCCGCGGCGACGAGACGCTGGACATCAAGCGATGGCTGCTGCGACATGAGCTCGGATAAGGACAGCATAGACGCCTTCCTCGACCAGCTGTGGTTGCAGGACGGCCTGTCGCAGAACACGCTGGCCGCCTACCGCCGCGACCTGTCCAAGCTGGCCGCCAGGCTGGCCGAGCAGGGCGCCACGCTGCAGGCGGCCGGCCCGGACGAGCTGGAAGGCGCGATGCTGGCCGGTGCCGCCAGCGAGAAGCCGGCCACCCGCGCGCGGCTGACGTCGGCGCTGCGCCGCTATTACCAGCATCTGCTGCGCAGCGGCGCGCGCGCCGACGACCCCAGCGCGAGACTGGCCGCGCCGAAACAGGGGGCGAGGCTGCCGAAGTCCTTGTCCGAAGTCGACGTCGAGGCGCTGCTGGCGGCGCCGGACGTGGAGACGCCGCTGGGCCTGCGAGACCGGGCGATGCTGGAAGTGCTGTACGCCAGCGGCCTGCGGGTGTCGGAACTGGTCGGCATGACGCTGAACCAGTTGAACCTGCTGGACGGCGTGGTGAAGACGATGGGCAAGGGCAGCAAGGAGAGGCTGGTGCCGCTGGGCGAGATCGCCCAGGACTGGCTGCTGCGATACCTGAAGGCGGCGCGGCCGCTGCTCTTGGCCGGCCTGCCGTGCGACGCCGTCTTCGTCACCCAGCGCAAGGCCGGCATGACGCGGCAGATGGCCTGGCATCTGATCTCGCAGTACGCGGCCCGCCAGGGCCTGGCCAGGGTCAGCCCGCACATGCTGCGCCATGCCTTCGCCACCCATCTGGTCAACCACGGCGCCGATCTGCGCGTGGTGCAGCTGCTGTTGGGCCATGCGGACATCTCGACCACCCAGATCTATACCCACGTCGCGCGCGAGCGGCTGAAGCAGCTGCACGCCCGCCACCATCCGCGCGGCTGAGGCCGGAAAGAAAAAGACCCGGCATGGCCGGGTCTTCTGTCTAGAGCGGAACGACGGCGATCAGACCGGTTCGGCCGCCAGCGCGCTCTGGTCGAACAGCAGTTCCACCTTGTCGTCTGCGACGGTGACCGTGACCTCGCCGCCGGCCACCAGCCTGCCGAACAGCAACTCGTCGGCCAGCGCCTTGCGCAGCGTGTCCTGGATCAGGCGGGCCATCGGACGCGCGCCCATCAGCGGGTCGAAGCCGTTCTTCGCCAGGTAGCGGCGCAGCTCGTCGGTGAAGTGGATGTCGACGTGCTTCTCCGCCAGCTGCTGCTCCAGCTGCATCAGGAACTTGTCCACCACCTGCAGGATGATCTGCTCGTCCAGCATGCCGAACGGGATGATGGCGTCCAGGCGGTTGCGGAACTCGGGGCTGAACATCCGCTTGATGTCGCCCATCTCGTCGCCGGCCACCTTGGTCTGGGTGAAGCCCAGGGACGGCTTGGACAACGATTCGGCGCCGGCGTTGGTGGTCATGATCAGCACCACGTTGCGGAAGTCCGCCTTGCGGCCGTTGTTGTCGGTCAGCGTGCCGTGGTCCATCACCTGCAGCAGGACGTTGTAGATGTCCGGATGCGCCTTCTCGATCTCGTCCAGCAGCACCACCGCGTACGGATGCTTGTTGATCGCTTCGGTCAGCTGGCCGCCCTGTTCGAAGCCGACATAGCCCGGAGGCGCGCCTATCAGCCGGGACACCGCGTGGCGCTCCATGTACTCGGACATGTCGAAGCGGATCAGCTCGACGCCGAGGATGTAGGCCAGCTGGCGCGCCAGCTCGGTCTTGCCGACGCCGGTCGGCCCGGAGAACAGGAAGGACCCGATAGGCTTCTGCGGGTTGCCCAGGCCGGAACGCGTCATCTTGATCGCGCTGGCCAGTCCCTCGATCGCCTTTTCCTGGCCGAACACCACGTTCTTCAGGTCGCGCTCCAGGTTCTTCAGCACGTTCTTGTCGTCGCTGGAGACGGTCTTGGGCGGAATGCGGGCGATCTTGGCGACGATCTCCTCGATCTCGGACTTGTTGATCACCTTCTTCTGCCGAGACTTCGGCAGGATCTTCTGCGCGGCGCCGGCCTCGTCGATCACGTCGATGGCCTTGTCCGGCAGATGGCGGTCATTGATGTAGCGCGCCGACAGCTCGGCCGCGGTCGACAGCGCCGACTGCGTGTACTTGACGCCGTGGTGGGCTTCGAAGCGCGACTTCAGGCCCTTGAGGATTTCCACCGTCTGCTGCACCGTCGGCTCGCTGACGTCTATCTTCTGGAAGCGACGGGACAGCGCGTTGTCCTTCTCGAAGATGCCGCGGTACTCGTTGTACGTCGTCGCGCCTATGCAGCGCAGGCTGCCGTTGGACAGCGCCGGCTTCAGCAGGTTGGACGCGTCCAGCGTGCCGCCCGACGCCGCGCCGGCGCCGATCAGCGTGTGGATCTCGTCGATGAACAGTATCGCGTTGCTGTCGTCGGTCAGCTGCTTGATCACCGCCTTCAGCCGCTGCTCGAAGTCGCCGCGGTACTTGGTGCCGGCCAAGAGGGCGCCCATGTCCAGCGCGTAGACGGTGGACTTGGACAGGATTTCCGGCACTTCGCCGGCGACGATGCGGCGGGCCAGCCCTTCGGCGATCGCCGTCTTGCCGACGCCGGCCTCGCCGACCAGGAGCGGATTGTTCTTGCGGCGGCGGCACAGGATCTGCACCGTGCGCTCCAGCTCGTGCTCGCGGCCGATCAGCGGATCGATCTTGCCGTCGCGCGCCATCTGGTTGAGGTTCTGGGTGTAGTTCTCCAGCGCCCCGCCCGGTCCGGTGGCCTGTTCCTCTCCCTCGGCCTCGCCGCTGCTGTCGCGCGGCTCCTGCGGCGGCTGCTGCGACCGCTGCTTGGTGATGCCGTGGGAGATGAAGTTGACGACGTCGAGTCGCGAGATGCCTTGCTGATGCAGGTAGTACACCGCGTGCGAGTCCTTCTCGCCGAAGATGGCGACGAGGATGTTGGCGCCGGACACTTCCTTCTTGCCGGACGACTGCACGTGCAGGATCGCGCGTTGGATCACTCGCTGGAAACCCAGGGTGGGCTGGGTTTCGACTTCGGTCTCGCCGGGCACGGTGGGCGTGTGCTCGTCGATGAAGTCGGTCAGTTGCTTCTTCAGTTGGTCGATATTCGCCCCGCAGGCTCGCAACACTTCTGCGGCCGACGGATTGTCGGTCATCGCGAGCAGCAGATGCTCCACGCTGATGAACTCGTGGCGCTTGCGCCGTGCGTCCATGAACGCCATATGCAGGCTTACTTCAAGCTCCTGGGCAATCATCAGTTTTCCTCCATTACGCACTGAAGCGGATGCTGATGCGCTTTCGCATATTGCAACACCTGCTCGACCTTCGTGGCGGCCACGTCTTTGGTATAAACGCCACACACGCCGTGACCTTGCGTGTGGACTTGCAGCATGATGTGTGTGGCCTTCTCGCGGTTCAAGTGGAAGAACTGCTGGAGAACCTGCACCACGAAGTCCATTGGGGTAAAATCATCGTTCAATAACAACACCTTATACATCGGGGGCGGGTTTTCCCTAACCCGTGACGCCTCAAGCTGGGCATCGTCTTTGACCGAGGTGGACATGTCGACTTTCATGGAAACGGTGCCTCACTTCAATTTTGGTTCCCCCTGACTTTTTTTCAAGGGGGCGAGTAAGACCGCTATGACTTGACGCCGTCGCCGTGCTTGCGTAGAAATGCAGCTGGTGCTTGGCTTAACTGTTTGGCATTTTCCGCCAAGGGATTTGTCAAACTCTATTAAGCTCTAAGTTGGTCGGCTTCACCAGCCTTTTTTTGCAAGGAAGTTAAATGGCATTTGGTACCGTGAAGTGGTTCAATGACGCGAAAGGCTTCGGCTTTATTACCCCGGACGAAGGTGGCGAGGATTTGTTCGCCCATTTCTCGGCCATCAACATGCAAGGCTTCAAGACCCTGAAAGAGGGTCAACGTGTAAGCTTTGAAGTGGTGTCCGGCCCGAAGGGGAAGCAGGCGTCCAATATCCAGAACGCGTAATCGCGTTGTTGGGTCGGTCCACCGCGCGGTGGACTGGTGGAAATATTCTCGAAGCCCGCTTCCGGCGGGCTTTTCATTTTTCCGAGCCGGGGCCGCGCTTCCGTCGCCGCGCCTCCGCTATGCCGGCATATTGAAACCGGCGGAGCCGCATTTTCCCTCATTTTCCATCGTAGATTGGCCGATGCCGGTTTTTTCCCGGTCGTTCAGCCAGGTCCTCTCTTTTCCCCGACGCATCGCCGCGGCAGAACGGAGCGCAGCCATGAAAAAGCCCCCGGCGAAAGCCGGGGGCCGGGTCGGGGCTATCGCGTTCAGGCCCGAACGGCGGCGATGGCTGCGTTGAAGGTGGCGCTGGGGCGCATCACTTCACGGCACTTGGCGGCATCCGGCAGGTAATAGCCGCCGATGTCAGCCGCCTTGCCCTGAACCGCCTTCAGCTCGTCCAGGATCTTCTGCTCGTTGGCCGCCAGTTCCTTGGCGACCGGCGCGAAGCGGGCCTGCAGTTCCTGGTCCTCGGTCTGTTCGGCCAGCGCCTGCGCCCAGTACTGGGCCAGGTAGAACTGGCTGCCGCGGTTGTCCAGCTCGCCGGTGCGACGCGACGGGGACTTGTTGTTGTCCAGCAGTTTGCCGGTGGCGAGATCCAGCGTCTTGGCCAAGACCTTGGCCTTGGCGTTGCCGGTCTTGATGCCCAGGTCTTCCAGCGACACCGCCAGGGCCAGGAATTCGCCCAGGCTGTCCCAGCGCAGGTGGTTCTCTTCCAGCAGCTGCTGCACGTGCTTGGGCGCCGAGCCGCCGGCGCCGGTTTCGTACATGCCGCCGCCGGCCATCAGCGGCACGATGGACAGCATCTTGGCCGAGGTGCCCAGTTCCATGATGGGGAACAGGTCGGTCAGGTAGTCGCGCAGGATGTTGCCGGTCACCGAGATGGTGTCGAGGCCGCGGGCCACGCGCTCCAGCGTGTAGCGCATCGCGCGTACCTGCGACATGATGTGGATGTCCAGGCCGGTGGTGTCGTGATCCTTCAGATAGGTCTGAACCTTCTTGATCAGCTCGTTCTCGTGCGGGCGGTACGGGTCCAGCCAGAACACGGCCGGCATGCCGGAATTGCGGGCGCGGGTCACGGCCAGCTTCACCCAGTCGCGGATAGGCGCGTCCTTGACCTGGCACATGCGCCAGATGTCGCCTGCTTCGACGTTCTGGCTCAGCAGCACTTCGCCGGTGGCGAGGTCGACGATGTTGGCGACGCCGTCTTCCTTGATTTCAAAGGTCTTGTCGTGGGAGCCGTATTCCTCGGCCTTCTGCGCCATCAGGCCGACATTGGGCACGGTGCCCATGGTCTTCGGATCGAAGTTGCCGTGCCATTTGCAGAAGTTGATCATCTCCTGGTAGATGCGGGCGAAGGTCGATTCCGGCATCACGGCCTTGCAGTCGTAAGGCTTGCCGTCGGCGCCCCACATCTTGCCGCCGGCGCGGATCATCGCCGGCATCGAGGCGTCGACGATGACGTCGTTCGGCGAGTGGAAGTTGGTGATGCCCTTGGCGGAGTCCACCATCGCCAGGCGCGGGCGATGTTCCTGGCAGGCGTGCAGATCGCGGATGATCTCTTCGCGCTTCGAGGCCGGCAGCGTCTCGATCTTCTCGTACAGCGTGGCCATGCCGTTGTTGACGTTGACGCCCAGCTCGTCGAACAGCTTGCCGTGCTTCTCGAACGCGTCCTTGTAGTAGATCTTGACGCAGTGGCCGAAGACGATGGGGTGGGACACCTTCATCATCGTGGCCTTCACGTGCAGCGAGAACAGGATGCCGGCTTCGCGGCAGTCTTCCATCTCGCGCTCGTAGAAGTCGCACAGCGCCTTCTTGCTCATGAACATCGAGTCGATGATCTCGCCGTCCTGCAGCGCCACCTTGGGCTTCAGCACGATGGTCTGGCCGCTCTTGGTCGTGAGCTCCATCTTGACGTCGCGGGCCTTGTCCAGCGTGATGGACTTCTCGCCGTGGTAGAAGTCGCCGTGGTGCATGTGGGAGACATGGGTCTGCGACCACTGCTTCCATTCGCCCATCGAGTGCGGGTGCTTCTTCGCGTAGTTCTTCACCGCCAGCGGCGCGCGGCGGTCGGAGTTGCCTTCGCGCAGCACCGGGTTCACCGCGGAGCCCAGGCATTTCGCGTAGCGGTCCTTGATCGCCTTCTCGGCGTCGCTGGCCGGATTTTCCGGATAGTCGGGCAGCTTGTAGCCCTTGGCCTGCAGTTCCTTGACGCAGGCGGTCAATTGCGCGACGGAGGCGCTGATATTGGGCAGCTTGATGATGTTGGCTTCCGGCTGCAGCGTCAGCTTGCCGAGCTCGGCCAGGGTATTCGGGACCTGCTGCTCTTCGGTCAGGTAGTCGGGGAATTCCGCCAGTACGCGGGCGGCCACGGAGATGTCGGCAGTGTCGACCTGAACGCCGGCCGAGGCGGTGAAGGCCTGGACGATGGGCAGGAAGGAACTGGTGGCCAGCGCCGGCGCTTCGTCGGTAAGGGTGTAGATGATTTTCGATTGTTCTGCAGGCATGACTCTATCTCCATGTTGATCTTGTGATGACAGAACGATTGCGCGGGGCGCTTGCCGCCGGTCTCGCTGCCGGCGCCGGGCGGGTGCCGCCGGTGCGAAGCGCGGGCGGCCCGGCGACTTCGGGCTTTTTCAGAAGCGAATTATACCTCTGCTTGCAGACTTGGTTCGCAACGCAACTGAACTTTTTATGCTTTATAACTGCTTGCCGGCGGTTCGATTGCGAATTATGCCGCAAGCGGACGCGGGCGGGCGACGACGATAGGGCGTTACGCGCCGGCCCGGCCTTGCTATCATTCGCCTGACCGTTCATTGCCGTTGCCGATTCCATGTCCCAGTTGATCCTGCTGAACAAGCCGTATGGCGTCATCTGCCAGTTTTCCGACCATCCGACCCATCCGACGCTGAAGTCCTGCGTGCCGCTGCCCGGCGTCTATCCGGCCGGCCGGCTGGACACCGACAGCGAGGGCCTGCTGTTGCTGACCGGAGACGGCGCGCTGCAGCACCGCATCGCCGATCCGCGCTGGAAGCTGCCCAAGACCTACTGGGTGCAGGTGGAGGGCCAGCCGCGGGACGAGCAGCTGGAGATGCTGCGCAGAGGCGTGGACCTGGGCGATTTCATCACCCGGCCGGCCCAGGTGAGGCGCATCGAAAACCCGGAGCTGTGGCCGCGCCATCCGCCGGTTCGCTTTCGCAAGACGGTGCCGGACGGCTGGTTGGAAATCATCATCAGCGAGGGCAAGAACCGCCAGGTGCGGCGGATGACCGCCAAGGCCGGCCTGCCGACCTTGAGGCTGGTGCGGGTGGCGATAGGCCCGTGGCGGCTGGACGGCCTGCAGCCGGGGGAGATGCGGCAACTGGAGGTGGACCTGGCCGATCTGCCGAGGCTGCCGGCCATCGGCGCGGCCGGCAGGCCGGGCGCCGGGCCGCGGGGCCCTGCGCCGACCTTCCGCCGCAAGCGCCAATGAAAGACGGGGAAGCTGTCGCTTCCCCGTCCGAAGGTGGCGCCGGAACAGGCGCCGATCTGAGTCACGGATCAATGTGGCTAGTGATTGTGATGATCCTCGAAGTAAGCGATCGGGCCGGCACTGGTCAACCCGATATGAAAGCTTGAACTTTCCGGAAACAACTCGCCGGCGCTTTCGGCGGCACGGACGAATTCGAACAGCACTTCCACTTCCTTGAACTTGCGAGCCAGAATCAGGTTGCCGTTCAGCCAGTCGTGTATCTCCGCCTCGTGCGGATGCTGGTTTTCCAGTTTCAGCTGGAAGCCCTCATCGCTGACCAGACTGATGGCCGGAGGCATGCTGATGTCGAACTGGCTTAATTCCTTTTGCGCCAGCTCCGCGAAGCTGGACAGTTCGAGGTTGGCCTTTTCCCGGATCTCGGAAAGGGCGAGTGTCCCGTCGTCCCCGATCTGGCCAAGCAGCTGGCTCAGGCTGGGAATGGCGGAGGCGGTTTCAAACGACATCATATTGCTCCTTGTTGAACGTTACCATGTAGTAATAATAGGAAACGATCATGGAGTAGGCTGGTCAATCGGCCAGTTTTTTCAATTGATACAATATGTCTAGCGCCTGACGCGGGCTCAACTCGTTCGGATCGATTTCGCGTAGACGGTCGATGGCCGGACTAAGTTCCGGCTCCGGCGCGGATACCGGCGCGGCGAACAGATCGGGCTGCACGCGGGCCGCCGACTGGTTCTCCAGCTCGGCCAGATGGCGGCGGGCGTCGCGTATCACCTTGGCGGGCACGCCGGCCAGCTGCGCCACCGCCAGACCGTAGCTCTGGCTGGCCGGGCCGTCCTCGACGTGATGCAGGAACACGATGCGGTCCTTGTGCTCCACCGCCGACAGGTGGACGTTGGCCACCGCCGGGTATTCGCCGGCCAGCGTGGTCAGCTCGAAGTAGTGGGTGGCGAACAAAGTATAGGCGCGGTTTTTCTCGATCAGCGCGCGGGCGATGGCCCAGGCCAGCGCCAGACCGTCGAAAGTGGACGTCCCGCGGCCGACCTCGTCCATCAGCACCAGGGAGTGCTCGCTGGCGTTGTTCAGGATATTGGCCGTCTCGGTCATTTCCACCATGAAGGTGGAGCGGCCGCCGGCCAGGTCGTCCGACGCGCCGATGCGGGTGAAAATCCTGTCGATAGGCCCGATGACGGCGGAGTCGGCCGGCACGAAGCTGCCGACATGGGCCAAGAGCGTGATCAGCGCGTTCTGCCGCATATAGGTCGATTTACCGCCCATGTTCGGGCCGGTGATCAGCAAGAGCTTGCGCTCGGCCGACAGTCTGGTGTCGTTGGCGATGAAGCGCTCGACCTCGGCCTCGACCACCGGGTGGCGGCCGGCGACGATGTCCAGCCTCGGTTCGGCGACGAATCGCGGTTCGGCGTAGTTGCCGATGGCGGCGCGCTGGGCGAAGGCGGCCAGCACGTCCAGCGATGCCACCGCCTGAGAGATCCGCTTCAATTCGGCGATGTGCGGCGCCAATTCGTCCAGCAGCGCCTCGTACAGCTGCTTCTCCAGCGCCAGCGCGCGGTCCTGCGCGGTCAGCGCCTTGTCCTCGAATTCCTTCAGTTCCGGCGTGATGTAGCGCTCGGCGTTCTTCAGCGTCTGGCGGCGGCGGTAGTCGTCCGGCACCTTGTCCGACTGCGCCTTGGACACCTCGATGTAGAAGCCGTGCACGCGGTTGAATTCCACCTTCAGCGTGGTGATGCCGGTGCGTTCCTTCTCGCGCGCCTCCAGTTTCAGCAGGAAGTCGCCGCAGTCGTTCTGGATCGCGCGCAATTCGTCCAGCACCGGGCTGTAGCCGTTGTTGATCACGCCGCCGTCGCGCAGGAAGGTGGCCGGCTCCGGCAGGATGGCGGCGGCCAGCATCTTTTGCACCGGCGATTCGGTCGGCAACGCGGCGGAGAGCTCGTCCAGCAGTTCGGAGTCGAGCGAGGCCGCCAGCGCCTTGACGCCGGTCAGCGCCGCCAGCGAGTCGCGCAGCGCCGACAGGTCGCGCGGGCGCGCCGAGCGCAGCGCCACGCGCGAGGTGATCCGTTCGATGTCGGACACCTGGTCCAGCTCGGCGTGCACGTCCTGGTGGCGAGGCAGCAGCGCGCGGACCGCGCCGTGGCGGCGGGCCAGCTTGCCGTGGTTGCGGACCGGATGGTGCAGCCAGTGGCCGAGCAGGCGGCTGCCCATGCTGGTGGCGCAGGTGTCGAGCAGCGACGCCAGCGTCGGCGAGGCTTCGCCGCGTATCGTTTCGGTCAGCTCCAGGTTGCGGCGGGTGGCGGCGTCCATGCGGATCAGCTCGCCGGCGTCCTCGACCGACAGCGCGGCGATGTGGGCCGGATTGACGCCCTGGGTGGATTTGACGTATTCCAGCAAGGCGCCGGCGGCGCCGACGGCCACCGGCAGCGTGTCTGCGCCGAAGCCGGCCAGGTCGCGGGTACCGAAGTGGCGGGTCAGCGCCAGCTTCGACGACTCGATGTCGAACTGCCACGGCGGCAGCTTCTTCTTCGGGGTCGAGATGCCTTCGAAGGCGGCGAGGCCGGTGTCGTCCGGGATCACCAGCTCGGCCGGCTTCAGCCGCTCCAGCTCGCTGCCGAGGTCCTCGGCGTCGGCCTGCATCACCTTGAACTCGCCGCTGGCCAGCGACAGCCAGGCCAGGCCCAGCACGCCCTTGACCAGATTGATCGCCAGCACCAGGTTGTCGCGCTTGTCGTCCAGCAGTGCCGCGTCGGTCAGCGTGCCCGGCGTGACGATGCGCACCACCTTGCGCTCGACCGGCCCCTTGGCCAGCGCCGGATCGCCGATCTGCTCGGCGATGGCCACCGACTCGCCCATCTTCACCAGTCGCGCCAGATAGCCCTCGGCGGCGTGGTAGGGGATGCCGGCCATCTTGATCGGCACGCCGGCGCTGGCGCCGCGCGCGGTCAGCGTGATGTCCAGCAAGCGCGCCGCCTTTTCCGCATCCTCGTAGAACAGCTCGTAGAAGTCGCCCATGCGGTAGAACAGCAGCTTGTCTGCGTGGTCGCGCTTCAGGGCGAAATATTGGGCCATCATCGGGGTGTGCTGGGGCGTGCTCATCGGGTGTCGGGCTCTGCTCTGGTATCTGTCTGGATGAATGCGTTACGCCCCGTGGACGGGGCGCAGGAATCGGGCCATTTTAGCGCGCGCGGCCGGGGGTGTCAGCCGCCGCCGGCTGCGGCAGAATGGCGTCATCGCCGTCAGGGGGAAACGCCATGTCCGATCTCGATCCGCAAACCACGCTGCGCCGCCTGTTCGACGTCGCCGTCGCCAGCGCGATGCCGGAGCGATTGCTCGACCACCTGCCGCCGCCGCCGAAGGGGCGCACCGTGGTCGTCGGCGCCGGCAAGGCCGCCGCGGCGATGGCGCGCGCGCTGGAGCGGGCCTGGCCGGGCCCGCTGTCCGGCGTCGTGGTCACGCGCTACGGCCACGCGGTGGAGACCGAGCGGATAGCGGTGTTGGAAGCCTCGCATCCGGTGCCGGACGAGGCCGGCTGCGTGGCGGCCCGGCGCATTCTGCGCGCGGTGGACGACGCTGTCGCCGCGGGGTGGCTGTGATGCTGTCGGGGCTTTTTATGCCCTGGGCGGCCTGCTGCTGGCTTTACTGTGGGTTGGGTCTGTCTGGCGGGCATGCAGGCTCGGCCGGGAGGTCGAGTGTCGGTGGCTGCTAGGGCCGACGCGGATCGGGCGAGTGTGATCTTGAAGCCTACCAAGCCGAGGTCGATCGGCTGCACAGCGTGTCCGTCGTCATCGAGCAGCGGCTAGGCCAACTGCGCGAGGCAAAACCGAAAATCATCAAGAGGTATAACCGTGTTGTCGAAAGCCATCCTTTGCCCGCTGATTGCCGTCCTGGCGCAGAGGGGTTGCGCGAACTCAATGCCGCCATTGCCGGCCAGCATGGTGAAGCCGTGCCGGTCGCTGGAGCCAGTGACGGAAGATAGTTGGGATGTTGTTGCTAGGTCATACATAGTACTTGTTCTTTTTTATGGTGAATGTGGTGTGAGTGAGTAAAGTTCATTATGGATTTTGTTTTGATTGGTAATTGATAGAATGTTTATTTGCATGGCGAGAGTGGGAGGCGGCTTGTGCTTTTTTTTGTGCTTGGCTGCGCCCAATTTCTTATTTGACCGATTGGTACGATGTCATTTTTGTCTAGTATGAGGCATCTGTATGGGACTTCTTTGTCTAGAGGAGTTTTGATGGGGCAAAGTATGCGACTGTCCGAAAGGGAAAATGCCATGAATCCATATAGGAAGCTTTGATTCGAAATCGAATCGCATCTCCATTTTGATATTTTAGGTTGGTAAAATTCTAACGTTTCTTTTTTAATGAAATACCATTGCGATTGATTTTCCTGCTCGGCTATATTCGTTGAGCGGGCAATTGCTATTGCGTATGTAGAGGGGAAAAATAGGGCGAAATAGATGAGTATTGCGAAGAATATGGCAATCGTTGTAATGTGAAATTTTATTGTTGTAGTTTCTTTTTTGTGAATTTTAGACCAGTGGCGGTGTATGCTGAGTATTGCTACTGCTATATAAACTGCCCACGCAAGTATGAAGATGGATTTTTGATTTGTGTGAGTTGCGTATTCTTCGCTTTTTTGAAAGGTGTATAGTAGGAGTAGTGGGATGGTGTATAACATTGATACAAGAAGGCCTAGTGAAGAAATTATAATAATTTCACCTGTTTTCTTTATGGGGCTGTTTCGAATGGATTTTTTAGTGTCGGTGTTGGATAGTAGGGCGGTTAGTGCGATGTAAGTGATTGTCATTGTTGTGACTGTGATTATTACGGTGCGGGTTTCTGCATCGTTTATGATGGACCACATTAAGAAGGATGTAATAAGAATAAAAAAGGTAATTCCAATTGTTGTCGGTGATAGTTTTTTGTACTGTGGTGGGTAGGCAAGGTGTAGGGAGTCTAGGAAATAAGTTGTTAGAAATGGTGGGGCGGCAATAAAAAATACTACGCAGAACGAAAGGGTAGTTGCAAGTAGCGCTATTGTAAGCAGACCACTTCCTGATGATATGGATGCTTGAAGCTGCGATTGGTAACCAATGGTTGATAGGTATGTGTGTAAAATGAAGTAACTTGGAGGAAAGTACCATGGTATGATGGCGGCACCAATCCCAAGTAGTTCTTTTGCTTTAATAATGCTTTTGTAAATTAAATCGGATTCCGTGGGTTTTTTTTCTGTCCTACGAGTAATGCGTGGCGCTTTGGTCTGGTTTGTGCTTGGCCAGTGTCTCATGTTATCTCTTGGTGCAAGTTTTTATTGTGAAACCGCTAGTGATCGTGATGTAAGCTTCGTTAGTACGGGCAGGCGTGGGGACTGGTCGGTTCGACGGATTGCCTGTCAGTCAAATTTTATGCCCGCGCACATGGGTTAACGTGCCGGCGTGGGAAGTGGTTCGGTTGAGCAATTCCCTTTGTGGTCACTTTTTGCAATGTAAGCTGCCCCGGCTCTGTCTTTTTGAATGCAAAAAAATGAACCGTACTTTCCTAGCTCGCCACCTACTTCTAATTGATAAGATGTAGAGAGGCTAAGGGGTTTGGGCGAAAGTCCTTTCCAATCCTTGGACATCACCCCATAGGGAATGCAGCTTTCCGGGGTGCTAGGCAATGTAGCGGGGCGCTGCTTAAACCACGTTTTCCAAACGTAGCCGGGGTTCGTCTGCGAAGCGTTGAACAGGCTGAGCTGCAATCCCTTGCCGTCTGAATATACGGCGGGATTGCTGTTTATTTCGTAAGGGATATAAAAGCAGGGGGCGCCATTTTTTAAAATTACGGCGGCTTCTGCATTGTACGGTTTTGATTGTGCGCAGCTGGAAGCCGTGGCGACAGTGAAGAGGCAGGCTGCTAGCGTTCTGATTGAATTCATGGCGCTGATTCTACCTGTGTTGTGTTGGGTAAAAGATTTTCATCTTTTGGCTTGGTAATGAACCCGGCAAGCGCTTTTTCTAGGGCAGGCAAGTCATCCATGTATTTCGGCATTCCTAGCTGGGTGGCCGCGTAGTAGTGTGCTATCAATTCGGCCTGCTGTTCCATGTTGAAATCGGATAGGGTTTTCCCCTTGTCGGCGCCTGCAAGATTATATCGATAGGCAGGGGCTGGCGCACCTCTAATCCCGTCATCAGAATAGCCGCCTTTTGCACCAAGCTTGATGCCCGCCCACGTCACAGAATACCCCATTTGATATTGCCAGACATGGCCCATTTCGTGAATAAACCAAACTTTTACGGAATCGCTAATGCTTGATGTGGAATAGTCTGGCAAGTAGTCGTTGGATGGAAAGTGAATTTCGCCCTTTGGCGTCATCGCGTTGTTTGAGCGATTGGGCTGGCCCATTAAGCCGCCATTGTGAATCTTGACCTTGCTGTAGTCTAGCGCGTCTTTAAATACGGTCTTGGCCATGGCGATTTCGCCGGCAGTCATTGGACGAACATCTGGAGGGGGTAAGGTCTTGCTGGCGATGGAAGACCCGACCGCATTCGAGTTGGTCTTGATGCCTTGTAGCGCTACTTTCATTGTTGGGGCTGGGGCACGGCCGCCGGCTTCGCACATATGATCGGCGGCACATGCGCAGCCATAGAAGGTATCTGGGAAGAACTCGGCACAGGTGATTTCCTGTGCGGTGTCGGTGCTGATGCGCTGAGTTTTGCCGCCTGCATCCGTGCGGCCCTCAACAGTCGAGCCGTCGGCCAGCGTCAGCTTATAGGGCGTGTCTGCAAGGGCGTTTCGATCTGACGTGAAGAACCGGATTTGCTCATCGAAGGATGCGACAGCTGCCGCGCCAGCCAGGGCTGCAGCTGCAAGGCCTGCGCTTGCGCCGGCTCCGGTGGCGGCTGTGCCGCTGCCCTCATAGCTGCGCATTACCTGGCCTAGCGTCGAAATCAACGTGGCGCCGCAGCTGGTCTTGTGGCCTTCCAGGGCTATGCCTTTGCCGCCGACCGTCCACGACGGATCGCCTTCCACTATCACGCAGTTTGTGTGCCCCTGGCGTGGGCACGTCACGCTGTCGCCAACCAGGGCGACGGCTTTGCCAAACATGGTTGTTGTGCTGCTGGCACTTACCACGGTGCCGCCGTGGTCGGTTGGATCGCCTAGCCGTATAACTGGTTTCATGTGGGCGCGGGAGTAGTGATCAAGCGCGGATGTTGCCAGGGCGAGACAAGCGGCCGCTGCTGGCCGTTAGTTCAGTCTGGCGTATCTTTTGGCGTGTGTTTTTATTTTGATTGTTTTAAGTGACTGAATTTAATCGACTGCGTACTAAGCCATCATCGAGGTGTGCTGGGGTGTGCTCATCGGGTGTCGGGCTCTGCTCTGGTATCTGTCTGGATGAATGCGTTACGCCCCGTGGACGGGGCGCAGGAATCGGGCCATTTTAGCGCGCGCGGCCGGGGGTGTCAGCCGCCGCCGGCTGCGGCAGAATGGCGTCATCGCCGTCAGGGGGAAACGCCATGTCCGATCTCGATCCGCAAACCACGCTGCGCCGCCTGTTCGACGTCGCCGTCGCCAGCGCGATGCCGGAGCGATTGCTCGACCACCTGCCGCCGCCGCCGAAGGGGCGCACCGTGGTCGTCGGCGCCGGCAAGGCCGCCGCGGCGATGGCGCGCGCGCTGGAGCGGGCCTGGCCGGGCCCGCTGTCCGGCGTCGTGGTCACGCGCTACGGCCACGCGGTGGAGACCGAGCGGATAGCGGTGTTGGAAGCCTCGCATCCGGTGCCGGACGAGGCCGGCTGCGCGGCGGCCCGGCGCATTCTGCGCGCGGTGGACGGGCTGAGCGCCGACGATCTGGTGATCTGTCTGCTGTCCGGCGGCGGCTCGGCGCTGCTGACGCTGCCGGCGGACGGCATCGGCCTCGCGGACAAGCAGGAGGTCAGCCGGCGCTTGCTGGCCTGCGGCGCCGGCATCGACGAAATGAACACGGTGCGCAAGCATCTGTCGGCGATCAAGGGCGGGCGCCTGGCTTTGGCCTGCGCGCCGGCCAGGCTGGTGACGCTGGCGATTTCCGACGTCGTCGGCGACGATCCGGCGGTGATCGCGTCCGGCCCGACGACGGCCGACCCGAGCGGCTATGCCGACGCGCGCGCCGTCGTCGCCAAGTACGGGCTGGAACTGCCGCCGGCGGTGCTGGCCTTGCTGGACGCGGAGCCGGACGAGACGCCGAAGCCTGGCGATGCGCGGCTGGCTCACGCCGAGTACCGGCTGATCGCGACGCCGCAGCTGGCGCTGCGCGCGGCGGCCGCCGAGGCGGAACGGCTGGGCCTGAACGTGCTGCTGCTCGGCGACAGCATAGAGGGCGAGGCGCGCGAGGCGGCCAAGGTGCATGCCGGCATCGCCCGCCAGATCGCCATGCACGGCTCGCCGGTGGCCAGACCGGCCGTCATCCTGTCCGGCGGCGAAACCACGGTGACCTTGAAGGGCCGGGGCAGGGGCGGGCGCAACAGCGAGTTCCTGCTGGCCTTGGCCATCGCGCTGAACGGCCTGCCCGGAGCGTACGCGCTGGCGGCCGACACCGACGGCATAGACGGCAGCGAGGACAACGCCGGCGCGCTGATTTCGCCGGACACGCTCTCGCGGGCGGTCGCGCTGAGGGTCGACGCCGGCGCGAGGCTGGCCGACAACGACGGCTACGGCTTCTTCGCCGCGCTCGGCGATCTGCTCGTCACCGGGCCGACGCACACCAACGTCAACGATTTCCGCGCCATCCTGCTGCGCTGAGGCTCCGCATTGCCGACGACGGGACCGTGCCGCGCACGGTCTTTTTTTGCTTCCGATTCATGACATCGAGGTATGGTCAAGCCTACAGATCAGACTTTGTCCATCTTGACCCGAACTATCTTCGCCAACTATGATTCGTATCAAAGTTTCAGAAATTCCTGAAAATTGAGAAAAATATGAATATTCCACCTCTGGTGCAGGCCTTCGTGCTGCACTTCGGCGAGATGGGCAGCCGCTGGGGCATCAATCGCACCGTCGGCCAGATCTACGCCCTGTTGTACGTTTCGGAAAAACCGTTGAACGCCGACGAGATCGGCGAGGCGATAGGCTGTTCCCGCTCAAACGTCAGCATGGGGCTGAAGGAGCTGCAGGCCTGGCGACTGGTCAAGCTGCAGCATTTCCCGGGCGACCGCCGCGAGTATTTCTCGACGCCGGAAGACGTGTGGCTGATCTTCAAGACGCTGGCCGAGGAGCGCAAGAAGCGCGAGGTGGAGCCGACGCTGACGATGCTGCGCGGCGCGATGATGGAAAGCCCGGCCAGCGAGGCCGAGCAGCACGCGCAGGCCAGGATGAAGGAGATGTACCAGTTGATCGAGCTGGTCACCACCTGGTTCTCCGACATCCAGCATATGGACGTGGAGACCTTGCAACGCTTGATGAAGCTCGGCTCGCAGGTGCAGAAGGTGCTGCAGTTCACCCAGTCGCTGTCCCGGCTGGGCAATCGCGATCAAGATCGGGAGCATGCCGAATGATGACCGAAATCGACCCCGTCACGCTGGCGCGGATACAGTTCGCCACCAATATCTCCTTTCATATCCTGTTCCCCACGATCAATATCGCGCTGGCCTGGGTACTGCTGTTCTTCAAGGTCCGCTTCCGCCAGACCGGCGAGCAGGGCTGGATGGACGCCTACGGCTTCTGGGTGAAGATCTTCGCGCTGTCGTTCGCGCTGGGCGTGGTGTCCGGCGTGACGATGAGCTTCCAGTTCGGCACCAACTGGCCCGGCTATATGCAGACGGTCGGCAATATCGCCGGACCGCTGCTGGCCTACGAGATCCTGACCGCCTTCTTCCTGGAGGCCGGCTTCCTCGGCATCATGCTGTTCGGCCGCTCGCGGGTGCCGGAGAAGGTGCACACGCTGGCGACCTTCCTGGTGGCCTTCGGCAACAGCGTGTCGGCGTTCTGGATCATCGCGTTGAACTCCTGGATGCAGACGCCGACCGGCTTCGTGATGAAGGACGGCCGCGCCCATGTGCTGAGCTGGCTGGAGGTGATCTTCAATCCGTCGATGCCGTACCGGCTGACCCATATGCTGCTGGCCTCCGGCCTGACCGTGGCCTTCCTGGTGGCCGGCCTGTCCGCCTACCGCTATCTGCGCGGCGAGCGCGGCCGCGGCGTGATGGCGGCGCTGAAGACCGGCGTCTTCCTGGCGGCGCTGCTGATTCCGCTGCAGATGTTCGTCGGCGACATGCACGGCCTGAACACGCTGAAGCACCAGCCGGCCAAGCTGGCGGCGATCGAGGGCATCTGGCATACCGAGAAGGACGTGCCGCTGCTCTTGTTCGCGCTGCCGAACGCCGAAACCCGCAGCAACGACTACGCGATAGGCGTGCCGCAGTTGGGCAGCCTGATCCTGACCCACCAGTGGGGCGGGGAGATCAAGGGCTTGAACGAGTTCGCCCAGCATCCGCCTGTCGCCAAGGTGTTCTGGAGCTTCCGCGTGATGGTGGCGATGGGCGGGCTGATGCTGCTGGCCTCCTGGCTGGCCGCCTGGCGGCTGAAGCGCGGCGGGGAGCTGCCGCCGGCGTTGGCGCGCTTGCTGGTGGCGATGACCTTCTCCGGCTGGATCGCGACGCTGGCCGGCTGGTTCGTCACCGAGATCGGACGCCAGCCGTGGCTGGTGACCGGGGTGCTGACGACGGCCGAGGCCGCGGGCAAGGCCACGGCGCCGATGCTGTTCACCTCGCTGACGACCTATCTGGCGCTGTACGCCGCGCTGCTGGCGGCCTACATCTCGGTGTTGTTCCACCTGGCGCGCAAGGCCGGCGCCCATGACACGGCCGGCGAAACCCAATTGAAGGAGAAACTGGCATGAGCGAGGCATTCTACCTGCCGGCGATCTTCGCCGGGCTGATGGCGCTGGCGATGCTGGTATACGTGGTGCTGGACGGCTTCGACCTCGGCGTCGGCATCCTGCTGCCGCTGGCCGACGACGAGGAAAAGGACGTGATGGTCGGCTCGATCGGCCCGTTCTGGGATGCCAACGAGACCTGGCTGGTGCTGGGCGCCGGCCTGCTGCTGGTGGCCTTCCCGGTGGCGCACGGCGTGGTGTTCGGCGCGCTCTACCTGCCGGTGCTGGTCATGCTGGTCGGCCTGATCCTGCGCGGCGTCGCCTTCGACTTCCGCGTCAAGGCGCAGGACCCGCACAAGCCGTGGTGGAACGCGGCCTTCGCCGGCGGTTCGCTGCTGGCGTCGCTGGCCCAGGGCGTGATGCTGGGCCGCTATCTGACCGGCTTCGCCGACGGCGCCACCGCCTGGGCCTTCGCGCTGGTCGTCGGCGCCGGGTTGGCGCTGGCCTATGCCTTGCTCGGCGCCTGCTGGCTGGTGATGAAGACGCGAGGCGCCCTGCAGGCCCGCGCCATCGTCTGGGCCGAGTACGCGCTGTACGGCGCCGGCCTGGCGGTGCTGGCGGTGTCGGTGGTGACGCCGCTGGCCAATCCGGGCATCGCCGCCAAGTGGTTCGCGCTGCCGCAGTTCCTGCTGCTGTTGCCGCTGCCGCTGGGCTCGCTCGCCTTGTTCGCGCTGCTGTGGCTGAGCCTGCCGCGGCTGGCGCGGCGCCAGGCAGCCGGCAACGACACCTTCTGCTGGCTGCCTTTCGCCGCCAGCGTCGGCATCGTGCTGCTGTCGTTCTGGGGCCTGGCCTACAGCGTGTTCCCGCAGATGGTGATAGGCCGGATGACGATCTGGCAGGCGGCGGCCGATCCGGAGGCGCTGTGGGTGATATTGTGGGGCGCCGTCGTGGTGCTGCCTTGCATCATCGGCTACACCGCCTTCGCCTACCGCGTGTTCTGGGGCAAGGCCGACAAGCTCAGTTATCAGTAGATCGCCGAGGAAAGACAAAAAAGCGCGCCGGCCCGGCGCGCTTTTTTTGCGTCTTCATTCCATTTTGCGTCTTGATGCAAATTTAATGTCATATTATCGTAACGATACTGTCATTTTCACCGGCCACAATCCGCCGCGTGAACGCCAGCCGAGATAACGATAAATGGAGAAGCCGATGTCCCTGTCCCGCACCTTAGCCCGCGCCGCCGCGCTCGCGCCGCTGGCGCTGTCCCTGTCGGCGCAGGCCGCCACCGAGATCCAGTTCTGGCATTCGATGGAAGGCTCGCTGGGCGACCGCGTCAACGCGATCGCCGCCCAGTTCAACGCCAGCCAGAAGGATTACAAGGTGGTGCCGGTGTACAAGGGACAGTACGACGAGTCGCTGGCCGCCGCCATCGCCGCCTACCGCAGCGGCAACGCGCCGGCCATCGTCCAGGTGTTCGAGGTCGGCACGGCGACGATGATACAGGCGAAGAAGGCGGTCAAGCCGGTCTACCAGGTGATGGCCGACGCCGGCGAGAAGCTGGACGAGAAGGCCTTCATCCCGGCGGTGGCCAGCTATTACAGCGATGCCAGGACCGGCCACCTGCTGTCGCTGCCGTTCAACAGCTCCACCCCGGTGCTGTACTACAACCGGGATGCGTTCAAGAAGGCCGGCCTGCCGGACGCGCCGCCCAAGACCTGGCCGGAGCTGGCCGCCGCCGCCGCCAAGCTCAGGGCTTCCGGCATGCGCTGCGGCTACAGCACAGGCTGGCAGGGCTGGGTGCAGCTGGAGAACTACAGCGCCTGGCACAGCCTGCCGTTCGCCAGCCTGGACAACGGCTTCGGCGGCACCGGCGCCGTGCTGCAGTTCAACGGCCCGCAGCAGGTCAAGCACATCGAGTTCCTGGCCAAGATGGCCAAGGACGGCACCTTCAGCTACGCCGGCCGCAAGGACGAGGCGACGCTGAAGTTCTACAGCGGCGAGTGCGGCATCATGACCGGCAGCTCCGGCTCGCTGGCCAATATCCGCAAGAACGCCAAGTTCGCCTTCGGCATCGGCATGATGCCGTACGATCCGGCGGTCAAGGGCGCGCCGCAGAACGCGCTGATCGGCGGCGCCAGCCTGTGGGTGATGGCGGGCAAATCGCCGGCCGAGTACAAGGGCGTGGCCCGCTTCTTCAAGCTGCTGACCTCGCCGGAAGTGATGGCCAAGTGGCACCAGGACACCGGCTACCTGCCGGTGGTGACGGCCGCCTACGATCTGTCGCGCAAACAGGGCTTCTACGACAGGAATCCGGGCGCCGACATCGCCACCCGCCAGATGCAGAACAAGCCGCCTAAGTCCTACACCCGCGGCCTGCGCCTCGGCTACATGCCGCAGATCCGCACGGTGATGGACGAGGAGCTGGAAGGCGTGTGGACCGGCAAGAAGACGGCCAAGCAGGCGCTGGACAGCGCGGTGGCGCGCGGCGACGAATTGCTGCGCCGATTCGAGAAGACCGCCAACTGATCGCTATCCGGAAACGGGCGAGCCGAGAGGCCGCCCGTTTTGCCGCTGGAACGCACGCATGCAGAATCGCATTCACTTTCCCAATCGCTGGCTGGGGCTGGCCTTGATGGCGCCTCAGCTGGCGATCACCATCGTCTTCTTCCTGTGGCCGGCGCTGGAGGCGCTGTGGCAGTCCGCGCAGCAGCAGGACCCGTTCGGGCTGGAAAGCCAGTTCGTCGGCCTGGCCAATTTCAGCCAGCTCTTCCACGACCCGCTGTACCTGGGCACGATACAGACCACGCTGCTGTTCAGCGCGCTGGTCACCGTCATCGGCATGGCCAGCGCCCTGCTGCTGGCGGCGATGGCCAACCAGATCACGCGCGGCCGCCGCGTCTACCAGACGGTGCTGATCGCGCCTTACGCGATCGCTCCGTCGGTGGTGGCGGTGTTGTGGCTGTTCCTGTTCAACCCCAGCCTGGGCTGGATCAGCTATCTGCTGCGCGGCGCAGGCTACGAGTGGAACCACGCGCTCAACGGCGGCCAGGCGCTGCTCCTGGTGGTGCTGGCCTCGGCCTGGAAGCAGATCAGCTACAACTTCCTGTTCTTCTACGCCGGCCTGCAGGCGATTCCGGCCTCGCTGACCGAGGCGGCGGCGATAGACGGCGCCGGCCCCTTGCGCCGCTTCCGTGACCTGGTGCTGCCGCTGTTGTCGCCGACCAGCTTCTTCCTCTTGGTGGTCAACCTGGTCTATGCCTTCTTCGACACCTTCGCGGTGATAGACGCGGCCACCGGCGGCGGGCCGGGCAAATCGACCGAGACGATGATACTGAAGGTGTATCTGGAAGGCTTCAAGGGCCTGGACCTCGGCAGCTCGGCCGCGCAGTCGGTGGTGTTGATGGCCGTCGTCGGCGTGCTGACGCTGATCCAGTTCCGCTATGTCGAAAGAAAGGTGCAGTACTGATGGTGGAGAACCGCAAGGGGCTGGACCTGCTGTGCCACGCGATGCTGATCGCGGGCATGCTGGTCGTCGCCTTTCCTTTGTACCTGATGCTGGTCGCCGCCAGCCAGGACGCCGAGCAGGTGACGCGGGTGCCGCTGTCGCTGCTGCCGGGCAGCCAGTTGTGGCACAACCTGGATACCGTGCTGTGGAGCGGCAGCGGCGGCCTGGCGGTGCCGCTGGCCCGCACGTTGTGGAACAGCCTGCTGATGGCCTTGCTGATCGCCGTCGGCAAGATCGCCATTTCGCTGTTGTCGGCCTACGCCATCGTCTATTTCCGCTTCCCGTTCAGGAAAATCGGCTTCGCGCTGATCTTCGCCACGCTGATGCTGCCGGTCGAGGTGCGCATCTTCCCGACGGTGGAGGTGGTGACCCAGATGGGTCTGATCAACAGCTACACCGGCCTGACGCTGCCGCTGATCGCGTCCGCCACCGCAACCTTCCTGCTGCGCCAGTTCTTCATGACGCTGCCCAAGGAGTTGTTCGAGGCGGCGCGGGTGGACGGCGCGGGGCCGATCCGTTTTCTGGTCGACGTGGTGCTGCCGCTGTCGCGCACCAATATCGCGGCCCTGTTCGTCATCTCCTTCATCTACGGCTGGAACCAGTATCTGTGGCCGCTCTTGGTCACCCACGATCCGGCGATGTCGACGGCGGTGATCGCGATCAAGGGCATGCTGGGCGAGGGCGCCGTGCAGTGGCAGCTGGTGATGGCGGCGGCGCTCTTGACCCTGCTGCCGCCGCTGGCGGTGGTGATCGGCATGCAGCGCTGGTTCGTCAAGGGCCTGGTGGACAACGAGAAATGAGAAAGGCTGCCAGATGGCAACATTGAAGCTGAACCAGGTGCGCAAGCGCTACCCGGGCGCCGAGCGCCGGGTGCTGGAGGAGATTTCGCTGGACATCGCCGACGGCGAATTCGTCGTCATCGTCGGCCCGTCCGGCTGCGGCAAGTCGACGCTGCTGCGCATGGTCGCCGGGCTGGAAAGCATAGAGGAGGGCGAGATCCGCATCGGCGAGCGCCTGGTCAACCAGCTGGAACCGAAGGACCGCGACATCGCGATGGTGTTCCAGAACTATGCACTGTACCCGCATATGACGGTGGCGGACAATATGGGCTACGCCTTGAAGCTCAGGGGGCTGAAGAAGGCCGATATCGCCGAGCGGGTACGCAAGGTGGCCGCGGTGCTGGAGCTGGAGCAACTGCTTGAGCGCAAGCCGCGCGAGCTGTCCGGCGGCCAGCGCCAGCGGGTGGCGATGGGCCGCGCCATCGTGCGCGAGCCGGCGGTCTTCCTGTTCGACGAACCGTTGTCCAATCTGGACGCCAAGCTGCGCGGCCAGATGCGGCTGGAAATCCAGCAGCTGCATCGCCGGCTGGCCACGACCAGCCTCTACGTCACCCACGACCAGGTGGAGGCGATGACGCTGGCCGACCGCGTCATCGTGCTGAACAAGGGCCATATCGAGCAGATCGGCGCGCCGGACGAGATCTACGACCGGCCGGCCTCGACCTTCGTCGCCGCCTTCATCGGCTCGCCGGGGATGAATCTGTTCGACGCCGAGGCGGATGCGCGCGGCGAGCGGTTGCTGCTCGGAGACGGCGCGTCGCTGGCGCTGCCGCGGCCGGACGCGGCGCTGGCCGGCCGCAAGCTCAAGGCCGGCATCCGTCCCGAGCATCTGCGCGTCGGTGGCGAGCCCGGCCAGGCGCTGGACATGCGCGTCGACAATGTGGAGATGCTGGGCGCCGACAACTACGCCTACGGCCTGGCGGCCGGGCAGCGCGTCGTGGTCCGGCTGGCCCACGGCCACCGGCCCGAGCCGGGCAGCCGGCTGGAAGTGACGGTGCGCGCCGAATCGCTGCACCTGTTTGACGCTGAAACGCAACGGAGAATCGCATATGTCGCAGCAGAACAAGCGCCCTTGGCCGTATCCTGAAGTCGTCGCCCACCGCGGCGGCGGCACGCTGGCGCCGGAAAACACCATCGCCGGCTTTCGCGAGGGCGTGCGTCACGGCTATCGCGCGGCCGAGTGCGACGTCAAGCTGTCGGCCGACAAGATCTGCTTCCTGCTGCACGACGACACCGTCGACCGCACCTGCAACGGTAAGGGCCTGGCCGCCGGGATGCTCATGGCCGAGCTGTCCGTGCTCGACGCCGGCGGCTGGAAGGGCGCGGCCTTCGCCGGCGAGGCGCTGCCGACGCTGGCCAATGTGGCCGCTTATTGCCTGGCCCAGGGCGTGCTGCTGAATATCGAGATCAAGCCCTGCCCGCATCGCGAAGAGGAAACCGGCCGGCTGGTGGCGCAGGAGGCCGCGAAACTGTGGGCCGGCGCGGCGGTGCCGCCGCTGCTTTCCTCGTTCGAGATCGACGCCTTGCGCGCGGCCAAGGCCGCCGAGCCGGCGCTGCCGCGCGCCTTTCTGTGCGAGGAGATTCCGGCCGACTGGCGCGCGATCCTGGAGGAGCTGGACTGCGTCGCGCTGCACTGCGACCACAAGACGCTGACCGAACCGCTGGCGCGCGCGATCAAGGCCGCCGGCTACCAGCTCTTGTGCTACACCGTCAACGAGCCGGCCGACGCCCGCCGGCTGCTGGACTGGGGCGTGGACAGCCTGTGCACCGACAGGCTGGACTTGTTGCCGGCGCGCTGAGCGTCGACGGACACCCGCTGTCGCGGCGGGTTTCGCGGCCGGCCGCGTCGCCGGCCGCGGCCGATTTCCTTCCTCTTTAGAAGTCCCGCTTGCCCGCGGGCGGCCGGGCGTTGCCAGATGTTTTGTAAACGGACTGTTGTGAAATTGACCGTCTGTTTTCATTGCGTTCACTTTTATCCGATTGCCAGTGCCCGCTTTCCTTTGTAGATTCGGTCTGGTTTCGCATTCCACGCGAAATTCGGGCCGGTTCCCCGCCGGCGCCCTCCCATTCCATACCAGCCATTCGGCCAGACAGGCTTGCCCGGCGGGCGCGTGTCCGGCGCTTGGCGCATACCCGGCGAAGACCGGGGGCAGGGTCCGCCGCGCGGCGGACCGGTAGCGACGCTCAGCAAGCAAGGAGAGCCATGGAGCTGTTTCATTCTTTGATCAATGCCGTCAACGACGTGCTGTGGGGCAAGGTGCTGATCGCCTTGCTGCTGGCGGTCGGCCTGTATTTCTCGCTGCGTTCCGGCCTGTTGCAGCTGCGGCTGTTCTCGCGCGGCTGGCGAGAAATGATGGGCGGCCGCGGCGGCCACGTCAGCAAGGACGACATCTCGCCGTTCCAGGCTTTCGCCACCGGGCTGGCCAGCCGGGTCGGCACCGGCAATATCGCCGGCGTCGCCATCGCCATCGCGGCCGGGGGGCCGGGCGCGGTGTTCTGGATGTGGCTGACCGCCTTGCTCGGCATGTCCAGCGCCTTCGTCGAGTCGACGCTGGCCCAGCTGTTCAAGACCAGCCACCACGACGACACCTTCCGCGGCGGCCCCGCCTACTACATCCAGAAGGGCCTCGGCCTGCGCTGGCTGGGCGTGGCGTTCGCCTTGTGCCTGATCCTGGCCTTCGGCCTGGTGTTCAACGCGGTGCAGGCCAATTCCATCGTGGCGGCGACCGAGGGCGCCTGGGGATGGAACCGCTACGCGGTCGGCGTCGGCCTGGTGTTGTTGACCGCGCCGGTGATCTTCGGCGGCGTGCGCTCGGTCGCGCGCGTGGCCGAGTGGCTGGTGCCGGTGATGGCGCTGATCTACCTGCTGATGGCTTTCTACGTGCTGGCCATCCACGCGGCCGAGCTGCCGGGCCTGGTGGTCCTGATCGTCAAGAGCGCGCTGGGTCTGGAGCAGGCCGCCGGCGGCGTCGCCGGCTACGCGGTCAGCCAGGCCATGATGCTGGGCATCAAGCGAGGCCTGTTCTCCAACGAGGCCGGCATGGGTTCGGCGCCTAACGCCGCGGCCACCGCCACGTCCAAGCACCCGGCCAGCCAGGGCGCGATCCAGATGTTCGGCGTCTTCATCGACACCATGGTGGTGTGCACGGCGACCGCCGCCATCATCCTGCTGTCCGGCGTGCACGATCAGGGCCTGAGCGGCGTCGCGCTGACACAGAAGGCCGTCGAGTCGCAGTTCGGCCCGATGGGCGTGTCCTTCCTGGCGGTGGCGATGTTCCTGTTCGCGTTCTCGTCGATACTGGGCAATTACGCCTACGCCGAAGGCAACGTCGAGTTCATCCGCAGCAGCAGGCGGGCGCTGCTGGCCTTCCGCCTGGTGGTGCTGGCGATGGTGCTGTTCGGCGCGCTGGCCAGCCTGCCGCTGGTCTGGGACATGGCCGACCTGGCGATGGGCCTGATGGCGCTGATCAATCTGGTGGCCATCGTGCTGCTGTCGCGCTGTTTCTTCACCGTGTTGGGCGACTACCAGCGCCAGCTGAAGGCCGGCGTCGCCGCGCCGGCGTTCAAGGCCGACCAGTATCCTGAACTGGCCGGCAAGGTGGAGAAGGGCATCTGGTAAGCCCGTTGCTCCTGACGCGATGACGAAGCCCGCCGTTTTCGGCGGGCTTTTTCCATGGGCGTGACCCCGCTTGTCAAACGGTGAAGCGTCCGGCCAGGCCCACCAGACGTTGCGAGATCGCCTGCAACTCGCCGGCCGTCGCCGCGCTGTCCTTGACCGCCAGACTGTTCTGTTCCGACATCCGCGACACCTGCTCGACGCTCTGCGCCAGCGTCTGGCTGGCGCTGCTCTGTTCGCGCAGCGAGGACGTGATGCTATGAATGCTGTCCAGCACCTCGTCGACGCAGCGGCGGATGTTGTCCATGCTGGTGCCGGCCTCGCCGGCGCGTTGCTGGCCGTCCATGATGGACCGCATGCCCTGCTGCATGCTGTCGTTGCCTTTCTGCGCGGTCTGCCGGATCTGGCTGACGATGTCGCTGATCTCGGTGGTCGACAGCGCGGTGCGCTCGGCCAGCTTGCGGACCTCGTCGGCGACGACGGCGAAGCCGCGGCCCATTTCGCCGGCGCGCGCCGCCTCGATCGCCGCGTTCAGCGCCAATAGATTGGTCTGTTCGGCGACGTCGCGTATCACGTCGACGATGCCGGTGATGGACTCGGACTGCCGGCCGAGGTCGTTGATGGTGTCGGACACCGAGGACACGTCGCGGACGATGCCGTCCATGCTGCTGGCGGTGGCGGAGATGACCCGGTTGCCGTCCGACGAGCGGCTGGCGGCGTCGGTGGACAGCCTGTCGGCCTGTTCCGATTGCGTCGCGCACTCGGACAGGCTGGTGCTCAGCTCTTCTATCGCCGCGGCCATGCTGGCTGCCGCCTCGCTCTGCCGGGCGCTGCCGGCGGTGATGCTTTGCGCGCTGTGCGCCATCGCGTCGGCCGCCCGCTTGACCTCGCGCGAGGTTTCCAGCAGCTGGCTCACCGTCTCGCGCAGCTGATTGCGCATCTGGCGTATCGCCGCCAGCAGGCTGAGTTCGTCGCGTTCGCGCAGGTGGATGCGGGTGTCCAGCCGGCCCGCAGCCAGCTGTTCCACCACCTGTTGCACATAGCCGGGCTCTCCGCCCAGCTGCAGCGTGATCGACAGATAGAGCTGGTGGAACAGGAAGATGGCCAGCAGCATCGCCGCGACGCCGATGGCGATATAGCTGTTGCGCTGCTTGGCCGTCCGCTCCATCCGCGCCTGCAGCAAGCGATCGAGGCTGCCCAGTCCGACGGCGATGTAGCCGGATACGGCCTGGGCGGCGTCGGCGCCGTACCCGGCGACTTTCAGTCCGCCGGCGCCTGTCTTGCCGCCGACGGCGTCGTCTATCGCCGGCAGCTGGCCTTTCAGCAGCGCCGCCAGCTTGTCCGCCTGCGACGACATGTCGGGCTTCAGCTCGGCGTTGTAGGCGACGGCCTTGGCGATGTCGCCGGCCAGGCCGTCGTTGACTTCGGCGATCAGCGGCCGCAGTTCCACCAGGCGGTCGCGCTGGGCGGGTTCGAGGGCATGGTCGGCTTCGGCCTGAGAGGCGATGGCGTAGGCCTCGCCCAGATGGCTGATCAGCGTGGTCAGCTTGGCGGTGGCCGCGTCCATCAGGTAATAGGTGTCGATATCGGGGTCCAGCGTCAGATTGGAGTTGTCGCTGACGGCGCCGATCAGATTGTTCAGCTTGTCGCTGAGATTGCCGTAGACGGCTATCCATTGCGAAGGCTGGGCGGACTGGGTCGCTTTCAGCTTGTCCCAGGCGGCGGCGGCGTCCTTCCAGGCGGCGTCGCCGCCCAACTCGGCGCCGAGCTTGCCATTGACGTCCTGCAGCGCCTGCCATCGGCCCTGCAACTGCTGGACGGCGGACGGCAGTTCGCTTTTGGCCCGGGCTTCTCCCAGCGCCGCGCGGACCGCCAACTCCTGTCCCTGCTGGGCCTGCGCCAGCATCGCGGTCAGCGGCTGCATATAGGCGACGCCGACCCTTTCCTTGGCCGTGGACTCGATATTGTCCTGATTGCTGTGATACAGGCCGTACATCAGATAGAGCAGGGCGGCGGCGAAGACCAGGCCGATGACGGCGAAGCGTTTCGGATAGCTGAGGCGCTGCATCAGCCTGACGATGGGGGTGGACATGGGGCGGCTCCTTGCGAAAGCGGACTACCGCGCCTGCTTCTGCCCGGCACGCCTGCATACCCCTTTGTATAAGTGATTTTGCTTATCGCAAAGGGAAAAATAAGCACCACCTGTCTTAGGAGCCGGGGGCGGCGGGGGGCGGGGAGAGCCCCCGCCCGCGACAGGCTCAGATGGTCTTGGAGTAGCGGGCGCGGGTCTCGCGCTCGCGCAGGTGGCGGTCGAAAATCATCGCGATATTGCGGATCAGGAAGCGCCCCTTCGGCTCCACCATCAGGAAGTCGCCGTCGAAGGACAGCAGGCCCTGCTGCTGGAAATCGCGGATCTGTGGCATTTCCGCCGCAAAATACTGGGCGAAATTGATGCCGTGGACTTCTTCTATCGCTTCGACCGACAGCGAAAAGCGACACATCAGCCCCTGGATGACGGTGCGGCGCAGCACATCGTCGTTGTCCAGCTCCAGCCCGCGCGTCACCGGTAGCCGGCCCTGGTCCAGCGCGGCGTAATAGTCGTCGAGCGTCTTGTCGTTCTGGCTGTAACAGGACCCGACCTTGCCGATGGCCGAGACGCCGAAGCCGAGCATGTCGCAGTCGGCATGGGTGGAATAGCCCTGGAAATTGCGTTGCAGCCGGCCCTGGCGCAGCGCGACCGCCAACTCGTCGTCCGGCTTGGCGAAATGGTCCATGCCGATGAAGACATAGCCGGCGTCGGTCAGCATCCGTACCGCGTCCTGCAGGATGTCCAGCTTGACCGCCGGCGAAGGCAGTTCGGCCTCCATGATGCGCCGCTGCGGCATGAACACCGACGGCAGGTGGGCGTAGTTGTACAGGGCCAGCCGGTCGGGATCGAGCGCCAGGGCCTTTTCCAGCGTGTCGCGCATTGTCTCGCGGCTTTGCTGCGGCAGGCCGTAGATCAGGTCCAGGCTGACCGATTTCATGCCGGCCTCGCGACCGGCGTCTATCACCGCGCGGGTCTCGGCCTCGCTCTGGACGCGGTTGACGGCGCGCTGCACCTCGGCGTTGAAGTCCTGGACGCCGACGCTGATCCGGTTGAAGCCATATTCTGCCAGCTTGAACATTGTTTCACGTTTAACCTTGCGCGGATCGATCTCGATGGAATATTCTCCGTCGCTCAGGAATTCGAAGTGGCTTCCCAGGATGCCCATCAGACGCTCGAGCTGGGCATCGGACAGGAAGGTCGGTGTGCCGCCGCCGAAATGCAGCTGTATCACCTTTTCGCGGCAGCCCAGTTCCTCGGCCGTCAGGCGGATTTCCCGCTCCAGATAGTCGAGGTAGCGGTCGGCCAGGCTCTTGTTTTTGGTAATGATCTTGTTGCAGGCACAGTAATAACAAATTGTGTTGCAAAACGGTATATGAGCGTACAATGATAAAGGTTTGCGATTGGCTCCGATCCGGCGCTGGCGCAGACTGTGCTGGTAATTGTCAGCGGAAAAGCCCGGCGTGAAGCGGTCCGCGGTCGGGTAAGACGTGTATCTTGGTCCCGATCCGTCGAGGCGCTCGATCAGTTCCCGATCGAACTCGAAATGGGCGGGAGAAAATGGACGGGTGGTTTTCATGTCGTATTCGGATGGTAAAACTTCTGGTGGACTGGTAAATTTGCGGAAAACCTGCGAATTCCGTATTGACAAGGGTCAAGCTTCGACAGCTTGCGGCAAACACAGCATGTCTGAACAAAATCAAACTTCCCTGCACACACTGAAAATCTCCTGCTCCAGCTGCAGCCTCCGCGAGCTGTGCCTGCCTGTCGGGCTCAACCGCGAGGAGATGAGCCAGCTGGACACGGTGATCCGCCAGAGCCGCCGCCTGAAGCGCGGCGAGTACCTGTTCCGCAGCGGTGAGGGATTCAAGTCGCTGTACGCGGTGCGCACCGGCTTCTTCAAGACCTCGGTCGCCAGCCAGGACGGCCGCGAGCAGGTCACCGGCTTTTTGATGTCGGGCGAGCTGATGGGCCTGGACGGCATTTCCACCAGCAGCCACAGCTGCGACGCGATCGCGCTGGAGGACAGCGAGGTGTGCGAGCTGCCGTTCAGCCGGATGGAGACGCTGAGCCGCGACATTCCCAGCCTGCAGCACCATTTCTACCGGCTGATGAGCCGGGAGATCGTCCGGGACCAGAACGTGATGCTGCTGCTCGGCAATATGAAGGCGGAGGAGCGCATCGCCGCCTTCCTGCTGAATCTGTCGCAGCGGCTGTCGACCCGCGGTTTCGCCGCGAACGACTTCATCCTGCGCATGAGCCGCGAGGAGATAGGCAGCTTCCTCGGCCTGAAGCTGGAAACGGTCAGCCGCACGCTGTCGAAGTTCCAGCAGCAGGGCTGGATCACCGTCGACCACAAGCACATCCAGCTGGTGAAGTCGCAGGATCTGAAGAACCTGATTTCCGGCTGTCTGCACGCCAGCGGCCATTGAGCCGGGCGGGGCGCCGCATGACGAGGGCAGGCCGGGAGCCTGCCCTTTTTTATTGCCCGCCGGCGATGCGGGCGCGCAGTTCGGCCAGTCGCTGCGGGTCAGGCCAGCCTTCCGGCGTGACGAAGCCGCGGGCGGTCTCGCGCCAGCGGCCGCCGCCGTCCGGCTGCAACTCGGCCACCAGTTGCGGCGACCGGCTGCTCAGCAGCCGCTCGCGCAGCGCCGCCTCGTCCAGCGTGTCGGCCCGCGCCAGCGATGCCGGCGCCAGCCAGGACAGCCGCGGCAGCCAGGCCCAGCGCGAGTCGGCGTGGCGGCGGGGCCAGGCCCCGGCCAGCGGCGCATGCCAGCCGAGCAAGGCATCCGGCGCCAGCGGCGGCGGCAAGGCCCGCTGCTCCCGGCAGAAGATCCAGCCGCTCAGCCGGGCGCCGGCGCGGCAGCCGGCGAAGCCGTCCGGCAGCCGCGCGGCGGCGTCCGGATGGCGGCTCAAACGCAATTGTGTGGCAAGTTTGGTCGCTTTCAGCCGCCAGGCGTCGCGCAGGCTGGGACCGACCAGCGAGTCGGGGTCGGCGCCGAGCCGAAGATAGAATTTGCTGGCGGTTTCCAGATGCCAGGGCTCGCCGTCCAGCCAGAGCAGGAAGTCGAACTCGCCCACCGTGCGGCGCTCGCCGTTGATGACGTTCAGGTTTTCCGCGGCTAGGCGGATGTGCGGCGCCTGCCGGAACCAGAAGGAGAAAAGTCGTTCGGCATATCGTCCGAGCCGCTTGTCGTTGCCGCCGCCGGCGAGCCAGGCCAGCAGCGGGGCCGGGTCCCGCTCCAGCCGGCCGAGCAGTGCCGGGCCGTCGGCGCCCAGCAGGCGTTCCGGCGGCAGGTCTGCACCGCTATGCCACGGGGACGGGGAGCTCAGCAGAAAGGCGAGATCGCGCACCGATGGGTGCGCGCAGGGCGGATCGAAAGCGGTCTCAGTCGCCATCCCGTTTCAGGCTGCCGTCGGCGGCGCGCTGCACCTGCTTGAAGAAGCCGCGCAGGATGTCGATCTCCTCGCGCAAGACCCCGGCGCGGTTGAACAGCGCGCGCATCCTCCGCATCAGCCGCTCGCTGTTGCGGCGCTCGAAATAGCCGATGTCGTCCATCGCCTGTCCCAGGTGGCCGCACATGCCGTCTACCTCGCCCTGGGTCGCGGCCTCGCCGTCGGGCCGCAGGTATTCGACGTCGACGCCGGTGTGGCTGAACAGCTCGTAGGTCATCACTTGCACCGCCATCGCCAGGTTCAGCGAGAAGTAGTCCGGATTGCCCGGTATCGTCAGCAGCCGATTGCACTGTTCCACTTCTTCTATCGATAGGCCGAAGGTCTCGTTGCCGAACACCAGGGCCACCTGTTCGCCGTCGCGGGCGCGGGCGATCAGCTCCGGCGCGGTCTGGCGCGGCGTCGCCAGCGGCGTCGTCAGCTCGCGGCGGCGGCTGGTCAGCGCGCAGGCGACGGTGACGTCGTCCAGCGCCTCGGCCAGCGTCTGCACCACGACGGCGCGCTCCAGCAGATCGGCGGCGCCCGAGGCCAGCGTGGTGGCCTCGGCGTCGGGAAACGCTTTCGGTTCAACCAGGTAGAGCCGGCTCAATCCCATCGTTTTCATCGCGCGCGCGGCCGAGCCGATGTTGCCCGGATGGTTCGGTCTGGCCAGCACCACGCGGATGTTTTGCAGAAAATCAGGTACTTGGGGTTTATTCATTGGCGTTTTCACATTAAAATAGCGGGCAAATACCAAAAGCCCGCGCCCAGCGTCGGGTTTTTTTGTTCCTTAACCCAGATTGTTACCGGCGGGTGTCGCGTCATCGACGGACACCCGCCCATCGTTCAAGTGTAGAGGCCGTCAATGCATCCGATGCTCAATGTCGCGGTTAAAGCCGCCCGCCGCGCAGGCAATGTCATCCAGCGCGCGTCGCTTAACCTCGACGCCATCCGCGTAGAGAAGAAAAAGCACAACGACTTTGTGACCGAGGTGGACCGCGCCGCCGAAGACGCGATCATCAACGTCATTCTCGAAGCCTATCCGAAGCACGCGATTCTAGCAGAAGAGTCCGGCGCCAAAGGCGTCGGTTCCTCCGAGTATGAATGGATCATCGATCCGATCGACGGCACCACCAACTTCCTGCACGGCCACCCGCAGTACGCGATCTCCATCGCGATGGCGCACAAGGGCCAGATCCAGCAGGCGGTGGTCTACGACCCGAACCGCAACGATCTGTTCACCGCCTCGCGCGGCGTCGGCTCCTTCCTCAACGACCGTCGCATCCGCGTCTCCAAGCGTTTCATGATGAACGAGTGCGTAATCGGCACCGGCTTCCCGGTTTCCGATCAGAGCTATATCGACCAGTACCTCGGCATGTTGAAGGACGTGATAGGCAAGACCGCCGGCGTGCGCCGCGAAGGCGCCGCGTCGCTGGACCTGTGCAATGTCGCCTGCGGCCGTACCGAAGGCTTCTTCGAACTGAACCTGAAGCCGTGGGACATCGCGGCCGGCAGCCTGATCGTTCAGGAAGCGGGCGGCATCGTCACCGATCCGACCGGCGAGCAGGGCTGGTTCGAGTCCGGCGACATCGTCGCCGGCAGCCCGAAGGTGCTGGCCCAGCTGCTGCAGCTGCTGGCGCCGCACGTGAGCAAGTAAGCGGACAGCGTTCCGAAAAACGGCAGGCCGGACGGCCTGCCGTTTTTTTATGCCCGCCGCCGCCGCGCGCGGAACTGTTGCCATCGCCGCCGCTCTAGGTTCAATATACCCATGTGGGGTATCCTAACGGAGCATGCGATGCAACGTCGTCAACTGATGCAATGGGGGGCCGCTCTGGCCTTGTCGCCGTGGCTGGTCAGATCGGCATCGGCAGGATCGGCGCGCGCCGCGATGGCGCCGGCGGTCCCGCCGG
This sequence comes from Chromobacterium sp. CV08, assembly GCF_051129845.1. Taxonomy (NCBI): domain Bacteria; kingdom Pseudomonadati; phylum Pseudomonadota; class Betaproteobacteria; order Neisseriales; family Chromobacteriaceae; genus Chromobacterium; species Chromobacterium sp. CV08. The sequence goes on from NZ_CP150453.1 coordinate 1,289,108, forward strand.
ACGCGGGCGCACTGGGCCTGGTCGGCAGTCTGCCTCTGCCGGAGCCTAAGCGGCTGCCGCTGGAGCGCCGGGACGGCGCGCTGCACGGCTGCCTGAGCGCGTCGGCCGTCAGCCTGCCGCTGCTGCCGGGCAGGCCAGCGACGACGTTCTGGGCATACAACGACAGCGTGCCCGGCCCGGCGATCGAGCTGTTCGAGGGCGAGTCCCTGAGTCTGCGCTTCGACAATCGCCTGCCGCAGCCGACCACCGTGCACTGGCACGGCCTGCCGATTCCGGCCGACCAGGACGGCAATCCGCATGACCCGGTGTTGCCGGGCCAAAGCCGCGACTACCGCTTCTCCTTGCCGCCGGACAGCGCAGGCACGTATTGGTACCACCCGCATCCGCACGGCCATACCGCCGAGCAGGTCTATCGCGGGCTGGCCGGCGTATTCGTCGTCCGGAGCCGCAACGATCCGCTGGCCCACCTGGCCGAGCGCTGGCTGGTGTTGTCGGACCTGAAGCTGGACAGTGACGGCAAGATAGCCGCCAACAGCGAGGCCGACGCGATGGACGGCCGCGAGGGCCAGTTCGTGCTGGTCAACGGCGCGTGGCGGCCCAGGCTGGCGCTGGGGCGCGGAGAGCGCCAGCGCTGGCGTATCTGGAACGCCACCAGCGCGCGGGTGCTGAAGCTGGCCCTGCCGGCGCACGAGGTCTGGCTGGTCGGCACCGACGGTGGCCTGATAGAAAAGCCGCGCCGCGTCGAATCTCTATTGCTGCCGCCGGGCGCGCGCGCCGAGCTGGCCGTCACCGGCCGCTTCGACGCCGGCAAGCCGGCCGGCCTGCTCGCGCTGCCGTATGCGCGCGGCAAGATGATGGGGCCGGAGCAGGACGAGGCCTTGCTCCTGCTCGACATCGAGGCCGGCGCGGCGGTCGAGACGGCGGCGCTGCCGTCCAGGCTGCGGACGATGGCGCCGTTGCCGAAGCCGGCGCTCAGGCGTTCGGTGGTGTTCAGCGAGGACATGAGCAATCCGGCGGCGATGTTCCTGATCAACGGCAGGACTTTCGACATGGACCGGATGGATTTCACCGGCAAGGTCGGCGTGGTGGAGGAGTGGGAAATCGACAACCGGGCCGACATGGACCATCCGTTCCACTTGCACGGCACCCAGTTCCAGGTGACGGAACGGCATGACGGCCGCGGCTGGCGGCGCGAACCGTATCTGGCCTGGCGCGACGTGGTCAACGTGCCGCCGGGGCAGAAGGCGAGGCTGCGCTTCCGTCAGGATCTGCCCGGTCCGCGGATGTTCCATTGCCATATCCTGGAGCACGAGGACGCCGGCATGATGGGCACGCTGGATGTCCGTGCCTAGCGTCGAGGTATCGGCGATAATGCAGGCATCGACTATCCAGGATACGCCATGAACGACGCCCGCCCCCCGCATGAGGAATGCTGTCACGAACACCCGGCCGCCGAGCGCAGCGTGGTGCAGCCGGGCAAGGCGGCGCTGCTGAAGCGGCTGGCGCGGATAGAGGGGCAGGTACGCGGCATCGGCGGCATGATAGAGTCCGACCGCTACTGCGTCGACGTGCTGACCCAGGTGGCGGCGGTGAAGTCGGCGCTGGACGCGGTGGCGCTGCAGTTGCTGGAAAACCACATGAAGGGCTGCGTCGCGCGCGCGCTGCAGCAGGGGGACGCCACCGGCATGGTGACCGAGCTGATCGATGTGGTGAAGAAAGTCCGCTGAGGCGGCAGGCAGTTACCCGAAGCCCGCGGCCGCGGGCTTTTTCACAGGAGTCCGACATGAAGATACTGGCACTCGCGGCGCTGTCGCTGGCCGGCGCCGTCCAGGCGGCGCCGATCCCGTTTGAAACCTATATCCGGCTGCACAGCGGCATGCTGGAGGCCGAACTGGTATCGGTGGCCGGCGCGCCGGACTACAGCAGCGACAGCAATCGGGGCGTCTTGGCCAGCGGCGTGACCACGGTGTCGACGACCCGCCAGCTGAGCTGGCTGGCCAACGGGCAGATTCCGTACACCACCATCGTCACGCTGCGCGACGGCGTGGTGGTCGGCATCAAGCGGGACAAGAAGTTGTAAATCCGCCGCGCCGGCGACGGCCGGGCGGCGGAAAAGGCATCGAAAGTTGCCTGGCCGCGGCAAAGTGCGTAGAATGCTGCGGTTTACTACCTTGCTTTCCGCAAACGCATGGCGGAAGGCTACGAATAGCCAAAAGGAGTTCACATGCGCCATTACGAAATCGTGTTCATCGTGCACCCGGACCAGTCCGAACAGGTTCCGGCCATGATCGAGCGCTACAAGGGCATGGTTCTGGCCGCCGAAGGCAAGATCCATCGTCTGGAAGACTGGGGCCGCCGCCAACTGGCCTACCCGATCCAGAAACTGCACAAGGCTCACTACGTTCTGATGAACGTCGAGTGCCAAGCGGAAACCCTGGCTGAAATCGAGCACGCCTTCAAGTTCAACGACGCCGTTCTGCGCCACCTGACCGTCAAGATGGACCGCGCGATCACCGAAGCGTCCCCGATGATGAAGGACGAAAAGGCGAAGAACCTGCTGGACGCCCAGCCGGCCGCCGAGGCTGAAGCTTCCGCCTAATCGGCGAAGCTCGCGGTCTTGCAGAACCGTCTGCTGCTGACCGTCACGGTCGAACGCGAGGATGCGCTGAGATACACGCCCGCCGGCTTGCCGGTGCTGGAAATGTGGCTCAAGCATCAGTCCCGGCAAAGCGCCGGGGGCTTCGAGCGGGATGTGGCCTGCGAAATACAGGCCGTATGGGTAGGCGAAGAAGTCCGGAAGCATTCCGGAAAGCTGGCGGGACGGGTGATGAACGTCACCGGTTTCCTCAGCCAGCGCAGTCTTCGCAACCCGCGGTTGGTGCTCAATATCGAATACGTTGAATTTGTAAAAGGTTAGTCAAAAATGGCTCGTCAACTCTTCAAGCGCAAGAAGTTCTGCCGCTTCACGGCAGAAGGCATCAAGGAAATCGACTACAAATCCGTTGATCTCCTGAAGGATTTCATCGCCGAAAACGGCAAAATCATCCCGGCTCGCATCACCGGCACCAAGGCCCGCTACCAGCGTCAGCTGACCACCGCTATCAAGCGTGCTCGCTTCCTGGCCTTCCTGCCGTACACCGACCAGCACTAAACCGGGAAAGGAACAAGAGATGCAAATCATCCTGCTCGAAAAAGTGGCCAACCTGGGTCAACTGGGCGACGTGGTCAACGTGAAGAACGGCTTCGCCCGTAACTTCCTGATCCCGCAAGGCAAAGCCAAGCGCGCTACCGAAGCGAACCTGAAAGAGTTCGAAGTTCGTCGCGCCGAACTGGAAGCCAAGCAAGCCGAAATCCTGGCCGACGCCAAGGTTCGCGCCGAGAAGCTGAACGAAGCCGTGATCACCATCGCCCAGAAGGCCGGTGTGGACGGCCGTCTGTTCGGCTCCGTGACCAACGTCGACGTTGCCGAAGCCGTTACCGCTTTCGGCGTCGAAGTGAAGCGTCACGAAGTTCGCCTGCCGAACGGCCCGTTCAAGGCCATCGGCGAGTACGACATCGAGATCGCCCTGCACCACGACGTGGTCACCCCGATCAAGGTTGTCGTGGTCGGCGAAGCCTGATTCCCGTCCGGGAGTCTGCGAAAAAAGCCCGCTTCGGCGGGCTTTTTTGCGTCCGGTTTCCATCCATGAAAATATAAGAAATTACTGATTATCGACAAGTCGCGGTTCGCCCGCGGCTGCGACAATGCGTCTGTCAAAGCTTGCGAGTCGCGCGATGGTTTACCTGCAATTACTGGTGGTGCTCGGCGCCATCTTCATCGGCGTGCGCATGGGCGGCATCGGCCTCGGTGTCACCGGCGGCGCCGGCCTCTTCGTCCTCGTCTTCGTTTTCGGCCTGAAGCCGGGCCATGCGCCGATAGACGTGGTCCTGATCATCATTTCCGTCATCACCGCGTCGGCGGCGCTGCAATCGGCGCGCGGACTCGACTATATGGTCGGCGTGGCCGCCCGTTTGCTACGGCGCAATCCGCGGCACATCGTGCTGCTGGCGCCGCTGGTGGGCTGGCTGTCCACCTTTCTCGCGGGCACCGGCTTCATCGCGCTGGCGCTGATGCCCATCGTCGTCGAGGTGGCCGAAAAGACCGGCATCCGGCCGGAACGGCCGTTGGCCGGCCTGACGGTGGCATCGCAGAACGCCATCGTCGCCTGTCCGGTCTCGGCCGCGACGGTCGCGCTGGCCACGGTGCTGGCGCCGCACGGCGTCGCGCTGACCGACATCATCATGATCAGTATTCCGGCGACGCTGCTGGGGGCGCTGGCGGGCGGCGCGGCGATGCTGCGCTACGGCCGCGAGCTGGCCGACGATCCGGTCTGCCGCAGCAAGCCGGCGGACGGCGGCATCGGCCGGCCGCAGGGCGGGGCGGACGAGGTCTTGCCGCGCACCGCCGCCTGGTCGGTTTACGGCTTTCTGTTGACGGTGGCGCTCATCGTGCTGCTGGCGGCGATGCCGCGGCTGCGGCCGGCCTGGCCGGGCGCGGGCGGCATCGAGCCGCTCGCGATGGTGGACCTGATCCAGATGTGCATGTTGGGGTATGCCGCGCTGGCGGCGCTGCTGTGCAAGGCGGACCTGCGGGACATGGTGTCCGGCGCGATGTTCCGCTCCGGCGCGGTGGCTGCGGTGACGATACTGGGCGCGGCCTGGATGAGCGACACCTTCATCCAGGCCAATCTGCCGCTGTTCAAGCACAATATCGTCGGCATCGTCGCATCGGCGCCGTGGCTGTTCGCCTTCGCGGTGTTCGCGATGGCGGTGATCCTGTTCAGCCAGGGAGCGACCACCAAGGTGATGATGCCGCTGGGCGTGTCGCTGGGGATCGCGTCGCCGGTGCTGATCGCCATCTTTCCGGCGGTGGTCGGCGTCTACGTGCTGCCCAGCTATCCCAGCCTGATCGCGGCGGTGGAGATCGATTACACCGGCAGCACCCGCATCGGCCGCTGGGTGTTCAACCACAGCTTCATCGTGCCGGGGCTGGTGAGCACCGTGGTGTCGATCGCGGCGGGTTTCGCCTTGCTGGCGCTTCGATGATTCAGCCTTCGGCCTCGAGCACCACGCGGGCGCGCAGGCCGGGCGCGCCGTGTTCGGCGATGGCCAGCAGGCGATCGATGTTCGGGTGGCTGCCCGGTTCGGCGCGGGCCGCGGCGGTGTGCTCGGCGAACAATTCCAGGCCCTCGCGCGCGGCCTTGCGGTCGATATGGCCGTGGCGCTTGATCAGCGCGTGGTAGACGCGGACCGAGCCGGCGGTGCCGGGCCGGTTTTCCAGCCGGTGTATCGCTTCGCCTTCGGCGCTGAGCAGCACGATGGCGGCGATGCCGTCGACGGAGGGCAGGGTGGTCAGCTGTTCCTGGAACGAAGTCATGGTCATTCTCCTTGTTATGGGTGTTGCCTGTCCGGATAGGATAAGGGCTAAAGATGACAGTTCCAGTGCTTATCTGTCAGTGCCGTGTCGCCAATTGTTAAATTTTGTTTCATTTTGGTGCCATGTAATGAATATTGCACCGTGTTGGTGCATTCGCAGGCGCCGCGCGCGCTGAAATGGCTGTTTGAAACGGTGTTACAGGGTTCGCGACGCTGGCACGGGGTTTGCTTTATCCAGACCCAGCTAGTGAGCAGGGCCGCAAGGCCCGCTGCGCCAGTCTGCAAAGGGGAGGATGAGAGCGGCCAAGCCGCCGTTGAACGGGGTTGTCGAAGAGGTAAGCTTCGGCAGCCCCGATTCATTTCTGCGAACAGGTTCTCAGGGCTGCTCGCCGATCAGATAGCGCTGGCTCATCAGCTTGAAGTGCTCGCCGCCCGATTTTTCCAGCAGTTCGAACAACACCATTTCGCGGCTGACGATGACGGCGCCGGCCGTGCGCATCCGTTCCACCGCCAGTTCGATGTCGGCGGGCTTGCGGCTGGAGATCGCGTCGGCGGCGACGAAGACCTGCTTGCCGGCGGCGAGCAGCTCGATCACGGTCTGCAGCACGCAAACGTGAGCCTCCATGCCGCAGACGATGATCTGCCGCTTCTCCATCAGCGCCGGCGGCAGGCAGCCGGCGGCGACGCAGGAGAAGTGCAGCTTGTCCACCACGTCGGCCTCGGGAGCCGCCTCGCGCAGCGCGGCCAGCGTGCCGCCCAGGCCCCGCGGGTATTGCTCGGAAAACGCGATCGGCAGCCCGTGGTCGCGGGCTACCCCCACCAGCCAGCGGCTGCGCGCCAGCAGTCCGTCGGCGTCGTGCACCGCCGGCAGCAGCTTGTCCTGGATATCCACCACCAATAGGCCGGCTTCCCGTCTTTGCATCAGCATGATCCGCTCCTGTCGATATCAGGCGATAGCTTAACCGCAAAGCCGGATTTCGGCAGCGGCTAATTATGCCGATGTGTTTTCGTCTTGCCGCGCCAGCCAGCGCGCGGCCATCTCGCCGACCAGGCGGCGGCCGGGATTGTCGCCGCGCGTCCATTCCGCCGGCGGGAACAGATCGAACAGGCCGACCTTGAACAGCGTCGGCACCGCGAGCTCCAGCTGGCTTTCCACTTCGCCGCGCTCGCCGCGGTTGTAGGCGGCGATATTGACCAGCATCGTCGCGACGGTGCCGGTCTGCACCGTGCTGCCGTCGCGCAGCCTCACCGCCGGCAGCGTCTCGCCGTCGGCGATGACCTTGCGGTTGATTTCGGACAGGGCGTCGGTATGTTGAACCGAATTCATGGCGATCTCCTTGCGTTGAGTGAGCGCCCAGTATCGCGCTGGCGTCATCGGCCCGCTTTCCATATAGTGCCAATAGATATCGACAGAGGGCCAATATGGAACGAGCGATCATTCCGGGCTTGTCGGTGGCGGCGCTCAAACGCGGCGTCGGCGACCACACCGCGCGTCATGCCCATGCCGTCGGGCAACTGGCCTGGGCGAGCGAGGGCGCGCTGGAACTGGAGGCCGACGACAGGCGGGTACTGCTGCCGGCCGGCTGCGTCGGCTGGATTCCGCCGGGCATGCCGCACGGCGCGCATTACCACGGCGAGCTGCGCGGCTGGAGCCTGCTGCTGGACCCCGGCTGGCTGCCGGCCTTGCGGCCGGAGCTGGCGGTGTGGCGGGCCTCTCCGCTGCTGAAGGGGGTGTTGCTGAGGCTGGGCGCCTGGCCGGAGCAGGCCGGCGGGGAGGCGGCCGCGCGACTGGTCGCCGTGCTGGCCGACGAGCTGGCCTGGGCCGAGCCCTACCCGGCAAGCCTGGCCTGGCCGACGCGCCCGGCGCTGCGCAAGCTGGCCGAGGCCTTGCTGAGCGATCCATCGCAGGACTGGGATTTGCAGCGCTGGGCCGAGCATGTCGGCATGTCGCGGCGCAGCCTGATCCGCCATTTCCGCGCCGAGACCGGCATGGGGGTCGCCGAATGGCGGGAGCGGCTGCGCATGCTGCGGGCCAGGGCGCTGCTGGCCGAGGGACGGTCGGTCGGCTACTGCGCGGCGGAGTTGGGCTATGCGAGCAGCAGCGCTTTCATCGTCGCCTTCCGTCGCTGTTTCGGCGAGACGCCGGGGCGCTATTTGTCGGCCTGAAAATTATATTGCAATGCACAATAGTTATTTGGCATGATGATCTGCCGGGCCTGGCGGCGATCCCGCCCGTGCCCATCAACTCAGGAGACCATCATGTCCCAGTCCTATCTGATCCGTTCGGTCGAGCCGTCCGACGCCGCCGCCATACACCGCATCAAGACGTCCCCCGGCGTCTATCCCGACACGCTGCAGCTGCCTTACCAGTCCTTGTCGGCCACCGAGAAGCAGCTGAGCAGCCGTCCCGCAAACATCCATCAGCTGGTGGCCTGTGCCGCCGACGGCGAGGTGGTCGGCTCGGTCGGCCTGATCGTCAACGAGGGCATGCGGGTGCGCCACAGCGCCGATTTGTTCCTGGTGGTGCGCGACGACTGGCAGGGCAAAGGCGTCGGCGGCGCGCTGATGCGCGCCATCGTCGACCTGGCCGACAACTGGCTGGGGCTGATACGCATCGAGCTGAAGGTCGTGCACGACAATGCGCGCGCGATCGCCTTGTACGAGAAGTCCGGTTTCGAGTACGAGGGCAGGCTGCGCCGGGAGCAGCTGCGCGCCGGCAAGCTGGAGGACGTGCTGGTGATGGGCAGGTTGAACTGGCCGCAGAGGGGGGAGGCATGAACCCGTTCCGCATCCGCCACCTGGAGCCCGACGACGCGGCCGATCTGCGGGAGCTGGCCGCCGATCCGTCGGTGTACGGCAATACGCTGCAGCTGCCTTATCCGTCGGCCGGCGCGATGGCGGCCAGAGTGGCCAGGCAGTTGGGCGCCGGGCGCCATCAGCTGGTCTGCGAGGCGGACGGCAAGGTGGTCGGCAGCGCCGCTCTGTGGCGCTTCGACGAGGCGAGGCTGGCGCATATCGGCGGCCTCGGCATCAATGTCCACCGCGACTGGCAGCGGCGCGGCGCAGGCAGGCTGCTGATGGCCGCGCTGCTCGATCTGGCCGACAACTGGATAGGTCTGAGGCGGATGGAACTGACCGTCTATCCCGACAATGCGGCGGCGCTGGCCTTGTACCGACGCTTCGGTTTCGTCGAGGAGGCTAGGCTGCGCGCGCATTCCTTGCGCGACGGCGCCTATCGCGACGTCCTGCTGATGGGACGCCTGCGCGGCGACCGCGCCTGAGTCGGAATGAAAAAGCGCCGCGGACCATATGGTCCGCGGCGCTTTTTTCTTGCCGGCAGGCGATTACTTCTGGGCCGGAGCCTGTTGTTGCACCTGCTGGGCCTGGCCTTGCAGCTGGGCGTCCATGCGCTCGCGCATCGCCTTCATATTGTTGTAGCCGTCGCTGCCCGCCATGGCGGCGCCGGACAGCAGGATCAGGGACAGGGCGGCGAGGGTGGTTTGCTTCAGCATGATGGTTTCCTTTTGCGGTGTGTTGTGCCAGCAAATGGTTATGCATCAAAATTATTGATGCCTTACCGATGTCTGGGCTGGCTTCTTGTGACGTGATTCATTATATTTCGAAGAATTCAGCGATAAAATTGGAAAGAACAGAATGAAGTATTCAAATAAATTGAAGTTAGTGTCTCGATGAAGCTGACACTGGAGGCCTTGCAGGTGCTGGACGCGATCGAACAGCACGGCAGTTTCGCCGCGGCGGCCGAGGCACTGTTCAAGGTGCCGTCGGCGCTGACCTATACGGTGCAGAAGCTGGAGCAGGGACTGGGCGTGGCCATCTACGACCGCAGCGGCCACCGCGCCCGGCTGACGCCGGCCGGCGAGCGGCTGCTGCGCGACGGCCGCCACCTGCTGGACGCGGCGCGCCAGCTGGAGTTGCGCGTCAGCAAGCAGGCCCAGGGCTGGGAGGACACGCTGCGCATCGTCGTCGGCGACCTGGTCGGCTTCGAGCAGCTGCTGCCGTCGATAGCGGACTTCGACCAGCTGCAGGTGGACACCCGGTTGTATTTCATACGCGAGAGCTTCGGCGGCATCTGGGACGCGCTGTACGACGACCGCGCCGACCTGGTGATAGGCGCGCCGAACCAGCCGCCTCCCGGCGATTATTTCACCCGAAATATCGGCGATTACGATTTCGTGCTGGTGGCGGCGGCCGGCCATCCGCTGGCGGCGGAGGCGGAGCCGGTGCCGCCGCACGTGCTGCGCCGCCATCGCGCGGTGGCGGTCGGCGACACCTCTCGCCGCCTGCCGGCGCGCACCGGCGGCCTGCTGGAAGGCCAGCAGGTGCTGACGGTGCACAGCAGCCAGGCCAAGCTGAAGGCCATCGTCGCCGGACTGGGCAGCGGCCATCTGCCGCGCTCGCATGTGCAGGCCTATCTGGACGACGGCCAGCTGGTGGAGAAGGCGGAGGAGGAAAGCGGCAGTTTTCCGCCTATGTGCTTCGCCTGGAGGCTGGAGCAGCCGGGCCGCGCGTTGCAATGGTTCATCCAGCGGCTGGAGCGGGCGGTGGCGGCGGGGGAGTTGAGCATTTAGCGGGAAGGGAAAACGCCTGCCGGTTTCGACGGCAGGCGTGGCCGGGTATCAGCGGTCGGACGGGATGGCGTTGGATTGCGGCACCGCCGGCTCCGGCAGATTGTGCATCTGCGCGTTCATCCTGCCCCGCATCGCCCACATCACCGACAGGCCGTCGCTGCCGGCCATCGCTGAGGCGGAGAGAAGAAGCAGGGACAGGCTGGAAACGACTATGGTCTTCAACATGGCTATTCCTCGTTCAATGCTTGGAATCAGGCCGTGTCAAGCCGCTGTGGGCAGGTGAAGCTGGTTTGGGCAGCAGTTTGGCTCCGGTCGGCGGCGCCGCGGCGCATGGCCGCGGCGCTGATTGTCAGTGTAGGCCGGGTCAGGCCGATTGACATGTCGACAGTTGTGAATAAATTTAAAAATCAACAGGCTGCGCAAGCATCCGGTGTCAGATGTCCTGACCCTCGACGATGCCGTCATGGCTGGCGGCGTGACGCGGCAGGATCAGGTTCAGCACGATGGCCAGCAAGGAGCACAGGCCGACGCCGGACAGCGCGAAGTCGCCCAGCTTCAGCGTCAGCCCGCCGATGCCGGCGGTCAGCACCACCGAGATGATCACCAGGTTGCGGGGCTCCATCAGGTCGACCTTGGCTTCGATCAGCGTCTTCAGGCCGATGGAGGCGATGGTGCCGAACAAGAGCACCATGATGCCGCCCATCACCGGCATCGGGATCGATTGCAGCAGCGCGTTGAATTTGCCGAAGAAGGCCATGCAGATGGCGAACACCGCCGCCCAGCTCATCGTCACCGGGTTGAAGTTGCGGGTGATCATCACCGCGCCGGTCACTTCGGCGTAGGTGGTCACCGGGGGGCCGCCGATCAGGCCGGCCATGCAGACGCCGAGGCCGTCGCCGGCCAGCGTGCGGTGCAGGCCGGGCGTCTTGGTGTAATCGTTGCCGGTGACGCCGCCTATCGCCATCACGCCGCCGATGTGCTCGATGGCCGGGGCGATGGCCACCGGCAGCATGAAGGCCGCCGCCGCCCAGTTGACTTCCGGGCTGTGGAAGGTCGGCGCCGCGAACCACGGCGCGGCGGCCAGCTTGGCGAAATCGACCACGCCGAGCAGGCTGGCCGCGATATAGCCGGCGACGACGCCGGCCAGTATCGGCACCAGCTTGAACATGCCGCGGGCGTAGATGGACACGACGATGGTGGTGGCCAGAGAAATGGCCGCCAGCAGCAGCGAGGTCTCGTACGGCAGCACCTGCTTGCCGCCGGCCTGGCCCATCGCCATGCCGGAGGCCGCGGTGGCGACCGACAGGCCTATGATCATGATCACCGGGCCGATCACCACCGGCGGCAGCAGCTTGTTGACCAGCTCCATGCCGCGCCAGCGGACGATGGCGGCGAACACGAAGTACATGAAGCCGGCGGCGAACAGGCCGAACATCGTCGCGCCCGGACCCCAGGTGTGCATCGAGTAGATGATGGGGCCGATGAAGGCGAAGGAGGAACCGAGGAAAATCGGCACCTGGCGTCCCGTGCAGGCCTGGAACAGCAGGGTGCCGAGGCCGGCGCCGAGCAGCGCCATCGCCGGATTCAGGCCGGTGAGCAGCGGCACCAGAACCAGCGCGCCGAAGGCGACGAACAGGATCTGGGCGCCGGACACCGCCAGCTTCAGTTGTTGCATCATCATTCTTCCTTGGTTTTCGTTTTGTAATCGTAAACAGGCGCTCACACGGTGCAGTACATCACCGCCTGCGCCAGCGTGTTGTCCACATCCGCGGCCACCGCGCTGCGGCTGCGGAAGTCCAGCACCATCTTTTGCACCGCCTGATAGCATTCGTAGTTCGGCCTGGACTGGTAATGGATGTCGACGCCGAGGCGCGCCGCCACCTTCTTCACCGTCGTCGGCTTGACGCAGACGTGGCGCCGCGGGTCGAAGCAGGCGAGGAAGCAGCTGACGATAGGCCACTTGGCTGCGTTGGCCTTGGGATCCATCCGCGCCATGGCCAGCGTGTCGACGTAGGCGGCGAAGCTGTCCGGGCCGAAATCATGCAGGACATCGCGCAAGGCCTGGACGAAGGGCAGGTTCAGGTCGCGCTGGTCCATGTAGTTGCGGAAGGCGATCTTCTCGAAGGTGCTGACCGTGGTGGCCAGCGAGATGATCTGACGACAGGCCTGGGTGGCGTCGGCCAGCCTGCCGCCGGCGAGCGCCGCGTCCAGCTTGTCCCGGCTCAGTTCGCTCTGGCACAGCGCCTCGGCCTTGCCGTAGCTCTTGTGCTTGCGCGCCAGCGTCTGCCAGTCGGGGTCCTGGAAGCCGCCGGGGAAGCGGGCGAGGAAATCGGCGTCTATCGCGGCGTAGCGGTCCATCATTGCGCGGCTCCTGACAGGGATTTGCTCATGATCTGGGATTGGGCTGCGAGTCCGTGGCGGGCGTAGAACGCCAGCGCCTCCCGGTTGAACTGCATCACTTCCAGCCGGAGTTCGTCGGCATCTTGCCGGCGGCCCCAGTTCTCGACGGCGGCGAGCAGCAGCGAGCCTATGCCTTGTCCCCGGTGCGCCTCGTCCACCACGATGGTGCCGATCCGGCAGATGTGGCGGGGCTGCAGGAACGGCAGCGGCGGCGAGGCCTGCAATTGCGCGGCGGCGAAGGCCCGGACTTCGCCCTCATGCTCGGCCAGCAGCATCGCGCGGTCTTCGCCTTCCATCCGTTCGGCCCAGAAGGCGCGATCGGCGTCGGCGTCCGCCTCGTCCCGGAACAGCTCCGGCAAGGCCTGGTGGTGTTGGCGGTTGATCTGCCGCGCCAGGCGGCAGATGGCGTCCAGATCCTGCTCGTCGGCCTTGCGTATCAGCATGAGGCTATCCCCGGGTTTGCAAAAAAGCCGCCGGCTGCGTGGGCAACGGGCGGCTGCTTGACGGTCATGGCGATCAGGCCTGCTTGGTGCCGAAGATCTTGTCGCCGGCGTCGCCGAGTCCGGGAATGATGTAGCCGTGCTCGTTCAGATGGCTGTCCAGCGAGGCGGCGTAGATCTGCACGTCCGGGTGGGCGTCGTTGACGATCTTCACGCCTTCGGGCGCCGCGACCATCACCACGGCCTTGATCTGCTTGCAGCCATTGCGCTTCAGCAGGTCTATCGTCGCGACCAGCGAGCCGCCGGTGGCCAGCATCGGGTCGATGATGATGGCGATGCGTTCGTCCAGGTTGCCGACGAATTTCTCGAAATAGGACACCGGCTCCAGCGTCTCTTCGTTGCGGGCCAGGCCGACCACGCTGATCTTGGCCGACGGCACCAGGTCCAGCACGCCGTCCAGCATGCCGATGCCGGCGCGCAGTATCGGCACCACGGTGACCTTCTTGCCCTTGATCTGCTTGACGTCTATCTTGCCGCACCAGCCGTCGATGGCGACGCTCTCCAGTTCGAAGTCGCGGGTGGCCTCGTAGGCGAGCAGCCGCGCCAGTTCCTGGGTCAGCTGGCGGAACTTCATGGTGCTGGTGTCGGCCTCGCGCAACAGTCCCAGCTTGTGTTGTACCAGCGGATGATCGACGATGGTGATGTTCAATTTCGGCTCCCTACCTTGGCAAAAAGCTGCTTGCCGGCGGCGGCAAACAGCTTTCAATAGATATGACAGCGGCAGCCGCAAGGCTGCCGTCGGTGGTATGGGGCATCATTCTAACGCGGATGAGCGCCAAAACGCAAAACCCGGCCGGGGCCGGGTTGCTGGAAAAGCTTACAGGTCTTTCAGCAGGTCCTGCAGTTCGCCGTTCTGGAACATCTCGTACATGATGTCCGAACCGCCGACGAATTCGCCTTTGACGTACAGCTGCGGAATGGTCGGCCAGTTCGAGTAGTCCTTGATGCCCTGGCGGATGTCCGGGTCGCGCAGCACGTCGACGGTCAGGAAGTTCTCGACGCCACAGGCCTTCAGGATCTGCACCGCGCGCGACGAGAAGCCGCACTGCGGGAACTGGGCGGAACCCTTCATGAACAGCACCACCTGGTTGGCGGTGACGGTCTGCTGGATATCTTGTTGAATCGACATGTATTGAATCCTTGCTGTTGGCCGGCGGTTTGCCGCCGGAAATACCCGATCTTTTCAATAAGTTATTCTACGTGCGGGCGGCAGGCTGGTCAATTTGGCCCGCCCTGGCCTGCCATTGCGGCAGGAAGAGCCGAACCTGGCCTTCGTACAGCGCGCGGCGCGTCACCAGCCGCGACACCGACGCCGCCAGCAGCGCGGTGGCCATCAACGGGATGATCATGCCGGAGGTGTCGGTCATTTCCATCACGATGACGAAACCGGTCATCGGCGCCCGCGTCATGCCGGCGAAGAAGCCGACCATGCCCAGCAGCACCACCATGGTCTGCGGCGCCGACGGCAGCAGCGCGGCCATATTGAGACCGAAGCCGGCGCCGACGGCCAGCGACGGCGCGAACATGCCGCCGGGGACCGCGCTGATATTGCTGATGAACATGGACAGCAGCTTCAGCACGCCGTAGTCCTGCAGTGCCGCGCCGTGTCCCTCGAGAATGTCGCGGGCGCGGAAGTAGCCGGTGCCGAAGGTGCTGCCGTGGCTGACGATGCCTATCACCGCCAGCGCCAGGCCGCAGCCGGCGGCGAAGCGCACCGGGTAGCGCACGCGCCAGCCGTGCAGCGGGCCGGGCAGCCGTTGGGACAGCGCCAGCAGCACGCGGCAGGCCAGGCCGCCGAGGACGCCGCCGATGACGCCGCATACCGGGATGGCCAGCCAGGCCTGCCGGCTGTCCATCGCCACGTGGACGATGCCGAAGTAGCTGTAGTTGCCGTTGATGGCGAAGGTGGTCAGGCCGGCGACGATGACCGACAGCAGTATCGTCGAGCTGGCGCGCATGTCGAAGGCGCGCCCCATTTCCTCTATCGCGAACACGATGCCGGCCAGCGGAGCGTTGAATGCCGCAGCCACGCCGGCGGCGCCGCCTGCCAGGATATAGCTGCGCGCGGCGCTGTCGTAACGCCGGGCCGCCTGCCGGTTCAGCGAGTACTTGATCGCCGCGCCGACCTGGACGATGGGACCCTCGTAACCGAAGGTGGCGCCGGAACTGATGCCTATCAGCGTCAGCAGCACCTTGCCGAAGGCCGCCTTCAGCGTGAAGCAGTATTCACGCAGCTTGCCCATGCCGGGCTCCAGCGCCGCGATCGACTGCGGAATGCCGCCGCCGGCGGAGCTGGGGAAGAAGCGCTGCATGATCCAGATCGCCAGCGCCAGGCCGGCCGGCGTGATCAGCAGGCTCCAGTACGGCGACGCGTCGTAGGCCTTGAAGAACAGGTCGTGCGACAGGTGGCTGCCCTGGGCGAACACATAGGCGACGACCCCGATCAGAATGGCCGCGATCCAGACCGGCACCTGCCGCTGCCATTGAGCGGCGGACAGGTAGAGATGGCGCAGGCGGCGGTTGACGCGCTGGCGTCTGGAACGATGGAGTGGACGATCCTGCATCGGCTGGCGGCTCTCATGCGGCGAAGCGGGGACTCCGCCGGTGTCGATTATTTTTGTCTAATATACGCTCTGTCGTCGCCGAGTACGAGCGCGGTCCGCCTGTGCGCGGCAAGCGGGCCGCCGGTCGACGATCTGATCCCGCTTTAGGCCTGGCTGCGTTCCAGCACCGCGGCGAAGAAGCCGTCGGTATTGTGCAGGTGCGGTTTCAGTTCCAGATAGTCGCCGCATTGCAGCGGGATTTTTTGCTCGGCCAGCACCTCGTCCATCTTTACCAGCCTGAAGTCGGCATGTTCGGCGAGGAAGGCCTCGACGATGGCCTGGTTCTCCTGCGGCAGCAGGCTGCAGGTGGCGTACACCAGGCGGCCGCCGTTCTTCACCAGACGCGAGGCGGAGGCAAGGATGGACGCCTGCTTGGCGTTCAGCTCGGCGACGCTGTCCGGGCTCTGGCGGAATTTCAGGTCCGGGTTGCGGCGCAGCGTGCCCAGGCCGGAGCACGGCGCGTCGACCAGCACGCGGTCGGCCTTGCCGGCCAGGCGCTTGACCTTGGCGTCGTTCTCGTGCGCCAGCAACTGCGGATGCACATTGGACAGGCCCGAGCGGGCCTGGCGCGGCTTGAAGTTGGCCAGGCGCTTCTCTGATACGTCAAACGCGTACAGACGGCCGCTGGAGGCCATCTGCGCGCCCAGGAGCAGCGTCTTGCCGCCGGCGCCGGCGCAGAAGTCCACCACCATCTCGCCGCGGCGGGCGCCGGTGATCAGGCCCAAGAGCTGGCTGCCCTCGTCCTGCACCTCGAAGGCGCCGGACTTGAACAGTTCGTGCTTGGACAGCGCCGGCTTGTCCTTCAGGCGGATGCCCAGCGGCGAGTACGGCGTCGCCTCGCAGGCGATGCCTTCGGCGTTCAGGCGGTCCAGCAGCTCCTCGCGTCGTATCTTCAGCGTGTTGACGCGCAGGTCCAGCGGCGCCATCGACATCAGGCCCTGGCCCAGCGCTTCCACCGCTTCCGGCGTCTGCTCGCCGAGGCGCTCGATCACCCATTGCGGCAGCTCGGCGCGGATTTCCAGGCTGTCCTCCAGCGCCTTGCCCTTGATCGTGCCCAGCCATTCGCGCTCGCCGGCGCTGGTGGCTTCGGACAGTTCCTTGACGTTCAGCTTGTTGAACTTCATCAGCGCGACCAGGGCCAGGCGGCGCGGCGTGGCCTTTTCCGGCGCGATCAGCGCGCGCAGCTGGATCAGGCGGCGCAGCGCGCCGAAGGCGGTCTCGGCGATCAGGTGGCGGTCGTTGCCGCCCAGTCTGCTGTGTTCGCGGAAGTAGGCGGACAGCACGGCGTCGGCCGGGCGGTCGAATCGGGTCATCTGGCCGATGACGGTTTCCAGGTGTTTCAGTTGGCTATGGCTAATGTGCATTTCTGTTCCGTATCGTCGGTTGCGGCGGCAATTCCCACTGCCGCTTGCCGTTCACATCTACGCGGATCGCTTTCAGCTCGATCCGCTTGTCCTTGTCGGCGCGCAGTATGCGCACCGGCAGATTGGCGAAATCCGGCGCCAGCCAGAACTCGGTGACGTCTCCGTCGCCCTGGGCGCGGAACACGATCACGCGCATCTTGCCGGCGCCGGTGTCGTAGTCGAAGGCGCCTGCGGGCGCCATCGGGTATTCGTAGACCTTCTTGGCGGTGGTGATCTGTATCGGCGCGGAGCCCAGATCGCCGCCTTTCAGCGCCAACTGGAAAGCCAGGCTGAACGCGTCCTGCGCGCCGGGCTTCAGCGGCAGCTGCTTGTCTTCGCTGCCGCCGTAGCGCAGCAGGCCGGCTTCGTAGTCGAAGCGGGCCGCCTCCTTCAGATCGCCGCCGCGGAAGGACTGGATGCTGTCCGGCCGCAATCCCGACTTGTCTATCGTCCCTTGTGCAAGATAGCGCAGCTTCGGTCCGATGAAAGGACTGACGGTGATGTCGAGCCGGTAATGCCCCTGGCCGCGCTGCCAGTCCAGGTCGCCGAAGCCGACCATCGCCGACCCCCAATAGCCCTGGTAGCGTATCCGGGCGGCAGCCGGGAACGCCTGTTGCGGCGCGTCCGGATGCAGGAAGCCGGCGTTGTCGGCGTGGTTCTCGCGCGGCGGGACGGCCGCCGCCGGCGCGCTGGCCGCCTCCGCCGCCGACGCGATTTCCGTCGCCGGCGCGGAGCTGGTCCGGGCGGCCGGGGTCTCCGTTGTCGGCGCCGAGGCCGGCTTGACCTGTTCCACTGGCTTGGACGCCTCGCGCTTGCGGGCCGGCTTCGGTTTCGGCTTCGGAGCCGTTCTGGCGGGCGGCAGGCTGACGCCGGCTGCCTGCGGGGCGCGCGGCGGCGGCGTTTCGTCCAGCCGCATCGCCTGCATCTTGACGTCTATCTTCTCTAGCTTGGGCTCTTCCGCCGGCGGCGCGCTGATCGCCGGCAACAGGTCGGAGCCGAGCAGCGCGAGGTGCAGCAGCAGCGACAGGACGAGGGCGATCAGCAGCAGGCGGAGACGAGTCATTTAGGCTTTGGCGTTGGGTCGCGGAGACAACAGGCTGGCGGCGGCCCCGGGACCGCTGGCCACCTTGCCGTCCACGACGGCGATCTCGCCTGCGACGAAGCGGCGCACCGCTTCCGGATACAGCTGGTGTTCCAGTTTCAGCACGCGTTCCGCCAGGCTGTCCGGCGTGTCGCCGTCCAGCACACTGACCGCGCCCTGGGCGACGATGGGGCCGTGATCCAGCTCGGCGGTGACGAAGTGTACCGTGCATCCGGCCAGTTTGCAGCCCATTTCCAGCGCGCGCTCGTGGGTGTGCAGGCCGGGGAAGGCCGGCAGCAGCGACGGATGGATGTTCAGCATCCGGCCTTCGTAGCGGCGGGTAAAGCCCTCGGTCAGGATGCGCATGAAGCCGGCCAGTACCACCAGGTCCGGCGAGTGGGCGTCTATCGCCTCGGCCAGCGCGGCGTCGAAGGCCTCGCGGCTGGCATAGGCCTTGTGGTCCAGCGAGACGGCGGCGATGCCGCGCTCGGCCGCCCAGGCGAGACCGGCCGCGTCCGGGCGGTTGGCAATCACCGCGGCGACGCGGGCGCCGGGAATGGCGGCCTCGACGATGGCCTGCATATTGGAGCCGCGGCCGGAAATCAGGATGACGATGTTTTTCATGTGCCGATACTTAATCGATATTCGGTTTGGCATCCGCCAAATGACAAGCGCCGCCGGCGGGGCCAGCGGCGCGCAGCGCTACAAGGGAGAGACGGCCTCAGGCGATCTGCGTCTGGTGCTCGTCGCCGACGCGCGCGCGCACCCGGCCGATGCGGTAGACGGTCTCGCCGGTCTCGCGCAGCAAGGCCATCGCCTGCTCGGCGTGTTCCGGTGCCACCACCACCACCATGCCTATGCCGCAGTTGAAGGTACGGTACATTTCCTGGATGTCCACATTGCCTTCGCGCTGCAGCCACTGGAACAGCTTCGGCAGTTCCCAGCTCTTGGCGTCGATCTGGGCGACGGTGTCGTCCGGCAGCACGCGTGGCGTGTTTTCGGTGATGCCGCCGCCGGTGATGTGGGCCATGCCCTTGACCGGCAGCGTTTCCATCAATTTCAGCAAGGGCTTGACGTAGATGCGGGTCGGCGCGATCACCGCGTCGCGCAGCGTCTTGCCGCCGTCGAACGGCGCGTCCAGCTCCGGCTGGGCGCGGTCGATGATCTTGCGCACCAGCGAATAGCCGTTCGAGTGCACGCCGTTGGACGCCAGGCCCAGCACCACGTCGCCGGCGACGATGTCGCGGCCGCTGATCACCTTGCTCTTCTCGACGACGCCTACGGCGAAGCCGGCCAGATCGTATTCGCCGGCCGGGTACATGCCCGGCATCTCGGCGGTTTCGCCGCCGGTCAGCGCGCAGCCGGCCTGTTCGCAGCCGGCGGCGACGCCCTTGATCACCTCGGTGGCCTGGGCCACGTCCAGCTTGCCGCAGGCGAAATAGTCGAGGAAGAACAGCGGCTCGGCGCCCTGGACCAGGATGTCGTTGACGCTCATCGCCACCAGGTCGATGCCGACGGTGTCGTGGCGGTTCCAGTCGAAGGCCAGCTTCAGCTTGGTGCCCACGCCGTCGGTGCCGGAAACCAGCACCGGCTCCTTGTACTTCTTGGATATCTCCACCAGTGCGCCGAAACCGCCGATGCCGCCGAGCACCTCCGGGCGCATGGTGCGCTTGGCAAAAGGCTTGATGTTTTCGACCAGCGCGTCGCCGGCGTCGATGTCTACGCCGGCATCACGGTAACTGAGGGACGTGGTATTCAAGATAAACTCGCTTTCTGCAAACTTGAAATATTTTTACATCAAGCTTTCGCCGGTGCGAAAGCACTGTATTTTAACTGAAAATCGGCAAAAAGGCTGGTGTGGCGGGCGGTCTTTCGTCGGCGTCGCCGTCATTTGCCTATGTCATCAATCTTGTCGGGGAAAATGGCGGTTCCAAGTGGGGCCCGACTCAGCGTAAAATCGGAACATTGATGTCAGCACGCAACGCAGCACCGCAAACTTGGACCAGCTCGTACTCGATCTCACGCCCACGCCGCTGCCGGCCTTCGACAATTTCCTGGCCGAGCGAAACCGCGAAGTGATCACCGCCCTGACCGCCACCGAAGGCGAACGCTTCATCTATCTGTGGGGCGAGCCCGGTTGCGGCAAGACCCATCTGCTGCAGGCCTGGATCGCCCACGCCGAGCGGCTGGGGCGCGCCGCCATCTATCTGGACGGCAAGGGCGATCATTTGCCGGATTTCGCGCGCGAGGCCAGCTTCATCGCCGTCGACCATGTCGACGACCTGGCCCCGGACGACCAGATCATGCTGTTCTCCTTCTACAACTCTCTGAAAGAGGGCGGGGAGGGCAGGCTGCTGATGGCCGGGCGCAAGCCGCCGGTGGCGCTGTCTGTGCGCGACGACCTGCGCACCCGCCTGGGCTGGGGCCTGGTGCTGGAGGTGAAGGCCCTGTCCGACGACGACAAGCTGGCCGCGTTGAGGAGCCACGCCGCCAACCGCCAGCTGTCGATACCGGACGACGTCTACCGCTACCTGCTCACCCACTGGCGGCGCGACCTGACCAGCCTGATCTCGATGATAGACATGCTGGACCGCTACTCGCTGGCGCTGAGGCGCCCGATCACCGTGCCGCTGGTGAAAAACGTTTTGCAAACCGCCACACCGGAATCATGACGACCGCCACCCCCGCCAAACGCAGGCTAGCCCTGTTCGACCTCGACCACACGCTGATCGCCGGCGATTCCGATTTCGAATGGCCGCGCTTCCTTATCAAGCGCGGCATTCTGGACGCCGCCCAGTACGACGAGCGCAACAGCTATTTCTACAGCCAGTACCAGAACGGCACGCTGGACATGAACGAGTACCTGGCGTTCATCCTGGCGCCGCTGACGCGCTTCTCGCGGCATCAGCTGGACGAATTGCACGCCGACTACCTGGAAAACCACATCAAGCCGCTGATCCCGAACAAGGCGCGGGAGCGGCTGGCCGCTCACCGGGCCGAAGGCGACGAGATCGTCATCATCACCGCGACCAACCGCTTCATCACCGGTCCGATCGCGCGTGAGCTGGGCGTCGAGCACCTGATCGCGATCGAGCTGGAAGAGGATGCGGCCGGCAACTTCACCGGCCGTCCGACCGGCGTCTTGAGCTTCAAGGAAGGCAAGATCACCCGCATCGAGCAGTGGCTGGCCGAACGAGGCGAAAGCTGGGACAGCTATGGCGAGAGCTTTTTCTACAGCGATTCGCACAACGACCTGCCGCTGATGAAGCTGGTCGACCATCCGGTGGCGGTGGACGCCGACGACAAGCTGCGGGCTTACGCTGAGGAACATGGCTGGCCGGTGATTTCTCTACGAGATTGATCGCGCCGGACAAGACACCCGATGCCGCGTTGCGCCGCCTTGCCGTACGATGTGTACTGTCTGCGGCGGCGCGCCTTGCCTCGAGCGCCTTGTCCGCCGCTTTTGTTTTATATGACTTTTACAGCCTGCCGCCTTCGTGGCAGGCTGTTTTCTTATCGGCAGAAAGGAATGCTCGATGGACGCCCTGCAGGATTTTCTGCGCCGCGCCGAGGCGGTGCTGTCCCGGCTGGAACCGATGCTGCCGCCGCCGCGGCGCGAGCCGGACTGGAGCGCGCAGGCCTTCCGCTGGCATCGCCAGGGTCTGGCCGACTGGCTGGAGGCGGTGCATGAGCCGCACGCGGTCGACGCCGACCGGCTGGCCGCGGTGGACACCCAGCGCGAGCAGCTGCTGGCCAATACCCGTCAGTTCGTCGCCGGCCTGCCGGCCAACAATGTGCTGCTGACCGGCGCGCGGGGCACAGGCAAATCGTCGCTGGTCAAGGCGCTGCTGCCGCTGTTCGGCCGGGACGGCCTGAGACTGATCGAGATAGACCGCGAACATCTGGCCGATCTGCCGCAGCTGGTGGAACTGCTGTCCGGGCGGCCGGAGCGTTTCATCCTGTTTTGCGACGACCTGTCGTTCGAGCATGGGGACGCCGGCTACAAGGCGTTGAAGAGCGCGCTGGACGGCAGTCTCGTGCGCCGCTGCGACAATCTGCTGGTGTACGCGACATCGAACCGCCGCCACCTGCTGCCGGAGCAGATGAGCGAGAACCGCGAGGGCTGGATGCGCGACGGCGAGATCCATCCCGGCGAGGCGGTGGAGGAGAAGGTGTCGCTGTCCGACCGCTTCGGCCTTTGGCTGTCCTTCTACCCGTTCGACCAGGACGCCTACCTGGCGGCGGTCAGGGCATGGCTGGGCCATTTCGGACTGAAATACGGCGACAAGGCCGAGCGCGCGGCCTTGCAGTGGAGTCTGTCGCGCGGTAGCCGCTCCGGCCGCGTGGCCTGGCAGTTCGCCTGCCACTGGGTCGGCAGCCAGAAGCTGGCCAGGCAGGACGGCAAGAAATGAAGACCGGGCGGCGCACGCCCATAGCCGATGAATCGAAGACATGACGAGCAACAAGATCATAGACGTGGTGGCCGGCGCGCTGATGCGGCCGGATGGCAGTTTCATGCTGGGCAGCCGGCCCGAGGGCAAGCCCTATGCCGGTTACTGGGAATTTCCCGGCGGCAAGGTGGAGGCCGGCGAGACGCCGCTGGCGGCGCTGAAGCGCGAGTTCCATGAGGAAATGGGCATAGCCGTCACCGTCGCCACGCCGTGGCTGACCAAGGTTCACCATTACGAGCACGCGTCTGTGCACCTGCGTTTCTTCCGCATCTGGGACTGGAAGGGCGAGCCGCAATCGCGGGAGGGCCAGGCCTTCGCCTGGCAGGCGCCGGGCCGGCTGACGGTGGAGCCGATGCTGCCGGCCAACGGCCCGATCCTGAAGTCGCTGGCGCTGCCGGACCGCTACGCGATCACCTGCGCCGCCGAGATCGGCGTAGAGGCGCAGCTGGCGAGGCTGGCCGAGCGCGACTGGGGCATGGTGCAGGTGCGAGAGCCGCAGATGGGGCGCGAGGAACTGGCCGACTTCGTCGCCCGCGCCGCCGCCATCGTCCGTCCGCGCGGCGGCAAGCTGGTGGTCAACGCCGATCCGGCCTGGCTGGCCGGCTGGCCGGTGGACGGCGCGCACCTGAACGGCGCGCGGCTGGCCGCGCTGAAGGCGCGGCCGGCATTCGACTGGGTCGGCGCGTCGATACACGGCGCGACCGAGTTGGCGCGCGCCGGCGAGCTGGGGCTGGACTACGCGCTGCTGAGTCCGGTCGCGCCGACGGCCAGCCATCCGGGCGCGGGCGTGCTCGGCTGGGACGGCTTCGCCGCCTGTCTGGCCGCCGGCGTGCCTTTGCCTGTGTACGCGCTGGGCGGGCTGGATGCCGGCGATCTGGACGCGGCGCGCGGGTACGGCGCCCACGGCGTCGCGCTGATGCGGGGAGCGTGGCGATGACGGCGAAGCAGCGCAAGCTTCTGCTGCTAGGCGTCGCCTTGCTGGTCTTCGGCGCCGTCAAATTCGGCCTGATCTACTGGTATCTGCACAACAAGCCGGCGGCGCCGGCCGCGCAGCGGCTGTCCTGCGCGATAGCCGGCGGCGCGGTCTGTCCGCTGCCCGGCGGCGGCGGCCTCCGTTTCGAGACGGCGCCGGCCCACGGCCGGCCGTTCGTGATGCGCTTGGACGGCGTCGGGACCGGCGCGGCGCCGACGGCCGATTTCACGATGCCGCAGATGGACATGGGCTTCAACCGCTACACCTTCGTCCGCGACGGCGCGGGCTGGAAGGCCACGGCGACGCTGCCGATGTGCGTCAGCGGCAGCCGTCGCTGGCAGGTGGAGGTGAAGCTGGGAGGACAGGCCTATCTGCTGCCGTTCGACGTGCGCTGAGCGGCGCGGCCGGCCATGAAAAAAGCTCCCTTGCGGGAGCTTTTTCTGCGCCTGGCGGCTTACTTGGCGGCGGAAGCGGCCTTATGCTTCTCGTGAGCGGCGCCGGAAGCGTGCTTCTTGTGCGCTTTCTTGTGATGCGACTTCTTGTGCTCGGTCTTGTGTTCGGCCTTCTTCTCGGCGGCCGGCGCGGAGGCGGACGGGGCGGCGAAAGCGGAGGCGGCGAAAGCGGTAGCGATCAGAGCAAGCAGCAGTTTTTTCATGATGTTCACCTTCCTGTGTGACTTATTGGTATCGGTTGCGATCGGCATCGATTGCCATCGGGACAGGGCCCGACCTTGCTCAGAACCGATCGCGGCGGCGAAGTTCATGAAACCGGGGTGATGACTGTGTAATTTATTGTAAATGGCATATTTTCTCAGGCCAGCCAGTAGCCGAGGACCAGACCGGCGAAGACGGCGGCGCCGACGCGGTTGTTGTCCAGGAAGGCCTTGAAGCACAGCGCGCGGTCGCGGTTCCGGATGTCGCGGTATTGCAGCGCGATCAGCGCCGCGGCGGCGGCGAGGCCCAGATAGTAGGGCCAGGCCAGCGCCAGATGGACGCCGATGCCGCACATCAGCGCCAGGAAGGCGGCATGGCACAGCATCACGCCGGCGACGTCGTAGTCGCCCATCGTGATGGCCGAGGTCTTGATGCCGATTTTCAGATCGTCGGGCTTGTCGGCGATCGCGTAGGCGGTGTCGTAGGCCACCACCCAGAACAGATTGGCCAGCAGCAGCAACCAGGCAAGCAGCGGCACCTCGCCGGTCTCGGCGGCGAATCCCATCGGGATGCCGAAGGAGAAGGCGACGCCCAGATAGGCCTGCGGCATCGGGAAGAAGCGCTTGGTGAACGGATAGCTGGCCGCGATCAGCACCGCCGGCACGCTCAACAGCTTGGTCAGATGGTTCAGCGGCAGAACCAGCAGGAAGGAGACGGCGGCCAGCAGGGCGGCCAGCAGCAGCGCCTCCTTCTTGCTGACCGCGCCGCGGGCGAACGGACGCTGGCTGGTGCGCGCGACATGGGCGTCGAAGTCGCGGTCGGCGTAGTCGTTGATCACGCAGCCGGCCGAGCGCATCAGGAAGGTGCCCAGGCAGAAGATGGCGACGATGGACAGATGCGGCTTGCCGCCGGTGGCCATCCACAAGCCCCACAGCGTCGGCCACAGCAGCAGCAGCGTGCCTATCGGCTTGTCCCAGCGCATCAGCTGCCGGTAGTTTTCATAGCGGTCGCGGACGGTGGCGAGCGGAATCACAGCAAATCCTCCAGCGAGGGCAGGAACAACTCGGTCAGCAACAGCGGCGAGCCGCCGAGCAGGAAGCGGCAACGGCGCGCCGGATAGCCGGCGGCGGCCTGGGTTTGCGCGGCGGCGGCGGCCAGCGGATGGCCGGCCGCCAGCAGGCCGTAGCGCAGCGGTTCGCGGCTGAGTCCGGCCAGCTCGCCGAACAGCGTCAGCCCCAGCGAGCGGCTGCCGCGCTGCAACAGCGGCAGCCAGTCCGGACAGCCCGGACGGGCGGCGCTGCGGGCGAACACCACCGGGACGTCGTCCAGCGTCAGCAGCACGTGGCGCGCGTACATCGGCTGGCCTTCGGCCAGACCCAGCGCGTCGGCCTCGTCGGCCTGGACACGGTCTTCTCCCTGATGGAGCACGGTCACCGCGAAACGGCGGCCGCCGGCCTGCAGCCTGAGGCTCAGCGAGGCCGGTTCGGTCAGGCAGTCCAGTACCGAGGCGGGAAGGGCGGGGGGCGCTGAGCGCCACGGGGCATCGTTTACCATGGCGCGCATTATGCCAAAAGCCGCCGGCGCTTGTCGCCTGCGGCGATACCCGGCCCGGGGACTTGCCGTTATCATCAGTCGACGACGTATGCCGGGGGAAAGCGATGCTGGATCTGCTGTTGTGGCTGCTGGGCTACCAGCTTGCCGGGGAGGCGCTGGTGCGCGGGATGGGGTGGCCGATGCCGGGGCCGGTGATGGGCTTGCTGCTGCTGTTCGCCACATTGTGGCTGCGCCGGGCGGTGCCGGCCGCATTGCAGCGCGAGGCTCCCCGCTTCCTCGGCCACATGTCGCTGCTGTTCATTCCGGCCGGCGGCGCCTTGCTGGCCTACGCGCCGATGCTGAGCGCGCACGGCTGGCAGCTGGCGCTGATCATGCTGGCTTCCACGCTGGCGACGCTGCTGTCCACCGGGCTGGTCCTGAAGCTGCTGTTGCGCGGGAGGCGGCATTGACGGCGGCCTGGCTGGATTCGCCGCTGAGCGGCGTCTTCGTCACCTTGCTGGCCTACCGGCTGGCGCTGGCCGGCCACCGCCGCTGCCACGGCCATCCGCTGGCCAATCCGGTGCTGCTGGGCGTGCTGATCGTGCTGGCCTGGCTGTGGCTCAGCGGCAGCACTTATCAGCAATACATGAACGGCGCCCGCTTCATCCAGCTGCTGCTCGGACCGGCGACGGTGGCGCTGGCGGTGCCGCTGTACGGCAATCTGGCGCGCCTGAAGAAGGCGGCTGCGCCGCTGCTGGCCAGCATCGCCGTCGGCGGCCTGGTGGGGATGGGCAGCGCGGCGGGCCTGGGCTGGTGGCTGGGCCTGGACCACGCGGTGCTGGTGGCGCTGTCCACCCGCGCGGTGACCACGCCGATCGCGATGGGCCTGGCCGGCGGACTCGGCGCCTCGCCGGAGCTGGCGGCTATGTTCGTCATCGTGTCCGGCATCGTCGGCGCGGTGCTGGCGCCGCCGCTGTTCCGATGGCTGGGCTGGGACGACGACATGCTGCTGGGCGTGGCCACCGGCGTTTCCGCGCACGGCATCGGCACCGCCAGGCTGTTCCAGTTGTCCGAGACGGCGGGCGCCTTCGCCGGCCTGGCGATGGGCCTGAACGGCGTGTTCACCGCCTTGGCGCTGCCGTCGCTGGTGCGGGCGCTTGGGCTCGGTTAGCATGCGGGGGCGCGGCTGTCTTGACATCGAGATGGGCCGCCGCGGCAAAAAAAGGAGAATGTCATGGATTTGATTTTGTGGCGCCACGCCGAGGCCGAGGACGGCGTCGACGATCTGGCGCGCGCGCTGACCCGGCGCGGGCAGCAGCAGGCCAGCCGGATGGCGTCGTGGCTGCGCGACAGGCTGCCGGACGATTACCTGCTGCTGGCGTCGGAGGCGAAGCGCTCGCAGCAGACGGCCGCCTACCTGGCCAAGAGCTATGAAGTGCTGCCGGAGCTGAATCCGGGAGCGGGAGGCGACGAGGTCTTGCAGGCGGTAGGCTGGCCCGAGGCCGGGCGCGCGGTGGTGGTGGTCGGCCACCAGCCCTATATCGGCTGGCTGGCGGCGCGACTGCTGGCGGAGCAGCAGCAGATGTGGAGCGTGAAGAAGGGCGCGGTGTGGTGGCTGAACCGCCGCGAGCGGGGCGGCATCGAACAGGTCAGGCTGAAGCTGATGCTGACGCCGGGGATGCTGGAGCCGTGAGCCCCGAGCCTTCCCCCTGTCCGACGCCCCGCTTCGCCGGGGCGTCTTCCTTTACGCGTTCTGCACCAGTTCCTCCCTCAATTCGCGGCTGACGGCCACCATCGCCGACAGCGCCGCCTCCACCTCGGCCCAGCCGCGGGTCTTCAGCCCGCAGTCCGGGTTCACCCACAGCCTGTCGGCCGGAATCACCCGCAGCGCCTTGTCCAGCGAGGCGCGGATTTCGCCGGCCGACGGCACGCGGGGGCTGTGGATGTCGTAGACGCCGGGGCCGATGGCGTTCGGGTAGCGGAAATCGCCGAAGCCGGCCAGCAGCGCCATGTCCGAGCGCGAGCTTTCTATCGTGATCACGTCGGCGTCCAGCGCGGCGATCGCCGGCAGGATGTCGCCGAACTCCGAGTAGCACATATGGGTGTGGATCTGCGTCGCGTCGGCGACGCCGCGGCTGGCCAGCCGGAACGCCCGGCCGGCCCAGTCCAGGTAGCCGTCGCGCTCGGCGCGCCTCAGCGGCAGGCCCTCGCGCAGCGCCGGCTCATCGATCTGGATCACGCGCACGCCGGCGGCCTCCAGGTCCAGCACCTCGTCGTTCAGCGCCAGCGCGATCTGGCGGCAGACCTCGCCGCGCGGCAGGTCGTCGCGGACGAAGCTCCACTGCAACAGGGTAAGCGGCCCAGTCAGCATGCCCTTGACCGGCCTGGCGCTCAGACTTTGCGCGTAGCGCGCCCAGTCCACGGTCATCGCCTTCGGCCGCGACACGTCGCCGACGATCAGCGGCGGCTTGACGCAGCGGCTGCCGTAGCTCTGCACCCAGCCGCCGGCGGTGAAGGCGAAGCCGGCCAGCTGCTCGCCGAAGTATTCCACCATATCGTTGCGCTCGGCCTCGCCGTGCACCAGCACGTCCAGCCCCAGCGCCTCCTGGCGGCGTATCGCCAGCTCGATCTCCCTCTCCATCGCCTGGCGGTAGTCGGCGTCGGACAGCTCCCCTTTCTTGAAGGCGGCGCGGCTGGCGCGTATCGCCGGCGTCTGCGGGAAGGAGCCTATCGTCGTCGTCGGCAGCGGCGGCAGCTTCAGCCAGGCCTGCTGCAGCCGGGCGCGGACAGGGTAGGGGCTGGCGCGGCCGTCGGCGCCTGCCGGCAGGGCCGCCAGCCGTTCGGCGACGGCCGCATCGTGGATGCGCGGGCTGGCGCGGCGCTGCGCGATGGCGAAATCGCTGCCGGCCAGCTCGTCGGCGATGGCGGCGCGGCCCGTCTCCAGCCCGCGCCTCAGCGTCCTCAACTCGTTCAGCTTCTGTACCGAGAACGACAGCCAGCCTTTCAGCTCAGGGTCCAGCGCGGTCTCGGCGGCGGCGTCGAACGGGCTGTGCAGCAAGGAGCAGCTCGGCGCCAGCCACAGCCGTTCGCCCAGCCGCTCGGCCAGCGGCTGCAGCCGGGCCAGCAGCGTCGACAGATCGGCGCGCCAGACATTGCGGCCGTCGACGATGCCGGCCGACAGCACCTTGTCGGCCGGGTAATCGGCGAGGAAGGCGTCCGCCTGTTCCGGCGCGCGCGCCAGATCCAGGTGCAGGCCGGCCACCGGCAGCGATTTCAGCAGGCCGGCTCGATCGGCGACGCTGCCGAAATAGGTCGCCAGCAGCAGCCTGGGCGCGCCCGGACCCAATTGCGCGTAGGTCGGCGCGAAGGCGTCCAGCCAGGCCGGTTCCAGATCCAGAGCCAGTATCGGCTCATCCAGCTGCGCCCATTCGACGCCGGCGTCGGCCAGCGCGACCAGCAGCTCGCGGTAGGCGGCGACGAGGCCGGGCAGCAGCGACAGCTTGTCGAAAGGCCCGCCCCTGGTCTTGCCCAGCCACAGCAGGCTCAGCGGGCCCAGCAGCACCGGTTTGGCCGCGATGCCCAGCGCCTGCGCCTCGCGCAGCTGCGGCAGCAGTCTCTCCGGCTGGGCGGCGAAGGCGGTGTCGGCGCGCCATTCCGGCACCAGGTAGTGGTAGTTGGTATCGAACCACTTGCTCATTTCCAGCGCCGGCTGGGCCGCGTTGCCGCGCGCCAGCTCGAAGTACTGGGCGGTGGAGAGCGCGGCGGCGTCGAAGCCGAAGCGAGCCGGCGCGGCGCCGACCAGCAACTGGGCGTCCAGTACGTGATCGTACAGCGAGAAGTCGCCGACCGGACTCAGCGCGACGCCGGCGCCTTTCTGCAGCAGCCAGTGCCTCTGGCGCAGCTCCTTCGCGCCCTGATGCAGCGCGGCGGCGTCCAGTTCGCCCTTCCAGTGGTTTTCCAGCAGCGTTTTCAACTCGCGCCTGGCGCCGATGCGCGGGAAGCCGAGCAGGTGGGTGGGGTGCTTCATTGCCGCGTTCCTGTCTTGTCGTGATGGAACAAGCATCTGTCATTGTTGTGTATGATTCAAACTCATTATTTTGCTGTTCAGCATGAATGGAATCGATGATGAGCGCTTTGGAACTGAGGCATCTGAGGAGTTTGCTGGCGCTGGCGGAAAGCGGCAGCGTGTCGCAGGCGGCGCAGCGGGTGTATCTGACGCAGTCGGCGCTGTCGCACCAGCTGAAGCAGCTGGAAACCGGCTACGGCCTGCCGCTGTTCGAGCGCAAGACCCAGCCCTTGCGTTTCACGCCGGCCGGCGAGCGCCTGCTCCGCTTGGCGCGCGAGCTGCTGACCCGCGTGGCGGAGGCCGAGCGCGATCTGTCGCGGATACGCCAGGGGGAGGCCGGCGAGCTCAGGGTGGCGGTGGAGTGCCATACCTGCTTCGACTGGCTGATGCCGGCGATGGACCAGTTCCGCCAGCACTGGCCGGCGGTGGAGCTGGACATCGTGTCCGGCTTCCACGCCGATCCCGTCGGGCTGCTGCTGAGCGGCCGCGCCGACCTGGCCA
Source organism: Chromobacterium sp. CV08 (assembly GCF_051129845.1). Classification (NCBI taxonomy): domain Bacteria; kingdom Pseudomonadati; phylum Pseudomonadota; class Betaproteobacteria; order Neisseriales; family Chromobacteriaceae; genus Chromobacterium; species Chromobacterium sp. CV08. Next base: position 1,319,276 of record NZ_CP150453.1, read on the forward strand.
TCGTGTCCGAGGCGGAGCCGCAGGCCGGCGTCGCCCATCTGCCGCTGTTTTCCTACGAGATGGTGGGCATCGCCGCGCGCGAGCATCCGCTGGCGGCCAGGCCGGCATGGCGGGCGCGGGACTTCGCCGGCGAAACGCTGATCCATTATCCGGTGGCCGACGAGATGCTGGACCTGCTGCGCAAGGTGTTGGCGCCGGCCGGCGTCGATCCGGCGCGGCGCACCGCCGAGCTGACCATCGCCATCATCCAGCTGGTGGCCAGCCGCCGCGGCGTGGCGGCGCTGCCCTACTGGGCGGTGCAGCCCTATCTGGACCGCGGCTATGTGGTGGCGCGAAGGATAGGCGACGACGGCCTGCACAGCGAGCTGTACGCGGCGCTGCGAGAGGCCGACGCCGAGCGCGCCTACATGCAGGATTTCGTGCGGACGGTGCGCGACAGCAGCTTCGCGACGCTGCCGGGACTGTCGCCGTTGCAGGCATGACAGTCCGTGGACGCCGTCGTCAGAGCGCCCGGGTCAGCAGGTAGTAGACGACGTAGATCCAGCTCAGCAAGCCGTGGATGATGGCCCACAGTATCGAGTGGTTGGCTGACCAGGACAGGGCCACCGCGATCAGCGTGCCCAGCGTGAATCCGGCTCGAGGCGCGTTCATGGCGATCGTCTCCGCTATGGGGTTCGGACAGTCTATGACAGCGGAAGACGGCCCGGCGTTCATTCATTAAGAGCCGCTAACAAAACCGCGCAGCGTACCTGAGCCAAGGCGCGCCGACGCAGGCAGTGCAAGTAGTACGACAAGGAGGCGCAACGCAGGATCAGGGATTTTGTTCGCGGGTCTAAGCACGCGAACGATCAATCGGTATCGTATGCGGCCGGTTTCCTGCCCGGCGGCGGCGCCGACTCCGGCAGATAGCGCGCGCGCAGTTCCGGCAGCTGGCGCCACAGGCAGGCGGCCTGCCGCGGCCGGTGGCCGGCGAAATCGCGGCTGAACACCCAGTAATAGGTCTTGCTGCGCAGCGGCGGCGACAGCCGGCGTATCTTCAGTTCGGGGTGGTGGCGCAGATAGAGGTCGCCGGCCAGCTGATGCAGCACATAGGCGTCGGTGCGACCGGCCTGCAGCTTGGCGAAGTTGTCGGCGATGCCGTGGCTTTCCTCGACGGCGATGCCGCGAGCCAGCAGGTCGCGGCCTATCGACCAGCCCTGGTTGATGCCGACGGTGCCGCCTTCCAAGCCGGACAGGCCCAGGCCGTTCCAGCGCAGCGGGCTGTCGTCGCGGACATAGAAGGCGTAGCTGAACGTCGCCATCCGTCGCTGCGGATCAGGCTGGCCGCCGCGCAGCGGAAACGCCATCTTGTCGGCGCGCTCCTTGTGATAGGACAGCAGCAGCGCGCCGTCGACGCGGCCCAGCGCCAGATTCTGCACGATGCGTTCGCCGGGCTGGCGCGCGAAATCCGCCTGCAGGCCGCAGCGATGCAGCGCGGCCTGGGCCAGCTCGATGGCGCGGCCCCGCGGCGGGCTGGCGGAGGAGGGGTCTTCAATGACGTAGGGACTGGTCAGCGCGTCGCTGACGGCGATCCGCAGCGGCGGGGCGGCGGACAGCGTCAGCGGGCACAGGCAGGCCAGCGCGAGCGGCAGACGGGGCATCGATAGCGTCGGGCAATAGATTCTGCCCAATTCTATCAGTATTTATTGAAAATGACGCCCAGTCAAACGATTGATTGATTAACAATTATCCATTGTGATCGCGCGGTTCCAGTCCCAGTTCCTGGATCTTGCGCGTCAGCGTGTTACGGCCCCAGCCCAGCAGGTGGGCGGCCTCGACCTTGCGGCCGCCGGTGTGGGCGAGGCTGGCGCGTATGCAGGCGGTTTCGAAGCGCTGGATCAGCGTGTCGGCGATGCCGGTCTCCCCGGCCTGCAGCCGCAGCCGGATCTCGTCGGACAGCTGTTTCTCCCAGTCCCCGTCCGGCGCCGCCAAGTCTCGGCCGGCCGGCTCGCGCAACTCCGGCGGCAGGTCGGCCATTTCGACGGTCTGGCCCGGCGCCATCACGCAGATCCACTGGCACAGGTTTTCCAGCTCGCGCACATTGCCGGTGAAGGCGCTGCGCTGGATCAGCGCCATCGCCGCCTCGGACAGCCGCTTCGGCTCGACGCCGAGCTGGGAGGCGCTCCTGGCCAGGAAGTGGCGCGCCAGCAGCGGGATGTCCTCGCGCCGCTCCCTCAGCGGCGGCAGCCGCAGCCGTATCACGTTCAGGCGGTGGTACAGGTCTTCGCGGAAGCGGCCCTCGCGCACCCGCTGTTCCAGATTCTGGTGGGTGGCGGCGATCACCCGCACATTGGCCTTGATGGGCGTGTGGCCGCCGACGCGGTAGAAATGGCCGTCGGACAGCACCCTGAGCAGCCGCGTCTGCAGCTCGGTCGGCATGTCGCCGATCTCGTCCAGGAACAGCGTGCCGCCCTCGGCCTCCTCGAAGCGGCCGCGGCGTGTGGCCAGCGCGCCGGTGAAGGCGCCCTTCTCGTGGCCGAACAGCTCGGACTCCAGCAAATCCTTGGGGATGGCCGCGGTGTTCAGCGCGATGAACGGCTTGCCGGCGCGCGCCGAATGGCGGTGCAGCGCCTCGGCCACCCGCTCCTTGCCGGTGCCGGACTCGCCGGTGATCAGCACGGTGACGCTCGATTGCGCCAGCCGGCCTATCGCGCGGAACACGTCTTGCATCGCCGGCGCCTGTCCCAGCAGCACAGGCATCGCCTCCAGGCTGTCGGCGCCGTCGTCGCCGGCCTGGCTTTCCGCCAGCGCCCGCTCGATCAGCAGCACCGCCTGGTCGATGTCGAACGGCTTCGGCAGGTATTCGAAGGCGCCGCCCTGGAAGGCCGACACCGCGGAGTCGAGGTCGGAATGCGCGGTCATGATGATGACCGGCAGCTGCGGGTGCTCGGCCTTCACCTTGGCCAGGAACTTCAGGCCGTCGGTGCCGGGCATGCGGATGTCGGAAATGATCGCCTGAGGGGTGTCGTCGTACAGCGCGTTCAGCGCGTCGTCGGCGCTGGCGAAGCTGTCGAAGCCGATGTCGGCGCGGCTCAGCGCCTTTTCCAGCACCCAGCGTATCGCCTTGTCGTCGTCTATGATCCAGACCGGCTTGGCCATGGTGTTTCTCCTGTTGTTCTTGTGTTCATCCGGCGGCGTCGGGGCCGAAGGGCAGCAGCACGGTGAAGCAGGTCTGGCCCGGGCGCGATTCGAATTCTATGCCGCCGCCGTGCTGGTGGACGAAGGCCTGCGCCAGCGTCAGCCCCAGCCCGGTGCCTTCGGCGCGACCGGTGACCAGCGGGTAGAAGATGTGCTCGCGGATGTCGTCGGGAATGCCGGGACCGTCGTCGACGATCTGCAATTTCAGTGCCAGCTGGTGGCGCTTGCGCGCCAGCGTGATCTGGCGCGCCACCCGCGTGCGCAGCACGATGCGGCCCTGGCCGCGCAGCGCCTGCACCGCGTTGTTGACGATGTTCAGCACCACCTGGATCAGCTGCTCCTTGTCGGCCGACAGCATCGGCAGGCTGGTGTCGTAGTCGCGCGTCAGCGTCAGGCCCTGCGGATGCTGGGCCAGCGCGATGCTGCGGACCCGCTCCAGCACCTCGTGGATGTTGACCGGGCCGCGGCTGTGGCTGCGGTGCGGCGCCAGCAGGCGGTCCACCAGTGTCTGCAGCCGCCGCGCCTCCTCGGTGATCACCTCGGTGTATTCCTTCAGCTCCGGCCGGTCGGCCAACTCGTGATCCAACAGCTGCGCCGCGCCGCGTATGCCGCCTAGCGGGTTCTTGATCTCGTGCGCCAGGTTGCGGATCAGCTCGCGGTTGGCCTGGTGTTGCAGCAGCGCGCGCTCCTCGTTGGCGATCTTCAACTGCTGGTCCAGCGGTCTGAGCTCGATCAGCGCCAGGCCGCCGTCGGCGTCTATCGGGGTGATGGTCAGCGCCACGTGCAGCGTGGCGCCGCTGTGCTGGGCCTGCAGTTCCAGATCGTGCTCGATATAGCTGGCGCCCTGGCGCAAGGCGGTGTCCAGCGCCTGACGCAGCGCCGGGCAGGGCTGGAACAGCTCGGTCAGGCCGTGGCGCAGCAGCTCGCGGCTGCCCAGCGCCAGCAGGTTCTCGCAGGCGGGGTTGACGAAGCGCAGCGCGGCGTCGGCGTCGCAGATCAGCACCGGGGTGTCGAGCAGCTCCAGTCCGGCAAAGCTGGGTATGGGCATTGGGGTCCGCTTGTGATGATGATGGGCTGGCGGCGGTCGGCCGCGGTCATGCCTCAGCAATAAGCGCGCCAGCCGGCATGAGGCCGGACGACGCGGCGGCGGGCGCCGCCTGCGGGCATGATCGCTTCAGTTTGCACCAAAATGGTGCGAGTGGCTACTGCATGCCCAGTTCGCGCTTCAGCGCGTCGACGTTCTTCTCGCGGTCGGTGACCTCGTTCTGCAGCTTCTGCACGCGGTCGAGGTATTTCTGGTAGTTGCGCGCCTCGTCGCCGAGCCGGACGGCCTTGCCGTCGGTCAGCGCCTTCTTGGCGGCGTCCAGCGCCTTGGACTCGTTGGCCAGTTCCTGCTCCAGAATCTTCTTGCGGCCGCCGTCGCGCTGCTTCTGGGTGTCGGCGTCGATGTTGGGATAGCCGCCGGACGCGGCCGGCTTGGCCGGGGAGGCGCCGCCCTTGCGGCTGGGGTAGGACGACAGGGGATTCAGCTTGATCGGTTGCGCGCCGCGGAGCGGCACATTGGTATAGGTGACGTTGCCGTTCGCGTCGACGTATTTGTAGATGGTGTCGGCCTGGGCGGCGCAGCAGGCCAGCAGCAGACTGAGGGCGAGTGTCTTCATCGTGCGTGACTGGATTAGGGGGCTTCTGCATGATAAGCAAATCCGGCGGCCGCGTCATATGGCGTTGCGGACAGCGGGCGCAAAAACGGCGGCCGTGAGGGCCGCCGTCCGTTCCGCCGCGCCTGGGCAGGCTTACAGCGAGTAGTACATCGCGAATTCCACCGGGTGGGTGGTCATGCGGGCCAGGTTGACTTCCTGCATCTTCAGCTCGATGTAGGCGTCGATCCACTCGTTGGAGAACACGCCGCCGCGGGTCAGGAACTCGCGGTCCTTGTCCAGCGCGTCCAGCGCCTCGTCCAGGCTCGCGCACACGGTCGGGATCAGCTTGTCCTCTTCCGGCGGCAGATCGTACAGGTTCTTGTCGGCGGCGTCGCCCGGGTGGATCTTGTTCTGGATGCCGTCCAGGCCGGCCATCAGCAGCGCCGAGAAGCACAGGTACGGGTTGGCCAGCGGATCCGGGAAGCGCGCTTCGATGCGGCGGGCCTTCGGGCTGGCCACGTGCGGGATGCGGATCGAGGCCGAGCGGTTCTTCGCCGAGTAGGCCAGCTTCACCGGCGCTTCGTAGTGCGGCACCAGGCGCTTGTACGAGTTGGTGCCCGGATTGGTGATGGCGTTCAGCGCCTTGGCGTGCTTGATGATGCCGCCGATGTAGTACAGCGCGGTGTCGGACAGGCCGGCATAGCCGTCGCCGGCGAACAGGTTGACGCCGTCTTTCCAGATCGACTGGTGCACGTGCATGCCGGAGCCGTTGTCGCCGACGATGGGCTTGGGCATGAAGGTGGCGGTCTTGCCGTAGCTGTGGGCGACGTTGTGCACCACGTATTTCAGGATCTGGGTCCAGTCGGCGCGCTGGGTCAGCGTGCTGAAGCGGGTGCCGATCTCGTTCTGGCCGGCGGTGGCCACCTCATGGTGGTGCACCTCGACCGGCACGCCCAGCTCCTCCAGCAGCAGCACCATGGCCGAGCGGATGTCCTGCGAGGAGTCGACCGGCGGAACCGGGAAGTAGCCGCCCTTGACGCCCGGACGGTGGCCCATATTGCCGCCCTCGAACTCCTCGGCCGACGCCCAGGCCGCTTCCTCGGCCTTGATCTTGACGAAGCAGCCGGACATGTCGGTGCCCCAGGTCACGCTGTCGAAGATGAAGAATTCCGGTTCCGGGCCGAAGTAGGCGGTGTCGCCGTGGCCGGACGCCTTCAGATAGGCTTCGGCGCGCTTGGCGATCGAGCGCGGGTCGCGGTCGTAGCCCTTGCCGTCGGCCGGGTCGATCACGTCGCAGTGCATGAACACGGTCGGCTCGTCGAAGAACGGGTCGATGCGGGCGGTGGCCGGATCGGCCATCAGCAGCATGTCGGATGCCTGGATGCCTTTCCAGCCGGCGATGGAGGAGCCGTCGAAAGCGTGGCCGCGCTCGAACCAGTCGTCGGCGTCTTCCAGCAGCACATGGGCCGGGATGGAGACGTGCTGTTCTTTGCCGCGGGTGTCGGTAAAGCGCAGATCGACAAATTTGACGTCGTTTTCTTGGATCAGCTTGACTACGTCGGCTACTGCCATGGTTTATCTCCTGAAAGGCAACGTGCACCCAAGGGCAAGTGCGTAAAAATCGGTACGCCCGGCATTAAGCAGGAAGCGTGCCAGCTCCAGAATCGCTGCTGCTGCATTGTGTCATAGCCGAATGGGCTTAGCCAGCCGGCCGGAATGCGCGCCGGCGGGCCAAGATGGTGCCGGCAATGTCGTCCTGCACCATTCTGGTGCGATTTGCCAGCGGCGGCGGCCGGGCAGATAATCGCCAACATAGGCGATCCGTGTTGCAGGAGGAAAACAGCATGAGCAAAACGAGTCAGATACTGCAGGCCGCGCACAGGCGCGCCGAGCAGCTGGGCCTGCCCTATAGCGGTGCGGTCCTGCCCGACGAGGCTTACGAATTGATGCAGGGCCTGCCCAAGGCGGTGCTGCTGGATGTGCGCAGCCACGCCGAATGGCAATTCGTCGGCACGGTGCCGCAGGCCGTCAACATCGAGTGGCGCAGCTATCCCGGCATGGCGCCGAACCCGCATTTCCTGGCCCAGCTGACCCAGCAGGTCGATCCGGAGGCGGTGCTGCTGGTGATGTGCCGTTCCGGCGCCCGCTCCGACCAGGTGGCGCGGCTGGCGGCGGCCAACGGCTACAGCGAGGTGTACAACGTGCTCGAGGGCTTCGAGGGCGATCTGGACGCCGACGGCCACCGCAACTCGGTCGGCGGCTGGCGCCAGCGCGGCCTGCCGTGGGTGCAGGGCTGAGCCGCGACGCGCGCCGCGGTTGAAGTTTGCGTCATTAAACGGCAAAGTGTCGCTTGAAGCGCTGCGTCGCCGCAGACCAACCATTCAGACATTGGAAAGCCGGACATGACCGACCGTTACGCCGTTATCGGCAACCCGATCTCCCACAGCCAGTCGCCGTTCATCCACGAGGAGTTCGCCCGGGCCACGGGCCAGGACATCCGCTACGAAAGGCTGTCCGCCGAACTGGGCCACTTCGGCGAAGCGGTGGACGCGTTCGTCGCCAGCGGCGCCAAGGGCTTGAACATCACGCTGCCGTTCAAGGGCGACGCCTTCCGCTACGCGTCCGAGCTCACCGAGCGGGCGCGCGCCGCCGAGGCGGTGAACACGCTGACCTTCCGCGACGGCAAGGTGTACGGCGACAATACCGACGGCGTCGGCCTGGTGCGCGACATCGTCGAGAACCTGGATTACCCGATCGCCGGCCAGCGCGTGCTGATACTCGGCGCCGGCGGCGCGGTGCGCGGCGTGCTGGAGCCGATACTGGAGCAGAAGCCGGCCAGCCTGACCATAGCCAACCGCACCGTGATCAAGGCCGAGGCGCTGGCGCATCATTTCGCGCGCTGGGGAAAGGTCGAGGCCGTCGGCTATCCGGCGCTGGAGCGCCGCAGCTTCGACATCGTCATCAACGCCACCTCGACCAGCCTGAACAACGAGATGCCGCCGCTGCCGCACGGCGTGTTCACGCCGCGCACGCTGGCTTACGACATGGTGTACGGCAGCGGCCTGACGCCGTTCCTGCAGCGCGCCCAGGGCGAGAACGCCGGCATGCTGGCCGACGGCCTGGGCATGCTGGTGGAGCAGGCGGCCGAGTCGTTCTCGATCTGGCGCGGCATCCAGCCGGAAACGCGCAAGGTGACCAATATGCTGAGGGAAGTGCTGGCCTGACGGCGATCCGCCGTACTGCTGTGCCATCCCCGCAATAGTAAAGAGGGCCGCCGCGGCGGCCCTTGTTTGAACCCGGTCTGCCGCTGAGCGGCCAGCGGGTCGCACGCATGCCGTACTGCACGGGATGCGTATCACGAGGTCCTCGCTCCGCGAGTTGCATGATGCGTCTTTTCCTGAAAATCCTGGCGGTCCTGATGGCCGCCTTTGTGCTTTATAACCTGTGGGTGTTCGGCCATATCCTGTATTGGCGCGACCACAATCCCGATGCCAGCTCCTTCATGAACGAGCAGCTGGCCAGACTGAAGAAGGACGACCCGGAGGCCGAGCTCAGCCACCAGTGGGTGCCTTACGCCAGGATATCGCCGAATCTGAAGCGGGCGCTGATCGCGTCCGAGGACGCGAAGTTCGTCGATCACGAGGGTTTCGACTGGGACGGCATCGAAGCGGCGTTCGAGAAGAACCTGAAAAAGGGCCGGATCGTCGCCGGCGGCTCCACCATCAGCCAGCAGCTGGCGAAGAACCTGTTCCTGTCCAGCGGCAAGACGCCGTGGCGCAAACTGGAGGAGGCGCTGATCACGGTGATGCTGGAAACCGCGATGGACAAGCGCCGCATCTACGAGATCTATCTGAACGTGATCGAATGGGGCGACGGCGTGTTCGGCGCCGAGGCCGCCGCGCGCTACTATTTCCGCACCGGCGCCTCCCGGCTGTCGTCGTTCCAGGCGGCCAAGCTGGCCGCGATGGTGCCGAATCCTCGCTACTACGACGCCCACCGCAACGCGCCGGGCCTGGCCCGCAAGACCCGCATCATCCAGCGCCGGATGGCTTACGTCGAGCTGCCCTGATCCGGCCGGGTCCGGTCGGCCAGGGGGCTGCCGGCTGGAAGCCCGTTGCGGCGCCATGTTACAATCGCGACTTTCTTTATCGCGCCGCGGGCTCGCCGCGGCCAAGGCAATGGACTTACCCAGTTACCCCGTAATCCAATCCCGTATCATTCTATAAAGTCCCGCCTCACACCGTCGGCCTCCGTGCGCCCCGTGGGCGGAAGGAGACGTGCATGACGGTTGCCTTCAAGCAACAATCCGCCGATCGTCTGCAGGAAAGCCTGGGCCTGGTGCAGCGCCTGATCGAGCGCCAGCGCCAGCTCGAACATCTGATGGCGAGGCAGGACGCGGCCGATGCCGCCGATCCGCAGGCGCCGCAACACAATCTGCTGGAACTGGGCCAGAAGCTTGCCCAGCTTCATCCGGCCGACATCGCCCACGTGCTGGAGGCGCTGCCGCTGGAGGACAGGTTGCTGGCCTGGGATCTGACCGATCCGGCGCGCGACGGCGCCGTGCTGCTGGAAGTGTCCGACGCGGTGCGCGAGTCGCTGATCGAGGTGATGGACGCGGATCAGCTGGTCGCTGCCCTGGCCGGCCTGGATGCCGACGAACTGGCCGAGCTGGCGCCCGATCTGCCGCGCCAGGTGGTCTACGAGGCGATGGGGCGGCTGGACGAGGAAGAGCGCGGCCAGCTGCAGGCGGTGCTGTCCTACGACGACGACCGCGTCGGCGCGCTGATGGACTTCGAGCTGGTGACGATACGCGCCGATGTCAGCTGCGAGGTGGTGCTGCGCTACCTGCGCCGCTTCGACGAGCTGCCGGGCCAGACCGACAAGATCTTCGTCACCGACGAGGCCGGCCTGCTGAAGGGCGTGCTGCCGGTGCGCAAGCTCTTGGTGTCCGACCCGGACACGCTGGTGGAGGAGGCGATGGCCACCGAGGTGGTCAGCTTTCATCCGGACGAGGCGGCGGTGGACGCCGCGCTGGCCTTCGAGCGCTACGACCTGGTGACGGCGCCGGTGGTCGACGAGCGCGGCGCGCTGCTCGGACGGCTGACGGTGGACGCGATGGTGGACGTGATACGCGAGGAGTCCGACAGCGAGATGCTGAACCTGGCCGGCCTGAAGGAAGAGGAAGACCTGTTCGCGCCGGTGATGGATTCGGTCCGCAACCGCTGGGCCTGGCTGGCGATCAATCTGGGCACCGCCTTCTTCGCCTCGCGCGTGATCGGCGCCTTCGAGCACTCGATCGCCAAGCTGGTGGCGCTGGCCGCGCTGATGCCCATCGTCGCCGGCATAGGCGGCAACTCCGGCAACCAGACCATCACGATGATCGTGCGCGCGCTGGCGATGGGCCAGATGCGGCCCGGCCAGGCCGGCCGGCTGTGGCGCAAGGAACTGGGGGTCAGCGTGATCAACGGCATGGTCTGGGGCAGCGTCATCGGCGCGGTGGCCTGGCTGCTCTACGGCAGCGCCTCGCTGGGCCTGGTGATGCTGGCGGCGATGACGCTGAACCTGATGCTGGCCGCCACGATGGGGGTGATGATCCCGACGCTGATGCAGAAGCTGGGCAAGGACCCGGCGCTGGGTTCCAGCGTGCTGATCACCGCCTGCACCGACTCCGGCGGCTTTTTGATATTCCTGGGGCTGGCCACCCTGTTCCTGCTGTAATAGAACGATGCCGACGATAGAACAGGCGCTGCGGCGCCATCCCCTGCCCAGGCTGGAATCCCGGATGCTGCTGATGCATGCCTGGCCCGGTCTGACCCACGCCGCCATCATCGGCCACCCGGAACGCGAGCTGCCGGCCGACGCCGCCGCCGTCTTCGAGGCGCTGGCTGCGCGCCGGCTGGCCGGTGAGCCGATGGCCTATCTGCTGGGCGTGCGGGAATTCTACGGCCGCGACTTCCGGGTGAGCCCGGCGGTGCTGATTCCGCGCCCGGAAACCGAACATCTGATCGAACTGGCGCTGGACAAGGTGGACCGGACCGCGCCGGCGAGGGTGCTGGACCTGGGCACCGGCAGCGGCATCGTCGCCGTCACGCTGGCGCTGGAGGCGGCGCCGTGGTCGGTCTGCGCCGTCGATGTCTCAGCCGAGGCGCTGGCCGTCGCGCGCGACAACGCCGAGACGCTCGCCGCCGGCGTCGACTTCAGGCTGGGCAGCTGGTTCGAGCCGCTGGACGCCGACGCCGGCTTCGAGCTGATCGCGTCCAACCCGCCGTATATCGAGCGTGACGACCGTCATCTGGACGAGGGCGATCTGCGCTTCGAGCCGCGGGGCGCGCTGACCGACGAGGCCGACGGTCTGGCCTGTCTGCGCGAGATCGCCGGCGGCGCGCCGCGGCGGCTGGCCGCCGGCGGCTGGCTGATGGTCGAGCACGGCTACGACCAGGGCGAGGCGGTGCGCGGCCTGTTCGCCGCCGCCGGCCTGGAGCGGGTGGAGACCATCCGCGACCTGGCCGGACAGGACCGCATCACCATCGGGCGGAAGGCGGGTTGAGCCATGTACCGGCTTAGCCGATTCTGGCCGGCCATTCTGTTGGCCGCATTGAGCGCGGTCCTGCTGGCCTGGCCGCAGGCCAACCGCCAGCTGTTTCTTTTTCTGCATCCGCTGTCGCACCATCTGCCGGCGCCGTTGTGGCGCTTCTTCAGCGTGTTCGGCGATTGGCCGACCGTGCTGGCGCTGATGCTGGCGCTATGCTGGCGCGAACCGCGGCGTTTGCCGGCGCTGATCGTCGGCGGCGTGGCGGCCATCGCGCTGGCGGCATCGCTGAAGGCCGGTTTCGCCGTGCCCAGGCCGCCGCAGGTGCTGCCGCAGGGCATGGTGGATTTGCTGGACCGCTTGCCCGGCAACGGCTCCTTCCCTTCCGGCCACGCGATGGCTTCCGCCGCGCTGGCCACCCTCGCCTGGCGGGGCATAGGCTGGGGCAGGGCGGCCGCATGGCTGCCGCTGGTCGCGCTGGTGATGCTGTCAAGGATCGCCATCGGCGTGCACTGGCCGCTGGATCTGCTGGTGGGCGCGCTGCTGGGCTGGGGAACGATGAGGCTGGCGCTGCGTTTTGCCTGGCCGGACGGCTGGCCGCGCGACATCGCGCGCACGGCGGAGCTGATCCTGCTGGTGTTGCTGGCCGGCGCGCTGGCATGGCTGTTGGGGCACCGCGGCGTATTCGCCGAGTACTGGCTGCGCGCGGCGATCGAAGGCGGCGTGCTGTTGTTCGGGTTCTGGCGTTTTGCCCGTTCAGGGCACTGAGGGCAGATAAAAAGCGGCCATGGGCCGCTTTTGTCAGACTGGGCGGCGTGGGCCGCCGCGAGCCGGATCAGTGGTGATGGCCGTGTTCGCCGTGGGCGTGGCCGTGGCTGATCTCGTCGGCGCTGGCGGCGCGGACTTCGACCACCTTGGCGGCGAAGCGGATGCTCATGCCGGCCAGCGGGTGGTTGGCGTCGACGATGGCCTTGCCGTCGGCGATGTCGGTGACGCGGAACAGCAGCAGTTCGCCGGTTTCCGGATCGTCGGCTTCGAAGACCATGCCGACTTCGACGTCGGCCGGGAACACTTCCAGGTCTTCCACGCGGATCAGCTCTTCTTCCGGATCGCCGAAAGCGTCATCGGCGGTCAGCTTGACGTCGACGGCGTCGCCGGCGTTCTTGCCTTCCAGCGCCTCTTCCACCAGCGGGAAGATGCCATCGTAGCCGCCGTGCAGGTAGCTGATCGGCTCTTCGGTCTTGTCGAGCAGGTTGTTGTCGGCGTCGAACATTTCGTAGTGGAGCGTGACGATGGTGTTTTTGGCGATTTGCATGAGTTCGGTATCCGTGATGGATGGTGAAAAAACTTGACAGGGACGGTCCCGAGGGTGTTCCTTCCACCGCAAGATAGGGCGCGTAGGCGTCAGGCCGTATTGTAAACCATAGATGGGCGCCAAGGCCCGTAAAAGCTGATGAATACCACAACCTTGCTGGGCGGCATGTCGCCCGAACAATTTCTGGCCGAATACTGGCACAAGAAGCCGCTGCTGATCCGGGACGCGCTGAGCGATGTCGGTCCGCACGTGGACTTTTCCATGCTGTCCGAGCTGGCGCAGCGCGACGACGCCGAGTCGCGGCTGATCGAGTACAAGAAGGAGCGCTGGCACCTGGAGCGCGGCCCGTTCCGCGCGTCCCGCTTCCGCCGGCTGGCCGACACCGACTGGACGCTGCTGGTGCAGGGCGTCAACCATCTGCTGCCGCACATCGACGACATCCTGTGGCGCTTCGACTTCATCCCTTATGCCAGGCTCGACGATCTGATGATCAGCTATGCTCCGCCTGGCGGAACGGTCGGGCCGCATTTCGACGCCTACGACGTGTTCCTGCTGCAGGTGGGCGGCAAGAAGCGCTGGCAGATCTCGTCGCAGAGCGACGCCGACTTCATCGAGGACGCGCCTATCCGCGTGCTGAAGGACTTCCGGATGGAGCAGGAGTTCGTGCTGGAGCATGGCGACATGCTGTATCTGCCGCCGCGCTGCGCCCACTACGGCGTGGCGCTGGAACCCGGCATGACCTACTCGATCGGCTTCAGGGCGCCGCCGGCGCAGGAGCTGGCGACGCAGTTCCTGGTCTATCTGCAGGACCGCGTCTGCGTCGACGGCGTCTACGCCGATCCGGACCTGAAGCGGCCGACCGATCCGGCGCGGATAGGCGACGACATGGTGGCGCAGGTGTCGCGGCTGCTGTCGCAGATAGGCTGGGACGAGGACACCGTGCGCGATTTCCTCGGCCACTATCTGACCGAACCGAAGGCGCACGTGTTCTACGACGCGCCGGAAGACGAACTGGACGAGGATGAATTCGCCGAGGCGGTGGCCGACGGCGGCCTGGTGCTGGACCGCAAGAGCCAGATCCTGTTCTGCGGCGACGGCGTCTACTGCAATGGCGAGAAGCTGGACGCGGCGTCCGGCGACCTGGCGGCCTGGCGGGATTTCGGCAACCGGCGCAGCCTGTCGGCCGGCGAATATTCGGAGACTATGCTGTCCTTGTTGTACGACGGTTACCTGTCAGGTTATTGGCATTTGCCAGCCGATGTAGCACAATAACAACAGTTTTGGCGTTTGTATCGGATCGGCGACGCGCGGGACGGCCGAATTTGGGGTTCGAACACCCGTTTTTGTGTCTATCCTCTTGCTTGCCGGGCTTTGGTCGGCGATGTGGTTTTTTTAGATTTTTGCCCTCTATACAGCCATTTTTTTCGTGATACAATTTGCTCACTGATGGATTTTCAGTCGCCCGGCTTATTGTCGAGACCGTGCGATAACTGACGTCTTGTTCAACTTATCCTCAAAGGTAAAGAAAAAATGAAACAGTCGCTCCTCGTTGCTGCCCTGCTGGCCGTAGCCCTGTCCGCTTGCGGTAAGAAAGAAGCCCCGGCTGAAGCTTCCGCTCCGGCAGTTGAAGCTTCCGCTCCGGCCGCTTCCGCTCCGGCTGCTGAGGCTTCCGCTCCGGCCGCTTCCGCTCCGGCTGCTGACGCTTCCGCTCCGGCTGCTTCCGCTGCCAAGTAATTCGCGGCGAGCAACTCCGAAAAAACCGGCTTCGGCCGGTTTTTTTGCGTCCATCGATTGGCGGCTGTTAGCAACAGTTGTAAATTTGGTGGAAAAACCACAGAAATTATCGCGGAATACAAAACGTTACATATTATGTCCGGCAATCGTCTCGATGGCGCGCCGCTGCGGTATTCGATGCCGCCCGCCGGTCAAACAGATGTGCCGTGCATAAAAAACAGCCCGCTTTCGCGGGCTGTGGTGTTTTTGGCCGTCTGCTGTTGCATTACTGCAGTTCGGTCTGCAGCTTGCCCAGGGCGGTCTTGACGAAATCGTCGGCCAGCGGCTTGCCCTGCTTGTCCTGGATCTGCAGCGCGGTGGTGCCGTTGCCTTGCTCCTGCAGCTTGATCCGGTATTCCGGCTCGGTCGGCTTGACCGCCTTGCCGTCGTCGCTCTTCCAGAACGCCAGGCTGGACCAGAATCCGCCGCCGGACTCCTTGCTGTCGGTCTCGCCCTTGGCCGGCTTGACGTAGTACAGGCCCTGCGAGCGGTCGCGGTCGGTGACCACCAGGCCGACGCGGTCCAGCGCCAGGCCGACGCGGCGCCAGGCGCGGTCGAAGCCGTCGGACAGCTGCAGCTGGCCGTCGACGATGGGGTCCTGCGGCTTGGCCGGCGCCGCCAGCGTCTGCTTGACCTGTTCCTTGGCCTTCTCCTCGGTCATGCCGAGACGGACCATGAAGCGGCCCAGCAGCTCGGCCTCGAGGTTCGGATCGGTCGGGCGCGGCTGCCACACGGTATTGGTCTTGCTGCTGTCGGCGTAGACTTCTTCCATGCCGCGCTGCGAGAAGTAGACCTCGGTGCCCTGCGGCGTGTTCTCCAGGCGGATGCGGAACTTGTCGCGCTCGCCGGTCGAGTAGACGCTGCCGAGGCCGACGGTTTCCAGCAGCTTGCGCAGGCCGTCGTTCGGCAGCTTGGCGCGGTTTTCGGCCCAGTCGGTTTCCATGATGCCGAGGCTGGGATCCTCGGACTTGATCACGAAGCCGTTTTCCTGCCAGAACGCCTTCAGCACCGGCCACAGCTCGGCGGCCTTCTTGTTGCCGACCAGCAGCCAGCGCTGCGTGCCGGCGCGTTCCATGCGGACATTGTCCAGCTGGTTGATCGCCACCGGCGACGTGGCCGAGGCGACGGCCGGATCGGCGCTGGCGGTGGTGACGCCGCCGGGCAGATTGTACTTGTTCTGGATTTGCGGCGCGGTCAGGTCCGGCGGCACCTCCAGGCTGTTGGCGGTCGGCTTCGGAGCGTCGGACTTGTAATCCAGCGGCTTGCTAAGCGGTTCGGTGCTGCTGCAAGCGGCCATGAGGCCGGTTGCCACCAGGATAGCGACGGACGCGCTGCGTTTCATGCGGACTCCCATCATGCAGGGGATGATCAAAGGACTTCGGCTTGTTTCATCGCCGCGACGACGACAGCCTCGGAGGCGGCGTCTAGCGGCGTGAGCGGCAGGCGGATGCCGGCGGGGATGCGCTGCATCCTGGCCAGCGCCCACTTGGCCGGAATAGGGTTGGGTTCGACGAACAGCTGCTTGTGCAGGCCTTGCAGCTTGTCGTTGATCGCGCGGGCACGGCCGACGTCGCCGGCGGTGGCGGCCACGCACAATTCGCTCATCTGCTTCGGCGCGATATTGGCGGTGACCGAGATCACGCCGTGGCCGCCGCACAGCATGAAGGCCATGCCGGTGGCGTCGTCGCCTGAGTACAGCGCGAAGTCGGCCGGCGCGCGCAGCGCCAGGTCGCAGGCGCGGCCGATGTCGCCGGTGGCGTCCTTCAGGCCGACGATGTTCGGATGGGCCGCCAGGCGCAGCGCGGTGTCGTTGCTCATGTCGGCGACGGTGCGGCCGGGAACGTTGTACAGGATCACCGGCAGCGGACTCGCGTCGGCGATGGCCTTGAAGTGCTGGTAGATGCCTTCCTGGGTCGGCTTGTTGTAGTAGGGCACCACGGACAGCACCATGTCGGCGCCGGCCTCGGCCGACAGCCGGCCCAGCTCGATGGCCTCGCTGGTGGCGTTGCCGCCGGCGCCGGCGATCACCTTGACCCGGCCCTTGGCATACTCGGCCACCGCTTTGACGACTTCGATGTGCTCTTCGACCGACAGCGTGGCCGATTCGCCGGTGGTGCCGACGGCGACGATGCCGGAAGTGCCGTTCTCGATGTGGAACTCAACCAATCGTTGCAACGCCGCAAAGTCCACCGCTCCATCGTTCGACATCGGTGTTACAAGCGCTACCAAGCTGCCGGTAAGCATAGTTCTGCCTATTGGGATAAGGATTTACAAGGTTTACGATTGTAGCGGAATTCGTCTGGCTGGCAAAAGTTCGTGAGCCGGCGCCGCGCTGAACTTAGGGGAACGGCCCCCATTGTGATAGAATCCTTCGTTTTTCCGATACTTAGAATCTGTTCGAGATCTTGCCTGGCGGCGGCCGCTCGATGCCCGTCGCGGGGGCATTCGCCGTCCTAGGCGTTCGACGAAGCGACGCGCCGGCGGAATGCGGCCCCGGGACGCCCGCCGAAAGATCTCCGACAGGTTCACGGCCCTGGCTGAAGGATCTCCAAGCGTGATTACCACTAGCAATATTACGATGCAGTTTGGCGTCAAACCCTTGTTCGAAAAGGTGACCGTCAAATTCGGCGAAGGCAACCGTTACGGCCTGATCGGCGCCAACGGTTCCGGCAAATCCACTTTCATGAAAATCCTCGGCGGCGATCTGGAGCAGACCGCCGGCGAAGTCGCCATCGAGAACGGCCTGCGTCTCGGCAAGCTGCGCCAGGACCAGTTCGGCTACGAAGACCAGCGCGTCATCGACGTGGTGATGATGGGCCACACCGAGATGTGGGCGGCGATGAGCGAACGCGACGCCATCTACGCCAATCTGGAAGCCACCGAAGACGACTATATGCGCGCGGCCGATCTGGAGGCCAAGTTCGCCGAATACGACGGCTACACCGCCGAGGCGCGCGCCGGCGAATTGCTGATGGGCGTCGGCATCCCGGTCGAGCAGCATTTCGGCCCGATGAGCGAAGTGGCTCCGGGCTGGAAGCTGCGGGTGCTGCTGGCGCAGGCGCTGTTCTCCAATCCGGACATCCTGCTGCTCGACGAGCCGACCAACAACCTGGACATCAACACCATCCGCTGGCTGGAGCATGTGCTGAACGAGCGCAACTCCACGATGATCATCATCTCGCACGACCGCCACTTCCTGAACTCGGTCTGCACCCACATGGCCGACCTGGACTACAACACCATCCGCATCTATCCGGGCAATTACGACGACTACATGATCGCGTCGGCCCAGGCCCGCGAACGCCAGCTGTCGTCGAACAGCAAGGCCAAGGAGCGCATCCAGGAACTGCAGGAGTTCGTGGCCCGCTTCTCCGCCAACAAGTCCAAGGCCCGCCAGGCGACTTCCCGTCTGAAGCAGGTGGACAAGCTGAAGTCCGAGATGGTCGAAGTGAAGCCGTCCAGCCGCCAGAACCCGTTCATCCGCTTCGAGATGGACGACAAGTTCAAGCTGCACCGCCAGGCCGTCGAAGTGGAAGGCCTGAACAAGGCCTACGACAGCAAGGTGCTGTTCAAGGACCTGAACCTGATCCTGGAGGCCGGCGCGCGTCTGGCCATCATCGGCCCGAACGGCGCGGGCAAGACCTCGCTGGTCAAGCTGTTGGCCGGCGCTTTCGAGCCCGCCTACGCCGAAGGCCTGAGCGCCGACCGCGGCACGATCAAGTGGGCGGAAAAGGCCCAGATCGGCTACTTCGCCCAGGATCACGAGGCGGATTTCGACAGCGACGCCACGCTGACCGAGTGGATGCGCGAGTGGGGCCAGGAAGGCGACGACGAGCAGGTGATCCGCGGCACGCTGGGCCGCCTGCTGTTCGGCGGCGACGAGGTCGGCAAGCCGGTGCGCGTGCTGTCCGGCGGCGAGAAGGGCCGCATGCTGTACGGCAAGCTGATCCTGCAGAAGCCCAATGTGATGATCATGGACGAGCCGACCAACCACATGGACATGGAGTCCATCGAGTCGCTGAACATGGCGCTGGAAAAGTACAAGGGCACGCTGATCTTCGTGTCCCACGACCGTCAGTTCGTCAGCTCTCTGGCCACCCACGTGCTGGAGCTGGACGGCAAGGGCGGCTACGACTACTACACCGGCAACTATGAGGATTACCTGGCCAGCAAGGGCCTGGAATAATCCGGTTACGGCCTGTCACAGGCCGTAGCTTTACCGGCGGGAGGGCGTGCGCTATATTGCAGCGCACAAACTCCCGCTTTTCATATGCGCCGCGCGCGGCGCGACAACAATAATCAGGAACCGGCCGGGAGGGTCGATGCTGGAGGCATCTCGTGCTCATCCGTCCAGGAGGCCTGATGAGATCTGCAAAGCGGTAAGAGAAGGAAATATCATGCGTCTAAAAGGGAAAGTGTCCATCATCACCGGCTCGGCCAGCGGCATCGGCAAGGCCACGGCGGAAAAGTTCGTCAAGGAGGGCGCCATCGTCGCGGTGTGCGACCTGGACCAGGAGGCGGTCAAGACCGTCGTCGACGAATTGAAGGCCCTGGGCGGCGAGGCCTACGGCTACAAGGTGGACGTCACCAACAAGGGCCAGATCGCCGAAATGGTGGCCGACCTGAAAAACCGCTGCGGCCGCATCGACGTGCTGGTTAACAACGCCGGCATCGTCCAGGACGCGCAGCTGATCAAGATGAGCGAAGACCAGTTCGACAAGGTGATCGACATCAATCTGAAGGGCGTCTACAACTGTGCCCGCGCCGTGGTGGACACGATGGTGGAGCAGGGCGGCGGCGTGATCCTGAACGCCTCGTCGGTGGTCGGCGTCTACGGCAATTTCGGCCAGACCAACTACGCGGCCGCCAAGTTCGGCGTGATCGGCTTCGTGAAGACCTGGGCCAAGGAGCTGGGAAAGAAGGGCATACGCGCCAATGCGGTGTGCCCGGGCTTCGTCGCGACGCCGATACTGAAGGCGATGCCGGAAAAAGTGCTGCAGGCGATGGAAGACAAGGTGCCGATGCGCCGCATGGCCGATCCGGCCGAAATCGCCAACGTCTACGCCTTCCTGGCGTCCGACGAGGCCAGCTACATCAACGGCGCGGCCATCGAGGTGACCGGCGGCCTGACCTTGTAAGACCGTCGCGGGAATCGCCGCGCCGACCGGCGGCGAGTCCCGCGGAGTCCTGCAAGCCGCGGAACCATGTATATATGAGTGTCAAAACCTTTGTCGTCGCCGAGGACGAAGTCGAGTTGAGCGCCATCCGGGCCCAGGGCGCCGGCGGGCAGAACGTCAACAAGGTGTCGTCGGCGATACACCTGCGCTTCGACGTGCGCGCCTCTTCGCTGCCGGACTGGCTGAAGGTGAGGCTGCTGCGGCTGGCGGACCAGCGCGTCAGCAAGGACGGCACGGTGGTGATCAAGGCCCAGCAATACCGCACCCAGGAACTGAACCGGGCCGACGCGCTGGCGCGGCTGCAGGCCTTGATAGACGAGGTCGGCCATACGGCGAAGGCCAGGCGGGCGACCAAGCCGACCTTCGGCTCGAAGCAGCGCCGGCTGGCCAGCAAGGCCAAGCACGGCGGGACCAAGGCCCTGCGCGGGAAAGTGGATTTTTGACGACGGGGCCGCTGCGGCCGACAGGAAAACGCCCCGAGCGCATGCCGGGGCGTTTTGCTTGGGCGCGGCCTAGTCGTCCAGCGAGCCGTCGTGCGCCAGCAGCGCCGAGTCGACCTCGCGCCGGTGCAGATGCGGCGCGAACAGCTCGATGAAGGTGTAGGCGAAGCCGCGCAGATAGGCGTCCTTGCGTATGCCTATCTTGGTGGTCGACGGGTCGAACAGATGGCCGGCGTCTATCGCCACCAGATTATGGTCGCGCTCCGGCTCGAAGGCCATGCTGGCGATGATGCCTATGCCCAGGCCCAGCGAGACATAGGTCTTGATCACGTCGGTGTCTATCGCGGTCAGCACCACATTCGGCGTCAGGCCCTGATCGGAGAAGGATTTGTTGATCTTCGAGCGGCCGGCGAAGGCGAAGTCGTAGGTGACGATGGGATACGCCGCGATGTCGGCCAGCGTGATCTCCCGTTCCAGCGTCGTCAGCGGATGGCCGCGCGGCACCACCAGCGAGCGGTTCCACTCGTAACAGGGCAGCATCGCCAGTTCCTTGTACAGCGAGATGCCCTCGGTGGCGATGGCGAGGTCGGCCTCGCCGGACACCACCATGTCGCAGATCTGCGTCGGGCTGCCCTGCTTCAGCGACAGCCGCACCTTGGGATAGCGGCGGACGAATTCGGCGATCGCCTGCGGCAGCGCGTAGCGGGCCTGGGTGTGCGTGGTGGCGATGGTCAGCGCGCCCTCGGACTCGCGAGAGAACTCGTCGCCGACGCGCTTCAGGTTCTGCGCCTCGCGCAGGATGCGCTCGGAGATGCGCAGCACCTCCTTGCCCGGCTCGGACACCGACACCACCCGCTTGCCGTTGCGAATGAAGACCTGGATGCCGAGCTCGTCCTCGAGCAGGCGGATCTGTTTCGAAATGCCCGGCTGCGAGGTGTGAAGCTTCTCGGCGGCTTCGGAAACATTGAGCCCCTGTTTGGCCACTTCCACCAGATAGCGCAGTTGTTGTAGCTTCATGTTGACGGCCTGTTCTCTATAAAACCTGTAGTCATTAAATACTAACACAATATTCTTTTAGGTTTATAAGCGCTTTGGTTAGGATAAGCTCGAACCATCCCCGGAGCGCTCGATGAGCCTGGAGTCCAAACTAGCCGCCACCACGGCCCTGCTGAAAACCGTCGCCGTCGAGCACCCCGACGCGGTGCTGGCCAACAGCTACGGCGCCGAAGACATGGTGCTGACCGATCTGATCGCCGGCCTCGGCCTGCCGCTGGAAAGCTTCAGCCTCGACACCGGCCGTCTGCCGGCGGAAACCTACGATCTGATGCAGCGGGCCGCCGAACGCTATCCGCACCATCCGGTCAGGGTCTATTTCCCCGAAACCGCGGCCGTCGAACAATACGTCAATTTCCACGGCATCAACGGTTTCTACCAGAGCGTCGAACTGCGCAAATCCTGTTGCCAGGTCCGCAAGCTGGAGCCGTTGAAGCGCGCGCTGGCCGGCCGCTCGGCCTGGATCGTCGGCCTGCGCCGCCAGCAGTCGCCGACGCGGCAGGACCTGGTCGACAAGGAATACGACGCCGACAACGGCCTGCTCAAGTTCAGTCCGCTGCTGGACTGGACCGAGGCCGATGTGTGGCAGTACCTGCGCGAGCGTCAGGTGCCGTACAACGCGCTGCACGACAAGCACTATCCGTCGATAGGCTGCGCGCCCTGTACCCGCGCCATCAGCGTAGGCGAGGACGTCCGCGCCGGCCGCTGGTGGTGGGAAAACCCGGAAACCAAGGAGTGCGGACTGCACGCGAAGTCCAGTCCGCTGCCACGCCCCGTCTGACCCGCCGGCTGCAGCCGTCGGCATTCCCGCTGGAATCCAAACATGTATCGATACGATGAAGTAGATCATCGCCTGGTGCGCGAACGCGTGGTGCAGTTCCGCGACCAGACCCGCCGCTTCCTGGCCGGCGAACTGTCTGAGGACGAGTTCCGCCCGCTGCGCCTGATGAACGGCCTGTATATCCAGCGCCATGCGCCGATGCTGCGGGTGGCGATACCGTACGGCCATCTGCGCAGTACGCAGCTGCGCAAGCTGGCCGACATCGCCCGCCGCTACGACAAGGGCTACGGCCACTTCACCACGCGGCAGAACATCCAGTTCAACTGGCCGGAGCTGTCCCGCGTGCCGGACATCCTGGAAGAGCTGGCCACGGTGGAGATGCACGCGATCCAGACCTCGGGCAACTGCGTGCGCAACACCACCACCGACGCCTTCGCCGGCGTCGCCGCCGACCAGTTGTTCGATCCGCGGCCGTACTGCGAGATCATCCGGCAGTGGAGCACCATGCATCCCGAGTTCACCTTCCTGCCGCGCAAGTTCAAGATCGCGGTGTCCGGCAGTATCGAGGACAGGGCCGCGACCATGGTCCACGACATCGGTCTGCACGTCAGCCGCGACGCGGACGGCGAGGCCGGTTTCCGCGTCATCGTCGGCGGCGGCCTGGGCCGCACGCCGATGGTGGGCGAGGTGATACGCGAATTCCTGCCGCGCCGCCACCTGCTGACCTATCTGGACGCGGTGCTGCGCGTCTACAACCGCTTCGGCCGCCGCGACAACAAGTACAAGGCGCGGATCAAGATCCTGGTCAAGGCGATGACGCCCGAAGGCTTCGCCGCCAAGGTCGAGGACGAGTGGCGGCATCTGAAGGACGGTCCGGCCACGCTGCGCGACGAGGACGTCGCCCACTACGCCAGCTTCTTCGTCGACCCGGACTACCCGGCGCTGGCCGACGATCCGGCAGAGTTGACCGGGCCGCTGGCCGAGGACAAGGCCTTCGCCCGCTGGTTCGAGCGCAATACCCGCGCCCACCGGCAGCCGGGCTACCGCTCGGTGATCCTGTCCTTGAAGGAGACCGGCGCGCCGCCGGGGGACATCAGCGCCGAACAGATGGAGGCCGCCGCCGACTGGGCCGACCGTTTCGGCTTCGGAGAACTGCGCGTCGCCCACGAGCAGAACCTGGTGCTGCCGGACGTGGCGCAGAAGGATCTGTACGCCTTGTGGCAGACGGCGCGCAAGAGCCGGATGGCCACGCCCAATATCGGCCTGCTGACCGACATCATCAGCTGCCCCGGCGGCGACTTCTGTTCGCTGGCCAATGCGCGCTCGATTCCGGTCGCCAATGCGATCCAGCGGACCTTCGACGATCTCGACTACCTGTACGACCTCGGCGACATCGCCTGCAACTTCTCCGGCTGCATGAACGCCTGCGGCCATCACCATATCGGCAATATCGGCATACTCGGCGTCGACAAGAACGGCGAGGAGTGGTACCAGATCACGCTGGGCGGCAGCCAGGGCTCCGACACCGCGATAGGCAAGGTGATAGGCCCGTCCTTCGCCCAGGCCGACGTGCCGGTCGCCTTCGGCAAGATCATGCAGGTCTATCTGGAGCGGCGGCTGGACGGCGAGCGCTTCATCGAAACCCTGCGCCGCGTCGGCGTGGAACCGTTCAAGGAGAGGGTCTATGCCCCGCTACATTAAGGATGGCAAGGAACTGCCGGACGGCTGGCGGCTGCTGCGCGCCGGCGACGACGGCGCGCTGCCGTCGGCTCCGGGCGACGAGGACGTGATCGTGCCGCTGGCCGCCTGGCTGCAGGACGCCGAGGGTTGGAAGCGCCGTCCGGGCCGCGCCGGCGTGTGGCTGGCCCCCGACGATGATCCGGCGCTGCTGGCGCCGCACCTGGCCGAATTGGCGCTGATCGCCATCGACTTCCCCGCCTTCACCGACGGCCGGGGCTACAGCCTCGCCAGACTGCTGCGCGAGCGCTATGATTATGCCGGTGAACTGCGGGCGGTCGGCGATGTGTGGCCGGATTTGATCCGGTCGCTGTGGCTGGTCGGTTTCGACGCCTTCCTGATCAAGGACGGAAAAGAGGGGGACGGCGGAGATGATTACAATACCTTTAGCGATAGCTATCAGGTAAATTTTCGTCAGCCGCTGCCACTGTTTCGCCGGCGCGTCACACAGCCGTAATGTGTCGCAAAGGGGAGACAGGTCGCGCCAATAATTAGCGAAATGTGATGTATTTATGCAACGCTATGATGACTTTGCGCCCGGCGCCGTGTTGACATGGTGTTGCAGCATTCCTATAGTGCGGGTTAACTGCATCAACACAGCATGTAGCCATCTCTGATGTTTGCAGTCAACTTGTTCGCGTGGTCTTTGCGTCAGCCCGCATTGCTACCCATTTTATAGATTAAAGAGGGAATAACATGACTAAACAGCTGAAACTGAGCGCACTGGTTGCCGCCCTGTTGGTTTCCGCTAGCGCTTTTGCTGCCAAACCGGGTTACGCCGTAGACCAGTCCACCGACGCAGTGACTCGCAACAACTACGGCGAATGCTGGCACACCACCTACTTCGACAAGGCCAAGGACGGTCTGGTTGAATGTGGCGACCGCGAAGCCGCCAAGCCGGTAGCCGTTGAAGCGCCGAAGCCGGTGATGGTTGCCGTCAAGGAAAAAGTCACCCTGTCCGCCAAGGTGCTGTTCGACTTCAACAAGTCCGTTCTGCGCGCTGACGCCAAGAACGAACTGGACCCGCTGGTTGCCAAGCTGAAGGGCCACGCTGGCCAAGGCCACCTGAACGGCGTCGAAATCGACGGCTACACCGATTTCATGGGCTCCGACAAGCTGAACAACGCGCTGTCGCAAAAACGCGCCGACGCAGTCAAGGGCTACTTCGTGAACGCTGGCGTGCCGGCCGAGAAGGTGACCTCCATCGGCAAGGGCAAGACCGACGCCAAGATGACCGAAGAGTGCAAGGCCAAGTTCCCGAAATACGCCAAGAACAAGAAGCAGAATGCTGAAATCAAGGCTTGCATCGAATCCGACCGCCGCGTTGAAGTCGTGATCGACGCCGTGAAGGAATCCGTTGTCGAGAAGCCGGCCAACTAATCGTTGCGCCCGAGCCGAAAAGCCCCGCCTGGTGCGGGGCTTTTTGTTTGTCCGGCATACGGCTGGACGGTGCCGACTGCTGACGGATACAATCGAAGGTTTCAGGACGTGTGCAAAGACCGCAAATGCAGGTATTTCTGGGAGACCCGCGTCGTTTTGGCCTGCCTGGCTGCGCGCTGACCATCGGCAATTTCGATGGCGTGCACCAGGGGCACCGCCGCATGCTGGAGAGGTTGCGCCAACAGGCGCAGGCGCGGGGCTTGCCGACCGCGCTGCTGACGTTCGAGCCGCATCCGCGTGAGTTCTTCAATCGGGCCCAGCCGCCGGCGCGGTTGTCGACGCTGCGCGACAAGTTCGCCCTGCTGCGGGAGCTGGGGCTGGTCGATTACGTGTTCGTCTATCGCTTCAACCGCAGTTTCTCCAATATGCCGGCCGGCGAATTTGTCGACAAAGTGCTGGTCGAAGAATTGCAGACCCGTTATCTGCTGATCGGCGACGATTTCCAGTTCGGCGCGAAGCGCCAGGGGAATTTCTCGCTGCTGGCGGCCTGTCCGCATTTCGCCACCGAGGCGATGCCGTCGGTGCTGGTGCAGGGCGAGCGCGCCTCCAGCACGCTGGTGCGCGAAAAGCTGGCGGCCGGCGATCTGGACGCGGCGAACGCGCTGCTGGGCGGCGCCTACCGCATTTCCGGCAAGGTGATGCACGGGCGCAAGCTTGGCCGTACCATAGGCTTTCCGACCGCGAACATCCATTTGCCGCACCTGCGGCCGGCATTGCAGGGCGTGTTCGTCGTCGAGGTCGACACGCCGGGCGGACGGCTGGGCGGCGTGGCCAGCCTGGGCCTGAATCCGACGGTCAGCGACACGCCGGACTACAAGCTGGAAGTGCATTTGTTCGATTTCGCCGGCGATCTGTACGGCCAGCGGCTGACGGTGCGCTTCCTGAAGAAACTGCGCGATGAAGAGCGCTATGATGATTTGGCAACACTGGTGGCCCAGATAGAGCGCGACGCCGCCAGTGCCAAGACCTATTTGACAAGTTTGCAGCGAGAGCAGGCATGAGCATCGATTATCGTAAAACCGTAAACCTGCTGGATACGCCCTTCGCCATGCGCGGGGATCTGGCCAAACGCGAACCGGCCTGGGTCAAGCGCTGGCAGGAAGAAAAGCGCTATGACAAGCTGCGCAAGCTGTCGGCCGGTCGGCCGAAGTTCATCCTGCACGACGGCCCGCCGTACGCCAACAACGACATCCACCTGGGCCACGCGGTCAACAAGGTGTTGAAGGACATCATCGTCCGTTCGAAGACGCTGGCCGGCTTCGACGCGCCGTATGTGCCGGGCTGGGACTGCCACGGCCTGCCGATCGAATTGATGGTCGAGAAGCTGCACGGCAAGGACATCCCTGCCGCCAAGTTCCGCGAGCTGTGCCGCGAGTACGCGAAGGAGCAGGTGGCGCGCCAGAAGAAGGGCTTCATCCGCCTGGGCGTGCTCGGCGACTGGGACAATCCCTATCTGACGATGGATTTCAAGACCGAGGCCGACATCGTCCGCACCCTCGGCAAGATCCATGAGAACGGCTATCTGAGCAAGGGCGAGAAGCCGGTGCACTGGTGCATCGAGTGCGGCTCGTCGCTGGCCGAGGCCGAAGTGGAATACGAAGACAAGGTGTCGCCGGCGATAGACGTCGGCTTCAAGGTGGTCGACGCCGACAAGGCCTCGGCCGCCTTCGGCGCCGACGCCGTCGGCGCGATGGCCTTGATCTGGACCACGACGCCGTGGACGCTGCCGGCCAACCAGGCCGTGGCCGCCGGCGCCGGCGTGGACTACCAGCTGGTCGACACGAGCAAGGGCAAGCTGATCCTGGCCAAGGACCTGGTCGAATCGGCGATGAAGCGCTACGGCGTCGACGAATACCGCGTGCTGGGCGAGGCCAAGGGCCAGGATCTGGAATGGATCGCGCTGCAGCACCCGTTCTACGCGCGCCAGGTGCCTGTGATCCTCGGCGACCACGTCACCGTGGACGCCGGCACCGGCCTGGTGCACACCGCGCCGGCCCATGGCCTGGAGGACTTCCAGGCCGGCCTGCAGTACAAGCTGCCGATAGACAATCCGGTGGCCGACGACGGCCGCTACAAGTCGACGACCGAAATCTTCGCCGGCATGCTGGTGTGGGACGCCAACGCCCGCGTGATCGAGACGCTGGAAGCGCGCGGCACGCTGGTGCACAAGGCCAAGCTGGAGCATAGCTACCCGCACTGCTGGCGCCACAAGACGCCGATCATCTTCCGTGCGACGCCGCAGTGGTTCATCAGCATGGACCGCCAGGCCCATGGCGGCGAGACGCTGCGCGAGATCAGCCAGCGCGCGGTCGACGCCACCGAGTTCTTCCCGGCCTGGGGCCGCGCCCGCCTGGACGCGATGATCAAGAACAGCCCGGACTGGTGCGTGTCGCGCCAGCGCAACTGGGGCGTGCCGATGACCTTCTTCATCCACAAGGAGTCGGGCGAGCTGCATCCGCGCTCGGCCCAGCTCTTGGAGGAAGTGGCGCTGCGCATCGAGCAGCAGGGCATCGAGGCCTGGTTCAGCCTGGACGCGAAGGAGTTGCTCGGCGACGAGGCCGAGCAATACCGCAAGCTGTCCGACACGCTGGACGTGTGGTTCGACTCCGGCGCCACCCATTTCGCGGTGCTGAAGCAGCGCCCGGAACTGGCCTGGCCGGCCGACCTGTACCTGGAAGGCTCGGACCAGCATCGCGGCTGGTTCCAGTCCTCGCTGAAGACCGGCTGCGCGACGATAGGCCGCGCCCCGTACAAGCAGCTCCTGACGCACGGCTTCACCGTCGACGACAAGGGCTACAAGATGTCCAAGTCCAAGGGCAACGGCATCGCGCCGGAAGAGATCTGCGGCACGCTGGGCGCCGATATCCTGCGCCTGTGGGTGGCCAGCGCCGACTACTCCGGCGACATGTCGCTGTCGCAGGAAATCCTGAAGCGCACGACGGAAAGCTACCGCCGCCTGCGAAACACCATCCGCTTCCTCTTGTCCAACCTGTCGGACTTCAGCCCGCTGGAACACACGGTGCCGCTGGCCGATATGATCGAGTTGGACCAGTACGCGCTGCTGCGCGCCCGCGAGGTGCAGGAGAAGGTGGTCGGCGAGCTGTATTCCCGCTACGCCTTCCACCACGTGGTGCAGGAAGTGGTCGGTTATTGTTCGGAAGACCTGGGCGCGTTCTACCTGGACGTGATCAAGGACCGCCTGTACACGACGAAGGCCGACAGCCATGCCCGCCGCAGCGCCCAGACCGCGCTGTACCACATCACCCGCAGCCTGCTGCTGATGGTGGCGCCGATCTTGTGCTTCACCGCCGACGAGGCGTGGAGCGTGCTGGTGGACAGCGAGGAGGAGTCGACGCTGTACCATATCTGGCACGAGTTCCCGGCCCAGGCCGCGGAGCGCGAGGCGGCGCTGTCGGCCAAGTGGCAGGCGGTGCGCGAACTGCGCGCCGTCGCCAACAAGGAGATCGAGGCGCTGCGCAGCACCGATCAGCTGGGCTCGTCGCTGCAGGCGGAACTGGAGATCGACGCGCCGGCCGAACTGGCCCGCCAGCTGCTGAGCCTGGAGGACGAGCTGAAGTTCGTGCTGATCGTGTCCAAGGTGACGGTCCGCGAGGCGGCCGAACTGGCGATACGCGTGACGCCGTCGTCGCACGGCAAATGCGATCGCTGCTGGCACTATCGCGCCGATGTCGGCAGCCACGCCGGCCACGGCGCCGTGTGCGGTCGCTGCGTCGACAATCTGGACGGCCAGGGCGAGCCGCGCCGCCACGCCTGACCGTTCGATCCGGGGCCGCGACGGGCGGCCCCGTCAGTTGATTGGAAATCGATAGATGGATTCTGCAATGACTATGCCCGGCGCGCGCCGCTGGTCCAAATGGTTCGTGCTGGCCCTGCTGGTGGTGGTGCTGGACCAGGCCAGCAAGCTGTACTTCAACGGCCAGTTCCAGTACGCCGAAGTGCGGCCGGTGATAGACGGCTTCTTCAGCTTCACGCTGATCTACAATCCGGGCGCGGCCTTCAGCTTTCTGCACGACGCCGGCGGCTGGCAGAAATACCTGTTCACCGCGCTGGCCTTCGCCGTATCCGGCTGGCTGGGCTGGAACATCGTCAAGGGGCGCTTCTCGGCGTTGATGAACCTGGCCGCGGCCTTCATCATCGGCGGCGCGCTCGGCAATGTGATCGACCGCCTGGCCTACGGCCACGTGATCGATTTCATCATGGTGCATTATTACAACCAGTGGTACTACCCGGCGTTCAACCTGGCCGACTCCTTCATCTGCGTCGGCGCGGCGCTGATGGTGATGGACAGCGTGAAGAAGCCGTCGCGCTGAGCGGCGGACGCTCGCGATTCAAGCGATGGCCCGCAACGCGGGCCATTCGCGCAGCTGCCGGGCAGGATCCGGCTTGATTGAGGAAATACGGATGACGAAGACCATCATGCTCGCCAACCCGCGCGGCTTCTGCGCCGGCGTCGACCGGGCCATCGCCATCGTCGAGCGCGCCATCGAGCTGTACGGCGCGCCCATCTACGTGCGCCACGAAGTGGTGCACAACCGCTTCGTCGTCGACGACCTGCGCGGCAAGGGCGCGGTGTTCATCGAGGACTTGAAGGACGTGCCGGCCGGCAGCACGCTGATCTATTCGGCGCACGGCGTGCCGCTGTCGGTGCGAGCCGAGGCCGAGGCGCTCGGCCTGACGGTGTTCGACGCGACCTGTCCGCTGGTGACCAAGGTCCATGTCGAGGTGAAGCGCATGCACAAGGCCGGCATGGAAATCGTGATGATAGGCCATGCCGGGCATCCGGAGGTCGAGGGCACGATGGGCCAGGTCGACTCAGGCATGTATCTGGTGCAGACGGTCGACGACGTCGCGACGCTGCAGGTCGAACGCGAGGACGCGCTGTCCTACGTCAGCCAGACCACGCTGTCGGTCGACGAGACCCGCGACATCATCGCCGCGCTGAAGACCCGCTTCCCGGCGATCCACAGTCCGAAGAAGGACGATATCTGCTACGCGACGCAGAACCGGCAGGACGCGGTCAAGCTGCTGGCCGAGCAGTGCGACATCGTGATCGTGGTCGGCTCGCCGAACAGCTCCAACTCCAACCGGCTGCGCGAAGTGGCGGCGCTGAAGGGCGTGGACGCCTATATGGTCGACAATGCCGGCCTGCTGGAGCCGGAATGGTTCGTCGGCAAGCGCGTCGTCGGCGTCACCGCCGGCGCCAGCGCGCCGGAGATACTGGTGCAGGCGGTGATAGACCGTATCAGGAGCTTCGACGTCAGCCAGGTGACCGAGCTGCCCGGCGTCGAGGAGAGCACCGTGTTCGCGCTGCCGCCGGCGCTGAGGCCGTCCTAGGCCGAGAGTGTCCAGGCATGGCAAGCCCGCTGCGCGCAGCGGGCTTTTTTCGTTCCGGCGACAGCGGATTTGCCGCGCGGCGCAGGCCGGGTTAGGATATTTGCATAACAATGAGGCGGCACGACCGCCGGCACCGCGCTTGCCTGCCAACCCTGACCTGGATGAACCATGATGAAAGCCCCCCGATTCCTGATGCCCGCCTTGCTGCTTGCGATGCTGGCCGGCTGCGCCGCCACGCCGGGCAACGCCGACAATGTCTCCGCGGTGGACGACACCGAATACACGATAGGCAGCAATATTCCGCACCACAGTCTGGGCCGCGCGACGGTGATGACCGATTCGGCGCAGCAGGAACTGGCGACGCAGATCTTGCGGGGCAATCCGGCCAGACTCAACAAGTAGCGGCGGGGGCGGAGCCGAGCGGCGGGCCCACCCTGTCCGAAAGGCCTGGTCGCGTCGATATTTCATGCAATTAAAATGAAATGCGGCCGGCGCCTGCGGGCCCGCCGCACACCGGCCACCCCATCGCCAGGAGGCGTATGCCGCAACCGACACGGACTTCCATCGCGATCGCCTGGTCGGTCCATGCGCTGACGGCCTGCGGCATGATACTGGGCATGCTGGCCCTGCAGGCGATGCTGGCGAGGGACTGGCGGCTCGCGATCTGCTATCTGCTGGCGGCGCTGGCGCTGGACGGCATAGACGGCCCGCTGGCCAGGCGTTTCGAGGTCGGCCGGATCCTGCCGCGTTACAGCGGCGCCATTCTCGATCTGCTGGTCGATTACTTCACTTTCGTGCTGTTGCCGGCCCTGTTCGTCTGCTGGTCCGACGCGGTGCCGGAGGCGTGGCGCTGGCCGGCGGCGCTGGCGATGATGCTCAGCGCGCTGTACCACTACGGCAATCTCGAGATCAAGACCGACGATTGCTATTTCACCGGCTTCCCGGCCTTCTGGAACATTGTCGTCTTCTACCTGTATCTGTTGCGGCCGCCGCCGGAATGGTCGTTGGCGCTGATAGGCGCCTTGTGCCTGCTGACCTTCGTTCCGGTCAAATGCGTCCATCCGTTCCGCGTCGCCCGCCTGCGCAGGCTGAACATCGCGGCAGCCGCGTTCAGCATGGCGGCGGCGGCTGGGGCACTGTTCTCGCCGTTCCCCCGCGAGCTGGCCTGGCTCAGCCTGGCGCCTGTGGCCTATTTCGCCGCGCTCAGCCTCCACCGCACGATGCGGCCCGCCGCCTACCGCATGCGCGAGGCCGGCGATGCCGGTTGACAGCCATGGACTGATTCCGGTGGCGTCGCCCGATGTCCACAGGCGACGCCGGCAGCAGATCCTGGCCGCGCATCCCGAAGTGCGCGGGCTGTTCGGGCCGAATCCGTGGACCTTCGCCCTGATGGCGGCGCTGGTCGCCGCGCAATTCTCGATGGCCTGGCTGGTCAGGACGTGGCATGCCTGGCAGGTCATCGCCGTCGCCTACTGCGGCGGTGCCTATCTGTCGGCGGCCTTGTTCGCGCTGATCCATGACGCCAGCCACGGCCTGGTCTTCTCCGGGGCGGCGCGGAACCGCCTGGCCGCGATCTTCGCCAATCTCCCGCTGGTGTTCTGCAGCGCGATGCCTTTTTTCCGCTATCACGGCGCGCATCATTCCCGCTTCGGCGACTACCGCTGGGATGTCGGCGTGCCGACCCGAGAGGAGGCGGAGTGGGTGGGCAATGTCGGTTGGCGCAAGGCGCTGTGGCTGGCGGCGTTCCCGCTGTTCCAGGGCCTGAGGGTGGGCAAGTATCCGGCCGCGACCGCTTACTGGGACCGCTGGATGGTCTTGAACGCGGCGCTGCAGGCGCTGGCCTCGGCCTGGGTCGGCTTCGCCTTCGGCGGAATGGCGCTGCTGTATCTGCTGCTGGCCATGATGTTCACGATGGGCCTGCATCCATTGGGCAGCCGGGTGGTGCAGGAGCATTTCGTCGTCAGGAGCGGGCAGGAAAGCAACGACTTCGTCGGCTGGGCCAATGCGCTGGAGTGTTATTTCGGCCTGCACGCCGAGCACCACGATTTCATGCGGATCCCGTGGAACCGTCTGCCCCGGTTGCGGCGGCTGGCCGCGGAGTTCTACCGGGACGAGGCGGCTTTCGGTTCGCGGGCCGCCCTGATGCTGGACTTCATTTTCAATCCGCGCTGGTCGCTGCGCGACAATATCGTTCGAATCGAGGCGAAATCCGATGAGGCATGACGACAAATTGCTGAGGCTGGCCGTCGTCGGCGCCGGCATGATGGCGCGCCGGCGTCTGACGGCCTTTGCCGAGACCGGGCGGGCGCGCGTGCTGGCGGTGATGGCCGGCAGCGAATGCGGCGCGCGGACCCTGGCCGACGAATGGGGGGCGGCCGCCGTCGACTCGCTGTCGCAGCTGGCCGCCTTGAGGCCGGACGCGCTGTTGGTGGAAGTGCCGCACCGGGTACAGGACGAGATCGCCGCCTGGGCGCTGCGGCAGCGGATTCCGGCGCTGATCGGCGGACCGTTGGCCAGCTCGCTCGAGGCGGGCGTCGAGCTGGCGGCGCTGGCGGCCGGCGGCGGCGTGCTGGAGGCCGGCTACGAGGCGCGCTACAAGCCGGTGTGGGAAGAGGCCGGGCGGCTGATCGCGTCGGGACGGATAGGCCGGCCTATCGCCTTTCGCGCGGTGGCGCTGTGGCCCGGCGATCCGGACAGCTGGTATTACCGGCAGGCGGACAGCGGCGGCATGCCGCTGACCCATATGACTTACGCCTTTCTGAATCCGCTGCGGGCGCTGTTCGGCGCGCCGCTGCGCGTCTCGGCGTTCGCCAATTCGGTCAAGCACGCCGGCGACGGACTGGTGGAGCAGGAGACCTGCGTCGCCAATCTGGCGTATCCGGGGCAGGTGCTGGGCAGCCTGATGGCCGGCTATGTGCTGCCGTGCGAGTCCCGGCAATGGAGCGTGACGGTACTGGGCAGCGAGGGCGTGCTGGAAATCGATCCGACCGAAATGGACGGGGGCGCATTGTGCCTGTCGAGGGGGGCGGAGCGGCAATGCCTGGCCTTCGACCGCGCCCCGGACGCCTTCGTGCGGCAGGCGCACGCCTTCATCGACGCGGCGCGGGGCGAGCGGGGCCGCTGCCGCAATCCGCCGGACGACGCCCTGCTGGACCTGCGCTGCGCGCAGGCCATCGTCGAATCGGCGACGAGCGGGCGGACCGTCGCTTTGTAAGCCTAGCGCTGGGCCGACGTCAGCTGCACCGGCCCGTCGAACCACGGGCGGGCGTGTTCCGGCCAGTATTCGCATGGCGCATACAGCTGGCGGGACGGGTCGAAGGTCCAGCCGTTCTCCGTCCGCGGCGCGCCGCCGGCGCCGAGCAGCCGCTCGGCCTCCTGCGGCGCGCCGGCATAATTCTGTTCGAACAGCTTCTTGCTTTCCATCAGGTCCTGGACCCGGGGCCAGTGGTGCTGCGTCGGATGCTGGATGATGGTGTGAGGCGTCTTCCAGTAGCCGCGGGCCAATTCGGCCGTGCTGTCGCGGTGGACGTATTCGAGCCGCGGCGTCCTGACCTCGACGCCCAGGGCCGTCAGCGCGGCGCCCAGCGCCAGCTCGTCGCACAGGTCGCCGGGCCAGTGGACATGGTCGGCGTCGTCCAGTTCGCCCATCTTCCAGGAGTCGATGACGCGTATCCACGCGTCTATCCACGGCAAGCAGCTTTCGTCGGCCATCACCGTGCCGGAGTTGTAGTAGATCCAGAATTTCTGTGCCGGCCAGCGTATCGAGACCAGCGGCGCGCGCCAGCTGTCCGGTATCGGCGCGACGATACGGCATTCGACGTCGAGGAAGAGCACGGTGCCGAAGTCCTCTATCCCCTTCTTGATGATGTAGGGATGGTTGCACCAGGCACTCATCAGGCTGGGGTAGTCCTTCTCTATCTCGTACAGATGGCAGCGATAGCCCCAGCGTTCGCAGTCTGAGCGAAGCCCGGCGAACATGTCGACATAGCGCCCGGATGCCCAGCTGATGCAAGTGAATCGATGTTCCGTGCTCATGGCTGCTCCTGCTGATTCGGCTTCAGTGGATAGGAGAGTCCCGTGCTGCAGGAATGGGTGTCCGCGTTCTACGCGGCGATGCGTCGAACGCAATGCCAAAAATGTAAATTAAGTATTTGTTTGGTGATTATGGCATGTCAAGCGGCCGCCACATTTCCGCGGCGCGGCGGAAACATGGGGCCGGCAAGGGGAATCAGAACGGGAGCTCGGGCTGGGCTCCCTGCGGATGCTCGATTCGCGCTTCGGTGCTGCCTTCGGCCAGCCGCAGCGTCACCTTTTCATGATTCAGCAGCTCGGCCGGGTTCTTCACCGCCTGGCCGTCGCGCTTCTGCACGATGGCGTAGCCGCGCGCCAGCACCGCGTCCGGATTCAGCGCGGTCAGCGTCGCGGCCAGCTGGGCCAGTTGCCGGGCGCGGTTCTCCAGCAGCCGGTCGCGGGCCTGCTGCAGCCTGGTCTGCCGCTGCCGCAGCGCCTGGGCGTCGGCGGCCGGATCGGGTCGATGGCGGGACAGCCGGCTGCCGGCCAGCTGCAGCCGCCAGCGGCTTTGTTCGAAACCGGCGCGCACGCGCAGGCGCAGCGTTTGCGACAAGGCGCTCAGCCGCTCGCGCTGCGCCTGCAGTCTGGAGCCGGGGTGGGTCAGGCGCCGGCCGAGGAAGTCCAGCTGCTGGGCCTTGTCGGTCAGCAGTCGCGCCAGCGCCCTCTCCAGCGCGCGGCGGGCCTGCTCCAGCTGCATCGTCAGGTGCTCGCGGTTCGGCGAGACCAGTTCCGCCGCGGCGGTCGGCGTCGGCGCGCGGCGGTCGGCGACGAAGTCGCAGATGGTGAAGTCGGTCTCGTGGCCGACGCCGCTGACGGTGGGAATCGGGCAGGCGGCGATGGCGCGCGCGACGATCTCCTCGTTGAAGGACCACAGGTCTTCTATGCTGCCGCCGCCGCGGCAGACGATCAGCACGTCGACCTCGCGCCGCTCGCCGGCCAGGCGGACGGCGCCCGCGATCTGCTGCGCCGAGCCTTCGCCCTGGACCTGGGCCGGATAGAGGATCAGCGGTATGCCCGGCATGCGACGGCGCAGCGTGCTGACCACGTCGCGCAGCGCCGCGGCTGCCGGCGAGGTGACGATGCCGATGGCGGCCGGATGGGCGGGCAGCTCGCGCTTGCGGGCGCTGTCGAACAAGCCTTCGGCCTGCAGCCGCGCCTTCAGCCGTTCGAAAGCCTCGAACAGCCGGCCGAGTCCGGCGGCGCGCATTTCGCCGACGCTGATCTGGAACTCGCCGCGCGCCTCGTACAGCGTGACCTGGCCGCGCAGTTCCACCTGCATGCCTTCCTGCAGCCGGAACGGCAGTTGCGACAGCTTGTGGCGGAACATCACGCAGCGCACCTGGGCGCCGCCGTCCTTCAGCGAGAAATAGCCATGGCCGGAGGCGGCCAGCGTCAGGTTGGAGATCTCCCCGCCTATCCAGACCGGAGGCATGCCGGCTTCCAGCAGGTCGCGCGCCATGCGGTTGAGGGAGGAGACGCTGATGACATCCTGCCGGCTATCAAGGAAATCGGATCTTGTCAAGTGATTCACACCGTCTTGCTGAGGTAAGGGTTAGGAAGCGGCCGTTTCGGCAGCGCTTGCATAGTGTTTGATATCGGACTCAAAATATAATCAAATCAATGTCTTACACGAAACGATCCCCGGCGGTCAAAAACAATGGAAGCCTGAGCCGGCGGGCTTTTGCGCCCGCTGTGCACCGGCTTATCAACAAAGTTATCCACAGACGGACCCTGTAATTCCGCTACCGCGCGGAGGTGCCGTCTGCGGGCTGTTTCGGGTCGCATGCCTTGCCAATGTCATGTGGTTTGTTTGCCTCAACAATGAGTAAACGCTTGCTATTTGCCTGCCGGCTCGGGGCTGTGGCGCGGCAACCACGGGGACCGTTCGCGACATGATAGCAACAGCCCGGCGCCGCCGCAGCCCCGGCCGAGGAGGAAGGATATGGAATGCGCCTTGCGTTGCAGGCAGGACGACATCACCCGCTTGGCGGTGGACGCCATCGTCAACGCCGCGAACTGCGGCCTGTCGGGCGGCGGCGGCGTAGACGGCGCGATCCACCGCGCGGCCGGCCCCGAACTGCTGGCGGCCTGCCGCCGGTTGGGGGGCTGCCCGACAGGGGAGGCGAGGCTGACGGCGGGCTATCTGCTGCCCGCCCGCTACGTGATCCACACGGTGGGGCCGGTATGGCAGGGCGGAACGCAGGGCGAGCCGGCGCTGCTGGCCGCCTGCTATCGCCACAGCCTGGCGCTGGCCGCGCGGCACGGCGTGACCAGCATCGCCTTTCCGGCGATCAGCTGCGGCGTCTACGGCTATCCGCTGGAGGCGGCGTGCGAGCTGGCGGTGGCGACGCTGCGCGCCTGGCTGGACGGCGAGGCGCATCCGCTGCGCGAAGTCTGGCTGGTCGCCTACGACGAGCGCGCGCTGGCGGCCTACCGCCGCGCGCTCAGCTGACCCTGTCCTTGGACGGACGCGGCAATTGGCCGCCGCAATGCTTGCAGAAGCGGGCGTCCCAGTCGTGCCCCTCGCTGAAACAGTGCGGGCACAACCGGGTCGCCGAGCGGTTTTCGGCGGGATCGGGCGAGGCGCGGGCGATTTCGGCGCTGACGATGCCGGTGGGGACCGCGATGATGCCGTAGCCGGTGATCATCACCAGGCTGGCCAGCGCCTGGCCCATCGGCGTCTTCGGCGTGATGTCGCCGAAGCCGACGGTGGTCAGCGTGACGATGGCCCAGTAGATGCTGGTCGGAATGCTGGTGAAGCCGTGTTCCGGTCCCTCTATCACGTACATCAGCGTGCCCAGCACGATGACCAGCAGCACCACGGTGACCAGGAACACGGTGATCTTGCGCCGGCTGGCCAGCAGGGCCTTCTGCAACTGGGCCGCCTCGCCCAGGTGGCGGCTGAGCTTGAGGATGCGGAACATCCTGAGCAGCCGCAGGATGCGCACGTCGGCGAGGAAGCGGCTTTCCGGAATGAACAGGCCCAGGTACAGCGGCAGGATGGACAAGAGGTCGATGACGCCGAAGAAGCTTTTCACATAGCGCAGCGGCTTGTGCACGCAGATCAGCCGCAGCGCGTATTCGACGGTGAACAGAATGGTGAACAGCCAGTCCAAGGCGGACAGCAGCGCGCCGTAGCGCTGGCGGATCGACGATACGCTCTCCAGCATCACGCAGGCGACCGACACCAGGATGGCGATGGTCAGGGCCAGGTCGAACAGCCGGCCGGCGCGGGTGTCGGCTTCGTAGATGACGATGTACAGCCGGCGGCGCCAGCCGGACAGCGGGGTCAGGGGTTCCTGGATGGGCATGGGAATCGTGTCTGTGTTTGCATTGACTATAACAAAGCGGTTTGAATCCGCCGATGTCGGCCGGACCGGCGGCGAAGCCGCGGGGCCGGCGTTTGGCGGAAAGGGTAGCCGGACTTTGGTTTGCTGGATATAAGCAAACAATATTAGGTCGCGATACGGCGATTGATTATGATGCTGTGGAATATCGGCATGACAATTATCTGTCAGTGAGGAATAAGACTATGCGCATCGCCAACACCATCACCGATCTGATCGGCAATACGCCGCTGGTGAAGCTCAACCGCGTCACCGAAGGCGCCGGCGCCACCGTGGTGGCCAAGCTGGAATTCTTCAATCCGGCGCACAGCGTCAAGGACCGCATCGCGGCGGCGATGCTGGACGCGGCGGAAAAGGCCGGCAAGATCGGCCCGGACACCGTCATCGTCGAACCGACCTCGGGCAATACCGGCATCGGCCTGGCGATGGTGTGCGCGGCGCGCGGCTACAAGCTGGTGATCACGATGCCGGAGACGATGAGCAAGGAGCGCCGCCAGTTGCTGAAGGCCTACGGCGCCGAACTGATCCTGACGCCGGGGCCGGAGGGCATGGGCGGCGCCATCGCCAAGGCGCGCGCGCTGGTCGACGAATTCCCGGATACCTATTTCATGCCGCAGCAGTTCGAGAATCCGGCCAATCCGGAGATCCACCGCGAGACCACGGCCGAGGAGGTATGGAAGGACACCGACGGCCAGGTCGACATCTTCGTGGCCGGCGTCGGCACCGGCGGCACCATCACCGGCGTCGGCGAGGTGCTGAAGGCGCGCAAGCCGGGCGTGCAGATCGTCGCGGTCGAACCGGACGCGTCGGCGGTGTTGTCCGGCGACGCCAAGGGGCCGCACCCGATCCAGGGCATAGGCGCCGGCTTCGTGCCGGCCATCCTGAACACCGGCGTCTACGACGAGATCGTCCGCGTCAAGAACGAGGACGCGCTGCAGACCGCGCGAGAGGTCGCGACCAAGGAAGGCATCCTGGTCGGCATCTCGTCCGGCGCGGCGGTGTGGTCGGCGCTGCAGCTGGCCAAGCGGCCGGAGAACGCCGGCAAGCTGATCGTCGTGGTGATCCCGTCGTTCGGCGAGCGCTATCTGTCCACCGTGCTGTTCGAGCATCTTGGCTGAGCGGTGCGATGCCGTTGACGGCGCGCGGGCAGGGCAGGCTACAATGGCCGCCATGAACAAGCTTATCGCTTTCTCCCTGATCGGCTTGCTGGCAGGCTGCAGCGCGCTGAAACAGCTGGGCGTGCCGGTACAGTCCGGCAGCCCGTCCCGTCCGGTCCAGCAGGCGCCGCGCGCGGCGGGCAAGGTGGACCAGCTGCTGGCCGAGGCCAACCGGCTGGCCGATCGCGTCAAGGCCGGCGAACTGAGCCGCACCGCCGCGGCCGACCAGCTGAACGCGGCGCGCTTGCGCATCGCAGGGGCCAATCCGGTCGACAACGACAACTTCGCCGTCTACCGCCAGCTGACGGTGGAGCGGGACGCCGGCCGCATCGATTCCGACGCCTTCCGTTCGCGACTCGAGCTGCATCTGCGCGAATGGATGCGTCGTTGGCCCCGATACAGCCCGAAGCCGGCCGATCCGGCGTTTTCCAATTTCCTGCTGAAGTTGTACGGGCTGCCGCCGCTGGGTTACTGATGAAGCCGAAGAAACAAGCGAGCGCCGCCTGTCCCTGCGGCGGCGGCGAGCTGACGGCCTGCTGCGGCCGCTATCTGGGGCCCGGCGCGCCGCCGGCGCCGACGGCCCAGGCGCTGATGCGTTCGCGCTACAGCGCTTACGCGCTGGGCCTGGAGGCCTATCTGCTGGCCACCTGGCATCCTTCCACGCGTCCGGAGGCGCTGCATCTGGACGAGGACGCCGGCGTGGTGAAATGGATAGGGCTGGATGTCAGGCGCTGCGAGGCGGGCCTGGAGGCCGACGTCGACGGCGTGGTCGAGTTTCTCGCCCGCTGCAAGGTGGGCGGCAAGGCCGAGCGCATCCATGAAACCAGTCGTTTCGTCCGCGAGGACGGCCGCTGGTATTACGTTTCCGGCGTGGTGGCTTGAGCTGGCGCAAACTGGCCGCGCTCGGCGTTTGACCGTGGCGCTGCGCTGGCGGAGCATGAATCATGACTCCGCCGGGACGCCATCATGCTTACCGTCTATTCCGATGACCACCGCCTGCAGCACGGCCAGTCCGAGCTGATAGCCGGCACCTTGAAACCCTGTCTGGAGACGCCGTCCCGCGCCGATATGGTGCTGGCCGCCGTGCGTCGGCGCGAGCTGGGCGATGTCGTCCATCCGCGCCGCCACGGCATCGCGCCGATCTTGCGCGTGCACGACGCCGGCTATGTCGATTTCCTGCAGACGGCCTGGCCGCGCTGGCTGGCGCTGGGCCGCGATTGCGACGCGCTGCCGAAGATGTGGCAGATCCGCCGGCTGCGCGAGGTCGTGCCCGAGCATGTCGAAGGCCAGCTGTGCTATTACGCCATGGATTGCGGCACGCCGATCACCGCCGGTACCTGGCAGGCGGCGTGCGCCGCCGCCGACACCGCGCTGACCGGGGCCGATCGCCTGATCGGCGGCGAGCGCGCGGTGTTCGCGCTGACCCGGCCGCCAGGCCACCACGCCGCGCGCGATTACTGCGGCGGCTACTGCTTTCTCAACAACGCGGCGATCGCCGCCCAGGCGCTGCGCGACCACGGCATGCGCAAGGTGGCGGTGCTGGACGTCGACTACCATCACGGCAACGGCACCCAGGACATCTTCTACCGGCGCGGCGACGTGCTCTTCTTGTCGATACACGGCGATCCGCGCACCGAATATCCGTTTTTCCTAGGTTTCTCCGATGAAAAGGGGGAGGGCGAGGGCCTGGGCTGCAATTTCAATTTTCCGTTGCCGGCCGACTCCTGCGTCAGCACCTGGTTCGTCGCGCTCGATTGCGCCTTGCTGCAGATCGCCCGTTTCGGCGCCGACGCGCTGGTGGTGTCGCTGGGCGTCGACACCTTCCTCGGCGATCCGATCGCGCGCTTCAAGCTCGACTCCCCGGACTTCGTCACGCTGGGCGCGCGGCTGGCCGGCTTGAGGCTGCCGACGCTGTTCTGTCTGGAGGGCGGCTACGCGGTGGAGCCGATAGGCACGAATGTGGTGAATGTGCTGGCCGGTTTCGAGGCGAGGAACTAGGCAGGTTCGCGAGCGCGCTGCGGCGGTTTTTTGACGAGGCCTGGCCTATGCTTAAAGAGTCTTTCGCCGCGGCCGGAGGCGCCGTCGGCGGGGAAAAAGTCGGAGACGGGCAATGGGCAAAAGCATAGACAATGTGGTGGCGAAGCTGGGAGACGCGCGCCGGACGGCGGGCCGGGCGAGCCGCGCCGCATGTCGGCGGCGCTGCCGGGCGATCTGGCCCTGGAGCTGATGGCGTTGGCGGCGGCGTTTCACGACAGCAGCGAGGCCTTGGCCGGAGAATTGCTGGGCGCGGCGATCGCCGACGCCTGGGAGGCGCTGGATGATGGCCAGCTGTTGCAGGCCACCCGGGCATGCCGCCGGCTGCTGGACGGCGGCGGAACGGCGGAGGGCTCGCCGCCGCGGCATTGAGGGAGGCAGCATCGTCCGCCGGGAAGCGGCCGACCGGCGAGGCGGCTTGATCAATCGGCCGGGACCGGGCTTGCCCCGGAGCATGTCGACGCGACAGGGAGGACTGAATGGGATTGGCCTTGAAGACCTTGCTGACGGAACTGGAGGGGCAGCGCGCCGGCGACCCCGATACGGCGGCCGTGCTGACGCTGACGACGGTGCGCACGCTGGAGGTGCCGCTGGATATCGCCGCCTGCCGCGAGTTGCGGGTGCTGGCCCAGGTATTCAACGGGGACCAGGCCGAACTGGCGGCTGCGGTGCTGCGGGCGGCCTTGGTCGACATCCAGGAGCATCTGGACGACGATCTGGATCTATTGGCCGTCGACGCCAGGCGCCACATCGATTCGTGCGCGTGAACCGGGGCTAGACCCCGTCTGCCGCCGCGAAGGCGGCGAAAAGAGCCGGGCCCTCCCGGCTCTTTTCATTGCGCCAGCAGTGC
This sequence comes from Chromobacterium sp. CV08, assembly GCF_051129845.1. Lineage (NCBI taxonomy): Bacteria > Pseudomonadati > Pseudomonadota > Betaproteobacteria > Neisseriales > Chromobacteriaceae > Chromobacterium > Chromobacterium sp. CV08. The sequence continues at coordinate 1,361,152 of NZ_CP150453.1, forward strand.
GGCGATCCGTTCTGCCAGCTTCTCCGGCCGGGTCAGCGGCGCGAAGCGCGCGACCACCCGGCCGTCGCGGTCGACCAGGAACTTGCTGAAGTTCCAGCGTATCGACCGGCCCAGCAGGCCGCGTTTTTGCTGCTTCAGATAACGCCACAGCGGATGGGCGCCGGCGCCGTTGACGTCTACCTTGTCGGCCATGTCGAAGCCGACGCCGTAGTTGCGTTGGCAGAAGGCGCCGATTTCGTCGGCGGAGCCGGGCTCCTGCGCGCCGAACTGGTTGCATGGGAAACCGATCACGGTCAGCCCTTGCGGGCCGAAGCGGCGGTGCAGCGCCTCCAGGCCGGCGTACTGCGGCGTGAAGCCGCAACGGCTGGCGGTATTGACCAGCAGCAGCACTTGGCCCCGGTAGGCGTCCATCGCCTGCTCGCCGCCGTCCAGGCGGCGGAAGGAAAAGTCGTAGATGCTCATGAACGGAGGTGGGAGTGGTGGAAGGCAGATGATGGCGGGGCTGTCGTCTGCTGACAAGCGGACAGGCATAAAAAGGGGGCGCAGCGGCAAGGGGGAACCGCGACGCCCCAAGAAGAAACAGCTTGCTGTGCAAAGGGTCGGCACAACCGGGATGTCGGCTAACCCTTTGTTTAGCCTAGAACAGATGCCGAAAATTGCGAGCGGCTTTTGCAGCCGGCGCACGCAAAAAAGGATGGCCTCGGCCATCCTTTTTCCGTTCGGGCGCGCCGCGATCAGGGACGCGGCAGCGTGACGCCGACCTGGCCCTGATACTTGCCCGCGCGGTCCTTGTACGACACGTCGCACTCCTCGTCCGATTCGAAGAACAGCACCTGGGCCACGCCCTCGTTGGCGTAGATCTTGGCCGGCAGCGGCGTGGTGTTGGAGAACTCCAGCGTCACATAGCCTTCCCACTCCGGTTCGAACGGGGTGACGTTGACGATGATGCCGCAGCGGGCGTAGGTGGATTTGCCCAGGCAGACGGTCAGCACGCTGCGCGGAATGCGGAAGTATTCCACCGTGCGCGCCAGCGCGAAGCTGTTGGGCGGGATGATGCAATAGCCCTTGCCCGACACTTCCACGAAGGAGTTGGGGTCGAAATTCTTCGGGTCGACGATGGTGCTGTTGATGTTGGTGAACACCTTGAATTCGTCGGCGCAGCGGATATCGTAGCCATAGCTGGAGGTGCCGTAGGAGATCAGCTTCTGGCCGTCGGCGGCCATTTTCACCTGGTTGGCTTCGAACGGCTCGATCATGCGCTGTTCATCCGCCATCCGGCGTATCCACTTGTCCGATTTGATGCTCATAAGTCCTTGGCCCGTTTGGTCGATTGTGCAATGGCTGGATTTTAACCGCAGAAGCGGCCGCCGGGGCAGAAATGCGTCTTCGCCGACGCAGCCGGGCCGGCGCCGCAGTTGCGCCAGGTCAAGCGGAGGCGTCGGCCCGGCGGCGTCGCCCGGCATCCTGGATATACTAATGCGAACCATTTGCATTGTTTCAGGAGCCGATATGCTGTCATTGGATCGTTTCCCCCGCGGCGGCGCCGGCATCGTCGAGCGACTGGCGCTGGACGGAGAGGCCCGGCGTCGTGTGACGGCCTTCGGCCTGTCGCCTGGCTGCCGCTTCCGTCTGCGCCGCGTCGCGCCGTGGGGCGGCCCGCTGCTGCTGGAGGTGGGCGCCACCCGCTTTCTGCTGCGCCGCAGCCTGGCGCGGCAGATCGAGGTGAGGGCGGCATGAAACGCTTCGCGCTGATAGGCCTGCCCAATACCGGCAAGTCCACCTTGTTCAACCGGCTGACCGGCATGTCGCAGCGGGTCGGCAACTGGCCGGGGCTGACCGTGGAGCTGAGCAGCTCGCGGCTGCTCTTGGGCGGCCGCATGGTGGAGCTGATCGACCTGCCCGGCGTCAATGATCTGACCGGCTATACCGACGACGAGGCGGTGGTGCGCGATGTGCTGTTGTCGACGGCGTTCGACGGCGCGGTGCTGGTGCTGAACGCCAGCCAGCTGGACCGTCAGTTGCCGTTGGCCTTGCAGCTGATCGCCAGTGGCCTGCCCTGTCTGCTCGTGCTGAACATGGCCGACGAGGCCAGGCTGCTGGGCATTTCCGTGGATGCTGATGCCTTGGCCGAACGGCTGGGCGCGCCGGTGGCGCTGGTGTCGGCCAAGCGGATGGAGGGCTGGCCCAGGCTGAGCGAAGCGCTGAACCGGCTGGCCACGCGATCCGGCCCGGCCGTGCACGCGCAGATGGAGCGGGTGCCTGAGTCGCAGCGGGCGATCGACCTGGCTCGCCGCGCGCTGGACGGCTGCTGGCGTCTGCCGCCGGTGCTGCCGACGCTGCTGACCGAGAAAGTGGATCGCTGGCTGCTGCATCCGTGGCTGGGCCTGCCGCTGTTCTTCGCCTTGATGGCCTTGCTGTTCAACCTGACCTACCAGATCGGCACGCCGCTGCAGGACGCGGTCGGCGGCGGCCTGGACTGGGTCAAGGACCATGTGCTGGCCGCGGCCGTTTCCCCGTTGCCGGCCATCCTGCAGAGCCTGCTGCTGGATGGCGTCTGGCAGGGCGTGGCGACGGTGCTGACCTTCGCGCCGATATTGTTCGTGTTCTTCGTCTTGATGGCGATGGTGGAGGACAGCGGCTACCTGGCCCGAGCCGCCTTCCTCACCGACGCGATGATGGCCAGGCTGGGGCTGGACGGCCGCGGCTTCGTGATGCAGCTGATGGGTTTCGGCTGCAATGTGCCGGCCATCATGGGCACCCGGGTGATGCGCGAGCGCAGCCAGCGGCTGTTGACCATGCTGGTGATTCCGTTTTCCCTGTGCTCGGCGCGGCTGCAGGTGGTGGTGTTCTTCGCCGGCATCCTGTTCGGCGAGGGCCAGGCGCCGTGGGTGGTGTCCGGCCTGTACCTGATGAGCTTCGCCGCCGCCGTCGTCACCGCCTGGGTGTTCAAGCGCCGCTACCGCGGCGACGAGGCCTTCCTGCTGGAAGTGCCGCCGTACCGGCTGCCGGGCGCGCGCCACATGTTGACGCGGGCGGCAGGCGAGGTGAGCGCCTTCCTGCGCTTGGCGTCCACTTTCATCCTGGCCGGCGTGGTGATGGTCTGGTTGCTGACCCACATCCCGGCGGGGCACGGCAAGACGCTGGCCTACGCGCTGGGCGAGGCCTTGTCGCCGGTGCTGGATCCGATAGGCATACGCGCCGAGCTGGCGGTGGCGCTGCTGTTCGGCTTCGTCGCCAAGGAGATCCTGCTGGGCAGCCTGGCGGTGATCTACGGCGTGTCCGAGGCCGGCCTGGGCGGCGCGCTGGTCCAGCATCTGGACTGGGCGTCGGCGATGAGCTTCCTGATTTTCACGCTGGTGTACGTGCCCTGCCTGTCCACGGTGGCGGCGATGCGCCGCGAATCGGGAAGCCGGCGTTTCGCCGCGATGTCGGTAGCCTGGTCGGTGCTGCTGGCCTGGACCTTGTCCTTCGCTTTCTACCAGGGCGTGCATCTGCTGCGCTGAACGCCTAGAATGACGGTTTGCATGACCCGGAACGACAGGACAAAAGCATGAAGGGCGATCCCAAGACCATAGCGCTGCTCAACGATTTGCTGGCCGAAGAGCTGTCCGCAGCCGACCAGTATTTCATCCATGCCGAGATGTACAAGGACATGGGCCTGAACAAGCTGTTTGAGCGTATAGACCACGAGCGCGAGGACGAGTTGTCGCATGCGCGCACGCTGATCGCCCGCACGCTGTTTCTGCAGGGCCGCCCCGACGTGGCGCGCCGCGTGCCGATCAAGGTCGGAGAGGACGTGCCGGCGATGCTGAAGGCCGACCTGGAGGTGGAATACCGCGTCGGCGCCTTGCTGAAGGAAGTGATCGCCCACAGCGAGAGCGTGCGCGACTACGTGACCCGCGACGCGCTGATGGTGCTGCTGGAGGAGACCGAGAACGATCACGCGCACTGGCTGGAGCAGCAGTTGAAGCTGATAGACCTGATGGGCGTGGAGAATTACCAGCAGGCGCAGATGTAAACGCGCGGCGCGCGACGTTCTGCCTGCGATGCCCGGCCTGCGCCGGGCATTTTTCATGAGCGTTCAGTCGAAGCGCCAGCAGGCCATCGACAGCGAACCCATCCGCCAGTCGTCGTGCAGCTTGACCGGAGTCGCGTCGTCGTCCGAGGCGCCCAGCGCCACCAGGAGCGGCTGGAAGTGCTCGTCGCTGGGGTGGTTCTCGCGCGGATAGGGCGCGCGCTGCTGCCAGTGCACGATGTCGTCGCGGCGATTCTCCAGCAGCGCGCGGTCCATCCAGTCGGCGAAGCCGGCCGCCCACGGCGCCGGCGCGCTGCCCTCGGGGCTCAGTTCCCAAAGATTGTGGGTGTAGCTGCCGCTGCCTATCACCAGCACATTCTCGTCGCGCAGCGGGCGCAAGGCCCGGCCCAGCGCGTAATGTTCGGCGGAGCCGGCCCGGTGGTGCAGCGAGACCATCACCAGCGGGATATCGGCCTGCGGAAACATCAGCAGCAGCGGCGTCCACATGCCGTGGTCCAGCGGCCGCTCCGCGGTGGTGGCCAGCGGCAGGCCGGCGTCGGCGATCAGGCCGGCCACGCGCTCGGCCAGCGCCGCATCGGTGGCGGCGGGATAGCGCAGCGTGCGCAATACCGGCGGAAAGCCGCCGAAGTCGTACAGCGTGCCGGGGCGCGGCTGCAGATTGACGGTCAGGGCCGAGGCTTCCCAGTGGGCCGAGACGATGACGATGGCGCGCGGGCGCGGCCAGTCGCGTCCCAGCCGCTCAAGGAAGTGGCGGGTGGGGCTGTCTTCTATCGGCAGCGTAGGGGCGCCGTGGGAGATGAACAGCGCGGCTTGTCGGGAAGTCATGATCTGTTGCCTGCAATCGGGGGATGGCAACAGCTTACGCCGGCGTATCGCTTAGAAAAACACCGGTCTTCTCACTTTATTATTTCCTGTTATTTAACAATCGCGCCATGGCGGCCGCCGGTCTGAGGAGACGGCGCGTCCAGGCCGTGGCTCAGCCACAGCAGGCAGCCGGCGCAGAAGATGGCGATGCCCAGGGCTCTGCGCCAGCCGCGGCGAGGAGGGCGGGGTTTGCCTGTCTGTCGGCGTGAAGGGAAGGGGCTGACGGTCTGCATGGCGATTCTCATCATGATGTGTCTACCATAATAATGATAATGATTATCATTTAAATCAAGGGCGATATGCCTTACTGCGCGATTGCGACGCGCGCCGGCCGTCGCTCATTGCAGCCAGGCGAAGGCGGCCAGCATCTCCAGCAAGGCGTGGTTCCAGCTTTCCTTCATCGCATCGTCTCCGGCGTTCCGATGATGGCAGTATCGGCAATGAAAATAGTTTTGTTAAATTGATTGTTTTTAATCGATAGTTTTGTTTTTATTATCGGGTGCGTCGCGAGAGCGTAAAAAAACCCGGCGGGGCCGGGTCGGTGCAGGGGCGGGACGCGCTTCAATCCCAGGGCACGTCGACGGCGTCGCCGCCGGCTGTGGCGGAAGGAGCGGCGGGCGCGGTCGCCGGGGCCGGCTGCGCCTGGCTGTCCTCGAGGCCGCCCAACGCTTCCACCAGCGCCTCGACCAGTTCGCCCAGCTCCTCGCTCATCAGCAGGAAGGTCGCCGCAAACAGGCTGTCGCGGTCGTCGCCGGCCTGGCTGGCCTCGTCCTGCAGCACGTCGAGGAACTGTATGCGCTTCAACTGCAGCGTGTCGGTCAGCTGGAAGCGGATCTTCTCGTTCCAGATCAGGCCCAGCTTGGTGGCCTGCTTGCCGGTGGCGATGTGCTGGCGGATCTCGTCGCTGGTCAGGTCTATGCGGCTGCAACGCACGACCGCGCCGTTCTCGCTGCCGTCCTTCAGTTCGCAGTCGGCGTCCAGTTCGAAGCCGCCCGGCGCTTCGCCGGCGGCCAGCCAGTCGGTCATCGCGGTGTGCGGAGCGAGCTTGGTCCTGGGCAGCGCGGCCGGAAACGGCGGCAGCGCCTCGCGCAGCTTGGAGACCAGCGCCTCGGCCTTGCTGGACGAGCCGGAGTCCACCATCAGCCAGCCGCGCTGGATGTCCAGGTAGGCGCTGGTGCGGCCGCTGCGGACGAAGGCGCGCGGCAGCAGGTCGTCGGTTACCTGCTCTTTCAGCGCCAGCTTTTCCTTGCGGCCGACCTTGCGCAGCTCCTTGTCCTCGATCTCCTGCACCTTCATTTCGACGAAGTCGCGGATCACCGAGGCCGGCAGAACCTTGTCCTCGCGCCGCATCGAAACCATCAGGCTGCCGCGTCCGGCGTAGACCGGCGCATCCAGATGGCCGGCCGGCGGCACCCAGCCTTCGCTGAACCAGTCGAGGCCCATGCACGGTTGAAACGGGCGTTTTTCCAATGCCTGCAACAGCTTATCGGCGTCGACCAGGCTGTCCGCGCTCAAGCGATAAAAAGATAGTTGCCTAAACCACATATTTGTTCCATAATGCGCGTCCTCTGAAGCCGCTGATTGTACCGCAGCAAGCGGGATAGCAGCAGTTTTTCAGACAAGCAGTTTAGCCGGTCGTCGGAGTGTAGCTTAGCCTGGTAGAGCGCTACGTTCGGGACGTAGAGGCCGGAGGTTCGAATCCTCTCACTCCGACCAGTTGAACAAATTAAAGCTTGTCAGAAAATCAGATTCGAGGTATATTAGCTTCCTCGGCGCGAGTCGGGATTGAAGTTAAATCGGAGTGTAGCTTAGCCTGGTAGAGCGCTACGTTCGGGACGTAGAGGCCGGAGGTTCGAATCCTCTCACTCCGACCAGATTCAAAAAGCCTTGATTTTCAAATTACAGAGAATCAGGGCTTTTTTAACGGTTGGTTTGCCGGTATAGCTCAGTTGGTAGAGCAGCGCATTCGTAATGCGAAGGTCGTAGGTTCGACTCCTATTACCGGCACCATTAAAATATTAAAATCAAAGCAATGCGATTTTAAAAGAAAAAAGGCCCGCGAATACGCGGGCTTTTTTCTATTCCGTTTCGGTTTTATTATCGATCATTATCCGCGTGGATTCGGCGGCGGCTGGCATCATTAAGCCGCTTCCTGATCGGGTCGGCCTCGACGCATCGACCGCCGCGCGCGTCTAAGTCCTCGCTAAGTTTCTTCTCTTACTCTCCGGTTCATGCGCTTGGCGCGTCATCCGGAGGGTTGATATGTACCGTTATTCCACGCTTTCTCTTCTGGCCGTCGTCGCCTTCACTTGTGGCGCGGCCGCCTATGCCGCCGGGACTCGATTGACCGGGGAGATCGCCATTGCCGAGCGGCATGTCAACGGCTGGGCTGGCCGCGCGGAATGCGGGCGCGCCGGCTTGGGCCGGGCGTATGCGGTGGCCCGCGGCGGTCGGGCCTTCGACGTCGGCGTCGATCCCGCCAGGGGCGCGGTGCTGGAGTCGGGCGAGAGCAAGGCGGATCGCGATGAGCGCGATTGATGGCCTGATCGGCCTGGGGAACGTCCTGGAGGGCCTGAACTGGGCGCTGTTCGCCGTTTTGAACGCGCCCGCGCATCCGCTGCCGGCGCTGCCGCGTCTGGCGGTGTTCTGCGCCGAAGGCCTGATCTGGGCCATCCCCGTCGGCATCGGGCTGGTCTGGTTATGCGGGGGCGAGTCCGCCCGCAAGGCCGCGTTGGCGGCGGCGATGGCCGGACTGGCCGGGCTGCTGCTCAATCAGCTGATCGGTCTGGCCTGGCCGCATCCGCGGCCGTTCATGATCGGACTCGGGCGCACGCTGATTCCGCATGCGGCCGATTCCTCCTTCCCCAGCGACCACCTGACCCTGTGGTGGTCCGCCGCCTTCGGCCTGCTGCTGCGGCCGGATTGCCGTCGTATCGGCGGCGCGCTGGCTGTGCTGGGCCTGCCCATGGCCTGGGCGCGCATTTATCTGGGCGTCCACTTCCCGCTGGACATGGCGGGCGCCGCCGTGACGGCGCTGGCGGCCGCCTGGCTGGCCGGGCCGCGGCATGAACCGTATCTGGAACCGATATACCGTCTCGCGCTGAGCGCCCGCCGTTTGTTGTTCGGCAGGCTCATCGCCGCCGGATGGCTGCGCGCCTGAGCGGCGCCGTAACGATTGCAAGGAGTGTGCGATGAATACGTTGCCTGCCGCTGAGCCGGCTCCATGGCTGAACAAGGTGTCGGAGGTCGCGCTGACCTTCTGGATCATCAAGATTCTTTCCACCACGGTGGGCGAGACCGGGGCGGATTTTCTCGCCGTCGATGCTGGCTGGGGGCAGGGCGCGACGCGCGCGCTGATGGGCGCGTTGCTGGCGACTGCCTTGTTCGCCCAACTGCGGACGCGCCGTTGCGTGCCGTGGCTGTACTGGCTCACCGTGGTGCTGGTGAGCGTGGTCGGCACCCAGATCACCGACTGGCTGACCGATGGGCTGGACGTCAGCCTGTATGTCAGCACCGCCGCCTTCGCCGCCGGGTTGGCGGCGATCTTCATCGTCTGGCGCCGGATGGAGCGCACGCTGTCCATCAGCGACGTTTCGACGCCGCGGCGGGAAGATTTCTATTGGGCGGCGGTCCTGTGCACTTTTGCGCTGGGGACGGCTGCCGGCGATCTGGCGACCGAGGCGCTGGGTTTGGGCTTCACGCTGGGCGCGCTGGGGTTCGGCGCATTGCTCGCCGCCTGCTGTGTCGCCTGGCGCATCGGCGGCAACGCGGTGCTGACGTTCTGGCTGGCCTACATTCTGACTCGGCCTTTCGGCGCGGCGTTGGGAGACTGGCTGACGCAGGCCAAGGCTTATGGCGGCATCGGCATCGGGGCGATGTGGACCAGCGGCTTGTTCCTGTCGGTGATTGCGGTCCTGGTGGCCGCCGCGCAGATGGGGTGGCCGGGCCGCAAAGCGGCGGCGGTCGCCAAATGACGTCTTTCACTTTCCAGGAGCGATCAATGCGGTACTTTCGTTTTTTTGGATGGGTGGCCGCGCTTGCCGCGTCTGTCGTGTTGTTGACCGCGGCGGCCGGCTGCTCCAGGCGCGACGACGCCGGCAAGGCCGTTGCCGGGCAGGCCGCTGATGCGCAGGTTTCCCGCTTGGGCGATTTGAGCGTGTTTCGCCGCATCGCCGCCGATGTGGCTGGCATCGTCAACCGGGGGGACTTGCCGGCGGCGAGGGCGCGGATCAAGGATCTGGAGCGGGCCTGAGGTGCTGCGGAGGCCGGATTGAAGCCGAGATCCGCCCGGGATTGGCATATGCTGGACAAGGCGATGGACCGCGCGTTGGCGGCCTTGAGGGCCGACCCGCCGGATCAGGCCGACTGCAAGGCGGCATTGGCGGATCTGCTGCTGGCTTTCGATGGCGGCCGAAGGGGCGCTTGAGGAGGGGCGGGTTCGTGGCGGGGAGGGGCGGAGGAGGAATATGAGGGTATTGCTGATCGAGGACGATGCGATGATAGGCGAGGCGGTCCGGGCCGCGCTGCGCGACGAGGGCCAGGCCGTCGATTGGGTGCGGGACGGGCGTTCCGCGCTGACGGCGCGGGGATGCCAGCACTATGATCTGGTCTTGCTCGACCTCGGTTTGCCGGGGCGGGACGGCCAGTCGGTGCTGGCCGCCATCCGCGCCGGCGGCGACGCGATTCCGCTCTTGGTCATCACCGCCCGCGATGGGCTTGACGACCGCTTGCGCGCGCTGGACGGCGGGGCCGACGACTATCTGGTCAAGCCGTTCGAGATGGCGGAGCTGCTGGCGCGCATGCGCGCGGTGTCTCGGCGCAAGGGCGGCAGCGCGGCGCCGCTGCTGGGCAATGGCGTGGTGTCGCTGGACCCGGCCACGCGGATGGCGACGATCGCCGGCGGCGCGCCGATCCCGCTGTCCAACCGCGAATTCTCGCTGCTGCATGCGCTGTTGTTGCGTCCGGGCGCCATCCTGTCGCGCGGCAATCTGGAGGATCGCATCTATGGCTGGGGCGACGAGGTGGAAAGCAACGCGGTCGAGTTTCTGATCCATTCGCTGCGCCGCAAGCTGGGAAGCGATGTCATCAAGAATGTCAGGGGGGTGGGATGGATGGTTTCAAAAGGCGTTTGAGCGAGTCGGTGCAGTTGCGGCTGTCGTTCGTGCTGACCGTGGCCATCCTGCTGTTCGGCGTGGTCGCCGGGGTGTTTTCCTTTGCGTCCGCGCTCGGCGAAGCGCATGAATTCCAGGACGACGTGTTGCGTCAGGTGGCCGCGCTGCTGGACCGGGGACGGCTGCCGGCCGACTTTCCCGAGGGCGGCGCCCGGGAGGGAAACGAGGAATCCAGGGTGATCGTGCAGCGGCTGGGGAGCTGGCGGCCGGCGGCGCCCAGCGTCGACGCCGGCGGGGTGCTGAGGCTGGAGAAATCCTTGCCGGACGGTTTGCAGACCGTGGAGGCCGGCGGCGAGAGTTTTCGCGTGCTGGTGCGGACGATGAGGGACGGGAGGCGGATCGCCGTCGCGCAGGAGTCCGGCTTTCGCGACGAGCTCGCCCGGGATGGCGCGCTGCGCACGGTGATGCCTTTCCTGTTGCTGATCCCGTTGCTGCTGCTGATGGTGGCCAGGCTGGTGCGGGGCATGTTCCGGCCGATCGCCGAACTGTCGCGCGAAGTGGACCGGCGCGCGGAGCGGCAGCTGCATCCGCTGGACCCGGACGGCCTGCCGCTGGAGGTCAAGCCGTTCGTGCTGGCCATCAATCGCCTGCTGGAGCGCGTCGCGCAGTCGATGCGGGCGCAGCGGCGCTTCGTCGCCGATGCCGCCCATGAGCTGCGCTCGCCGTTGACGGCCTTGTCGCTGCAGGCGGAGCGACTGGCCGACGCCGAGATGTCCGGCGCGGCGCGGGAGCGTTTGTCCGCGCTGCGCGGCGGCATCGGGCGCGGCCGCAATCTGCTGGAGCAGTTGCTGGCGTTGGCTCGGGCGCAATCGGCGACGGCGGCGCCGTCCGCGGTGTCTGTCAGGGATGCGTATCGCCGGGTGTTGGAGGATCTGATGCCGCTGGCTGAGGCCAAGCGCATCGACATCGGCGTGGAGGGGGAGGTCGATGCCAGGGTGTGGGCGGGCGAGCTGGATCTGTTCGCGCTGCTGAGGAATCTGGCCGATAACGCGATCCGCTACACGCCGGATGGCGGCCGCGTCGATCTGGCCGTCGGCGAGGCGGACGGCCAGGTGTTGCTGACGATAGAAGACACTGGCCCCGGCATTCCCCGCGAGGAGTGGGGCCGGGTGTTCGACCCCTTCTATCGCAGCCTGGGAAGCGGTGAACAAGGGGCCGGGCTGGGCTTGTCCATCGTGAGCGCCATCGCTGAGCGGATCGGCGCGCGGGTCAGCCTGTCCTTCCGCGACGAGGCTGGTCAGTCTGGCCTGAGGGTATCGGTCAGCATGCCGGCCGCGCGCGAAATTTGACGCCTTGGAGGCGATTTTCGCGCCGCTAAGTTCCGGCTAAGTCTGGCCTGCTAAGTTGCAATGGCATGATGCTGGGCGTGCGTCCCGCATTGCGCGTTTCGCGTTCGAATCCTATCGGGAGACACACCATGATGATCGCCTCGGTTTCCGCCCAGGTCCCTCAGACCGCATCGACACCAGACGCAGGGCCGTCCGGCGTGCCCGCATCCGCGCCGCAACCGCAGACGCAAGCTCAACCCGCCCAGCCGGTGGTGCAGGACAAGGTCACCATCAGCAATGCGGCCAGGGCCTTGCAGGAAGCCGCGGAGACGGCGACGCAGACCGCCAAGGAGGCGCAGGGCGGCGACAGGCAGGCTCAGCGCAAATTGGTGGCGGAACAGGCGCGGCGGATCGCGCGCTGATTCGGGGCGGCGTCCGTTTCGTGGCGGATGGGCATTTGGGCGGCGGGGCGGTTTTTCCATCGCCGCCCGACTGCGCTTGGCGCCGCTGACAAAACTCCTGATCCTGCGTTGCGCCGACTTGTCGTACTCAAGTACTGCCTGCGTCGGCGCGCCTTGGCTCAGGGGCTCTGCGAGGTTTTGTTAGCGGCTCTTAATCGTCGAGGCGGGATCGTCTGTCGGCGCCGTGTATGGCCAGATTGAAAATATTATTTTTAAAATCAATTTCTTGGGATTGTTTTCCCATTCGTCGACTTTGATCGCCGCGATGAGCCCGGCACGCGTAATTGGAGAGGGCAAAGCTGCTGTCGCGGAGTTCATTGGAATCAACGGCTTGATTGTCGCAAGCTTTTTGGGCTGCATTTCGGAACGGGGTGCCACGGCATTGTTTGATGCGCTGTTTTTCTCGGAACTGGTTTCCGGCGGGATTTGATGAGCGGCGGTTTCGATTCTTATTCCAGAGCGCGGCGGGCATCTGGCCGGTGCGCGGCGGTTTTGCGATTGGCCGCAGAATTTTTTAAAAAAGCCTTGCCAGAAAAGATGTGCGACGGTATAGTTCGTTTCTCTCGAGACGCGGTGAAAATCGCGAATCAAGAAAGGCGATGTTGGCGGTTAGCTCAGTTGGTAGAGCATCGGATTTTGATTCCGAGGGTCACAGGTTCGAGCCCTGTACCGCCTGCCAGGAATACGAAAAGCCCCGGATGAGAATCCGGGGCTTTTTCATTGCGGCCGTCTCGCGGCCGCGGCGACGGGGCCCTCGAGGGGGCCCCGTTCTGCTGTCCGCTATTGACCGGCGGCCAGTAGCGGCGAGTAGCCGAGCTCGCGCAGTTTCTTCATCGCTTCGTCGGCCTCGGCGCGGCTCTTGAACGGCCCGAGCTGCACGCGGGTCACGGTGTGGGCGGAGATGCCGTGCTTCTGCAGGTCGCGCACCAGTTTCTGCGCGTTGCCGATGCTGGAGAACAGGCCCAGCTGCACCTGGTAGCCGACCGAGCTGCCCGCCGGTTCCGCCTTGGCCGGAGCGGGCGGAGGCGCGGTCGTCGCCGGTGCCGCGCTGGCGGTCGGCGCGGCGGCCGGCGTCGCGTTGGCGACGACGGGGGCGGTATTGCCGCTGGGCGAGGGGGCCGGAGGTGGACTGGCGGTCCTTGTCTGCGCCTGGTGGCTCGGCGGATGGGTCTTGGCGGGTGCCGGGGCGGGCGCGGCGCGTTCCCCGGCCGCCTGGCGGGTGGCCGCCTGCTGGTTGGCTATCGCCGGGGTCTTGCTCAGGTCCGGCGTCCGCGGGCTGTTCGCGGCCGGGGTCGCCGGCGCGTGGCTGGCGGTGTCGGCGGCGGGGGCGCTGCTTTGGCTTGCCGGTGCGCTGGCGGCCTGCGTCGCGGGAGCGGTCGCGGCAATGTCCGGGACGGCGGCCGGCTTGATGATCTTGCCGGAGCTCGGGCTGGGCGCGTCGCTGTTCATCTCCTGCTTGGGCTTGGTCAGCGCGTCCATCAGCGGGATCGCTGCGAGCGCGACGGCAACCAGGCCGCCGGCGAGCCAGAGCCGCTTTTTCAGCTTGCTGTTGAGGTCGGATTCTTCGCCGCCGTCGGCCGGCGTCTGCTGTTGGTTTTGTTCGCGCATGGTGCCTGAGTGGAATGTGCAGCACGTGTTTGAAAACACTGCTAAAATATCGGGTTCGTCAGAATTGGGTAACCCGAGTGGCCGCATAATACTCAAGTTTAGCCACTTGTCTTGTCGTTAGGGAGAATTTATATGGCAATTGAACGTACCTTGTCCATCGTGAAGCCGGATGCCGTTGCGAAGAACGTGATCGGCAAGATTTACGATCGTTTCGAATCGGCCGGCCTGAAGATCGTCGCCGCCAAGATGAAGCAACTGTCCCGCGCCGAAGCCGAAGGCTTCTACGCCGTGCACAAAGAACGCCCGTTCTTCAAGGACCTGGTCGACTTCATGGTTTCCGGTCCGGTGATGATCCAGGCGCTGGAAGGCGAGAACGCCGTGCTGAAGAACCGCGAACTGATGGGCGCCACCGACCCGAAGAAGGCTGAAGCCGGCACCATCCGCGCCGATTTCGCCGAGTCGATCGACGCCAACGCCGTTCACGGCTCCGACAGCGTCGAAAACGCTGCCATCGAAGTGGCCTACTTCTTCGCCGCTTCCGAAATCAGCTCCCGCTGATTCGTAAAGTAGTTGAATGACCGGAGGTCGCCGCTGCCGGCGGCCTCTTTTGCCTGTTGAGGATTGCATGAAAACCAACCTGCTCGACTTCAATCTGGACCAGCTGACGCAGCATTTTGCCGAGATGGGCGAGAAGCCCTTCCGCGCCAAGCAGGTGATGCGCTGGATGCACCAGATGGCCGAAGACGATTTCGACGCGATGACCGACCTCGCCAAAAGCCTGCGCGCCAAGCTGCACGAGCGCGCCGTGGTGGGCGTGCCGTCGCTGATGACCGGGCAGGAGTCCAGTGATGGCACCCGCAAGTGGCTGCTCGACGTCGGCACCGGCAACGGTGTGGAAACCGTGTTCATTCCGGAAGACGATCGCGGCACCTTGTGCGTGTCATCCCAGGTCGGTTGCGCGCTGGAATGCACGTTCTGTTCCACCGGCCGCCAGGGATTCAACCGCAACCTGTCCACCGCCGAGATCATCGGCCAGCTGTGGTGGGCGAACAAGGCGATGGGCGTGACGCCGAAAAACGAGCGCGTCGTGTCCAATGTGGTGATGATGGGCATGGGCGAGCCGCTGGCCAATTTCGACAATGTGGTCAGCGCGATGCAGATCATGCTGGACGACCACGGCTACGGCCTGTCCCGCCGCCGGGTGACGCTGTCCACCTCCGGCCTGGTGCCGCAGATGGACAGGCTGCGCGAGGAGTGCCCGGTGGCCCTGGCGGTGTCGCTGCACGCGCCGAACGACGCGATACGCGACGTGATCGTGCCGATCAACAAGAAATATCCGTTGTCGGAGCTGATGGCCGCTTGCAGCCGCTATCTGGAGAAGGCGCCGCGAGATTTCATCACCTTTGAATATGTGATGCTTGACGGGGTCAACGATAGGCCGGAACATGCTCGCCAGCTGCTGGAATTGGTGAGGGACGTGCCGTGCAAGTTCAACCTGATTCCGTTCAACCCGTTCCCGAACTCGGGTTATGATCGCTCCAGCAACAACGCGATTCGCATTTTCCGTGAAATTCTGCAAGAACAAGGATATGTGGTGACCGTGCGCAAGACCCGCGGCGACGATATCGACGCGGCCTGCGGCCAGCTTGCCGGCCAGGTGCAGGACAAGACGCGGCGCCAGGCCAAGTGGACGCAGATCATCGAGGACAGAAAACTATGACGTCATGGCGGGGGTGGTTGGCTGGATGGCTGTTGGCATTTGGCATCGCCGCCCCCGCCATGGCGGCGAGCAATCCGCATGAGCTGGCCAAGGTGCGCAGCCAGCTGGCCGTCGAATACGCCAGGATAGGCAATCTGAAGGCGGCGCTGGACAACGCCAACCAGGCGGTGGCGGCCGACCCGTCCTATGTGACCGGCTATGTCACCCGCGCCTATGTGTTCGGCCTGCTGAAGCAGGACGGCCAGGCCGAGGGCGACTTTCAGCAGGCCCTGCGCTTGGACCCGGCCAGTCCGGAAGCCAATAATAACTACGGCCTGTTCCTGTGCGAGCATGGACGGGTCCAGGATTCGCTGGCGCTGTTCCAGAAGGCGCTGGCCAATCCATTGTATGATTCGCCGCAGTCGGCCTATCTGAACCTCGGGCGCTGCAGCGCCAAGCTGGGGCAGACCGACCAGGCCAACGACTATTTGCTGAGCGCCTTGCGCGCGGCGCCGGACTTCGCGCCGGCATTGCGCGAACTGGCCGAGATGCATCTGGGGCTCGGTAACGCCAAGCTGGCCGCGTTTTATTTCGCCCGCCTGCGGCGCGGGCCTGACGGCCTGGATGCGCCCGACTGGTGGCTGGGAGCCAGAATCGCCCGAAAGACCGGCGACGGCGCGCTGGAGCGGGAATGCGAGAACGCGCTGAAGAACCGGTATCCGGACTCTAGAGAAACACAACTGCTGTTGAGTGGAAGCTGAGGATGGAAGAAAAAATCGAACATCACGACGCGTCGGCGCCAGGCGGCATCGGCGCCCGTTTGCGGGCCGCTCGCGAGGAAGCCGGCCTGGGCTTGGGGGAAGTGGCCGACAGGCTGAAACTGTCGCTGAGGCAGCTCGAGGCGATAGAGCGCGACGATTTCGCCGCCTTGCCCGGCGCAACCTTCGTCCGCGGCTTCGTCCGTAATTACGCCCGTTTTCTGGAGGTCGATCCGGAGCCGCTGATGCAGGCGCTGGAACAACATTTCCCTTCCGCGGTCAATGATGTTGCCAACCTGGTCAAGGGCACGGCGGCGCGCGAGCACGCCGCGGAACCGGACGAGGCGGAGACGGAGGCGTCCTCCGGCGACGGCGGCAAGTGGGTGCTGTTGTTGCTGGTCGTCGCGGCGCTGGCCGGCGGCGGCTACTGGTACGTCAATCGCGACGACTCGCCGATCAAGGCTGCGGCCGAGCACGCGGCCAACGAGCTGGCGCCTATGCTGACCGAGCAGTCGTCGGCGCCCGCGGCCAAGGCGGCCGCTTCCGAGCCGGCGAAGACGGTCCAGGCCGCGAAGCCGGCTTCGGCGCCGATGCCGGCGCCCGCGGCGGCGGCCAAGCCGGCGGCGTCTGCCGCCCTGGCCGCGGTCAAGCCTGCTGCCAGCGCGCCGGCCAAGGCGGTCAAGGCGCAGCCGGCCAGCGCGCCGCAGGCCCTGGGCTCCGACCGCGTCAGCGTCAACGTCAAGGACGCGGCCTGGGTGTCGGTGCAGGACGCCAATGGCCGCAAGCTGATCTACAAGGTGCTGCAGCCGGGCGACGCGACCGAGGTGACCGGCGTGGCGCCGTTCAAGGTGGTGGTCGGCAACGCCGATCAGGTCGAATTGAGCTACAACGGCAAGCCGGTGGACCTCTCCGACAAGATCCGCGGCACCACCGCCAAGATTCAACTCAAGTGATGCAGGGTAGCGAATGGATAGCGTGAACATCGCGCGCCGTCCCACCCGCCTGGTGCGGGTGGGACATGTTTTGGTGGGATCGGCCGCGCCGGTCGTGGTGCAGTCCATGACCAACACCGATACCGCCGACGCGGCGGGCACCGCCGAGCAGGTGTACCAGCTGGCGCAGGCCGGCTCCGAGGTCGTGCGCATCACCGTCAACTCGCCGGAGGCCGCGGCGCGGGTGGCGGAAATCCGCCGGCGCCTCGACGACCTGGGCTGCGACGTGCCGCTGGTCGGCGACTTCCACTTCAACGGCGACCGTCTGTTGAAGGAATTCCCGGACTGCGCGAAGGCGCTGGCCAAGTACCGGATCAATCCGGGCAACGTCGGCAAGGGCGCGAAGGGCGACGACAAGTTCGCCTTCATGATCCGCACGGCGATGGAGTACGACAAGGCCGTACGCATCGGCGTCAACTGGGGCAGCCTGGACCAGGCCTTGCTCGCGCGGATGATGGACGCCAACAACCGCGCAGCCGATCCGCTGCCGCTGCCGAGGCTGATGCAGGAGGCGCTGATCGTGTCGGCGCTGGAGTCGGCCGAGAAGGCGGTGGAGATCGGCCTGTCGCCGGACAACATCATCCTGTCGTGCAAGGTCAGCAATGTGCAGGACCTGATCAGCGTCTACCGCGAGCTCGGCGGCCGCTGCGACTACCCGCTGCATCTGGGCCTGACCGAGGCCGGCATGGGCAGCAAGGGCATCGTCGCCTCCAGCGCCGCCTTGGCCGTGCTGCTGCAGGAAGGCATAGGCGACACGATACGGATCTCGCTGACGCCGCAACCGGGCGAGGCGCGGACCAAGGAAGTGGTCGTCGCCCAGGAGTTGCTGCAGACGATGGGCCTGCGCAGCTTCACGCCGCTGGTCACCGCCTGTCCGGGCTGTGGCCGCACCACCAGCACCTTCTTCCAGGAGCTGGCCGACCACATCCAGAGCTATCTGCGCGAGCAGATGCCGGTGTGGCGGCTGCAGTATCCGGGCGTCGAGGACATGAAGGTGGCGGTGATGGGCTGCGTGGTCAACGGTCCGGGCGAGTCGAAGCTGGCCGACATCGGCATCTCGCTGCCCGGCACCGGCGAAGTGCCGGTGGCGCCGGTCTACGTCGACGGCCAGAAGGACGTGACGCTGAAGGGCGACAACATCCCGGCGGAATTCACCGCCATCGTCGACAACTACGTCAAGACCCGCTACGGCGAGGGCGGCGCCAAGCGCCGCGAGGGCGGCAGCCGCACCATCCCGATCCGGCCGGTCCAGGCGGCGAAGGCCTGACGGAAACAGAATCCAGCTGATACAAGAAGATAGCAATGGCTCAGAAATACCAAGCGGTCAAAGGCATGAACGATGTGTTGCCGGCCGAATCCTACCAGTGGGAATACTTTGAAGGGGTGCTGCGCAAGCTGCTGGCCGACTACGGCTACCAGAACATCCGCACGCCCATCGTCGAGGGCACGCCGCTGTTCGTGCGTTCCATCGGCGAGGTGACCGACATCGTCGAGAAGGAAATGTACACCTTCATCGACAGCCTGAACGGCGACAGCCTGACGCTGCGTCCGGAGGGCACCGCCGGCACGCTGCGCGCGGTGGTCGAGCACAATCTGCTGTACAACGCCACGCCCAAGCTGTGGTACATGGGCCCGATGTATCGCCACGAGCGCCCGCAAAAGGGCCGCTACCGCCAGTTCCACCAGGTGGGCGTGGAGGCGCTGGGCCTGGCCGGTCCGGACATCGACGCCGAGATCATCGCGATGACCGCCGATCTGTGGCGCCGTCTGGGCATCGGCCAGCACGTACGGCTGGAGATCAACTCGCTGGGCAACGCCGACGAGCGCGCCGCCCACCGCGAGGCGCTGATCGCCTATCTGGAGCGCCACGTCGACATCCTGGACGAGGACGGCAAGCGCCGGATGCACAGCAATCCGCTGCGCGTGCTGGACACCAAGAACCCGGCGCTGCAGGAAATGGCCAACGCCGCGCCCAAGCTGTCCGACTACCTGGGCGAGGAATCGCGCGCCCACTACGAGGGCTGGAAGGCGATGATCGCCGCGCTGGGCATCGAGTACATCGAGAACCCGCGCCTGGTGCGCGGACTCGACTACTACAATCGCTCGGTGTTCGAGTGGGTGACCACCGAGCTGGGCGCCCAGGGCACCGTCTGCGCCGGCGGCCGCTACGACGGCCTGATCGAGCAGCTGGGCGGCAAGGCCGCGTCCGGCATCGGTTTCGGCATGGGCATGGAGCGCGTGCTGCTGCTGCTGCAGGACAAGGGCCTGCTGCCGGCGCAGCGCAGCGTCGACGTCTTCCTGGTCAACCAGGGCGAAGGCGCCGGCCTGTACTCGATGAAGCTGGCGCAAAGCCTGCGCGCCGCCGGTTACTCGGTGGCGCAGCACCTGGGCGAGGCCAGCTTCAAGTCGCAGATGAAAAAGGCCGACGCCAGCGGCGCCGAATTCGCGCTGATCGTCGGTGAAAACGAAATCCAGGCCGGTCAGGTGGTGGTGAAGGCGCTGCGCGCCGAAGCCGCCCAGCAGACCGTGGCGGCCGATGCGGTTCTGGCCACCCTCGCCACTCTGAAAGCTTGATAGGAAGGGGGAACGCGATGGCGTTCGACTTGCAGGAACAGGAACAGATCGATTCTCTGAAGGTATTCTGGCAACAGTGGGGCAAGCTGATCGGCGGCGCGGTGCTGGCGCTCAGCCTCGGCTACCTGGGTTACAAGGCCTACGGCATGTACCAGCGGGGCCAGGCCGAAAAGGCCGCTGTCGCCTATGAGGCCGTGGACGACGCGATAGCCGCCAAGGACATCGCCAAGCTGAAGACCGCCGCCCAGCAACTGCAAGGCGAATACGCCGGCACCGTGTACGCCAGCCGCGCCTCGCTGGTGCTGGCCAAGGCCGCCTTCGACAAGAACGACGCGGCGCTGGCCGAAAGCCAGCTGCAATGGGTGCTGAAGAACGGCAACGACGCCGAACTGCAGGCCATCGCCCGCCTGCGCCTGGCCTCCTTGCTGCTGGACCAGAAGAAGTTCGACGGCGCGATCGGCGAGCTGAGCCAGGAGCATCCGGCGGCCTTCGACGCCCAGTACCTCGAGTTGAAGGGCGACGTCTTCGTCGCCAAGGGCGACAGCGCCGCCGCGCGCGACGCCTACAAGGCCGCGCTGGCCAAGCTGGTGGAGGAAAGCCCGAACCGCCAGCTGGTGCAAACCAAGCTCGACGCGCTGGGAGGCTGATAGCATGCGCCGCCATCTGTTGTTGACCGCGATGATGTCGTCCCTGCTGCTGGCCGGCTGCGCCAGCTGGTTCGAGGGATCCTCCCAATTCCAGCCGACGCCGCTGGCCGAAATCAAGCCGCTGCAGACGCTGAACGTCAAGTGGACGCTGACGCAGGCGGCGCCGGCGGCCAGCTTCCTGCCGGTCTACGCCAGCGGCAATGTGGTCAGCGCCGACGTCGAGGGCCGAATCCGCAGCGTGGACGCCTTGTCCGGCCGCGTGCAGGCCGACGTGGCGCTGAAGCGAGCGCTGGCCAGCGGCGTCGCCGTCAGCGGCGACACCGTGCTGGTCGGCAGCCAGGACGCCAAGTTGCTGGCCGTCGACCGCACCACCGGCAAGATACTGTGGGAGCAGCCGCTGACCAGCCTGCTGCTGGAGCCGCCGCAGATCGCCGGCGGCATCGTCGTCGTGCGCACCAACGACGCCCGCCTGACCGGTTTCAACCTGGCCGACGGCAAGCAGCAGTGGTCGCAGGCCAATGTGCTGCCGCAGCTGACCGTGCGCAACAACGGTTCGATGCAGGCGGTGGGCAAGGAGGCGGTGATGGTGGGGCAGGCCGGCGGCCGTCTCGACATCGTCAATCCGCTGACCGGCAACGCGCTGTGGCAGGGCGCGGTCGCCACGCCGCGCGGCGCCACCGAGCTGGAGCGCGTCACCGACGTCACCAGCCGGCCGGCCTTCGACGGCAGCCAGGTGTGCGCGGTGGCCTACCAGGGCCGCGTCGCCTGCTTCGACGCCCGCAGCGGCAGCCTGCAGTGGGCGCGCGAAGTCTCGTCCAGCCGCGGCGTGGCATTGGACGCGCACAACGTCTACGTCACCGCCGAGGACGGCTCGGTCTGGGCCTACGACCGCCAGAGCGGCCGCAACGTCTGGAAGAACGACGAACTCAAGTACCGCAATGTCTCCGGTCCCGCGTTGATCGGGCGCTTCGTGCTGGTGGTGGATGGCGAGGGCTACGCCCATCTGCTATCCAACGAGAGCGGCAGCATTGTCGGACGTAACAAGATCGGCACCTCCGGGCCGGTCAATCAACCGGTGTCGCTAGGCTCCTCCGCCCTGGTTCAGGGACAGGACGGCCGCCTGGCGATGCTGAATCTGGGATAAGCAGTTTTAGATGAAACCTACCGTAGCGCTGGTCGGCCGCCCCAATGTGGGCAAGTCGACCCTTTTCAACCGGCTGACCCGCAGCCGCGACGCCCTGGTCGCCGACCAGCCGGGCCTGACGCGTGACCGCCACTACGGCCATGGCCGCGTCGGCGAGAAACCGTACCTGGTGGTCGATACCGGCGGCTTCGAGCCTGTGGTCGACGAAGGCATTCTGTTCGAGATGGCCAAGCAGACGCTGCAGGCCGTCGACGAAGCCGACGCCGTGGTCTTCCTGGTCGACGGCCGCGCCGGCCTGACGCCGCAGGACAAGATCATCGCCAACCGTCTGCGTCAGCTGGACCGCCCGGTGTTCCTGGCCGTCAACAAGGCCGAGGGCATGAAGCACGCCATCGCCGGCGCCGAGTTCCACGAACTGGCGCTGGGCGAGCCGCTGGTGGTCTCCGCCGCCCACGGCGACGGCGTGCGCGAGCTGATGGAGCTGGTCCTGGAAGGCTTCCCCGACGAAGTCGAGGAAGAAGACAGCCGCCACCCGAAGTTCGCCGTGATCGGCCGCCCCAATGTGGGCAAGTCGACGCTGGTCAACGCCATCCTCGGCGAAGAGCGAGTGATCGCCTTCGACCAGGCCGGCACCACTCGCGACAGCATCTATATTGATTTTGAGCGAGAAGGCCATACCTATACCATCATCGACACCGCCGGCGTGCGCCGTCGCGCCAAAGTCAACGAGATGCTGGAGAAGTTCTCCGTCATCAAGACGATGAAGGCGATCGAGGACGCCAATGTCGCGGTGCTGGTGCTGGACGCGCAGCTGGACATCTCCGAGCAGGACGCCACCATCGCCGGTTTCGCGCTGGAAGCGGGCCGGGCCTTGGTCGTGGCGGTCAACAAGTGGGACAATCTGGACGGCGAACAGAAGGAGAACGTGCGCCGCGAGATCGCCCGCAAATTGAACTTTCTGGATTTCGCAAAGTTTCATTACATCTCGGCCATCGAGGGCCGCGGTGTGGCAGACTTGTTCAAGTCCATCGACGAGGCCTACCGGGCGGCGATGGCCAAGCTGGCGACGCCGAAGTTGACGCGGGTGCTGCAGGTGGCGCTGGAGCGCCAGCAGCCGCCGCGTTCCGGCCTGGTCCGTCCGAAGATGCGCTACGCGCACCAGGGCGGCCAGAACCCGCCGATTATCGTCGTGCACGGCAACGCGCTCGACAATATCCCGGCCAGCTACACCCGCTATCTGGAACACACGTTCCGCAAGGTGTTCAAGCTGCAGGGCACGCCGCTGAGAGTGCAGTACAAGTCGTCGGAGAATCCGTTCGACAACGACGAGAAGGACAAGCCGCGGGCCAAGCCCAAGCCGATGTCCAAGATGCGGGGCAGGGAAAAGGAAGTTCGCTACGGCAAGAACAGCAAGAAATAGTACGACGGAATGTTTTCTGCTAAAAATAAGCAGGCCGCCGCGCTGTTCGCTGTACAGTTAATACAACAATCAACGATTCGGAGAAAAACGAATGAGCTCTAAAGGGCAAATGTTACAAGACCCGTTCCTGAACATCCTGCGCAAGGAACACGTGCCGGTCTCCATCTACCTGGTCAACGGCATCAAGCTGCAGGGTCAGGTCGAATCCTTCGACCAATACGTCGTCCTGTTGAAGAACACGGTGACCCAGATGGTTTACAAGCACGCCATCTCCACCGTGGTTCCGGCCCGTCCGGTCAACATCCCGCACGAACATCCGGTGCAAAAGCAGGAACAGGCGCAGGACGCGTAAGCCGTCCTCGCTCCGCCGATCGGGCCGATTGGTCGCATCTGTCGATGCGGCCACTCGGCCTTTATCGTTTATCGCCGTACTCACGAATGGTTTAGCAAACAGTGTTTGATCGTCCCGACTTAGGCGACCAGGCCATCCTGGTCAGCCTGGATTTTGGTGTTGCCGACTACCAGGAAAGCGTCGCCGAGTGCGCCGAGCTGGTGCGAGGCAGCAAGGTGGAAATCCTGGGCATGGTGCAGGGCAAGCGCCAGCGGCCCGATGCCGCGCTGTTCGCCGGCAAGGGCAAGGTGGAGGAGATTGCCGTCATGGTGCGCGCCACCGGCGCCAATGTGGTGATCTTCAACCACGCGCTGTCGCCGGGCCAGGAGCGCAATCTGGAGCGCGCGCTCCAGTGCCGCGTGATAGACCGCAACAGCCTGATCCTCGACATTTTCGCCCAGCGCGCCCGCAGCCACGAGGGCAAGCTGCAGGTGGAGCTGGCCCAGCTGTCCCATCTGTCGACCCGGCTGGTGCGAGGCTGGACCCACCTGGAGCGGCAGAAGGGCGGCGTCGGCCTGCGCGGCCCGGGCGAAACGCAGCTGGAAACCGACCGCCGGCTGCTGGGCATCCGCGTCAAGGCCTTGAAGGACAGATTGGTCCAGGTGCAGAAGCAGCGCCAGACCCAGCGCAAGAGCCGCAACCGCGCCGGCGTCGCCTCGGTGTCCATCGTCGGCTACACCAACGCCGGCAAGTCCACCTTGTTCAACGCCTTGACCAAGGCCAATATCTACGCCGCCGACCAGTTGTTCGCGACGCTGGACACCACCAGCCGCAAGCTGTTCCTGAATCACGACTGCTCGGTGGTGCTGTCCGACACCGTGGGTTTCATCCGGGACCTGCCGCACACGCTGGTCGCGGCCTTCCGCGCGACGCTGGAGGAGACGGTGCAGGCCAATCTGCTGCTGCACGTGGTCGACTGCGCCAGCGAGACGCGCGAGACGCAGATCGACGAGGTCAACAAGGTGCTGGCCGAGATCGACGCCGACGGCATCCCGCAGCTGATCGTGTGGAACAAGAGCGATCTGCGCGAGCTGCCGCCGGAGATAGAGCGCGACGACGAGGGCAATATCGTCGCCGTGCGGGTGTCGGCGCTGCGGGGCGAGGGACTGGAACTCTTGCGCGAGGCGATTGCCGAACGGGTGCAACCTTTCGCAAACAACCATAAAGAACCATACGAGCATGTCGCAGAATGACCCGAACCGTGGCCGCAACGGCCAGAATGGGCCACCGGACCTCGATGAAGTGTTCCGTGATCTGAACCGAAAACTGTCCCGCCTCTTGGGCGGCAAGCCCGATAAGGGCGGGCAGGGCGGGAATCAGGGCGGCCGTCCCGGCGCGTCGCTCACGCCGCCGTCGTACAAGGGCGGCGCCGCCGTCGTGGTCGGCGTGCTGGCCGCGCTATGGCTGGCCAGCGGTTTTTACATCGTCGACGCCCGCGAGGAGGGCGTGGTGTTGAGGCTGGGCAGCTACAACCGCCTGACCGAGCCCGGCCTGCAATGGCATGCGCCGTATCCGTTCGAGAAGGCCGAGATCGTCAACCTGACCGAGTTGCGCAGCATCGAGGTCGGCTATCGCGGCAGCGCGCAGAACCGCGTGCCGGAAGAGTCGCTGATGCTGACCTCGGACCAGAACATCATAGACGTGCAGTTGTCGGTGCAGTACGACATCAAGGACGCGCGCGCCTTCCTGTTCAACAACGCCGCGCGCGAGCGCGACGGCAAGGACCTGGTCAAGCAGGCGGCCGAGACCGCGATCCGCGAAGTGGTGGGACGCAACAAGGTGGACTTCGTGCTGAACGAGGGCCGCGCCCAGATCGCCGCCGACGCCCGCAAGCTGATCCAGGAGGTGCTGGACCGCTATCGGGCCGGCATCCGGATCGCCAAGGTCAACATCAACGACGTGCAGCCGCCGCAGCCGGTGCTGGCGGCGTTCGACGACGCGGTGAAGGCCGGCCAGGACAAGGACAAGCTGTTGAACGAGGGCATGGCCTACGCCAACGAAGTGGTACCGAAGGCCAAGGGCATGGCCTCGCGGCTGGTGCAGGAGGCGGAAGGCTACCAGCAGCAAGTGGTCGAGCGCGCCCAGGGCGACGCCGAGCGCTTCAAGCAGGTGTTGCCTGAATACAACAAGGCACCCAAGGTCATGCGCGACCGTCTCTATCTGGACATGATGCAGCAGATCATGAACAACAGCAGCAAGGTGCTGGTGGATCAGAAGGGCGGCAACAGCCTGCTCTACCTGCCGCTGGACAAGCTGACCCAGATGGCTTCGCCGGCCGCTCCCGCGCCGGCGCCGTCCTCCGCCAACCCGACTCCGGCCCAGCAGCCGGCCTCGCCGCCTGCGGCGAAGAACGGGCGCGATGCGTCGCGCGGTCGTGATTTCTTTGGAGCGGAGCGATGACTGAAAGACTGATTCCCATGCTGGCGGCGGCGGTCGGCGTCCTGTTCATCGCCAGCCTGTCGCTGTTCACCGTCGATCAGCGTCAGTACGCGCTGGTTTTCCAGTTCGGCGAGGTCGTGAAGGTGATCTCCGAACCGGGCATACAATTCAAGATCCCGCTGTTGCAGAACGTCCGCTATTTCGACCGCCGCGTGCAGACGATAGACGCCGAGGCGCCTGAGCTGTTCAACACCCGCGAGAAGAAAAACGTGCTGGTCGACAGCTTCGTCAAGTGGCGTGTTGTGGATGTGTCACAGTTCTACAAGAGCGTCGGTTCCGAGGCCGCCGCGGTGGCGCGGCTGAAGCAAACCATCAATGACGGCCTGCGCGCGGAATTCGGTCAGAAGACCGTTGCCGACGTCATTTCCGGCCAGCGCGACCTGGTCATGGAGACGGTTCGCAAGCGCGCGGACGCAGATGCGCGTAAAATAGGCGTGGAAATTCTCGACGTACGCTTAAAACGCGTCGATTTTCCGGATAAAATAAGCAGTTCCGTCTACGACCGCATGCAGTCCGAGCGCCGTACCGTGGCCAGCCAGCTGCGCAGCGAGGGCGCGGCCGACGCCGAGCGCGTCAAGGCCGAGGCCGACAAGCAGCGCGACGTGATCCTGGCCGAAGCCTACCGCAAGGCGCAGGAGCTGAAGGGCGCCGGCGACGCCAAGGCGGCGGCGATCTACGCCGACGCCTACGGCAAGAACCCGGAGTTCTACGCCTTCTGGCGCAGCATGGACGCGTACAAGGAGTCGTTCAAGAACAAGAGCGACGTGCTGGTGCTCGATCCGAGCAGCGATTTCTTCAAGTATCTGAAGAATCCGCAGGCGGGGCAGGGCAAGGGCAAGTAGGCGACAATTGATTTTTGAGAAGACTGGCCGGGGCGACCTGGCCAGTTTGCTGATGACAAGGCGGGTCGCACCCCGCCTTTTATTCTGTTGAAGACGAAATGCGCAATTGGCTGTTACCCGAATACATCGCCGACATCCTGCCGGCTACCGCCCGCCAGGTGGAGTCGGCCAAGGCCGCGATGCTGGAAGGCTTCCGCGTCGCCGGCTACGAGCTGGTGCTGCCGCCGCTGATCGAGTACATCGACTCGCTGGTCAGCGAGGGCGACGTCACGCTGGATCTGAAGACCTTCAAGCTGGATGACCAGCTGTCCGGACGCCAGCTCGGCCTGCGCGCCGACATCACGCCGCAGGTGGCGCGCATCGACGCCCATCTGCTGGGCGGGCGCACCGGCGTGACCAGGCTGTGCTACGCCGGCAGCGTCGTGCACAGCCGCCCGTCCGGCCTGACCAGCTCGCGCGAGCCGCTGCAGGTCGGCGCCGAGCTGTACGGCTATGCCGGCATCGAGGCCGACCTGGAGATCATCGAGCTGATGCTGTCCACGCTGGAAAAGGCCGGCGTGAAGAAGCTGAGGCTGGATGTCGGCCACATCGCCATCTACCGCGGCCTGGCCGCGGCGGCCGGCCTCGCGCCGGAAACCAGCCGCGAGCTGTTCGGCCTGTTGCAGAACAAGGACGCCGCCGGCATCGCCGCGCTGGTGGCCGGCGTCGCCGAGCCTTACAAGAGCGCCTTCCTGGCGCTGCCGGAGCTGTACGGTCCGGCCGCGGTGCTGGAAAAGGCGCGTACCCGGCTGCCGTCGCTGCCGGAGGTGGAGCTGGGCCTGATGCAGCTGTCGGCGATCGCCCGCGCGATGGAGGGCAGGGTGGAGCTGAGCTTCGACCTGGCCGAGCTGCGCGGCGACTTCTACCATACCGGTCTGATGTTCGCCGCCTACGCGCCGGGCTGGTCCGACGCGATCGCCCGCGGCGGCCGCTACGACAATGTCGGCCGCCGTTTCGGCCGCGCCCGCCCGGCTACCGGTTTCAGCCTGGACCTGCGCGACCTGCTGCGCATCCTGCCGGAGCGCGACTCCAGCCGCGGCATCCGCGTGGCTGCGCGCCATCTGCCGGCCGCCGCGGCCGAGGTGGCGCGCCTGCGCGCCGGCGGCGAGATGGTGGTGGTCGACTACCTGGGCGAATCCGCGGCCGCGCTGAACTGCGACCGCGAGCTGGTGCCTGCCGCCGATGGCTGGCAGCTGGCGCCGTTTAACTGACTTTTTGTTTGAATCCGACTGAAGAAGAGGTTTTTTCCAATGTCCAAGAACGTTGTCGTGATTGGCACCCAATGGGGTGACGAAGGCAAGGGCAAGATCGTTGACTGGCTGACCGACCACGCGCGCGCCGTCGTGCGCTTCCAGGGCGGCCACAATGCCGGCCACACCCTGTGGGTGAACGGCAAGAAGACCGTCGTCCGCCTGGTGCCGTCCGGCATCCTGCGTCCGGACGTCGAGTGCTTCATCGGCAACGGCGTGGTGCTGTCGCCGGAAGCGCTGCTGAAGGAGATCGACGAGCTGGAGGCCGCCGGCGTCAACGCCTCGGCCCGCCTGAAGATCGCCGAAGGCTGCCCGCTGATCCTGCCGTACCACATCGCGCTGGACCAGGCTCGCGAAGCCGCCAAGGGCGACGCCAAGATCGGCACCACCGGCCGCGGCATCGGCCCCTGCTACGAAGACAAGGTCGCCCGCCGCGCGCTGAAGGTGATCGATCTGTTCGATCCGGCCCGCTTCGAGAGCAAGCTGAAGGAAAACGTAGACTACTACAACTTCCTGCTGACCAATCTGTTCAAGGCCGAGCCGGTAAGCTACGAAGCGATCCTGGCCGACACCATGAGAATGGCCGAGCGCATCAAGCCGATGGTGGCCGACGTGTCCCGCACGCTGTACGACCTGGACAAGGCCGGCACGCCCATCCTGTTCGAAGGCGCGCAGGGCACGCTGCTGGACATCGACCACGGCACCTACCCGTACGTGACCTCGTCCAACTGCGTGGCCGGCGCCGCCGCGCCGGGCGCCGGCGTGCCGCCGCAGATGCTCAACTACGTGCTGGGCATCGTCAAGGGCTACGCGACCCGCGTCGGTTCCGGTCCGTTCCCGACCGAGCAGGAAAATGAAATCGGCGCCTTCCTGGCCAAGCGCGGCAACGAGTTCGGCTCCGTGACCGGCCGCCCGCGCCGCTGCGGCTGGTTCGACGCCGCCGCGCTGAAGCGCTCGATCCAGATCAACGGCGTGTCCGGCCTGTGCGTGATGAAGCTGGACGTGATGGACGGCCTGGAAGAGATCAAGCTGTGCACCGGCTACATGCTGGAAGGCCAGAAGGTCGACATCCTGCCGTTCGGCTCCGACGCCGTCACCAAGTGCGAACCGGTGTACGAAACGCTGCCGGGCTGGACCGGCACCACCGTCGGCGTCAAGCGCTGGGAAGACCTGCCGGCCAACGCCCAGGCCTATCTGAAGCGCATCGAAGAGGTTTGCGGCGCGCCGGTCGACATCGTGTCCACCGGTCCGGACCGCGAAGAAACCATCGTGCTGCGCCACCCGTTCGGTCTGTAAGCCTTAGGCTTCAGCCAGAGAAAAGCCCACCGCTTGCGGTGGGCTTTTTGTTTGTTGGGATTTGAATGGTTCATTCGTGCTGCAGGATATTGATCAGCTGGCCCAGCGGGTCGCGGACGAAGAAGCGGCGTACGCCCCAGGGCTCCACGACGGGCCCGTATTCGATGGCGATGCCTGCGCCGCGCACCCTGGCCAAGGCCTGCTCCACATCGTCCACCTCCACGGACAGCGCCGGCACCGGCGTGCCGGAGCCGCCTTCGCTGGCGAGGCTGATCTGCGGCTGCATCGCGGCATCGGACGCGTAGATGCGGATCCAGCCGTGGTCCATCACCATTTCCAGGCCCAGCACGTCGCGGTAGAAGCGCTCCGCCGCGGCCGGCGTGGCGGTGGCGATATTGGCGACGATGCGCTGCACTTTCATCTCGCTCTCCTGGGATATGGAATCGACTCGTTCAGCATAGCCGCAGTCCGGCCGCCGCGGCTCAGCTTTTGCCGCGCCGGGGCGGTTTGTAGCCGTCGTTCAGCGTTTGCAGGAAGGCCAGCATGTCGTCGATGTCGCGCTCGCTGAACATCGGCTTGCCGCCCGCCTTGCCGCCGAACGGCGCCTCCATATTGACGTTTGCCTGATAGCGCGCCGGCAGGTCGTCGAACTTGGCCACCTTGCCGTCCTTGCCCTTCGGATACCACTTGTCGGGACGCGTGTCGCGCTCGGCGTAGAAGCGCAGCACCTGGCGCAGATCGTGGAAGCTGCCGTTGTGGAAGAAAACCTTGCGGGTGGCGACGTTACGCAGGCTGGGGGTGCGGAACAGGCCGCAGTAGTCGCCGCGGTTCTTGAAGTCCGTGCGGACAGGTCCGCACAGACCCAGGTCGAAATAATGGTTGTCGCGGTTGGCGGCGAGTGCAGGATTGCGCGGCGCGCCGACGGCGATGTGGCCGTAGTCGGTGAAGGAGGGGAAGGCGCCGCTTTCGCTGCGCTGGCTGATATGGCAGGACGCGCAGTTGCCTTTGTCCGGATCGTTGAACGCCTTCAGTCCACGCGTTTCTTTGGCGGTCAGCTTGGCCTGGCCGCGCAGGAAGGCATCGTATTTGCTGTCGTAGGGGTAGAACTCGCGGGGATTCTGCTGGAACACTTCCAGCGCCAAGGCGGCCTTGTCGAAAGCCTGCGCGGGCCGATTGAAGATATCGTTGCCGAACAGCGCTTTGAAGCGCGCGGCGGAGGATGAGCGCCGCAGTTTATCGACCACTGCGGCTGAGGTGCCGTTGGCCATCTCGTTGGCGGCCAGCAGCGGCAGCGCGGCTTGGGCGTGGGTGGAGTCGGCGCGGCCGTCCCAGGTGTAGCCGCCGGTGGGGCCGGCGTCTTCGCTGTCGTTGCCGTCGTTGTCGTGGAAGTGCTCGCTGAACGGCGGCACGTTTTGCAGATAGCGCAGCGAAGGCGCGGCGCGGGTGCCGGGTTGTCTGCCGTCCTTGCCGCCCAGCTGCGCGGCTAATCCGTTGGGCGGGCCGTAGGCGTGGGAGGGGCTATGGCAACTGGCGCAGGACATCTGGCCGGAGGCGGACAGCGAACGGTCGAAGAACAGCTGGCGGCCCAGCGCTTCCAGCTGTTTGGCGCTGACAGGCCGCGGGCCCGGCGCGTAGCTGGCGTTCTGATAGGCAGGTTTGACGGGCGCGCCGGCCATGATGAGGCTGGAGCAGGACAGCAGGGAAAGCGCGAGGATTCGTTGCATGGTGGCGGCGTCGATTGCGGTGGCGGGACTGTACTTCGGCTGCATGACAGAAAGATGAAAATGGAAAGGCGGCATCTGTTCATACGGAAAATACTAACAGAATGTAAATGTAATGTAACATGCCGTCGCGATACTTCGCATTTTCCGTTAAACAGCAAGGAAATCCGTGATGCAACGTTTAGCCTGTGGGCTGGCGCTGACCGTGATCGGCGCCGCCGTTTTGAGCGCCTGCGGCAGCGGCGGCGGCTCGGCCTCGACCAGCGGGGTGGTGACCGGCAGCTACTTCCGTCATGCCAAAGTCTGTCTGGACCGCAACGGCAACGGTCGTTGCGACAGCACTGAAATCTCTACCTACACCGACGACAACGGCGCGTTCAGCCTCAATGGTTTGGGCGATGTGGTGGTGGAGGTGGGAACCGACGCGGTCCGCTACGACCCCGACACCAAAACCGCGACGCCGGTGACCGATCCGCTGGTGTTCCGCGCGCCGGCCTCCGCCCATGGCGTGGTCAGCTCGCTGTCCACCGAAGTGGCCGACCTGATGGACGGCGGCATGGACCTCGCCAGCGCGCGCAGCGCGGTGGCTGCCCGAGTGGGCGTGCCGGAGGACAAGCTGCTGGGCGACCACAACAAGGAAGGCGATCCCGACGTCAAAGCGGCGCTGAAGGCGGCGATCAACCAGAACATCGACGCCATCGCCGGCGCGGTGAAGGAAGCGGGCGCCGGCGGCGACGTCAAGGCCAGCCTGCACAAGCGGATGGCGCTGTCCGACATCAAGAACGTGGTGGTGATCTACGCCGAGAACCGCGGCTTCGACAATCTGTACGGCCTGTTCCCCGGCGCCAACGGCGTGCCCGGCGTCAATCCCTCATCCAAGGGCGGCTACGTCGCGCAGAAGGATTTCGACAACTCGGTCCTGCCGGCGCTGCCGCCGACCTGGGGCGGCCTGACCGCCGCCGGGCAGACCGTGACGCTGAGTCAGGCGCAGACCATGGGCTTCGCCAACAAGCCGTTCCAGATCGATGATCCGAACGGCCTGAACGGCACCGGCGTGGCGGTGCCGCAATCGGTGGTGACCCGCGACCTGGTCCACCGCTTCTACAATAACCAGATGCAGATCAACGGCGGCGCCAACGACAAGTTCGCCGCCTATTCCGACGCCGGCGGCCTGTCCATGGGTTATTACGACGGCAGCAAGATGGCGATGTGGCAGCTGGCGCAGCAATACACGCTGGCCGACAACTTCTTCATGGGCGCTTTCGGCGGCTCCTTCCTCAACCACCAGTATCTGGTCTGCGCCTGTGCGCCGCAGTATCCGAATGCCGATGCCTCGCCGGCCAAGGGCAGCATCTCGGCGATAGACGTAGACGACAAGGGCAACTTCATCCGCCTGACGCCGGCCGCCAATACGCCGGCATCGGTGCTGTCCGGTCAGGCCAAGTATCTGAACGACGGCAATCTGACGCCCAAGGACGCGGCCGGCATGTACTACGCGGTCAACACCATGCAGCCGGCGTTCCAGCCCAGCGGCAACGCGCCGGCCTCCGGCGACGCCAGCGGCCTCTACGCCGATCCGGCCAAGGCCAACACCTTGCCGGTCCAGACCCAGGCGACCATCGCCGACAGGCTGGACGCCAAGAAGGTGAGCTGGGCCTGGTATGCCGGCGGCTGGGCGCAGTCCACCGCCGACCGCAGCAAGGTCTACAACGGCAGCGTGCCGAATTTCCAGGCCCACCATCAGCCGTTCAACTACTATGCCGGCTTCGACCCGTCCAAGCAGGCGGCCTATCGCGGCCAGCACCTGAAGGATTTCGACCAGGACTTCCTGAGCGCCGCAGCCGCGGGCACGCTGCCGCAGGTGGCGTTCTACAAGCCGCAGGGCAATCTGAACCAGCATGCCGGCTACGCCAGCGTGGCGGATGGCGACGCGCACATCGCCTCGGTGATCGCCAAGCTGCAGCAAAGCCCGCAGTGGAAGAATATGCTGGTCGTCGTCACCTATGACGAGAACGGCGGCTTCTACGACCACGCCGCGGTGCCCAAGGGCGACCGCTGGGGGCCGGGCACCCGCATTCCGGCCATTCTGATCTCGCCGTTCGCCAGGAAAGGCTATGTCGACCACACCCAGTACGACACGGCCTCCATCCTGCGCTTCCTGAGCCGCCGTTTCGGCCTGCAGCCGTTGCCGGGCGTGGTCGCGCGCGATATCGCCTTGGTGAGGAACGACGGCAGGCCGATGGGCGACTTCACGTCGGCGCTGACCTTCAACTAAGACCCGCTAACAAAACCCCTGATCCTGCGTTGCGCCTCCTTGTCGTACTACTTGTACTGCCTGCGTCGGCGCGCCTTGGCTCAGGTACGCTACGCGGTTTTGTTAGCGGCGCTAAGCCGCTATTCTTTAGCCGTTGATGAGCCGCCCGCTGTACCGGGCGGCTTTTTGTTAGCGTTCATGGCATTCGGCACGCAGACGGCCGCAGAGTGATAAACTGAAATGCTTCCCGCCAATATTTTATCGTCATGCAGTTGAAAATCGCTCCCGGCATGCTGACGCCGCTCATCGTCGCCACGGCGCTGTTCATGGAAAACATGGACGCCACCGTGATCTCAACCTCGCTGCCGGTGATCGCTCAGGATCTGGGTGTGGACCCGATCTCGCTGAAACTGGCGCTGACGTCCTATCTGGTCAGCCTGGCGGTATTCATTCCCATCAGCGGCTGGATGGCCGACCGCTTCGGCGCCCGCCGCATTTTCCGCTCCGCCATCCTGGTGGTCATGTTGGGTTCGCTGTTGTGCGCGATGACCGACAGCTTGCACGGCTTCGTGCTGGCGCGTTTCCTGCAGGGCATAGGCGGGGCGATGATGGTGCCGGTGGGGCGGCTGGTGATTCTACGAACCATAGACAAGGCGGACCTGGTTCGGGCGCTCAGCTACCTGACCGTGCCGGCGTTGCTGGGGCCGGTGATCGGCCCGCCGCTGGGCGGCTTCATCAGCACTTATTTCCATTGGCGCTGGATCTTTCTGATCAATATCCCGATCGGTCTGCTCGGGCTGGCGCTGGCCGGGCGCTTCATCGCCAATCTGAAAGAGGACGAGGTGCCCAGGCTGGACTGGTGGGGTTTCGCGCTGACTGGCTCCGGCTTGTCGATGTTGATGCTGGGTCTGGCGACGGAAGGCAAGCACATGTTGTCCGCCACCGCTTCGATCTGGTTGTCCATGGCGGGGGCGGCCTTGCTGCTGGTCTATCTCCGGCATTACCGCCGGCAGGCGCACCCGCTGCTGGATTTGTCCTTGCTCCGGCTACCTACCTTCAGTGCCGGCGTTGTCGGGGGGTTCGTATTCCGTGTCGGCATCGGCACCATCCCTTTCCTGCTGCCCTTGATGCTGCAGCTGGGCTTCGGCTTCTCGCCGTTCGAGTCCGGACTGCTGACCTGCTCCACCGCGATGGGGGCGATAGGGATGAAGACCATCGTCTCCAAGGTGCTGCAACGGTTCGGCTTCCGCCAGGTGCTGGTGGTGAACAGCATTCTGGCGGGCTGCTCGGTGGCCGTGTACGCGCTGTTCAAGGCCGATACGCCGCACTGGCTGCTGCTGCTGGTGTTCGTGCTGGGCGGCTGTCTGCGCTCCTTGCAGTTCACCAGCCTGAACGCGATCACTTTCGCCGATGTCGACAAGGAGCGGCTTAGCTATGCCACCAGCTTGTCCAGCGTCGCGCAGCAGCTGGCTGCCGGCTTCGGCGTGACGGTGGGCGCGTTCGCGCTGCAGACGGTCGCCTGGCTGCAGGGCCATCAGCAGTTGACCGCCGGCGATTTCGGCCATGCCTTCCTGATCATGGGCGGCCTGACGGTATTGTCCAGCCTGCAGTTTTTGAAGTTGAAGCAGGATGCCGGACGGCAGGTGTCGGGGGGGCATGAGTGACGGCCGTTCCGGTTTTCCCCCGGCACGGCCGCTTGCCTGGGGCTAGATCGGCTTGGAGGCTTCCCGGTCGAACGCCCAGATGTCGCGTTCGCCGAACTCCAGCCAGCACTCGCCGGCGGCCCTGGGCTCCTGCCCGTAGGCGCGCAGACGGTTTTCGCCTTGCTGCAGCAGGTATTCCCAGCGGTCGCCCAGATACATCGAGGTGAGCAGCCTGGCCGGCAGGCGGTTGTGGCCGGGCTCGTCGCGCACGCGCAGCCGCTCAAGCCGGATCACCGCCTGCGCCTGGCTTCCCGCCGGCAAGGGCTGGCGGGCGGTGGCCCGCAGCTGCCAGCCGTCGCCGTTCAGGATGACGCTATCGCCTTCGCTGGCGGCGACGGTGGCGCTCAAGGTGTTGTTGGCGCCCATGAATTGCGCGCTGTACAGGCTGACGGGCTGGGAGTAGAGCTCGGTCGGCGTGCCGGCCTGCTCGATGCGGCCGTGCTTGAGCAGCAGGATGCGGTCGGACATCGCCATCGCCTCGCCCTGGTCGTGGGTGACGCACAGCGCGGACAGCTTCAGCTCCATGATCAGTTCGCGCAACCAGGCGCGGGCTTCCTCGCGCAGCTTGGCGTCCAGATTGGACAGCGGCTCGTCCAGCAGGAGCACCGGCGGGTTGTACACCAGGGCGCGTGCGATGGCCACCCGCTGCTGCTGGCCGCCGGAAAGCTGGTGGGGGTAGCGCCGGCCCAGCGCGCCCAGGCCCAGCTGCTCCAGCACCTGTCCCACCCGGTCGGCCGTCTCTTTCTGCCCGGTCTTGCGCAGCCTGAGACCGTAGCCGACGTTTTCCGCCACCGTTCGATGAGGCCACAGCGCATAGGACTGGAACACCAGACCCAGCGAGCGATGCTCGACCGGCAGGTTGTGGCCGGCGTCGCCGTCGTACAGGGTTTGCTCGTTGAGGCGGATGGCGCCGGCTGAGGGCTGCTCCAGTCCGGCGATGGCCCGCAACAGCGTGGTCTTGCCGCTGCCGGAGGCGCCCAGAAGCGAGACGACCTCCCCGGCATTGAGGGCGAAAGACACGCCTTTGAGGATGGGCGTGGCGTCATAGCTGAGAAACAGATTGTCGACGACGAGCTTAGTCATGCAGTTTCACTCCCAGGCGCAGCGCCACGGCCAAGCCGGCGCCCACCATCAGAATATTGATCACGGACAGCGCGGCCACCTGGTCCACCGCCCCGGTGGCCCACAGCGATACCAGCAGCGAGCCTATGACCTCGGTGCCGGGGGACAGCAGGTAGACGGCGGTGGAGTATTCGCGCTCGAAAATCATGAAGATCAGCAGCCAACTGGAAATCAGGCCGAAGCGGATCAGCGGCAGGGTGACGTCCAGGCTGGCGCGACGCGGACTGGCGCCGACGCTGCGGGCGGCCTCCTCCAATTCCGGCCCCACCTGCAGCAGCGCGCTTTGCACCAGCCGCATGCCGTAGGCCAGCCAGACCACGGTGTAGGCCAACCAGATCGAGAACATGCTGTTCTTTGCGCCCTGCAGGCCGGGAACGAACAGGAACACCCACAGGAAGGCGAGGCCGGCCAGGATGCCGGGCACCGCGCGCGGCAGCAGCACCAGATAGTCCAGCAGGCGGCTGCCCCAATCGTGGCGGCGATGGCCGGCGAAGCCCACCAGGGTATAGAGGCCCACCGCCAGCGCGCCGCCTATCACGCCGATGCCCAGGGTGTTGACGATGGCGCGCACGATGCTGTCTTCCTCGAACAGCAGCGAGAAGTGCTCCAGCGTCAGCGCCTCGGCCAGGGAAACGCCTTCTCCCCAGTGGCTGACCACCGAGCGCAGCGCGATGCCGGAAATGGGCACCGCCACCGTCAGCAGCAGCCACAGCAGCACGATGGCGACGGCGGGATAGCGCCAGGCGCCCAGCGACAGCGCGTGCCGGCGGCCGGCCTTGCCCTTTACCGTGACGAAACGGTTGGCGCTGCGCAGCAGGCGGCGCTGCAGCAGCACCAGCGGAAAGGTGATGGCGATCAGGCATACCGCCACCGCGGCCATCAGGTGATAGGACGGAATGCCCAGCTTGTTGGTGAGCTTGTACAGATAGGTGGCCAGCACCAGATGGCCTTCCGGATCGCCCAGCACCAGCGGCAGACCGAAGATCTCGAAGCCCAGAAACAGCACCAGCACGCCGGAAAACAGCAGCGAGGGCATGATCATCGGCAGGCTGATGTCGCGAGCGACCCGGAACGGGCTGGCCCCGGCCACGCGCGCCGCCTCCTCCACGTCCGATCCCAGATTGCGCAGAGCGGCGGAGGCGTACAGATAGATGTGCGGCACGTGGGTGAGGCCGGCGATGACGGCGATGCTGGTCAGCGAATAGATGCTCCACGGCAGCTCGTCCCAGCCGAACAGCTGCTTCAGCCACAGCGAATGGAAACCCACCGGGCCGGCGGCCACCACATAGCCGAAAGCCAGCACCATCGGCGAGACGAAGACCGGCGTCAGCAGCAGCGGCTCCAGCCAGCGGCGGCCGGGCAGGTCGGTGCGGACCATCAAAAAGGCGAGCACGCCGCCCAGGGGAATGGCGATCAGCGCCATGCCGGCGGCGATCGCCACCGAGTTCTTCAGCGCGGACCAGAAGTCCGGGTCGGCGAAGATGAAGCGATAGGCGTCCAGCCCCAGGCTTTTCTCCGCCATGAAAAAGGGTTGGTTGAGCAGGCTCTGGTACAGCACCAGCGACAGCGGCGCCATCACGGCCAGCGCGACGCAGGCGATGAGCAGCGTGCGCCAGCAAAGATGGCGGGCCAGCGCGCGGCCGGGCGCGGCCGGCGGCGTGGCGGCGGCGGTGGAGGTATTCATGGCTTGGACTCCGGAATGGGGGCGTCCGGCGCGATCCGGGACGGTGCGCGGGACGGGAAGCGCCGGCCCGGCCGGGATGGCCGGGCGGCGGCTCAGTTCTTCAGCGCCTGTTGCCAGTTGCGCATGAAGTCCAGCCGCTTGGCCTGGTCCAGGTAAACCAGCAGGCCGGAGCCGATCTGGATCGGCCTGATGCTGCTGCCCAATTGCTGGTTCAGCGCGGACAGGGAGGCCGCGCCGCCGACGTCGGCGCGCAGGGAGAACAGGTCGGCCTGGTTGGCGAGGACGTCCTGGCCGCGCTTGGACAGCAGGTAGTCCAGCCACAGGCGGGCGGCGTTGGGGTTTCTGGCCTTCTTGGACACGATGGCCAGACGGCTGGCGACCTGGGTGTAGTCCTTGGGATAGACGTAGCCGATGGATGGGTCCTTCTTGGCCTTGGCGAAGGCGTAGGAGCCGAGGATGTTGTAGCCGATCAGATTCTCGCCGGAGGAGATGCGCTCCATCATCGCGCCGGTGGAGGTCTGCAGCTTGACGCCCGATTGGCCCAGCGCGCGCACCAGATCCCAGACGCCCTGCGGGCTGTAGCGGTAGTCCTGGGTCAGGAAGTTGAAGCCTACGCCGGAACGCTCGATGTCGTAGGTGGTGACCTTGCCCTTGAAGCGCGAAGGATTGGTCTTGAGGATGCGGATCAGGTCGGCGCGGGTCTGCGGGATTTCCGCCGGCTTGAGCAGGCGCTTGTTGTAGACGATGGCCACCGGCTCGTAGGTGGTGGCGTAAGCCTGCTGCTGGTAATGGGCCCATTTGGGCAGCTTGGACGTTTCGGGCGAGGCGTAGCTGGCGGCGTAGCCGTCGTTGACCAGCTTCACCTGCAGATCCATCGCCGAACTCCAGACCAGGTCGGCGCTGGCG
This sequence comes from Chromobacterium sp. CV08, assembly GCF_051129845.1. NCBI lineage: Bacteria > Pseudomonadati > Pseudomonadota > Betaproteobacteria > Neisseriales > Chromobacteriaceae > Chromobacterium > Chromobacterium sp. CV08. Next base: position 1,399,441 of record NZ_CP150453.1, read on the forward strand.
CTGTTGGCCGCGTTCTCGCTGATGAAGCGGTTGTAGATCTCGGTGGTGTTCATGTCGTGGTATTCCACCTTCACCGCCGGATAGAGCGTCTGAAAGTCTTTCAGCAGCGGCCGGGCGATCGCGCTGTCGGTGGCGGAATAGATGATCAGCTTGCCTTCCTTGGCCGCGGCGGCTTCCAGATTCTGATAGCTGGACGGATAGTGAGCCGGCGCGGCCCAGGCGCCGCCGCTTAACGCCGCGACGCACAGTGATAGTTTCAGCTTGCCATGCATGACGTCTTCTCCTGTAGGAGCCCTGTCCGGGCTCGTCTCGGTTCCGCCGCTCTATTGGCTGCGGTCTGGCAAGCATGGTATTAGAGTAAACCTTTCAATCCGCTTTCAGCTGGGCAAGTCATGCGCATTCTCCTGGTGGAAGACAATCCGGCCCTGGCCGAATCCTTGCTCAAGGCCTTGACGCAGGCGGGCTTCGCCGTCGACGCGATGCACGACGGACAAGACGCCGACCATGTGCTGCATACCCAGGACTACGCGCTGGTGATCCTGGATCTGGCCCTGCCCAGGCTGGATGGCTGGGAAGTGCTCAGGCGCTTGCGCGCCCGGCGCAAATCGGTGCCGGTGCTGATTTTGACCGCCCACGGCTCGGTAGAGGACAGGGTCAAGGGGCTGGACATGGGGGCCGACGACTACCTGTCCAAGCCGTTCGACCTGATTGAGCTGGAAGCCCGGGTGAGGGCGCTGATACGCCGCAGCCATGGCCATGACCATAACCGGCTGAACGTGGGCGGCTTGAGCTACGACGGCGCGGGCCGAGTGTTCACGCTGGCCGGGCAGGCCTTGAAGCTGACGCCGCGCGAGCACGCGGTGCTGGAACTGCTGATGCTGCAGGGCGGCAAAGCCATCAGCAAGGACGCGCTGTCCGAGCGCATTTTCGGCCTGGACGAATCCGGCAGCGCCGAAGCCATGGAAATTTACGTTCACCGGCTGCGCAAGAAGCTGGCGAACGGAGACGTCGGCATCGTCACCTTGCGCGGTCTGGGCTATCTGCTGGCGCGGACGGACGGCGGCCATGATTAATGGCCAGGCCTGGCGGCGGCCGGACAGCCTGCGGCTGCGCTTGCTGTGGGGATTGCTGCTGCCCTTGTTGTTGCTGCTGTCGCTGGACGCCTATCTGACCTACCAGCGCAGCCTGGCCGGTGCCAATGCGGCTTTCGACCGCATGCTGCATACGTCGGCGCGCGCCATCGCCAATGGTGTCAGCAGCCACGGCGGGGAAATCAGGGTGGACATTCCCTACTTCGCCTTGCAGATGTTCGAGAGCAATGCCGCCGGCAAGGTGTTCTATCGGGTCAGCGACGCGCGGGGCAAGGCGCTGACCGGTTACGAAGACTTGCCGCCCCCGGCCAGGAAAGAGCAGGATGCGCCCGCGCTGCAGTTCGCCGACGCCGATTATCTGGGCGAGGAGGTGAGGCTGGTCAGTCTGCGCCAGTCGGTGAGGGACATGCTCACGTTGCGGGATCAGGATGTCTGGGTACAGGTGGCGGAGACGCCGGAGTCGAGACAGGCGCTGGCGCGCAGCCTGCTGTTGGGGTCATTGCTGCAGGAAATCCTGCTGGTGTTGACGTTGCTGCTGATCGTCTCGCTGGCGGTCAGCCGCGGGCTGCGGCCCCTGCGGCGCTTGTCGGCTGAAGTGGCGGGCAGAAAGGAGGGCGATCTGGAGCCCCTGCCCAAGGCGGGACTGCCCAGCGAGCTGACGCCGCTGGTGGATGTGCTCAATCTGCACGGCGAGCGGCTGCAGCGCTTGTTCGCCGCCAGGCGGCGCTTCATCGACGACGCCGCCCACCAACTGAAGACGCCGCTGGCGGTGATGCAGACCCAGGCTGAGCTGGCCTTGCGCGAGGAAGCGCCAGCCGAGCAGCGGCGGCAACTGCGGCGACTGCTGGCCGGCCTGCGCCAGGCGGGGCATATGGTCGCGCAATTGCTGCAGATGTCGCGGCTGGAGCCGGACAACGGTCAGCCCATCGCGCTGGAAAGGGTGGACGCGGCGGCGCTGGCGCGCGAGGTGGCGCTGGAATGGGCCGCCGTCGCGCATGAGTGCGGCGCGGATCTGGGTTATGAGGGCGCGGACAGCGTGTCGGTTCGCGGCAATCGCGCCCTGCTGCGCGAGTTGCTGAACAATCTGCTGGACAACGCCTTGCGCTACGCCGGGGAGGGGGCGGTGGTGACGGTGGCGGTGCGGGATGGGCCGCATGCCTGCCTGGAGGTGAGAGACAGCGGTCCAGGCATTCCGGAAGCCGAACGGGAAAAGGTGCTGCTGCGATTTTATCGCTTGGCTGGGGAGAGGCGGGATGGCAGCGGATTGGGGCTGGCCATCGTCAGGGAGATCGCGGGGCGGCATGGCGCGCGCTTGTCGCTGGATCAAGCGATTGAGGGGGGATTGCGGGTGGGCGTGCATTTCCCCGAACGCTGAAAAACGAAAACCCCATTGCCGAAGCAATGGGGTCTCGCTGAATTTGGTGCCCAAGAGAAGACTCGAACTTCCACACCCTTGCGGGCGCTAGGACCTGAACCTAGTGCGTCTACCAATTCCGCCACCTGGGCAAAACTCTGATTGTGTCACTGCCGAAACCTGGAACTGAAAGCGCCAGATTTGCAAATATCTGGTGCCCAGGAGAAGACTCGAACTTCCACACCCTTGCGGGCGCTAGGACCTGAACCTAGTGCGTCTACCAATTCCGCCACCTGGGCATACGACTTCATACCGTGTACAGCGATCTGTGTTGGTGCCCAAGAGAAGACTCGAACTTCCACACCCTTGCGGGCGCTAGGACCTGAACCTAGTGCGTCTACCAATTCCGCCACCTGGGCCAACCAGATTTTCATGATGCCAGCTTAGCAACGGGCTTACAATAGTAAGATTGGTGCCCAAGAGAAGACTCGAACTTCCACACCCTTGCGGGCGCTAGGACCTGAACCTAGTGCGTCTACCAATTCCGCCACCTGGGCGTCGCTTTGCTGTATCATTTGTTGCATCGCTGCAACGAGATGCGAATTATAGACATTATCTAGAGGGTGTCAATGGCTCAATCAGAAAAAAAACAAAAAAAGCTTTCCCTTCGTGACCGGGACCCCTTCCTGGAACGGGAAAAACTCAAATATTCCAATCCCTTGCCCAGCCGCGAGTTCATCATGCAGATACTCGCCGAGCAGGGGGTGCCGCTGTTTCCTGACGAATTGGGACAGATGCTGTCCATCGCCAGCGACGAATCGACTTATTTCGAACGCCGTTTGCGCGCGATGGAGCGCGACGGCGAAATCATCATCAACCGCAAGGGCGCTGTCTGCGTCGCCCAGAAACTCGATCTGGTCCGCTGCAAGGTATCGGGCCACCGCGACGGTTACGGCTTCGCGATACCGGACGAGGGCGAGGGGAACGGGAGCGACATCTTCCTGCCCGAGCGCGAAATGAAGAAGGTGATGCACGGCGACCGCGTGATGGTGCGGCCGTCCGGAGTCGACCGCCGCGGTCGGCAGGAGGGCCGGATCGTCGAAGTGCTGGAGCACGCGGTGACCCGCTTGGTCGGCCGCATCCAGCACGAACGCGGCGTATGGGTGGTGCGACCGGAAGACCGCCGTCTCAACCACGACATCCTGATCGAGCCGGGCGGCGAAGCCGGCGCCAAGGACGGCCAGGTGGTGATGGTGGACATCCTGCAGCAGCCGGACGCCCACCATCAGCCGGTCGGCCGGGTCGACGAAGTGCTCGGCAACTACGCCGATCCGGGCATGGAGATCGAGATCGCTCTGCGCAAGCACGCGCTACCGCACCGCTTCCCCGACGAAGCGCTGGCCCAGGCCAAGGCGACGCCGAAGAAGGTGCGCAAAAAGGACTGGACCAAGGACCGCGTCGATCTGCGCGATCTGCCGCTGGTGACGATAGACGGCGAAACCGCGCGCGATTTCGACGACGCGGTATACGCGGAGAAGCATGGCAAGGGCTATCGGCTGGTGGTGGCGATCGCCGACGTCAGCTTTTACGTGCAGCCCGGCGACGCGCTGGACAAGGAGGCGCTCGATCGCGGCACCTCGGTCTACTTCCCGCGCAGGGTGATCCCGATGCTGCCGGAGGCGCTGTCCAACGGCATCTGTTCGCTGAATCCCGACGTCGAGCGGATGTGCATGGTCTGCGACATGCAGATCAATGCCAAGGGCGAGGTCAAGAAGTACAAGTTCTACCCGGCGGTGATGCAGTCCAAGGCCCGCCTGACCTACAACCAGGTATGGGACTGGCTGCAGAACGGCACCGACCACGCGATGCTGCCGCATGTGAAGGATCTGTACGCGCTGTTCAAGATCCTGCTGGCCGCGCGCGCCAAGCGCGGCGCGATCGAGTTCGACTCGGTCGAAACCCAGATGATCTTCAACGACAAGGGCAAGATCGAGCGCATCGTGCCGGTGGTGCGCAATGACGCGCACCGCCTGATCGAGGAGTGCATGCTGGCGGCTAATGTCTGCTCGGCCGATTTCCTTCAGAAGAACGGCCACAAGGCGCTGTACCGCGTCCATGAGGGGCCGACCGAGGAAAAGCTGGAAAACCTGCGCACCTATCTGCGTCTGGTCGGTCTGACGCTGGGCGGAGGCGACAAGCCCACCGCCAAGGACTACGGCAAGCTGGCCGGAGAGATCCACGGCCGCCCGGACGCTGCGGTGCTGCAGACCATGTTGCTGCGTTCGATGCAGCAGGCGGTCTACACGCCGGACAACAACGGCCACTTCGGTCTGGCCTACGAGGCCTATACCCACTTCACCTCGCCGATCCGCCGCTATCCGGACCTGCTGGTCCATCGCGCGATCAAGGCGGTGCTGAAGGGCGGCAAGTACAAGCCCGGCAAGTGGGCGCAGCTGGGTGTGCATTGCTCGATGACCGAACGCCGCGCCGACGACGCCAGCCGCGACGTCGAATCCTGGCTGAAGACCTACTATATGCGCGACAAGGTCGGCGAGGTCTTCCAGGGCAAGATCAGCGCGGTCACCAGTTTCGGCGTGTTCGTGCTGCTGGACGAGGTCTACGCGGAGGGCCTGGTGCACATCTCCGAATTGGGCAAGGACTACTTCCACTTCAAGAAGGACATCCAGGCCATCGTCGGCGAAAAGAGCGGGGTCCAGTACCGGCTTGGCGACACGCTGACCGTCAAGGTGATGGGCGCCAATCTCGAAAGCTCCCAGGTGGATTTCGCGCTGATCAAGGATGCGCCGTCGGCGCCGGTCGCGGATGAGGAACCGGCCGAGAAACGGCCTGCGAGCCGGTCTGGCCGTCGCCGTCGCGGCGCAAAGGCCGAGACTCCGGTGGAGACGCGTCCGGCTGAACCGGCCTCTCCGGTCAGCGAACCGGTGGAGTCTACGGCCAAGCCGGCAGGCTTGCCGCAGGCGCCGAGAGGCCGTAGGCGCCCGGCCCAGGCCGCCGGCGAAGATCAGTCCGCAGCCCCGCAGGCCGCGAAGCCGGCGACGAACAAGGCATCCGAGCTGAAGCCTGAGGCGGCGCCCGAGGCGAAGGCCGCGGCTGCCAGACCGGCGACGCCGAAAGGACGTGTCCGTACGACGAAGCCGGCCGATGAAAAGCCGGCGAACGTCCAGGCGCCGAAACCGCCTGCGGCAAAGCCGGCGGCGCGTCGCCAGGCTGCGAAGAGCAGTCCGGAAGCCGCGCCGGCGGAGACGCCGGCCCAGCCTGTCGCGCGCAAGCGCGGCAGCGGCAGGAGCAATGCCAAGCGGCGCACCGGCGAAGAGTGATCAGCCCTTATCTATATTTAAAGGTATAGGCAAACCGGTTCGAGTCTATGATTCGAGCCGGTTTTTGTTTGGCGGCGCGCTTTCCCATCGTCGATCGGGCGCGGGATGGCATCGCATTTCTGAATGCCGGTCTGTGATCTTTTCTTTTGAAATCATGGCTTTGTGGTTTGTCTGAAGGAATTCTGCGAAATTTATCGCAAAAGGTGTTGACGGGTCCGGGGGCGGGGCGTATAGTTCGCCTCCTCAGCTGACGCAGCGAACGAAACGACGGAAACGAAACGGTTCCCGACGAAGACGACGCAGCGATCGGCACCGCTCTTTAACAGAACGAATAACCGATAGGTGTAAGTGCTTGGCGAAAGCCGACACTTGCACTGCAAGAGATAGGAAATACCAGTTATTTCTTTGAACTTGCGTGCCAGAAAATTGCTATGAGATTGAACTGAAGAGTTTGATCCTGGCTCAGATTGAACGCTGGCGGCATGCTTTACACATGCAAGTCGAACGGTAACAGGGTGCTTGCACCGCTGACGAGTGGCGAACGGGTGAGTAATGCATCGGAATGTGCCGTGTAATGGGGGATAGCTCGGCGAAAGCCGGATTAATACCGCATACGCCCTGAGGGGGAAAGTGGGGGACCGTAAGGCCTCACGTTATACGAGCAGCCGATGTCTGATTAGCTAGTTGGGGAGGTAAAGGCTCACCAAGGCGACGATCAGTAGCGGGTCTGAGAGGATGATCCGCCACACTGGGACTGAGACACGGCCCAGACTCCTACGGGAGGCAGCAGTGGGGAATTTTGGACAATGGGCGCAAGCCTGATCCAGCCATGCCGCGTGTCTGAAGAAGGCCTTCGGGTTGTAAAGGACTTTTGTCAGGGAGGAAATCCCCAGGGTTAATACCCTTGGGGGATGACAGTACCTGAAGAATAAGCACCGGCTAACTACGTGCCAGCAGCCGCGGTAATACGTAGGGTGCGAGCGTTAATCGGAATTACTGGGCGTAAAGCGTGCGCAGGCGGTTGTGCAAGTCTGATGTGAAAGCCCCGGGCTCAACCTGGGAACGGCATTGGAGACTGCACGACTAGAGTGCGTCAGAGGGGGGTAGAATTCCACGTGTAGCAGTGAAATGCGTAGAGATGTGGAGGAATACCGATGGCGAAGGCAGCCCCCTGGGATGACACTGACGCTCATGCACGAAAGCGTGGGGAGCAAACAGGATTAGATACCCTGGTAGTCCACGCCCTAAACGATGTCAATTAGCTGTTGGGGGTTTGAATCCTTGGTAGCGTAGCTAACGCGTGAAATTGACCGCCTGGGGAGTACGGCCGCAAGGTTAAAACTCAAAGGAATTGACGGGGACCCGCACAAGCGGTGGATGATGTGGATTAATTCGATGCAACGCGAAAAACCTTACCTGCTCTTGACATGTACGGAACTTGCCAGAGATGGCTTGGTGCCCGAAAGGGAGCCGTAACACAGGTGCTGCATGGCTGTCGTCAGCTCGTGTCGTGAGATGTTGGGTTAAGTCCCGCAACGAGCGCAACCCTTGTCATTAGTTGCCATCATTTGGTTGGGCACTCTAATGAGACTGCCGGTGACAAACCGGAGGAAGGTGGGGATGACGTCAAGTCCTCATGGCCCTTATGAGCAGGGCTTCACACGTCATACAATGGTCGGTACAGAGGGTTGCCAAGCCGCGAGGTGGAGCTAATCTCAGAAAACCGATCGTAGTCCGGATCGCACTCTGCAACTCGAGTGCGTGAAGTCGGAATCGCTAGTAATCGCAGATCAGCATGCTGCGGTGAATACGTTCCCGGGTCTTGTACACACCGCCCGTCACACCATGGGAGTGAGTTTCACCAGAAGTGGGTAGGCTAACCGCAAGGAGGCCGCTTACCACGGTGGGATTCATGACTGGGGTGAAGTCGTAACAAGGTAGCCGTAGGGGAACCTGCGGCTGGATCACCTCCTTTCTAGAGAATGGCGATTGCCAAGTACTTACAGCCTATCGGTTATTTGATTTGAAGGGCATTGAGGTTGTGCAGAGCACGATCTCATAAGTCAACTGGGTTTGTAGCTCAGCTGGTTAGAGCACTGTGTTGATAACGCAGGGGTCGTAGGTTCGAGTCCTACCAGACCCACCAGTTACACTCTGGGTGTTCTGATGAGCACTACAGAAAGCCATTTTTGTGCCAGGCAAGGCGCGAGGGCGCGACGTGTACAGATGTACACGAGCGACGGAGCAACGCAGCATGGGACAAAAAGAGGGGGATTAGCTCAGTTGGGAGAGCACCTGCTTTGCAAGCAGGGGGTCGTCGGTTCGATCCCGTCATCCTCCACCATACGCCGCAAACAAAATCGAATTGAAAAGTTTGATTCTGTTTGCGTTGTTGAAACGCCCGATCTTTAACAAACTGAAGAAGCCGAATATATAAGACGGCGAGACAAACAGCAGGAGTTAACTCTTCTGTTGAATGAATCGTCATCTTGGGTATTTGATTGTATCTAAGGCTGCGTCGCCATATCAAAAGGGGCGGTGCAGTCGTCGCACAAACACTCTCTGTCGTTTTGGTGATCTAGGTTACTGAAATGATAGGGTCAAGCGACTAAGTGCATCTGGTGGATGCCTTGGCGATCACAGGCGATGAAGGACGTGTAAGCCTGCGAAAAGCGCGGGGGAGCTGGCAATAGAGCTTTGATCCCGCGATGTCCGAATGGGGAAACCCCTCCGCAAGGAGATCCCTGACTGAATCCATAGGTCAGTGGAGGCGAACCGAGTGAACTGAAACATCTAAGTAACTCGAGGAATAGAAATCAACCGAGATTCCGTAAGTAGTGGCGAGCGAACGCGGAACAGCCTGTATGTGTTATGAGTTGCGTTAGTGGAATGGAATGGAAAGTCCAGCCGTAGTGGGTGATAGCCCCGTACACGAAAACGCATCGCAAGAACTAGGCATACGAGAAGTAGGGCGGGACACGCGAAATCCTGTCTGAAGATGGGGGGACCATCCTCCAAGGCTAAATACTCGTGATCGACCGATAGTGAACCAGTACCGTGAGGGAAAGGCGAAAAGAACCCCGGGAGGGGAGTGAAATAGAACCTGAAACCGGATGCATACAAACAGTGGGAGCGGACTTGTTCCGTGACTGCGTACCTTTTGTATAATGGGTCAGCGACTTACGTTCAGTAGCAAGCTTAACCGAATAGGGGAGGCGTAGGGAAACCGAGTCCGAATAGGGCGATTGAGTTGCTGGGCGTAGACCCGAAACCGAGTGATCTATCCATGGCCAGGATGAAGGTGCGGTAACACGCACTGGAGGTCCGAACCCACTAGTGTTGCAAAACTAGGGGATGAGCTGTGGATAGGGGTGAAAGGCTAAACAAACTCGGAGATAGCTGGTTCTCCCCGAAAACTATTTAGGTAGTGCCTCATGTATCACTTCCGGGGGTAAAGCACTGTTATGGCTAGGGGGTCATTGCGATTTACCAAACCATGGCAAACTCTGAATACCGGAAAGTGCGAGCATGGGAGACAGACGGTGGGTGCTAACGTCCATCGTCAAGAGGGAAACAACCCAGACCGCCAGCTAAGGTCCCAAATGATCAGTTAAGTGGTAAACGAAGTGGGAAGGCCTAGACAGCCAGGATGTTGGCTTAGAAGCAGCCATCATTTAAAGAAAGCGTAATAGCTCACTGGTCGAGTCGTCCTGCGCGGAAGATGTAACGGGGCTCAAACTGATAACCGAAGCTGCGGATGCACAGTTTACTGTGCGTGGTAGGGGAGCGTTCTGTAGGTCTGTGAAGGTGTCTCGTAAGGGATGCTGGAGATATCAGAAGTGCGAATGCTGACATGAGTAGCGATAAAGCGGGTGAAAAGCCCGCTCGCCGAAAGCCCAAGGTTTCCTACGCAACGTTCATCGGCGTAGGGTGAGTCGGCCCCTAAGGCGAGGCTGAAAAGCGTAGTCGATGGGAAACGGGTTAAAATTCCCGTACTTTTATGTAGTGCGATGTGGGGACGGAGAAGGTTAGGTCAGCAGACGGTTGGAAGTGTCTGTTCAAGCCGGTAGGCTGGAGAGGTAGGCAAATCCGCCTCTCCTTAAGGCCGAGACGTGATAACGAGGGTCTACGGACCCGAAGTGACTGATACCACGCTTCCAGGAAAAGCCACTAAGCTTCAGCTACATAAGAACCGTACCGCAAACCGACACAGGTGGGCAGGATGAGAATTCTAAGGCGCTTGAGAGAACTCAGGAGAAGGAACTCGGCAAATTGATACCGTAACTTCGGGAGAAGGTATGCCTGTTGAGGTGTAGGACTTCGCGTCTGAAGCTTCGACAGGTCGCAGAGAATCGGTGGCTGCGACTGTTTAACAAAAACACAGCACTGTGCCAACACGAAAGTGGACGTATACGGTGTGACGCCTGCCCGGTGCCGGAAGGTTAAGTGATGGGGTGCAAGCTCTTGATCGAAGCCCCGGTAAACGGCGGCCGTAACTATAACGGTCCTAAGGTAGCGAAATTCCTTGTCGGGTAAGTTCCGACCCGCACGAATGGCGTAACGATGGCCACACTGTCTCCTCCTGAGACTCAGCGAAGTTGAAGTGTTTGTGAAGATGCAATCTCCCCGCTGCTAGACGGAAAGACCCCGTGAACCTTTACTGTAGCTTTGCATTGGACTTTGAACAGACTTGTGTAGGATAGGTGGGAGGCTTTGAAGCTGAGACGCTAGTTTCAGTGGAGCCGACCTTGAAATACCACCCTGGTGTGTTTGAGGTTCTAACCTTGGTCCGTGATCCGGATTGGGGACAGTGCATGGTAGGCAGTTTGACTGGGGCGGTCTCCTCCCAAAGTGTAACGGAGGAGTTCGAAGGTTACCTAGGTACGGTCGGAAATCGTGCTGATAGTGCAATGGCAAAAGGTAGCTTAACTGCGAGACCGACAAGTCGAGCAGGTGCGAAAGCAGGACATAGTGATCCGGTGGTTCTGAATGGAAGGGCCATCGCTCAACGGATAAAAGGTACTCCGGGGATAACAGGCTGATACCGCCCAAGAGTTCACATCGACGGCGGTGTTTGGCACCTCGATGTCGGCTCATCACATCCTGGGGCTGTAGCCGGTCCCAAGGGTATGGCTGTTCGCCATTTAAAGTGGTACGTGAGCTGGGTTCAAAACGTCGTGAGACAGTTTGGTCCCTATCTGCAGTGGGCGTTGGAAGTTTGACGGGGGCTGCTCCTAGTACGAGAGGACCGGAGTGGACGAACCTCTGGTGTACCGGTTGTCACGCCAGTGGCATCGCCGGGTAGCTAAGTTCGGAAGAGATAACCGCTGAAAGCATCTAAGCGGGAAACTTGCCTGAAGATGAGACTTCCCTGGAGGCTTGACCTCCCTGAAGAGTCGTTCGAGACCAGGACGTTGATAGGTCGGGTGTGGAAGCGCTGTGAGGCGTGAAGCTAACCGATACTAATTGCTCGTGAGGCTTGATCCTATCATTTGAGTGGCTTGGGATAGCGTGCGAATCTGAGATTCGTTTAGCTGCCGAGACGCGAGATAGAGTGTGTGTGCGACACAATTAAATACCGAATATTCGAGAATCAGGGCGATGTTCTGATTCAGGCTTCTTGAGTTTGTACCAGTTTATGTCTGGTGGCCATAGCGAGGTGGTCCCACGCCTTCCCATCCCGAACAGGACCGTGAAACGCCTTAGCGCCGATGATAGTGTGGCATTCGCCATGTGAAAGTAGGACACCGCCAGACGCCCAATAACGAAGCCCAGCTCAGACGAGCTGGGCTTTGTGCATTGGTGGGCCGCGCCCCCAAACACAAGCCCTGCCGGGTATCCGGCGGGGCTTTGTCGTTTCCGGCTAGCGGCACGGGATTCCGGTTCTACCGCTCGCCAACGTATCATAGGGGCTTGAACTGGAGGAGCGAGATGACTGAACGATTGCGGGCCGGTTTACTGGGATACGGCTATGCCGGTGCGACCTTTCATGCCCCCTTGCTGCAGGCGACCGATGGCATGGAACTGGCCGCAGTGGCCTCAAGCAGGCCGGAGCAGGTGAGGAGGGCGCTGCCTGATGCCAGGCTGTTCGCCGCGCCGGAAGACTTGCTGGCGGCCGACGATATCGATCTGGTGGTGATCGCGACGCCGAACGACAGCCACTTCCCGCTGGCCCAGGCGGCTTTGCGAGCCGGCAAGCATGTGGTGGTGGACAAGCCGTTCACGGTGCGGGCCGACGAGGCCCGCCAGCTGTGCGAATTGGCGGAACGGGAAGGCCGCTTGCTGTCGGTGTTTCACAATCGTCGATGGGACGCCGATTTTCTGGCCTTGCGCGGCTTGTTGCAGGACGGGCGCCTGGGACGCATCGTGCATTTCGAGTCGCATTTCGATCGTTACCGGCCGCAGGCGAGGCAGCGCTGGCGCGAGTCCGACCAGCCGGGCGCCGGGCTGTGGTACGACCTGGGGCCGCACCTGCTCGACCAGGCGGTGCAGCTGTTTGGTCTGCCGCAGGCCATCTTGCTGGAATTGGCGGTGCTGCGCGACGGGGCGGTCGGCGACGACTGGTTCCACGCCTTGCTGCGCTATCCGGACAAGCGGGTATTGCTGCATGCCGGCACGCTGGTGGCCGATGCCGGACCGCGCTTCATCGTCCATGGCAGCGAAGGCAGCTTCACCAAATATGGTCTGGATACGCAGGAGGATGCCTTGAAAGCAGGGATCCGGCCGGGAGGGCCGGGCTGGGGACGTGATCCGCATCCGGGGCGGGTGATGGGAGCCGCCGGAGAGACGGCCGACTATGCGGGGCCGGACGGCGCCTACACGCGGTATTACGCTACGGTGCGCGACGCGATTCTGGCCGGGGGAGCCAATCCGGTGCCGGCGCGCGAAGCCTGGCGGGTGATGGCCCTGCTGGAACTGGGGCTGCGCAGCGCCGATCTGCAGGCCTGGCAGACGGCGGCCGACAGTCTGGCCGGCTAGCGTTTGGTTTTCTTCTTGTCGCCGGTTTCCATGGACTGCTGTACGCCGGCGATGACCTCTTCCGCGCTGGATGCTGCGCGCTGCTGCGGCGCGATTTCGGTCAGCAGCTGCTCCAGCAGTTTGCTGCGCGAGCTGATGTGATGATCGAAGCGCCAATCCTTCAACAGGTCGATGGCGACGTCGAAGTAGCGCATGTCGATGTCGTACAGTTGGCTCAGATCGAAGGAGCGGCCCATTTCCAGCGCGGCGGCCAGTTCTTTCAGCACCTGCATCTGTTGCGGATCGTGTCCTTCTTCGATGAAACGGCGGATTTTCTTGGCTGCGTTCATTGGGTGTCCTGTCTGAAGCCGGGGGTGTGTTTGCCTGCCATCATGGTCGGGCTTGCCGCATCAGTCAACTCCCCGCCCATCAGTAGGGGATTGACGTTGCGGCGGCAGCCCGCTGTCCGTTCAGCATATTGAGGCCTGGCCGAAGCCGGCTTATCTTGGCCTTGCCCGCCAGATGGCAGCCGCGTCCGTGGCCTGTCTTTGCGTCTTGATATGAGGAGGACCTCGATGAAACAGCAAGAAGTGCGGAATCACGCCTATGCGATGCCGCTGACCAGCCCGGCCTTCCCGCCCGGCCCGTACCGCTTCGTCAACCGGGAATACATGGTCATCACTTATCGGACCGATCCGGCGGCGATCGAGGCCGTGTTGCCGGAGCCGCTGTTGCCGGCGGAGCCGGTGGTCAAGTATGAATTCATCCGGATGCCGGATTCCACCGGTTTCGGCGACTATTCCGAGAGCGGGCAGGTGATTCCGGTGACTTTTCAGGGGGTGCGCGGCAGCTATGTGCATTCTATGTTCCTGGACGACCAGCCGCCGCTGGCCGGTGGGCGCGAGTTGTGGGGATTTCCGAAGAAGGCGGGTCGGCCGCGCTTGGAGGTGCATCAGGACACCTTGGTCGGCAGCCTGGATTTCGGCCCGGTGCGCGTCGCCACCGGCACGATGGGCTACAAGTATCAGACGCTGGATCAGGCCGGTTTGCTGGCCAGCCTGGCGGAGCCTAACTTCCTGCTGAAGATCATTCCGCATGTCGACGGCACGCCGCGGATCTGCGAGCTGGTGCGCTACCATACCACCGACGTTACGATCAAAGGCGCCTGGAGCGCGCCGGGCTCGCTGGAACTGCATCCGCACGCGCTGGCGCCGGTGTCCCAGCTGCCGGTGCTGGAAGTGTTGTCGGCGCGGCATTTCATCTGCGATCTGACGCTGGATCTCGGCGTGGTGGCCTTCGACTATCTGCAGCAGTAGCGACGGCGGCGGTCATGTAAATGAATGCGAACAATTGCTAACATTCGGATACAGACGCCGTTCGGGGCAAGCCTTATGCTTTGGCTTCGATTTTCCAGCGAGTGATAGCAATGAAGTCTAGCGTTCTGATGTTTGCCCTGGGCCTGAGCCTGTTCGCAGGCGCGGCCTGCGCCGATACCGCCACCAGCACCATAGTCGGCGGCGCGCTCGGCGGCGCGGCGGGCGCGGCGATCGGCCATTCGGTCGGCGGTCGAGACGGCGCCATTCTGGGCGGCGCGCTCGGCGGCGGCGCCGGCGCCGCCATCGGCAACAACTACGGCCGCAACGCCGAGCGCAGGGACGACGACAGACCGCGTTACAAGCGTTGCCATCGGCATCATCGCCATCACCGCTGCCGTTGACCGGCTGCGGGACCCCGCCTGCCCGTATTGCCGCGAAAGCGCCCGGATTCCGGGCGCTTTTTGCATCAGTCGACTAGAAAGAGTAATGGTGCGGACGGCTGCCATTGCCGCCGCATCGGGTTTTCCGGGGCCGATGTATGGGGAGCTTCGTTCGCGGGTGGAGCGGGCGCCGGCTGCGCATTCGATGCTTGGGAGAGGTGGATCATGCTGTCGCGACTGTCGCTGGCCAATAAGCTGCTGCTGTTGATCGTGCCGTTTTCGCTTGTGATGATTGTGCTGGCGATGGTATTGGCCCGCGACCGTCTGCATACGCTGGACGAGATGCAGCGCTCCGACCGGCTGATTGCCTTGGCCGTCGTTTCCAGCCAGCTGATCCATGATCTGCAGGCCGAGCGCGGTCTGAGCAACGGTTTTCTCAGCGGCAAGGCGGCGGTCCTGCCCGATGCGTTGAATCAGGCCCGAAGGGCCAGCGACAAGAGCCTGACCGCGTTTCAGCAGCAGGCCGACGGTTTGAGTGACGGTACGATAGCGGCGGGCGCGAAGGAGACGGGGCGCCAATTGAGCGAGTTGCAGGCCCTGCGCGGCAGGGTGGCCGGCCGCGGTGTCGCGCCGGCCGACGCGTTTGCGGCGTATTCCAGCCGTATCGACGGCCTGATCGGCCTGATCGCGAATCTGGCGCAGGCCAATAGCGACGGCGATCTGCTACGCAGCACCGCGGCGCTGCTCAGCCTGCAGTGCGAGAAGGAGTTCGCCGGCCGGGAGCGGGGTTTCGTCAACGGCGCGCTCAACGCCGGGGCTTTCGATCAGGCGGCGTTCGCGCAGGCGGCCGGTCTGGCGGCCAGGCAGCAGGCTTGCAAAGGCCAGTTCGCCTTGATGGCGCCGGAGGCCTTGCGCGGCCAGATGGATGCGCTGGAGCAGGGGCCGGAGAACCAGCGGGTGCAGGGCATGCGCGACAAGCTGCTGAAGACGCCGCTGGGCCAGCCGCTGGGCATGGCCGCCGCCGACTGGTTCAAGGCGACGACCGCGCGCATCGGCGCGCTGAAGGCCTTGCAGGATCAATTGCTGCAGAGTCTGGCGCAGCAGGTGGCCGGCAAGGTGGATCAGGCGCGGCGCGATCTGCAATGGACGCTGACGGGCTCCGGCCTGGTGATCCTGTTGCTGTGCGTGATGGGATGGCTGATCTACCGCAGCGTCCACGGCCCGGTGCTGTATCTGGAGGGCTTGATGACGACGATGAGCCGCGATCTCGATCTGGGGCCGCGCGCGAAGATCGACGGCGCCGACGAGGTCGCCCGGATGGGCCTGGCCTTCGACCAGTTGGTCGAGGCCTTTGCCCAGACGCTTGGGCAGGTCAAGGACAATGCGCACCAGGTGGTGGACGCCGCCGACGCGATGTTGTCGATTTCGCAGCGTGCGGCCGATGCCTCCAACACCCAAAGCCAGTCGGCGGCGCAGATCGCGGCGGCGGTCGAGCAGATGACGGCCGGGATCGAGGCGGTCAGCGACAATACCCGGCTGTCGCTGGCGGTCGCGCAGCAGATGCAGAGCAGCGTGACCGGCGGCCGGGAGAGGATGAGCAGCACCGCGACCGCGATCAGCCAGACCGCCAGCGTGCTGGACGACGCCGGCGGCCGCATCGAGACCTTGCAGCGCAAGTCGGAGGATATCCGGTCCATCATCACGGCCATCCGCGAAATCGCCGACCAGACCAATCTATTGGCTTTGAACGCGGCGATAGAGGCGGCGCGAGCCGGTGAAATGGGCCGAGGCTTCGCCGTCGTCGCCGACGAGGTGAGAAAGCTGGCCGAGCGTACCGGCAAGGAGACGCTGGACATCACCGCGTTGATCGAGGACATACGCTCGGAGACGCAGACCGCCGCGCTGCACATGCAGGAGGCCCGGCAGCGGATGGAGTCCGGCATGCAGATGGTCGGGCAGACCGTCGGCGATCTGGAACACATACACGGCGAAGCGGCCGAGGCGGCCAGCAAGAGCCAGGGCACGGCGGCGGCGATGGCCGAGCAGAGCCAGGCCAGCAGCGAGGTTGCCAGCAATATCAGCGTCATCGCCTCGCTGGCGGAGTCGAACTCCGACATGGTGGGGGAGGTGGCGGCCTTGTCGAAGCGGCTGAACGGCGCGGCGTCGCAATTGGCCGAGCTGGTGGACCGCTTCCGCCATGCAGGCGGCCGCTGAGGCCCGCCCTCAAGAGATTTTGAACAGCGCCGAGAGAAACGGCCCCGTACGGGGCCGTTTCCGATTGCGGCAGGGCGGGGTCAGAACCAGAAGTAGCGGCGCAGCGCGGCGTCCAGGTTGGCGACGTCCGGCACGCCGACGCCGGTGGCCTGGTCGTAGCCGCGGTGGGCGGCGTAGCCCCAGTTCCCGCCGGCGGCGACATCGCGCAGCGGCGCGCCGTGGCGGCCGAAGCCGTGATAGGCGTGGCCGGTGGCCAGGAGGCCGTACAGCGAGAAGTTGAGCAGGCCCAGGCGACCGCCCATGGACTGGTTCAGCAGCGCGGTGATGCCGGCCAGTTGCGGCGCGACGAAGCTGGTGCCGCCGTTGTTGCTCAGCACCGAGAAGCCGTTCTTGCTGGACGTGTAGTACACCACGTAGCCGGTCTCCGGATCGCCGTTCATCGAGATGTCAGGCACGTTGCGACCCTTGAAGTGGGCGGGCACGCTGGCGATCACCTGCGGCGGCGTCTGGCTGGTGTCGACCAGTTGCTGGCCGGCCGGCGTGTTCTGCATGCCCGGCACCCAGTTCTGGTAGAAGGGGCGGCTGATCCAGCCGCTGACGCCGCCGCCGCCGCCGACCGGGAAGATGCCGCAGGCGACGGCATCCTTGCCCAGCGCCTTGCACAGGCCATCCAGGTAGTCCCAGCCCCAGGTGCGTTCGCTGGAGATCTTGACCTGCATCGCCTTGCCGTTCGGGTGGAAGGTCAGCGTGGCGGGCACGGTGGTGGCGCCGGCGGCGGTGATGAATTGCTGGTTGGCCGGGCTGTCCACCGACAGCACCTTGCCGTATTGCGGCAGCGGGGCGGCGCGGTTGACGTCGTATGCGCCGGCATCACCGGCGGCGGCGAATAGGGTCTGGCCCTGCAGCGCGGCCTGCAGGAACAGATCATGGTAGGCCTGCAGCACATCGGTGCTCTTGCCGGCCACCGGATTGGCCGCCTGGCTCTGTTGATCGAACCATTCCCACTCGCCCCAGCTGACCGACAAGGTGTCCGCGGCGTTGGATTCTATCGCCTGGGCGAAGGCGTCGACGAAACCCTGCGTGGTGTTCGGCGCCTGGTAGACGATGATCTTGGCCGCCGGCGCGATGCCGCCCGACTGCTCGACGTCCAGCGTGGTTTCGTCGGAGCCGCCGTCGTCGCTGGGGGCGCCCGGGCCGCCGTCGATGTCGACCACCGTCAGCCGGTTCGGATCGGCGGCGAGGCCGAGCTGGTTCCAGTACTGGAAGGCGTCGGACGGCGTGAAGCTGGCCAGCGTGACGATGCCTATGGTGGCGCCCTTGCCGTGTATGCCCTTGTTGTACAGCGGCGTGATGTTGTAGTAGCGGGCCAGATCGGTCACCGTCCATTGGCCGGGGGCGTTGCCGCCGGTCACCGGCGCGCCGCTCCCGCCGCCGGCCGGCTGCAGATGGTTGGGCAGCTGGCGCAGATGCGGGCGGAAGTGCGGGCGGCTGTCCAGGCCGATCACGGCCTGGACCTCGCTCAGATCCACCGCCGGCGCGGAGGCGCGAACCGGCGCGATATAGCGGGAGGCGCCCTGGACGGCGGTCTTGTTCTGGAAGACGTGCACTTCGGCGCCGAAAGCTTTCTGTACGGTGGCGGCCGGGCCGCTGACTTGCAGCAGAGAGCTGCCTATGCGCTTGACGCCGAGGCCGGCGGCCTGCAGACGGGCGCTGATCCGCTCGACGGAGGCGTCGGTCGGCGCGAAGCGGGCGCGGAATTCCGCCGGACTCAGGAAGCGATGATAGTTCGGGCTGGCCGGCGTATGGACTTCCTGCAGATAGCGCGCGGCGGCGTCGCGGTCGCGCAGGTGCAGGGCGACGGTGACGGTCAGTTTCTGCGCCGGCGCGGTCTGTTCGACCTTGCCGAGGTCGACGGCGGTGGCGGCCATCGCGCCGGAGGAGGCCGCGGCGAGCAGGGCGGCGGCCAGACTGCTTATTTGGAATGTTTTTGTCATGTCGACTTTCTCCTTTGTATGGTGTGGGTCGCGCTTGGCGGCGCGATCCGGACGGAACGGCCGCGTCGTCTTCTCCTGCGGGCCTGTGCGGCGCGTTCGGGCTTCCGTCGGTCGTTTCGTGCTATCCAATTTGAATAAATTGGCGCGACCAGTATAGGAACGGCGAATTGTCGAAAGCGGGTTTTTTTGTGAAGTTCTATGTAGCCGACTTGCCGGTGAAACCTGTCCAACATCTTGATATGAAATATAAATAGAGAGCGCTTTGACTGTAATGGCGGCGATGGCGGACGGCGAGGGGTCGTGCCGGGGGCGGGGAGAATGGCCGACGGAGACGATGCGGGGCGCTTTCCCCGGAAATATTTGGATTTTGTCAACTATCGAACGGATTGCCCGGTGCCGGGAGGCCGGCTGAAGTACAATTCATATAGCGTTCGTTGGCTGTTCAGATATTGAGGTGCCAGATTGTCGAAATGGAGACAGATTGTCTGCTCCGCTGCGACCAATCGATACGGCGCAACGAGCTTGGAGGAGACATGCTGATTGATCGATTTGGCCGCGCGATCGAGTATCTGCGGCTATCGGTGACCGACCGCTGCGATTTGCGCTGCAACTATTGCCTGCCCAAGGGCTTCAAGCATTTCGAGGAGCCGGACAACTGGCTGACGTTCGACGAGATCGAGCGGGTGGTGGCGGTGTTCGCCCGGCTGGGCACGCGCCGGGTGCGGCTGACCGGCGGCGAGCCGCTGTTGCGCCGCGATCTGCCGGCGCTGGCGGCCAGGCTGTCGGCGCTGCCGGGGCTGCAGGATTTGTCGCTGACCACCAACGGCACCCAGTTGCAGCGCCATGCCGCCGCGCTCCGCGCCGCCGGCGTCAGCCGCATCAATCTGAGCCTGGACTCGCTGAGGCGCGACTGCGTCGAGCAAATCACAGGCAGCGACAGCCTGCCCAAGGTGCTGGAGGGGCTGGCGGCGGCGAAGGCGGCGGGCTTCTCGCCGATCAAGATAAACATGGTGGCGATGCGCGACGTCAACGACGCCGATATCGAGGCGATGGCGGCCTTCTGCGTCGAACAAGGGCTGATACTGAGGCTGATAGAAGCGATGCCTATGGGCGAGACCGGCCGCTCCGCGCACTATCTGGATCTGCAGCCGGTGCTGGAGCGCCTGTCGCGACGCTTCGACCTGGTCGAGCAGGCCAGGGAGCTGGGCGGCGGTCCGGCCCGTTACTGGAGCAGCCGCGACGGGGTTTTTTCGCTGGGCGTGATCACGCCGATCTCGCAGCATTTCTGCGCCACTTGCAACCGGGTACGGCTGTCGGTGGACGGCACGCTGTACCTGTGCCTGGGGCAGGAGGAGAAGATGGAGTTGCGTCCGCTGCTGCGCGCCGGCATCGACGACGCCGGCCTGGAGGCGGCCATCCGCGAGGCGATAGAGTTGAAGCCGGAACGCCACGAGTTCCGCGAGCAGCCGAAGAAGCTGGTGCGCTTCATGTCGATGACCGGCGGCTGAGCGCCGCGGGACGGGAGCCTAGCGCTCCAGTATCGCGCGGCGGTGGCGTCGGAACACCCATTTCTCCCACATCAGCAGCGTGTCCTGGTCGAAGGAGGCGCTGATGTCGGCCACCGCCAGGAATCGCTGCCCCAGCGGCTGACACAGCGTCACCTTGCCGTACAGGAACAGGCTGAGCGCCGAGTCCGGATTCGGGTACAGCGAAAGCAGCAGGGACTGCCCCGGCCGCCAGGCCTGATTGTCCTGCCAGGCCGCCGCGTGCAAGCCCAGGCGGCACGGCGCGCAGGCCGGCCGGTCCGGATGGCGCCCCAGCAGCGACACCTCCAGTGCCAGATCCAGCTTGGCTTCCAGCCGCATCAACACCGGATTGGTGTCGTCCGGCGTTTCGCCCGGAGCCGCCAGCACGCGCATCGCCAGCCGGGTTTCGCGCTGCAGCCGGGGCGGGTAGTCGCCGTCCAGCGGCTGGGCGAGGAAGGGGAGTTCGGCGTCGAAGCTGACGGTATCCAGCAGCGGCAGATCGGGGGCTTGTTTGTCCGGCATGGTCGTCGCTCAGTGATACAGCCGCAGAATGGCGTCGAGGCCGCCGTGTTCGATGGCGATGTCGGCTTCGGCGCTGACGCGTGGTTTGGCATGATAGGCGATGCCGACGCCGGCCTCGCGCAGCATAGGCAGGTCGTTGGCGCCGTCGCCGACCGCCAGCACCTGGCCGGGCGCCAGTCCCAGCGCGTCGCGGGTGGCGATCAGCAGCCTTCTCTTGGCCTCGGCGTCGACGATGTCGCCGACCAGCCGGCCGGTGAGTCGGCCATCGACGATTTCCAGTTGGTTGGCGTAGGCCTGGTCCAGCCCGTAATCGGCCTTCAGCCGGTCGGTGAAATAGGTGAAGCCGCCGGAGACCAGCAGCGTCCTGACGCCGTGCCGCTTGCAGGCGGCCAGCAACTCCGACGCGCCGGGATTCAGGCGCAGCCTTTGTTCGTACACCTGGCGCAAGGCCTCTTCCGGCAGTCCGGCCAGCAGCGCCACCCGCTCGCGCAGGGCGGCGGAGAAGTCCAGCTCGCCGCGCATCGCGCGCTCGGTGATTTCGGCGACCTGGGGCTTGATTCCCTTGATGTCGGCGATCTCGTCTATGCATTCGATGTTGATCAGCGTCGAATCCATGTCGGAAACCAGCAGGCGGAAATCGGCGAAGCGGCGGTCGTCGTCGATGTAGGCGGCGTCGTAGCCGTGACGACGGCAGCGTTCGAGAACGTCGGCGCGCCGGGCCGGATCGGCGCCGCGCATCCGCACCACGTCGATGCGCGGATGGTCGAGGTGCGGCGTCCGCGCCAGGTCGGCGATGTCGTCGATATGCAGCGGATCCGGCTGCTGGGCGAGTACGACCAGGGTTTTCTGTGTGCTCATGGTGCGATAGGCGTCAAGACGGTTGCTTTCATTATGCCACGTCTTGAGCCTGCTGCCGCGCCCGGGCCGGATCGCGCTCAGTCCGCCTTGGCGCAGGCCGCGCAGCGGCCGGCGAACCAGCGCTTGAGCAGCGCGTCCATCGACAGGCGGCCCGGACCGAAGGCCAGCAGTACCAGCAGCTGGGCGCCCCAGAAATAGTGGAACTGGCGGGTGGTCTCGGTCAGGCCGGGGTAGCTGATCACCGCCACCGCGTTGAGGATGAACAGGCCGGCGGCGGCGAAGCGTCCGCCCAGGCCAAGCGCCAGCAGCGAGGATAGGCCCAGCTCGCCGCAGGTGGCCATTACCGCGGCGACGGCCGGCGGCAGCAGCGGCACGTGGTATTCGTCGGTGAACAGCGCCAGCGTGATGTCCCAGTCGTCTATCTTGGTCAGGCCGGAGCGGAAGAAGACGTCGAGCAGCCACAGGCGGAGCAGCAGCAGGATCAGCGGCTGCAGCAGGTCGGCGCAGCGGATCAGCAGTTGGTAGGCGGAGACCGCCGGTTTGGCTAGCGTATTCATTCGGTTTCACCTTGTCGGATGTGCAGGGAGGCCAGCAGCGGCGGCTGGAACAGGCCGAGCAGCGCGGATTGCAGATCGAAGCCGGCGTCGCGCGTCTGGGCCGCTTCCATGGCGTCGGCCAGCGCGGCGCCGCCGAACAGCGCGGCGTAGAAATCGTGGCGGGCGTCGTCCAGCGCCAGCGTCTTCACCTCTCCGCGCTCGCGGTAGACCAGCGCGTTTTCCGCCGGCAGCGCCAGCAGTCCGTCCAGCGGCCCGCGCTCGCGGTGGGCGCGCCAGATGCTGAGCGCCGGGCTGTCGGCGCGGCATAGCGCGACGTCGGGCCGGGGCTGAAAGCGCAGGGCCTCCCATTGCCCGGGCGCGAAGGCGGCCAGCGCCGAGGTGTCCAGCGATTCGGCGTCGGCGGCGTAGTAACTGCGGTGGACCGCCCATTCCAGGCGGGCGACGTCGGCCAGATAGGGCAGTTCGCGACAATGCTCGAAGCCGGCGACGAAGTCGGCGAAATCGGCGCCGTAGCGGTGCAGATTGCCGCTGTCCGAGGCGTGGCGCTTGACGTACTCGCGCGCCAGCGCGGTGAAGAAGTCCTCGCCGACCAGTTCGCGGCAGACCGGGTGGCTGTGCGCCAGCGTATCGATCAGGCCGATGCGGTAGTTGTTGCGGTAGACCGAGAGTCCGGCCGGGTCCAGTCCCAGCGCGGCGGCGGCGGGGGCCTGCGCCGGGTCGGCGATGGCCTCCAGCAGCGCGTGCTGCCAGTCATGCCAGTTCATCGCGGCTCTCCAGTATCGCCTGGGCCTTGGCGGCCTCGGCGCGCAGCTCGGCCAGCGGCGGGATGTCCAGATCCCATTCGATCAGCGTCGGACGCGGCCCTATCCGCTCCACGACCTCGCGGTAGAACCGCCATACGCCGTCATGCACCGGCTGGCTGTGGGTGTCCACCAGCATGCCTTCGCGCTCGCTGTAGCCGGCCAGGTGGATTTCGCCGATGGCGCCGGCCGGCAGCGCCGACAACACGGCGTCGGTATCGGTGCCGAGGTTGACGCGATTGACGTAGAGATTGTTGACGTCCAGCAGAATGCCGCAGCCGGTGTGGCGGACCAGCTCGGCCAGGAATTCCCCCTCGTTCATTTCATTGCCCGGAAACTCCACATAGCTGGACAGGTTCTCCAGCAATAGGGTCCGGCCCAGCGCGTCCTGGGTCTCCGCCACATGGCCGGCGACGACGTCCAGCGCGGCGCGGGTGTACGGTATCGGCAGCAGGTCGTTGACGTAGCGGTGCGGCGAATGGTTGAACGACAGGTGTTCGGACACCGAGGCCGGATTCACTTCGTCTATCAGCCGCCTCAGCGAGGCCAGATGGCCGCGATCCGGCCTGGCGGCCGAGCCGAGGCCCAGGCCGACGCCGTGCAGCGACAGCGGCCAGTGCGAGGCGATGCGGCGCAGCATCGCCAGCGGCGTGCCGCCGTCGAAGAAGTTTTCGCTGTGCACCTCCACCCAGCCAAGCGGCGGCAGGGTATCCAGGACTTCGCGATAGTGCGGAGCGCGCAGGCCTATGCCGCAGGCCGCGGGAAGCGTGGTCAGGGTCATGCTGGTGTTCCGGGTGGACGGCGGCCCGCGGGGGACGGGCCGTCGCGGGATTGACGCTTATTTCGCGGCGGGCTTGCCGCCCATCTTCTCGCAGCTACCCTTGGCCACGTATTTCCAGTCGGCCGGATCCTTGTCCACCTTGGCCTGGCCGGCGCAGGAGTGGGTGCCGGACGCGCAGTCGTTCTTGCCGGCCTGGGCGATGCCGTAGCACTTTTCCTTGTCGGCGGCGACGGCCGGCGCGGAGGCGAGGGCGCCGATGGCGATGACGGCGCCGAGGGCGGATGCGATCAGGGTTTGATTCTGTTTCATGTCTGAGACTCCTGGTGGGGTGCGCCCGGCGGCGGAGGCCGCCGTGTCCGGGCGTATGGTACTGAAAGCCGCCGGCCTTGCCAGCGGGGAAAATCACATCGGTTTGGTTTGACCGCCCATTTGCTGGCAAGTGCCGGCCGGCACCAGCTTGAAGTCGGCCGGGTCGTTGTCGGTCTTGGCCTGTCCGGCGCAGCCGTGGCTGGCGGTCTTACAATCGTTCTGGCCGACTTTGGCGATGCCGAAGCACTGGTCCTTGTCGGCGGCGGAGGCGGGGGCGCTGGCCAGCGTGCCGATGGCGAGAATGGCGCCGAGCGCGGAAGCGAGCAGAGCTTTATTGCTGTTCATGGTTCTCTCCTGGATGGTTCGCCGAAATTGGCGAGTGTGGCGGGGGCTGAGGTCCTGTAACGGCCAAGCATCGCCCGACAACCATTGAGTCGCGACGCTTTTCCGTTTCTTACGCGGAGGCGAAAAATTTTTCCGCGCGACAGGATGGCCGCGTCCGGCGATCGCCACGGCTCGCCGGCGCCGACGCTCCCGTCGTTATAGCGCGGCTTTGCCGGTCCGGCCCGGCGTGGTGGCCAAGAGGAGGGGAAGAGGCCGCCGGCGGCGGCCCGGAGTCAGTCAGCGGATGCCGGCGACCTTGTGGGTCTGCACCGACAGGCGCCATTGCGGATGCGCCATGCAGTAGGCGATGGCGGCGCGGGTGTTGGCGGCGAGATCGGGGCCGTCCATAGGCTGCAGGTAGAAGGTGGCGAAGTCCAGGTCTGCGACGCTTTCCGGCAACTGCGTCGCTTGCGGATAGACGAGTTTCAGCTCGTCGCCGCTGCGTTGCTTCAGTTCGGCGCCCGCCTTCGGGCTGACGCAGATCCAGTCCAGCCCGGCCGGCGCGGCGACGGTGCCGTTGGTTTCGACGGCGATTTCGAAGCCCTCCGCGTGCAGCGCGTCCACCAGTGCCGCGTCCAGTTGCAGCAATGGTTCGCCGCCGGTGCAGACCACGTACGGCGCGCCGCCGGCGTCTTTCGGCCATTCGGCGGCGATGCGGGCCGCCAGGGCGGCGGCGCCGACGAACTTGCCGCCGTCGGGCCCGACGCCGACGAAGTCGGTGTCGCAGAACTGGCAGACGGCCTTGGCGCGGTCCTCTTCCCGGCCGGACCACAGATTGCAGCCGGCGAAGCGGCAGAACACCGCCGCGCGGCCGGCCTGGCGGCCCTCGCCTTGCAGCGTGTAGAAGATTTCCTTGACGGTATAGGTTGTCATGGCGTTTTCTCGCGATCTCACAGCAGCGGCCAGCGCATGTCCTGGCGGAAATGCAGCGACACGCCGGCCTGTTCGCGCTCCATCAGATCGATGCGGGCCAGTTCCGGCACCAGCGGCGACAGCTGGGCGTGCACCCACTCCGCCACTGCGGCGTTGTCGCCGCGGCGCAGGCCGGGCAGCCGGTCCAGCGGATTGTGGTCCAGCTGGCGGTAGATGGGCTTGAAGCGGTCCTTGACGTCGCCGAAGTCAAGCAGCCAGCCCATCGTGCGGTCTATGTCGCCGGACAGCATCAGCCGGACCAGGTAGCTGTGGCCGGTGTAGGCGCCGTCGGCGCCGAAAGGCATCGCGCTTTCGAAACGCTGTTCCTTCCAGATGCGGAAGCGCTGGCCGTCGAACTGGCTGCCGGCGCTGTGCGTCTCGCGGACCTCCACCCAGGCCAGACCGGGCACGGCGTCCCGCAACTGCCGGTGCAGCCATTGCGCCAGCACCTCGCTGGTGGGGTTGTCCAAGCCGGCGATGTCGTTCAGGTAGCGGTGGTTGAGCTGCCGATGCAGCGGCGCCCAGGCGCGCTCAAGCTCGTCCTGGCCGGTCAGGGCGGCGTCGGCGACGATGCGCACGCCGAAGCCGTGGCCGTGCAGCCGCCCGCATTTGTGGCCGGGCGGCACGTGCGGCAGATGGTGGGCGGCCTCGAACGAGGCGTTCAGCCAGTTGAGCGCGCGGGGGCCGTCCAGCATCACGCCTCGGTCGGGCGCGCCCTGCAGCATGACGGCCGCGGGGCCGGGCAGCGCGCCGGCGATGTGGCGCGCCAGCGCCAGGTCGTCGCAGGCGGGCAGGACGGCGTTCAGGTCGGCGTAGTCCAGCGGCGCCGCGGCGGCCTGTACGGCGGCCTGCAGCGCAGGCTGGTCAAGGCCTTGGGCCTCGCTGCGGACGGTGACGCGGAAACTGTGGCCATGCGGACGCGCGGCCTTGCCGGGGACGGCCGGCAGCCGCCGCGCCGCTTCGAAGCCGGCGCCGGCGATCAGGTAACAGGCGTGCATATCAGTTTCCCCGCGCAGTCGTCCGGCAGCGTTCCACCAGCGGGTCGGCGACGCCGGCGGCGGCGAAGCCCTGGGCGCGCAATTCGCAGGAGGCGCAACGGCCGCAAGGCGGCACCTCGCCGTTGTAACAGGTGTGGCTCCAGGACAGGGCTTCCATCGCGCCCACCTGTTGCGCCAGCGTGACAGTCTCGGCCTTGGACAAATACATCAGCGGGGCATGCAGCTCTACCCGGCTGTCCATGCCCAGACGCAGGGCCACCTCCAGCGCCTTCAAGGTGTTCTCGCGGCAGTCGGGGTAGCCGGAGTAGTCGGTCTGGGCGACGCCGGTCACCAGGTGGCGCGCGCCGCGGGTGTAGGCGAAGGCGGCGGCGAAGGTCAGGAAGATCAGGTTGCGGCCCGGCACGAAGGTGTTGGGCAGCGCGTCGTCGTCGCGGGCGCCGGTTTCCGGCGCGATGGCGGCATCGGTCAGCGCGTTGCCGCCGATGGCGGCGAAGGTGTCGATGGGCAGCACGGTCTGGCGCACGCCGGCGAGCGCGGCGATCTTGCGCGCGGCGTCCAGTTCGACGCGGTGGCGCTGGCCGTAGTCGAAGGTCACCGCCTCGACATTGGCGGCGCCGAAGCGTTGCAGCGCCCAGTAGAGGCAGGTGGTCGAGTCTTGGCCGCCCGAGAGCACCACCAGGGCTTTTTCATCAGATGCTTGATTCATATTCCGTCGAGAACAGTCGAGGGTTTGTGACGGCGCGTCGGGATCGGTCTCACCCGCCGCGCAAACTATTGATTTTAACCCACTATAGACCCGGCGGGGGAAGGGATGGGACTGTGGTCAAAATATGACATGTGTAATACACGCAACGGGTAGATTTTTTTTGATTGCGGTCATGACATGTTCATGCAATTAATGATCTGTGCATGATGAATGTGCACTTTATAACTTTTCGTGATGTACAAAACATCCTGACGACAAAGGGAAAACAAAATGGACAAGAGATTACCCGTCGCGGCAGCGGCCTTGCTGCTCGCCTCATCCGCATTCGCCGCCGACCTGCAGGTCACCCTGGGCCAGCCGGTGGTCAGCGCCGCTCAGGACGTCGATGTGACGGTGACCTATCGCAACACCGGCAAGGAGACGCTGCACGTCTACCGCTGGTTCGTGCCGACGCAGCAGCTGCAGGAGCAATTCCTGGACGTCAGCGTCAACGGCAAGGCGGCGGAATACCTGGGACCGCGTTACAAGCGCGTGGTGCCGTCGCTGCGGGACACCGTGACGCTGGCGCCGGGCGCTTCGCTGAACGCCAAGGTGCGGGTGTCCGACTACTATGACCTGTCCAAGGGCGGCCAGTTGAACGTGCGCTTCGAGAGCAGCAGCAACAAGCTGCTGAACCGCAGCCTGCCGGCCGGCGTCAACGCCAAGCTGGCCGTCCAGCCGCAACAGGACGAGGCCATCGTCTCCAATGCGGTCGGCGCCTACAGCGCCGGCAAGGTCAGCCCCTTGCTGCAACGCTCGCAGGCGGCGAAGCTGGAGTGGCAGGCGCTGGCCCGCAGCGCGGTCAGCGGCGTGAGCTATGCCGGCAATTGCTCGGTCACCCAGCAGAACCAGTCCCGGGACGGCGTGACCGCCGCCGGCGCGATGGCCGATGACGCCAATGCCTATCTGAACGGCACGCCGTCGGCCACGCCGCGCTATGTGACCTGGTTCGGCAAGTACAGCCAGGCCAACTGGAACACCGCCAAGGCCCATTACGTCAAGATCAAGGACGCGCTCGATACCAAGCCGATCAAGCTGGATTGCAGCTGCACCGACGGCGGCACCTACGCCTACGTCTATCCGTCGCAGCCGTATACCGTCTATCTGTGCGGAGCGTTCTGGACGGCGCCGACCAAGGGTACCGACTCCAAGGGCGGCACGCTGGTGCATGAGCTGTCCCACTTCACCGTGGTGGCCGGCACCGACGATCACGTCTACGGCCAGGCCGGCGCCAAGAATCTGGCAAAGACCAATCCTACCCAGGCGCTGAACAACGCCGACAACCACGAGTATTTCGCCGAGAACACGCCGGCGCAGCAGTAAGCGTTTGAACCCGCCCAGGCGGCGCTTCCCGGTCGGGGAGCGCCGCCGTTTCCGTCCGGCCCGGCGCTGCGCGCGGCATTCCGGCGCGACGTGTCTTATTATGGGAGTGCCGGGCGCGCCGAACATCGGCCGATCCGGTCCGTCCGCGCCGAAGACGCGCAGCCCCCGCCGGGGGCTCGCCGCCGATGCGCCGCTGCGTCGCTTGGAGGGGGTGATGTCGTCGACGACCATCTTGCTGGTAGAAGACAGCGCTACCAACCGTTACTTCATCGAGCAGTTCGTCATGGAGCTGGGCTACCGCTGCGTGTCGGCCAAGAACGGCCGGGAGGCGGTCGAGTATTGTCGGGACACGACGCCCGACCTGATCCTGATGGACGTGATCATGCCGGAGATGGACGGCCTGCAGGCGACCGCCGAGTTGCGGCGGATGTTCGGCGAACACTGGGTGCCCATCATCTTCCTGACCAGCCTGAACGAACTGGAAAGCGTGGTCGAGGGGCTGAAGGCCGGCGGCGACGACTATCTGGCCAAGCCCGTCAGCTTCGATCTGCTGTCCGCCAAGATCCACGTGTTCCTGCGCATCGCCGAGATGCAGAACCAGATCAACCAGGATGCGATCCGCCTCGAAAAGTATTACCGGGAAAACGAGATGGAGCAGCAACTGGCGCTGGAGCTGATGGAACGGCTGATCCATCAGCGCACCTCGATGCCCGAGCATATCTGGCAGTATCTGAATCCGGCCGCCAATTTCAACGGCGACCTGATCATCGTCAGCCAGCCGCCGTCCGGCGGCGAGCACATCATGCTGGCCGATTGCACCGGCCACGGCCTGACCGCCGCGATCAGCGCGCTGCCGGCGATAGACTGTTTCTACGAAATGACCCACGCCGGATGCGCGATGACCGAGATCGCCCGCGGCGTCAATCAGAAGCTGCACCGGCTGCTGCCGGGCGGCCGTTTCGTCGCGGCGTCGCTGATCGAGATCGGACCGGCCGGCGACGAGATCCGCATCTGGAACGGCGGCGTGCCTTGCGTGCTGCTGTTCGACGAGCGCGGCGATCTGATCGCGCGCTGTCCGTCACACCATCCGCCACTCGGCATTCTGCCGCAGGACGCCTTCGACGACTCGGTGCAGGTGTTGCCCTGGCGACCCGGACAGGCGCTGGTGGTCAGTTCGGACGGCATTACCGAGGCCAAGGACGGCGGCGGGGCGATGTTCGGCCTGCCGGGCGTCGAGGCCGCGGTGCGCGCCGGCTGGCCGAGCCGCATCGGCGACGCGGTGCTGGAGGCGGTCAAGGCCCATATGCTGGGCGGCGCCGCAAGCGATGACGTCTCGCTGCTGGTGGTCAGCCATCCCGGCGCTTAGCCTGCCGGCCGGGCAGCCCTTCGGGGCCGCTTTCCGCACCGGCCGTCCGGCAGAAAAGGCCGATGCCGCAAAAAGACCTTGAACAGGCTCTTAGACGGCGCAGACCCGGCCGCGGCCGGTCCCTTTCGCCAGATAGAGCTGGGCGTCGGCCCGCTCTATCAACTGCCGGAAGTCTGCGTCGGCTTCCGGCTCGATCGCGGCGACGCCCAGGCTGAGCGTGACGCAGGGCGAGACGTCGGATGCGGCATGTTCGATCCGCAGCTCGCGCACCGCCGCCTCCATCCGTATCGCCACCGACACCGCGCCGGCCAGGCTGGTTTCCGGCAACAGGCAGGCGAACTCCTCGCCGCCGAAGCGGGCCGCCAGATCGTATGGCCGCTGGGCCTGGACCTGCAGCGCGGCCGCGACTTGCCGCAGGCACTCATCGCCGGCGCTGCGGCCATAGCAGTCGTTGTACTTCTTGAAGTGGTCGACGTCGGACAGGATCAGCGCGACCGTCGCGCCGCTGCGCTGGCAATGCCGCCAGGCCTGGTCCAGCCTTTCGTCGAACAGCCTGCGGTTGGCGATGCCGGTCAAACCGTCGGTGAAGGCCAGCGAGCGCAGCTGGTCGGCCTGGAATTTCAGGGTCAGGTGGGCGTTGACCCGGTTGCGCAGCGTGGCGGGAATCACCGGCTTGGTGACGAAATCCACCGCGCCGGCTTCCCAGCAGGCGATTTCCTGCTCCTGCCCCTGATGGCCGGTGACGAAAATGACGGGGATGCCGCCGGTGTCCGGCGCGTCTTTCAGATGGCGGCATACGTCCATGCCGTTCATGTCCGGCATTTCGACGTCCAGCAGCACCAGGTCGGGCGGCGTGGCGCGGCAGAAGGCGATGGCCTGCTCGCCGTTGGTGGCCATGAAGATATCGTGTTCCGGGCTCAATATCTGATTGGCCACCATGATGTTGGTGGGCTGGTCGTCCACCACCAGGATGCGACCGCGGCGGTCGGCCTGTCGGGGGAAGGCGGGAGTGCGGTTCATGGCTGGTCGACTTTCTGCTGTCCGAGGATGTCGTCGCACAGGCGGGAGGCGGCGGCGAAATCCATTTGCATGATGGCGTCGGCGAGGGCGCCGAATGGCTGCGGCATGCTGTCCCGGTAACGCTGCTGCAGCAGTCTGAAGGCCTGCAGCGCTTCGAGGTTGGCATCGTTCAGCAAGCGCTGCAGCGCCGACAGTTCGCGGCGCAGCTCCTCGCTCGCCGGCGGCGCCGGAGTCGGCAGTGCCGGCGCCTGCAATTGTCCGGCCAGTTCCCGCGCGGCGGCCGCGGCCAGCGGCGCCGCCTGCCGCAGCGCGGCGAAATCGTCGGGCCAGGGCCGGGACGGGTCGCGCAGCGCCTGCTCGGCGGCGGCGGCATCGGCCGACAGCGCTTCCGCGCCGACGGTGGCGGCCAATCCCTTCAGCGTGTGCAGGGTCTGCACCGCGGGCTCGCGCTGCCGCCGCTCGACGGCCGACTGCAGCGTCGCGAGCAGGCCCTGTACTTCGTCGGCGAAGCTGAGCAGCGTGCGGCGGTAGATTTCCTGATTGCCGCCGAAGCGGGGGAGCGCGGCCCGGCTGTTCAGCAGGCCGGCGTCGGCAGCCGCCGGCGCCGGGACCGTCGATGGGACCGGTTCCGCCGGCGTCGGCGCGTCGGCGCGGCGGGTATGGCGGCGGATCACGTCGACCAGCTGCGCCAGGTCGAACGGCTTGCCGACGTGGTCGTTCATGCCGGCCTCCAGCGCGGCCTCCCTGTCGGACGGCATCACGTTGGCGGTCATCGCGATGATGGGCAACTGCTCGGCGGAAAAGCTGGCGCGGATCAGCCGGGTGACGGTATAGCCGTCCATGTCCGGCATCTGGATGTCCATCAGCACCAGATCGTACAGCGGCGAGGCTTTCTGAACCGCCACCAGTGCGTCCTGGCCGCAATCGGCGACGTCGATGGCCGCGCCCTCGTTGCCCAGCAGCTCGCGCGCGACCTGCTGGTTTGTCGGATTGTCCTCTACCAGCAGCAGCCGCAGTCCGGCCAAGCGCGGCTCGATGTGCGGCGCGCGCGCCGGCAGCGGGGCCGGCTGGCTGTGGCTGGCATGGGCGTCGGCCACGGCGTCGAACAGCATCGACGCGGTCACCGGTTTGATCAGGAAGCTGTCGAAGATGCCCGGCTGCTGTTTCTGGCGCTGGGCGAACAGCTCGCGGCCGTAGGCGGTGACCATCACGATCACCGGGGTGTGGCGGCCGGCCTGCATCCCGCGCAGCCGGCTGCAGGTTTCCCAGCCGTCCATGCCGGGCATGCGCCAGTCCACCAGCACGATATCGTAGTCCACCTCGTCCTGTCGGGCCTCCACCAGCGCCAGCGCCTCCTCGCCGCTGCCGGCGACGTCGACCTGCCAGCCGAAGGAGCGGAGGATGGCGCTTTGCGCCTGACGGGCGCTGTCGTTGTCTTCTATGACCAGGCAGCGCAGGTTCTGCAGCGAGACCACGCCGGCCGGGGTGGCCGTCTGCGGCGGTTCGGCCGCCTCGCAGGCGATTTCGAAGCTGAACACGCTGCCCTGGCCCGGCACACTTTCGACACCCAGCTGGCCGCCCATCAACGCCACCAGGCGCTGGCTGATGGCGAGGCCGAGTCCGGAGCCGCCGTAGCGGCGGGCGGTCGAGGTTTCCGCCTGCGAAAAGCCTTCGAAGATGCGCTGGCATTGCTCGGGCGAGATGCCGATGCCGGTGTCGCGCACCGCGAAGGCGATGCGGATCCGCTCTTCCTCCCGCTGTCGCAGCCGGGCCGACAGCACCACCTCGCCCTGTTCGGTGAACTTGATGGCGTTGCCGGACAGATTGATCAGCACCTGTTGCAGACGAAGCGCGTCGGAGACTATCCATTCGGGCAGGGCGGGATCGATATCGAACAGCACCTCGACGTCCTTGTTGCCGACATTGGCCGACAGGATGACGCCGATATCGCGCAGCAGCTTGTCGAGGCTGAACGGGTGCGGGTCCAGCGTCAGCTTGCCGGCCTCCACCCGCGAGAAGTCGAGGATGTCGTTCAGTATGCCCAGCAGCGTGCGCGCCGCCGACGTGGCCTTTTCGGTGTAGTCGGCCTGGCGGATGTCCAGACCGGTCTGCTGCAGCAACTGCAGCATGCCCAGCACCGCGTTCATCGGCGTGCGGATTTCGTGGCTCATATTGGCCAGGAATTCCGATTTGGCGCGGCTGGCGCTGTCGGCCGCGGTCTTGGCTTCCAGCAGCCAGTTCTCCTGCTCGCGCTGCAGCGTCACGTCGCGGTTGATGCCCAGCACGCGGCTGGGCTTGCCGCCCGGACCGTATTCGATCAGCGCCGCCGCCTGCACATAGCGGATCTCGCCGTCCTGCCGCACGATGCGGAAGGTGGGGTTGAAGGCGCCGCCGCCTTCCAGCGCGCCCTGCAATTGGTGCTCGACCGCGGCGACATCGTCCGGATGGGTGCGGGAGCGCCAGTGGTTGTAGTAGAGCCCGAAGTGCTGGAAGGAGCGCGGGATGTCGTAGATATCGAACATGCGTTCGTTCCATTCCAGCGCGTCGCTGCCTATCTCCCAGCTCCAGATGCCCAGTTCGGCGACCTCGGCGGCCTTGACCAGCTGGTCGCGGGCCGATTCCAGATTGCGCCTGTCCTCCTCGCGCTGGGTGATGTCGGAGGCGATGCCCAGATAGCCGGTGATGTCGCCGTCCTCGTTCTCCAGCCGCGACATGGTCAGCTGCACCGGCAGCTCGCGGCCGCCGCGGCGGACATAGGTCCATTGCCGCTCGTCGGTGTTCTGGCGTCGAAGCCGGGCGACGATGGCGTCGAAGCCGGCTTCCACGTCCTCGCCGAGTTCCTCGGCTTGCCTGGCCGCCGCGGCTTCCAGTTCGGCCGGCAGGTGAAAGGCGGTCATGGACGCCTTGCCTATCATGTCGTCGGCGAGATAGCCCAGCATCCGTTCCGCCGCCGGATTGAACAGCGTGACGGTGCCGACGGTGTCGGTGGCGATGATGGCGTAGCCGGCGCTGGTGAGAATGGCGTTCTGCAGCGCCGAATAGATGCGGATCTGGCTGGTGCGCTCCTCCACCTGCTGTTCCAGCGAGGCGTTCAGTTCGCGTATGCGCTTATCTATCGCCTTCTGTTCGGTGATGTCGCGTATCGTCAGCGCGACGCCGCCGACTTCGCCCCGGGCGCGTCGTATCGGCGACAGCGTGATGGAGGCGTCCAGCAGCCGGCCGTCTCGCGTGCGATAGACGGTGTTCAGGCAGTTCTGGACGCCGCCTTCCACCGCCTGCTTCAGCAGCGCGGCGTCTTCGGACTCGCCGCCGGGGGCGGCGATCAGATCGGTCAGCGGGCGGCCGAGCGCCTCTGCCGGCGGATAGCCGAACATCTTGTCGGCGCCGCTGTTCCAACTGGTGACGACGCCGTCGGGCGTGCAGCCGACGATGGCGTCGTTGGAGCTGTCGACGATGGCGGCCAGCTCGGCCTGGCGCGCGCCGGCCTGGCGGTATTTTCTCAGGTAGAGCAGGGAGACGGCGCCGATCAGCGCGAACATGGCCACCATCGTGGCCAGCGTGGCCGACCGGGTGGCGGCGACCATGCGGTCCACCGCGGCGTCCGGCAGCACGGCGAAGACCTGGCAGTAGTGGCCGGGCGCGGCATTGGAGAACGGCACGCGGGACGAGCGGGCGTAGGCGATGCCGTGCGGCGACGAATACGTCGGCAGGCTGGCAGGCTGGCCGATGCCGGGCGGCAGCGGGTGGAAATCGTCCTGCCAGCGCCAGTTTTGGCCGCGTTCGAAGCCGAAGGTGCGTTTCGGGTCCGGCTGCAGCAGATAGTCGCCGCGCTGGTTGGTCAGATAGATGCGCAGTTCGACCGGGATGCTCTGCGTCAGCGAAGCCAGCAGCGCGCTGGCGTTGAAGTTGATGATGACGACGCCGAACACCTTGCCGGCGGCGTCGTAGATAGGCGTGGCGACCCTCAGCGTCGGCAGCGGCGGGCCGCCACTCTGCTGCTGATGGCGGGCGCCGCTGTCCAGGTCGGAGAAGTAGACCTGGCCCGGTTTGAGCCTGATGGTCTGCTGCACGTAGTCGCGCGCGCCGCGTTGCGGGATATTGTCGGTGGGGACGGCGGCAATCCGCCCCCGGCCGTCGCGTTCTATCCGCACCAGCTCGCGGCCGCCGTCGGCGACGCCGATGAAGCGGATGGACGCGAATTCCGGATTGGCGATCAGGAAGGCGCGGAAGAGCGCGGTCAGGCGGCCGTGCAAGGCGGCTGCGGTGGAGTTGTCCTGCGTATCGACGCCGTTGTGCGCGCTGGCGCGCATCAGGGCCAGCACCGGAGGCGTGGAGCTGAGGAACAGCACGTCGCGCTCCAACTGGTCGAACTGCTGACGCAACATGACGTTGCGGGTCTGGGCGATGTAGCCCAGCCGGATCTGGTAGGCATCGAGCAATTGCTGGCGCTGGTGCAGGCCGGTCTGAAACACCACGACCGCGGTGACGACGACCGCGGTGCTGATGAAACCGATTAGCAGGCGCCATTCATGTCTGAGCCAGACGGCGGGGCGGATGAGGGGCAAGATGCAGCTCCTGGAGCGGGTTCGAGGAGGCGTGGCCTGTCGGTCCAATTATAGGAAGCGGCGCGCCTCATTCAAATTGCATCCGCGTCGGCGTCGGGTTGCGGCGGCGGTTCGACGCTCGATGTGAACAGGCCCCGCGGATGGTTTCGCGGGGCCCGTCGTGTCAGCGCAGCTGCCTCCACAGGAAGGCGTATTCCATGGCCGCGATTCTGGCCTCCTCCTCGTGGTTGGCGGCGGCGCCGTGGCCGCCCTCGGTGCGCTCGTAGTAGCGGACGTCGGCGTCGATCGCCTTCATCGCCGCGTACATCTTGCGGGCGTGGCCAGGATGGACGCGGTCGTCCAGCGTCGAGGTGACGAACAGCGTGGCCGGATACCGGGTGCCGGGACGGATGTTCTGGTACGGCGAATACCGCTTGATATAGGCCCAGTCCTCGGGCTGGTCCGGATTGCCGTACTCATCCATCCAGCTGGCGCCGGCCAAGAGCTTGTTGAAGCGCCGCATGTCCAACAGCGGCACCTGGCAGACGATGGCGTGGAACAGCTGCGGATACTTGGTCAGCATCACGCCCATCAGCAGGCCGCCGTTGCTGCCGCCCTTGATGCCGAGGTGGCGGGCGTCGGCGATGCCGCGCCGGCCCAGGTCCTTGGCGATCGAGGAGAAGTCGTCGTAGGCCTTCTGGCGGTTGTGCTTCAGCGCCGCCTCGTGCCAGGCCGGACCGTATTCGCCGCCGCCGCGGATATTGCCCAGCACGTAGACGCCGCCACGGTCCAGCCAGGCCTTGCCCAGCGCGCCGCTGTAATAGGGCGTCATCGACACCTCGAAGCCGCCGTAGCCGTACAGCAGCGTCGGGTTCTTGCCGTCCAGCTTCAGATTCTTGCGCGCGACGACGAAGTAGGGCACGCGGGTGCCGTCGTCGGAGCGGGCGAAGAATTGCTGGATGCGGTAGGGCTTGGCGTCGAAGAAGGCCGGCTGCTGCTTCAGCGGCTCGCGCGCGTCGCTGCC
This sequence comes from Chromobacterium sp. CV08, assembly GCF_051129845.1. Classification (NCBI taxonomy): domain Bacteria; kingdom Pseudomonadati; phylum Pseudomonadota; class Betaproteobacteria; order Neisseriales; family Chromobacteriaceae; genus Chromobacterium; species Chromobacterium sp. CV08. The sequence continues at coordinate 1,435,754 of NZ_CP150453.1, forward strand.
GGCGTGGGCCAGCGACAGCGAGGTCGGGGTCAGAAAGTCGGTGAAGGTGAAGAAATAATCGTTGGAGTCGTCGCTGTCGATGGCGCTGACGCCTATGCTGCCGTAGCCGGGGGCGGCCACCGGGCGCGACTGCCATTTGCCGTCGACGACTTTCCACTCGACCAGCCGGCTCTTGACGTTGTCGAGCACGGTCAGGATCAGCGCGTCGCGGGTGTCGGCGCTGTCGGCCAGCGAGGTGGAGGCGGTGGGCTGGAACAGCGGGGCGAAATCGCGCTTGCCCTGCAGATAGTCGTCCAGCTTGACGGCCAGCAGGCTGCCGGCCTTCCAGTCATGGCCGCCGACCTGCCAGTCCTGGCGGGGCTTCAGCAGCAGCCAGGGGCCGTGGAAGCTGACTTCGGCGTGGCCGGGCTTGTCCAGCTTCTGCCACTTGCCTCCCTGCAGCAGATAGACGTCGTTGCTGAAGAAGCTGGAACCCTGGGTGATCAGGTCGTAACGATGGCCGGCGCTGTCGATGCGGCCGGCGCTGACCGAGATGTCGGACGGCTTGCCCTCGAGCAGCGTCGACGCTTCGGCCAGCGGCTGGCCGCGCTTCCATTCCTTGACGATGCGCGGATAGCCGGAGGCGGTCAGCGAGCCCGTGCCGAAGTCGGTGGCGACGTACAGCGCGTCGCGGTCCTTCCAGTGGACTTCGCTCTTGGCTTCCGGCACGGTGAAGCCGCCTTCGACGAAGCGCCTGGCAGGCAGGTCGAATTCGCGCACCACGGCGGCGTCGCCGCCGCCGCGGCTCAGGCGGACCAGGCAGCGGTCCTGCCTGGGCTTGACGCAGTCCGCGCCCTGCCATACCCAGTTTTCCTTTTCGTCGCGGGCCAGCTTGTCCAGGTCCAGCACCGTTTCCCAGGCCGGCTTGGCCTTGCGGTACTCGTCCAGCGTGGTGCTGCGCCACAGGCCGCGAGGGTGCTCGGCGTCGCGCCAGAAGTTGTAGTAGCGGCCGCCTATCTTTTCGATGGCAGGGATGCGGGCGCCGGAGTCGAGGATGGCGAGGATGTCGCGCTTCAATTGCGGGAAGCTTTTCCAGCCGTCGGCTTCCTTGACGGTGAGCGCGTTCTGCCGATGCACCCATTGCAGCGCGTCCTTGCCTTGCACGTCTTCCAGCCACAGATAGGGGTCGTCGGCCGCATGGCACTGCGCGGCCAGCAGCAGGGCTGCGGACGCGAGCAGTCTGGTCTTCATGATGTTCTCCTGAGTGCGGAGTCCTTGCCGCCGGCGGCGCCGGCGTGCAGGACGTCCTGTTGTCGCGGCGCGCCGCTCGTGGCGGCGGGCCGTCCCAGACTGTAGCGCGTTTCAAATCCTATTGTCATCACCGCGGCGCGTCGCTTTCCTCAGCCGGATATGGCCGCGCCTCCATCGTCCCCGGCCCATGTCGCCGGCTGGCGGCCGGCCCACGGCAGGCCGCGCTCCAGCTGGCCTGCCATCCGGAACAGCGTGTCCTCCCGGCCGGCCGGCGCGACGAACTGCATGCCGACCGGCAAGCCCGACGCCGCGTCCAGGAAAAGCGGAACGGACATCGCCGGCACGCCGGCGGCGTTGAAGGCCGGGGTGAACGGCGAGCCGCCCATCACGTGGCGGGTCCACTGGTGGCCGTCCATCGTTTCCGCGCCGGCCGCATAGCTTCCGAGCGGCGGGGCCGCCTCGGGCAGCGTCGGTGTCAGCAGCAGGTCGTAGCGGGCGAAGAAGGCCGCTACGCCGCGGGTGACGGCATTGCGCAGATCCAGCGCCCGCACGATCTCGACGCCGCGTATTCCCTGTCCTGTCCGATAGACGGCCAGCGTCTGCGGCTCCAGCGTGGACAGGTCGATCTTGCGTCCGGTCGCGGCCGCGACGTCGTCTATCCAGGCGGCGATGTTGACGGCCCACAGCACCGAGCTGGCGTCGACGAAGGCGTCCCAACTGCAGCCCAGCGGAAGCTCCGCTTCCTCGACGACATGGCCGAGCGATTCGCATAATCGCATCGCGGCGGCGAGATGTCCGAGTATCGACGGCGCGGTGCGTCTGCCGCCCCAGGCTTGCGGCATCACGCCTATCCGCAGCCTGCCGGGTTCGACGCCGACTTGCGCGAGATAACTGCCGGCGGGCCCGGCGATGGAGAAGGGCTGTCCGCCGTCGGCTCCGTGCACGGCGTCGAGCAGCGCGGCGCTGTCGCGCACCGAGCGGCTGACGCCCAGCTGGGTGGCGAGTCCGTGGATGGCCTCGTCGAGCATGGGCCCGTTGGACACGCGGCCGCGCGTCGGCTTCAGTCCGAACACGCCGGAGGCGGCGGACGGAATGCGGATCGAGCCGGCGGCATCGGTCGCATGGGCGATGGGCACGATGCCGGCGGCCACCGCCGCCGCCGCGCCGCCGCTGGAGCCGCCGGCGCCGTGCGAGAGGTTCCAGGGATTGCGGGTCGGGCCGCAGAGCGCCGACTCGGTCGTGCCGCTCCACGCGAATTCGGGCGTGGTCGTCCGGCCCAGCGTGACGAGTCCCGCCTCGCGGAAACGCCGCATCAGGATGGAGTCGGCTTCGGGGGTGAGTCCCCGCGCCAGCCGGCTGCCGAACTCAAGCTTCCTGCCAGCCATGGTGACGCCGACGTCCTTGATCAGGAAGGGCACGCCGGCGAGCGGCGATCCGCGATCCAATGCGGGGGCGACGCCGGCAAGCTCGGGCGTCCAGGTTTCGATGACGGCGTTGATCCGCGGATTGACCGACTCGCATGCCCGCAGCGCCGCGTCGGCCAGTTCCCGCGCGCCGACTTCGCCGTTGGCGACCAGCTCGCCCAGACCCACCGCATCATACTGCGCATATTCCGAAAGCTTCATCATTGACCTCCCCTTGAACGCGTCGCGGCTCGACATGAGCCCGATAGCGGTGATACCGTTCGGTATCGTAATTGAGCATGATGATACCGATCGGTATCATCGTCAAGGCGAGGATGAACAATGAGCGATAAAAAAGCGGCCGGGCCTTCGGCGCCGCCGCGGGAGAGGCTGCTCGCCGCGGCGGGCGAACTGTTTTACAACGAAGGCATCCGGGCGACCGGCGTCGAGGCGATCGCGGCCCGAGCCCATACCACCAAGATGGCCCTTTACCGCCATTTCCAGTCCAAGGACGCGCTGGTGGCCGAGTGGCTGCGTCAGGTGATAGATGGTTACTGGCGCGCGTTCGACGCCATCGAGGCCGCCCACCCGGACGATCCCCGCGGCCAGATTCTGGGATGGGCGGCCTTCTTCGCCGACGACGCCGGCGCCTGGTCTCACCGCGGCTGCCCGTTCATCAATTCGATCGCGGAGCTGCCGGACAGGGAGCACGCCGGCCGGAAACGGATAGAGGAATACAAGAAGCGCCAATGGCGGCGGCTGGCGGACATGTGCGCGGCCGCCGGCCTCGCGTCGCCCGAAGATGCGGCCAGCGAGCTGATGTTCGTGTTCGAGGGCGCGCAGGTCGCCGCGCAGAACCAATCCATCGTCGGGGTCGGCGCGCATGCGCTGCGGATCGCGGGAGAGATTCTCGAACGGCGGGCCGCGGCGAAATAAAAAAGCCCCGCCGGGCGCGGGGCTTAACTGGAGAGGCTTACAGCGTCGGGTAGTCGGTATAGCCTTCGGCGCCGCCGCCGTAGAAGGTTTCCGGCTTCGGCGGATTCAGCGGGGCGTTGCGCTTCAGCCGCTCGACCAGGTCCGGATTGGCGATATAGCTGCGGCCGAAGGCGGCGGCGTCGATATAGCCCTGGGTCAGCAGCGCCTCCGCTTTTTCCGCGGTGTAGCCGCCGGCGCCGATGATCACGCCCGGATAGCGCTGGCGCAGCGAGGCGCGGAAGCCGTCGTCCAGCTTGGGGCCGCCGGCCCAGTCGGGCTCCGAGATGTGCAGGAAGGCCAGATTGCGCTTGGCCAGTTGCTCGGCCAGGTACAGCGCCATCTCCAGCTGGTCGGTATTGGAGACGCCGTTGAAGATGCCCAGCGGCGAGATGCGGATGCCGACGTGGTCGGCGTCCCATTCGGCCACCACGGCGTCGACGACTTCCAGCAGCAGGCGGGCGCGGTTCTCGACGCTGCCGCCGTAGCGGTCGGTGCGGACATTGGCCTGCGGCGACAGGAACTGGTCCAGCAGATAGCCGTGGGCGCCGTGGATTTCCACCAGGTCGAAGCCGGCGCGGCGCGCGTTGTCGGTGGCGCGGCGGTAGTCCTCGATGATGTCCTCGATTTCCTCGATCTCCAGCGCGCGCGGGGTGTCGCACTGCTCGCGGATCAGGCTGCCGTCGGCGGCGCGGATATTGGTGCGGCTGTCGGCCTGGATCGCCGACGGGCCGACCGGCGCGTCGCCGTTAGGCTGCAGCGAGCGGTGCGAGATGCGGCCGGTGTGCCACAGTTGCAGCGCGATCTTGCCGCCGTCCCGGTGCACGGCGTCGGTCACTTCGCTCCAGGCGCGGACCTGTTCCTCGCTGTAGATGCCGGGCGCGCCGGCATAGCCCTTGGCGGTGGCGGAGATGTGGGTGCCCTCGGCGACGATCAGGCCGGCGCTGGCGCGCTGGCGATAGTATTCCTTGGCCAGCGGGCCGGGCACGTCGCCCGGTTCGATGTTGCGCAGGCGGGTCAGCGGGGCCATCGCGACGCGGTTGGCCAGCGTGACGGCGCCCACGGTCAGCGGGGTGAACAGTTTGTCGGCTTGCATATCGGTTTCCTTGAGAGAGTCGTCGGGATTACTGCTCGAAGCCAAAACCCTGGGCGCGCGCGGCGGGCGCGACCTTGGGGAAATAAACCTGGCGATAGATGCGGGCGGTGTTGGCGGTCCACGGTTCGCCGTCGGCGCGGCCGATGTCCTGCCAGTGGCGGCGCAGCGTGTCGTCGTAGGCGGCGATGTGGGCGGCCAGACCGTCGGCGTGGTAGCGCTCGCGATGGACGAAGCTGTCGCGCGGCAGGCGCGGCTTCTGCTCACTGTCGTCCTTGACGTGGCCGATCACCAGCCCTGCCAGCGGAAAGGTCAGTTCCGGCAGTTCCAGCAGGTCTATCATCGCCTGCGGATCGCGGCGGATGCCGCCGATCGGCACCACGCCCAGGCCGGCGGCGTGGGCGGCGGTGATCAGATTGCCCAGCGCGATGCCGGCGTCCACCGAGCCGACGGCGAAGGCCTCGACGCTGTCGTGTATCACCTGCTTCTCGCCGGCCATCTCGACGCCGAGGCGGGTCTTGTGGAAGTCCATCACCACGGCGACGAAGACCGGCGCTTGCGCGATCCACGGCTGGCCGCCGGCGATTTCGGCGATGCGCTTGCGGCGCTCGGCGTCCTGCACCACCACCAGCGAGACTTGCTGGCCGTTGATCGAGGTCGGGCCTTTCCAGGCGGCGTCGAGCACGGCATCGAGCAGTTCCGGCGCGACGGGCGTGTCCCGGTAGCTGCGCACACTGCGGTGCGTGTGCATCAGTTGCAGGGTTTCATTCATGATGAACTCCATTTAGTAGACCAGTCGTCTAGTATCGGTTTCAAGAAAACCCGCCGGGCGCGGCGGGATCGTGCGTTCAGCGTTTACAGCTGCCGTTGTCCGGTTTCAGCAGCATGGTCTCGGTCAGGCGATAGGCATTGTGCATGGGCTGGTCCGAGCGCTGCACCTTGTACAGCAGCGCGCTGCCCACCCACAGGCTGTACAGGCTGGCGGCCAGCTCGTCCGGCTCCAGATAGGTGCACAGGCTGCCTTCGGCCTGGCCGCGGCGTATCGTGTCGGCCAGCCGGGAAATCAAGCGGCCCATGCCTTCGGCCAGCATCTCGCGCATAGGCTCGGACAGGTCCGACACTTCCGCTGCCAGCTTCACCGCCAGGCAGGTATGGCTCTGCTCGGTGCAGCGATGGGTGTCGAGCCAGCCCTGGAAATAACGGATCAGGCAGTCGCGGGCATTGCCGGACTCGGGCCGCAGCAGCACCACCAGCCTTTCGTCGTAACTGAGGAAGTAGCGGCGCAGCATTTCCACGCCATAGCCTTCCTTCGACGGAAAGTAATGGTAGAACGAACCCTTGGGCACGCCGGCGGTGGAGAGTATCTCCGCCAGTCCGACGGCTGCGAAGCCCTTGCCGAGGATGATCTCCTCGCCGGTGGCCAGCAGGTGCTCGCGGGTGTCGGCTGAATGATTGGCTCGTGACATGGAATGAATGCTACTAGACCAGTCGTCTAGTTTCAAGAAAATTATCGCCCGACGCCTCGCCATTGTCGTTTTGATTCCACAGCGGCGCGGCTTGACTGCGTCGGATGCCCATCCTACAACCAGCTCATCGCGTCGCCGTCTGCTGGCCATCCGGTCGGACGGCCGGGGCGGCGACGCCGCATGGCGAAAGGAGCGGGCGATGGACGAGAAGGATACGACGGAGCGCGAGCCGGATGCCGGCCGCCGCGAGGCCCTGGGCTGTCTGGCCGCCTGGTCCGGCGCGGCGCTGGTGTGGACCATGGCGGGCGGCGTGCCGCGAGCGCAGGCAGCCGGGGAGGCGGACGCCGGCGAGGGCGGACTGAGCTTCGTGCAGATCAGCGACACCCATCTGGGCTTCCACCGCGAGGCCAATCCCGATGTGCAGGGCAGCCTGCGCCGCGCGATCGCCGACATCAACGCGCTGACGCGGACGCCGGCCTTCGTCGTGCACACCGGCGACGTCAGCCATCTGTCCAAGCCGGAGGAATTCGATCTGGGGCGGCAGATGTTCAAGGACATCCGCGTCGATCGCGTCCACACCATTCCGGGCGAGCATGACGCGCTGGACGACGGCGTGTCAGGCTATCTGAAGTTTTTCGACCACGACGGCAAGGGCAGGGCCTGGTACAGCTTCGACCAGGCAGGCGTCCACTTCGTCGCGCTCAACAATGTGCTGAACTTCTCCACCGGCCGGCTGGCGGCGCTGGGCGACGAGCAGCTGGCCTGGCTGAAGCGCGATCTGGCCGGCCTGTCGCGCTCCACGCCCATCGTCGTGCTGGCGCATATCCCTTTGTGGACCATCTATGAGCCGTGGGGCTGGGGCACCGCCGACGCCGACCGGGTGATGGCGCTGCTGCGGCCGTTCGGCTCGGTGACGGTGCTGAACGGCCATATCCACCAGGTGATGCAGAAAGTGGAGGGGCACGTGGCCTTCCACACCGCGCGCTCCTTGGCCTATCCGCTGCCGACGCCGGGCCAGGCCGGTTTCGGCGAGCCGGCGCCGGTCAAGGTGCCGGCCGGCGAGTTGGGCAAGCTGCTGGGCACCCGACAGCTCACCGTGCTGCGGGGGCAGAGCGAGCTCGCGATGGTGGACACGCCGCTGGATCACTGAGCAAAGGGGAAAGGCATGAGAACATGCAAATCTGGCTGGCTGCTGGGCGCCTTGCTGCTCGCGGCGGCCGCGTGGGCCGGGCCGCAGCAGGTGGACATCAGCAAGTTCGCCTTCACGCCGAAGGAGGTGACGGTGGCGCCGGGCACCAAGGTGACGTGGGTCAACCACGACGAGATTCCCCACACCGTGTCCGGCCGCGACAAGACTTTCGTCTCCAAGGCGCTGGACACCGACGACCGCTACGAGCACGTGTTCGACAAGGAGGGCGATTACGCCTACTTCTGCGCCGTGCATCCGTACATGACCGGCGTGGTGCACGTGCGCAAGCCCTGAGCCAGTCGCGGCCCGGCTACTTCAGATAGGAGCGGAGCACCTGCAGCACGGCGTCCAGGTCGTGCTGGCGCTGCTCCGGCTCCGGCTCCTTGACCACGTGGTCGGTCAGATGGCCTTCCATCACCGCCAGCATCAGTCCGTTGACCGCGCCGCGTATCGCGGCGATCTGCTGCAGGATGGCCGAGCAGTCGCCGTCGTTTTCCAGCTGCTTCTCCAGCGCGGCGGCCTGGCCCTGCAGCCGGCGCACCCGCGCCAGCAGCTTGGCCTTGTCCCGTACCGTGTGCGACATCGTGTGATTCTCCGTTTTTGATTGGCTGATCTTAGCATGACGGATACTGGGGGCTAGTATATTGATACTGGGGGTGAGTATAATGCGCAGCATTGCACCATCACCTGGAAATCGCCATGACCTCCTTCGCCGCCTTGCTGCAACAGGGCAACGCCTGGCTGTTCCTGCCCAGCGCCATCGCGCTGGGCGCCTTGCACGGCCTGGAGCCGGGACATTCCAAGACCATGATGGCCGCCTTCATCGTCGCCATCCGCGGTTCTGTGCGCCAAGCCGTGCTGCTGGGCCTGGCCGCCACCGTGTCCCACACCGCGGTGGTCTGGCTGGTGGCGCTGGCCGGCCTGCATTTCGGCCGCAACTGGAACGCGGAAACCGCCGAGCCGTATTTCCAGATCGCCTCGGCGGCGCTGGTGATCGCGGTGGCGGCTTGGATGATGCGGCGAACCTGGCTAGACAGCCGGCACGGCCATGAGCATGGCCACGATCACCATCATGGCGGGGAGAAACGGATAGACACCGGCCACGGCGTCGTGACGCTGGAGGTTTTCGAAACCGGCGCGCCGCCGCGTTTCCGTCTGGCCGCGGCGGACGGCCACCGCTTGTCGTGGCGGGCCGAGCACGTGTCGCTGGAAACCGAGCGGCCCGATGGCGGCAGGCAAGCGTTCGCGTTCCGCGACGCCGGCGGGTTTCTGGAGTCGGTGGAGGCGATACCCGAGCCGCATGCCTTCGTCGCGCGGCTGAAGCTGGGGCACGGCCATCACAGCCACGACTACGACGTGGAATTCGCCGAGCGCGGTCATGACCACGCGGCTGGCGATCATGGTGGCCTCGACGTGTCTGCGTCCGGCTATCAGGACCCGCACGAGAGGGCGCACGCCAACGACATCCGCCGCCGTTTCGCCGGCCGCGACGTCAGCACCGGCCAGATCGTGGCCTTCGGCCTGAGCGGCGGCCTGGTGCCGTGCCCGGCCTCCATCACGGTGCTGCTGCTGTGCCTGCAACTGAAACAGCTGGCGTTGGGCGCGACGCTGGTGTTGTGCTTCAGCATCGGCCTGGCGCTGACCATGGTGGCGTCCGGCGTGCTGGCGGCGCTGAGCGTCAAGCACGTGGCCGGCCGCTGGAGCGGTTTCGGCGAATGGGTGCGGAAGGCGCCCTATGTTTCCGGCGCGCTGATCATGCTGGTGGGCTTGTATCTGGGCTGGTCCGGCTGGTCGCATCTGGCCTGAGCGGCCGATTGGACCAAGATGGCGGCTCCCGAGGGGGCCGCTTTTTCATGCGTTTCCCATGCACTTTTCCGGCGGCCTTGATCTGAATCATGCTTAAAGATGTGCAATATATACATCTTTAATTTCAGCATGTAGGCTGCGGACTGAGTCAACCATTTGGGAGGCCCGCGCAGGGAGCGAACATGAAAAACACGCGAAGACTATGGGGATGGCTGGCGGTGATCTGCCTGCTGTCGTTCTCGGTCCTGCTCTATATGGGCAGGGAAATCTACCAGGCGGCGCCGCCGATTCCGGCCGTGGTGCAGGGCGCCGACGGCAAGGTGCTGTTCACCGGCGCGCAGATACGCCGAGGCCAGCAGGCCTGGCTGTCGTCCGGCGGCCAGCAGCTGGGCACGGTGTGGGGGCACGGCAGCTACCTGGCGCCGGACTGGTCGGCCGACTGGCTGCATCGCGAGGCGCTGGCCTTGCGCGAGAACTGGGCGAAACAGCGTTTCGGCAAGGCCTACGCGCAGCTGGATGTCGGCCGCCAGGGCATGCTGGGCGCCGAGTTGCGCCGCGAAATGCGCGCCAACGGCTATGACGCGGCCAGCGGCAAGCTGACGCTGGGCATCGCCCGCGCCGCGGCCGCGCACGAGGTGGCCGGCCACTACCAGGGCCTGTACGGCGCCGATCCGGCCTTCGACAAGCTGCGCGAGCAATACGCGATGAGCGCCGACGCGCTGCCGTCGGCCGACGACCGCCTGGCGGTATCGGCCTTCTTCTTCTGGTCCGCCTGGTCGGCCGCCGCCGACCGTCCGGGAGAGACCGGCCTGTCCTACACCAATAACTGGCCGCATGAGCCGCTGGTCGGCAATGCGCCGACCGCCGCCAACGGCATGTGGTCGATCGCCAGCGTGATCCTGATGCTGGCCGGCATCGCCGCCATGGTGTGGTACCACGTGGCCGCCGGCGAGGGCGAGGAGGCCGCGCAGGTGCCGGCCGCCGATCCGCTGGGCCGGCTCAAGGCCACGCCGTCGATGCGCGCCACCGGCAAGTATTTCTATGTGGTGATCGGCCTCTTGCTGACCCAGGTGGGCATGGGCGCCGTGACCGCCCACTACGCGGTTGAGGGCCACAGCTTCTTCGGCATCCCGCTGGCCGAGGTGCTGCCCTGGGTGGTGAGCCGCACCATCCACACCCAGTTCGGCGTACTGTGGATCGCCACCGCCTGGCTGGCCACCGGCCTTTACATCGCGCCGCTGCTGTCCGGCCATGAGCCCAAGCATCAGAAGCTGGGCGTGGACGTGCTGTTCTGGGCGCTGATCTTCATCGTCGTCGGCTCCACCGTCACCGGCTGGCTGGGCACGCTGCAACGGCTGGGCACCGATTTCAGCTTCTGGATAGGCAACCAGGGCCTCGCCTACACCAGCATGGGCCGAGTATGGCAGATCCTGCTGTTCGTCGGCCTGTTGTTCTGGCTGTTCCTGGTGGCGCGCGCGCTGCTGCCGGCGCTGCGCGACAAGGAAACGGAAGGTCGCAGCCTGATCGCGATGCTGCTGCTGTCCGCCGCCTGCATCGGTCTGTTCTACGCCACCTCGCTGGCCTGGGGCCGGCACACGCATTACTCGATGATAGAGTACTGGCGCTGGTGGCTGGTGCATCTGTGGGTGGAAGGCTTCTTCGAAGTGTTCGCCACCGCGGTGGTCGCGCTGATCTTCGCGCGGCTGGGCCTGATCCGCATGGCCAGCGCCAACCGCGCCATCGTGCTGGAAACCATCGTCTTCCTGTTCGGCGGCATTCTGGGCACGCTGCACCATCTGTACTTCACCGGCGCGTCCACCGCGGTGATTTCCATCGGCGCGGTGTTCTCGGCATTCGAGGTGGTGCCGCTGGCGCTGGTGGGCTTCGAAGGCTGGCAGACCTATCGCCGCGGCGGCGCCGCGCCGTGGGTGGAACGCTACAAGTGGGCCATCCTGTGCTTCGTCGCCGTCGGCGCGTGGAACACGGTGGGCGCGGGCCTGCTGGGCTTCGCCATCAACCCGCCGATCTCGCTGTACTACGTGCAAGGGCTCAACATGACCCCGGCACACGGCCACGCGGCCTTGTTCGGCGTCTACGGCATGCTGGGCATAGGGCTGATGCTGTTCTGCCTGAGCGGCGTGTCGGATGCCGAGCAATGGGACAACCGCCTGTTGAAGCCCACCTTCTGGCTGCTCAACATCGGCCTGTTCATGATGGTGTTCCTGTCCATCCTGCCGTCCGGCATCTACCAGGCCTGGGCCAGCGTCGAGTATGGCTTGTGGTACGCGCGCTCGCCCGAGGTGGTGCACTCGGCGCTGATGCAGAACCTGGTGTGGATGCGGGTGCCGGGCGACATCGTGTTCGCGCTGGGCGTGCTGTACCTGGGCCGCTTCGCGCTGAAGCTGCTGGGCAGACGCAGGAAGGAGGCCGGCGCCGCACAGCGCGCGTGAGGCGAGGCCGAGCTTGCCCGGCTTTTTCGCGTCCTGGGCCCGCGATGGGGCTGTTTTTCAGAGCGGCTTGTACATCAGGACGGTGGCCTGCCGCTTCTCGCCGCGGCCGTCCAGCGCGTAGCCGGGGATGACGCCGGCCGCTTGGTAGCCTAGCGAGCGGTACAGCGGCTCGGCCTTGTCGCCGCTGGCGGTGTCCAGCGTCAGCAGGTCGCGGCCGCGCATGCGCGCCTGGGCCTCCAGCTCCGCCATCAGCGCGCGGGCGACGCCCCGGCGGCGATGGTGCGGGTGCACCATCAGCTTGCATACCTCGGCGCGGTGGGGCTGATTGGGCGGGGTGTCGCAGTCCAGCTGCACGCTGCCGGCCAGTTCTCCGTCGAGGAAGGCGACCAGCAGCGCCCGGCGGCCGCCGGCGACGCCGGGCAATGTCTTGTCCCGCCAGAAAGCCGAGGCCTGTTCGATGGGAAAGGGCTGCACGAAATGGATGCTGGCGCCGTCGTGCACGCAGGCATGCAGCAATTCGGCCAGTTCCGGCTGCCAGGCTTCGGTCTGCGCGACGTCGAACAGGGCGATTTCCAATCTCGGCATGGGCTTTTCCTCCGATCAATGAATGGCTGGCGGCTGGCCGGTCCGGCTGCCGCCGATGCCGGAAGAAAAGCAACTAGCATGCCTGCCGGGACCGGCGCATCGTTCCGGTAGACGCGGTGCGGCCAGGCGGCTTGTCTGCCGTCGGATTGCTCCCAAAAGCCTTGAGCGGTGGGCGTATGGCGATATGTAAGCGATATATATTTGTTTTTCAACTAAATGATCGTGCCATGAAACCCTTCGCCAAAACCGCCTTCTGTCTCGCCATGCTAATGGGAACGTCCGCCGCTCATGCCGCCGCCATCTGCGGCGGCAAGTGGGCGCTGATCACGACGTATACCTGCGACGGCTCCCCGCTGTACAAGACCGCCAAATGCATCCTGGTGGGGCGCGACAAGAATCAGGACGGCAAGTGGGACGACGGAGACGAATTCAAGACCCGTTTCGAGGACGAGGCGTGGCAGTCGGTTGATTACGCGAAAGCGTGCACCGGCGACAACGCCCATCTATGCGACAAGCCCGAGAAGGCGCAGTGCCTGTCGTGAGCCGCCGCTTTCCGGCCCGCCGGCATCGCCGGGCGCCGTTCAGGGGTCCGGCGGGCGCGGCAGCGGCTGCGCGCCGGGGAGCTCCGGCGCGCCGCGCTGGACCTCGACCGCCGCGACGACCGGGGCCGCCTCCGGCCGCCAGCTGTTGCCGCCCTTCTTCACCGGCGGCAGCGCCGGGCGGGCCGGCGGCCGCCACTGCGTGGCCGGCGTGGCCTGATCGACGCTGGGCCGGAGAGGCGCCGCGGCGGCCGGCTTGGCCGCGACCGGCGGAGCGGGGGGCGCCTCCGCCGGCCACAGCCGCCAGGCCGCGCCGCCGGCCGCCGCGCCGAGCAGCAGGACGGCGGACCAGACGCGGCGGGGGATCACCAGTTCACCTGATCGTTCAGATTGATGCTGCCGCCGGCAGGCGTCTGCAGGCTGCGGTTGCCGGCCAGGTTTTCCCAAACGACGCTGCCGTCGGCGTTCTTGCGGTAGTACTTGTAGGCGATCTTCTGGCCGGCGGGCAGATTGACGCCATTTCTCCACGACGGATAGGCGGCCGCGTCCAGCGGAATGCCGAGATCGGTGTTCCAGGCGCCCAGCTGGCGGGCGTCGCCGGTGATGTAGAGCTGCTGGCCCCATTGCGTGACGGCGCCGGCGTTGATGCCGACCGCCACCTCTCCGGCCTTGGGCGCGGCGCGGCAGTTGTTGTAGCGCGCGCAGACCACCTGCGGGATGTCGACGACGCGGCCGGCGTTGATCGAGGCCAGCAGACTGATGTATTCGCCCATCGCCCAGTTCAACGGCGCCATCGATTTGGTCGGCGCGCCCGGCCGGTAGCCGGCCGGCGTCGTCACGGCCCAGCCGTCGGGCAGCGTCGCGCTGTTCGACCACACCTGTTCCGGCAGCATGCCTTCCGGCGTGGCCAGCAGTTTCAGCGTGGCGAAGTAAGGCTGGCCGGCGCTGCCGGTCCCCTGGCGGGCGATTTCGTACATGCCGCGTTCGGCGGTGAAGATAGGCCACAGCCGGCCGACGCCGCTGCCGTCGAAGTCGCCGCCGTCGTTGTGCTCGCCGTAGCCGTCGAAGTTGTAGCGGAACCAGGCGTTGGCCGGCAGCGCCGGCGCGCCGGGCAGCGCCAGGTACTGGCCGAGCACGCTGTCGAACACCGAGATGGTGTTGCTTATGGTCGCATCGTCGGCGCGCTTGACGCCCATGCGCACCAGTTCCAGGAAGCCGCCGTCGACGACGCGGCGCGCGTCGTGGCTGCCGCCGCCGTTCTTGACCGTCAGCGTCTGCGGCGTGTCCGGACCGGCCGCCGGATTGAAGCTGGCTCGATCGGTTCCTGCGCCGGCACGGGCGGCCGGGTTGATCCGGATGTAGTAGCTGCCGTTGCCGAAGCCGCCGCTGGTGGTATAGGTCCAGGCGGAGACGTTCTGCTGCCAGTAGTCGGCGGCTGACAGATAGCGGCCGGCGCTGGCGTCGTCGCCGTTGGCGCGGGCGATGTCGGCCGCGGCCACCAGACCGGCGATCTCGGCGGCGATGGTGGACGGCGAGTAGCCGGCGTTTTCCTCCCAGCGTTCCTGGTAGCTCCACGGCCCGGTGGCCACGATGTAGTCGGCCGTCAGCTTGATCTTCGGCCACAGCGGATTGGATACCGACGGTCCGAGACGCCAGGCCAGCAGAATGGGCATCGCCTGCTCGTCCATCTGCGTGCCCTGCCAGTACGGCCAGCCGCTGATCCAGGCGTTTTGCGGGAAGCGGCCGACGCGGCTGTAGCCGGCGGCGCAGCCGGGCGCGTTGTATTCGGCCGCGCCGCAGTCGCCGGTCTGCTGCAGCGTGTTGAACAGATAGTTCACCACGGTCGTGGCCGTGGCGGTGTCGCCGGCGGTGGTCAGCGCGTTGGCGAATTTGAACAGGTCGCGCGGCCATACCAGGTGGTAGCCGCCCTGGTTGGCGTCGCCCTGGGTCTCGCCCCACGGCGTGCCGATGCCGGCGATCATCGCGCCGTTGCTCTTGTCCTGCATCGTCTTCAGCGTCATCGCCGCCAGGTAGTAGCGGTCGTCGGCCAGGCCGCCCTGGGTGGACAGGCCGGCGGCATAGGCGTGCCAGCCGTCGTCGTATCGCCGCTGCGCGGCCGACAAGTCCGAGCCCAGCGAGGCCGACGCGGCGGCGATCGCGTCGCCCTGGCTCTTGCCGAAGCCCAGCACCACGTCGAAGGACACGCTGCTCGCCGCCGGGTCGCCCAGATCCAGCCAGCCCATCTGCGCGACGTTGCCGTTGCTGGCCGAATCATAGGTCCAGTTCATCGTCTTGTCGCCGCTGCCTACCAGGTCGGTCCAGCCATCGCTCTTGCCGACGAAGCCGTTGGACAGCATGGCCTGGCCGTTGACGGTTTTCCACGGCCGGCTGGCCATCAGCGCCGACGCGCGGTTGTTGCGGCCGGCGGCCAGCGCATAGCCGCCGGCGGTCGCGACGGTCTGGGCGCTGTTGCCGCCGCCGGCGTTGTCCAGATAGGGCTTGAACAGAACGTAGAGCTTGAAGTCCCCCAGCTTGCGGCCGTTCAACGCGGTGAAGGTCACGCGCT
This sequence comes from Chromobacterium sp. CV08, assembly GCF_051129845.1. Classification (NCBI taxonomy): domain Bacteria; kingdom Pseudomonadati; phylum Pseudomonadota; class Betaproteobacteria; order Neisseriales; family Chromobacteriaceae; genus Chromobacterium; species Chromobacterium sp. CV08. Next base: position 1,451,053 of record NZ_CP150453.1, read on the forward strand.
GCACCAGCGCGTCGCGGTCGGGATCGGCGAAGATGCGTTTGCTGATCCGCCAGTTGTGGCCGTCGTTGCCGGTGCTGGCGACCCAGCTCATCGTGCGCTTGTCGCTTTGGCCGGCGGAGTAGGCCTGCCGCTTTTCCTCGTCGACGAAGGTCTGGCCGGCGTCGCCGACCAGGAATTGGAGGTCAACCGATTCCGGCGTGTCCAGCACCGGGTAGTAGACTTCGGACACGATGCCGCGATAGCCGGTGAAATAGACGCGGGAAGGGCCGTTGACCGCGGTGCCGACGAAGGACTTGGCGGCCGGGCTGCGGACCGGTGCGTCGCCGGGCGAGCCGAAGGCTTCCGCGGCTTGCGCCGCAGGGGCGAACAGGCCGGCGATCAGGATGCCCAGCAAGGCGGGGCGGCTCAGGGACCGATGGGACATGCTTGTTGTCTCCTTTTATGGCGCTGCCGTTGACGAAGCGTTGAAGCGTGATACCTATGTAATTTTGTTACGAGGATATACCAAAAAAATTTAAACGTCATGAATTGATCTGACCGAGCGAGCCAGCGCTGCTGTAATTTTGTGACGTCGATCAAATAAACATGTATTATTTGTACATCTTTATTGTTTGCGACCCTGTGAAGCGGGGACTTTTTTCGGCAGATAAGATGTATTTAAGATGAATCTTAAGGAGGCAATATGTTGAGCGAACAAACCCAATCCCTGGTCAAGGCCACCGTGCCGGTGCTGCAACAGCACGGTGTCGCGCTGACCAGCCATTTCTACCGCCGGATGTTCGAGCACAATCCGGAACTGAAGAACGTGTTCAACCAGGGCCATCAGCATTCCGGCCAGCAGCAGCAGGCGCTGGCGATGGCGGTGCTGGCCTACGCCCAGCACATCGACGATCCGTCGCCGCTGCTGCCGGTGCTGATCCGCGTCGCGCACAAGCACGTCAGCCTGGGCATACGCGCCGAGCACTACCCCATCGTCGGCAAACATCTGCTGGCGTCGATACGCGAGGTGCTGGGCGAGGCGGCCGGCGACGATCTGATCGAGGCCTGGGCCGAGGCCTACGGCCTGCTGGCCGACACGCTGATCGGCATCGAAAACGACATGTACCGCGACACCACCAACGCCGACGGCGGCTGGAGCGGCTGGCGGCCGTTCCGGGTGGCGAAGAAGGAAGCGGAAAGCGAGGAGATCGCGTCCTTCTATCTGGAGCCCAGCGACGGCGGCGCGCTGCCGTCGTTCCAGCCCGGCCAGTACGTGTCGGTCAAGCGCTTCGTCTCCGAGTGGGGGCTGAGCCAGCCGCGCCAGTACAGCCTGTCCGACGCGCCCAACGGCGAATACCTGCGGATCTCCGTCAAACGCGAAGACGCGGCCGACGGCAAGCCGGCCGGCCGGATGTCCAATCTGCTGCATCGCGAGGTCAGGGTCGGCGACGTGCTGGAGCTGAGCGCGCCGCAGGGCGATTTCTTCCTGCATGAGGACCGAACCGGCCCGGCGGTGCTGATCAGCGCCGGCGTCGGCCAGACGCCGATGCAGGCGATGCTGGGCAGGCTGCTCGAGCGCGGCGGCCGCGAAGTGCGCTTCCTGCACGCGGCGCGCCACGGCGGCGCGCACGCGATGGGGCGGAAGCTGCGCCAGCTGGCCGAACGCCACCGGCAGCTGCAGATCCACGTCTGCTACGAGACGCCCAGGGAGCAGGACGCCATCGGGGTCGACTACCACGCCGCCGGCCGGCTGGACCTGGACGGCGTGAAGGCCATGGCGCTGCTGCCCGACGCCGATTACTACCTGTGCGGGCCGCTGGGTTTCATGAACGCGCAGCGCGACAGCCTGCGCCGCCTCGGCGTGGCCGCCGAACGCATCCATTACGAGGTGTTCGGCTCCAATCCGCAGGCCGACTGAGTCCGGCGATTGAGGCGGCGGCGCATCCGCGTTATGCTGCCGCCGATTCCCCGTATTGATTAGGACGCCATGCAACTGACTCGATTCACCGACCTCGGCCTGCGCGTGCTGATGTATCTGACCGGGCAGCAGCCCGGCCAGCTGGCCACCATTCCTGAGATCGCCGAGCGGTTCGAGGTGTCGCGCAACCATCTGGTCAAGGTGGTGCACTTCATGGCGCAGCAGGGCTGGCTGGCGACCGCGCGCGGCAAGGGCGGCGGCCTGGCGCTGGCGCGGCCGCCCGAACACTACCGGCTGGGCGAGGTGGTGCGGGCGCTGGAAGGCAAGCCGCAGCTGATAGACTGCGCGGAACCGCCGTGCGCGCTCAGCCGCGGCTGCCTGTTGAAGGGGGCGCTGGACGAGGCGCTGGCGGCCTTTTTCCTGACGCTGGACGGCTACACGCTGCTCGACATCGTCGCCAGCCCCACCGGCGAAGCCATCATCCGTCTTCACCGTTCGAGCCGCTGATAGCATCCTGATCCGGCGTTGCGCCTCCTTGCCGTACGACGTGTACTGTCTGCGTCGGCGCGCCTTGGCTCAGGACGCTATCAGCGGCCCTCATGCCTGGGTCATCCTGCGTTGCGCCTCCTTGCCGTACGACGTGTACTGTCTGCGTCGGCGCGCCTTGGCTCAGGATGCTATCAGCGGCCCTCATGCCTGGGTCATCCTGCGTTGCGCCTCCTTGCCGTACGACGCCGTTGCCGTACGGTTCGACGGCGATGCCCGGTCGAGCCGGGCGGGCGCGGATCGCGGCCTCGTCGAACGGTTCCACCCGCAGGCCGAAGTGACCGGCCTCGGCGCCGGGCGCCTTTCCTTCTTTCTTTCGCGGCCACCAGGTCGGTCAGCACGCTGCCGGCGTCCAGACGCACCAATCCCCGTTTTTCCCGTCTCTTCGCCACGCGGCAGCCCGGCGTTTCCAGATAGAAGCGTTCGGAACGGTCGGGGGAGGCCGACGCGCAACACGATGTGGTCGATTCCCCGGCGCGGGACAGGCTGATGGCATTCTCCGGTCCGGGCTGGATGGTGATATGATTTTTAAATCATGTATCGGTGTTGAATCGTTATTTTTCATGATGTCGAAAGCGCCGTGGCGCACATGGGGAGGATGTATGGAATGGCTGGCCGGCCTGCCGCGCGTGGCGGGTCTGTTCGTCTTGACGGCGTTGGCCGAAATCGTCGGCTGCTATCTGCCTTGGCTGGTGTTGCGCGAGGGCAGGTCCTGGTGGCTGCTGGTTCCGGCGGCGCTGTCGCTGGCCTTGTTCGCCTGGTTGTTGACCCTGCATCCGGCGGCGGCCGGCCGTGTTTACGCCGCTTACGGCGGCGTCTACGTGACGGTGGCGATAGGCTGGCTGTGGCTGGTGGACGGCGTCAGGCCGGATCGCTGGGATGCGATCGGCTGCGCGCTGGCGCTGGCCGGCATGGTTGTGATCATGCTGGCGCCGCGCGGCTAGGCGCTTGCATCAGTTCGAGGCGCGCGGCGCCGGCGTGTTCGGCGGATGGCGCCGGGATGCGTACAAGCCGAGCAGGATCAGTGCGACGCCGGCCAGCTGGGCCGGCGCGGACCTGCCGCCGACTCCGGCCAGGCGGTCTATCAGCACGCCGGCCAGCATCTGGCCGGCGATCACCAGCAGCGCGGTTTTCATCGTGCCCAGCCGCGGCAGCGCGTAGCCGTTGAGCGCGACGAAGACCGCGCCGATGACGCCGCCGCACCAGGCGGTCCAGGGGGCGTCCAGCGGCAGATGAAGCGCCGCCGCGCCGCCGGCCAGCGACAGGCTCAGAAACAGGAAACCGCCCAGATGGTTCCAGAACGACGCGGCCAGGGCGCCGTCGTGTTGCGCCAGCTTGCCGTTGATCGAGCGGCTGCCGCCTATGCACAGTCCGTTGACGATGGCCAGGGTCATGAAAAGCAGCATGTTCAGGCTCCGAAAATCAGGATCGCGCAGCCGGACAGCACCAGCGGCAGCGCCAGCGCGTCGTTCAGGCGCAGCGGACGCCGCGGCATGCCGAACAGGCCGAGGCGGTCGGACAGCAGGCCGAACAGCACTTGCCCCGTCATGCCCAGCGCCAGCGTGCCGGACAGCGCCAGCGGACTGTTGACGGTGATGGCGGCCAGCGCCACCGTCAACGCGCCGGGCACGCCGCCCAGGTAGGCCCAGCGGGGCGGTCGGCCGCTGACCGGCCTGGCCTGCCGCAAGGCCTTCCACAGCAGCAGGGCGGCCAGCATGCCTATCGCGTGGGCCAGCCATGACGCGGTCAGCGGATTGCCGTAGGCGGCGAGCCGGCTGTTGCAGTGGATCATCAGCGCGAGCAAGGCGCCGGCGAGCAGCGCCAGCGCGGCAGGCCCGTGTCTTTCGAACGGCCGGGCCGCGGGATGAGGGGAGGGCATGGAAAATCCTTCTTGTCTTGAACGAATGCGGCGAGGCCGGATGGCGGAACTGTACATTGTGTCCTGTTGACTGATAATCCGTATTTTTGGAAACTTATTGCGGATAAAAAGTGGACAGTAAGATGGAGCATTTCGCCGCGATACCGATTTTCGTCGCCGTGGTCGAGGCCGGCAGCTTTTCGGCCGCCGCCGAAAGATTGGGCCTCTCCAAGTCGGCGGTCAGCAAGCGCGTGCAGCAACTGGAGGCGGGGCTGAACGTGCGGCTGCTGCAGCGGACCACGCGCAGCCTGAGCCTGACCGAGGCCGGCGAGCGCTATTACGACCGCGCCCGCGGCGCGCTGGCGCTGGCCGGCGAGGCGGAGGAGGTGGCGGCCGGCTTGCAGGGCAGGCCGCAGGGCCTGCTCCGGGTCGCGGTGCCCATGGCTTTCGGCCGGCTGCACCTGTCGCCGCTGGCGGCGGAGTTCCTGCGCCGCTACCCGGACATCCAGCTGGACATGGCGATGGACGACAGGATGGTGGACCTGGTCGAGGGCGGCTACGATCTGGCGGTGCGCATCGGCAATCTGCCGGACAACCGCATGGTGGCGCGCCGCATCGCGCCGTGCCGGGTGGTGGTGTGCGCGTCGCCGGACTACCTGGCCAGCCATGGCGTGCCCGAGCATCCGTCCGATCTGGCGCGGCACAACTGCATCCATTACTCCTACTACCGCGGCGGCGCTTACTGGTCCTTCCGGGGGCCGGACGGCGAGATCCGCGTGCAGCCGCGCGGCAACTACCAGGTCAACAACAGCGAGGCGAGGCGGGACGCCTTGCTGGCCGGCCTGGGCATCTGCGAGATGCCCACCTTCATCGTCGGTCCGGACCTGGCCGCCGGCCGGCTGGCGGCGGTGCTGAGCGACTATCCGTTGCCGGCGCACGCGATCCACGCCGTGTCTCCGCAGCGGCGGCTACCGGCCAAGGCGCGGGCCTTCATCGACTTCCTGGTCGAGAGACTGGGCGGCGAGGCGCCGTTGTGGGACAGGGATCTGCCCCCATCTGTGCTGTCATCGAAATACGGGGAACGCCAATGAGCAAACGTTACCGGACGGCGCTGGTCTGGCTGCGCCGCGACCTGCGGCTGGACGACCACGCCGCCTTCTACCACGCGTTGAAGAACAGCCAGGCGGTGCTGCCGGTCTTCGTGTTCGACGCCTCCATCCTGGACGCGCTGCCGCGCGACGACCGCCGCGTCGATTTCATCCATCAGAGCGTCGCGGCCTTGAAGGCCGAGTTGAACGCGCTGGGCGGCGATCTGCTGGTCCGCCATGGCCTGCCTGTCGACGAGATTCCGCGGCTGGCGGCGGAACTGGGCGCCGACGCGGTGTTCTGCAACCGCGACTACGAGCCGGCCGCCCGCGAACGCGACGCCGAGGTGGCGCGGCTGCTGTCCGAGCGCGGCATCGCCTTCCACGCCGCCAAGGATCAGGTGATCTTCGACACCGACGAGGTGCTGACCGGCGCCGGCAAGCCGTTTTCGGTGTTCACGCCGTACAAGAACGCCTGGCTGAAGAAGCTGACGCCGTTCCATCTGCAGGCCTACCCGGTGCGGCGCTATCTCGATGCCTTGATGCCGCGCCGGCCGCAGACGATGCCGTCGCTGGCCGATATCGGCTTCGCGCCCAGCGACTTGTCCGGTCTGCCCATCCAGGCCGGCGCGGCAGGGGCCGAGGCGCTGTTCGCCGACTTCGCCGGCCGCATCGAGCGCTACAAGACGCAACGGGACTTTCCCGGCATCAAGGGCGTGTCCTATCTCAGCATCCACCTGCGCTTCGGCACGATCTCGATCCGACGGCTGGCCGCCTACGCCTGGCACGACGGCGGCGAGGGGGCGATGACCTGGCTGAACGAGCTGATCTGGCGCGATTTCTACCAGCAGGTGCTGTGGCACCGGCCCGACGTGGTCGCGCACGCGTTCAAGCCGGAATACGACGCGCTGCCGTTTCCCAATGATCCCGAATGGTTCGACGCCTGGCGCGACGGCCGCACCGGTTATCCGCTGGTGGACGCGGCGATGCGCCAGCTGAACCGCAGCGGCTATATGCACAACCGGCTGCGGATGGTGACGGCCAGTTTCCTGGTCAAGGATCTGCTGATCGACTGGCGCCGGGGAGAGAAGTATTTCGCGGAAAAGCTGCTGGACTTCGACCTGGCCGCGAACAACGGCGGCTGGCAGTGGGCGGCCAGCACCGGCTGCGACGCCCAGCCCTATTTCCGCATCTTCAATCCGGTGAGCCAGAGCGAGAAATTCGACCCCGACGGCCGCTTCATCCGCCGTTACGTGCCGGAGCTGGCGGCGCTGCCGGACAAGCTGATCCACGCGCCGTGGCAGGCCAAGCCGGAACAACTGATGTCAGCCGGCGTGCGGCTGGGACGCGACTATCCGCATCCCATCGTCGACCACGCGATTCAGCGCGAGCTGGCGCTGGCGCTGTTCAAGCGCTGAATTCGTCCGGCCAGCCGCCCTCGTCCAGCGATTGGCGGCGGTAGCGCTCCGGCGAGTCGCCCAGATGCTTCTGGAACATCGCGATGAAGGCCGACGGCGTCGCATAGCCCAGTCGCGCCGAGATGTCCTGCACGCTGTCGCCCTGCTTGAGCCCGGACAAGGCTTCCAGCAGCCGCGCCCGGTTGCGCCATTGGCCGAAGCTCATGCCCAGCTCGCGCTGGAACAGCCGCGCCAGCGTGCGCTCGGTGCTGAACACGCGCTCCGCCCATTGCTTCAGCGTGGTGGCGTCGGCCGGGTCCTGGCGTATCGCGTCCAGTATCGGCTGCAATACGCGTTGCCGGCTGTCGGGCAGATAGCTGGCCTCGCGGCCCGATTGCAGGATGCGCTGGCACAGCAGTTCGGCCTGGCGGATGTCCCATGGCTCGGTCGGCACGGTGATCTGGCGCTGGCCGAAGTCGTCCAGCAGCGCGCGCACCAGCGGCGTCTGCTCCAGCAGGCAGGTGGCGGGCGGCAGCCGCGCGGCCGCTTCGTCGCCGACGTAGATCGAGGTGTAATACATCGCCTGGTGGATGTAGGCGGCGTGCGGCACCGCCGGCGGCGTCCACAGCAGGTATTGCGCGGTGGCCACCACCCGGCCCTCGTCCAGCAGCAGCTCCATCATGCCCAGATTGATGCGGCTCAGCTGTCCCCAACGGTGGCGGTGGCGGGCGAACTCGCTTTTCGGCGCGAAGCGGTGGAAGCGGAAGGTCAGCGGCATAGGCTCCGGCAGGTCATGGTCGCTGGCTAAATAGTCGTCTTGCGCGCTGTCCATATTGTCCGGTTTGCCTCAGTGTTTTGTCTGTTTTGCATTATATCGTCCATAACGGACGGCTCTACAATAGGCCTATAGAGTCGAAGGAGGCTGTGATGGCCATGCTGTTTCCCCTGCTGGCGGTACTGATCTGGGCCGCCAACACCATTGTTTCGAAGGCCGCCGCCCAGGTGCTGGACCCGGCGGCGATCTCCATCTATCGCTGGCTGCTGGCGGCGCTGGTGCTGACGCCGTTCTGCCTGCCCGCGCTGCGCCGCCGCGCCGGCGAACTGAAGCCCTGGCTGGGCAAGCTGCTGGCGCTGGCGATGCTGGGCATGGTGATGTTCCAGTGCCTGGCCTATTACGCCGCCCACAGCACCAGCGCCACCAATATGGGCGTGATCACCGCCCTGGTGCCGCTGCTGGGCCTGCTGTTGAATGCCGCGGTTTTCCGCCAGAAGGTGAGCGGCCTGGCCTGGCTGGGCGTGGCGGTGTCGCTGGCCGGCGTGGTCTATCTGCTCGGCAAGGGCGATCCCGTCAGCCTGCTGGCCAACGGCGTCAATACCGGCGACGCGCTGATCCTGGCCGGCGCCGCGTCCTACGCGCTGTATGGCATCCTGCTCAGGCGTTGGGCGCCGCCGTTCGGCGCCTGGCTCAATCTCTATCTGCAGGCCAGCCTGGCGGTATTGCTGTTGCTGCCGCTGACGCTGACCGCCCACAGCATGGCGATTCCGGCCAAGGGCGTCGGCCTGGTGCTGTTCGCCGGCATCGGCTCCTCGCTGCTGGCGGCCTATTTCTGGATGCGCGGCATCCAGCGGCTGGGCAGCGAGCGCACCGCCATCTTCATGAACCTGCTGCCCTTGTTCACCGCCTTGCTGGCCAGCGCCTTGCTCGGGGAAACGATACACGGCTACCACTGGCTGGGCGGCGGTCTGATCCTGCTCGGCGTCGCGCTGGGGCAGGGCGTCTTGGGGCTGGGCGGGGCGAGACGGATGGCTTTTGTAAATAAATAACACAATTCATTAACAAAAATTTACCTGACCGATGTGGCGTTTTATTGCGCCCGCGGCGCCGGAGCGAAGCTAAATCCACGCGTCGGATCGATGCGCGGCCATGTCGTGGCAGATTGCTGCGCATGGCCGTGTTGCAGCGCGGAAATGCTTTGTCATCGGGGTGTTGACGTTTATTTCGCGGCGGGATTACCATCGCGGCGTTTTCATAACTGGGGGCTGATGCCTTGGAAAGTTGCAGTAGTAGTTGGTTATCCACCGGGTCGTGCTGACCGGCAAAGGCATCGTCACCATTTTCTTGGCCGCTGTCCCGCCGCGAGGCTAGACAGTGCGCATCCCAGGCTCGGCCATTCCGCCGCGGCCGCGTATCTACCCTAATACCGTTACTGCTGATGACCGCGTACCGAACCCTGTCGGACGCCTAAATCAGGTTTGCGCACATCCGCGCCTGCATGCGCAGCGTCCAGCACGCTCGCAGCCGCGGCCGTGCCCGCATGCCTTCGTTTGCCTGAAAAACGACGGGCGGTCCCCGCTTGCGCCGCCTGTTCGGAGACGATGACAATGACGAATAACGTCAAGAACAACGAAGCTGTACTCGACAGCGCCCACATCGGAGACATCCGTGGCGCATTCGGCACCATACGCCACGGCGACGTGGCCGCCCGCAACGGCCTCTGGCAGAGGCTGCGCACGTTGCTTGCCATCCTGGGCCCCGGCCTGATCGTGATGGTCGGCGACAACGACGCCGGCGCCTTCAGCACCTACGCCCAGGCCGGGCAGAACTACGGCACCTCGCTGCTGTGGACGCTGATCCTGCTGATTCCGGTGCTGTACGTGAACCAGGAAATGGTGCTGCGCCTGGGCGCCGTCACCGGCGTCGGCCACGCCCGGCTGATCCTGGAGCGTTTCGGCAAGTTCTGGGGCGCCTTCAGCGCCATCGACCTGTTCCTGCTGAACGCGCTGACCATCGTCACCGAATTCATCGGCATCACGCTGGGCTTGCAGTATCTGGGCCTGCCCAAGGTTTGGGGCGTCATCGCCGCCGCCGGCCTGGTGATGGCCGCGGCCAGCACCGGCGACTTCCGCCGCTTCGAGCGCTTCTCGCTGATCCTGGTGGTGTTCAGCCTGCTCTTGGTGCCGGTGTTCATGATGGTGCATCCGCCGATGTCCCAGATCGGCCACGACCTGTTCGTGCCGGGCATGCCGGCCGGCGGCAAGCTGTCCGACGTGATGCTGCTGATCATAGGCATCGTCGGCACCACCGTGGCGCCGTGGCAGCTGTTCTTCCAGCAAAGCTACGTGATAGACAAGCGCATCACGCCGCGTTTCATCAAGTACGAGCGCGCCGACCTGTGGCTGGGCATCGTGCTGGTGCTGATCGGCGCCATCGCCATCATCGGCATGTCGGCCGCGCTGTTCGCCGGCAGGCCGGAGTTCGGCAATTTCCAGGACGCCGGCGCCGTCGCCGCGGGCCTATCCAAATACCATAGCCACCTGGCCGGCGTGCTGTTCGCCATCGCCTTGATCGACGCCAGCCTGATCGGCGCCAGCGCCGTGTCGCTGTCCACCGCCTACGCGCTGGCCGATGTGCTGAACATGAAGCACTCGCTGCATCGCAAGCCGTCCGACGCCCGCGCCTTCTACCTGGTGTATTTCCTGCTGATCGTCGGCGCCGCGTCCCTGGTGCTGATCCCCGGCGTGCCGCTGGGGCTGCTGACCAACGCGGTGCAGACGCTGGCCGGCGTGCTGCTGCCGTCCGCCTCGGTGTTCCTGCTCTTGCTGTGCAACGACAAGGACGTGCTGGGGCCGTGGGTCAACGGCCGCTGGACCAATCTGTTCACCGGCCTGGTCGCGGCGGTGCTGGTGCTGCTGTCGGTGATCCTGACCGCGTCGGTGTTGTGGCCGGACATCTCCAGCCAGACCATCGTCAACGTGCTGGTCGGCGGCGGCATTGTCGGCGGCATCGTGGTGATCGCCGCGCATACGGTCAAGCTACGCCGCGACGCCGAGACCGGCGCCGACCTGCAGGAAGAGGCCAAGCCAAGCAAGCTGTACATGCAGACCTGGCGGATGCCGCCGCTGGCCCAGCTGAAGCCGATGGTGCTGTCCCGCAGCAACCGCATGTGGATGGCCGTGCTGCGCGGCTATCTGGTGGTGGCCGTCATCATGGTGGTGTACAAGGTGACGCAGGTCGCCTTGCTCGGGCACTGAGCGCCGGGTTAAGGTGGGGCCGGCGTGGCGCATCAGGCGCGGCGCCGGCGGCGCGGAGCCATCCCGACGGCTTTGGTATTTGCGCGTTCCTTGATCAATCCCACACAAGCAGGAGGACGCATGCACTATAACCTGCACAATCTGTTCGATTTCGACCTGTTCGGCCTGCTGCATTCGCTGGTCTGCCTGGCGATGGCCTTCGTCTGCGGCACCGTGATCGGCCTGGAGCGGCAATACCGCCAGCGTACCGCCGGCCTGCGCACCAATGCGCTGGTCGCCGTCAGCGCGGCGGCCTTCGTCAATATGGCGCTGCAGCTGGACGGCTCCGGCAGCGCGGCGCGGGTGGTCGCCTATGTGGTTTCCGGCGTCGGCTTCCTCGGCGCCGGCACCATCATGAAGGAGGGGCTGAACGTGCGTGGCCTCAATACCGCCGCCACGCTGTGGGGGTCGGCCGCCACCGGCGCCTGCGCCGGCGCCGGCATGCTGGGCCAGGCCGTGCTGACCACGATCTTCGTCCTGGCGGTGAACACGCTGCTGCGGCCGGTGGTCAATTCGATCAACCGCCGTCCGATCGACGACGACGCCAGCGAAGTCACCTACCAGCTGTGCGTGATCGCCAGCCGCGACGAGCAGAAGCTGGCGCTGGCCCAGGTGGGCGAGTTGCTGGAGCAGGCCAACTACCCGGTCGGCGACCTGGATGTCGAGGCCTTCGGCGACGACGAGGTGGAGATGACGGCCACGCTGCTGGCCACCTCGGTCGATTCGGAAGAACTGGACCGCATCGCCGCCGATCTGGCCGCCAAGCCCTACATCAGCCAGGCTTACTGGAACACCAGCACCAGCGAGTGAGCGCGGGAAACCGGCAAGGACAGCCGCCGCGGCGATCGCCCGGCGGCTGTTTCGCATCCGGATCCCGGCGGCAAGCGCGTCGCGACGCCTTGTCCGCCATCAATGTTCATGACAGACGGTGTTACAATCATAACTAGGTTTTTAGTTGTCGCCGGGCGCGGGCAGGACGGGGCGCCGGCGGCGGGGTAATCCACGGGCGGCCCGACCGGCGCCCGGTTTCTCGAGACAGCCTTATGACCATCATCCGCCAGGAAGACTTCATCCAGAGCATTGCCGATGCCTTCCAGTACATCAGCTGCTACCACCCGAAAGACTATATCGACGCGCTGTACCAGGCTTATCTGAACGAGGAGAGCACCGCCGCCAAGGACGCGATGGCGCAGATCCTGGTCAACAGCCGCATGTGCGCCGAGGGCCGCCGCCCGATCTGCCAGGATACCGGCATCGCCGTGGTCTTCCTGAAGGTCGGCATGAAAGTCCAGTGGGACGCCCAGCTCAGCGTGCAGGAGATGGTCAACGAGGGCGTGCGCCGCGCGTACAACCATCCGGACAACAAGCTGCGCGCCTCGGTGCTGCTGGATCCGGCCGGCAAGCGCCAGAACTCCAAGGACAACACGCCGGCCGTCGTGCACTTCGAGATCGTCGAAGGCGAGCAGGTGGAGGTGATCTGCGCGGCCAAGGGCGGCGGTTCGGAGAACAAGTCCAAGATGGCCATGCTGAACCCGTCCGATTCCATCGTCGACTGGGTGCTGAAGACCGTGCCGACGATGGGTGCCGGCTGGTGTCCGCCGGGCATCCTCGGCCTGGGCATAGGCGGTACGCCGGAGAAGGCGATGCTGCTGGCCAAGGAAAGCCTGATGGACCACGTCGACATCCACGAACTGAAGGCCAAGGCCGCCGCCGGCGCCGAGCTGTCCCGCGTCGAAGCGCTGCGGCTGGAACTGTTCGACAAGGTCAACGCGCTGGGCATAGGCGCCCAGGGCCTGGGCGGCCTGACCACGGTGCTGGACGTCAAGATCCTCGACTACCCGACCCACGCGGCGTCGCTGCCGGTGGCGATGATCCCGAACTGCGCCGCCACCCGCCACATCCATTTCCATCTGGACGGCAGCGGTCCGGCCCACCTGGAAACGCCCAGCCTGGAAGACTGGCCGGACATCACCTACGACGCCTCGTCCGGCAAGCGCGTGGATCTGGACAAGATCACCAAGGAAGAAGTGGCCAGCTGGCAGCCGGGCGACGTGCTGCTGCTGAACGGCAAGATACTGACCGGCCGCGACGCCGCCCACAAGCGCATGATCGACATGCTGAACAAGGGCGAGAAGCTGCCGGTGGACTTCACCAACCGCTTCATCTACTACGTCGGCCCGGTCGATCCGGTGCGCGACGAGGTGGTCGGCCCTGCCGGCCCGACCACCGCCACGCGGATGGACAAGTTCACGCGCCAGATGCTGGAGCAGACCGGCTTGCTCGGCATGATAGGCAAGGCCGAGCGCGGCCCGGCGGCGATAGAGGCGATCCGCGACAACAAGGCCGTCTATCTGATGGCCGTCGGCGGCTCCGCTTACTTGGTATCCAAGGCGATCAAGGCGTCCAAGGTGGTGGGCTTTGCCGACCTGGGCATGGAGGCGATCTACGAGTTCGAGGTCAAGGACATGCCGGTGACGGTGGCGGTCGATTCCTGTGGCACCTCGGTGCACAACACCGGTCCGGCCGAATGGCGCGTCAAGATAGGCAAGATCCCGGTCAGCGCAGGCTGAGCCCGTTGTTTTGACGATGCGAAAATGCCGCTCATTCGAGCGGCATTTCTTATGGCGCGGTGAGTGGACGCTCAGCGGGCCAGCCAGATCGCCGGGGTGAACTCGCTCGAATAATCGCTGGAGCAGTAGCTGGAGCCAGGATACATCGACAACATGGAGCCGCTGCAAGTGCTCCAGTTTTTGCCGTCCGTGCTGTACATGGTGACGCTGGTGGTGCCGCCATTCATCGTTTTGATCGATAAGCCCCATTTATTGTTCAGCGGCGGGGCGAGTACGATCCAGTAAGTTTGTCCTGCTTGCAGCGAAATGCCGCTGGAGCCGAGAAGGTATTGCAGGCTGGCCGGCAGGAAAGAGCCCTTCTGGCCGTTATTGACCGATGGAACGGTGGTGTTCGCATCGAACAGATCGGTCAGATTATTGCTGCTGAGCAGCTGCTGGCCGGGTTTTCCCGCATCGTCGCTGTAAATGCCGACGGTCAGATCGGCGGTATGGATGGTGCGGTCGTCGGCCTTCCCGTCCGGTTGAATGTCGAGGCCCAGGTATTTCGCATTGAACGTATGGTCCGGCGTGATCTTCCAGGCGATCAGCTTGTTCGCCGGGATGGTCTTGCTACTGCCGTTGCTGGAATTGCTTAGCGGATAGTAGGTAGTGTCCAGCTCCAATCCGGTCTGCTTGCTGTTGATCTGCCAGCCGATATTGCTGCTGCCTACACGCAGAACGGACTGCACCTGCTGGCTGAAACCCAGCGAGCGATCCTGCAGCTCGAACACGTCGCCGTTTTGCGCCGTGGTGTATCTGCCGCTGACCGGCCGGTGGTTCTTCAGCAGCGTGGCGCTGCCGGTGAGGGAGACCGCCACGTTCTTGCCGGCCGGCAGTCCGGTGACCTTGACCGGATTGCTGCTGTAGATCTGGCGCAGCTCGGCGTCGGCCACATTGTTGAACACCAGGCCGTTCACCGGAATCACCCGGCGGGGCAACACGCCGCTGCCATCCTTGTCCAGCCACTCCTCGAAGCGCGGCGCGGCCAGCGCGATGCCGCGGTTGGCGTAATAGGTTTCGACATTGCGCCTCACGCCGTCCAGATCGATCTGGACGGCCGCCGTTTTCAATTGCGCTTGCAGATCGCTGGACGACAGTTTGCCGTGATCGGCCAGGTCGGCGGCGATGGAGCTGATCAGGTGCGACAGCTCGGCCGTTTCGGTCCCAGGGGCCTGGGTGCGGGCCACCTGCGACAGGATGGCGGACGTGGCCAGCAGGATGGCGTCCTGGTCTGAGCCGCCGTTGATGCGCATATCGAACAACGAGCCTAGATTGTCGACCGCGGCCGGATCGATGCCGAACACGGCCAGTACCTCGTTGCGCGATTGCGCATAGGCGCTTTGATAGTCGCTGCCGCCGGCCATCAAGGCTTTCAGCCGCGGCGCCTGCAAGGTGGTCAGCAAGTTATGGCTGAATGGTTGTCCGGCATACATATTTGATACCAGCCTGGAGCTTGATGGCAGAGAGTGATACGGCAGGTGTTGTAGAGTCGCAGCACTAGTGACAGTTGACTGGCGTGTGCGCATTTTTCTCTTGCAAATCTTCAGCTTGCGGCATAAATACTGAAAATGTTCACGGCATTGTTTTAGTGGTTTTACCTAGCGAGTAATGAATATGGCGCCCGGTTCCGTCGCAACCTTCAGCCTCTATTCCGATCTGTATGCGCGTTTTCGCCCATCGTATCCGGAGGCCTTGTACAACTGGCTGCTGCCGTTGTGCCCCGGCTACCAGCGGGCGTGGGACTGCGCCACCGGCAGCGGGCAGACCGCCGTCCGGCTGGGCGAGAGCTTCGCCCGCGTCGACGCCACCGACATCAGCCCGGCACAGCTGTCGGCGGCCGAGCCGCATACCCAGGTGTATTACCGCGAGTGTCCGGCCGAGGTGACGCCGTTCGACGACGGCTGCTTCGATCTGATCTGCGTGTCGCAGGCCCTGCACTGGTTCCACCATCCGTCGTTCTGGCCGGAGGTGCAGCGGGTGCTGAAGCCGGGCGGCATCTTCGCCGCCTGGGGCTACCACCATTGCGTGGTGTCGCCGGAGATAGACCGCGCCTGCGGCGTGCTGTGGTCCATCATCGAGCCGTTCTGGTCCAGCCGCTGCCAGCTGCTGTGGGACGACTTCCGCGGCAGCGGCTGTCCGTTCCCGCTGCTGAAGGCGCCCAGTTTCACGATCAGCAACGAATGGACGCTGGACCACTTCCTCGGCTTCCTCAACACCACGTCTGCCAGCAAGCTGTGCAAGCAGGCGCTGGGCGAGAGCATTCTGGACGAAGCCTGTCTGCGCATCGCCCGCGCCTGGGGCGAAGAGGGCCGCATCCGCCGCGTCGAGCTGCCCTTGCACCTGATGGTGGCGCGCAAGGACGACGCGCCGGCCTTCGGCGGCCGCTACTGACTCAGCGCTGGCGGTCGTATTCCGCCTGCAGGTCGGACAGCAGGATGTTGAGCGCGTCGGACGAGCGCACCAGCTCCAGCAGCGATACCGCCAGCGACGCGATCATGCACAGCAGGCTGACGCCGAAGGTCAGCTCTCCCCAGGCCTGCCAGCCGGTGTAGATCTGGAACATCGCCACCGAGCACAGGAACAGGCTGCCTATGCCCATGAACTGCATCCACTTGATCAGCGTGATGCGGGTGCGCAGATTGCCGATCTGGCGCAGTATCTTCGGATCGCGGCTGTCGCGGTATTCCTCGTACAGATTGCGGATGATGCTCGCCAGGCCGAGAAAACGATTGGTGTAGGCCAGCAGCAGCAGCGAGACGGCGGGAAACAGCAGCGCCGGGGTGGTCAGGTTCAGTGCGGAATGCATCAGGAGTTCTCGTCTATCCATACGTCGATGCCGGTTTCCACCGTATCGAACAGTTCAATCACATCGTGGTTCTTCATCCGGACGCAGCCCAGCGAACTGGGGCTGCCCCACGGCACATGTTCGCCGGCGCCGTGGATGTAGATGGCGCGCTCGTAGCTGTCCACGTTGCGGCCCTGGTTGAAACCGGGTTCCTGGCCGCACAGCCACAGGATGCGGGTCAGGATCCAGTCCTTGTTAGGATATTGCGCGTGCAATTCCGGCGTGTACTTCCACGGCGTCACCTGGCGGCGGAAGATGATGGTGTTCTCCGCCGCGCCGTCGCCCAGTTTGTCGCAGACGGTGTGCCAGCCGCGCGGGGTCTGATAGCTGCCGCTGGTTTCGCCGACGCCGTTCTTCGCCGTCGATACCCGGTATTCCCGTTGCACCAGGCCCCAGCCGTCCAGCAGCCGCAGCGTCTGCGATTTCACGCCGACCCAGATCCACGGCCGGCCATAGTGGCGGGTATTGGCATGGGTCGGTTGCAGCGGCGCGTCGGTCTCGGCGCGCAGCAGCATGGCTGCGCTGTCGTCGGCGGCCTGGGCCAGCAGCGGCAGGCAGGCGAGGAATGCGGCGAGCAGGTTTCTCATCTCAATCCTCTCCGGCGCCGAGGCGCCGCTGCCGGAAGAAGGCGGACAGCTGCTCGGCGCAAAGTTCGGCCTCGACGCCGCCGAACACCGCGGCGTGGTGGTTGAGCCGCGTGTCGGCGAACAGGTCGACGGTGCTGCCGGCGGCGCCGGTCTTGGCGTCTCGGGCGCCGTAGACCACGCGGGCGACGCGGGCGTGCAGGATGGCGCCGCTGCACATCGGGCATGGTTCCAGCGTCACGTACAGATCGCAGCCGTCCAGCCGGTAGTTGCCCAATCGGGCGGCGGCGTCGCGCAGCGCCAGCATCTCGGCGTGGGCGGACGGGTCGCGGCGGCCTATCGGTTGATTGTAGCCGCGGCCGACGATGGCGCCGTCCTTGACCACCAGCGCCCCGACCGGCACTTCGCCTTCGCTCGCGGCCTGTTCGGCCAGCTGGCGGGCCAGCTGCATGAAACGGCGGCGGCTGGCCTCGTCGGGCGGCGGCGCCACCGGCGGATGGCTGGCCAGGCGGCGGAGCAGCTCGGCCTTGTCGTCGTCCGGCAACTGCTGCCAGTGGATGCCGCGCGCGGCCGCCTCCAGCGCGAACAGCAGGCGGCGGGTCACGGTATGGCCGGCCGCCTTCAATTGCAGGAAGACGGTCGTCGCGCCGCGCGCCTGCAACTGCTGGCGGGTATGGATGTCCAGATCGGCCAGCCAGGCGATGGCGGCGGGGGGGAGCGGAGGGGAAGTCAGCGTCACGGGGTCGAAAGCGGGAAGCGATGCGGCGATATGGTCATTATGACGTGTTTGGCGCCGTTGACCAAACGGGGGAGGCTGGGCGGGGCCATCGACATGCGGAATTTCGATCAGGGCGCGACCGGCTGAATTTAATGGCATAAAGAAATCGAGAAACCGGCCGATATCACTGGAAAATACCAGAAAGACCGTGATGTCCGTGATCTCCTCCCCGTCTGGCGCCAGCATCTGGCGGCAGAGCCAGTTCCGTCCGGCGCGGCAAGCCGGCGAGCAGGGATCGGCGGCGCCTGCCGGCGCCACAGCCGATGCCGGCAATGCCCAGGACGCCGCGCCATCGGCCTTGTCCGATCCACGCAGCGCCTTGCAGCGCTCGCTGAGTCAGGGTCTGCAGGACTATATGCAGAAGCTGCGCGTCGATCTGAACCGCCCGGTGAAGCAAAGCAGCGAGGCCGACTCGATGCAGAAAAAGGCGCTGAAGGAGAGGGTGGAGGCGCTGCGCCGGATGATGATGATGGTGCACGACAAATCCTCGCTGCGCGCGCTGGCTTCCGAGCTTGCCCGCTTGGCGAAGGATTTGAAGGCGCTGGTGACCAGCATGACCCAGAACGCCGCGGACAGCCAGATGGCGGTCAGCGTCGATGGCCAGTCCGACGGCGGTCGGTCAGGCGATGGTCAGGATGCCGCGGCATCGTCGTCCGACGCGGTTCAGGATGGAGGCGCCGCCGCCGCGGATGCGGCCGCGTCCGATGCCACGGCCTCCGGCGAGTCAGACGGAAGCCAGGACGCCGCGGCCGGCCAGGCCGAGGCCGCTTCGGCGCAGCAGCAGGCGGCCGCTCAGGCCGATGCGGGCCAAGCCGCGGCGCAGACCGCCGCGGGCGGCGGGCAGAAGGAGGAGGGCGGCGGCAATGCCGCGGCGGTCGATCCCCAGGCCGCGCTGCATTCGATGCTGTCCGGGGGCAAAGGCAATCCGGTCGCCGGAGATCCCGACATCCAGGAAATCCTGCAGACGCTGAAGATGGTCAAGGAATTCATCAAGCAGCAGGCGCAGCAACTGCAGTCGCAGGCCAAGCGGGACGTGCGGGATCAGTTGGAAGGCGCCGAAAAGGCGCTGGAGGATGTCAACAAGATACTGAAGGGCGGGCCGGAGGCGGAACAGGTGATCACCGGACAGATCAGCGTCAATATCGGCGATGCCGCCGCCGTCGTCGACAATGTCGGCGCCGGAGGCGGCGGCGTCAATGTCTCGGCCTGACAAGCCCGTATGATCCCGTCTGTAAACCGGTTCTGAAACGGCTTGCCGCTTCAGCGCGGCCAGGCGCGGCGCAGCAGCCGCCACACGACCCACAGGCGGGCGCCGCCCTGCAGCCAGCGCCGTAGGCGGGCGTCGGCGGGCAAGAGCTTGCCCAGCGCCTCCAGCGTCGAGCCCAGCCATCCGTTCCGCCACATCGCGAAGCCGGATCCGGCCAATCGCAGCGGCTGCAACAGCCTTTCCTGTTCCAGCCGCAGCTTGACGCGCAAGGCCTCGCCCTTCATCACCAGCAGCTGTTTCTTCAGCGCGCGGTCCTGCGGCGTCATCCGCGCTCACCGCCCGGACCCAGCGCCGCCCAGTCCTTGCGGATCTCGTCCAACGTGGTGGAGAACGGCGCCGGCTGCTGCCGCAGCCGCCGGCGCAGGCCCAGCAGCAGCGCGAGGCCGCCGCCGCACAAGAGCAGCGCCAGACCGGCCATGACGGCGATCCGCCATGGCGGCGGCGTCAGCGCCCACAGCGCCAGCAGCGCGGCAATCAGTCCGCTGCCCAGCAGCGTCACGCCCAGCATGCCTTGCAACAGATTGCCGACGATCTCGTCCTTCAGTTCCAGCGCTTCCAGCGCCAGCAGCTCCGCACGGGTCAGCAGCAGCGAGGCGAAGCCGTCCGCGAATGAGCGCAAGGTGCCGGGGCGGGGGGCTTGGGCGGAGTCGGACATCCGGCTCAGCGGCGGGATACCAGCATGCCCAGCAGGAAGGCGACGCCGGCGGCGATGCCTATCGACTTCCACGGGTTGTCATGCACGTACTGGTCGGTGACCTTGGCGGCTTCCTTGGCCTTGCCGACCACGGCGTGCTCGGCGTCGCGCAGCTTGGCCTTGGCCGTGCCCAGCTTGTCGGTCAGACGTTTGCGCAGCTCCTTGCTGTGCTGGGTGCCGTCGTCGACGGCAGAGTTGATCAACTCCTCGGTGCTGTTCAGCACCTGGCGCACATCATCCAGCAATTGCTCTTTTTCCTTGACGCTAGCGGCGGTGGGCATGGAGACCTCCTGGCGAATGTTGTAAAGGAAACCGGTTCGGCGCGGCGTCCAACCGTGCCAGCCCAAGCTAGCAGGCCTGAGAGGCGGCGTCAAACTGCGGCGGCAACGGTTTGGGGCGACCGGAGAAGCAGGCCGCCGCGGCGCTTCGATGCGGCCAAGGCAGCGACATGACATAGGGTCTTGCCAACCATTGCTATACCTGTTGGTAGAGTGCCTTGTCCAGTGAAGGTTCCCGTGTCCGCAGCGGCCCGCGCGCGCAGGCCAGCCCGGCCAGCGCCATCAGCGCGCAATAGAAGGCGCAGACCCACGGGCTCTTGGGCATGGCCGCGATCAGCAGCAAGGGCGTGGCGCTGGCCCACAGCGAATAGGCGATGTTGTAGGTGAACGAGATGCCGGACACCCGCACATCGGCCGGGAACAGGCCGACCATGATGGACGGCACCACGCCGACGATGCCGCAGCACAGGCCGGCGAAGGCGTAGGCCAGGCCCGGCCAGCCCCAGTCCGCGATCAGATCGGCGTACAGCGCGGCGATGCCGACCGGCAGCAGCAGGCTGTACAGGACCAGGCTGCGGCGCTGGCCGATGCGGTCGCAGACGTGTCCGGCGATCACGCAGCCGATGTTGAGGAAGACGATGCCGACGCTGCTCAGCGCGAAGGCGCGGTCGGCGTGCATGCCGAAGCGCTGTTGCAGCAGCGTCGGCGTCACCACCACCAGCACCACGACGGCCGAGGTCAGCACGCAGGTCAGCATAGTGGCCGGCAGCAGCGCGCGGCGGTGCCGGCGCAGCACGTCCAGCAGCGGGTAGGGCGCTTGCTTCTGCTGGCGCTCGCGCATCGCCAGGAACACCGGCGTTTCGCTGAGCCAGCGCCGCAGCCAGACGCCGAAGAGGCCGAACGGGCCGCCGAGCAGGAAGGGAATGCGCCAGCCGTAGTCCAGCATTTCCTGCGGCGTGAACACGCGCGCCAGCAGCGTGGCGGTCAGCGCGCCCAAGAGGTAGCCGAAGGTCAGGCCGGCCTGCAGCACGCCCAGCGCGTAGCCGCGGCGGCCGCGCGGCGCGTGCTCGGCGACGAAGGACCAGGCGCTGGGCACTTCGCCGCCGACCGCCGCGCCCTGCAGGATGCGCAGCGACAGCAGCAATAGCGGCGCCAGCATGCCGATGTCGGCGTAGGTCGGCATCAGGCCGATCAGCAGACAGGGGCCGGCCATCATCAGTATCGTCAGGCTGAACACCTTCTTGCGGCCGAGCACGTCGGCGAAATGAGCCATCAGGATGCCGCCCAGCGGACGCGCCAGATAGCCGGTGGCGAAGATGCCGAAAGTCTGCAGCAGCCGCAGCCATTCCGGCATGTCGGGCGGGAAGAACAGCTTGCTCAGCGTGGTGGCGAAGAAGGCGAAGACGATGAAATCGTAGATTTCCAGCGCGCCGCCCAGCGCGGCCAGGCCCAGGGTCTGGTAGTCGGCGCGGGTCAGCGGGGTGGATCGGGAGTCGGTCATGGTCAATCACGGTGCTTGGGATGCCGGTCTGGCGGCATCGCTATGGTAAAGAGCGGGCCGGGCCTTGGCCGGAGGCTCGCTCGCGCATGGCCGCCAGTTTAGCGCGGGATGGCCATACTGCGGTAATAATCATATTCCTATCGCATCGTTTTTCGGGTGGCTTGAGCGGTGGCGCGGACGGAAATGCCCGCCAGGCATGGTTATGGCTGACATCAGCCAAGCATGAAGAAGTCGATGGCTGCAGAAAAGTGGCGTTTGGAGCGATGAGGAACGGTTATGTCGAAGCGCACTCGATGAATTGCTGAGCGAGCCTGCCTTCGATCCGCGAACAGAGCATAGGAAAACCATGGCGGATGAGGGCCGATTTGGCTGGGCGCTCGCCGACGATTTATGCCGTTCGCCCAACACCGAACACAAGCGGCAATCCCGCGAAGCCGCAAGTTCCACTACCATGCAAGCCTAGCAGCCTTCTATTGCCGGCATGCCCGGCGGAAGAGGGTATTCCATTCGCAAATATCCGGCTTCCCGGATCGAATTCGCCAAGAGGGAGGGTTTCATGGAGCAAATCGCCGCCAATCCCAAGCTGACAGGATTGTTGGGCTTCAATGCCGGCTATGTCGATACGGCGGGATTCCTGGCGCTCAATGGCTTGTTCGCGGCCCATGTGACGGGCAACTTCGTCACTTTCGGCGCCGCCATCGCGCATGGCACGGCGGGGGCGTTGGCGAAATTGTTGGCTTTGCCGGTATTTTGTTTCGCCGTCGCGCTGGCCTGCCTAGTGAGCGCAGGTTTGCAGCGGCGGAGCCGATCGCCTATGCCCGTGCTGATATCCGCCAAATGTGCGCTGCTGTTTGCGGCGGCTGCGGCAGCCATCGCGGAGGGGCCTTTCACCGGGCGGAATCCTTGGGCGGAGTTTGCGGTGGGGATGACGCTGGTGACGGCGATGGGTTTGCAGAACGCCATGCAGCGCATGCATCTGAGCAGCGCGCCGCCATCCACGTTGATGACAGGCACGACGACGCAGGTCATGATTGACTTGACCTGCCTGGCTCAGGGCGAGACGGGCGATGCCCGGACGGCCGCGCTGGGGCGATTGCGCAAGATGGTGCCTGCCATCCTGGTGTTCGCCGCGGGCTGCGGTTTGGCCGCGTTGGCTTACATCTTTGCTAAGGAGTGGTGTTTCGCCTTGCCGCCAGTCATCGCCTTGTTGACGCTGTGGGTCAGCGCCGAGCGTCGGGAGAGTCCAGGCCCGGCGTGATGGGAAGAATCAGGCCTTTTTCCGTCAGGCAGGCCCGAGCGGAGTCGTCTGCCACCCACCCGGTCGGGCGCGCGGCAGCCGGACGTGCGGATGGGGGATCGACGGCGGGCGCTTATCCTGCGTCAGCCGAAGCCGAATCCCCTTTACGCTCAGCTCACGATATCCGGGGCTTCCGGGCAGACCCGGTTGCGCCCGCCCTCCTTGGCCCGATACAGGGCTTCATCCGCCCGCCTCACCAGATCGTCCGCTGTTTCTCCCCGGCGCAGAACCGCGACGCCGAAGCTGCTGGTCTTGCTGCCAATCTCGGCAAAGGCATGCGCCTGCACGCTGGCGCGCAAGTGCTCGGCCAGGCGCAAGGCCTGTTCCAGAGTGGTCTGAGGACAAAGAATCAGGAACTCTTCGCCGCCCCAACGACCGACGGTGTCGGTCGTGCGCACCGCGCGGTTCAAGATGCCGGTGAATTCCCGCAGCAGGGTGTCTCCAACCAGATGCCCGCGGCTGTCGTTGACGGACTTGAATTTGTCGATGTCGGTCAGGATCACCGCAAGCGGGCGGCTGTCAGGGTCGGCCAGCGCCATGGCGCTCTTGAAAGCCTCGTCCAGGCCCCGGCGATTGGCCGCGCCGGTCAGCTTGTCGGTTACGGCCAGCCGGGCCAGCTGCTGGTGCGCTTCGAGCAGCTCGGCCGTTCGCTGCGCGACCTCCTGGCTCAGGATCTCGTTGTGGCGCACCTGGAATTCGTGCGCCGTTTGGAGTCGGCCATAGGCATCATTTAGCCTGTCGACCAGCACACTCAGTTCATCGTACGGCCCCCGTGGGCCCCGGCGCAGAACAAAGGGCGTGAAACTCTTCCCCGGTTCGAAGGACTTGGCGAACTCCGCCATCTGCGTCAAATGTCGCGTGATCATCCATGAAATCAGCAAGAGGATGCTGATCGAAGTCACCAGCGACTTGGCGCTTTGCGTCGCCAGCACGATGCCGATGCGATCAAGGGTACGGCTATAGAGCGTGTGCAGATTGGGCGCAATATAGATCTTGCCAACGACCACCCCATTGCGCTGCAAGACGTATTCGAAGCGCCTCCCCGCGTCAGTATCAAGCTGGCCAGTCGTCAGCGCGGCCGACTGGTCGGGGCCGTAGTGGATTGTGGCGCCTGCGACCCAGGGGGAGTGACCGATGCCATCGAGCTGCACCTGCATGCCGGCGACGTTGAAGTTCCAGGCCGCATCGGCAAGGCCGGGTAACTGGCTTTGCTGGATGTAGCGCATGCCCTGCTCGAGTTCGGACACATCGCGTCGGTAGTCGAAGAACAACTGTACCGAGGTCGCGATCAGCGCCGCCGTCGTGCTGATGCAGAGGATCCAGACCAGCATGCGCCGCGCAAGTCCGCGCGGCGCAAGGAAAATCAAAAGGAAATTGCGCAATCGGGCGCTATCCCTTGTCTGGCGATTTGCATCCATGTTTACTTGGCCTGCCTACGGAACGGCGAATGGCGGGCATAGACTTCCTCGTAGCGTTTGGCGGCTTCCGGATCCAGCAATCGCGCTTCCGCTTCGATCCACGGTGGACGCCTGCCAGCCTTGGCAACGATCTCATTGACCCGTTTGACGATCTTTCGTCCCCACGGTCCCTTGGTGCAAGCCGCATACCCGAGCGTGTATTCAGGATGGCCGGCGATGGGAAGGTAAACAAAGCCGACGGATGCCGGCAGTTTCAAATGCCTGGCGAACCAATAGACCTCGTCGGGATAGGCGATGATGTAGTCTACCCACCCGCTGGCCAATTGGCTGAAAGGCGCCACGTCGTCGGCGCTCGTCTGGAGGATGTTCTTTTGTCCGGCCGCCGTCGTGAAAGCCGAAAGAATGATGGGCGGGTATCCCCGCATCTCCTGGCGGACGGTGGTCAACGATTGCTCATGCATCAGCCGGGCGATGTCTATGGCTCCGTCAGCATTGCGGTAGGCCGTCAGACGGGCCGCCCGATCGGATCTGATAACAATGTAATACGGCAGCACGAACTCGACCGGATTGCTGAATTCCATATACGCTTCGCGCTCTATCGTCTTGAGCAGGCTGGGCTGGCAAACGTGCTGACCCTGCTTCATCAGGCCGGAGACGCGCGCCAGGCTGGCGCGTTCGATGACGTTGTTGTACTCGGGGGTGCGCTCAATGAAATATCGCAGAAAAACGTCGGCGTACCCTTGGCCCTTGTCGGGGCCGTCGGTGATGGTGACCGGTGGATTGCCCGGCATTTGCCATCTGATGGTGCTGTCGTCGGCCCGGGCGCTGGCGCTCATCATCAGATGGCACAGCGCCATCCCTGCGCCAATGAACGTCCAGGAGGAAGCGGTCCGCATCTTCCCGACGGTGGCTTTCAACATTTCCGTATCCCTTCAAATACACTAGCGGTCGTGCCTATTGTCCCTGGCCGGCCGCGACATCCGCCCGCAGACCCCG
Organism: Chromobacterium sp. CV08; assembly: GCF_051129845.1. Taxonomy (NCBI): domain Bacteria; kingdom Pseudomonadati; phylum Pseudomonadota; class Betaproteobacteria; order Neisseriales; family Chromobacteriaceae; genus Chromobacterium; species Chromobacterium sp. CV08. The sequence goes on from NZ_CP150453.1 coordinate 1,476,174, forward strand.
GTGGAGCGTTCCTCAAGGCGCCAGCAAATTGGGGCAGTGCCCCAGCTGCGCCGGCGCATCGGCGATCGTGCCGCCGCGAGCGACGCACTGGTCGGGCGGTAGTGGCGTTTTCTGTTCGACAAAGCGGACAAGCAGGTCGAAAGCGCGCTGCGCGTGCGGCTCGATCAGCTCAAGCTGAGGGAATATGCTGGCGTAGCGCTCGACGTGATTGCCGTTCTGGATCTCGTAGAGGCGATAGGCCTGGGCGTGCTCGCCGCCTTCCGCGGCAACCTGCCGAGCATAGGCTCGCGCATGGTGGTCTATGGGCAGCAACGCATCCATCGTGCCGGCGACCGTGATCAGCGGACGCTTGATCTTGCCGTCGGTGGCGATGGCCGCCACATTGTCACCCACCTTCGAGGCGGACAGCCGCGCCAGGTAGTTGTACCTGCCTGGACCGGCGCCATAGGTGTTGTAGCCAGGATCGAGGCGCTTTTGCCATTGGCACTGCGTGGGTTCCCAGAATGAGTCGTAGTGATCGCCCCATAGCGATACCCGGCCGTTTGCAGAGTCGGCGACGAGATCGGGTGGGTAGCCGGCCGCGATGATGTTCAAGGCGGCGGTGCTCGTCGGCGAGCGGCCGGAGGCGAGATAGTCCGGGTAGTTGAGGATGGCCGGGGGCAGGTCAGTCAGCAGGTTCGGCCCGCGGGGATCGACGAAAGTGCCCTCCCAATCCACGCCGCCGTCGAAATATTCCGGTGCGGTTTCGATCGCGCGGCGCACCTGATAGCCGCCGTTCGACGTGCCGACCGCATAGGTATAGCGCGGCTTGCGGCCATACTGCGCCTGGACGCCGCGGCGCGCCAGAGCGGAGGCCATCACCATGAAGTCGCGCCAGCGGGTGAACGCCTGGCCGGGATCGTCATCGTAGTAGTGGATATAGTGCGGACTATCCGGAGTCCCGGTGCGGCAGGCCAGCGGATCCGCTGCCGTGCTCTCGCGCGCGCTGAGCACGCCCTTGTTCTGCGACGCATAGGCATAGCCCTTCTGCAGCACGTAATCGCTCCAGACGAAGTCGCCGTTGAATTCGCTGCGGGCGCCGGAGGCGCCGGCAATGACGAGGCGGCCGTTCCAGTCCTTGGGCAGCCGCAGCAGGAAGCGCGCCTGCCCCAGCGGATCCTTGGCGAAACGAGCCTGGATCTGCAAGCCGGGGACGGTTTTCTTGATCGGCGGCCTGTGGGCGGGATCCGCCACGAGTATGGCGCGGTCGGCCTGCGGCATGAATGCCAAATGAGGCAGGCCGGGCAGCGAGTCATCGGCCGGCGTGGTATCGGGGTTGCGGGTCGTCAGATCGGGACTTTCGACGCAACTGGCGTCGGCGAGTTGCGGGCCCAATTGCCGGAGCAGGCGTTCGCAGGCGCTCTGCTCACCAGCAGCGGCCGCGCCAGCGAGGAGCAGCAGGGCAAGGGCAGCTGCCGTCGATTTCCACATTGCTCGTTTCCTTGGTTTATTGTTTCAGTAGCCCGCTCAGCGGTAATCTCTCGGCAACCCAATAGGTGCGTCATGCCATTGGTGATGCAGAATAACTGAATCGTTTCTCCTTTCCTAGGCACCTCAAGCGCCTCATGCCAGGTCCAGCAAGGGGATGTCATGAACAAGCCGCATCTCTCCGAAGCGTTCAAGCCTGAAGCCGTCAAACAGGGCGCCGAGCGCAGCTGTCCCGTCGCCGAAACAGCCTGCCATCCGTCCACCGCCTGTTTAATGGCTGAAACGTGCGACTGCTGGCGCGCCGAGCCGGCGGAGTCAGCGGACCTGCAAGTTGAAATCGCCATCTGGAGGCAGAACTGAAGCGAGTGGCTGAGGCGAGCGACATCCTTGAGAAACAGCCGCCGCATGCTTTGCCCAGCAGTCCGGCTAAGGCATGCCCTGATCAGGGATGGCTGTATCCGGCGGTTGGACTCGACTGGTTCTGATGGCAGCTTATCGCTTGGTCGATGCCGTCACGCATCGCTCACATAAAGACCTTGAACAGGCTCTTGGAGCGGCTGACAAAATTCATGATGCGGCGTTGCGCCGACTTGTCGTACTCACGTACTGCCTGCGCCGGCGCGCCTTGCCTCAGCCGTGAAACGGATTCTTGTTCGTCGCTCTGTAGAAGCTGGGCGACTCAGGTGTTGCCAGACGGCAAAGCAAAAAAGCCCGCAATGATGCGGGCTTGCATGTGTTTTGGCGCCTGTCGGCGCCAGGCGTCAAATCATTCCCACTCGATGGTGGCCGGCGGCTTGCCGCTGACGTCGTAGACCACGCGGTTGATGCCGCGGACCTCGTTGATGATGCGGTTGGACGCGCGGCCCAGCAGGCTGTACGGCAGTTCGGCCCAGTGCGCGGTCATGAAGTCGCTGGTCACCACGGCGCGCAGCGCGACGACGTAGTCGTAGGTGCGCCCGTCGCCCATCACGCCGACGGACTTCACCGGCAGGAAGACGGCGAAGGCCTGGCTGGTCAGCTCGTACCAGTTCTTGCCGGTCTTCTCGTCGACGGTGTTGCGCAGCTCTTCGATGAAGATGGCGTCGGCCTGGCGCAAGAGATCCGCGTATTCCTTCTTCACTTCGCCGAGGATGCGCACGCCGAGGCCGGGGCCCGGGAACGGGTGGCGGTAGACCATGTCGTGCGGCAGACCGAGCGCCACGCCCAGCTGGCGCACTTCGTCCTTGAACAGCTCGCGCAGCGGCTCCAAGAGCTTCAGGTTCATGTCTTCCGGCAGGCCGCCCACATTGTGGTGGCTCTTGATCGTGTGCGCCTTCTTGGTCTTGGCGCCGGCCGATTCGATCACGTCCGGGTAGATGGTGCCCTGGGCCAGCCACTTGGCGTTGGTCAGCTTGCCGGATTCGCGGTCGAACACTTCGATGAATTCGGCGCCTATGATCTTGCGCTTCTTCTCCGGGTCGGACTCGCCGGCCAGCTTGGCCATGAAGTCGGCCTCTGCCTGCACATGGACGACCTTGACGCCCAGGTTCTGGGCGAACATTTCCATCACCATCTTGCCTTCGTCCTGGCGCAGCAGGCCGTGGTCGACGAAGACGCAGGTGAGCTGGTCGCCGATGGCGCGGTGGATCAGCGCGGCGGCCACCGAGGAGTCCACGCCGCCGGACAGGCCGAGGATGACTTCCTCGTCGCCGACCTGTTCGCGGATCTTCTTCACCGCCTCGTCGATGTAGTTCGGCATGGTCCAGCTCGGTTTGCAGCCGGCCACGTGCAGCACGAAGCGGTGGATCATCTCGGTGCCGCGCTTGGTGTGGGTCACTTCCGGGTGGAACTGCACGCCGTAGAAGCCGCGGGCCTCGTCGGCCATCGCCGCGTACGGGCAGGACGGGGTCTCGGCGATCACCTGGAAGCCGGCCGGCAGCGCCGTCACCTTGTCGCCGTGGCTCATCCACACGTCGAGGAAGCCGTTGCCGGCATCGTCGATCTGGTCCTGCAGGCCTTCAAGCAGCTTGGAGTGGTGGCGCGCCTTGATCTGGGCGTAGCCGAACTCGCGCTTGTCGCCGCTTTCCACCTTGCCGCCCAGGGTCTGGGCCATGAACTGCATGCCGTAGCAGATGCCCAGCACCGGCACGCCGAGTTCGAACAGCTTGGGATCGGCCTGGTAGTCGGACTCGTACACCGAGTTCGGGCCGCCGGACAGGATGATGGCCTTCGGCGCGAAGGCCTTGATCTCTTCGATGGGCATGTCGAAAGAATGAAGCTCACAGTAAACGTGAGCTTCGCGTACGCGTCGGGCGATCAGCTGGGTGACCTGGGAGCCGAAGTCGAGAATGAGGATCTTGTCCATGCCTATCCTTGAAAAGTAATGCAGGCCGTTAAGGCCATTATCGTCAATGCTGAAAATTCTTCCGCGCTTTCGGGGCGCTCAGTCTTCGCTGGGCGGCAGCCGGCGGGGCGGCTCCGTCCGTTCCGGCACGCGGTCGCTGCGCGCGATCAGCAGCAGCACGCCCATCAGCACCATGCCCAGCGCCACGAAGTGGGTGGCGCGCAGTTCCAGCTGGTCTATCGCGTAGACGCTGGCGCCGGCGTAGGCCAGCATCGGGCTGGTGACCAGCGTGGACTTGTTGAAACCGTCCAGCGCGAATAGCAACACGCCCGCCGCGAACAGCAGCAGGGCGAGCAGGGTGGAGGTATTGGGCAGCAGGGCGGTGCTTTTCAGCAGCCAGACGCCGCCGACGCAGATCAGCGCGATGGGGAGGGCGGCGCCGCGTTTCATGCCGCGCCCCGCTGGTTCTTCATCACGCGCTGCTTTTCGCGCTGCCATTCGCGGTCCTTCTCGGTATCGCGCTTGTCGTGCAGCTTCTTGCCCTTGGCCAGGCCGACATCGGCCTTGACGTTGCCTTTGCTGTAGTGCAGGTCCAGCGCCATCATCGTGTAGCCGGCGCGTTCGACCTTGCCGATGAAGCGGTTGATCTGCTCCTGCGACATCAGCAGCTTGCGCGGGCGCACAGGGTCCGGCTTGATGTGGGTGGAGGCGGACTGCAGCGGGGTGATGTGGCAGCCGATCAGCCAGAAGGCGCCGTTCTTCCAGTCGACGTAGCTTTCCTTAAGCTGCACGCGGCCGGCGCGGATGGCCTTGACCTCCCACCCTTCCAGCACAAGCCCGGCCTCGAGTTTTTCCTCGATGAAGTAGTCGTGGAAAGCCTTGCGGTTCTGGATGATGCTCATCTGTGGCGGGTTCCTTTGAATCCGACATTGTAGCAGAAGCCGACGCGCAACCAAAGTCGTGTCTTTTCAGTGGCTTGATGTGAAGACAGCGGGGGGGCGGGGCGGCAGGCGGGCGTCGGGCGGCGCTTTTTGCTAGAATTGCGGCTTGATTGTCAGTTCCGAGACCCCGGCCGCGCCGGGTTTTTTGCCGATGCAGCTTGTCGAAAAGAGCGTCCTGGTGGCGCATACGCCGGCGCAGATGTACGCGCTGGTGGACGATATCGAACACTACAGCCGCTTCCTGCCGTGGTGCGGCAAGGCCGAGGTGCTGTCGCGCGACGACGCGCAGGTGGTGGCCAGTCTGCATATCGATTATCTGAAGGTGCGCCAGCACTTCACCACCCGCAACCACAATGTCGAGAACGAATCGATACGGATGGAGCTGGTGGACGGCCCGTTCGAGTCGCTGGAGGGCCTGTGGCATTTCAAGCCGCTGGGCGATTTCGGCTGCAAGATAGAGTTCAGCCTGCGCTACCAGTTCTCCAGCCGCATCCTGGAGAGGCTGATCGGACCGGTGTTCGGCCACATTTCCGGCACGCTGGTCGATGCCTTCATCAAGGAAGCGGACAGGAAGTACGGCGATGACTGAGAGGCTGAGCGTCGAAGTGGCCTATGCCCGGCCGGAGCGGCAATGGCTGGTGGCGGTGGATCTGCCCATGGGGGCGACCGCCCTGGACGCGGTGCGCGCGTCCGGCATCCTGGCGGCCTGCCCGGAGCTGGACGAGGCGGCGTTGAAGCTGGGCGTGTTCGGCAAGGCGGTCAAGTCTGACGCCGTTTTGCGGGAGCATGACCGGGTGGAGATCTATCGTCCGCTGCTGGCCGATCCGAAGGAGGTGCGCAGGCAGCGCGCCGAGGCCGGCAAGAAGATGAAAAAGGGCGGCTAAGCTGGCGATGGGATGAAAAAAAGGATGGCGTTCAGCCATCCTTTTTGGTTTGGGACGCGGCGGCTCAGCTCGGCATGTCCTCGGCCGAGCAGACGCGGTTCTTGCCGTTGATCTTGGCCTGGTACATCGCGTGGTCGGCGCGCTCCAGCACGTCGGACTCCTGCTCGCCCAGATGCCAGCGGGCGACGCCGGCGCTGAAGGTGATCAACAGTTTGTCGTTATTGGCCAGGAAGAAGGTCTTGGTCAGCTCGCGCTGCAGGCGCTGCACGGTCTGGATCGCCTCGGTCTCCGGGGTGTCCGGCATCAGGATCACGAACTCCTCGCCGCCGAAGCGGGCGACGATGTCGGCCGGGCGCAGGCTGTGCTTGATGGTGTCGACCAGGTATTTCAGCGCGTCGTCGCCGGCCAGGTGCCCGTAGCGGTCGTTCAATTGCTTGAAGTTGTCGACGTCGATCAGCGCCACCGACAGCGGTGCGGCCGTGCGTTCGGCGCGGCCGATCTCGCGCTGGAAGTATTCGGCCAGGCCGCGGCGGTTGTAGGCGCCGGTCAGCTGGTCTTCCTTGACCTTGGCGCTGGCCGCCTCCAGCGCGCTTTCCAGCTCGCTGATGCGGTGCTCGGCCGCCTCCACCTGCTCCTTGGCCGAGACCAGCTCGTCGCGCGAGCGGGTCAGATCCAGCTGCATCACCGAAGTGTCTTCCATCAGCGCGCCTATGATGCCGCTGAGTTCGTCGACATTCGGCGTCTGCTTCAGCTTCTCGCTATGGGCCTGGATCTTGCTGTGGAATTCATCGGTGCTGTCGGTCATCATCGCCAGCCGGCTGACGAAGCGGTCCAGCAACGCGCGCAGCGAGCTGGCGGCCTCGTCCAGCGAGCTCTTCAGCATGCCCTGCTTGCGTATCACTTCCTTCAGGCTGGTTTCCAGCTGATAGATGTGCTGCATGGACAGCGGCTCGTGGGCCAGCAGTTCCTGCAAGGAGTCGACCTGGCCCAGCAGGTATTCGTCGGAGCGGTTCAGCTCGGCGACATTGTCCAGCATCAGCCTGAGCAGGCTGGCCAGGCCGGAGGTCAGGCGGCCCTCCTGCTGCGATTGCAGCTCCAGCTTGATCATGAAGGCCCTGAGCTTGGGCATGAAGGCGTTCAGTGCGACATCGTCGGCGACGCCGTCCAGCTCCTTCAGCAAGCCCTCCAAGCCGTCGACCAGGTCGGGGTAGCTCGCCAGGCGCGGCTCCAGGCCGTGTTTCAGCGCGAAGGTCAGCGTACGCTGCCAGGACTGCCAGCTGTCGGACGTCTCGGCCGGGGCGGCGGCCTGGGCAGGGGCTTCCGGCTCGGGGCCGGCTTCGCGGGCCGACGGGGCCGCGTTCCAGTTCTGCAGCAGCGCGACCAGCTTCTGGTTCAGTTCTTCCGGCTGGTTGCCGTAATTGATCAAAACGCGTTCGAGCGCGCTTTGCTTGTGATGTTGAGGCAGGTCGGACTGGCGGGTTTCCCAGCTCTTGATCAGGTTCTGCAGCAGCAGGCCCCAGCTCTGCGCCAGTTGCTGGGTGGCGAAGGTGCTGCGCAGGAAGTCTATGATCAGTTGCGGCGCCTGTTCCCAGCGGTTCTCGTCCAGCACCTGCTTGAGCCGGGTCAGCGTGACCTTGGACTGGACGCTTTCCTGCGGCAGCGTTTCCAGGGCGCGCAGCAACAGCACGGCCAACTTGTTGTCGCGCGCCATCGGGGTCTGCGTCAACTCGTGGTAGACCCGCTCGAAGTTCTCCGGCGTCGGGAGCAGCTTGCGCATGGACAGCTGCTTCAGGGTTTCTCTTGCCACTTCGATGGGGTTCTGTGTCGTCATTGCCCAAACCTTGGTGCTTTTAAGGCGGCCTGCCATCATAGGGTATCAGCGGGAGTGAGTGTCCGTCGGATGCCTGTCCAGCGGCGTGTTCTTGCTGGAGTCCAGCAGCTGGAAAAACACCTCGCCGTTGCGGATCATGCCAAGTTCGTTCCTAGCTCTTTCCTCTATTGCGTCGCTGCCCTGTTTCAGGTCGCGGACTTCGGCGTCCAGGGCGGCGTTGCGGGCGACCAGCTTTTGGGTGGTCGCCCGCTGTTCCTGCAGCTGCTTGTCCAGCTGCCAGACCCTGAGCCAACTGCCCTTGCCGAACCATAGCGGCCATTGCAAGGCGAGGATCACGGATACCAGGGTCACGGTCAGCCAGCGCATGCAATCACTTCAGATGGTAAAACGCCGCGCGGCCCGGATAGTGGGCGGCGTCGCCCAGCTCTTCCTCGATGCGCAGCAATTGGTTGTACTTGGCCATGCGGTCGGAGCGCGACAGCGAACCGGTCTTGATCTGCATGCAGTTGGTGGAGACTGCCAGATCGGCGATGGTGCTGTCCTCGGTCTCGCCCGAGCGGTGACTCATAACGCAGGTATAGCGGGAACGCTTGGCCAGATCAACTGCTTTCAGGGTTTCCGACAGCGTGCCGATCTGGTTGACTTTCACCAGCAGCGAATTGGCGACGCCCTTGGCGATGCCTTCGGCCAGGATCTTCGGGTTGGTGACGAAGACGTCGTCGCCGACGATCTGCACCTTCTGGCCCAGACGCTCGGTCAGCAGTTTCCAGCCGGCCCAGTCCTGCTCGGCCATGCCGTCCTCGATCGAGATGATCGGGTATTTGTTGACCAGGTTTTCCAGGTAGTCGGCGAACTCTTCCGAACTCAGCGACAGTTTTTCGGCGGTCAGGTGGTAGCGGCCTTCGCGGAAGAATTCGGAGGCGGCGCAGTCCAGCGCGATCATCACGTCCTGGCCGGCGACGTAGCCGGCGGCGTCTACCGCTTCCAGGATCAGCTTGATCGCGTCTTCGTGGCTTTCCAGGTTCGGAGCGAAGCCGCCCTCGTCGCCGACGGTGGTGGCGTAGCCGTGGCCGTCGCAGATCTTCTTCAGGTTGTGGAAGATCTCGGCGCCCATGCGCAGCGCTTCGCGGAAGGTCTGCGCGCCGACCGGGATGATCATGAATTCCTGGATGTCCAGCGTGTTGTTGGCGTGTTCGCCGCCGTTGATGACGTTCATCATCGGCACCGGCAGCGCCATCGGGCCGGCGCCGCCCAGGTAGCGATACAGCGGCAGGCCGGCGTCTTCGGCGGCGGCGCGGGCCACGGCCATCGACACGGCCAGCATGGCGTTGGCGCCGAGGCGGGACTTGGTCTCGGTGCCGTCGAGTTCGATCAGCGTCTTGTCGATGAAGGCCTGGTCGGAGGCGTCGAGGCCGATGATGGCTTCGCAGATCTCGGTATTGATGTTGTCGACGGCCTTCAGCACGCCTTTGCCCAGGTAGCGGCTCTTGTCGCCGTCGCGCAGTTCCAGCGCCTCGCGGGTGCCGGTGGAGGCGCCGGACGGCACGGCGGCGCGACCCATCACGCCGGATTCCAGCAATACGTCGGCTTCCACCGTCGGATTGCCGCGGGAGTCCAGGATTTCACGAGCGACTACGTCAACGATCGAACTCATTGTCTTTCCCTTCATAGCTTTCGGTTGAACTTGCAGAGGCGGTCCGCCGGGACGACCCGGCGGACTCTACCGGCTGTGTATTACAGCGAGTGCTCAGGCCATGGATTCTGCTTGACCAGCCCGTCCAGCGCCTTGAGCGTGGTCAGCAGCTCTTCGACGCGGCTCAGCGGCCAGGCGTTGGCGCCGTCGCACAGGGCGCGGTCGGGGTCGGGGTGCGTCTCCAGGAAGATGCCGGCGACGCCGGCCGCCACGGCGGCGCGCGCGAGCACCGGCACGAACTGGCGTTGCAGGCCGCCGCTGTCGCTGCGGCCGCCGGGCAGTTCCACCGAATGGGTGGCGTCGAACACCACCGGGCAGTCGGCCTCGCGCATGATGGCCAGCGCCCGCATATCGGATACCAGATTGTTGTAGCCGAAGGTCACGCCGCGCTCGCAGGCGAGGAAGTTGTCTTCCTCCAGGCCGGCCTCTCGGGCGGCTTCGCGCGCCCGGACGATGACCTGCCGCATCTCGCCGGGCGCCATGAACTGGCCCTTCTTGATGTTGACCGGTTTGCCGCATTGGGCGACCGCGCGGATGAAGTCGGCCTGATGGGCCAGAAAGGCCGGCGTCTGCACGACGTCGACGACGCTGGCCACCTGGACCACCTCGTTTTCGGTGTGGACGTCGGTCAGCACCGGCACGCCGATCTGGCGCCTGACCTCGTCCAGGATGCGCAGCCCCTGATCTATGCCGAAGCCGCGAAAAGCGCCGACCGCCGGGCGGTTGGCCTTGTCGTAGCTCGACTTGTAGATGAGAGGGATGCCCAGTCCGGAGGCGATTTCCTGCAGCCGGCCGGCGGTGTCCAGCGCCATCTGCTCGCTTTCCACCACGCTGGGGCCGGCGATCAGGAACAAGGGCCGGTCGAGGCCGACTTCAAACCCGCACAGTTTCATCGACTTCAGCTTCCCTGCTTGTCCGCCTGGTATGCCAGCGCCGCCTTGACGTAGGCGATGAACAGCGGGTGGCCATCGCGCGGGGTGGACGTGAATTCCGGGTGGAACTGACAGGCGAAGAACCAGCGGTGGTTCGCCAGCTCTATGGTCTCGACCAGCTTCTCGTGGCCGGACGAACGGCCGCTGATGGTCAGGCCGGCCGCTTCCAGGCGCTGGATGTAGTAGTTGTTCACTTCATAGCGGTGACGGTGGCGCTCGACGATCTCGGTGTCGCCGTAGACGCGCGCCGCCAGCGAGCCGGGAACCAGGTCGCATTGCTGGCCGCCCAGGCGCATCGTGCCGCCCAGATTGGAGTTCTCGTCGCGCTTCTCGATCTTGCCGTCGTGGTTGACCCACTCGTCGATCAGGGCCACCACCGGGAAGTCGGTGTCGAGGTCGAATTCGGTGGAGTTGGCGCCGGCCATGCCTGCCACGTCGCGGGCGTATTCGATCAGCGCGATCTGCATGCCCAGGCAGATGCCCAGGTAGGGGATGTTGTTGTCGCGGGCGAACTTGACCGCCTTGATCTTGCCCTCGACGCCCCGCTTGCCGAAGCCGCCCGGCACCAGGATGGCGTCCATGTCGCGCAGCGACTCGGCGCCGTCGCGGTCGATCTCTTCCGAGTCGACGTAGACGATGTTGACATTGGTGCGGGTGTGGATGCCGGCGTGCTTCAGCGCCTCGGTCAGCGATTTGTACGACTCGGTCAGATCGACGTACTTGCCGACCATCGCGATATTGATGCTGTGGTCCGGGTGCTGGATCGCGTCGATGATGCCGTTCCACACCGACAGGTCCGCCTTCGGCAGGTCGAGCTGCAGCTGTTCCGCGATGATGTCGTCTATGCCCTGGGCGTGCAGCATGCCCGGCACCTTGTAGATGGAGTCGGAGTCGTAGCAGCCGATCACCGCGTTCTCTTCGACATTGCAGAACAGCGCGATCTTGCGTTTCTCGTCTTCCGGCAGTTCGCGGTCCATCCGGCACAGCAGGATGTCCGGCTGGATGCCGATCTCGCGCAGTTCCTTGACCGAGTGCTGGGTCGGCTTGGTCTTGATTTCGCCGGCGGTGGCGATGTAGGGCACGTAGGACAGGTGCACGTACAGCGTGTTCTTGCGGCCGTGGTTGGAGCGCATCTGGCGGATGGCTTCCAGGAAGGGCAGCGATTCGATGTCGCCGACGGTGCCGCCGATCTCGACGATGGCGACGTCGGCTTCCGCCGCGCCTTCGCTCATCTTCAGCTTGATTTCGTCGGTGATGTGCGGGATCACCTGAACGGTGCCGCCCAGATAGTCGCCGCGACGTTCCTTGGTGATGACCGATTCGTACACCTGGCCGGTGGTGAAGTTGTTGCTCTTCTTCATCTTGGCGTGGATGAAGCGCTCGTAGTGGCCGAGGTCGAGGTCGGTTTCCGCGCCGTCTTCGGTGACGAACACTTCGCCGTGCTGGAATGGGCTCATCGTGCCCGGGTCGACGTTGATATAGGGGTCGAGCTTCAGCATGGTGACTTTCAGCCCGCGGGATTCCAGGATTGCGGCGATCGACGCGGCGGCAATGCCCTTGCCCAGGGAGGACACCACGCCACCGGTTACGAAGATGTACTTGGTCATGAGATTACGGCTCTGTGGGAATCCGGGATTTTACCCTGAAATCGCCGGGAGTTGAATCACCTGATACCATCTTGTTGCAGGAAAGAATGCAACACTCGGCGACGACGTTGCCGATAGTGCTCGCGTCGCTGTGGCGAATCCGTTACAATGCCCGCCGACTGTTTCATTAAGAGCGCGCCCGGCAGCTTTGGGTGCGTGTCCTGCTTGAATTTCTGGCTTTTTCTATGTTATAAAGCCAGCTTTTACCGGTTTTGGGAGTTTAACCATGGCGCGAGTTTGCAAAGTCACCGGCAAGCGTCCGATGACCGGGAACAATGTTTCCCACGCCAATAACAAGACGAAACGTCGTTTCCTGCCGAACCTGCAATACCGCAAGTTCTGGGTGGAGAGCGAAAACCGCTGGGTGCGCCTGCGCGTGTCCAACGCCGCACTGCGTACCATCGACAAGGTGGGCATCGATGTCGTGCTGGCTGATCTGCGCGCTCGCGGCGAGATCTAAGCGGTCAACCAGATAAAGCACTGAGGTATACATCATGCGCGATAAGATCAAGCTGGAATCCACTGCTGGTACCGGCCACTTCTACACCACCACCAAGAACAAGCGCACCATGCCGGAAAAGATGGAGATCAAGAAGTTCGATCCCGTTGCCCGCAAGCACGTTCTGTACAAGGAAACCAAGCTGAAATAAGCTGGTTGCCTGTGGTAAGAAGAGCCCTTCTCTGGTGCACGGAGAAGGGTTTTTTGTTTGGCCGGCGGTTTTTGTCGGCAAGTGCGCGAAGAAAAGGCCAGTCATCCGACTGGCCTTTTGTTTTCCCGGCTCGCGCTTCGTCAGTTTCCGGCCTGGCGGAACACCTTGTGCGCCAGCAGCAGGTCCTGCCAGGCCTTGGCCTTGTCCGGCTGGTTGCGTAGCAGGTAGGCGGGGTGGTAGCTGACCACCAGCGGCACGCCCTGGTAACGGTGCACCTTGCCGCGCAGCCGGCCTATCGAATCCTCGGTTTCCAGCAGCGTCTGGGCGGCGAAGCGGCCCAGCGCGACGATCAGCGTCGGCTGGATGTGGCGGATCTGCTGCAGCAGATAGCCATTGCAGGCGGCGATCTCGTCCGGGGCGGGGTTGCGGTTGCCCGGCGGGCGGCATTTGAGCACGTTGGCGATATAGACGTCCTGCTCGCGGTCCAGTCCGGCGGCCTGCAGCATATTGTCCAGCAGCTGGCCGGCGCGGCCGACGAAGGGCAGGCCCTGCCTGTCCTCGTTCTCGCCGGGGGCTTCGCCTATCAGCATCCAGCGCGCCTGCGGATTGCCGCGGCCGAACACCGTCTGGGTCCGGGTTTCGCACAGCCGGCAGTCCTGGCATCCGGCCACCCGGCTTTGCAACTGCGGCCAGTCGATTGGAGCGAGCTCGGTGCGAAGCTCGGCGCGCAGCGGTTCGGGCGTCGGGACCGGCTGCTCGATCGGCGCGGGAGCGGTTTCGACCGGAGGCGGGGCCGCCGGCGCGCTTTGTTGCGGCGCCGCCGTCGGCGCGACGGCGGCGGGCTGAGGCTCGGGCGCGATCTCGGCGGCAAGTGCCGCCGGCTCTTCGGCGTCACCGTCGGCGGGAGCCTGGCGCAACAGCTGCGCCGGATGTTGTTCGAACCAGCCGGCACGGGCCTGCCAGGCCGGTCCCAGGCCCATTTCCTGCTGCAGCAGCGCGGCGCGGCTCATAGGGACGCCTCCATCAGGATCGCGTGTTCCCGGCCGTGGGCGGCCGGATAGTAGTTCTTGCGCAGGCCGCACTGGTGGAAGCCGCAGCGCTGGTACAGGCGGCGCGCCGGCGTATTGCTTTCGCGCACCTCGAGGAAGAGCCGGCGGCAGCAGTCGTCGCGCAGCTCGCCGAGCACCGCCTGCAGCAAGGCGAAGCCGCGGCCCTGGCCCTGGTGTTCCTTGGCGATGACGATGTTGAGGATTTCCGCCTCGTCCAGCACGCGCATGATCAGCGCGAAGCCGATCAGCGCGCCGGCGTCGTCGAACAGGCCGTAGCAGGGGTAGCCGGCGGCCAGGCTGTCGCGGTATTGTCCGACGCGCCAGCCATGCTGCGTGGCCTGCTGCTCCAGGTCGGCCAGCAGTTGCGGATCGTCGGGCTGGAAGCGGCGGACTGCGCTCATCGGCTGCGGGCCTGCTGCTGTTCGACCGAGGTCAGCGCCACCTTGTTGCGCACATAGAGCAGCTCGGCCTCGCGCGGGTGGACGGCGGCATAGCGGCCGCTTTCGGCCAGCCGGATGTAGGCGGCGGCGTGCGGACGGGCGTGCGGCGACAGCGGCAACCGTTCGCGGGCGTCCGCCAGCAGATGCGGGTAGCTGTCGAAGCCGTCGCCGGCCAGCATGGTGGCGCCTTCGGCCAGCGCCACGTCTTCGGGCGAGACGACGGCGATCGGACCCAGCCGCTCCCAGTCGGGACCGGTGCGGTATAGCGCGCTGTAGACTTGCTGCATGCGGGCGTCGAAACAGACCTGGACCAGTCCGTCCCCGGCCTGGAAGGCCAGATTGTCCAGCGTCGGGATGGCGATGACCGGCAGGTCGGCGGAGTAGGCGAGCCCCTGGGCGACGCCGCAGGCGATGCGCAAGCCGGTGAACGAGCCCGGTCCCTGGCCGAAGGCGATGCCGTCCAGCGACGACAGCGAGACGCCGGCCTCGGCCAGCAGGCGCGACACTTCGGGCAGCGTGCGTTCCGCGTGCTTCTGCTCCACGCACCGGTGGAAGACGAGCATGTCGCTGCCGTGGCTCAGTGCCAGCGACAGATAGGTGGTGGACGTGTCCAGGGCTAACAGTTTCATTGGGCTTGATGCAACCTTGCGAGGTTGGGAATTATAAGCCCAGTTCCTCTACCCAGGCGAGCGCCGAGATGTGGGCCTGGTTCAGCTGCTCGCTGGACAGGCCGAGTTGCTCGCACAGCTGCGGCACGCCGTCCAGCGTGCCGTCCTCGCAGGCGCGGGCCAGCTCCAGGTAATGGCTCATCTCGCCGCGCCGGTGCAGCAGCGCGTCGGTGATCGGCGCCGGCAGTTGCAGGTGCTCGATGATCTTGTCCATGGCCATGTCGAACAGCACGTCCAGCAAGCTGAACAAGCCGACGATGAACAGATTGTCGTTGACGTCGTGGCGCTCGCCGAGCGCGACGCCCAGCAGTTCCATGAAGCGGCCGCGGGTGATGGCGGTCTTCTGCAGCGCCGGCGGCGCGTTGTTGTCGTCGGAGGCGGTGACCAGCAGTAGCGTCAACCAGCGATACAGCTTCTGGTAGCCCAGCACGGTGACCGCGTGGGAGAAGGAGCTGATCGTCGTATTGAGCCCGGCGGCGGCGGAGTTGACGTAGCGCAGCAGCTTGTACGACAGCGCCACATCGCGTTTCAGGACCTGTTCGATGTCGCGGATGTCGGCATCCATGCGCAGCAGGTTCAGCAATTCCAGCGTGTTGTTGAACGCCGGGTGTATCACCTTGGCGGCCAGCGTTTCCGGTTTGGCGAAGTAATAGCCCTGGAAGCCGTCCATGCCCAATTCCTTGCATAGATGGAACTGGGCGTGGGTTTCCACCCGCTCGGCGATGCGGATCAGCGGATAGCTGCGCAGCCTGGCGGCCAGCATCTGGAAGCGGGTGGTGTCCTGGTTCTGGATGTCCAGCTTGACGTAGTTGGCCAGCTCGAGAAAGGCGGCGGCCGGCGATTCGAAGCTGAAATCGTCCAGCGCGATGCCGAAGCCCATCGAGCGCAGGTGGCGCGCGCGCGACAGCAGCTCGTTGCTGGGCACGATGCGCGGAGACAGATCGAGGATGATGCGGCGCGGGGGCAGCAGCTCGAGGAAGTCGCTGTTCAGCATCGTTTCGCCGACATTGATGAAGGCGAGCTTGTTGCCTATCAGCCAGCTGGTGCCCATATTGTTCAGCGTGTTCACCAGCACGTCGGTGTCGGCCTGCAACTCGGTGTGCTTGCCGACGCCGACGGCATCGCTGCTGGGACGAAAAAGCAGCTCATAACCTATGAGCTGCTGATTGCGGTTCAGGACCGGCTGCCGTCCGATGAAGGCGGTGTTCGAGGTCATAACTGCACCCTAGTGATTATCCGGTGGCAATCACATCCGTTGTTCGTATCGCCGGGGCGTTGCTGTTTTCGCTGGAGGCGAGCAGATCCTCCATGTCGAGCACCAGCACGACGGAGCCGTCTCCGGACAGGGTGGCGCCGGCCACGCCTTTCGGGCGGATGTTCTGCAGCGGCTTGATCACCACGTCGTCGCGGCCGACGAAGGAGTCTATCGCCAGGATGAACGACTTTTCCGCCGACTGCATCAGCACGCCGAAGTGCGGCTTCTGCGTCGGGGCCCAGCCCAGCAGGCCGGCCAGGGTCTTCAGCGGCAGGATCTCGTCGCGGACGACGATGGTGGGCTTGCCGGAAACCTCCTGGATGGCGCTGTTGTCGATGGTGATGATCTCGCGCACCATCGCCAGCGGCACCGCGAACGGCTGGTTGCAGGCGCGGACCACCAGCACCGGCAGGATGGCGAGGGTCAGCGGCAGCGAGATGCTGATGCGGGTGCCTTCGCCGCCGACCGAGTTGATGTCGATGCGGCCGTTCAGCTTCTGGATGTTGGTGCGGACCACGTCCATGCCGACGCCGCGACCGGACACGCTGGAAATCTGGTCCTTGGTCGAGAAGCCGGGCAGGAAGATCAGCTGCAGGCACTGCTTCTCGTCCAGCGAGTTGGCGGTTTCCTGGTCGATCAGGCCCTTTTCGATGGCCTTGCGACGCAGCGCGTCGGGGTTCATGCCCTTGCCGTCGTCGGTGATCTCGATCAGGATGTGGTCGCCTACCTGTTCGGCGGTCAGCTGCACCAGCGCCTGCGGCTTCTTGCCGGCGGCGATGCGCTCTTCCGGCGACTCGATGCCGTGGTCGACGGCATTGCGCACCAAGTGGACCAGCGGATCGTTCAGATCCTCGATCATGGTCTTGTCGAGCTCGGTTTCCTCGCCGGACAGCACCAGCTCCACTTCCTTGCCCAGTTGGCGCGCCAGGTCGCGCGCCAAGCGCGGGTATTTCTGGAACAGGCGGCCGATCGGCTGCATGCGGGTCTTCATCACCGCGTTCTGCAGATCGCTGACCAGGAGGTCGAGCTGGCTGATCGCCTCGTCGAGCGAGCGCAGCGTGTTGGTGTCGCGGTTGCCTTGCAGGATCTCGGTGCGCAGCGTGGTCAGGCGGTTCTTGGTCAGGCCGATTTCGCCGGACAGGTTCAGCACCATGTCCAGGCGCACGGTATCGATGCGGATGGTGTTTTCCTGCGGTCCGCTGGCGGCGGGCGCGCCGCCGGCCGGCTTCGGCGGCGCCGGTTTCGGCGCCGGGGGCTTGGCAGCCGCGGCAGGCGCGGCGACGGCAGTCGGAGCCGGGGCAGGCGCGGCGGCGGCCGCTTGGGGCGCAGGAGCCGCTGCGGCGGCGGGCGCGGCGGCCGGAGCGACCGCCTGATACAGCTGGTTCCAGTCGGGACCGTCGCCTGCCGGGGCCGGCGCGGTCGCGGGGGCGGCCGGAGCCGGGGCGGGCGCAGCGGCCGGGGCCGGGGCGGCGGCAGCCGGTTCGGCGGCAAGCGATTCGCCGGCCAGCGCGGCGTCCAGCGCGGCCAGCACGCGTGCGTCGGCGTCGCCCGGCATCAATCCCTGGCCGAGCGTGCCGAACATGTCGCGGACGATGCCGGTGGCGTCGAGAATCACGTCCATCACCTCGGGGGTGATGTGCATCTCGCCGTTGCGCAGCTTGTCGAACAGATTCTCGGTGCGGTGGCACAGATTGACCATCGGGATGACGTTGAGGAAGCCTGCGCCGCCCTTGATCGTATGGAAGCCGCGGAAGATGTCATTGAGCAGAGCCTTGTCTTCCGGGCGCTTTTCCAGCTCGACCAGCTTGTTGTCCACGTCGGACAGCAGGTCGGTGGACTCCATCAGGAAGTCCTGAAGCAACTCTTCCATGCCGCCAAATTCGCTCATATTTCACCCCACCCGTTCTGCGTTGTCTTGCTTGCGTTGCTTTAGAAGCCCAGGCTTTCCAGCAGGTCGTCGACCTGCTGCTGGCTGTTGACCACGTCGGTCCGGCCTTCCGGATTGATCACCGGGCCGTTCAGCAGGCTGGTATTCAGTTCGCCCTTCTTCTCGTCGGGAGAGAACTCGATCAGGAAGCTGACCAGCTCGGTTTCCAGAATCTTGACCATGCCCATCATTTTCTTGATCACTTGGCCGGTCAGGTCCTGGAAGTCCTGCGCCATCACGATTTCAAGCAACTGGGTATTGGTGGCCTGGGTCTGGCTGGGCACGTCCTTCAGGTATTGGCGGGTTTCTTCCGCCAGGCGCTTGAACTCTTCGATGGTCAGCAGATTGGCGTACAGTTTTTCCCAGCGCTCGCTCAGCGCCAGCGCCTGGCTTTCCAGATTGTCCTGGAACGGCTTGGCGATGTCGGTGGCGTTCAGCACGCGCTCGGCGGAGTTTTCGGTCAGCGTGGCGATATAGGCCAGCCTGTCCTTGGCGTCGGGAATGGTTTCGGCCACTTTTTCCAGCGACTTGTCGTAACCCAGATCGCGCAGGGCGTCATGCATCTTGCGGGTCATCTGCCCGATGTGTTCGTACATCGTCGAAGGACTGGTCTCGCTCGAGAACATTTTGGCGCCGGCCTCTTCGCCGGTCGATGCGGCGGCGGCGGGCGGCTGGGGCTCGCTATCCTGCTGCTGGGCGATGCTGTCGAACAGCGCTTCCAGTTCCGGCGAGTCTCCGTTGTCCATAATATGATCCGGCACGTTCAGTCCTCCTCAATGCAAATGCGGGCAGTCTTGTTTTGATGCTCAGGCTGGCTTGTTCATGTTCTGGAAGATCTTGCTCATCTTCTCTTCCATGGTGGCGGCGGTGAACGGCTTGACGATATAGCCGCTGGCGCCTGCCATGGCCGCTTCGATGATGTTCTCCCGTTTGGCTTCGGCGGTGATCATCATGAACGGCAAATGCTTCAGCTGGGGATCCGCCCGCACGGCCTTGAGTAGCTCGATGCCCGTCATATTGGGCATGTTCCAGTCGGAGACGACGAAGTCGAAGCTTTGGGTTTTCAGCTTGTGCAGCGCGACCTGGCCGTCCTCGGCCTCGTCGACGTTGGTGAAACCCAACTCTTTCAGCAGGTTGCGGACGATTCTGCGCATGGTAGAAAAGTCGTCCACGACCAGGAATCGCATATTCTTGTCTGACATCGAGGTATATCCTGAATTATCTATGTTCCATCAAGGCGCACATTGTAGCGACTACCTTTGCAGGAATGGAATCAAAGTTTCTGCCAGAACGCCGGGGTCGAACTTGGCAACGTAGGAATCCACCCCGACACTGGAGCCCATCGCGCGGTTGGCGTTGGACGACAGCGACGAGTGCATGATCACCGGAATGCCCTTGAAGCGCTGATCGGACTTGATCAGCTTGGTCAGCACGTAGCCGTCCATCTCCGGCATTTCGGCGTCGACCAGGATGATTTTCAGGTAGTCGTGCAGGCATTCGCCGTCGGCCCAGTTGCGTCCGGCCAGCACCTGCAGGCGATCCCAGGCCTCGCGGCCGTTGGTCGCCTGCTGGAACTTGATGCCCATTTTTTCCAGCACGCCGGTGATTTCCTTGCGCGCCACCACCGAGTCGTCGACGAAGAAGATGTACTGGTCGGTTTCCAGCTGCGCGGTCGGCACGTCCGGCAGTCGCGGCTCGCCGACGACGCTGGCCAGGATCTGCTCGACGTCCAGAATGGAGACCAGCTTGCCGTTTTCCAGTTCGGTGACGGCGGTGATCAGGTTCTGGTTGGTGCCGGCGGCGGCCATGATGTTCTCGGGCGCGCGAACCTTGTCCCAGTCGACGCGGATGATGCGGTCCACCGAGTCCACCAGGAAGGCCTGGGTGCTCTTGTTGAACTCGGTGACGATCATCGTGTCGAATTTGCTCTCGGTGTGGTCGTGGCCGATGAACTTGGCCAGCGAGATCACCGGGATGATGTTGCCGCGCAACGACAGCACGCCTTCGACGCCGAACGGCATATTGGGCGTCTTGGTGATGGCCGGCGTCTGCGAGACTTCGCGCACCTTGAACACGTTGATGCCGAATGTCTCACGCGTTCCCAGCGAGAACAGCAGAATCTCCATCTTGTTGGAGCCGGCAAGCTTGGTCCTGGCGTCAACACTGGCAAGCAAGGAGGCGTCGGTGCTAGGCATGTCGTAATCCCTATCCCTTGAAAATCTTGATGAAGACCGTGGTTAGCTGCTGGGTTCCAGTTTCAGCATCTGGCGCAGTTTGCTGGCTAGCTTCTGCGGTTCGAACTTGGAGACGTAGGAGTCCACGCCGACCGATTCGCCGAGCTTCTGGTTGGACGAGCCGGACAGCGACGAATGCATCAGCACCGGAATGCCGGCGAAGCGCGGATCGCTCTTGATCATCTTGGTCAGCATATAACCGTCCATTTCCGGCATTTCCACGTCGGTCAGCACCAGGTGCAGCTCGTCGGACAGCTTGCGTCCGGCGGCTTCCGCCTGTTGCGCCATTTTTTGCAAATCTTCCCAGCCGCGCATGCCGTTGATGGCCGATGTGTAGCGGATGTTCATCGCCTCCAGCGTGCGCTCGATCTGTTTGCGCGCCACCGCGCTGTCGTCGGCGAAGAAGATGCGGCGCTCTTCCTTGACCGGTTCGATATTGATGAAGCTGTGGCCGTCGTCGATGATGCTGGTTTCCGCCAGCACTTTTTCCACGTCCATCATCATCACCAACGTGCCGTTTTCGAGCTCGGTGACGGCCGTCACCAGGCCCGCCATGCGGTTGGTGATCATATCTGGCGGCACCCGCATCGCCGACCAGTCCAGCCGCAGAATCGTATCCACCGCCTCCACCAGGAAACCCTGGGTGTGACCGTTGTACTCGGTCACGATCATGATCTCGGGCCGGTTGCTGGTCACGATGCCGGCGTATTTGGCCAGGTCGATCACCGGTACCAGCGCGCCACGCAGGCTGACCATGCCCTCCACCGACGACGGCATTTCCGGCGCCGAGGTGATTTCCGGCGTGCGCATCACTTCACGCACTTTGAACACATTAATACCAAAAACCTCTTTACGACCGGTACGCTGATCATGCCCCAATGAAAACAGCAGGATTTCCAGCTTGTTGGTGCCCGCCAGTTTGGTTCTGGCGTCGATTTTTTTGAGAAGCTCTGACACAGAAACCTCCGCAGCATCTTTTGGAATGGCGCACTACTTCCCTTTATACGCCACGTATGAGTTTTTCCCGGTTTTTTTTGCTTGCGGCCCGGCAGGCTGCAAGTTGGCTGACCGTCAGCTGATCATTATCATACCGTTTAAGTGGTTTTTACAAATGACAGTGAAGCGGTGACGACTATGGTTTCAAGCCTGAAGGATCAGCAGCAACTGGAGGCGGCATTCGAACAGTTCAATGCCGTGTCCGGTCAACTCATTGATGCGTATAGGCAACTTGAGGTCCAGGTCAATGTCTTGAACGCCCAGCTGGACGAGGCCAACAACCAGTTGCGAAAACAGCGCGACGAGAACGCGGCGCTGGCCGAGCGCCTGGGCTTGCTGCTCAAGGTCTTGCCGGCCGGCGTCGTGGAACTGGCGCCGGATGGACGGGTGATCGCCGAGAACCTGGCTGCCGAATCGCTGTTAAATGGTTGTTATAAAGGTGAAATGTGGTCCGACTTGTTGAGCCGGCTGCAGCGTTCCGAGCTGGACGACACCTATGAACTGGAACATGCTGAAGGCATTAGGCGCCTGACGCTGCAGTATCAGGAATTGCCGGCTTCCGGCGGCCGCATTGTGCTTATTCACGACGTGACCCGGCTGCATCAGCTGACCGGCGAGCTGGCGCAGCAGCAGAAGCTGGCGTCGATGGGCAGCATGGCGGCTGCGCTGGCCCATCAGCTGCGTACGCCGCTGGCCAGCGCGATGTTGTATACGGCCAACTTGAAGCAGGACATCCCCAGGCCGGAGGACCGGGCGCGCTTCGTCGACAAGAGTCTGGCGCGGATGCGGGCGCTGGAGGGGCTGATCCAGAACATGCTGGGCTATGTGCGCGGCCAGGTGTCCTCGCTGGAAACGGTGGAGGTGGCCGCCTTGCTTGATGACGTTTGTCCTGCGTTGGCGCCGCAATGCCATGACAAAGGTGTGTTTTTTGATTGCAATCTGCCGGATACTTCTGCCATAACGGTCTTGGTGGACCGCAAGGTTTTGCAGGGCGCGCTGATCAATTTGCTGGAGAACGCGCTGCAGTTCACGCCGGCCGGCGGCCGGATCGGACTGGCGGTCGTCGAGCAGGCTGACGGCGTGGTGTTCCGGGTCGACGACAGCGGGCCCGGGGTGGACGCCGCCGCGATGGACAGGATTTTCGAACCGTTCTTCACGCTGCGTCCCGGCGGCACCGGGCTGGGGCTGGCGATCGTGAAGAAGGTGGCGGAAGAGCTGGGAGGCGATGTACGTTGTTACAACAAGGTGACGGGCGGCGCCTGCTTCGAGTTGCGCTTGCCGGCGTGTCCGCGCTAGCGCCGCGCGCTGCGCGATGCCCGTTCGATTTGTCTGCGAGTCTATTGGAAAGCCGAGGATTGCGATGAGACCGATCGTGAAAGTCGAGGGGAATGTCGGGAAGATGATCCTGATTGGGCAGTTCGACTTCAACCTGCACCGGGATTTCCGCCAGGCCAGCCAGGAGTTGCTGGACAACGGGTCGGTGCAGGAGATTCATGTCGACTTCGACCAGGTGCCTTTTCTGGACAGTTCCGCGCTGGGCATGCTGCTGCTGTTGAAGGAGCGCGCCGCGGGGCAGAAAAAGTCGATGATTCTGGTGAACTGCCACGAGGCGGTGATGCAGGTGTTCGAGATCGCCTGCTTCAACAAGATGTTCACCATCCGTCCGGCCGGCTGAGGCGCGGGCGACCGGTTCTTCATCCGCGCCCGCCGCCCGGCGCGGAATCTCTGTCACAGCGTCTCCCGGGCTGCGGCCTGCGTCGCGGCGGTCCGGGCGTGCGCCCGTTTCCCGTCGCGGACCGACCGTGGCGGACGGTTCGGGGAAGCCTTGAGGGTACGCTATGAAACCGATTGTCCAGTTCGACGGCGATATTGGGATCATGATGCTGATCGGCCCGTTCGATTTCAATCTGCACCGCGAGTTTCGCCAGGCCAGCCAGGCCTTGCTGGAAAACGACGTGGCGAAGGACATCCGCATCGATTTCGAGCAAGTGCCTTCGCTGGACAGCTCGGCGCTGGGCATGCTGTTGCTGTTCCGGGAGCGGCTGATGGTCGCGAAGAAGGCCTCGCTGACGCTGATCCATTGCAAGCCGGAGGTGAAACGGGCTTTCGAGGCCGTCGGCTTGTTCCGGGAGTTCAATTTCCTGCCGATCTGAGGGGCGGGCTGTTTCGAGCGCCCCGGAACCGCTTTGATGCGGCGCGTTAAGAGGAGCGGATGCCGGGATGTGCTATGCCGATATTATTGCCGGCGGACCGGCATGTAAAAAAAGCAGGGGACGGGCGGGGCGTGCAGTGGCAGTGGTCGTGACAACGGGAATCACTCGATAGCGGGAATGCCATGGCGAAAAAAATCCTCACGGTGGACGATTCGGCGTCGATTCGTCAGATGGTCAGTTTTACCTTGAAGAGCGCCGGCTACGAGGTGGCGGAGGCGGTGGACGGCAATGCCGGCCTGAGCAAGGCGCAGGGGATGCAGTTCGATCTGGTGCTGACCGACCAGAACATGCCGGGCATGGACGGTCTGACGCTGATCCGTTCGCTGCGCAAGCAGCCGTCCTACAACGCCACTCCCATCCTGATGTTGACCACCGAGTCCAGCGACCAGATGAAGGCGCTGGGCCGCGCCGCCGGCGCCACCGGCTGGCTGGTCAAGCCATTCGATCCCCAGAAGCTGCTCGATGTCGTGAAGCGACTGGTCGGCTGAGCGCCTGCACCGCTACCGGGGGACGATTGTGGCAATCGATATGTCGCAGTTCCACCAGGTGTTCTTCGACGAGGCCGACGAGCATCTGGCAAGCATGGAGTCGCTGTTGCTGGCGATGGACGTGTCTTGTCCGGAATCCGAAGACCTGCACGCGATTTTCCGCGCCGCCCACTCGATCAAGGGCGGCGCCGCCACGTTCGGCTTCTCCGACATGGCCGATATGACCCATGTGCTGGAGAACCTGCTCGACAGGGTGCGCAAGGGCAGCATGGCGCTGACCGCGCCGATGGTGGACGTGTTCCTGCGGGCCAAGGATGTGCTGCTGGACATGCTGTCGGCCCACAAGGGCGGCGGGGAGGCCGATCCAGCCGAAGCCGAGGAGGTGAAGCGCCAGCTGACCGAGATCGAGAGCGGCGCGGTTTCGGCCGAGGACGACGGCGGGGATGCTCCCGCCGCGGTGGCGGACGGCGAGCCCGGCGACGACGGCCGGCTGTGGACGCTGTTCGTCGAGTTGATGCCGGTGGACGGCGTCGATGCGCGCAAGGTGTTCGACGCGCTGGCGGTACACGGCGACCTGACCGTGGTGCAGGACGGCGACGCCGTCGAGGAGTTGCCGTGGGTGGCGGTGTTCACTTCGGCGCTGGAAGCGTCCGAAGTGGCCGAGTCGCTGGCCTTCATGCTGGCGCCGGGGCAGTACCGCATCAGCGTGGACCAGGGGGTAGAGGACAGCGGCGCCTTCGGCTTTTTCCAAGCCGGCGACAGCGTCGAGGCCGGTCGTCCGGCACCGCTTGGGGAAGAGGACGCCGATGGAGGCTTCGGCCTGTTCGAGCCGCTGCCGACGGCGGGCGATCCGCTGGCGGCGATGGAACGGGACGGCAGTTTCGGCCTGTTCGAACGGCCGGCCGCCGCGTCGACGGGCGAGTCCGATCGGGATATGGAAGGGGACGGTTTCGGCCTGTTTGCCCAGGCGCCCGGCCTCGTCAAATCCGCCGAGGAAGCGGCCAAGCCGGCGGCCGCGCCCCCGCCCGCCGCGGCGCGCCAGCCCGACAAGGCGGCCGCCGGGGCCGAGAACTCCATCCGCGTCAATATCGAGAAAGTCGATCTGTTGCTGAATCTGGTCGGCGAGCTGGTGATCACCCAGTCGATGCTGATGCAGTCGGGCAGCCAGCTCGACCCTGTCGAGCACGAGCGCCTGTTGAACGGCATCAGCGCGCTGCAGCGCAATTCGCGCGAATTGCAGGAGGCGGTGATGTCGATACGGATGACGCCGATCGCCTTCGTGTTCAACCGTTTCCCGCGCGTGGTGCGCGATCTGGCCAGCCGGCTCGGCAAGAAGGTGGAGCTGAAGATGGTCGGCGAGAACACCGAGCTGGACAAGGGCTTCATCGAGAAGCTGTCCGATCCGCTGACCCACCTGGTGCGCAACAGCCTGGACCACGGCATCGAATCGCCGGAGGAGCGGCAGGGCAAGGGCAAGTCGCCGACGGGGAGGCTGACGCTGCGGGCCTTCCACCAGGGGGGCAGCATCGTCATCGAGGTCAGCGACGACGGCGCCGGCCTGAATCGCGAGCGTATCCTGGCCAAGGCGCGCGAGCGCGGCATGGCGGTGCCGGACGGCATTTCCGACCC
Source organism: Chromobacterium sp. CV08 (assembly GCF_051129845.1). NCBI lineage: Bacteria > Pseudomonadati > Pseudomonadota > Betaproteobacteria > Neisseriales > Chromobacteriaceae > Chromobacterium > Chromobacterium sp. CV08. The sequence goes on from NZ_CP150453.1 coordinate 1,501,440, forward strand.
GGAGGTGTGGGGGCTGATCTTCGAAGCCGGCTTCTCCACCGCGGCCGAGGTCACCGACGTGTCAGGCCGCGGCGTCGGCATGGACGTGGTCAAGCGCAACATCCAGAACATGGGCGGCCGAATCGAGATCGATTCGATGCCGGACGTCGGCACCACGATGAGCATACGCCTGCCGCTGACGCTGGCCATCATGGACGGCATGTCGGTGCGGGTGGGCGGCGAGATCTACGTGCTGCCGCTGGGCTTCATCCTGGAGTCGTTGCAGCCGGCCCGGCGCGAGATCAAGACGGTGGCCGGCCGCGGCGAGGTGGTGCACATACGCGGCGAATACCTGCCCATCGTCATGCTGGGACGCTATTTCGGCGTGGCGGGAGCCAAGTCTGCGGTCGACGAGGGCATCCTGGTCATCGTCGAGGCGTCCGACGCCCGCGTGGCCTTGCTGGTCGACGACCTGATCGGCCAGCAGCAGTTCGTCGTCAAGAATCTGGAAACCAATTACCGCAAGGTGGACGGCCTGTCCGGCGCCACGATACTGGGAGACGGCCAGGTGGCGCTGATCCTGGACATATCAACCATCGCCCGCGCCAGCGGCGGCCAACGGGCCGCGCCGCAGGCCGCCCAGCAGGCGGCCGGCGTGGTCGAGTGAGCCGCCCCGGAGGGCGAGGCATGCGAGGCGACAATCTGAACGACGTGCAGGCGAGGGGCGCGGCGGCGCGCGAACTCTTGGTGTTCACGCTGGGCAGCGAGGAGTACGGCATCGACATCCTGAAGGTGCAGGAAATCCGAGGCTACGACACGGTGACCCGCATCGCCAACGCGCCGGAGTTCATCAAGGGGGTGATCAATCTGCGCGGCAGCATCGTGCCGATTGTCGATCTGCGGCTGAAGTTCGGGCTGGGCGAGCCGCAGTACAACGAGTTCACCGTTGTGATCATCCTCAACGTCAACCAGCGGACGGTCGGCATCGTCGTGGACGGGGTGTCCGACGTGATCCAGCTGGACAAGGATTCGATGCGGGCGCCGCCGGAGTTCGGCGCCAGCGTCGATACCGCTTACATCGAGGGGTTGGGTACGGTGGAGGAGCAGATGATCATCGTCGTCGATATCGAGCGGTTGATGAGCAGCGACGAGATGGCTTTGACCGATGTGGCCGCCCGGGTTTGAGAACCGGACCGGAATGGGGAGACGCAAGATGAGCGAGATGAAGTTCAGGCATCAGCTGGCCCTGGGGTTCGGGCTGTTGGTGGCGGCGATGGCGGCGGTCCTGTTCCTCGCGCAGTCGCAGCAGCGCCGGATGCAGGGCGCCGCCGACGATTTTGTCGCCGGACAGACGGTGCAGGTCGGCCAGCTGGCTCAGGCCAGCCGCGCCCAGCAGGCCACCGGCCAGTTGCTGGGACTGCTGGCCGCGCTGCAGGGCGGCAATGACCTGGCGCAGCAGCGGGCGAGGCAGACTCAGCTGGAGAACGCGCTGGACGCCGTGACCGGCAGGCTGAACGGCCTGTCGGCCCATGTGTCCAGCGACGGCAAGCCGCTGCTGGACGCCGCGCGCAATCACGACGCCGCGCTGCGCAATCAACTGGCCGGCTATCGCCAGTTGCTGGCCGGCGGCCGCGTCGACGAGGTGCACGGTTTCCTCGCCGCCACGCTGTTGCCGGCGGCGTTCAAATACCAGGATGCCGTCAACCAGTATGCCCGCTTCGAAGGCGAGCAGGCATTGAAGCTGACGCAGACCGGATTCGGCGGCGCCGCCGCTTCGGCCGGCGGCGAGCTGTGGACGGCCGGCGGCGTGCTGCTGGCGCTGGCCCTGGCCCTGCTGTGGCTGTTGGCGCGAGCGTCCGAGCGGCAGTTCGGCGGCGACCCGCAGGTGCTGGCGGCGGTGTTGCGCGAGCTGGCCGACGGCGAGGTGCGCACCGAGTTCCGCGTCCGCGAAGGCGACCGCGGCAGTCCGTTCGCGCTATTGCGCGACGTGGTCGAGCGTATGCGGGAAAACCTGCGGGTACGCAGCGCGCTGGACGTGTGCACCACCAATGTGATGATCGCCGACGCCGAGCACAAGGTCGTGTACGCCAACCGCGCGGTGCTGGACATGTTCCAGCAGGCCGAGGCCGACATCCGCCGCGATCTGCCGCAGTTCTCCGCCAGGACGATCCTGGGCAGCAGCATAGACGATTTCCACCGCAATCCCGCCTATCAGCGCGGGGTGCTGCAACAGGTGCGCAGCACGCACCGCAGTTCCATCCAGGTCGGCGGCCGCACGTTCAGCCTGGTGCTGACGCCCATCGTGGACCGGCAGAACCGTTCGCTGGGCGCGGTGGTCGAGTGGGTGGACGCCACCCGCGAGCTGGAGCAGAAGGCGGTCGAGGAGGCGAGGCTGGCCGAGGACAGGCGCGCGGCGGCGGAGAACGCTCGGATACGCAGCGCGCTGGACGTGTGCACGACCAATGTGATGATCGCCGACGAGGATCACCGCATCATCTACACCAACCAGGCGGTGCTGGAGATGTTCCGCCAGGCCGAGGCCGACATCCGCCGCGACATCCCGCGCTTTTCCGTCGGCGGCCTGCTGGGCGCCAGCATAGACGACTTCCACCGCAATCCGTCCTACCAGCACGGCCTCTTGCGGCAGGTGCGAGGCACGCACCGTTCGTCCATCAATGTCGGGGGCCGCACTTTCGGCCTGATCCTGACGCCGATACTGGGCGGGAAGGGCGAGCGGCTCGGCGACGTGGTCGAATGGCAGGACAATACCGAGATGCTGCGGCTGCAGGGCGAGGCGGAACAGCGCGCCGAGCAGGAACGCCGGCTGGCGGCGGAGAACGCGCGGATACGCAGCGCGCTGGACGTGTGCACGACCAATGTGATGATCGCCGACGAGAGCCACCACATCATCTACGCCAACCAGTCCGTGCTGAGGATGTTCCAGCTGGCCGAGGCCGACATCCGCCGCGACATCCCGCGCTTTTCCTCGTCCAGCCTGCTGGGCAGCAAGATAGACGACTTCCACCGCAATCCGTCGTACCAGCACGGCGTGCTGCAGCAGGTCAGGGAAACCCACCGTTCGACGATCAGCGTCGGCGGGCGCACTTTCGGCCTGATCCTGTCGCCCATCATCAATGCCCAGGGCGAGCGGCTGGGAGCGGTGGTCGAGTGGCAGGACAATACCGAGGCCCTGCGGCTGCAGAGCGAGAACGAGGCGCGAGCCGCCGAGGAGCGCCGCATCGCCGGCGAGAACGCGCGGATACGCAGCGCGCTGGACAATTGCACCACCAATGTGATGATCGCCGACAACGAGCGCACCATCATCTATATGAACCACAGCGTCACCGACATGCTGCGCGGCGTCGAGATGGACCTGCGCAAGGAACTGCCCAATTTCGACGTGCGCCGGTTGATAGGCGCCAGCATAGACGATTTCCACAAGAACCCGGCGCATCAGCGCGACCTGCTGGCGAATCTGCGTTCCACCTACCGCACCGAGATCTCGGTCGGCGGACGCATCTTCGCGCTGGTCGCCAATCCGGTCTTCGATTCCGACGGCGGCCGGCTGGGCTCGGTGGTCGAATGGAAGGACCGGACCGCCGAGGTGCAGATCGAGCACGAAGTGGCCGAGATCGTCCGCGCCGCGTCCGCCGGCGAATTCGGCAAGCGCATCGACGTGGACGGCAAGCAGGGCTTCTTCAAGCTGCTCGGCGACGGCATCAACCAGCTCTTGGGCGTCACCAGCAGGGGGCTGGGCGATATCGCCGGCGTGCTCGGCGCGCTGGCCAAGGGCGATCTGACCAAGACCATCAGCGCCGACTACGACGGCCTGTTCGGCCAGTTGAAGACCGACAGCAACGCCACGGTGGAGCGGCTGAAGGAGATCGTCGCCAACATCAAGGACTCCACGGACGCGATCAATACCGCGGCGAAGGAGATCGCCGCCGGCAACTCCAATCTGTCCGGTCGCACCGAGCAGCAGGCGGCCAGCCTGGAGGAGACGGCGTCCAGCATGGAAGAGATCACCAGCACGGTGAAGCAGAACGCCGAGAACGCCAAGAAGGCCAATTCTCTGGCCACCGGCGCGTCCGACATCGCCGCCCGCGGCGGCAAGGTGGTCGGCGACGTGGTGTCGACGATGAACGAGATCAACGAGAGCGCCAAGAAGATCGTCGACATCATCAGCGTCATCGACGGCATCGCCTTCCAGACCAATATCCTGGCGCTGAACGCCGCGGTGGAGGCGGCCCGCGCCGGCGAGCAGGGCCGCGGCTTCGCGGTCGTGGCCAGCGAGGTGCGCAATCTGGCTCAGCGTTCGGCGGCGGCGGCCAAGGAGATCAAGTCGCTGATCGGCAATTCGGTGGACAAGGTGGAGTCGGGCAGCCGGCTGGTCGACGAGGCCGGCCGGACGATGAACGAGATCGTGGTGTCGATACGCCGCGTCGCCGACATCATGAGCGATATCTCGGCCGCCTCGGCCGAGCAGAGCTCGGGCATCGAACAGGTGAACCTGGCGGTGACCCAGATGGACGAGGGCACGCAGAAGAACGCGGCGCTGGTCGAGGAGGCGGCGGCGGCGGCCGAGTCCCTGGAGGAACAGGCCCGTTATCTGTCCGACGCGGTGGCGGTGTTCAAGTTGGACGAGAAGCTGCTGCACGGCAAGCCGCCGACATCGCGGGCGACGCCGACGGCCCACGCCCCGGCCGGCCACGGCGCCGCTGCCGTGATGGCGGCGGCGTCCCGCAGCGGCGACCATGCCGGCAGCTACCAGATCCGGCAGAAGGCGATAGAGCCCATCCGTCCGCAGGGCGATTCCGGCGACGGGGCATGGGAGGAGTTCTGACGGAGAAGGGGCGGCGGGAGTCGGATATGGAGGACGAGGCGGGGCTCAGCTTCACCAAGAGCGATTTCAAGCGCGTCAGGGACATGCTGTACCAGCGGGTGGGCATATCGCTGAACGATTCCAAGACCCACATGGCTTACGCCAGGCTGGCCAAGCGGGTGCGTTCGCGCGGCTTACGCAGTTTCTCCGATTATCTGGATCTGCTGCAGCATGGAGGCGAGGTCGAGGAGTGGCAGAACTTCATCAATGCGCTGACCACCAATCTGACCTCCTTCTTCCGCGAGTCGCACCATTTCGACATGCTGCGCGACCATGCCGGCCGGCATCGCCGCTCCGGCGAAACGTTCCGGGTATGGAGTTCCGCCTCGTCGACCGGCGAGGAGCCGTACTCGATCGCGATCACGCTGCTGGAGGTCTGGAGCGAACCCGGCGGCGGCGATTTCGAGCTGCTGGCGTCCGATATCGACACCAATGTGCTGCAGCACGCGGCGCGCGGCGTCTACGGGCTGGAGCGGGTCGAAAAAGTGCCGCTGCCGCTGCTGCGGCGCTATTTCGACCGCGGGACCGGCAGCAATGAGGGCAAGGTCAGGCTGAAGACCAGGGTGCGCAACGTCCCGTCGTTCTTCCAGTTCAATCTGGTGGCGCCGGTCTGGCCCGATATCGGCGTATTCGACATGATCTTCTGCCGCAATGTGCTGATCTATTTCGACCGCGCCACCCAGGCGGAAATACTGGCCAAGATGGAAACATGCCTGAAGCCCGACGGCATGCTGCTGCTCGGGCATTCGGAGAACATCATGCATTTGAGCGATGCCTTCGCCGCTTGCGGCCGGACGGCCTATCGCCTGGCTTGCCACGGCGGCGGGGAGTAGCGGCTATGGCGGATCAGAGGAAGATCCGGGTGGTGGTGGTCGACGATTCGGCGCTGATCCGCAATCTGCTGACCAGCATCGTCAACGAGGCGCCGGACATGGAGGTGGTGGCGACCGCCTCCGATCCGCTGATCGCCCGCGAGCGCATACGCGAGACCAGTCCGGATGTGGTGACGCTGGACGTGGAGATGCCGAGGATGGACGGCCTGGAGTTCCTGCGCCGGCTGATGCGCTTGAAGCCGACGCCGGTACTGATGATCTCGTCGCTGACCGAAGCCGGCTCCGAAACCGCGCTGGCGGCGTTGGAGATAGGCGCGGTCGATTTCGTGCACAAGCCCAGCGAGGACGTTTCGCGGCGCATGCAGGAGTACGCCGACGAGATACGCGACAAGCTGAGGATGGCGGCGGCGGCCCGCCTGCGCCAGCCGCAGCGCTTCCGCCAGCCGCCGCCGGCCGGGAACGCCGTCATCGGCGCGGCTTGGCGGCGCAATGCGATGGTCTTCGTCGGCGCCTCGACCGGCGGCACCGAGGCGATCAAGGATTTCCTGTCCGGCATGCCGGCCGACGGGCCGCCGATACTGATCGTCCAGCACATGCCGGAGCATTTCACCTTCACGTTCGCCGCGCGGCTGGACAAGCTGTGTCCGATGCGGGTGAAGGAGGCGGAGAACGGCGAACCGGTCCAGTCCGGAACCGCCTATATCGCGCCCGGGCATTCGCATATGCGGGTCAGGCCGGGCGGCGCCGGCGGCTATCTGATCGCGCTGGACCGCGGCGAGCCGGTCAACCGCCATCGCCCGGCGGTGGACCCCTTGTTCGACTCCGCCGCCCAGCATCTGGGCAAGAACGCCATCGGCGTGATTCTGACCGGCATGGGGCGGGACGGCGCCGAGGGCATGCTGAGGATGCGCGACGCCGGGGCGATCACGTTCGGGCAGGACGAGGCCAGCTGCGTGGTATACGGCATGCCTCGCGAAGCGTTCCGCGTGGGGGCGGTGATGCATGTCCATCCGCTGGGCAGATTGGCGTCCAAGGTAGTCGAATGCCTGCAGGGCCAGGCGGAAAGAGTGGGGCCATGAGCCATCAGGACGCGCCGAACAGCCATCAGTATTTCGACAAGCACTTCCAGATGACGGCGGTCAAGGTGTTCCCCGGCGAGTTCCACGCGACCGATCAGCCTCGGATGCTGGTGACGCTGCTGGGCTCCTGCGTCGCGGTCTGCCTGAGCGACCGGATATCGGGCGTGGCCGGCATGAACCACTTCCTGCTGCCGGAAGGCTCGCTGGATCTCGGGGCCGGCACCTCGGCGGCCCGTTTCGGCGTCAACGCGATGGAGCTGCTGATCACCGACATGCAAAAGCTCGGCGCGATGCGGCACAGGCTGGAGGCCAAGATCTTCGGCGCCGGCAATGTGCTGGACGGCATGACGGTGGTCAATGTCGGCGAGCGCAACACCAACTTCATCCGCGGCTATCTGGCCAATGAGCAGATTCCGGTCCTGGCGGAAGACCTGCTGGGCGATTGCGCGCGCAAAGTCTATTTTTTCACCAACACCGGCAAGGTGCTGATCAAGAAGCTCAAGCGCAGCAGCAGCGCGATCAAGGAGGAAATGCCTTATCGCGGCCGCATCCTGGAGCGGAACGAGGGCGCCAAGACCGGTGATATCGATCTATTCATTTAGCAAGGCGCGCTGGCGCCGGGAGAAGGGGGTGGCGGAATTCTTCGCGTGGCGCCGCCGCGTGCTGGCGGCGCTGGCGGCGGGCAGCCTGGGCGGCTGCGCCGTGCACGGCGTCGCCTTCGTCACGCCTGGCGAGACGGTGCGGCCGCTTGAGGTTTCGGCGTCGCGGCTGGTGTACGAATATGCCCACGTCTACGACGGGGAGCTGTCCGAGGCGGGCAGGCGCGCCGCTGCTCAGTGCGGCGCGCTCGGCGGGCATGCCGTCTTGCTGCGGGTGGAAAAGGGGGACGCCGAACGCAGCCGGGCGGTTTTCCGTTGCGAATGAGCGCGGCGGTCCGGCGAGCGGCCCTCAGCGCTCCAGATACTTCAGCTTGTCCTTGACCTCGGCCCAGTCGGCGTGGTCCGGCAACGGATCGACGCGCTCGACGATGCTGGGCCAGGCCTTCGCCAGTTCGGCGTTAAGCTCGAGGAAGCCTTCCTGTCCCTTGGGCACGTCGTCTTCGGAGTAGATTGCGCCTATCGGGCATTCCGGCACGCACAGCGAGCAGTCTATGCATTCGTCCGGGTCTATCACCAGGAAATTAGGCCCCTCGCGGAAGCAGTCGACCGGACAGACTTCCACGCAGTCGGTGTATTTGCATTTGATACAGGCATCGGTTACAACGTACGTCATTCGTCTACCCTTCTAAAGCTGAATCGTGGTTCGGGATTACCGTCATTTTAGCGGCAATTCGCCGATCCCGTCGGATTCGGCAGCCTTGAACCCGATGTCAGATCCCTCGTACCGGGGCCGTTTCGCGCCCAGTCCCACCGGCCTGCTGCACGCAGGCTCGCTCAGCACCGCCGTCGGCAGCTATCTGGAGGCGCGCGGCCGCGGCGGCCAGTGGCTGCTGAGGATGGAGGACCTGGATCCGCCGCGCGAAGTGCCCGGCGCCGCTGCCGACATCCTGCGCACGCTGGAGGCTTTCGGTTTCGAATGGGACGGCGAAGTGGTCTACCAGAGCCGGCGCCATCATCTGTACCGCGCCGCGCTGGAGCAGTTGATCGCCTCCGGCCGCGCCTATGCCTGCTGCTGCACCCGCAAGGAGATCGCCGCGCTGGCGCGGCGCGGACCGGACGGCTACGTCTATCCGGGAACCTGTCGCGACGGCTGTCCGGACGGTCGCGAAGGCCGGGCCTGGCGCCTGCGGGTCGACGAGGGGGAGAGCGTGCTGCGCGACCGGTTGCAGGGCGAGTACGGCCAGAACCTCGCGCGCGACATCGGCGATTTCGTGTTGCTGCGCGCCGACGGCTTCTGGGCCTATCAGCTGGCGGTGGTGGTCGACGACGCCGAGCAGGGCGTCACCGACATCGTCCGCGGCGCCGACCTCCTGGTGTCGACGCCGCGCCAGCTCGCCGTCTACGGCGCGCTGGGCCGGGAGGCGCCAGGCTATTGCCATCTGCCGGTATTGACCAATGCCGCCGGCGAAAAACTGTCCAAGCAGACGCTGGCGCCGGCGATAGGCGTCGACGACGCCGCGCGGCGCCTGCGCGGCGCGCTGGCCCGGCTGGGACATGCGCCGCCGGCCGAGTGCGGCGATCTGGCCGAGCTGTGGCGCTGGGCCATCGCCAACTGGTCGCTGTCCCGGGTGCCGCGCGGCCCGCTGCTGGCGGAACTCGATTGATTCCATTTGCAACATTAATGTCATAAGTGGCTGGCGCCGAACGATTTTCTTTAAAAAAAATCGTCGATGCGACATGTTTTTACGTCAAAACTGTGTTTTAATGCGCCCTTTTTTTCGTGCGGCGCAGGCGCCGCGCGCCGTCGGCATGTTCCGGGCCGAGCCGGCCAGGCCGGTTTCGCCTATCGTGAAGCCAGCGGCGCGAGTCGACTGAACGCATTTCCTTGCCATTTCCCCCGCGCCCGGCCCTTGGCCGCCGGGCGCGCGATGCTTTGGTTCGAGACGGAGAATCAGGTTTGAGCGAAAACCGTTCCACCCACAATAAAGGCTCGCTCGGAGTCTGGATGTGCACCGCCCTGGTAGTGGGCAATATGATAGGTTCCGGCGTCTTCCTGCTGCCGGCATCGCTGGCGCCGTTCGGCGGCGTGTCCATGCTGGGCTGGCTGCTGACGTCCGGCGGCGCGATCTGTCTGGCGCTGGTGTTCGCCCGTCTGTCGGCGATACTGCCGCGCGAAGGCGGCCCTTACGCCTATATCCACGCCGGCTTCGGCGATTTCGCCGGTTTCTGGATCGCCTGGGGCTACTGGATCGCGCTGTGGGCAGGCAACGCCGCGCTGGCGGTGGCGGCCACCAGCTATATGCAGGTGTTTTTCCCGGTGCTGGGTCATAACGAGCCGCTTGCCGGCGCCGTCGCCATTGGCCTGATCTGGATCGTCACCTGGATCAACAGCCGCGGCGCGCGCAGCTCCGGCGTGGTGGCGGTGGTGACCACGCTGCTGAAGCTGCTGCCGCTGGCGGCGGTCACCTTCATCGGCTTCTTCCATTTCCAGCCGGAAAACCTGGCGTTCAACCCGCACAACAAGCCGCTGCTGTCCTCGTTGTCGGCGACGATGGCGCTGACGCTGTGGGCCTTCCTGGGGCTGGAGTCGGCCTCGGTGCCGGCCGGCGACGTGGTGGAGCCGGAGAAGACCATCCCGCGCGCCACCGTGATCGGCACGCTGCTGGCCACCGTGCTCTACATCCTGTCCACGGTGTCGCTGATGGGACTGATGCCGGCCGACGTGCTGGCCGCCTCGCAGGCGCCGTTCGCCGACGCTGCGCGGCTGATGTGGGGGGACTGGGGCTATTGGGCGGTCGGTTTCGGCGCGGTGGTGTCCTGCTTCGGCGCGCTGAACGGCTGGAGCCTGATGCAGGCGCATGTGCCGGCTGCGGCGGCCAAGGACGGCCTGTTCCCACGCCGCTTCGGCCAGCGCAACGCGGCCGGCGTGCCCATCTTCGGCCTGCTGCTGTCCAGCGGCCTGGTCACCGTGCTGATGGCGATGAAGTACGCCGGCGGCGACAGCGGCGTCAAGATCTTCGAATTCATCATCCTGCTGGCCACCGCCACCACCTTGCTGCCGTACGCTTTCTGCTCGATGGCGCTGATCGCCATCATGCTGATGCGCGGCAAGGCGTTTGCGCCCAAGGACTATGTCGCGCCCGGTTTCTTCGCCGGCATCGGCTTCGTCTACTCGCTGTGGGCGTTGTACGGCTCCGGCGCCGACATCGTGATGTGGGGCATGCTGCTCTTGCTGTTGGGCCTGCCCATCTATGTCTGGCAGCTGAAGGAAAGGCACGCGGCGGAATAGGCGCGCGGGCATGGAAACGGGAAGCGCGGCTCAGGCCGCGCTTTTTCGTTTTCGAATGCTTTCGAATGAAAATCTTGCGCGTATTTTTTCCATGAAAAACATTTATTCGGGTCGTTTTAAGTAGAAATAATAAGGGCTTGCCAAGCTCGCGCCACTGCCACCATAATCGCCGGGTCATACAGGAGAGAGCGGCTTTCTGGCCGCCGCCGAAGGCGCAAGCGCACCCGCAATCGCTCAGGCAAAAGGACTGTATCATCGGGCCGGCGGCAGCCGGTTCGCGCAATCTGGAGAGCGGTGCCCGCGCGGCGCCCACCGAAGGGGCTAACGGCTTGAGCGGCCGGAAAATCTCAGGTGCAGGGACAGAGGGGTGTGGTTGTGAGGCTATCCACACTTTTCTCGAAGGACGCGCGCCATGACGGCTCCGAAACGTACTCCGCTGTTTGAAGCCCACCTCGCCGCCGGCGCCAAGATGGTCGATTTCGCCGGTTGGGAAATGCCCATCCACTACGGTTCCCAGCTGAAGGAACACGAAATCGTCCGCAGCGACGCCGGCATGTTCGACGTCTCGCACATGACGGTGATAGACATCACCGGTTCCGACGCCAAATCCTGGCTGCAAAAACTGATCGCCAACGACGTGGCCAAGCTCGGCTTCGAGGGCAAGGCGCTGTATTCCGGCATGCTCACCGCCGAGGGCACCGTCGTCGACGACCTCATCGTCTATCTCACTTCCTACGGCTACCGCATGGTGGTCAACGCCGGCACCACCGAAAAAGACCTGGCCTGGATGGAAACCCAGAAGGCCGGTTTCGACGTGGCGCTGAAGGTGCGCCGCGACCTGGCGATGCTGGCGGTGCAAGGCCCGCAAGCCATAGACAAGGTCTGCGCCGTCAAGCCGGAGCTGGCCGACGCCATCCGCGCGCTGAAAGTGTTCCAGGGTCTGCCGCAGGACGAATGGTTCTATGCCCGCACCGGCTATACCGGCGAGGACGGCCTGGAGATCATGGTTCCGGCCGACCAGGCGATTGCCTTCTTCAATCAATTGCAAGCCGCCGGCGTCGCGCCGATAGGCCTGGGCGCGCGCGACACGCTGCGTCTGGAAGCCGGCATGAATCTGTACGGACACGACATGGACGAGACCGTGTCGCCGCTGGAGGCCGGCATGGGCTGGACCATCGCCTGGGAGCCGGCCGAGCGCAAGTTCAACGGCCGCGAGGCGCTGGAAGCGCAGAAGGCCGCCGGCGTGAAGATGAAGCAGGTCGGCCTGGTGCTGGAAGGCCGCGGCGTGCTGCGCGAAGGCCTGAAGGTGGTGGTGGACGGCGTCGGCGAGGGCGTGATCACCAGCGGCACCTTCTCGCCGACGCTGAAGCATTCCATCGCAATCGCCCGCGTGCCGGCCGCCACCGGCGCCTCCGCCCGGGTGGACCTGCGCGGCACGCTGACCGATGTCCGCGTGGTCAAGCTGCCCTTCGTCCGCAACGGCAAGAAAGTATTCGAATAAACCGGACGGCGAGACGAGCCGCCTTTACCCGAACACCGTTATCAAGGAGAAACCGAGATGAGCAACATCCCCGCCGAACTGAAATACGTCGACAGCCACGAGTGGCTGCGCCTGGAAGCTGACGGTTCCGTCACCGTCGGCATCACCGAGCACGCGCAGCAACTGCTGGGCGACATCGTCTTCGTCGAGCTGCCGAAGGTCGGCGCGAAGCTGGCCAAGGATGAGCAGGCCGGCGTGGTGGAGTCGGTAAAGGCCGCTTCCGACGTCTACTGTCCGATCGCCGGCGAAGTGTTGGCCGTCAACGAGGAACTGGAAGGCGAGCCGGAGCTGGCCAATAGCGACCCGTACGGCGACGGCTGGTTCTTCAAGATCAAGCCGGCCAACGCCGCTGATCTGGACGGCCTGATGGACGCCGCCGCCTACGCCAAGGAAATCGGCGCCTGATAGCCTGACCGCCCCGCCGTCGCAAGACGCCGGGGCGTTGTTTTTCCCGGCGTGGCCTCGTCTAGGCCGCCGCAACGAAGGAAGTCCCAAGCATGTCGCTCTCCGAACTCTTCAACCGCCACGAATTCATCGCCCGCCACATCGGTCCGTCCGACGCCGAGCGCGCCGAGATGCTGGCCGCCGTCGGCGCGCCGTCCATCGACGCCTTGATCGACCAGACGCTGCCGGCCGACATCCGCCTGAACCGCCGCCTGGATCTGCCGTCGCCGCAGCCGGAAGCCGAGGCGCTGGCCGCGCTGAAAGCTGTAGCCAGCAAGAACGTGGTCAACAAGTCCTTCATCGGCCTCGGCTACTACCCGGTGCTGACGCCCACCGTCATCCTGCGCAATGTGCTGGAAAATCCGGGCTGGTATACCGCCTACACCCCGTACCAGGCCGAGATCGCCCAGGGCCGTCTGGAAGCGCTGCTGAACTTCCAGCAGATGGTGATCGACCTGACCGGCCTGGAAATGGCCAACGCGTCCTTGCTGGACGAGGCGACCGCCGCCGCCGAGGCGATGGCGATGGCGGGGCGCGTGTCCAAGTCCAAGTCCACCCGCTTCTTCGTCGACAGCCGCGTGCTGCCGCAGACGCTGGACGTGATGAAGACCCGCGCCAAGTACTTCGGCTTCGAACTGGTGCAGGGCCACCCGGAAGAGGCCGGCAACGGCGACTATTTCGGCGCGCTGTTCCAGTATCCGGGCGAGGCCGGCGACCTGATCGACCTGACCCCGTACATCGCCGCGATCAAGGCCAAGGGCGGCGTCGTCGCCGTCGCCGCCGACGTGATGGCGCTGGTGGCCTTGAAGTCGCCGGCCGAAATGGGCGCCGACATCGCCCTGGGCAACACCCAGCGCTTCGGCGTGCCGATGGGCTTCGGCGGCCCGCACGCGGCTTACTTCGCGTTCAAGGACGAGATGAAGCGCTCGGCGCCGGGCCGCATCATAGGCGTGTCCATCGACGCCAAGGGCAAGACCGCGCTGCGCATGGCGCTGCAGACCCGCGAGCAGCACATCCGCCGCGAGAAGGCCAACTCCAACATCTGCACCAGCCAGGTGCTGTTGGCCAATATCGCCGGCCTGTACGCCGTCTACCACGGCGCGGAGGGCGTCAAGCGCATCGCCGCGCGCATCCACCGCCTGGCCGCCATCTTCGCCCATGCTGTGAAGGAGGCCGGCGGCAAGCTGGTGTTCGACCGCTTCTTCGACACCGTGCAGGTGGACGCGCCCAAGGCCGACGCCATCTACGCCGCCGCGCTGGCCGCCGGCTACAATCTGCGCCGCGTCGGCAAGACCGTGCTGGGCGTGGCCTTCCACGAGGCCGCCACCGAGGCGGATCTGGCCAAGCTGATCGAACTGTTCACCGGCAAGTCGGCCGATCTGGCCGCGCTGGACGCCGCCGCCCAGGACGCGATCCCCGCCGCGCTGAAGCGCGAGTCGGCCATCCTGACCCATCCGGTGTTCAACACCCACCATAGCGAGCACGAGATGCTGCGCTATATGAAGAAGCTGGAAAACCGCGACCTGGCGATGAACCACTCGATGATCTCGCTGGGCAGCTGCACGATGAAGCTGAACGCCACCAGCGAGATGATCCCGATCACCTGGCCGGAATTCGCCAATATGCACCCGTTCGCGCCGCGCGAGCAGACCGTCGGCTACCTGCAGCTGATCGAGGGCCTGCAGACGCAGTTGAAGGCGATCACCGGTTTCGACGCGATCTCGATGCAGCCGAACTCCGGCGCCCAGGGCGAATACGCCGGCCTCTTGGCCATCAGCCGTTACCACGAGTCGCGCGGCGAAGGCCACCGCGACATCTGCCTGATCCCGCAATCGGCGCACGGCACCAATCCGGCCACCGCGCAGATGATGAATATGCAGGTGGTGGTGGTGAAGTGCGACGAGGCCGGCAACGTCGACGTGGCGGACCTGAAGGCCAAGGCCGAGCAGCACGCCGCCAATCTGGCGGCGCTGATGATCACCTATCCGTCCACCCACGGCGTGTTCGAGCAGGGCATCAAAGAGATCTGCGAGATCGTCCACGCCCACGGCGGCCAGGTCTATATGGACGGCGCCAACCTGAACGCCCAGGTGGGCCTGACCCGCCCGGCCGACATCGGCGCCGACGTGTCGCACATGAATCTGCACAAGACCTTCTGCATCCCGCACGGTGGCGGCGGGCCGGGCATGGGCCCTATCGGCCTGAAGGCGCACCTGGCGCCGTTCATCGCCAACCACGTGGTGGCGCCGGTGCCGGGCGCGGTGGAAGGCCAGACCGCGGTGTCGGCGGCGCCGTTCGGCTCCGCCTCCATCCTGCCCATCTCCTATATGTACATCGCGATGATGGGCGCGGAAGGCATGAAGCAGGCCACCGAGAACGCGCTGCTGTCGGCCAACTACCTGGCCACCCGTCTGGCCGAGCATTTCCCGGTGCTGTACACCGGCGCCAATGGCCGCGTCGCGCACGAGTGCATCATCGACCTGCGTCCGTTGAAGGCCGCCTCCGGCGTGACCGAGGTGGACGTGGCCAAGCGCCTGATGGACTACGGCTTCCACGCGCCGACGATGAGCTTCCCGGTGCCGGGTACGCTGATGATAGAACCGACCGAGTCCGAGCCCAAGGCCGAGCTCGACCGCTTCATCGCCGCGATGGCGTCCATCCGCGCCGAGATCGCCCAGGTGCAGGACGGCGCGTGGCCGGCGGACAACAACCCGCTCTGCAACGCGCCGCACAGCAAGGCCGACATCGCCGGCGACTGGAACCGTCCGTACAGTCGCGAGCAGGGCTTGTTCCCGCTGCCCTACGTGTTGGAGAACAAGTTCTGGCCTAGCGTGAACCGCATCGACGACGTCTACGGCGACCGCAACGTGGTGTGCAGCTGCCCTAGCGTGGCCGAATACGAATAAGAGCAGCCGCGCCGTCCCGCGCCCCGCAAGGCATGCCGCCTGCGGGGCGCTTTCTTTCTGCGCGCGGGACCGCTCTCCGGAAGAAGGGTCGGCCGCCGGCAGCGAGGCTTTATTCCCAAAATGGATAGGTATTAATACTTAGTTTTTCGGATTGGTAAGTACTAATACTTAGTCGTTTTCTGGCATTTCCCACCCCGTCATGCGGCGTCCGTGCAAATTTGGTCTTCATAAAAATATCAACATTGTCACAATGTCCTATGCTGACTACTACTTATGTAAGTGGTGGTACTTAGTCGACCTGACATCATCTGTCGGCGGGTACTGGTTTTGGCAGGCAGGCAAAGCAGGGGCAAGCGAGATGGGTGCTGCGGATTTTGACGGATACTACCGCAATAACGGTTCTTTCTATGGAGACAAGCCGTCTCCGTTCCTGGTGCATTATCTGGAGAAGTATGGCGTGAAGGGCGCCGGACCCGGTCTGGATCTCGGCTGTGGACAGGGGCGCAACGCGCTGTACCTGGCATCGTGCGGTTTTTCGATGTGCGGCGTCGACGAGTCGTCGGAGGCGGTGGAGCGGCTGAGCGCCCAGGCCGGCGAGCGCCGGCTCGACGTCAGCGCCAAGGTGGTCGATCTGGCCAATCTGGAAATCGAGCCGCGGCGCTATCAGGTCATCGTCGCCAACACCTCGCTCGACCATCTGGACGAGGCTTCCGGTCAGCGGCTGGCGCAGGCGATGATGGACGGGCTGGTGCCGGGCGGCTATCTGTTCGTCTCGGTGTTCATGGTCAACGATCCCGGTTGCGTCGTCGACGGGGGGCAGGCCAGCGAGACCGCCGCCTACGTCCGCCATTACTACCGGCCCGACGAATTGCGCCAGCAGTTCTCGTCGCTGGCGCTGCTGGCCTACCAGGAAGAGTACGCGCTGGATGTCGGACACGGCCTGCCGCACTATCACGGCATCGCCAGGCTGTTCGGCCGCAACGACCAGCTGCGGGCCGCCTGAGACCGGCCGGCACAGGACAAGGCGGGGCGCGGGGCGCTCCGCTTTTTTATTGCCGAAAGCGATAGCCGGCGCTTTAAACGGTCTAAACGGTTCGTAAACGAACCATCTGGATGGGCTACCACCGTGACGCGCACGCGTCGAAATCCACAGCCGCAAGCGATTTGCTTGCTACAATGGCCGCTGCCGCCGCAAGGCGGCGATTGGCATTTTTTGATGGATAAATAAAAGGTTAGCGGCAAGCATGCCGAACAATGAAGCGATCTCCTGGCAGGGGGACAAACTGGATATGCTGGAGGCCCTCAGCTTGCCGGTATGGGTGTTCGATATCGATCACAAGCGTGTGTTCTGGGCCAATGGCGCCGCGCTGCAGTTGTGGGGGGCCGACAGTCTGGCCGAGTTGCGCACCCGCGACATGGCCGCCGACATGTCGGTGTCGGTGGCGCAGCGGCTCGGACAGTATCAGCAGGATTTCGAACGCGACAACGCCGTGTTCACCGAAAGCTGGACGCTGTATCCGAACGGTCTGCCGCAACTGCTGAAAGTGGCGTTCCGCGGCATACGCGCCGAAGGCCGGATGATGATGTTCTGCGAGGCGCAGAACAC
Source organism: Chromobacterium sp. CV08 (assembly GCF_051129845.1). Lineage (NCBI taxonomy): Bacteria > Pseudomonadati > Pseudomonadota > Betaproteobacteria > Neisseriales > Chromobacteriaceae > Chromobacterium > Chromobacterium sp. CV08. The sequence goes on from NZ_CP150453.1 coordinate 1,518,597, forward strand.
GCTGAGCGCCGATCCTGCCACGCTGCGCAGCGCCGAGGCGCTGATGCACACCTCGACGCTGATCACGCTGTACGACGGAGCCGGACGGGCGCTGTACCGCAATCCGTCGGCGCGGGCCAAGGTGGCGCACGCCGCCGAGGACTGGCGCGGCCGTTTTCTTCACGACGCGGACTGGCAGGCGTTGAAGCAGGGCGTGGCCGCCGCCGGAGAGGCGCGCCGGCTGGCCCAGGTGCAGACCCGGCTGGGCACGCGCTGGCACGAGATCGCCGCGCGCGCCTGCCGCGACGCGGTATCGGGCCAGGACGCGCTGCTGGTCAGCGAGGTCGACATCACCGACCTCAAGCATGCCGAGGCGCGCGCCAGCTTCCTGGCCAACCACGACGTGCTGACCGGGCTGCCCAACCGCAACGGCATCCGCAGCGAATGCCTGCCTTATCTGCAGCAGGCCCGGCGCAACGGCCGCGAAGTGGCGCTGATGTTCATCGACCTGGATCGTTTCAAGAACGTCAACGATTCGCTGGGCCACGCCAGTGGCGACGAATTGCTGATCAGGATGAGCGGCCGGCTGACGCAGCTGCTCGGTCACGACGACAAGGTGGCGCGCCTGGGCGGCGATGAATTCCTGGTGATGCTGGCGGCGCCGCAGGCCGAGGCCCGGGCCCAGGAGCTGGGGCGTCGCATCCTGCAGAGCCTGGGCATGCCGGTGCGGCTGGGCGGCATGGATGTCAGCGTGTCGGCGTCGATAGGCGTCAGCCTGTGCGGCGACGGCGCGCTCGATATCGAGCAAATGATGCGGCACGCCGATCTGGCGATGTATGCCGCGAAGGACGCCGGACGCAACAATCTGGTGTTCTTCACGCCGGCGCTGGAGGCGCGCAGCCAGGCGCAGCTGGCGCTGGAGCACGACATCCGCCGCGGCCTGGAGCGGGGGGAGTTCGTCGCCCATTTCCAGCCGCGGGTCAATGTCGTCAGCGGCCAGGTCGTCGGGGCGGAGGCATTGGCGCGCTGGCAGCATCCGCAGCGCGGCCTCTTGATGCCGGATACCTTCGTATCCCTGTGCGAGGACTGCGGCATGATTCTGGAGCTGGGCCGGCAGATTCTGCTGCAGGCCGCGCGGCAGCAGCGATCATGGCGCGAACGCGGCCTGGATCTGACGGTGTCGGTCAACCTGTCGGCCTGCCAGTTCGTCGATCCGTCGCTGCCGGCGCTGGTGGCTCAGGTCATCGCCGACAGCGGCTGCCAGCCGGAAAGGCTGGAATTGGAAATCACCGAATCGGTGCTGCTGGGCCACGACGAGCAGACCATGCGCACGCTGCAGGCGCTGCGCGACCAGGGCGTGCGCATCGCCGTCGACGATTTCGGCACCGGTTATTCCAATCTGGCCTATCTGCAGCGCTACCCGCTGACCTCGCTGAAGATAGATCGATCCTTCATCGCCGATCTCGACGAAAAACCGGCGATCACCGAGCTGATCACCACGCTGTGCCGGATGATGGGCCTGAACATGGTGGCGGAGGGCGTGGAGACGCCGCGGCAACTGCAATGGCTGGCCGCGCGCGGCTGCCAGGAGTACCAGGGTTTCCTGTGCAGCCCGGCGCTGCCGGCGGCGGCGTTTACGCAATTATTGCTGTGAGGGCGAGGCCGGGCGGCGGCCGCTGCCTGAACAGGCTCTTATATCAATATGTGGATTAAATCGTGGTCTTTATCCCGCTGTTGGCTTAACCTAGGGCGGTTAATGCGCACGGCATCACCGCCGCGCGCCGCAAGGAGAAAACCATGAAGATTCCGCGCCTCGCCTTGCTGGCGGCCTTGCTGCCGCTAGCCGCCGTCGCCAGGCCGCTGACCGTCTGCACCGACGCCAATCCGGAAGGCTTCGACGTGGTGCAGTACAACTCGCTGGTCACCACCAATGCCTCGGCCGACGTGCTGATGAACCGGCTGGTCGAGTACGACGCCGCCAGCGGCAAGCTGCGGCCCAGCCTGGCGCGCAGCTGGGACGTCGGCGCCGACGGCTTGAGCTATACCTTCCATCTGCGCGCCGACGCCGCTTTCCACACGACCGATTATTTCAAGCCGACGCGCAAGTTGAACGCCGACGACGTGGTGTTCAGCTTCGAGCGCATGCTCAATCCGGAACATCCCTGGTACAAGACGGCGCCCTCCGGCTATCCGCATGCGCAGGCGATGCAGTTTCCGAAGCTGATCAAGGCGGTGCGCAAGCTGGACGCGCAGACGGTGCGCTTCGAGCTCAATTATCCGGAAGCGACCTTCCTGTCCAGCCTGACGATGGGCTTCGCCTCGATCTATTCCGCCGAATACGCGGCGCAGCTGCTGGCGGCGGGCAGGACGGCCGAACTGAACAGCAAGCCGATAGGCACCGGCCCCTTCGTGTTCAAGAGTTTCGCCAAGGACGCGCTGGTGCGCTACCTGCCCAATCCCTCTTATTTCGGCGGCAAGCCCAAGGTGTCCGGACTGATCTACGCGATCACGCCGGATTCCAGCGTCAGGTTGCAGAAGCTGCGCGCCGGCGAATGCCAGATCGCGCTGTCGCCGAAGCCGCAGGACGTCGAGGCCGCCAAGTCCGACGCCCGGCTGCAGTTGTTGAGCACGCCGGCCTTTATGACCGCCTTTGTCGCCTTCAACAGCCAGAAGAAGCCGTTGGACAATCCGCTGGTGCGGCAGGCGATCAATCTCGCCTTCGACAAGAGCCATTATCTGAAAGTGGTGTTCGACAACACCGCGACGCCGGCCAATCTGATCTACCCGCTGAATACCTGGAGCTACGACAAATCCGTCAAGCCTTACCCTCATGATCCCGCTCAGGCCAGGAAGCTGCTGGCGCAGGCCGGCTATCCGAACGGCTTCGACGTCTCGGTATGGGTGCGGCCGGGCGGGAGCACGCTGAATCCGAATCCGAAGGCCGGGGCCGAGCTGCTGCAGGCCGATCTGGCCAAGGTCGGCATCCGCCTGCAGATCAAGGTGCTGGAATGGGGCGAGCTGATCAGGCGCGGCAAGGCCGGCGAGCATGAGATGCTGTTCATGGGCTGGGCCGGCGACAATGGCGATCCCGACAACTTCCTGACGCCGCAGTTTTCCTGCCCCGCTGTCCAGTCCGGCACCAATTTCGCCCGCTATTGCGAACCCCGGCTGGACAAGCTGATCGCCGACGGCAAGAAGACCAGCGATTTCAAGGCCAGGACCAAGCTGTACCAAGCGGCGCAGCGCATCGTCCATGATCAGGCCTTGTGGCTGCCGCTGGCCCATCCGACCGCCTTCGCGCTGGCGCGGCGGGAAGTGGCGGGCTTCGCGGCCAATCCTTACGGGCGCGTCAGCTTTGCCGCCGCCAGTCTGAAGTGACAGTTGGCAAAATAAAAACCGATCAATCCCTCTCTTTTTTGCGGTATGCTTGTCCTGGCGCAAGCGGCGGAGCCGGATGCCGGCCGATAATCGGCGACGGTTTCCGGCGCGGCCCGCGCCGCCGCCGATGCCGCCGAGAAGCAAGTTGCATATTGCCTGTCCGCTTTTGGTAGTATTGCTGTAGTGGCCGCTTGCGTTGCGGCCACCAGGAGAGAGAGGAGCGCCTGGCGTTTGGCGTGTCTTGCTTGTTCTTAGAATGTGCCCGCCCGCGTTGCGCGGCCGCTTGCGCGCAGCATGCCGGCGGGACGATAAATGATAAAACAATAGATGCAAACCAGACGAACACAGCAAAGCCGCAGGGAGTCCACCATAGGCAAGTTGGTGGAGGCGGCGATAGAGTGCCTGATGGAGAGCGGTTACCACGGCACCAGCGTACAGCTGATCTGCGGCCGCGCCGGCGTGTCCCAGGGGGCGTTGTTCCGCCATTTCGCGACGAAGAACGAGCTGATGCAGCCGGTCGGACGCAAGGTGGTCGACGACATCTTCGACGCCGCGCTGGGCCTGGCCAGCCAGCTGCCGGCCAGCATGCCGGAGGAGGAGCGCATCGTGGCTCTGATGAAGGCGCTGGTGATGTCGCCGCGCCACATCGTGCTGCTGGAGCTGTTGATGGCCGCGCGCACGACGCCGGATCTGCGGGACATCTTCCTCGGCAGCTCCAGCACCTATTTCCGCGACCGTTTCGTCGCGATGATGGCCTCGCTGTTTCCCCGCTACGCCATCTCCACCGGCTTTTTCGCCACGCTGCTGACGATGATGACGACGATGCACGGCATGGCGCTGTACCGCACGCTGTCCGAGCATCCGGACGGCGACCGCATGCGCGAGCAGTGGCTGCAGGCGGCCTTGAAGGCCGAGCTGGAGCGGATACGGCAGGAGGGGGCGGACACCCGCAACCCGGTCTATCAGCTGCCGTTCTGAGCGGACCTGGAATCCAGACCGCTCCTCCCTACGGGGAGGGGCGGTTTTTCATTTGCCGCTCGAGCAGGCCGGGGCCAGATCCGGCAGCGTCTGCAGCGCGGCGTCCGGATGGTCGGAGGGAATGCTGCCTATCACCAGGCGGCAGGTCTTGTCGTCGAGACTGACATCCAGCATCGCCTCGTAGTCCGTTCCCGCCTGAGGCGTGAATTTGACCGCCTGCGTGTTGCAATACCAGCCGCCGGCATCGCCGAAGGCGGCGGTCACCGTCGCGATCTTGCCGGCGGGAAGCCGGTATTCCTGATAGTAAGCCGCGGAAAACAGCGTGCTTCTGGCCGACAGGCCGCGGCTATTCGGCGTTTCCGGCATGCCTATGCTTTTGTTGCTGGACAGGTGCAGGAAGGATTTGAACGCGTGCGATTCGACGATGCCGCCATGGTTGCCGAAGCGCGAAGCGCGGTAGCAATCGCGGCCTGGAAACAGGCCCAGCGTCACGCCATTCTGTTGGAAGACGCGGATTCTGGCGGAGTCGTCCGGCGGAGCGGCACCATCGGCGCGGCTGACGGCGGGCAGTAGCAGCGCGGCCAGGACGAGGGTGGTCAGTGGTATTTTCATATCAGGTCTCGCGAATGCAAAAAGACCCGCCGAAGCGGGTCTTTTCGTTTCTACGTTCGCGGGTTCTTGCGTCGAACCGTTGAATTAGAAGCTGTGAATCATGTTCACGCCGAAGGCCTTGATCTTGTCTTCGCCGTTGTTCACCAGGACAGCTGCGTTGTCTTCCAGCTTGATCTGGCCGTATTGCGCGCCGATGGTGGTGCGCTTGGACAGAGCGTAGTCAACGCCCAGCACGAATTGCTTGTAGCCGGTGTCGTTCAGCTTGTAGCTGCCGGCTTTGATGTCCTGGCCTTGAGCGTAGGTGAACTTCGGAGTGAAGGCGCCCAGCGTGTAAGCGGCGGTCAGGGCGTATTCGGTCGACTTCAGCGAAGCGTTGTTGCCGATCAGCGGAGCTGCGGCGTCAACTTCTTGCTGAATGGCAGCAACCTGTGCCTTGGTGGCCAGAGCGCTCAGGTGGGTCGACGAAACGTCGCCCTTCGATTGCTTGTAGCCCAGACCGACGAACAGGTTGTTGGCGTTGTAGCCGACTTCCAGCTGATGCTTGTCGTTGGCAACGCTAACCTTGGATTCGTGGGTGTAGCTGTACTTGCCGAAGAAGCCGCTGTTCTCGTAACCCAGGCCCAGGACGCTGGTTTCGCGATCGCTGGTGTTGGCGGTCTTGTCTTCCTTGGCGCCGTATTGCAGCGAGGCGGTCAGGCCCGGAACCACGGCCGGCAGGTCGTAGCGCACGGAGTTCTTCAGGCGGGTGTTGTCGCGGGTGAAGATGCCCAGGCCCAGCGCGTTGCTGTTGTACTGCCATACGTCAACAGTGCCCATGTCGCTGTCGCCGTAGTTGGAGATGTTGCCCAGACGCAGGGTACCCAGGCTGCTTTGCAGGCCAACGAAGGAGTTGCGGTTGGCGAAGGTACCGGAGTTGGAGCCAGAGTAGGTGCCGTCAGCAGAGCTGCCGCTGTGGCCGCCGTCGATGGCGAAGCCGGTTTCAACTTGCCAGATAGCCTTCAGGCCGCTGCCCAGATCTTCCGAACCCTTGAAGCCGATGCGGGAACCCAGGTCGTCGATATTGGTTTTCTTGGTAACGCCGTTGTCGACGTTCTCAACGCCAGCCTTCAGGGTGCCGTAGATGGTCACGTCAGCGAATGCGGCGGCCGGCAGGGTGGCTACCAGCAGGGCGATCAGACTTTTTTTCATGGTCAAGTCATCCTTTTTTAGGTTTAGGAATGTGAGCAAATGCTATTGGCTGGGTTGTGGGAATGCAACTTAAGCGAGCCGATTGTGTTGCTATCAAGCAACTAATGTCGCTGTTTTCTCGAGGCGATGTTCGTTTTTGTATGTTGTAACCGTTTGAATGGTATGGGGTATTACTGTGCGGGTGGGGAAGTTTTGGGGGTGTGGTAAAAAAGAGTCACAATGAGGCATTGGCTTGCTTGTTGCGGCATTCGCGCGGACTTTGAGGTCGGCCCGGCAAAAAAACAGCCCGCTTTTGTCGAGCGGGCCGGAAAATCAACGTGACTTGAAGTGAATCCAGCAGGCGCGGATTGCATCCACTTGAATTCGCTTACGATCATCTTAAAAGAAAGCATCGACTATGTAAATTGAGCGGATACTCGACTTACTTGGCTTGTTGATATGCGAAGTGTCTACAAGGCATTGGTTTTAAATGGAAATATTTTTCGCGATTCATTCCTGTCAATATTGTGCATGTTCAGATCTGATGTTTTTTTGCGACGCTCGCGCGGCGCGGGCATCATGGCGGCGATGCCGGAGCGAGGCCGGGTCGTGGTGGATGCCGAAACGAAGAGGTATATAAAGGTATGCAGACTCTGACAGTGGTGGGGGCGGGGCGCCTGGGCGGCAGCGTGGCCAGGCTGGCCCATTTGTCCGGGCAATATCAAGTGCTCGATGTGGTCGGGCGGCGGCCGGAGCCGCTGCGGCTGGCTTGCGAGTTCATCGGCGCCGGCCGGGCGACGACCGATCTTGGCCGGCTGCGGCCGGCCGACTTCTACCTGCTGTCGGTGCCGGATGGCGAGATCGCCTCGTGCGCCGGCGAGCTGGCCGCGGCCGCGGTGATGCCGGCCGGCTGCGTGGCCTTTCACGCCAGCGGCGCCGGGGAGGCGGCGTTGCTGGCGCCGCTGGCCGAGCGGGGCGTGTTGACGGCCAGCCTGCATCCGGCGTTCTCCTTCGCCGATCCCGGCCGGGCGGTAGCCGATTTCGCCGGCACCTTGTGCGCGCTGGAGGGTGACGAGGAGGCTTGCCTGCGGCTGGAGGCATTGGCGCGGGCATTGGGCGGGCAGCCGTTCCGGCTGGCGCCGGGCGGCAAGGCGGCCTACCACGCCGGCCTGTCGGTGGCGTCGAACTTTCTGGTGGCCTTGACGGCGATGGCGCAGCAGCTGACGGCTTGCGCGGGGGTGCCGGCGGAGCTGGCGCAGCCGCTGCTGGGCGGCCTGATGCGGCAGACGCTGGAGAATGCGCTGGCGCTGGGGCCGCGTGACGCGCTGACGGGCCCCATCGTGCGCGGCGATGTCGGCACTGTCGAGCGCCATCTGGCGGCGCTCGGCGATGCCGAGCTGGCGGCGGCCTACCGCGCGCTGGGCCGGCAGACCGTGGCGCTGGCCGGCGACAGGCTGTCGGATCCGGTGCGCCGGCGCTTGCTGGCGCTGCTCTACTGAGCGCGTATGCTGAACACCTGGCGCAGGTAGGCGAGGAAGGTCTCGTCGCTGCACATGGTCTTGCCGGGGCTGTCCGACAGCTTGGCCACCGGCTGGCCGTTGCAGCTGACCAGCTTCAGCACGATCTGCAGCGGCTCCAGTCCCATGTCGTTGGTGAAGTGGGTGCCGATGCCGAAGCTGACCTGGATGTGCGGGCTGAAGTGGCGCTGCAGTTCCAGCGCGCTGTCTATGCTGAGGCCGTCGCTGAACGTCAGCATCTTGGCGGCCGGGTCTATGCGCAACTTGCGGTAATGGGCGATCGCCTTCTCGCCCCAGACGTAGGGGTCGCCGCTGTCGTGTCGCAGACCATCGAACAGTTTGGCGAAGTAGAGGTCGAAGTCGGCGAGGAAGGCGTCCATGCCGACGACGTCGGTCAGCGCGATGCCGAGGTCGCCGCGGTATTCCTGCACCCATGACTCCAGCGCCGCCTTCTGGAAGTCCCTGAGCCGCACGCCCAGTGCCTGGAAGGCCTGGAAGAATTCGTGCGCCATCGTGCCGATAGGCGTGATGCCGAGCTGGCGCGCCAGGTAGACGTTGCTGGTGCCGCGGAAGATCTGCGGCAGCGCGCGGTTCAGTCTCTCGACCACGTGGGCCTGCCAGGCTCGGCTGAAGCGGCGGCGGGTGCCGAAGTCGGCGATCAACAGCGGGAAGCGCTGCTCCGGCGCCTCGTCGCGCAGGAAGCGTTCCAGCGTGGCGATCTTGGCTTCGAGCCGGCGATGGCCCTCGGCGCGCACCGTCTCGCCGTCCAGCGGACGGAAATACAGTTCGTTGACGATGGCCAGCACGAAAATCTCGAAGAACATCGCCTGCACCATGGGCCCCTTGATGCGGATGGCCAGCTGTTCGCCTTCCTCGTCGACGCTGATGAAGCGGCGCTGCAGGTGGAACAGTTCCAGGTAGTCGACGAAATCGCTCTTGATGAAGCGCAGGCCGCGCAGATAATCCAGCTCGTCCTGGCTGAAGCGCAACTCGCACAGCAGGTCCAGCTGGGCTTCCAACTGGGCCTTCAGCTGGGACAGCGGCGTGTCCGGGTGGTTGCGGCAACGGAACTCGTACTCGCCGTGCGCGGCCGGGAACTGGTGCAGCACCACCTGCAGCATCGTGAACTTGTACAGGTCGGTGTCCAGCAGCGACCGGATGATGGGTGTGGTCTTGGGCATGGCGGTCAGGCGGCGTGGATCACGAAGATGGCCGGGCGCTTGTGCAGGTCGGGCGGATTTTGCGGCCAGTCCTGCACGCGGTGGCTGACGATGGTCTGCGTCGGCAAGGTCAGATCGCAGGCTACCGCGAGCCGGGTCGACGGCGCCAGCGCTTCGCGCAATTGCGCGAGCAGCGCGTTGTTGCGGTACGGCGTTTCGATGAACAGCTGGGTCTCGTCGTTCTTGCGTGAACGCTGCTCCAGCTCCTTGACCAGCCTGGCCTTTTCCGCGGCGTCCACCGGCAGGTAGCCGTGGAAGGCGAAGCGCTGGCCGTTGGCGCCGCTGGCCATCAGCGCCAGCAGTATCGACGACGGGCCGATCAGCGGCTCGACGCGGATGCCGTGGCGGTGGGCCAGCGCCACCAGTTGCGCGCCGGGGTCCGCCACCGCCGGGCAGCCGGCCTCGGAGATCAGGCCGACGTCGTGGCCGGCCTTCAGCGGCGCCAGCAGCGCGGCGACGTCCGCTTCCTTGGTATGCTCGTTCAGCGTGCCCATGACAAGCTCGCGGATCGGCGTCGTCACGCCCAGCGCTTTCAGATGCTTGCGCGCGGTCTTTTCCGCCTCGACGACGAAGTGGACGAGGTGGGCGACTTTGGTCCGCTCGCCCTCGGGCAGCCAGGCGACGTTTTCGTCGCCGAGCGGCGCGGGGATCAGAAACAGGGTGCCGCTCATTGCAGCACCTCCACGCCCTCGTTGGCCAGCATGGTGATCAGCTGGAACAGCGGCACGCCGATCAGCGCGTTCGGGTCGTCCGATTCCACTTTTTCCAGCAGCGCGCCGCCGAGGCCCTCGCTTTTGGCGCTACCGGCGCAGTGGAGCGCGTCCGGCTCGCGGGCGAGGTAGTTGCGGATCTGCGCTTCGGTCAGGTGGCGCAGCGTGACGCGGGTGATGCCGACGCACTCTTGTAGCCGGCCGCTGTCGCTGTTGTACAACGCCAGCGCCGAGTGGAAGATCACGGTGCGGCCGCTCATCCACTTCAGCATTTCCACGCCCTGCTCGAAGCCGCCGGGCTTGCCTATCTGCCTGCCGTCCAGCAGCGCCACCTGGTCGGAGCCTATGATCAGCGCGCCGGGATGCTTGCCGGCCAGCGACTGGGCCTTGGTGCGGGCCAGGCGCACCGCGGTTTCCAGCGCGGTCTCGCCGGGCAGCGGCGTCTCGTCGCAGATCGGCGGTTCGGCGCTGAACGGCAGGCCCAGGCGGGCGATGATTTCTTGGCGGTAGCGGGAAGTGGAAGCCAGTACGATGTGCATGTTTCGGGCCTGGTGGCGGCCGGGCCGGGCGCCGGGCGGGCGCCGCTTCGGCCCTGCCTTGTTTCTTTTGACAAATCAGGGGAATGGATTGTACCATGCGGAGTTTATGTCTAAACCGATTTTGATCGATCCGCTCAAGTTCGCCCGGGAAGGGCGTTCGCTGTCCGGCCTGATGCCGGTCGGCGAACTCGACGAGCGCGTGCACAGCGACCTGTCCGATACCTCTGGCGAGGTGTCGTACCAGTTCGAAGGCTTTCGTGACGAACTGCAGCGCTATGCGCTGCGCATCCGGCTGGATGCACAACTGAACGTCACTTGCCAGCGCTGCCTGGACGGCATGCCGTTCAGCCTGAACACCGATTCGGTGCTCACGCTGTTTACCAGTCAGGAAAAGCTGGACGAGGCCTGCGAACTCGACGAGGGGCTGGACGCCGTGCTCGCCGAAGCCGAACTCGACGTGACTGCGCTGATCGAAGACGAAATCATCATGGGCTTGCCGCACTCGCCGAAACACGACGAATGCGGCAGGGATACTCTCTCGCTCGCCAAGGCTGACAAGCCCAACCCGTTTGCGGTGCTGGCGGCGCTTAAGAGACCCAAGTCCGAGTAACCCGGATTCGTATTAGAATCTACTTGAATTTCTTAGGAGTCGACCATGGCTGTTCAACAGAACAAAAAGTCCCCGTCCAAGCGCGGCATGCATCGTGCACACGATTTTCTGACCGCTCCGGCCCTGGCAGTTGAAGCCAGCACCGGCGAAGCCCACCTGCGTCACCACATCAGCCCGAACGGCTTCTACCGTGGCCGCAAGGTCGTGAAGACCAAGGGCGAGTAATCTCCCCGCGTTTTCACTTCCTTTCCTTTTTTGGTAGGTACTTTTACCGCAATCGTTGATGACTATCACCGTCGCGGTTGATGCTATGGGCGGTGACGTTGGCCTCAAGGTTACCGTCCCGGCATCGATCCAATTCCTGCAAGACCACCCCGACACCCATCTGATTCTCGTAGGCGACCAGCCGGCCCTGGAGGCTGAACTGGCCCTGCACGCGGGCGCCGTGCGTGAGCGCATCCTCATCCAGCATGCCACCCAGGTGGTGGGCATGGACGAGGCGCCTCAGCTCGCCCTGAAGAACAAGAAGGATTCGTCTATGAGGGTGGCGATCAATCTGGTCAAGGAAGGCAAGGCGCAGGCCGCCGTGTCCGCCGGCAACACCGGCGCGCTGATGGCTACCGCCCGCTTCGTCCTGAAGACCATTCCCGGCATCGACCGTCCCGCCATCGCCAAGCTGCTGCCCAATGTCAAGGGCACTTCCTGCGTGCTGGATCTGGGCGCCAACGTCGATTGCACCCCGGAACAACTGTTGCAGTTCGGCATCATGGGCGCCGAGCTGATGGCCTGCCTGCAAGGCCAGACCAATCCTTCCGTCGGCCTGCTGAACATCGGCAGCGAGGACATCAAGGGTAACGACAATATCAAGAAGACTGCCGAGCTGTTGCGCCAGTCGGAGCTGAATTTCTACGGCAATGTGGAAGGCGACGACATCTGCAAGGGCACGACGGATGTGGTAGTCTGCGACGGTTTTACCGGCAATGTGGCGCTGAAGACAGCTGAGGGGCTGGCGCACATGTTCGCCGTTTTCCTGAAGGAAGAGTTCGGTCGCAGCTGGTGGACGCGCCTGTGCGCGCTGGCCGCGCTGCCGGTGCTGGCTCTCTTCAAGAAACGCATCGATCCGCGCCGCTACAACGGGGCCAGCTTGCTGGGCCTGCGCGGCATCGTGGTGAAAAGCCACGGCGGCGCCGATGTCACAGGATTCCGTTACGCGTTGGCGCAGGCATGCGAGGAGGCCGGCTCCGACGTGATTGCTCACATTGCCGAGCGGATTGCTAAACAATTAGATAATCTCAAGCAGTCCGAGGCAGAAGCGAACTGACAAACATGGGCTATTCCCGCATTCTCGGAACCGGCAGCTTCCTGCCGTCCCGAGTGCTCACCAATGCGCAATTGGCTGAGCGGGTCGATACCAGCGACGAGTGGATCGTCTCTCGTACCGGCATCCGCGCGCGCCATATTGCCGACGATCAGCACAAGACCAGCGACCTCGCGCTGAAGGCGGCCGAAGCCGCCATCGCCAGCGCCGGCATAGGCAAGGGCGAGATCGACCTGATCATCGTCGCCACCACGACCCCTGACATGGTCTTTCCCAGCACCGCCTGCATCCTGCAGGAGAAGCTGGGTCTGCCCGGCATTCCCGCTTTCGACGTGCAGGCCGTATGCGCCGGTTTCGTCTACGCGATCGCCACCGCCAATGCCTATATCAAGAGCGGCATGGCGAAGACGGCGCTGGTGATAGGCGCCGAAATCATGTCGCGGGTGCTGGACTGGGACGATCGCCGTACCTGCGTGCTGTTCGGCGACGGCGCCGGCGCCGTCGTGCTGGGCGCGTCCGACGAGCCCGGCATCCTGCACGCCAAGCTGGCGGCCGACGGCCGCTACCAGGGCCTGCTCAATACGCCGGCGCAGATTTCCGGCGGCAAGATCCAGGGCATGCCGTATCTGCACATGGATGGTCCGGCGGTATTCAAGTTCGCCGTCAAATCGCTGTCCGAGATCGCCGTCTCCACGCTGGCCGAGGCCGGGGTGGACAAGGCGGCCGTCGACTGGCTGGTGCCGCACCAGGCCAATCTGCGCATCATCGAATCCACCGCCAAGCACCTGGGTCTGTCCATGGAAAAGGTGATCGTCACGCTGCCGGAGCAGGGCAACACCTCGGCCGCGTCGATTCCGCTGGCGCTGGACGCCGCGGTGCGCGACGGGCGCATCCGCCGCGGCCAGACCGTCCTGCTGGAAGGCATAGGCGGGGGTTTCGCCTGGGGCGCGGCGCTGCTCATCTACTGATCAACCGGCGCCAAGTGGCGTTTTCGCAGTCCAATCGCCGCCGATGGCAACATTTGTTGCACGGCGGGCTTGGCAGCGGACGCCGCTTTGCGTCATGCTTTGCGTCGAATTCACGTGGAGTCGACTATGGCTTTTGCATTTCTTTTTCCGGGGCAGGGCTCGCAGAGCCTGAAAATGATGGACGGCTTCGCCGACCTGCCCGTGGTGCAGCACACTTTCGAGGAAGCATCGGACACGCTGTCCGTCGATCTGTGGGCGATGCTGCAGGCCGATAGCGCCGATGCCATCAACGCCACCGTCAATACCCAGCCCATCATGCTCGCCGCCGGCTATGCCGCCTATCTGGCCTGGCAGGAGCTGAACGGCAAGCAGCCGTCCGTCGTGGCCGGCCACAGCCTGGGCGAGTATACCGCCCTGGTGGCCGCCGGCGCCCTGCCGTTCGCCGAGGCGGTCAAGCTGGTGCGTCTGCGCGCCGAGGCGATGCAGCAGGCGGTGCCGGCCGGCGCCGGCGCGATGGCCGCCATCCTGAACCTGTCCGACGACGACATCCGCGCCGCCTGCGCCGAAGCCGCCGCCGGCGAGGTGGTTGAGGCCGTCAATTTCAATTCGCCCGGCCAGGTGGTGATCGCCGGCAACAAGGGCGCCGTCGAGCGCGCTATGGAGTTGTGCAAGGCCCGCGGCGCCAAGCGCGCGCTGCCGCTGCCGGTGTCGGTGCCCTCGCACTGCTCGCTGATGCGGCCCGCCTCCGAACAGCTGGCGGCGGCGCTGGCCGAGGTTCACCTCAATGCGCCTGCAATACCCGTATTGCATAATGCCGACGTCGCCAGCTATGGCGACGCCGCGCGGATACGCGACGCGCTGATCCGCCAGCTGTACATGCCGGTGCGCTGGACCGAAACCATACTGAAGCTGGCCGCCGACGGCGTGACGCTGATGGCCGAGTGCGGTCCGGGCAAGGTCCTGGCCGGCCTGGCGAAGCGCATAGACGGCAAGGTCAAATGCCTGGCGCTGACCGACCGCGCGGCGCTGGAAGCCGCCCGCGAAGAGCTGGCCTGACCGACATTCCGGCGGCCGGCCCCGCGGCCGGCCGCCATCGTCCCTTCGGCGAAAGCCGGACGGGCGTTGACAATAAGGAGACACATTGATGAGTCTGCAAGGCAAAGTGGCGCTGGTGACCGGCGCCTCGCGCGGCATAGGCGCGGCGATCGCCGACGCGCTGGCCGCCGAGGGCGCCGTCGTGATCGGCACCGCCACGTCGGAATCCGGCGCGGCCGCCATCCATGAGCGTCTGTCCGCCGCCGGCGGCGCAGGCCGAGTGCTGGACGTGACCGGGCAGGGCGCGGTCGAGGCGCTGATCGAATCGGTGGAGCAGGAGTTCGGCTCCGTGGCGATTCTGGTCAACAATGCGGGCATTACCCGCGACGGCTTGTTGATGCGGATGAAGGACGACGATTGGGATGCCATCATGGACACCAATCTGAAGTCGGTGTTCAAGGCGTCCAAGGCGGTGATGCGCGGAATGATGAAGGCCCGCAGCGGCCGCATCATCAATATCGCCTCGGTGGTCGGCGCGATGGGCAATGCCGGCCAGGCCAACTACGCGGCCGCCAAGGCCGGCATCATCGGCTTCACCAAGTCGATGGCGCGCGAGGTCGGCAGCCGCAACATCACCGTCAACTGCGTGGCGCCGGGCTTCATCGACACCGATATGACCCGCGCGCTGCCGGAAGCGCAGCGCGAGGCGCTGGTGGGCCAGATTTCGCTGGGCCGCCTCGGCGACGCAAAGGATATCGCCGACGCCGTCGTGTTTCTGGCGTCGGACCGCGCGGCCTACATCACCGGGCAGACCCTGCATGTGAATGGCGGGATGCTGATGCCCTGAGGCCGGTCGCCGCCACAGCAAGATTTAGGTAGGCTGCTCTAATTTTTTTTTGTAGAATACCGGGGTTTTGTGATCCCGAATCAGAAAGGTCAAGGGTTTAAACAAATGGAAAACATCGAACAGCGCGTCAAGAAGATCGTTGCCGAACAACTGGGCGTGAACGAAGCCGAGATCAAGATCGAAAGCTCTTTCGTTGACGATCTGGGCGCGGACTCCCTGGACACCGTTGAACTGGTGATGGCGCTGGAAGAAGAATTCGAGTGCGAGATTCCGGACGAAGAGGCCGAGAAGATCACGACCGTTCAGCAAGCCGTCGACTACGTCAGCGCCAACCTGAACAAGTAATCCCCGTTTTCGGGACCAGGACCTCTGCCCGGTGTTGCTTCGGCTCGCCCGCAGAGGTTCTTTTGTTAAGAGAATTCCAAACGCGCGTTTGAATCGATTGACGGTTCGCGACGCGCGTCCGGCTTCACCGGGAGACTGCCCTCCCATCTCTCACGGGGATTCTTCGTGTCCAAACGCAGAGTAGTAGTCACCGGCCTGGGGCATGTGTCTCCGGTCGGCAACGATGTCGCCACCGGCTGGGCCAATCTGCTGGCCGGCAAGAGCGGCATAGCCAAGATCACTCGTTTCGACGCCAGCGACATGGCCTGCCAGATCGCCGGCGAGGTCAAGGACTTCGATATCGGCCAGTACATCTCGCCGAAGGAAGCGCGTCGCAACGACCTGTTCATCCACTACGGCATCGCCGCGGCCCTACAGGCCGTCGCCGACGCCGGACTGGACGACATCCAGGATCTGGACAAGACGCGTGTCGGCGTCAACATCGGTTCCGGCATCGGCGGCCTGCCGCTGATCGAGGAAACCGGCGTGGCGCTGATGGAAGGCGGTCCGCGCAAGATCGGTCCGTTCTTCATCCCGGGCTCGCTGATCAACCTGATCGCCGGCCAGGTGTCCATCCTGAAGGGCTACCAAGGCCCGAGCTACGGCATCGTGTCCGCCTGCACCACCGGCGCGCACTGCATCGGCGACGCCGCTCGCCTGATCCAGTACGGCGACGCCGACGTCATGGTGGCCGGCGGCGCCGAGGGCGCGGTGTCGCGCCTGGGCATAGGCGGCTTCGCCGCGATGAAGGCGCTGTCCACCCGCAACGACGATCCGGAGGCCGCCTCCCGTCCGTGGGACAAGGGCCGCGACGGCTTCGTGATGGGCGAGGGCGCTGGCGTGCTGGTGCTGGAAGAGTACGAGCATGCGGTCAAGCGCGGCGCCAGGATCTACGCCGAGCTGATCGGCTTCGGCATGAGCTCGGACGCGCATCACATCACCGCGCCGAACGCAGACGGCCCGGCCCGCGGCGTGGCGAACGCGCTGCGCGACGCCGGCATCAACGCCGACGCCGTGCAATACGTGAACGCTCACGGCACGTCGACCCCGCTGGGCGACGCCAACGAGACCAGCGCGCTGAAGATCGCTTTCGGCGACCACGCCAAGAAGCTGGTGGTCAATTCCACCAAGTCGATGACCGGCCACTTGCTGGGCGGCGCCGGAGGCGTCGAGGCCATCTACACCATCCTGGCGATCCACAACCAGGTCTCGCCGCCGACCATCAATATGGTCGAGCAGGATCTGGAGGCCGGCTGCGACCTGGATTACGTGGCCAACACCGCGCGCGACATGAAGATCGAGGTGGGTATTTCCAACTCCTTCGGCTTCGGCGGCACCAACGGCACCCTGGTGTTCAAGCGCGTCTGACCGACAGGGCAGGCGATTGACAGGGCGAACCGCTGCGTTACACTCGCAGCGGTTTTTCTTTTTTCGCCGCCGCTCAAGGCGGGCGGCGGGCTTGCAAATCAGTGCCGGGCCTTGCCGGCCCAGGACCGTAGATGTTCACTCAGAAACTCGACTTCATTCCCGACCTGCTGGCGCTGCACGCGGCCGACCGCGAGCACTTTCCCTACCTGATGCAGTCGTCCGGCGATAGCGGCTGGGACATGCTGCTGATGCAGGGCGAGCGGCGCGTGTTCATGGCGGGCGAGGGACAGGCCTTTCTCGACGAGGTGCGCGCGTTCCGGCCGCGGGCGGTGTCCAATCCGCACGGCCTGCCCTTCGTCGGCGGCTGGTTCGTCTATCTGGCCTACGACCTGCTGTCGGAGTTCGAGCCGCATGTGCCGGCCGCCTTGCCGGACAGCTTCCCGCTGGCGGTATGGGCGCGCGCGCCGGCCGCGGTGCTGGTGGACCGCGCGAAAGACGAAGCCTGGCTGGTCGGCGAGACCGCCGACGACTGGCATGCGCTGGAGAGGCTGGTCGCCACCCGGCCGGCCTTCGCGCCCCGGCCGGTGGCGCTGGCCGGTCTGGAAGAGGATCCGCCCGAGTGGTATACCGAGGCGGTGGTCCGGCTCAAGCGCTACATCTACGACGGCGACGTGTTCCAAGTGAACATCTCGCGAGGCTGGCGCGCGGAGCTGGCCGACGGACTGAGCGCGCCGGATCTGTACGCCGCGTTGCGCCGCGCCAATCCGGCGCCGTTCTCGGCGCTGGCCGACTTCGGCGACGCGCAGATCGTCAGCTCGTCGCCGGAACGGCTGGTGAGGGTGCGCGACGGCTGGGCCGAGACCCGTCCGATCGCCGGCACCCATCCGCGTTCGCGGGACGCGGCCGAGGACGCCGAACTGAAGAAGCGGCTGATCAGCAGCGTCAAGGAGCGCGCCGAGCACGTGATGCTGATAGACCTGGAGCGCAACGACCTGGGCCGGATCAGCCGCCCTGGCTCGGTGGAGGTCAACGAGCTGATGGCGGTGGCCAGCTACGCCTACGTCCACCATATCGAATCGAATGTCCGCGGCAGGCTGCGCGACGATGTCGCGCCGGTCGACGTGCTGCGCGCGCTGTTTCCCGGCGGCACCATCACCGGCTGTCCCAAGGTGAGGACGATGCAGATCATCCGCGAGCTGGAAAACGGCGCGCGCCGCGCCTATACCGGCAGCCTCGGCTACCTGAACCGCGACGGCACCATGGACTTCAACATCCTGATCCGCACCTTCATGCAGGAGGGGAGCAAGCTGCGCTTCCGCGCCGGCGGCGGCATCGTCGCCGATTCCGATCCCGAGCGCGAACTGCAGGAGACCCGTCACAAGGCGCGCGGCCTGCTGCGCGCGCTGGGCGTGGAGCAGGGCTGATGGCGATGCTGGTCAACGGCCTGCCCGGCGAGTCGGTGTCGGCGCTGGACCGCGGTTTCAACTACGGCGACGGCGTGTTCCGCACCATGCAGCTGCGCCATGGCCGGCCGTCGATGTGGCGCTGGCAGTATGCGCGCCTGGCCGACGACGCCGCGCGGCTGGCGCTGACGCTGCCGGACGAGCAGCAGTTGCTGGACGAGCTGATGGCGCTGGGCCGCGGACATGCGCTGGCGGTGGGCAAGATCGTGGTCACCCGCGGCGTCGGCGCGCGCGGCTACGCGATGGCCGGCGCCGGCGCGCCGACGCGCATCGTGTCGGTCACGCCATGGCAGGGCTATCCGTCGGAGTACGGCGAGCGGGGCGTGACCGCGCGCTGGTGCGAGCTCAGGCTGTCGCTGCAGCCTCGCCTGGCCGGCGTCAAGCACCTGAACCGGCTGGAGAGCGTGCTGGCGCGCTCGGAGTGGAACGACCCGGCGATCCAGGAAGGCTTGCTGCTGGACCAGGACGGCTGGCTGGCCGAGGGCACGATGAGCAATGTCTACCTGCTGAGGGGCGGGGAAATCCAGACTCCCTTGCTCGACCGTTGCGGCGTGAACGGGGCTGTGCGCGATTGGTTGACGGATAGTGTTTCGAATTTCGGACTTAAATTTTCGGAAAAGCGACTTTCCGCCGCCGATCTGATTGACGCTGAGGCGGCCTTTCTCTCCAATAGCCTGATCGGCATCTGGCCCATCGCCCGCCTGGGCGAGCGGGTCTGGACGCCTCCGCCTTTGCTGCAGGCATTGCGGCAAGCCTTACTACAACAAGCCTGATGCATGGCGCCGGGGACCGTCGGCGCGATGTTCCGCTTGCCGTGCCGACCGGCTCCCTCCCTTCTTCCGAATCGATCCGATCGCGCCGGAGCGGACGGGTTTCGTCCGGCGTCGCGCCAGGCGCGGCGGGCTGGATAACCCGGACAAGAGGTTGCCTGTGAAATTGATCCTGAAACTGCTGGCCGGCATGGCCGTCGGCCTGCTGCTGGGCCTGTACGCGCCCGGCCCGCTGCTGACGCTGCTGCTGACCTTCAAGGGCCTGTTTAGCCAGTTCATCGGCTTCATGATCCCGTTGATCATCGTGTTCTACATCATGAGCGGCATCGCCGCGCTGGAGACCGGCTCCGGCCGCATGCTGGGCTGGACCGTCGGCCTGGCCTACGCCTCCACCATCCTGTCCGGCGTACTGGCCTTCACCGCCGCGTCCGCCTTGCTGCCGCAATGGCTGGGCGAGGCAGCCGCCGCGCCCGCTGCCGCCGCCGCCGGCAAGCTGGCGCCGCTGTTCAAGCTGGAGATCAAGCCGCTGTTCGACGTGATGACGGCGCTGATGCTGGCCTTCGTCTTCGGCCTGGGCATCGCCGCCACCGGCGCGGCGCGCTTGCGCGAGATCGCCGAGCAGGGCAAGGACATCGTCGAGAAGGTGCTGGCGCGTGTGCTGGTGCCGCTGCTGCCGGCCTATATCGCCTGCGAATTCGCCGACATGGCCGCCGCCGGCACCGCCTTCGCCACGCTGAAGACCTTCGGCGTGGTGCTGTTGATGGCCATCGCCCTGCACTGGCTGTGGCTGGCTGTCCTTTACGGCGCCAGCGGCGCGCTCTTGGGCCGCAATCCGCTGTCCTTGCTGCGCGCGATGCTGCCGGCCTACTTCACCGCGCTGGGCACGATGTCGTCGGCCGCCACGATACCGGTGGCGCTGCGTTCGGCCGGCAATATGAAGGTGTCGCCGCCGGTGGTGCATTTCGTGATGCCGCTGTGCGCGACCATACACCTGTGCGGCTCCACCATCACCCTGGTCAGCTGCGCCACCGCGGTGATGCTGATGACCCATGGCCTGGATGTGCCGGGCTGGGACGTGATGCTGCCCTTCATCCTGTTGCTGGGGGTGACCATGGTGGCCGCGCCGGGCGCGCCGGGCGGCGGCGTGATGTCGGCGCTGGGCATCCTGTCCAGCGTGCTGGGCTTCCCGGAAGCCAGCCTGGCGCTGATGATCGCCCTCTATCTGGCTCAGGACAGTTTCGGCACCGCCTGCAACGTGGCCGGCGACGGCGTGGTGGCGCTATGGGTGGACCGCGTGGCGGGCCGGACTGCGGAGCCGGCCGGCGAGGCGGCCGCGCAGCGCGGGTGATTTGTTAAGCAGAACAAGTGATTTGGGGCGATCGGCGGCGGCGGGTATATTGAATCCCTCACCGTTTTCCTTTCACGCCGGGTTTGGGCGCAAGGTTTCGGTTTCTCTCGTTAATCGTGTTTGTTTGGCCGGGCCTCGCGCCCGGCCTTTTTCTTGCCGGCGTTTCGGTCCTGCGGCGGGCCGCTTCCGCGCCCGGTCTCCGGCGGAAAGCAGCCGGGGTAAAGATCTACAACGGCTGGAACCATTCCTCGTGAACCGGCATCGCCAGGCCGTGCCGCCGACGCGCCGGCAGCCAGGCGGCGCGGAAGGCCTCGCGGTCGGCGACGTCCGGATAGACCTCCATCCAGGTGTCGGCGTCGTCGCAGCGGCGCAGCAGCCGGCCGGGCCAGCCGGCGGCGGCCAGTTCGGCCTGCAGCGCGCCTAGGCGCCGACGCACCGCGTCGTGGTCGGATTCGATCTTGAAATAGCAATACAGCGTGGCGGTCATCGTTCTCTCCGGACGGCGGGCTGGCCTGGTCGGCAAAATTGTTTATGATAGACCTTCGCGCCGCGCCGGTGGCGGAACAGCAAAGGGGGAGCAGGTGCAGCAGCAGATAGACACGCTGGTGGTGGCGGGCGTCGGCCTGATCGGCGGCTCGTTCGCGCTGGCGTTGAAGCGCGCGGGCAGGGTGAGGACCGTGATCGGCGTCGGCCGCACGCTGGCCAATCTGGAGAAGGCGCTGGCGCTGGGCGTGGTCGACGAGATCAGCCAGGACATCGCCGCCGTCGCAGACCGCGCCGACGTGGCGCTGCTGGCGTCGCCGGTGGGCCAGATGGGCGCGCTGATGGCGGCATTGGCGCCGGGTTTGCGGCCGGGCGCCGTGGTCACCGACGGCGGCAGCACCAAGAGCGATGTGGCGGCATTGTATCGCCGGCATCTGCCGGATCACCTGCCGTGGTGCGTGCCGGCGCACCCGATCGCCGGTTCCGACCTGTCCGGCGCGGCCGCCGCGCAATACGGCCTGTACGAGAACCGCCGCGTGGTGCTGACGCCGCTGGACGAGACCGCGCCAGAGGCGGTGGAGACCGTGGCTGAGCTGTGGCGCGCCTGCGGCGCCGAGATCCATGCGATGAGCGCGGCCGAACACGACGCGGTGTTCGCCAGCGTCAGCCATCTGCCGCATCTGCTGGCCTTCGCCTATGTCGACCAGGTGGCGGCCAGGGCCGACGCCGAACGCTGCTTCGATTTCGCCGCCACCGGCTTCCGCGACTTCACCCGCATCGCCGGCAGCCATCCGGAGATGTGGACCGACATCAGCCTGGCCAACCGCGACGCGCTGCTGGCCGAGCTGGCCGGCTACCGCGCCGGCCTGGACCGCCTGGCCGCCTTGCTGGAGGCCGGCGACGCCGACGGCCTGAACCGTTTGTTCGGCGACGCGCGCGCCGCGCGCACGCGCTGGCATCAGCAGTTCCTGCGTCGGGGCTAGTCCGCCTCGACGCCGGCCAGGAAGTTGGCCACCAGCGGCGAGTCTTCGTCGCGGCGGGTCGCGATCCCCATCGACAGATAGGCGCCGTCGTCGGCCAGCGGCACATAGTGCACCGCCGGTATCTGCACGCATTCGAGAGGAGAGGGCAGGACGGCGACGCCGACGCCGGCCGCCACCAGGCCGATCTGGGTGATCGCCTCGCCGGCCTCCTGCACCACGTTCAGCTCCAGCCCGTCTTGCCTCGCCAGCTGAAGGATCACATCCCTGAGGCCGGCGCCGGACTCCTGCGGGTAGCCGATCAGCGGCTCGCGCGCGAGCTCGGCCAGCGTCACCGCGTCGGCGGCGGCCAGCCGGTGGCCGCGCGGCAGCACCGCCAGCAAGCGGTCGCGATGCAGTTCCTCGACCCGGATCAGCGGACTGGGCGCCGGGCCGTTGAAGCGGACGAAGCCCAGGTCCAGTTGGCGGCGCTCCAGCGCGTCGAACTGGCCGGCGGTGAACATTTCGCTCAATGTCAGCCTGACCGCCGGATAGTCGCGCCGGTAGTGCTGCAGACTGTGGTGCAGGATGGGCGTCAGCGGCAAGGACGAGGTGAAGCCTATGCGCAGCTCGCCGGTTTCGCCGTCGGCGGCGCGGCGCACGGCGGCGGCCGCCGCCGCGCTGTCGGCCAGTATCTGTCTGGCTCGCGGCAGCAGCTGCAGCCCGGCTGCGGTCAGCTCCACCTTGCGCTGGTGGCGGCGGAACAGCGGCGCGCCCAGTTCCGCCTCCAGCGCTTGGATCTGCTGGCTCAGCGGCGGCTGGCCGATATGCAGGCGCTCGGCGGCGCGGGTGAAATGCAGCTCCTCGGCGACGGCGACGAAATAACGCAGGTGGCGCAGCTCCATTTGATACTTTTAAAGTATTAATCTTGCCTGAAATATATATTGGACCATGGGAATCGCCAAGCCTAAGCTGACGGTGTCGCAAGCTTCATCGAGATTTTCGCCGTGTCCGCCCACGTCCCCGCCGCACCGCTGTCACCGATTTCCATTCCCGACGCCCAGACCGGCAGGCTGCACGCCGGCACGCCGGCCTTCCGCGCCACCGCGCGCGCGATGTTCGTCGGCGGTTTCTGCACCTTCGCGATGCTGTACGGCACCCAGCCGCTGATGCCCTTGTTCGCCCACGACTTCGGTCTGACGCCGGCCGCCGCCAGCGGCGTGGTGTCGATGTCCACCGGTGCGCTGGCGCTCAGCCTGATCCCGGCCAGCCTGCTGTCCGACCGCTTCGGCCGCCGCGAACTGATGAACGCGGCGCTGGCGCTGGCCTCGCTGTTGATGCTGTCGTCGGCCTTCGTCGGCGGCTTCGGCACCTTCCTGTTGCTGCGCGCGCTGTTCGGCATCGTGCTGGCCGGCCTGCCGGCGGTGGCGATGGCTTATCTCAGCGAAGAGGTCGACGGCAAGTCGCTGGGGCACTCGATGGGTCTCTACATCGCCGGCAACGCGCTGGGCGGCATGTGCGGCCGCTTCCTGGCCGCGGTGCTGGCCGATCACTTCGGTTGGCGAGGCGCGGTGCTGGCGCTGGCGCTGATGGGCTGCGCCGGCGCCTGGCTGTTCTGGCGCAGCCTGCCGCCGTCGCGCCATTTCCAGCCGCGGCGGCACGACTTCGCCCGTATGCGGGGCGAGCTGGCCGCCATCGCCGGCGACGGCGGCCTGCCGTGGTTGTTCCTGACCGCCTTCTTGCTGATGGGCTGCTTCGTCAGCCTGTACAACTATCTCGGCTTCCGCCTGCTGGCGCCGCCGTTCAATCTGAGCCAGAGCCTGCTCGCGCTGCTGTTCTCGCTGTACGTGGTCGGCATCTGGGCCTCGGCCTGGGTCGGCAGCTTGTCCGACCGTCTGGGCCGCCGCAATGTGCTGTGGCTGATGGTGGCCGCGATGCTGGCCGGCCTGGCGCTGACGCTGGCCGATCGCCTGTGGCTGCTGGCGCCGGGCATCGCCTTGTTCACTTTCGGCTTCTTCGCCGCCCATTCCGTCGCCAGCAGCTGGGTCGGCCTGCGCGCGCGGCAGGGCCGGGCGCTGGCGTCGGCCCTGTATCTGAGCAGCTATTACCTCGGTTCCAGCCTGTACGGCTCGGTGTCCGGCCTGATGTGGGCTTACGGCGGCTGGCCCGGCGTCGTGCTGGCGCTGGCGGCCGGCCTGGCGCTGCTGTTGGCGGCGGCGTTGTGGCTGCGCAGGCTGCGGCCGTTGCCGGCGGCCTAACCGTCCGTCGCGTCGCGCGCGATTCTCTCCACCAGGTCCGCCACCCGCGAGCTGTAGCCCCATTCATTGTCGTACCAGTACATCAGCCTGGCGTGGCGTCCATGCTGCACGGCGGTCCAGCGCTGGTCGACGATGGCGGAGTAGCGGCTGCCCCGGTAGTCGTTCGACACCAGCGGCTCGCTGCCGGTGTGCAGAATCGGCAGCGTCTGCTCCTGTTCGGCCCGGCGCAGCAGACCGTCCAGCTCATGCGCGGCGGTCGGCCGCTCCAGTTCCACATCGAGCACGGCGGAACAGACGATGTGGGTCGGCACCCGGTAGGACATCGCCTGCAGTTTTTGCGACAGGCCGGGCAGCACCGCATCGGCGGCCTGCAGCGCGCTGGTGGTCTTCGGAATCAGGTTGCCGACGGCGGATCGGCCGAGGGCGAAGTGAGACTGCAGCGCGTCCATGCCGGCCGTCGGCGCCGTTCCGTCCTGCAGGCGCTGCTGGCCCAGCCACGGATGCAGCGTCAGCAGATAGCCGCGCGCGATGCCGAAATGCCGCTGCAGCAGCGCGGCCACCGGCGACAGCGCCACCGCGTCGCAGATGCTCGCCGCCAGGCGGCGCTGCCGACGCGGATCGAACGCGTGCTCGTTGACGCCGAACACCACGGTGGAGACGCCGGGATGCGAGACCGCGTGGGTGGTGACGGTCCAGCCGGGGAATGCCTGCCAGCCGGCCAGCCGGGCCGGATTCCCGGTGTCGCCGGAGGCGTCGATCAGCACCTCCACCCCGTGTTCCAGCCATGGCGCGGCGGTGACGTCGGCGCAGTGCGACAGCGCGATCGTCCGCTCGCCGACGGTCAGGCGTCGGCTGGCGAAGCCTATCCGGTCCGGCAGGGGGCCGTGGATGGAGTCGTATTTCAGCAGATAGGCCAGATTGGCGGCATCCTGCTGCACGTCGTTGATCAGCACCAGGTCGAACAACTGGCGTTGCTGGTTGATGCGGAACAGGGTGCGGCCGATCCGGCCCAGCCCGTTCAGGCCGACTTTCAGTTTTCTCATTGCGATCTTTCCGCGCCGGCGGCGCTCAATCGAATTGCAGATCCTTGGCGCGGGCGAAGGCTTCGTAGATGAACGGCATTTCGAAGCCGCGCCGCCGCAGCGCCGACTTGCGGATGGAGACCATCGACTCCTTGCCGGCTATCATCGGCAGCCGGGAGACCGGCGTGCCCCGCGTCAGCGCATAGGCCATCCGGGCCGCTTCCCAGCCCTGTTCGTAGCCGGCGGTGGCCACGCCCATCATCGCGCCGTCCTGGGTGGCGGCGGTGCTCAGGCCCAGCACCGGGATCTTGGCGTTGCGTTCGGTCCAGCCCATCACCTCGGCCGCCGGCACGAAGTCCTTGGCGCCGGGCCCGCGCCGCAACTGGCGGTAGTCGCTGACCAGGAGGAAGTCGGCCACGGCGGGCGCGCGCAGTACCAGCATCTTCCAGTCGTCGAAGGTGTCGGCGCTCTGCGGGGGCACCCAGCGGATGTAGCGCCATTTGTCCCGGTAGTCGCTGTATTCGAACAGGCCTGCGGCGAAATCGAACGATTTGTCGCCTATCAGCAGCGCCCGCGGCTTGTCCGGGCCGCCGCCGATATTGCCCCACAGCGTATGCAGCGTGTCGTCGACGGCGCGCAGCGGCTTGCGCTCCAGAATGCCGGTGACGTTGCCGGCCTTGTCGTAGCCGTAGGCCTGCGGCCGGCTGTTGACGCCGGCGAACACGATCTTCAGCCTGGCGTCGCCGCGGTAGCGCATGCCGACCAGCTGTTGGGCGATGTCGTCGAGCAGAATGATCACGTCCGGCTTCCAGCGCGCGATCGCGTTGACGGCGCCGGCGGCGGCGGCGCGGCGGAAGTCGTCGTCCCGATGGCGCTTCAGGTCCAGGTAGTGCCAGCGCAGCGATACCTCCGGATGCCGGTCGAAGAAGCGATTCAGGCCTTCGTTTTCCTCCTTGACCCAGCTGTAGTCGGCGTCGTAGCTGTGGATGATCAGGATGCGGGCGCTGTAGAGCTTGTGGGCGATCACCAGCGCGGCGAAGCCGAGCGCGAAGGCGAGTTTGGCGGCGAAGAGCAGGTGTTTGATCATACGATGTTCAGCCAGGACCAGAATGGGAGGGAAGCGAACAGCGTCAGCGCGCGCGCCAGTGTCATCGCCAGGTTGTAGCGCAGCAGCAGGCGGCGGTCGTAGTCGGCCGGCGCCGCCAGCTGGCCGTCCAGGTACAGGTGGTAAGGCGACTGGTAGGGAAACTGGTAGGCTTCGCACATGGTCAGCACGGCGAAGCCGATCAGCCATTGCGACACCCCCGCGGCATGCGCCAGCGGCAGCAGCAGCGTCAGCAGCAGGATTTCGGCCACCAGTTCCGGCAGCGCCAGCCGCAGCAGCACGCAGGCCGGGCACAACAGGGCCAGGAAGGCGGGCAGGTCGGATTTCATCAGGGCGCCCAGGCCGCCCAGCGAGGCGGCGATCTGACCGTCTATGCCGGTGATGTCCATGATCGGCGCCCAGGAGAGGATGGCGCCGACGAAGATCAGCGACGACCAGTCGACGCGCTGGTTCAGGTCCTCGTTGCGCAGCGCGCCGAACAGCAGCAGGGCCACCAGCACGGCCAGCGCCAGCCACGGGATGTCCACCCTGTGGTAGGGCGCGCTCAGCGTGCCGAGCAGAATCAGGCCGATGGCCGCCAGCGCGCTCCATTCCATCCGGCTCATCGGTCCCGGCGCCTCGCCCTGCCGCAGAGGCGGCGGGACCGGCATGCCCGGCGTCGCGTCGCGGAACAGCAGCCGCATCGCCGCGAAATGCGCGGCCAGCAGCAGCGCGCCGGCCAGCGAGGCCGCGCACAGCCAGGGCAGCCAGTCGAAGGCGAACTGGGTCTGGCTGTCGAACAGGCCGAATGCCATCAGATTGGCCGGCTTGCCGGTCAGGCAGGCCGCCGCCGCCAGGCTGACGCCACCGACGGCGCTGGCGAACAGGGCGGCGGCGTCGCGGCGCTTGCCGCCGGCCTCCACCAGCATGGCGAGGAACGGCGCGACGATGGCGCTGCGCCCCAGTTGCGACGGCATCAGCGGCGTCAGCGCCAGGCCGTACAGGCACAATCCGGCCTGCCGCCAGCCCGGCGCGGCCGGCACCCGGCGCAGCATCCACAGCGAGACGCGGCGGGTCAGCCCGGATTTGGCCATCAGCGCGCCGATCGCGAATACGCTCAGCAGCATGAAGAAGCCGTTGGAGGCGAAACCGGCGGCGGCGACAGAGGCCGGCGCGATGTCGAACAGGATGACGGCCAGCAGCGCGAACAGCGCCGGCGCGAAGGCCGGGACCAGCTTGAATATCCACATGGCCGCGGTTCCGGCCAGAATGCCGATGAAGACGGCGCCGTCGTGCGGCGTTCCCTGCCGCAGCGCGCACCACCAGGCCAACGGCGGCATGGCGATGGCCGTCAGCCAGCCGGCCAGCTCCAGCCAGGCGCGCCGGCGTTCGGAACAATGATTGTCGTCGGATATGGGCATCGTGATGACCTGATGGGGGAAATCGGGTATCTGCCACGCTCAGTCGAGCGCCACCTTCTCGCCGCGGAACCAGCGCCGCGCGACCAGCAGCGCCGACATCAGCGACGCCAGCAGGCCGCCCAGCGACTTGGCCTTCTCGAAGTTTTCGCGCGAGATCAGCGGGCTGTCCCGCTCGAGAAAGGCCTGCGCGCCGCGCGCCAGGGGAAAGCCGGACGGCTGCGTCAGCTGAGCCTCGTCGAACTTGATCTTCATCCGCACCGCCATCGCCGGGCTGTACAGCGCTTGCAGCAACTGATACTCGGCCTTGGCGTCCACCTCGTCGTTGGCCAGCAGGTGCAGATTGACGCCGGCGGTGCGCAACGGCCGGGGCGGCACCGCCGGCGCCGCGCCGTAGAGGAAGGCGGGGATCTCGGCCGCGGCCGCCCAGTCCAGCCGGCTGGACGGCGTGGCGGGGAAGGGCAGGTCTATCATCCGGTAGCCGCGTTGGCGGACCAGGAAGTCGGCCAGCATCGACGGCAGGTAGGAAGCGGTGACGACGGCGTCCGGCAACTGCTCGGCCGGCAGCGCCATCAGCTCCTCCTGCGGCAGATTGCTCTCCAGGTAGTCGCGGTCGGCGCGAAGGCCGGCGAAGGCCAGCAGTTGGCGCGCGTTGTCGCACAATTGCTTGCCGCGCTCGCCCAGATCGATGCGCCGGCCCTTCAGTTCGGCCAGCTGGTCGATGCCGGGGCGCGCCAGCAGGTGCACCAGTTCCGGCGGGATGGCGGCCAGCTGGGTCACGTGCCGGTAGCGGCCGGGCGCGCCGTCCTGGACGAAGGCGAGGTCTATCTGATGGCGGTCCAGCTGTTCCAGCGTCTCCCCGGCGTCCCGCGCCGGCTGGATCCGCAGCGTCAGGCCGTGCCCGGCGGCCTCCTCCTGCAGCATGCGGGTCAGGAACTGCCGGTTGCTGACCACCTCGCCGCCGGCGATGCGAAGCACCGCGCGCCGCGGCATCACGTCGAGCAGAAAACCCAGCGCGACCGCCGCCAGCGCCGCCACGAGGCCGGCGGCGAGCAGGCGGCGCCGGCCCGGCGGCAGGCGGTTGAGCAAGCGGTTCAGCGTATCGGACAGTTCGCGGGCCATGTCTGGTTCCTGCCTCAGTAAACGGAAATCAATTGGTGGCGCTCTATCGCCTCCTGCGCCGGAGGGCTTTTCAGCCAGGCTAGCAGCGGACGCACGCCGGGCGCGGCGTCGTCGCGGCTGACCAGGTACAGATCCTGCGCATAGGGATAGCGGCCTGACAGGATGGTGGCGCGCGAGAACGGCACGCCATCGATTGCCAGCAGCGTCACCCGGGCGCCGACGCCGGCCTCCTGCAGCGACAGATAGCCCAGCGCCAGCGGGTCGCGCTCCACTTCGGCCGTCATCTGCGCCGCGCTGTCCAGTGGCTCGGCCCGCCAGCTCGGCTCGTGGCCGCCCAGCACCGTCTCGACGACGAATCGGCGCGTCGGCGACGGTTCGCGACGGCCCAGCAGCCGGATCGGCGCGTCGCGGCCGTCCAGCTGCCGCCAGTTGGCTATTGTTCCGGTCAGGACGTCGCGCAGCTGGCGTTGTGACAAGGCGCGCAGCGGCGAGGCGCGGTTGACGACGAAGGCGATGCTGTTGCGAGCCAGCAGGTGGTAGTGGCTCTGCGCGTCGTCCCGCCATTCCGGCAGCGGCTGGCTGACCGCCGCCAGGTCCACCACGCCGCGCTGCGCCGCCACCAGGCCGGCGACGGAGCCGCCGCCTTCGACGACGAGGCCGCCGTCGGCGTCGTAGTCGTCGGCCAGATCGCGCAACAAGGGCTGCAACTGGCTTGAGCCGGCGATCACCAGCGATACCGGGGCCGGCCGCTGCAGCCATGGGCGCGCCGCCAGCGCCAGCGCCGCCAGCAGCGCCAGTCCCAGCGGCAAGCCCCACCAGCGCGAGGCGAGGCCGAGCGGGAGCCGCCTCACCGTAAGCCTCCGTCCTGGCGCAGGCGGTTTTCCAGATAACGGACAAAGGCGGCGCCTTGCGGTGTCGGCGCTTGCGGCACGATCAGCAGCAGCGGGATGCGCAGCGGATAGCGCCCGGCGCGCACCGCACCGGCGTCGGCGCCCTGGCCGGACAGCGTCAGCGGTTTCATGCCCGGACCCAGTTCGTCGGCGGTGACGATGGCGATGGCGCCGGGGTGGGCGGCCAGCTGGGCGGCCCAGTCGCGCTCGCCGGCCAGCAGGGCGCGCGGCGAGAAGCGCCGGCGACCGCCCAGCACCGCGTCGCGCCAGGCCTGGCCGGTCGCGCCGGCCGGCGGGGCCAGCAGCACCGTGATCGCGCCCGGCGCGCCGCCCAGTTCGTCCCAGTCTGCGATGGCGCCGGCGAAGACGGCCCGCAACCGCGGCAGATCGATGTCGGACAGCGGATTGTCCGGACTCACCACCGGCAGCAGGGCCTGGTAGCCGGCGACGATGCGCCGCCGTGGCGGGCCGTCGCCGGCCGGCGCGGCCGGGGGCGAGCCGTGGACCATCGCGATGTCGGCGTTGCCGTCCCGCAGCGACTTCAGGCCGAAGGCGCTGCTGCCCGCCGCGACCACCACGCTGCTGCCGGGCTCCCGCGCCATATAGTCCTCGGCGGCCCGTTGCATCAGCGGCAGCAAGGCCGGGGAGCCGCGGACCTGGACGGCTGGCAGCGGAGAGGCCGCGGCGGCGGATAGCGCAAGAAGCGGGAGGCAGGCGAGTCGGATCATCGGTGTCGGCATCGTGGCGAATGCCGCTTGGACGGGGCGGGGAGGCGTTTGTGAAGCGGGCGTCGATAGCAGAACACCCCGCGTGGGCGGGGTGTTCGAGCGGAGGGGAGCGAGCGGGCTTAGCGGATGATGCCGCCGCCGAGGCAGATATCGCCGTCGTACAGCACGGCGGACTGGCCCGGCGTCACCGCCCATTGTTTTTCCGCGAAGGTCAGCGTGGCCTGTCCATCGACGATGGGCGACAGCGAGCAGGCGGCGTCGGCCATCCGGTAGCGGTTCTTGGCGCTGTACTCTCCGGCCGCCGGCGCGTCCGGCAGCGTCCAGCTGAGGTCGGCCATCTCCAGCGTCGGCTTCAGCAGCAGCGGGTGGTCGTGGCCCTGGACGACGATCAGCTTGTTGCCCGGAATGTCCTTGCCGGCGACGAACCACGGTTCGCCGCTGCCGTCCTTGCTTCCGCCTATCGTCAGGCCCTTGCGCTGGCCCAGCGTGTAGTACATCAGGCCGATGTGCTCGCCGACCGTCTTGCCTTCCGGCGTGACCATCGCGCCGGGCGAAGTCGGCAGGTAGCGCTGCAGGAACTCGCGGAACGGGCGCTCGCCGATGAAGCAGATGCCGGTGGAGTCCTTCTTGGCCGCGGTCGGCAGGCCGGCCTCTTCGGCCAGCCGGCGCACCTCGGTCTTCCTGATGTCGCCGAGCGGGAAGATGGCCTTCGCCAGCTGGTGTTGCTGCAGGCGGTACAGGAAGTAGCTCTGGTCCTTGGTGTGGTCCACCGCCTTCATCAGGTAGTGGGTGCCGTCCTTCTCCAGCTTGCGCGCGTAGTGGCCGGTGGCGATGCAGTCGGCGCCCAGCTCCATCGCGTAGTCGAGGAAGGCCTTGAACTTGATCTCGGCGTTGCACAGCACGTCCGGATTCGGCGTGCGGCCGGCCGAGTACTCCTTCAGGAAGTACGAGAACACGCGGTCCTTGTATTCCTTGGCGAAATTGACGATTTCCATGTCGATGCCGACGATGTCGGCCACGCTCATCGCGTCGAGCGCGTCCTGCTTGATCGAGCAGTATTCGTCGTCGTTGTCGTCTTCCCAGTTCTGCATGAACACGCCGATCACCTCATGGCCCTGCTGTTTCAGCAGCCAGGCGGTCACCGACGAATCCACGCCGCCGGACATGCCGACGACGATGCGTTTCTTACCCGTCACGGGGCGTTTCCTTCCTTGCTTTTGCTTGCCTGTCGGACAGGCTCGGATACGGCCGGCGGCTCGTATCCCTTCATCCAAACTGAAAGGGGAACCACCACGGGCGGTTCCCCGAAATCCTTGAACCAGGTGTCCACCGCCCAGTCCTGATTGGCGGCGACCTCGCGCAGCACGCCGGTGTAATGCAGATCCAGGATGTGCGGCGCACGCCACTCAGGTGGCGCCGCATGGTGGAATTTCAACCAGCCCTTGCCGTCCAGATAGCGCAGAAAGGCGGTGACGTTGCTGCTGTGGTCGGCGCAGTCCATCCGCCCCTCGGCCGGACCGTCGCGGAAATTGCCGCCCTTGTCCTGCCAGATCGGGGTGTCGCGGGCGGCGAGGAAGTACAGCGTCCGAACGGCGTCGGCGACGGCCGCGCGCTCGCTGTCGGCCGAATCGGCCCGGGCCAGCCGGGCGGCCAGCCAGTCGCGCGCCTCGTCCGATATCTCGAAATAGGCCTGCCTGGAACAACGGTAATGATAACAGATGTTTAGCTGGTCGGCGCAGGCGGCGGCCGACGACAGCAACAGCAGGCAGCTCAACAACAGTCGTGGCGGCATGGAGGCTCCGGTGGGTCAGCGCAGATCGCGTATCAGTTCCAGCGGGTACAGTATGCCAGCAAGATAGTCGTCGATGCAGCGCAATACCACCGGGCTGCGCAGCCGGGCGGCCTCGGCTGCGATTTCGTCCCGGCTCAGCCAGTGCACGGCGACGATGCCGTCGTCCAGCCGCGGCGGCGCCGGCGGCGGGAGCGCGTCGCCATGGAAGGCGAAGCGCAGATAGGTGATGTCGCTGTCCGGGCGGTCGGCCAGGTAGATGCCGGTCAGTCCGTGCGGCGTGAACAGCCAGCCGCTTTCCTCGCGCGTCTCCCGGACGACGGCCTGGACCAGCGTCTCGCCGCGTTCGAGATGGCCGGCCGGCTGATTGAGCCGTCGCCCGTCCGGCGTGTCCTCCTCCACCATCAGAAAGCGGCCGTCGCGTTCGACGACGGCGGCGACTGTTGCATTCGGTTTCCAGACGCGCAGGCCGTTATTGACAATCATTCTTGTTTGTCTCTATGATGATGATAACTATTCTTGATTGTAAGCCAGAGGGCCATCACATGTACGTCTGCCTGTGCAACGCAGTGACCGACAGCCAGATCCGCCAAGCGGTTCATGGCGGCGCGACGCGCATGTGCGACCTGCGCCGCGAGCTGGGCATCGCGTCCGATTGCGGCAAGTGCGCGTGCATGGCCAACCAGATCCGCAAGGACGCGCAGAGCGAGCTGGCAGCCTGCTCGGTGGCCCGCAGCGCCGCCTGATCCCGCCCCTTGTCGAAGGCCGGCCGTCGAGCCGGCCGCCGGCGTTTTAGCTTGAGATGTCGCACGGCTGTGCCATAATGCCTGAACGATTTTTCAGGAGAATATGACATGCAAGGCGACAAGAAGGTCATCAAGTACCTGAACCAGATTCTGAAGAACGAGCTGACCGCGATCAACCAGTACTTCCTGCATGCGCGCATGTACAAGAACTGGGGTCTGAAGAAGCTCAACGAGCACGAATACGAAGAGTCCATCGACGAGATGAAGCACGCCGACAAGCTGATCGAGCGCGTGCTGTTCCTGGAAGGGCTGCCCAATCTGCAGGATCTCGGCAAGCTGCACATCGGCGAGAATCCGAAGGAAATGCTCGAGTGCGACCTGAAGCTGGAAGTGGAGGCGCTGCCGCTGCTGCGCGAGGCGATCGCCTACTGTGAAACCGCCAAGGACTACGTCAGCCGCGACATGCTGGAAGACATCCTGGAGAGCGAGGAAGAGCACGTGGACTGGCTGGAGACCCAGCTGGGCCTGATCGAGAAGGTCGGTCTGCAGAATTATCTGCAAAGCCAGATGGAAGACGCTTCCTGATTCCGTCGGGACGAAAAGCAAAAGGGCTGTCGCGACGACAGCCCTTTTTTCATGCGCCGGACGCGCCGGCCTATTTCTTCGCCGCGGCGGCGGGAGCCGAGGCGTCGACCATCGGCTCGTCGGCCTCTTCCCACGGCAGGGGCACCTTCTTCTGGTGTATGGTCAGGCCCTTGGCGTTGTAGTTCAGCTCGGTCGAGATCTGGCCGTTGTCCTCGACCAGGTAGCCGCCGGATTTCCATTGCGCCAGCTGGCTGTCGAGCAGGCTCTTGGCCAGGTCGTCGACTTCCTGCATATTGGGCTGGTCTTCCGCCGTGTGGTCCACGGTGAACAGATTGCGCGCCTGGGTCAGCACCAGGTCCTCCAGCGTCTGGCGCGGCAGGCTCACCTTGGCTTCCGCCTCGATGCGCTTGGCCAGCAGCGCGATGTCGCTAAGATCGGCCGGCGTGAAGCCGTTGATGCCCAGGCTGCCCTGCAGCGTCACGTCGCCGCTCGGCATCTTCAGGTAGAACTCGTTGATCAGCAGCTTGGGGTTGTTCTCCAGCAGCGGGATCGCGTTCTTCTTGACGGTGTCGACGTACTGGCGGCGCAGCACCATCGGATCGACGCCCTCGAACGGGATCTGGCTGATCGCCTTGTCCAGCTTGACCAGCGTCGGGCCGTGCAGATGGTTGGCCGACACGTCCAGCCGCAGCGGGCCGTAGCGGTTGGCGTTGAAGCTCAGTTCGGCGAAATTGACCTTGCCGCGGGTGTTGACGAAGTCGTCCTGCTCGCTGGTGACGATCTGGTAGCTGAAGTTCTTCAGCACCACCGACGACGGCTTGAACTCGCCGGACGGGTTGACGAACTCGCCGACGCGCACCCGCGTCATCAGATAGATCAACTCGTTCAGCTTGATGCTGTACGGCACGCTCTCCCGCGAGCTCAGCTGCACATTGCCTATCGTCAGCTCGCTGGTGCCGAGCTTGACGCCGGTATTGCCCGGCCGCATGTCGGAGACGTAGCGCACGCCCTCGAACGACAGGCTGCCCTTGCTGGCGGCCTCCAGCAGGAAGCCCGGCGACAGCGCCTCGGTCTTGTACTCCTGGTAGCCGTGGGCGTAGTCGACCTTCAGGTCGAAGCCCTTCCACTTCATCTTGACGCCGGACAGCGCCTCCTCGTAGTCGAAGGCCGGCACGCCGACTTCCAGCAGGCCGCCGCCGCCGAAGCCGATGTGGTTGACGACGGTGATCGGCTCCTTGTCGCCGAAGAAGGTCTTCAGCGTCTTGCGGGTGGCGTCGCTCATCGCGAACTCGGTGCGCACCAGCGCCCGGCCCGGACGGAAGTCGAACGCCGACAGGCCCGGCAACGGGCCGTGCTTGACGTGGTTGGTGAACTTGACGGTGGCGTTCAGCAAGGGCTTCATATTGTCCGGCAGCATGTTCTCGTACGGGCCGGACAAATGGCGGTTGAACACCAGCTCGGTGGTTTCGGTGGACGAGAACCAGCCGCGCTCGTAACTGTGCGATTTGACCTTGAACAGCGGCAGGCCGGCCAACATCCGGTACTGCTCGTCCAGGGTCTCCTCGGCCTTGACGCCGGCCCAGTAACTGGAGCCCGCGTACAGGACAAACAGGCCGCCGATGGCGGCGCCGGCAATGATCAGTCGACTTTTTGGCAACACTAGTATTTTTCTGAACTAGGGTGAAATGATGCCCTATGGTACACCAATGGCCGGCGTGGTGGGCCGCGAAAGCGCCCGCGCCGGCAAATTGGTCCCGACGGGGCGATGGCCTGTTGAAAATCTTTTTGCGAGCGGCCTCCCTCTGGGCCGTTCTCCGCGCCCGGCATCCGGCAGAAGGCGGCCGATGCCGAAAAAAGATTTTGAACAGGCTCTCTTGGGCTGCTATAGAATAGAGCTTTGTCTCTAAGTCACCGGACGCAATCGATACATGAACCTGAACTGGCTCAACGGTCTGCTGGACCTGCCTTGGTGGGGCAATATCGTCGCCACCCTGATACTGACCCATATCACCATCGCCTCGGTCACCATCTACCTGCACCGCCACCAGGCGCATCGTGCGCTGGACCTGCATCCGCTGCCCAGCCACTTCTTCCGCTTCTGGCTGTGGCTGAGCACCGGCATGGTCACCAAGCAATGGGCGGCGATCCACCGCAAGCACCACGCGCGCTGCGAGACGCTGGAAGATCCGCACAGCCCGCAGGTGCTCGGCATCAAGAAGGTGCTGTGGGAGGGCGCCGAGCTGTACCGCGCCGCCTGCAAGGACCAGGCCATCATGGACAAGTTCGGCCACGGCACGCCGGACGACTGGCTGGAGCGCAACGTCTACAGCAGGCACAACGCCAAGGGCATCGTGCTGATGCTGATCATCGACCTGGTGCTGTTCGGACCGATAGGCCTGTCGATCTGGGCGGTGCAGATGGTGTGGATTCCGTTCTGGGCCGCCGGCGTGATCAACGGCCTCGGCCACTACTGGGGCTATCGCAACTTCGAGAACGAGGACGCTTCGACCAATCTGGTGCCGTGGGGCATCCTGGTCGGCGGCGAGGAGCTGCACAACAACCACCACACCTTCGGCACCTCGGCCAAGCTGTCGTACAAGTGGTACGAGTTCGACATCGGCTGGATGTACATCCGCATCCTGGCGATGCTGGGCCTGGCGACGGTGCGCAAGGTGGCGCCGCAGCTGGCGCAGGACCCGTCGCGCCCGCAGCTCGACCTCGAGCATCTGCAGGCCATCATCTCCAACCGCTACGCGATCGCCGCCCGCTACGCGCGCGAGCTGAAGGCCGAGTACCGCGCCGAGCTGTCGCGGCTCAGCCTGCCGGAGCTGCCGCATGTCGATCTGCGGCAGAAGATGAAGATATGGCTGAAGCAGGACGCCAAGGACACGCCGGAGGCCGAGCGCGCCCAGCTGGCGACCTTGCTGGAGCAGAGCCACGTGCTGGCGACCATCTACAATATGCGCCAGGAGCTGACCCGGCTGTGGGAGCGCTCCAACCTGACGCGGGAACAGCTGTTGAAGGAGTTGCAGGACTGGTGCGCCCGCGCCGAGGCTTCCGGCATCGCCGCCTTGCAGCGCTTCTCGTTGAGCCTGCGCCAGACCGCCCTGGCCTGACGCCGTTTCCGGCAAGCATCGAACCCGCATCGGCAGATGCGGGTTTTTTCATGTCCGCGGGCGGCTTAGAGTTTTTCTCTATATTCAAATTGTAAATAAAATTTGATTCCAAAATAGCTTAAAGAAATATAATGAAGACCTGTTGCTTATCCGAGCGAGGTCATCGATGAGTGCATTGCAAGTGGCTGACGGCCAGTCCGATCTGCCGTATATCCATGGTTTTTCCGCCGCAGAGCAGGCACGTCTGGTCCGCCAGGCGCGTTTTTCCGAAGCGATCGTCTACCGGGACATCGACTTTTCCGGCGTCGGGCGCCTGCTGGAGGTCGGCTGCGGCGTCGGCGCCCAGACCGAAATCCTGCTGCGCCGCTTTCCCGAGCTGAATCTCACCGGCATCGATTTCAGCCAGCGCCAGCTGGCGGTGGCGCGCCAGCGCCTGCAGGGCAGCCCCTTCCATGAACGCGCGACGCTGCTGCATATGGATGCCGAGGACCTGGATTTTCCGCCGGCCAGCTTCGACGCCGCCTTCCTGTGCTGGATCCTGGAACATGTCCATGCGCCGGAGCGGGTATTGGCCGAGGTGAGAAGGGTGCTGAAGCCGGGGGCCCGGCTGTACGCGACCGAGGCGATGAACGCCACTTTCTTCCTGGCGCCGTATTCGGCCAATCTGCAGCAGTACTGGCTGGCTTTCAACGACCATCAGTTGTCGGTCGGCGGCGATCCCTTCATCGGCGCCAAGCTCGGCAATCTGCTGCAGAGGCTGGGATTCCGTCAGGTGGAGACCCAGGTGAAGACCTGGCATCTGGACAGCCGGGAGCCGCACAGGCGCCAGCTGGTGCTGGATTACTGGACCGAATTGCTGCTGTCCGCCGCCGATCAGCTGATAGAAGCGGGGCGTGTCGATGCGCAACTGGTTGAAAATATGACAAAAGAATTAAGAATGTTACGAAGTAATCCAGAACTGGTATTCTTCTACAGCTTCATGCAGGCCAGCGCGCTGGTATGAGGCTGGCTATACCTAGGTAGGACATTGTTTCCATCACATAAATTTTTTTGCTTTTTATATAACTAAAAATTACTAAAAGTAATTTCAAAATAGCTAGGAGTGTCTAAATGAAAAGTAATTCCGTATTGTCGTTGATCGGCAATACCCCGCTGGTGCGGGTCAGCCATCTGGATACCGGGCCGTGCCAGCTGTTCCTGAAGCTGGAAAGCCACAATCCCGGCGGTTCGATCAAGGACCGCATCGCGTTGACGATGATAGAGGCGGCCGAACGCGACGGCAGCCTGAAGCCTGGCGGCACCATCATCGAGGCGACCGCCGGCAATACCGGGCTCGGCCTGGCGCTGGTGGCGGCGCAGAAGGGCTATCCGCTGACGCTGGTGGTGCCCGACAAGATGAGCCGCGAGAAAATCATGCACCTGCAGGCGCTGGGCGCCCAGGTGGTGCTGACCCGTTCCGATGTCGGCAAGGGCCACCCGGAGTATTACCAGGACCTGGCCGCGCGCCTCGCCGCCGAAACGCCGGGCGCCTATTACATCGATCAGTTCAACAATCCGGCCAATCCGCTGGCGCATGAAACCACCACCGGCCCGGAGATCCTGCGCCAGATGGGCGGCGAGGTCGACGCGGTGGTCGTCGGCGTCGGCTCCAGCGGCACCCTGACCGGCCTGACCCACTTCTTCCGCCGCGAATCGCCGCAGACCGCCTTCGTGTTGGCCGATCCGGTCGGCTCGGTGATGGCCGACTATGTCGAAACCGGCAGCTTCGGCCAGGCCGGCAGCTGGCTGATCGAGGGCATAGGCGAGGACTTCATTCCGCCGCTGACCGATCTGTCCATGGTCAAGCAGGCCTTCCGCATCAGCGATCAGGAAAGTTTCGACACCGCCCAGCTGCTGCTGCGGCGCGAGGGCATCCTGGCCGGCTCCTCGTCCGGCGCGCTGCTGGCGGCGGCGCTGCGCTATTGCCGCGAGCAGACCGAGCCCAAGCGGGTGGTGACGCTGGTGTGCGACAGCGGCAACAAGTATCTGTCCAAGATGTACAACCGCGACTGGCTGGTGGATCAGGGCATGCTGCGCCTACCCGAAGTCGGCGGGTTGACCGATCTGATCGTCCGCCGCCACCAGGACGGCAACACCGTGTCCTGCCATCCGGACGAGCCGCTGGGCGTGGTCTACCAGCGGATGCGCCTGCACGACGTGTCGCAGCTGCCGGTGCTGCAGGACGACAAGGTGGTCGGCATCGTCGACGAGTGGGACTTGCTGCTGTCGGTGCACGGCGAGCCGGAAAACTTCCGCCAGCCGGTGGCGACCGCGATGAGCGGCCAGGTGCGGACGCTGTCGCCGCGCGCTTCGCTGCAGGATCTGCTGCAGGTGTTCAACGACGGCCACATCGCGCTGGTCGTCGACGGCGACCGCTATCTCGGTCTGATCACCCAGGCCGATCTGCTGGCCTTCTGGCGCCGCCAGCCGCGCGGCGCCTGAGCCGGGCCCATTGCCCGCCGCGCCGTGGGCGCGGCGTCAAATCATTGAAAGGATATAGAGCATGACCGATTTCCATACCCTGGCCGTCACCGCAGGCGCGCACGAGGACGCGTTCGGCGCGGTGATGCCGCCGATCTACGCCACTTCCACCTATCGGCAGCGCGCGCCGGGCGAGCATGTCGGCTACGAGTATTCGCGTTCGCAGAATCCGACGCGCGAGGCGCTGGAGCGCGCCGTCGCCGAGCTCGAGGGCGGCGTGCGCGGCTACGCCTTCGCTTCCGGCCTGGCGGCCATCGGCACCGTGCTGGAGCTGCTGCCGGCCGGCAGCCATCTGATCGCCGTCAACGATCTGTACGGCGGCACCTACCGGCTGTTCGAAAAGGTGCGCAAGGCCAGCGCCGGCCTGGAGGTGACGTATGTCGCGTCCGAGGACAGCGCCGCGCTGGAAGCCGCCATCCGTCCGAATACCCGGATGATCTGGGTGGAGACGCCGTCGAATCCGCTGAACCAGCTTGTCGATCTGAAGGCGGTGGCCGGCATCGCGCGCAAGCACGGCCTGATCGGCGTCGTCGACAACACCTTCGCCTCGCCGGTCAACCAGCGGCCGCTGGACTTCGGTTTCGACATCGTCGTCCATTCCGCCACCAAATACCTGAACGGCCATTCCGACGTGGTCGCCGGCGTGGCGGTGGCCAGCCAGGCCCGTCCGGACCTGGCCGAGCAGCTGGCCTTCCTGCACAACGCGGTGGGCTCGGTGCTGGACGCTTTTCCCAGCTTCCTGGTGCTGCGCGGTCTGCGCACGCTGGCGCTGCGCATCGCGCAGCACAACCGCAACGCGCTGGCGATCGCGCGCTGGCTGGAGGCGCAGCCCTGGGTGGAGAAAGTGCTGTATCCGGGCCTGGAGAGCCACCCGCAGCACGAGTTGGCGCGCAGCCAGATGCAGGGCTACGGCGGCATCGTGTCCTTCTATCTGAACGGCGACGTCAAGGCTTTCCTGTCCAGGCTCAAGCTGTTCGCGCTGGCCGAGAGCCTGGGCGGCGTAGAGAGCCTGGTCTGCCTGCCGGCGGCGATGACGCACGCGTCGATTCCGGCCGAACGCCGCGCCGCGCTCGGCATCCACGACAACCTGATCCGCTTGTCGGTCGGCGTGGAGGGCGAGGCGGCGCTGATCGCCGACCTGGAGCAGGCGCGGAAGGACAGCTGAGTCCTTTGCCGCTAGAATCCTGCGTGATCATCCACCGCTAACGGAGAACGATATGAGCATTTACCGCCATAAGCAGGGCGCCCGCCTGGCCGAGGCCGTGGTCAGCAATGGCCTGATCTTCCTGGCCGGCCAGGTGCCGGAGAACACCGACGCCGACGCCCGCGCCCAGACCGAGAACGTGCTGGCGCAGATCGACGCGCTGCTGGCGGAACTGGACTCGGACAAGAGCAAGATCGTCGACGCGACCATCTTCCTGTCCAGCCTGGCCGATTACGATGCGATGAACGCCACCTGGGACGCCTGGGTGCCGGCCGGCCATGTGCCGGCCCGCGCCACGGTGGAGGCCAAGCTGGCCAATCCGGCATGGAAGGTGGAAATCAAGCTGGTCGCCGCGCGCTGAGTCCATCCGGCACCGCGACAGCCCGCCGCCGCCAGGCCGCGGGCTTTTTTCTTGGCGCGGCGCCTGCGGTTTTCCCGCTCAACCTTTAAAACTATTCACCCGTTCGGAACAGGACAAGGCCACCCCTGACCTTCGGTATGGCTTTTGTTCCAGCTTCCACTTTAAATTCCTCCGGCAAGTGGATGTAAAGCCTTGCCTTATTTTGAAAATCAAATTGATTTAGCCGAATGGGCCGCATTGAACTGGCCGACGCCGGCCGCTATGACTACTGGGCATGCAATGGAGATAGTCCATTGGCATGGAATGGCTAGCTGCAACCGCATTCCAACCCAGGAGACGAAACATGCAGTCGAAATCCGCAATCTTGGCCGCCGCCGCCGTCTTGGCCGCGCTGGCGTCGGTCCCGGCTACGGCCCAGCCTGGCCAGGCATCGCCGGCGCAGCTGACCGTCGAGGCGCCGGCCGCCGCCTTGGCCGCCCGTCAGGGCCTGGCCGACTTCGTCCGCCAGAATCTGGCCGAGCATGGCGCCGGCCTGCCGCAGGGCTTTGTCTTCGATGTCGCCAAGGCCGGCGATCTGGCCGCCGTCCGCATCGGCCAGGGCGTTCCGGTGTACAGCGTGACGCCGCAACAGCTGCTGGCCGCCGACGCCGACCTCAGCCGGCAGATGGCCCCGACCGGCGTCTGGCGCTTCGTCGCCTATCTGCAGCAACGGCCCGTCGGCCTGGTGACGGTTGAGAAGCTGGACGGCCGCTGGCAGGCAACGTCCTTCGGCGCGATCGGCCTGGCCCGCAATCTGGCGGCGCTGCAGACGGCCTATGGCGACAAGACGCGTTTCCTGCGGGTATACCAGGCGCAATCCGACTTCCTGGAAGTGGCGCCGGCAGGCGGCGGCAAGCCGCGTTTCGCCGCGCTGACCTCGGCCTACGAGTCGCTGCAATTGAAGCGGCAGGCCGACGGCGGCGAGGCGCTGCTGGACGGCGCCGCGCTGATCGAACCGCTGCGCGCCGCTGTGCGCAGCAATCTCGCCCGCTTCCGCTGACAGGAGAACGCCATGATGAACAAGCGCTTGAGCATGACCGTGCTGGCCGTCGCGCTGCTGGCGGGCAGCGCCGCCGCGCTGGCCGACAGCAAGGTGTTGAACGTGCCGCTGACGGTGCAGGAACACAGCCAATGGTGCTGGGCCGGTTCCAGCAAGGCGGTGCTGGGCCTGTACAACAAGACGCCCAGCCAGTGCGCCATCGTCAACTGGGCCTTCGGCATCAACTACGCCTGCGGCAACAGCAACTTCAACTGGAACAGCCAGGCCAACAGCCCGAACAATATGTTCGGCGGCAACGGCAGCCTGCAGGGCATCCTGAAGAACTGGGGCGTGCCCAATATCGCCGTCAACGACTACCTGTCGTGGACCCACGTGCTGCAGGACATCCAGGCCAACCGGCCGTTCGTGATCCGCTACGGCTGGACCAGCGGCGGCGGCCACTTCATCGTCGGTCGCGGCTACCAGACCGGCAACGGCAATTATCTGTACATGATGAATCCGTGGCCGGGCGAGGGCATGACCTACGCTTCGTTCAACAGCGTGGTGTCGGCGAGCGACCACGACTGGACCCATACGCTGCGGATGAGCGTCAGCCCCTGATCCGGGAGGTGCGGGAAACGGCGGGCGAGGGGGCCCGCCGTTGCGCGTTCAGAAGTCGCCGCCGTGGCGCAAGGCCGCCGCCGGCGGCCTCCCGGCGAGGAAGTCGTCGACCGCGTCGCCGAGCAGCCCGGCCAGGCCGTCCTGCTGCGCGTCGACCGGAATCACGTCCAGGCTGCGGGTCCAGGTCAGCTGGCGCTTGGCCAGCTGGCGGGTGGCGGCGACGCCGCGTTCGATGAATTCGTCCAGGCCGTACAGGCCGTCCTGATGTTCCCAGGCCTGGCGGTAGCCGACGCAGCGCATGGACGGCAGGTTCAGCGTCAGTTCCGGATAGGCCGCCCGCAGCCGGGAAACCTCGTCCAGAAAACCTTGCTCCAGCATGATGCGGAAACGCTCGGCGATGCGGGCGTGCAGCCAGCCGCGCTCGCGCGGCACCAGCGCCAGCGGCAGGAAGCGGAAGCCGGCGGCGGCCTCCTTGCCGCGGGCGATCAGCTCCGACATCGGCCGGCCGCTGAGCACACAGACTTCCAGCGCGCGGTGTATCCGTTGCGAGTCGTTGGGGTTCAGGCGGGCGGCGGTGACGGGGTCCAGCGCCGCCAGCCGGGCGTGCATCGCCGGCCAACCGAGCCGCGCGGCGTCGGCGTCCAGCTCGGCGCGCAGCGCGGCGTCGGCCTGCGGCAGATCGGACAGCCCTTCCAGCAGCGCCTTGTAGTACAGCATGGTGCCGCCGACCAGCAGCGGCAGGCGACCGCGGCCGCGGATCTCGGCGATCAGCCGGTTGGCGTCGGCGTGGAACTGCGCGGCCGAATAGCTTTGCAGCGGGCTGATGATGTCGATCAGGTGATGGGGGCAGACGGCCATCTCCTCGGCCGACGGCTTGGCGCTGCCGATGTCCATGCCGCGGTAGACCAGCGCCGAATCGACGCTGACGATCTCGGCCGGGAAACGACGGGCCAGTTCCAGCGCCAGCCCGGTCTTGCCGGAGGCGGTGGGACCCATCAGCAGTATCGCTTGTGGGGTATCGCTCATGGTATTGCTCGCTGCGGTCAGGGGGCGATTGTCGCATAGCCGGCGCGCGAATGCGCAAGCGCCTGTTCAAAGCCTGCTTTGAGCGGCCGCTGCCGCAAAAAGACCTTGAATAGGCTCTTAAAGACCTTGACCTCGCCGACTGGGTGTTTACGATGGGAGTATCGACTGGGAGAGCCGTCAATGAAAATCGAATCCGCCAGCGAGCAGCATCTGGCCGCCTATCGTCGCTATTTCCAGCGCTGTCGCGGCGAGGACTTCGAATACTACCGGGAGCTGGGCGACGACGCCGACGACTGGTTTCGCAAGATGGTCAGGCATGCGGACGGCGAGGCGTTGCCGGCCGGTTGGGTGCCTTACCAGACCTGGTTCCTGCTCGAGGACGACGGCGAGATCGCCGGCGCGGCCAGGCTGCGGCGCGGCGAGACCGAGGTGATCCAGGACCGGATCGGCCATATCGGTTTCGAGGTGCTGCCCGAGTGGCGGGGCAACGGCTACGGGCGCGTGCTGCTGCAGTACGTGCAGGCGATGGCCGGGCTGCCGGCCTGCGGCAACTGGGTGGTGGTGTGCGATTCCGCCAATCCGGCGGCGACCCGCACCGTCGAGGCCTGCGGCGGACAGATGCTGGAGGATGTCAGGCTGGCGGACGGCACGGTGTTGCGGCGCTACAGCCTGACCTCGCTGGCCAGCCTGATCGAGTAGTTTCCCGCGCGGCTGAAAACGTGTAGAATCGTCGGCTTCCCGCGCTTGAAAACCCGAATCTCCGGCATCACGGTTTAATGTCCACCATTACCGACTTGAAATATTTGA
Organism: Chromobacterium sp. CV08; assembly: GCF_051129845.1. Lineage (NCBI taxonomy): Bacteria > Pseudomonadati > Pseudomonadota > Betaproteobacteria > Neisseriales > Chromobacteriaceae > Chromobacterium > Chromobacterium sp. CV08. Next base: position 1,562,565 of record NZ_CP150453.1, read on the forward strand.
AGATCGTGCTGGAGACGGCCTTGCTGACCGCACAGGAACCGTTGCCGGTATCGCAGCTGAAACGGCTGTTCACCGAGGACGTCAAGGCGGCGCTGATCAACGACATACTGGAGCAGATCCAGGTCGACTGGCGGGGACGCGGCATCGAGCTGGTCAAGCTGGCTTCCGGCTGGCGCTTCCGCGCCCGGGCCGAATTCACGCCTTATCTGAACCGGCTCAATCCGGAAAAGCCGCCGCGCTACTCGCGGGCGGTGATGGAAACGTTGGCGATCATCGCCTACAAACAACCTGTGACCCGTGGGGACATCGAAGCCATACGCGGCGTGTCGGTGTCCACCAATGTGATGCAGACGCTGCTGGAGCGCGGCTGGATCGAGGTCATCGGTCACAAGGACGTACCGGGCCGGCCCGGCCTGTACGCCACCACGCGCAAATTCCTGGACGATCTGAGCTTTGTTTCGCTGAATGATCTGCCGCCGCTGGCGGAGCTGGGAAGCCTGGTGGTGCCGGACCCCAAAACGCAGGACGACGGCCCCGATGCGGGCGCGGACGATCTCCCCCTCGACGATGAGGCGGACAATTTAGAGCCTGTCGCAGAATAACCGTTCTGCCAGTTGCTCCCATTGAAAGAGCAAGCACATGTCTACAAAAGGACAACGTACCCACGCGCGCCAGCCGGTTGCGCGTGCCAAGGGCCATGAAACCTCGCAGCCGCGCCAGAACGCCGGCCGCGCCCAGGGCCAGGCACAGGCCCGCCAGGGCAAGCCCTCGCCGGCCGCCGGCAAGCAGCAGCGTTTCCCGCAACAGCCGCAGGGCCAGCAAGGCCGCCGCGGCGGCCCGCGCCAGCAGCGCGACGCCTACGGCAATCCGGTGATGCCGTCGCAGGACGGCGTGCCGCTGTTCAAGATGTCGCGCCGCGAGCAGGAACAACAGATGATGGCCGCCGGCAACCGCAAGCCGCAATATCAGCGCGACAGCAACGGCGATGTCAACGGCAATGTGGCGCTGGACCATGAACAGCGCTTCGGCAACAAGAACGCCGCCCGTCCGGCGGCCAACGGCAATGCCGCCAAGGGGCGGCAGGGCGGCGCCGGCAAGGCCCCGCAGGCCGACGCCAAGGCGGAAAACCGGACCCGGGGCGAGGGCAAGCCGAAGCAGCTGGTGCAGAAGGCCAAGAAGCTGCGTCTGCGCAGCCCCAGCCAGGACATCAAGAGCAAGGCCCAGAAGCTGAAGGAAGTGCGCGTCGATCTGAACGAGATCGAGCCGGTACGCCTGCAGAAGGCGCTGTCCTCGTCCGGCGTCGGCTCCCGCCGCGAGATGGAAGAGTGGATAGAGGCCGGCCTGGTGCTGGTCAACGGCAAGAAGGCCAGCCTCGGCGACAAGGTCGGCCCGCACGACAAGGTGACGGTCAAGGGCGACGCCATCAAGCTCAAATGGCCGGACCGCCTGCCGCGCGTCATCATGTACCACAAGGAAGAGGGCGAAATCGTCACCCGCGACGACCCGGAAGGCCGCGTGACCGTGTTCGACCGCCTGCCGCAGGCCAAGTCCAGCCGCTGGGTGGCCATCGGCCGCCTGGACGTCAACACTTCCGGCCTGCTGCTGATCACGACCAGCGGCGAGCTGGCCAACCGCATGATGCACCCGAGCTTCGAGGTCGAGCGCGAGTACTCGGTGCGCGTGCTGGGCGAGCTGACTCCCGAGATCATGAAGGAAATGGTCAAGGGCGTGGAGCTGGAGGACGGCGAGGCGCGTTTCGACCGCATCTTCCAGACCGGCGGCCAGGAAGAGTCGGCCAACCAGTGGTTCAACGTGGTGATCAAGGAAGGCCGCAATCGCGAAGTGCGCCGGATGTTCGAGCATTTCGGCCTGACGGTCAGCCGGCTGATGCGCGTGCGCTTCGGCAATATCGGCCTGCCCCCGCGGCTGAAGCGCGGCCAGTTCTACGAGCTGAACGCGGCCGAGGTGGCGGCGGTGATGAAGTGGTCCAACCTGACGGTGACCGGCGGCAAGAAGGCCGGCGGCCAGCGCAGGGGTTCGGCGCGCAAGCCCAAGGCCGCGCCGCGCCAGGAATAAGCTTCGCCGCTAGCCGGCGGATTGACGATACGGGCGATCGCCGGACGGTGGTTGCCCGTTCTGTTTCCGGGGACATTGTGGAAGATTTCGGCTTGAACGACGGCGCGGCGGGCTTGCCGCCGCCGCGCAGGCAGCGCGCCGCCATCGTCATCATCGAGAACGGCAGGCTGCTGCTGATGCGCCGGGTGAAGCCGGGCAAGGATTATTACGCCTTGCCGGGCGGCAATATCAAGAAAAACGAGACGCCGGCGATGGCCTGCGTCCGCGAGACGCGCGAGGAGACCGGCCTCAATGTCTGGCTGGAGCTCGGGCCGCTGTGCGTGCTGGAGAGCGAGAGCCGCGTCGAGCACGTCTTCGTCGCGCGCGAGCATCGCGGCATGCTGAGGCTGGGCGGGCCGGAGCTGGCCAAGCTGTCGCCGGACAACCATTACGAGCTGGCCTGGCTGGACGCGGCCGAACTGCGGCGGGTCAAGCTGAGGCCCAAGTCGCTGCTGCCCTACTGCCTGTCCCTGCTGGCAGGCGGGGCGCCGCTTCCGGCATAATCCGACGACGCGCGCAGCCAGCTTGCGCGGCCAACCCGCATGATGGAAACCGATATGAGCAAGGCGTTTACCAAGGAAGACGAGCAGCAGGACGACGATCTGCCGGCCGAGCGGCGCTTGCCGGCGTCGACGAAGAACTACATCACGCCGGGAGGCTGGCGCCGTCTGAAGGACGAGTTGTACCAGCTGGTCAACCGCGAGCGGCCGGAGATGGTGCAGGTGGTCAACTGGGCCGCCAGCAACGGCGACCGCTCGGAGAACGGCGACTACCTGTACGGCAAGCGCCGGCTGCGCGAGATAGACCGCCGCATCCGTTTCCTGACCAAGCGGCTGGAGATCGCCGAGGTGGTGGACCCGGAGACGCGCGAGGCGACCGACCAGGTGTTCTTCTCCGCCACCGTGCTGATCCAGCGCGGCGACGGCAGCGAGCAGCGGCTGTCCATCGTCGGCGTCGACGAGATCGATCTGGCGCGCGGCCGCATCAGCTGGATCTCGCCGATCGCCCGGGCGCTGCTGAAGGCGCGCGAGGGCGACAGCGTGCTGTTCCGCGGTCCGGACGGCGACGAGGACATCGAGGTGTTGGAAGTCAGCTATGTCGGCATAGACTGAGCGACGACGAAACGACGGCCCGGGCGCGCACCGGGCCGTTTGTTTTGGATGGCCGTCAGGGCTGCATGTGCTCGGACAGCTTGCCGTTGATCTGAAACCAGTCGCGGGTGGCCCTGCCGCCACAGTCGCCGAAGGCGGTTTGCAGCAACCGTTGCTGCTCGCGGTGCAGCGCCTCTTCCAGCTTCAGGCCCTCCTCGCTCAGCGTCAGCTGTTTGACGCGCTTGTCGTGCGGCGCGGCCTGGCTGCCTACCAGACCCATTTCCAGCAGCTGGCGCAGCGGAATGTTGATCGCCTGCTTGGTGACGCCGAGAAAGGCGAGCAGATCCTTGACCGACAACTTTGGGTAGCGGGCGACGAAGAACAGGATGCGGTGGTGGACTCTCGCCAGCCCGCGTTTGGCCAGTATCTCATCGGGCTTGGTGGTCAGGGCCTTGTAGGCGTAGAAAAAGATTTCGATCGCGGCCCGCGTGTCGACGGCGGGAATGTCGCTCTCCTTCGGTTCTGCGCTGTGGATCATGGTGGGTCCTGTTGGTTGATCGGCAGGGGAGGCAGGCCGCCGGCCGCCGCGACCGAACAGCTTGCGAAGCGGAGGATGGCATTGCGCGCGCATGTCCCCATGTCATCAGTAGGGATGAGAATGCGACAGTATCCCGGCAGCGCCGCAATATATCAATGACATTCTCATTTTCCTGCCCATAGGTAGGGGGGAGTGTTGCGGCGCGGTGTTCAGCCGACCAGGCCGCGCTTGGCCAGCATCGCCTCCGCCGACGGTTCGCGGCCGCAGAAGGCCATGAACGCCTGCTGCGGCGACCGGGCGTTGCCGACGCTGAAGATGTGGCGGAGCAGGCTGTCGGCCAGCGCCGGATCGAAGACGTCGCCGGCGGCCTCGAAACGGGCGAAGGCCTCCGCCTCCAGCATCTCGGCCCACAGGTAGACGTAGTAGCCGGCTGCGTAGCCGCCATTGAACAGATGGTTGAAGTGGGGCAGCGAGTGGGCGAGTCCGGCTTCCGGCGGCAGGCCGTAATGCCGGCACAGCGCGGCTTCGAACGCCGCCGGATCGGCTACGCCGTCGGCTTGCTGATGCAGTTCCAGGTCCAGCAGCGCCGAGATCGCGTAGCGCACGGTGGCATAGCCCTGCTGGAAGTTCTGCGCCGCCAGGATGCGGGCCAGCAGCGCCGGCGGCAGCGGCTCGCCGCTGTCGGCGTGGCGCGCGTGCTTTTCCAGCAGTTCCGGCGCCCAGGCCCAGTTTTCCATCAGCTGCGACGGCAGCTCGACGAAGTCGCGCAGCACCTGCGTGCCGGACAGGCGCTGGTATTCGACGTCGGACAGCAGGCCGTGCAGCGCGTGGCCGAATTCGTGGAACAGCGTGCGGACGTCGTCGAAGCCGAGCAGCGCAGGCTCGCCGCGGGCGAAATTGGTGTTGTTGACGACGATGGGCAGCGAGACGCCCCCGTGGCGGCCCTGGGCGCGGTAGACGCTCATCCAGGCGCCGCCCTTCTTGCCGGGACGGGCGAAGTTGTCGCTGAGGAACACGCCGATGACGGCGCCGTCGCGAAGTACCTCCCAGCCGCGCACATCGGGGTGGTAGCGCGGCAGGTCGCCGCGTTCGACGAAGGACAGGCCGAACAGCCTGCCGGCGGCGTCGAACATCGCCGCCCGCATATTCTCCAGCGAAAAGTAGGGCTTGATCTCGGCGTCGTCCAGCGCGTAATCGCGCTGGCGCAGCTTCTCGGCCAGATAGCGCCAGTCCCATGGCGCGATGTCGTCGCCGGCGCCCAGCTCGCGAGCCAGCGCCTGCAATTGCTCCTTTTCCCTCGCCATCAGCGCCTTGGCCGGCTCCCATACCTGTTCCAGCAGCCTGTGCGCCGCCGCCGGGGTGCCGGCCATGCGGTCGCCCAGCGCGAACTCGGCGTAGTCGGCATGGCCCAGCAGCCGGGCCTGCCGCTGGCGCAACCGCAGGATGCGGCTGACGATGGGGCGGTTGTCGCGTCTCGGGTCGGTGCCGCGGCTCGTCCAGGCGCGCCAGACGGTCTCGCGCAGGTCGGCGCGGCTGGAATGGGCGAGGAAGGCGGTGACCGACGAGCGCGCCAGCGTGACGGCATGGCCGTCCAGGCCGCGCTGGCGGGCGGTCTCGGCCATCGCGTCGCGCAGCGACGGCGGCAGGCCGGCCAGTTCCGCCTCGCCGCGCAGCGGCAGCGCGTATTCGGCCTCGTCGGCCAACACGTTCTGTCCGAACTCGGCCGACAACCGGGCCAGTTCGGCGACGCAGTCGGCGAATTCGCGCCGGGCCTCGCCTCGCAGCCGGGCGCCGGCCATCGTGAAGTCCAGGTGCAGCCGCTGCAAGAGCCGGCGCTGTTCCTCGCTCAGCTCCAGCGTCGCCGCCCGGCTCATCACGGCGTCCAGCCGGGCGAACAGCTTTTCGTCGAGATAGACGGCGCCGTGGTGGGCGGCCAGCCTGGGCGCCAGCTCGCGCTCGGCGGCGCGCAGTTCCGGGTTGGAGTGCGAGCTGCACAGATTGTGCAGCACCAGCGTCACCCGCTTCAGCGGCAGCGCCGTGGCTTCCAGCGCCTCCACCGTGTTGGCGAAGTCCGCCGCCTCGGCCCGGTCGGCGATGGCGGCGACGGCCAGCCTGTGTTCGGCCATCAGCTGCTCGATCGCCGGCGCGAAGTGCCCGGCGGCGATGAGGTCGAACGGCGGCAGCCGGTGCGGCGTGTCCCAGGCTTGCAGCAGCGGGTTGTTCATGCGGTTTCCTATGATGCGGGCCTGCCGGGCTTACTGGATGCTGCCCGGCGTGACGATGAACTTGCCGCTGACATGGGCGACGATGGGGTCCCACTGCGCCCGCTGGCTGGCCGGATAGCGGATGCGGAAGGTCATGAACTGGTCGTCGACCAGATAGGTCTTCTGGTAGAAGATCTTGTCGCCCTCGGTGCCGGAAACGACATACCAGTTCTTCTTGATCGCCTTGAACGTGACCTGGCGGGGCGCGCCGGACTCGGATTGTTCTTTCAAAGCGCTGCGGTACTCGTCTTGCAGCGTGCTTTCCGTGGCGTTGTTGATGCCGGATGCGGTCATGACGGTCTGCTGGTCCGGCGAGGTGAAGGTCATGCCGTCGCCGTTGTCCGATCCGTCGCCGGGGATCAGCAGGCCCTTGGGGAAGGGCAGCGAGAACGGGAAGCGGCCGTTTTCGTAGGTTTCGTAATGGATGCGAGCCGCTTTCTCGCTCTGCGGCCGGCTGGCCGGTTCGGCGTGATGTTGCGATTTCCAGTACAGGCCGCCTGCGGCCAGGACGATCAGGGCCGGAGCCAGCCATTTGATTGTTTTTGTCATGATTGGTCGATCAACTTGTAACTGAATGGGATGGCTAGTCTATCCATTTTTCTGCCGATGGCAATGGCGTCGGGCCGGTCGCGGCCGGCCCTTTGCCATGCTCAGATCAGGCCGCGGCTCTGCAGCATCGCCTCCGCCCGCGGATCGCGGCCGCGGAAGGCGCGGAAGGCCGCACGCTGTTCGCGGGCGTCGCCGGCGCTGTAGATGTGGCGGTGCAGCTTGTCCGCCAGCTCCGGGTCGAACGGATCGCCGGCCTCCTCGAAGGCGGCGAAGGCCTCGGCCTCCAGCACTTCCGCCCACATGTAGACGTAGTAGCCGGCGGCGTATTCCGGCCCGGTGAAGATGTGGCGGAAATGCGGCGGACGGTGGTTCATGTCGGCCGTGGCCGGGACGCCCAGCCGTTCGCGCTCGGCGGCCTCGAAGGCGGCGATGTCGACGCCGTCGGCGTCGGTGCGCTGGTGCAGCGCCAGATCGATCAGCGTGGAGGCGGTGTAGCGCACCGTCTCGAAACCCTGGTTGAAGTGGCGCGCCGCCTTGATCTTGGCGACCAGCTCGGCCGGGATGGCCGCGCCGGTCTCGGCGTGGCGGGCGTGCTTGGCCAGCACTTCGGGCACCAGGGCCCAGTTTTCCATCAGCTGCGACGGCAGCTCGACGTAGTCCCAGGGACTGTTGGGGCCGGCCAGCAGCCGGTACTCGACGTCGGACAGCAGGCCGTGCAGGCCGTGGCCGAATTCGTGGAACAGCGTGCGCACATCGTCGAAGCTCAGCAGCGTCTGGCCATGGCCGGCCTTGGCGAAGTTGTTGTTGTTGACGACGATGGGCAGCGACTCGCCGCCGTTGCGGGCCTGGGAGCGGTAGACGTGCATCCAGGCACCGCCGCGCTTGCTCTGGCGCGCGTAGTTGTCGCCGAGGAACAGGCCTATCGTCTTGCCGCCGCGGCTGACCTCCCAGGCGCGCACGTCCGGGTGGTAGAGCTTGAGGTCGCGCCGTTCGGCGAAGCTGAGGCCGAACAGCCGGCCGGCGACGTCGAACATCGCCGCGATCATATTGTCGAGGCCGAAGTAGGGTTTGATCTCGGCGTCGTCCAGCGCGTAGCGGGCGATGCGCACTTTTTCCGCCAGGTAGAACCAGTCCCAGGGCTGGATGTCGGCCGGCTCGCCTAGGCGGGCCGCCTCGTCGCGCAGCATGGCCTTTTCCGCCTCGAAGCGGCCCTTGGCCGGCTCCCAGACCTGTTCCAGCAGCGCGTGCACCGCGGCCGGCGTGCCGGCCATGCGGTTGGCCATCGCGTAGTCGGCGAAGCTGTCGAAGCCCAGCAGCCTGGATTGTTCGACGCGCAGCGCCAGGATTTCCCGGGCCAGCGGGCGGTTGTCGCGTCCCGGGTGCTCGCCGCGGCCGGTCCAGGCGCGCCAGGCGGCTTCGCGCAGCTCGCGGCGGCTGGAGAAGGTCAGGAAGGGCACGATGGACGAGCGCGACAGCGTGATCGCCCAGCCGGCCAGGCCGCGCGCCTCGGCGGCGGCGCGGGCGGCGTCGAGCAGGAAGGGCGGCAGGCCGGCGAGCTGGTCTTCGCCCAGCGGCAGCGCGTATTCGGCCTCGTCGGCCAGCACGTTCTGGCCGAAAGCGGTGGTCAGCTCGGCCAGCCTGGAGACGATCTCGGCGTAGCGCAGGCGGTCCTCGCCCTGCAGCTTGGCGCCGGCGCGGACGAAGTCGCGGTGTATCCGGTCCAGCAGGCGGTCCTGTTCCTCGCCGAGGCCGAGTTCGCCGCGTCGGGCGTGGACGGCGTCGAGCCGGGCGAAGAAGCCGGCGTGCATGTAGACGCGGCTGTTGTGCTCGGCCAGCCTCGGCGCCATGCGGCGTTCGACCTGCTGCAACTCGGCCGAGGTTTCCGACGCGGTCAGATTGTCCAGCAACAACTGGACGCGCTCCAGCCGCAGGCCGCTGCGGTCGAAGGCGGCGGCGGTATTGTCGAAGTCCGGCGCGTCGGGCAGCGCTGCCAGCGCGTCGATCTCGGCCAGGTGTTCGGCGAACAGCGCGTCGAAGGCGGTTTCGAAGTGTTGGGGGAGTATCCGGTCGAACGGGGGCAACTGGTGGGGGGTGGACCAGTCTTGCAGCAGGGGATTGGCGTTCATGGCGCTCTTTTCGCTTCGGTTGGCGTCGGGCTCATGACTTTATCATTGTTTCTGATCGGAACAAACCGTTCATGCCGCCGGAATGTCGCAAATTCCCCGCGATGCGCCGCTGCGGCGGTTTCGGCTCGCCGATCTCGATCCGGCACTCGCCGGCGAGGCGGGCCGGGCTCCTGCCGGATGGAAAAAACCCGCTCGGCGGCGCCGGGCGGGCTATTGTCGCTGCGAGACGTTTTCCGCGTCCCGCATCCGGCAGCAAACGGCCGGCGCCGCAAAAGTCAGGCCAGTTTCGGTTCGCCTTCCAGCATCAGCACGCCGGGCAGGCCGGAGCGGAAGACGGCCTGCTGCAGCGTGTCTATCGCCTTCTTGCGGAAGAACTGCTTGCGGGTGACCAGCAGCACGCGGCGCCGCGGCGCCGGCTCGCTGAACGGCACCACCGACAGCAGCGTCTCGTCGCCGGGGCCGACCGAGGTGGTCGGCATCACGGTCACGCCCATGCCGCTGGCCACCATGTGGCGTATCGTGTTCAGCGAGCTGCCCTGCAGCGTGCCGGCCAGGCCGTTGCCATGGTTCTGGCGGCTGGACAGTTCGCTGCAGGCCTGCAGCACCTGGTCGCGGAAGCAGTTGCCCTGGGTCAGCAGCAGCACGCTTTCCTCGGCCAGCTGGCAGGCGGCGACCTGCCGTTGCTTTTCCCAAGGATGGCCCTTGGGCATCGCGACGACGAAGGGCTCGTCGTACAGCGGCCAGGCTTCGACGCCGGTCTCCTCGAACGGATCGGCGACGATGATGGCGTCGACCTCGCCGCGCTTCAGCATTTCCGCCAGCCGGGAGGTGTAGTTCTCCTCCAGTATCAGCGGCATGTCCGGCGCCAGGATGCGCAGCGCGGGGATCAGCTTCGGCAGCAGATAGGGACTGATGGTGAAGATCACGCCCAGCTTCAGCGGCCCGGCCAGCTCGTTCTGATGCTCGCCGGCCAGCCGTTTCACCGCCTCGGCCTCTTCCAGCACCCGCTGCGACTGCTCGATGATGCGCTCGCCGATTTCAGTGACCGCCACCTCCTGGCCGCCGCGTTCGAACAGGGTGATGCCCAGCTCGTCTTCCAGCTTCTTGATCGCGATCGACAGCGTCGGCTGGCTGACGAAGCAGCTTTGGGCGGCGCGGCCGAAGTGGCGCTCGCGCGCCACCGCCACGATATAGCGCAGTTCGGTCAGCGTCATGGCTTAGCGCTGTTGCTCCGGCAGTACGATGTTGACTTCCAGGACTTCGTAATCGTCCTGGCGCTCCACCTGCACCTTGATGTCGTCCAGATTGACCGACACGTATTTGGAAATCACTTCCATCAGTTCGCGTTGCAGGGCGGGCAGGTAGTCCGGCGCGTGGCGGCCGTTGCGCTCGTGCGCGAGGATGATCTGCAGGCGTTCGCGGGCGATGGCGGCGGATTTCTGCCGCTTGCCGAAAATCATATCGATCAATGACATGCTCAACCTCCAAACAGGCGCTTGAGGATACCGACCTTGGGCGCGTCCAGGAAGCGCATCGGCCGCTGTTCGCCGAGGAAGCGCGCCACCACGTCGGTGTAGGCCTCGGCGACGTCGGAACCTTTCAGGTGGATGGCCGGCGTGCCGGAGTTGGAGGCCTGCAATACGCTTTGCGATTCCGGAATGACGCCCAGCAGCGGCACCCGCAGGATTTCCTTGACGTCGTCGACCGACAGCATTTCGCCCTTGTCGACGCGGCCCGGCGCGTAGCGGGTGATCAGCAGATGCTCCTTCACCGGCTCGCGGCCTTCCTCGGCGCGCTTGGACTTCGAGGACAGAATGCCCAGGATGCGGTCGGAGTCGCGCACCGACGACACTTCCGGGTTGGTGACGATCAGCGCTTCGTCGGCGAAGTACAGCGCCATCAGCGCGCCTTTCTCGATGCCGGCCGGGGAATCGCAGACGATGTAGTCGAAACCGGCCTCAGCCAGGCTCTGCAGCACCTTCTCGACGCCTTCCAGCGTCAGCGCGTCCTTGTCGCGGGTCTGCGAGGCCGGGATGATGAACAGATTGTCGCAGTTCTTGTCCTTGATCAGCGCCTGGTTCAGCGTGGCCTCGCCATTGACGACGTTGATCAGGTCGTACACCACGCGGCGTTCGCAGCCCATGATCAGGTCGAGATTGCGCAGGCCGACGTCGAAGTCGATCACGGCAGTCTTGTGGCCGCGCAGTGCCAGGCCGGAGGCGAAGCTCGCGCTGGTGGTGGTTTTGCCTACGCCACCCTTGCCGGATGTCACAACGATGATTTTTGCCACGGGGCTTTCCTCTGGTATGTGTTACTCGCCGAGCGCTGTCATCACCAGACGCTCGTTCTCAAGATAAATCTGGGTCGGTTTGCCCAGGATGCTGTCCGGCAGTGCCTGTTCTATCGTCCGGTACACCCCGGCGATGGAGACCAGCTCGGCCTCCATGCTGCGGGTGAAGATGCGGGCGGCGTGGTTGCCGCGGGCGCCGGCCAGCGCCCGGCCGCGCAACGGCGCGTAGACGTGGATATTGCCGTCGGCGATGACCTCGGCGCCGGCGCTGACCATCGCCAGCACCACCAGATCGCCGCCCTTGGCGTAGATCTGCTGGCCGGCGCGCACCGGGCGGTCGATGATCATCGCGGCGGCCGGCGCGGAGGCAGCAGCTTCGACGGCCGGTTTGGCCGCCGGTTCCTGCACCGGCTGCACCGAGCGCGGCTGGGCGGCATTGTTGGCGAAGGCGAGGCCGAAGCGGCTGGCCACCGCCGCCAGCGCATTGTCAGGATGGCGCAGCGCCACCGCGCGGATGCCGCGGCGGCTGAGCAGCGGCAGCAGGCGGCCCAGATCCAGCTCGGCCGGATTGGGCAGCGCCTCCACATCGAGCACGAAAGCTTCGGCGGGGGCGTCGTTGGTGTTGCCGAAGCGCGCGTCCAGCGCCTGGCTCAGTTCGTCCAGGTTGTCGGTGCGCAACAGGATCGCCAGCAGGTCCAGGCTGGCGGATTTGATGTCGAATGCGTTGGCCACAGGGCTCATTGGGGTAGCTTTAATATGGATAGATTTCTTCTATGGACCGAGTTTACTGGCTTGAGGCCCGCGTTTCAATGGCGGTGACGGCGCGGCCGGAGTGCGGGCGGCCGCGGCCGTCCAATGGCCGCGTCCAGGCTGTTGCGATGCAAAAAATTTGGTCGGCAATCATGTCTGTGGGGACAGGTGCGGCATTGTCATGAATATGGAATGATGGGCTGGTAAAAAGCTTGGCGGAATAGCCGCTTAGTTTATTGTGCAATGCAACATTGTCTTGACCGGACTGAAACTTTCACGCTACAGTATGGTTGTTGCAGTGCAACATCATTCGCGGTACCAGTCTTGCTCGCTGTAACACTGAGTCGTTGTCTACCGACATTCTAGGAGCTGATTACATGTTTACCACCACCCAGGAACTCTCCGCGCTCGGCCAGTCGCAGTTTGACAAGGCTGTCCGCCTGTCGTCCATCGTCCTCGCCGGCGCCGAGCGTTTCGCCAGCCTGCAGCTGGACCTGTCGCGCAAACTGCTGAGCGACAACGCCGAAGCGTTCAAGGCGCTCAGCGAAGTGAAAGACGCCAAGGCGCTGGGCGAGCTGCAAAGCGGCCTGACTCAGCCGGCGCTGGACCAGGCCTTCTCGGCCGCCCGCAATGTCTACGATGCCGCGCTGGCTACCCAGAACGAGTTGTCCGCCTTCGTCGAAGAGCAGATCGCCGAAAACAACAAGGCGCTGCAAACCAGTCTGGACCGCCTGTCCAAGAGCGCGCCTGCCGGTTCCGACATCGCCGTCGCCGCGCTGAAGACGCTGCTGAACACGTCGACCGCCGCTTTCGAGAGCGTGTCCAAGACCGCCAAGAAGGTGGGCGCCGAGATCGCCGAAGCCGGCGTCGAAGCCGCCACCAACTCGGCCAAGGCCGCCAGCGCCGCCGTGACGCGCAAGAAGAACGCCACCGCCGCCGCCTGATTCCGTTCCGCGGTTTCGCAGATCCGACCCGCCCTGGTCCGCCAGCGGCGGGTTTTTTATCAGGCTTGTCGAGAGCCTCAGCCCGTTCTGCGAACTTGCTGCCTTGTCGGGCTCGGTTGGCATATTCATGCCATTCGATGATTCTGTCGCTTGATTTTGGTCGAGCCGGAAAACTTGCCCACGCCTTTCCGAGCCGGGGCAAGTTTCATAGGTTCATTCAGATGGCCATCCGAGATGCGGTGTCTAATTTCTGGTTTCTGGGCGTGACCATTTTTTAGGTTGATACAAGTTCCAAGCCGTTAGAGAGAAGACATATTCTTGCGAGACGGGTTTGCCCTGTAGATAGAACTGTACGTTTTCCTTTATCGATGTGCTTTCTTTGTTTCTATACAGCCATCTCAGCTCCGATGCGGTAATCGCCCTTCCATAATCGCCTTGCTTTTTTGCAATCTCAGGAATGCTATCTATCAGGTGATCAACACAAAACAGGACTTTCCCATTTCTCACTTGTGTTTGAAATTCAAGTCCTGCCTTACTTGTTCTAATCCAGCCTTGGTCTCTGCTGTCCTGAGTGCTTACTTTTCTTTCGGTAACATTGTATTTTTCATGATTGAGCAAAAAGTTTTTATACTGAATGGCTCTATCCGAATCCATCAGTTTTTGTCTGATTTCCTCATCGGAATTGAAATGTGTCGAGTCTCTTTCCCAAACTGCATTGGTTATGTCATTTTGGATGCGAATCTCCTTCTTGCTATCACCGCTTGTCGAGAATAGCATATTCAGAGCTGCTTGACGCGGTCGCGCCAGGCCGTAAATCAAATCCCCTGGTTTGAAATCTGCGGCGATGTCGGTGCTTCGACCATTTATTTTGATGTCTCTGCGCTCTTTTATTAAATTCGGATTGATTTCTATATCTGCAATATTGATATTCTTCAGGCTGTTGGGAATATCGTTGATGGCTATTTCCCACTTGACTCGCGAAGGCGCGACCATTGTAATGTCGCGGAGGTTTGGGGGGAGGTTGATGGGCAGCGCCAGACTTTTGCAATAATCAATCGTTAAAGTCTTCAGGCTGGATGGTAAGGGCTGTGGCAGCTCTTTAATAGTGTGATTGTACTGTATTTGCAGATGGGAAAGATTGTCTGGCAGGTTTGGCAAGGATGTGAAATTATTGCAATATGTAATTTTTAGCGTATCCAGATGGTTTGGCAGGCTTGGGATGGCGTGAATTCCATCTATCCCATGAAGCTCAAGAATCGATAATGTATTGGGGAGTTCCGGAGCGTGTTTGATTTTCACAGAGTCTAGCTTCAATTCCAATAGCTTGGAAGGCATTGGAGGTAGGTTCTCTAATTCACAACTGCATATCTCTAGTTTTTTCAAGTGCTCAGGCAATTTGGGAAAGGGGGCTTCGCATTGACGGATAAAGAGAGATTGCAAACCTTCGGGAAGTTCGGGAATAGGGCCGTTGTAGTTTTCTATTGCGAGGTGTTGCAAGCTTTTGGGCAGCGGGGGCAGCGCTCTCAAGTTTAAGTAAATATCTATCTCCAGTCTTTCCAAGCCCGCCGGAAGTGGAGGAAGGGAGCTTACCGATTCGTTAAAATGCAGGGACGTGCGATTGTATTTGATGGCGTCTCTGATTTTTTCTGCGAGCCGTGATCTATCGTAGCGTTCTCTTTCCGGTCCACTTTGCTCCCATTCGGTCAAGGCATCTGCTGCATGGGGATCCGTCTCCGCTAGCTTTATATGGTTGTTTGAGGAGTTTATGCTGTTTAACATTGGCGTGGTCTTTTTGAATGAGAGAAATGTATTGACTGGATTTGAATGAGTATGAGCTGTAATAGGCCTGCTGCGGGTATAAAATAATGCAGTAAAAGGCCATGCATATTGTTATGGCAGGATTTATTTTATTGAGTTTGAAGAAGGAATCTTTCAAAAACCGCTTAACGGCATCGGGCGAACTCATTCAATCGAGTTGCGTAGGCTGAACGGTAGCGGCTGCCTGGTCCGTCGTTGGAAGCGACTTGTCAGCGAAGCGGAATATATCGGGGCCGCGGCTCAGCCTCGCTGCTGCAGGACCGCGTCGATGCGCTCCGCCCATGCGCGCAGCGCGGCCTCCTCCGGCAGCGTCAGCAGGATGCCGCGCGCCAAATTGGCGGCGAAGTGCCGGACTTCGTCCGGCAATGGCGACGGATAGGGCGGAGGGTGTCCTATTTGAGACGACAGATAGTCTTCGGCCAATTGCCGCAGTTTCTCGGCTATCAGCCATTGCGTCTGCAGCATTTTTTCCCAGTCCAACGGATGAGGCGATCCATCCGGAGTCGGGAGGGCGGAGAGCCCCTGATGCTGCATCGCGGCGAAGACGCGCTGGCAGAAGCGCGCGCTGTGGGTCGGCCCGCAGTGCAGCCAGCAGCCCGGACGGGGAGCCAGCGCGTCGAGAACCCGCCAAGCGGCGCTGGCCGGCGCGGGCGCGTTGCCGACCAGCAGCATGAAGCCATGTTCGGCGGCCGGCTCCAGCCAGTCTCCGGCCAGTTCGACCAAATCCAGGCCGGTGTCGCGGCAATGCGCCATGCGCTCGGCCAGCGGCAGATCGCCGTCCCGGCCCAGATCCAGCCAACAGTCGGCCAGCTCGATGCCGACCCAGTCCGGCGGCAGCCGCGCCGGCGGGGCGCGATCGACCGGCGCGGCGAGTCCTTGCGCCTCGAGGCGGCGCAGGAACCAGGAAAGGTGGGGGGCTTGCCCCCCGATGCGGCGGGAAACGACCATGTCAGAGACCACCAGGCCGCCGTCGGGCGGTGTTTGCTATCGGACAGAGTGGCAGAAGATGCCGGCCACGGCAAACCATTATCCGGTGTAATGCTGAAATTGTGCAATGCAGCATCGTCGGGCGGTAAAAAAACCGGCCACTCGGCCGGTTCTTCGATTGGCGCGGCGTTTACTTGCCGAAACGCGCGATGCCTTCGACCAGTTCGGTCTTGGCGTCTTCCAGCGTGCCCCAGCCCTGGATCTTGACCCATTTGCCCTTTTCCAGATCCTTGTAGTGCTCGAAGAAGTGCACCATCTGGTTGCGCAGCAGTTCCGGCAGGTCTTCCAGCTTCTGGATGGACTTGTACATCGGGCACAGCTTTTCGACCGGCACGGCGACCAGCTTGGCGTCGACGCCGCCGTCGTCTTCCATCTTGATCAGGCCTAGCGCGCGGCAGCGCACCACCACGCCCGGCGGCAGCGGGAACGGGGTCACGACCAGCACGTCCACCGGATCGCCATCGCCGGCCAGGGTCTGCGGCACGAAGCCGTAGTTGGCCGGATACATCATGGAGGTGCCCATGAAGCGGTCCACCACCAGCGCGTTCCAGTCCTTGTCGTATTCGTACTTGATCGGAGCGGCGTTGGCGGAGATTTCGATGACGACGTTGAAGTCGCCCGGCATGTCTTTGCCCGGGCCGATGCTTGCGAGATCCATGGACGGAAATCCTTCAGGGTTCGTTGAACATTGTTGTTTGACCGGGCGATTATATCAGCAGCTGCCGGCGCTGTGCCGGCCGGGTATAATCGGCTGTTTGACGCCATTTACGCTAGGAAGAACGCGCGATGCTGGACAAGCTGATCACCGAACTGGACAAGGGCCTGCGCACGCTGTGCGCGCCGGCGCACAGCGCCCGCGCCCACCCGGACCAGGATATCGCCGAGGCCGGGCTCAGCGCGGCGGAGAAGAAGCACGCGCTCGGCCTGATGCGGGTCAACCATTGCGGCGAAGTCTGCGCGCAGGCCTTGTACCAGGGCCAGGCGCTGACCGCGCGCGACGCGTCGGCGCGCGAGGCGTTGCGCCAGGCGGCGCAGGAAGAGGTGGAGCATCTGGCCTGGACCGAGCGCCGCATCCGCGAGCTGGGCGGTCGGCCCAGCCTGTTCAATCCGCTGTGGTACACCGGCTCCCTGGCACTGGGCGTCGCGGCCGGCGTGTTCGGCGACAAATGGAATCTGGGCTTTCTGCAGGAGACCGAGCGCCAGGTCGGCGCCCATCTCGACAGCCATCTGAGCGCCCTGCCGGAAGGCGACGAGCGCAGCCGCGCCATCGTCAGCCAGATGCGCGACGACGAGCTGCAGCACGCCGAAATGGCGCGCGAGCTGGGCGCGGCCGAACTGCCGGGCCCGCTGAAGGCCGCGATGAAACTGTCGGCCAGGCTGATGACCGGCAGCAGCTACCGCATCTGACAGCCTGTTCAAATTTGCGGCGGCGGGCCGGCTCCGTGTCCGCTGCGGTTTTCACTTAGCGACGGCTTCCCCGCCTGCCATTTCGGCCATCGCTTGAATTTCCTCCCGTTTTTTCCTTGCCGCGCCCCGTTTTTTTCCACCTATAGTGGACGGGGCGCTATGCGTTTCTCATGGCTGGCGCCGCCGTTGGAGCTGTGTTTGTCATGAGCTGGTCGGCTGCGATCCGGGCGGATGCGCATGCCGAGGTGACAGGTCTCTGGGCGCGATGCAAGGAGAACGAGATGTCGCTAGGCGCAGTGGGCAGTTCCCTTCCCGTTTCTTACCTGCCGGCAGCGTCTGCCGGCGCCTTGTCCCAGGCGGGGCAGGGCGGCGTCCGCACGGCCGGCGCCTCCCGCAACGGCCGGGACGAGGGCCCCGGCAGCGGTTTCGGCCAGGAGGTCGTGCTGGCCCTGCAGCAGTCCGGCGTCAATGTGATCGGCGCCGCGGCCGGCGCAGGATCGGCGTCGGGCAAGGCCGGCGACCGCGACGCGGGCGGCATCGGCGCGGCCGGCGCGCCGTCGGCCGGCGGCAATGTGCAGCAGGCGCTGCATACCTTCGTCCACGCGGTCTACCAGGCGGTGCAGTCGGAGGGCCTGTCCGGAGGCGGCGCCGGCAACGGCCAGCAGGGAGCGGCCGCCGGCGGCTACGGCGATTTCCAGAGCAATCTGCAGCAGTTGCTGCAGGATGTCAGGGAAGGCACCCGGAACAACGCCACCTCGGGCCTGAGCGCCGCGTTCAAGAGCCTGCAGCAGGCGTTGGGCGGCGATACGCCGACCGGCGCGTCGACGCAGGCCTCGCTGCATACCTTTCTGCAGAACCTGGTGACGCTGCAGAACGGCCAGCAGCTGAATGCGGGCGGCGTCGGCTCCTTGGTCGACACCAGCGCCTGAGACGCGCGGCGTCTATACTGCGAACAGCGATGCCGCCGCGGGCTGGCGGCGAAAATATCCTGAATTAACAGAAATTTGCAGTCCGGCGCTTAGTCCGGGAGGCGCGGTGCCGATATATTCCCGTCAGCGCAAGCGGTGGCGGGTAGATCAGTTCGTGAAGGAGAGCATCATGTCAGTCGGGTCGCTGGGCAGCAGCTCCATCTCTTTGCAATACACGCAGATCGATATCCAGGAAACCCTGTCGGGCGATCAGGGCCAGCAGGACGGCGGCGGTGCCGTCCAGGGGGCCGGCGGCGGCCATCACCGCCACGGCGGCGGCGGGCAGTTCGCGCAGAGCGTGTTGCAGGCGCTGCAACAGTCCGGTCTGCTGCAGCCGTCGACGGGCGGTTCCGCCGCATCGTCGACTGATGGCGCCGACGGCGCCGACGACGGAACGGTCGCCGCGGCCGGAAGCAGCCAGCAGCAGGCGGTCCACGCCTTCATGCATTCGCTGTTCCAGGCCTTGCAGCAGGAGGGATCGTCGTCGACGGACGCGACGGGCGGCAGCGCCCAGGACGGCAGCTCCGGCGCTTACGGCGCCAGCGGCTTGCAGAACAATCTGCAGCAGCTGTTGCAGGATATCAGCAACGGGACCCAGAACGACGCCACTTCGGCGTTGCAGACTGCGTTCCAGAATCTGCAACAGGCGCTGGGCGTCGGCGGCAGCGGACAGGCGTCGCAGTCCTCGCTGCAAAGTTTTCTGCAGAATCTGAGCAATAATCTGCAGCAGCAGAGCCCGTTCGGCGCCAGCGCCGGCGTCGGCGCGCTGCTGAGTACTTCGGCCTGACGGCCGGTTGCCCCGTGCGGGGCGCCGGACGGCGGGACGGGCAGGGGCCGGGGCAACCCGGCCCCTGTTTCATTCGCGCGCGGGCAGGCTGGTCAGCAAGCCCAGGCCTATGATGGCGATGCTGAGCAGGCCGGCGGTCACCTCGCCGAGCTCGACGCCCAGCGCGGCGGCGAACATGACGGCCACCAGCGCGGCGATCGCCCAGAAGGCCGAGACTTCCAGATACTTGAACCGGCCCATCATGTCGCGCTCCACCAGGTAGAGGGTCAGCGAGCGGACGAAGAGCGCGCCGACGCCGAGCCCGGCGGCGATCAGCCAGAAATCGTTGGTGATGGCGAAGGCGGCGATCACGCCGTCCATCGAGAAGCTGGCGTCCAGCACCTCCAGGTAGACGAAGCCGATCAGGCCGTTCCTGGCTGCGGCGGTCTGGATGTCGACGCCGCCGAACAGCTGCTTGAACATGTGCAGC
Source organism: Chromobacterium sp. CV08 (assembly GCF_051129845.1). Lineage (NCBI taxonomy): Bacteria > Pseudomonadati > Pseudomonadota > Betaproteobacteria > Neisseriales > Chromobacteriaceae > Chromobacterium > Chromobacterium sp. CV08. The sequence goes on from NZ_CP150453.1 coordinate 1,581,668, forward strand.
ACCATGAAGGCCACATAGCCCCAGAAGCAGCTGCTGACGAAGGCCATCCTCTGGCCGGCCGGCAGCAGCGCGGCGACGATGGCCACCAGCAGCACGGTCACCAGCGACTGCGCGTTTTCGACGCTGTCGAGCCTGGCCAGCAGCGGTTCGACGACGGGCACCCAATGCTCGTCCCTCTCGTGCTGGACGAAGTATTCGATGACCACCATCAGCAGGAAGGTGGCGCCGAAACCCATGATCACCAGATGGCTGTCGTGCAGGATGCGCTGGTAGCGCTCGGGCTGTTCGGTGGCCACGTCGAAGGCGTCGGCCAGCGACACGCCGCCGGCGGTGGAGACGATGAGCAGCGGGAAGAGGATGCGCATGCCGAACACGGCCACGGCGATGCCGACGGTCATGAAGGCGCGGCGCCAGCGGGGGCTCATCGCCTTCAGCACGCCGGCGTTGACGACGGCGTTGTCGAAGGAGACGCTGATTTCCAGCGCCGCCAGCACCGCCGCGGTCAGCAGGAAGGCGCCGGCCTGTTCGACGCCGCCGCGCGCGTGCCCGTAGCAGGCGACGGCGGCCAGCGCGACGGCGCCTAAGGCCAGCGAGCCGCGAAAATAGGAAAAAGTGGAACGCATGGCTTAACCTGAGCGAGTGCGGCGTCGCCGCTGTTTTTTTTTGAATGCGGCGACGGCCGGAGAACCGGCCGTCGCGTCGGCATTATATGACGTTGTCAGCGGCCGCGCATCAGCCTGCGCCGGCGGCTCGGGCCAGGCAGCGGCGGTAGCGGCCGTCCACCCGGCCGGCGAACCATTCCGTGGTCAGCTTGCGGCTGATCTTGGGGCTCTTCAGGTCGATCTGCGGCATAGCCTCGCGCGGCAGCGCGCGGCCGGCCTGCCTGTCGGCCAGCGCGAACACCTGCCGGTACAGCGGGCTCTGGCCGAAGGCGGCGTTCTTTTCCTGCGCGAGATCGCGCTGGATGGCGGCGGCGCTCATGCCCAGCCGGCCGGCCAGCGACAGCGCCGCCTGTTGGCTGCCGGAGGCGGCCTTGCCCTGATAGTTCAACAGGTCGCCGTCCAGCGCCAGCCTGCGGCCGGAGAGCCGGGTCAGCGCGGCCTGGAAGGCGGCGTTGCGGCTGCTGTAGCGGCCGGCGTTGAAGTCGGCGAAGCGGTAGCGCATGTCCTGGTACGGCGCCGGGTATTGCAGCAGGATGGCGGCGCCGAAATAGACGCCGCCGCGGCGGCTGAACACCTCGTGGCGTATGCTTCCCTGCACCGGGTACGGATAGGGCCAGATCCTGGCGTGGGCCTCGGCGAACTCCACGCTGACCTGCATCGGCCCGCCGGTGCGTATCGGATTCTTCATGTCCAGCGGCAGGCCCAGCTTTTTCGCTTCACGCGACATGTCCTCGTACAGCAGGTTCATCTCGCGTTCGGTGCGCAGATTGTCTATCCGCGTCTTGTAGCTCTGGCCGTTCGGCGAGGTTTTCATCAGCGCGCCCTTCACCACGGCCAGCGGCACCAGGTAGCGGTGCGCGCGCTCCTCTATCTTGCCCCAGACGATTTGCGGCAGGCCCGGCACCACCGGATCGGCCTGCCAGCTCGACTCCTGCTCGATCACCGCCGCCAGCGCGCAGGCGTTTTCGGCGGTGGAGGGAATCCGCAGATGGCGGAAGGCGCCGGCGATGTCGGCGATCCAGCCCTGGCGGTCGCGCACGCCCGGCGGCACCGCCGCGGCGATGAAGGCGGCGGATGCCGGCCGTGGCGTGGGTGCGCTGGCCTGGGGCTGCGTCGCGGGCGCGGCCGGAGACGGTTCGACGATAGGCGCTTGGGGGAGGGGTTCCGACGGCGGCGGCGCGATATCCGGCAGCGGAGCCGGCGCCGAGGACGGAAGGGGGCGGGGGCCGGCGCAGGCGGCCAGCAGCGCGCACAACAGCAGCAGGCTGAATTTTCTCATTGTGTTTGGAGCGAGGGTGCGACAGCGGCGAGCTTAGGCCAAGCCGCCGTCGCGGGCAAGCGGCGTCAGCGCGGCGGCAGATAGGCGGCAGGATCGACCACCCGGGTGCCCAGCCGCAGCTCGAAATGCAGCATGACCCGGTCGGCGGCGGAATCGCCCATGGTGGCGATCTGCTGGCCGGCGGACACCTGCTGGCCTTCCTGCACCAGCAGTTTCTGATTGTGGGCGTAGACGGTCAGCGTGTTCTCGCTGTGCTTGACGATCAGCAGATTGCCGTAGGCGCGTATGCCCTTGCCGGCGTACACCACTTTGCCGGCTGCCGCCGCGCGCACCGGATCGCCGGCCTTGCCGGCCAGATCCAGCCCCTTGTTGCGGTTGCCGTCGAAGCCGGCGATCAGCGCGCCGTCGGCCGGCCATTGCAGCTTGACGTCCAGCCTGGCCGGAGGCGGCGCCGGCTTGGTCTCCGCCGGTTTGGACGCGGACGGCTTGCCGCCGGCCGGCGGCTTGGCCGCGCCGGCGGGCGGCTGTACCCGCAGCAACTGGCCGGCCTGGATGCTGGAGCGGTCGGCCAGCTGGTTCCAGCGCGCCAGGTTGGCGACGCTCTGCCTGTTCTGGCGGGCGATGCGGTACAAGGTGTCGCCCGGCTGGACGCGGTAATAGCCGGCGGGCGCCGGCGCGTTGGACGCGGATGGCGTGGCGCAGGCGGCCAGCCATAAGCTGCTACAAAGAATAAGGGTAAGGGTTCGCAAGGACATGACCATGATTCTAGCACCGTCCCGCCGCGGCCATGTCCGCGGGGGAGGCCGGAGGGCGGCGATGATGAAACGGGTTTGGCTGGCGTTGGGCTGTTTTGGTTCCGGCCTGCTGTGGGCAGCGCCGGCGCCGGCGCCGGTGACGGTCAGTCTGTACACCTTGGGCTATCCTCCGTTCGTGATCCGCGACGGGAGCGGACCGCCGCGCGGCATCGCGGTGGAGCTGGTCGAACTGGCGATGGAGCGCGCCGGCCTGCGCGGCCAGTTCGCCGAGCTGCCGTGGAAACGGGCGCAGATGCAGGTGCAGAGCGACGATGGCAGCTGCCTGATGCCGCTGACCCGCTCGCCGCGGCGCGAAGCGCAGTACCGCTGGGTCGGCCTGGTCGACGACAGCAGCCAGTCCTTGTTCGTCGTCGCCGGCAAGCCGCTACGCATCCATGCGCTGGCCGATCTGAAGGGCTTGCGCGTGGTGACGCTGCTGGGTTCGTCGATGGCCGACTGGCTGCGCGCGCACCAGGTGGCGTTTTCCGAGCTGGCAACCACCGAGGAGGCCTATCGCGAACTGAGCCTGGGTGTGGCCGACGCCTGGGCGGTGCACAGCCCGGTGGCGCGCTATCTGGTCAAGAAGCAGGGCGTCAGCGCGGTGCCCATCCGCGAGGCGATGCGCTTGCAGGAAACCGGCATCTATCTCGCCTGCGGCAAGCATATGCCGGACGAGGTGGCGCAGCGGCTGGGCGCGGCCATCCGCCAGTTGCAGGCGGACGGGACGGCCGCCCGGATCTCCGCGCGCTATCTGGAGTGAGCGGACGGCAAAAGCCCCCGCGGGGCGGGGGCTTGGGAGCGAAGCGGATCAGCGGGTGATCGGCTTGTAGCGGATGCGCTTGGGCTTGGCGCCTTCCTCGCCCAGGCGCTTCTTCTTGTCGGCCTCGTATTCCTGGTAGTTGCCGTCGAAGAAGGTCCATTGCGATTCGCCTTCGGCCGCCAGGATATGGGTGGCGATGCGGTCCAGGAACCAGCGGTCGTGCGAGATCACGAACACGGTGCCGGCGTATTCCAGCAAGGCGTCTTCCAGCGCGCGCAGCGTTTCGACGTCGAGGTCGTTCGACGGTTCGTCGAGCAGCAGCACGTTGCCGCCCTTCAGCAGCGTCTTGGCCAGGTGCAGGCGGCCGCGTTCGCCGCCGGACAGCATGCCGACCTTCTTCTGCTGGTCGGCGCCCTTGAAGTTGAAGCGGCCCAGGTAGGCGCGGCTGGACATCTCGAAGCGGCCGACGGTCAGGATGTCGGCGCCGGCGGCCACGTCCTCGAACACGGTCTTGTCGCCGTCCAGGCCTTCGCGGCTCTGCTCGACGAAGGCCATCTGCACGGTCTGGCCTATCTTCACCGTGCCGCTGTCCGGTTGTTCCTTGCCGGCTATCATCTTGAACAGCGTCGACTTGCCGGCGCCGTTGGGGCCGATGATGCCGACGATGGCGCCCGGCGGGGCCTTGAACGACAGGTTGTCGATCAGCAGGCGGTCGCCGAAGCCTTTGGACACGCCGTCGAACTCGATCACCTCATTGCCCAGGCGCTCGGCCACCGGGATGAAGATTTCCTGGGTCTCGTTGCGTTTCTGGGTCTCGAAACTGGACAGCTCCTCGAAGCGGGCGATACGCGCCTTGGACTTGGCCTGGCGGCCCTTGGGGTTCTGGCGCACCCATTCCAGCTCCTGCTTCATCGCCTTCATCCGGGCGCCCTCGCTCTTGGCTTCCTGCGCCAGGCGCTCTTCCTTCTGCTCCAGCCAGGACGAGTAGTTGCCCTTCCACGGGATGCCTTCGCCGCGGTCCAGTTCCAGGATCCATTCGGCGGCGTTGTCGAGGAAGTAGCGGTCGTGGGTAACGGCCACCACGGTGCCGGGGAAGCGCACCAGGAACTGCTCCAGCCATTCGACCGATTCGGCGTCCAGGTGGTTGGTCGGCTCGTCCAGCAGCAGCATGTCCGGCTTGGATAGCAGCAGCTTGCACAGCGCGACGCGGCGCTTCTCGCCGCCGGACAGCGGGCCGATCTTGGCGTCCCACGGCGGCAGGCGCAGCGCGTCGGCGGCCAGCTCCAGCTGCAGCGCCACATTGTCGCCTGCGCCGGCGGAGATGATGGCTTCCAGCTTGGCCTGCTCCTCGGCCAGCGCGTCGAAGTCGGCGTCCGGATCGGCGTAGGCGGCGTACACCTCCTCGAGGCGCTTCTGCGCGCCCATCACGTCGCCCATGCCGCTTTCCACTTCCTCGCGCACGGTCTTGTCATTGTCGAGCTTCGGCTCCTGCTCCAGATAGCCGATCTTGACGCCGGCCAGGTGCTGAACCTCGCCGTCGTATTCCTTGTCCACGTTGGCCATGATGCGCAGCACGGTGGATTTGCCCGCGCCGTTCAGGCCCAAGAGGCCGATCTTGGCGCCGGGGAAGAAGGACAGCGAAATGTCCTTGATGATTTGTCGCTTGGGCGGGACGATCTTGCTCACTCTGAGCATCGACATCACGTATTGGGCCATGGATTCGTTCACATTGGTTGGATGGGACTAGGGTCTGTTGACGTTTGGTGAGTGGATCGCGTTTGCGCCGATTTGGGACGGAAGCAAGGCGCACAGTCCGACGCATAGTCATTCTATGCAAGGGCTGGGCAACGCGGTTTCCGTGCCAAAGCGGCCAAACCCGCAGGGCCGGGCGCTTCTCGCGACGACTCTTCGTTGTTCCGCGCTGGCAGAGAATGACTATGCGGCGCGCGAAACGCCTCGATTCGCCGCAAAACGCATCCCGGCGCGACCGCTCAGCAAACATCAACAGACCCTAAGCGTCGATTATAACGAAATCCGCGGCCCTGCTGCGGCCGGGATGCGCGGGGCGGAGGTCAGCGGCAGTTGGCGCGGAAGCTCAGCAGGATGTTCATCGCCAGCGTCGGCCGCTCCGCCAGCCGTTGGGGCAGGAAATCCGGGCCGTAAACGTCGATGAAGCCCGGATGCTTGCGGATGGCTGCGTCATCCAGCCGGGTGAAGCCCATGCGCCAGTTGGCGAAGCTGCGCCGCTCGATGTCCTCGAGGAGGATCTCTATCAGATTGTAGTGGCGGGGGTCGTCTAGGATGCGCTGGTAGGTTTCGGCGACGGCGTCGGCCTCGCCTTCCAACACCTGGATGAAGTTGCCGGGGCCGTAGAGCAGCACGCCACTGATGTCGTTTTGCAGATTGTGGCGCACGCAGGATTCCAGCAGCGCTTCTTGTTCCGCGTGGCTAAGTTCCTTGCGGGCGGTGCTGACGTAGATCAGATGCTGCAGCGGCATGACGGATGTCCTCGCTGAAGGGCGGATGCGATCGATCGCCGAAGCATAACAAAATCCGCCTCGGCGATGCGCGGATGGCCACGCCGGCCATCCGCATGGCCAGGGCTTAGACCCGCTAACAAAACCCCTGATCCTGCGTTGCGCCTCCTTGTCGTACTACTTGTACTGCCTGCGTCGGCGCGCCTTGGCTCAGGTACGCTGCGCGGTTTTGTTAGCGGCTCTTAGAAGGCCAGCGCCAGCGCGGCGGTGGCCAGCATCGCGAAGGCGCAGGCCACCTTGGCCACCGCGCCGACGAGGAAGCCGACGAAGGTGCCTATGCCGACCTTGCCGGCCTGGAACGCGTCCTTGCGGGCGATGAATTCGCCGACGACGGCGCCGATCAGCGGGCCGAGGACGACGCCGGCGATGCCGAAGAACAGGCCGACCAGGCTGCCGATGAAGGCGCCCCACAGCGCTTGCTTGCTGGCGCCGGTGGCCTTGGCGCCTAAGAGGCCGGCGACGAAGTCTATCAGCAGGCCCAGCGCCGCCAGCACCGCCAGTACGGTCAGGCTGATCGCGCCCAGGTGCTGGAAGTTGTCCAGCCACGATGCCAGCAGCAGGCCGCCGAACAGTAGCGGCAGCCCGGGCAGCGCCGGCAGCACGGTGCCGGCCAGGCCGGCGACCACCATCAGCGCGGCGGCGAGATAGCCGAGCAGCGCCATGCTCATTCGGCGTCCTGGCCGGTGTACAGCGCCAGCAGCTCGCGTTGCGCGCAGTGCGGCTTGCCGCGGTTGGCGCGGCGCTTGTAGCCGCCGTCCTGCTGCATTTCCCAGCTGTTGACGTTGTCCTCCAGGTAGAGGCGCAGCGTCTCCTTGATGATGCGGCGCTTCAGCTTGCCGTCCAGCACCGGCACGCAGGTCTCGATGCGGCGGAAGAAGTTGCGGCTCATCCAGTCGGCGCTGGAGATCAGCAGGTCTTCCTTGTGGTCGTTGTAGAAGTAGAACACGCGCGGGTGCTCGAGGAAGCGGCCGACGATGGAGCGCACCGAGATATTGTCGGACAGGCCGGCGACGCCGGGTCGCAGCGCGCAGACGCCGCGGACGATCAGCTGTATCTTCACGCCGGCCTGGCTCGCGCGGTACAGCGCGTGTATCACCTGCGGCTCCAAAAGCGAGTTCATCTTGGCGATGATCTGCGCCGGCTTGCCGGCCTGGGCGTGCTCGACCTCGCGCTCTATCGCCTGCATGATCATGCTGTGCAGCGTGAACGGGCTCTGGTACAGCTGCTTCAGGCTGCCGGCGCGACCGAGGCCGGTCAGCTGGATGAAGATGTCGTTGACGTCGCTGGCGATTTCCTCGTTGCAGGTCATCAGGCCTAGGTCGGTGTAGAGCCGCGCGGTGCGCGGGTGGTAGTTGCCGGTGCCCAGGTGCACGTAGCGGTGCAGGCCGCGCTCCTCGCGCCGCACCACCATCAGCATCTTGGCGTGCACCTTGTAGCCGATGACGCCGTAGACGACGTGGGCGCCGGCGTCCTCCAGCCGGCTGGCCCAGCCGATATTGGCTTCCTCGTCGAAGCGCGCCATCAATTCCACCACCACCGTCACCTGCTTGCCGGCGCGGGCGGCGGCGATCAGCGATTCCATCAGCACTGAGTCGGTGCCGGTGCGGTAGACCGTCATCTTGATCGCCACCACGTGCGGGTCGGTCGCCGCCTGGGTCAGGAAGTCGATCACCGGCTGGAAGCTCTGGTACGGGTGGTGCAGCAGGATGTCGCCCTTGCGTATCGTCTCGAACAGCGAGGTGGATTTCTTCTGCAATGGCGGCGGAAGCGTCGGCGCGAACAGCGCGAACTTCAGGTCGGCGCGGTCCACCAGGTCCGGCACCTGCATCAGCCGCACCAGGTTCACCGGGCCGTTGACGCGATAGACGTCGCGCGGCTGCAGATTGAACTGGGTCAGCAGGAAGGCTTCCATGTGCTGCGGGCAGGTGTCGGCGATCTCCAGCCGCACGGCGTCGCCGAACTGGCGCTGGCGCAATTCGCCCTGCAGCGCGGTGCGCAGGTTCTTGAAGTCGTCGTCGTCGACGGACAGTTCGCTGTCGCGGGTGACGCGGAACTGGTAGCAGCCCTTGACCGTCATGCCGGGGAACAGCTCGTGAACGTGCGAGTGCAGTATCGACGACAGGAAGACGAAACAGTGCGGGCGGCCGTCGCAGACGTCGGCCGGCAGCTTGATCACCCGCGGCAGGATGCGCGGCGCCTGCACGATGGCGGTGCCGGACGCGCGGCCGAAGGCGTCCCGGCCCTCGAGCTCCACCGCGAAGTTCAGCGATTTGTTCAGCACCTTGGGGAAGGGGTGGGACGGATCGAGCCCGATCGGCGTCAGTATCGGCATCAGCTCGCGGAAGAAATAGCTCTTCACCCAGTCCTGCTGCTGCTCGGTCCACTCGCTGCGGCGCAGGAACACGATGCCCTGTTCGCGCAGCGCCGGGAACAGCACCTCGCTCATCACCGCGTATTGTTCGCGCACCAGCTGGTGGCTGGCCTGGGACACCTTGACCAGCGCCTGCTCCGGCGTGGAGCCGTCGGCCAGCACGCGGTCCGGCGTCGCGTGGGCGGCGTCCTGCAGCCAGGCGACGCGGACCTCGAAGAATTCGTCCAGATTGGAGGAGACGATGCAGAGAAAACGCAGGCGTTCCAACAGCGGCAGGTCCTGATCCTCCGCCTGCGCCAGCACGCGGCGGTTGAATTCTATCAGTCCCAGTTCACGGTTCAGCAGCAGGTCTTGCGGTTGTGACATAACGGTTTGCGAGCCAATTGACGGTGATCGGAAACAATAAAGCCCTCGCTTGGAGGGCTTGGCTACGGCTTAGTTCTGCGGCGGCGTGTAACCGGCCGGCGCGTCGGCGCCCTGGCCGAAGAAGTAGGCGTCGAGCTGGGCCGCCAGATACTGGCGCGCGCGGGCGTCGGCCAGGCTCAGGCGGTTCTCGTTGATCAGCATGGTCTGGTAACGCAGCCAGCCCTGCCAGGCCTCCTTGGAAACGCTTTCGTAGACGCGCTTGCCCAGTTCGCCCGGCAGCGGCGGGAAGTCCAGGCCTTCGGCTTCGCGGCCGAGCTTGATGCAGTTGACGGTTCGGCTCATCGCTTGAATCCTTGCTTGAATGCTTGTATTGGAATGCGGCTATTGTGTCACAGCGGCCGCGCCGTTCCAACCGTGGCGGCATCATCTCCGCTATTTGTTACAGCTTCTTTACGAAGACCTTGGATCGGCGTTGGTAATTGTAAAACTGCTGGCGCGCCAGCGGCAGCGAACTCTTGTCGGCCTCGGCGAAGCCGCGTTCGACGAACCAGTGCGAGGTCTGGGTGGTCAGCACGAACAGCGATTGCAGGCCGCGGGTGCGCGCCTGGTATTCGACGTGCCTGAGCAGCATCTCGCCGAAACCGCCGTCGCGCTTGTCCGGCGACACCGCCAGGCAGGCCAGCTCGGCGGTCTCCGCCTCGGCGAACGGGTGCATCGCCACGCAGCCGTAGATCTTGCCGTCGTGCTCCAGCACCGAGTATTCGCCGATCTCCACTTCCAGCCGTTCGCGGCTGCGCCGCACCAGGATGCCCTGTTCCTCAAGCGGGCGGATCAGCGCCAGGATGTCGCCGACGTCGTCTATGCTGGCGTTGCGAACCCGGACCAGCGGGTCGCGGGCGATCATCGTGCCGTTGCCGCCGCGGGTGAAGTGCTCCAGCAGCAGCGCGCCGTCCTGGTGGCGGCTGATCAAGTGGGCGCGCGGGATGCCGTCGCGGGTCGCGCGTATGCAATAGGGCAGGTAGGCGGCGACGTCCTCGGGCAGGCTGCCGGACTGCAGCATCTGCTCGGCCTGGTGGGCGGTCAGCGAGCTGACCAGCTCGCCGTCATGCTCGACGACGCCGCGGCCCTCGACGACATAGATCAGCTTCTCGGCCTTCAGCGCGATGGCGGCGTGGGCGGCCAGTTCCTCCATCGTCAGATTGAAGCTCTCGCCGGTCAGCGAATAGCCCACCGGGGTCAGCAGCACCAGTTCGCCGGCGTCCAGCCGCTGGCGGATCGCCGCGGCGTCGACGCGCCGCACCTGGCCGGTGTATTGCATGTCCATGCCGTCCAGCACGCCCAGCGGCTGGGCGGTGACGAAGTTGCCGCCGGCCACCCTCAGGTGGGAGCCGTGCATGGGCGAGTGCGGCATGCCCATCGACAGCCTGGCCTCGACGTCGTGCCGGGTGGCGCCGGCCGCCTGCTTGACGATGTCCATCGTCGCGGCGTCGGTGACGCGGCGGCCGAGGTGGAACTGCGGGGGTATGCCCTGGCGCAGCAGCAGCGTCTCGATCTGCGGCCGGATGCCGTGGACCAGCACGATGCGCACGCCCAGGCTGACCAGCAGGTTGATGTCCTGCGCCATGCTGGAGAAGTCGCCGTCGAGCAGGCTTTCGCCGCCCATGGCCAGCACGAAGGTCTTGCCGCGGTAGGCGTTGATATAGGGCGCGGCTTCGCGGAAGGTGAGGACGAACTCGCGGGTCAGCATGGCGGCGGGCTCCGGGCAGGGCAGGTTGCGACAGCCGGAAAGCATATCAGGATTGCCGGGGGCGTGTGTTTCGGAACGTAAGCGAGGCGCGGCAATGAAAAAAGCCGCCCGGCGGCGGGCGGCTTCATCGGCGGGGAACGGCCTCAGTTGGCGCGCTTTTGCAGGATCTGCTGCACCTTCAGCACGTTCAGCGCCTGCGACAGCTGGTAGTCGTTCTTCGGGTTCGGATCGCGCGGGCCGAAACCGGTCTCGTCGGCGCCTGCCGGCTCCTTGCCCCTCTCCTGAGGCGGCGCGATCAGCTTCGGCGCCGGCCGGGCTTCGGGCTTGGCGGCCGGTTTGTCGTCGCCGTTCGGATTGGCCAGGTGGTTTTCCAGGTCGACTTCGCGCACGCGCAGCGCCTGGTCGGCGGCGGTCAGCGTCGCGTCCTCGACCACCACGTCCGGCGTGATGCCCTTGGCCTGGATCGAGCGGCCGCTCGGCGTGAAGTAGCGGGCGGTGGTCAGCTTGATGCCGCCCTGGCTGCCCAGCGGCAGGATGGACTGCACCGAGCCCTTGCCGAAGGTCTGGGTGCCGACCAGCACCGCGCGCTTCTGGTCCTGCAGCGCGCCGGCGACGATTTCCGACGCCGAGGCCGAGCCGCCGTTGACCAGCACCGCCATCGGCACATTGCGCGCCTCGGCCGGCAGCTTGGCCAGCGGGTCGGAGCCGTTCGGGCGGGCGTAGTTCTGCAGCGTGGCGGTCAGCCGCATCTTGGCGTCCGGCGTCCGGCCCTCGGTGTAGACCACCAGCTTGTCCTTGGGCAGGAAGGCGGCGGCGACGCCGACGGCGCCGTTCAGCAGGCCGCCCGGATCGTCGCGCAGATCGAGAACCAGGCCCTTCAGCGGCTGCTTGTTGTCCTTGTAAAGCTTTTGCAGGCCGGCGGCCAGGTCCTCGGCGGTGTGTTCCTGGAACTGGGCGATGCGCACATAGCCGTAGCCGGACTCCAGCATCTTGTACTTGACGCTCTTGGTCTTGATGACGGCGCGCGCCAGCGTGAAGACCAGCGGCTTGGCCTCGTTCTTGCGGGCGACGGTCAGCGTGACCTTGCTGCCCGGCTTGCCGCGCATCTTCTTGACCGCGTCGTTCAGCGACAGGCCGCGCACCGGCGTGTCGTCGATCTTGATGATCAGGTCGCCGCTCTTGATGCCCGCCTTCTGCGCCGGCGTGTCCTCGATAGGCGACACCACCTTGACCAGGCCGTCCTCGGCGCCGATCTCGATGCCGAGACCGCCGAACTCGCCCTGGGTGCCTTCGCGCAATTCCTTGAATTCCTCGGCATCCATGTAGTCGGAGTGCGGGTCGAGGCCGGTCAGCATGCCCTTGATCGCTTCGTCGATCAGCTTCTTGTCCTCGACCGGTTCGACATAGCTCTGCTTGATCAGGCTGAACACCTCGGCGAAGGTGCGCAGCTCGCTCAGGGGCAGCGGCGAGGCCTCGTTGTCGGCCAGGGCCTGCATGCTGAGTGTCAGGACGCCGCCGGCCATGGCTCCGGCCACCAACCAGGCGATTTTCTTCATTCTTTGGCTGCTCATGCTGTGCTGATTCTCCGTACCCGGCACCTTAGCGTGTCCAGGCCTGCGGGTTGAGGGGGCGACCGAGATGCCGGATTTCAAAGTACAGTCCGGCATCCCCGTTGTCCAGTGTTCCTGTGTTGCCGAGTGTGTCACCGGCCTTGACGCTGCTGCCGGACGACTTGGCGATGGCGGACAGGCCGGTATAGACCGTCATGTAGTTGCCGCCGTGGTCAATGATCACCGCCTTGCCGAATCCGCGCAACTCATCGGCATAAACCACGGTGCCGTCGGCGACGCTGCGCACCGGCTGGCCGACGGCGGCGCGGATGAACAGGCCTTTCCAGGTGGTGCCTTCGCGGCGCGGCTTGCCGTAGGCGCCGGCGATCTGGCCGGACACCGGCAGCTTCATCCTGCCCTGCAGGCTGGCGAAGGCGCGGCCGGAGGCGCTGCCGTCGGCGACGTCGTCGACCTGCTCGGCCGGTTCTTCCTTGACGACGACCGGCTTCTTCGCCTCCTCCGGCACCGGCCTGCCCTGTTTCTTCGCCTGTTCGGCCAGCTTGCGGCGGCGCTCGTTCTCCTTGCGCGCGGCTTCGCGGGCGGCCGCCAGCTTGGCCTTGCGGGCTTCGGCGGCCTTGCGCGCGGCCTCGGCGCGGCGGCGCTGGATTTCGCGGTTGATCTGGGCGATCACATTGCTCAGATGCTTCTCGTCCTCCTGCAGCCGGGTCAGCTTGCTCTGGCCCTGCTTGATCTCGCCGGACACCTGGCTCAACTGCTGCTGCTGCTGGGACTTGTCTTTTTCGAGCGCGCTCTTTTCCTGGGATTTGCGGTCGGACAGGCTGTTCAGCCGGGCCAGCTCCGCCTCGAGTTGCTCCGACAGCGCCTCCAGCTGCCGCTGCTGGCCGACCAGCTTCTGCACCAGCTGCTGTTCGGCGCGGGCGATGTGCTGGTAGTAGGCGAGGTCGCGGGCGTTCTGGTTCGGGTCGTCGGCGTTCAGCATCAGCTTCATCGCGTCGTGCTGGCCGTTCTTGTACTGGCGCAGCAGCATCTGGCCGACGCGCTGGCGCGTGCCGGCGAGCGAGTGGCGGGTCTGTTCTATCTTGGCGCGCAGCTCGGCCAGCTGCTGTTCCGAGCGGTTCTGCTTCTGTTCCAGCGTGGCCAGCGCCTGCCGGGTCTGGCTGATCGCGTGTTCCGACTCCTGGATCGCCGATTGCGCCTCTTTCTGCACCGACTGCTTCTGCGCCAAGTCCTTCTTCAGGCTGTCGATTTCCTTGCGCACGTTTTTCAGATCCTGCTGGTGCGGAGCCGTCGACAGCGCGGACGAGGAATTGGTGTTGGCGGCCTGGGCGGCGCCGGCCAGCAGGGCCATCAGGAGGTAGCGTTTCATTCGCTGGTTTTCTTCTGCTCTGGTCAAAACGGCGGCGGCCGCGCCGGGGCGCGGGCCGCCGCCGTTGCGGGTTTACTGGAGGTCGATCAGCGATTGACCGGTCATCTCCGCCGGTTGTTCCAGGCCCATCATCGCCAGCAGCGACGGCGAGATGTCGCGCAGCGAACCGCCGGCGCGGATTTTCGCCGGCCGGCCCACGTACAGGAAGGGCACCTGGTTGGTGGTGTGCTGGGTGTGCGGCTGGTGGTGTTCGCCGTCGTACATCTGCTCGCAATTGCCGTGGTCGGCGGTGATCAGCACTTCGCCGCCGGCGGCCAGCATCGCCTCGACGCAGCGTTCGACGCAGCCGTCCAGCGTTTCCACCGCCTTGACTGCGGCGTCGAAGATGCCGCTGTGGCCGACCATGTCGCCATTGGCGTAGTTGCAGAAGATGGCCTGGTACTGGCCGGAGGCGATCGCTTCGACGATCTTGTCGGTGACTTCGCCGGCGCTCATCTCCGGCTGCAGGTCGTAGGTGGCGACCTTGGGCGACGGCACCAGGATGCGGTCCTCGCCGGGATAGACCTGTTCCTCGCCGCCGTTGAAGAAATAGGTGACGTGCGGATATTTCTCGGTCTCGGCGATCCTCAACTGCTTCAGGCCGAGCGACGACAGGTACTCGCCCATGCCGTTGCGTATCTTCTGCGGCGCGTAGGCCACCGGCAGCGCCGAATAGGCTTCGCCATAGCTGGTCAGCGTCGCGTAGTAGCCGAAGCTGGGCTGGCGGGCCGGGAAGCCGTCGAAGGCCGGATCGGTCAGCGCGGTGGTCAGCTGGCGGGCGCGGTCGGCGCGGAAGTTCATGAAGATCAGCGCGTCGCCGTCCTGCATCTTCACCGGCGCGCCGATGCCGGTGGCCTTGACGAATTCGTCGTTCTCGTCGCGCTCGTAGGCCGCCTTCAGCGCCGCCAGGCCGGTTTCGGCGTGGAACAGGCCCTCGCCGTCGACCAGCAGCCGGTAGGCGGGCTCCACGCGCTCCCAGCGCTTGTCGCGGTCCATCGCCCAGTAGCGGCCGGTCACCGAGACCAGGCGGGCGTTCGGGCATTCGGCCAGCACCGCGTCCAGTCGCTTCAGATACGTCTCGGCGCTTCTGGGCGGCGTGTCGCGGCCGTCGAGGAAGGCGTGGACGTAAATCCTGGGCACGCCGGCGGCCTGGGCGGCGCGGATCAGCGCATGGATGTGATTCTCGTGGCTGTGCACGCCGCCGTCGGACAGCAGGCCCAGGATGTGCAGCGCCGAGCCTTGAGCTTTGCTCATGGCTTGTTGCAGTGTGTCATTCGATGCGAAACGGCCGTCCTCGATGTCGCAATCTATGCGGCTGATGTCCTGCTGCACGATGCGTCCGGCGCCGATGTTCAGGTGGCCCACCTCGGAGTTGCCGAATTGGCCGGAGGGAAGCCCGACAAAGTTTTCCGACGCGTTGATGGTGCCGTAGGCGTACTGCTGGCGCAGGCGGTTCCAGTTGGGCATGTCGGCGTGCAGGATGGCGTTGTCGTCGCCTTCCATGCGGTGGCCGAAGCCGTCGAGGATTAATAGCAACACCGGGGTGATTGATTTCATGGCATTCGCATTCAGAATATTAGAAAACCTTGATAGTATCGAATTTTGCCGATACTATTGTCCCGCAGTCAAATCAATAAAATGACGCTACATTAGGAGAAAAGCTTTGCTGTTCAACGACGACCAGATCGAACAGACCTCGCGGGCGATGAAGGCCATGTCGCACCCGCTGCGTCTGAAGATCATATCGGTGCTGGAAGACCGGGAGGTGAGCGTGCAAGACATTGTCGAGCAGGTTGGCACCTCTCAGAGCAATATCTCCCAGCACCTCGCCATTATGCGGGACAAGGGAGTTTTGCGCACGCGCAAGGATGCCAACCGAGTCTACTACCGGGTGGGGGACATCCGCACGCTGGAAGTGCTGCGGATGATGCGCGAAGTGTTCTGTGGATTCGGCGAGTAAGCATCGCCGACGGATCCGCCCGGAAAAGCCGCCTTTCGCGGCTTTTTCCATATGGGGCCGGGTTCCGCGCGGCGGGCGCTCAGCGCTTGCCGGGCTTGCGCCGCACATACAGCGTCTTGTACACGACGGCCACCCGCTCGCCGGCGTCGTCGACGATGTCCACCGTCATCTCCGGCAGGTATTTCTCGCCGCCGGCGGTATGGGCGCGGATGTCGTCCAGCATCTCGTCCGTCAGGTGGAAATGCGCGCGCACCGTGCCGCGGCCCGGCTTCAGGTATTCGATGCGGCCGGCCTGGTCCCAGACGTAGTGGTCGTTGCCCAGCTGGCGCAGCACCATCAGCATGTAGAACGGGTCCGTCATCGCGTACAGGCTGCCGCCGAAATGGGTGCCGACGTAGTTGCGGTTGCCGAATCCCAGCTTCAGCCCGACCTCCGCCTTGCGGAAGTCGGCTGACAGTTTGCGCACGCGTATGCCGGCGCCGAGAAAGGGCGGCCACAGATTGAACAGCAGTTTGATCAGCCAGGTGGGCAGGTTCATGTATTGATTCAAACAAGTGTTTGGATTACGGCATCGTCGACAAAGCTTTGAGCGATGTCAATGCCGGCGGCGCGATACGCTGCCGCGGCGACGGATTTTATCCACAGCAATCGCGGAATAACCTTGTGGATAACTTGCGGCCGGCGCCGGTGGCATCGGCTTTCGGCAGTCCTTGCCCAAAAAAGCGGCAATCGCCCGGATTTTTGCCGCCCGGTGCTTGTCTAGCCGCGGCCCAGGTAATAAAGTCTGTCGTTTGCATCGATTACGGAGAATGCTTCGTGTGGGCTATCGTTGAAGCGGCCGGCTGGCCGATCTGGACCATCATCGCGGCTTCTGTGGTATCGCTGGCCATCATCCTGGAGCGGCTGTTCACCCTCAGGCGCGGCGCGGTGGTGCCGTCCGGCCTGCTGGCGCAGACGCTGCAGGAATATCGCCGCGTCGGCGACAAGGACGAGCTGCTGCAGCGGCTGCAGGGCCATTCGCCGCTGGGCCGGCTGTTCGCGGCCGGCTTGCGCAATGTACACGGCAGCCGCGAGGTGATGAAGGAGTCGATAGAGGACGAGGGCCGTCAGGTCGCCCACCAGCTGGAGCGGCTGCTGACCTCGCTGGGCACCATCGCGGCGATGGCGCCGCTATTGGGCCTGCTGGGCACGGTGATAGGCATGATAGAGATCTTCGGCTCGCAGAACGCCAGCGGCGCCAATCCGCAGCAACTGGCGCACGGCATTTCGGTCGCGCTGTACAACACCGCCTTCGGCCTGATCGTCGCCATTCCCAGCATGATGTTCTACCGCTATTTCCGCTCCAAGGTCGACGGCCTGCTGGTGGAGATGGAGGCGCAGGCGGTCAAGCTGGTCGAAGTGGCGCACGGCGAGCGCAAGAACGGGAGCTGAGCATGGACTTTCGTCGCGGCCGCGGCCGGGAAGAGCCCGAGATCAATTTCATACCGCTGATCGACGTGCTGCTGGTGATCCTGATCTTTCTGATGGTCACCACCAGCTACTCGCACTTCTCCGAGCTGAAGATCAATCTGCCGACCGCCCAGGGCGAGCAGCAGAAGAACAAGACCGCCGAGATCAAGGTCTCGGTGGCGGCAGACGGCGCGATGGCCGTCGACGACGTCCGCCTGGCCGGCGCCGCCGATTTGCTGCCGCGGCTGAAGGCGGCCGCCGCCGGCAAGAGCGACGTGGTGGTCGTCGTCAACGCCGACGCCAAGTCCACCCACCAGTCGGTGGTCGCGGTGATGGAGGCGGCGCGCGAGGCCGGCCTGTCGCAGCTGACTTTCGCCACGCAGCATACCCAACCCTGAGCGGAGCGCACCGTCCCCGAATGAGCTTGATCGAGAGACACTGGTACCGGCCGCGAGGCTGGCTGACAGCCCTTCTGGCGCCCCCGGAAGGGCTTTTTGCGCTGCTGGCGGCCTTGCGCCGTCTGGCGTTCCGCCGCGGCTGGGCGACGAGGGAGAGGCTCCCGGTTCCGGTGGTGGTGATAGGCAACATCAATGTCGGCGGCGTCGGCAAGACGCCGCTGACCCAGGCCCTGCTGCGCGAGTTCGCCGCGCGCGGCGTCAGGGTAGGCGTGATCAGCCGAGGCTACGGCGGCAGCGCGCGCGAGGCGACCGAGGCGAGGCCGGACGGCGATCCGGCCGTGGTCGGCGACGAGCCGCTGCTGCTGGCCGCCGCCGGCGCGCCGGTGGTGGTCGGGCGCGACCGCGTCGCCGCCGGCCGCCATCTGCTGGCGCGGCATCCCGATGTGCGGCTGATCCTCAGCGACGACGGCCTGCAGCACTACCGGCTGGCGCGCGATCTGGAGATCGCGGTGCTTGACGGCCGGCGCGGCCTCGGGAACGGCAGGCTGCTGCCGAACGGCCCGCTGCGCGAGCCGCCGTCGCGGTTGAAGACGGTCGATGCCGTGGTCGTCAACGGCGACGGCGCGGCGCTGGACCTGCCGGCCGCGCTGCCGCGCTTCGCGATGACGCTGAGGCCGGGCGCCTGCCACGCGCTGGACGATCCGTCGAACACGCGGGACGCGGCCGGTTTCGCCGGCTTGAACGTCGTCGCGATGGCCGGCATCGGCCACCCGCAGCGCTTCTTCGACACGCTGGCAGGGCAGGGGGTGGCCGCCGGCCGGCATCTGTCCTTTCCCGATCACCACGCCTTCGCGCCCGGCGACATCCCGGCCGACGCCGACGCGGTCATCGTCACCAGCAAGGACGCGGTCAAGCTCGCGCGCGCGCTTCATGACGCGGCGCAGCGTGCTAGACTATGGGTTTTGCCGGTTCAGGCCACGCTGGCGCCTGATCTGTGCGAATGGATACTAGCCCGCTTGAAGATGGAACATGGACGCTAAATTTCTGGAAATCCTGGTGTGCCCGCTGTGCAAAGGGCCGCTGCTGTTCGACAAGAGCAAGGACGAGCTGGTTTGCAAGGGCGACCGCCTGGCCTTTCCGATCAAGGACGGCATTCCGATGATGCTGGAAGCCGAGGCGCGCGAGCTGGCCGCGGAAGAAGAAGTCAAATGAGCGGCTTCATCGCGGTGATTCCGGCGCGGATGGCCTCCAGCCGACTGCCCGGCAAGCCGCTGGCCGACATCTCCGGCAAACCGATGGTGGTGCGCGTGGCCGAGCAGGCGGCGAAGAGCCGCGCTTCCCGCGTCATCGTCGCCACCGACCACGCCGATGTGCTGGCCGCCTGCGCCGCGCACGGCGTCGAGGCGGTCGCGACGCGCGAGGACCACGCCAGCGGCACCGACAGGCTGGCCGAGGTCGCCGCCAAGCTGGCGCTGCCGGCCGAGGCGCTGGTGATCAACGTGCAGGGCGACGAGCCGCTGATCGCGCCGGCGCTGATAGACAGTCTGGCCGAATTGCTGGCCGGAACCGACGCGCCGGTGGCGACGCTGGCCCACGCGATCCACGACGCGACCGATCATTTCAATCCCAATGTGGTCAAGGTGGCGCTGGACAAGCGCGGCCGCGCGCTCTATTTCAGCCGGGCGCCGATTCCGTACGCCCGCGACGCCTACGCCGTCGACCGTTCGGCGCTGCCGGCCGGCCTGCCGGTCTACCGCCACATCGGCATGTACGGCTACCGCGCCGGCTTCCTGGCCGCCTACGCCGGCCTCGAACCGGGGCCGCTGGAACAGCACGAGGCGCTGGAACAATTGCGCGTGCTCTGGCATGGTTACAGCATCGCGGTGGCATTGGCGGACGAGGCGCCGGCCGCCGGGGTCGACACGCCGGAAGACCTGGAACGGGTGCGCCGGCTGTTCGCCTGAGGGGCAAGAAGCGCTCCATTGAAGAATTCATAAATCTAACAGACTGGAGTCATACGAATGCGATTGATCCTGTTGGGCGCTCCGGGCGCCGGTAAGGGCACCCAGGCCAACTACATCCGCGAGAAGTTCGGCATTCCGCAGATCTCCACCGGCGACATGCTGCGCGCCGCGGTCAAGGCCGGCACGCCGCTGGGCCTGGAAGCCAAGTCCATCATGGATGCCGGCGGTCTGGTCCGCGACGACATCATCATCGGCCTGGTCAAGGAGCGCATCGCCGAGGCCGACTGTGCCAACGGCTTCCTGTTCGACGGCTTCCCGCGCACGATTCCGCAGGCCGAGGCGATGATCGCCGCCGGCGTCGACATCGATTACGTGGTCGAAATCGACGTGCCGGACGCCGCCATCGTCGAACGGATGGCCGGCCGCCGCGTGCACCTGGCCTCCGGCCGCACCTACCATGTCACTTTCAATCCGCCGAAAGTGGCCGGCAAGGACGACGTCACCGGCGAGGAGCTGATCCAGCGCGACGACGACCGCGAAGAGACCGTCAAGAAGCGCCTGGCTGTCTACCACGAGCAGACCGAGGTGCTGGTGGGCTTCTACGGCAAGCTGGCCGAGAGCGGCAGCGCCAAGGCGCCGAAATATGTGAAGATAGACGGCACCCGCGCGGTGGAGACGGTGCGCGACGAGGTGCTGAAGGCGCTCGGCGCCTGAGCACGGCGATGCGGTTTTGACGAAAGCGGGCCCAGGCCCGCTTTTTGTTTGCGCAAAATGCTGGCCCTGTGCCGGCGACGGGCGCAAAATAAGGGGAAGATTGGCATCAACACGCCGGCGGCGACGCCGGGCGGGGAAGAACAATATGTATCACGGGGAACGTTTCAACGGCTATTCCCATTTGGCCGGCACCTTGCTGGCGATAGCCGGACTGGTGGTGCTGGTGGTCGAGGCGGCCATGCAGCGGGATCCATGGAAGATCGTCAGCTTCAGCCTGTACGGCGGCACGCTGGTGACGTTGTATCTGATTTCCACGCTGTACCACAGCTTCCGCGGCAAGGCCAAGGCGGTGCTGCAGAAGTGCGACCACTCGGCCATCTATCTGCTGATCGCCGGCAGCTACACGCCGTTCGCGCTGGTGACACTGCGCGGCGCCTGGGGCTGGACGCTGTTCGGCGTCAGCTGGGGGCTGGCCTTGTTCGGCATCGTCCAGGAGCTGACGCTGGGCCGGCGCACCCGGCTGTTGTCGATGATACTGTACGTGGTGATGGGTTGGCTGGTGCTGATAGCGATCAAGCCGCTGATCGAGGCGCTGGAGCCGGGCGGCCTGTTCTGGCTGGGCCTGGGCGGCCTGCTGTACAGCATAGGCATCTACTGGTTCCTGAACGACGAGAAGATACGCCACGGCCACGGCATCTGGCATCTGTTCGTGCTCGGCGGCAGCATCTGCCAGTATCTGTGCGTGCTGAACTACGTCGCCTGACGGCGCAATGAGAAACGGCAGCCTGCAGGCTGCCGTTTCTTCATCCGGGCTCACTCGCCGAACTGCACCGGCAGCCTGTCTTCCTCGACCAGCTTGGCCAGCGCCTTCACCACCAGCGGATCGAACTGGCTGCCGGCGCGGCTGTTGATGTACTTCATCGTGTCCTCCATGCTCCACGGTTCCTTGTACGGCCGCTTGTTCAGCAGCGCGTCGAACACGTCTATCACCGCGACGATGCGCGCCGACAGCGGAATGTCCTGGCCCTTCAGCTTGCGCGGATAGCCGTTGCCGTCGAAGTGCTCGTGATGGCCGCCGGCGATTTCCGAACCGAGCGACAGATAGCTGGTGCCCTCGACCATCTTCGCCGACTTGTCCAGGATCTGCGAGCCGATGGAGGCGTGCTGCTCCATCACCGTCCGCTCCTCGGGGTCCAGCTTGCCGGGCTTCAGCAGGATGCTGTCGGGAATGGCCACCTTGCCGATGTCGTGCAGGATGCTGGCCATGCCGACCATGTCCATGAATTCCCGGGTCATCTGTTCCGGATAGTGGTTCTGGTTGAGCATTTCGCCGGCGATGGCGTCGGCCAGCTTCTGCACCCTGAGCACGTGGTCGCCGGTGTCGGTGTCGCGGAATTCGGCCAGGTCGGCCAGCGCCACCACCGTCGCCTCCTGCGCGCTGCGCAGCTGGTTGTACAGATAGAGGTTGTCGTAGGCGGCGGAAATCCGCTGACAGAACACGTCCAGCAGGTCGCGTTCAACGCCGTCCAGCGGCCATTGCGGCATGAAGTGGACGGCGAATTCGCGCCGGTTGCGCGAGGTGATGTAGAGCACGTCGTACGGGTGCTGGTAGATGCTGCGCTTTTCCTGGAACACCTGCTGGAACACCGCCGCCAGGTGCGGCTCGTTGGCCAGGTCGCCGGCCTCGGCCAGGTATTCGTAGGCGCCGGACACCGCGAGGATTTCCAGCTCGGGACGGCCGCTGTGATGATTCTCGTTGCGCACGCACAGTATGCCGTCGGTGCCGATGTCGAGCAGCGCGCTGATCTGGCGCAGCACGCCGGAGGCGAACTCGCGCAGCGAGTGCAGCTGGTACAGGTCGGACGCGCTCTCCAGTATCTTGGCCAGCCCCTGGCGGTTCTTTTCCAGCGACACCAGGTTTTCATAGGCGCGCAGCGACGCGATGGTGGTGGTGAACAGCTTCTGCGTGGTCAGCTCGGTCTTGGTCTTGTAGTCGTTGATGTCGTAGTTGAGGATGACTTCCTGCTCCGGCGCCTGGCCGGGCTGGCCGGTGCGCAACACGATGCGCACCACGCCGTTGCCGAGCTCGCCGCGGATGCGGTGCACCAGCCGGAGCCCGGCGTCCTCGCTCTCCATCACCACGTCGAGCATGATCAGCGCGATGTCCGAATGCCGCTGCAGCTCGGTGAAGGCCTCGGCGCCGCTGTAGGCGCTGATCAGCTCCAGCGGCCGCTCCTTGTAGCTGATGCCGCGCAGCGCGATGCGGGTGGCGGTGTGGACGTCCTTTTCGTCGTCGACGATCAGCACCTTCCACGGCTTGCGCAGCTCGGAAGGCCGCTGCACCGCGTCGCCGTCCGCGTCGCTGTCGTCCAGCAGCCAGTTGTCTTCGTCGGGAGGCAATGTCTCGGTGCTCATGCCACGTTCTCCTTATGCTGGACTGTGGGGGCGATGCAGGGCATGTCCAGTTTGAAGCGGGTGCCTTGCCCCACTTCGCTGTGAGCTTCGATATTGCCGCCCAGCCTTTGCCGCACGATGTTGTAGACGATGTTGAGGCCCAGGCCGCTGCCGCCGCTGCCTCGGCGGGTGGTGAAGAACGGGTCGAAGATCCGTCCCAGGTTCTCCGGCGCGATGCCCTTGCCGCTGTCGCTGATGCTCAGCGATACGTGCTGGGCGTCGTTGCGGTGGGCTTCGATGACGATGGTGCCAGCGATCTCGCCGCTTTCATAGCCGTGTATCAGCGCGTTGACCACCAGATTGGTCAGCACCTGGGCCAGCGCGCCGGGGTAGCTGTCCAGCAGGATGTCTTCCTCGCACTGGATGTCTATCGCCACCTTGGTGTGTTTGAAGCGCGGCTTCAGGCTGGTGATCACCTCGTTCAGGTAGTCGTGCAGATGGAAACTGCGCCTCGCCTCGCTGGTCTGGTCGACCGCCACCTGCTTGAAGCTGTGGATCAGGTTGGCGGCGCGCTCGGAGTTGGCCAGGATCAGTTCGCAGCATTCCTGCGCGGTTTCCAGATAGCTCTGGAAGTCGCTCTTCTTGATGTTGCCGCTGTCCAGCTTTCCGGTGATGTGCGAGGTCGCGGTGCCCAGGTGGGAGGCGGCGGTCAGCGTGATGCCCACCGGGGTGTTGATCTCGTGGGCGACGCCGGCCACCAGGCTGCCGAGCGAGGCCATCTTTTCCGCCTCCACCAGCGTTTCCTGCGTCGCCATCAGCTGGCTGTACGCCTGCTGAGCCTTTTCCTTCTCCTCGCGGGCGGTGGCTTCGGCCGCCGTCCGTTTCACCAGATCGGCCGCGGTGCGCGCGACGATGCGGTTGAAGCCGTTGACGATGCCGCCGATCTCGTCGTCGGCCAGATGGGTGATCTGGGCGCCGGTGGCGTCGGGCGCGCGTATCGCCGTGTTCAGCGCCTGCTGCAGCTTGGCCAGAGGCTGGAAGATGAAGCGCTGCAGATTGAAGGACATGATGAAGAAGATCATGCCGTCCAGCAGCACGATCTGGGCGATGATGGTGATCAGGTGCTGATCCTCGCGGGCGCGCAGCGCGTCGTGCGACAGATAGACGGTGGCGGTGCCGAGGTGCTCCTTGCCCTGGTAGATGATGGGGATCTTCATCATGTCGTCCACCTTGGGACGCTCGTTCGGCAGCATGTCGCGCAGCGTGCCGTTGCCATCTCGGGTGCGGCCGAGATTGAGGCCGCTTTCGCCCTTGACGTTGATGGCGATCACCGATGGCCAGCTCAACTCGCTGTCCAGCGCCAGACGGACGTTTTCGTCGTCCAGCTGCCAGATGCCGTGAGGCAGGGACAACGACAGTCTGGATTGCACCGCGGCTCGCTGGGTCTGGAAGTCGCTCTGGTCTATGCCGTAATCATGAAGATAGAAATACAGCCCGGTGCTGCCCAGAATGGTGGTGATCCATGCCATCAGCCATAACATTAACCTTGTCTTGATGCTTTTCATGGCGCCTGTTTAATTCGTACCCTCAGAGTGAATCGTAGGCAGATCGGGCGCGAATTTCCATGCCCGATCAAATACCGTGTGCGGAGACGCCGCGCCGGGCCCGCCGCGCTCAGCCCGAACCGTCGGCCGCCGGCAGCGCCGAAGTCCGGCGCAGCGGCAGTTTCTGCGTCGCCAGACCGCCGAGGATCAGCGCCAGACCAAACAGCGTCGACGGCAGAATGGGCTCGCCGACGATCAGGTGGATCAGCAACAGCGAGAGCAGCGGCGACAGGAAAATCAGGTTGGCGATGCTGGCGGTGTTGCGCGTCAGCTTCATCGCCGACAGCCACAGCACGAAGGTGAAGCCCATCTCCAGCGCGCCGACGTAGGCTGCGCCGGCCAGCCCCTGCCAGGACGGCGGGACCAGCTGGCCGTGCCAGGCGCACCAGGCCAGGCTGAGCGGCAGGCTGAAGGCGAAGTTCAGCGTCAGTCCCAGCACCGGCTCGCGCGAGTCGCGGGTGTTGAAGATCCAGTAGCCGGCCCACAGCAGCGTCGAGGCCAGCGCCAGCATCACGCCCAGGCGGTTGGAGAAGTGCAGCGCCAGCAATTGGCCGCGGGTGCCGATCACCAGCACGCCCAGGTAGCAGACCAGCGCGGCGACGGCGTCCTGGGCGCGCAGCCTCTGCTTCAGCAGCGGCACCGCCAGCAGCGTCATCGTCAGCGCCCAAGTGTAGTTGATCGCCTGCGCCTCCTGGGCCGGCAACAGCGAGTAGGCCTGGAACAACACCAGGTAGTAGACGAAGGGGTTGACGGCGCCGAACAGCAGCGAGGCCTTCCAGTGGCGGCGGCAGGCGGCGGCCAGCTCCGGCAGCCGCCGCTGCCAGGCCAGGATGGACAGCAGCGCCAGCAGCGAGGCGGCGCTGGCGTACAGCACCAGTTGCATCGGGCTCTGATGCTGCAGGCTGAGTTTGAACGCGCTGGCGACGGTGGACCAGGCCAGCACGGCGCCGAGGCCGAAGGCGTAGGCTTTTTTCTGCTCGGGTACGGACGACAAAACGGCTCTCCGGTGTGATGGGCTTGCCGATCGATGTTAACCACAAACGGCCGCCGCCGGAAAAAGATCGTGAACCGGCCCTAGCCCCCCGCCAGCAGGCGATTCAGCTCGAGGCGGATGCGCTCCGTCGTGGCGGAGGCGGTCAGGCCGATCGGACCGCCGGCCTCGCGCCGGTAGCCGTCGCCGGCCAGGCCGTGCAGCCGCACCGCCAGCGAGGCGGCGTCGAAAGCCGGCAGGTCCTGGGCCAGCAGCGCGGCGATCAGGCCGGTCAGCACGTCGCCCTGGCCGGCGGCGGCCAGTTCCGGTCCGCCGCTGGTGTTCAGCCGGTAGTAGCCGTCGGGGCGGACGATCAGGCTGCCGGCGCCTTTCAGCACGACGACGCAGTTGAAATGGACGGCCAGCCGGCGGGCGTGCTGGACGCGGTCGGCCTGGACGGCGGCGGTGTCCAGCCGCAGCAGCCTGGCCGCCTCGGCCGGATGCGGCGTCAGCACGGTCGGTGCCCGGCGCGCGGCGGCGGCGGCGGCCAGACCGCGGTCGGCGGCGATCAGGTTCAGCGCGTCGGCGTCCAGCACCAGCGGGCAGGGGGCGGCGATGGCCAGCTCCAGCAGCCGCTCTGCCAATTCCTGCTGTCCGAGGCCGGGGCCGACGGCCAGCACGTCGGCGGCGGGCAGGGCGGCAATCTGGTCCGCCGGCCGTATCATCAGTTCCGGGGCGGCCGGGTCCACCGGCAGCCTGTCGTCCAGCGGGCATAGATAGACCTTGCCGGCACCGCCTGCCAGCGCGCTGCGGCCGGCCAGCAGCGCGGCGCCCAGCATGCCGGGGGCGCCGCCTATGATGGACACGGCGCCGTAGCTGCCCTTGTGGCTGTCGCGCGGCCGGGCGAGCGTGGCCGCCGACGCGCGGTTGAGCTCGCCCTGGGCCTGCGGGTAGCGTTCGGCGGGGCAGTCCAGCGTCGCCAGCTCCACCCGGCCTGCGAGATCGGCGCCGGGGCCGCCGAACAGGCCGGGCTTGTGGCAGAGGAAGGTCAGCGTGTGGTCGGCGCGGATCGCCGCGCCCAGCGGCTGGCCGGTATAGGCGTCCAGTCCGCTGGGGCAGTCCAGCGCCAGCTTGGGGCAGTCCAGCCGGTTCAGCCGGGCTATCCGCGCCTGCCAGGCAGGGTCCAGCGGCCGCGTCAGGCCGATGCCGAACAGCCCGTCTATCAGCAGCGCCGGCGACGGCATGTCGGCCGGCAGCTCGGTCAAAATGGCGAGACCGGCGTCTTCCGCCTGGCGGCGGGCCGCCCGGCATTCGGCGCTGCCGGGCGGCGTCGGCTGCAGCACGCTGACCGTATGGCCGCGGCGCTGCAGTTCCAGCGCCGCGTACAGCGCGTCGCCGCCGTTGTTGCCGGGGCCGGCGCAGACCAGCAGCGGCGCGTCGGCCGGGCAATGGCGCGCGACCCAGTCGGCGGCGGCCAGCGCGGCGCGGCGCATCAGCTTGAGGCCGTCGCCGGCGGCGGCCTGCTCCAGCCGGCGCAGCGCTTCCAGGCTCAGGATGGGGCCGCCGTCCATTTCATTCCCCCCAGCGAGGCGTCAGCGTCTGCGCGACGCCCAGTTGATCGAGAATGCGGGAGACGACGAAGTCCACCATATCGTCCACGCTCTCGGGGTGGGTATAGAAGCCGGGGGAGGGCGGCAGGATCACCACGCCCAGCCGGGCCAGGTCCAGCATGTTCTCCAGATGGATGGCGGACAGCGGCGTTTCGCGCGGCACCAGCACCAGCGTGCGCCGCTCCTTGATGCAGACGTCGGCGGCGCGTTCGATCAGATTGTCGCTCATGCCGTGGCGTATCGCGGCCAGCGTGCCCATCGAGCACGGACACACCACCATCGCATCCGGCGGATTGGAACCGGATGCCGCCGGTGCGAACCATTCCTCGCGGCCGTACACTTCGAGCAGCTCGGGCGGGGCGGGGTAGCGTTCCAGCAGCCAGGCCTTCATCTCGGCCGGACGCGACGGCAGCGTCAGCTGCATTTCCTGCTTGGCCACCACCTGGGCGGCTTGCGAATAGAGCACCCATACCCTGACGCCGGCGGCGAGCAGGGTTTCGATCAGGCGCAGGCCGTAGGGCAGGCCGGAGGCGCCGGTCAGGGCGACGGTGACGGTTTTGCGGCGGGACATCGGGGTTCTCCAGCCGGCGCGGCGGGCGGCGCCGGCGCAGGGCGGACGGAAGCCGTCCGCCGGACTCAGTTTTCGCGGTACAGTTGGCGGTGGCGCACCAGCACCTGCCGGTCGGCGAAGGCGCGGGCCAGGCTTTCGGTGATGAAGACCGAGCGGTGCTGGCCGCCGGTGCAGCCGACGGCCACCGTCAGGTAGCTGCGGTTTTCCTTGCCGTAGCAGGGCAGCCATTTGGCGATCAGCGCCTGGATGTCGGCTATCATCTCGGCCACCTCCTTGTGGCCGGCGAAGAAGTCGATGACGGGCTGGTCGCGGCCGGTCAGCGGTCGCAACTGCGGATCGTAGTAGGGATTGGGCAGGCAGCGGGCGTCGAAGACGAAATCGGCGTCCTGCGGCAGGCCGTGCTTGAAGCCGAACGATTCGAAGATCAGCGTCGGCCCGCTGCCGTCGGCGTCGACCAGTTCGCGCACCCAGCTTCTGAGCGCGTTGGCGGACAGCTCGCTGGTGTCGATGCGGGTGCCGAGTTCCGGGATGTCGGCCAGCATCTCCTGCTCCAGCCGTATGCTTTCCTCCACCGTGATGCCGGCGCCGGACAGCGGGTGGCGGCGGCGGGTTTCGGAAAAGCGCTTGACCAGCGTTTCCCGTCTGGCCTCGAGAAACAGCAGCCGCACGTCCATGCCCTGGCCGCGCAGGCGGCCGACCACGGCGGGCAGCGCGCTCAGCGACGGGCCGGAGCGGGTGTCGACGCTGATGGCGATCTGTTCGTAGCCGAAGTCGGCGTACAGCGCCATCGCCTCCGGCAGCATCGTCGCCGGCAGGTTGTCGACGCAGTAGAAGCCGGAGTCCTCCAGCGCGCGCAGCGCCACCGACTTGCCGGAGCCGGACAGGCCGCTAATCAATATCAGGCGCATTTTCCTGGTCCCGTAGGAAGTTGGTGTGGCGTTCGATGAATTCGCGGGTGCTGTCTATGCCCCTGAGCTGCAGGATGTAGTTGCGCACGGCGGCCTCGACCAGCACCGCCAGGTTGCGGCCGGCGGCCACAGGCAGCACCACCTTGCGCACGGTGACGCCTATGATGTCCTGGGTCTCGGACTGGATGTTCAGCCGGTCCAGGGCCTGCATCGCCTGGTCGTTTGCCTTGACCAGGTGGATGATCAGCTTCAGCACCTTCTTCGGCCGGACCGCGGTCTCGCCGAAGATGGTGCGGATATTGAGGATGCCGAGGCCGCGCACTTCGAGGAAGTCGCGCAACAGCGGCGGGCAGCGGCCCTCCAGCGTGTCCGGGCCGATGCGGTACAGTTCGACGGCGTCGTCGGCGACCATGCCGTGGCCGCGCGAGATCAGTTCCAGCGCCAGCTCGCTCTTGCCCATCGCCGAGTCGCCCATGATCAGCACGCCGATCTCGAACACGTCGAGGAAGACGCCGTGCAGCACGGTGGACACCGCCAGCGCGCGGGCGAGGTAGATCCGCAGCACGTCCATCAGGTACGGACTTTCCAGCGTGCTGCACATCAAGGGCACGTTGTGGCTGTGGCAGTAGTCGCGCAGCAGCCGCGGCACCGGCTGGTTGTTGGCCACCATCACCACCGACATGCTCTTGTGGAACAACTGGTCCAGCGCGGTCTTGGCCGCCGACTGCTCCAGCTTGTTCAGATAATCGACTTCGGCCAGGCCCAGCACCTGCACCCGGTTAGGGTGGATGAAGTTCAGGTGGCCGACCAGCGCCAGCGTCGGGCGCTGGTCGTCGTTGCCGATCACATTGTCGGAGCCGCCGGTGCCGGCCACCCAGGTCAGATTGAGTTTCTGCTGATTTTCCTGGTACAGCCTGCGTACGGTGATGCTAGGCATTGGGGGTCCATTCGCTGAGCAGCTGGTAGAGTTCGTCGCGCTTGGCGATGCCCAGCATCTTCTCACGCATCTGGCGGCTGGAGAACATCTGCGCCAGTTCGGACAAGACCTGCAGGTGCAGGTCGGTGGCATGTTCGGGCACCAGCAGCACGAACAGGCATTGCACCGGCTTGCCGTCCGGCGCGTCGAACGGGATCGGCGCCTTCAGCCGGATGAACACGCCGGTGGCCTCCTTCAGGCCGCGGGCGCGGCCGTGTGGAATGGCGACGCCCTGTCCCAGTCCGGTGGAGCCCAGTTTTTCGCGGCTGAACAGGCTGTCGAAAATCTCGCTGCGGGCGATGCCGCGGGTGTTTTCCACCAACAGGCCCACCTGTTCGAACACCCGCTTCTTGCTGGAGACGTCCAGATCGAGCAGCACATGGTCCGGAGTCAGGATTTTGCCGATGAGATTCATATTGGGTTATGCATGCGGCTCTTGGAGAAACCCGGAATTCTACGTTGCCTTGATAGTACTGAAAACCGGCAAGCGCAAAGAAAAACGGGAACCGTCCGGTTCCCGTTGCCTTCAGAGTCGCGTCACAGCGAGGCTTGCGCCGCTTCGCCGGAGCTTTGGCCGGTGCCCTGCGCGCGATGCTCGGTCAGCTTTTCCTTGTACTTCAGCACCTGGCGGTCCAGCTTGTCCATCAGCAGATCGATGGCGGCGTAGAGGTCGGCCTCGGACGCCTCGATGTGGATGTCCTTGCCGGACAGGTGCACGTTGACTTCCGCTTTTTGAACCAGTTTGTCCACCGAGAGAGTAACGGAGATGTCGATCACATGGTCGACGTGGCGGGTGATGCGCTCCAGTTTGTTTTCGATGTATTCACGCAGCGACGGGGTGACTTCCAGGTGCAGACCAGTTACTTTGAGGTTCATACCCTAGCTCCTTCTGGTGTTGACCACCCGGTCGGGTTGCCGGGCGGCATTGTATTTCTTAGAACCTGCTTACGATCCGCTGCTTCTGTGTCGTACCGCTTTGGCCCGCGCGTTCGTAAACCGGTCCTCAAGGCCTGTCACAGTGCCTTGCGCAGATTCACCGCCGGAATCTGCATGGCTTCACGATACTTGGCTACGGTGCGTCTGGCAACCTGTATTCCCCGGCGGGCCAGCGCGTCGGCGATGGCGCTGTCCGACAGCGGTTTCGCGCTGTCCTCGCCGTCTATCATGCCGCGTATGTGAGCCTTGATGGCGGTGGCGGAGCATTCTCCTCCGCCGTCGGTTTCCAGCGAACTGCCGAAGAAGTACTTGAGCTCGAACAGGCCGCGGGGGCAGAGCAGGTACTTCTGGCTGGTCGAGCGGGAAACGGTGGATTCGTGCAGGCCGATCTCGTCCGCGATGTCGCGCAGGATCAGCGGCCGCATCGCCACCTCGCCATGTTCAAAGAACGATTGCTGCCGTTCAACGATAGCTTCCGCCACTTTCAGAATAGTGTCAAATCGCTGCTGGATGTTCTTCACCAGCCAGCGCGCCTCCTGCAGCGGGCCGGCCAGTTCGCCGGCGCCGCGCTTGTCGGCCAGCAGCCGCTCGTACAGCCGGTTGACGCGCAGCCGCGGCATCGCCGAGCGGTTCAGCTCCGCGACCCAGCGGCCGCGCAGCTTCCTGACCGCGATGTCCGGAATCACGTAGTGGATGTCGCCGTGGCCGTAGCCGCTGGCGGGGTAGGGGTTCAGCCGGGAGATCAGCGCCTGCGCCTGGCGCAGCGCCGCGTCGTGGCAGCCGAGCAGCTTCTTCAGCTTCGCGTAGTCGCGCGCGCCCAGCAGCTCCAGGTGTTCGCGCGCGATGTCCAGCGCCAGCGCGCGGCCCGGTTCGTCGGCCGGTCGCCGCAGGAGCTGCAGTTGCAGCGATTCGGCCAGCGAGCGCGCGCCGACGCCGGCCGGATCGAACTGCTGCAGCAGCTTCAGGCCGACGGCCAGCTCGTCGCTGTCCAGCTGCAGCTCCAGCGGCAGATTGCCGGCCAGCTCGTCGAGGTCCAGCGGCAGGTAGCCGTCGTCGTCCAGTTCCTCTATCAGCAGGCTGGCGACCGCCCGGTCGCGGTCGCTCAGCGCGATTTCCCCCAGCTGGGCCAGCAGGTGCTCGCGCAGGCTGGGCTGGCTGGGCACGTTGAGCATCGGATCGTAGTCGTCGTCGCCGCCCTGGCGGCCGCCGGCGCCCCAGTCCAGCAGTTCGCCGACGCCGGCGCCGTCGTCGCGGCCGTCGGCATCCTGCGTTTCTCCGGCGCCATGGTCGGCGCCGTCGGGGGCGGCTTCGCCGTCGTGCGGCTCGTCGCCGCGTTCCAGCAGCGGATTGTCGAGCAGGAAGCGATCCACCTCGGCTTGCAGGTCCAGCGTGGACAGCTGCAGCAGCTTGATCGATTGCTGTAGCTGCGGCGTCAGCGTCAGCTGTTGCGAGACCTTGAGCTGAAGGGCCTGTTTCATCGCCGCTTACAGATGGAAGTGCTCGCCGAGGTAGACCTCGCGCACCCTGTCGTTGTTGACCAGTTCCTCGGGCTGGCCGGAGGCCAGCACCGAGCCGTCGCTGATGATGTAGGCGCGGTCGCAGATGCGCAGCGTCTCGCGGACGTTGTGGTCGGTGATCAGCACGCCTATGCCGCGTTCCTTCAGGAAGGAGATGATCTTCTGGATGTCTATCACCGCGATCGGGTCGACGCCGGCGAACGGTTCGTCCAGCAGGATGAAGCGCGGCCGCGTGGCCAGCACGCGGGCGATTTCGACCCGGCGCCGTTCGCCGCCGGACAGCGACAGCGCGTTGCTGTCGCGCAGATGGCCGATGTTCAGGTCGTCCAGCAGCAGATCCAGTTCCTTTTCCAGCTCCTTGCCCTTGCGTCCGGAGATTTCCAGGATGGCGGCGATGTTTTCCTCCACCGTCATCCGGCGGAAGATCGACGCCTCCTGCGGCAGGTAGCCGAGGCCGAGCTGGGCGCGCTGGTGTATCGGATAGCGGGTGATGGAGGCGTCGTCGAGCCGGATGTCGCCGTCGTCGGCGCCAATCAGGCCGACGATCATGTAGAAGCTGGTGGTCTTGCCGGCGCCGTTGGGGCCGAGCAGGCCGACGACCTCGCCGCTCTGTATGCTCAGCGAGACGTCCTTGACCACGGTGCGCTTCTTGAAGCGCTTCTTCAGGTGGGATACGGTCAGTATGCTGGGGTTCATCGCTGATCCGCTCCGGCGGGCTTGGCTGCCGCGGGCTGCGAGGCGGTGTTCTTCGGTTGCAGGATCACCGTGGTGCGGCCGCCCTTGCCGGCCGCCGCGCCGCTGCCGCCGCCGAGCACCTGGTAGGTCTCGTTCTGGGTGTCGTAGGTGATCACGGTGCCTATCGCCAGGTCGCCGTTGCGCTTGACGCGGGCGTTGCCGGTCAGCACCGCGCTGTGGGCGGCGCTGTTGTAGTCGAGCTTGCTGGACTGGCCCTCGACCCAGCCGCCGTTATTGTCCATCTTCTGGCGGAAGGTGACGATGCGGCCGGTGGCCTGCAAGGTCTGGTTGCCCTGCTTGTCCTGGGTGGCCACCACCTTGTCGGCGTTCAGACGCAGCGTGCCCTGCACCACGACCACATTGCCGGTGCAGACGGAAACGCCTTTGATCTGGTCCATGGTGCAGCCGTTGTCGCTGGTGATTTCCAGCGGCTTGTTGCGGTCGGCCTGCTCGGCCTGCGCGAGCGCGGAGGCGGCCAGCAGCAGGCTGGCCAGTGCGATTCGGGACTTATTTGGCATAGGTGATCTTGGTTGTGGACAGCAGATTGAGCAGGCCCAGCGGCTCCTGGTAGGTGAAGCCTATCGAGTTGGCCACCGAGTTGCCGTGGTGGATCACCGACGGCGCTTTCGAGCTGGCGTAGCGCTTGCCGGTGTCGACGAACATCGCGCTGCTTTCCAGCCGGGTTTCCGGTTGCTTGCTGTCTGCGGGTTTGATCAAAACGACTTTCTTGTCGAAGAAAGCCTGCTGGTTCTTGTTGTTGTAGCGGCCGGTCTCGCCGATGACGCGGTATTGCAGCGCCCCCTGCTGGTACTGGTACAGGTCGGGATTCTCGAAATAGGCGTCCGGCTTGCCCGGATATTGCCACATCCGGCTGGCGATCAGCTTGTCCAGCAGCTTGCCCTGCATGTCGTAGCGGGTGGCGACCATGTTTTCCGCGACGTACTCCGGCTTGTCCGGGTCCAGGTCGCGGCGATGGCTGTCCCAGCGCGAGATCTGGTCCAGCCATACGGTCAGCAGCGCGGTCAGGCCGATCAGCAATACCGGGAACAGCCGGTGCGAGCGCAATAGCTTCATCATGCCAGATACCCGGCGACGACGGCGTCGAAAGTGCCCTGCGCCTGCATGATCAGCTCGGCCAGTTCGCGCACCGCGCCGTGGCCGCCCGGATTGCCGGTGACGTAATGGCAATGCTGGCGCACCTGCGGCGGGGCCTCGGGCACCGCCACCGCCAGGCCGACGCGGGTCAGGATCGGCAGGTCGATCAGGTCGTCGCCGATGAAGGCGCAGGCGTCGACGGAGAGGCCGGTCTTTTCCAGCAGGTCGGCCAGCGCGACCTTCTTGTCGTGCACGCCGCCGTAGTAGTGGTCTATCTTCAGCGCGCGCGCGCGATGCTCGACGCAGCGGTCGGCGCGGCCGGAGATGATGGCCAGCTGCACGCCGGTGCCTTGCAGCAGCCGCAGGCCGAGTCCGTCCTGCACATAGAACGATTTGCTTTCCTCGCCCTGGGCGTTGTAGTAGATGCGGCCGTCGGTCATCACGCCGTCCACATCCATGATCAGCAGCTTCACCTTGCGGGCCTGCTCGGAAATCATGCGCATTGCTTGGTCCTTGCGGCCGTCCGCGGAACGCGGGACGGCGGAATCAAAATACGCCTGCTCGCAGCAGGTCGTGCATGTGCAGCACGCCGGCCAGCTTGCCGGCCTCGTCGACGACTACCAGGCTGGTGATCTGGTGCTGCTTCATCAGGAAGCCGGCCTCGGCCGCCAGCTTGTCGGCGGCTATGGTGCGCGGCGAGCGGCCCATCACTTCGTCAATCTGCAGGCGGTAGACATCGACGCCCCTTTCCAGCGTGCGGCGCAGGTCGCCGTCGGTGTAGATGCCGTGAAGCGCGCCGGCGGCGTCGCATACCGTCACCATGCCCAGCCGTTTCTGCGACATCTCCAGCAGCGCGTCCTTCAGCAGCGTGCCCGGCGCGACGCGCGGCAGCTCGTCGCCGGCGTGCATCAGGTCGCGCACGTGCACCAGCAGCCGCCGGCCCAGGCTGCCGCCGGGATGGGACAGCGCGAAATCGCTCTTGCCGAAGCCGCGGACTTCCATCAGCGTGACCGCCAGCGCGTCGCCGAGCGCGATCTGCGCGGTGGTGCTGGTGGTCGGCGCCAGGTTCAGCGGGCAGGCCTCCTTCTCGACGTGCGAGTGCAGCAGGATGTCCGCTTCGCCGGCCAGCGTCGAGTCGGCCCGGCTGGTCATCGCGATCAGCCGTATGCCTTTCAGCTTCAGCGCCGGCAACAGCGACACGACCTCGCCGGATTCGCCGGAGTTGGACAGCGCGATCACGATGTCGTCGCCGGTGATCATGCCGAGGTCGCCGTGGGCCGCCTCGGCCGGATGGACGAAGAAGGCCGGCGTGCCGGTGCTGGCCAGCGTAGCGGCGATCTTGCGGCCGACATGGCCGGACTTGCCCATGCCGGTGACGATGACGCGGCCGGAGCAGGCCAGTATGGCCTCGACCGCGTCCAGAAATTCGCCGTCCAGGCGCTCGGCCAGCGTGTTCAGCGCGGCCGCTTCGGTATGCAGCACCTCGCGCGCCGTTTCCAGGCGGCTGACGGATTGTGTTTTTTCCATAAGGCAAAAGTATATCAAAGGTTATAATCGATTGACGCGCGTGCTGGTGCAACTTTTGCTTGGCCGTCGCTTTTTCCCCGTTTTTCCCCCTCCGAAACCTTCCCCGGGAGACCCGACCGCCGATGCATTCCCTGGCCCCCATCGTCCTCGTTTTGTTGTCCGCCGTGCTGGCGGTCACCCTGTGCCGCAGCCTGAGGGTGCCGGCGATGCTCGGCTACCTGGTGGTCGGCTTCGCGGCGGGGCCTGGCGCGATGAGCCTGATCCCGCAGGGGGAGGAGACCGCCTTTCTCGGCGAAATCGGCATCGTGTTCATGATGTTCACCATCGGCCTGGAGTTTTCGCTGCCCAAGCTGAAGGCGATGCGCCGGCTGGTGTTCGGCGTCGGCTTCGCCCAGGTGGCGCTGACCATGCTGCTGGTCGCGGCCGCCATCGCTCATCTGACCGGCAGTCCGCTGACTGGTTTCGCGATAGGCGGCGCCCTGGCGATGTCGTCGACCGCCATCGTCAGTAAGCTACTGGCCGAACGGCTGGAGTTGAACCAGCCGCATGGCCAGTTGGCGATAGGGGTGCTGTTGTTCCAGGACATCGCGGTGGTGCCGCTGCTGATCATGCTGCCGGCCTTCGCCGGCGGCAGCGAGACGCTGTGGCTGGATCTGGGCAAGGCCGGCGGCAAGGTCGTGGTGGTGCTGGCGCTGCTGTTGTTCTTCGGCCAGCGTCTGGTCCGGCCGTGGTTCCACCTGGTGGCGCGGCAGCGCTCCGGCGAGCTGTTCATGATCAATGTGCTGCTGGTGACGCTGGGCGTGGCCTGGCTGACCGAATTGTCGGGCCTGAGCCTGGCGCTCGGCGCCTTCGTCGCCGGCATGCTGATCTCGGAGACCGAATACCGCTACCAGGTGGAGGAGGACATCAAGCCGTTCCGCGACATCCTGCTCGGCTTCTTTTTCATCACGGTCGGCATGCGGCTGGAGTTCTCGGTGCTGTTCGACCGTTTCGGCGAGGTGCTGCTGATGCTGGCGCTGCTGCTGCCGTTGAAGCTGGCGGTGGTGTTCGGTCTGGGACGGCTGTTCGGCCACCGCGCCAACGATTCGATGCGCGCGGCGCTGGCGCTGGCGCAGGGCGGCGAGTTCGGCTTCGTGCTGCTGGCCTTGTCGCTGAATCTGAAGCTGGTGTCGACGCCGACGGCGCAGGCGGCCATCGCCGCGATACTGATCTCGATGCTGGCCGCGCCCTTCCTGATCCTGTACGGCGAGCGCATCACCCGCCGGCTGATCAAGCAGGACTGGATGCTGCAGTCGCTGGACCTGCACCAGATGCTGGTGGCCGGCATGAGCAAGAGCGAGCACGTGCTGATCTGCGGCTACGGCCGCAGCGGCCAGGCGCTGGCGCGGCTGCTGGAGGCCGAGAACATCAATCTGTTCGCGCTGGACATGGATCCGGAGCGGGTGCGCGAGGCCGGCGAGGCCGGCGACCAGGTGGTGTTCGGCGACGCCGGCAAGAAGGAGGTGCTGATCGCCGCCGGCCTGATGCGCGCGCGGGTCGTCGTGGTGACCTTCGCCGACACCCACGCGGCGCTGCGCATCCTGCACGCGGTGCGTGAAGTGAGGCCGGAGCTGCCGGTGATCGTGCGGACGATAGACGACAGCGAGATGGACATGCTGCGCGGCGCCGGCGCCGACGAGGTGGTGGCCGAGGTGATGGAGGGCAGCCTGATGCTGGCCTCGCAGGCGCTGCTGGAGGCCGGTGTGCCGCCGAGCCGGGTGCTGCGCCGCATCCGGGCGGTGCGCGAGGAGCGCTACGACCTGTTCCGCGGCTTTTTCCGCGGCAGCAGCGACGAGATCGAAAGCCTGGACGACGAACTGGTGCCGCGGATGCTCAGCGTGCAGGTCTGCGGCGGCGCCGCCTCCATCGGCCAGCCGCTGGGGGCGCTGGAGTTGGAGGAGTTGGGGGTGGAGGTGAAGGCGATACGCCGGCAACGGGTGCGCCGCACCGACTTCGACGCCAGCTTCGAAATCGGCGCCGACGACGTGCTGGTGCTGCTCGGCACGCCGCAGCAGCTGGCGCTGGCGGAGTCCAGGATATTGCAGGGCGATTGAGCACGCGCGGTGCGTCGCCCCGAAGGCGATGCACGATAAATCGATCTCGCCGGATCCATATTTGGGCGAATGGCGAACACGCGGTACGTCGCCCCGTTGGGATGACGCACCCTACGAATCACGTCTTTCCCAACGCACCGGCGCGACCAGCCATCGGTAGGGTGCGTCACCCCGAAGGGGCGACGCACCGTTGGGCGACGCTCAGGGCAGTATCGTCGTGATCTGCTTCTGCAGCTGCTGCTTCAGCGCCTGCTTCTTCTCGCCCTCGGTCTTCTTGCCCTTGACCATCGCGTTGAAGTCCAGCGCGTACACCGGCGCGTTGATCGGGCCGGTGATCTTCAGCGGCACATTGACGCCCTTCAGCCGGGAGAATTCCTGCGGATTGGCCTGCACGTCCAGCGTGTAGTCGACGATGTTCTGCTTCAGGTCTATCTTGCCGCCGCCGGCGACGTTGACCAGCTGCGACGCCAGCTTCAGGTCCTGGCTGCGGGCGACGCCCTTGTCCAGCTTGAGGCTGGTCGACAGCGTCGAGAACGTGGTCCGTTGGTCGTTCTGCGCGGCGCCGTTCCATTCCTTCAGTTCGGCCGGCAGGTTCTTCAGCGCCGCGACCAGGTCTATGCCGGTCAAGGCGCCGTTGTTCAGGCTGAACGAGGCGTCGCCGCTGAGCGTGCTGCGCAGTTCGGCGAACGATTTGCCGTCGGCGTTGACGTCTATCTTGCCGTTGCCCTTGCCGTCCAGCCGGGAGAAGTTGAACAGGTCCACCAGCAGCGGACGTATCTTCATGCCCTGCAGCGTCTGCTTGACCTGCAGATGCGGCACGTCGCGGCGGCTCAGCGAGGCGTCCCCCTGCAGCCGGCCGTCGTAGATGTCGGCCGACATCTGGTCCAGCTCGAAGGCGCGCGGATTGATGCGCACATTGCTGTTGATGTGGTTGATGCGGAAGCGGCCCATCGCCAGCTCGCCTATCGCCACCTTGCCGTTCAGGTCGAAGAAATCCAGCCAGTCCAGCGGAATCTCGTTGGTGTTCTGGAAGATGGCCACCGGGTCGCCCTGGGTTTCCGGCAGATAGCGGTTCAGGTCCAGCTTGCCTATGTTCAGCGTGGCCTCGTGGCGCGGCTTGATCAGGCCGTACTGGCTCAGCGTGGCGGAAACGTCGGAGCCGTCCAGCTTGCCGGCGACGCGCAGATTGAAGCGCGGCTCGTCGACGTCGCCGTCCAGCGCGCCTTCCATGCTGGCCACCAGTCGGCCGCGCGGCAGCGCCGGCGTGGTGATGGTGCTGGTCAGCTTCAGCGGCTCCATCCTCAGCTGGTTCATCGCCGCCAGCGAGAACGGCGCGTTCAGCTTGACGTTGACGCGGGTATCGCCGGCCAGCCAGTTGAACTCGCCGTCCAGCTTGTCGGCGTACAGGCCGCCTTCGCTGAGTTTCAGGTTGTCCAGCGCCGCCTGCAGCTGGTACTGGCTGCGGGCGTAGCTGAGCCTGGCGCTGACGGTGCCGGACGGCATCGTCAGCTCGCGCAGGCTGGCGTTGATCTGCGGCAGCGCCAGCTTGACTTCGCTGCTCGGGCGCTCGCTGCTGAAGCTGACGGTCACGTCGCTGCCGGTGGCCTGCAGCGAGGCGAAGTTCAGCTTGTACTGGCCGGCTACGGTCAGCTTGGTCTCGCCCAGGCCCTGGATGTTGCTGATCGCCACCGCCTCCAGCTGCGGCAGGCTGACCTGGTCGTCCTGTATGGCCAGCGGCGTGTTCAGCGCCAGCCGCACCGGCCGCTTGTCGTCGTCGAGGATGGCGCCGGCGCTGACGCTGGCGGTGCCGAGCAGGCCGTCGGCGTCCAGGCTGATGCTGGAGACGCGCTTGTCGGTGTGCGTCGGCTGGTCGGACAGCAGCAGCGTGCCTTCGCGTATGCGCAATTGGTCCAGCTTGACGCTGTAGCCTTCCGGGCTGCGGCGCTGGAACAGGTCGGCGATATTGAGCCGGCCGTCCAGGCCGCGGCTGAGGTTGACGCTGGGGCCGTACAGTTCGACCGCCTTGATCTCGCGGGTGCCGAACAATAGCGGCATCCAGGCCAGCGACACCCGCAGCAGCTCGACGCGGGCGAACACGTCCGGCTTGCCGGCTTCGCTGACGCTGACTTTTTCTATGTCGATGCCGGGGGAGGGAAAGACCGCCGGCGTGATGCGGCCGTCGATGTGGATGACGCGACCGCTGTCCTGCAGCGCGTGGACCAGGCTGCCGCGCACGGCGGCCTCGTCGAATTGCCAGTAGATCAGGGCGCGGATCAATACCAGCAGCAAGACCACGGCCAAGGTGCCGTAGGTCGCGATTCTTAGCCACAGCCGGCCTGAGTTCAATTTCATCTGATATCGCTCGGAGAGGCCATGCATGAAGGATTTACGGGGGCGGGAAGACTGATGGAGCGGGTGAAGGGAATCGAACCCTCGTCGTAAG
Source organism: Chromobacterium sp. CV08 (assembly GCF_051129845.1). Classification (NCBI taxonomy): domain Bacteria; kingdom Pseudomonadati; phylum Pseudomonadota; class Betaproteobacteria; order Neisseriales; family Chromobacteriaceae; genus Chromobacterium; species Chromobacterium sp. CV08. The sequence continues at coordinate 1,621,024 of NZ_CP150453.1, forward strand.
CTTGGGAAGCTTCTGCTCTACCATTGAGCTACACCCGCGCGCTTCGCTAGAGCGGGAGAATGTAGCCGGTTTCGCCGGGCTTGGCAAGGTTTTGCGATGCAGCAAAAACGCCGGGCCGGCGGGGCTTTGCCGGCCGCCGCCGCCATGATCCGGCTAAGTGACTGAACGGGAAAGAAAGTCTCGCGCAGGCGTGTCGAAAACATTTTTACCAGGGCATTCGTGATGACATTGGGCTGTCATCGGCTTATGCTAGCGGTCCTGCCGTGTGGAAACGGCGGGCGGCGGGACGCGTGGGGCGCGTGCCGTACCAATAAAGAACCGCGCGAAAGAACCGCGCGCCGGAGCGGACCGGCGGCGATGGCGGCTTGAGGAATGAGGGGGAAGCGACCAGGGGGTCGACAATCTTGTTTCGGGATCATGCTGAAAATGCGCAAGTTATTGCAAGAAGTGTTGTTGTGCCTGGCTTTGGCCGCCTCGTGGATCGGCGCCGCCGGCGCCGCCGAGGCCATCCGGCCCTATCAGGGGCCGTTGAAGTGCCAGGCCGGTTCTGTCGATGAAGTCTGGATAGACCAGCGGCTGGGCTGTCTGCAGCCGGGCCAGGCCTTCATCGTCAACGCGGTCGGCGCGGCCGGCTCCGCCCAGGATGTCGCCTATGTCGTCAACGAAGCGGTGTACAACCCCGATTTCGATCTGATCAATGAGCGCAAGGTGCGTTACTTCCAGTCCTTCCTCTGCGTGCGCAACGCGCCGCGCGACATCCGGCCGCTGTTCCTGTCGGGCGATCTGGCGACGGCGCTGAAGCTGAGCAATGTGGACCGCAAGCCCGACGGCGTCGGTCCGACCCCGGTCAACCTGTCCGGCGGCGATCGCGCTGGCTGGCAGCCAGCCAGTTGCGATCCGGCCCGGCATCCGCTGATCGTCGATTACCGCAGCGGCCGGGTGGAGTCGGTCAATCCGCTGGCGCTGAGGCAGCTGGACATCTACGAATTGCCGTACAAGTGAGCGCGCGGCGCGCTACATCTCCTCCGGCCGCAGCCAGGCCGTTTTGAAATCGAACCAGCCCATGCTGTTCAGGCGGAAATCCTCGATCTGACCCGGCCCCTTCAGCCGCAGCCAGTTGTGGAACAGCGGCAGCAGCCAGTGCCGCGCCACCGTCTGTTCGGCCATGTCGTGGGCGTGGGCGCGGCCGGCGCGCCAATCGCCGAGCCAGCGCTGGAGCGGCAGCGCCGGCTCGCAGCAGCGCCGCAGCAGCGGCGTCCCCAGCAGCCAGGCCGGCACCGCGTAGTCGATGTCGCTGCTGAAGTTGACCGTTCCCAGCCACAGATCGGCCTCGCCTAAGCCTTGCTCCCAGTCGCCGTAGCTGTATTCCCGGCACCGCAGCGCGATGCCGTGCGCCGCCAGGCATTCGGCGACGGCGGCGGCGATCTGCCGGTATTCCGGATGTTGTTCGTAATAGGCCAGCCGCAGCTCGCTCAGCGCCGGCGCGGCCGGCGCCGGTTCCGGCCGGCCGTGGTGCCAGCGCGGCAGCAGGCCGGAGGCCGCCACCCAGTATTGCCGCGTGGCCGGCTCGGTCCGCTGCATCACGGCCAGCGGCGCCAGCGCCTGAGCCAGCCAGCGCCGGACGGCATCGTCGCGCATAGACTCGGAGCGACCGTCGCAGAGCAGGAAATAGACGCCGGCCTCCAGCGACATCTCGGTCCGGGATTCGATGGGTCTCGGGTTGATTTCCACCGTCAGGTCGCAACTGCCGCGGGCGTCCAGTTCCAGCTGATCGCCGAGGTCCGGCACCATCCAGATGTCGACCTGGTCGAGCAGCGCGCGGTAGCCGAAATAGTCGTCGAAGGCCTGTAGCGACAGCCGATGCGCGTCGTTGGCCGCGACCCGGTACGGGCCGGTGCCGACGGGGTGGGAGGCGAAGTCGGGGCGGTCGGCGTGGCCGGCCGGCAGTATCATCGCTGCCGGGTCGGCCAATAGCCTGGGCAGCCAGCGGTCCGGCTCGGACAATTCCAAGGCCAGGCTGCGCGGCGACAGCCGGCGCACGGCAGCCAGATGGGCGAACAGCGGCTGTTCGCCCAGCCGCCTGACGCTGGCGGCGATGTCGTCCTGGCTCAGTTCGCCGCCGTCGTGCCAGCGCACGCCGGGGCGCAGGTGGAAGTGCCATTCCGTTTCCGAATGCTGTTGCCAGTGATGGGCCAGATCGCCTTCGATTTCCCCGTTTTCCTCGTTTAGCCGGGTCAGACCGTTGAAGATCTGGCTGACCAGGTGGCGTTCTGAGCGCCTGAGCGGCGTGCCGGGATGCAGATTGGGCATCGGCCGGTAATAGGGCACGCCCAGCACCTGGCGGTTTTCGCTCCAGCGCCGCCCGAGCCTGGACAGCAGCACCGGCGCCAGTTGGCGCGGGTCGTCGCCGAGCAGGCTGGCGGCCTGCTCGACGCGGCCCTGCTCGAGCAGCCGCTCGGCCTGCCGGCGCTGCAGCTGGCCGACGTCGCCGAGGAAGCGCAGGTCCGAGCGCTGGCCGCGTCCGGCGCGGGGATGCCAGGCCAGCCAGCCCAGCGCCTGCATCTGGACCAGCAGGCCGCGCATGTGGCGGCGGGTGCAGCACAGGAGGTCGGCCAGCTGCTGCAGCGACACGGCGCTGTCGCGGCCTTCCAGTTGCCGGTGCAGGCGGCTGTAGTGTTGCAACAGTCGTTTATGGCTCATAAAGAGGAACAATGTAGGAAAAAGTCAGCAATTTTTTGTTCACCTTATCAGCGTGACAATAAGGCCTCCAGCACAAGGAGTCCAGTATGAAACCCGATTCGCTATCCCTTTTCTTTCAACGCTATCTGGGCAGGCAGCGCCGACGGTGCGGCATCGATCCGGCCGAGGCGCTGGCGAGGTTGAACGAGGTGATGCAATGGCAGGCGGAGACGGAGGCGCCGACGCCGGCGAAAAAAACGGCCGGGCGCGAGGCCCGGCCGGAAGAAGGGATGCAAGAGAAGAAATCCGTCGGCCCGCGGCTGCGGGCCGGATGAGGCCTTATTGCAGATAGGGCAGGTAGGGCGCCTCGTCGCGTATCGCGTAGGTCTTGCCGTTCAGTCCCACCGTGTAGTGGCTGGGGCCGGAGATCGGCAGGTAGTACACCACGCTCAGCGTCACGCTCTGTCCGGCGCCCAGGCTCTGCCAGCTCGGCAGCTTGACCGAAACGCGGTTGAAGTCGCCTTTCAGGCCGCCGACGTTGCTGCCGCTGTGGCCGGTGCTGATCACCTTCAGTCCGAAGCCGGACTGGTCGGCGATATTGGCCGGCGCCGAGGTCGGCACGTCGAACTGGAACTCGGTGCCGCCGGGCAGCGTGGTCTTCGAGCGGTTGACGATGGTCAGCTTCGGATTGATCGGATAGTTCTGATCGCCGAGCGCGAAGCCGCTCAGGCTGAAGCCGACGTCTATCGCCGCGGTCGGCGCCGGCGCGGCGTCGGCGCGGCGCACGCTGACCTTGGCCGGCTGGCTGAAAGTGCCGTACAGCAGGTTGGTCAGCGTGTTGCCGATGAAGTACTCGCCCTTGCCGTTATTGCGCTGGGCGTTCCAGTCGTAGTCGCCGGCCAGCTCCCAGAACATCACGCCGCCGATATTGTTGGCGTCTATCCAGGCGGCCTTCTGCGCGATCGACTGCTCGTCCTCGGTCGACAGGAACACCTTCTTGCTGGCGTTCCACAGCCATGGCGCGGCCAGCGCGCTGCTGTAGTTGCGCTGGTAGCTGCCGCTGAGCTGGTTGATCGGCAGCGTCGGATCGATGCCGTAGGCGGCCAGATAGCTGCCGGCCAGGCCTTTCTCCAGGTTCTTGGCGTGCCACATCGGGTTGGAGCCGCCCGGGATCTCCTTGCCGTTGTCGTCCAGATCGTGCCAGATATTGTCTATGCCCACCGCGCCGTCGCCGCATTCGGTCAGGCCGGTCGGGCAGTTGCTGCCGACCGAGCTGCCCCACAGGCCGTTGTTGCCGCCGGTGACGTTCTTCCAGCCGCGGGTGTAGTAGGGCACGCCCATATTGACGCGCGAGGCCGGCAGGCCGCCGCGGTAGTAATGGTAGGACCAGTCGGTGTTCAGGTAGCCGATATTGCCGTACTGCGGCGTGCTGTACACATTCCAGAACGCCAGTTCCGCGTCCTTGCCGTCGTCGAACAGCGCGGCGTTCGGGCCGACGAAGCGGTTCCAGGCGCCGTGCAGGTCGTAGGACATCACATTGACGAAGTCCAGATACTTCAGGCCCTGGAAGGTTTCCATGCCGCGCAGCAGATAGCCGGACGCCGGCACCGCGGCGGTGATCTGGTAGTAGCGGCCGTCCTGGGCGGCGGCGCGGTCCAGCCGGTCGCGCAGCGTCTGCAGCAGCGCGACGTAGCCCTTGGTCAGGGAGCCCAGGCGGGCGTTGGAGAAGCTCCAGTCCAGCGGGTTGCCGGCATTGTTCATCGAGGTCGGGTATTCGAAGTCGATGTCGACGCCGTCGAAGCCGTATTTGCGCAGGAAGGCGACGGCGGAGTCGGAGAAGGCGTTGATGCCGGCCTGGTTGACGCTGCCGTCGGCGTTGACGGTCATGCTGTAGAAGCCGCCGCTGGCGACGCGCTTGCCGCTGGCGTCGAAGTAGCCGCCGGTTTCGGCCCAGCCGCCGACCGAGATCAGCGTCTTCACGCCGGGGAATTTGCGCTTGTACTGGGTCAGCAGATTGAAGTGGCCCTTGTACGGCAGGCTGGCGTCCATTTCGGCGCCGGCCACGCCCGGCCAGCTCATGTCGGTGGCAGGGTTGCCCGGCGCGGTCTCGTTGACCGACAGCTTGTTGTTGCCGTCGACGTGGGCGAAGGCGTAGTTGATGTGGGTGAGCTTGTTCCAGGGGATGTCGCTGGCCAGGTAGGCCGGGCTGCCGTCCTTGCCGGTGCGCCAGCTGGTGAAGTAGCCGATGATGCGGCGGCGGCTGCCGTTGGCGAGTTGCTCGGCGCCGCCCTGCTTGTAGACGGCGCAGTAGGGCACGTCGACGCCGGCGGTCTGCGCCAGCGCTTCCGGACGGCACAGCGCGTTGCCGGTCGGCGCCGGCACCTGTACCAGCGGCGGGTCCACCGGCGGCGGATTGTTGCCGCCACCGCACTGTCCCACCAATTGCCAGGGACTCGAATCGCCGGCCGACGGGGTATTGCCCTGGGTCCACCACTTGGCCTGCCAGGTCTGGTTCTGGTAGCTGACGCGCTGGCCGCCGGTATAAACGGCGGTGGCGTTCCAGGCCGGATCGGTGCAGCTGCTGTCGGCGGTCTTCACCAGCCCGGCCGGCAGCGACTGCGGCCAGGGGGACGCGCCTGTGCCGACCGCGGCGTGGCCGGCCAGCAGCGCGGCGCCGCCGACGGCGCCGGCCGCCAGCCCGCCCTTCAGTAACATCAGGGTTTTGCTCACTCTGTTCTCTCCCGTTGTCGTGGTTGTTGCAGAAACAAGCGTCGTTAGTTGTATTTAAGTGGTATTAACAAATGGAATGTAGCGGTACGAATGAAAAATGATCCTGTACTTTTTGTCAGGCATGACTGGCGAAGGGGGGCGACGAGGGGCTAGCGGCATGGTGCCGGGACAGGGGAAGCGACGGATGGAGGACGGCCGGCGATCGTACTGGGCAAGGCTTGCGGGTGTTGGCAGCCGGGGGTTTCAACGCGCGCGTCGATCCGGTCGGCACATGATTTTATTGCGATGCAGCAGGAGTTTTATTGCAACTGCGTTACGGTCGGCAGCCGGCAGTCATATCGGCCGGCACGATGCCGGGGGAAATGTTGCATACCAGATACAGACCATTGTCACCTGTTCAGCGACGGAGCGCCGCCGGGTGGCGCGGCGTCGGCAGCAAGCCCTGGCTCAGCAGGTGCCAGATCAGCCATAGCAGCGCCAGCGCGCCGATGACGGCGGCGGCGCCGACCAGCAGTTTCAGCAGCGGGCCCAGGCCGGCGCCGCCGTCGGTCGAGATTTCGGCGGCCGGCGTTTCGGCCGGCGGCGGGGGCGTCGATGGGGGCTCGGCGTGCGCCGTCGCCGGGACGGCTTCGGCCGGGCTTGGGGCGGGGATGGCCGAGCCGTCGCCCGACGGCGGCGCGCTGGCGGCGATGCCGGCCTCGCCCAGCAGCGCCAGACGGCGGACCAGCGGGGCGAACGGGCGCAGCGGCGGCAGCGGCGGCAGCTTGCGCCGCTGCTCGCGTATGATGCGGCTCTCCAGCAGCACGAAGACGGCGCCCAGCAGCGGTGCGAGCAGCGGCAGCGCCGGCGCCTGCGCGGCCACCCAGTCCCCCCACAGCGCGTCGCCGACGGCGAGGCCGCCGGCCAGCCAGCCCAGCGCCGCGGCGCCGGCCGGAATCAGCAGCGGATAGCCGTCCATCAGCCGCGCCAACAGCAGGCTGCCGTACATCAGCAGCGGCACGCTGAGCAAGAGGCCCAGCAGCAGGAAGGCCAGGCTGCCCTGGGCGGCGGCGGCCAGCGCCACCACATTGTCCAGGCTCAGCGCCAGATCGGCGCCGACGACCAGCATCACGGCGTTCCACAATTGCCGGCTGTGGCCGGCCTGTTCGGACAAGCGCGCGGCGTCCGGCTCGCCGTGTTCTTCCAGCAAAAGCTGGATGGCGATGGCGAACAGCACGGCGGCGCCGGCCAGCTTCAACAGCGGCACCGACAGCAGCGCGCCGGTGACGGCGGCCAGCAGCAGCCGCAGCAGGATGGCGAAGCCGGTACCCCACAGCACGGCGCGGCGGCGCAGTTCCGGCGGCAGCGAGCGGCAGGCCAGCGCGATCACCAGCGCGTTGTCGCCGCTGAGGATCAGGTCGAGAAAGGAGACCTGAAAGGTCAGGCCGAAGGCGCGGGCGAGGCTGTCGGGTTCCATGGCGATTCCTGCGTGTCAGTCCAGGCTGCCGGCGATGCCGGCGTACAGGCTGAAGCCGGCCGCCAGCAACAGCAGCGGCGCCAGCATCATTTTGTAGCGGCGGCTCAGCCGCAGCGGCGGGGGCAGCGCGTCGCCGCCGGCCAGCCAATACAGGCCGGCCAGCATCGCCGGCAGCAGCAGCGCGTTGGCGACCGAGGTGGCGATGGACAGCTTGACCAGATTGACGCCGGACGAGACCAGCGCGCCGGCTCCGGCCAGCATCGCGGCGAAGCCGCCGTAGAACCACGGCGCCTGCAGCGGATGTTTTTCCAGCGAGTCGCGCTGTCCCGCCAGCTCGCCCAGCGTCCAGGCGCTGCTGAGGCAGACCACGATGGTGGCGACCAGCGCGCCGCCGGACAGCGCCAGCGCGAACAGCAGCCGGCCGCCGGTCGGGCCGAGCAGGCGGTCGAAGCCGCCGGCGATCTCGGGTATGGTGTCCAGGCTTTGCCCGCCGGCGCCGTTGCCGAAGGCCACCGCGGCGGCGATCAGGATGCCGGCGGTGATCGCCTGGCACAGTATCGCTCCCAGCAGCGTGTCCAGCCGCGCCGGCCGCAGATCGTCCAGCGTCAGGCCCTTGTCCAGCAGCGCCGACTGCTGGTAGCAGATGGTCCACGGCATCACGCAGGTGCCGATATTGGCGGCGGCCAAGAGCAGGAAGTCGTGATTGCCCATCGGCAGGCTGGACAGCTGGGCCAGCATCTGGCCGGGATCGGGCTTCGCCAGCCAGGCTTCGGCCAGGAAGGCCAGCTCGAACACGCCGAGGGCGATGGCGACGCGCTCGACCGAGCGGTAGCCGCCGCTGCAGACCATGGCCAGGATCAGCGCGCACAGCAGCGTCATCGTCCGCCAGGCGGGGATGCCGAACATCTGTCCGACGCCGGCCAGACCGCTGAGCTGGGTGGCCAGCGCGCCTAGGCAGCTGAACAGCAGCAGCGCCGCCGAGGCCTGTTCCGCGCGGCGGCCCCAGCGCCGCCGGACCAGCTCGCCGTAGCTCAGGCCGGTGCCCAGCGCCAGCCGTATCGTCAATTCCTGCACCAGGTAGAGGAAGGGGATCAGCAGCAGCAGCAGCGGCAGCATCCGATAGCCCCAGTGGGCGCCGCTCTGCGCGGCGGCGATGACGCTGCCGGTCTCGGTGTCGGCCAGCATCACCACCAGACCGGGTCCGACCGCGGCCAGCAGGTGGCGCAGCCGACGCAGCGGCGGCAAGGGCATGTCGGCTCCGTTCATGGCCTGGCCCCGGACGGGCCGTTCCTCAGGTCGCGCAGCAGCGCCGAATCCGGGGACAGCAGCAGCGTCGGGGCCGAGTCGGCCAGCGACTGGCGGTAGGTCTGCAGCGAGCGATAGAACTTGTAGAACTTCGGATCCTTGCCGAAGGCCTGCGCCAGCACGCGGCCGGCCTCGGCGTCGGCCTCGCCGTGGGCGATGGCGCTCTGGCGCTGCGCCTCGGACAGTATGACGGTGCGGTCGCGGTCGGCCTTGGCCTGGATCTGTTGCGCCCATTCGGCGCCCTGGGCGCGCAATTCCTTGGCCTCCTGCTGGCGCGCCGACTTCATCCGGTCGTAGATGGCCTGGCTGGTTTCCAGCGGCAGGTCGGCGCGGTGCAGCTGCACCTCGGTCACCTCCAGGCCCATCGGCCGGGCGCGTTCCATCACTTCCTGCTGGATGCGCTCGACGATGCTGCGTCGGCGTGGCGACAGCAGGTCGGACAGCGGCACCTTGCCCAGCTCGCGCCTGAGCGAGGTGCCGACCAGTTGCGCCAGCTGCGCGCGCGCCTGCTCTTCGGTGCGCAGCGCCTGGTAGAAGCGCAGCGTGTCGGCGATGCGGTAGCGGGTGTAGGTTTCCACCTCCAGCCGCTTCTCGTCGCCGAGTATCACCTGCTCCGGCGGCGGCGCCAGCATCTGCAGCCGGGTGTCGTAGTACTGCACGCTGTCGACCAGCGGCAGCTTGAATTTCAGCCCCGGTTCGCCGTCGACGTCGACCGGCGCGCCCAGCCTGACCACCAGCGCCTTCTGTCCCTCGTTCAGCGTGTATTGCGCCGACAGCGCCAGCCAGACGACGGCGATGCCCGCCGCCCAGCCGATTCCCCGCCATTGCCTGTCCATCAGCGGTTCTCCCTGGCGGTTTTCGGTTTGTCCTGCAGTTGCAGCAGCGGCAACACCCCGGCGCCATTTTTGCCGCTGCCGTCTATCACCACCTTGCTGGCCTTCTTCAGCATGTCGTCCATGCTCTCCAGGTACAGCCTCCAGGCGGTGACGTCCTTGGCCTGGACATAGGTCCGGTACACCGAGTCGAAGCGCTTGGCCTCGCCCTGGGCCAGGTTGACCACCTGGCTGCGGTAGGCCTCCGCCTCCTGGCGTATCCGCTCGGCCTCGCCGCGCGCCTTCGGCAGGATGTCGTTGCTGTAGGCCTGGGCCTCGTTGCGGGCGCGTTCCTGGTCGGCGCGGGCGCGCTGCACGTCGTTGAAGGCGTCGATCACCGCCGCCGGCGGATCGACGCGCTGCAGCTGAACCTGGGTGATCAGGATGCCGGCCTGCTGGGCGTCCAGCCTCTGCTGTATCAGGCCGCGGGTCTCCTCGGCCACCTGCTGGCGGCGGTTGGACATCGCCGCCTGTATCGGCGTGCGGGAGACCACTTCGCGCAGCGCGCCCTCGGCGGTGACCCGCAGCGCCTCCTCGGGCTTGCTGGCGCGGAACAGGAAGCGGCCGGCGTCCTTGATGCGCCAGAACACCGCACAGTCTGCCTCGACGATGTTCTCGTCGCCGGTCAGCATCTGCTTCTCGCGCGGATCGGCGGCGTCGGGCGGCCCGCTTTCGTACAGATTGGCCAGTTTCAGCTGTTTGATCTGGGTGACCTTGGGCAGCTGTATCGTTTCCACCGGCCAAGGCAGGTGGTAGTGCAGGCCGGCCGAGGTGGTGTCGGTCCAGCGGCCGAAGCGCTGCACCACGCCCTGTTCGTCGGGCTCCACCCGGTAGACGCCCGAAGCCAGCCACAGCAGCGCGGCGCCGGCGCTCAGGAGCGCCAGCCCCTTGCCGCGCATGCCCAGCAGCTCCAGCGTGTGGTCCAGCCGGCGGCGCAGCGGGAGGTGGGGCGGCTCGGAATGGGGGGGAAGCTGGCTGCTCATGGCGGACTGGTCCTGGTTTTAACCATACTGTTAGTTGGGTTTAACGCAGCGGCGCTCAAGCGGATGACATCCATTGCGGATTTCGCGCATGGCGAAGCGTTTTCCGCAGCGAGTGTCCGTGATGAAGGATATCCCAATTGCATGAATGCTCGCCGCAGGACTATGCTGACCGCGGGCAGATGGCCGGCGGAGCGCCGCGTCACCGTTGCCGATCACGAGGACATGCCGCGATGCAGCCGCTGACGCGATTGTTGCTGAAAATCGGAGGCGCCGCGCTGGCGCTGGTTCTGCTGTTCAATCTGCTGGAAAAGACTGTGCTGAGCTGGACGGTGATCAATCCCGGCTACACCGGCATCAAGATCAACCGCCTGATAGACCGGGGCATCAGCAAGGAAGACGTCGTCACCGGCTTTGTATTCTTCAATCCTATCCAGAGCGTGGTCGTGGTCTATCCGACCTTCGTGCAGCGCGAGGTATGGACCCGGTCGGCGGCCGAGGGCGGCGCTGCCAACGAGGAGCTGAGCTTCAACACCAAGGACTCGGTGCCGGTGACGATAGACGTGGCGGTGTCCTATCTGTTGGACGCGCGCAAGGTGCCGGATTTCTACACCCGTTTTCGCGCCGACGACATTTCCGGCTGGACCCACGGTTATCTGCGCGATACCGCGCGCAACATCGTGGTGGCCACGGGCTCGGAATACAGCTTCGACGACGTCAACGGCGTCAAGAAGGAGGAGTTCCTCGGCCGGGTGGCGGCCGAGCTGAACCGGCGCACCCAGCCTATAGGCGTGACGATCCAGCAGTTCGGCCTGGTCGGGGCGCTGCGGCCGCCGCCGGAGCTGGCCAATGCCGTCAACGCCAAGACCAAGGCCATCCAGGATTCGATCCGCGCCGAGAACGAGGTCAGGGCGGCCCAGGCCGAGGCCAGGAAGAAAGTGGCGATCGCCGAGGGGGAGGCCGCCGCCAACCGCGCGCTGGCCTCGTCGCTGGACGACAGGCTGCTGGCCTGGGAGCGGCTGAAGCTGCAGCGCGCCTACATCGACAAGTGGAACGGCCAGACGCCCAGCGTGGTCAGCGGCGAGGGCGGCGGCATGTTGCTGAATATTCCGGTTCCGGCCGGACAGAAGTGAGGAAGCTGAGGCAGATCAAGCGGCGCGGCCGGCTACGTGGCTAGCATGGAGGCATGGACCGGCGCGGCCGGTCCGGACACCCCACCGAAGGAGGCCGACGATGTTTCCCGAATACCGCGATCTGATCACCAGGCTGAAAACCGAAGATTCGCATTTTTCCAAATTGTTCGATCTGCACAATCGGCTCGACCAGCGCATCCGCAATATGGAGGCGCGCATCGTGCCGGCCGGCCCGCAGGAAATCGAGACGCTGAAAAAGGAAAAGCTCAGGTTGAAGGACGAGTTGTACGCCTTGTTGAGGACGCACGTCAGCTAGGCGCGCGCCGCGGCGGCCCGGCCAGGGCGCCGGACTTTTGCGCCGGTCGTCGATTCCGGGCTGCATCCCGCGACAGTTGCGACTAAAACTAAAAAACGACTTGAGCAACCATGCCGACGGGGAAACCTTCCATGCATTTCGATGAAGTCCACAGCAAGCATTTTGTCACTCTCAGCCGCACGCCGCTGCCGCACACCTTGATGGAGCAGGCGCTGGTGTCCATGGGCGGCGGCGGCAACGACGGCATGAATTTCCGCAAGCAGGCGCTGGCCGCGGCCGGCTGGTCCTATGACGGCTTGGTGCCGTTCGCCAAGCATCCGGACAAGGCGGCCGAGGCCTTCAACCGATTGCGCGAGGCGTTTGCCGGCGCGAACGGCCCGGAGGCGCTGCTGCAGGCGCTGGAGAAATACGCCAACTGAGCGCCATTGCCCGCCGGCGTTCCGCCGCGCGGCCCGATCAAACGCTCCCCTCGGCGAACGACGCCGCGGCGGAGCGTTTTCGCGTCCGGCATCCTGCGGAAGCGGCCGATGCCGCAGTTGCATCTCAGACCGACGGCTCTTCCAGCAGACGGTGGCCGTAGGCGTTGTCTATCGCGCAGCGCCAGGCGCCGTCCTGGTCCTGGGCGAAGACGTAGGTGGCGTCGCGGCAGGCCTCGTCCAGCGTGTCGGCCCGCAGCCGGGTTCGCGCCAGCGCCAGCGCGGTGGCGCCGTTGTGCAGGATGTGCAAGGCGTCCTGGCTGACCTGCAGGCTGTGGTTGAAGTGTGCCGAGACGGCGGAGAAGGCCTGGCGGATCTGAGCCTTGCCGCAGGCGTTCAGGCCGGGGCGCACCACCAGCACCGCGTCCTCGGCATAGAAATCCATCAGCCGGTCGAAGTCCCCGGCATTGATGGCGTCATCGGCGGCGGCGATCAGTCGGGCTACGGGATGGTCTTGCATCGCATCCTCCTGAGGGAGAAACAGTTGTTACTGTACACCGCAGGAGGGAGAGGCGACAGCTGGTAGAACACCTGAGCGGAGCGCGGGGCAGGGGCGGGTTTCGATCGGCATGGCCGGGCGCCGAGTGTCAGTCGTCGCGATAGTGGCGGCGTATCGCCTGCAATCTGCCGTCGGCGCCGACGCGCTCCAGCGCCGCTTGCAGCTTCTTGGCCCAATCGGGCGGCGAGCGCGGATTCAGCGCGAACCAGTATTGCTGCTTGCCGTCCAGCAGCCAGGCCGGCTCCAGCGTCGAGGCGGGCAGGCCCTGCTGGCGCAACTGCCATTGCATCGACCAGTCCAGCATCGCCACCAGGTCCACCCGGCCCAGTTGCAGCTTTTTCAGATCGGCGTCGTCGCTGCGGCCGAGGTCCAGCTGTTCGCCCAGGCCCAGTCCGGCCAGTTGGCCGGCGGCGGCCGAGCCGGCCAGTGCGCCGTTGCGGTAGCGGGCCAGGTCGGCCAGAGAGGAGACGCGGATGTCGCGGCGCTCTCTCAGTCGGTACAGGTAGATGCGGCGCGGGCTGATCGGGCCGACCCATTGGAACTGCGACTCCCGCTCCGGCGTGCGCACCAGGGTATAGAGCAGCGTGCCGGGCGTGTCCTTCACCTTGGCGTAGGCGCGCAGCCACGGCAGCACCTCTATCTTCACTTCCAGGCCGGCCTCACGGGCCAGCAAGCGCAGCAGCTCGGTGGAGAAGCCCTTGACCTGTCCATTCTCCTGATAGTTCAGCGGCGGCACATCCTCGGTGTAGGCCAGGATGGGCGCAGCGGCGGCGGCGGCGGACAGGCAGCAGCATATCGCGGCCAGCAGATGGCTGTAGTTGAGCACTGTGTTCCCGTTTCACGATGCCGTTACCATGTCTTGATAGCGTACAGGATTCCTGTTGTCGGATAATGATGGAACGAGAAAAATATTTGCGAGGACGCGAACGGGCTCTCAGCCCCTGCGGAAGCTCAGCAACAGCACGTCGCGGCTGCCTTCGCGGCCGGGGTCCAGCTGGGCGATCGGCGTGACGCCGTGCAACACCCGCTCGTCGTTGACCAGCGCGATGTCCAGCGGGTCGCTCAGCGTGAATTCGGCCAGCGGTTCGTGCTCCAGATCGTATAGCTCGGTGGCGCCGTTGACCAGATTGTGCCGCTTGACCAGCATCATCAGCAGGAAATGGACGCCGTCGCGGTGTATGCCTTCCGGCGTCGGCTTGCCCTGTTCCCGGTTGCGCGCCTCGATGCGGAACTGGTGCGCCTCGATGTGCCAGCGGGTGTACGGCGCCAGCTTGCCGAACACGGTGCAGGCCAGGCCAAGCACCGCCTGCATCGTCGGGCCGTGCAGTATCGGGTTGGGTATCGGTTCGAAGTGGCGGGGTACGCCGCCGTTCAGCGGATTGTAGCGGCGGCTCTGGTAGTGCGGCCGGTGGGCCTCGGGACGGGCGCTGCGCGCCGACGGCGCGGCGCTGAGGGTGGCGTGCAGACGCTTGCGGTAGCGGCCGCCGTCGGCCATGAACCGGTCCAGCTGCAGATGGTTCCAGCTGTCCTGGAAGGCGGTCCAGTCGTCCAGCGCCGCCGGGTCCCGCAGCAACAGCAGGCGGCGGGCCTGTTCCGCCGGCAGCAGGCAGAAGTCCTGGCTTGCCAGCTGCCGGCAGGCCGGCTCCAGCAGCGCGTCGTAGTCGGCGGCTGCGGTGGGCGTCGAAGCGGTTGCCGAAGTCATGCACTCTCCCCCTTTGATTTTTATGCTTTGGATTCTGTGATATTTGTCATATGAATGCAAACGTATTTATTCATATTGAATTTATGGGCGACAGGCCGCGCCGGCGGCGAGCTTGGCGGCGGCCGGGCGATGCGGCAAGATGGCGCTGCTTCCCGCCTGCCGGGATTTCATGCAACAGATCGCAAGAGGAGTGCATTCGTCCCATGACCCTGTTTTCCATCGCCCGTCGCTCTTTCGTGCTGCGCATGCTGCTGGCCCGGCCCAGGCTGGTGTGTTCGGCGCTGTTCGGCGCGCTGCTGATCGTCTGCCTGCCGTTGCTGGCCACCATGCACGACGTGACCCGCTACATCATCGGCTGGAACGCCGGCGCCGGCCTGTACCTGGTTCTGGTCGCCTGGATGATGTTCGGTCCGGGTCGGCAGCAGATACGCCATTGGGCGAGGCTGGAGGACGAAGGACAGTGGCTGGTGCTGCTGCTGGTGGTGCTGGCGGCGGCGGCCAGCCTGGCCGCCATCGTGATGGAGCTGGCGGTGGTCAAGGACATGCACGGCTGGTTCAGGGCGGCCCACATCGCGCTGGCCATCCTGACCCTGCTGTCGTCGTGGGCCTTCACCCATGTGATGTTCGCGCTGCACTACGCGCGGATCTTCTATTCGCAGGAGGCGCGCGGCCTGCCCGGCGGACTGGAGTTTCCCGGCACCCGGCAGCCGGAATACAGCGATTTCCTGTACTTCGCCTTCATCATTGGCACATCGGGCCAGACCGCCGACATCAGCTTCACCGACAGCCGGCTGCGCCGCACCGGCACCGTGCACTGCGTGCTGGCCTTCTTCTTCAACGCCACGGTGCTGGCGCTGATGATCAATATCGCCGCCGGGCTGATCTGAGGTCGCCGGCGCAGACGCGAAAACGCCACCGTTTCCGGTGGCGTTCTGCCGTCGAGATCAGGCCTGCGGCGGCTCGGTGTCGATGAAGGACTGCCGCGCGGCGAGCCGCTGCAGCAGCGCGTCCAGATTGGGGTGGGCGGCGCGCCAGTCCAGGTCCGGCGCGCGGAAATCCAGATAACCCAGGCAGCAGCCGACGGCGATGTCGGCCAGGCTGTAGCCGTGGTTGGTGCACCATGGCTTTTCGCCCAGGTCCTCCGACAGCGTGGCGAGGCCGCGCGTGATCTTGCCGCGCTGGCGGGCCACCACTTCCTCCATCTGCTTCTCCGGCGGCCGCCGGCGTTCCAGCACGATGGCCACCATCGCGTCTATGATGCCGTCGGCCAGCGCTTCCCAGCGGCGGGTGAGGATGATCTGTCGATTGTCCTGCGGCAGCAGCCGGGATACCGGCGAGCTGTTCTCGAGGTATTCGACGATGACGCGGGAATCGTACAGCGTGGAGCCGTCGTCCAGCTCCAGCACCGGCACCTTGCCCAGCGGATTGTACTCGGCGACGCGGGTATCCGCGTTCCAGGGCACGTCCTCCTCGAGCGGGCAGTCGATTTTCTTTTCAGCCAGCACGATGCGCACCTTGCGGGCGTAGGGACTGGTCAAAGAGGCGATCAGTTTCATGTTCGAAGCGATGGAGATATGGAGTAGAGGGGGCGGCCGACGCGGCCGGCAGTGCTTACTTTAGCGCAAGCCGGCCGGTGCCGAAAGCCTTACTTGAGTTCCACCTTGCCGCTGACCTGCAGTTGCAGCTGGCTTTGTCCCGGCTGCAGATCGGGCTGGCTGACATTGGCCTCGGCGCCGGCCATCGCCGCCTTCATCATCATCACCGGCGGACGGAAGCCGTGACTCTGTTGGCCGATGTCCAGCTGCTGGATGCTGACCACGTTCTTGCCCAGCGCGCGCGCGGCCACTTCGGCCTGGCCCTTCAGATTGGCGATCGCTTCCGGAATCATGTCCTGCTCGGCCCGGCGGCGCGCCTGGTCGGACACGCCGTATTGCACGCCTTCCAACAGCATCGTCTGTTGCAATTTGGCGATCAGCTCGGCGGCCTGGGTGAAGTCCTTGCTCTTCAGCAGGATTTCCGAACGGCCCTGCCAGCCGCTGATCTTGCCGTTCTTGTCGTAGCTGGGCCAGGTGCTGTAGCTGCCGCTGGACAGTTCGACATGGTTGTAGGCGCGGCCCTGGGCCAGGCCGCTGGCGGTGATCCGGTTCAGGCGGTCGGCCAGCGTCGCGGCCTGGCTGTTGCTTTGCTGCACGTACAGCGTGGCGGTGATCTGGTCGTTGGCGATGTCGCGCTGGGCGTTGGCCGACAGATTCAGCTGTATGCCCTCCGCGGCGGCGAGCGGGGCGGCGCCGGCCAGCAGGCAGCACAGCAGGGCGGGCTTCAGGCGGGATGATTTCATTTCGGCTCCTTGGCTGGATATCGCAGAGAGTAGACTCCGCTTCGATCCGCTTGGCAAGCCGGGGTTCCATGCCGTTCGGTCTGGTCTGTACGGGTAAAAATGCCAAACGGCCCGCGAAGGGCCGTCCGGATCGGGCGCGAAGGAGGGTCAGTCCAGGTATTCGTAGCCCGGCAGCGTCAGGAACTCGACGAAGTCGTCCGAGGTGGTCAGCAGGTCGAACATCCTGGCCGCGTCCTCGTATTGCTGGGTCCAGCGGACGCCGTACTCGCTCTTCAGCTTGGCCACTTCGGCCGCCTGCAGTTCGCGGAACAGCGCCTCCGTCACCTTGCGGCCGTCGTCGAGCACGCCCTTGGGCGAGCGTATCCACTGCCAGATCTGCGAGCGCGAGATTTCGGCGGTGGCGGCGTCCTCCATCAGATTGTGTATCGGCACGCAGCCGTTGCCGGAGATCCAGGCGCCCAGGTACTGGATGCCGACATTGATGTTCATCGCCAGGCCGGCCTCGGTGATCGGCGCTTCCGGCTGGAAGTTCAGCAGGTCGGCGGCCGCCACCTGCACGTCCGGGCGCTGCTTGGCGATCTGGTTCGGCCTGTCGCCGAGCACCGCGCTGAACGCCGCCTCGGCGATGGGCACCAGGCCGGGGTGGGCCACCCAGCCGCCGTCGTAGCCGTCGGTGGCGTCGCGGTCCTTGTCGGCCTTGACGCCGGCCAGCGCCTTTTCATTGGCGGCGGCGTCGTTCTTGATCGGGATCAGCGCCGCCATGCCGCCGATGGCCGGCGCGTTGCGGTGGTGGCAGGTCTTCAGCAGCAACAGCGCGTAGGCCCGCATGAAGGGCACCGTCATCGTGATCAGCGCGCGGTTGGCCAGGCAGAAGTCGCGGTTCTGCTTGAACTTCTTGATGCAGCTGAAGATGTAGTCCCAGCGGCCGGCGTTCAGGCCGGCCGAGTGCTCGCGCAGCTCGTACAGGATTTCGTCCATTTCGAAGGCGGCGAGTATGGTCTCGATCAGCACCGTGGCCTTGATCGTGCCCTGGGGCACGTCCAGCTCGTCCTGGGCGAAAACGAAGACCTCGTTCCACAGCCGCGCCTCCAGATGGCTTTCCATCTTGGGCAGGTAGTAGTAGGTGGCGCTGCCCCTCTCGCGCAGATAGCGGATGTTGTGGAAGAACGACAGGCCGAAGTCGAACAGGCTGCCGGACACGATGTCGCCGTCCACCTTGACGTGCTTTTCCATCAGATGCCAGCCGCGCGGGCGCAGCAGCAGGGTGGCGACGGTATCGTTCAGCCGGTACTGCTTGCCTTCCGGGCTCTGGTAGGAAATGGTCTTGCGGTAGGCGTCGCGGACATTGATCTGGCCGGCGATCTGGTTGTCCCAGCTCGGGCAGTTGGAGTCCTCGAAGTCGGCCATGAAGCTCTTGGCGCCGGAATTCAGCGCGTTGATCATCATCTTGCGCTCGACCGGGCCGGTGATCTCGACGCGGCGGTCCAGCAGATCGTCCGGTAGCGGCGAAATCTTCCAGTCGCCGGCGCGCACGGCGGCGGTTTCGGCCAGGAAGTCCGGCAGCCTGCCGGCGTCCAGCTCGGCCTGGCGCGCGGCGCGTGCGGCGATGCGCGCCCGGCGGGCCGGTTCGAAGCGGCGGTGCAGCTTGGCGATGAATTCCAGCGCCTCGGGCGTGAGGATTTCGGCGTAGGCCGGCGTGATGTCGGCGAGGATCTCCACGCCCTGCGGAAGCGAGACTGCCATGTGCGTGCTCCTTTGTAGAAGAGGGGATGACATGATGCTGCAATGCAATGTTTGACAGTCTATTCGCCATCCTAGTAAAAAGGAATGGCATGAATTGCATAACATTTTTTACTTTTGAGTAGCTAATGAGCGAGTTGAAGCAGCTGGAGACCTTCGTCGCGGTGGCCGGGCTGGGCAGCCTGTCGGCGGCGGCGCGGCAGCTGGGCGTCGTGCCGGCGATGGTGGGACGGCGTCTGGACGCGCTGGAGGAGAGGCTGGGCGTGCGTCTTCTGGTGCGCACCACCCGCAGCGTGACGCCGACGCAGGAGGGCGAGGCCTTCTACGACGATTGCCAGCGGATACTGGCCGATCTGACAGAGGCCGAGGCCGCCATCGCCTCCGGCCGCGGCAAGGCGCGCGGCCATCTGCGGCTGTCGGCGCCGGCCGGTTTCGGCCGCCGCCACGTCGCGCCGCACGTCGCCGCCTTCCAGAGCCTGCATCCGGAGGTCAAGGTGACGCTGGACCTGTCCGACCGGCTGGTGGACCTGCAGCGCGACCGCGTCGATTGCGCGATCCGCATCTCGGACCTGTCCGACTCCAGCCTGGTGGCGATACGCCTGGCCGAGAACCGCAGGGTGGTGGTGGCGGCGCCGGCCTATCTGGCCGCCCATGGCACGCCGCGCGCGTTGGACGATCTGCAGCATCACCAGTGCCTGTCGCTGGGCGAGAGCCAGAGCCGCGGCTGGAGCTTCGTCGTCGACGGCCGGCCGCTGAACCTGAAGGTGGCCGGCGCGCTGGAATGCAACGACGGCGCGGTGCTGCACGACTGGGCGCTGCAGGGCCTGGGCCTGGCCTGGCGCTCCTTGTGGGAGGTCAAGGACGATCTGTCCGAAGGCCGGCTGGCGACGGTGCTCGACGATTTCTCGTCGCCGGATTACCCGGTGTACGCGGTGGTGCCGCAGCGCAAGCTGCTGCCGGCCAGGGTGCGGCACTTCATCGACTATCTGCGCGCGGCGTATGCCGCGCCGGGCTACTGGGATTGAGCGCGGCGCCGGTTTGCCGCGCCGGTCGCGGCTTGCTAAGGTAGGGCCTCGCCGCGCAGGGGCCGCGCGCACAAGAAGACGAACAACGTGAACAAATACCATCAAATCTATTCCGACATCGTCGCCGACATCGACAACCGGCGCTACGCCCAGGGCGAGCGCATCCCGTCAGAATCCGAGCTGATGCACAGTTACGACGCCAGCCGCGGCACCGTGCGCAAGGCGGTGGACATGCTGCAGGAGCGCGGCTATGTGCAGAAAATCCACGGCAAGGGCATGTTCGTGCTCAAGCCGGGCAATATCGAATTCCAGCTCAGCGGCATCGTCAGCTTCCAGGAAATGAACGAGCGCATGGGGTGCAAGGTGGTGTCGCGGGTGGCGGAGCTGGCGCAGCTGCCCGCCGACGCGGTGCTGGCCCAGGCCACCGGCCTGGCCGAGGGCACCTCCATGGTCAAGATCAAGCGGGTGCGCAATATCGACGGCGAGAACGTGATCCTGGACATCAACCACTTCGTCGCCGGCCTGATCCCCGGCCTGACCGAAGACATCGCCGCCGGCTCCATCTACCGCTACATCGAGCAGGATCTGGGGCTGACCATCAGCTACGCCCAGCGCATCATCGAAGCCCAGCCCTGCAGCGACGACGATCGCCGCTACCTGGACCTGAACGGCATGGACCACGTGATCGTGGTCAAGAACCTGACCCACCTCTATGACGGCCGGCTGTTCGAATACACCGAGTCGCGCCACCGCTTGGACAAGTTCTACTTCACGGATATTGCGAGGCGTTAGCTTTTGCCATCAGGGCTTGCGCAATTGGAGTCATCATGGCGTAAGCCCAAGAAGCCGGGCTTACACATCATCATTCCAAGTCGCAGCCTTGCATTTGCAAGCAAGTGAACCGCCTTCAGCTAGGTATGACGCATGCGCATCTATCACGCGTATGACTTTGCCTAATGTTTGAAGTGATGGAAGACCGTAGCGAGGAGAGAGCCGAAAGTAGCCAGCTCGTCAGCTACTTTGGGCGTCAGACTGGAACACTCAGTTAGGATGTTTTGCCAAACGATGCATCCATTACCTCTCTGTCATATCCAAACAGAAACACACTATATTTTCTGTACAGCGCAGACAAAATAGCAAAATCACCTATGATGTCCATGCCTCTATCATCGTATGGGTGCGCCAAGACACCATCCGTCAAACTGTAAATATAAATCGATCCGCGCATTGATGGCTTGATTCCAAGGTCCATCGCCACAGCACCCCAAATGAACTTTCTGATGTCGGATTTTGAAATTGAAAAAATAACGAACACTCGATACGATCGATCTGGTTCAGTTGATACCCAATAGTCACGTTCACACGGAATGGATATTTCGCACGTCTTCAATTCTCGCAGCACGGCTCTCAATTCAAATGGAGAGTACGAATAGTATGAACTTACACAAACTTGCAGGTCATTTGAAGCGGAAAAGATATCATTGACTATTAGTTCTGCTTTCGATAGGGCTTCAATAAACATATCCATGTATGAGCCCCC
The DNA here is from genome assembly GCF_051129845.1 of Chromobacterium sp. CV08. NCBI lineage: Bacteria > Pseudomonadati > Pseudomonadota > Betaproteobacteria > Neisseriales > Chromobacteriaceae > Chromobacterium > Chromobacterium sp. CV08. Next base: position 1,641,815 of record NZ_CP150453.1, read on the forward strand.
AGTTGAAAGTTCAAATCTGATTGCATCTTGATATTTATAAAATAGTGCGTGTTCAAAGGCGTTGAGCCCGAATTTTTCAAATACGTCATTTCGTAACAGCGACATGGTTAAAAAGTATCCTAACGTTCAAATTTAGAGGCCCTGAGGGGGGGCGCTGGAATGCACCACGTACCTCGGATACTGCCATGATTTCGGCGACTAGGCTGAAGTCCCGGCCTCGCCGGGATTCCGCCCTACAGCAGGCGGTTTTGTAGGGTGGATGCCCCGCAGGGGCGATCCACCGTTGATTGCAAAGCAGATCAATGAGTCAGGCCCGGCGCGGAGTGATCCGCCCGGGCCTTCTCTTTGCCGCTGTTGCGAAATGGCGGCAGTCGGTTTGACTTTTCGCAAACTCGTACAGACGAGTGTTGACCAACTTGTATGTACGAGTTAACTTGCCCTCGGTTGCCATGCAGACAATCACCACAAACAGGCGGATTTCGGGCATCGTGAATTGACGCTGACCCGCCGCCGCAACAAGGGACAGGGAGGGACGATGAGTCAGAACTATCAAGCGATCGCCGAGCGGATACTGGAAAACATCGGCGGCGCGGCCAATATCCGCCAAGCTGCGCACTGCCTCACCCGGCTGCGCATTTCATTGCTCGACGAATCCAAGGTCAACGGCGACGCGCTGCGGCAGGTGGCGCTGGTGAAGGGCCACTTCAGCAATGCCGGCGTGTTCCAGATCGTCATCGGCGCCGGCGACGTGGACCGCGTCTACGCCGAGATGGTGAAGCAGGGCGGCGTGGCCCGCGCCACCATCGCCGACGTCAAGGCCAGCGGCGACGCCAAGCAGAATCGGCTGCAGCAACTGGTCAAGGTGTTCTCCGACGTGTTCATGCCGATATTGCCGGCCATCGTCATCGCCGGCCTGCTGATGGGCGCCAATAATCTGCTGGGCGCCAAGGGCATGTTCATCGCGGGCCAGAGCCTGCTGGACGCCTATCCGGGCCTGTCCGGGCTGTGGGGCCTGATCAATATGATGGCCAACACCTCCTTCGTGTTCCTGCCGGCGCTGGTGGGCTGGTCTGCCGCCAAGCGCTTCGGCGGCAGCGAGATTCTCGGCATCGTGCTGGGCCTGCTGCTGGTGCATCCGGACTTGCTCAACGCCTGGAACTACGGCAAGGCGGCGGCCGGGCTGGACGGCGCCTCGGTGCCTTACTTTGATCTCTTTGGCCTGCATATCGAGAAGGTGGGCTACCAGGGCCAGATCCTGCCCATCCTGGCCGCCGCCTGGGTGATGTGCCGCGTCGAGCTGTGGCTGAAGCCGCGGGTGCCCAACGCGGTGCAGCTCTTGGTGGTGCCCATCGTCACCATCGCGGTCAGCGGCTTCCTGGCGCTGGCGGTGATCGGTCCCTTGGCGCGCCACCTGGGCATTGCCGTCACCGACGCGCTGGTTTACGTGTTCAACCTGGCGCCGTGGCTGGGCGCGGCGCTGTTCGGCGCGCTGTACGCGCCGCTGGTGCTGACCGGCATGCACCATATGTTCATCGCGGTGGACCTGCAGCTGATTTCCAGCCAGGGCGGCACCTTCATCTGGCCGATGATCGCACTGTCCAATATCGCCCAAGGCAGCGCCGCGCTGGCGATGTTCTGGCTGGCCAGGAACGCCAACGACAAGAACATGGCGTCCACCTCGGCGGTGTCGGCCTTCTTCGGCATCACCGAGCCGGCGATGTTCGGCGTCAATCTGCGCTACAAGCTGCCGTTCTACGCGGCGCTGGCCGGCTCCGCCTGCGCGGCGGTGCTGATCAGCCTGGGCCACGTCAAGGCGTCGGCGATCGGCGTCGGCGGCCTGCCGGCCTTCATCTCCATCATTCCGCAGCACATCCCGCTGTTTCTGGCGGGCACCGTGACGGCGCTGGCGCTGCCCTTCGGCCTGACCTGGCTGCTGGCGTGCCGCCAGTCGGCCGCGGCCGCTCAAGAGGAGGCCGCGCAAAATGTCTAAGGACATGAAACAGGCGGTGGTGTACCAGATCTATCCCAAGAGCTTCAGCAGCCATCGCAATCAGGCGACGGGCGATCTCCTGGGCGTGGTGGACCGGCTGGACTACCTGGCCTGGCTGGGCGTCGACTACCTGTGGCTGACGCCGTTCTACCGCTCGCCGCAGCGTGACAACGGCTACGACGTCAGCGACTACTACAGCATCGACCCGGCTTATGGCGAGATGGAAGACTTCGAATTGCTGCTGGCCGAGGCCAAGCGGCGCGGCATCGGCGTGATGCTGGACATCGTGGTCAACCACACCTCCACCGCGCACGCCTGGTTCCAGGAGGCTCGCAAGGGCAGGGACAATCCCTACCGCGACTTCTACATCTGGCGCGACGCGCCGAACAACTGGCAGTCCAAGTTCGGTGGCAGCGCCTGGGAGTGGGACGAGGCCAGCGGCCAGTACTACCTGCACCTGTTCGACAAGACCCAGGCCGACCTCAACTGGGAGAATCCGGCGGTGCGGGCCGAGGTGTACAAGATGATGCGCTTCTGGCGCGACAAGGGCGTGGCCGGTTTCCGCCTGGACGTGATCAACCTGATCTCCAAGGACCCGGCCTTCTCCGAGGACGACAGCGACGGCCGCCACTTCTACACCGACGGTCCGCGCGTGCACCAGCATCTGCAGGAGATGCACCGCGAGGTGTTCGACGGCCATGACTTGCTGACCGTGGGCGAGATGTCGTCCACCTCGCTGGAGCACTGCATCGCCTACAGCCGGCCGGACCGGCGCGAGCTGGGCATGACCTTCAATTTCCACCACCTGAAGGTGGATTACCCGGATGGCGAGAAATGGCGGCCGGGGGCGGTGGACTTCATCGCGCTCAAGCGCATCCTGTCCGACTGGCAAACCGGCATGCATGCCGGCGGCGGCTGGAACGCGCTGTTCTGGTGCAACCACGACCAGCCGCGCGCGCTGTCCCGCTTCGGCGACGACGGCCGCTGGCGGACCGAATCCGCCAAGATGCTGGCCTCCGCGCTGCACGGCCTGCAGGGCACGCCCTATATCTACCAGGGTGAGGAGATCGCCATGGCCAATCCCGGCTTCGCCGACATCGGCCAGCTGCGCGACGTGGAAAGCCTGAACGCCTATCGCCAGTTGCTGGCCGATGGCTTCACCGCCGCCGACGCGATGGCGGTGATACGCCAGCGCTCGCGCGACAACGCCCGCACGCCGATGCAGTGGGATGACGGCCCGAACGCCGGCTTCAGCGCCGCCGAGCCCTGGATAGGCGTGGCGGCGGACGCCGGCAGCGTCAATGTCGCCACGGCCATCGGCGACCCCAACTCCACGGCGCACCACTACCGCCGCCTGATCCAGCTGCGCAAGCAATACCGGGTGTTCGCCGACGGCGACTACCGCTGCCTGACGCCCGATCATCCCAGCCTGTGGATTTACACCCGCCGCTGCGCCGACGAAATGCTGCTGGCCATCAGCCACTTCGGCGCCGACGACAGCCATTACGCGCTGCCGGCCGACGCGATGCCCGAGGGCTGGACGATGGAACTGCTGCTGTCCAACTACCCGCCGCAGCCCCCTGGCCGATTGCGGCCCTGGCATTCGCTGCTGTACCGGGCGACGCCGCCGGCCGCGACCTAAACGCGCCCATACCCGAACACCTCCTCATGCCGGTCGACAGGCCGGCAGGGCGGAGCTTTGCCTGCGCGACGGGCGTGAACATGCATTGGGACAAGGAGACAAGAATGAGGACGAAAACGATAAGCTGGCTGTGCGTGCTGCTGCCGCTGGGGACCGGCCTGCCGGCCTGGGCCGACGAGACGCCGGCCGCCGCGCCGGCGCCGCAGCTCAGCGGCGAGCAGTTGAGCGGCGCGGTGAAAAAGGCGCTGGACGAGATGGGCTTCCAGTTCGACGGCTATCTGCGCAGCGGCTTCTACGCCAGCGCCGGCGACAATCTGCCCAAGGGCCAGTACCAGCTGGGCGGCGATCTGCAGCACTTCCGCCTGGGCAACGAAGGCGACACCTATATCGAGTTCGGCGTCGGCAAGAAATGGACGCTGGGCAACGGCGTCAGCTGGGGCGCTTACGCGATGCCTACCATTTACAATGGCAAGACCAGCGCCTCCCAGGTCTACGGCTACATCAGCGGGCTGGCGTTCGCGCCCAACCTGACGCTGTGGGCCGGCCAGCGCTACCACCGCATCCAGGACATCCACATCCTGGACAACTGGCTGATGCAGGACGGCGACAACTACGGCGCCGGCGTGGACGGCATCGCCGTCGGCCAGGCCAGGCTGAACCTGTCCATCTCCTCGTCCGGCAGCTACGCCAACGACAACGCCACGCCCAACAACGCGCGCCGAGCCAACTTCCAGCTGACCGGCATAGAGACCAATCCCGGCGGCAAGCTGACGCTGACCGGCGCGGCGATAGGCGGCGACTTCGCCATCGGCAAGCCCGGCGCGGCGCTGGGCCTGTTGCACAATCAGAAGGACTTCCTGGCCCAGGGCGTCAACAACTCGCTGTTCCTGCAAACGTCCACCGGCCACGCGTCGCTGTCCGGCCAGTTCTACAACCTGGACAGCAAGGGCGCGGCGCAGGCCGGCGCGCGGCAGAGCCGCGTCGCCGACGTGGTGGACTGGCAGCGCGGGCGCTTCGGCGGCCAGGCGGTGCTGGGCTGGCAGAGCGTGGCGCCGGACAACGCCGGCAAATACCGCGATGCCACCCTGGGCGGCAGGCTGTCCTACGGCGTGGCGGCCAACGTCAAATTGCTGACCGAGATCGGCCTGACCCGGCGCAATGCCGACGATCAGCCGGCGCAGCAGCTGAACAAGGCGACGCTGGCGGTGGCGTTCGCGCCGAACGCCGATTTCTGGACCCGGCCCGAGCTGCGGGTGTACGCCAGCCACTATAACTGGAACAACGCGGCGGCCCAGGCCAATCTGAGCACCTTCGCCGCCGGCGGCCGCACCCACGCCAACACCTTCGGCGTGCAAATAGAGGCGTGGTGGTAGGAATTTTCCTGCTTCCGTCTTTTTAAAAGTGCCGCGACTGCCATCGCGGCACTTTGTCGTTTGGAGGCAGTCTGTTCGGGTATCGGATAGAAAAGGAGAGGGCGATGAGCGGTTTGCTGACGGGCGGCCTGGCCGCGCTGCTGCTGGTTTCCGGCTTGGCCTGGGCGGACATCGGCGATTCCGCGGCATCGGCGCCCCGCGTCCGGCTGGAGTGCCTGCCCGACGGCGACGGCGCCGACTGGCATGGCTGGCTGTCCGCCCGGCTGGCGCTGCGCGGCCTGGAAGAGGGGCCGCCGCCGGGCTGGCGCCTGTGTTTCGCCGAGGAGCAGCGTCAGCAGTGGGTGGACCAGCCTGTGGATTGGCGCTATGACGGTTACTGGCGTCGGCCGCCGTACCGGCTTGAGCAGTGGATCGAGTTGAGCCTGACGGTGAAGGGCGAAGACGGAACCGTATTGTGGAGCGGGCGCGAGCGGCTGGGCGACGGCGACAACCGGCGCGCCAGGTTGGAACAGGCGGCGCGCAGGCTGGTGGACAGGATGCCGCTGCCGTAATCGGTCCTTGTTATGACTATTGATTATTTGCTTGTAAGCTATTGGTGTTTTCCCGTATTGTGACCGTGGCTTCCTACGGTAGTATCGATGGCCTCCGCGAGCATGGCCTGCACATGGCAGACAAGACAGGACAGCCGCAGAGGGACAAATCAGATCACAACAGCCGAATCCGAGTATGAGGCGCCCGCCTGGACAGCGGGCGTCTCGTCGTTTCAGCGCCGCCGCCATGCACGGCGGCGCGGGCCGGTGCCGGCGATATACGGGATAGTAGACAATGAGTTTGATGCGCAAGAAGAGCGTGCAGGGCATGTTGGCCACCGCTCAGACTTCGCGCGGGTTGCGAAAAGAGCTCTCCGCGTTCGACCTGACCATGCTGGGCATAGGCGCCATCATCGGCACCGGGATTTTCGTGCTGACCGGCACCGGCGCCACCATCGCCGGCCCCGGCCTGGTGCTGTCCTTCGTCATCAGCGCCTTCGCCTGCGGCTTCGCGGCGCTGTGTTATGCCGAATTCGCCTCCATGCTGCCGATTTCCGGCTCCACCTACACCTATGCCTACGCGACGCTCGGCGAATTGATCGCCTGGATCATAGGCTGGGACCTGTTGCTGGAATACCTGCTCGCCTCGTCGGCGGTGTCGGTCGGCTGGTCCGGCTACTTCCAGAGCCTGCTGTCCGGCTTCGGCGTCAAGCTGCCCGAGGCCTTGACCGCCGCCGCCGGCTCGGCGCCGGGCAAGGACACGCTGTTCAATCTGCCGGCCTTCTGCATCGCGATGATCATCACCGCGCTCTTGGCCTTCGGCATCAAGGAATCGAAGCGCGTCAACAATGTGGTGGTGCTGATCAAGGTGGCCGTGGTGCTGCTGTTCATCGCCATCGGCGTCTGGCACGTCAAGCCGGCCAACTGGCAGCCGGCGCTGCCCTTCGGCTTCTCCGGCGTGTTCCACGGTGCCGCCATCGTCTTCTTCAGCTTCATCGGCTTCGACGCCGTCACCTGTGCCGCCGAGGAAGTGAAGAACCCGGCCAAGGACATTCCGCGCGGCGTGATCTGGTCGCTGGCCGTGTGCTCCATCCTGTACGTGGTGGTGGCCGCCATCATGACCGGCATCGTGCCCTATATGAATTTCGCCGGCGTGGACCACCCGGTGTCGCTGGCGCTGCAAGTGGCCAAGCTGGACTGGTTCGCCGGCTTCGTCGATCTGGGCGCCATCCTCGGCATGATGACGGTGATCCTGGTGATGACCTATGGCCAGACCCGCATCCTGCTGGCGATGTCGCGCGACGGCCTGCTGCCGAAGATCTTCTCCGACATCAACCCGAAATACGGCACGCCGTACAAGGCCACCTGGCTGATCGGCACCATCATCGCGCTGCTGGCCGGCTTCGTGCCGCTGCACACGCTGGCCGAGCTGGTCAATATCGGCACGCTGGCCGCGTTCACGCTGATCGCGCTGTCGGTGATCGTGCTGAGGAAACGCGAACCGGACCTGCCGCGCAAATTCGTCTGCCCGGCGGTGCCGACCATTCCGGCTTTGGCCATCCTGTGCTGCGGCTTCCTGATGACCCAGCTGTCGCTGCTGACCTGGACCTGCTTCGCCGCCTGGCTGGTGATAGGCCTGCTGGTCTACTTCGGCTACTCGCGGCGCAACTCGCTGCTGCACAAGCCGGCCTGATCGGCGGTAGCGAACGGCAAAGGCGGAGCCCATGGGCTCCGCCTTTTTGCTTTTTGCCCGCCGTGGAGAGGCTCAGACCGGCGCGCCGCGGCGGCGCAGCAGCAGATGGCAGGCCCTTTCGCCTGCGATCTGCTCCACGCATTCGTAGCCCAGCGCCGGCAGGTCCAGGCCGGTGAACAGCGCCTCGCCGTCGCCGAGCAGAGCCGGCGCGACGGCGAGGTGCAGTTCGTCTATCAGTCCGGCGCGCAGATACTGCCGTACGGTGTCGACGCCGCCGCCCAGTCTGACGTCCCGGCCGCCGGCCGCCTCCCAGGCCCGCTCCAGCGCCGCGTGGATGCCGTCTGTCACGAAGTGGAAGACCGTGCCGCCCTTCATTTCGAGCGAGGGACGCGGATGGCGGGTCAGCACGAAAACCGGGGTGTGGTAAGGCGGCTCGTCCCCCCACCATCCCTTCCATTCCAGGTCCGGCCACGGGCCGCGTATCGGGCCGAACATATTGCGTCCCAGTATCCAGGCGCCGACATGGTCGAAGCCCCGTTCGATGAAGCCGTTGTCGACCCCGGCCTCGCCGCCGTCGCCGCCGAACAGGCGCTGGAAGGCGGCGGTGGCGAACGCCCAGCGGTGCAGCGCCTCGCCGCCTACGCCAAGCGGCTGCGCCAGGCTCTGGCCGGGGCCGGCGCCGAAACCGTCTATCGACAGGGAAAAGCAGGCTACGCGCAGTTTGCTCATCGCATTCTCCGGCTGTAGGGGCATGACGCCATGCTCGATTTATAGATGAGGACGTCTGGCGGTTTCTTGCGTACAGTGCCGTCTGGCACTTTCTCAAATGACGGAATGACGCTTTGTCCATGAAAAAACTATTGGCGCTTTTAATCCTGATGACCGTTCCCGCTCTGGCGACCGCCGACGGATTGCCTAAGTATAACTATGGGGTGTTGGAGACCAAGGGATCGGATCCCTTCATTTTTGTCGGCGTGGATTTGCCCGATGGCGACGGCTTTGCCCTTTATCCGGCGCCGTCCGGTGAGGGCGTCGACCAGGCGGGAATTGACGCACTGATACCGTATCTGGGACAGCGGGTGCGTTTTACCGTCAAGGAGGAGCGCTCGACCTATATACGGGGGCGGGCGATGATATTGAAGGACATCGAGGTGCTGCCGGCCAGGTGAGGCCGCAGCAGCGCCGGCGCATGAAAAACGCCGCCTCTCCGGTTGGAGGGGCGGCGTTTGATTTGGCGCGGCGGCGGCTCAGTCGGTGCGCAGCGCGATGTAGAGCACCGCGTCGCCGCGCTTGACCAGCAGCGCGGCATGGCCGCCGGCGCCGGCCAGCGCCTTCTCGAAGGCGGTGATGCTGGTGATGTCGCTCTGCAGGCCAGCCTTGGCCGCTGGGCCCTTGGGATCGATGCGCGCCACCAGCGTACCGCCCGAACACGGCAGGTCGAACGAATGCACCAGTTTCTGTGCCACTTCCCGAATATTGATGCCGCAGCTGGCTGCGGCTGGCTTGGATCTACTTTGCTGTCTGGTTGGTGATCGGCCTGCTGGTCTATTTCGGCTACTCGCAGCGTAACTCGCTGCTGGACAAGCTGGCCTGACGGACTGGCCAACTTGCTCCGGTGGATTTAGAGAGGAGGCAAAACCGATGTAGGTTTCGCTTTCTTGGGGCATGGGCTTGAGAGGTCATGTTTTTAGTCATTTCAATAAGGGTATTATCTCTTGTGAGAGTTTTACGAACGACTCCATTTAGTACCAATGGAAATTATACATATAAGTATTGATAGTTGTTTTACAGGTGCTTTAGTATAGGATTGTGTGGTAATTATTCACGGTGACATTTTTTTTGTGATTTTTTTGTATATTGAGAATATAATTGCGCTGGTTAATTTTTTTGTGGCTCTGTGTGATGAGAAGTAAGTGTGTAGTCTTGTTGTTAGTTGGTATTTTGAGCGGCTGTGGTGGTGGAGGCAGTGGTGGAGACGGTTATTTTCCTGCTGATAAGCAGAGCGGAGGAGGCTTTTCAGCCAATCGAAAGCAGGTGGAAAGTCAAATTATACCTGAAGATCTGAACTGTGAAAGGCGGTTGATATATCCGATACGGCAATGGCGGATAGTATGTTCTTTACCTGAAAGTCAGTCAGCTAGTGGCCCAGAAATTTATCAGCTAATCAATCCTATTTCTCCAAAAGGGATGTCACTACCTCCACTTGCTGATGTGATGGGGTGGCAACAGTTCTCAATTTATAATTCTGAGCAAGAGTTGTTTGTTATTCAGACTAGAATAAATATTGAAAAAGATGGTGCGGGAGATATTGAAAAAATAGCGTCGATTGGTATGGCTGAGTTGGCCAAGACGAAAAGAGAAGAAATCGACCTGGAAGATCGAATGGTTTTACGCGCATTTCAGAATGCAGAGAGATATGGCCGGTTGCAGAAAGTATTGAAGAAAAGTACCTCGACCAATGTTGATGGGTTGAGTGAGGTAAAGCGATATGCTGTTGGCGATAAGCGAGTTTGGCATGACTTGCTTGGTGATAGTGATACCACTCTTTTGGCGATAAGAGCATTGCCGGGTGGGAAGGGAAGTGCTTACGTTTGGGCTCAAGATGGTTTGAAAAGTAATCTGTCAAATATAAAAATATCAACCAAACAGGCTGATGCGTTTGCTGAGAGGTTTGTCAATAGTGTATATCCTATTGAGTCAGCTTTGGTGGGAGAGCCTTGGGGGGAGGTTGATACTAGTTGGGGTTCTTATGTTATGCCACCAGATTCGTCGGATATTAATATAGTTATTAGCCGGCTTAATAGCTTTGGAGGTAAAACGCTCGGGTATACTAGATGGATTAATATGCTATTGCCTGGTGCGGAAAGGGTTGTGTGTGTTAATGAGCCAGAGCAATGCAATGCTGTTGTTAGAAACTCAAATCAAGCATTGGCATTGTTTGTTGATATTGATAACTTTATAGATGTAGGTAGTTCTGATTGGACAGTTCAGGGGAAGGGCCCGAGTTTGGCACTGTCTACGATGGCTCATGAATATTTACATCTTATATATAGCTATAATAAAACTTTACGACGTCCAGTAGGCGCGCTCCCTCCATCTGTGTGGGAAGGGGAAGTGGCTGCGCAAACGATGGCATATTTGGTATCTGCGGATACTTTCACTGGAGGGCGGGGAGATGAGGATAATTCACATCCAGACTTACGGCCAAACGGAGATTTTAGCAGTTTTATTAGTCAGCGGCCACGATGTATTTTGCGTCGATGGGGGATAGGTGGGGCTTGTTATCCCTTTGCTTTAGGTCTTGGTATGATGATGTTGCATCAGTATGGTGAAGGTGTATTGAAACCATGGATCGTCGGGAGTAAAATAAAGCAGGAGGCTATCGATGATGGAATATATCTGTCTGGTGGGAAGAATTTTGCTGATTTAAGACAGCAGCTTGCAATTGCGTGGTTCTATGGAGTTTTTGGTAGTGGATACACATTTCCTGCGAAATCTATTTCGTTACCTACTAGTCATTATCTGCCTAATGGTAAAGTAATAAATCTACCAGCGGTAAGAATAGGAAAAGGGGAGGTGAGTTTAAACAAAAATCAAATAGATAGCCCGGCGTATGATGAAGATTCTTGGCAGTTTCTGTTGCGGGGAGTGCCTCGAGGTGAGTCGGTTTTTCAAATGAATGGAAACTACTCTGTAGTTATTGTAAAGCCATGAATAAATTATTGGTGTTTTTAATTTTGATGGCAACTTCTGCCTTGGCGGTAGCTGGTGAGTTGCCAAAATATAATCACGGCGTGCTGGGCACAATGGGAGCGGAGCCTTTCATCTATATTGGAGTGGATTTGCCCGATGGCGACGGCTTTGTCCTTTATCCGGCGCCGTCCGGTGAGGGCGTCGACCAGGCGGGAATTGACGCGCTGATACCGTATCTGGGACAGCGGGTGCGTTTTACCGTCAAGGAGGAGCGCTCGACCTATATACGGGGGCGGGCGATGATATTGAAGGATATCGAGGTGCTGCCGGCCAGGTGAGGCCGCAGCAACGCCGGCGCATGAAAAACGCCGCCTCTCCGGTTGGAGGGGCGGCGTTTGATTTGGCGCGGCGGCGGCTCAGTCGGTGCGCAGCGCGATGTAGAGCACTGCGTCGCCGCGCTTGACCAGCAGCGCGGCATGGCCGCCGGCGCCGGCCAGCGCCTTCTCGAAGGCGGTGATGCTGGTGACGTCGCTCTGGTTCAGGCCGATGATGATGTCGCCGCTCTGCAGGCCGGAGCGGGCGGCCGGGCCCTGCGCCTTCTGGATCAGCAGGCCGCCGCGTATGCCGAGGTCGGCGCGCTGGTCCGGCGTCAGCTCGGACAGCGTCAGGCCCAGCTTGCCGAACTGGTAGCCCTGCGGCGTGTTGTCGCTGGACGGTTTGGCGGCGGCGCCGGCGTCGGGCGCCTGCTCGACCAGCGTGGCCTCCAGCGTCTTCTCGAAGCCCTTGCGCCATACGACCAGCTTGATCTTGGTGCCGGGGCCGAGCGCGCCGACCAGCATCGGCAGGTCCTTGGAGCTGTCTATCGCCTGGCTGTTCAGCTTCAGGATGATGTCGCCGGCCTGCAGGCCGGCCTTGGCCGCCGGGCCCTTGGGATCGACGCGCACGACCAGCGCGCCGGCCGGACGCGGCAGGCCGAACGATTGCGCCAGCTCCTGCGTCACTTCCTGGATATTGATGCCCAGCTGGCCGCGGCTGACCTTGCCCTTGGTCTTCAACTGGTCGGCCACCTGCATCGCCAGATCGATCGGAATCGCGAAGGAGATGCCCATGAAGCCGCCGGAGCGGCTGTAGATCTGCGAGTTGATGCCGACCACTTCGCCGCGCAGATTGAACAGCGGGCCGCCGGAGTTGCCGGGGTTGATCGCCACATCGGTCTGGATGAAGGGCACCAGCGTCTCGTCCGGCAGGCTGCGGCCCTTGGCCGAGACGATGCCGGCGGTGACGGTGTTGTCGAAGCCGAACGGCGCGCCGATCGCGGCCACCCATTCGCCGACCTTCAGGTCGGCCGGATTGCCTATCTTGGCCACCGGCAGATCGGCGGCCGCCACTTTCAGCAGCGCGACGTCGCTGCGCTTGTCCAGGCCGACCAGCTTGGCGCGCAATTCTCGCTTGTCGGTCAGCGTGACGCGGATCTGGCCGCCGTCGGCGACGACGTGGGCATTGGTCAGGATGAAGCCGTCGCTGCTGATGATGAAGCCGGAGCCGTAGGACACGCTTTCCTCGGGACCCTGCTGGTCCTGCTGAGGCGGCTGGTTAGGCATGAAGCGGCGGAAGAAGTCGTACAGCGGATCGTCTTCCGGCACCGGGAAGGGCATATTGTTGCTGCTCTGCTGCGGGGTGGCGCTTTCGCGGCTGGCCTGGATGTTCACCACCGCCGGGCCGTCGCGGCTGACCAGCTGGGTGAAGTCGGGCAGCAGCATGGCGACGCGGCCGTCCTGCTGCGCGGGAATGGCGACTGGAGCCGGCTGGTTGCCGCCCTTGACGAACTGCTCGATCCTGTCGCAGCCGGACAGTAACGACGCCGCGAGCAGCGCGCCGGCCATGATGCGAAAACTCGTTGTCACTGGCGATCCTTTAAGCTGGCTGATTTTCGAAGGTAGGTGGGGGCGCGCTCTGATTTTGCAAGCGTTTTCTTTTGATTGAAGCCCGGTTTCCCTCTGAGTTTTCATCATAACGGTTTTGCCGGGTATTCGCAGAGGTCGGCGATGGCGCAGCGCGGACACTCCGGTTTTCTGGCCTTGCACACATAGCGGCCGTGCAGGATCAGCCAGTGGTGCGCGTCCAGCCTGAATTCGGCCGGCACCATCCTGACCAGCTTGTCCTCGACCTCGCGGACGTCCTTGCCCGGCGCGATGCGGGTGCGGTTGGCGACGCGGAAGATATGGGTGTCCACCGCAATCGTCGGCTGGCCGAAGGCGGTGTTCAGCACCACGTTGGCGGTCTTGCGGCCGACGCCGGGCAGCGCCTCCAGCGCCTCGCGCGTCTGCGGCACCTCGCCGCCGTGCTTTTCCAGCAGCAGCCTGCAGGTGGCGATCACGTTCTTGGCCTTGGTCTTGTACAGGCCTATGGTCTTGATGCATTCGGCCAGGTTTTCCTCGCCCAGCGCCAGCATCGCCGCCGGGGTGTTGGCCACCGGGTAGAGCCGGCGGGTGGCCTTGTTGACGCCGACGTCGGTGGCCTGTGCCGACAGCAGCACCGAGATCAGCAGCTCGAACGGCGTCGAGTACTCCAGCTCGGTGGTCGGGTGGGGCGTGGCTTCGCGCAGCCGCTCGAAGATCTGTTGGCGTTTGGCGGCGTTCACTGTTGGTCCTCGTCGGTGTCCTGTTGGGCGGCGCGCATCGCGGCGGCGCGCTCCATCGCCGCGCGTATCACCGCCATCTTGTCGGACGAGGCGGTGGCGGCCACCGGCGCCTGCTGCTTGGCGCGCTCCATCGCCTTGCGTATCAATTCGTTCTTGTCGACTGCTGCCGACGGGGCGGACGGAGCCGCCGCCGTGCCGGCCGAGGGCGCGGGCGCGGGCACCGCGGCCCGTTCGGCCAGTCGTCTGGCCTTGTCGGCCGCGTCGCGCGTCTTGCGCGCCTGGCGGGCGTCGTGGCGTTTGCGCGCCAGCGCGGCGCGGGCCATCACCTGTTCGCGGCTGCCGTCGTCGGGGCGGTCCACCGGCACCAGGTCTATGCAGTCGACCGGACAGGGCGCCAGGCACAGCTCGCAGCCGGTGCATTCGTCGGCGATCACCGTGTGCATCTGCTTGGCCGCGCCGACGATGGCGTCGACCGGGCAGGCCTGGATGCACAGCGTACAGCCTATGCAGCTGTCTTCGCGTATCACCGCCAGCGCGCGCGGCTTAGGCTGCGGGCGGTCCGGCTCGAACGGCAGCGCCGGCAGGTCCAGCAATTGCGCGAGCGCCCGCACGCCGTCCTCGCCGCCGGGCGGACAGCGGTTGATCGGGTCTCGGCCCGCCGCCAGCGCCTCGGCGTACGGACGGCAGCCGGCGTGGCCGCACTGACCGCACTGGGTCTGGGGCAGGAGGGCGTCGATCCGTTCGACGAGTGTGATGACGGCCATGCTGTCGGATTCCGCTTCAAAAACCGCTAATTATCGTCTTTAGCCGTATCGGCTTCAACCGCGATCTGGGTGGACGCGCCGTCCAACAGGATGTGACGCAATCGTTCCGCGGCATCCGGCAGCGGCGTCTGCGCCCGCCACAGCGCCAGTTCCAGCCTGGGCAGCGGCGGCAGGCCGGCTGCGGCAGGGTCCAGCGGCCGCAGGTCCGGCGGCAGGCCCAGGGTCGCGCGGGCGCTGATGCCCAGGCCGGCCCGCACCGCCGACCACAGTCCGGCCAGGCTGCTGCCGCTGACCGCCACCCGCCACGGCTGCCCGGCCTGGTCCAACGCGTCGCAGGCCTGGCGCCGCACCAGGCACGGCGCATCGAACATCGCCAACGGCAGCGGCCGGTCGGCCGACGGACGAGGCGAGGCGGCGCCGGCGATCCAGTACAGCGGCACCTGGCCCAGCTGGTCCTGGTGCGGCCATGGCGAGCCGTCGCCCCACAGCAGGGCCAGATCGAGCTCGCCCTGGCGCAGCGCCCGCTGCAAGTCCAGGCTGCGGCCCACCCGCACTTCCACATGGACGTCCGGACAGGCGCGGGCGAAACGGCCCAGCGCGTCGGGCAGCAGGCCCTCGCCGAAGTCCTCGGCCAGCCCCAGACGCACGCTGCCGGCGAGGAAGGTGCCGCGCACCGCCTGCACCGCCTCGTCGTTCAGTTCCAGCAGCCGACGGGCGTAGGACAGCAGGATTTCGCCGGCCGGCGTCGGCTCGAGGCCGCGGCCGCTTTTCTGCAGTATCGGCGCGCCGGCCTGCTGTTCCAGCTTTTTCAATTGGGCGCTGACGGCGGAGGTCGAGCGGTTCAGCCGCTCGGCGGCGCGGGCGAAACCGCCCAGTTCGACGCCGCAGGCGAAGCTGCGCAGCGCGTCGAGGTCCAGCAAGGTGCGACGCATGATAATAGTCCTGATTTTTGGGATGGTTTGTGAAAATATATCCGATATTCAGTATCAATTGCCAGCGCTACAGTACAGGCACCGATACCCGACCCGTCAGGAGCCCACGATGTTTTCCGCAAACGAAGCCTTGCCCCGGCTGACGCCGAAGCTGGACCGACTGACCCGCGACGTGCTGTTCGGCGATGTCTGGCAGGGCGCGGCGCTGACGCCGCGCGAACGCAGCCTGATCACCATCGCCGCGGTGCTGGCCCAGTCCCGGCCGGCCGCGTTGGATTTCCATCTGCGGCGCGGCCTGGACAACGGCCTCGTCGCCGAAGAGCTGGCCGAGGTGCTGACCCACCTGGCCTTCTATGTCGGCTGGCCGGCTGCCACCGCCGCGTTGGAGCAACTGGACGCCGCACTGGCCGACTCATCGATATAAAAAGGAGCGCACCATGCCTTACGCCCGTATTTCTCTGCACCGGGGCAAGTCGCCGCAGTATCTGCGCGCGCTGGCCGACGGCATCCACCAGGCGATGGTGGAGTGTTTCGCCGTGCCGTCGGCCGACCGTTTCCAATTGATCCACCAGCACGAGCCCGGCGAGATGATTTTCGACCGCGATTACGCCGGCGGCCCGCGCTCCGATGATTTCACGCTGGTGGCGATACAGACCGGCCGGCCGCGCAGCGCGGAGGCCAAGGCCGCGCTGTACGCCAGGATGGCCGAGCTGCTGGAGGCGTCGCCGGGCCTGGCGCCGGCCGACCTGCTGGTGGTGGTCGTAGACGGCAAGATGGAGGACTGGTCGTTCAGCCACGGCCGCCAGGCGTCCCAACTGCCGCCGGAGGCGCTGCGACCATGATCGCGATGCGATACCGGATCGCGCTGCCGGCCGATTACCCGATGGAAATCATAGAGCGGCGCATCGCCGAGCGCGGTCATCTGACCGACGGCCTGCCGGACCTGGGCTTGAAGGCTTATCTCTATTGCCGCGCCGGCGAGCATGGCGCGACGGCGAACGCCTACGCGCCGTTCTACCTGTGGCGGCGCGCCGAAGGCCTGCGGGATTTCCTGTCCGGGCCCGGTTTCGCCGCGCTGTGCGCATCGTTCGGCCGGCCGGCGGTGGAGAGCGCCGCGGTCTGCTTCGGCGATTGGCGGGACGAGGTGGCCGAGGCCCGTTACGCGACGGTGGAGACGCTGCCGATCGAGGCGGGAACGGAAATGGACGCGTTGCGGCGGGAGCAGGAGGGTTGGCGTGCCGGTCAATGGGACGAGGGCGGGGCGCTGGCCGTCGCCGCCGCTTTCGATCCGGCGAACTGGACCCTGCGCCGCCTGGTCCTGTCGCGGCTGGCGCCTGAGTCGCGAAAGCACGGCGCCGTCGAGTGCTATCGGGTCGGGAGGGTTTCCATCGGCGCGTCGATCTGAGCGGAAGATTGTAAAAAATGGACAAGGCGGTTTGGCCAAATGCACAGGTGCTCTATGGTAAAAAGACCTAAGTTATATCGAGAGCCGCCGTCATGAAGATCGCCCATAAAGCCGGCCTGATTTCCGCCTTGGTGCTGGCCGCCACCTTGTCCACCTTGTCGTGGCTGCAATATCTGAGCGTTGCCAACAGCATACGCACCGGCAAGGAGCAGGAGGTGGTCCAGAGCAGCCAGGTGCTGGCCGGACAGATCGCCAACTGGTTGAACGGCAAGCTGGCGCAGATCCAGCTGATGTCGGAAACGATAGACGCCAATTTCAGCGGGGAACGCATCCTGGAGGTATTCCAGCGGCCGATGCTGAAGAACGAGTTCAAGCTGGTGTTCGGCGGCCTGGACAGCGACGGCAAGAAAATCTCCAACGACCCGTCGTGGAATCCGCCACCGACCTGGGATGCCCGCAAGCGGCCGTGGTACCCGGTGGCCAAGGCGGCGGCCGGCGTCGGCCTGACCGATCCGTATCCGGACGCCGCGTCCGGCGAAATCCTGATCTCGGTGGTGGCCAAACTGACCGACAAGGGCGCGTTCAAGGGCGCTTTCGGCGGCGACCTCAGCCTGAAGACGGTGTCGGAGGCGCTGAATACCGCCACCTTCAACGGGGCCGGCTACGCCTTCCTGTTGTCGGCCGACGGCAAGATCATCAGCCATCCGGACGCCAAGCTGAACGGCAAGAGCATCGCCGAGTTGTTCGGCGGCACGGCGCCGGCGCTGGACGACAAGGTGCAGGAAGTGGAAGTCAACGGCCAGCGGCTGATGGTGGCCTTCCATCCGCTGGAACATCTGCAGGCGGCCAAGTGGCTGGTCGGCGTGGTGCTGGACGAGGACAAGGTGATGGCCGAAGCGCGGCAGATAGGCTGGCGCGGCTTCTGGGGCGCGGTGATAGGCGTGGTGCTGAGCATGGCGATACTGAGCACGCTGATGCAGCAGATCCTGCGGCGGCCGCTGCAGCAATTGAAGCATTCGCTGGCCGAGCTCAATAGCGGCAACGGCGACCTGACCCGCCGCGTCGACGAGTCGTCCAATGACGAGTTCGGCGAGGTGGCGCGCGAGCTGAACCGCTTCATCGCCTATCTGCAGCGGCTGATCGGCGACATCCGCCAGATCGCGACGCGGGTGTCGCAGGGCACCGAGCAGAGCGCCGGCGAGGCGCGGCAGAGCAGCGGCGAGGCCAGCCGCCTGCAGCAGGAACTGGAGCAACTGGTGACGGCGATCCGCCAGATGGCCGAGGCAGCCGGCGAGATGACGTCGAACGCCGGCGCGGTGGCCGAGGCCGCGCGGCTGGCGCACGAGGAGACCGGCAGCCGCGTGGCGCTGGTGACCCAGTCCAGCCAGGCGATACGCCGGCTGGCCGACACGCTGGACGAGACCTCGCACTCGATGAATGAGCTGGCCGAGTTCAGCAAGAACATCGAATCCATCGTCCGGGTGATCACCGGCGTCGCCGAGCAGACCAATCTGTTGGCGCTGAACGCGGCGATCGAGGCGGCGCGGGCCGGCGAGATGGGACGCGGCTTCGCCGTCGTCGCCGACGAGGTGCGCAAGCTGGCGTCGCAGACCCAGGAGGCGACGCAGGAGATTCGCACGATGATAGAGCAGCTGCAGCGCGGCGTCGGCGAGGCGCGGCAGAAGATGGACGAAAGCCGCGAGCGCGCCAGCAGCACGGTCAAGGACGCCGAGCAGATAAGCGACATGCTGTTGCGCATCCAGGACGTGATCTCCGACATCAACGCCAAGAACGGCGAGATCGCCGGCGCCGTCGACCGCCAGAGCCGGATGACGCAGGAAATCAACGACAGCGCCGGCAATATCCAGCACATAGGCCAGCGTGTCAGCGACGCGGCCCAGGTGCAGTTGCAGCACTGCAACGATACCGCCGCCGACGTCGCCGAGCAGGACAAGATGATAGGACGGTTCCGGCTGGAGTGAGCCGTTCCGCTGCCGCCATGCCAAGCCGGGACGGATGTCCCGGCTTTTGCTTTCTGGACGGCGCGGCGGGAAGGCGGCTCAGATCGGCACGAACAGCGACAGCCAGGCGTTCCAGCCGGCCGTGCGGTTCTTCGCGTCGAATTCGTCGTAGGCCTTCAGATTGGCGTACCACTTCTTCTTGCCGACCGGGAAGAAATAGCCGATCTGCGGGCCCAGGCCGGCCACCCGCGATTTCAGGTCCTGCCGGCCCAGGCCGGGGCCGGTGTCGTTGTCCAGCTGGTGGTAGGCGTAGCCGACCAGGCCGATGTGGAAGTCCTCGTTCAGGAACTGCGACAGCGACACGTCCAGATGGGCGTCGGTGCCGTTGCGGTAGCCGGTGTCCGGGTTCTTCTGGTTGAAGGTCAGCCCGAGCACGGCGGAAAACTCCAGGCCGGACGCGGTGTTCAGATAGCTGTAGCCGCCGCCGGCGTCGTAGGACCAGTGGTTCAGGCCCAGATTGGCGGCGCGGTTCGGGTCGTAGGCGCCGACCGGCACCCCCATCGTCGCGTAGGCCAGATAGTTGTGCTTGCCGCGGTTCCATTTCAGCGTCGCCATCGGATACAGATCGCCGAAGCCGTCCCGGCGGTCGTCGCTGCTGGCCGAACGCGTCCGGCCGCGCGCCGACGTGGTGGCTACGCTGTCGTAGACGTCGGTGCGCCCGTACAGGCCGGTCAGCGATATCGCCGCCTGCGCGCCGGCGACCGGCGTCGCGAAGGTATAGGTCGGCGCGATGAACAGCGTGTCGCTGGGCGTGCTCAGCTGGGTGTCGGTCACCCGGCCGCGGCGGTTCCGGCTGCGGGTCTCCGAGTTGGCGTAGGCGTGGTAGCCGCTGAAGGTCCAGGACCAGGCGGGGTCGTTGGCGACGGCGGCGAAAGTGCCGAGCTGGCCGGGCAGCCAGAAACTCAGGCCGCCTTCGTCGGCTTGGGCCTCGGCGGCGGGCAGGGCGGCCGCCAGGCAGAGCAGGGCGGAGACGGTCTTTTTCATGGCGGGGACTCTGGTATGGCAGGGTGGCATGCTATTCGAGTGTCGCACAATATCGCGGCAGCGAGTAGCGGTCGGAGGGCGTGAAAAAGCCGGAGTCGCGTCGCGACTCCGGCCCGATGGCAGCCGGCTTACAGCGTCTGCTGCAGCTGTTGCAGGATCTGCGGGTTTTCCAGCGTGGAGACGTCCTGGGTGATGGCCTCGCCCTTGGCGATCGAGCGCAGCAGACGGCGCATGATCTTGCCGGAGCGGGTCTTGGGCAGGTTGTCGCCGAAGCGGATGTCGTCCGGCTGGGCGATCTTGCCGATCTCGTGGGCTACCCAGTTCTTCAGCTCGGCCGCCACCGTCTTGGCATTGTCGCCTTCCGGACGCGCGCCCTTCAGCACGACGAAGGCGACGACGGCCTCGCCCTTGACGTCGTGCGGCTTGCCGACCACGGCCGCCTCGGCCACCAGAGGGTTGGCCACCAGCGCCGATTCGATCTCCATCGTGCCCAGCCGGTGGCCGGACACGTTCAGCACATCGTCGATGCGGCCCATGATCCAGAAGTAGCCGTTCTCATCGCGGTGGGCGGAGTCGCCGGCCAGGTAGTAGCGGCCGTTGAACTCTTCCGGGAAATAGGTCTTTTTGAAGCGCTCCGGATCGTTCCAGATCGTGCGGACCAGGCTGGGGAACGGCTTCTTGATCACCAGGAAGCCGCCGCGGCCCGGCTCCACCTGGGCGCCGGACTCGTCGACGATGTCGGCGATCACGCCCGGCAGCGGCAGCGTGCACGAGCCGGGCTTGGTGGCGACGGCGCCCGGCAGCGGCGCGATCATCGCCGAGCCGGTCTCGGTCTGCCACCAGGTGTCGACGATGGGGCAGCGGCCGCCGCCGACGGTTTCGTAATACCAGATCCAGGCCTCGGGGTTGATCGGTTCGCCGACGGTGCCGAGCACGCGCAAGGACGACAGGTCGAACTGCTTCGGCAGCTCGGCGCCCAGCTTGATCAGCGAGCGTATCGCCGTCGGCGCGGTGTAGAAGATCGACACCTTGTGCTGTTCTATCATCCGCCAGAAGCGGCCGGCGTCGGGGTAGGTCGGCACGCCCTCGAAGATCACCTGGGTGGCGCCGTTGGCCAGCGGGCCGTAGCAGACATAGCTGTGGCCGGTGATCCAGCCGACGTCGGCGGTGCACCAGTAGACGTCGTTGGGCTTGTAGTCGAACACCCAGCGGAAACTGTTGATCGCGCCGAGCAGGTAGCCGGCGGTGCTGTGCTGTATGCCCTTGGGCTTGCCGGTGGAGCCGGAGGTGTACAGGATGAACAGCGGGTCCTCGGCGCTCATCCATTCCGGCTCGCAGGTCTCGCTCTGGCCCTCGATCAGCTTGTGCCACCACACGTCGCGGCCGTCCACCCAGGCGGCGCCGGCGTTGGTGCGCTGATAGACCACCACGTGCTTGATCGATTCGGTGCCTTCCAGCGCCAGCGCCTCGTCGACGGTGGACTTCAGCGCCACGCTCTTGCCGCCGCGCAGGCCCTCGTTGGCGGTGATCACCACGCTGGCGCCGGCGTCCTGGATGCGGTCGCGCACCGCGCCGGCGGAGAAACCGCCGAACACCACCGAGTGGATGGCGCCGATGCGGGCGCAGGCCTGCATCGCCACCACCGCCTCTATGCCCATAGGCATGTAGACGACGACGCGGTCGCCCTTGCCGACGCCGAGCTCCTTCAGGCCGTTGGCGAACTGGCAGACGCGGCGGTGCAGCTCGGCGTAGGTGATGCGGACGACTTCGCCGTCGTCGGCCTCGAAGATGATGGCGATCTTGTTGGCGTCGGTGGCCAGGTGACGGTCCAGGCAGTTGTACGACGCGTTCAGCACGCCGTCGTCGAACCACTTGAAGAACGGCGCCGCGCTGTCGTCCAGTACGCGGGAGAACGGTTTTTTCCAGCTGATCAGTTCGCGCGCCAGATCCCCCCAGAACGACAGGTAGTGGTCGTCCGCCTGTTCGCACAATGCGTGGTAGGCCTCGATGCCGCTGATGGACGCCTTGCGGCGGAACTCTTCCGACGGGGCGAAGCTGCGGGTTTCCTTGAGGATGGAATCTAGCGTCGACATGCGTTTCTCCAAAGTCTTTGATGTTGTCGCCGCGCGTGCTCGGCCGCGCGGCGCGTCAATGATGATGACATTTAATGTTTGTTGGCGCCACTGGCCCCGATGCCGGTCATCGCCCTGACGTACTGGGCGTCGAACTTGGCTTTTGCCTCCGAGGCCTGGCGCGAGGTGTCGAGGACCGAGACCAGCCAGGTGACGACGAAGGCCAGCGTCATCGAGAAGATGGCCGGGTTCTTGTACGGGAACACCGCGTGCTCGTGTTTCAGCACCTCGACCCATACCGCCGGTCCGAGCACGATCAGCACCACCGCGGTCAGCAGGCCCACCAGGCCGCCGACCACCGCGCCGCGGGTCGTCAGGCCCCGCCAGAACATCGACAGGAACAGCACCGGGAAGTTGGCGGAGGCGGCGATGGAGAAGGCCAGGCCGACCATGAAGGCGATGTTCTGCTTCTCGAACACCAGGCCCAGCACGATGGCCACGACGCCCAGCACCACGGTGGTGATCTTGGAGACGCGGATTTCGTCGGCCTCGTTGGCGTGGCCATGCTTGATCACGCTGGCGTACAGGTCGTGCGACACTGCGGAGGCGCCGGACAGCGCCAGGCCGGCCACCACCGCCAGGATGGTGGCGAAGGCCACGGCGGAGATGAAGCCGAGGAAGATGTCGCCGCCGACGGCGTTGGCCAGATGGACGGCCGCCATATTGCTGCCGCCGACCAGCTGGTGCACTTCCTTGCCGTCCTTCATCACCGTCTCCATCATGCCCGGCTGGTTCAGCACCAGCATGATGGCGCCGAAGCCGATGATGAAGGTCAGGATGTAGAAGTAGCCGATGAAGCCGGTGGCGAAGAACACCGACTTGCGGGCCTCCTTGGCGTCGGCGACGGTGAAGAAGCGCATCAGGATGTGAGGCAGGCCGGCGGTGCCGAACATCAGCGCCAGGCCCAGCGAGATCGAGTCTATCGGGTCGGCCTTGCCCGGCGCCATGATGGCGGCGCCCTTGCTGTGCGCGGCCACCGCCTTCTCGAACATCACCTCGGGATTGAAGCCGACGGTGGCCAGCACCATGATGGCCATGAAGGTGGCGCCGGACAGCAGCAGCACCGCCTTGATGATCTGCACCCAGGTAGTGGCCAGCATGCCGCCGAACAGCACGTAGCAGACCATCAGCACGCCGACCAGCAGCACCGCCGAGCCGTAGCTCATGCCGAACAGCAGTTGGATCAGCTTGCCGGCGCCGACCATCTGCGCGATCAGGTAGATGGACACCACGACCAGCGTCGACAGCGCGGCGAAGCTGCGCACCGGAGCCTGGCCCAGCCGGTAGGAGGCGACGTCGGCGAAGGTGTACTTGCCGAGGTTGCGCAGCCGTTCGGCCACCAGGAACAGGATGATGGGCCAGCCGACCAGGAAGCCCATCGAGTAGATCAGGCCGTCGTAGCCCTTGTCGAAGACCAGCGCGGAAATCCCGAGGAAGGACGCCGCCGACATGTAGTCGCCGGCGATGGCCAGACCGTTCTGGAAGCCGGTGATGCCGCCCCCGGCGGCGTAGAAATCCTTGGCCGACTTGGTCCGGCGCGCCGCCCAGTAGGTCACGCCCAGCGTCAGCGCGACGAAGAGGAAGAACATGATGACGGCGTGCCAGTTGGTCGGCTGTCGCTTGACGTCGCCTTCGATCGCGCCGGCCGCCCAGCAAAGCGCCGGCGTCAGCGCCGCCATGCCGGCGGCCAGTTGCAGTTTGAGCTGTCGCATCATTTGGACTCCTCGACGATCTGCTGGGTCAGCGGGTCGAACTCGCGGTTGGCGCGGCGGACATAGATGCCGGTCAGCACGAAGGCCGACAGGATGATGCCGACGCCGATCGGAATCCCCACCGTCATCGTGGCGCCGTCGTACAGCGGCTTGCCCAGCAGCGACGGGTCGAAGGCCAGCACCAGAATGTAGCCGTAGTAGATGACCAGCATCGCGATGGCCAGCGTCCAGCCCAGGCCGGTCTTTTTGTGGACCAGTTCCAGATACTTCGGATTGGACTGGATTTTCTTCAGCATCTCCTCGTTCATGACGTCCTCCTCCTTTTATTGTCGGGTACGTGCGCGTGTGACGGCGCTGCTTACACGATACGAGGGCGGCGGCGGACGATCTAATCGTATTTTTTGATGCGGCGAATTCGTCGTGGCTATGGTTTGTTGTTAAAAACTATTCATATCAATGGTTTGCATTGGAATTTTTGCTCGAAAAAATCGTGGAATATCGAAATGGACGGTGCTGGCGCTATTCAATCCCGGCAACCGTGTCGCGCTGCAACATAATGACATTGGGAAAGTCGGCGGATGAGCGGGGGACTGCATGCAAACCCTTTATCGGCGCGGCTTTGCGCG
Organism: Chromobacterium sp. CV08; assembly: GCF_051129845.1. Lineage (NCBI taxonomy): Bacteria > Pseudomonadati > Pseudomonadota > Betaproteobacteria > Neisseriales > Chromobacteriaceae > Chromobacterium > Chromobacterium sp. CV08. Next base: position 1,665,953 of record NZ_CP150453.1, read on the forward strand.
CGCTCCTACGGCGGGGCGGGGTTGTCGGATTGCGCGCGCCGGCGGTCAGGCCGGCTTGTCCGGCTTTGCCTGAAAGCGCATGCAGGGCTGGCCGGAGGCCTCCAGCACGTCGAGGCAGGGCGCGCGCTTGCTGGAAAAACCCATCGCCCGGCAGCCGTAGGGAAAGTTCGGGTCGTAGGTGACGAAGTGGTGCAGGCAGCGGCGGCACAAGGGCGCGCCGCGCCGCGGGGACGGGTCTGCTGGCATGGCGATGGCGGATGCGGAAACTCCCGCCAGCTTAGCAGCGGCGGGAGCGGAGCGGCGGGAAAATCGCCGGGTCAGGCGATGGCGGGCGCCGGTGCCAGGAACAGCGCCTGTTCGGCCTGCCGGCGTTTGAGCAGGCCCGGCAGCGCCTGGCCGCCGGCCTTGTCCCACAGCGGGAACTGGCCGGCGGCGCCGCGGTAGTCGCCGGCATTGAGCAGGCGCAGCAGCGTCGAGTTTCGCAGATTGCCCAGGCCGAGGTTGTAGCTGAAGCTGACCAGCGCGTCGAACTGGTTCTGGTTGACGGCCACCGCCACCAGCCCGGAGACGCCTTGTTCGAAGCGGGCCAGATCGTCGCGCAGCAACTGATCGGCCTGCTGCCGATCTATGGTCAGGCCGGCATGCACGTCGGCGCCGGTGTGGCCGTAGCCTATGGTCCAGACGCCGACGACGTCCTGGTAGGCGGCAAGACGCAGGCCTTCGAATTGCTGGATCAGATTGATGCCGTTCTGGCTGGTTTGCATGGGGGCTCCTGTCGGGAATGGGGCCGCCGCAGCCGGACGGCGGCGTGGCGTTGGAAGGCATTAGGCCTGTTATTTGGTGCAGTTTTGATTGCCGCTTCGGACGATAGCGTTTGACTTTGGTATTTTTATCGCAGCATGGAGGCGTGAGCGCAGGTTTTCGCCAGTCTATCGACGGACAGCGATGTTTGTTTACTAATGTGAAATAATAAATTTGTTGAAGCGGGCTATTTCAGGCAAGGAAAACCGCTTACAGTCAGCCTACCCGGTTGCGCCTGCCGCGCGCGGCCGGACGATTCCCGAACACCGCTTACCAGGGGCCGCCCATGCCGCAAACGCGTTACACCGCCACCGCCATCTTCCTGCACTGGCTGATGGCCATCGCGCTCGTCTGTCTGTTCTGTGTCGGCTTCTACATGCACGGCATGTCGCTGTCGCCGCTGAAGCTGAAGATCTATTCCTGGCACAAGTGGTCGGGCGTCACGGTGTTTCTGCTGGTGTGGCTGCGGCTGGTCTGGCGCTTCGGCCACCGGCCGCCGGCGCTGCCGGCCGGCATGGGCGCCCTGATGCGCGCGCTGGCGCACGCCGGCCATGCGATGCTTTATCTGCTGATGATCGCGATCCCGCTGTCCGGCTGGCTGATGAGTTCGGCCAAGGGCGTGCAGACCGTGTACTTCGGCGTGCTGCCGTTGCCGGACCTGATCGCGCCGAATCCCGAGCTGGGCCACCGGCTGGCTTCGCTGCACTCGGCGCTGAATTATCTGCTGGCCGCGGTGGTGCTGGGCCATGTCGGCGCCGCGCTGAAACATCATCTGATAGACCGCGACGACGTGCTGACCCGCATGCTGCCCTGGCGCGTCCGTTCCTGAACCCCATTGATCCGGAGAGACGAACAATGAACATCAAACGCATCGCGCCGCTGTTGCTGGCCGCCGCCCTGGCCGCGCCGCTGACGGCCCAGGCCGTCGAGTACACGGCTATCCAGCAGGACAAGAGCAATATCGCCTTCGGCTACAAGCAGATGGGCGTCGGCATGCTGGGCCATTTCAAGAAGTTTTCCGCCCAGCTGAATTTCGACCCCGCCAAACCGGCCGCCGCGAAGGCGCAGCTGGATGTCAGCCTGGCCAGCATCGATACCGGCTCGGCCGAGGCCAACGAGCAGGTGGCCGACAAGGACTGGTTCAATACCAAGCAGTATCCGAACGCCCGTTTCGTATCGAGCGCGATCAAGCCCTTGGGCGGCAACCGCTTCCAGGTGGACGGCAAGCTGACGATCAAGGGCCGCACCCAGGCGGTCAGCACCCTGGCCACGATGACGCCGCAGGGCGCGCAGGCCGCCTTCGACGGCGCTTTCACGATCAAGCGCGCCGACTTCGCGATCGGCGAGGGCGACTGGAAGGACTTCGGCACCGTCGCCAATGAAATCCAGATCAAGTTCCATCTGCTGGCGCGCGCCAAATAAGCGCTGCCGCGTTCAACCAAGGAAAGAAGCCATGAACAAACTGACCCGCCTCACCCTGGCCGCCGTGGCCGTCGCCGGTTTCAGCAGCGCCGCGCTGGCCAAGCCGGAAACCTATGTGATCGACGGCACCCACACCTTCCCGCGCTTCTCGTACAGCCACCTGGGCTTCTCCACCCAGCTGAGCCGCTTCGACAAGACCAGCGGCAAGATCGTGCTGGACAAGGAAGCCAAGACGGGCTCGGTCGACGTGACCATAGACATGAAGTCGGTCGACACCGGCTACCCGGTGTTCAACGGCCACATCCAGGGCGCGGACTTCTTCGACACCGCCAAGTACCCGACCGCCACCTTCAAGTCGACCAAGGTGTTGTTCGACGGCGACAAGCCGACCGCGGTCGAGGGCAATCTGACGATCAAGGGCGTGACCAAGCCGGTGACGCTGACGCTGTCCAGCTTCCTGCAGCAGCCGCATCCGATGCTGAAGAAGGACGCGATCGGCGCCAACGCCAGCACCAAGATCAAGCGCACCGAGTTCAACGCCGGCAAGTACGCGCCGTATGTCGGCGACGACGTCACCATCGACATCGCGGTGGAAGCCATCCACGAATAAGCCGCAGGGCTCAGCCCGCGCGGGAAGCCGTCGTCCGAAGGGGCGGCGGCTTTTTCGCGTCCGGCGGAACGATCCGGCGGCGCGCGAATGTGTATCCAATGTAAATTGAATATTAATTTTTAAGTAATTAACCATAGTGCAAGAAAACTGATCCAGCCTTTGCCGCTTCCTTCACCCACCAAAGGATGTCCGATGAAAGCCTGGCGTTTTCTGCTGTGCGCGGCGGCGCTGCTGCCCGTCGTCTCCCATGCCGCCTATCCCGACGATCTGAAACTCTCCACCTGGAACGCGATGCTGTTGCCGCAGGCGCTGTATCCGAACTACGGCCAGATGCGCCGCGTCGAGCTGATGGCGGCCTCGTCGGTGGCGCAGCGCCAGGACGTGATGGTGTTCCAGGAACTGCAGGACAATGCGGCGTCGGAGCATCTGCTGGCGCTGCTGAAGCCGCGATTCCCGTACCAGACGCCGGTGATAGGCCGCACGCAGCAGGGCTGGGACGGCACCGAGGGCTGGAACGGCATGAAGCCCGAGGACGGCGGCGTCGCCATCGTCAGCCGCTGGCCCATCGTCGAGCGGCGCCAGTATCTGTTCCAGACGCCCGGCTGCAGCTGGGACGGCCAGGCGCTCAAAGGCTTCGCCTATGCCAGGATCGCCGCCGACGGCGGCTTCTACCATGTGATCGCCACCCATCTGCAGTCGGAGGACAGCGGCTGCGCCAATCATGCCGACATCGCCGTGCGCCAAGCGCAGCTGCGCGAAATGTCGGCCTGGATCCGCTCGCGCCAGCTGCCGGCCGACGAGCCGGTGATCGTCGCCGGCGACATGAACATCGACCGCAACAAGAGCGCCGAGTACCGCGCGCTGCTGGACATCCTCGGCGCGAGCGAGCCCCGCTACGCCGGCGCGGCTTACAGCTTCGACACCGCGGCCAACGGCATCGCGCTGGAGCGCTACGGCGCGCGCAGCGGCGACGCGCCGGAGTACCTGGACTACATCCTGGCCCTGAAGGGCCACCGCCAGCCGGCGATGTGGCACAACCAGGCGCTGGACGCGCCGGCGCCGCAGTGGACGGTCCAGTCGGCGGTGGCCAGGCAGACCTACGCCTATGCCGATTTCAGCGACCACTACCCGGTGCAGGCCTTCGCCTGGGCCGACGCCTCGACGCCGACCCGCTCGCTGACGGCGCCGGCCGGCAGCTACCGCGGCCTGACGCTGCAGAATGTCGGCAACGGCCGCTATGTCCAGGCGGCGGACGCCAATGACGGCTGGCTGAAGACCGACGCCGCGGCGCCCGGCGTCCGGGCCCGTTTCAATCTGTCGAACAATTTCGCCATGCGCGACAACGGCTGCGTCCGCTCCGGCGAATACGTGCGCCTGGAACGAGCCGACCGGCCCGGCTGGTTCTGGACCTGGTCGGGGACGGTCGGCGGCAACCAGTACGCCTACCACACCGTCCAGGGGCCGCTGAACCGCTCTCCGGAGCTGCGGCTGCTCAACCACAGCCGGCCGGACGGCTGCCTGCAGGACGGGGACGTGGTGTCGTTCAAGGATTGGGCGCGCGCCGCCGACTACTATGTCACCGCCTGGAGCGGCGGCAGCCATGCCGAGCAGCTGTATCTGTGGCAACCGGTGGCCGGCGACGGCGAGCGTTTCCGGGTCCGGTTGGGCGCGGCGCCGCAATACCAGGACTGGTCCTCGCAGCTGGTCTACGCCAAGCGGCGCTAGCGCCGTTCATGATCTTGCTCGGGCATCCCGCGGCCGAAGCCGGCGGATTGGGGACGCGAATTTGTAAAAACTCCTTTCCAAACAGTTATTTCTGTCAGTGTCTCGGTGTTTTTGACCGGGATTGTCGAGCATAAGATAAGAAGGCGCCGCACAAGGCGCCGTTTCTTTTTTTGCGAGCGAAAGGAGTGGCAAATGCAAGCCAGCGTGCAAGAAGCGGTTGTGGTGGTCAAGCCCCGTAACCCGCGTCCGGTCCTGGTACCGGTTCACCTGTAAGCCGACCTGGCAGGGACCGCCGTTCGCGGCGGAGTGCCCTGACTGAGCCGGGGCCGAGCCGCCGGGATTTCCGGCGGCCGGCGCGACTTGCGAGGAGGATGTGCGATGCCCCAGCACGAGCAGCTGCGCTATTGCCTGAACGGAGACGTGATTTCGAATCAGCCGCTGGTGGTGAGGACCGCCGGCGAGGAGGAGTTGGAGCTTTCCGCCGGCCAGGCCACCGAGGCCGAAGTGGCGGAGCTGGTGCGGCGGCTGGCCGCCGGCTGCACCCAGCCTGAGGTGGAGAACGCCCTGCCGCGGCAATCGTCCGAAAGCGTGCGCCGCCTGCTGGCCAGCCTGGAGAACTACGGCGTGATCCGCCCGCTGGCGCCGGCCGAAGGGCAGACCGGCATGCAGACGCTGCTGGAGATCGAGGACCTGTCGAACCAGCTGCTGTACCGGACGCTGTACCGCAACGAATTCTGGGTGCGATGCCAGAACGCCGCCGGACCCGGCGACATTCCGGAACGGGTGTTCCACGGCATGGTGATAGAGAACTACCACTTCCTGTTCCGCGAAAGCTATTTCGACGCGCCGGTGCTGTCCTACGTGCCCAACACCCGGGTGAGGCTGGCGATGAACGCCTTCTTCGCCGAGGAGTACGGCCACGACGAATTGCTGCTGCAGGCGCTGAACCGCATAGGCGTCAGCCGCGAGGACCTGGCGCACACGGTGCCGCTGCCGCAGACGATGGCGCTGTGCAACGCGCTGGCCTACTGGTCGCACAACGACCCGCTGTTCTTCTTCACCACGCTGGGCATTCTGGAAGGCAAGGACATCCGGCAGGATTCCTTCCTGGACGCGGCCTACCGGCTCGGCGTCGACGAGGCTTTCCTGAAGCCGGTCAAGGCGCATTCCGACATCAATCTGAAGGGCGAGCATGGCAGCCTGACCCGGCAGATCTTCTCGCAGATCGACGTGGTGGATCTGGAAACCGTCCGCAGGCTGCGCGCGCAGACCCATCTGTTCGTCGAATTGTACGACGCCTTCTACAGCGCGGTATGGCGCCATTATTCCGGCGACGGTCCGCTGCTGAGGCGCATCGAGAACTATTGAGCGAGGAGGGACGACATGCATGCCCCAGCCACCCAAGACCTGTTCCGCCGCCCCGCGCTGCGGCCCGGCGTGGAGATCGAGGAGCAGCGGGACGGCATCGCGCTGCTGTACCGCGAGCAGTCCTGCGATCTGGACGTGTCCGACGCCGGCCGGCGCGAATTGCTGGCGCTGCTGCGCGATCTGCAGAGCGCGCCGGCCAGCGTAGTCGAACTGAGCGCCGCGCATCCGTCGATGGCGGCCAGCCTGCCGGGCCTGCTGGAAGAGCTGGACAGGCTGGGCCTGGTCACCGAAGCCGGTTTCGAGCTGCCGGCCGACGCCGTGTCGGGCCGGGAATTCAACGCCCGCCTGCGCAATCTTGCGCAACGGACGCTGCGCAAGAGCTCCCGTTCGCGGCTGTTCGGCCTGCTCAGCGACTGCGCCGCGCCGCGCAATGTGCTGATCGGCTACGCGCTGGAATACTACTGCCTGGTGCGCGCCGCGCCCGGGCTGATCGCGTCGGCGCTGTCCCATGCCGACAGCCGGCAGAACCAGCGTTCGCTGCAGCGTTTCCTGATGTCGGAGCTCGACCACGACCTGATGCTGGCCGAGAGCCTGGCCAGCGTCGACATGGAGGTGGACGGGCTGGACCATCTGCTGCCGCTGCCGTCGACCTTCTCGCTGTGCTCGGCGCTGGGCGTGTTCGCCCGCCAGCATCTGCTGTCGTTCAAGAGCGTGCTCTTCCTGTTCGAGATGCCGGGCGAACAGTTCAACCAGGCGCTGGTGCGCTGTTGCGAGGCCCAGGGCCTGTCGAAGGCGTTCTGGGAGCCGCTGCTGCGCCACGCCCACATCAACGATGCGATGGGCCACGATGACATCAGCGGCGAGCTGCTGGAGGACATCAGCGCCATCGGCCGAGAGGAACAGCTGGTGGTGGAAAAGAACCTGGTGCTGATGATGGAGACCATGGCGCTGCAGGACGAGGAAATCGTCGACTACTACAGCCGCGAAGACGCCTTGATTCCGCGGCTGCACCTGTGAGAGGAGGCCGGACATGGAAGCCTGGGGCATCAGCCACTACCGTTCGCCGCATCTGGTGCCGTTCCACGCCCACCTGGCGCAGGACGGCCAGACCGTGGTGCTGGCGGCCGACGAGAACGAGTACGAGATCAATTTCAGCGGCGTGGACGGCGGCCACGTGCTGGACAGCGTCTTGGCGATGGCCAATCCCGGCGCCGAAATCTGGTTCGACATCCACGAGGGATCGGCCCAGCCGTGGCAGCTGTCGCTGGCGCGGCAGCTGGACGAGCTGTCGCTGATCCGCGACGCGCCGGCTGACGGCTCGGCTTTGGAGCTGCGGCGGCTGGAGCTGGAGAGCCTGGTCCGCCGCTGCGTCGACAAGCTGCTGGCCGCGACCGCCGCCGACCGCGAAGGGCACGCTTCCATCGTGCTGGCGATGCAGAAGCTGCTGGACGAGCCGGCGCCGCAGGCCGACGCCTTCACGGTGGACGACGTCGCCGCGCCGCAGTGGGCCGGCAATTTCGCGCTGCAAACCTTCTATCTGCAAAAGATCTATCTGGCCGACAATCTGCCGCAACTGCTGCCGCTGTGGCGGCGGGTGCTGCAGGATTTCGCCGACGAGGCCGGCTACGCCGGCCTGGGCCGCCGCGCCGCCGAATCGCCGCGGCTGGCGCGGCCGGACAGCCTGGGCTTTTATTGCCCGGCCCAGGTCGAGGCCTATCTGCTGTGCCTGGTGGACTTGCTGCTGCAGGCCGCGCGTCCCGAGGCGCGGCGGCGTCTGAAGCGTCCGACGCTGGTGGCGGAGCCGGATAGCGGCGTCAATTTCATGCGCCGCGCCGAACAGTTCGCGCTGGCGGGGCTGGCCGAGCTGGGCGAGTCGCGCTACGTCGGCCGGGTCAACGCCGACGGCGCCGGATTCGGTCCGGTGGTGCAGGGCCTGTTCATCGAGCAGTACCATGTCACCCAGCGCTTCGTCGAAATCATCGCGCCGTTGATGACCAAGCGGCTGCGCACGCCGCTGAAGCAGCGCGTCTACCGCTATTTCCAGGAGGAACTGGGGCACGAGGCCTTCGAGCGCGCCACCTGCGAGGCGCTGGGCGTGCAGGCCGCCTGGCTGGACCAGGCGCTGCCGCTGCCGCTGTTCCAGGCCTATGTCGACGCCTTCACCGTGCTGGGCCGCTACGATCCGATAGGCTATCTCGGCTCCATCATGGTCACCGAGGGCATGCCGGGCATGGACAATCCGGTGCATGCGCGGCTGGAGGCGCTGGTCGAGGACCGCGCCGAATACCGCCGGGTGGCCAAGCGGCATGACGATCTGAACGTCGAGCTGAACCACGCCGCGTTGTCGCGGCTGTTCTTCCGCGAGATATCGGTGCTGACGCCGCACGCCCAGCAGCGGGCGCTGGCCAATCTGTCCTATCTGCTGGAGCTGAACGTGCGGGCGATGGACCAGGTGGCCGATTTCTACGGCGCGCAGACCGAGCTGCGGATCTGCGCGCTGGACAGCTATCCGGCCGGCCATGTCTGAGGACGAGGAGCGCTACGACCGCTGCGTCAACCCGGCCTGGCGCCAGGTCTTGGGCCTGTGCGGACTGGACGAGCAGCCGGTGGCGGCCGACGGCTGCTGGCTGCGCTTCGCCGACGGCCGGCGCATGCTGGACTTCGTCTGCGGCTACGGCGCGGCGGCGCTGGGCCACAATCCGCCGCCGCTGCTGGCCGCGCTGGCCGGGGCGCTCGGCGAGCCGGAACCGAATCTGCATCCGCTGGGCCTGTCCAGGCACGCCGGCCTGCTGGCCGAGCGGCTGCTGGCGCTGGCCGGCTTCGCCGACGGCAAGGCCGTGTTCGCCAGCGGCGGCGCCGAGGCGGTCGAGGGCGCGCTGAAGCTGGCGCGCATGGCCGGCGGCAAGACGCGGCTGATCGCCTTCGACGGCGGTTTCCACGGGCTGACCCAGACCGCCACCCAGTTGGCCGGCGCCGAATTCTGGCGCCTGGGCCTGGCCGACGATCCCGCCTGCCTGAGGCTGCCCTGGGGCGAGCTGGAGCCGGTGGCCGCGCAACTGGAGGCCGGCGACGTGGCGGCGGTGCTGCTGGAGCCGGTGCAGGGCACGGCCGGCGCGCGCGCCTGGCGCGGCGACCGCCTGGCGGCGCTGTCGGCGCTGTGCCGTCGCCACGGCGCCTGGCTGGTGTACGACGAGGTCCAGTCCGGCCTCGGGCGCTGCGGCGCATGGTTCGCCTACCAGGCGCTGGGCGCGCCGCCGCCGGACATGCTGGTGCTGGCCAAGGGGCTCAGCGGCGGCATGCTGCCGGTGTCGGCGCTGCTGTGCCGAGACGCCGTCCACCAGGCGGTGTTCGGCCGGCCCGGCTGCGCCAAGATCCACGGCTCCACCTTCGGCGGCAACCGGCTGGCGCTGCAATGCGGGCTGGCGATGCTGCGGCTGCTCGGCGAGATGGACGCGCCGGCGCGGGCCGCCGCGCAGGGCGAGGCGCTGCGCCGGATGCTGCCGCCCGGACCGTTCGCGCTGGAGGGAACGGGCCTGATGCTGGCGCTGCGCGCGACGCCGCAGGCGCATCGGCTGTATGGCGAACAGGCCGCCGGCGCGCTGTGGCTGCAATTGCTTGAACAGGGCGTGTTGACGGCGCCGGCGGCCCACGACGCGGACGCGTTGAGGCTGCTGCCGCCGCTGACGGCGGGCGCCGACGAGCTGGACTTTTTCGTGCAGGCATACCGGCGCGCATTGGCGGCGCTGCAAACGGAGGCGACGACGGCATGAAGATACGACACGTGTTGCTGGCCATCCTGGTGGCCGCGATCTGGGGCCTGAGCTTCATCGTGGTCAAGATAGGCCTGACCCAGTGTCCGCCGCTGTTGCTGGCGGCGCTGCGCTTCGTCGTGGTGTTCGCGGCGGGGGCGCTGCTGTTTCCGCCGCCGCCGCTGCCTTGGCGCTTGTATCTGCGCGCCGGCCTGTGCCTGGGCGTGATCCAGTTCGCCGGGCTGTTTTCCGCCATCCATCTGGGCATGCCGGCCGGCATCGTGTCGGTGCTGGCCCAGGTGCAGGTCTTCGTCACGCTGTTGCTGGCCAGCCTGGTGCTGGGCGAGACGCGCAGCGTCCTGCAGAAGGCGGTGATGGCGCTGGCGCTGGCCGGCGTGCTGCTATTGGGCTACGCCCGCTATCAGGACGCCTTGCCCTTGTGGCCGCTGCTGCTGGCGCTGCTGGGCACCGCCGGCTTCGCCTGGGGCAATATCGAGCTGAAGCGCGCCGGCAAGGTGGACATGTTCGCCTTCACCGTGTGGATGAGCGTGGTGCCGCCGCTGCCGTTGCTGCTGCTGTCGTTCGCGCTGGAGGGCGGGCCGGCGGCGGCGTGGAACGCGCTGACGCACTTCTCCCTGACGGCGCTGGCGGCGCTGCTGTTCCTGGCGCTGGTCGGCACGCTGTTCGCGCTGGGCAGCTGGGGCAAGCTGCTGACCTTGTATCCGGCCACGCTGGTGGCGCCGTTCTCGCTGCTGAGTCCGGTGTTCGGCCTGCTGGGCGGCTACTTCATCCTGAACGAGCGTTACGACACGCTCAGCATCGCGGCTTCGCTGCTGATCGTGACGGCGCTGGCCGTCAACACCTATGCCGGAAAACTGGCGGCGCTGCTGCCGAAGCCGCCGCGTGCCGACCTGAGAGCCAAGGGACCCGCCCGACGATGAACGAAGACACGCTGAGCCTCTCCACCGACAAGAGCCTGCTGGACATCGGCCTGATCCACGCCTTTCTGCACGACCACGCCGCCTGGGCCAAGGGCATTTCGCGCGACACGGTGGAGCGGGCGATAGCCGGCTCGCTGTGTTTCGGCGCCTATCTGGGCGGACGCCAGGTCGGATTCGCACGGGTCGTCACCGATATGGCGACCTTCGGCTATCTGTGCGACGTGTTCGTGGTGCCGGAATGCCGGGGCCGCGGCTACGCGCGCCGGCTGATGGAGCGCGTGGCCGAGGAGCCGGCGCTGGGCAGGCTCAGGCGCATCGTGCTGGTCACCTCGAACGCCCACGGCGTCTACCTGCCGTTCGGCTTCGCCGCGCTGGAGCATCCGGAGCGCTATATGGAGCTGCACCGGCCCGACATCTACCGCGCCGGCTGAGGGCGGCGGCGTCGCTGTCCGCAGGCGCGTCACGCGGCGCGGCCGCTGGCGTTCATCCGATGGCGGCGCGGGCCTGTCGGCGTCGGCCCGCCGGCGGCTTCCTTTTTCCGAACAATCCTGTCGTTGAAAATACTTATAAGTATTTTGTGCGGCTCGCCGCGCCGAATTCGCCGCTAGTGTGAAAGAGTGGTTCGCCAATTGACGCGCCGCATCGGTACGCTATGGAGAACGCGATGGCGAATCCCGGAAACAGTCCGGTACTGGACGACGGCTACATGGTGGCGGACCGCGAGGCGCCCGCCGCCGCCGGCGGCAAGGGCAATCCGGTGATCGGATGGTGGATGGGAGCGGCCATCGCCGGCTGCTGCGCGTTGGGCTCCTACGGTCTGGCGGTAGGCCTGAAGCTGCCGTTTCTGCTGGGGGCCATCGCCGGCGGCGTGACGCTGTTCGCGGTGCTGCTGGCGGCGACGCCGTACTTGCGCTTCGTCGATCATGGCTGGTGGACGCGCTACGACGAGTTCCGCAACCAGCTGTGGGGCGAGGCGCTGTCCAAATACCTTTGGCATTTCCGGCACCGCCGCGCCGAGGCGGCCGGCGCGCTGGAGTCCTGGGGCCAGCCTGCCGCCGAGCCGCAGCGCGAGCGCGCGGCCTGCCTGTTCCGCACCATCTACAGCGAGCAGTACGGCCGCTACGCTTTCGTGCCGCCGCTGCTGCTGTTGCTGGCGGTGGTGTTCTTCGAGAGCAATTACATCGTGCTGGTGCCGTTGCGGCAGGTGTTGCCGGGCGGGAATCTGCTGTCCGGCTATCTGTCGCAGTTCGTCCATTTCGATCTGCAGATCAGCGCGATGTGCGGCGCCTATATGTTCGTCGTCGGCGACACGGTCAACAATGTGCGCAAGCGCTGTCTGAACGTCGCGGACGTGTACTGGTACGCGCTGCGGATGGCGCTGGCGGTGCCTATCGCCTATGCCCTCACGCAGGTACTGCCGAAGGATGCGGCGGTCAGCGTGGCCTTCGCGCTGGGGGCCTTGCCGATAGACACCATCATCAAGATGCTGCGGCGGCTGGTGAACGCCAAGCTGAATACCGGCGAGGCCGAGCAGCCGGACCAGCTGGTGAAGCTGGACGGCGTCACCACCGCCGTCGCCGCCCAGCTTGAGGCCGAGGGCGTGTCGTCGATAGATCAGCTGCTCGGCATCGATCCGGTGTTGCTGGCGGTCAATACCGGCCTGTCGTTCAAGTTCGTCCTGCGGCTGGTCGGACAGGCCATCGTCCGGCGGCATCTGGGCGACGCCGCCTTCTCGCTGTCGGCCATCGGCCTGGCCGACGCCACCTCGGTCTATTGCCTGATGCAGGATTTGAAGCGGGCGCGGCAGCAGGGGAGCGTCGACAGCCCGGCGGACGCCATCATGGCCGACGCCTGCCGGCTGCTGCAGTCGGTGTCGAAGAACGCCTGGCCGGACCGGCAGACGGTGGAGTTCGCCTTCGGCAATATCGCCGACTACGCCTACACCGGCCTGCTGATGTCGGCCGGTTTCGAGCGCGCGGAAAAGCCGGCGCGCTGAGGCGGGCGCCGATTGCGCATCCGCTTCTAGCCCCGCGCGGCGGCCGGACAGGGCGCGTGGACCTGCATCCGCAACTGACGCGGGCTCAGCCCCAGCATCTGCCTGCATAGCCGGGTCAGCGCGCTCTGGTCGGAAAAGCCGCAGCCGGCGGCGATGTCGGCCAGCGGGCGGCGGCTATGCAGGATGGCGTGGCTGGCGGCCTCCATCCGGGTGCGGCGGATGAAGTCGCCGACGCTCTGGCTGAACACCCGCTTCATCCTCCTGTCCAGCTGGCCCGTGCTGAGGCCGGACAGATCGCATAGCTCCTCCAGCCGCAGCGGCCTGTGGTAGTGCGCCTGTATGTGGTCCACGCAGGCGGCGAAGCGCGCGTCCAGCAGTCTTTCTCGGGTCAGCTCGGCGAGGTCGCGCGAGATGCAGACCAGGCCCAGCAGCCGTCCGTCGGTATCGTGCAGCGCCTGCTTTCCGGTCAGGCACCAGCCGGGCGCGCCATCCGGGTAGACGGTCAGGTCCAGCCGGTCGCGCAACGGCCGCCGCTCGGCGAACAGCGTCTGGTCCTGCTGGCGGTAGCGGTCGGCCATCGCGCCGGGAAACAGCTCGTGCGCGGTGCGTCCTTCGGCCTGCAGGCGGTTGCGCAGCGCGCAGCGGCGCACGCAGCCCTCGCTGATCGCCAGGTAGCGGCCGTCCGTGTCCTTGACCGCGAACACCACGTCCGGAAGATGATCGAACAAGGCCGCCATCGCCCGCGCGGCGGACAGGTCGCTGACGATGTGGGGTTGCAGCAGCTGCGTCAACATGGCGCGGGTCCTTTGATTGTTCATCAAATTGACTGATTTATTACATTGTCATTTGTTGAAAACAACATGGACCATGCCGATGTTTTTGGCAAGGGCGCGACGGCGTTCGGCGGTCGCGCCGGACGTTTCGGCTAGTCGTAGCTGGCGCTGAGCGTCACATTGGCGTACGGCTGCCTGGCCTGCAGCGTCAGGTAGTACCAGTGGCCGGCCTGCGGCGCGGCGACGGTCACCGACTCCTCGTTGCCGGCACTGGCCGACGAATAGTCGTAGCTGGCGCTGCTCGGGTAGCGGTCCATCGCCACGTAGAGATCGACGTCGCCGCTGCCGCCGCCGGTCCACAGCTTCAGATTGCGCGCGCCGGCCGGCATCCAGATCGCGGCGTAGTAGGCGCCGGACGAGGACAAGCCCGTGATCGAGCAATTCTTGCCCAGGCGGTTCGGATAACCCTCGTTGCAGGCAGGCAGACCGGAGGCCGGCGGCAGCGGCGGCTGGCCGGCGGTGGTGGCGCTCTGCGCCCAGTTGGCGAACTCCGCGTCGTAGCGGCTGCCGATCTGCCGCATCATGCCCATGTAGCCGCCCGCATAGTCTCCCTTGCGGAACAGCGGCAGCATGGCGTCCACGTCGGCGCGGTGGCGCTCGAACATGAAGCGGGTGGCCATATAGCCCCAGCGGTAGGCGCGGGTGACGTAGTCCGGCATGTCGTAGGTGTTGCCGAAGATCTGGCTCAGCTTGTAGTTGCCGGTCTTGGCGACGTCGATGGCGGTCTGGTTGTCGTTGCGCAGCGACAGGTATTCGGCCAGACCCTCTATCCACCACACCGTCGGCTGCTGGGTGGCGGCGGCGAAGTCGCCGTACATGTCGAAGCGGCCGTCCAGGTAATGGATGTATTCATGCTCCAGGTTCCATACCTTGAACACCGGGCGCAGCCAGGAGGCCTCGTGGGCGATGAAGCGGGCCTGGTTGTTCGGATCGGCCGGATTGCCTTCCAGATACATGCCGCCGTTGTCGGTGGAGATGCCGTAGATCACGCCTGCGTACTTGGAATAATTGTTGTAGTCGTCGAACACCACCACTTCCAGCGAGGTGTTGTTGTCGTTGGCCACCGGCTGTTTGCGCGTCTGCAGCATCTGGTGGAAGTAGGATTCCTCGTTCTGCAGCAGCGCGCAGGAGGACTGCATCTGCTCGGTGCTCATTTCCTGGGCACGGATATGAATGGTGGGGCTGCAGGTGTAGCGGTTGACCAGGATGGCGTCGGCGAGCCGGGTTTCGAAGTTGCAGGTGCCGTACTCGGCGCAGCTGGCGTTGTCGTAATACTTCACGGCTTCCGCCGCCGCCAGCCACAGCTCGTTGTCGGCGCCGGTCATGCTGCTGCCGGCCAGGATGGCCTTGGCCTGCGGCTTGATCGCCGGCTTCAGCGCAGGGTACTGCATGAAGCGCAGGCCCTCGCGGGTGGCGTCGCCGAGCTGGAAGGCGGTCTCGGTGCCCAGCAAGCCGGCCTTGTCGGCCTGGACGAACTGGGTCAGCGCGGCGGAGTAGCTGCCGTCGTTCTGCAGCAGCGGCGCGGCGTTGGCGCGGCCGTGGGCGTAGAAGAACACGGTCAGCGCGCCGGTGAAGCCCTGGCTGGCCGTCGTCTCGCGCAAGGCCTGCGCCGCGTTCGGGCTGGCCGCGGTATTGGTGTAGCGCTGGACGATGGCGCGCATCGACGGCAGGTAGTAGGCCTCGTCCGCCATATTGGTGATCAGGGTCATCACCTCGCCCGCGGTGGTCGGCGCCTGGGCGTTGGCGGCGAACAGCGCCGTTCCGTCCGCCAATTGCTTGATGCCGGGGCGCAGCACGGTCTGCAGATTGGCGTCCAGCGCCGGCAGCGTGCCGCTGCTGGCCAGGTAGTAGCCGGCGCGCAGGTATAGCGTCAGATTGACCAGCGCCATCGACGAGGCGTTGTAGCCGGCGGCCTCCTGGGCGAAGCGGCCGGCGACGGCGTTGAGGTTGCCGGCGCTGTAGATGGTGGACGCCAGTTTCTTGTCCAGCGAGAACAGCCCGTAGGTGCAGGTGTAGTCGGGCAGCGTGGCCAGGTAGTTGGCGAGGTCGGCGCCGCTGTGGCCGGCCATCGCGTTCATGTCCTGGCACTGCGGCGTGGCGGCGTGGCGGATCAGCTTCTTCAGCGGCCGGCCTATCTGCGCCTGGCCGTCCTGCAGCCGGTAGCGGGCCTGGAAGTCGCTAGGCGGGCGGAGGCGCCACAGCCGCGGCGCCGATGGCTGCTTCGGCCGGGCCTGAGCCTGGTGCGGGGCCTTGTACAGTTTGGGCGCGGCGGGAGCGGCCGGCGCCAACAGCGCCGCGCCTATGGCCAGGCACAGCGCGGCGAGAGAGGTTTTGCGCATGATTCGTCTCCGGATGCCAGGATCATTCCTGGTGGAGAAAATCATGCCGATGACGAGACGGGATTTCTTGGCGCGCCTCGCCGCCGGCGCGCGCAGATTTGCCAAATCCCGCGCTTGGATTGCCCGGCCGTCCATCAGGTGGCGTGGCTGGCCCTGAACGTCGGCAGCCTGGCGGTGGCCGGCGCGGAGACGCCGGGATCGCCCGCCTGGGCGACGAGCTGCGGCGGTGAGGGCCTAGCCTTCGTTCTCCTCCTGGCCGGCCCGCACCACCTGGTTGCGTCCCTGCCGCTTGGCGGCGTACAGCGCGTGATCGGCCGCCTGTAGCAGGCTGTGCAGCGTGCGGTGGGTGTCGTCCAGCGCGGCGACGCCGAAACTGGCGGTCAGCGCCAGCGTCTGGCCGGATGCCAGTCGCAGCGGCGATTCGGCGATGCCGGCGCGCAGCCGCTCAGCCAGCACGGCGCCGGCCGCTTCGCCGCCGCTGCCGGTCAGCATCACGAATTCCTCGCCGCCGTAGCGGCCGGCCAGGTCGCCCTCCCGGCAGGCACGCGCGATCAGGGAGGCGACGTGCGTCAGCGCCGCGTCGCCGACATCGTGGCCGTGGCGGTCGTTGACCTGCTTGAAGTGGTCGATGTCGAACAGGATCAGCGCCGCCGGCGCGCCGTCGCGCACGGCGCGGGAGATTTCCGCCTCGGCCGCCTCGGTGAAGGCGCGCCGGTTGGCGATGCCGGTCAGAAAGTCTATGCGGGAGATTTCCGTCAACTCGTCTATCAAGCGCTGCCGCTCCTGTTCCAGCGTGCGCTTCTCCAGACTGCTGCGCCTCAGCGCGGCGATGGCGCGCAGCACCTCGCCGATCTCATTGTCGCGGCGAGGTTCCGGCACCGCGGCCTCCAGCCGTCCCTGGGCGATGTCGGTCAGCAGCCTGGACGCCGACAGCAGCGGCTGCACCAGTTGCCGGCGTATGTAGAAGAACAGCGCCAGCTGGGCCAGCAGCGCGATCACGCCCAGGGCGACCGCGGACAGCAGGTGATGCAGCGCGGCGCGGTGCTGTTGCAGCGCCTCGGTTGCGGCCGCTGACAGCATGGTGTCGCGCAGGGTGATGATGGTGGCCATCGTCGGCACATAGCGGGCGGCGAAGCCGGCGGTATCCACCGGGTAGGCGCGGCCCTGTTCTCCGGCGCGCACCACCGCGTCCACCAGCGCCATGCCGGCGCCGAAATAGCGCTGTTCCATCAGGCGGGCCGCCTGACGGGTCGCCGGCGGGGTGGCCGGCACGCTGAGACGCAGCCTGATGGTGCTGTGCAGCTGTTCGATGCGGCCGCGCAGCACGTCGACTTCCTGTTTCTCGTCGGCGGTCAACGGGCGGCCCAGCGCCAGCGCCGCGGTCAGCTGGGAGCCCAGCCGGCCGGCGTATTCGCGCAGTTCGGTCGCCAGCCGGGCGCCGCTGAGCGGGTTCGCCAACTGCGGGTGGACGGCGCTGGCGTGGGCCGACAGCGCCGTGACCGCCTCCAGCAGAGGCGGAATCACGTCGAACATCTGGCGCACCGCGCCCATCATCCGGGCGGTGGTGCGCGACGGCGTCGCGGCGGCGGCGTCCACCGCGTCTCGGGCCCGGTTCAGCTGCCGCCGCGCCTGCTGCGCGGACTGGTTCGCCTGACGGTGGTCTGAGGAGGCGCCAGGCGACAAGGCCGCCAACAGCGTGCGCAGCGCGACGTCGCTGTCCCGTCTGACCTGGCTCATCCGCTTCAGCTTGTCCTGGTCCGGGGCGGTGCCCAGCAAAGCGTTGGCGGGGCCGCGCTCATAGGCCACGCGTTCCGCCGCCACCATGGCCAGGCGGGCGATGCGTATGGCCTCCAGACCGTCGTCGGTGGCGCGGTACAGCGACCATTCGCTGCTGATGATCCATGCCAGCGGCAGGCAGACCAGCACGAACAGGAGGGCGGTGGCGATGATGAATATTCTGGACAGGCGCATCGGACGATCAGGGTTGGGGCGCCATCGCGGTGGGCGCAGGCGCGGTGCTCGATTGAGTATATGCGCTGCGGTGGCCGCCCCGCGAGTGCGATTTGCCCGGCGGCGGTTTGAGCGCCGACGGCGCGGCCCCGCGTTCCGGCCCGGAGACGCAGGCCGGCGGCGGCTATCGTAGCGATGGGGAGCGCCGCGGCCGTCGTTCGGCGAACTGACCGGTGGGTCAGCCGCCGGAGGCCGGGGTCGGTCCCGTTCAAGCCGCTTGAGAAGCTGTTCACGATCTTTATTGCGAGCATCGCCGCTCGGCCGGCAGGCCAGATGCAAGGCCCGGCCTGACAACGCGGCAGATGGCCTGCCGGCTGGACGGCCCCGGCTGCGGTCTGAGCCGTGCTATGCTGCTGCGGGGCGTGGCGGCATGCCGCGGCCCGCGACCGTGCCCGCGCAACCGGCACGCGCATTCTGGATACTCCGCATGAGCAAAAGCATCATTTCCGACATGGATGGCGTGATCTACCGCGGCAAGCAGCTGATTCCGGGCGCCCGCGAATTCATCCAGCGCCTGGTCGATTCCGGCACGCCCTTCCTGTTTCTGACCAATAACGCCGAACAGACGCCGCTGGACCTGAGGCTGAAGCTGGAAGGCCTGGGCATAGGCGGTCTCAGCGAAGACAACTTCATCACCAGCGCGATGGCGACGGCGATGTTCCTGAGAAGCCAGACCAGGAAGGCGATGCCGACCGCCTACGTGGTCGGCGGCGCCGGTCTGATCAACGAGCTGTACAAGGTCGGTTTCTCCATTTCGGAGTCGCGGCCCGATTACGTGGTGGTCGCCAAGTCGCAGACCTTCAGCTTCGAGCAGATCAAGAAGGCGGTGCGCTTCATAGACCAGGGCGCCAAGTTCATCGGCACCAATCCGGACATGATCGATCCGATCGAGGGCGGCGGCTACGAGCCGGCGGCCGGCACGCTGCTGGCGGCGATAGAGGCCGCCACCGGCCACAAGCCCTACATCGTCGGCAAACCCAATTCACTGATGATGATGCTGGCCACCCGCAAGCTGGGCGTGCATCCGGAAGAGGCGGTGATGATAGGCGACAGGATGGACACCGACATCGTTGGCGGCCTGGAGGCCGGCATGTGCACGGCGCTGGTGCTGTCCGGCGTGTCCAGCCGCGAATCGATGGAGCGCTTCCCCTACCAGCCGGACTTCGTGTTCGACAGCGTGGCCGACATCGACCCGCGGGCGCTGTGAGACCGGCGGTCGATGGCGTCAGGCGCCGGTGCCGACGCCATCCTGTTGAGGCCCCGAGCCGCGCCGGAACGCCCGGGGACTGATCCAGGCGCCGGCCAGCGCCAGCAGCGCCGACAGCGCGAGGATGGGCTGCGCGTCCGGCGGCGCGGCCGGTCGGGCCAGCGCGTGCATCAGCATGCCGGCCAAGGCCAGCGCGACGCTGGAGGACAGCGCGTCGCTCAGTTGCAACGCCGATGCGTTGCTGCCTTGCTCGTCCGGCCTGGACAGCTTCATCGTCAGCACCGACAGCATGGGGAAGCTCAGGCCTATGCCCAGTCCGTTCAAGGCCCAGCCCGCCACCACCCAGGCCGGGTGCAGAGACAGGCCGGCCGCGGCCAGCGCGCCGGACAGGCCGACTGTCATCGCGACGAAGCCGGCGGTGAGCCCGCGGCGGCGGGCCGTTTCGGCGCGCAATCGCGCCTGGGTGGCGCTGCCGACGCTCCACATCAGCGCGCCGGCGGTCAGCGCCAGCCCTGCCTCGGCCAGGCTCCAGCGATAGCGTGTGGTCAGGATCAGCGGGACGAAGGCCTCGCTGGCGAAGAAGGCGGCGGCGATCAGGCCGCGCATCGCCACCACCGCCGGCAGGCCCTCGGCGGCGCGCAGGCTGCCGGCCGGCAGCAGGCGGCGCGCCGCGAAGACGGCGACGGCGAAACCGATGGCGAGGAGCGCCGGCATCAGCTGCGCTTGCGGCAGATGGCTGCCGCCATGCAGGGCCAGCGCGCCGCAGGCGGCCAGCACGCTCCAGCCCAGCCGCCGCCAGCGCATCGGCTCGGCGGCGCCGGCCGGGGCCGCCTGCCGGCTCAATGCCGGCAGCAGCAGCGCGCCGGCCACCGGGGCCACCGCCGCCACAGCCAGGAACACCGCGCGCCAGCCGAAGGCGTGGACCAGGCCGGCGGCGATGCCGGGGCCGACCAGTGCCGGCACCACCCAGGCGCCGGCGAACATCGCGAACAGCTTGGGGTGCAGCGCAGACGGCACCGCGCGCGACATGCCCACGTAGATGGCCACGCCCAGCAGGCCGGAACCCAGGCCCTGCAGCAGCCGGCCCAGCACCAGCGTGTACATGTCGGATGCCGCGCCCGCCGCCAGCAGGCCCGCGATGAAGGCGGCCAGGCCCAGCCAGGCCGAGCGGGACGCGCCGTGGCGATCGCAGAGCTCGCCGCCCAGCGCCATGCCGACCACCGAGGTGGCCAGCGTGCCGCCGAAGGCGATCGCGTAGAAATCCAGGCCGCCGAGCGCGGCGGCGACGGCCGGCATCGCCGCGGCGACGGCGATGGCTTCGAAGGCCAGCAGCGAGATCAGCGCGATGCCGCCTATGCAGGCGGCGGTTCGGCCCTGGCTGAACAGACTTTCATTTTTGACGGGGGCTTGCATCGGAGAAAGGCTCTTGTGGCGATAGAAGCCTTGATGATGAAAGTTCAAGTTAACTTCAAGTCAATAGGCATCCGATTGATAGGTTTCGCCGCTTAATCGCCCGGACACGCGGCCGGCAGGTCGTCCAGGCCCTGCCGGTCGACGCGGAAGCTGGCCGCCGGCCGGCCCTTGTCGTAATCGACGGTGATCACGTACAGGCTGTCGAAATCGTTCTTGTCCCAGACCGGCACCTGGTCGGCGCCGTTCTTGCCGCCGTAGCGGCGCATGATGTCGGAGGCCAGCTGCTGCAGCTGTTTGTGCTCCCAGGCGATGTAGATCGTCTTGCCGTGGCTCAGCGGGTTGAGCAGCTGTTGCCGCAGACCGTCTATCGCCAGCATGTCGAACGTCGTGTCGACCGGCAGCCCCTGGGAGACGGCGGTCGGTTCTATCGTCGCCAGCGGGCGGATGTAGTTGAAGGTGCCGGCCGGATCGCGCTTCTGGCTGGCGGTGGACGGCGCGTAGATCCGGTCTGCCTTGCCGAATTTGGCCGGCAGCGTCTTGATCAGCGCCAGCGAGCGGTTCAGCCCCTTGCAGCTGAGCTGGCCGTAGCCGCCGTCCGGCTTTTCGCCGTGGCGCAGCATCACCAGTGTTTGGCTATCGGCGAAGGCGGGCGCGGCGGTGAGCAGGGCGAGGCAGAGCAGGGTGGTTTTCATTCGAGCGAATCCGTCGGCGGTAAAACGCCCATTTCGCGCCAGCGCCGCGCCGGATGCAAGCGAAATCGCAAATTCGCGCGACCGGCATCTCGGCGGCTGCGCGCTTACTCGTACCAGAGGGACACGTGGTTCAGTTCCGCCAGCGCGCGAGGGGCGATCTTCAGCGTCCTGAGAGGGTCGCCGGCGCCGCCGTAGACGAAGTCGTGGGCCAGCAGCAGGCGGTCCATCACGCAGGGCAGGTCCAGGCCCAACAGCGGCACCGCGCCGGCGTCGCAGCCGGTGATGTCGCGGACGCGGCGGCGGTCGGCCAGGCGGGCGTGGCCGCGTCCGAGCAGTCGCGCCAGCTTGGCCCAGTCCACGCCGTCCCGTCCGCCGGACAGGATGCAGGCGAAGATGTCGCCGTCCGCTTCCACGATCAGCGTGGGGGCGGTCTGCGCCGGCGCGATGCCGAAGTGGGCCGCGCCTTCCCGGGCCGAGCGCAGCGGCGCGTCATGCTCCAGCAGCTCGCCGCCGTGGCGCGCGGCCAATGCGGCGAAAGTGTGAGGATTCCATTTCATCGCGCTCTCCCGCAGCGTCACACCACCAGGATGCGCAGGCCCAACAGCAGCATCAGCGCGCCGCCGCAGCCGTCTATCCATCGGCTCTTGCGGTGCAGGCCGCGCAGGACCGGAGGATGCGAGATCAGCACGGTCAGCAGCGCGTACCAGCCGAAGTCCAGTCCGATCGCCGTGGCGATCAGCAAGAGCTGGCCGCCCAGCGGCATGTCGGCGGTGACGAACTGGCTGAGCAGGGCGACGAACATCACCGCCAGATGCGGATTGGACAGCGACACGGCCAGGCCGGTGCGGGCGGCGCGCCAGGCGGAAGTCGGCGCGCCGGCCGCGGCTTCGCCGCCGGCGGCCTGTGCCGGGCGGGACGCCGCGCGCAGGCCCTGCACGCCCAGCCAGACCAGGTAGGCCGCGCCTAGGCAGGATATGATTTTGAACAGCAGCGGATGCGCCGCCATCACCATCGCCAGTCCTTTGGCGGCGGCCAGCGCGTACAGGCCCACGCCCAGCGCATGTCCCATCGCGGCGGCCAGACCGCCGCCGCGCCCGCCGCGGGCGGTCTGCTGCAATACCATCGCCAGGCTGGGGCCGGGCGACATCGCGCCCAGCAGGCACACGGCGGCGAATTGCAGCCAGGTCGTCCAGGTCATGGCTTTCTCCTTGTTTGATGACAATCCGGACAAAGTCTACGAGCTGGGCGCGGCGGACAGAACCGCCATCGGCGGATAGCCGCTATGCGTCTCCCGCATACTTGCTGACGCCGTGGATGGAGTGGTACAGCACGTCGAACACCTGGCCGCGGAACCAGCGGTGCGCCGGGTCCTTGTCCGTCCGGCCGTGCCACAGCAGCCAGTAGCGGTAGGTGTGGTCGATGAAGGGCATGGGCTTGGCGCATACCGGAAACTGGCGCTGGAAGCGGACGGCCAGATGTTCCGGCAGCGTCAGCAGCAGCCGGCTGCGGGAGACGATGCTCAGCGCCGACACGAAGTAGGGCGTGGCGATGCGGACGCTGCGGCTCAAGCCCTTGCCCGCCAGCTGGACATCGACGAAACCGTCCTTGTCGCTGGCGGAACTGACGCGCGCGTGCGACCAGGCCAGGTAGTCGTCCAGCGCCAGCGCCGGCTGCTTGCTCAGCGGGTGGTCGTCGGCCATCACGCACATCGGGCGGTCCCGGCCCAGCGACTTGCCGTAGATATTGTCCGGCACCTCGTCGGCGATGGTGGAAATCAGGTCCGCCGTTCCGTCCGACAGCATGTCGAAACGGCCCGCCTGCCAGGGGAGGAATTTCAGCCGCATGTCCGGCGCCTGCGGCAGCACCCGGTCCAGGATGTCCGGCAGCATGTATTCGGCCAGGTAGTCCGAGCCGGCGAAGGAGAATTCCCGCTCGCAGGCGGAAGGGTCGAACCGCGGCGGCTGGTACAGCTGTTCCACCTGCTCCAGCACCGTCTTCAGCCCCTGGCGCAACTCCTCCGCCCGCTCGGTCAGCACGAAGCGCTGCCCCTCGCGCAGCAGCAGCGGGTCCTGGAACTGCGCGCGCAATTGCACCAGGTGGCGGCTCATCGCCGATTGGGTCAGTCCCAGCCGGGCGGCCGAGCGGGTCAGATTCCGCGTCTCCAGCAGCGCCTCCAGCGAGCGCAGCAGATTCAGATTCAGGGGCGGGGACATGGGCGCATCCAGTGCTTGAGGGGAGGTTCAAATCCTTCGATTGTCGGTCGGGAACGGAATTTATGGAACCCTTGCGCGGTTTCGACGGCTCGAGGCGGGTAGGTGTCCATATGGGAAACGGATCCGGCCCGGACCGCTTCGCCGCGGTCCGGGCCGCGCGCTTGCCATGTTTTGGTTCTCTGGTTTTGAGGGTAGTCCGTTTAATGCATTTATAATATTGCGCTGGGTGAAATATTCCTATGGGGTAAGCGTTCGCTTGCCGATGATGCCGGCCGCGAGCGGACACGCCGCGGCCGGCGGGCTCAACGCGGCAGGCAGCCCAGGCCGCGCAAGGTCGCCTCCACCGCCTGCTCCAGCGGCGTCAGCCATTCCCGACCCTGCGCCTCCAGCAGCCGGCGGTTGTCCATCCGCACCGGCCTGCGCCACAGATAGCGCATCTCCATCAGTTCGCGCAGCGTGGCGTTGAACGGCGCGATCAGCCGGATCAGCCACCACGGGAAGGCCGTCACCGTCGCGTCCAGGCCGTGTTTTTGCAGCACGCGGCGTATCGCCTGCGCCATCTCGGTGCCGTCCTGGTCCCAATGGCCGCCGAGATGAAAGGTGGCGAAAGGCTCCAGCGACTCGCGCCGCGCCAGCAGATCGACGATATTGCGCGCTACGTCCGGCAGGTAGGCCCATTGATGCCCGACGCCGGGCGCGGCCGGATTCTGGATGCGGCCGGACGTCTTGCCGGGCTGGATCAGGCCTTGCGAGAACCAGTTGTTGCCTGCGCCGGGACCGAAGAAGTCGCCGGCGCGCACGATCAGCGCCCGGCCGCCGCAGGCCGCGTAGGCGCGCAGTCGGGCCTCCATTTCCACCCGTATCGCGCCTTTGCGCGTCAGCGGACGTTGAGGGGCGTCCTCGGCGATGACGGGGAAGGCGTCCGGCCCGTAGTTGTAGACCGTTCCCGGCAGCACGACGGTCGCGCCCAGCCGCCGCGCCGCGGCTATCGTGTTGTCCAGCATCGGCAGCACCAGCTCGGCCCAGAGCCGGTAGCCGGGCGGGTTCACCGCGTGGACGATCACCGCGCATCCCCGGGCCGCCTTCGCCACGTCGTCGGGCTGCATCGCGTCGCCGCGTACCCAGGCTATGCCGTCGCGGGACAATTCGGGTTGTTCCAGCCTGCGCACCAGGCCGCGAACCCGCCAGCCCGCGTCGCGCAGCTGGCGCGCCAGCTCGCCGCCGATGCCGCCTGCCGCCCCTATCACCAGAACTTGTTGCTGCGCCGTCATGATCCTGCTCCTCCTCCGTTTGCGATGGCCCATCTTATGGCGCTCCGAAGCAATACGGAATTGACTAAAACAGTAGATCATCAATACATTTATGTATGGATAAGACGATAGACTGGCAGCTGTATCGATCCTTCCTGGCGGTGCTGCGCGAGGGTTCGCTGTCTGCTGCGGCGCGCGTGCTGGGCCTGGCCCAGCCCACGCTGGGCCGACATGTCGACGCGCTGGAGGCCGCGCTGGGCATTTCGCTGTTCACCCGCTGGCAGGGCGGCTTGCTGCCGACCGACGCGGCCAGGTCGCTGGGCCGCTACGCCGAGGCGATGGCCAGCAACGCCGCGGCGCTGGAGCGGATGGCGGCGGGCCGGAGCGACGCGCCCAGCGGCGTGGTGAGGGTGACGGCCAGCGAAGTGGTGGGCGTGGAGGCGCTGCCGGCGATGCTGGCCGAGCTGCGTCTGAGTCATCCGGGCATCGTGGTGGAGCTGGTCTTGAGCAACCGCGCGCAGGACCTGCTGCAGCGCGAGGCCGACATCGCGGTACGGATGATGCGCCCGCAGCAGGCGCAGCTGATCGCCCGTCCGATAGGCGAGATCGAGATCGGCCTGCACGCGGCGCCGGCCTATCTCGCGGCGCGCGGCGAACCGGCCGAGGTGGCGGAGCTGGACGGCCACAGCCTGATAGGTTTCGACCGGCCCAGCGCCTTCGTGCGGGAGGCGGCCAAGCGGATGCCGGGCCTGAGCCGGGAAAGATTCGGCCTGCGCAGCGACAGCGACCTGGCCCAGCTCGCGCTATTGCGGGCCGGCGCCGGCATCGGCTTCTGCCAGCTGCCGCTGGCGCGGCGCTACGGCCTGCGCCGCGTGCTGCCCGAGCATTATGGCCTGTCGATGGACACCTGGATCACCATGCACGAGGACCTGCGCCACAATCCCGCCTGCAAGGCGGTGTTCGACGCGCTGGTCGACGGCATGCGGCGTTACGCCGACGCTTAGCGTCCGCGGTTTTCCGCCGGGACGCGCGATGCGGCGGGGAGGGACAATGGCCGTCCGGCCGATCGAACGGATTCGACAGCGATCGATCATCGTCCCGGCATCACCGGATAATTCGGCTTGCCGGCGCCGACGACGATGTTGTCGACCACCAGCTGCACGTCGGACGTCCGCTTGATGAAGGAGACGATGCCCGAGGCCGTTCTCCGGCTGCCGACGCAGCCTTCCACATAGACGAAGCGGCGCTGCACGGTGATCCACAGGCTGGCGTCGGCGAAGCGGCGGCTGCCGGCGAAGCGACGCCGCAGATCGGCGGCGATATCTTCGTCATACATATAGGCATTGGGTTTCCTGCATTGCCCGGCCATCCAGCAGCTGGTGCCGCGTTCGATTCGCGAATGCGCCTGCTGCCTCATCTCGGCCTCGGTGGCGAACGGCCCCTGCGGCATCGGGCAGGCGGCCATCCTGTCGCGGACCTGGAAGAACGGGTCGTTGAACCAGTTCTTCAGCGGCGGGGCGGCCAGCGCCGCGGTCACGGCCAGCAACAGGCAAGCGCCCAGGCTCCAGGCGGCGGGGACGCCGTCGGGAGGCAAAGTGAATGAAAACCGCCGTCCTTGGGGCATAAGGCTTTTCCGCTTCCGTGTGCGTCGAGGTAGCGGCTTGTCCGCTCGCATCGATTGAGAATCGGCTGTTCCATAGCGTATAGCTGATTTATGCCTGTTTATCCTTTCGGCGAAAAAAAGCCCGCGCATAAGCGCGGGCCGATGAGGAAAGAGGACCAGACCGTCGGATCAGTAATCCAGCTCCGCCGGGGCCTTGGCCTTGCCGTCCTGCGCCGCCTCGGCCACGGTGGCGTCGGTGGTCAGGATCAGGCCGGCGATGGAGGCCGCGTTTTGCAGCGCGGTGCGCGTGACCTTGGTCGGGTCGATCACGCCCATTTCCACCAGGTCGCCGAACTGGCCGCTGGCGGCGTTGTAGCCGTGGCTGCCCTTGCCCTCCAGCACCTTGTTGACGATCACCGACGGCTCGTCGCCGGCATTGGCGGCGATGGCGCGCAGCGGCGCCTCCAGCGCGCGCAGCACGATCTGGATGCCGGCGTCCTGGTCGGCGTTGTCGCCTTTCAGCTCGCCGATGTGGGCGCGGGCGCGCAGCAGGGCCACGCCGCCGCCGGCGACGATGCCTTCCTCCACCGCGGCGCGGGTGGCGTGCAGCGCGTCGTCCACGCGGTCTTTCTTCTCTTTCATTTCCACTTCGGTGGCGGCGCCGATGCGGATCACCGCCACGCCGCCGGACAGCTTGGCCACGCGTTCCTGCAGCTTCTCGCGGTCATAGTCGCTGGTGGCGGCGTCGATCTGGGCGCGGATGGCCTGCACGCGCGCGTCGATCTTGGCCTTGTCGCCGGCGCCGTCGATGACGGTGGTGTTTTCCTTGCCGATTTCCACGCGCTTGGCGCTGCCCAGTTCGGCCAGGCCGGCTTTTTCCAGCGTGAGGCCGGTTTCCTCGGAGATGACGGTGCCGCCGGTCAGGATGGCGATGTCTTCCAGCATGGCCTTGCGGCGGTCGCCGAAGCCCGGAGCCTTGACGGCGGCCACCTTCAGGATGCCGCGCATGCTGTTCACCACCAGGGTGGCCAGCGCTTCGCCTTCCACGTCCTCGGCGACGATCAGCAGCGGCTTGCCGGCCTTGGCCACTTGCTCCAGCACCGGCAGCAGGTCGCGGATGGCGCTGATCTTCTTGTCGCAGAGCAGCACCAGCGGGTCTTCCAGCACGGCGGTCTGCTTTTCCGGGTCGGTGATGAAGTAGGGCGACAGGTAGCCGCGGTCGAACTGCATGCCCTCTACGACGGCCAGCTCGTTGTCCAGCGACTTGCCGTCCTCGACGGTGATCACGCCCTCCTTGCCCACCTTGTCCATCGCATCGGCGATGATCTTGCCTATGGACTCGTCGGAGTTGGCGGACAGCGCGGCCACCTGGGCGGTTTCCTTGCGGTTGGTCACCGGTTTGGACAGCGTCTGCAGCTCTTTGATTACGGCATGGACGGCCTTGTCGATGCCGCGCTTCAGGTCCATCGGGTTCATGCCGGAGGCGACGTATTTCATGCCTTCCTGCACGATGGCCTGGGCCAGCACGGTGGCGGTGGTGGTGCCGTCGCCCGCCACGTCGGCGGTCTTGGACGCCACTTCCTTCACCATCTGCGCGCCCATGTTCTCGAACGGATCCTTCAGTTCGATCTCCTTGGCGACCGACACGCCGTCCTTGGTGATGTGCGGCGCGCCGAAGCTGCGCGCCAGCAGCACGTTGCGGCCTTTCGGGCCCAGGGTGACTTTCACGGCGTCGGCCAGCACATTGACGCCGTTGACGATGCGCTCACGGGCGTTGTCGTGGAAGCGGACTTCTTTCGCAGCCATGGTTTAACTCCTGTGATGAATGTAGAAAATCAGGCAGCCTTGCGGCCGGACTCGGACGCGCCTTCGATCACGCCGAAGACGTCCTCTTCGCGCAGCACCAGGTATTCCTGGTCGTCCAGCTTGACGGTCTGGCCGCCGTATTTGCCGAACAGCACCAGATCGCCCACCTTCAGTTGCATCGGCAGCAAGGTGCCGTCCGGCAGGCGCTTGCCGGGACCGACCGCCAGCACTTCGCCTTGCTCGGGCTTTTCCGCGGCGCTGTCGGGGATGACGATGCCGGAAGCCGTCTGGCGGACCTTTTCGACCCGCTTGACGATAATCCGGTCGTGCAGAGGACGGATTTGCATATCAATCTCCTGTGCGATTCAGATCATTGGAAACGGTATTGAGACCGGCCGGCCGCAGGCGGGAAAAGGCCCGCGCTTGCCGGTCAAACTCAGCCTGGGCGGCTGACGAATGACGAAGTAAGGGCGGGCCAAAAACTTTTCAAGAGGTTTTTTTCAGAAAAAATCCGGCTAAAGAATGATGCGTTCGACGCGGCCGAAACGGTATTCGGTCCTGGCGGCCTTGCCGCCGTGACAGGCGCGCGGCGCGAGCGGGCAGGGGGGCTCGCGCCGGCCTTCCGCGCCCAGCGTGTCGTCTTCGGCCAGCTCGCGCCACAGTCCGCCGTGCACCGGACGGAACTGCCAGCAAACATAGCCGCGGCGGGCCGCCAGCCGCATCATCTCCGATGCGTCGGGCGCCTCGGCCACGACGCTTTCCTGGCCGTCGATAGGCGGCAAGTCCCCGAAAGCCTGGCGGCAGGCCAGCTCCTCGCCGGCGGCGGCGCCCATGGTGTTGCAGCCGCGCCGCTCGTCGCGCAACAGGCTCCAGGCGCCCAGCTGCCACGCCGCGTCCAGAATCTCTTCCTCCACCCGCGACAGCGCGTCCCAGCTGCGCGTCAGCTGCAAGGCCGACGCCGGCACTTGCCGCAGCATGCTGGGGGCCGTCCGCGCGCGGTCAGGGGCGGATTTGCGGAAGCCATGCCAATGCAGCATCAACAGCAGCGGCGTATCGGGAAAGGGAACCGCGCTGAGGCTGACCGCGAACAGCGGCAGGCGCATATGACGGATCTGGGCGGACAAGGTATCGAACAACTCCATGGCGACACTCCATGACGATGGATGCGAAGACATGCTTGGCGTGGCTGACAAAACCTCGCAAAGCACCTGAGCCAAGGCGCGCCGACGCAGACAGTACAGGCAGTACGGCAAGGAGGCGCAACGCAGGATCAGGGGTTTTGTCAGCGACTCTTAAACGATAAAAACATTGCCGGCGCGAGGCAAGCCCATGCTGTGCGGCGATGGCCAGGTTTTCATTGCCAACCTTGCAGCCATTGGTCCTCGTCGCGCAGCGCCTGCCACGCCATGGTTTGCCGACGCCGGCTATGCACCGCCTCCAGCGTGACCGTTTCCACCGGCATGTCCGGCGCAGGCCGGCCCAGCGCCACCACCAGGAAGTGCTTCTCCCGGTTTCGCGGCGCGGCGGCGGTCCATTTGCTCAGCAGCAATTTTTCCGGATTCAGCCGCCTAGTTGTCGCCACGGTCCTGCCTCACCCAGATCAGCTTGTCGGCCGGCACGCCCAGCCTGGCCGCCACCGCCAGCAAGGCCGGCCTGGCGTCGGCGGCGGGCTGCTTGTCGCGCGACAGCAGCCACAGATAGTCCTTGTCCGGTCCGACCACCACCGCCCAGCGGTAGCCGGGGTCCAGCGCCGCCACATGGTAGCCGCCGTAGAACGGGCCGAAGAACGAGACTTTCAGCGAGGCGACATCGGCAGGGCCGTTGAACCAGGCCTTGCCGACGGCTTCGCGCCAGCTCGCGGCGGCAGCGTCGTAGCCGCGGTTGAGCACGCGGATGCTGCCGTCGGCATTGCGGCTGTAGTCGGCGCTCACCGCCTGCAGGCCGCGTTCGAAGCGGTGGTCGAGGCGGGCGATTTCATACCAGCGGCCTTGGTAGCGTTCCAGTTGGAACCCCCGCACCGGGGCGATGCCGGGCGGCGGCGCGGTAGAGCAGCCGGTGAGCGGCAGCAGGACAACGACGAACAGCGCGAGCGTTTTGTTCAGCATGGCGGATCTCACAGTGCGTCTAGATCGGTTTGCAGTGCGGAGGCGCGCGCGGCGACGGCGGCGCGTTCGGCTTCCGGCAGCTTGTCCAGCTGGCGGTAGACCAGGGCCAGCCGCGGATTGGCGGCCAGCCGCGCGCGGTGGCGCTGGAAAAAGTCCCAGTACAAGGCATTGAACGGGCAGGCGTCGGCGCCGACGCGCTGCTTGGGCCGGTAGCGGCAGCCGGCGCAGTAGTCGCCCATGCGGCCGATATAGGCGGCGCTGCCGGCGTAAGGCTTGCTGCCCAGCAGCCCGCCGTCGGCGAACTGGCTCATGCCCAGCGTGTTGGGCAGCTCCACCCATTCGAAGGCGTCGATGTAGACGCCCAGATACCATTCGTGCAGCGCCTGCGGCGACAGGCCGGCGATCAGGCTGAAATTGCCTATCACCATCAGCCGCTGGATGTGGTGGGCGTAGGCGTCTTCCAGCGATTGGCCGATGGCGTGGGCGAGGCAGCGCATGCCGGTGTCGCCGTCCCAGAACCAGCGCGGCAGCGGCAGGCGGTGGTCCAGCGCGTTGCAGTCGCGGTAGCCGGGCATCCTGGCCCAGTAGACGCCACGTACGTATTCCCGCCAGCCCAGCAGCTGCCGGACGAAGCCTTCCACGGCGGCCAGCGGCGCGTCCCCCCGGCGCCAGGCGGCGACGGCGGCATCCACCGCCTCGCGCGGGTTCAGCATTTTCACATTGAGGGCGAAGGACAGCAGCGAATGGAACAGCCGCCGCGCGCGCGGGCTCATCGCGTCCTGGTAGGCGCCGAAATGGGGCAGAGCCTGGTCGACAAAGACGTCCAGCTGCGTCAGCGCCTCGGCGCGGTTGAGCGGCCAGCGCAGCGCGTCCGCCTGCGGCTGGCCGAAGCTGTCCACCCCGGCGTCGACGATGGTTTGCCACAGCCGGCTGTGATCATGGGCTGGCCGAGCATCGTCCGGTTCGGGCGGGTCGCCGGGCCAGCGCCGGCGGTTGTCTGCGTCGAAATTCCAGCGCCCGCCGGCCGGCTCGCCGTTCTCGTCCATCAAAATGCCGTGCCGGCGTCGCAGGTGGCGGTATAGGGTCTCCTGCCGCCATTGCCGCCGCGCGCCGAAAAACGCCGCCGCCTCGCCGCGCGCGGTGTAGAAGTGTTCGCTGTCCGCCATGCGGCAGGGTATGGGCAGGCCGGCCGCCCATTCCGCCAACTGGCGGTCCAGCCGCCACTCGTCCGGGGCCTGGTATTCCACCGCCGCCGCGCGGTAATGGGCGATCAGCGCGTCCAGATTGCCGGTCAGCGACTGGCGGTTGCTGGCGTCGTCTATGGCGACGTAGCGCACGCGGTGGCCTTGCGCTTTCAGCTGGGAGGCGAAGTCGCGCATCGCGGCGAAGATGGCCAGGATTTTCTGCGCGTGGTGGCGCACGTAATCGGTTTCCTGGCGGATTTCCATCATCACATGCACCACGTTGGCGTCGGGCTCGGCGAACCAGCTGTGGGAGGGATTGAGCTGGTCGCCCAGGATCAGCCGCAGGATGGTCATGGCGCCTTGCCTTTCCTGCGGCGGCAGCGCTCGGAACAATACTGGACGGCGTCCCAGCCGGCGCGCCATTTCTTGCGCCAGCTCATGGTCCGGCCGCAGGCGGCGCAGGGTTTGGACGGCAACGCCGCCTTGTTGCCCTTGAATGCCGTAGCCGCCATCAGACAACCCTCAGCTTCTTGCGCAGCCATGCCACGGGCAGGCCGAGCAGCGGAATTTTCTCGAACAGCTCTTCCGCCGCGTCCCAGTAGTCGCGGTGCAGCGTGATCTTGCCGTCGGCGTCGAACTGCAGATGGCTGCCGCCGTGAATGCTGATCCGACGGCCGGCGTAGACGAAATGGAAATCCCAGGTGATGAAGGCCTGGTCGCCGTCGCGCAGCGCGTGGATAACGGTGAAGCGCGGGTGTTCCAGCGTCTTGAACATGTGGCGGAACACCGCCTGGATCCTGGCCACGCCGCGCGCGTCGTTGAACGGGTCCTTGAAGCGGGCCTCTTCGGCGTAATAGCGGCCGATGTCAGGCAGCGTGTCCGGCGTCAGCGTCTGGTACCAGTCGAGCAGGGCCTGCCATTCGGTTTGGGTAGGAATGCGTTTCATGGTCTTGCCAACCTCGCGAGCAAGGGCAGCCGCAGCCGGTAGGGCAGCAGCCGCAACAGTTTGAGCCATACGGTGAAGCGCAGCGGGAAGTGGATTTCAAACGCGCCGCGTTCGAGTCCGCGCATGATGTGCCGGGCCGCCTGGCGCGGCGTCAGCAGCGCCGGCATGGCGAAGTCGTTCTTGGCGGTGAGCGGCGTGGCGACGAAGCCGGGATTGATCAGGTAAACCGCGACCCCGCGCGGCCTGAGCTCGGTGTAGAGGATTTCCGCCAGATTGATCAGCGCCGCCTTGCCGGGGCCGTAGACCGCGGCGCCGGGCAGGCCGGCGTAACCGGCCACGCTGGCGATCAGGGCCACGCCGCCGCGGCCTTGCCGCGCCATCGCCGGCAGGATGAGCTCCAGACCGTGATAGACCCCCAGCAGATTGGTGTCGAGCAGGCGGCGGGTTTCCTCGGCGCACAGGTCCAGGCAGGTTTGCGGCCGGTAGTCGGCCGCGCAGAACACCACGAAATCGGGCAGCGCGCCGGCGGCCTCCAGATGCGACCAGGCGGTCTGCCAGGCGGCCGGATCGGTCACGTCCAGCGTTTCCACCCGCGCGCCTGGCCAGCCCGCCGCCAGCATGCGCATCGGCTCGGTGCGGCGCGCCGACAGGATGACTTCGGCGCCGGCTGTCAGCAGCTCGCCGGCCAAGGCCGCGCCGATGCCGCTGGACGCGCCTATCACCCACACCCGGCGCGCGCGCCAGTCCGCTATGACCGGATTGAGGCGCGGCATCATGGCCTGGGCTCCGGCTTGCGGAAGAACAGCGTGACTTCGCCCAGGCGGAAGCCGAATTTGCTCATCTGCGCGCGGTTGAGCAGGCTGCGCTCGTCCTGCAGGAACATCCAGTCGTCGAACTGCACCTGGTATGTCTTGCCGTCCACCGGCAGCTTCAGCGTGTAGCGCCAGCGCAGCGCGTTGCCGGCCGTCTCGCCGACGGCCTCGCCCGCCACGTCGTCGGCCAGGCCGCGCCAGCGGCCGCCGCCTATGGGCTTGAGCCGCCATACCCGCTGCTGGCGGCTGCCGTCGCTGTAATGGAAGCGCTCGGTCAGCACCAGCTCCTCGCCCCGTCGTTCGCCGTCCATGTCGACGGTGAAGCGCTTGGCCACGCGGCCTTGCCGGTCCTGGAACATGCCCCAGGCCTCGGTCTTGCCGAGGAAGAACCGACCGGGATCCAGCAGCGGTCGATCGGCGGCGTAATCGCCGACGGCGGGACCGGCACAGCCTGCGAGCGCGGCCAGGGCGGCAAGCCAGGCGGGGGCGCGCATGATCACGGCCTTTGCAGCAGAAATTGCGAAACGCCGATGCGGCCTTCGTCGAAACCGGCTTCGCAGTAGCACAGATACAGCCGCCACAGCCGGATGAAGGCCTCGTCGAAGCCCTGGCCGCGGACGGCGGTGAGATTGGCCTCGAAGGCCTGGCGCCAGCGGCGCAGCGTTTCCGCGTAGTCGGCGCCGAAGTCCAGCCGCGTGCCGCATGCGAGGCTGCTTTGCTGCGCGGCCCGCTGGAAGCGCTCGCGGCTGGGCAGCATGCCGCCCGGGAAGATGAAGGTCTGGATGAAGTCGGCGCCGGCGCGGTAAGCCTCGAAGCGGGACTCCTCTATGGTGATGCTCTGCGCCAGCGCCTGGCCGCCCGGTTTCAGGCAGCGGCGCACGGTGTCGAAATAGCCGCGCCAGTAGCGCTCGCCCACCGCCTCGAACATCTCGATCGACACGATGGCGTCGTATTGGCCGGAGAGGTCGCGATAGTCGCGGTGTTCCAGCCTGACCAGCGCTTCGTCGGCCAGGCGGCGGCGGGCGAAGTCCAGCTGGGCGTCCGAGATGGTGATGCCGTGCACCGCCACGCCGAGGCGGGCGGCATGCTCGGCGAAGCCGCCCCAGCCGCAGCCGATTTCCAGCACGCGCATGCCGGGGCGCAGCCGCAACTGCTCGCAGATGCGCTGGTACTTGCGCGCTTGCGCGTCGGCCAAGGACAGGCCGTAGTCGCCGTCGAACCAGGCGCTGGAGTAGGTCCAGCTCGGGTCCAGCCACAGCCGGTAAAAATCGTTGCCGATATCGTAATGGGCATGGATGTTGCGGCGGCTGCCGCGACGGCTGTTGACGCGCAGCAGGTGGTGCAGCCTGTGCCACAGCCGAGCGGCCCAGCGGCCCAGTTCGCCCAGCCGCAAGGCATCCTCGTTGCGCAGCGCCAGCCGCAGCAGCGCCGTCAGGTCGGGGCTGTCCAGCCAGCCGTCGCGATAGGCCTCGGCAAAGCCGATATCGCCGCCGGCCAGGATGCGGCCGCAGGCGCGCCAGTCGCGCAGCTGCAGCTCGGCGTCGGCCTCGTCGTGAGGGGCGCCGAACCACAACGTTTCGCCATCCGGAGTGCAAACTTTAAGGCTGCCCTGGCGCAACTTGGCCAGCAAGGCCAGCAAGGCCCGTCCGCTTGCAGGCAGGCCGGGACGAGACAGGTTGATCGGTTGGCTCGCGCTCATGGTTTCAACTCCTGGCCGCGGCTGAGCGCGGCGGCGGGGGGATGCGGTTTACGGGAAAGGGGGACGCGTTTGAGCCAGAGCTTCAGCGCCTGCCAGTGGATGCGGGCGATGACGCCCAGCGTCAGCAGCGGCTGGTGCAACAAGGCGGCGGCGGCGGCCGCCGCCGTCAAGGCTTGCAGGCGGCCGGCTATCGAGGTGTGCAGCAAGGCGCCCGCGGCGTCGTGATAGTCGATGCGCACCAGCGCGCGGCCCGGCTGTTCGGCGAAGCGGAAGCGATAATGGCCTTCCACGCGGCAAAAAGGCGAAACATGCAGCAGCTTGCGGCAGGCGAGCTGGCTGGAGGCGGTGATCTCGCCGCCCCGGGGCGGACTGAGCAGATAGCCGTGATGCTCGCCGAAGGTGTTGTTCACTTCGGCCAGCACGGCGATCAAGCGGCCGGCAGCATCGTGGCAATACCAGAAACTGACCGGGTTGAAGGCATAGCCGAACACGCGCGGAAAGGTTTGCAGCCAGATTTCGCCGTCGGCCGGCAGGCCGGCTTCCGCCAGCCGCGCGCGCGCCCACGGCAGCAGCGGCGAGCCGTCGCGCGGGCCGTAGTCGCGCGTGCGCAGCGACAGCGGCCGCCAGCGGTTCACGCCGAACCAGAAGCCATGCGCCTCCTCCAGCGCCGACAACTTCAGGCGCAGGCAGAACACCGGATAGACAAAGCGGTTGGCGGCCGGGCGCAGGCGACGGTGCATCACCTGTCCGGTCAGCAGATAGGCGCCGCTCATCTTTCCATCCTCGCCCAGGCCGGGGCCAGTCCAAAAGCCTGCGCGACGCGCAGTGCGGACTTCAGCCCATCCTCGTGGAAGCCGTAGCCGGTCCAGGCGCCGGCGAACCAGCAGCCGTGGCTGCCCTGGATGCTGGGCAAAGCCTTTTGCGCGGCGATGGCCGCCGCATCGAGCAAAGGATGTTCGTAGCGGAAGCGGCCCAGCACCTTGGCGGGATCGGGCGGGCGCGGCGGATTCAAGGTCACGGCCACCGGAGTCCTGACAGGCAATGGCTGCAGTTGGTTGAGCAGATAGCTGACGCC
Source organism: Chromobacterium sp. CV08 (assembly GCF_051129845.1). NCBI lineage: Bacteria > Pseudomonadati > Pseudomonadota > Betaproteobacteria > Neisseriales > Chromobacteriaceae > Chromobacterium > Chromobacterium sp. CV08. The sequence goes on from NZ_CP150453.1 coordinate 1,701,752, forward strand.
CACCGCCCGGCTGTCGTCCGGCTCGTCCGCCAGGAAGTTCCAGGCCGACCAGGCGGCTTCGCGCCGGGGCAAGAGCGCGGCGTCGGTGTGCAGCACGGCTTCGTTTGCCTGGTAGCGGACCGCGGACAATATCCTGCGTTCCAGCTCGTTCGCGTCGGCCAGCATGCCCAGGGTTTGCGGCGCATGGGTGGCGAACACGGCCGCGTCGAAGGTTTCCTCGCTGCTGGCGGTGAGCAGGCGCAGGCGGCCGTCGACGCGGCTCACGCGCAGCACCGGCGTCGACAGCCGGACATCGGCCAGTCCGGCGGCGATTTTATCGACATATTGCCGGGCGCCGCCCGGCACGGTGCGCCATTGCGGCCGGTCGCGCAGCTGCAGCAGGCCATGGTTCAGGCAGAAGCGCAGGAAAGTCTCGGCCGGAAAGGACAGGATGTCGCGGCAGGGGCTGGACCAGATCGCCGCGGCCATCGGCAGCAGATAGTGGTGGCGAAAGCGCGCGCCGTATCCATCGGTTTCCAGCAGGCGTCCCAGGCTCTGCGGGGCCTCGATCGCGCGGCGAAGATTGCGCTCCGCCTCGCGGTTGAAGCGCAGGATGTCGGACAGCATGCCCCAGAAGCCGGGCGACAGCAGATTGCCGCGCTGGACGAACACGCTGTCCAGATTGCGTCCCGCCCATTCCAGCCGGCCGTGGCCCAGGGAGACGCTGAACGACATGTCGCTGGGATGGCTGGGGATGCCCAGCTCCTGGAACAGGGCGATCAGATTGGGATAGGTGCGATCGTTGAAGACCAGGAAGCCGGTATCGACGGCGAAGTCGCGGCCGTCGACCGTGACATCGACGGTGTGGGTATGGCCGCCCAGATAGTCGGCGGCTTCGAACAGCGTCACCGCGTGGCGCTGGGAGAGAAAGTGGGCCGTGGCAAGGCCGGCGATGCCGCCGCCTATCACGGCGATGCGTTGTGGCGATGAGGCGTTCACCATGTCGTCCTGTCGCGAGGTAGGAAATCCACCGGCTTGGCAGTACGCCGGCGCTGCTTTATATTCAGGATAAAACCGATTTGAAAAAAATGCTACTGATCAGTAAAAGGTGTTACCGATGGGTATATTAGGCAGGCTCAGCTTCAAGGACCAGGCCTTCAAGCTGCGCGAGCAAGCCGTACTGGACGCAACGACGCGGATGCTGGCGAGCAAGGGTTTCGACCTGATGACCATGGACGATGTGGCCGGCGAAGCGGGGATTTCCAAGCCCAGCCTGTACAAGCATTTCAAATCCAAGGATGAACTGGCGACCGAGGTGATGATCCGCTTGCTGGACGATGCCCAGGATTTTCTGGCGCGGCAGGCGTCGGAGCTGAGCCCGCTTGCCCGCCTGCGCGACCTCTTGGCCTGGGCGTTGCGGGTGCGCCTCGACGGGGGGCTGCCGTTCCTGCCTTCGACCAGTCCTCAGGTGCGCGCCATGCTGACGCGCAGCCTGCGTTACGTCAGCCGGGCGATCAAGCTGCACAAAATGCTGCAGGGCATCGTCGAACAGGCCAAGCGGCAGGGGGAATTACGGGCGGATATGCCGACCGACGTGATCCTGTACAGCTACTACTCCCGGACCTGCGATCCGGCGGTGGAGTATTTGCGGGTGTATGGGAAATACCCGGACGAAGACATCGTCGGGCATATGCTTGAGGTCTGTTTCGACGGCATGTCGACCGGCCATCGCCGCGCTGACGGAGAATCCTGAAGCCGCGGATCAGGGGATGGCCAGGCTCAGCGCCTGATCGGCTACCGCCATGCGCAGCAAGGCTTGCAGCAGCGGCGGCAGATACTGGCGCTGCACGGTGATGGCGTAGAAGGTCTCCTCGACGCGCGGCACCACGCAGTATTGCTGCAGCAAGCCCTTGCCCAGCTCGTCGCGCACGACGATGGCCGGCAGCAGCGCCACGCAGCCGGCATCCCGCGCCAACAGGCGCAGCATGGCCATATCGTCCACTTCGGCGCGGATGGCCGGCTGCAGCGCCAACTCCTCGCACAGCAGGTCGAAGCGCAGGCGGATCTCGCTGTTGCGGCTGGGCACCAGCAGCGGCAGCGCCGGCAGATCGCGTTCGAACTGGAAGGTCCGCCCCTCGGGCAGAGGCGGCCCCACCAGCACCACCGGCTGACGCGCCAGCGTGCGGCAGCGCCAGGATTGCTTGTCGTCGCCCAGGGCGGGGCGGTTGGACAGCACCACGTCCAGTTCGTGCGCCTTGAGCCGCTGCAGCAGCTCGTCCAGGCTGCCGGACTCCAGCACCAGCCTGACATCGGCTTCTTTCAGCACCGGCTGCAAAAACCACTCCTGGAAATTGCGCGACAGCGTGGCCACGCTGCCTATGCGCAAGGTGCCGCGTCCTTGGCCGGAGGCGGCGGTGGCCAACAGCTCGTTGCCCAGCGCGAAAATCTCCTCGGCATAGCGCATCGCCACCGCGCCCAGCTCGGTCAGCTGCAGCTTGCGGCCTTCGCGCAGGAACAATGGCTGGCCCAATTGCTGTTCCAGCTGGCGGATTTGCGCCGACAGCGCAGATTGCGAGACATGCAGCCTCTCGGCCGCGCGCGTCAGGTGGCCCTCGCTGGCGACCGCCCAGAAATAGTGCAGATGGTGGTAGTTGAGCCGGCTCATCGTTCTTAAATATAGAATGAAAACTAATATTTAATCTATTTTACTGAACATACTCGATCAGGCAAAGTTCGCGCAGGAAAACAACGGAGCCCATCATGCCCCAAACCCTGCTCGCCGCGCTGCCATACGCCATCGCGCTGGCCTGGTTGCTGCCTGCCTTGTGGCCGGGCCGCGCGCTGCCGCGCCACTGGCAGGCAGCCGAAGTCGCCGCGATGGCCGGCGGCCTGCCGCTGCTTGCTCTGATCTTCCTGCCCACGGCCGCGCCGTGGTTCGCCGCCGCCTGGCTGATGCAGGCGCTGATCCAGTTGCTGGGCTGGATGGTGTTGCGCTACTCGCGCCGCTATATGCAAGGCGAGCCCGGCCAGGCGCGTTTTTTGCGCGCCATCGGCTGCCTGCTGGCGGCGGTGACGGTGGTGGTGCAAGCCAGCCATCTGTTGCTGATGGCGCTGGCCTGGATCGCCTGCAGCCTGGCCTTGCAGACGCTGCTCACCTTTTATCCCGGCCGCCCGGCGGCGCAACTTGCGGCCCGGCGCGAATGGCGCGCCAGCCGCCTGGCCGAATGCTTGTTGCTGGGCGCGCTGCCGTTGTGGGTCCTGGCCGGAGGCAGCCTCGGCCTGCAGTCCGGCGCGCCGCAGGCGCTGGCCGACGGCGCGCAGGGCTATGCGGCGGCGGCCGGCCTGCTGCTGGCGGCGGCAGTGGCGATCAAGACCGCCCAACTGCCTTTTCACGGCTGGCTGACCCAGGTGATGGAAGCGCCGACGCCGATTTCCGCGCTGCTGCACGCCGGGGTGGTCAATCTGGGCGGCATGGTGCTGATCAAGGCCGCGCCGCTGCTGCAAGCCGCGCCGCCGGCCAATATCCTGCTGATGCTGTGGGGCGGCGCCAGCGCGCTGCTGTGCTGCGTGGTGATGCTGACGCGCATCAGCATCAAGCTGCGCCTGGCCTGGTCCACTTGCGCGCAGATGGGCTTCATGCTGCTGGAAATCGGCATGGGCTGGTATTCGTTGGCCCTGCTGCATCTGCTGGCCCACTCCTTCTACAAGGCCCACGCCTTCCTGCTCGCCGGCGAAACGGCGCGCGACGGCGCGGCGCGGCGCATGCTGGGCGGGGAAGCGGCCGATGGCGTCCTCCCTCATCTGGCGCGCGGCCTGATCGCGGCCGCGCTGCTGGCCGCCTCGCAATGGCTGTGGCAGCGCTGGATCCCCGCTGCGGCCTTGCCGCCGCTGTTCTGGCTGGCGCTGGGCCTGGGCCTCGGCGCGCTGCTGCGCGGCGGGGCCGGCTGGCTGGCCGCGCTGGCCCTGAGCCAGTCCTATCTGCTGCTGCACGCGCTGGCGGCCCATATCCTGCCGCTGCATGGCCCGACGCCGCCGGACTGGGCGCAGGCCTTGCTGGCCGCGCTGTTTCTTCTCGTTTTTCTGCTGCAAGGCTGGCTGCTGCGCCATCCGCAAGGGGCGCTGGCGCGCCGGATCTATCCGCATGCCTTCGCCGGCTTCCACCTTGACGAATGGTGGTGCATGTTGGGCCGCCGTCTCCCGCGGCCGGCCGTTCCCCTGGCCCTGAATTGGCCTCGATTGCAGGAGAGCCGCCGTGACTGACAGCAAGGCCATAGACCAAGCGCTGGCCGCCATCGCCCCGGCCTGGCCGCTGGACAGCCTGGTGGCCAGCTCGCCCTACTGGGGCCTGCGCGAGCAGCGCTTCAGCGATGCCGCCGACACGCTGCGCCTGGTGGCGGATAGCCCGCTGCACCTGCCGCGCAGCGAATATCTGGCTGCCTGGCGCCGTGGCGAAATCAGCGCCGCGGCGCTGGAGACCGCGCTGTCGGAAACGGGCTGGACCGGCGGCGCGCAGGCCTGGCTGGACGCCGAGCCGCGCGATGTCGATCCTGTCCCGCCGCCGCGGCTGCTGGCCGCCTGCCATCGCGAAGCGGCGGGCCCGCTCGGCGCGCAAAGCTGGACCGATGTCGTCATCCAGCAGATCAGCCAGTATTGCGCGGCCTGGTTCGACCGCGACCAGGCCAACTGGCACCTCGACCATGAGCGCGGTTTTTACGCCGCCTGGCTGGAGCAGATGCGCCATCCTTACGGCCTGAGCGCCTTGCCGGAGCGGCGCGAACAGCTGCGCCTGCGCGCCGAGCGGCTGCCCGGCGACGCGGAGGCCATGCTGGCCGCCGGGCTGGCGCAGCTGCAAGCGGAAGCGGAGTGGCTGCGGCCCTGGCTGCAGGCGCTGCTGATGCGCAATAACGGCTGGGCGGCCTGGTGCGCCTATCTCGGCTGGCAGGCCGGGCTGAAAGGCGAAACCGACGCCCACCTGCGCCAGCTGCTGGCCATCCAGATGGCCTGGGAATGCCTGCTCGACGACGGCGCGCGCGGGCCGGACAGCGCCTGGGCGGCCTGGCGCCGCGATTGGGGGCTGCGCCTGCATGGCCGCGCCGACGCGCGCGCGCTGATCTGGCAGCGCGCGCATGAGCTGTCCTTGCATGCGCCGCTGGCCCAGGCGTTGTGCCGCGAATCCGCCGCCGAAGACGGTACCCGTCCGGCGATGCAAGCGGTGTTCTGCATAGACGTGCGTTCCGAACCGCTGCGCCGCGCGCTGGAGCAAACCGTTCCGGACAGCCGCACCTGCGGCTTCGCCGGCTTTTTCGGCCTGCCGCTGGCCTACCGCGTGCCGGGCAGCGATGTCGCCCAGCCGCGACTGCCGGTACTGCTGGCGCCGGGCTGGGAAGCGAGTGCGGCGCCCGCGTCCAAGCCATCTGCCGCGCGGCGAGGCTGGCGGGCCTTCCAGCGCTCGCCGCTGTCTGGGTTCGCCCTGGTGGAAAGCGCCGGCCTCGCCAAGCTGGCGGCGCTGGCCGGGCGCAGCAAGGCGCGCGGCCGTCAAGCCGCGCTGCCGCAGCTCGACCCCTGGCTGACGCCGGATAGCGCCAAGCCTGTGCCCCGGGACGGCCTGGGCCTGGATAAGCGCGCGGAAATCGTCTCCGGCCTGCTGCCGGCCATGGGCCTGGCCGGCGCGCTGGCCCCCTGGGTGTTGCTGGTCGGCCATGCCAGCCACGTCAGCAACAATCCGCAGGCGGCGGCGCTGCAATGCGGCGCCTGCGGCGGGCATGGCGGCCACCAGCATGTGCGCTTGCTGGCCGGCTGGCTCAATGATCCGGCGCTGCGCGAGCGGCTGGCGGCGTTGGGCCGGCCCATTCCCGCCGACACGGTATTCCTGCCCGCGCTGCATCTGACGCACAGCGACGAAATCCTGTTGCTGGACGCCGACACCCTGAGCGCGGACGCGCGCGCCCGTCTGCAGGGTCTGCAGGCGCAATTGCGGGCGGCGTCGGCGCTGGCGCGGCGGCGACGCGCGCCGCTGGTCGGCCTCGCGCCGGCAGCGGACGACGCCATCCTTCTGAAAAAAATGCGGCAGAAGGGAGACGACTGGGCGGAAACCCGGCCCGAATGGGGGCTGGCCGGCAATGCGCTGTTCATCGCCGCGCCGCGCGCCAAGACGCGCAAGCTGGACCTGGGCGGCCGCGCCTTCCTGCATGAATACGACTGGCGCGCCGACCCGGACGGCAAAGGGCTGCAGGCCATACTCGCCGCGCCCATGGTGGTGGCGCACTGGATCAATATGCAGTACTTCGCCTCCACGGCGGACCCGCGCCGCTTCGGCAGCGGCAACAAGCTGCTGCACAATGTGGTGGGCGGCCGCATCGGCGTGTTCGAAGGCAATAGCGGCGATTTGCGCATCGGCCTGGCCTGGCAGTCGCTGCACGACGGCCAACGCCTGCGCCACGCTCCGCTGCGGCTGGCCGCCTGCATAGACGCGCCGCCGGACAGGCTGGCGGAGGCGCTGGCGGCGCAGCCCGTCCCGCGCCAGCTGGCGGAAAACGGCTGGCTGCACCTGTATTGCGTGCACGGCGACAGACCGCTGCGCTGGCATGCCGATGGCGGGTGGCGACATGACTGAGCGCCGCGCCGCCTTGCTGACCCGTCACGGCAAGCATGCCGCCATTACGCCCGCGCTGGCCGGCATAGGCTGGGACCTGGCGCTGGTGGACAGCTTCGATACCGACAGCCTGGGCGCTTTCACCGGCGAGACGCCGCGCGCCGGCAGCCAGCTCGACGCCGCGCTGGCCAAGGCCAGGCTGGCTTGCGAACTCAGCGGCTTGCGCTATGGGCTGGGCAGCGAAGGCAGCTTCGGCGGCGACCCGTGGCTGGGCCGCTGCGGCTGGGCCACCGAACTATTGCTGTGCTGGGACGCGGAACGCCAATACGCGGTGGAGGCTTGGACGCGCGGACCGGAAACCAATTTCCGCCACTGGACGCTGAGCGATCTGGCGGCCTTGCCGGACATCCTGCGCCTGTCAGGCTTCCCGGCGCACGGCCTGATCGTCGGCCGGCCCGGCGAGGACGCCTTCCACAAGGAGCTGACCGGCGAAGCCGCGCTGCGCGCGCATCTGGCGCGGCATCTGGCAGACGACCCGCTGCATCTGGAGTGCGATATGCGCGCCCATCGCAATCCCACGCGGATGGCGATGATAGCGCGCTGCGCCGCCGCGCTGGCGGAACGGCTGGCCAGCGCCTGCCCGGATTGCGGCGCGCCCGGTTTCGGCGAGATCGCGCCGCTCCCCGGCGCGCCGTGCGAAGACTGCGGCGCGCCGACGCGCCAGGCCAGCGCGCGCCGCTGGCAATGCCCGTGCTGCCAGGCCACGCGCGAACAAACCTTGCAGGCGGCCGCCTCACCGCAATACTGCGATTACTGCAATCCCTGAACCTTGGAAAACCATGAAGTCGCTTAGCCCCACCCCCGAAGGACTGGATCAGGCCGCCGCGCTGCTGCGCGCCGGCGAGCTGGTCGCCGTGCCCACCGAAACCGTCTACGGACTGGCGGCCGACGCCACCCAGCCCGACGCCGTGGCCGCCATTTTCCGCGCCAAGAACCGGCCGGCCGATCACCCGTTGATCGTGCACCTGCCGGGCCTCGAGCAGCTGAACGAATGGGCGGCGCGCGTCCCCGACTGCGCCTGGCCGGTGATGGAGCGCTTCTGGCCCGGTCCGCTGACCCTGGTGCTGTCGGCAAGCGAAAAGGTGCCGGCCATCGTCAACGCCGGACAAGAAACGGTGGCGCTGCGCTGGTCCAGCCATCCGTTGCTGCAAGCGTTGTTGGACCGGCTGCAGCGGCCGGTGGCGGCGCCGTCGGCCAACCCGTTCTGCCGCATCAGCCCCACCACCGCCGACCATGTGCGCGCCAATATGGAAGGCCGCATCGCCGCCGTGGTGGACGGCGGCCCGTGCGCGGTGGGCATAGAATCCACCATTCTCGATCTCAGCGGCGCACGGCCGGCCATCCTGCGTCCCGGCGCCGTCACCGCCGCGATGCTGGCGCCTTACCTCGACCTGGCGGAAACCGCCGCGCCCGACGCGCCGCGCGTGCCGGGCAATCTGGCTTCGCATTACGCGCCGCGCCAGCCCTGCTACCGGCTGGAGGCCGCCGAAGCGGAGGAGAGGGCCGACGACGCCGGCTGGCGGCAGGCTGCGGTGCTGGCCATCGACGCGCCCGCCGCGCGCTGCGGCTGGTTCAAGCGCATGCCGAGCACACCGGAGGGCTATGCCCAGGGGCTGTACGCCGCGCTGCACGAGGCGGACGCCAGCGGTTGCCCATCGGTCTGGATCGTGCTGCCGCCCGACGAACCGGCCTGGCGCGCCGTGCGCGACCGGCTGCAACGCGCTGCGCGGCCGTTGGATGGCCGGCATGGCAGCTAAGGGCGTAGGCGCCGCTAGTAGGCGGTTTGTTGACGGCTGAAGGCGAGTTGCAATTTATTTGCCTCGAGTCGTCAATGACTTTGCCTCCCTACATACATGACCTGTAGGGAAGCAAAGTTAGTGAAAAAAGCCTTCCTTGTCTGGTAAGGCTTTTTTCATTTATGTATGAGTTGGCAGGGCTGTCTCCGTCGCAAATTTCCTGAAAAATTCTGACTTTTCAGCGCTGTTAGTGAAAAATCCTTGTGTGCGCCGTACTGCCGGTGTAGCAAACTTGATTGCCGCAGTCCAGGCTAGCGCTGCGCGTGTGCGCCCATCGCTATAGCTTTAGCCTCAAGCTTGTCTGAGCCTGCGGCAGAGCTAATGGTGCGTATTCTGGCGATCTTTAGCGGTTAACGAATAAAATGGAATCGCCAGGTGTAATAAAGAATTTACTAGCTTTTTTTGCCTGGTACAGTTTTTTCAGTTTTGCCATAAATGGATAAAACTGATCAAAGTAACTTATCGCATCAATGTCTAAGCGCTTCGGCATAGCGATAGGCGTGAAGTCCTCATTCAGAATGGCATCCATTAGTGTCAAGTCACTGAGGCTTAGCAAACCAACTGGAGAATTCTCCAATAAGGCCATGTTTGCGGCAATGCTGGCCGAAACAATCTCAAAGTCGGGCAGGTCGTGTCGTCGATTTTGAAGTAACCCAAGGTAGCAATTACGTTCGATTTGGGCCATGGCATCCATGAATTTAACATTGTCATCTTCCCAAAGTTGCCGAATTGCTTTGTTTGGTCTCGTTTTGAGCATGTTGATGTTTTCGGAATTTTCCATGGGGGTGCCCTTGCTGATCCACTCATGCATAAACAAGAGAGTTTTGAAAGCCACAACCGCTCGTGATGTCCCACGTTTCATGTCTAAGCTCAAAGCATCCCCTGCCTCTGTGGGAAGAAATCGCATCCGATCGCTTAATATGCTCAAGCTCAAGGCGTCTTGATTCATGGTGAATCGTGCCAATGCGGAGAAGAACACTAATAGCTCCCGCAGCGATAGCTCGGGAAAATGGAGCTTAGCTAGGTTAAGCAGAAGGGTGTATTCCGTTAGTGCCGGGTCGTGCAAATGTTCGTTGAACTCTTGATTTACATGCGCGTGGGCAACGATGCGTTCATTTTCATCTGGTATCTGGTCAATATCGCGAATTTTAGAAAGCACTTCATTGGCGGTTGCGTGGGCTTCGAACAAAGCCAGCATGCTCAATGGAATTTTGTGGCATTCAACCCCGTCACGATAGTAAATGACCACGATAATCGGGCCATAATCCGGGTGGATCATGAGGCCGTGGTTCATTGTGCATCCGGCCAAGCTTTCCCCATCCCTAACCAACAATGCCTTGTGCATTTCCAGCTCGGATGTGTTCAGCATGAATACGTTTAACGCCTGCTCGTGATCCTCTCCTAGATGAATCTTGTCGAGCAAAGCTGACTTACGAGCTGTGTATTCAAGCCCCCACAATGTCGTTGTAAGGTCTAGGAAGTGGGTAACTTCATGCACGAATAACGACTTAAGATCCCTAGCATTGATCCCTTCTTGTCCGCAAAAATCACTATGGTCGTTCAAGCAGTCCTCAATCCAGGTTTGGTGCGCCTGGGTGTACCGATTTATGCAAATTTGGTGTGAGAAGTAATCGAAATTGCCTTGTTCTTCATGGCTTGCGTTCAGAAGTGTTGTCGTATTTTTCATGTTGGCCGCTGTCGCGAATGCTTTGGACTTAACTAAGTAAGGTGTGGAGTTGACCCAATGCCATGGACGGTTGGTGGTTTGATTTTCAAATCATTTCAGGCTCTGCTGTCAGCTCTGCATGGACCTCATCTGTCGCATCAAACAGAGCGGCGTAACTCCTTTCGAAATTCATCGGCGAGAGATACCCCAGACCACTATAGCGGCGTCTGGGGTTGTACCGATGTCCCCCGCAGACAATCCTGCCCTATGAGTCGCCCCCGCTTTACTCGATTTCGTGTGGGCGGCAAGGCATCTAGAAAATGGCGATTCAGTAGGCAATATTCTACTTTATACCGAAACACATTCTACAGTCCCGGGAGTGTGAGCTGTCCAAATTAATTTCGACAAGTCGACCTGTAGCAGAGGCTAGCACTTATGTTTCAGACAGGCTATTTAATACGCTGCGAGAACTGGATTTAGACCAAGTTGTTGTTTACAGTACGACACAGTCTTTGGCAGACCATTGGGAAAAGACTCGATGAATGTGCCCGTAAGCCTGAAAAACTTGTTGTCTATCCTTGTTCGGAAGTACGTTGTACCCACTCATCTTCGTTAACCAGTCACGTTCGCCCCAGTTGCACCAGACAAGAACCTGTCTGGTTTCCTTGAGGTAGCGGCGAAGCAAGTCGGCTCGGATGTAGAGCAGCTTGTGCTTATCTCCGGACAAGCCTTCGCCCGCTTGTCTATAGAGCGTTGCCGGATGGCCGCTTGGATCGAAGAAGTCGATTTCGCGTTTGCAGCAGGAGAGACCAAGACGTTGGATCAGGCTTGGAGCGGGAATGTCAAAACCTGAGAAGGTGTTTTGCTCCGAGTGGTAGGATTCCCACCCAAAATGGATAGACGGCAGCTCAGCCCTAATACCGGGAATATGGCGGGTGGCAGGAATGACGAATTCACGGGCAGATGCTTCTTGGTTACCTATTGCCTCGCCTAACATTGAAGCTATCTCGACTACCAGAGATTGTTTTTCACCTGCACTGTAGTCACGCACGTACTCATCGAATGCCTCCGCCGTCTGGCGGCGGTATTCACCATTGCGTTTGAGAAGATGCCGGGCGAAGTTATGGCGGTGGCCCGGTTCTCCTGCGAACAGATAGTGCTCATCGCCTCCCCCTGGGATCTTATGATTTCCCGGATAGTCAATCGACAGGAATTTCGACCGGAGCGTGTCCACATCCTTCTTGGCCACGAACATCCCTCGTAGGAAGGCGAAAAGCTTGCGATCATGTTCTCTGTCTGTCCCTTGGACAAATCCTTCAACAAGTATCCATTCACCTGGGTGCCCGTTGATCTCGGGAACCACCAGTAGTGGGTGCCAGTTCGGAGTGAACCCGCCGGCAACCCAATCTTTCGTGTTTGCAGCAGGTGGGCCGAAGAGGTCAGGTAAGGGGGGCATCCAATCGGGGGGCACCTTGGGAAAAGTGGGATCTACACCGCAGTCGGCCGTCCGGTTACTCTGACGCCAATCCGGTAGTCTCCTGTTCGCATCGCGCTCTCCCCACATCTCGAAGTACGCGATCCAGGAGTACTTTTTCCCATAACGATCAACCTTGTGTTCGTCACGAGCATTCCAGGAGCTCTGGCCAATCTCGGACTCGATGTGCTTGAACCGATCACTCCTGTAGCCCAGATCGAAAATACGCCGCTCAATCTTCGCCCGAGTTCTTACATAGTCTGGTTTGCTTCCATCGTAGTTCGCTCTGTTTGGTATTAGGCCACCGATGGTGTAGTTACCGAAATCCATCTGGATGGAACCCTCAATGGCATTTGTGACCGAGTCATCAGGCGTTCCGTTGCTGGTAAATGGCGACGGGGTATTCGAGAATGGTCGACTGAGGTGGCCGACTGCCGTCTTCGGCAGTTTTACACACCCCGCTCGCTGGGCAACCTCAATGATGCCAAGCGCGTAGTCTCGCATGAGTGTGTGGTGCGTCGCGTGGCGAGCATGAGGTGCGAACATTTTCCGGTAAACCTTCTGAGCCAGATCTCCAAGTAGCGGCTGGAACGAAGCTGCATTTTTCGAATCGACCAGCGACAGTGCTGTGCCATAGGCGGCGGCAAGAACCCGCTCCGGTAGATATGGGTCGTTGAAGTCTAGGCATGTCACAACGTGCGAGAACAGCACGTCAGGGTGTTGCTCTCCAATCAGTACGAGAGCTTTGGTCGCGAGGTCTCGATCACTGCGAACGACTGTGGTCAGGACCAGGGAGAACAACACCACAAGTTCGGCTGCCGCATCGCGAGTCATGTTCACGGTGTCTAGTTTTTCTGCCCATGTCAGCAGCCGATGGATAGTGGGCGATGCGTATCTTCTTCGCAGATATTCGGACCAGTACAGGTCTCGGTCGACCATCGAGTAACTGGACAAATACTTGTATAGCCGTTGAGCATGGTAGGGATGGCTGGGTTTAGTCGCGACAGCCGCCAGCGCATCCACGACCCGCTCCCAAGACTCGGAACCGGCGTCCAAGTACTTGTTGATGACTGTCCGCGTGCCTTCTGTGAACGAGGTCGGATTTCTCCAGAACAAGCCCTCAATTAATGGCTCGAAGTACGCATTCAGATCTTGGGCGCCGGGTGGCAACGCAAAGAAGAGCTCACGGTGTCCGGGAGGCAGCTTATTTCCTACGCGTTCGGGGAATTCTGTAATCAAAGCTTGAGCCCAACCTGGCTCCGCATAATGGCCGAAGTTCCGATTGGTTAGCTGGAAGATGCTGCCGAGTGGGGATGAGTCAGCAAAGCTTCCCTTTATTGCCGCTGGCGACGACACATCTAGGTATGCCCTCAGCAGGTGCCTAGCTATCAAGTGATCGCTGAACCGCTGATAGGGTAAGCGGTACACTACTCGGGATCTGTACTGTTTAGATTTCGTCGAATACCAGATGACATCCTCTTCAATGAGCCCACTCGTGCGCATCGTCTCCAGAAGCTTACGTCGTTGAGCAGGTCGCAGTGCGGGGTAGCTCGCGGCGACGATTCGGTCCGCCTCTGCCGGGAAGACATAGCTGCGGAGTTTCGTTGCCATGCAAGGAGCGAAACCGGCAATCTGCTTGTCGGAGAACTGGTCACCCCCCTTTAGTAAGATCCAGCATCCCTTGTTATGCAGCCCGAACTCTTTCTCGATCGGCTGCCCAATGCGCTTGATAAATGACTCCAAGACGAACGTCATGCCACGTTGCCCAGAGGCGATACCTGCGAAGCCTTTTGCCAGCTTCTCGCCCGACAGGCTTTGCAACGATTGGCAAATGAGCTTCAGTGTGAGAGGGCGCGAGAACTCGTGATCCAACAGTGGAACTTCCGGCAGTGGCAACTTGTAGTATTCAAAGAAGGCAGCCTGCGCATCAAATTCCTGATCGTCGAAACCGTGGTGTTGAAGACGATGAAACTTCCCCAAGTCCGACTTGCCGACGGCTATGGCCTCGAATGGAGTCCGGCATGTTACGACCAACCCTATATTCGGATGCTTGGCGACGAGCGAGAGTAGGGTAGCAATCGCCAGTTGCCATTCGCGTCGACGTCCCTCATTGACGCCATCAACGATAAAAACAGTTCGTCCCCGTACCCCTTGACCGATATCCTCCAGCCCCGCGAACGTGTCTTCAACCGAAGTCACCTCTCCGAGGCGTGCGCAAATATCTGCAAGCACGTTGCCTTCGAAGTTCTTCGCGAGGACTAAGGCTGTGGGGGCTTCACGGGTAAGACGTTCACTGGTGACATCGCATAGCAGATGCGTCTTGCCTGTTCCCCACTCACCACTAATCAGAAGGACCGGATCGAAGAGTAACTTGAATGAGGAGCTGGCCGCGTATTCAGCCTCATCGCGGACAACACGTGTACAACGGTTAAGCGAATTTATGTTTCCGCGCACGGAGCTGCGTGCAGAAGAGTAGCCCCCAGCGTCGGGGCCAAGCTTGGCTTCCTCTGCTCGCCAATAGGCGACATCATCGATCAAGTAGGCGTCGATTTGTGACAGCCTAGCTATCCATTCATCGGCTGCAGCGGCATCGCGAGAACGCAGACGGTTCATCATCACCGGCAATGATGCACTCGCAGCGACAACCAACTGCTCGATTTCTGCCGATCTTTGGCTATGTTGTTTGGCATTCTGCCAAGCTTCGGTGAATTCGTTGAGGACAGAAAGGAAGCGTGTTCGCGCTTCATCACCACATGCGATGTTGTTGATGGCAATGGACAAGTCTGCAATTCGAAGATTTGGCGCGCTAGGGTCAATACCGGGCGTATACCTTTGCCCTGCCTGATATATTTGATCGCGGCAAAGGTTGGTCAGCAAGACTAAAAGTGTTTTCGGATCAAAGGACATGGATTGCAATTTAGAAACTGAAATTTATAACTATTGAGGTCAGATTGAATCGCTCTCGCCCCCTAGAGCTCGTGAGGACTGACAAGGTATCTAGGAAAGCGGGGGTGATTTGACGTTCCCCGTTATTGAGTAGCACTCGCCCATTGCGCGAGAAAGCCATCAATCTTTTCTTCGATGTGGCTTTCTACGGTCCGCAGGCGCAGGATGGGAATATTGCTCTTTGTCAGGATGCTGTTCTTCAAGGCATCGCGCATCGCCTGCTCTGGCCTGTCGTGAGAGCCACCGTCCACTTCAATCACCCCCAGCGGGGTTTTACCCACCTTGAAATACACTACGAAATCGCAGCTGGCGCGGTTGCGCATGAACGCCAGCTCGCGCTTCGTTAAAGCCGGGTTGATCGAAGAGGTGACCTGGTTCAGCCGGACTTGGGCGTGGTATGTCAATGTTCGGTATGGCTCCTCGGATAGAGCCTCTCGCAACAGTTGCGCCACGATTTGCTCGGATTGGAAGCGCGAGTCTTCGGGGCGCAGCCTGGCCTGGAGTCGCGCCAGGGACTGGTCAAATTCCCGGTACAGCAGATCAAACGCTGATACCACCGGGGCCCGCGCAATTTGTCCATCCTCCGCGTAATACTCCACATAGCGAATCAAGGCCGCGATATGGCCGTTGTTTGCCGTGAAAACCTCATCACCGGTCACCAGGGTGAATCGGCTCTTGGCCCGCGACACTGCTACATTGACCATGCGCGGGTCATCGACAAAATCCAGTCGTTCCTGATTGTGGCGCTTCTTGTCCAGCACGGTGGAGAAGACGATTTCGTCACACTCCCTGCCCTGGAACTTGTGAACGGTATCTTTGACGAAATCCGCGGGCAGGCAGGAGCCGGAGAGCTTGACCTGTGCCCTGAAGGGGGAAATGAAACCGCGGCCGTCCTTGTCCAGCTCGATGGGCTCGCCTTCGCCGTCCAACACCTTGAGCAAGGAATCTAGTTCTCGCTGATTGGTGTTTTTCCGGGTGTGGTTGCCCTTGGCGGTCAGCACCAGCCGCAGGGGAGCTTCGCTCTTGTCCTGGGTCATTGGGATCAATTCATTGTCATAGAATTGCTGGTTGCAGAACTGGATGATCCTGGGATGGCAGCGGTAGTGCTCTTTTAGCAAAGTCCTGGGTACCGCATCCTGGAACACTGCGATGCAGGAATCCAGCAGGCTGTATCGCTCGCAATCATAGGCGTCGGCGGGGGCTGGCAGGTCCAGCTTCACGGGAATGTGCGCCAGCTGTCGACTGTCGCCGACGACTATCAGGTTTTTTGCACAACCCAGCGCCAGAATGCCAGGCACGATGTCCTGCTGTGAGGCCTCGTCGATGATCACGTAATCGAGGATCGCTCCTGGCGCGATCGAGTTGACGATGGAGTGCGTGCCGCTGCCGATAATCGGAAAGCGCTTCACGAAGTCATCGAAATGATTCCGGTATGTTTTTGTGTCGAAGGTATCTGATGCTCGGTCTGGAGTATGCAGATGCTGCTTCAGATAGCACATTGAATTTACCGTCAATGCTTGCAGCAGGGCAGTGAAATTCCCGCGCGCCAGCGATTCGCGGCAGGTCTGCAAAGCCGCTTCCTTGTCTCTTAGCGCCTTGTCGTAGTAATGCATCTGCAGGGCATGAAAGAAGGACAGGCGAGCATCGCGCTGGGCGAAGGGCTTGCTGCGGAAAATCTTGAAGTTGAATAGCAATTCAAAGCGGTCCCTGAGCCGGACGCGCTGTTCGCCAAGATGGGATAGATAAGCCATCAGGTCCGCCGTTTTGCGCGGGGACAAGCCGTATTTGTCCAAGGGGACTGATATGGGGACTCCGCTGTCTTCCTGCCATTGTTGCAGATAGCGCCGCTCGATGTTCAGCTCGTCGATTTCCGCCTGTAGCTGGGCCGCCCGGTTGTGATCGTGCAAGTGTTGTTTCAAGCGCGCCAGCATCTCCTGGATCTCGGCCATCTCCGGTGCAGCCTCGGGTTCAGCTGACGGCCAGGGAGGCAGCTTGGTAAAGAAGTTGTCCCGGTTCTCCTGACTGCCGAGTTTGGCAACCAGGTGGTCAAGGCTGAACTTTTCCAGCTTGTTGTAGACGTTTTCCACCGCCGCATTATTGTTGGACAGCACCGCGACTGTTTTTCCGCGCAGCAGGATATTGGCGAGAATGTTGAGGATGGTTTGCGTCTTGCCGGTACCAGGCGGGCCCTCGATCACGCTGATCTGGGCGCTGAAAGCCTGTTCAACCGCCGCGAGCTGGCTTTCATTCACACCAAACGGATAGATCAGTCCTTCGCCCGGCACCTGTTTCCCATTCTGCCTCGTGCAATAGGCATACAAGGCGGTATCGGCGCAGGCGGGCAGCTTTTCCAGTTGGCGCACGACATTGGCCGCGATGGATTGTTGGTCCGATGAGCTGGCGCGGTCCCGCCGGGCATTCGCAACGGTTGCAAAGTAGCGAAAGACCGAGCTTTCCTTTATCGCGGTCTGTGCGACAAAGCTGATGCTGTCCAACTTGTGCAGATAGGGCTTGGCCGTGCCCGGATAGTAGACAAGGACATAGCGCTCGCCGTAGATCATCGCTTTTTCTATAGGCTTGACGATGCTACCGTTGCGCTTCTTCAGCAGCATCTCGCCCAGCTCCCGGGTAGGCACTATGCGGCAATCGCTGAGCGGGCGTGTGTAGGTTTTCTTGGATGGAAAATGGCAGGTCAACTGCAGAGCTTCGTCTTTTTTACTCCAGGCAATTGTCCAGTCGCTGATTTGAGCGGTCTTGTCCTCGCCATCTACATGGATAGAAACCATACGTCCCTTATTCATCTTCGAACGGTCTCTAAATTTGTCCTAGTGTCAAACATCGAGTACCGCTATGCCTTGAATAAGGTATTATGATGGAATTAATGCCAATTGAGTTTAATTGTCTGTTGCCTGCCAGGCACCATCAGTGATGTGCTACTCAATACCGGGGGGACATCGGAACGTTCATTAGCGGCCTGCGGCGGGCGTTAGCCAAGGCGTCGAAGAACAAACTACGACTCGCCTTGCACCTCGCGTGAGAGCCACGTAGAGGTGCTGCGCAGTCATGCGCTCGGGTTCAAGAATGACCGCGACGTCAGCTTCGAGCCCTTTCAGGAGCAGCGTGCTTCCAACAGCGCGCCGGCCCAACGGTCGCCCCAAATGACGGTTTCGTTCGCGGGCCTGCATCGCTGCACCAACGAACCCACCTTCCCCCCCGGCAGCCCTTAGCGCTGAGATACAACAATGCAGAACTTCCGGTCGGTAGATACGCGCACCGTTTTGGTCTGCGAGTGACTGGAGTAGGTCAATTGAGGTCGTGTGGCTGGGAGCTGCCACGAACGCCACGGCAGCGGCTTCAGCAGGTGTTACGGGCGTGCGGGCTCGGCCGCCTCGTATCGTTTCGACTCGCGTGAGCAAGTTTGCAGTACCCACCCCGGTCATCAGTGAAGTCGCGAACTCGGCAAGTTGTCGCAGTGCGTTGGGACTCGCCAAATCGAATTGGCGGGCAAAATTCACCAGGTCTTTAAGGTCGACCGCCTCGACGGAAGTGGCGCCCGGCGTCTGCATGGTGAGTTGATGGCGGCCATTGACATTCATGGAGTCGCCAATGATGAGAACGTGGCCGTCTCGGTTTGGCGCTTCCGTCCGGGCGGCCACGAGTCGCTGCTGTACTTCCATGCCTTGGGTCAGTTGAACCCACTGGACACCCTCTGGTGCTCCGCGCAGGTCCAAAGACCGACCCGCCTGCAATGATGCTCGGGCTT
Organism: Chromobacterium sp. CV08; assembly: GCF_051129845.1. Classification (NCBI taxonomy): domain Bacteria; kingdom Pseudomonadati; phylum Pseudomonadota; class Betaproteobacteria; order Neisseriales; family Chromobacteriaceae; genus Chromobacterium; species Chromobacterium sp. CV08. Next base: position 1,720,028 of record NZ_CP150453.1, read on the forward strand.
GAAGTAGCCAGGCACCCAGTGCGTCCATGCCTGAGAGGCACCATCGCCAAGGGGTCTGCAGCGCACCGATGGGCGGGAACGCAGCCTGTGCGTCACGCTCCCAGTGGACCAGTGGGTCGCGGAAGCCGAATATCGCCTGCATCGGGTCCCCAAGGATGCAAGTGGGCAGTGTCTGCGCGATGGAACAGACGATGGCGTGCTGCGCGATGTTGCAGTCCTGATACTCGTCCACCAGCAAGCGCGAATAAGTCGAGGCAATAGGGTCTGCGATGTGACCTGCCTGTAGGAGCCCGTGTACGGCGCTTCGAATGGCCGGGTAGTCGGCGTTCGGGTTGGCCAGTTCGAGAACGCGCGCGTTGAGGCCCGCGCGCAGCGGAAACTTGGCCGCTAGCCGCATCGCGAAACCGTCGATGGTCGACACCCTGTACGCTGAACTCGGGACGCCACCACGCTGGAGCCTCGCGCGTAGAGCCGTGACTCCAGCGTTGGTGTGCGTCAGCACCAAGACTGGCTTGTTGTCGGTGTGCTGACTCAGGGAGTCCGCGATGAGCTGGGTCTTGCCACATCCAGCTGGGGCGGTAACTGAGCCTAGGCGCGCCTGAAAGATGTCGATTTCAGGCGGTGGCACTCGTCCACCTCCAGAGTTGGTTCGTGATTTCGACGAAACCCGGCTCTGCATTCGCAATGTGAGGGCCAACGATGTCCCTAGCGATTTCTTGGAAGCAGCTCACTGACTTGAACCAGCCGTTTCTGTTATTGCGAGCGACGAGTCCGAGCAATGCGCGACTTTCAGGTGTGTAACCGCCAATCAACTCTTCGGCCTCTATGGCATCCAAGGTGACTTGTCCGTTCGACTTCGACTTGATGTGCTCAGCCATGAGCTCGCGGCCGACCATCGCGTCCGCCTTGTTCAGCAGTGCGTGCACCGCGTCATTGCTTGAATAGCGGAATAGCTCGTCCTCGAGTGCCAAGCCGGGCCGCCACGTAACGTATTGGCCACCGGCTGCAACAAATCTTTCTACGAGACCAGCGGTCGAAATAGGCTTGTCCGCATCGACGAAGACGAGGACACGGTAGCCCAACTTGAGAAACGCCTCTCCCCTCGTGAAGCATTGGTCGGGACTTCCTCCGCCTGCATCCACGTATGAGCCCCCGTGGGCCAAGAATGATATCGCGCCACATTGGACCCACCATTGATCCATCCCGCGAGCGAAGCCGACCTCGCTGGCACCTTCACAGACGATGACGGACTTGGAGAGGAATGCCTCGGGTGCCTTGCGCAAAGTACCCTGAATGTCATCAACAATATGAGCGCATGTCGCTGAGTGGATACCCGAATGTTGACGCACGACGAAAAGTTGGTTGGCATTCAGCTCCTTGAGAGTTACCGGTGAGTGCGTGGTCATGAAGACTTGCAGCGGCTGGGTCGTGTCCTTCGCCCCAAGTGAGTCGAGCAGTCGCATGAGCCGGTGAGGCTCAAGTCCGTACTCGACTTCATCCACTAAGGCGACGGTGGCCGCCGCCGCCGCCGCCCTTTGCAACCCTGCGACAAGGAGCCGCCCCGAGCCGGTACCTAGCGACCGCAGAGGGATACCGGCTTCGCTGTGGAGCGCAATAGCACCATCGCTAATCGATACCGAGTGAGCATCAAGTAGCGCCTGAGCTCTTACACCGACGGCTACGCCCAGATTGGTAGCTGTCTGGGTGACTACTTGCAGGGTTTGGGTGAGTTGAGGGCCCGCTTGCTCTCCAAAGGTGGCCCGGGCGGCGCGTGCCGCACCGGCCAGTTCCGAGCCAAGGTTCGCGTGCTCTTCCGTGAGCCGGTTCAACACTGAGCCCCTTGCCCAGGAAAGACTCGTGTTCGCGTAGGTGCCAATACGGGCAGGTGCCAGGAGACTGCGATCCTTCCAGGCCAGAGACCGTTCCAGTTGTAGCTGGGCAGCTCGCTCGGAATAAAGCACCCAACTTGGCTCGAGGTCATCCTTGACTTCGAGCTTCAGTGTCAAAACCGTTTCTATGCCTGTGCGCGGCTCGTCTTCCAGCAACCCGGTACCTAGGTCAAATCCGCGAAGGAACTCTCCGTAGGTGTCGATGTTCTTCAGCGCGTCGGGTAGTGCGCCGAGCGTGACCGCAATCACGATGGTCCGGGTGACGTCCAAACCGAAGAAATCTGTGTCGCCGAAAGGTGCGCTCCTCCGCGCACCAAGGCACAGGTCGATGGCATCGAGGATGGTTGACTTACCGCTGTCCCCCGGGCCAATAAGGCAGTTCACGCCATTGGATGGTGTCCAATCAAGTGTCTGTATTGAGCGGAAATTGCGAATTTCAAGGCGACGAATACGCGTCATTTTCCCTCTCAAGTCATCCCGGTAAATATCTCAAAGTGATGGAAAGCTGCCGAAGGTATGCCCAGACACTTGTCGGACAGGCAACGCGACCGAGTGGGCAATAAAGCTAGACAGCAACTAACTCGGCGATTTTTGCCGCGACCACCAACATTGAATCTTCCGCAGTGTCCAGGCCGCTGCGAGAGGCGAGCAAAGGGCTGACATTGCGGAGGGCTTCATACGTCGTGTTGTGCACGATGGGAACGAGTTGGTTGCCTGCGAGGAGTGCCGAAAGTTCTTTGTCGGCGACTCCCTCTTTTGGGAGGCGAGCCAACAGCGCAGGGGTCACCAGCACAAGCCCGATTCGTGAATTCGCTAAGCCCTTGTCGATAGCGCGCATCATCGGCACACCGAGGCCAAGGTCCTTCTCGCTGAACCAAACTTTGACACCTGCCGCCTCGAGCAAATCGTGTAGGTCCTTGGCTGGTCCCTGACGGTCATCCCAGGCGTGGCACAGAAAGACGTCACGAAGGTCAGGTTGTGCCGCTGCTCGCGTCTCAACGGTTTGGCGGATTGGTGTGAGGGACTGTACTTGGGCAAGCGTGTACAACACAGACGAACCTGCTTTCGACCAGCGTGGCTTTGAACTGCTGCTGGACCTACCACTACTGGCTCCACCACTGCTGCTATAGCGGCCCCCTGACGAGGAGTAGGACGGACTGTAGCCGCCATAGCTTCTTCTGTGACGGCATGCAGGGCAGGCTGCGGCCGCGGCCGCTGAGCTGTGTCCACGTACTGGAGCTGTGCATTGAGCCATGTCGCAATCCTTAAGTTTGTAATTGTTACTTCAAGTGGAGGGTCGTTAAGCAGCCGCTTAAAGCTTATCGTGGCTTGCACGAAATCACAACATATAGCTTATTAATCAATGAGCAACGCAAATTATAGTATTGCGGCACATCAACAACAAGTCTTGACGCCGAGCCAATAACGCGAAAACCCCGCCGCTATTAGCTTAGCGGGGCAAAGAAAAAAAATGTGCAAATTGGGACAGCCGTCGCCGGTAAGGCTGCAAGCCTGATGTGGCAGGGGTTCGAAGCTAGAGTGGATTTGCCACAAGATATTGTGTCTGGTGGTCTGTTGCGTGGTTACGACACTTGCATGGCTGATAGAAAATAGCTGTCACTGGTGACAGCGCAATTGAGTGGCGAGTCAAAACATTTTGATTATCGACCGCATTTATTGCCCTCCAATGAGCTCGTCGAATAGTTCCTTCACTTTCGCTTTTGCCTCCGCCAGGGCAATCTAATCTTGTTCCGTGCTCTCATACTCTCTGGATGCCTTGCGCCAGATCTTCGTCAATGTACTTGGCGAGGACTTTTTCAGGTAGCTGGTGGCGTATTCGAAGTGCAGGTGATGAGGCCGGGACATAGGTGCTGGGCGTAGTGAATCAGGTCATACAGCCAGGATGATCAGGAGCAATGCTCAATGGCTACTCTACCGTAGCGGGTACGAGAGAAATATTTCAGCGCCTATCTGCGCGGCTATGCGAATGGGTATATCGTTGGGTACCAAAAAGGTATGAAGGCAACGATTCGAAAAGTAGCGTTGGCTATGGTGAAAGAAGGTATTGATCAAGAGCGTATTATCAAATATACCGGGCTCAGCAAGGATGAGCTGGATAAGCTTGTCTAGATGGGAGGCTGAGATTCATGAGGTGTCCTGGTATACAGGGGCGATTCAGTCTTAGACTGGCAAACCATGCTCAATGGACGCAAGAATTCGTCGCGCCAGTCCGCCTCCTAATTCCGTATCCATTAGGGAGAGCGGGGATGCGCTCAGCGTGATGTTGTGTTGCTGGAGCCAGATTCCGGCCAGTTTCTTGTTTCCCAGAATGCCTTCAGCTACGCGGGCAATCCTCATGGTGCGAAGCAGTTTTTCGCTGGTCGGTGGGTCTAGCAGGCGCTGCCGGCTGATCCGGTGCCAGGCTCGTTGTGGCGATAGACCGAGTACCAAGCATAGATGTTCGATGGGGATGCCAAATTCCTGGCTGACGGCGTGCATGGCTGTGGCGGGTAGTCCTTGACGGATCATCTTGATTTGGGTGTTCGTGGAGAGATCCAGCCACGCCGTGGTCGCTGCGGCACTTGTTGAAGGGTATCCCATGTTCCTTTCCTCTTTCGGGCCGCTAACTAGATCACTGATCCTATGTTGCGTCACCATGCTGTACTACTTGTACTATCTGTATCGGCGTGCCTTGGCTCAGGTACTTGGCGAGGTTTTGTTAGTGGCTCTTACTTTGGGTGTCGAGCGCTGCAGCAGAGTGGCGCGTTTGAGGGCAAAGTAGCGCTTGGCCTCTTCATGTGGGGTATCGGGACGGGGATCATCCAGAGCCGCCTGGACGGCTTGGCGAACGTACTCGTTATAAGCAGTCGCAGACTTGAGCGTGGGAAAGATGGGTTCAAGTTTGGGCATGGCGTCTTCTCATTACTCTCCATTTTGAGTGTATTCCAAAAGGGGTCTTGCATGGCAGCGTAAATCAAATTTACAGCGCATCGCAGGGCTTGTGGCGTAGATATTGAGCATATATGTCATTTTTGATTGGACTGTTCTAGTCCAAGTGGGAAGACCATTGCCCACTTGAGTTGGGTTGGTCGAACTCGTGCAGCTGTGTGACTATGGAAAATTATGGTAATTCCATAATTATTGGTTTCCCATAATTTTCATAATCCGCTCAAGTCTGACTGGCTGCTACATCCGCGCGCCAAAACACATACTCGTCCCCGTCGTCCACCGTTGGTCCGCTGAGGGGGTGTAGTCCTTGTTTGATCAAGTGTCTGGCTGCCTTGCGCACGGGTTGACCGACCTTTTTCGCCAGGCGTTCTCCCCAGATATAGTCGTTGGTCAACCGTTCTAGCTCCTTGGCCTCCAAACCCAGCAGCATCCGCTTCTCATAACCATACTGCTGTTGGCTGGCGTGGGCATGGTCAATGTGAATCAGGTGATAGAGCAGGTTCACGTCCATCTGGATGGCTGCTGCGGCCTCCCTGACCGTAAAAAAACCGCGGGAGCGACGGTATTGCTCATGCCAGAGCGTGAACTGCTGTCGGGAAACCAGTAGCGCGCGGAGGCCATGGTCGGCCGGGGTGCGGCCTACAACCTCCAGCGAACCATCTTGCAGGGCGCGGATCACCGCCAAGAAGGGTTGGCTGCCTTGCATCCACCGCTTGGTGATTTCCCACACCGATAGCAGTTCTGGATTGTCCGGTTCTGAGCTGATCCGGCCATGGTTCAACTGCTCCAGGAAGGCGTTGATGGTTTCCAGCTGAAAGCACCACCGGGTGCGTTTCTTATCGTGAGGCAACGGCTGTAGCAGGCCGCTTTCGATCAGCAAACGGATCCGTTTTGGGGTGATGCGCAGCATGCGTTCCACCTCCGAAATTGTCAGCGTGCCATGCTCATTGCGGGCGTAGGCATCCAGCGAGCTTCGCTCCACCATCCAAGTGGCTTTCCCTTTAGCCGATGAGGATTGGCAGCCTTTGATGGTGCCGCTTTCGATCAGCTTGTGTACGGCGCCTCTTGAGAGATTGAGCTGTTCCGCTGCCTTGGCCAAGCTGATGATGGGATGGGCCTGGCGCAGGTCCTGCTGCAGGATCAGTTTGTCCGGCCAGCGTGCATGGACATAACGCTCGAATTCTTCCCGTACAAATAGCAGCTCTGGATGGATCAGCAGCCGGTAGAGAGCCTGGTGTATTTCCCGCAAGTACACCCGCAGCGATGCCGTGTTGCCGGATATGGGCAGCGTGTACTCCTCCAGCAATTGATGGAAACGTTGCGGCCAGTGCTGGGCGATCTGCATGGCCAACTGCAGATAGGGCTGAATGATTTCGATCCGGCCATGATCTGCTATTTTTTGTGGTCGGGTATTGGGCCGGTGCGAGGCATAGGCGCCAAAGAACCAGAGCAGGTCGCATAGCTGTGCCGGGTGTAGATGATCTAATTCCGGCGGCGTGGGAATGTTGCTGACAGCGAGGTCGGGCAGGCCGACCAGCGGCCGGATGGCCTGGGCAATCAGTTTGGCGAGTGCCAGCTCGGCTGCGGTGCCTGGGCGTGTGGCGGCATGGCGCAAGTCGGCGCCGCAGCTGCAAGTAAACATGGTGCCTTGATGCCAGCGGATGAGCTTGTCGCAGCCGGGGCATTTTTCTCGCAGCAGCAGACGATGAGTTGGGCAGGCTATTTGCAGGGTCAGCAGCCATTCCGTTTGCCAGATGCCGTGCTCGGCCAGACAGACGGGGCACCAGCGGCGGTGGTGGTGGTTCCAGTACGTCACCTTGAGCCCGAGTCGATGGTGACTGTGATGGCCCAGGCTGGCCGGCGCCGGGCCTGTCAGGCAAGCCAGGCTAGTCTGATCGTGGCCTGTTAGCCAGGTTAGATTCTGCCCGGCGGAGTCGTGCTTTTTGACGAATAACGGTAGCCAAGTCTGTCCGGGGTAGCCGTTGGCGTGTCCCAGACGTAGGCAATAGCCCAGCAGACTTTCACCCGCCTGCGGCTTGGGGCGGATCTGCAGTAGTGGGGAGGTCATGGTGTGTTCCGTTGGAGGATCGCCAGGGTGGCGATCCTCATGGGGTTACAACGCGGGGATGGCGGCTTTTGGAGCATTCCTCCGGGAGAACCGTGTCGGCTCGAATGGCTCGTCAGGCTGATTCAGGCGTCGGAAGACAAAGTTGGCATCGAAGGGATTCAGCTCAGGCGGGCTGTCTCGCCAGATATAGTTGGAGAAAGCCATAGCCAAGACGCTTTGGTCGAGATCTTGCTGCTCCTGTTCGATCAAACATTCCAATGCCCCCAGGATCACCTTGGAGAGATAGCCGAGCAGGCCATTGCTGGCATAGTGCAGGCGCTTGACGCAGTCCCACTCGGCGAGTCCCCAGATTGGGCGCCCCTGATTGATCTGCGTGTCCCAGGCATGGACAACGTCGCGGAACAAGGACTTGTCCTCGTTGCAGGAGAAACCGATCGGCGTCAGCGCCACGCGGGCGGCGAAGCGACGGCGCAACTGCTCGTTGGAGCGCAGGATCCACTCGCACTCTGGCAGGCCGGACAGTACCGTGGGAATGGCGATTTGATCGATCAGGGTCTTCAGCCACTCGGTGACCTCCTCGAAGGTTCTACGGCCGGCGTCGACGAAGTGATGGAACTCATCCAGCAGCAAGGCTTCGGTTTTACCGCCGCGGATTAGCTGCACGATCTGGTTGGTCTTCTCCGCGGTGCTGCCCCGGAGCTGAACGCCGGCCCCTAGCGCGATCAGAATGGCCTCTGCCAGACCGCGGATGGTGGGGTGGGCGGGCACTTGGACATAGACCACTGGGCGTATCGTCGCCTCCTCCGTTTCGTAGCTGGGGTGCTGTTTGGCAAAGCTGTGCAGCACAGAGGTCTTGCCTGTACCGGATGCGCCAACCAGCAGCAGATGCCTGGCCGCGGCGCCTTGGCGCGACAGGGCATGGCTGTGCGACAGCCTTTCCAGCGCTGTGCTGAATTGTGGATGCAGGATCTGGATCCGCTCCGCGCGTCTAAGATCGGCCAACGTGTAGCGCTCACTCATGGCCATCTCCTTCTAGATCGTGCGCGAGCACGGGCAACGTACTGGGCGGTGACCAGCTGTCTGTCGGGGGGAGTTCTGTGTCTTCTGAAATCGCAGGAGGCTGCTTGCCGGTGGTCATCACCTTGCTTGAGTGCGCGCCTTTGGCTCGCGCGGCGCGTTTGCGGTCGGCCAGTTTACGGCTTTGCAGCAATTGGCCGACCACCTCTTGCATGCGTACTTTGGCCCGAGCCAGCGATAGCGGATCGGCGGATGCCAGGCCTTCTTTGCGTAGCGCCGCCTGAATCAGCTTGTGCTGGTGCAGTTGCAGTCCTTCGGCGTAGTCCGGGGTGAGGCAAGGCACGGGCATGGCTTCTTTGGTCTGCGGGTGGAGGGCGAATATCGAACCCAGATTGTCCGGGTCGAAGCGGACCTGCACTTTTATGCGGTCGCCGAGTTGTTTGCGCCAAGGGAGCAGATCTTTGCAGTTGTAGCGCAGGCCATGTAGCTCGATGCCGGCATGGCCCAGTACCCGTTCAGCCTGCTTGGAGAGCACCAACCGCAAGCGCTCGGGATCGATGGTGCGAGGCGTGACAATTTCCGCCGCGCGCTGCCATGCGGTATACGGTGTCTGCTTCAGGCCTCGATGGTAAGTCTGGGAGTAGATGTCGATGATCCAGATGTGCAGAGCATGGACCAGCTCTGACAAGGTGACGATCGACTCCTTCAATGGGTCATAGCCATAGCGGTCGAACCAGTTGGCAAAGCTGGTGCCGGGCAACTGGTGGGCGAACTGTTCCGCCAGCGTCCGCAGTGATCGCTCGACCATGGGTTTGAACCACGGCGTGCGGGGCGGGCAGAACTGATAGTTGATGCCCAGTTCGAAAGTGGCGCGCAGCAGGTCCTGGGAGTGAAACTCCAATCCGTTGTCGACGACAGCAGTGGTGGGAATGCCATGGCATGGCCAGTCATGCTGGATGTCGGGATACCGCTCCTTCACATAGTCTTTGCTGCCGATGGCGTGCTGCAAGCAACGCAGCACCGCCTCGATGCTGGGTGGTGAGAACGACAAGTAGAAGCCCAGAATCATGCGGGTGTGGCAATCGATGATCACCGTGATGTACGGGCGCCCCAGCACCAGCATCGACTCCTCATCGATGACGAAGATGTTGAATGGTGTATGGTCAATTTCGACGCGTTCCAGCAGGTACATCGTGGCGGGCGTGATGCTGCTATGCCGGTACTTTTTGCGGGCGTACTCGCGTCCGTAGCGGGCAAGATCGACCTCATACTGGGGTTGATTGCGAACCAACCGTCGGAAGGTGTCGTAGCAGGGGACTTTGAGTTGTTTATCCGCAGGTGCTTGATCGTTGTGAGCAGCAATCTGGATAAGCAGCTTTTCATAGGTGACGCGGATGGATGGGCGCTTCAAGGTCAAATAGGTTGTTTGAATTGCGGCCTCTGCCAAGAGGAGCAACTCTCCTTCCATTCGTGGGCCTTTCCCTCCGCAACGGTCAAAATTGGGCACGAGCGCTAAGGGGTTGCCTCCGCTGTTCTGTAGGCGCGTATGCCATCGATATAGCGTACTGCTAGAGGGTGGGTTGCGATCCCCGATGCGTTGGGCAATGTCTTGGATGAACGCTTCCAGCTTATGTTTGGTGTAGCAAGGGCTACGCTGGGCATTGAAGGCGTCAGTATAGGCCAGCCGCCGTAAAGCCGCGGTTTGAGCAAGAGAGGAGTGGCTGTCGAATGGGCGCTGTTGAGCACTGGCCAGTGGTTCTTGGTCGGAAAGCCCTTTCGGGCTTTCCAGAATGATCTGGAGTGACATGATCATATCCTCCGGATCAAGGTACTGGGACGAAGCGGCTTGTAGAGGCTGACTGCAAGCCATTCCTGGCCAATGGCGGCATAGACCAGCCGGATATCTCCTGCTGCGCTACCGAGGGCTTCCAGTGAGGCGGGGCCCTCACTGAGGATTTGAAGCATTGCAGTCTTGGCTGTTAGTGGGATATGTCGATGACGCTGGCCTTCAACCAACCCAAGGTTGTGCAGTAAGACCTTGTCCCGCAGCGTTTTTTCGGTCACGACCGCGAAAAGCCCACCTGCGGATTCGATCAGTGGCGCGATCGCTTGGAAACGGCGTTGGTTCTCTGGGGTGTTGGCTTCTGCCTGATACTTGATCTCTACAACAGCGCGTCTACCGTCGCGTAGTTGCAACAAAAAATCTGGCGTATAGCTACGGGCCTCACCGTCGAGCTCATAGTCCAGAACGAACGGCTCCGGGATGATGAGCATGACCTCGGGCGCTAAGTTGTAAAGCCTGATCGCGTCGCGGGCTAGCCCGGATTCATAGGGGATGCAGCCATCAATCCCTTTGTTTGACGGGCTCACACCGCGATAGGAACCATTTCCGTGCTTGTGGAATGCATCACGGACAGGGTGAGTGGAATTAAGCAGTTTGCAAACTGCGGCAACTAAAACTTCATAGTTTCGACTGGTCATGTCGATCTCCTAAGATTTTTAGGACGCACGTTTCCATCTCGAGGCTCGAGACAGGGAAAAAAGACGTGCGGGGAGCTTGACCAGTGTGAGGTGTTCGACGATACTGAACCTGCCAAGGTTTTCAAAGTATCGTGCGGTTTCTCAGCACTGGCTAAGGGGGCACTTCTCTATGTGGGTGGTGTCCTTTTTGCTATTTGGCCATAGGTTTTCCTGTTACGTTTTCTCGTAATGTTCTCGTTGCATTTTCTCTAAATTCTAGCTGCTGACTGCTTGGTGTGACAGCAATTTCTCTACGTAACGTGCTGTTTTTTCGTGGGAACTATATTCTACGAAAAATTATGACATTAGAATTTTCGTGGTTGGGTAATAAGGCTAGCTCCGAGGATGAACTTAAGCCAATTTTTGTCGTGGATGCTTCTTCGGGTCCCGGGATTTTTATCCGAAGGAGATTTCGGATTTGCGAAGGGATAGCAGGTAATTTTCAATGAGTTACTGAGGTGTAAATCGGAGATCAGATATCGGGGGAATTGGCAGGCTTTGCTTTTTATTCTGCTGTTTCATTGAAATGAAAACACAGAACAGATGAAATCTATTCTGTGTTGTATTTTTGATACTATATGCGCAATAGCTTGCTAATGTAATTCTGGTTTGGAGTCGTCTGCGTTGGTTGCAATGTATTTTCGCTGAGATCTCAACAATACTCAGTCCCTACATGACCGGTCTTACTCCGCCTTGAAATCCAGGCACACCGAGTTGATGCAGTAGCGCTCGCCGGTCGGTTCCGGGCCGTCCGGGAACACGTGGCCGAGGTGGGCGTCGCAGTGGGAGCAGCGCACTTCGACGCGCACCATGCCGTGCGAGGTGTCGGTGATTCGGGCGATGTTTGCGCCGGCGGCTTCGGCCCAGAAGCTGGGCCAGCCGCAGCCGGCGTCGAACTTGGTGTCGCTGTGGAACAGCAGCGTGCCGCAGCAGACGCAGAAGTAGTCGCCCTGCCGGTTGTGGAAGTAGTGTTCGCCGCTGAACGGGCGCTCGGTGCCCGATTGACGGGCCACGCGGTATTGCTCCGGTGTCAGCTGGGCGCGCCATTCGGCGTCGGTTTTTTCTATGGTCATGACGGTTTTCCTGGTGTCGCCCGGTCCGGCGGACCGGGTGCTTGATCGTTGGTCGCCGCGCGGGCGATTCGCTTACCGGAGACTAACACGCCGTCCCGTCCTACTGGATTTCGTCCAGTGCGCTGCTCAGGTGCGATTCGTCCGCCCAGCGCCGCAGCGTCCAGTTGCCGTCCTGATGGTCCAGCCAGTTCAGCGCGGCGTTGGGGATGGGGAAGTCGCGCTTGTCGACCAGCGGCTTGCCGGTGGCGGCGCGGTACATGATGTCCAGCACGCCGCCGTGGGTGACCACCAGCACGCTCTGGTCCGGATGCAGCGCGGCGATGCTGGCCATGCCGTCCAGGATGCGGGCGCGGAAGCGGTGCAGGCTCTCGCCGCCGTCCAGATCATAGTCCGGGTCGCGCGTCTGGTGCAGGCGGTAGACTTCGGGGATGCGCTCCGCGGCCTCGGCGTAGCTCAGGCCCTGCAGCGCGCCCATATGGCGTTCGCGCAGCTGGGCGCTGTAGCGGGCGTCCAGCAGCAGCCGGGTCTGCAGCGGGGCCGCCGTCTGGCGGGTGCGGATCAGGTCGCTGACGTAGAGCGCGTCGAAGCGGTCGCGTCCAGGCTGGAAGGCATGGGCCAGTTGGCTGGCCTGTTCCAGGCCGGTGTGGTTCAGCGGGATGTCGGTGTGGCCTTGCAGCCGGTGTTCGCGGTTCCAGTCGGTTTCGCCATGGCGGACCAGGCAGAAACGGGTGACGGACAGGGTCATTGTCGCCTTTCGCTATCCATTACAGGATGCCGACGCCGGACAGTTCGCGCGCCAGGTTGGCGGCGTAGTTGTCGGTCATGGCGCCGACGAAGTCCAGGACCTGCATATAGGCCTGGTACAGGCTGTCGCCGGTTTGAATATGGCCTTCCAGCAGTCCCATCGCCAGGTGTTCGCGCGGCGTCAGCTCCTTGCTTTCCCGGGTGACGAAGGCGTGCACGGCCGGCACCAGCGCGTTCAGTATCGTGGCGATGCAGGGGTAGGAGGCCAGCTCGGTCACCAGTTTGGTGCGGTGGCGGTACACCTTGGTGCTGGCCAGCTCCTTCGCCCGCAGCAGCGCGTCCTGCACCGCCGGCTCGCACAGCGTGATCAGGTCCTTGGCCGGGAATTCGCCGCGCAGCAGCGATGGGTGGTGCATCATGAATTTCTCGGCCACCTCGGTCACGCAGCGGCCTATGGCCACGCCGCGCAGCGTGCCGCATTTCTGGCGGATGTCGTGCACGCCCCAGACGCGTTCGTGCTCGGAGAAGCCGGAGAACAGCGTCTCGAACTCCTTGAAGTCCAGAATGCCGATCTCGACCGCGTCTTCCAGATCCAGTATCGCGTAGCAGATGTCGTCGGCCGCCTCCATCAGATAGGACAGCGGATGGCGGCTCCATTGCAACGGCCCCTGGCGCAGCAGGCCCAGTTCCTCGGCCACCCGCTCGAAGTAGGGAAGCTCGGTGCGATACAGGTTGAACTTGTCGCGTTCGTAGGCTGGAGGCGCGTCGGCTGTCCACGGGTATTTGATCAGCGTGCCGAGCGCGGCCGAGGTCAGGCGCATGCCGCCCTCGCCGCTGTACATCTCCAGCGTCGCCAGCATCCTGAGGCCGTGGGCGTTGCCCTCGTAGGTCTGCACGTCGCGGATTTCGGCGTCGCTGAGCCCGGCCAGCCAGCGGGCGTTGCGTTCGTCGCGGAACCAGTCGCGCAACGCGTCCTCGCCGGTATGGCCGAACGGCGGGTTGCCTATGTCGTGCGCCAGGCAGGCCACCTGCACCACGGCGCCGATGTCGTGCGGCGTGTAGCCGGCCGGCAGCTGGCCGTCGTGCTCCAGCATCACGCCGACGCGGTTGCCCAGGCTGCGGCCGACGCTGGCCACCTCCACGCTGTGGGTCAGGCGATTGTGGGTGTGGTCGTGGCGCGCCAGCGGGTGCACCTGGGTCTTGCGGCCCAGACGGCGGAAGGCGCTGGAAAACACCACGCGGTCGTGGTCGATGTGAAAATCGGTGCGCAGCCCGGAACCGCCCTCCTGGGTGGCCGGCGTGCGGGTTTCCTTGACTTCGCCCTGGATGATCTTGAAGCGGCGGGTGGAGAGCAGGCTCTCCCAGTTCATGGACGCGGTCATGACATGGCCTGGTTGGGAAGGATGCCGACGATGATAGGGGCGGCCGCCGCAAAACAAAAGAGCCAGCGCTGGGCTGGCTCTGATGGGCGGCGGGACTTAGCGCTTGCCGGTCTGGTGGCCGATCACGCCGCCGACGGCCGCGCCGCCTATGGTGCCGATGGCGTCGCCGCCGGTCAGGACGGAGCCGAGCACCGCGCCGCCGACCGCGCCGATGGCGGTGTTCTGCTGACGATGGGACATATTGGCGCAACCGGACAACAAGGCGAGAGCGGCGAGTCCGGCGACGGCCAGCCTGCGGCTGGACTTGCTGGTATTCGTATTCATGTTCGGTCCTACGGGCATGTGTGGAACATAGGGCTTGGGCAAGGATCGATGGCGACAGTTCCGCTTGCTATGTTACCGATTGTTATGTTTGGCGCGGCCGGGGAGAATAAGCTTTACTGTTAATATTGTATTTAGTACATTCAGCGCTTTCCACGAGTTTGGCGCCAGCCCCGACCGCTGGGGCGCGCCGAGCGTCCGCGCGTGCGGGAACGGCGCTGTTGCCAGGGCCGCCATGCACTTCACCATTTTCGACACACCCATCATCCGCGACCTGTTCCGCTGCCTGTCCATCGTCTTGCTGAAATTGAGCGGCTGGAAGCTGAAGGGCGAATTCCCTTCGCTGGACAAGTACGTGATGATAGGCGCGCCGCATACCAGCAACTGGGATTTCCCTATCACGCTGGGCCTGTGCTTCGCCGCGCGCGCCAAGATTTACTGGATGGGCAAGCACACCTTGTTCAAGGGGCCGATGGGGCCGGTGATGCGCTGGCTGGGCGGCATCCCGGTGGTGCGTCACCAGAACAATTCTCTGGTGCAGCAGATGGTGACGCGATTCCAGGACAGCGAGCGGCTGGTGGTGGCGATTCCGCCGGAGGGCACGCGCAAGGCGGTGACGGAGTGGAAGACCGGTTTCTACCACATCGCCAGTGGGGCCGGCGTGCCGATCGCGCTGGCCTATCTGGACTATGGTCGCAAGGAAGGCGGTTTCGGCCCGATGTTCGAGCCGACCGGCGACATCGAGGCCGACATGCCGAGGATACGCGCCTTCTACGCCGACAAACGCGGCCGATACCCGCGCTGAACCGGACGGGGAGGCAAGAAAAAAGCGCAGCCGGCAGCTGCGCTTTTTTTACGCGTCCGGCGGTCCGTCATTCCGGCTTCGGCGCGAACATCGCCTTCCAGCCGGCCAGGCCCAGCTTCTGCAGCGTCTCGATATTGCGCTCGTAGATGGCCTCGGCCTCGGGGAACGCCTCCACCGCGCGGTCTATGCTGGCTTCGCGGATCAGGTGCAGCGTCGGGTACGGCGAACGGTTGGTATAGTTGTCGATGTCGTTGACGCCGGTGCCTTCGAACTGGAACTTCGGGTGGAAGCTCGCCACCTGGATCACGCCATCCAGTTCCAGTTCGTCGATCAGGGTGTCGGCGATGTCGAGGAATTCGTTGAAGTCGAGGAAGCGGGTCAGCGTGCCCGGATGCACCAGCAACGTGGTGTCGATCTCCTGCGGGTCGGTGTCGGCCAGCAGTTTCAATTCGATGGCCAGCTCCTTGGCCAGCTGTTGCGGGTCGGCGGCCTCGCTGATCTGGATGCGCACCTGATTCTTCACGTACACCGATTTGGCGAACGGGCACAGGTTGAGGCCGATCACGGCTTTCTCCACCCATTCGCGGGTGGCGGCGATCACGGTTTCATGGTTGTCGGACATTGGCGGCTTCGCTGGGAATGGGGCGGCGGCTCGGGGGCCGGAATGCAAAAAACCCGGACGAGTCCGGGTTTTCATCGTGTCGATGGTCTCGCTGGGAGATTACATCGGCTGGATGTTGGAGGCTTGCTTGCCTTTCGGGCCATCGACGATGTCGAAGCTCACGCGCTGGTTTTCAGCCAGGGTGCGGAAGCCTTTGGCGTTGATCTGGGAGAAGTGAGCAAAAACGTCGTCGCCGCCTTCGTCCGGGGTGATGAAGCCAAAACCTTTGGAGTCGTTAAACCACTTAACGGTACCGGTTGCCATTTTGTTAAATCCTCAAAACGAGCAGTTGAATAAAAGGCACGAAGATCAAGGGAAATGGCGACTGAGGTACGGCCTATGCCACTACGACAACTACACATCCACAACTTGAGCATCCTGCGGGAGGCATAGTGCCTCTAGTTGCGGCCCATGGCAAGCGTTTTCTGTAGGAATTGGCTGTTTTTACGAATCTTTAATACCTTTGGTCAGGACATTTACATTTCAGGGTCCGAAGACCGAATACGCGCGGGACGATGCGTCGACGGCGTGCGGACGACTGCGGGTTGCATATACTGTGAGCATGGACAGCCGACGGAGAACGCCATCATGGTTACGCAGCCGATAGTGCCGGAAATCATAGATTCGATGGGATTCCAGGATTTCCGCGACGCGATGTCCGATTATGCGCCGCAGCTCGAACAGCTGGTATGCCATATGGGCGACGGTGGCGGCGATACCGAGAAGGTCGCCCAGCTGTTCCGCATCCTGCACAGCATCAAGGGCGACGCCAGCCTGTGCCAGGTGTTTTTCGTCGAGCCGTACGCCCATGCGCTGGAGACGTTGCTGGATAGGATCCGCAAGAAGGAGCTGCGCTACCAGGAAGTGATAGGCGATGTGCTGCTCTTGGTGCTGGACCGGCTGGTGCTGGTGCTGGACGCGCTGGCCTACGGCGAGCCGCTGGACGATCTGCAGCTGGACTCGCTGCGGACGGCGCTGGAGAAGCTGCCGGAGCTGCCGGCCGACGAGGTGCCGGCGGCCTGTGCGCGGCTGGTGGCGAGGATGATGGGCACGTCGACGGCGCCGCCGGCGCCGTCCGTCGGCTCGGCCCAGGGCCTGGGCGGGCACCGCTTCGCCGACCTGCAGTTCTTCCGCTCGCTGGCGATGCAGCTCGAGTACCGGCTGCCGGGCTTCGGCGGCCGCACCGAGCGCAATCTGGCGCTGGCGCTGGACATCAACCGGCTGGCGGAGCGGCCGGTCAACGTCGATCAGCTGGCCGCCGCGGTGTATATGCACGATATCGGCATGATGCTGCTGCCGGAGGCGCTGTGGCTGCGCGCCGGCCGGCTGGGCGACGAGGAGCGGCGCCAGATGGCCGCGCATCCCGGCTGGGCCGGCGGGCTGCTGGCGCGGATGCCGGGCTGGGAGGAGGCCGCGCGCATGGTGTTGCAGCATCACGAGGCGCAGGACGGCAGCGGCTATCCGGACGGCCTGCGCAGCGAGGCGATCTGCGACGGCGCCTGCGTGCTGGCGCTGGTCGACGCTTTCGAGGCGGTGACGCTGAAGCACGCGCAGCAGGGGCAGCGTCGCTCGATGCTGCGCGCGGTGGCGGAACTTAACGCTTCGGAGCGCCAGTTCCATCCGGAATGGCTGCAGCTGTTCAACCAGGTGGCGCGGGCCAGGCTTGAGGTGAGGGAAATGGTGGGCGGCCGTTGAAGGGCCGCCTGCGCTCAGCGCGCGCCGTGGCGGGCGAACCAGTCCAGCATCTTCTGCCAGGCGTCGACGGCGTCGCGCGCGTTGTAGCCCGGACGATAGTCGGCATTGAAGCCGTGGCCGGCGTCCGGATAGATCAGGATGTCGTCGTCGCCGCCGGCCTTCTGCAGCGCCGCCTTCATCTTTTCCAGCGAGGCCAGCGGAATGCTCTGGTCCTGCGCGCCGTACAGGCCCAGCACCGGCACCGTCAGCTCGGCGGCGATGTCCAGCGGGTGGCGGGGCGTGATGGCGTTGACCGGGCCCTCCACCTTGCCGTACCAGGCGGCGGCGGCCTTCAGCTGCCGGTTGCGGGCGGCGTACAGCCAGGTCTGGCGGCCGCCCCAGCAGAAGCCGGTGACGGCGGCGCGCGCGAGGTCGGCGCCATGGGCGCCGGCCCAGCGCCAGGTGGCGTCGAGGTCGTCCTGCACCTCGCTGTCCGGCACCTTGGACACCAGGTCGCGGATCAGGGTGTCGATGTCGGCGATCCTGGCCGGGTCGCCGTGGCGGAAATAAAGCTCGGGCGCCACCGCCAGATAGCCTTGCTTGGCCAGCCGGCGGCACAGGTCGCGGATGTGCTCGTGCACGCCGAAGATTTCCTGGATCACGATCACCAGCGGCAGCGGGCCATCGGCCTTGGCCGGCCTGGCGTAGTAGCCGGGCATCGCGCCGTTGCCGGTGTCGATCGCGGGCGTGCCGGTTTCGAGCGACTGGCTGTCGGTGATGATGGTGCCGGCTGCAATGGGCTGCACGGCGAGGGCGAAGCCGATGCTGCCGGCGCCGGCCAGGAAATGGCGGCGGTTCATCGCTGGGCTGCTGTCGGACATGTCGGGGCTCTCCAAGTGGTTGGGGCGCGGCCTGGTGGCGGGCGCCATCTGTGCAATACTTGAATGAATCGCGAAGGCTGCGATAAGCGAGATTGAAAGATTTGCCGGTATTCCGCCGGCGCAACCTCGGCTAGTGAAATATGACGGATTCGTCTCCAAAGGTAAAACTGCCGCGCAATTTTCTACGGCCGGGCCAGCGGACGCCGGTGGACGTCTATGCCAAGAACGGCGTGTTGCTGTTGCGCAAGGGCCACTACGTGCTGACCGAGGATCAGCGCGACCGCCTGGCGCGGCTGGGGCACGGCGAAAGCGGCGAGGTGGAGGCCAGGCTGGAGCGCGAGCGGCTGGAGCGCGCGGCGCAGCGGGAAAAGGAGGCGGCGCAGCAGCGGAACAGCGCGAATCCGCTGCAGGAAATGGCCTTTCTGCTGCGGCGGGCCGAGGGCGTGCTGCAGCACGGCCTGGCGGTGCGCGATCTGCAGGCCAGCCTGCTGGACATGGTCGAGGCCCTGCTGGCCTTGAGCCGGCGCCATCCGGACGGTGTGCTGGCCAGCGTCTTCCTGCTGCCGTACCAGGACATAGGCAGCGCGCAGAGCGTCCACGTGGCGGCGGTGCTGGCGGTGCTGGGGCGCCGGCTCGCGCTGGCCGACGCCGAGCTGCGGCCTATGCTGGGCGCGGCCCTGAGCATGAATCTGGCGATTTCCGGCCTGTTGAACCAGCTGGCGACCCAGAGCGGGCCTATGGATCTGGCGCAGCAGGAGGCGATGTTCGCGCACCCGGCGCTGGGCTCGGCGATGCTGCGCGAGGCCGGCGTGCTGGACGAGCACTGGCACCTGCTGGTGCAGCAGCAGCACGAGCAGCTGGACGGCAGCGGCTACCCGCTGGGCTTGGCCGGCGACGAGATCGACGCCGACGCGCTGTTGCTGCAGATGGTGGACCTGGTGTGCGGCTGCGTGCACCAGCCGCAGCCGCAGTTGCCGGCGCTGGTGCTGGGCAGCCTGTTCCGCGGCGAGTTGGGGCATTTCCCGCCGCAGCACGTGTCGCTGCTGGTGAAGGAGATGGGCATCTATCCGCCGGGCAGCTTCGTACGGCTGGCCAGCAACGAGGTGGCGGTGGTCACCCACCGCGGCGACAAGGCCAATACGCCGAAGGTGGCGGCCTTGCGCAAGCTGGATGGACCGCCTTACGCCGATCCGCTGTTGCGCGACAGCCGCCAGTCGGCCTTCCAGGTGCAGGAGGCGGTGGCGGCGACGACGGCGGCGATCAAACCCGCCTATCTGTACAAGCTGTGGTACAAGCCCTGATCAACGGGCGACCGGCGCCGCCAGCGGGCGGACCTTGACCCGGCTCAGATCCTCTATCTTCCAGACCCGGCGCATATGGCCGAAATCGCGGCCTTGTTCGTTGCCCAGCCTGACTTCCGGCAGGAAGGACATTTCCACCAGCACCTGGCCGAGATAGACGGTTTCTCCGGCGTCCAGATGGAAGGGCGCGTTCAGCGGGAACTGCCGCATCCGCAGATCGGGCCCGAACACGCCGTCGTCGCTCCAGTGGCCCCAGGCGCCGGAGACGCGGTAGTCGCCCGGCGGCAGCGTCATCAGCACCAGCTTGCCCTCCACCGGCGACATGCCTTCCTCGCCGAACACGGTGTCGGTGATCAGGCTGGCGGCGTCCCGCGCGACGACGCGGCCGGAGGCGTCGCTGACGGCGAGGCCTATGGTGGCGCGGTCGGGGTCGAAGGCCTTGCCGACCAGCGAGACGATGGCGTAGGCCTGGCCCGGCGGCGGCGTCAGCGAGCCGTTGAGGCGGCCGGCCATCGTGGTGCAGCCGGCCAGCAGGGCCAGGCAGCAGGCGAAGAGCAGATTGCGCATGGCGCTTCCTTGTCGTCGTTTTCGACAGTGTACGCCGCTAGCGGCGCGCGCGCTCAGGGCGCCAGGTGGGGGGAGAGGAAGGCCAGCAGCCGTTGGGGCAGCCAGTCTATCCGGCCCGGGAACGGGCCGGTGGCGAAGCCGACATGGCCGCCGTCGCTTGGGAAGTCCAGCGTCACCGCCGCCGACACCTGGCCGGCGTCGGGCAGCGCGCTTTCGGGCAGGAAGGGATCGTTGCGGGCGTTCAGCAGCAGCGTCGGCCGGACGATCTGGCCGAGCCGGGGCTTGCTGCTGGCCCGGGTCCAGTAGTCGAGCGCGGTGCCGAAGCCGTGCAGCGGCGCGGTGACCAGATCGTCGAATTCCACGAAGGTGCGGGCGCGGCGCAGCCGGGCGGCATCGAACAGGCCGGGATGCCGCTGCAGCGAGGCCATCGCCTTCGGCTTCAGCGTGTCCATGAACATCCGGGTGTACAAGAGCTTGCCCAGGCCGCGGTCCAGCCGGGTGCTGGCGGCGACGAGGTCCAGCGGCGCGGATACCGCGGCGGCGGCCAGCGGCAGGGCGGCCGCGCCGTCTTCCGCCAGGTAGTTCAACAGCATGCTGCCGCCCAGCGACACGCCGACGGCGGCGATGGCGGCGAAACGGCCGGACAGCCGCTGCAGTATCCAGCGCACCTCGGCCGCGTCGCCGGCGTGATAGGCGCGCGGCAGCGGATTGTCGACGCCGCCGCAGCCGCGGAAGTGCGACACCGCGCCGTTCCAGCCGCGCGCCGCCACCGCCCGCATCAGCGCCTTGGCGTAGTGGCTGGCGCTGCTGCCCTCCAGGCCGTGGAACAACAGTACCAGCGGCGCGTCGGCGCGGCCGTCGACGAAGTCGAGCGCGATGCGGGCGCCGTCCGGCGTGTCCCACAGCTCGCGGCGGTAGGCCGGCGGGTCCACCTTGACGGCCAGCGCCGGCCAGATGGTCTGCGCGTGGCCGCCGCGCAGCCAGCGCGGGGCGCGGTAGCTCATGGCGTCGGCTTGACGGCGGATTTCGGGCGGAAGGCCTTGACCACCGCCTCGTCGGTTTCGATATAGGGCGCGCCTATCAGGTCCAGGCAATAGGGCACGGCGGCGAAGATGCCGGGCGTCTCGACCTTGCCGTCGGCGCCGCGCAGGCCCTCCAGCGTTTCCTGTATCGCCTTGGGCTGGCCCGGCAGGTTCAGGATCAGGCTCTGCTTGCGGATCACGCCGACCTGGCGGGACAGGATGGCGGTGGGGACGAAGCGCAGGCTGATCTGGCGCATCTGCTCGCCGAAGCCGGGCATCACGCGGTCGGCCACCGCCAGCGTCGCGTCCGGCGTGACGTCGCGCGGCGCCGGGCCGGTGCCGCCGGTGGTCAGCACCAGCTGGCAGCCGTCCTCGTCGACCAGCGCCTTGAGCGCCGCCTCTATGCCGGGCTGCTCGTCCCGGATCAGCCTGTCCACCGTCTCGAACGGCGTCGTGACGGCGCGGGCCAGCCAGTCGCGCAGCGCCGGCAGGCCCTTGTCCTCATAGACGCCTTGGCTCGCGCGGTCGGAAATCGAAACCAGGCCTATCTTCAGCATCACTCGTCGTCCTCTTCCTCGTCCTTTTGCCAGATGCGCGGCTTGCCCGGCTCGGGGATCTGTTCCTTGATCAGCTGGTACAGCTGGCGATAGGACTTCGGCGGCTTGTTGTCCTGCTTTTCCTTGCGCGACTGGCGCACCAGCGAATGCAGCTGCTTGGGGTCGGTCTCCGGGAAGCTCTGCAGGAACAGCGGCTGGTTGGCGTCGTCGGCCATCAGCTTCTCGCGCCAGCGTTCCAGCAGCTTCTGCCAGGCGATGTGCTCGGAGGATTCGCCCTTGAGTATCTGCAGATACTGCTGGATGGGCTCGGGGTCGACATTGCGCATCAGCTTGCCGATGTACTGCAGCTGACGGCGGATGGCGCCGTGGGCGGTCAGGCGCTTGTATTCCAGCAGCGCGGACAACAGATCCTCCGGCAGCGCCATTTTCTTCAGCGTATCCTTGGACAGCTCGACCAGTTCGCTACCCAGATCCTGCAGCGCGTCCATGTCGCGCTTGCGCTGGGACTTGCTGACGAAACCATCGTCGTCGTTCTGGTGGTCGGTCATTGTTGCTAGGTCTCACTCGGTTTTCAAGGCTGGTATGATACCGGAAAAGGCCGCCGGCCGTTTCCACGTTCCGAAAGATACTATGGCAGATAAGACATTCAGTTTCAGTCCCGACACCCTGGACGGCGTCGCCGCCCGAGTGCTTGAGCTGGCGCGTCAGCAAGGCGCCAGCGCCGCCGAGGCCGATGTTTCCGAGGGCGTAGGCCAGACCGTCAGCGTGCGCCTGTCCGAGGTGGAGACCATAGAGTACAACCAGGACAAGGGCGTCAGCGTCACCGTGTATCTGGGGCGGCGCAAAGGCCACGCCAACACCTCCGACTTCTCCGACGAGGCGCTGTCCGACACCGTGCGCGCCGCGCTGGACATCGCGCGCTACACCGCCGAGGACGACTGCGCTGGCCTGGCCGATCCGCAACTGCTGGCCGACGACCTGCCCGACCTCGACCTGTTCCATCCGTGGCAGCTGCCGGTGGAGGAGGCGATAGCGCTGGCGCGCCGCTGCGAGGACGCGGCGCGCGCGGTCGACGCCCGCATCCGCAATTCCGAGGGCGCCAGCGTGTCGGTGCAGGCCAACCAGTTCGTCTACGCCAATAGCAACGGCTTCAGCGGCGGCTTCGCCAGCAGCCGCCACAGCCTGTCGGCGGCGGTCGTGGCCGAGGCCGACGGCGCGATGCAGCGCGACTACTGGTATACCGCCGCCCGCCACCGCGACGATCTGCTCCCGGTGGAGGAGGTCGGCCGCCTGGCCGGCGAGCGCGCGGTGAGGCGGCTGGGTTCGCGCCGCGTCAAGACCGGCCAGTACCCGGTGTTGTTCGAGGCCCCGGTGGCGATGTCGCTGCTGGGCCATCTGACCGCCGCCATCAGCGGCGGCAGCCTGTACCGCAAGTCGTCCTTCCTGCTCGACTCGCTGGGCAAGCCGGTGATGGCCCCGCTGGTGACGATAGACGAGGATCCGCTGCTGCTGCGCGGCCTGGCCAGCAGCGCCTTCGACAACGAGGGGGTCGCGACGCAGTCGCGCCGCCTGGTCGACGGCGGCGTGCTGCAGGGCTATCTGCTCGGCAGCTATTCGGCGCGCAAGCTGGGCATGCAGACCACCGGCAATGCCGGCGGCGCGCACAATCTGGTCGTGCATTCGACCGGCGAGAGCCTGGCCGAGCTGCTGGCGCAGATGGGCACCGGCCTGCTGGTGACCGAGCTGCTGGGCCAGGGCGTCAACACCGTCACCGGCGACTACTCGCGCGGCGCGGCCGGCTTCTGGATCGAGAACGGCGTGATCGCCTATCCGGTAGAGGAAATCACCGTCGCCGGCAATCTGCGCGACATGTTCCGCAATATCGAGGCCATCGGCAGCGATGTGCTGGACCGCGGCGGCCGCCGCATGGGTTCGGTGCTGATCGGCTCCATGATGGTGGCCGGCGGCGAGTGAGCGGCAGCCTGTTCGCGCCGGACGACGGCCCCTGGGCCGAGCGGCTGGCGGCCGGCACCGTGCTGCTGCACGGCTGGGCCTGCGCCGACGCCGAGCGCCTGCTCGCGGCGGTGGACGAAGTGGCGCGGCGCTCGCCGCCGCGCGGCATGGCCACGCCGGGCGGCCAGGCGATGTCGGTGACGACCACCAGCTGCGGCGACTGGGGCTGGGTGTCCGACCGCCGCGGCTACCGCTATTCCGCCGTCGACCCCGACAGCGGCCAGCCGTGGCCGGCGATGCCGGCCGCCTTGCGCGCGCTGGCGCGGGACGCGGCGGAGGCGGCCGGCTTTCCCGGCTTCGATCCCGACGCCTGCCTGATCAACTGCTATCTGCCCGGCGCCCGGATGGGCCTGCACCAGGACAAGGACGAGCGCGATTTCTCCGCGCCCATCGTGTCGGTGTCGCTGGGCCTGCCGGCGGTCTTCCTGCTCGGCGGTTCGCGCCGCGCCGATCCGGCCGCCGCGATGCTGTTGCAGCACGGCGACGTGCTGGTGTGGGGCGGTCCGGACCGGATGCGCTTCCATGGCGTGAAGCCGGTCAAGCCGGGCGAACATCCGTTGCTGGGCGGGCGCCGCGTCAATCTCACTTTCCGCAAGGCCCGCTGATCATGTCCGTCCTTCATTGCACCATCGATCTGCCGGCCGGATTCCGGCCGCAGGACATCCTGGCCTTTCATCGCCGCGACGGCGAGCGGCTGGCCGAGCAGGTGGACGACGACGGCCTGAGGAAGGGCTTGTTGTGGCGCGGCCTGCCGGCCTGTCTCGACCTGCGCTTCCGCCCCGGCCGCGCCGTGCTGCGGCTGGAGGTGGACGGCGCCGCCGGGGAGGCCGGCGAGCTGGAGGGCATGGGCCGGCGCATGCTGGGCCTGAACCAGCCGGTGGACGCGTTCGAGAGCCGGTATCGCGGCCATCCGGCGCTAGGGGGCCTGATCGCCGCGCGCGCCGGCCTCAGGGTGCCGCAGACCGCCACGCCGTTCGAGGCGCTGGCCTGGGCGATCACCGGCCAGCAGATCAGCGTGGCGGCGGCCGTGACGATACGGCGGCGCATGCTCGTGCTTTGCGACTGTCGCCATTCCTCCGGCCTGCTGTGCCATCCGGACGCGGCGAGGCTGGCGGCCTTGACGGCCGATCAGCTGGGCGAGGCGGGCTTCTCGCGCGCCAAGAGCCGGGCGCTGCTGGCGCTGAGCCATGGGGCGGCCGACGGTTCGCTGCCGCTGGACGGCTGGCTGGACGGCGCGGCGGCACAGGACATTTCCGAAAGACTGCTGGCGGTGCCCGGCATCGGACCGTGGACGGTCAGCTACGCGCTGCTGCGCGGCTACGGCTGGCTGGACGGCTCGCTGCACGGCGACGTGGCGGTGCGCAAGGCGCTGGGCATGGTGCTGGGCATGGCCGACAAGCCCGATCAACGGCAGGCGGAGGCCTGGCTGAGCGCGTTTTCGCCATGGCGCGCGCTGGTGGCCGCCCATTTGTGGGCGCTGCTGCAGGCTGGAGGCTTCTGACGCTTGCCGTCCCTTCGTCTTTTTGACTATGCCTAAATAGAACTGAACAAGGCGATAAGAAAGAGACGAGCATGGGCAGACCCAGCAGGATCGGTTTGGTGTTGTCGGGCGGGGGGGCCCGCGCCGCCTACCAGGTGGGGGTGTTGCTGGGCATCGCCCGATTATTGCCGGACCCCAGGCACAATCCCTTTCCCATCATCTGCGGCACCTCGGCCGGGGCGATCAACGCGGTGGCGCTGGCTTCCGGCGCCGACAACTACCAGCTGGCTGTGAACTCGCTGGCGCGGGTGTGGAAGCAGCTGCACATCCGCGACGTGTACGACGTCAGCTTCGGCTATTTCGCCAAGACCTTCCTGCACTTCGGCATTTCGCTGCTGAGCGCCGGTCACGCCTGGCCCAATCCGCAGAGCTTCCTCGACAACGCGCCGCTGCGCGAGACGCTGGGCCGCTCGATGCCGTTCGACGCGATCGAGCCGGCGATAGAATGCGGCGCGCTGCAGGCGCTGGCGCTGACCGCGTCCTGCTACACCACCGGCATGTCGGTGACCTTCTTCCAGGGGCAGGACGGCTTGGAGGAGTGGACGCGCTATCAGCGGCTGGGCATACGCGAGCGGATCGGCCTCGACCATCTGATGGCCACCGCGGCGATCCCGTTGATCTTTCCATCGGTGCGGATAGGCGAGAAGTTCTACTGCGACGGCGCGGTGCGCCAGCTGTCGCCGCTGTCGCCGGCCTTGCATCTGGGCGCGGAAAAGCTGTTCGTGGTCGGGCTGGCCAGCCAGCGGCCCGACACGATAGAGCGGCGCAGTAGCGGCGCCTATCCGATGCCGGCGCAGATCTTCGGCCATCTGCTTAACAGCGTGTTCATCGACAGCATGGCGGTGGACATGGAGCGGCTCAGCCGCATCAACCACACCGTTTCCTTGCTGCAGAGCAGCGAGGAGCTGGCCAGCCGGACCCAGCTGAAAAAGGTGGAAATCTTCCAGCTCAATCCCAGCAAGTCGCTGGAAGGCATCGTCTACCGCCACACCCGATTGTTCCCGCCGATACTGCGCTTCATCATGAAGGGCACCGGCGCCACCCGGCAGCGCGGCACCGCGCTGGCCACCTATCTGCTGTTCGAGCCCGACTACTGCCGCGAACTGATCGCGCTGGGCTACCGCGACACCTTGCAGCAGAAGGACGCGATCCGGGCGTTTCTGGAACTTTGACATTTTTTGAACTTTGCCTGCGTACTAAAATCTCAGCTTTTTCGTTTACACTGCGTTCACGCAGCAGACAACCAGAAAGCCTAGGGGGATGGGTTTTAGTATGACGAACAGACAGGGACTTTTCCTGGTGGCGGCCGCCTGCGCCGCCGCCATCGCATTCGCGCTGTACGCGCAATACCAGTTGGGGCAGGAGCCTTGCCCGCTCTGCATACTGCAGCGCATCGGCGTGATGGCTGTCGGCGTCATCGCCTTGCTGGCCGCGCTGCATAATCCGGGACGCGCAGGCGCGCGCGTCTGGGGCGGCCTGCTTGTGCTGGCGGCATTGGCCGGCGGCGGCGTGTCGCTGCGCCAGTTGTGGCTGCAGAGCCTGCCGGCCGACCAGGTGCCGCAGTGCGGACCGGGCCTGGAGTTCCTGATGGAGTCGTTCCCGCTGTGGGATGTGCTGTCCAAGGTGCTGAAGGGCAGCGGCGAGTGCGCCGAGATCCAGGGCCGCTTCCTCGGCATGACGATGCCGTTCTGGGTGGCGGTCTTCTTCGCCGGCGTCATCGTCTGGACGCTGTGGCTGGTGTCGCGCCGCCGCCGCTGAGCGGGCCCGCTCCGTTTACGCGAACCGCCGTCGTCAGCCGGCGGTTTTTTTATGCCCTGAGTTCGGGCGCGCGCGCCGCGCACACCCGGTTGCGGCCCTGGTCCTTGGCCAGGTACAGCGCGTGGTCGGCGTCCTCGAACAGGCTGCGCGGCGTGTCGGCCAACGGCGGCCGGGCCGCGACGCCTATGCTGCAGCTGACCTTGCCGTGAGGGCTGGCGGCGTGCGGCAGCTCCAGGCCGGCAAGATGGCGGCAGAAGCGCTCGGCGGCCGCCATGGCCGCCTCCGGCGAGCAGTTTTCCAGCAGGACGCCGAATTCCTCGCCGCCCAGCCTGGCCACCGTCTCGCCCTTGCGGTCGAAGCAGTGGCGCAGCGCGTCGGCGGTGCGCCGCAGCACGTCGTCGCCGGCGTAATGGCCGTAGCGGTCGTTGTAGCCCTTGAAGTTGTCGAGGTCGATGATCATCAGGGCCAGCGGCCGACGGCGTCGTTGGTGCGCGGCCAGCACGGAGGCGAAGGTTTCGTCGAAGCTTCGGCGGTTGGCGAGACCGGTCAGGCCGTCGGTCATCGCCAGCGCGTGCAGCCGCGTCTGGCCGGCGGCGAAGCGCAAGGCCCCGGCCATCATCAACAGCAGCGCCGCGACGCTGCCGCCCAGCCAGACATGCCCGAAGTAGAGCGTCAGCGCCGAGGCGCAGGGAATGGCCAGCGCGGCGGCGGCATAGCTGCCCAGCAGCCGGTACGGCGCGGTCTGGCGCGACAGGCGCCAGTCGGCCAGCAACAGAACCAGGGCGCCGAGCACGGCCTTCCACGGCGCTTCCAGCGGCGTGACGCGCAGGCCTTCCAGCAGGCCGTGCAGCAGGAAGGCGTTGATCTCCACGCCGGACATGCCGCGGTTGTTGGCGGAGATCGGCGTCAGATGGCTGTCGCCGAGGCCGGTGGCGGTGGCGCCGATCAGCACGATGCGGCCGGCGAAACTGTCGGACGACAAGTGGTTCAGCGCGTCGGAATACGAGACCAGCTGGTAGGGGCGCTCGCCGCCGGAGAACGGCACCATCGCCGCTTTGGCGCGTACCCAGGGCTGGCCTGGCGTGGCCGGCGGCGGGATGTCGCGCCGGCAGCCGTCGGCGAGAGCGGCGACGGCGCCGGCGAAGCTAGGATAGCGGGGCGCGCCCAGGCCGGCCTGCAGATAGACGCGGCGTATGATGCCGTCGTCGTCCTGTTCGAAGTCGGTGTGGCCCAGGCCCGCCATGTTCCGGGCCAGCTGCGGCAGCGGTCGCGTTTCCACCAGCCGCTTGCCTTGCAGTTCGGGAAACACCGGACCGATGACCCGGCCGTTGCGGCGAATGGCCTGCGCCAGGTGCTGGTCGGCCTCCGGCTGCGCCGACGGTTCGGCGATGGCGATGTTCAGGCCGACCGCGCGGGCGCGGTGCAGCTTGTCGAGCAACTGCGCATGGTAGGCGCGCGGCCACGGCCAGCGGCCGAGTTCGGCCAGGCTTTTCTCGTCGATGGCGATCACGGTGACGCCGATATGGTCGCCGTGATCGAAGTTGCCGCGGGTGAGGCCATCGTACAGCCAGAAATCCAGCCGGCTCAGCAATTGGCTGCTGATCAGCAGTAAGCCCAGCAGGGCCAGCAGCAGCGAAGCGAGCTGGCCGGCTCTGGGCAGTCGGGGGGCATGCATTCAACGTTGTCCGGATTACGTCCGCGCGCCGATTGTGACGGCGCCGGAGGCCGAGTTCATGGCAAGGTCAGCGACGGATATTGTTCTTCGGCGTGGTAGCCATCGTTGTCGTCGACGTGGATGGTGACGGCAAACCGGCCTCGCGGCAAGTCGCGCAGCAGCCACAGCGGTTGAGCGGAGGCGAGGCGGAACGTCGTGGCGGCCGGCGCTTCCAGCGGCGCCAGTTGCAGCGTGTAGCGCAGGGCGGGTAGCGGATAGCGGCGGCCGGCGAGCGCGGCGGGGCGAATGTCCGGCACCGTCATCCAGCCGGTCACGTCCAGCCGCTGGACGTCGCCGTAGGGACCGAGCCGGCCGTCGGGGCCGACCGAGGCCGCGCGCCAGTACCAGACGCCCTGGCCCGGCAGCGTCAGTTGCCACTGCGGATGCGCCAGCCGGCCGTCGTACAGCGGCTGGCGGAAGTCGGCGTCGCGGGCCACCTGCAGCCAGGCGGGGTGCTCGGCGTCGGCGGTACTCCGCACCGTCAGCACGGCGCCGCGCTGCTCCGGCCCGGAGACGATCAGCAACGGCGGCGGCGGATAGGCGAGCAGCTGTAGCGGGCGGTGGCTGTCGAAGCCTTCCAGGCCGGCGGCATTGACGGCGCGGATGCTCAGCTGGTAGTCGCCGTTTTCCGGCAATAAGGGATAGAACGAAGGCGCGGCGCCGGTCCGTTCCTGAATCAGGGCGCCGTCGCCAAGCCGGTTCAGGGCCAGGTGGTAGCCGGTTTCGCCTGCGCCGGCCCGCCAGCGCAGCGGCGGCGGATTGAAGTCGTAGCGCGGCGCCAGGCCGTCCAGACGCGGCGCTTCCGGCAGCGCTTCCGGCTGGCCGCCGTCGGACTTGCCGCGCCTGCCGAAACCGGCCGGCACGTCGACCTCCTGCCCTCCGCCTTGCACATGGACTTTGCCGCGCAGCACTTCGGCGGCGGTGTCGTCGGCGGCGGTGCTGCGGACGCGGAACTCGGTGCCTCGGACGGTGGTGACGGCGGACGGGGTTTGGATGCTGTAGCGGCTAGGCATCAGCAGATTGGGTATGACCGAGCTGCCCGTGCTGCCCTGGTCCAGCCGGTTTTGCGAGCGGATCGCGCCGGTGCTGGGGTAGTAGGCCTGGTTTTCCAGCGTCAAGGTGGTATTGGCGTTCAGCACCAGCAGCGAGCCGTCGCGAAAGCGCAGGCGCAGCATGGAGTCGCGGCCGGTGCTGAAGCGGGTGCCGCTGGCATAGCGCTGGCCTCGGATCAGGTCGAGCGCGGCGCCGTTGCGGCCCTGCGCCGTCACCTGGCCGGACATTTCGTCCAGCGTGGCGGCGGCGGCATCCTGTTTGACCCAGGCGTAGGGGATGTTCAGCACGCTGCCGGACGATAGTCGGTATGGGTTGGCGATATGGTTCTGCGCCTGCAGTTGGGGCACGTAGCCGGGGGAAAGCAGGTGCTGCGAGGCGACCGACCACAGCGTGTCGCCGGCTCGTACCCGATATTGCCAGATGGCGGAGTCTGCGGCGGGGGCGGTGCCGGCCAGTATGGGCGGGGAGGCGAGGCAGGCCGCCAGCAGCATTGCCTTATTCATTGTGTAATCTCTTGATATGCAATGTATAAAGTCAGACAGTATCAATGCCAACGGCAATTTTGGCAAATTTACCGCATATGATTGCGAATGCCGTGCATGATGAGCGGAATGCATGCCTTGCCAGGATCGGAATGCAAAAAAGCAGCCCGCGGGCTGCTTTTTCGTCATTGGCGGAGTGGACGGGACTCGAACCCGCGACCCCCGGCGTGACAGGCCGGTATTCTAACCAACTGAACTACCACTCCGTTTTCTGGTGGGCGGTACTGGACTCGAACCAGCGACCCCTGCCGTGTGAAGGCAGTGCTCTACCAACTGAGACTAACCGCCCGAAAGCTTAAAACTGGCACTGCTTTATAACGTTGGCGGAGTGGACGGGACTCGAACCCGCGACCCCCGGCGTGACAGGCCGGTATTCTAACCAACTG
The DNA here is from genome assembly GCF_051129845.1 of Chromobacterium sp. CV08. Lineage (NCBI taxonomy): Bacteria > Pseudomonadati > Pseudomonadota > Betaproteobacteria > Neisseriales > Chromobacteriaceae > Chromobacterium > Chromobacterium sp. CV08. Next base: position 1,750,465 of record NZ_CP150453.1, read on the forward strand.
AACTACCACTCCGTTTTTCTGGTGGGCGGTACTGGACTCGAACCAGCGACCCCTGCCGTGTGAAGGCAGTGCTCTACCAACTGAGACTAACCGCCCGAAAGCTTAAAAACTGGCGCTGCTTTATAACGTTGGCGGAGTGGACGGGACTCGAACCCGCGACCCCCGGCGTGACAGGCCGGTATTCTAACCAACTGAACTACCACTCCAAACCGTAACCTTCTGGTGGGCGTTGACGGAGTCGAACCGCCGACATTCTGCTTGTAAGGCAGACGCTCTACCAACTGAGCTAAACGCCCACGATGCTGCTTTGTCTTGTTGGCGGAGTGGACGGGACTCGAACCCGCGACCCCCGGCGTGACAGGCCGGTATTCTAACCAACTGAACTACCACTCCAAACCGTAAACCCTGGTGGGCGTTGACGGAGTCGAACCGCCGACATTCTGCTTGTAAGGCAGACGCTCTACCAACTGAGCTAAACGCCCTTCGATACTGCTTGTCTCGTTGGCGGAGTGGACGGGACTCGAACCCGCGACCCCCGGCGTGACAGGCCGGTATTCTAACCAACTGAACTACCACTCCAACCGTAAACCCTGGTGGGCGTTGACGGAGTCGAACCGCCGACATTCTGCTTGTAAGGCAGACGCTCTACCAACTGAGCTAAACGCCCTTCGATACTGCTTGTCTTGTTGGCGGAGTGGACGGGACTCGAACCCGCGACCCCCGGCGTGACAGGCCGGTATTCTAACCAACTGAACTACCACTCCAACCGTAAACCCTGGTGGGCGTTGACGGAGTCGAACCGCCGACATTCTGCTTGTAAGGCAGACGCTCTACCAACTGAGCTAAACGCCCTGAATTCGTTTCGCTGCTTGCGTTTCAGCGAGGAGGCGAATTAAAGCACAGGGTTTAAGCTTGTGCAAGTGGCGGGGCGAAGTTTTTTTGCCGAAGCCCGGGATTTTGAATATTTGCTCCAATTTTCCGTTGTTTTGCCGGCTCAACGGGTGACGGCGAGTTTGCGCCTCATGTATGATGCCGCGAATCAAGGTTTGACGGATGATGTGAAGAATGAAGCCGACCTTTCTCGATTTTGAGCAACCGATTGCCGAGCTCGAGAACAAAATTGAAGAGCTGCGTTTCGTGCAGGACGATTCTGTGCTGGATATCTCCGAGGAGATCGCACGCCTGCAGAAGAAGAGTCTGGAACTGACGAAGACGCTGTATGCCAAGCTGACGCCGTCGCAGATCGCGATGGTGGCGCGGCATCCGCAGCGTCCTTATACGTTGGACTATATCCAGGCGATCTTCACCGACTTTGAAGAGCTGCACGGCGATCGCGCGTTTGCCGACGACGCCGCCATCGTAGGCGGCCTGGCCCGTTTCAACGGCCAGTCGGTGATGGTGATCGGCCAGCAGAAGGGCCGCGACACCAAGGAAAAGATCCGCCGCAACTTCGGCATGCCGCACCCGGAAGGCTATCGCAAGGCGCTGCGCCTGATGAAGCTGGCCGAGAAGTTCGGTATCCCGGTGTTCACCTTCGTCGATACCACCGGCGCCTGGCCCGGCATCGGCGCCGAGGAGCGCGGCCAGTCCGAGGCGATAGGCCGCAATCTGTACGAGATGACCCGTCTGCGCGTGCCCATCGTCGTCACCGTGATCGGCGAGGGCGGTTCCGGCGGTGCGCTGGCCATCGCCGTCGGCGACAGCGTCAACATGCTGCAATACGCGACCTATTCGGTGATTTCGCCGGAAGGTTGCGCCTCCATCCTGTGGAAGACCGCCGAGCGCGCGTCCGACGCGGCCGAGGCGCTGGGCATCACCGCGCCGCGCTTGAAGACGCTGGGTCTGATCGACCGCGTGGTCACCGAGCCGACCGGCGGCGCCCACCGCGATCACGCGCAGATGATGACGACGCTGAAGCGCGTGCTCCAGGATCAATTGAAGGAAGTCCAGAGCAAGGCGCTGGACGAGCTGCTGAAGCAGCGCTTCGACCGCTTGATGAGTTATGGCCGCTTCAAGGAAGACGCCGCCTGATCCGGCGGACAGCCTGACCCTGCATTGGCCGGACGATCTGTCCGGCCAATGTGCTTTTGAGGTCGGCCTGTCCGGCGGGCTGGATTCGGTGGCGCTGTTGGCGCTGTTGTGCGCCGAGCGCGAGCGGTGTCCCGGCCTCGAATTGTCTGCCGTCCATGTCCATCACGGCCTGAGCCCGAACGCCGACGCCTGGGCCGAGCACTGCCGCCGGCTGTGCGCCGACCTCGCCGTGCCCTTGCGCGTCGAACGGGTGACGGTGGCCGTCGGCGGCGGAGACAGCCTGGAGGCGGCCGCGCGCGAGGCGCGCTACGCCGTCTACCGCGGTTCGGCGGCCGGCGTGGTCGCGCTGGCCCACCATCTGGACGATCAGGCCGAGACGGTGCTGCTGCAGCTGCTGCGCGGCGGCGGCGTCCGCGCGCTGGCGGCGATGCCGGCGCTGCGCGAATTGGCGCCCGGCAGGCTGTTGTGGCGGCCGCTGCTGCGAATCGGGCGGGACCGGCTGCACGACTACGTCCGCGCCCGCGGACTGGCCTGGGTCGACGACGAGAGCAATCTGGACACCCGCTACCGCCGCAATCTGCTGCGGCACGACATCCTGCCGCGCATCGCGCGCGCCATCCCCCATTACCGCAGCCACCTGGCGCGCGCGGCCGCCTTGCAGGCCGACGCCGCCGCCGTGCTGGACGAAGTGGCCTCGGCCGACGCGGCCGCGGCCGCGATGGACGGCGGGCTGTCCTGGCCGGCGCTGGCGGCCCTGTCGGCGCCGCGGCGGCGTCTGGCGCTGCTGTACTGGCTGGACAGCCTGGGCTGGGCCGCGCCGGAGCCGGCGGCCTTGCTTGAGTTCCTGCGCCAGCTCGACGAGGCGGGCGCGGGCGCCAGCCCTCAGTTGGAATTGATCGAAGGCCATCTGTTGCGTTATGCCAACGTCGTGCAGGCCTGGACGAAAGTACAGTGTCATATCGGCGACAGTCGGCTCGACTGGCGGGGCGGGGAGGCGCTGGAGCTGCCGGATTGGGGCGGTCGTCTGGAGTGGGAGAAGCGGCCTTTCGGCTTGTCGGAATCGGCGCTGGCCGGCGGCCTGTGGCTGCGGCAGCGCCGGGGCGGGGAAAAACTGCCGGCCCGGGTCGGCCGGCGCGAGATCAAGGACCTGCTGCGCGAGGCCGGCGTGCCGCCGCTGCTGCGGCGGCGCTGGCCCTTGTTGTTCGATGGCGGCGGCGAGTTGCTGGCCTTGCCCGGCATCGCCGTCTCCGCCGCCCATGCGGCGGAGACGGGCTGGTGGCCGATGTGGCGGCCGCGGCGGCCGTGATCCGCTAGAAGCCGCCGAAGCGGCTGCCCTGGGCGCCGCCGGTCGGCGCCTGCGGCGATGCCGCCGGCCGGGTCGGCAGGTTTTGCCGCAGGTAGCGGATGGCGGCCTCCAGCTGGGCGTCCTCGCCGCGGAAGCTGGCCCAGGGCGGGTTGTCCACCTCGATGTCCGGCGCCACGCCGCGTCCCTCCACTACCCAGCGGCGATCGCCGTCCGCGTCGACGACGAACTGCGGCATGCTGGCGGCGCGGGCGATGCCCTTGTCCCGCGTTTCGTTGTTATCGCTGAGCCACATGCCGGCGCCGGCGGTGCGCTGGCCTATCAGCGTGGCGATGCCCAGCCGCTGCAGGCCCAGCGCGAAGGTCTCGCCGTCCGAGTAGGTGTCGCCGTCTATCAGCGCCACCACCTTGCCGCGGAAGGCGTGCGGCGGATTGGAGACGGCCGGCAGCTGGTTGCCCGGCTGCCACCATACCCAGACGCGGCGCAGCAGCTTTTCCAGCAGCCACTGGTCGATATTGCCGCCGTTGTTGCGGCGCAAGTCTATGATCAGGCCTTCGCGCTCGAATACCGGATAGTATTCGCGCGCCCAGCGCGCCGCGTCGGCCTTGCCCATCGCCTGCAGGTGCAGGTAGCCGATGCGTCCCGCCGCCGCCTGCTCCACCCGGTGCCGGCGCTGCCCTTCCCAGCCCAGGTAGCGCAACTGGCGGTCGCGGCCCAGATTGACCGGCTGGACGATGACCTGGCGGGAGGCTTCGCCGCGGCTGACCTTCAGCAGAACCTGCTTGCCGATCTGGCCGCGCAGCGCGCTGGCCAGCGCGTATTCGGTGGCCAGCGGCTGGCCGTTGATTTCGCGGATGACGTCGCCGACGCGCAGGTCCGCTTCCGGACGCGCCAGCGGCGAGCGCTCCTCCAGCAATTCGGGATCGCCGCTCCAGATCGCGTCTATCCGCAGGCCGCCGGCGACCGGGCTGAAGTCGGCCGACAGCTGGCCGACGTCGCCGGCCGTCGCGCCGTCCCGCAGGCCGACCTGGCTGTGCTGGATGCCGATTTCGGCGATCATCTGCGCGATCACGTCGTTCAATTCCTGGCGGCTGGTCACCTTGTCCACCAGCGGTTCGAAACGGCGACGCACGGCGTCCCAGTCGACCGCGCGCAGCGTGGCCAGATGCACGGTGTCGCGGTGCATGCGCCAGGTGTCGGCGAAGATCTGCCGCCATTCGGCGCGCGGATCCAGCGGCAGCGCCCAATCCCTCAGGCTGACGGTGTGTTTGTCCAGTTCCGTCGGCAATTTGGCGGCGGCCGGCACCACCAGCAGACCGGCCTGGCCGGCGGTCTCGCGTCGCAACAGCAGGTGCTTGCGGTCGGCTGACAGCCGGTATTCCTTGACGCCGTCGCTGAGGACGGCGGGCTTGGGCGGAGTCGGGTCCGGCGCCTCTATCGCCAGGCTAAGCAACTGCCGTAGCTCGGCTTCCGGCTTGTCGGCGCGGGTGAAGTACAGGCGCTTGGCGTCGACCTGCAGATTGTCGTAGTTGCCCGGTTCCAGCGGCACCTCGTACAGCCTGTGCATGGCGCCGGCGTCCAGCTTGACCGGCGCGGCCTTTTTGGTGGCCTTGTCGGCGCCGGCCGGCTTGTCGTCCTGCTCGTCCTTGCCGCCTTTTTCGTCGCCGGCGCTCGGGCGCGCCAGCTCGTCGCGCGGCTGGAACGGCCAGCGGGCGGCGGCCTCCAAGAGCAGGCCGTAGATCTTGGCCTGCTTGTTGAAATAGGGGCCGGGATCGCGCTGGCCCCATGGGCTGGGTACTTCCGAGTCGAGATTGCGGTCGCTGAGGAAGTACAGCACCTTGCCGTCCGGCGAGAAGGCCGGGCTGCGGGCGTGGTAGCGGTCGCTGGACAGCGGCTGGTGCATGCCGCTTGCGTCATCGTACAACCACAGCCGGCTGAAATCGTTGGCGGCGTCGGCGGCGTAGGCCAGGTAGCGGCTGTCCGGCGACCAGGCGAAGTCGGCGAATTCGCCCTGGTCCAGCTGGCGCAGCAGCATCCTGGCGCCGCTGGCGGTATCCAGCAGCCAGAGCCGGCGCCGGCCGTCGGTGTAGACCAGTTTCCTGCCGTCGGGGGCGAGGCTGGGCCGGTAGATCGGCGAGTCGCCACCGCGGCTCAACTGGCGGGCGCCGCCGCCGCGGGCGTCGACCCGCCAGAATTCCTGCTCGCCGCTGCTGTCGCTGGTGATCAGCAGCGATTTGCCGTCGGCGGAGAAAAGCAGTTCGCGCGCGCGCTGCCCGCTGTCGGCCAGCACGTCGGCGCGACGGCCTGCGCCGACCGGGAACACCGATACGAAGCCGCGCGCCTGCGCGGCGACGCGGTCGCCGTTCGGCGATACCGCCAGCGCCGACAGATACGGCGCCGGGCTGGCCATCATCCGCGGCCGCAGCTGTTCGAAGTCGGAATTCAGCCGTATCGCCGGCGCGCGGTCGACGCCGGTCCGCGGGTCCAGCACATGGATGGCGCCGGCGCGGGTATAGACGATGCGGCTGCCGGCGGCGGTATGGGCCAGGCTGGCGCCCCGCACTTCGAAATCGCGGTAGGCGGTCAGCGCTTTGCCGTCGGCGAGGACGCCGTCGGCGTCAAGCCGCGCCTGCCACAGATTCAGCCGGCCGCCCTTGTCGCTGATGAAATAGGCCAGGTCGCCGTCGCACATCGGCTGGCGGCTGGTGCCGGGATGGCCGGGGAAGGCGGGCCTGGCTTCCCGGCCCGGCCGCCAGCTCCACAACTGCTGCCGCTGGCCGCCGACGTAGCCGACGACATTGTCCGACGGCTGCGGCTGGCGGGCGAACAGCGTCGGCAGACCCTCGCCGTCGAGACAGGCTTCGGCCGCCTGGGCCAGCGGCAGCGGCGCGCGCCGGCCGCTGGCCGGGTCCAGCAGATAGAGCCGGGTGTCGGGCTTGCCGCTGTAGCGGCTGCTGGCCACCAGCACCCGACCGTCCCGGCTCCAGCCCTCGACCCGGACGCCGCGGTCGCCGTCCACCGTCAGGCGGCGGGTCGGACCGCCGGCGGCCGGCATCAGATAGACCTCGGGCGCGCCGTCGTAGCTGGCGACGAAGGCCAGCCAGCGGCCGTCGGTCGAGATGGCCGGCATCGCGGCGTCGACCGGCCCGCCGGTCAGCCGGCGCGCGACGCCGCCATCGTAAGGCACGCTCCACAATTCGCCCTCGGCGGCGAAGACGATGCCGTCCGGTCCGGCGGCGGCCTGGCGGTAGTAGCCGAGCGCGCCGTCGTCGACGGCGCTGGGCGCCGAGGGCAGGGCGGCGAGGGCCTGGCCGGACAGGCTCAGCGCGAACAGGCAGGACGACAGCGGAAGCGGGATGCGGCGTGACACGGCGATTCTCCGGATGGTTTGGACTGCGAACGAATGGCGATGATGGGGCAAAGCGCCATTGATGACAACGGCGTTAAAAATAAAAACCGGCCGCGTCGGCGGCCGGTTCTGCCAGAGGGTCGGCGATGCTTACAGGTCGACCGACATCGTCACGGCGACGCTGCGCGGCGCGCCCAGGTTGTAGCGCACGGTATCGGCGGCGTTGACCTTGTACGAGCTCGGAATGCGGTAGCTGGTGTTGAACATATTGCTGAGGTTCAGCTTCAGCGTCGGATTCTTCAGCATGCCTATATTGCCGAAGCGGTAACCGGCATCCAGATCCACCGTCGTGTATTCCGGCACCACCTCGTCGTTGACCAGGGTGGCGAACTGCTTGCCGGTGTGTTTGACGTCGGTGCGGACATACCAGGCGCCCGGCGAGTATTGCAGCGACAGCGCGGCCATCCAGCGCGGCGTCATCGGGAAGTCGTTGCCCTGGGTCGCCAGCACGGTGTTGTTGCCGGACGGGTCCTTCCAGCTCAGGTTGTTCTGGATCTCGCTGTGGTTGCTGGTGAACGAGGCGTAGGCGCTCCAGCCCTTGACCGGCACGGTGCCCAGTTCGATCTCGCCGCCCCAGGTATGCACGCCGCCGGCGTTGATGTTCACCGATTTCAGCGTCACCGGGTCATAGGAATTGGCCTGGCGGTTGCGGAAGTCCACGTTGAACAGCGAGCCGCTGAGCGTCAGGATGTCGCCCTGCCAGCGGTAGCCCAGGTCGGTATTGACCGAGGTTTCCGGCACCACGTCGTTGCTCATCACCACCTGTCCGTTGATCACCTGCACATTGCCGTTGCTGCTGCTGTAGGCGTAGTTCGGCACCGCGCGGTAGTTCTTGGTGATGTTGAAGAACACTTGCTGCTTGGGCGCCAGGTAGTAGCGCATGCCGAAGCTGGGCAGGGTTTCGCGGTAGGTCTTGTTGATCGTGTAGTCGTAGGCCGCCGCGCAGGTCTTGCTGGAGGCGCCGCAGCCGTCGTTGGCGTGGTTGGTGAATTCGCGCTTGATCTGCGGCGTGCGCAGGCCGGCGTTGATGCCGAGGCGGTCGTCCAGGAAGTTGAAGGTGCCGATGGCGAACAGCTGGGTGGCGGTGCTGACGGTTTCCCAGTCGCGGTACTGGTACAGGCTGCCGTCCGGGCGGGTGACCAGATTGGACTGCATCCAGGGGTCTTGCGGGCTGCCGTCGGCGTTGGTCAGGCTTTCCGGACCGGTCTGGATGTGCTGGGCCCGCTCGTACCACACGCCGGCCTGCAGCAGATGGTTGCCCAGGCTCTGCTCCATGGTGACGGTGATGCCCGGGCGGCGGGTGCGGGTGATGCTGCTGCCGTTGACCACGATGGTGTCCAGCGTGTCGCCGTCGCCGTTCAAATCCTTGGCGGCCGTGTCGGTATGGGTGGACTTGTTCAGGAAGGCGCTCTCGGACTGGGTCTGCTGGCTGGTGGCGCCGCCGTAGCCGTACCAGAAGTAGGGCTGGATCTTGACGCGGGTGTCCGGACCGAGCTTCAGCACGGCGTCCACCTTGGCGATCACGTTCTCGAACGGGTTCTGCTGCAGCTGGTAGTAGGCCGGATTCGGGCCGGTTTCCTTCTGCGCGGTGCCGTTCTTCGGCGTCAGATGGCCGGGAATGAAGCTGGTGGAGTAGTCGTAGCCGTAGCCGGTCTGCTGCAACTGCTGCAGCGTCGGGGTGCCGAAGGCGTTGCCGATCTGGCGGTTGTACAGCACGGACGCGTTGATGTAGCCGCCGCTGAAGTCATAGCGGATGCCGGTGTCGACGTGGTCGCGCTTCATGCCGCCGGCGCCTTTCCACTTGTCGGTTTCGCTGTGCGAATAGCTGGCGAAGGCACGGGCCTTGCCGTCGGCGAACAGACCGGTATCGCCGCGGATGTAGGTGCGTTGCAGGCTGTTGCTGCCCAGGCTCTGGGCGAAGCGCACGCGGCGCTCCTTTTCCGGATCGCAGGTGACGAAGCTCATATTGCCGCCGCTGGCGCCCATGTGCGGCGCGTCGGTGTCGCTGGAGCCCTGGGTGACCGAGCCCTGGCACAGGTTTTCCAGGTCGACGAATTCCTGCGGGTACACACTGTAGCTGCCGGAGTCGTTGACCGGCACGCCGTTGATGGTGACGCCGATCTGGTCGGAGTTGAAGCCGCGTATGGTCAGCGCGCCGCCGAACATGCCGGAGTTGTCCTGGCTGGACGCGTTGACGCCGGGCAGCATATTGATGCCCTGGTAGATGTTCGAGGTCGGGCTTTGTTTCTCCAGCGCGGCCTTGCTGACGTCGCTGCGCGCCCGCGCGCCTTCCTGTTGTTGCAGCAGGCCGACTCCGAGCTTGTCGCCGGCGCCGGTGATGGTGACGGATTCCAGCTGGGTGCTGTCCGCCAGCGCGGCCGGGCTGCTCAGCGCGGCCAGGACCGCGAGCGCGACGGGGCGCAGATAGTGATGTCGTTTCATTCTATTTCCCTGTTTTGAGCCAGATACGTGGTTTTAATGCTTTTGTCTTGTCGGGCGGGATGGCCTGGGCATGCTGAGAACAAGCTGCCTTCAGGCCGGAGCGGCTAAGTCGCCGTTTGGGTTTCGAGGCAGGCGGCGTTCACGCCGGGCTCGATGGAAAGCGGGGAGGCTGCGGCGGCTCCCGGCGCTTCTGGCTGGATGAACATATTTTGCCTTGAAAGTAATTTCGAAAGCGGCAAATCTAGTCGAACGTCATTTCATTTTCAATAAACGATCATTGCAAAAATAATAAATAAATATGTCTTTATCTTAAATTTTATGCTTTTGGGGCATGAAGTGTGTCGAGTGGTGTCGGCCGCGCGGCCGGCCACAGGTATGGAGAGGCGGGTATTTTTCTGTTGCGCTTCAGGCGTTTGCGGCCGGGGGTGGCCGACGAGGAGGGGACGGCGAAACGGGGGAGCGGCGCCGGCTGGCGGCGCGGCGTCCTCGGAGAGCGGAGGCTTAGCCCCCCAGCGGCAGCGCCTGGATGCCGGCGTCGTCCAGCAGCAGATAGCCGCCGGCCTCGCCGTGCCAGTCACGGATCACCCAGCGCTCTGCATGGCTGTCGCCGGCCTGGTGCCGATGATGGCCGGGCCGGTGCGTGTGGCCGTGGATCAGCGTCGGCCAGCCATGGGCGGCCAGCAGCTGTTGCACGGCGGTCTCGGTGACGTCGGAAATGGCGCTCAGGCCGTTGGCCTGTTTGTTCATTTCGCTTTGCGCGCGCGCGTGGCGGGCGATGGCGTGGCGTTCGGCCAGCGGCCGCGCCAGCATCGCCTGCTGCCATGCGGGGCTGCGGCTGACGGCGCGGAACTGCTGATAGGCGGTGTCGTCGGCGCACAGCGCGTCGCCGTGGCTGAGCAGGATGCGCCGGCCATGGGCCTCGATCAGCGTCGGGTCGTCCAGCAGCCTGGCGCCGCTACGGGCCTCGAAGCCGGCGCCGAACAGGAAATCGCGGTTGCCGCGCATCACGAACAGCGGCGTCTCGGCGGCGAAGGCGCGCAGCGCCGCCAGCGCTTCCTCCAGATACGGGGAATCGTCGTCGTCGCCCACCCAGTATTCGAACAGGTCGCCGAGGATGTACAGCGCCTCTATCCGGCCGCGCCAGCCGGCGAGCGTGTCCAGGAACAGCCTGGTGAGCGCCGGCGTGTCGTCGGCGAGGTGCAGATCGGAAATGAAATGGATGGCCATGGCTGCGCTTGACAGGGATGAACGGAAGCCGGGGCTGGCGCCCCGGCTGCGTGCGAACGGCGGCGTATTAGATGATTTCGGCCTTTTCCAGCACGACCGGATCGACCGGCACGTCCTGATGCATGCCGTTGCGGCCGGTGCGGACGGTCTTGATGCGGTCGACGACTTCCTGGCCGGCGACGACCTGGCCGAACACGGCGTAGCCCCAGCCCTGGCTGCTTTCCGATTTGAAATCGAGGAAGTCGTTGTCGGAGACGTTGATGAAGAACTGCGCCGAAGCGGAGTGCGGGTCCATCGTGCGGGCCATCGCGACGGTGTAGGTCTTGTTGGACAGGCCGTTGTTGGCCTCGTTCTGGATCGGATCCTGCGTCGGCTTCTGGTTCATGTCGACGTCGAAACCGCCGCCCTGGATCATGAAGCCGTTGATCACGCGGTGGAAGATGGTGCCGTCGTAGTGGCCGCTCTTCACGTACTGCTCGAAGTTGGCGGCGGTCTGCGGCGCTTTTTCATGGTTCAGTTCCAGCGTGATTTCGCCGAAGTTGGTCGTCAGTTTGATCATGGTGCTTTCCTTGGTGCGGCAGCCGCAAGCGCGGCCTTACGGTTTGACGGTGACTTTCTGGATGACGATGGGCTCGAACGGCACGTCGTCCATGCCGTTCATGCTGCCGGTGCGCGTCTTGGCGATCCGGTTGACCACATCCATCCCCTTGGTGACCTTGCCGAAGACGGCATAGCCGGCGCCCTGAGGCGTCGGCGACTTGTAATTCAGGAAGTCGTTGTTGGCGACGTTGATGAAGAACTGGGCGGTGGCGGAATTGGGGTCGGCGGTCCGCGCCATCGCGATGGTGCCGACATCGTTCTTCAGTCCGTTGCCGGCCTCGTTGGCGATCGGCGCGCGCGTCGGCTTCTGATTGAGCTTGGTGTCGAAGCCGCCGCCCTGGATCATGAAACCGTCGATCACGCGATGGAACACCGTGCCGTTGTAGTGGCCGGCCTTGGCGTAGGCGACGAAGTTGGCCACGCTCTTCGGCGCGCGGGCCTGGTCCAGCGTGATTTCGATATTGCCCTTGTTGGTGCTCATTTCCACCACCGGGGCGGCCAGCGCCAGCGCCGGCAGCATGGCCAGGGTCAGACTGCAGATCAGTTTCTTCATGATCGGAAGCGATGCCTCGCTGAGGAAGTCGGGGCTGGAATTCTAGCACAGGCCGCCGCGACGATTGCGCCGGCGCCTCTTCATGATGTTTAACGATCTTATGTGTTTTTGTTGCGAAGAGGACGGTTCGAGTTTAGACTCCAGCGCCTAAAAAGATGCGGGCGCTATCTATTTATCATCGCCGCCGCCGTCAGGCGCCGGATCCGCCCGCGCATACAGGAAACACAATAATATGCATCCGCTTCTCCGTCCCCGCCTGCTGTCCTGCGCCGTCGCCACGCTGCTCATCGCCGCGCCGGCCGTCCAGGCGGCCGGTTTCCAGCTGACCGAGCAGAGCGTCGCCGGAATGGGCCGCGCCTACGCCGGCGCCGGCGTCGCCGGCGACGATCTGTCCGCCGTGTTCTACAATCCGGCCGGCATGACCCTGCTGTCCGGCACCCGTGTGCAGGGCGGCTTCACCTACGCCGAGATCGACGCGCCGTTCCACGGCAGCAATACCAGCACCACGGTCAATCCGCTGACGCGGCAGGTCAGCGTCGGCACGGTCGCGGCCGACGACAACGGCCGCGCGCCGGGCGAATTCATTCCCCACGCCTATCTGACCCGCCAGCTCAGCGACAAGCTGTACGCCGGCATCGGCCTGACCACGCCGTTCGGCCTCGGCGCGCGCTACGGCGACAACTGGGGCGGCCGCGACAACGGCATCTCCAGCTCGATCAAGACGCTGGACATCAATCCGTCGCTGGCCTACAAGCTGGACGAGCGCTGGAGCTTCGGCGCCGGCGTCTCCGCCCAGTACGCGAAGGCGCACCTGAAGAAGGGCGCCTACCTGCCGGGCGCGACCGGCGAGATCAAGGCCGACAGCTGGGGCTTCGGCTACAACCTGGGCGTGATGTACTCGTTCGACGCCGATAGCCGCGTCGGCCTGTCCTATCGTTCCAAGATCCATCACCAGGCCGAGGGCGACTACATCAATACCGGCTTCCCGACCCAGGGCGCGCTGGCGCCGCTGGGCCTGAAGCTGAACGGCACCTTCGCCGGCTCGGCCGACGTGACCGCGCCGGAATCGCTGCTGCTGAGCGGCTACAGCAAGCTGAACGGCAAGTTCGCCGTCGGCGCCGCCGCGCGCTGGACCCGCTGGAGCCGTTTCGACCAGCTGGTGATCAAGGGCAGCCCGGCCTTCGGCCCCATCGACACCACCACCCGCATCGACAACCACTGGAAGAACAGCTGGATGCTGTCGCTGGGCGGCGACTACTTCTACAACGACGCGCTGACGCTGCGCGCCGGCCTCGGCTATGAAACCACGCCGGTGCCGAACGCCCAGCATCGCAACGCGCTGATTCCGGACGCCGACCGCGTCTGGCTGAGCCTGGGCGGCAGCTACCAGATCAACAAGCAGGCCCGCGTGGACCTCGGCTACGCCTATCTGCGCGCCGTCGGCGACACCAAGATAGACAACAGCTCGCCTCCGAGCCCGTTCGGCAGCCGCAGCCGGCTGCAGGGCGAGTATTCGTCGATCACCGGCCACCTGCTCGGCCTGCAGATGCAGTACCGCTTCTGAGCTCGGTCCGTCGGTCCCGGAAAAGCACGGCTTAGGCCGTGCTTTTTGTTTGCCGGGATCAGATCTGGTATTCCAGGCGGTCGTCGCAGTGGCGGAAGCGCCGTTGCTGCGGCTCCATGCCGAACAGTTCCATCCGTGCCAGCGGCGGCGAGTACAGGTGCAGCGTCACCAGATCGGCGCCGTCGGCTTGCAGATTGGCCACCTGGTGGATGTCGACATGGCCGTTGATCACCAGGCTGCCGGCCGCCAGCTCGCGCGTTTCGCGCGAGGCGACCAGGCCGGCCGGCGTCTGCGTGAACACCGTCTCGGTGGCCACGCCCTCGACGATGCGGACGCCGCACAGGCTGCCGCGGTGGTTGTGGATGGGGCTGCGCTGGCCGCCGCGCCAGCACAGCAGCAGCAATTCGCAGCAGTCGTCGGCGTAGATGCGGTTGCGGCGGTAGTGGTCGGCGCCGAATTGCCGGAACGGCAGCAGGTCGGCGGCGCCGAGCCGCAGCGAATGGAAGAACAGGCGGATCTGTTCCAGGTTCAGCGGGGTCCGGTACTGCGCCAGTTGGCCGACCGAGGCGGCCAGGCTGGGGCTGAGGGCGGGCGGCGGATACGGGGACGACGCTTCCATCGGCTTCTCCTTCGGGACTGGGCGGGGTGCGGCGGCGTGCTCGGCCGTCGCCGAACTTCAAGGCGCGCGCGATCTTTATATTCTTGTCCGGCCATTCCGTTTCCGGACAGCCGGACCGGGCCACGATTGCGGTATAGCCGCGGCCGACGCCGAGCCGCACGACAGAAATGCCAGTCAGGGCAGCGATGCCAGCGGCAGCTTCATCGTCTGCTTGATCGCATTGAGCACGATGGTCGATTTGACGCTGCGCACCAGCGACAGTTGCATCAACTTGTTCATCACGAAGGCGGACAGCGACGGAAGGTCAGGTACGACGATGCGCAGCAGGTAGTCGGCCTCGCCGGCGGCTGCGTAGCATTCCAGCACTTCCGGCAGCGCGTGGATCGATTGGGCGAAGTCCAGCAACGCCGCCTCGTTGTGCCGTTCCAGGCTGACGTTGGCGAAGGCCATCACCGACAGGCCGACGTGCTCGGGATTGAGCGCCACCTGATAGCCCTGTATCACCTCGTCCTGCTCCATCCGCTGGATGCGGCGTCCGATCTGCGAGGCCGACAGCGGAATGCTCTGCGCCAGCTTCTGGTGGGTGGCGCGGGCATCCTGTTGCAGCTGCTGCAGAATCTGGAAATCGAAGCGGTCCAAGTCTATTTTGCGCATTTGATGCACCTTATGACATTTGATGCGGTAATTCTGCAAAATAAATCGATAAATGGCAAACTATGCGGACTTTCCGCATCGGCAAGGGGCTAAACTAGAGCAAACATCCAATACCGGAGCCAGACATGAACGACCGCGCCGATTTCGTGGTGCCGGACATCACCACGCGCAAGAACGCCGGCTTGAGCCACGACCCGCGCGACTACACGCTGCCGCAGCCGCTGGACCGCTACAGCGCCGAAGACCACGCCACCTGGGCCACGCTGTACCGCCGCCAGAGCGCGCTGTTGCCGGGACGGGCCTGCGACGAGTTCCTGCAGGGGCTGGCGCGGCTGGAGGTGGACGTCGACCGGGTGCCGGACTTCGAGCGCCTGAACCAGAAGCTGATGGCCGCCACCGGCTGGCGCATCGTCGCGGTGCCGGGCCTGATCCCGGACGACGTGTTCTTCGAGCACCTGGCCAACCGCCGCTTCCCGGTCACCTGGTGGCTGCGCGAGCCGCATCAGCTCGACTATCTGCAGGAGCCGGACGTGTTCCACGATCTGTTCGGCCACGTGCCGCTGCTGATCGATCCGGTGTTCGCCGATTATCTCGAGGCCTACGGCAAGGGCGGCATGAAGGCCAAGGCGCTGGGCGCGTTGCCGATGCTGGCGCGGTTGTACTGGTACACGGTGGAGTTCGGCCTGATCCGCACCGCCGCCGGCATGCGCATCTACGGCGCCGGCATCGTGTCCAGCAAGTCGGAATCGATCTACTGCCTGGACAGCGCCAGCCCGAACCGCGTCGGTTTCGACCTGATGCGTATCATGAACACCCGCTACCGGATCGACACCTTCCAGAAGACCTATTTCGTCATCGACAGCTTCCAGCAGCTGTTCGAGGCCACCGCGCCCGATTTCGCGCCGCTGTACCGCCAACTGGCGGAAGCCGCGCCGTGGGGGGCCGGCGACATCGCGCCGGACGACGAGGTGATCCAGCGCGGCGACCGCCAGGGCTGGGGCGACAGCGACGACGTCTGAGTCGGACGGTCCAAAAGCAAGGGCCCGTCTCGCTTGAGCGAGGCGGGCCTTTTTCCAGGACTGCTTCCGGTTCCGGCTTCAATGGTGCGTCGCCCCTTCGGGGTGACGCACCCTACCGGTGACGCAGGTGACATACGGGGGGATGCAGGGGTCAGTGCGTCGCGCCGTCGGCGATCCTGATGTCGTCGCGCCGGGTCAGCGCCACTTGCACCGCCAGCCTCAGCGCCGCCACGCAGTCGTCCAGCCGCATGCTGGGCGCGCCCGGATGCTGCGCCGCCTGCTCCGGCAGATAGGGGATGTGGATGAAGCCGGCGCGCGGCCCGCCGTGGTGCAGCAGGCCGTACATCACATGGTTGCAGACGAAGGTGCCGGCGCTTTGCGACACCGAGGCCGGGATGCCGTTGTCGCGCAGGCCGGCGACGATGGCCTTGATCGGCAGCGTGGAGAAATAGGCCGCCGGGCCGCCGGCCGCCACCGGCCGGTCGACGGGCTGATTGCCGGCGTTGTCGGCGATGCGGGCGTCGTCGACATTGATCGCCACCCGTTCCAGCGTGATGTCGGGTCGGCCGCCTGCCTGGCCGACGGCGATGGCCAGCTCGGGGCGCAGCGCGTCCAGCTGGCGATGGAGCTCGTCCAGCGCGGCGCCGAACACGCAGGGCAGCCGGCGCGCGACGACGCGGGCGCCGGCGATCTGTTCGCCGTCGAGGCGGCGCACCGCCTCCCAGGACGGATTGACGCTTTCCCCGCCGAACGGTTCGAAGCCGGTCAGCAATACCGTTTTCATCCTGCTCTTCCTTTCAGCGGAACATCAGCCAGTTCAGCAGCGCCGCGTTCACCGCCAGCAGCGCCAGCGCGGTCGGCGTCTGCGCCTTGATCACCGCGTTCTTGTCCGGCAGCTCCAGCAGCGCCGCCGGCACGATATTGAAATTGGCCGCCATCGGCGTCATCAGCGTGCCGCAGTAGCCGGAGAACATGCCTATCGCCGCCATCACCGCCGGATCGCCGTGGTGGGCGACGACCAGGAAGGGGATGCCGATGCCGGCCGTCATCACCGGGAAGGCGGCGAAGGCGTTGCCCATCGCCATCGTGAACAGCGCCATGCCCAGCACATAGGCCAGCACCGCGACCCAGCGCGTGTCCAGCGGCAGGTAGGCGGTGGCGACGTGGGCCACCGCCTTGCCGACGCCGGCGTCGGCGAACAGCAGGCCCAGCAGCGCCAGCAACTGCGGCAGCAACACCGCCCAGCCCATGCAGTCCAGCAGCCGGCGCGTTTCGCGCACGCCTTGCGCCGGCGTCTCGCGCGCCAGCAGGCAGGCGGCGCCGAGCGCGGCCAGGCAGGACAGGCCCAGCGCCAGCAGCGTGACGTTGGCCGGGTCGAACAGCGGGCGGCCGGCGATGCGGACGTCCTTGGCCGCCAGACTGAGCAGCACCGTCAGCAGCGGGACCAGCAGCGACGGCAGGAAGACCCGGCCGCCGAGCCGCTGAAGGCTCTGGCGCAATCGCTCGGCGGGGAGTTCGACGTGCCGGCCGGCGCCTAGCCGGCCGAAGACGGCGATGGCGACCATCGCCAGCACCATGGCGCCGGACAAGGCCGCAGGCAGCGCGTCGCCGGTCACGAACAACAGGCCGAACAGGCCCCAGAACGCGGCGCTGCCGAGGCGGCGCGGATGGGCGCGGTCGGCCAGCGTGAACGCCGCGACCGCCAGCAGCACGGCGCCGGCCAGCCAGTACAGATAGTCTATGCGCAGCGTCATGCGCGTTTCTCCGCGGGCAGGGCGGCCGGCGCGCCGGCGCGCAGCAGGGCGCGTTCCAGCCTGAGCAGCCGGGCGCCGTGTATCAGCAGCGCGAACAGCGCGGTGGGAATGCCCCACAGCGCGATGTGCAGCGGTTCGGCGGCGATGCCGCTCTCGCGCAGAAACGTATGCATCAGGATGACCGCGCCGAAGGCGACGAAGATGTCCTCGCCGAAGAACAGGCCGATATTGTCGGTGGCGGCGCACATCGCCCGCAGCTTCTGCGCTAGCGCGGCGTCCGGCTTGCCGTGGCGCTGTTCCCAGGCGCCTTCGGCCATAGGCGCCAATATCGGACGCACCATCTGCGGGTGGCCGCCGAGGCCGGTCAGGCCGAGCGCCGCCGACAGCTCGCGGACCAGCAGATAGGCCGCGAGCAGCCGGCCGGCGGTGGCCTTGCGCATCCGCCGCACCAGCTCGCGCGCCTGCTCTCGCAGGCCGTGGCGCTCCATCAGCCCGACCACCGGCAGCACCAGCAGCACGATCAGCGTCAGGTTGCGGGTTTTCATGAAGCCGTGGCCGAATGCCGCCAGCAGGGCCAGCGGCGCCATGCCGGCCGCCAGTCCGGCGACGACGCCGGCGCCGCATACCACCAGCAGCGGACTGCCGCGCAGCACGAAGCCGGCGACGACGACCGCGATGCCCAGCAGCGGCCACAGATTGACAGCTTGGTCCATGTTTTCTCCTTTGTCTCGACGGCGCCGCGCGGTCTGTCGCCGCGCTGGCGCGGTTTCAGCCGGCGCTTATCCGTACGCCGGCGGCCAGCAGCCGCTCGCGCAGCAGGCGGGCGAAGCGTAGCGCGTGCGGGCCGTCGCCGTGCAGGCAGACGGTATCGGCGCGAAGCGGCACGCTTTCGCCGCCGACGGCGATCACCCGCCGTCGCTCGACCATGTCCATCACCTGGTCCAGCATCGCCTGTTCGCCGTGCAGCAGGTCGCCCGGCGTGCCGCGCGGCACCAGGCTGCCGTCGGCGCGGTAGCCGCGGTCGGCGAAGCCTTCCTCCCAGACCTCCAGCCCCTCGGCGCGGCAGGCGTCGACGAAGCCGCTGCCGGCCAGGCCGACCACCCGCAGCGACGGGTCGAAGTCGCGCACCGCGCGGGCCAGGACGGCGGCCAGTTCCGGTTCGCGGGCCGCCTGGTTGTACAGCGCGCCGTGCGGCTTGACGTGGCGCAGCCTGCCGCCCTCGGCGCCGACGATGGCGGCCAGCGCGCCCAACTGGTACAGAAAGCCGGCGCGGACCTCGTCCGGCGGCAGCCGCATCTCGCTGCGGCCGAAATTGTCCCGGTCCGGAAAGCTGGGGTGGGCGCCGACGGCGACGCCCTTGGCCAGCGCCTGCGCCGCGACCCGTCGCATGGTGGCGGCGTCGCCGGCGTGCCAGCCGCAGGCGATGTTGGCGGAGCTGACCAGGTCCAGCAGCGCGGCGTCGTCGCCGCAGCCTTCGCCCAGGTCGGCGTTCAGATCAATCTTCATCGCACAGCCTTTCTATGCGTCCCAGATAGCGTTGCAATTGCAGTTCGGCCCGGCGGGCGTCCTCGCGGCCGGATTCGACGAAGTGCAGCTGGCCGCCGAGGCGGGCCTGGCCCAGCTGCCACAGATCGGCCGCCACCACCATGCCCAGCCGCGGGTAGCCGCCGGTGGCCTGGGCGTCGGCCATCAGCACGATGGGCTGGCCGTCCGGCGGCAGCTGGATCAGGCCGGGCAGCACGGCATGCGACGGCATGTCGGCGGCGTCGTCCATCTGCAGGCTGGGGCCGGCCAGCCGGTAACCCATGCGGTTGCTGCTGGGCGTCAGCTGCCAGGGACTGTTCCACATCCGTTCGCGGGCGGCCTTGGACAGCCGCGCGTATTCCGGTCCCGGACAGACGCGGATCTGACTGCCTGGACGCGGCAGCCACACGCCGAGGCGACGGCGCGGCGGCAGCGGCGCGCCCAGCGGCAGCCGATCGCCGTCGCGCAGCGCGCGGCCGCCAAGGCCGCCGAAGCCGGCCATCAGATCGGTGCTGGCCGAGCCCAGCAGCGGCGGCACGGCGATGCCGCCGTCCAGCGCCAGGTAGGCGCGCATGCCGAAGCGCGGCGCCTGCAGCCGCAGCGTCTGGCCGGCCCGGAAGGCGGTGCGCCAACCGGGCCAGACCGGCGTGTCGTCGAGCTGGGCCTGGCAGTCGGCGCCGGCCAGCGCCAGCATGCCGTCGCGCAGCAGCCGGAAGCCGGCCGGCGGCAGCGTGATCTCCAGCGCCGCGGCGTCGGCCGGGTTGCCGACCAGCCGGTTGGCGACGGTCAGCGCCAGCGCGTCCATCGCTCCGGCGCGGCAGACGCCGAGGTGGCGGGCGCCGAAACGGCCGAGATCCTGGACCGTGGTCTGCGGTCCGGCCTTGATCACCTCCAGCATCATGCCTCCCCCGCGTCGACGAAGCGCACGGTATCGCCCGGCTGCAGCAGACAGGGCGGTTGTCGCGCAGGGTCGAACAGCGTGACCTCGCTATGGCCGATGATCTGCCAGCCGCCGGGCGACGCGGCGGGGTAGATGCCGGTCTGGCAGCCGCCTATCGCGACCGAACCGGCCGGCACCTGTTGCCTGGGCGTGGCGCGTCGGGGGACGGCCAGCGCCGGATCCAGTCCGCCCAGATAGGCGAAGCCGGGCTGGAAGCCGAGGAAGAACACCGTGTAGTCGGCGGCGGCGTGGCGGGCGACGACTTCGCCGGCGTCTAGGCCGCAATGCCGGGCCACCGCGTCGAGGTCCGGGCCGTGGCGGCCGCCGTAGCGCACCGGGATTTCCACCACCCGCTCGCCGGCTTCGGCGCTCTCGGCCTGTTGCCACAGCTTGCGCAGCCGCGCGGGCAGGGCGTTCGCGTCGGCGCCGTCCGCCAGTTCCAGCGTCAGATTGTTCATGCCGGGGATGATTTCGCGTATGCCGGGACTGCCTTGCAGCCGCTGGGCCAGCCACCAGATGCGGCGTTGGCGCTCCAGCGTCGCCGGCGGCGGCGTCTCCAGCGTCAGGGCCTGGTTGCCCAGCCAGTGGATGGTGGGGGACGATGATGTGGCGGAAAGCATGGATTTCGGCTGGTCAATGGTTTGGGAATATGTTTATGATAAACGCTTAATTGAATGTAATACTGCAATGTTAATAATTTCTCGTCAATTTGCAGTTGTAAATGGCGGGATGATGGCGGAATTCGCCGAAATCGGAGAATGATTGCAATGACCAAGGATTTGCCGAAGATCGTTTCTTCGCAGCATCTGGTATCGGAGCGCAGCCCTGAGTTGTCGGAGTTCGAGTTCAGCCTGACGGTGGTCAACAACGCCTTCCACCGCTGGATGGTGCGTTGCATGGCCGCGGCCGGCGAAAAGGACATGACGCCGACCGAGGTGCTGCTGGTCCATCACGTCAACCATCGCGGCCGGCAGAAGAAGCTGGCGGACATCTGTTTCGTGCTGAACATGGAGGACACCCATGTGGTGGCCTACGCGCTGAAGAAGCTGGTGAAAATGGGCTATGTGGCCAGCGAGAAGAGCGGCAAGGAGGTGCTGTTTTCCACCACCGACAGCGGCCGGGAGCTGTGCGAGCGCTACCGGGAGGTGCGCGAGCGCTGCCTGATGCCGACATTGAACGACTGCGGCGTTTCCAATCCGGAGATAGGCGGCATCGCCCAGCTGATGCGCATGCTGGCCGGCATCTACGACCAGGCGGCGCGCGCCGGGGCCTCTTTCTGATACGGCGGCGGCGCAGACGGGGCCGTCCGCAGCCTTGTCGGCGTCGCCGGGAATTGCGTGGGGCCGCGACGCGCGGGAAAGCATCGCGGGCAGGCGCTCAGATCACCGCCCATATCGCGACGATGGCGGCCACGATCAGCACCCCGGTCAGGATCTGCGAGGTGCTCTTTTCCTTTTGCAGCGCGCGCTTCAGGCTGTCGTGCGCGCTTTCCAGCTGTTCCAGCTTCTGCTGCAGCGCGGCGCGCGCCTCGTCCTGGCCGGCCAGCATCTTCAGCATCTCCTCGCCGCCGAACTCGCGGATCGCCTCCTTGTTCCATACGCCCAGGAGCTTGCTGACCTTGTCCTTGAAGTACAGCGCGCTGCGCTGCGTCTGATCCTGCCATTCGAACTGGAAGGCCTGGCCGGCGTAGAAGGCGTGCTTTTGCATCCTTTCCTCTTCGCTGGTGGTCTGGCCCATGGTGATCAGGCCGGGCGCGATCGCGTAGTCCGGACAGACGCCCTTGGCCCAAGCGATGACGTTGCCGAACAGATAGGTGTCCAGGCCGCTGCCCTGCAGGGCCTGGCTGCACTGCACGCCGCTTTTCGGGCCGAAGGTGACGGTCTGGCTCGGGCGGTCCAGCCTGACCCAGGCGTGGTTGTAGACGGCGTGGAAGCGGCTGTCGTCGCCCTCCAGCAACTGCCAGTGCGCGCCGACGGCGCGGGCGTAGCCGCGGAATTGCAGCCGGAAGTAGTCGGACTGGGCGGTCATCGCCCGGCTGCGCTGCAGGATGCCGTAGACCGGCCCGCCCTCGAGATTGAGGGTGAGGATGGTCTCTCCCAGCGGGATGGCCAGATTGGCCAGATTGACTTCGTTTTCCGGCGGCGGCAGCGGGATTTCCTCTTCGGCCTGCGGCGTCGGTCCAGGGGTCTTGATAGGGTTTGAAGTCATTATCGCTGGTCGTTCATTGGGCGCGTGGATCGGGATGGGGCCCGCATGGGCTGCGGAATTCTATCCTACATTGTAGGGGAGCGCGCTTGCGCTTGCCGAGGGAGGGAGAGGACGGTGCGGTTCATCGGGTATTTCGTTTCCCTGGCCTGCTGGGCTTTGCCGGCGATGGCGGGCGGCCTGTGCGGCAAGACTATCCAGGTGGGCTGGGAGGAGCGGCCGCCGTATCATTACCAGGGACGGGATGGCCGGCCCGCGGGCTACTCGGTGGCGCTGCTGGACCAGGCGGCCGCGCGCATAGGCTGTCGCCTTGCGTATCGCCAGATGCCCTGGTCGCGCACGCTGCAGGAACTGCGGCTGGGCAAGGTCGATGTCGCGATGCAGGCGCTGAAGACGCCGGAGCGGGAGGCGTACGCCTGTTTCGTGCCGGGCTACAGCTCCTCGCTGGTGCGGCTGTGGGTGCGCGGCGACCGCGCGGCGCAATGGCCGGTTTCCCGGCTGCAGGACCTGGGCGGGCTGGGCACGGTCAGGCTGGGCGTGACGCATGGCGACAGTTACGGCGACATATTGGACAGTTGGCTGAAAGCGCCTCCCGGCACGGTGAAGCTGGATGTCGGGGAAACGCTGGCCGGCAGTTTGCGCAAGCTGCAACTGGGGCGGATAGATCTGCTGCTGGCCAGCATGGACACGCTGCCGAATGAACTGGCCCGTCTGCCGCAACAGCCGTCGATCGTGGCCTTGCAGCCGGCATGGCGAGCGGGCGGGGCTTTTTACGTTTTCAGCAAGCGCAGCGTGTCCCCCGGCTTGTGCCGGGCTTTCGCCGGCGCGCTGAGCGAGATGAAACGCGACGGCGTGGTGGACCGGCTCTACCGCAGCCGCTTCAATATCGCGTATCCCGATCCCTGAGTCTCAGAGCCTGTTCACGATTTTTGTACGGCATCGGTCGTTTTCCGCCGGGCTCCGGGGGGAGGTCATTGCCGCCGGTCGTTCATCGGGCGCGTCTTGGGTCGGGATGGGGCCCGCATCGGCGGCGGAAGGCCATCCTGCATTTCAGGGGCGCGCGCTTGCGCTTGCTGTCGGGGAGGAAAGAGTGAGGGAGATCGGTCTTGGCGTCTGGCTGGTGTTCTGGAGCTTGCCGGCCATTGCCGCGGGAATCTGCGACAGGCCGCTCAGCGTCGGCTGGGACGAGTGGCCGCCGTTCCACTACCAGGGGCGCGACGGCGAACCCGACGGCTACGCGGTGCAGCTGTTCAAGCTGGCGGCGGACAAGCTGGGCTGCCGGCTGGTCTATCGGCTGATGCCGTGGCCGCGCACCTTGCAGCAATTGAGGCTGGGCCAGGTGGACGCGGCGATGCAGGCGCTGAGGACGCCGGAGCGCGAGGCCTACGCCTGCTTCGCGCCCGGCTACAGTCCGACGATAGTCAGGCTGTGGGCGCGGCGGGACCGGGGCGCGAAATGGACGATACGCGATATCGCCGACCTGGGTCGGCAGGGCCCGCTGCATCTGGGCGTGACCCGCGGCGACAGCTATGGCGCCGAAGTCGACCGCTGGCTGCAGGCGCCGCCGCCCAATGTCCGGATCGATGTCGGCGAAACGCTGGCGGTCAGCATGCGCAAGCTGCAGCTGGGACGGATAGACCTGTTGCTGGCGACGATGTCGACGGCGTCGCGCGAACTGGCGCGGCTGCCGCCTCAGCCGGCCATCGCGCCGCTGGCGCCGACCTGGCGCGCCGGAGAGGGGTATTACGCGTTCAGCCGAAACAGCGTGCCGGAGCCGCTGTGCCAGGCCTTCGCGCGTACCTTGCAGGCGCTGCGGCAGGACGGCACGGTGGAGCGTCTGTACCGCAGCCAGTTCGGCGAGCCGTATCCGGCGCCGTGAGCCGGCGGTTCAGGCGCGCAGCAGCGGCAGCGGCGCGAAACGGCCGCCCAGCACATTGCGGCTGTCCTTGCCCCACCAGCCGTCTATCGCCGTCGCGTACAGCTGGCGGAAGTCTATCGCGTGCGGGAGATTGCCGTCGCTGACGCCGGCCAGCTGCGGCGTCTTGCCGTAAAGGCCGCCGTTGACGCGGCCGCCGAGCGCGAAGTGGACGCTGGCGGTGCCGTGGTCGGTGCCGCGGTTGCCGTTCTCGCGCGGCCGCCGGCCGAATTCGGCATAGCTGAGCACCAGCGTGTCGTCCCAGCGGCCCAGCCGGGTCATCTCGGCCCGGAGCTGGGCCAGGCCATCGGCCAGCTCGGCCAGCAGGCGGCCCTGCACCGGCTGCTGGTTGCCGTGGGTGTCGAAGCCGGTCAGCGTGATGCGGGCGACGGCGATGTCGACGCCGCGGGCCACGGTGTCGGTCAGCGTGCGCACCGCGACGCCGAAGCCGCCGTTGGGCCTGGGGCCGGCCGTCGGCGCCTCGCTGGGCGCGGTGCGCGGCAGCGGCGCCAGGCTGGCGGCGGCCTGGCGGATGTCGCCTTCCACTTTCAGGATATGCTCCAGCGCCGAGCCGGCCCGGCCGGGCTGCTGGTCGGCCACCAGCTTGGCCTGGCGGGCGAAGTCCTGCGGATTGCTGAGCACCACCGCGCGCGCGCCGCCGTCCAGCGGCCCCAGCACCTGGCTGGACAGCACGACGCCGTCGGCGGCGAAGTGCTTCGGCGTCGGCTGTTCGCGGAACAGCCGCGTCAGCCAGCCCTCGGTCAGGAACTGCTGGCTGGCCGAGGCGGTGTCCCAGATCTCGATCGAGCGGAAGTGCGACAGATTCGGCTCCGGATAGCCGACGCCCTGCAGCAGCGCCAGCTGGCGGTCCTGCCACAGCGGCATCAGCGGCGCCAGCGACGGGTGCAGGCCGATCTCGCCGTTCAGTTGCAGCACCTGCTCGCGGGCGATGGCGATGCCGGGGCGCAGCCGGTAGTAGTCGGCGCTGGCGTAGGGCACGGCGGTGTTCAGCCCGTCGTTGCCGCCCTTCAGCTCCACCAGCACCAAGAGGCGCTTGTAGCCGGCTGGGGCCAGCGCCCAGCTGAGATTGGGCAGCACCGACATCATCAGGCCGGCGCCGGCCGCTTTCAGAAATTCGCGTCGTTGGAACATGGCGGGCTCCTCATTCGACCTGGTAGGCCGGGTCCAGCAGCAATTGGGCGACGGCCCTGGCGCCGCTGGCGCCGGCCGGCAGCGGATTGGCCGGCGGCACCGCCAGCAGCAGGCGGGCGGCGTCGGCGCCGCTTTTGACGCCGTAGATCGCGGCCCACTCGTCCGGCTGAAGCTTCATCGAGTTCAGGCCCTTGCTGACGAAGCGGCGGATCCGCGCCTCGCGGCCGGCCATCTCGTTCAGGCTGCCGTCGGCCTGGACGTAGGCGTCGCGCGCCGGCGCCGCGTCGCGGGCGATGCGGTCCAGGAACTGCTTGCGGCTCAGCAGCGTGGCGCTGTTGATCCAGGCCTCGCCGCCGGGCCAGCCCTTGACGTTGGGCGGCGCGAACACGTCCTGGCCCAGCTGGCGGTTCAGACCGGCGATGACGCGCCAGTCCGGCGGATTGAGATCGAAGGTCACCAGCGTGCCGACGGTCAGCTCCACCGGCGACTTCACCAGCAGGCCCTGGCTGCGCCAGAACTGCGGCGTCAGCAGCATGGCCCGCATCAGGGGTTTCAGCTGGTAGTGGCCGCGGCGGAAGTCGGCGGCCAGCTTGTTCACCGTCGCGGCGTCCGGCGTCGGCGACACGAAGTTGCGCCACAGCTTGTTGGCGACGAAGACGGCGGTGCCGGGCTGCTGCAGCAGCAGCTCGATCACGTCGTCGCCGTCGAAATTGCCGCGCTGGCCGAAGATGAGCTTTTCGCCGGTGTCGCGCAGCCGCGGGCGGACGATGAACTGGTCGTCGCGGTCCAGGCCCCAGCCGGTGAAGGCGCGCGCCGCCTCGCGGATGTCCTGCTCGCTGTAATGGCCTTCGCCCAGCGTGAACAGCTCCATCACCTCGCGGGCGAAGTTCTCGTTGGGCTGTTCCTTGCGGTTGTTGGCGGTGTCCAGGTAGCGCATCATCGCCGGGTCGCGCGCCACCGCGTGCAGCAACTGGCCGAAGTCGCCGAGCGCGTAGTGCCGCAGCAGCAGGTTCTGCTGGTACATCATCTGCGGCGAGCGCACCTTGTCCAGCGCCGACACGAAATGGTTGTGCCAGAACAGCGTCATCTTCTCGGTCAGCGGCGACGGCGTGTCGCGCATCTCGGTCAGCCACCAGCTGCGCAGCTCGACGGCGTGCTGGTTGCGCTCCTGCTGCAGCGCCTTCTTCTGTTCCTCGGAGAGGCCCGGCTGTCCGGGACGTTCGAACGGCTCATTGGCCCAGCCGGGCGGCGCGGTGACCGGCTGGCTGCGGACGCCGGCCAGGATCTTGTCGACGGCGGCTTCGCGGCTCAGCGGCGCCAGCGCGGCGATCTGCGCCGGATTGGCGCCGAAGCCGGTGCGCAGCAGCAGGTGGCGGGCGCCGTCGACGCCGATGTCGGCCAGCGCCGTCAAAGGCAGGCCGAGCAGGGCGGAGGCGAGCACTATGGTTTTGATCATCCAGATTCACCACGGCATGCGGAATGACTATTCGACCGTCAGCATAGCCGTCGGTTTTCGCTGCGGTATTAAGCGAGGGGGTCAGAGTGTTAAGTTGTTTGCTCATCTGGGCTATACTGGCGCCCTGTCACCGGGGGTGCCCGCAACGCGGGCTGAGAGACACCCTGAGAACCTGATCTGGGTCATGCCAGCGGAGGGAGCGTGATGCGCGGGCGCCGTCCCGCCGGCCCGCTTGCTCCGTCGTCCACGCACGGAGAGTTTGATGAAGTTCATTCCCACGCTTGTCGCCGCCGCCCTGGGCCTGTCCGGCCTGTCCGTCCACGCCGCCGAACTGCGCGTGCTGGCGCACAGCTCGTTCAGCGTCGACAAGCCGCTGCTCGCCGCCTTCGAGAAGGAGACCGGCGCCAAGGTGTCCATCATCAAGGCCGGCGACGCCGGCGAGATGGTCAACAAGTTGATCCTGACCAAGTCCAATCCGATCGCCGACGTGGTGTTCGGCCTGGACAACAGCCTGATGGGCAAGGCCGAGCAGGCCGGCGCGCTGGCGCCGCTGCCGGCGGAGTTGGCGAAGGGCGGCAAGGTGAGCCTGCCGGGCGCCGCCGCCGTCGACTACGGCTATGTGACGCTGAACTACGACAAGGCCTGGTTCGCCAAGAACAAGCTGCCGCTGCCGAAGAGCCTGAACGATCTGGCGCTGCCGGCCTACAAGAATCTGCTGGCGGTCGAGAATCCTGCCACCTCCAGCCCCGGCCTGGCTTTCCTGGCCGCGACCATACACGCCTTGGGCGAGGACAAGGCCTTCGCGTTGTGGGGCAGGCTGCGCGACAACGGCGTCAAGGTCAGCAAGGGCTGGACCGAGGCCTATTACACCGATTTCTCCAAGAACGGCGGCGGGCGGCCCATCGTGGTCAGCTACGCCACCAGCCCGGCGGCCGAGGTGTTCTACAGCAAGGAAAAACTGAACGAAGCGCCGACCGGCAATCTGCTGTTGCCGGGTACGGTGTTCCGCCAGGTCGAGGGCGCGGCGCTGGTCAACGGCGGCAAGGAGGCCAAGCTGGCCGAGCGCTTCATCGCCTTCCTGCGCTCGGACACGGTACAGAAGGACATCCCGACGCGGATGTGGATGTATCCGGTGTCGGAGCGCGTCGCGCTGGACCCGGTGTTCAGGCACGCGCCGCAGCCGTCGGCGCACGACACGCCGGACAACGCGACGCTGGCCGCCAAGCAGCGCGGCTGGATTGCCCGCTGGACGCGGGTGGTGCTGAAATCGGGCGTCTGAGCCGCTGTCCCATCATCGCGGAGCCTCAATGAAGATAAACGACATCGTCAGTTCCCGGCTGATCCTGCGCCATCTGGACGCCGATTGCCTGCGGGCCTGCCTGAGCGGCGACGCAGTCGCCGCCGCCGAGCGCCTGGGCGCCCGGCCGGCCGAAAGCTGGCTGGAGGAGGCGGCGCTGATGGAAGTCCGCCTCGCCGACATGGCCGAAGAGCCGCGCTACGCGCCGTGGTCGGTGCGGGCGCTGCTGCGTCGCGACGATCTGGCCATGGTCGGCCACATCAACTTCCACACCTTGCCCGGCCACCCGTATCTGAACGGCTACGGCGACGTCGAGCTCGGCTATACGGTCTACCCGGCCTTCCGCCGCCTGGGCTACGCCCGCGAGGCGCTGCTGGCGATGGCCGGCTGGGCGGCGGCGCAGGGCGGCGTGTCGCGGCTGGTCCTGTCCATCGCGCCGGACAATCTGCCGTCGCAGGCGCTGGCCGCGCAGCTGGGTTTCGCCAAGGCGGGCCAGGTGCGCGACGACGACGGCTGCGAGGATGTGCTGACGGCCGACTGGCCGTTGCCGGGAGCCGCTGTTTGAGGCAGTCCGCCGTTCCCCGGGCCATGCTGGCCGGACTGCCTTTGTCGTTCCTGCTGGCGCTGGCCGTCGCGCCGCTGCTCCGGCTGCTGGCCGAGGGCGGCCTGCAGTTCAGTTCCGGCCTGCTGGCCGATCCCTATCTGCGCTGGCGCCTGCTGTGGTCGCTGGGCCAGGCCGCGGCCAGCTGCCTGGCCTGCCTGGCGCTGGGCGTACCGCTGGCCTGGCTGCTGGCGCGCTACCGTTTTCCCGGCCGCGCGGCGCTGCTGCGCCTGCTGTTGCTGCCCTTCGTGATGCCGACGCTGGTGGCGGCGATGGGCGTGCTGGCGCTGTTCGGTCCGCAGGGCCTGCTGGGCGTCGATCTGCAGGATACGCCGTGGCTGCTGCTGTACGGCAATCTGTTCTTCAATCTGCCGCTGGTGGTGCGCGCCGGCTGCGACGGCTTCGCCCAGGTGCCGGCCAGCCGGCTGGCCGCCGCGCGCACGCTGGGGGCGTCGCCGTGGCGGGCGTTCTGGCGGGTCGAGTGGCCGGCGGCGCTGCCGTGGCTGCTGTCCAGCCTGTGCCTGGTCTTCCTGTACTGCTTCTCCGGCTTCGGCCTGGCGCTGATCCTCGGCGGCCAGCGCTACGCGACCTTGGAAGTGGAGATCTACACGCTGGTCGCCTACGAGTTGAACCTGGCCGACGCCGGCGCGCTGGCGCTGCTGGTGTTGGCGGTCTGCGGCGGCATCGCCGCGTGCTACGCCTGGCTGGCGCGGCGGCTGGCGACGGCGGCCAAGGTCGAGCCGCTGCCGCGGCGGCCGGTGCGGAGTCCGGCTGAGAGGCTGGCGCTGTTCGCCGCGCTGGCCGCGCTGCTGCTGTTCGCCGGCCTGCCGTTGCTGGCGGTGTTGTGGCGCGGCCTGACGGCGACGTCCAGCTGGCTGGCGCTATGGGACGACGAGGTCCGGCTGGCGCTGTGGAACAGCGCCCGCTTCACCGGCCTGACCGTGCTGGCGGCCGGCGCGCTGGGCCTGGCCCACGCGCTGGCCTGCGGCCGCAGCCTGGCCTTGCGCGCCGCGATCTTCCTGCCTTTCGTCGCCTCGCCGGTGTGCGTGGCCTTCGGCCTGCTGCTGCTGTATCCGCAATGGAGCGCGGCGCTGGCCCTGCTGCTGGCGGCCTACGCGCTCTTGGCCTATCCCTTCGTCGCCAAGGCGCTGCTGACGGCGCTGGACGGCCAGCCGCCGCACTGGGGCGATGCCGCGCGCAGCCTGGGCGCCAACCGCTGGCGGGTGTTCCGCCGCGTGCAATGGCCGCTGCTGCGGCCGGCCCTGCGGCGCGGCCTGGCCTTCGCCGCCGCCACGGCAGTCGGCGAGTTCGCCGTCACGCTGTTCCTGTCGCGGCCGGAATGGCTGACGCTGACCACGCTGATCTACCAGCGGCTGGGACGGCCAGGCGCCGCCAACGCCGACGCGGCGATGCAGCTCGCCTGTCTGCTGATGCTGCTGGCGCTGGCCGCGTTCCGGATCATAGAAACCGCCGGCGGCGCCGGCAACGGGGAGGACGGCGGTGCTGACGCTGCAAAACCTGAATAAGCGCTTCGGCGCGCGCGTGGTGGCCGACGGCGTTTCGCTGACGGTGGCCGCCGGCGAGACGCTGGCGCTGCTGGGGCCGTCCGGCTGCGGCAAGAGCACGCTTCTGAAGATGATAGCCGGGCTGGAGCGGCCCGATGCCGGCGAGTTGGCCTTCGACGGCGAGGATCTGGCGCGCGTGCCGCCGGAACGGCGCGGCTTCGCGCTGATGTTCCAGGATTTCGCGCTGTTCCCGCATCTGGACGCGCTGGGCAATGTGATGTTCGGCCTGATCGAGCAGGGCGTGGCCCGGCGCGACGCCGCCGTCCAGGCGCGGACGATGCTGGCGCGGGTGGGACTGGCCGAGCACGGCGGCCGCAAGGTGTGGACGCTGTCCGGCGGCGAGCAGCAACGGGTCGCGCTGGCGCGCGCGCTGGCGACGCGGCCGCGGCTCCTGCTGCTGGACGAGCCGTTCTCCAGTCTGGACGCCGACCTGCGCCGCCAGCTGCAGCGCGAGTTCCGCGCCTTGCTGCGCGCGGCGGGCGTGCCGGCCATCATCGTCACCCACGATCGCGACGAGGCCTTCGCGCTGGCCGACAAGGTGGCGGTGCTGAAGGACGGCCGGCTGTTGCAATGCGCGACGCCGGAGGACATGCTGGCCGCGCCGGCCGACGGCTGGCTGGCGCGCTTCATCGGCTACGACAATGTGTGGGACGGCGCCGTCGTGCCGCCGCAGGCGCTGCTGTTGGGGCCCGATCAACCGCCGGCGCGCATCGTCGAGCTGGCACGGCTGGCCGACGGCGTCAGGCTGAGGGTGGAGGCGCTGGCCGGCGCCTTGACGCTGACCTTGTCGGCGCGCGAGGCGGCGGCGCAGGGCGATGGCCTGCGCGTAGGCGGCGAGATAGGCGTCGGCGTCGATGCGGCGCGACTGCTGCCGCTGGGCGGCGTCAGGGCTTGACCCGGTTCCAGACTTTGCCGAGCAGGCGCAGCAGCTGGCGCCGCTCCTCGAGGTCCAGGCCGTCGCTCAATTCGGCGCAGGCGCGCCAGAAGCCGGGCAGGGTGTCGGCCAGCAGGCCGCGCGCCTGATCGGTCATCCGCAGCCTCAGGCTGCGCCGGTCCGTCGGATGCGGCAAGCGGGCGATCAGGCCGCGCTTCTCCAGCCAGTCGAGCAGGCCGGTCGCGGACGCGCGGGTGATGCCGAAATAATCGGCGATGCTGGACGGCGTCGGCGCTTCCTCGCCCAGCAGGCCATCCTCGAACAGGCGGAACTGCAGCAAGACCTGCAATTTGTTTTCCGACAGGCCGGAGCCGGCCAGCTTCCCGTTCAGCCGCTGCAGCACGTCGTCGCCGAGCCAGAGCAGCAGCAGGCCGGCGGCCGCGGCGTCTGCCGGGGTGTCCGGCGCCGCGGTGGCCGCCAGCAGGCGCAGGTGCGGGGCCATCAGGCGGCCGGCGTCGGTGTCGGCGAAGGAGGTCGGATCGGCTGGGGTCGGCATGATGGCGGCGATGAGGAGAAGACTGGATAGCCGGGGATGCTAGCGGAAAAGCGGTGGCGCGCCAATTTGATTCGTCGACCATTTTGTTAGCTTGACTAATTATATGTTTGGCGTATTATTTGAACGGCTTATTGGAAAAGGAGAAGCCAATGTCGATTCAAGTAAGGGAGTTGCACCATGTCGGTTTCAGCGTGCCCAAGCAACTGGTGGGGCCCATGCATGATTTCTACCGGCAGGTATTCGGCCTGCCGGCCGATCCGGGACGCTGGCACATTCCGGGCGTGCCCGGCTATTTTCTGGAGATGCCGGACGCCACCCAGTTGCACATCATGGGCAATGACGGCGTGTCGCCGTACGCGCAGGGCGAGGGCAGGGACCCGGTCTGCAACCACCTGGCGCTGACGGTGGCCAGCCTGGAGCAGGCGGCCGAAGAGCTGAGGCGTCGGGGGATAGACTTCTTCGGCCAGCGCAACGTCGCCGCGGCCGAACTGAGCCAGCTCTTCGTCCGCGACCCCGCCGGCAATCTGCTGGAGCTGAGGCAGCGGCAGGACGATTGAGGCGCGCTTGGGCGGCGCGACGGGCGCCGCCTGTCTGGTCGGCCAGCATGGGGCGGCGGCCGGCTGGCGTATGGTGGACGCTCTTCATCCGATCAAGGAGGGCAGGCCATGGCGGACGTGCTGAGGTATGGGGACACCATCCGGCTGATCAACGGCTATGCCAATTTCAACGGCGGCTATCTCGATGGCTGCGAGCGCCGGGAGCTGCCTCCCGACGCCAGGCTGGGCGTGCAGACGGCGGTCTCGCCGAACCGCGACAACGGCTCCGGCAGCTGGCGCGTCGAATCGGCCGGCGGCAAGCCGACGGGCGCAGAAGTGCTCAGCTGCGACCCGGTCCATCTGTTCAATCTGCATCGGGACGACGGCGGCTACCTGGCGGTTTTCGGCCAGGCCGCGCCGCCGGAACTCTACCTGGTCGGCACCACGCCGCAGGTCGGCGGCCCGCTGGGCGAGCCGCAGACCTGGCATCTGTTCGCCGACGCCGCGGTGGAGGACGACGGCAAGATACGGATAGGAGAGGCGGTCAGGCTGCTGAACGGCAGGAACCACGGCCAGGGAGGCTTTCTGGACAGCTGCGGCAGCCGGAGCCGGCCGGGCTCGCTGTACGGCGTCTATACCTCGCGGCTGTCGGACCGCGGCGTCAGGCTGGGCGCGCACCATTGCACCGGCTTGTGGCGCATTGTCAGGGCCGGTCAGCCGGTCCCCTGCGCCTCGCCGTAGGCGAAGTCGCGCAGCGCCTGGCCGGCCAGGCGGTAGCGCACCCATTCCGACTGCGGGGCCGCGCCTATCGCTTGATAGAAATCTATCGCCGGCTGGTTCCAGTCCAGCACGCTCCATTCGAAGCGGCCGCAGTCCTGTTCGCAGGCCAGTCGTGCCAGGTGGCGCAGCAGCGCCTTGCCCGCGCCGGACCCGCGCATTTCCGGCGTGACGTACAGGTCTTCCAGATACAGGCCGTTCTTGCCCAGCCAGGTGGAGTAGCTGAAGAAATACACGGCGAAGCCGGCCAGCTCGCCGTCGACGCGGCACAGCAGCGCCCGCGCGGCGGCGTCGGGGCCGAACAGCGTGGCCTCGATGTCGGCGACGCCGGCCTTCACCTCGTGTTCGGCGCGCTCGTAGACGGCCAGTTCGGTGATGAAGCGGTGGATGTCGGCCGCGTCCTGCGGCTGGGCGGGGGTGATGCGGATGTTCAAGAGCGGCTCCGGCAATCAGATGGCGGACCAGTATCGCATGAAAAAGCCGCCCGTCCGATGCGGAGGGCGGCTTGATGGTCCGGCGTAGGGATCAGCCGGCCAGCCAGCTGCCCGGGTGGGCCTCCAGCCAGGTCCGGATGTTCTTGGCGTCGTTGACGCGGGCGGAACTGGCGCCGGCGTCCAGCAGCACGATGACCAGCGGCTGCGAGCCGACGACGGCCTGCAGCACCATGCAGCGGCCGGCCTCCTGGATGTAGCCGGTCTTCTGCACCGCGATGTCCCAGTCGCCCTCGCGCACCAGCGCGTTGCTGTTCTTGTACTGCAGCACGCGGTTGCGCGCCGACAGGATCTGGTGACGCTCGGTGGTGGTGAATTCGCGGATCAGCGGATACTGCTGCGCGGCGCGCACCATCTTGGCCAGATCGGAGGCGGTCGAGGTATTGCGCACGTCCAGGCCGGTCGGGTCGTGGAACACCGTTTCGACCATGCCCAGGCTGCGGGCCTTCATATTCATGCGTTCGACGAAGGCCGGGGTGCCGCCGGGATAGGTGGTGCGCGCCAGCGTCGCGGCGGCGCGGTTTTCCGACGACATCAGCGCCAGCAGCAGCATCTCCTGCCGGCTGAGCGTGGTGCCGACCGCCAGCCGGGAGGTGGTGTGCTTCAGCCGGTCGATCTCGGCGTCCGACACCGTGACCAGCTGGTCGAGCGACACGCCTGAATCGAGCAGCACCATCGCCGTCATCAGCTTGCTGATCGACGCGATCGGCATGCGCTGGTGGGAGTTCTTTTCGTACAGGGTTTCGCCGGTGACGCTGTTGAGCACCAGCACCGAGTGGGAATTGAGCCTGGGGACGGTGTAGCCGGACATTTCGCTGGCCACCATCACGCCCTTCGGCGAAGCCGCCAGCACCGGCATGGCCAGGGCCGCCGATACCAGCAGGCTTGCGATTTTCTTGATCATGCGTCACTCCATCATGTGCGCTTATTTGGAGGAATGCGGACGCCATTCCGTGGGCATTTGTCGCTAAATTCCGACAAGATGTCGGCATCATTCGCAGCATCTGCTATTGGCGCCCTGTTTGCATTTTAAACAATGTTCCGCGTCTGTATAGTGCAAAAAAAGGGGCGCCGGGACTTGTCTTCGGCCCCGGCCGGCGGGGCTCGCGGCCGCGCTCGTCGACAGGGGGTGAGATTGGCGGCGGACAGGCGTAAAATCGGCGGTTTCGCCACCTCGATCGCCCGCCATGCTGCTGACCTTCCCCGACAGCCCGTTCCAGCTGAACCAGCCCTTCCCGCCGGCCGGCGACCAGCCGTCCGCCATCGAAAAACTGGTGGAGGGCCTGTCCGACGGCCTGTCCTACCAGACGCTGCTGGGCGTCACCGGCTCCGGCAAGACCTACACGATGGCCAACGTCATCGCCCGCACCGGCAGGCCGGCCATCATCATGGCGCACAACAAGACGCTGGCCGCGCAGCTGTACAGCGAGATGCGCGAGTTCTTCCCGCACAACGCGGTCGAGTACTTCGTCTCCTACTACGACTACTATCAGCCGGAAGCCTACGTGCCCAGCCGCGATCTGTTCATCGAGAAGGACTCCAGCATCAACGAGCACATCGAGCAGATGCGCTTGTCGGCGACCAAATCGATACTGGAGCGGCCGGACTGCATCATCGTGGCGACGGTGTCGGCGATCTACGGTATCGGCGATCCGTCCGATTACCACCAGATGATCCTGCATCTGAAGGAGGGCGAGCGCACGCCGCAGCGCGACATCATCAGCCGGCTGACGACGATGCAGTACAGCCGCAACGACCTGGACTTCGGCCGCGGCACCTTCCGCGTCCGCGGCGACGTGATCGACATCTATCCGGCGGAAAGCAGCGACACCGCCTTGCGCGTCAGCCTGTTCGACGACGAAGTTGAAACGCTGACGCTGTTCGATCCGTTGACCGGCGCCACCAAGCAACGCGTCGGCCGCTACACCGTTTTCCCTTCCAGCCACTACGTGACGCCGCGCGACACCGTGGTCCGCGCCTGCGAGCAGATCAAGGACGAGCTGCGCCACCGCATCGAGTGGTATCAGAAGGAGGGCAAGCTGGTCGAGGCGCAGCGCATCGAGCAGCGCACGCGCTTCGACCTGGAAATGTTGTACGAGATGGGCTTCTGCAAGGGCATCGAAAACTACTCTCGCCACTTCTCCGGCCGAGGTCCCGGCGATCCGCCGCCGACCTTGATCGACTACCTGCCGAAGAACGCGCTGATGTTCATAGACGAGAGCCACGTCACCGTGCCGCAGGTCGGCGCGATGTACAAGGGCGACGCGGCGCGCAAGGCCAATCTGGTCGAGTACGGCTTCCGGCTGCCGTCGGCCGCCGACAACCGGCCGCTGAAATTCCACGAGTTCGAGAAGCTGATGCCGCAGACCGTTTTCGTTTCGGCGACGCCTGCGGTGTACGAGAAGGAGCACGCCGGCCAGGTGGTCGAACAGGTGGTGCGGCCGACCGGCCTGGTCGATCCCGAGATCGAGATCCGTCCGGTGGCGACCCAGGTCGACGATCTGCTGTCCGAGATCCGCGACCGGATGGAGCGCGGCGAGCGGGTGCTGGTCACCACGCTGACCAAGCGGATGGCCGAGCAACTGGCCGACTACTACACCGAGCACGGCGTCAAGGTGCGCTATCTGCACAGCGATATCGACACCGTCGAACGGGTGGAGATCATCCGCGACCTGCGTCTGGGCATGTTCGACGTGCTGATAGGCATCAACCTGCTGCGCGAGGGCCTGGATATTCCGGAAGTCAGCCTGGTGGCGATACTGGACGCCGACAAGGAAGGCTTCCTGCGTTCCGAGCGCAGCCTGATCCAGACCATAGGCCGCGCCGCGCGGAACCTGAACGGCAAGGCGCTGCTGTACGCGGACCGGATCACCGACTCGATGAAGCGGGCGATGGACGAGACCGAGCGCCGCCGCGCCAAGCAGATCGCGTTCAACGCCGAGCACGGCATCACGCCGAAGGGCGTCGAGAAGAAGGTCAAGGACATCATAGACGGCGTCTACAGCGTCGAGGCCGAACGCAAGAAGCTGGTGGACCAGGCCAAGGTGGCGATGATGGACGAGAAGTCGCTGGCCAAGGAAATCAAGCGGCTGGAGAAGGAGATGCTGGAGGCGGCGCGCAACCTGGAGTTCGAGCGGGCGGCGAGCATACGCGACGAATTGAAGCAGTTGAAGGAAAAGGCCTGGCTAGGCGACTTGTGAGTCGGCGAGGCCATCGCCGCCGCCCACCCCGCGGCGGGGCCGCGGGGTTCGCCGGCCTCGGCGCCGGTTCAAGTCTCCAGCAATTCCTGCGGCAGCGCGGCCAGTTCGGCGCGGAAGAAGCTGCGCTCGTTGCGCCGCAGTTGCGGCAGCAATTGCATCAGCCGCGCGGCGCTGTCGCAGGCCTCGTGGCTGACGCCCTGTTCCCAGGTCTGGAACCATAGCGCCTCCAGCAGCAGATTGGCCAACTGCAGCGGCGTCAACGGCAGCCGGCCCTGATCGTGCTCCTCCAGCGTCAGCGCCGCCAGCAGCGCCCAGCCGCCATCGCCTTTGGCGGCGGCAAACGGCCGGGGGCTGAGCCGGAGGATACGCTCCAGCTGAGCCGGCGGCAGGGGCCGCTGGGCGCGGAAGCCGCGCAGCGTCGGATGGAGGGCGGGCGCGCAGTTCCCGCGGGCGATGCGCAGCAGGAACACGGTGTTCCAGGCCGAGCCGTTGCCGCCGCCGAAACGGTCGCAAATCCATTCGGACAGGCCCAGCCAGCGTATCGCCTGGCGCTGCATCGCCTCCGTCGCCTGCGCCCGTCCGCCGTCTATCAGCCGCTGTTGCCAGAACAGCCACAGGCACCAGCCGATATTGGCCGCCACATGCTGGGCAGAGTCTATCGAATCGGCCTCGTAGGCCGCTTCCAGCGCGCCTGCCAGCGCCTGCAGCGCCGCCTGCGCCCGCTGCGGGCTGCCGTCGCCGAGCGCGGCCTGCTTGTGCAGCAGCGCGCTCAGGTTCAGGCATTCGAAACGGACGCGGGGGTTGTAGCGGAACACCGGCTGCAGGTCGGGCGAGGCGCGCAGCTGGGCGAGGCAGGCTTCGGCGGCGGCCGCCTCGCCGCGGGCGTAGCAGTCCCAGGCTTCGGCGATTCGGGCCATCGCGGCAAAGGTCGGCTGGGCGCTGTCGAAGCGGCTGCCGGCCAGCGCCCGTCCCAGTTTTTTCAACGCCATCCGGCTGTCGTCCAGCTGGGCGCTGCGCCGCCAGGCCAGGCTTTCCTTCACCAGGGCCAGCGCGTGCTGGAAATCGTTGTGGGCGGCCTCGCTGGCGGCGTGGAAGGCCACCGCGGCCTGGCGCCCGGCCAGTCGGCCCCGGCCGTCGCGCTCGTCGCGCATCGCCTGGGTCAGCTGGCTCCAGTAGTCCAGGTCCTGCATCAACTCGTCCAGCGGGCTGCCGTCGGCGGCCAGCGCCTCCGGCCGCAGATCGAGAAACTGTTCCAGCTGGGCGCGTTCCGCCGGCCTGCCGTTGATCAGCAGGCTCAGCCGCTGGCGGCTGGCCATAGGCAGCCAGAACGGACCGCGGCTGCGTCCGGCCGGGTTCAGCAGCGCGACCGGCGTCGCCTGCGGCGCTCCCCAGCCGGCCTCGACGCCCCAGCGGGCGAAGTCGGCGAAGGCGCGCGAAACCAGCATACGTATCGCGTGGTTGCCGGGAAAGCGCAGGCGCAGCGCGGCGGCGGGCAGCGCGCCGTCCTCGTACAGGCTGGCGTAGTAAAGCCGGGCCAGCAGCCACAGCGACTGAAAGCGCGCGGGCGCGCCGTCGACGAGGTAGGGCGGGCTGAGTTCGAGGCAGACGGAACGGTGGGGCTGGCTCATCGATTTCGACATGACGGAAGTTGCGGAGCGGGACGCTTGCCGGCGAAGGCGCGTCCCCGGCGTTTCACGGGCGGTCCGCCGTGAGGCGGCCGGTGCTCGCCGTTTGAGCGGCGCGGGCGCGGCAAGTTCGCGGACGATGCGTTCGTCGGCTGTTTTCGTGAAGATTATCGATGACGGAGGACGCGGGGGCGCAACCGCCTGGCGCCGGTCAGGCTTGCGCCGGGCGCGGCCGGCTGCGGCGATAGCGTTGAGCCAGCATCGCGCACACCATCAACTGGATCTGATGGAACAGCATCAGCGGCAGCACGATGGCGCCGATCGCGTGGCCGGCGAACAGCACCTTGGCCATGGGCACGCCGCTGGCCAGGCTTTTCTTCGAGCCGCAGAACAATATGGTGATCCGGTCCTCGCGCGTGAAGCCAAGCTTGCGCCCTGCCAGCGAGGTCAGCGCCAGCAGCAGCGCCAGCAGGATGCCGTCGACCGCCAGCAGGCCGGCCAACGCCGCCGGCGGCGTCTGCCGCCACAGGCCGCTGATCACCGCCGCGCTGAAGGCGGTGTACACGACCATCAGGATGGATCCCTGATCGACGTATTTCAGCAAGCCCTTGTGTCTGTCCACCCAGCCGCCTATCCAGCGGCGGGCGATCTGGCCAGCCACGAAGGGCAGCAACAGCTGATAGACGATGTCCAGCGCCGAGCCCATCTGCTGGGCCGCGCTGCCATGGTCGATCACCAGCCAGCCGACCAGCAGCGGCGTGATGAAGATGCCCAGCAGATTCGAGGCGGTGGCGCTGCAGATGGCGGCCGGCACATTGCCCTGGGCCATCGAGGTGAAGGCGATCGACGACTGGACGGTGGACGGCAGCATGCACAGATACAGCACGCCCAGATACAGCTCCGGCGTCACCAGCGGCGTCAACGCCGGCCTGAGCAGCAGGCCCAGCAGCGGGAACAGGCCGAAGGTGCAGGCCAGCACCGTCAGATGCAGCCGCCAGTGGCCAATGCCGGCCAGCACGGCCTCGCGCGACAGTTTGGCGCCGTGCAGGAAGAACAGCAGGCCGATCGCCAGATTGGTGGCGAGGTTGAAAATCTGCGCGGCCTCGCCGGAGCAGGGCAGCAGGCTGGCCAGCGCGACGGTGGCGATCAGCGCGAGCGTGAACGAATCCAGCAGTTTGGGCATCGGCGGTCCGGTGGGGGGGTATCGATGCCGATATTGAAGCGCAGCTCAATTAAGAATACAAATGCATTTGTATGATCAATTAATGAGTTGAATTTATGAATTACACGCTGCGGCAATTGCGGGTGTTCCGCAAGGTGGCCGAGCACGGCGGATTCAGCCGGGCCGGCGACGAGCTGGGATTGACGCAGCCGGCGGTCAGCCGCGCGGTGCGGGAACTGGAAGAGACGCTGGCGCTCAGGCTGTTGGACCGCACCACCCGCGAGGTGGTGCCGACCGCCGCCGGCCGCAGGCTGCTGCCCAAGCTGGCCCGCGCGCTCGATGAACTGGACGAGGTGCTGGCGACGGCGCGCAAGGAGGGCGGGCAGGCGATGGGCAGCGTCCACGTCGCCAGCAGTCCGACGCTGTCGGCCAGCCTGATGCCGGCCATCATCGCTGCCAGCCGGACGCGTTATCCGCAATTGAGCCTGCATCTGCAAGACCAGGTGCAGCGCCTCAATGTCGAGGCTGTCCGCGACGGCACCGTCGATTTCGGCCTGGTGGTCGAGCCGGAGCCGGCCGACGACCTGGAGCAGGAAACGGTGCTGGTCGACGACTTCTGGCTGGTGTGCCGCGTCGATCACCGCTTGGCGGAGCAAGAAGAGGTGGCGTGGCGGCAGCTGGACGGCGAGCCGCTGGTGCTGCTGGACGGCAGTTCCGGCAGTCGGCCGCTGATAGACCAGCTGCTGCTTCGCCACGGGCTGGATTGCCCGGTGGCCCAGCAGCTCGGCCATTCCAACTCGGTGTTCCGCATGGTGGCCGCCGGCATAGGCGTCAGCGTGACGCCGGGCCTGGCGATGCCGCTGCCGGCCGATTGCCGGTTGCTGGCGAAACCGCTGTCGCCGCGCGCCAGCCGCCGCATCGTGCTGATACGGCGCCGAAACCGCACGCTGTCGCCGGCCGCGGAAAGCCTGTGGCGGCTGATGCTGGAGATGCGCGGCGAATTGCAGCGGCTGGCCGTTGCGGCCAGCCGGACATAGACCGCCTTCGGGCTTATTGCGCGGTGTTGGACGCCCAGACCGGAATCTTGGGCTCGTAGATCACCAGATTGCCGTCGTCCTGCATCGTGATGAAGGAGCCCGGCTTGCCATTGGTGCCGCTGGCCCACAGCGGTTTGCCGTGGAAGTCGTACAGCACGAAGTTGCCGTCGGTCTGCATGATGGCGCGCATCGCGTCCTTGCCGTTGGTGTTCGACGCCCAAAGCGCGTGGTGATTGGCCATCCGGTACAGCACCAGATTGCCGTCGCTTTGCAGAATCATCTGGTAGGCGCCGTTGGTCGACATCAGATATTGATTGATGCCGAGGAATTGATTGGGGAGAAGGGTGTTTGCCATATTGCTACTCCTTCGAATTGGATTGATGAGAACAGCTACGGCATTGATGCGATGTAATTCGCTATTTGTTTGAATACGCGTTTTGGCGAAATGGCGAGATACATGGCAGGGCGATGATATTTTCTGGCTTTGCCATGGTCAAGATATGCTTTCCCGATTTTTGAATAAATACCCCGTTTGTGACCGAAAGGATGGCTGTGATATTCATTGATTGAATTGGCGTGGATGGTTGGCGTAATTAATGACCGGGCTCGGATTTACTCTTTTCATTTATCGGTATATGGATAAAGCCCATCCTGTTTGTTGGCGTGATTGCGGCAATGTCGAGTGGGGCGGGATTTTAATGCGTTTGGCGATTGTTTACGCGCGGTTGAATGAATTGGAAAAGCTTCGCTTGCGATTCTGCGCCGCTGAGAAACGTTGTAAATGAAAATGGCCCTGTTGCCAGGGCCATTTTTTGAGTCGGCGATATCCGGTCCGCTTCGAATCGGACATCGTCGGCCGCCATCGATTACAGTTCGCGCGGCGGCCGGTAGCCCTCGATGAACACGGCGGGCTCATTGGTGCTTTCGGTGACGAGGACGGCCGGGATGAAGAACGGTTTCCCGGTGGCGACATTCGTGCCCTGGGCGGTGACGCGCATGCCGACCTGCAGCGGATTCACGCGTTCGCCGCCGGTGACGGTGATCGACCACGAGCCGTGCGGGACGTAGGAGGCAATGCCCTTGCCGCCGGCGATCAGCGGAAGCACCAGCGGTTCGGTCGGATGGATGTAGGCGTTGATGACGACATCTTCCATATGGACCTGGTGGGAGACCGCGATGTCTTCGCTAAAGCCCGAGGCGGTCGCGACGGCTTGGTCCGAGGTGGTCGGGGCAGCCGAGGAGGCGCGGCGTCCGTGGGTGATGGTACGGCCGAACTGAGGGGTCGGGCCGCCCTTCAGGCAAGTCAGCCAAGTGGTGGTGAACTCCTTGCCCTCCGCGGTCTTGCCGACGGCGTAGTATTTGTTGCCGGCGTGAGGGCCGCCGTTTTGCGCTTCGCCCGAAGTCATGTCCAGGTTGTAAAAAACATTCATGCCCAACGTGCCGACAGAATAAGTGCCGGCGCCGCTGACAAATACCGGAGGCACGACGATGTGCGAATCCGGGATGTACGGGAAAATACGGACTTGGGTGACCGGTTGCGGGTTCGGGGCCATGAAATTCTCCTGAATAAATAGATGCGGGACTTAGGATCTGCATGGGTTAAGCATCGTCCAGCGATAATGACCGCGCAGACGCCAGCTAAGCTTAGATTAAAAAAATCAAACAGTGCTGTGCAAAAGGACAGGTTGAGTTGGGTGTCAATTTTGATGTCGGATAATTCGAAGTTAAGTAAACATGTTTATTATTGGTTTTGAAAGTTTTTGAGAGAGGCATTGGCATGCCGACATGCTTGTCAATAAAAGTGTTTTGGCTTGATTGGCGATGATGGCGAGACATATTAAGTCAATGGGCTTTCTGTAGAATTACCTAAGCCTGCGAGCGTTAAGTGGACTTGTCTGTTTCGACTGTCCGCCGAGGTGAACCGGTTTGCCGTCCGATATCGTTGGCAGCGGCGGAGAGCTTAGCCGGCGGTGGCTACGACCTGGCAATTTGGCCTCATCGTTTGAGCGATGGCGCCGCACGTATGATTCCGCCGATCGCGAAGCCTGCGCTTGGCAAGGCGAAAGGGCGCTGAGGTTTTTGTGGCTGACGGAAGGTGAGGGAGGTATCCACCGCGCTGATGATGCCGTACCAGGGGCTAGTCGGCTGGCAGCTGCGGCGGCGGGTGACGCATGCCAAGCCTTGCCAAGGCGGCGAACTGGCCGGCTTACCGGAGATGTAGCCGGAGGAAACGTGGCTGATCAAACGCCGCGAGGCCGACAACGGCGATGCCACCATGTTTGAGCTTAGGAGCCGGCTGAACCTGGCTGGCAAGCGCGCGTCCGGCGTGCTGGTGATGCGGTGTTGCCCGGCTGGCCTCCTGCCGTGTCCGGGGCAAGCTGGCCAACTATGGGGGTGTCCTGGTATGCGGCGATATAGTTGAATTGCTCTAATTCATTGAATTCCCATATAAAATTTAAATTTTTAATATTTTCTTAATGTTGAAGTATCTATGTAAGTATCTGTTCACATACTGTTACGTAACTTGCTCCGCCGGACTACGGAAGGAAAACATACGTTTGATTTTTTTGTGGAAAATGACCTCTCCACTAACAATTAATTGATTTAAAAATGAAAAAACTCATCATTGCTTCCGTATTGGGTATGTCTGCAGTTACCGCACACGCGGCTGAAAGTGGTGCATACGTCTTTGGCAATTTGGGGTACAACACCGATAAGATAAAAGACTCTGAGGGCGTCAAAGAGGGCAAGGCAGCCGGTGGAGGATGGGAAGTCGGTGCCGGCTACCGTTTCGGCTCGTACTTTGCGACGGAATTGTCATATATCGACCTCGGCAAGATGCAAGCGACAGTTGGCGACGAGGACGGCGACACGACCAAGGCATCGGTTAAGTTACAAGCTGAGCGTCTGGCTTTTGTCGGCATCCTGCCGGTGTCAGATGCTGTGGAGGTCTTTGGTAAGGTAAGTCTTAACACTCTGCATGCCAATGTTAACGGTGAAAAAGGTAGCAAAGTAAAACCTGGCTTGGGCATTGGGGCCAGCTATGCCATTACCAAAAGCTTGGCTTTGCGCGGTGAGTATGAGCACATCGCGAATATGTTTAAAGATGATGGCGGCAATAGGCTGACTTCTGGCACCAACCTATTCAAGGTTGGTGTTAGCTACAAGTTCTGATGCTTTGGCCCCCCATTGGGGGGCTTTGTTTTAGATGCGGTGAAAAGGGTTTGTCATGAGGTTTGTGTTGTTTGGAGTGGCTTTGCTAGTGGTTTCGATTTCTTCGAGAGCTTCAGGAATGGATGCGGCCGCATTAAGTAAATATAGTGCATGTGTCAATGTTGCTAACTCAGTAGCTCAGCAAGTGACAAGCCTTAATACCATGAGTGGCATAGCACTGCAGCAATGGTTGAATATGCGGCTGCTTGAGTGCAAATTTGTTTCGGAAGAGAAAAGCTCTAATTATGATGAGCATATGGATAAAATGCTGAGATTTGGACATGATCAGCTTATGCAAAGCTATAAGCTAAGGGGGGGAGGCATTAAAGCCTTTGATGGCTAAGTAGTTGTCAGATTGAGTGGGGATATTGGGGGATGAAATTGACTTGTTTTGTCGGAGGCAGGTGTGAGTTGCCAGCCAAATAGATCTAAAGGCCGCAATTGCGGTCTTTTTTTATGGGGTATTCGATGGCGGTTATCAAGGAGCGCGATATTAGGCGCGCGGGCATCGCCGGTGACGGACCCGCGTTTAGACAAATGCAGTAAGCGGCTGGCCTTCTGCCGTGTTCGGGGCAGCCTAGCCAATTATGAGGGGCCTGGCATGCGACGATATGGTTGAAATTGAGTGATGTGGATAGGTTTTGTACAAGAATCGTGAGATAATGTCTGAGATGGTGGAAGCCTAATAATGTCGCGTGCTTTTTTGGGGTGTGCGATCTTTTAAAGAGATGCGGTCAATGCCAGATCTTGATGCACGAACAATAACCAATGTAGCCATGCCGTTGCTGATTTTTTTACCTCTTGCTTATGGCATGCTGCTTGAAAATGCGCGCCGTGAACGGATTGCGAGGGAGTTGGCGACGAAGTGGCTGAATACTGAGCATCCTGGTTGTGTAATTAAGGAAATAGAAGCGACTAAGCTCGCCATGCCTATTTTGGTGGTAATGAAGGTTCGTACGCCGAAGAATGAGGATTTTGAAATTAAGCTTAAGGTTGGAACGATATTGGGCGGTGTTTTTATGGCTAAGATTAAAGTGGTTTATATATGGCGTAAAAATCCGCCATCGGAGCTAAATAAGAACGCTTAGTTAAAGAATCAATTATCAAAGAGGTCGCCAATTGGCGGTCTTTTTATGGGTAAAACGGCGTTGCTGTAAAGTGTAGGTGGCTTGTTTAAAGGACCGGCGCACTTTGCCTGTTGAGGAAAATGACCGGTATTCGGTGGCGCGGTTAGCAAGCCTTATTTTTATTAACTATGGGTAACTATTTTCTGGTCAGTGCAGAAGGTGTAAGGTCCCCCCGTATTACTTTGCCGATATGCCTGCATAACCATCATTTGGTTTTTGGTACTATTGAATCCCATAAATATCAAAGTGATATCGTAGTCGTTGCCCGGATATGCACCATTGTTGTTGCCAAAATAGTGGTCTCTGTTTAAGTCGACTCCATAGCCCCTAGAGGGTTGATTGGAACCCATGGCTTGGCTGAGGACTATGATTTTAAGATCGGAAAAGCTGGAGGCTGTCGCCCCATTAAAAGTTGACTGATTTTGAGATGTGCCGAAAGGAGCAAGTCCTAGCGCTTGAATAGTAGTTTTGTTATTTACCGTTATCGTGAAATCTGCAGAA
Organism: Chromobacterium sp. CV08; assembly: GCF_051129845.1. Classification (NCBI taxonomy): domain Bacteria; kingdom Pseudomonadati; phylum Pseudomonadota; class Betaproteobacteria; order Neisseriales; family Chromobacteriaceae; genus Chromobacterium; species Chromobacterium sp. CV08. The sequence continues at coordinate 1,795,394 of NZ_CP150453.1, forward strand.
GTGCCCAAGCAATTGACAATGTTGAGTTGGCCCATTTCTTTCTCTAATTATGGTTGGTGGAGGCAGTTTTAATCAAAAGCATGTTGTTCCATGGATATCTGATTTTTAGCTGTTTGAGGGCGGATCTCTTTCTGGTTGGCGAGTAAGTTTTTAATTACGGTTGATTGTATTTTTCCGTTTTTCATATTGTTAGTTGAAGTATTTCACTGCTATTGAATGTGTCCATGTATTAGATTGTTCGGCTGCCTGCGAGCGGCCTTTTTTTATGGGCAAAACAATGACAGCAATATCGGAACAGATCGCCGCGATGCAGGACTATGCGGCGCAGGCCGGCAAGCGCGAAGCCTGCGGCCTGGTGCCGGACTAGGGTCGTGTCTATCGCTGCCGCAATGTCGTGGCCGAGCCGGCCCACTTCTTTCAGATCGATCCGGCCGGCTGTGCGGCGGCCGAGTCGCTGGGCCGCGTCTTCGGCATCTGGTACCGCCATCCGCAAGGGCTTGCGGAGCGGTCGCTGATTGATATTGATGCTAGTTTCTCGCGGGGGTGTGCTGATCATGTCGGAGGTGTTGGGTTTCAGGCGCCGGCCGATAAGGACGAGTGGTAAAAAATGTTTTGAAATTGGCGAAGGCGGGTGTAAGCAATATTCAAATATAGCTGTTCTAGGCCCTATTTTTTCAAGTAGAAGAGTGAGGTAATGAAAATTTTTCCCATCTCGTCGCACTCCGAAAGAGTGGTTTTGAAATGAATTTCATGTCAATATTCGCACGTAAGTTATTGATCTATTTGTGATGCTTTGTGCAGATTTGAGCCTTTTTTGAGTCTGAAAATCTGGGGAGATAACTCATAAGGCATTGATTGTTATGAATAAGCTATCAATTTTGTTTGTCTGCCACGGCAATATCTGCCGCTCGCCGACCGCCGAGGGCGTGATGCGGGCCAAGCTGGCGCGTGCCGGCCTGGCGGACAGGGTCCGCGTCGATTCGGCCGGCACCCATGGCTACCATGTCGGCGAGGCGCCCGACGAGCGCAGCGAGCGGGCGGCGGCCCGGCGCGGCTACGATCTCGCGCCGTTGCGCGCGCGCATGGTGGCCGACGCCGATTTCACCGGCTTCGATCTGATCCTGGCGGCCGATGCCCACAATCTGGCCGATTTGCGCCGGCGCTGTCCCGACGAGCTGGCCGGACGGCTGCACCTGATGCTGGAACCGTTGGGCGAGGGGCGCGAGGTGCCGGATCCGTACTATGGCGGCGGGCAGGGATTCGAGAACGTGCTCGACCTGCTGGAAGCCGGCTGCGACGGCTGGCTGGCACGCATCTCGGCGCGGCTGGGCTGACCAGGTCGGACATCTCCTGCTAAGCTACCTGAAACAACCCTGTCATGCCCGATGTGAGGCCGGCGCCGCGAAACGGGCTGCCGCCGGCACGGGCGGACTCTGCTGCAAGGTAAATAGATGGCCCTGACTTCGCGCGAGCGAGCGAACAAAGCCCCGCTGGAGATCGTTCCCAGTCACAGCGCGGACGTGATACTGCCGCGCCAGCCGGGCAAGACGCCGCTGGCCAGCCAGACCGTGATCGTCATCGGCTCGTCGACCGGCGGCACCGAGGCGCTGCGGACGCTGCTGACGGCGCTGCCGGCCACCATGCCGCCGATACTGGTGGCGCAGCACATGCCGGAGATGTTCACCCACTCGTTCGCGCAGCGGCTGGACTCGCTGTGCCGTTTGCGGGTGAAGGAGGCCGAGGACAACGAAAGGCTGCAGGCCGGCACCGTCTATATCGCGCCCGGCCATTCCCATCTGTTGATCAAGAGCGCGCCGACGATAGGCTACAGCACCTCCTTGAACACCGGGCCGGCGGTGAACCGGCACCGGCCGTCGGTGGACGTGTTGTTCCGTTCGGCGGCCAATCTGGTCGGCAAGAACAGCATAGGCATCATATTGACCGGCATGGGCCGCGACGGCGCCAACGGCATGCTGGAGATGAAGCAGTCCGGCGCCTGGAACATCGCCCAGGACGAGGCCAGTTGCGTGGTCTTCGGCATGCCCAAGGAGGCGATCGCGCTGGGCGCCGCCCACGAGGTGCTGGCTCTGACCAGCATCGCCCAGCGACTGGTGACGCTGGCGCATCAGCGCCAGCCGTCCGTTTAGAACCTGAAACCCTGGATCTCATGAAGTTTCTACCGATTCTGGTGGTCGAGGATGATGCCGATCTGCGCGAGGCCATCGTCGACACCCTTTCCCTGTCCGGCTATCCGACGCTGGAGGCCGCCGACGGCACCCAGGCGCTGCAGCGACTGAAGCAGGAGCCGGTCGGCCTGATCATTTCCGACGCCCAGATGGCGCCGATGGACGGCTACGCGCTGTTCGAGGAAGTAAAGAAGCATTATCCGGGCGTGCCCTTCATCCTGATGACGGCCTACGGCGTGATAGAGCGGGCGATCGAACTGCTGCGCGCCGGCGCCACCCACTATCTGCTGAAGCCGTTCGAGCCGCCGAGTCTGCTGGCGGAAGTGGAGAAGCATCTGCTGGCGATGCCTGGCGACGACGGCGGCGAAGTGGTGGCGGAGTCGGCCGCGATGCGGCAGCTGTTCGCGCTGGCCGGCCGGGTGGCGCAGAGCGACGCCAGCGTGATGATCAGCGGCCCCAGCGGCACCGGCAAGGAAGTGCTGGCGCGCTATATCCACCGCCATTCCCGGCGTCATGCCGGGCCCTTCGTCGCGGTCAACTGCGCGGCGATACCGGACAATCTGCTGGAGTCCACGCTGTTCGGCCATGAGCGCGGCGCCTTCACCGGCGCGGCGCAGGCGCTGCCCGGCAAGTTCGAGCAGGCGCAGGGCGGCACGATACTGCTGGACGAGGTGACCGAGATGCCGTTGCCGCTGCAGGCCAAGCTGTTGCGGGTACTGCAGGAGCGCGAGGTCGAGCGCATCGGCAGCACGCGGACCATAAGGCTGGACATCCGGGTTCTGGCGACGTCGAACCGCGCGCTGCAGGCCGAGGTCGAGGCCGGCCGCTTCCGCGAGGACCTGTACTTCCGGCTCAATGTCTTCCCCTTGCGCATCCCGGCGCTGGCCGATCGCCCCGACGACATCCTGCCCCTGGCACGATTCCTGCTTAAAAAACATGCGGAGGCCGCAGGACGGGCGTCTCTGGTGTTTTCCAGGGATGCGGAACGTCATTTGACGGCCTATAGTTGGGAGGGTAACATCCGCGAACTGGATAATGTCGTGCAGCGGGCGGTGATTCTTGCCGCCGGGGCGGAAATTCTTGCCGCCGACCTGTTGTTGGGCGATATTTCAGGCGTGGGGCAGCTTACCCGGACGGTGTCCGATTCGGACAGTTCGGTGTCGGATGAAACCGACATGAAAACCCTTGAGAAACGCCATATTCTGGAAACATTGACGACCGTCGGCGGCGTGAAGAAGCTGGCGGCCGAGAAACTGGGCATCAGCGAGCGCACATTGCGCTACAAGCTGCAGCGATACCGTGATGAAGACGCTGCGGCGGCTGGCCAGGATGTTCCGGAGGGAAATGGCACGGAGTAGCCATGTCAGTCAACAATATCGACCAGTTGCTGGGCGAGCTGAGAAGCGCGGCGGCGCTGGCGTCGGGCAAGCAGCCGCAGGCGACGCAGCAGACGCCGCAGGTCGACTTTTCCGACGTGCTCAAGTCGACGATAGAGCAGGTCAATTCGGCGCAGCAGACTTCGGAGGAGATGCAGAAGCAGTTCCAGCTGGGCGACAACAAGGAGGTCAACCTGCAGGACGTGATGGTGTCGCTGCAAAAGGCCAGCCTGTCGTTCCAGACCATGGTTCAGGCGCGCAACAAGCTGGTCAGCGCCTATCAGGAAATCATGAATACCCAAGTCTAGCGCTGTCCGAAACCAGACAGCGGTGGACCTAAATCCAAAACCACCGTATGGCTGATCTGGCAGAAGAAAACGCAACCCCTGTCTGGCGCGCGCGGATGAACGAGGCGGGTGACCGCTTCAAGGCGCTGCCAAACAACAGAAAAATTCTGTTCCTCGCGGCTTTGGCGGCGATCTTCGCCGTCGTCGTCGGCGCCGTCGTCCTCAATCGCACTCCTTCCTATAAGATACTGTTCTCCAATCTCGCCGACCGCGACGGCGGCCAGGTGACCGCCGCGCTGCAGCAGATGAACATCCCGTACCAGCTGGGCGAGGGCGGCGTGATCTCGGTGCCGGCCGACAAGGTCTACGACGTGCGGCTGAAGCTGGCGGCCCAAGGCCTGCCCAAGGCCAGCGGCGTCGGCTTCGAACTGATGGACAATCAGAAGTTCGGCATCAGTCAGTTCAACGAGCAGGTCAACTACCAACGCTCGATAGAGGGCGAGCTGGCGCGCACGATAGAGGCCGTTTCGTCGGTGCAGAGCGCGCGCGTCCACATCGCCACGCCCAAGCAGAGCGTGTTCGTCCGCGAGCAGCAGTCGCCGACCGCCTCGGTGATGCTGCAGCTGTATCCGGGCCGCATCCTCGACGCCGGCCAGGTGGCCGGCATCCTGCACCTGGTGTCCAGCTCGGTGCCGAACCTGCCGGTGAAGAACGTCACCATCGTCGACCAGGACGGCAATCTGCTGTCCAAGCAGACCGGGCCGGAAGACAACTCCGGGCTGGACCAGCGCCAGCTGGGCTTCGTGCGCCAGATCGAGGACGGCTACGTCAAGCGCATCGAGGACATACTCGAGCCGATCTTCGGCCACGGCAACGCCCGCGCCCAGGTGACGGCCAATGTCGACTTCTCCGAGATCGAGCAGACCGCGGAGACCTACCGACCCAATTCCAGTCCGAATCCGTCGGCCACCCGCAGCCAGCAGATCAGCGAGAAGCTGGTCAACGGCTCGGCCAACCCGAGCGGCGTGCCGGGCGCCTTGTCCAACCAGCCGCCGTCGGCGGCCTCGGCGCCGATCACGCTGCCGCCGGGCGCGGCGCCGGGCACCGCCAATCTGTCCGGTCAGGCGGTCAGTCCGAACGGAACCTTGCAGCGCGACATCACCACCAATTACGAGGTGGACAAGACGATACAGCACACCAAGGTGCCGACCGGGGTGGTCAAGCGCCTGTCCGCGGCGGTGGTGGTCAATTACCGTCGCATGCCGGACAAGAGCGGCGAGATGAAGCCGACGCCGCTGACCGCGCAGGAAGTGCAGCAGATCAATAATCTGGTCAAGGAGGCGATGGGCTACAACTCCGGCCGCGGAGACACGCTGAACGTGGTCAATGCCGCCTTCGCCGACAACGCCCAGCCGGTCACCGTGCAGGAAAGGGTGATGGATTACGTCACCGACAACGGCACCAGCCTGGTCAAGTACGGCCTGCTGGCGATCGCGGTGCTGTATCTGCTGTTCGGCGTGGTGCGTCCTATCATGCGCGATCTGGTCAAGCCGCAGCCGGCCCCCGGCGCTGCGGGAGCGGCGGGCGCCGCCGGCGCGGTCGGTCCGGGAGGCCGCCTGCTGGGCGTGGCCGGCGAGGAGGGCGAGGCCGGCGTGGCCGGTGCCGGAGCCGGAGGCCCCGGCGGGGCGGGCGGCGCCGGATCCGGCGAGGATCCGCGCGAAGCGCAGCGGCGCCAGTACAGCAGCAATCTGGAAGCCGTCCGCGAGTTGGTGAAATCCGATCCGCGCATGGCGGCGCAGATCATCAAGGAATGGATAAGCGCCGATGAGTGACAACGGAATACGCAAGAGCGCGGTGCTGCTGTTCAGCCTCGGCCAGAACGAAGCGGTCGAGGTGTTCAAGTACCTGGGCCCGAAAGAAGTGCAGAAGATCTCGCTGGCGATGGCGGCGATCAACAACCTCAGCTACGAGCAGATAGACGAGGTGGTGGCCGACTTCCGCAAGGAATGCGACGCCCGCGCCAGCATAGGCGCGTCCGACGAGTATCTGCGCAATGTGCTGATCGAGGCGCTGGGGCCGGACAAGGCCGCCAACCTGCTGGACAAAATCATGCAGGGCAACGATCACAGCGGCATCGAGAGCCTGAAGTGGATGGATCCGTCCTCGGCGGCCGACCTGATCCGCCACGAGCACCCGCAGATCATCGCCACGATACTGGTCCACCTGGAGCCGGACCTGTCCAGCTCCATCCTGGCCTTCTTCCCGGAGCGGATGCGCAACGAGGTGCTGATCCGCACCGCGACGCTGGAGGGCGTGCAGCCGCAGGCGCTGCGCGAGCTGAACGACGTGCTGACCCAGCTGCTGTCCGGTTCGGACCGCATCAAGAAGAGCGCGTCCGGCGGCGTCGGTCTGACCGCCGAGATCCTCAACTTCATGGGCGGCAACGTCGAGGCTTCGGCGCTGGGCTTCATCCGCGAATACGATCCGGAACTGGCGCAGCGCATCCAGGACAAGATGTTCGTGTTCGAGAACCTGCTCGACATCGACGACCGTTCGATCCAGACCATCCTGCGCGAAGTCCAGTCGGATTCGCTGGTGATCGCCCTGAAGGGCACCAGCACCGACCTGAAGGAAAAGATCTTCCGCAATATGTCGCAGCGCGCGGCGGAAATGCTGCGCGACGATCTCGAATCCAAGGGGCCGGTCAAGCTGTCCGAGGTGGAGGCCGAGCAGAAGGAGATCCTCAAGGTGGTGCGCAAGCTCGCCGACGACGGACAGATCGTGCTAGGCAGCAAGGGTGGCGATGAAGGCCTCATCGAATAACGATCCCATCATTCCGGGCGAGCAGCTGGAGAGCTGGTCCAGCTGGAGCCCGGCCTCTCTCGACGGCTTCACCCAGGCGCTGACGCCGGCTCAGCTGGTCGCGATGGCGCAGATGCGCCGCCCCGGCGCCAGCCTGGCCGAGCGCATCGCCGCCGTCGAATCCGACGCCGCGCCGGCGGCGGCGATGCCGCTGGCGGAGGCCGAGGCCTTGGCGGAGCAGGCCGACGAGGAGGCGCCCGCAGACGAGGGGCCGGCCCTGGGCTACCCGACCGCCGCCGAGCTGGAGGCCATTCATCAGGAGGCCTGGCAGACCGGTCACGACGCCGGCCTGGAAGCCGGGCGGGCCGAAGGTTTCGAGCAGGGCATGCAGGCCGGGCGCGAACAGGGCTCGGCCGATGCGCGCGCCGAGCTGCAGCCCCGGCTGGAGCAGGCGTGGCAGGCGCTGGACGGCATGGCCTCGGCGTTTTCCGCCGAATTGTCGCGTGTCGAGGCGGAGCTGGCCGACGATGTGCTGAGGCTGGCCTGGCGGCTGGCGCAGAAGCTGGCGCAGCAGCAGCTGGAGCGGGACGCGCAGGCCTTGCTGCCCTTGCTGCGGGCCGCGCTGGCCGAGCTGCCGGCCACGCTGGCCAGCGCCAGATTGCGCGTCAATCCGGCCGATCTGGCCGCCGCGCGCGAATTCCTGCAGCAGGAGACCCCGGAGACGGCGTGGCAATGGATAGAGGACGCGGCGATCCGTCGCGGCGGCTGCGTCATCGACACCGCCTCGATACGGCTGGACATCACGCTGGAAACCCGGATGGCGGCGTTGGAGAAGGCGCTGGGCCTGTCTGCAGAGGGCGGCGATGAGCAATCTGATTGAGCGCCAGCGGCGCTGGCTGGACGCCTGCGGCGCGGCGGCGGAATCGGCCGCGCCGTGGCAGCCCTGCGGCCGCCTGGTGCGCGTCACCGGCATGGTGATGGAGGCGGTCGGCATCAAGCTGCCGGTCGGCAGCGCCTGCCGGGTCGCCCTGCCCGAGGGGCGCGAGGTCGAGGCCGAGGTGGTGGGCTTCTCCGGCGACAAGGTGTTCCTGATGCCGTTGAGCAATGTGCACGGCCTGCTGCCGGGCACGCCGGTGCTGCCGATGTCGACGCAGACGCCGCCGGAGTACGGCCGTTCCGGCGGCCCGGCGTCGGCGTCGGGTTCCGATGGCCGCCGGGTGCCGGTCGGCATCGGCCTGCTGGGCCGGGTGCTGGATGCGCTGGGCCGGCCGCTGGACGGCCAGGGGGCGATCGACGTCGACGCCTGGTTCCCGCTGTACAGCCAACCGATCAATCCGCTGGAGCGCACGCCGGTGCACGATGTGCTGGATGTCGGCGTGCGCGCGATCAACGGCCTGCTGACCGTCGGCCGCGGCCAGCGCCTGGGCCTGTTCGCCGGCTCCGGCGTCGGCAAATCGGTGCTGCTGGGCATGATGGCCCGTTTCACCCGGGCCGACGTCGTCGTGGTCGGCCTGATAGGCGAACGGGGCCGCGAGGTGAAGGACTTCATCGACAACATCCTCGGCGAGGAGGGGCGGGCCCGTTCGGTGGTGGTGGCGGCCCCGGCCGACGTGCCGCCGCTGATGCGGCTGCACGGCGCCGCCTATGCCACCGCGCTGGCCGAGTATTTCCGCGACCAGGGCAAGGACGTGCTGTTGTTGATGGACTCGGTCACCCGCTACGCGATGGCGCAGCGCGAGATCGCGCTGGCCATCGGCGAGCCGCCGGTCACCAAGGGCTATCCGCCGTCGGTGTTCGCCCGGCTGCCGCAATTGATAGAGCGCGCCGGGAATGGTGGAGACGGCGGCGGCTCGATCACCGGCTTCTACACCGTGCTGTCCGAGGGCGACGACCAGCAGGATCCGATCGCCGATTCGGCGCGCGCGATCCTGGACGGCCACTTCGTGCTGTCGCGCGACCTGGCCGAGTCCGGCCACTATCCTGCGATAGACATCGAACAGTCGATCAGCCGGGTGATGGTGGACGTGGTGCCTCAGGCGCAGATGGATCTGGCCCGCCAGTTCAAACAGTTGTACTCGCGTTATCGCCGCAACCGCGACCTGATCAGCGTCGGCGCCTACGTCGCCGGCTCCGATCCGGTTCTCGACGACGCGATGCGGCGCCAGCTGCCCATGGTCGGTTTCCTGACCCAGCCGATGCACGAATCGCATGATTACGCCTCCTGCTGCGAGCAGCTGGCGGGCGTGCTGGCCTGAGGCTAGGCGATGGCCGAGAGCAAATACCAGCTGCTGATCCGGCTGGCCGACGAGCGCCAGCAGGCCGCCGCCGAGCGGATGAGCCTGGCGCAGAACAGCCTGAACCAGTCGCGGATGCGGCTGGAGCAGCTGGAAAACTTCCGCGACGAATACCGCCAGCGCCTGGTCGCCGGCGGCAGCCAGGGCATGTCGGTGGTCCAGTATCAGGATTTCCGCCGCTTCCTCGCCAGGCTGGACGAGGCGATGGAGCAGCAGCAGCAGGACGTCGAGCGCTGCACGCAGCGTTTCGTGCTGGAGCGCCAGGCCTGGCAGATGGAGTACAAGAAGCTGAAGGCCTACGAGAAGCTGTTGCAGCGCGAACGCGAGCGCGAAGCGCTGCGCGAGGCCAAGCTGCTGCAGAAGCAGACCGACGAGTTCGCCACCCGCCGTTTCTGGGATCAGACCCACGGAGACGACGCCTGACTTGGCACGCTCCTTGCTTTCATTGACGGCGTCACTGTCAGTCGAGGCTTCATCATGACCATCATCGTCAATACGCCCAGCGCGAACGCGAATCCGGCGACCGGCGCCGCAGGCGGCGCGGCGGGGGCCGCCACCGGCGCGGGGGGCGGCGCCTCCGGCGATCTGTTCGCCAGCCTGCTAGGCATGCAGATGAGCATGGTGGGGGCGATGTTGCCGGGTCTCGGCGATGGCGGAGATGGCAAGCCTGCCGACGACAAGCCCGCCAGCAAGGCCGAATCGACCGATGCCGGCGATGCCCAGGCCGCGCTGGCGATGCCGCTGGTGGCGGCCTTGCAGGCCAGCCTGCAGCCGCAGCAGACGCAGCAGGCCGACGTCAAGGCGCCGACCCAGGATCTGCTGGCGCAGCAGACGGCGACGGCCGCCGTCGATCCGGCTGCCTTGCTGCAGGCCAAGCAGGTGTTCAACTGGCAAGGCGACAAGCAGCAAAAATTGCCGGACCCGGATCAGACCGCCGCGCAATTCTTGCCGCTGCAGCAATTGCAGCCGCAGCAGAATCCGCAACCGCAGCAGCAGGCGGCCGGCGTGGCCGCGCAGCAGCTGACGCTGCCGCAGACGCTGAGCGACCCCAGCTGGGGCAAGGCGCTGGGCGAACAGATGCTGACCATGGTCAATCTGAAGATGGACAAGGCGCAGATCCAGCTGAATCCGCCGCAGATGGGGCCGATCGAGGTCACGCTGAAGATGAACGGCACCGATCAGGCCCAGGTCTTGTTCACCGCGGCGGTGCCGGCGACGCGCGAGGCGCTGGAAAACAATATGCACCGGCTCAGTTCGATGATGTCGGCCAACGGCATACAGCTGACCGATTCTCAGGTGTCCAGCGGCCAGTCCGGCCAGCAGCAACAGGCTTATCAGCAGAGAAAAAACCGTCAGGAACAAGGCCTTGGCGAAGTCGACGGCAACGACGCGCTGACCGCGATCAAGGCCGCGCGCGGCATACTCAGCATCTTCGCCTGACCCGATTTTGATATTGACACTGTTCATTGCGCCGAGAAAACTGGAAAATAAGCTTGGGAAATCGTTTAAGATTTCACTAGGCACTCGATAAAAGAACAGGTCATAAATATGTCTGATGATAAAAAGGCGGAAAAAAAGGCGGGCGGTGGCGGCAACAAGCTGATGCTGATCGTCATCATTCTGCTGGTCCTGGTGCTGGCCGCGGTAGGCGGCCTCGCTGCCTATATGTTCACCAATATGAACAAGCCCCAGGCGGGGGCGCAAGCCGAGCAGGTCAAGGAAAAACCTAAGAAGAAACACGAAGGTCCGCCGATTTTCGAGAAGATGGACACCTTCGTCGTCAATCTGGCCGGCAACGACGGCAGCCTGCTGCAGATCGACATGCAGGCCGAGCTCGGCGACGAGGAAGCCAAGAAGAAATTCACCGATTATGCGCCGAAGATCCGCAGCGCGGTGATTCTGCTGCTGTCGTCCAAGACCGCCGCTGAAATCAGTTCCGCCGACGGCAAGGTGAAGCTGAAGGCCCAGGTCAAGCAGATCATCAACGAGGCGATGGACGCGGGCGACGAACCCGTGGTCGACAGCGTTCTCTTCACTTCCTTCATCATCCAGAAGCAATAAGCGCCATGGGCGACGATATCCTGTCCCAGGAAGAGGTAGACGCGCTATTACGAGGCGTCTCCGGGGAGGACGAAGACGACGACAGCGGGCAGGATGGCCAGGGTGTCCGCGGCTACGACATCGGCCGGCAGGAACGCATCGTCCGCGGGCGGATGCCGACGCTGGAAATCATCAACGAGCGTTTCGCCCGCAATCTGCGCATCGGCCTTTTCAACTTTCTGCGCCGCAACGCCGAAATCTCGGTCGGTCCGGTGCGGGTGCAGAAGTACAGCGAATTCATCCGCAACCTGGTGGTGCCGACCAACCTGAACCTGGTGCACGTCAAGCCGCTGCGCGGCACCGGCCTGCTGATCTTCGATCCGGACCTGGTGTTCCTGATCGTCGACAATCTGTTCGGCAGCGACGGCCGTTACCACGTGCGGGTGGAGGGGCGCGATTTCACGCCGACCGAGCAGCGCATCATCCACCGGCTGCTGGAAGTGGTGTTCACCGAATGCCAGAAGGCGTGGGAGCCGGTCTACCCGATCGAGTTCGTCTACCTGCGCTCGGAAATGAACACCCAGTTCGCCAACATCGCCACGCCGACCGAGGTGGTGGTGGCGATGACCTTCCATATCGAACTGGGCGCAGGCGGCGGCGACTTCCACATCTGCCTGCCGTATTCTATGGTGGAGCCGATCCGCGACCTGCTGTCCAGCACGATGCAGGCCGACCGCACCGAGGTCGACAACCGCTGGGTCAATCTGATGACCCACCAGGTGCAGGCGGCCGAGGTGGAGCTGGTGGCCAGCCTGGCCCACGCCAAGGTGACGCTGGGGCAGATCCTCAATCTGAAGAACGGCGACGTGGTGATGATAGAAATTCCCGAGCGGGTGGAGGCCGACGTGTCCGGCATCCCGGTGTTCGAGGCCAGCTACGGCACCGTGCAGGGCCGTTACGCGTTGAAGGTGGAAAAGATACTGGCGGGGGCCCATGAGTTCATGGAGTCGCCTGGAGAGCAAGAGCAATGAGCGAAGAAGAGCAGCAGGCCGGCGCAGCCGGCGCCGAGGAAGAAGTGTCGATGGACGACTGGGCCGCCGCGATGGCGGAGCAGGAGGTCGCGGAAGAGCAGCAGCCGGCGGCGGAGCCGGTGCCGGCACAGGGTCTGTTCCAGGAGATCGGCGCCGGCGCCATCGCAGGCGGTCCGCCGAACCTCGACATGATCCTGGACATCCCGGTGCAGCTGACGGTGGAACTGGGCCGCACCAAGATCGCCATCCGCAACCTGCTGCAACTGGCGCAGGGCTCGGTGGTGGAGCTGGACGGCATGGCCGGCGAACCGATGGACGTGCTGGTCAACGGCTGCCTGATCGCCCAGGGCGAGGTGGTGGTGGTCAACGACAAGTTCGGCATCCGCCTGACCGACATCATCACGCCGGCCGAACGCATACGCCGCCTGCAGAAATAATGACGATGAGCCGAATCCGAAAAACGCGCCCGGCGTGGCCGGGCGCGCTATGCCTCCTCGCGTCGGCCCCGCTGCTGGCCGCGCCCGTCCAGGCGCCGGCCGCGGCGCCGTCGCCGTTCGTCAGCCTGCTGCAGGTGATATTCGGCCTGGCGGTGGTGCTGGGCGCCATCGTCGGCGTCGCCTGGCTGTTCAAGCGCCTGTCCGGCGGCGTGATGGGCGCCGCGGGACGCATCCGCGTGGTCGGCGGCACCATGGTCGGCCAGAAGGAACGGGTGGTGATCGTCGAGCTGGAGGGCGAGTGGCTGGTGCTGGGCGTGACGCCGCAGCAAGTCAATCTCTTGAGCAAGATGCCGCGGCCGGAAGGCGCGGAGGCGCCGCCGGAGATGCCGGCCGAGCCGTTCGCGCGCTGGCTGAAGGCCGCGCTCGACAAAAGCCGCGCGTCGCAGGGGCGGCAGGACAAATGATGAACAAGAAGATGGCGATCGCCCTGCTCAGCGGCGGGGCGTTGATGCTGCCGTTGCTGGCCGACGCGGCGGCCGGGCTGCCGTTGATGACCAGTACGCCGGCGGCCGGCGGCGGGCAGAGCTATTCGCTCAGCCTGCAGATGCTGTTGTTCATGACCGCGCTGACCTTCATCCCGGCGATGCTGCTGATGATGACGGCCTTTACCCGCATCGTCATCGTGCTGTCGCTGCTGAGGCAGGCGCTGGGCACGACGCAGTCGCCGCCGAACCAGGTCATCGTCGGCCTGGCGCTGTTTTTGACGCTGTTCGTGATGGGGCCGACCTTCGACCAGGTGTACAACAAGGCCTGGGTGCCGTTCTCCGACGACAAGATCAGCTTCAACCAGGCGCTGGACGAGGGTTCCAAGCCGATGAAGGCCTTCATGCTGCGCCAGACGCGCGAGAAGGATCTGGCCTTCTTCATCGAAATCTCGCAGTCGGAGAAGCCGCAGAGCAAGGAAGACGTGTCGATGAAGACGCTGGTGCCGGCCTTCGCCATCAGCGAATTGAAGACCGCGTTCCAGATCGGCTTCATGATCTTCATCCCGTTCATGATCATAGACCTCGTCGTCGCCAGCATACTGATGGCGATGGGCATGATGATGGTGTCTCCGGTGACCATCTCGCTGCCGTTCAAGATGATGCTGTTCGTGCTGGTGGACGGCTGGACGCTGCTGATGGGCTCGCTGGTGCAGAGCTTCTACACCGGATGAGCGCGCGGCTGCAGACGTTGGCGGAGGCCGATTTGCCAGCCTGCTTCCGCCTGTTCCGCGAAAGCGTGCTCGCGCTGGCCGGAGGCGTGTATTCCGCCGAGCAATGCGAGGCTTGGGCGCCGGCGCGGCCATGGGACGAAGGGATCGACGGCGCCTGGCGCAAGCGGCTGGACGGCGCGTGGGCATGCAAGGCGGTGGCCGGGGACGGTCGCCTGGCCGGTTTCGCCTGGCTGAGGCGCGACGGCGAGTTCGACATGCTGTTCGTCGCGCCTTGGGCGGGCCGCCGGGGCCTGGCCGGGCGGATGATCGCCGAGCTGGAGGCGCAGGCTGCGCGCGAAGGCGTGACCGCGCTGTACGCCTGGGCCAGCCATGCGGCCCGGCCGGTGTTCGAGCGCGCCGGCTACGGCCTGCTGCGCGAGAACCGGGTCGACAAGGGCGGCGTGGCGATCGACAATGGCTTGCTGGCCAAGGGCGGCTGGCGGGAGGAGGGGGCATGAGTCCGGAACTGATCATCAGCATCGTGCAGAACGCGCTATACATCCTGATCATCGTGTCGGCGCCGGTCTTGCTGACCTCGCTGCTGGTCGGCCTCCTGGTCAGCATCCTGCAGGCCGCCACGCAGATCAACGAGATGACGCTGACCTTCATTCCCAAGCTGCTGGCGATGTTCCTGGTGCTGGTGCTGGCCGGGCCGTGGATGCTCAATACGCTGATCGAGTACACCACCCGGCTGTTCCAGAGCATACCCAATGTGATCGGCTGATGGCGTTTCCGATCACCGATGTGCAGATCAATGCGCTGGTCGGCGCCTTCGCCTGGCCGTTCGCGCGCATCATAGGCCTGTTCCTGGCCGAGCCCATCTTCGCCTACCGGGGCGTGCCGCGCAGCTTCAAGGCCGCTTTCGCGCTGGTGCTGACCGTGCTGCTGACGCCGTTGCTGCCGCCGTTGCCGGCGGTGCCGCTGGTTTCGGGCGAAGGCGTCGCCATCCTGCTGCAGCAATTGCTGATCGGCCTGGCGATGGGCTTCGTCATGCGCATCGTCATCAGCGCGGTGGAGCTGACCGGCTTCATCGTCGGCGCGCAGACCGGCCTCGGCTTCGCGATGTTCTTCGATCCGATACACGCGGCCCAGGTGCCGGTGCTGTCGCAGATGCTGTCGCTGTTCACCTTCTTCATCTTCCTCGCCTTCGACGGCCACCACATGGTGTTGCGGGCGCTGGCGGAAAGCTTCCAGGTGCTGCCGATAGGCATGGCGATGCCGGCGCAGGGGCTGAAGGCGCTGGCGCTGTGGGGAAGCCATCTGGTCGAGTGGGGCGTCTGGCTGGCGATGCCGGTGATAGGCGCGCTGCTGATCACCAACCTGGCCATAGGCGTGATGACGCGCGCGGCGCCGCAGTTCAACATCTTCACCTTCGGCTTTCCGCTGACCATCATGGTCGGTTTCGGCGCCCTGTATCTGACGCTGCCGATGATGATTCCGGTGATAGAGCAGATGTACCGCGCCGGCTTCGAGATGATGCTGAGGATGCTGCAGGCCAAGTAGCGCCGCCTCTCGTGGACTGCGGCCGCTTTCTGTTAAAATGGCGCGATCTTCAAGAGCGAACCGGGTTCGCCCGAACCGAGACAACAGACAGAGGCAAATATGGCAGGTCACAGCAAATGGGCTAACATCCAGCACCGCAAGGGTCGCCAGGATGCCAAACGTGGCAAGATCTTCACCCGCCTGATCAAGGAAATCACCGTCGCCGCCAAGATGGGCGGCGGCGACGTCAATATGAACCCGCGGCTGCGCCTGGCGGTGGACAAGGCCAAGGCCGAGTCGATGCCCAAGGACAATATCGAGAACGCGATCAAGCGCGGCACCGGCCAGCTGGAAGGCGTCGACTACGTCGAGTGCCGCTACGAAGGCTACGGCATCGCCGGCGCGGCGGTGATGGTGGACTGCCTGACCGACAACAAGACCCGCACCGTCGCCGACGTGCGCCACGCCTTCTCCAAGTACGGCGGCAATATGGGCACCGACGGCTGCGTGTCCTACCAGTTCAAGCACTGCGGCTATCTGGTGTTCGCCCCGGGCGTCGACGAGGACGCGCTGATGGAAGCGGCGCTGGAAGCCGGCGCCGAGGACGTGGTGACGAACGAGGACGGTTCGATCGAAGTGATCACCGGTCCGTACGAGTTCAGTGACATCAAGGACGCGCTGGAGGCCAAGGGCTTCAAGTCCGAGGTCGGCGAAGTGACGATGCGCGCCGACAACGAGACCGAACTGAGCGGCGACGACTCCGCCCGCATGCAGAAGCTGCTGGACGCGCTGGAAGATCTGGACGACGTGCAGGACGTGTACACGTCGGCGGTGCTGGCCGAATAAGCCGGCCCCTATCGTCGCAAGCAACCCGGCCCTGGCCGGGTTTTTTCATGCCGGAGGCGGTGAAAGCCGCCACAGGCTTGGGTCGCGGACGCAGCCGGTGTAAACTGGCGTTTTGCGCCAGCCGCACCCGCGCCAGGAACCGAAACGCACATGCATCGACCGCACGCCGCACGCCGCCAGCACCTGCTGAACCAGATCGGCGCAGGCATCGCCCTGCTGCCCACCGCGCCGGAGGCGGTGCGCAACGCCGATTGCAACTATCCCTACCGCCCCGACAGCTATTTCCTGCATCTGACCGGCTTCTCCGAACCGGAGGCCGTACTGCTGCTCGATGGCCGCAGCGGCAAGTCCGTCCTGTTCTGCCGCGAACGCAATCCGGAAATGGAAATCTGGGACGGCTTCCGCCACGGCCCCGACGGCGCGCGCGAAGCCTTCGGCTTCGACGAGGCCTATCCGCTGTCTGAGATGGACGAGCGGGTGCCGGAGCTCTTGGACGGCTGCGAGCGGCTGTGGTGGCCGCTGGGCCGCCATGGCGCCTTCGACCGCCGCGTCAACGGCTGGCTCGACGCCGTGCGCCGGCGCGCGCACGCCGGCCGCCGGCCGCCGGCGCATTACGGCGATCTGTGCTCGCTGCTCGACGAGATGCGCATGGTCAAGGACGAGGCCGAGATCGAACTGCTGCGCCGCGCCGGCGAGATTTCCGCCGCCGGCCACGTGCAGGCGATGCGGGCGGCGCGGCCCGGCCTGTATGAATACCAGCTGGAGGCGGAGCTCTTGCACGCCTTCGTGCGGCGCGGCGCGCGCCAGCCGGCCTACGAGAGCATCGTCGCCGCCGGCGCCAACGCCTGCACGCTGCATTATGTGGCCAATGACGCGCTGATCGCCGACGGCGAGCTGGTGCTGATAGACGCCGGCTGCGAATGGCAGGGCTACGCCGGCGACATCACCCGCACCTTCCCGGCGAACGGCCGCTTCAGCGGCCCGCAGCGCGACGTGTACGAGATCGTGCTGGCGGCCGAGCTGGCCGGCATAGACGCGGTCCGGCCGGGCGCGGCGTGGAACGCTCCCGGCGACGCCGCGCTGGCGGTGCTGGCGCGCGGCCTGCTGGACCTGGGCCTGCTGTCCGGCACCGTGGACGGCGTGATCGAGTCCGGCGCCTACCGCCGCTTCTACATGCACGGCGTCGGCCACATGATAGGGCTGGATGTGCACGACGTCGGTCTGCGCAAGCAGGGCGACGAATGGCGCCGCTACCGGCCCGGCATGTGCACCACCGTCGAGCCCGGCCTGTATATTCGGGCCGCGGCCGATGTGCCTGAGGCCTTCCACAATATCGGCGTGCGCATCGAGGACGACGTGCTGGTGACGGCCGACGGCAACGAGGTGTACACGGCGGCGGCGCCGAAGACGATAGACGAGATCGAGGCGCTGATGCGCGGAGAACAGACATGAAGGCGATGAACGGCGAACACGCCGACGCGCTGGTGGTCGGCGGCGGCCCGGTCGGCGCGCTGGCGGCGCTGCGGCTGGCGCGGCAGGGCCGCAGCGTGCTGCTGGTGGAAGCCAGGGCGCGCGGGGCCGAAGTCAGCGACGCCCGCGCGCTGGCCCTGTCCTGGCACAGCCGCCAGCTGCTGGCCGAGGCCGGCGCCTGGCCGGACGGCTTGTCGGCCACGGCGATAGACACCGTGCACGTGTCGCAACAGGGCAGCTGCGGCCGCACGCGGCTGGACAGCGCCGACCTGGGCCTGCCGCACCTGGGCGCGGTGGTCGATTACCCGGCCCTGGTCGCCGGTCTGGCCGGCGCGCTGGAGCGGGCCGGCGTGAGGGTGCTGTGGCAAAGCCGCGTGCTGTCGGTGAAGAGCCTCAGCCAGTACGCCTGCGCCGAGGTCGACACGCCGGATGGCCGGCGCCTGCTGACCGCGCGCCTGCTGGCGCTGGCCGAGGGCGGGGCGCTGGCCGATTCGCTGCCGGGCGTCAGGCGCCTGACGCACGATTACCGCCAGTGCGCGGTGCTGGCCGAGGTGGAGACCGAATTGCCGCCGGCCGGCGTCGCCTACGAGCGCTTCGCCCACGACGGTCCGCTGGCGCTGCTGCCGCACGGCGATCGCTACATGCTGGTGTGGACCCGCAGCCGCGCCGACGCCGAACGGCTGGCGGCGGCCGACGACGCCGATTTGTGCGCCGAGCTGCAACAGGCTTTCGGCGAGCGCCAGGGACGCATCCTGTCCATCGGTCCGCGCGCCGGCTTCCCGCTGGCGCTGCGCCAGGCGAGCCGCGTGGTCAGCGGCAGGGTGGTCCTGATCGGCAACGCCGCGCAGACCATGCATCCGGTGGCGGCGCAGGGCCTGAACCTGGGGCTGCGCGACGCCGTCGGCCTCGTCGACGCGCTGGACGGCGCGGCCGATCCGGGCGACGCCGCCGCGCTCAGGCGCTATGCCGGCTCGCGCAAGCTGGACAGCCACGCGGTGGTCGGCTTCACCCATGGATTGATCAAGTTGTTCGACGGCCACCGGCCATGGCAGAACGCGCTGCGCGGCATCGGCATGACGGCGCTGGACGTCCTGCCGCCGCTGCGTCGCAAGTTCGCCGGCCATCTGGTGTTCGGCGTGCGGGGGTGACGATGACTCACGACAGATATCACGCCGTCGTTGTCGGCGGGGGCCTGGTCGGCGCCAGCCTGGCGCTGGCGCTGGGCCGAGCCGGCAGGCGGGTGGCGCTGCTGGAGGCGCGCGAGCCGGACTTCGCCGATCTGGAACAGGGCTGGGATGCCCGCGTCTACGCGGTCAGTCCGGCGAACCGGCGTTTTCTGGACGGCATCGGCGCCTGGCCCGACATGGAGCGGATCGGCACGATAGCGACGATGGACGTGCGCGGCGACGCCGGCGGGCGGATCGCGTTCTCGGCCAGTGACGCCGGCGGCGACGCCGACGCGCTGGCCTGGATCGTCG
The DNA here is from genome assembly GCF_051129845.1 of Chromobacterium sp. CV08. Classification (NCBI taxonomy): domain Bacteria; kingdom Pseudomonadati; phylum Pseudomonadota; class Betaproteobacteria; order Neisseriales; family Chromobacteriaceae; genus Chromobacterium; species Chromobacterium sp. CV08. The sequence goes on from NZ_CP150453.1 coordinate 1,814,378, forward strand.
AGAACCGCTGGCTGCTGGCCGCGCTGTGGCGGCGCTTGCGCGACGAAGGGGTCGAGTTGCTGACCGGCGCGCCGGCGGCGGCCTTGTCCACCACGCCCGGCGAGGCGCGCCTGAGCTTGGCCGACGGCCGCGAATTGCGGACCGAGCTGCTGGTCGGCGCCGACGGCGCCAACTCCTGGGTGCGCGGCCAGCTGGGCCTGCAGGCCAGCGTCAAACCGTACGGCCAGAGCGGCGTCGTCGCCAATTTCGCCTGCGAGCGGCCGCACGGCGGCGTCGCGCGGCAATGGTTCACCGGCGACAGCGTGCTGGCCTGGCTGCCGATGGCCGGGAACCGAATCTCCATGGTCTGGTCCACCTCTGATCCGCAGGCCTTGCTGCAACTGACGCCGCAGGCGCTGGCGGCGCGCGTGGCCGAGGCCGGCGGCCGCCAGCTGGGCGCCTTCGAAACCATCACGCCGGCGGCGGCCTTTCCGCTGCGGCTGGTGCAGCCGGAGGCGGTGGTGGCCGAGCGCGTGGCGCTGGTCGGCGACGCCGCCCACACCGTGCATCCTCTGGCAGGCCAGGGCGTCAACCTGGGGTTCCAGGACGCGGCGCAACTGGCGGCGCTGCTGGCGGGGGCGCCCGACTGCGGCGACTGGATGCTGCTGCGCCGGCACCAGCGGCAGCGCCGCGAAGCGGTGGCCGCCATGCAAATGGGCTGCGATGGCCTGTACCGGCTGTTTCATGCCAAACTGCCCGGACTGCCATGGCTGCGCAATACCGGCCTGTCGCTGACCAACTGCCTGGCACCGCTGAAGCGGCAGTTCGCTCGGCAGGCGATCGGATAACCATTCCACACGGACAAACTACCTGATGAAAACAAGACTGAAATCGCTGGCGCTGGCCAGTTCCATGCTGATGTCGCTGGCCGCCTGCTCGCAAGCCGCCGGCGGCAATCTGGAAGACGTGAAGAAGGCCTTCCTCAGCCACTTCCCGAGCAAGCAGGTGAAGAGCGTCAGCGCCACGCCGGTCAAGGGCATCTACGAGCTGGTGGTGGAAGGCAAGCAGGTGGTCTATGTCAACAGCGACGCCAGCTATCTGTTCGTCGGCGACCTGATCGACACCAAGAGCAAGGAAAGCCTGACCGAGAAGAAGATGGCCGAGCTGTCCAAGGTCGACTTCAACTCGCTGCCGCTGCAATACGCGTTCAAGGACGTGCGCGGCAAGGGCGAGCGCAAGATGGCGGTGTTCACCGATCCCGACTGCCCGTACTGCAAGAAGCTGGAGCGCGAGAGCCTGAAGGACATCGACAATGTCACCATCTACACCTTCCTGTATCCGCTGACCCAGCTGCACCCGGACGCGATGCGCAAGGCCAAGCAGATCTGGTGCTCGCCGGACAAGGCCGCCACCTGGACCGCCTTCATGCGCGACGGCAAGCCGCTGACCGGCCCGGACAACTGCGACACGCCGCTGGACAAGATCCAGGCGCTGGGCGAGAAGCTCGGCGTTACCGGCACGCCGGCGCTGGTCTTCGCCAATGGCCGCGTGGTGCCGGGCGCGATAGACGGCAGCGACATCGAGAAGCTGCTGAGCGCCAAGTAAGCCGGACGAAAACGGGGCCGCGGTCCCGTTTTTTCCGGGAGTTTGAATGGGAGCGGGCATGAGGGCGCGGCGCGGGGAAACGGCGGGACGCCTGCTGCTGATGCTGTGCTTGTCGCTGCTGGCCCATGCGGCCTTGCTGTGGCTGCCGCTGCGGCCCGGTCAGTGGGAGGGCGTCCGTCGCGACGGTTTGCGGGTCAGCTTGACGGCGGCGACAGAGCGCGTTCCGCAAGCGGCGCAGCCGCAGCGACCGCAGCCGCCATCGTCCGAGGTCGCCGCCGCCGGGTCGTCCGGCACGGCCTCGGCCGCCGTGGCGGCGCCGCTGCGCGAGGACGGCGACAGGCTGAGGCTGGGCGCCGACGTCTACTACCCGGCGCGCGAACTCGACCAATTGGCGCAGCAGCTGGGACCTATCACGCTGCCGGACGTCGATCTGGCCGCGCCGGCGGCTCCCATCGTCGCGCTGGTGTTCATCGATGCCGACGGCCAGGTCGACGCGGTGCGCTTCGAAGGCAGTCCGCCGCCGGCGCTGGCGGCCGTCGTCGCCCCGGTCTTCCGCTCGACACGCTACCTGCCCGCCCGCAAGGACGGCCTCGCGGTCAAAAGCTACAAGCGCATCCGTATCGAACCGCAGGTGGAGCCGCCGGCTGCGATGTCGCATTGAGTCCCGCTTCATGCTAAATTGTCCACCGTTCCGGCGCATGCCGGAGGGCTAACACTTCCAGGGGCGGAGCGAACCGCCCCGGTAATCGACAAAGGAAACGCCATGTCTGATCTGCAGACGCTGTTCACCCAGGCCCAGGCCGACGTCAAGACCCTGTCCGAGCGCCCGGACAACCAGACCCTGCTGCAGCTGTACGCGCTGTTCAAGCAGGCCACCGAAGGCGACGCCAATGGCGAACGCCCGGGCATGATGGATTTCATCAACCGCGCCAAGTTCGACGCCTGGGAAAAGCTGAAGGGCAAGGACGCCGCGGCCGCGATGCAGGAATACGTGGACGTGGTCAACAAGCTGCTGGCCGACTAAGACCCGCTAACAAAACCCCTGATCCTGCGTTGCGCCTCCTTGTCGTACTACTTGTACTGCCTGCGTCGGCGCGCCTTGGCTCAGGTACGCTGCGCGGTTTTGTTAGCGGCTCTAAGCCGAGCCGGACCGCGAATCCAGCCGAACGGCGCCCGATGGGCGCCGTTTGCTTTTGGCGCTCACCAGCAGCCGCTGACGCTGAGCGAGCCGCCTCCGGCGGCTATATTGCTCTGATTGCCCAGATTGTCGAGCTGGTAGGTCTGGCAGCTGTCCTGCGCCTGCGCGCCCTGCGGCGTCGCCGTCAGCACGAAGGCGGTGGCGCTGGCGCTGGAGATGGCCAGCGCGTAGTAATTGTTGCCGTTGCCCGGCACGTAGACCGGCCCGCTGGCATAGCCCAGCGTCGCCAGCTGGCTGGCGTAGCCGTTGTTCAGCGAATAATAGCTCTCCTGGCGGGTGGCCAGGTCCTGCAGCGCGGTCTTGGCGGCCGTGCGGTTCGATTGCAGGATGAAGGTCCGGTAGGACGGGATGGCGATGGCCGCCACGATGGCCAGCACCGCCATCGCGATGACCAGCTCCAGCAGCGAGAATCCCCCGGGTGCGCGCTTGTTCCTCACCTTGCCTCCGTTCGCGGCGTTCATCGCAGTTCTATCCAGTTCAATCTGGCGTGCAGATCGAAGGCGGCCGGGTTGATCTGCGGCGGCGTGGCGATCGGGCCGCCGTTGATGCTGCTGCCGATGGCGAAATAATTGTTCTGGTAGCTTACCACGCTGGGACTGCCGGCCATATTGATGGCGATGCCGTTGATCGCGTTGCCGCTGATGCCGCTGAAATTGCCGGCGTCGTTGGCGTAGAAGGAGCGGGCGGTCGCGCCGCCGGTCTTCATGTTCAACGACATGGTGAAGCCGGTGGCGGAGGAGACGGTGCACGAGGAGGCGGCGGTGCTGGGCGGGATCGTGGTGTTGACGGTGAAGGTGCCCAATTCGTTGACCGGGTTGTACACCACCTGCTCGCCGCTGCCGGGCAGGTTCAGCAGCCAGCCGTAGCTGTTGTTGGTGCTGCAGCCGCTGCCGCCCTGCCAGCACACGGCATTGCTCGACAGCGCGCGGTAGCCCTGCACCGAGCCCAGCGTCGAGCTGTAGGAGGCGGTGACGGTCTGCGCGCTCAGGTTGCCGGGACGCAGCGTCAGGCCGCCGACCGGCGCGCTCTGGCCGTAATAGTCCGACGAGGCGCTCAGCGCGTTCCAGCCGGACATGTCCCAGTCCCATACGCCGTACAGGCTCTGCGTGCCGCCGGCGTAGACGTCGGGCGAGGTGGTGGTGAACGGGATCTTCTGGCCGGTGCCGAAGCCGATCAGCACGCGAGGGAGGGCGTCGCCGACCGGGATGGCCGACACCAAGAGCTTGCTGGTGATCGGTTGCAGGCTGCGGCTGCAAGTGCCGCCGCTGACCTGGGCATTGGTGCAGTAGGTGTACTGGCTGGTGAACAGCGGCGCGGCGACGCCCTTGCCGTATTGCGACACGCTCCAGGCCGACGGGCTGCTGCCGGTGACGTCGAAGCGCCAGACATTGCCGAACAGATCGCCGGCGTAGAGGTAGTCGGTGATGCCGTCGCCGTCCAGGTCGGCGGCGGTCGCGTAGTAGATGCCGTTGTTGCCCCCGCCGCCGGACGGATCGTTGCCCGGGCCGCTGCCGGTGTCCAGCTCGTAGAAACTGAGGGCGCCGCTGCCGGATACCAGCATGATGAAGATGGCGGCATGGCCGTTGGCGCTGTTGTAGCCGTTGCCGAATATCGCTCCCCACTGGCCGTTGTGGAAGCGCGCGATCACCGGCGTGCCGAAGGTGTAGCCGAGATCGTTGCCGCAAGTGCTCTTGTTCACGCAGCTCAGCGTGCCGCTGCCGATCTCGCTCAGCACCAGGCTGGCGGCGTTGGCCTCGGAGAAGTTGGCCGGATTGGTGACGTCCAGCAGATACAGCGCCTGGCCGCCGGCGCCCATGCCGCCGAGCAGCCAGGTATGCCAGGCGTTGTTGAAGAACAGATCGTCGGCGGCCGGCGTCGCGTCGACGAAATACTGGTGGGCATAGGTCGGGCTGCTGAACTGGACGGTGTTGGCCTGGGCCGCCGCCGGCAGATAGGCGATCATCTCCTGGCCATCGTTCGGCACCGTGCTGGTGGCGTAGTTGCCGCTGCTGTCCTCGGCGCCGCTGCGGAAGCCGTGCAGCATGCCGTCGTTGCCGCCGCCGTAGATGATGTTGGCGCGCGTCAGATTGGCGGACTTGAAGCTGCTGTAGCTTTGCGCGCCGCCGGCGTTCTCGGCCGGCGTGGCGGACGGATACAGCCTGTCGCTCCAGACGTCGGCATAGCCGTTCTGCGGCGGGCCGACCCAGATCGGACTGCTGTTGACGATGTCGCCCAGGACGCTGTCGCGGTCGCGGAACAGGCCGACGCCCAGCGTGTTGACCTCGTTGCCGCGCGAGCCGCGCAGATACGAAACCCGCGCCGAGCCGTTGCCGTCGCCGTTAAGCGCGCTCTGCTGGGCGGTCGACAGATTGGCCCACTGGAACGGAATGCCCTGACTGCCGTTCCAGCTCAGTATCGCCCGGCTGGCCTGAGCGCTCATATTGTTGACGCCTGTGGCGCTGCAGTTGCCGCCGGTCAGCACGCAGGAGGCGTCCCAGCTGGCGGTGGTGGCCACCGTCACCTGGCCGGTGGCGCTGTTGCCCATCAGCGCGTACGACGCCAGCTCGCCCCACCAGTTGTCGGCGTGGTAGCTGGCCACGTATTGTTGGGTGCCGGTCTTGACCAGCGCGGTCTGCTGGCTGTTCAGGCCGCTGGAGCTGGCGGTCTGCGTCGATGGCTGCACCTGGAAGCAGGCCAGTTCGTGGACGTTGCGGCTGCCGCCGGTCGAACCGGCGAAGCCGAAGGTGATCTGGCTGGGCAGCGGCCCGCTGACCGCGGTGTTGTTGATGTCGTAATTGGAGATCACCGGCACGTAGGCGCCGTTGTTGTAGCTGTACCAGAGGCTGAGCAGATTGCCGGTGGTGATCTTCAGCTTGTAGCTGATCGGCACCGCCTGGCCGCGTTTGGCGGCAGACTCGTTGGCCATCGGCTGGCTGGACGGCAGCTGATAGACGCCGCTGCCGGTGCCGGGGATGTTGATGAACGGGTAGTTCATCACGCTCTGCAGGCCGTAGCGGCCGGTCTTGCACACGCCCTGCACCATGGACGCGCTGAAGCTGCCGCCGAACTGGCCGGCCAGCGCGCTGGCGGCGACCGAGCCGGCGCCGCGCAGCGAGATGTTTTGCGGTCTGGCGCCGGGGCCGGTGGCCGTGTTGTCGTTGCTGGAGCCGCCGTTGGGGAAGTTGCCGTATTCGTCCATGCCCAGGCCGAGGTAGCCGCCTATGATGCCGTTGTACGGCGAATTGACGTTGGAGCAGCTGTAGCCGAGGCTGCCGCCGAAGGAGCCGACCGCGCTCGGAATGGCGGACAGCAGGAAGAAGCTCATGCCGTCGGCGCCGTCGCGCGCCGAGCCGCCGGAATCGCCGTTGTAGGTATAGGTGGTGAAGGTGGCCTGCAGACCGCTATTGGACGGAAACAGATTGTTGTAGACGATGGCGCCGGACTGGTTGCCGGCGCTGTTGGTCAGTCGCAGGGCGCCGTTGCCGACCGGATCGGGCAGCGTGCCGGCGTAGCCGCCGATCTGGGTGTTGCCGCTGGGATCCTTGCTGCCGCAGGCGGGAACCGAGCCGCTGCCGCCGCCGGCGGTCATGCAGGCGCCGCCGAAGACCAGCCAGTTCAACTGGGCGGAGGCGCCGGTGAAATTGTCGGCTATCGTCACCGCTAGGCCGGCGTAGGGCCAGCAGGCGAAGGCGAGGCAGGCGGCGAGGAGGCGCGGTTTCATCGTCATTTCCCCAGGTTGGACACGCCGGAATACAGCGTGTAGGTACTCTGCAACACCACGACCGAGTTGGCGTTGCCGCCGTAGCCCAGCGTGGTCAGCTGGTAGAGGGCGCCGTTGCCGCCGGCATTGAGCCCCAGGTACTGGATGTAGAGCTGGGGCGCCTGGTAGAAGGTCTGGCTGCCGCCGTTGGCGGCGACGCTCATATACGGCGGAGAATAGGTATAGCCGCCGGCCCAAGGCAGCGCCGAGGGATTGGACAGCCCGTTGGCGCAGATCTGCGGCGAGCTCTGGGCGCCGCTGCAACTGACGGCGACGGCATTGGCGTTGTTGCCTTGGGCCAGCCACCATTCGCCGTACTGCAAGGCCGCCTGCGCCGCCTCGAAGGCGCGGCCCTTCTCGCGCATATTGCCGGCCATCCGGCCCTGCAGGCCGACGTTGCGCATCATTGCCAGGCCGATGATGGTGATCACGATCAGCATCATCAGCGCCGCGATCAGCGTGAAGCCGCGCGGGCGGTCGGAGTCGGGGGGGCGGACGCGGCGGCTCATAGCTGGTTCATCAGTCCTATCAGCCAGGACAGCGTGACGCTGGCCGGCTGCCCCGGCTTGCCGGCCAGCGGATTGGCCATCGTCAGCGTCACCCGGATCGAGCGCACCGTCTGGCCGGCCGGCAGATTGGCGGCGTTGTAGTAGTGGTTGACCGAGCCGCTGTTGTTGGAATCGACGCCGTACAGCACGCGCATATTGCTGACTCCGTCGACCAGCACTTGGGCCGCGCCGCCATTGACCGAGCAGGTCAGCTGATTGTTGGGGCTGACGGAGAACTGATTGACGTAGACCTGGTTGGCGCTGCCGGTGTTGCCGGCGCCGTTGCAATTGAGGATGTTGTCGCCCGGCGCGGTGGCGAAGCGCACGCTCAGCGTGTCCGGCGGGCCGTAGCCGCCGGCGATGGACTGCCCGGCGGCGAAGGCGCCTGCCGCCGGCAGCGCGGTGGCGACTGTCTGCGTCTGCGGGGACGGGTAGTAGCCGGCGGACTGGACGATGGTGTTGATGATGGTCATCGCTGTGCGTTGGTTGTCCTGCAGCTGGGCCAGGCCGCTCTGATTGCTCTCGGTCAGCTCGGTGGAGGTGAAGATCATGATCAGGACGCTGAGCAGGAACAGGCCTATGCCTATGGCCACCAGCACCTCGATCAGGCCGCTGCCGCGTTGCCTCCTCATGGCTCCACCACCATCTGGTAATTCTGGGTGGCGGTGCCGGACGCCGTCGAGGCTGCGTTCACCGCGCTTTTCTTCTCCAGCCAGTACACGGTGATCGTGCAGGCGGTCGGCGAGGAGCCGCTGCCGGCGGCGCAGACGATCTGGCCGCTGCCGCCGGGCAGGGCCGCCAGCGTGCCGCTGCCCCATTGGACGACGTCGTAGCCGGCCATCGCGGCCGCGCCGCAATTGGTGCCCGACGCCGCGCAGTCCACGCTCTGGCTCAGCGTCGGCGAGCCGCTGACGCCGCTGGCGCCGACGCTCCAGCTATTGCTGGCGGCGGCGGACAGGCTGCCCCAATAGGCGGTGTTGGCGTGCATCGCCGCCGCCATGCTCTCGGCGGCGATCGAGCCCAGGCTGCGGGTGCGGGCGATGCTGGTGTTGTTGATGGCGGCAGCCTGCATCGCGGCGATGCCGAGCAGGCCCAGTGAAATGACGATCAGCGCCACCAGCACTTCCAGCATGCTGAAGCCGGCCTGCGGAGGAGGGCGGGTCATGGGCATGTGAACTGTCCGGTGGCGTCGGTCTGTCCGCTGCCCAGCATCTGCGGATGGCCGACCGCGGCCAATGCCAGGCAGCGGCGGTTGGCGGCCGCATTGTCAGCGGTATTGAACGTCAGCATGCCGACATTGGCGGCCGGCGCGTAGCCCATGCGATTGAAGCACAGCGCCGGGTTGGCGCCGTTGCTGTAAACGGCGGAGTCGCCGCTGGCGAAAGCCTTCTGCAGCCGCAGCACGGTGCCGCCGCTGTCGCCGCAGCTGTTGTTGGCGGCGACCAGCACGATCCAGCCGGTCGCCCAGTTGGTGTTGCTGCCCGATCCGTTGCAGCTGGCGCCGTTGCTGGACGGGCAGACCAGCACCACCTGTCCGCGCTTGATCGCCTCGTTGCGGGCGAACAGTACATCGCCGTACAGATTGCCGCTTTCCGACAACAGCGCGTTGGTGGCGACGGTGCGCTGATAGGCGGGAACGGCGAAGGCCAGCACCAGCCCCAGCAGCGCCATGACGATCAGCAACTCCAGCAGGGTGAAACCGCGTTCTTCATCCATGACATGATGCCCAGTCTGCCGCAGACGTTTTCTCATTATCGATCAAGTCGATAGCGGATCAGTGGCCGCTAGTCCGGCGACGCCGGCCTTTCGTCGTCAAAACAATCCTAATTGTAGGACCAGGCTTGCAGGATGGCCTGCAGCGCCGGGTGCTGCAGCTTGCGGCGGCTGGCGCTGAGGTAGTAATGCTCCCAGACGCCGTCCAGCGCGCCGACCCGTTCCAGGCCGGGCAGGCCGGCGGTGTCGTCGGGCAAGGCCGGCGTCGGACAGAGTCCCAGCCCCTCGCGGGCGAAGGTCTCCATCAGCGCGTAGTCGTCGAATTCGCCTATCACGCGAGGCCGCAGCCGCTGCGCCTCGAACCAGTGCTCCAGCTGGCGGCGCAGCACGTTGTCGCGGCTGGGCATCAGCAACGGAGCCTGCTCCAGGCTGGCGGGAAAGCCCGGTCGATAGCATTCGCCGAGCGCCGGGCAGGCCAGCAACAGCACAGGGCAGCGCAATAGCTGCCAGGACTGGAATTGCTGCTGCTCGCTGCTGGCGACCGGCCGGTCCGCCAGCACCAGATCGAGCCGGTGGCGACCCAGTTCGCCTATCAGCTCGTCGAAATCGCCCTCGCTGCAACTGAGGCGCAGGCTGGCGTCCAGTTCCAGCGCCGGCTGCAGCAGGCGGCTGGCGATGCGTTTCGGCAGCACGTCGGACACCCCGGCCGCCAGCCTCAGCACCTGATCCAGCCGCGGGTCGGCCAGCGCCTCCGCCAATTCCTCGCCGAGCAGGAAGATGCGGTCGGCGTAACCCTGCGCCACGCGGCCGGCTTCGGTCAGTTCCAGTCCGCGGCCCTGCTGGCGGAACAGCGACCGGCCCAGCTGCTGCTCCAGCCGGGAGATCTGGCCGCTGACGGTCTGCATGCTGACGCCCAGCTGCTCGGCGGCGCGGGTGACGCTGCCGGTGCGGGCGACCGCCCAGAAATAATGCAGATGCTTGTAGTTGAGGCTGTCCATTTAATTATTCGAAAAATTCGTATCGATTATCAGATTTTACTTTATTTTTTCGATGTTTTCCGTGGCATACACTGCAGTGTGGCTATGGCGGAGCCGTGGCCGATGACGGGATGCATTTCGGGAGACTGAACAATGAAACGGGTGATTTTGCTGATTGTGACCAACATCGCGGTGATGCTGGTGCTGAGCCTGAGCGTGAGGCTCTTGGGCCTGGACCGCTTCGTCACCGCCGGCGGGCTGAACCTGGGCATGCTGCTGATGTTTTCGGCGGTGCTGGGCTTCGGCGGCGCCTTCATCTCGCTGGCCCTGTCCAAGACCATGGCCAAGTGGAGCACCGGCGCGCGGGTGATCACCCAGCCGTCCGGCCAGACCGAGGTCTGGCTGCTGAATACCGTGCGCAAGCTGGCCGACCGCGCCGGCCTGGCCATGCCCGAGGTCGCCGTGTACGACGGCGAGCCCAACGCCTTCGCCACCGGCCCCAGCCGGTCGAATTCGCTGGTGGCGGTGTCCACGGGCCTGCTGGCCAATATGACGGAACAGGAAGTGGAGGCGGTGCTGGCGCACGAGATCGCCCACATCCGCAACGGCGACATGGTGACGCTGACGCTGATCCAGGGCGTGGTCAACACCTTCGTATTCTTCCTGGCCCGCGTCGTCGGCTATCTGGTCGACAGCTGGTTGAAGCGCGACGAGGAAAACAGTTCCGCCGGCACCGGCATAGGCTATTTCGTCACGGTCATCGTCTGCGAGATCGTGTTCGGCATCCTGGCTTCCTTGGTGGTGATGTACTTCTCGCGCCAGCGCGAGTTCCGCGCCGACGCCGGCGCCGCCGAGCTGCTGGGCTCGCCGAGGCCGATGGCCGACGCGCTGCGCCGTCTGGGCGGCATCGAGGCGGACGGTCTGCCCCAGAACCTGGCCGCCTCCGGCATCGCCGGCGGCCGCGGCCTGCTGGGCCTGTTCGCGACCCATCCGAGCATGGAAGAACGCATCGCGGCGCTGGAAGGCCGCGGCTGATGGAGCCGGCGGCGGTTTTCCGCCGCCGCGCGTTGATGGATGGAACGGAGTGTTGAATTGATCGATTTTCTGACCGCGCCGGCGCTGGGCTATCCGCTGTGGATCTGGCTGGCCTTCCTCGCCGGCGTGCTGGCGCTGCTGGCCTTCGACCTCGGCGTGCTGCAGCGGGACGGCCGCGAGATAGGCGTGCGCGACAGCCTGAAGCTGTCGGCTTTCTACATAGGCGTCGGCCTGGCTTTCGGCGGCTGGGTGTGGTGGTATCGCGGCGCCGACGCCGGCGTGCAGTATCTGACCGGCTATCTGCTGGAGAAATCGCTGTCGCTGGACAATGTGTTCGTGATCTCGCTGATCTTCGGCAGCATGGCAGTGCCGCGCGCCTACCAGCACCGGGTGCTGTTCTGGGGCATCCTGGGCGCCATCGCGATGCGGGCCTTGATGATAGGCGCCGGCGCCGCGCTGGTGGCCCAGTTCCAGTGGGTCTTGCTGTTGTTCGGCGCCTTCCTGCTGCTTGCCGGCCTGAAGATGCTGTTCGCCGCCGACGAGGAGGCCAAGCCGCTGTCGGAGCAGAAGTTCTACCTGTGGCTGCGCCGCCGGATGCGGCTGACGCCGGATTTGCACGGCAGCGCCTTCCTTGTGCGAGGCGAGCGGCACGGTCTGGCGAAAGGCTGGTGGGCGACGCCGCTGCTGCTGACGCTGATCCTGGTGGAGTCTGCCGATCTGGTGTTCGCGGTGGACAGCATCCCGGCCATCTTCGCGGTGACCCAGGACCCGTTCCTGGTCTACACCTCGAACATTTTCGCCATCCTGGGCCTGCGCGCGCTGTATTTCGCGCTGGCGGCGATGGTGCACCGCTTCCACTATCTGAAGTACGCGTTGGCGCTGGTGCTGGTGCTGATAGGCGTCAAGGTGGGGCTGGTCTATCTGCACGATGCCGGCCTGGTGGCGTTCAAGCTGCCCACCGCCTGGTCGCTGCTGGCGACGGTGTGCCTGCTGGGCGGCGGCGTATTCTATTCGCTGTACCGGACCCGGGGCGGCGAGGCGGCGGGCTGAGGCGAGGAACCAATCGGCTTTTCCACCGCTCAAACAGGCGGAGCGTCCGTCGCTTTCGCGATGTGCTCCGCCTGTTTGCCGCCTGCGCGGCGCGGGCGCCGATTAGAGTCTGTTGACGTCGAGCCAAGCCGTCCACCGCCCCGTTGCCGGCTCTGCGCTCGCACGCCCTGCGCCGCATCCTCCGCCATGCATGGCGCGATCGTTCACGGTCGCGCCGCGCCGGGTGGCGTCGACAGCCCTTGAACCCCCAACCGAATTGTTTAGGAATAGCTTGATGTCCCAACCTTCCCGACTGCTTATCGTTGACGACGATCCGGATTTGCGCGAGCTGCTGAGCGACTACCTGAGCCGGCAAGGCATGGCGGTGGTCGCGGTGGGCGACGGCGAGGCGATGAACCGCATTCTGGCCGAGCAGACCTTCGACATCCTGATTCTCGACCTGATGTTGCCGGGCACCGATGGCCTGACCCTGTGCCGCGATCTGCGTTCGCGTTCCGGCATCCCCATCCTGATGCTGACCGCCCGCGGCGACGAGCTCGACCGCATCATCGGCCTGGAGATGGGCGCCGACGACTATCTGCCCAAGCCGTTCAATCCGCGCGAGCTGCTGGCCCGCGTGCGCAGCATCCTGCGCAGGGTCGAGGAGCGGCGCGACGGCAGCGCCTTGAGGGCGCTGCAATTCGCCGACTGGCGGCTGGAGCTGGGCGCGCAGCATCTGGTGGACCGCGAGGGCGTGGTGACGCCGCTGTCCGGCGGCGAATTCAAGCTGATGCAGGCACTGGCCGAGAACTCTCAGCGGGTGATGTCGCGCGATCAGTTGATGGAGGCGATGAACGGCAAGGAGGCCGGCCCCTTCGACCGCACCGTCGACGTGATGATAGGCCGGCTGCGCCGCCGCCTCGGCGACGACGCGCGCGAACCGTTGCTGATCAAGACCATACGCAGCGGCGGCTATATGCTGGCATGCGAGGTGGTGTCGGTGCGATGAGGCGCTTGCCGCGCACGCTGTACGGCCAGTTGCTGCTGACGCTGCTGACCAGCGTGCTGCTGGCCAATGTGGTCGGCATCGCGCTGGTGCTGACCGACCGCGAGCGGCTCACCCGGACATTGCGCGCCGAGTACGTGGCCCAGCATCTGGCTGACATGATCAATCTCCTGGACGAAACCGCCGCCGGCAACCGCCCGAAGCTGGCCGCCGCGCTGACTTCGCCGTCGGTCCAGGTTCTGCTCGACCACCGCTGGGTGGAGAATCGCAAGACCAGCTTGCCCGAGGCCGGCAAGCTGTGCCAGTTGATCCGATCGGATCTGAATTTCCCCTATCAGATGCAGGTGCTGTCATTCCGCGAGGACTCGCCGGAGGCGGCGGAGGATCTGCTGCGGCCGTTTCTGGCGCCGGGCCAGCATGTGTTCACGCCCGGCAATAAATTCTGGGTGCAGGCGCTGCCGAGCAAGCTCGGCGACGGCGAGGCCGAGTTCAAGATACAGATGGCCACGCTGCAGGTGCGGCTGCGCGACGGCATGGTGGCGACCTTCCGCGTCGGCCAGATCGCCTCGCCTGAGGAGACGCCGTGGCGGGTGACGGCCTGGCTGCTGCTGGTGGCGCTGGTGGTGGCGGCGGTATCGGCCTGGGCGGTGCGTCGGCTGACCCGGCCGTTGGCGCTGTTCTCGCAGGCGGCCACCGGCCTGGCGGCCGATCTGGATCGGCCGCCGTTGCCGGAAACCGGCACCCAGGAGGTGGTGAACGCGACGCGCGCCTTCAACCGCATGCAGAAGGAGCTACAGCGTTATCTGCAGACCCGCAGCCAGATGCTGGCCGGCGTATCGCACGATCTCAGGCTGCCGATCACCCGGATCCGCCTGCGCCTGGAGCAGCTGCAGGAGGGAGCGGCCCGCCAGGCGATAGAGCGGGACCTGCTGGAGATGGACCAGCTGATAGCCGACACGCTGGCCTATCTGCGCATGGGGCAGGGCAACGAGAACTGCGTGTTGTTGAACGTCGGCGCCTTGCTCGAAGGCGTGATCGAGGACGTCGAGGCGCTGGGCGCCGAAGTCATATGCCGGGCCGAGCCGGTCAAACCGTTGTATGCCCGGCCGCAGGCCCTGCGCCGTTGTATCGCCAATCTGCTGGAGAATGCCCGCCGCTACGGCGGCGCCGGCGCGATCGAGGTCAGGCTGCGCGAGCGCGACGGCGCGGTGGCCATCCAGGTGCGGGACCATGGTCCGGGAATAGCCGAGGCTGATCTGGAACGGGTGTTCGAGCCCTATGTGAGGCTGGAGGATTCGCGCGCCAAGCATACCGGCGGCAGCGGGCTGGGTCTGGCGATCGCCCGCGCCATCGCCCGCGAGCATCGCGGCGACATCGCGCTGTTCAATCATCCGCAAGGCGGTTTGTGCGCCGAGCTGCATTTTCCGGCGGAGCGCGGCAGCGGCGCCGCTTAACAATGATTGACAATCGCAAGACGGCGGTGTCTTGCCATCTAAATTGAAAGCAAATACAATCTAACAGTGAATTCTATTGTGGCCCGTTAGCTGTGGGGTTCAGAGAATTCTGGTCAAGTCTATCTTTAATAAGGTCCGCTCAGCGGGCCTTTTTTTTCGTTTTTGTTCATATAAGAAGATTAACAACTTTGTTAATGTTGGTTACGCAACAAAATAACTAGAAGTTGTTAACTTATACACAAATCACTGCTGTTGTATTTACGCACATGGTGTGTCTTTTTTACTACATGAACAGTAGCGTACACTTGCATATATCGAGGCTGGAAATTAGTATGTGATCGCTTTCTAAGACAACCTCAACAGGATGTACGAAATGAAAAAGACTCTGATTGCTCTGGCAGTAGCGACTCTGCCGGCTGCGGCTTTTGCCGATGTGACCATCTACGGCCAACTGAAGGGCGGCATCGAGAACGTTGACGCCGGCGGCGTGAACAAGACCAATGTCGACGACCTGGGCTCCCGTATCGGCTTCAAGGGCAGCGAAGACCTGGGCAACGGCCTGAAGGCCATCTGGCAGGTTGAAAGCGGCTTCGACATCGACGGCAGCAACCGTCAGGGCTACGGCTCCTTCGCCAGCCGCGAATCCTTCGTCGGCCTGGACACCGGCTTCGGCAAGGTCCGCATCGGCAACCTGTCCACCTTCAGCGACTCCAATATGAGCGTCGTGAATCCGTGGGAAAGCGCCAGCAACGCGCTGCAGCTGAATGCCTTCACCCGTGACGACGTTCGCGTGAAGAACGCCATCCGCTTCGACACCGCCAACTACAACGGCTTCCAGGCTGCCTTCCTGTACGGCACCAAAGAAGTCAAGAACGATGTAGTGCGCTCGGACGCCGCTCTGAACGAAGCTCAGCGCGAAACCTACAACCTGGGCCTGTCGTACGAGAACAGCGGTTTCTTCGGCAAGTACCAGTACATCCACCAGACCCCGATGACCCTGGTGAGCGGCGTTCAGACCCAGGCCAACGACAGCCACCGTCTGGAAGCCGGCTACAACGCCAACAATCTGCTGGTGGCCGTCGGCTACCGCAACGACCGCGGCGACAACACCGTCACCCCGCTGAGCTTCTTGTCTGGTGTCAACGTGCCGGTCGACGGCAGCAAGTACAAGTCGCAGGAATACGCGCTGACCGCCGCCTACACCATCGGCGCCTTCACGCCGAAGTTCACCTACGCCCAAGGCGCCAAGGTCAAGATTGACGGCAACACCGAGCCGGATAGCGGCTACAAGCAATACCTGCTGGGCGTGGACTACCAGATGTCCAAGCGCACCGTCGTCGGCCTGCAGTACGGCGAAGTGAAGGCCGACCAGGCCATCTTCAGCAACGTTGCCGACGGTTCCAGCGCCGGCAACAAGCTGCGTGGCGTTGGCCTGAACATGGTTCACTCGTTCTAAGCCAGCACGGCTGAAGGACACGCCGGTGCCGATGGGCTGACATCGGCGGCCGGTTCGCGAAACTGCCGCTCTCCGCGAGGAGGGCGGCAGTTTTGTTTTGCGCCGCCGGCTTGCCGGCCGGCCATCGCCGGTGTTCAATCGTCTCTTTGCGCGAAGGAAGCGAGATGTCCGGATTGCAGCGCTTGCTGGCCTCCGTCGGCGCGGCCCTGCCGTGGCTGGACGCCGAGGCCGCCCCGTGGTTCTGGTTGCGGGATCTGTCCCGCTCGATAGCGTCGGCGCGCGACGGCGCCGCCGTCGGCGACTGGATCGTCGACGGCGAGGCGCTGATCCACCGCAGCGCGGTGCTGGAGGCGGGCGCCATCGTCAAGGGCCCGGTCTGGATCGGGCCGGGCTGCCGCGTCGCCGCCCATGCCTATTTGCGAGGCGGCGTCGTCCTGTGTGCCGGCGCGACGATCGGGCCCGGCTGCGAGATCAAGACCTCCATCGTCGGGCCGGGCAGCCGGCTGGCGCATTTCAACTTCGTCGGCGATTCGGTGCTGGGCGCCGACGTCAATCTGGAGGCCGGCGCCATTCTGGCCAACCACTGGAACGAACGGGCCGACAAGCGCATACGGCTGCATGTCGACGGCGAAACGCTGCTGCCGGGCGTCGACAAGCTGGGCGCGCTGCTCGGCGATGGCGTGAGGATAGGCGCCAACGCGGTGTTGTCGCCGGGGACGGTGCTGGCGGCCGGCGCCGTGGTGCCCAGGCTGGGGCTGGTGGAGCAGGACCGGCAATGAAAAAAGCCGGCCTCTTGGGGCCGGCTTTTCGCGCGAGCGCTTGGCGGTGGCTCAGAACCACTGGCCGTAGCGCTTGATGTAGATCGTCTTCACCGTCTGCGTCAGCGCCAGGTAGCCGGCCATCGTCAGCAGCAGCCACCAGAAGTAGCTGGTGTCGAGCCGGATGAAGCCCAGCGACGAGGCGATCGGCGAGAACGGCAGATAGCAGGCGATGGCGATGGCGACGCTGGTCGACAGCAGCACCGGCAGCGACGCCGTGCTCTGCAGGAACGGGATCTTGCGGGTGCGCAGCATGTGAACCACCAGCGTCTGCGAGATCAGGCCCTCCATGAACCAGCCGGTGTTCATGATCAGCTGGCCGCCGTCGCCGCCGTGCAGATGGTAGGCGGCGCCGGCGCCGAACACCGTCCACAGCAGGATGTAGGTGGTGATGTCGAACACCGAGGACGTCGGCCCCAGCCACAGCATGAAGCGCTTGATGTTGCCGGCCTCCCACTTGCGGGGCTTCTTCAGGAAATCCGGGTCCATCTTGTCCCAGGGCAGGAACATCTGCGACAGGTCGTAGATCAGGTTCTGCAGCAGGAGCTGCATCGCCAGCATCGGCTCCCACGGCAGCCAGGCCGAGGCCACCAGCACCGAGAACACATTGCCGAAGTTGGAGCTGGCGGTCATGTTCAGATACTTCAGGATGTTGCCGAAGGTCTCGCGGCCCTTGATCACGCCTTCTTCCAGCACCATCAGGCTCTTTTCCAGCAGGATGATGTCGGCCGTCTCCTTGGCGATGTCGGCGCCGCTGTCCACCGAGATGCCGACGTCGGCGTCGCGCAGCGCCGGCGCGTCGTTGATGCCGTCGCCGAGGAAGCCCACGGTGTGGCCGCCCGCCTGCAGCGCCTTGACCACCCGGGATTTCTGCAGCGGGGTCAGCTTGGCGAAGATGGTGGTGCGCTTGACGGCCGCGCACAGCGCGACATCGTCCATCGCCTCGATTTCCTGGCCCAGCAGCGGCTTGCCCGGATTCAGGCCGACGTCGCGGCAGACCTTGGCGGTGACGATGGGATTGTCGCCGGTCAGCACCTTGACCGCGACGCCGTATTCGTTCAAGGCCTTGATCGCCGGCGCGGCCGAGTCCTTCGGCGGGTCGAGGAAGGTCAGGAAGCCGCGTACGACCAGGCCGCGCTCGTCGGCGGTCTGGTAGGCCGCCTTGCGAGCGTCCTGCGGAATATGGCGGGTCGCCACCAGCAGCACGCGGTAGCCGTCGGCGTTGAACTCCTGGCTCAGGCGCAGCAGACGGGCGCGCTCCTCGGCGTTCAGCGGGCGGACCTCGCCGTTGTCCTGGATGTGGCTGCAGACGGCCAGCATCTCCTCCACGGCGCCCTTGGATACCATCAGTTGTTGGCCGTTGTCGTCCTGTACGATGACCGACAGCCGGCGGCGCTCGAAGTCGAACGGCAGCTCGTCCACCTTGGCGTAATGCCGCAGCTTGACGCGCTCGCCGAGCGCGTCGGCATGTTCGACGATGGCGATGTCCATCAGATTCTTCATGCCGCTCTGGTGGAAGCTGTTGAGCCAGGCCAGCTGCAAGGTGGTCTCGTCCTTGCGGCCGTGGACGTCGTAGTGGTGCTCCAGGATGATCTTGTCCTGGGTCAGCGTGCCGGTCTTGTCGGTGCACAGCACGTCCATCGCGCCGAAGTTCTGCACCGAGTTCAAGCGCTTGACCACCACCTTGCGCCGCGCCATCGCCACCGCGCCCTTGGCCAGGTTGGCGGAAACGATCATCGGCAGCATTTCCGGCGTCAGGCCGACGGCCACCGCCAGCGCGAAGGTCAGCGCCGACATCCAGTCGCCCTTGGTGACGCCGTTGATCATGAACACGATGGGCACCATCACCAGCATGAAGCGGATCAGCAGCCAGGAGACGCTGTTGACGCCCTTGTCGAAGCTGGTCTCGATGCGCTTGTGGCTGACCACATTGCGCGCCAGCGAGCCGAAATAGGTGTCGGCGCCGGTCGCCACCACCACGGCGCGGGCGGTGCCGGACACCACATTGGTGCCCATGAAGCAGGCGTTGGACAGGTCGAGCAGGCCGGCGTCGCCGTCGGTCCGGCCGTCGGCGGACTTGGCGGCAACCGCGCCCAGCGTGTCGTATTTCTCGACCGGCAAGGCCTCGCCGGTCAGCACCGCCTGGCTGATGAACAGATCGCGCGATTCCAGGAGCCGCACGTCGGCCGGAATCATGTCGCCGGCCTGCAGGTGGACGATGTCGCCTACGACCAGTTCGGTCATCGGAACCTCCAGCCGCACCGGCGCGCTGGGGCCGGCAGGTCGGCGCTGCACGGTGGCGGTGTTGCGCACCAGCGATTTCAGCTTTTCCGCGGCCTTGGCCGAGCGGAATTCCTGCCAGAAGCGCAAAAGGCCGCTGACGGCGATCATCGCCGACAGGATGATGACCTTGGTCCAGTCCTGATCGTCGGGCGGCGCCATCGCGATGTCCATCACGTAGCTGATCGCGCCGAGCACGATCAGAACCATCACGAACGGGTTCTTGAAGGCCAGCATCAGCTGGACCAGCGCGTGCGGCGGCTTGTCGTGCGCCACTTCGTTGGCGCCGTACTGCTGCAGTCGCTGGGCGGCCTCGACGGCGGTCAGGCCCTCCGGCTGGCTGCGCAGGCGCTTGAAGGTTTCTTCCTGCGGTTGCAGCGCTTCGTGGGCCAGCCGGAAGGCGATCTTGTCGCCGGTCTTGCCCGGGGTGGCGATGAAGCCCCGGTTCTTGTCGCGCGGGGTGATGTGTTTGCTCATGGTGTATCTCCAGGCGCTGAGTACGGGCGTGAGCATCCCTGCCGTGAGGCATCAGCGCCGACAACGTGTCAGCTCGAAATCGAGAGAACCTTGCCGCCCGTTGGGGTGCTCTGCGCGAACGCCCCAGCGGGTGGCATCTCAGTGGACATGTGGCGGGTCTAGGTCATGCCGGCTCCTGTGTTGCGTGCGGGGGCGGGCGGCCTTGTCCCGCCCCGCGATGGAAGGGCGGTTCAGCCGGCCAGCGCCCGGTTGGCGGCCGGCGGCAAGGACAGGCAGTCCAGCTTGACGCGGATCAGCGGCAGCGTGGCCAGCCGCTGGGCGACGCCCTGCAGGAAATGCATGCAGGTTTCGGTATTGCAGCGGAAATCGGCGCAGATCAGCCAGGGCGCGAGCGTATGGCAGGTGTCGGGCTCGGCGGCTTGCGGCTGTTCCAGCCACTGCTGGATGCGCAGGCCATGCTTTTGCGCCAGCGCGCGGATTTCGCGCCTGGCCATGCCCAGCGACATCGACGGGCATAGAATGGACAGTTGATAGATTTGCCGCGGGTGTTGGCGGGTAAACGATTTTTGCATCGCGGGCTCCTCCGGTGAGGGAAGGCGCCGGCTGGCGCCGGCGGGGTTCGCGTGGCGACAGGCGGCCCGCGCGGACATGCCGGCGCGGGGCGTGTCGGGTCATGCCGCCGGCGGCATGTCCCGACGATTGCGATCAGCGGGGCGATGCGTGGTGGCGGCGAAGATCCTGCGGTCTCGGTTCGGGTTCTTCGGGCATGGTCGGGCTTTCGGTATGGCGGCAGGCGGCGGTCGGCCGTCGGTTCAGGCGATATGGGCGCGGCCGGGATGGAACATCGCGCGGTGGCCGGCCGGCGCGCCGTGCAGACGGCGGCCCCAGTGCACGCGGCGGATTTCCGGAAGCTGGCTCAGGCGCAGCGCCATCTCGTCCAGTTCCTGGCGTTGCGCCAGCGGACAGTTCAGCACTACCGACAGTTTGCATTGATCGCTGCTGCCTTCGGGGCCGATGGTGACTTGCAGCGCGCGCAGACCCAGATCGTGCATTTCCCAGAATAGCCGTTTGCGCAGCGTGGTAATCACGTCCTTGTCGCAAACGATATTCAGTCGGAAAGCGGCCGATTCATCGGAGCGGTCGCGGCGTTGGAAATATTTCAGCAGTTGGGCCAATTTCAGGGCTTGCATATTGAATCCCCCCATTATTGATTTCAGCGGGTAATAACCATCCCGTTCCGGTTTGAATCAACCGTAATCGGGATACAGCGCAGATTGAATGAGCGATAAGACGCCACGGCTGTTTCCGGCTATTCCCGATACGGGAAATCAGCCGTCCTGCGAAACATGCGTCGCATCCGCTCGCGGTTCTGGTTCTTCCGGCATCGGAACCTCCTGTGCGAAACGAAGCTAGCGCAAACAATCGGTGATATGTCGATCTGTAAGGGGGGGCATCCACGCGGCAGGCGGCCAGCGTCCGACGCGGCGCGCGCGGCAAGTGCCAAGCGGCGCTGGTGCTATGACGAGGTCGGTGCTGTGCGTGCTGGCCAGCGCTGGGCTGGCGATAAGACGCCACATCCTGGCTTTGCAGGATATGGCAGAGGGAATGGTTTCGGTCTGCTGAAATCCTGCAAGGCTATACTGCGATCGAAGATCGACTGGAACCGTCGTTGTCCACGGTTTGCCTTTGCAAAATTAATAACAATCCGACTATAAGCGAAGTTGGCTATTAAAGCAAACCGGATTGTTATTTTGTTGGAAGAGCGTGGCGAATTCGCCATTGTTTATGCGAAAGCCATTTAATTGAAATGGCGAGATCGGCGGGAATTAAAAAACGGCGCCGGGGCATGGGCGCCGGCGCCGTTTCGGAGGGGGCGGATTTACACGCCGGCTTCGTGAGCCTGCACGTCGGCGTGGTAGCTGGAGCGCACCATCGCGCCGACCGCCGCGTGGACGAAGCCCATTTCATAGGCCTTTTCCTCGAACATCTTGAACGTGTCCGGGTGGACATAGCGCAATACCGGCAAGTGGCCGTCGGACGGCTGCAGGTACTGGCCTATCGTCAGCATGTCCACATCGTGGGCGCGCAGATCGCGCATCACTTCGAGGATCTCCTCATCGGTCTCGCCCAGGCCGACCATCAGGCCGGACTTGGTGCGGACTTCGGGATTCTTCGCCTTGTAGTCCTTCAGCAGCTGCAGCGAATGGGCGTAGTCGGCGCCGGGTCGGGCCTGCTTGTACAGGCGCGGCACCGTTTCCAGATTGTGGTTCATCACGTCCGGCGGCGTCTGGGTCAGGATGTCGACGGCGATGTCCAGCCGGCCGCGGAAGTCGGGCACCAGCGTCTCGATCTGGGTGGCCGGCGACATTTCGCGCACCGCGCGGATGCAGTCGGCGAAGTGCTGGGCACCGCCGTCGCGCAGGTCGTCGCGGTCCACCGAGGTGACGACCACGTATTTCAGCCGCATCGCCGCCACGCTCTCGGCCAGATGCCTGGGTTCGTTCGGGTCCAGCGGATTCGGGCGGCCGTGGCCGACGTCGCAGAACGGGCAGCGGCGCGTGCAGATGTCGCCCATGATCATGAAGGTGGCCGTGCCCTTGCTGAAGCACTCGCCGATATTGGGGCAGGTGGCCTCTTCGCACACGGTGTGCAGCTTCTGCTCGCGCAGGATCTGCTTGATCTCGTGGAAGCGCTGGCCGTTGGGCAGCTTGGCGCGGATCCATTCCGGCTTTTTCAGCTTTTCTTCCAGCGGCACGATCTTGATCGGGATGCGGGCGGTCTTGGCCGCGCCCTTGTGCTTCACCCCGGCCTGGTTGTCCGGCTTCATGCGGTCTCCTTGCTTGTGCTCAGGTGGCGTTCCAGGTGCGGCAGCAGCTTGTCGGCGGCTTCGGCGACCGTGAGGTTCACGCCCAGATTCTTCATTTGGGTCACCTTGAGGTTGGCGTAGCCGCAAGGGTTGATCCAGCTAAATGGAGTCAGGTCCATGTCCACGTTCAGGCTCAGGCCGTGATAGGTGGCGCCGTTCTTGATGCGCAGTCCCAGCGAGGCGATCTTGGCGCCGTCCACGTAGACGCCGGGGGCGTTCACGTCGCCATAGGCGGCGATGCCCTGTTCGGCCAGCATGTCTATGATGGCCTGCTCGATGTGGCGCACCAGCTCGCGCACCGCGACGCGCATGCGCTTGAAGTCCACCAGCAGGTAGACCACCAGCTGGCCGGGGCCGTGATAGGTGATCTGGCCGCCGCGGTCGGTCTTCACCACCGGCACATCGTTCTGCTGCAACAGGTGTTCCGGCTTGCCGGCCAGCCCCTGGGTGAATACCGGCGGGTGCTCGACCACCCACAGCTCGTCCGGCGTGTCCGCCGCGCGGTTGTCGGCGAAGGCCTGCATGGCGCGCCAGGTCGGCTCGTAATCGACCCGGCCCAGATGTTTGATGATGCGTGGCACCTGAACTCCCGGCGTTTTTAAAGAACCATCTTGACCATCGGGTGGCCGGTCAGCGACAGGTAGATATCGTCCAGTTGCTGGCGCGAAGTGGCGGTGACGGTGACGGTCAGCGCATAGAAGCGGCCGCCGGAACTTTCGCGCAGCACCACGTCGACCTCGGCGAGATCGGGGGCGTTGATGCGGACCACTTCGGTGAGGATGGCGACGAACTCGTCGTGCCGCTCGCCCATGATCTTGATCGGGAAGCGACAGGGAAATTCAAGCAGTTCCTGTTTTTCGTCGGACATGTCTAGCTACTCTAATGC
Source organism: Chromobacterium sp. CV08 (assembly GCF_051129845.1). NCBI lineage: Bacteria > Pseudomonadati > Pseudomonadota > Betaproteobacteria > Neisseriales > Chromobacteriaceae > Chromobacterium > Chromobacterium sp. CV08. The sequence goes on from NZ_CP150453.1 coordinate 1,837,465, forward strand.
AATTACAAAACAACGGGCCGCGGACAAGCCGCGGCGCCGCATGGTTTCTCCGGGGGAGGGTGTTTACTTCCAGCCCAGCATCAGCTTCAGGCTGTCCCACAGGCGGCTGAAGAAGTTGCCCTCGTCCACGGCTTTCAATGCTACCACCGGACGCTCCAGCAGTGGCTTTCCATCGAGAGACACGGTCAGCTTGCCGACCACCTGGCCGGCCTTGATCGGCGCGATCAGCGGCTGCATCGTGCTCATGTCGGCTTTCAGCTTGGCGGCCTGGCCCTTGGCCACGGTGGCGAACACGTCGCTGGCGAAACCCACCGACACGGTCTTGCTGTTGCCTTTATATACGGAAACGTCCGATACGCGGGTATTGGCTGCATAAAGTTTGGGCGTATCGAAGAATTGCAAGCCGTAGTTCAGCAGCTTCGAACTTTCCACCGCGCGGGCTTCCGGGCTGGCGGTGCCGACGACGACGGAGATCACGCGGCGGCCGTCGCGGTGGCTGGACGTCACCATATTGTAGCCGGCGCTGTCGGTATAGCCGGTCTTCATGCCGTCGACGTTGGGGTCGCGGTACAGCAGCAGGTTGCGATTGGGCTGCTTGATATTGTTGTAGGTGAACGACTTCATCGAGTAGATCGGGTAGAACTCGGGGTAGTCGCGGATCAGCGCGGCGGCCAGGATGCCCAGATCGTGTACCGTGGTGTAGTGGCCCTCGTGCGGCAGGCCGGTGGCGTTCTTGAACTGGGTGTTCTTCATGCCCAGTTTCTGAGCCTGCTGCGTCATCATCTGCGCGAACACGTCTTCGCTGCCGGCGATGGCTTCGGCCAGCGTCACGCAGGCGTCGTTGCCGGACTGCACGATCATGCCCTTGATCAGATCGTCTACCTTGGCCGGGACCTTGGGATCGAGGAACATCCGCGAGCCCTCGGTCTTCCAGCCGCGCTGCGACACGGTCAGCGTCTGATCCAGCGACAGGCGCTTTTCCTTCAGCGCCTTGAAGGTCAGGTAGGCGGTCATCAGTTTGGTCAGCGAGGCCGGTTCGATGCGGGCGTCCGGATCGCGGGCGGCCAGCAGCTGCTGGCTGTTGTAATCGAGCAGGTAATAGGCCTTGCCGGCGATTTCCGGCACCGGCGGGGTGAAGGCGGTATTGGCGAAACTGACGGACGGCAGGGCCAGCGCGGCGGCCAGCAGGGCTGTGGTGAATTTTTTCATTTTGGCGGGACTTGCTTCAAAGAGGTCGCAAACAGTAGCGGTTGATTATACACACAGTGGCCGGCGCCGTTGCCGGAAATGACCTGTCCGACATCCGGCATATTGCAATGCAGCAACGTTTGCGCGCCGGGCCTCCCGCAGGCTTGGAGTTCCTGCTACTCTGGCAGTTCAAAACAAGAAACTATCAGGGACTTAAGGCATCGCCATGAGCAAGAAGCAAGACTATCTGGAACGCATCCTCACTTCGCGGGTATACGACGTCGCCATCGAAACGCCGCTGGAACTGGCGCCGAATCTGTCGCGGCGCTACCGCAACAACATCCTTCTCAAGCGCGAGGACCTGCAGCCGGTGTTCTCGTTCAAGCTGCGCGGGGCCTACAACAAGATGGCCAAGCTGTCGCCCGAACAGCGCGCGCGCGGCGTGATCACCGCCAGCGCCGGCAACCACGCGCAGGGCGTGGCGCTGGCCGCCTGCAAGCTGGCTTGCGAAGCGGTGATCGTGATGCCGGTCACCACGCCGCAGATCAAGATAGACGCGGTGAGGCAGCGCGGCGGCCAGGTGGTGCTGTCGGGCGACTCGTTCAACGAGGCCTACCTGCACGCAGTGGAATTGGCGGAAGAGAGCGGCCGCACCTATATTCCGCCGTTCGACGATCCGGACGTGATCGCCGGCCAGGGGACGGTAGGCATGGAGATCCTGCGCCAGCACCCGGACGATCTGGACGCGGTCTTCGTCGCCATCGGCGGCGGCGGTCTGGCGGCCGGCGTGGCCAGCTTCATCAAGCGCTTGAAGCCCGAGATCAAGATCATAGGCGTGCAGCCGGTCGATTCCGATGCGATGCGCCAGTCGATAGAGAAGGGCGAGCGAGTCGAATTGAAGGATGTCGGGCTGTTCGCCGACGGCGTGGCGGTCAAGCTGGTCGGCGAGGAGACGTTCCGCATCTGCCGCGAGCTGCTGGACGAGATCATCCTGGTCGATTCCGACGCGATCTGCGCGGCGATCAAGGACATCTTCGAGGACACCCGTTCCATCGTCGAGCCGGCCGGCGCGCTGGCGGTGGCCGGCGCCAAGGCCTATGTCGAGCGCGAGGGCTGCGAGGGACAGTCGCTGGTGGCGATCTCCTGCGGCGCCAATATGAACTTCGACCGCTTGCGTCATGTGTCGGAGCGTTCCGAGCTCGGCGAGCGGCGCGAGGCCATCATCGCCGTCACCATCCCGGAGAAGCCCGGCAGCTTCAAGCGCTTCTGTTCGGTGATAGGCGGGCGCAATATCACCGAGTTCAACTACCGCTTCGCCGACCCCAGCGTCGCCCATGTCTTCGTCGGTGTGCAGATAGCCGGCAAGGACGATGTCGAGAGGCTGCTCGGAGATCTGCGCGCGGCGGACCTGGACGGCATTGACCTGACCGACAACGAGCTGGCCAAGCTGCATATCCGCCACCTGGTCGGCGGCCACGCGCCGCAGCTGAAGGACGAGCGGGTGCTGCGCTTCGAATTCCCGGACCGGCCCGGCGCGCTGATGCGCTTCCTCGAGGCGATGCGCACCGACTGGAACATCAGCCTGTTCCACTACCGCAACCACGGCGCCGACTACGGCCGGGTGCTGGTCGGCATCCAGGTGCCGCCCGGCGACGCGCAGGCCTTCCAGCAGTTCCTCGACACGCTCGGGTATCCTTATATAGAGGAAACCGACAATCCGGCTTATCGACTGTTTCTTGGCAAGACCATCCGTTGATGGTGCAATGTCGGTCTCATTTCCCAAACCGGTAGAGTAGGAATCATGATCAAGGCAGTATTGTTCGACTTGGACGGCACGCTGGCCGACACCGCCCGCGACCTGGGCGCGGCGTTGAACCGCCTGTTGGCGGAGGAGGGGCTGCCGCCGCAGCCGTACGAGGCGATACGGCCGGTTGCCAGCCATGGCGCGCGCGGCCTGGTCCAGCTCGGTTTCGGCGCCGGTCTCGACGCCGAGCGGATGGAGGCGCTGCGAGTGCGTTTCATGGATCTCTACGATGCCAATCTGGCGGTGGATACCACGCTGTTCGACGGCGTCAACGAGCTGATCTCCGAGTTGGACAAGCGCGGCCTGGCCTGGGGCATCATCACCAACAAGTCGATGCGCTTCACCGACCGTCTGGTGCCGTGGCTGCCCTTCGCCGTGCCGCCGGCGGTTACGGTCAGCGGCGATACCGTCGGCGTCGCCAAGCCCGATCCGCGTCCGATGCTGCACGCGACAGGCCAGATCGGTATCGCGCCCGAACATTGCATCTATGTCGGAGACGCGGAGCGGGACATCCAGGCCGGCCGCAATGTCGGCATGAAGACGGTGCTGGTCAACTGGGGCTATTTCTCGGCCCAGGACAAGCCTGAGCAGTGGGGCGCCGATGTCGACATCGACCACCCGCTGCAATTGCTCGATCATCTGTAGGGCGGAGTTAAGGGCGCCCGTGACGGGCCGGCGGCGACGCCGGCCTGTCGGTTTTCGGCCGTTGCGGCCGATTCCGGGCGGTGGGCATCAGCTTTCTTGCGGCCGTCTGTAAATACCCCTCGTTCATATCTCCTGTCGGATCAGTGGCTTGTCCGCGCGGCGGCACTCCGGCGATGAATTTTCCTGATTTTTCGTGCGGAAAGTGTTGACGCAGGTCGGGCTGGGACGTATAGTTCGCCTCCTCAGCTGACGCAGCGAACGAAACGACGGGAACGAAACGGTTCCCGATGAAGACGACGCGGCGATCGGCACCGCTCTTTAACAGAACGAATAACCGATAGGTGTAAGTGCTTGGCGAAAGCCGACACTTGCACTGCAAGAGATAGGAAATACCAGTTATTTCTTTGAACTTGCGTGCCAGAAAATTGCTATGAGATTGAACTGAAGAGTTTGATCCTGGCTCAGATTGAACGCTGGCGGCATGCTTTACACATGCAAGTCGAACGGTAACAGGGTGCTTGCACCGCTGACGAGTGGCGAACGGGTGAGTAATGCATCGGAATGTACCGTGTAATGGGGGATAGCTCGGCGAAAGCCGGATTAATACCGCATACGCCCTGAGGGGGAAAGTGGGGGACCGTAAGGCCTCACGTTATACGAGCAGCCGATGTCTGATTAGCTAGTTGGGGAGGTAAAGGCTCACCAAGGCGACGATCAGTAGCGGGTCTGAGAGGATGATCCGCCACACTGGGACTGAGACACGGCCCAGACTCCTACGGGAGGCAGCAGTGGGGAATTTTGGACAATGGGCGCAAGCCTGATCCAGCCATGCCGCGTGTCTGAAGAAGGCCTTCGGGTTGTAAAGGACTTTTGTCAGGGAGGAAATCCCCAGGGTTAATACCCTTGGGGGATGACAGTACCTGAAGAATAAGCACCGGCTAACTACGTGCCAGCAGCCGCGGTAATACGTAGGGTGCGAGCGTTAATCGGAATTACTGGGCGTAAAGCGTGCGCAGGCGGTTGTGCAAGTCTGATGTGAAAGCCCCGGGCTCAACCTGGGAACGGCATTGGAGACTGCACGACTAGAGTGCGTCAGAGGGGGGTAGAATTCCACGTGTAGCAGTGAAATGCGTAGAGATGTGGAGGAATACCGATGGCGAAGGCAGCCCCCTGGGATGACACTGACGCTCATGCACGAAAGCGTGGGGAGCAAACAGGATTAGATACCCTGGTAGTCCACGCCCTAAACGATGTCAATTAGCTGTTGGGGGTTTGAATCCTTGGTAGCGTAGCTAACGCGTGAAATTGACCGCCTGGGGAGTACGGCCGCAAGGTTAAAACTCAAAGGAATTGACGGGGACCCGCACAAGCGGTGGATGATGTGGATTAATTCGATGCAACGCGAAAAACCTTACCTGCTCTTGACATGTACGGAACTTGCCAGAGATGGCTTGGTGCCCGAAAGGGAGCCGTAACACAGGTGCTGCATGGCTGTCGTCAGCTCGTGTCGTGAGATGTTGGGTTAAGTCCCGCAACGAGCGCAACCCTTGTCATTAGTTGCCATCATTTAGTTGGGCACTCTAATGAGACTGCCGGTGACAAACCGGAGGAAGGTGGGGATGACGTCAAGTCCTCATGGCCCTTATGAGCAGGGCTTCACACGTCATACAATGGTCGGTACAGAGGGTTGCCAAGCCGCGAGGTGGAGCTAATCTCAGAAAACCGATCGTAGTCCGGATCGCACTCTGCAACTCGAGTGCGTGAAGTCGGAATCGCTAGTAATCGCAGATCAGCATGCTGCGGTGAATACGTTCCCGGGTCTTGTACACACCGCCCGTCACACCATGGGAGTGAGTTTCACCAGAAGTGGGTAGGCTAACCGCAAGGAGGCCGCTTACCACGGTGGGATTCATGACTGGGGTGAAGTCGTAACAAGGTAGCCGTAGGGGAACCTGCGGCTGGATCACCTCCTTTCTAGAGAATGGCGATTGCCAAGTACTTACAGCCTATCGGTTATTCAAGTTAAGGGCATTTTGATGAAAACCGGCGCGACTCTGCGTTGGAAAGCTCCTCGTGTACTGGATGTACACGTCGTCGCCTTCCGCCTTGATTCGCTTGGTTTTGATCAAAATGAAGTTGTGGATGCCACGACTTCATAAGTCAACTGGGTTTGTAGCTCAGCTGGTTAGAGCACTGTGTTGATAACGCAGGGGTCGTAGGTTCGAGTCCTACCAGACCCACCAGTTACACTCTGGGTGTTCTGATGAGCACTACAGAAAGCCATTTTTGTGCCAGGCAAGGCGCGAGGGCGCGACGTGTACAGATGTACACGAGCGACGGAGCAACGCAGCATGGGACAAAAAGAGGGGGATTAGCTCAGTTGGGAGAGCACCTGCTTTGCAAGCAGGGGGTCGTCGGTTCGATCCCGTCATCCTCCACCATACGCCGCAAACAAAATCGAATTGAAAAGTTTGATTCTGTTTGCGTTGTTGAAACGCCCGATCTTTAACAAACTGAAGAAGCCGAATATATAAGACGGCGAGACAAACAGCAGGAGTTAACTCTTCTGTTGAATGAATCGTCATCTTGGGTATTTGATTGTATCTAAGGCTGCGGCGCCATATCAAAAGGGGCGGTGCAGTCGTCGCACAAACACTCTCTGTCGTTTTGGTGATCTAGGTTACTGAAATGATAGGGTCAAGCGACTAAGTGCATCTGGTGGATGCCTTGGCGATCACAGGCGATGAAGGACGTGTAAGCCTGCGAAAAGCGCGGGGGAGCTGGCAATAGAGCTTTGATCCCGCGATGTCCGAATGGGGAAACCCCTCCGCAAGGAGATCCCTGACTGAATCCATAGGTCAGTGGAGGCGAACCGAGTGAACTGAAACATCTAAGTAACTCGAGGAATAGAAATCAACCGAGATTCCGTAAGTAGTGGCGAGCGAACGCGGAACAGCCTGTATGTGTTATGAGTTGCGTTAGTGGAATGGAATGGAAAGTCCAGCCGTAGTGGGTGATAGCCCCGTACACGAAAACGCATCGCAAGAACTAGGCATACGAGAAGTAGGGCGGGACACGCGAAATCCTGTCTGAAGATGGGGGGACCATCCTCCAAGGCTAAATACTCGTGATCGACCGATAGTGAACCAGTACCGTGAGGGAAAGGCGAAAAGAACCCCGGGAGGGGAGTGAAATAGAACCTGAAACCGGATGCATACAAACAGTGGGAGCGGACTTGTTCCGTGACTGCGTACCTTTTGTATAATGGGTCAGCGACTTACGTTCAGTAGCAAGCTTAACCGAATAGGGGAGGCGTAGGGAAACCGAGTCCGAATAGGGCGATTGAGTTGCTGGGCGTAGACCCGAAACCGAGTGATCTATCCATGGCCAGGATGAAGGTGCGGTAACACGCACTGGAGGTCCGAACCCACTAGTGTTGCAAAACTAGGGGATGAGCTGTGGATAGGGGTGAAAGGCTAAACAAACTCGGAGATAGCTGGTTCTCCCCGAAAACTATTTAGGTAGTGCCTCATGTATCACTTCCGGGGGTAAAGCACTGTTATGGCTAGGGGGTCATTGCGATTTACCAAACCATGGCAAACTCTGAATACCGGAAAGTGCGAGCATGGGAGACAGACGGTGGGTGCTAACGTCCATCGTCAAGAGGGAAACAACCCAGACCGCCAGCTAAGGTCCCAAATGATCAGTTAAGTGGTAAACGAAGTGGGAAGGCCTAGACAGCCAGGATGTTGGCTTAGAAGCAGCCATCATTTAAAGAAAGCGTAATAGCTCACTGGTCGAGTCGTCCTGCGCGGAAGATGTAACGGGGCTCAAACTGATAACCGAAGCTGCGGATGCACAGTTTACTGTGCGTGGTAGGGGAGCGTTCTGTAGGTCTGTGAAGGTGTCTCGTAAGGGATGCTGGAGATATCAGAAGTGCGAATGCTGACATGAGTAGCGATAAAGCGGGTGAAAAGCCCGCTCGCCGAAAGCCCAAGGTTTCCTACGCAACGTTCATCGGCGTAGGGTGAGTCGGCCCCTAAGGCGAGGCTGAAAAGCGTAGTCGATGGGAAACGGGTTAAAATTCCCGTACTTTTATGTAGTGCGATGTGGGGACGGAGAAGGTTAGGTCAGCAGACGGTTGGAAGTGTCTGTTCAAGCCGGTAGGCTGGAGAGGTAGGCAAATCCGCCTCTCCTTAAGGCCGAGACGTGATAACGAGGGTCTACGGACCTGAAGTGACTGATACCACGCTTCCAGGAAAAGCCACTAAGCTTCAGCTACATAAGAACCGTACCGCAAACCGACACAGGTGGGCAGGATGAGAATTCTAAGGCGCTTGAGAGAACTCAGGAGAAGGAACTCGGCAAATTGATACCGTAACTTCGGGAGAAGGTATGCCTGTTGAGGTGTAGGACTTCGCGTCTGAAGCTTTGACAGGTCGCAGAGAATCGGTGGCTGCGACTGTTTAACAAAAACACAGCACTGTGCCAACACGAAAGTGGACGTATACGGTGTGACGCCTGCCCGGTGCCGGAAGGTTAAGTGATGGGGTGCAAGCTCTTGATCGAAGCCCCGGTAAACGGCGGCCGTAACTATAACGGTCCTAAGGTAGCGAAATTCCTTGTCGGGTAAGTTCCGACCCGCACGAATGGCGTAACGATGGCCACACTGTCTCCTCCTGAGACTCAGCGAAGTTGAAGTGTTTGTGAAGATGCAATCTCCCCGCTGCTAGACGGAAAGACCCCGTGAACCTTTACTGTAGCTTTGCATTGGACTTTGAACAGACTTGTGTAGGATAGGTGGGAGGCTTTGAAGCTGAGACGCTAGTTTCAGTGGAGCCGACCTTGAAATACCACCCTGGTGTGTTTGAGGTTCTAACCTTGGTCCGTGATCCGGATTGGGGACAGTGCATGGTAGGCAGTTTGACTGGGGCGGTCTCCTCCCAAAGTGTAACGGAGGAGTTCGAAGGTTACCTAGGTACGGTCGGAAATCGTGCTGATAGTGCAATGGCAAAAGGTAGCTTAACTGCGAGACCGACAAGTCGAGCAGGTGCGAAAGCAGGACATAGTGATCCGGTGGTTCTGAATGGAAGGGCCATCGCTCAACGGATAAAAGGTACTCCGGGGATAACAGGCTGATACCGCCCAAGAGTTCACATCGACGGCGGTGTTTGGCACCTCGATGTCGGCTCATCACATCCTGGGGCTGTAGCCGGTCCCAAGGGTATGGCTGTTCGCCATTTAAAGTGGTACGTGAGCTGGGTTCAAAACGTCGTGAGACAGTTTGGTCCCTATCTGCAGTGGGCGTTGGAAGTTTGACGGGGGCTGCTCCTAGTACGAGAGGACCGGAGTGGACGAACCTCTGGTGTACCGGTTGTCACGCCAGTGGCATCGCCGGGTAGCTAAGTTCGGAAGAGATAACCGCTGAAAGCATCTAAGCGGGAAACTTGCCTGAAGATGAGACTTCCCTGGAGGCTTGACCTCCCTGAAGAGTCGTTCGAGACCAGGACGTTGATAGGTCGGGTGTGGAAGCGCTGTGAGGCGTGAAGCTAACCGATACTAATTGCTCGTGAGGCTTGATCCTATCATTTGAGTGGCTTGGGATAGCGTGCGAATCTGAGATTCGTTCAGCAGCCGAGACGCGAGATAGAGTGTGTGTGCGACACAATTGAATACCGAATATTCGAGAATCAGGGCGATGTTCTGATTCAGGCTTCTTGAGTTTGTACCAGTTTATGTCTGGTGGCCATAGCGAGGTGGTCCCACGCCTTCCCATCCCGAACAGGACCGTGAAACGCCTTAGCGCCGATGATAGTGTGGCATTCGCCATGTGAAAGTAGGACACCGCCAGACGCCCAATAACGAAGCCCAGCTCAGACGAGCTGGGCTTTGTGCATTGGTGGGCCGCGCCGCGCCCCAAACACAAGCCCCGCCGGGTATCCGGCGGGGCTTTGTCGTTGATGGTTTCCGCCGCATTCGTTTCGGACTGTGGGAAAGAGGCGCGCGACGATGGCCAAGCTTCCCGTCGAGGGCGACCCCGATCCTGTCCAGCTAGCCGTTTGTACGCCGGGGCAGGTGACAGTCATTGCCTGGACCGGACATTTTTGCAAAAATGCGCGGCAGATGTTTTATGCAATGCATATTATTTGAAATGTCAGATGAATTCCTGAGGCAGGACTCTTGAGCAAATTCAAAGGCCGCGAATGGCTACTATTCAGTGCAATCTGGCTGATTTGCAGCTTGTTGGCGGCGGCGCAGTGGGGGGTGGGGGAGTACCGGAGACTGCAGGACGGCTTCGAACAGGCGGCGCATCAGGCTTATGCCGGCGTGGCGCGGCGATTGGATCAGAACGAGTCGGTGCTGTCGGCCATCAACGCCCTGCTGATTTCCCGTGCGACGTTCGACGCGCCTGCCTTGAGCGAGTTCGCCCGCGAGATGCTGCCGCGCTACCAGCAGGTGTACGCGATAGAGTTCCTGCGCAATGTCACCGCCGCCAACCGGCCCGCCTTTCTGCGTGAGATGGAAAGCCGCTTCGGCGAGACCTTCTATATCCGTGATTTTGATGTGACCGGGCGGCGCGCCTGGCAACCTGCTCCGCCGCGCGAGCAGTCGCTGGTGGTGTCTCAGATCGAGCCGGATCTGCCGGCCGCCAGCGCGGTGTTCGGCTACGATGTGCTGGGCGATCCGCATTTCGCCCCGGAGTTGCGCCGCGCCTTGGCGAATGGGCAGAAGGTGTCGTCGCGGCCGTTCGAGTTGTATGACGGCGGGGGGCGGGCCTATCTGCTGATGCAGCCGTTGTTCCGCGATGTGTCAGATCAGCAGGCGCACCGGCGCGAGCTGGCCGGCGTGATGGCATTGGTGGTGTTCTGCGACCGATTGCTGCAGTTGCCGCTGGAGCAAGGCTTGCCGGGCAGTCTCGACCTGTCCTTGTTGCCGAAGGAGGTTGGAGGCAGCGGGGAGCCGCTGTATGAGCGGCCGCATCGTTTCGCCGAGCACGACTGGTGGCCGGTGGTGACCCGCCTGGAAGCGCGCCTGCCGTTGAGCAGCGAGGCGCAGCCTTTCGTGCTGGGCGTGGCCCAGGATGTCCGATTGAACGATCTGGCCTTGTTGCCGCTGCTGCTGCGAGAACTCTTCATCACCTTGCTGCTGGCCGCGATCGGCCTGATCTATTCGCAGCGGATGGCCTTGCGGAGACAACGTAGTCTGGCCGACGAGGAGTTATTCCTGCAGAGCGAAAGGGCGTCCGTGACGCTGAACGCCATTCACGACGGCGTGGTGATACTGAGGCAGGACCGCAGCATAGAAATGGCGAATCCGATGGCCCTGCAATTGGTGGACATGCCGGCCGAGGAGGTGCTGGGCCAGCCTTGCCACGAGGTGTTCAGGCTGCTGGGGGAACTGGCGGCCGAGTTTGCCGAGGATCCGATCGGCGAGTGTTTTCGTACCGGCCGTCCGGTCGAGCTGGCGGAGCGGATGCAGCTGACCACCGCGCGCGGCAAGGTACATTTCGTCGAGGGCGGCATCGCGCCGCTGCTGTCGCGCGACGGCGTGCTGATAGGCGTGGTGTGCGCCTTGCGGGACATGGGGCCGTTGCGCCAGCGCACGGCCGAGGCGCTGGAGGCGAGCGAGACCCGGGTCAAGGAGCATCTGGAGAAGCTGTCGCATGTGGCCAGGCTGCATACGATGGGCGAGATGGCTTCGGGCATCGCCCATGAGCTGAATCAGCCGCTGACCGCGATTTCCAATTACTGCCAGGCGGCGATCCAGTTGCTGGACGGTGTCGACGATGCGCCGCCGCAGGTCAATTCGGCGCTGAAGCTGGCGGTGGCCCAGGCCGGCCGGGCCGGCGAGATCATCAAGCGTTTGCGCGCGCTGGTCAGCAAGCGGGCGATAGAAACCCGGCTGATCGATATCAATCAGGTGGTCGGCAATTGCATGTTCCTGGCGGAGTACGATCTGCGCGAGCGAGGCATCGAGGTGGTGCAGCTGTTGTCCGGTTATTCGATACCGGTGATGGCCGACAGCATACAGCTGGAGCAGGTGGTGTTGAACCTGCTGTCCAACGCGATGGATGCGCTGAAGGACGAGCCTGCGCTGAAGCGCCATGTGATCGTCCACACCCGGCGCGAGGGCAGGAAGGGGATACTGGAGGTCCGCGACACGGGCCGGGGCATCACTCCGGACCTGCTGGAAGTGCTGTTCCACCCGTTCTTCTCGACCAAGCCGCACGGCATGGGTCTGGGCCTGTCGATCTGCCAGACCATAGTCGAGCAGTACGGCGGCCTGATCTCGGCCGAGAACATACCGGCCAGCGGCGCCTGCTTCCGCATCGAGCTACCGCTGGCATTGCAGGCCGAGCGGCAGCTGAGTTAGCTAGGGCTGTGCGCGCTGCAGGCTGCCGGTCTGGGTGCGCTGGGCGCGCTCCTCGCGCGGCGTGATGTTGAAGTGGTTGCGGTAGGTACTGGAAAAATGCGGGCCGCTGGAGAAGCCGCAGGCCAGGCCGATCTGCACGATGGACTTGCTGGTCTGCTGCAGCAGCTGGCGCGCGCGGCCCAGGCGCAGTTCCAGATAGTATTTCGACGGCACCGTGCCCAGGTATTGTTTGAACAGCCGCTCCAGCTGGCGACGCGACACGCCGACGTAGTAGGCGATGTCGTCGGTGGACAGCGGCTCCTCGATATTGGCTTCCATCAGGCTGACCGCCTCGGTCAGCTTCGGCTGGCTGCCGCCTATGCGCGTGGCCAGCGGGATGCGCTGGCGTTCGTTGCCGGGGCGGATCCGCTCCATGCTGAACAGCTCGGACAGCTGGGCGATGAACTCGTGGCCCTGCTGCCGGCCGACCAGATCCAGCATGAAGTCGAAGGTGGCGGCGCCGCCGGCGCAGCTCAGGCAGCGACCCTCGCTCTCGTAGAGATTGGACGTGACGATGACGTCCGGAAACTCCTCGGTCAGCCGAGAGATCTCGCGCCAGTGTATCGTCGCTCGCTGCCCGGCCAGCAGTCCGGCGCGCGCCAGCCAGTAGCTGCCGCAGCCGAGGCCGGCCAGCGTCATCTTGTCCGCGTTTCCTCCTGCCAGGGCCTTGCTCAAATCTTCCAGCGCGAAATCGCTGATGATCTCGTCGGCCAGGATCAGCAGGTAGTCCAGCTTGGGCGCGTAGGACAGCGGCAGGTCCACCGGGAGCCGGATGCCGTTGGACAGCAGCACCGGCGAGCCGTCCAGCGACAGCAGCAGGGTTTCGTACAGCTTCTTTTCCGCCAACAGATTGGCGTGGGTGAGCACCTCGGACGCGCTGGCGAAGTCGGCCATCGAGGCGTGCGGGAGCAGCAGGAAGCCGAAGCGCAGCGGCTTGGCGGTTTGGGACGTGTGGCCCATGGTTCGCGTATCGGTAACGGTTGGCAAAAACGCCGCCATGTCAGGAGGCCTGGCATGGCGGCTTGTCTTGCCCTGCATTGTACGATTTATTTCGGCGGCTCGGGCAGAATTGTCGCCGCGGCGCAGCCTACGATTTGCGCGGGGCGAGGAAGGCCAGGTAGCGGCGTTCGGCCCGCTTCATCAGCCAGACCAGCGCGAAGGTCAGCGCCAGGTAGATGGCCGCGGCGGTCAGGAACGGTTCGAACGGCATATAGCTCTCGCTGTAGATGCGCCGCGCGACGCCGGTCAGGTCGGCCAGCGTCACCAGGCCGGCGATGGCGGTGCTCTGCAGCATCATGATCACCTCGTTGCTGTAGGCCGGCAGCGCGCGGCGCAGCGCCGACGGCAGCACGATGCGCCTGAGCATCAGCCACTGGCCCATGCCGACCGATCTCGCCGCCTCGATTTCGCCCCAGTGGGTGTTGCGGATCTGGCCGGCGATGATCTCGGTGGTATAGGCGGCGGTGTTCAGCGTGAAGGCCAGGATCGCGCAGACGTAGGCGTTCTGCAGATACTGCCAGGCCCAGCTGTCGCGGACCCAGTCGAACTGCGCCAGACCGTAGTAGATGATGAATAGCTGAACCAAGAGCGGCGTGCCGCGGAACAGGTAGCCGAACAGCCAGACGGCGCCGGACAGCGGCCGGTTTTTCGAGGTGCGGGCGACCGCCAGCGGGATGGCCATCAGCAGGCCGAACAGCAGCGACAGGCCGAGCAGCTCCAGCGTCAGGATCAGGCCGTCGCTGCTGGCCAGCATCGGTCCGCCGTCATGGGCGCCGAAAAATTCCGGCAGCCGCTCGATAATCAGTTTCGGATCGATCATAGTCCGCTCTCCTTGACGCCGATCGAATAGCGCTTCTCGGCCCAGTGCAGCAGCAGATTGGACGCGCCGGTCACGATCAGGAACAGCAGGCCGACGACGACGTAGACGTCGAATGGCTGCTGGGTGGCCGATTTGGCGGCGTCGGCGCGGTACATCACGTCGTTGAGGCCGATCACCGACACGAGGGCGGTCGATTTCACCAGCACCAGCCAGTTGTTGGAAAAGCTGGGCAGCGCGTAACGCACCATCTGCGGCAGCTGGATGCGGAAGAAGACCCGCAGCGGCGACATGCCGTAGGCGAGCCCGGCTTCCATCTGCCCCTTGTGCACGGCCATCATCGCGCCGCGGAAGGTTTCGGTCATATAGGCGCCGAAGATGAAGCCCAGGGTGGAGACGCCGGCGACGAAGGGGTCGATGTCGGGACTCTGCCAGCCCAGGTAGCCGCAGATGTCGTTCAGCGCCATCTGGGCGCCGAAAAACAGCAGGAACATCCACACCAGGTCGGGGATGCCGCGCACCACGGTGGAATACAGTTCCGCCAGCAGCGTCAGCGCGCGCGACTGGGTCGATTTGAACAGCGCGCCGACGAGGCCCAGCGCGACGGAAACGGCCAGCGCGGCGCCGGCGAGCTTCAGGGTCAGCACCGCTCCTTCGAGGATGCTGGGGAGGTAGCCTTGCAGAAACATGGAGCCGTCTCGAACAGGGGGGATTGCGGGCGCAGGCGCGCGACGGCGCGCCTGCCCGAGGCGGAGGCCGGGATCAGCCGCCGTAGATGTCGAAGCTGAAGTACTTGTCCTGCACCTTCTTGTAGCTGCCGTCCTTGCGCACTTCGTCGATGGCCTTGTTCAGGCGGTCGAGCAGGGCCTTGTTGTTCTTCTTGACGGCGATGCCGCAGCCGGGACCGAAGTACTTGACGTCGGTGTAGCTGGCGCCGACGAAGCTGTAGCCCTTGCCCTGGGCGGTCTTCAGGAATTCCTGCTCGCCGACGGCGCTGTCGACGAAGACGCCGTCAACGCGGCCGGACTTCAGGTCGAGGAAGGATTCCGGCGATTTGGCGTACGGCACGATGGTCGCGCCGTTCTTGCCCCACAGGTCCTTGGCGAACTTTTCCTGGGTGGAGGCGCGCAGCACGCCTATCTTCTTGCCCTTGAAGCTGGCGGCGTCGACCTTGGTGCCGTCCTTGGCCACCATGCGGCTGGCGATGTTGTAGTACTTGCGGGTGAAGTCCACCGCCTTCTGGCGTTCCGGGGTGATCTGCATCGACGAGATGATGGCGTCGAACTTGTTGGCGTTCAGCGCCGGGATCAGGCCGTCCCAGTCCTGCGGCACGATCTGGCAGGTGACTTTCATTTCCTTGCACAGCGCGTAGGCCATGTCGATGTCGAAGCCCTGCGGCTTGCCGTCGGCGCCTTGCTTGGAGAACGGGGGATAGTTGAGGTCCACGCCGAAACGGAGGGTCTCCGCCTGGGCGGACAGCGAGGCGATCAGGGCAAAACCGGCGCTTGCGATCAGTGTTTTTTTCATGGCGTTGCTTCTCTACTTCTCTCTCGTTGGTCTGCGCCGCGGCGACCGCGCGCGACCGGCTTGTAAACCCCGCACCGGAGGCGACGTTAATGTTCCGATCCGGGCCATTTTGTATTGCGGACTGGCCGTCTTGTGCCGCCAGTTTGAACAGCAAGTGGCGGGTTTGGTCAATCCCCATAAGCAAGTGCGCACATTCTACCTTACTTTTTCCTTTAAATGGAAATATCATATAAATCATGTATTTATTGGTGGTTTGTGCGATTGTCTACAATATTTCACCTTACAGTCTTTGTATAATTGACTGTCGCTTTGCTGTAAGGTATCGGCTGGGTTTTCGGACTGCTTATGCCTATGGGGTGCCTCCCGGGAAAACGGTCTTGCGCGTTTTGTGTAAGTCCGTGTCGCATTAAGGAAATCCGGCTTGGGTGGCGCTATCTACAATGCCCCCGACAACCTCCCTGCTCACAACAAGAGAAGCTAAATGTCGCTTACCAACAAGACCGAACTGGCCAGCCTGATCGCAGATATCCAGGCTGTCGCCGAGAGCAAGCTTTCTTCCAAGGAGACCCAACAACTCGCCGCCTTCTTCCCGATCTACTTCGAGGAGACCGAGCACGCCGACCTCCGGCAGTTCTCGTCGCTCGATCTGTTCGGTGCCGCGATGGCGCATTACGAGTTCGCCGGGAAGCGCTCCGCCGGCCAGGTCAAGTGCCGCATCTACAATCCCGATTTCGAACGCGACGGCTGGCAAAGCACCCATACGGTGATCGAGGTGGTGAACGACGACATGCCGTTCCTGATCGATTCGATCACCATGCTGCTGTCGCGTTACAACCTGAATCTGCACCTGTTGGTGCACCCGGTGCTGTCGGTCGGCCGCGACAAGGGCGGCGTGCTGACCGCGGTGAAGCGCACCGAGGACCGCAGCCTGCCGCTGGAGTCGCTGATCCATGTGCAGATCGACCGCATCAGCGACGCCGCGCTGCTGCAGCAGCTGGAAGCCGAATTGAAGCGCGTGCTGGCCGATATCCGTCTGGTGGTGCGCGACGAGCCCAAGATGCGGGAGGTGTTGGGCGGCATCAGCAAGGATCTGGCCAAGCTGAAGGGCGAGCGCAGCGCCGAGGCGAAGGAGGCGGTGGCCTTCCTCGAATGGATGGCGTCCCGCAACTTCCTGTTCATGGGTTATTGCGACTACGATCTGGTCAAGCGCGACGGCAAGGACAGCCTGAAGATCGTCAAGGATTCCGGCCTCGGCATCCTGCAGGACCAGGGCGACAAGGAGTATTCCGCCAGCTTCGAGCAGCTGCCGCAGGAATTGCGCGAACTGGCCCACCTGCCGCAGCTGATCATCCTGAACAAGTCCCAGACCCGTTCCATCATCCACCGCCCGGCCTATGTCGACTTCGTCGGCATCAAGCGCTTCAACGACAAGGGCGAAGTGATAGGCGAGCGCCGCTTCCTCGGCCTGTACACCGCCAGCGCCTACCAGACCTCGCCGAAGGACGTGCCCATCCTGCGCCAGAAAGTGGCCAGCGTGGTCAAGGGTTGCGACTTCGTCGACGACAGCTACAAGTCCAAGACGCTGGGCTTCGTGCTGGAGAGCTATCCGCGTGACGAGCTGTTCGAGATCCCGGCCGAGGTGCTGGCGCCGATCGCCGAGGGCATCGTCAGCCTGCAGGAGCGCCCGCGCGTGCGCTTCTTCGTCCGCGCCGATCGCTACCACCGCTATGTCAGCTGCCTGGTCTATGTTCCGCGCGACAGCTTCAGCACCGAAGTGCGGCTGAAGATAGAAAAAGTGCTGATGAACGCCTTCAACGGCAGCAGCGCCGAATTCAGCGTGCAGATCGGCGACGGCATGCTGGCCCGCGTCCATTACATCATCCGCACCGCGGCCGCCAAGCTGCCGGAATTCAACGCCTCCGACATCGAGGCCGAGATCGCCCGCCTGGTGCGCGGCTGGAGCGAGGAGTTGCACCAGCAACTGGTCGAAGCCCATGGCGAGGAGCGCGGCAACAGCCTGTTCAACTGCTACAAGGACGGCTTCCCGCTGGCTTATCGCGAAGAGTTCGCGGTGCGCAACGCGGTGCTGGACGTGCAGCACCTGGAGGCCATCGACGCCAGCCAGCCGCTGGCGATGAAGCTGTACCGCCCGTTCCACCGCGGCGGCGCTTCGTTCAATCTGAAGCTGTTCCGCGAAGGTGAGCCGATGGGCCTGTCGGCCAGCCTGCCGATTCTGGAGAACATGGGCGTCAAGGTCCGCGACGAGCACCCGTACTGCGTCAAGCGCAGCGACGGCTCGCAAGTGTGGATCAGCGACTTCGGCCTCGACGTCGGCGGCTTCGGCGAGCAGATGGCCCAGGACCAGGTGCAGCAGGACTTCCAGGAGCTGCTGTCCCAGGTCTTCGCCAAGCGCTGCGAAAACGATGGCTTCAACCGCTTGGCGCTGGTGGCCGGCCTGGACTGGCGCGAAATCTCGCTGGTGCGCGCGCTGGCCAAGTACCTGCGTCAGGGCGGCCTGACCTTCAGCCAGGCCTATATCGAGCAGTGCGTGGCCAACTATCCGGCCATCACCCGCGGCCTGGTCGAGCTGTTCTATGCCCGTCTGGACCCGGTTGGCTTCGACGATGAAAAGGCCGAGCTGCTGCTGGCCGCCGTGCGCGGCATGCTGGACGGTGTCGCCAACCTCGACGAGGACCGCATCCTGAACGGCTTCCTGGCCGTGATCCTGGCCACCCGCCGCACCAACTTCTGGCAGCCGGGCGAGGACGGGCAGTTCAAGTCCTATATCTCGTTCAAGCTGGAATCCAACCAGATTCCGTTCCTGCCGCAGCCGCGGCCGATGTTCGAAATCTGGGTGTACAGCCCGCGCGTCGAAGGCGTGCATCTGCGCGGCTCCAAGGTGGCCCGCGGCGGTCTGCGCTGGTCCGACCGGATGGAAGACTTCCGCACCGAGGTGCTGGGCCTGGTGAAGGCGCAGATGGTGAAGAACTCGGTGATCGTGCCTATGGGTTCGAAGGGCGGCTTCGTCGGCAAGCAACTGCCGGCGCCGTCCGAGCGCGAGGCCTTCCTGGCCGAGGGCATCGCCTGCTACAAGATCTTCATCTCGGCGCTCTTGGACGTCACCGACAATCTGGTGACCGGCCAGATCATCCCGCCTAAGGACGTGCGTCGCCTGGATCCGGACGATCCGTACCTGGTGGTGGCCGCCGACAAGGGCACGGCGACCTTCTCCGACATCGCCAACGGCATTTCCGAGGCCTACGGTTTCTGGCTCGGCGACGCCTTCGCCTCCGGCGGCTCGGCCGGCTACGACCACAAGGGCATGGGCATCACCGCCCGCGGCGCCTGGGAATCGGTCAAGCGCCACTTCCGCCACCTGGGCATCAATACCCAGGAGCAGGACTTCAGCGTGATCGGCATCGGCGACATGGCCGGCGACGTGTTCGGCAACGGCATGCTGCTGTCCGAGCACATCTGCCTGAAGGCGGCGTTCAACCACCTGCACATCTTCCTGGACCCGACGCCGGACGCGAAGAAGAGCTTCGCCGAGCGCGCCCGCCTGTTCAATCTGCCGCGCTCCAGCTGGGCCGACTACAACCGCGAGCTGATCTCCAAGGGCGGCGGCATCTTCGAACGCAGCGCCAAGTCCATCCCGCTGTCGCCGGAAGTGAAGGCGTGGCTGGAGACCGACAAGGACCACATGGCGCCGAACGAGCTGATCCATGAAATCCTGAAGGCCAAGATCGACCTCTTGTACAACGGCGGCATCGGCACCTACGTCAAGGCATCGACGCAGAGCCACGCCGATGCCCGAGACCGCGCCTGCGATCCGGTGCGCGTCAACGGCAACGAGCTGCAGGCCAGGGTCGTCGCCGAAGGCGGCAACCTGACTTGCACCCAGCTGGGCCGCGTCGAGTTCGCGCTGGCCGGCGGCCGCATTGCCACCGACGCCATCGACAACTCGGCCGGCGTCGACTGCTCGGACCACGAGGTCAACATCAAGATCCTGCTGGGCGCGGTGATGCAGGCCGGCGACATGACGCTGAAGCAGCGCAACGAGCTCTTGGCCGAGATGACCGACGAGGTCGGCCATCTGGTGCTGCGCAACAATGTGCTGCAGACCCAGGTACTGGCGATCAAGCGTCTGGAGGCGGCATCGATGCTGTCGACCCACGCGCGGATGATCGCCCACATGGAGAAGACCGGCGAGCTGAACCGCGAGATCGAGTACCTGCCGTCTGAAACCCAGATCAACGAGCGCCGTCTGGCCCGTCAGGGCCTGACCGTGCCGGAGATCGCGGTGCTGCTGGCCTACAGCAAGATTTCGCTGGACCAGGCCATCCTGGCCACCGACGTGCCCGACGACAAGGACTTCCTGCCGGTATTGGTCAACTACTTCCCGAAACCGCTGCAGCAGCGCTTCGGCAAGCAGATGGAACAGCATCAGCTGCGCCGCGAGATCATCGCCAACCAGCTGGCCAACCAGATCATCAACCGCATGGGCACCACCTTCGTGTTCCGCCTGCAGGAGGAGTCGCCGTTCTCTGCGGCAGACATCGCCCGCGCGTGGTGGATCGCCAGCCGCGTGTTCGATGCGGAAAACCTGTGGGGCCGTATCGAGGCGCTGGACAACAAGGTGCCGGCCGATCAGCAGATGCAGCTGATGGTGCTGGTGCGCACGCTGGTGGAGCGCGTGACCCGCTGGGTGCTGCGCAACAAGCGTCCGTTCGGCTCCGTCAACGCGGTGATCGAGCAGTACGCGTCCAAGGTGCAGGGTCTGCTGGCGCAGCTGCCCAAGCTGATTCCGGCGGCCGACTACCCGGCTGTGGACGCGCTGGAGCAGCGCATCGCCCACGCCAATCTGCCCCAGCCGCTGCAGCAGGTGCTGGCCCGTCTGGAGTACGCGGTGCCGCTGATGGACATCATCGAGATCGGCGAAGGCAGCAAGCTGAAGCTGGAGCAGGTCGCCGCCAACTACTTCCAGCTGGGCCGCTCGCTGCAACTGGACTGGCTGCGCGATGCGATCACAGGCCTGCCGCGCGACAACCGCTGGCAGTCGCTGGCCCGTTCGGCGCTGCGCGACGATCTGTACAGCGTCCATCGCAATCTGGCCCGTCAGGCGCTGGAAGGCGTGTCGGCGGCGGACTTCGCCGCGCAGTGGCTGGAGAATCGGCAGGGCGCGGTGGAGATCTGCGGCCAGATGTTCGCCGAGCTGCAGTCGTTCAGCGCGCTGGACCTGGCGATGCTGTCCGCCGGCATGCGCGAGTTGAACAACCACCTGCTGGCCTGATCCGCCGATCATTCCGCGCGGCCGCGCGGAGATGAAAACGACGCCGCGAGAGCATTCTCGCGGCGTTTTTTTTGGGGCGGGCCGCGCGAGCGGCGCGCAATTAAATTTCCGGCGGTGATATTTTTTACAGTTTAAATGTCATGCCGATTGTGTATGGTGCGCACTCCGGCGCGCGATCGTGGCAGCGGCGCGCGCCGGCGAGTCCATATAACAAGGAGCATGTCGATGAAACTGGTTCCGTTGAGCCTGAGCCTGGGCGCCGCGCTGACGCTGAGCGCCTGCCTGTCCACTTCCTCGTCGGTGGCGACGCCGCGAGACGATCAGCAGCGACCGGGCGGCCCGGTGGCCGTCAAGATGATCGCCTTCAACGATTTCCACGGCAATCTGGAGGCGCCCGGACAGCTTGCCGTGCCGGACGCGGCGAATCCGGGGCAGACCGTCAAGGTGACGGCCGGCGGCGCCGACTATCTGGCGGCCTGGGTGCAGCGCCTGCGCCAGCAGTCGCCGAACACCGTCGTGGTGTCGGCCGGCGATCTGATCGGCGCCAGCCCGCTGGTGTCCGGCCTGTTTCACGACGAGCCGACCGTCGAGGCGATGAATATGCTGGGGTTGGATCTGAACGCGGTCGGCAACCACGAATTCGACGACGGCCAGGACGAGCTGTTGCGGATGCAGAACGGCGGCTGCAAGCCCGGCTCGGCCAATAGCTGCCTGATGGGACGCTTCGCCGGCGCCAGCTTCAAGTTTCTGGCGGCCAATGTCAAAAAAAGCGACGGCGGCACGCTGTTCCCCGCTTATTCGATCAAGCGCTACGGCGGCATCCCGGTGGCCTTCATCGGCATGACGCTGAAGGGCACGCCGGAAATCGTGTCGCCGACCGGCGTCGCGGGACTGAGCTTCCGGGACGAGGCCGATACCGTCAACGGCCTGATTCCGCAATTGAAGGCGCAGGGCGTCGGCGCGGTGGTGGTGCTGATCCACGAGGGCGGCTACCAGGCCGGCAGCTACAACGACTGCAACGGCATTTCCGGACCGATCGTCGACATCGTCAAGAAACTGGACAAATCGGTAGGCCTGGTCGTCAGCGGGCATACCCACCAGGCCTACAACTGCGTGATAGACGGCCGCGTCGTCACCAGCGCCAAGAACTACGGCCAGCTGTTCACCGAGATCGATTTCAAGCTCGACCCGGTCGGTCACGGTTTCGTGCCGGGTTCGATCCGGGCGTTGAACCGTCCTGTGACGCAGGACATCGCGCCGCGCGCCGACATCACGGATCTGATCCGGCGTTACCAGGGCCAGGCGGCGCGGGTCGCCAACCAGGTGGTCGGCCAGGCGGCGGGACCGCTGAGCCGCAGCGCCAACGCGGCCGGCGAATCGACGCTGGGCGATGTGATCGCCGACGCCCAGCTGGCGGCCGGAGCCGGCGAGCGCGCGGTCGTTGCCTTCATGAACCCGGGCGGCATCCGCGCCGACCTGGCGCCGGACGCCGGCGGCAACGTCAATTACAAGCAGGTCTACACCGTTCAGCCGTTCGGCAATACGATGATGACGATGGATCTGACCGGCGAGCAGATCGACCAGCTGCTGGAGCAGCAATGGAGCGCGTCGGCCCAGCCCAAGATGCTGCAGGTGTCGGCCGGCTTCAGCTACAGCTGGAGCGCGTCTGCGCCGGTCGGCAGCAAAGTCGACATCTCCAGCATCCGCATCAACGGCGTGCCGGTCGATCCGGCGCTCAGCTACCGGGTGCAGGTCAACAACTTCCTGGCCGGCGGCGGCGACGGCTTCACTGTGCTGACCCGCGGCGTCAACCGCGTCGGCGGCGATGTGGACACCGATGTGCTGGTGCGGTATTTCGGTCAGCGCTCGCCGGTTCAGGTGCCGGCGCTGAACCGCATCTCCAGGCAGCCCTGAGTCTGCTCAGAAGTAGTCGACCGGACTGTCGTGCGTCTGACGGGCGAGCCGCCCGTCGGCCACCAGCTTCTCGTAGCTCTGTACCTGGTTCCGGCCGTGGCCCTTGGCGTAGTAGAGGGCGCGGTCGGCCTGCTCGATCAGCTGCGCGGGCAGCAGCAGCGGATCGATCCGGGTGTGCCCGATGCTGATGGTGATGTTGCGGACCTGCGGGAAGGCGTGGCGTTCGACGGTCTGGCGGAAGCGTTCCAGCGCCAGCTCGGCCTCTTCGGCGGCCGAGCTTTTCAGCAGCAGCGCGAATTCCTCGCCGCCGTAGCGGAACAGGCCGTCGTCCTCGTGGAAGTTCTGCTGCATCAGCTGGGAGAGCAGCAGCAGCACCTCGTCGCCGACCATGTGGCCGAACTGGTCGTTGACCCGCTTGAACAGGTCGACGTCGAGCAAGGCCAGGATGTGAGGCGATTGCGGCGTTTGCGGGTGTTGCAGCGAGGCCAGCAGATTGTAGAAGCGCAGATCGAACTTGCGGCGGTTGTGCAGCGCCGTTAGCATGTCCCGGTCGGCTTCGAACAACAGCCTCAGGAAGTTTTCATGTATGCGGGCCATCGCCTTCAGCATCGCGCGGTTGGCCCGCGCCTCGCCGGCTATGTGGATGATGACCAGCGAGGTGATGTTGCCCATGCAGCGCAGCGGCAGGCACAGGCCGGTCGGCGTGTGCAGGATGCCGTCGTCGTTGTCCGGCCGGTTCAGCAACTCGTAGAGAAAGCCGGGCGGCGGCAGCCAGTTGTCGTCCGAGGTTTCGCGGACCACCGGTTTGCCCGGCCCGGACAGCGCCTCCAGCCGGCGGTGCAGATAGGGGGCGTTGTCGATCCAGCGGCAGGCGAACAGCTCCACCCGATCGACGTGCATCGCCTCCACCAAGGTCGACAGCAGGCTGGATTCCAGCATGTTCTGCTCGCGCTGAGACGTCAGCTCGACCAGATTGTCCAGGATCAGCTTGCTTTCATTGTGTTCCGGCTGCGGCGTCTGCATCGTCGGGAAGCTCCTGGCATGGCCTTGTCGGCGCCGGGCGGGCCCGGACGCCGTGATCTTCACCGAATTATAGCCATGCCGCGGCGCGGCGAAAGCGTGGCTCAGCCGCGGCCGGTGCTGCCGAAACCGCCGGTTCCGCGGTCGGAGGCGGAGAAGTCGTCGACGATGTTGAAGCCCGCCTGGACCACCGGCACGATGACCATCTGGGCGATGCGTTCCATCGGTTCCAGGCGGAACGGCTGCTGGCCCCGGTTCCAGACCGAGACGAAGATCTGGCCCTGGTAGTCGGAGTCGATCAGCCCCACCAGATTGCCGAGCACGATGCCGTGCTTGTGGCCGAGACCGGAGCGTGGCAGCAGCATCGCGGCCAGGCCGGGATCGTTCAGGTGGATGGCGATGCCGGTCGGGATCAGCTTGGTCTCGCCGGGTTCGATGGTCATCGTGTCATCGGTGGCGGCGCGCAGGTCCAGGCCGGCCGAGCCGGAGGTGGCGTAGGCGGGCAGGCTCTCGCGCAGGCGCGCGTCCAGGATCTTGACGTCGATAACGGCTTGCATGGTGTTTCCTTGTGATGCGGCGGCGGCCGTCCGGCCGCCGGGATGGTTGATTCAGCGCGTGGCCAGCAGGGCGGCCAGGTGGCGGACGATGGCGGCGGCCACCTCGTCCTTGGGCATCGAGGGCAGCGGATGTTCGCCGGCGTCGTCGAGCAGCACGACCTGATTGTCGTCGGCGCCCATCGCCTGCTGGGCCAGATTGGCCACCAGCATCGGCAGCTTCTTGCGCTTGCGCTTGGCCTCGGCGAATTCCAGCAGCTTCTGGCTTTCCGCGGCGAAGCCGACGCAGAACGGCGCGGCCGGCAGGCCGGCGACGGTGGCCAGGATGTCGGGGTTTTCCTCCAGCTCGATGGCGGGGGCGGCGGCGCCTTTCTTGATCTTGTGTTCGCTGCGGTTCTTCACCCGGTAGTCGGCCACCGCCGCCACCGAGATGAACACATCGCTGCGGCCGACCTCGCCGAGCACCGCCTGCTGCATCTCGGCCGCGCTTTGCACGGCTATGCGGCGCACGTTCAACGGCGCCTCCATGCCGGTGGGGCCGGAGACCAGCGTCACTTCGGCGCCGGCGTCGCGGCAGGCGCGCGCCAGCGCGTAGCCCATCTTGCCGGAGCTGATATTGGTGATGCCGCGCACCGCGTCTATCGCTTCGTAGGTCGGGCCGGCGGTCAGCAGCACTTTCTTGCCGGCCAGCAGCTTGGCGGCGAACAGGCCGTGCAGCAACTCGACGATTTCATGCGGCTCCAGCATCCGGCCGTCGCCGGTCTCGCCGCAGGCCTGGAAGCCGTTGCCGGGGCCGAGCACGGCCACGCCGTCGGCCTCGAGCTGGGCGACGTTGCGCTGGTTGGGCGGGTTCTGCCACATCTGCAGATTCATCGCCGGGGCGACGGCCAGCGGGCAGGTGCGGGCGGCGGCCAGCGTCGAAACCAGATCGTCGCAGGCGCCGTGGGCCAGCTTGAACAGCAGATCGGCGGTGGCCGGCGCGATCAGGAAGAGGTCGGCGCGGCGCGACAGCTCGATGTGGGCCATCGCATTGCTGGGGCGAGGGTCCCACAGATCGGTGTACACGGTGTGGCCGGACAGGGCCTGGAACGTGGCCGGCGTGACGAAGCGGGTGGCCGCTTCGGTCATCACCACTTCCACCTGATGGCCGGCCTTGATCAGCAGGCGGGTCAGCTCGGCCGACTTGTAGGCGGCAATGCCGCCGCCGATGCCGAGCAGGATGCGTTTGGCGCTCATCATTCGTTCTTCGAGCCGGAAACCGTCCATTCTAGCGGATTTGGCGCGCCCGGTGGTCTTGGGCTTGGTCTTTCGGGGCATGTTAATGTCATTGCTTGTTGCTATCTTGTTGGCCTGTAGACACAAACAATGCTATAGCCAGAAGGAGGTTTCGCAATGTCTATCGCCAAGTGGCCGGAGTCGGAGCGCCCGCGAGAGAAATTGTTGCGGCAGGGGGCGGCGGCCCTCAACGATTCGGAGCTGCTGGCCATTTTTCTGCGCACCGGCGTCAAGGGCGTCAGCGCGGTGGAGCTGGCCAGGAGAATGTTGAGGGACTTCGGTTCGCTGTCCTGCCTGCTGACGGCGGCGCCGGAGGATTTCAGGGCGAGGCCGGGGGTGGGCAAGGCCAAGTACGCGCAGCTGATGGCGTGCACCGAGCTGGTCCGCCGCGCCCTGTCCGAACAGATGAGGCTGGGCGACGCGCTGTCCAGCCCGCAGCAGGTGCGGGATTATCTGCGGCTGAGCATAGGCCGGAGGGATGTCGAGATATTTGTGGTGATATTCTTGTCGGCACAAAACCGGCTGATAGAAGTCGAAGAGGTGTTCGAGGGCACGCTGACCGAAACCAGGGTCTATCCGCGAGAAGTGTTGCGAAGGGCGCTGAGGTACAACGCGGCGGCTGTGATCGTGGCGCACAATCATCCGTCCGGGCTCAGCGAACCTTCCTCGGCCGACAGGATACTGACCCGCACCTTAAAGGATGCGCTGGCGCTGGTCGATATCAAGTTACTGGATCATTTCGTCGTGACCGGGGGGCGCGCGGAATCGTTTGCCGAGCGCGGCTGGCTATAGTGGATGCAGGTTTTCGGTGAGATGGCGGTTCGACAGTGCCGCCATTGGATACGGGGCTTGTGAAGCACAACTGTCTGTTTGGCCTTGAGTTCCCCCACCGCATCACAAGGAGGTCGTCATGAACATCCTGCGTTTGCTGAATGAGTCGGATTACATTCAGGTCAACAACCAGTTCGTCAAGCCGGACTTCCATACGGTTTCCGAAGAGTTTTCCGACGATGACGATGTGGTGCTGGAAGCCACGCTGGACGGCCAGGAATTGGTATTGACGGTGGCCGATCTGACCGACGCCACGCCGTTGGCCGACGGCGGCTTCTGGCTGGAAGGGCTCGGATATCTACGCTTCCTGTCGCAACAGAATCTGCATTGAACCGCCAGGCAGGCGGTTGAGGACGGCCCGGCTTTTGCCGGGCCGTCGCATTTTCGCCGCGCCGGTTTGACCTGCCTCAAGTCCGGAGTGGAGGCGATGCTCTAGAGTGGCAGCGTTATCTGGAGGTCATACGAGCGGGGTGGTCATGCAAAAGTTCAGGATAGGCATGGTGGGAGTGGGAGAAACGGGCACGCCTTTGCTGAAGCAGCTGCTGGACGCGCCATTCGTGGAGCTGGTGGGCGTTGCTGACTTGAATCTGGATCTGCCCGGCATCCGTCTGGCCCGAGAGCGCGGCGTGGCGGTGACCGACAATTTCATCGAGATCGCCGAGCAGGGCGAACGGGTGGACATCATCATCGACGTCACCGGCTCGCGCAAGGTGCGCGAAGACTTGCGCCGCTACATGCAGTTTTCCGGCAACGCGCACACGGTCATCGTCCATGAGCGGGTGGCGCTGCTGATGCTGTCGCTGGGCGCCGGACACCGGGTGGAGACCCGGCATGACGAGTTGAGCTATTGATTGGCAGCGTGTTTGACATGCCCGGCCGCGCCGAATGGCAGCGGGCGACCGGACGAGGAGATGCGGGAGGCGAGAGCCTCCCGTTTTTTTATCAACAAGACGGCGGGAGCCTGGTTGCCGGAGATCGAGTATGCTGAAATGGCTGGACGGGCGCAGCATGCCGCTGCAGTGGCGTTGCGCGCCGGCAATCATGCTCAATGCAAGGGGAAAGCGGAATGATCAAACCAGCCTCGAATTGGATGTGGCTGCTGTTGCTCGCGCCGGGGCTTGCCGGCGCGACGCTGGGGCAGCGTCTGGACGCGGCGTCGACCGGCAGCGTCGCCGGGCGGTCCATGATGGCGGCGCCTGCCTCCACGGCCTTTCGCGTACAGCAAAGCGTCGACGCCGGCGGCCGCCTGATCCGGCAGTACGCCGACGGCAACGGCACGGTGTTCGCGGTGGCGTGGAGCGGCAAGAGCCTGCCGGATCTGCAACAGTTGCTGGGCACGTACTTTCCGGCATACCGCCAGGCGCAACAGGCCAACCGCGCCGGCTTGAACCTGATGCGCGGCCAGATCGGCAGTTTCGTGGTCCACTCGATCGGCCGCATGGGGGCGTTCAGCGGTTTCGCCTACGACGCCGCCCTGATGCCGGCCGGCGTGACACCGGCTCAACTGAACTAAGGGGGCGGCATGAAAAGAATATTTGCGGCATGCCTGGCGTTTGCCTTGCTGCTGGCCGGCTGCGGCGGCGGGGGCGGAGGCGCCGGCTCGTTCTCCAGCGGCAACAACAACAGCAGCACGACGGCCAACAGCGTCGCGATGGTCGTCGACACCGGTCCGGCGGGCGCCCAGGGCGAGTTGAACATCCCCTACGTATCGGTGAAGGTGTGCGCGCCGGGCAGCGCCAGCAATTGCCAGACCATAGACCATGTGCTGGTCGATACCGGTTCCAGCGGCTTGCGGGTGCTGGCGTCGGCGCTGGGCAGTTCGGTGCTGGCCGGGCTGGGGGGACAGCAGGTCAACAGCCGGCAGGTGGTCGAGTGCGCGCAGTTCGCCGACGGCTATACCTGGGGCGCGGTCAATGTGGCCGATGTAAGGATGGCCGGCGAGGTGGCGAGTTCGGTGCCGATCCAGGTGATTTCCGATCCGGTCTATACCACGGTGCCGGCCAATTGTTCCGCCACCGGCACCGATGAGGGCAATCTGGCCGGTCTCGGCGCCAACGGCATCATAGGCGTCGGCCTGGACAAGCAGGATTGCGGACCCGATTGCGTCACCGGCACCAGCAACGGCTTTTATTATCTGTGCGCCAGCGCGTCTAGCTGTCTGCCGGGAACGGTGCCGCTGGCGCAACAGGTCACCAATCCGGTGTCGGCCTTCTCCAGCGACAACAACGGCGTCTTGCTGCAGCTGCCGGCGCTGGCGGCGACCGGCGCGGCGTCGGCCCAGGGCTCGCTGATCTTCGGCATAGGCACGCAGTCCAACAACGCGATTCCGAGCGCGGCCAAGACCTTCCAGGTCTCCAGCGACGGCTTCACGATCAACACCGTCTACAAGGGCCAGACCTATCCGAGCTTCATCGACAGCGGTTCCAACATACTGTATTTCAACGACAGTTCCATCGCGACCTGCACGGTGGGCGGCTCCACCTGGTATTGCCCGGCCTCGCAGCTGAACCTGAGCGCGACGCTGTCCAGCGGCGGCAGCAGCAGCGCGGTCAATTTCAGCCTGATCAGCGCGACGTATCTGAACAGCTCCAACTATGCGGCGATCCCGGCCATAGGCGCACCGATGACCGGCCTGTTCGCCGCTTATTTCGACTGGGGCCTGCCGTTCTTCTACGGTCGCAGCGTGTTCACCCGTTTCAATACCACAGGCGATCGGAGCAATAGCAACGCGGCGTACATCTTCTGATCGGCGCTTTATCTTGCGGCGCAGCAAATGCTCGCCTATAACACAAGCGTCATCACGATGACATCTCCTCTGTCTTTGTGCTTGAGGATAATGGCAAACAGGCCCGGCATAGTCCGGGCCTCTTTTTTGCATAAGGGCCGCACGAAAAGTCAGTTAGCAAACGATTTATTCCATGTTAATTTTTCATGTCGATTTTATTTCTGGAAACGGCGTGAACGCGGCAAAGAAGATCCGGCAACTGCTGGAGCGGGGAAGGGACAGGGAGCAGACGGAGGTGCTGTCCGAACTGGCGGCCGATCTGCAACTGGGGCGGGCATTCGATCTGAGGCGGCTGTTCCGGCTGGAGGCCGAGTATTTCGAGCTGGGCCTCGCGCTGATGCGCGACTGGCGCTTCGGCTACCACATCGCCGAGCGCAGCCGCCTGTTCGACGACATCCTGGCGCGCGACCGGGGGCTGCAGGGCCGGCTGTGCCGGCTGGGGGCCGAGGCCGGTTGACGGTTTCTGTTAGAATCGGCCATTTGCGCAATGGAGACCGGCATGCTGGCCGATGTGGAACTGGCTAAATCGTATCGTTTGCTGAACCACGGACCTACCGTGCTGGTCAGCAGCGCCGCCGGCGGGCGGCGCAATGTGATGGCGGCAGCCTGGGCGATGCCGCTGGACTTCGATCCCCCGAAGGTGCTGGTGGTGATCGACAAGTCCACCTATAGCCGCGAGCTGATCGAGGCCAGCGGCGAATTCGTGCTCAACATCCCGTGCCGCGCCCAGGCGGCGCAGGTGGTGCAGGTCGGCAGCGAGAGCGGCCACGGTCTGGACAAGTTCGCCGCCAGCGGGCTCGAGCCCTTGCCGGCGCAGAGGGTGGGCGCGCCGCTGGTGGCCGGCTGCATCGCCTATCTGGAATGCAAGGTGGTGCAGGAGCCGCACAATCAGCAGCAATACGACCTGTTCATCGGCGAAGTCGTCGCCGCCCAGGCCGACGCCGCCTTGTTCAGCGACGGCCATTGGCATTTCGACGACGATCCGGCCAGGCGCAGCCTGCATTACATTGCCGGCGGCGCCTTCTTCGCCACCGGGGAGGCGTTCAAGGTGTAGGCGCTGCCGAATCCGGCGATAAAAAAGCCCGCCTTCACGGCGGGCTTTTGGATTGACGCGGGGCGCTTACTGCCAATCGACCAGCGCGTACAGCTTCTTGCCGCGCTTCAGCAGCGTGTACTGGCCGAACAGGCGCTCGCCGTCGCCGATCGCATGCTCCAGGCTGTCGGCCTTGGCGCCGTTGACGCTGACCGCGCCGCTCTGGATGAAGGTGCGCGCCTCGCTCTTGGACTTGGCCAGGCCGCCGGCGGCCAGCGCGTCGATCAGGCCGTTGGCGCTCCTGTCCAGCTTGATGGTCGGCAGGCCGTCCTGCGCCAGTTGGGCGAAGTCGTCGGCGGTCAGGCTGGACAAATCGTTGCTGAACAGGCTCTGAGTGATGCGTTGCGCCGCTTCCAGCGCGGCCTTGCCATGCACCAGGGCGGTCACTTGCTCGGCCAGGATGCGCTGGCCTTCAGGCTTGCCTTCGCGGGTCTTGTCGGCTTCCTCGATCGCTGCGATCTCGTCCACCGACAGGAAGCTGAAGTAGCGCAGGAACTTGTAGACGTCGGCGTCGGCGGTGGAGAGCCAGAACTGGTAGAAGGCGTACGGCGAGGTTTTCTTCGCGTCCAGCCAGATGGTGCCGGACTCGGTCTTGCCGAACTTGGTGCCGTCGGCCTTGGTCACCAGCGGCATGGTCAGGCCGAACACCTGGGTCTGGTTCAGGCGGCGCGTCAGGTCGGTGCCGGCGGTGATGTTGCCCCACTGGTCGGAGCCGCCGATCTGCAGCTTGCAGCCCAGGCGCTGGTTCAGTTCGGCGAAATCGTAGCCCTGCAGCAGGCTGTAGGAGAACTCGGTGTAGGAGATGCCCTGGTCGTCGCGGTTGATCCGCTGCTGCACCGACTCCTTCTTGATCATCGCGTTGACCGAGAAGTGCTTGCCGATGTCGCGCAGGAACTCGAGCGCGTTCATCTTGCCGAACCAGTCGTAGTTGTTGGCCATCAGCGCGGCGTTGCCGCCTTCGAAGGACAGGAAGGGCTCCACCTGCTTGCGGATCTTCTCGACCCAGCTTTCGATGACGTCCGGGGTGTTCAGCTTGCGCTCGGTGGCCTTGAAGCTCGGATCGCCTATCATGCCGGTGGCGCCGCCGACCAGGGCCACCGGGCGGTGGCCGGCCTGCTGGAAGCGCTTCAGCATCAGAATGGGCACCAGGCTGCCGATGTGCAGGCTGTCCGCGGTCGGGTCGAAGCCGCAATAAAGCGTAACCGATTCCTTGTTCAGCAGTTCTTGCAGCGCGGCCATATCGGTGGTTTGCGCGATGAGGCCTCGGGCCTCCAGATCCTGAAGAAGGGCGGTTTGCGTCATTTGACTGGGTCTCCAACACGGTAGAAAACAACGGCCCGCACGGGCCGTCAGGGATGCAGTGCCGGCGCCGCGTCGCGATGCCGGGAAAAACGTCCATCTTAACCGAAAATGGGCTCAATTGCGCCTTCAAGCGTAGAATATCCCTTCCCTCGACAGGGATGAGTTTGCCTGGCCGCCGCATTGCGGCAAAATATCGGGCGGTAAATCAGCAAAGGAAGAAGCGATGTCGCAGCAGGTCAAGGTATGGGATGCGCCCACCCGTTTGTTTCACTGGACGCTGGTGGGATTGTTCGGCGCCATGTGGTATTGCGCCGAGCAGGGCGGCGAATGGCTGCAATACCATATCTATTGCGGCGTCGCGTTGGCGTCGCTGCTGGTGTTCCGGCTGATCTGGGGCGTGATCGGCAGTCAGACCGCGCGTTTTTCCAGTTTCGTGCGCGGTCCGAAAGCCATCCTGCGCTATCTGAAGGGCGAGCTGCCGGAGCATGAGGCTCCGGGCCACAACCCGCTGGGCGGCTGGATGGTGGTGGCGATGCTGCTGGCGCTGGCCGCGCAGGTGCTGACCGGCCTGTTCGCCGCCGACGTCGACAGCTATCTGTACGACGGCCCGCTGGCCAAGCACATCGACAGCGGGCTGGCCGAATCCGCCACCGGCGCGCACAAGCTGCTGTTCAACGGCCTCTTGGGTCTGGTGGCGCTGCACATCGCCGCCATCGTGCTCTATCGGGTGGTGAAGAAGCAGAACCTGGTCGGGCCGATGCTGACCGGTTACAAGCCCATGGCCGGAGAGAAGCCGCGGCTGCGCTTCGCCCACGGCGCGCTGGCGCTGGCGACGCTGCTGCTGTCGGCGGGCGGGCTGTATTTCGTACTGTTGCGCTGAAGCGCTTCCGCGGAAAACGACAAAGCCGGCAATCGCCGGCTTTTTGATTTCCATCGCGCGGGGCGCTTATTTTTCCGGGCCGCGGAAGGCGTCGTGACAGGTCTTGCAGTTCTGCGCCACCTGGCCGTAGGCCTTCTTGACCGCGGCCAGGTCGCCGCCCTTGGCGACGGCGGCCAGATTGTCGACCGATTTCAGGAAGGCGTCGCGGTCGGCCTGGAACTTGGCCGGCTGGCTCCAGATTTCCGGCTTGGCGCGGCTCTTGCCGGTGACGCTGTTCGCCGGGAAGTGCTTGAACGGCTCCGCGGCCAGCGTTTTCATCGCTTCCGCCTGCTGCTCGAATTTCACCTTGTCGTAAGGCGCGCGCTCGCGCACAGCCATGCCCATGGGCTCGAACGATTGCAGCAGCATCTTCTTGAAGGCCTGGGTGCGGATTTCGGCCGGCGTGCCGTCGGCGTGGGCGGCGGGGATGGCGATCGCTGCCAGCAGCAGCGCGGTCAGTGTCTTGTTCATGGCGTCTCGAGTCGGTGGCTGGGTTTGTCGGGTGGGCGCTCGGGGCGCAGAAAGCCGATTATATCGATGACGATGGGAAATGGGGCCGGGGGGGCGGCCCGAGCGGATCAGTCTTTGCGGAAATCCTTGTGACAGGCCTTGCAGGTCTGCTGTGTGGCGCCGAACTGGGCCTTGATCGCGGCCAGGTCGCCGGCCAAGGCGACTTGCTTCAGCTTGGCGGTGGCGGCCTTGTGATTGTCGATGGCTTTCTGCCAGTCGGCGGGCTTGCTCCAGATTTCCGGGCGGGCGTCGGTCTTGCCGGCGCCGCTGCCGGCCGGGAAGTACTGCCAAGGCTGCTGCGACAGCTGTTCCAGCTTGGCGGCCAGCTTGGCGAATTCGTCCTTGTTGTAAGGCGTCTCGCCCTTGACCACCTTGCCCATCTCGCCGACCACCGGCTTGTACTGTTTGAACGCGTCCTTGCGCTGGCTGACCGGATCGGCGGCGAACGTCTGGCCGGCCAACAGCAGGGCCAGCGAGGCCATCAACATCTTTTTCATCGAAAATCCTTTTGCATCAAAACGACGCCCGCAGCCTATCACAGCGGGCAGGGCGTCAAAACCCGCATTATGTAAATGGTTGAATGCTTGTGATGTTATACAGTAACATTTGTTCATTATCTAAGCCGATACCGATGATATGGACGTTTCCGCCTATCTCGCCGCCGCCGAGCGGCACTGCGCCGCGCGCGGCAGCAAGCTCACCGATCTGCGCCGCCAGGTGCTGGAGCTGGTGCTGAACCGCAGCGGCGTGGTCAAGGCCTACCAGGTGCTGGCCGACCTGCAACAGCAGCGCGGTTCGGCCGCGCCGCCGACCGTCTACCGCGCGCTGGACTTCCTGGTCGAGCATGGCCTGTTGCACAAGGTGGACGCGCTGAACGGCTTCATCGTCTGCGAACATTTCGATTGCCAGCACGAGAGCCTGATCCTGGTGTGCGAACAATGCGGCCGCGTCAACGAGGTGGACGCCGCCAGCGGCCTGGCCCGGCTGCGCGAAATGGCGCAGGTCGCCGGCTTCGCGCTCAGCCCGCAAAACCTGGTGCTGGCCGGACGCTGCCGGTCCTGTGCCGCCTGAATCTGAAGAAATCATGAACAAGACCAAAGTCAACCTGTTTACCGGCTTTCTGGGCGTCGGCAAGACCACCGCGCTGCGCCACCTGATAGCCAACCGTCCGCAGCATGAGAAATGGGCGGTGATCGTCAACGAATTCGGCGAAGTCGGCATAGACGGCGCCGCCTTGCTGAACGACGAGCTGGCGGTGGCCGAGATCGCCGGCGGCTGCCTGTGCTGCGTCGCCGGCCCGCAGATGACCGCCACCGTGGCCACGCTCTTGCGCCGCGAGAAGCCGGACCGCCTGCTGATCGAGGCCAGCGGCCTGGCTCACGCCGCCGGCGTCATCGACGAATTGCGCGCCAAACCGTTGGGCGAGGCGCTGGAAGTGGCCGCCGTGCTGACGCTGGTGGACCCGCGCCAGTTCATCCAGTCCGACTACCACCGCCAGCCGCTGTACCGCGACCAGATTTCCATCGCCGATGTGTTGGTGGCCAACAAGACCGATACCGCCGACATCCCGACGATGGAGGCCTTCCGCGCGCAGGCGGCGGCGTTGTTCCCGCCGAAGTCGTTGGTCGGCGAGGTCAGGGACGGCCAGTTGGACGTCGCCTGGCTGGACGCCGAACTGGCGGCCAAGCCGCGCTACCGCCCGGCGGTGCTGCCGGATAACACAAGCGCGTGGCAGTCCGCCGGCTGGACCTTCGATCCGGAATTGAATTTCGACGGCGAGCGGCTGACGCGGCTGTTCGACGAGCTGCCGGCCAAGGTGCCGGGCCTGGTTCGCGCCAAGGGCGTGTTCCGCGTGCTGGACAGCTGGGTGTGGTTGAACTGGGCCGCCGGGCAGTGGGGCGCCGCCCAGGTGTCCTGGCGCCGCGACAGCCGCTTCGAGCTGATCGCGCCGGAGTTCGACGCCGCCGCGGTGGAAGCCTGGTTGAAGGAGTGCCTGGAATGAGCGGACGACATTCGCACGATCACGGGCACGGCCATGCGCCGCACCATCATCATGTCACCGCAGCCACGCTGCGCGCGCCGCTGAGCCTGTTGGCCATGTCGGCCGTCCAGCGCGTCGCGCTGACGCTGTTGCCGCTGGCCGGGCTGTGGCTCTTGGTGTGGTGGGCATTGCGGGAGCTGGCATGAGCATCATCCTGAACAATCTGACGGTGTCCTACCAGCGCCACCCGGCGGTGCATCACATCAGCGGCCGCTTCGCCGACGGCGACGCCACCGCGATATTCGGGCCCAACGGCGCCGGAAAGAGCACGCTGCTGAAGGCGATGATAGGCGCGCTGACGCCGGACTCCGGCCATGTGGACCTGAACGGCCACCGCCGCAGCGACATCGCCTATCTGCCACAGCAGGCGGAGATAGACCGCAGCATGCCGGTCAGCGTGCTGGAACTGGTCGGTACCGGCCTGTGGCACAAGAGCGGGCCGTTCGGCAGGGTGGGGCGCGACGGCATCGCCCGCGCGATCGAGGCCTTGGAGCAGGTGGGCCTGGCCGATTTCGCGTTGCGGCCGATCGCCGCCTTGTCCAGCGGCCAGTTCCAGCGCGTGCTGTTCGCCCGCATCCTGGTGCAGGACGCCAGGTTGATCCTGCTGGACGAGCCGTTCAACGCGGTGGACGCCAAGACCACCGAAGACCTGCTGGGCCTGGTGGCGCAATGGCGGCGGGAGAAGCGCACGGTGATCGCGGTGCTGCACGACGCGATGCAGGTCAGGGCGCACTTCCCGCATACGTTGCTGATGGCGCGCGAGGTGATCGCCTGGGGCGACAGCGCCTCGGTGTTGAACGATGACAATCTGCGGCGCGCGGTGGACACCGCCGCCCACTGGCAGGCCCAGGCGCCGGTTTGCGGCCTGGATGGAGCGAGAGCCTGATGCAACACTTGTACGATCTTCTGGTTTCGCCCTTCGTCGAATTCGCCTTCATGCGGCGCGCCTTGGCCGGCTGCCTGGCGCTGGCGCTGGGCTCGGGGCCCATCGGCCTGTTCCTGGTGATGCGGCGCATGAGTCTGATGGGCGACGCGATGAGCCACGCGGTGCTGCCCGGCGCCGCCGTCGGCTTCATGTTCGCCGGCCTCAGCCTGCCGGCGATGAGCCTGGGCGGCTTCGTCGCCGGCGTGCTGGTGGCGTTGCTTGCCGGTCTCGCCACCCGCTTCACCAGCATCAAGGAGGACGCCAGCTTCGCGGCCTTCTACCTGCTGTCCTTGTCGCTGGGCGTGCTCTTGGTGTCCAAGGGCGGCAGCAATGTCGACCTGATGCACATCCTGTTCGGCTCGGTGCTGGCGGTGGACGACGCCGCGCTGTACCTGGTGTCCGGCGTGGCGACGGTGACGCTGCTGACGCTGGCCGTCATCTATCGGCCGCTGCTGCTGGAAAGCCTGGACCCGGTCTATCTGCGCGCGGTCGGCGCGCGCGGCGCCTGGTGGCATCTCTTGTTCCTGATGCTGGTGGTGCTGAATCTGGTGGCCGGCTTCCAGTCGCTGGGCACGCTGATGGCCGTCGGCCTGATGATGCTGCCGGCGATCACCTCGCGGCTGTGGACCGAGCGCATCGAGGCCATGCTGGCGCTGGCCGTCGGCATCGCCTTCCTCAGCGGCCTGGGCGGCCTCTTGCTGTCCTACCACTTCGAACTGCCGTCCGGCCCCGCCATCATCCTGCTGGCCGGCGTGGTCTATCTGCTGTCTTTGTTGTTCGCGCCGGTCGGGGGAGCGTTGCCGCGCTACATCCGCGCGCGGCATCTCGAATCTTGAACCGATAGGGGAACTCCCATGAAGAAGACTCTAGCCGCCTTGCTGCTGCTGGGCATGCCGGTCCTGGCCTTGGCCAAGGTGCCGGTGGTGGCCAGCTTCAGCATCATCGCCGACATGACCCGCGAAATAGGCGGCGACCGCGTCGACGTGGTGTCGCTGGTCGGTCCGGACCAGGACGCGCACGTGTTCCAGCCGTCGCCGGCCGACATCAAGAAGGTGTCCGCCGCCAAGGTGCTGGTGACCAACGGCCTGGGCCTGGAGGGATGGATGTCGCGTCTGGACAAGGCGGCCAACTTCCGCGGCGTGACCGTGGTGGCGTCCAAGGGCATCAAGACCAGGCAGGCGCCGGAAGAGGAGCATGCCGACGAGGACCACGGCCATGAGCACGGCGACGTCGATCCGCACGCCTGGCACGACCCGGCCCGCGTGCAGACCTATATCAAGAACATCAGCGCCGGCCTGATCCAGGCCGATCCGGCCGGAAAGGCCGAGTACCAGCGTCGCGCGGCCGATTACGCCGCCAAGGTGAAGGCGCTGGACGACTGGGCGAAGCGGCAGTTCGCCGCGGTGCCGGCGGCCAAGCGCAAGATGCTGACCTCGCACGACGCCTTCGGCTATCTGGGCGAGCGTTATCAGTTGAAAGTACTGGCGATCCAGGGCGTCAGCACCGAGGCCGAGGCGTCGGCCAAGGGGGTCGCGCAATTGACGAGGCAGGTGAGAAAGGAAGGGGTGAAGGCGGTGTTCATGGAGAATATGAGCGACGCCCGGCTGCTGAAGCAGCTGTCGGCCGAGGCCAAGGTTCAGATCGGCGGCAAGCTGTACGCCGACGCGCTGTCCGGACCGGGCGGTCCGGCGGCCGGCTATCTGCAGCTGATGCGCTACAACGTCGACACCATCATGAAATCGTTCCGCTGACGAGCTGAACCAGCTTCCACGCGCCGATTCCCGCCACGCCCAGTCCGGCCGCCAGCCGCACCGGGCGTTTTTGCATCCAGCGGCGCAGGCCGTCGGCGAACACGCCCATCAGCAACAGATTGGGCAGCGTACCCAGGCCGAAGGCCAGCATCAGGCCGGCGCCGTTCCAGGCGGAGCCGCTGGCCAGTGCCGAGATCGACGCGCTGTACACCAGGCCGCAGGGCAGCCAGCCCCACACGGCGCCCACCGCCGCCGCGCCGCTCATCGAGCGAACCGGCAACAAGCGGCCCAGCAGCGGCTGCAGCCGCCGCCACAGCGGTTTGCCCAGTTTTTCCAGCGCGACGACGGCCTGGCCCAGGCCGGCGAGATACAGTCCCATCGCGACCAGCATCAGGTCGGCCAGCGCCGCCAGCGCCAATTGCCAGGAGTGGGTGGAGGCCAGGCTGAGTCCGCCGGCCGCGAGGCCGCCAAGCAGCGCGCCGATCAGCGTGTAACTGGCGATGCGCCCCAGATTGTAGCCGGCCAGCACGCGCCAGCGGGCCGCGCCGGCGGGGTGGTGCAGCGTCAGCGCGGCGACGATGCCGCCGCACATGCCGACGCAGTGGCCGCCGCCCAGCAGGCCGGCGACCAGCAGGAGCCAGAAATTGGTTTCGATCATGCCGCAAATTGTCCATCAAAGCTCTATGGTAACAGAGAGCCATGACGAAGTTGCATTACGGGGCGGCGGGACTTGACGTGGTGATGACAGTGGCGGGATCTGATTATTTTTGGCATTGTTGACGCAAGCATTCTACAAAAAAGGTTGGATATAATTGTTTTGCCTACTGGCTAAAAGTACAGTTTGCAAAGAGAATGTCTGACCGGACGCGAAACGCGCGCCCGATTGAGCGCGGCGACACGCGTCGGACCCGATCCGGAATTGGGAGCGAGCCATGCCTTTTCGGCTGGGTCGATCCGGATGGGGGCTAAACGTAAAGATAGATGGGGATACAGTGAGGAACACAATATGGCCAGGTATCTGACACTTGAACGGCTGGGAAGATCGGCCATCATCACGCTTTCGAACCTGCCTGCCAATTTGCTGACGGCCGACAGCCTGAACGAGCTGACGGCGACGCTGCAGGCCTTGAATGCCGATGAGGCCGTCCGTTCGGTGGTGATTACCGGTGCGGGCGACTCGTTTTTTTCCGCCGGAGCGGATCTGAAGCAGTTCGCCGCCGGCGACAAGGGCGCGGCCGATGTCGTGCTCCAGGCGTTCGCCGGGGCCTTGCAGGCGATACGCGGCTACCGCGGCGTCACCGTGGCGGCGGTCAACGGCTACGCGCTCGGCGGCGGCCTGGAGTGCGCGCTGGTGTGCGACTACATCATCGCCGAACGCGGCGCGAAGCTGGGACTGCCCGAGGCCAAGGTCGGCCTGATCCCGGCTGCCGGCGGCACGAAGACGCTGGCTGACAAGGTCGGCGTGTCCTGGGCCAAGCGCATCATTCTCGGCGGCGAGCTGGTCAGCGCCGAGAAGGCGTTGAGCATAGGCCTGATCGAGGAGGTCGTCGACCAGGGCTTCGCCAAGATCGTCGCGGTCAGCCTGGCCAACAAGGTGGCGACGCAGGGCGCTTGCGCGGTGGCGGTGGCGCGCAAGCTGATCGAGGACAGCCCCAACCTGAATCTCGACGAGCATCTGAAGCGCGAGCGCGCCGCCATGCTGGGCCTGGTCGGCGGCGACGAGCAACTGGAGGGCGTGTCCGCCTTCCTGGCCAAGCGCACGCCGGGTTGGGCGCAAGAGGATGACGATTGATGCGGTTCGCCGAGTGCGAGCCGCGAACCGACCGCCTGCCCGCATCGATGCGGCAGGCGGTTTGTTTTTGAACGGACGGACATGCTAGCCTAGGCGACATTTGGCATATTCGACCCGGTCGGGGCGCCGGTCGAGTGCCCGGCGGTCGCACAGCAGGGGAAGACATGGAAATTTACCAGTTGCGGACCTTTGTCACCGTGGCGCAGCAGGGCCACCTGACACAGGCAGCCGAACTGTTGCACTTGTCGCAGCCGGCGGTGACGGCGCAGATCAAGGCGCTGGAGGAAGAAGTGGGCATGCAGTTGTTCGAGCGCAGCGCCGGCGGCGTCCGGCTGACGCGGGCCGGACAGGAGCTGTTGCCGGAAGCCCAGGGCGTCCTGGGCGCCGCGCGGGACATCATCAACCATGCCAAGCGGCTCAAGGGCCAGCTCGCCGGCCAGGCCCGGATAGGCGTCAGCCTGATGCCGGACATCCTGAGGCTGGGACCGTGGGTGGCGGCGTTGGTCGACGCCTATCCTTTGCTGGAAGTCCAGCTGACCCATGGCGTATCAGTCGATGTGCTGAACCTGGTGCGCAAGAAGGAACTGGACGCCGGTTTCTATCTGGGCAGGAATCCCTATATGAATGTCAGCACCGTGCCGCTGCGGACGCTGGATTTTCGCGTCGCCTTGCCGGCGGCCTGGGCCGGCCAGCTGGACGGCGGCAGGCTGAAGGAATTGGGCAAGCTGCCGTGGGTCGGGGTGTCGCAATTCTCCAGCCTGTCGAAAATCACGTCCGAATTGTGGCGGGAACTGAACATCTCGCCTAAAAAGGTGGCGGAGAGCGACCACTTGTCGGTGATTCTGGAGCTGGTCGCCGCCGGCGTCGGCGTGGCGCTGGTGCGCGAGGAAGAGGCCCTGGCCTGGCAGGCCGACGGCCGAATCTGGCTGGTGCCGGAATTGCGCCGCAGCGCCGATCTGCAGTTTGTCTATCCGGCGGACCGGGCGGGCGACCCGGTTCTGGAAACCCTGTTGAGGGAGCTGCTTGCGGTGTGGGCCTCGCCCTGTCCGCAGCCTGTTGTCGCCTGAGGCGCGAACGCGCCGCCTGTTGAGGAGGCCATATGGCCAGTTGGATTGTCGGTGCGGTGGAAAACTATTGCGGCGTAGTGGAAAGCGGCCAGCGGCGCTGGCTGGAGGCGCAGCAGGATGCCTGTATCACATGGCTGGCTTCGCTGGCGCCGAAGTTCCCGTTGTCTGAAGGCGAGATGGAGAAGCGGATAGACGGCGGCCTGCTGGTGGGGGCGGCGCTGTGGCAGGCCCAGGCCGATACCCAGCGCGAGCTGATGCTGGCGACGGAGAGACTATGGACCGAGATGGGGCGCTGTATCGCGCGGCAGCTGCCCGACGACGGCGCGGCGCCGATCGCCGCGGTGCGCCAGGCGCTCGAGGTGGGCTGCGTCTCCGGCGCGGCGCTGTCCAAGGCCTCGCGCCAGGCCGGCCACTTCGCCGCGACCAGCTTTTCCGGCATACCGCTGAAGGCCACGCGCGAGGTGCGGCGGGTGTGGGGGCGACGCTGAGCACGGAACCGGGCAAGTCTGTTATGCTTTCCGCATTAATGGAATGGCGCAGCGCGCCATCGAGCGGAGGCCAGCATGCAAATCCATGGCGCCTGCCATTGCGGCAATATTTCTTTCGATCTCGACTGGCCGCCTGAGACGGCCGTCATCCCCGCCCGCCGTTGCGACTGCGGCTTCTGCCGCAAGCACGGCGGCATCTGGACCGCCTCTCCCGCGGCCGGGCTGACGGTGGCGCTGCGCGATCCGCAACGGGTGTCGCATTACCGTTTCGGCACCGGCACCGCCGATTTCCACATCTGTTCCGGTTGCGGCGTCGCGCCGCTGGTCACCAGCGAGATCGACGGCCGCTTGTACGCCGTGGTCAGCGTCAACGCCTTCGAGACGCCTGGCCTGCCGCTGGGCGAGGCGGCCGACGTGTCGTTCGATGGAGAGAGCGAAGCGGAAAGGCTGGCGCGGCGCGCCCGCAACTGGATCCCCGATGTCCGTTTCGCCTGATCGTTTTCCCTTCATCCGGCTGGAGGCCCTGCCGGCCGCCGCCTTGGCCGATTTGGCCGCCGGCAGGCGGCCGACGGCTTGGGACCGCGATTGCGAGGAGGGCGCCTTGCCGCCGCCGGAAGTGGCGAGGCGGGCGCTGCGCCTGCAGGCTGAGGGCGTGGAGGCGCGCTGGAGCCTGCCTTATGCGATGATCGATGAGGGTGGCGCCCTGGTCGGCGCCTGCGGCTTCAAGGGACCGCCCAGCCTGGGAGTGGTGGAAATCGGCTACGCGGTGGCGCCTGCGCGGCGCGGGCGCGGCATCGCCGCCGCCGCCGTGGCGCAATTGCTGCAGAAGGCTGCGGCCGGCGGCGCGCGCCGGGTGCTGGCCAGGATCAATCCGGACAATGCGGCGTCGTCTCGGGTGGCGGACAAACTGGGTTTCGTCCGCGGCGAGGTGGCGCTGGACGACGACGGCGAGCCCTTGGCTCAATGGCTGTGGCCGCCGGCAAGCGGTTTTCCCGATGATGGAGAAGTGTCATGAAGCTGATAGGCATGCTGGACTCCCCCTACGTCCGCCGCGTCGCGATTTCCCTGCAATTGCTGGACCTTCCATTTGAGCACCAGCCCTTGTCGGTATTCAGCGCATTCGAGCGTTTCCGGGAGATCAACCCGGCGGTGAAGGCGCCGACGCTGGTCTGTGACGACGGTACGGTGCTGATGGATTCCACGTTGATCCTGCAGTATGCGGAGTCGATCGCGCCGGGGCGCAGCCTGCTGCCGTCAGATCCGCAACGCTTGCTTCGCTGCCTGCGGGTGACGGGGCTGGCGCTGGCGGCCTGCGAGAAGAGCGTGCAGATCGTCTACGAGCGCAAGTTGCGGCCGGAAGACGCGCGCTACCGGCCCTGGCTGGAGCGGATCGGCAACCAGCTGCTGGCCGCTTACGGCGAGTTGGAGCGGGAGCTGGCATCCGGTTTGCCGGATGTCGGCGGCGGGGCCGTCGATCAGGGCTGGCTGACCACCGCCGTCGCCTGGCATTTCAGCAGGCGGATGGCGGCGGACATCGTGCCGGAGGACAAGTATCCGGCATTGGCCGCCCTGTCCGCCAAGGCGGAGACGCTGGAAGCGTTCCGGGCGGCGCCGTATGGAGATGGCGCGTATCCGCTCCGTGTTTGATGCGATGCGTCAAGCAATGTGTCCGCGATGATTATATTTATTTGATTTATGCTTTTGGCAACTTGTTCGCGCTGATAGTATTCGCTCTTTGCCTGCCGACGGCGGATTGTCCGTGGCCGCCGGCGGGCAGCACAGCGATGGAGCGTGCGATGAAGAAAATCTTGTTGTTGGCGGTGTCCTGCGGGTTCGCCGCGGCGGGGCAGGCTGCCACCGTGCCGGCGGTCGATCTGGAAAGCGCCGGCGTGATCGTCAATGGCAATACCGTCAATCTGTACCGGGTGCCCAGCCTGGATGCGGCGGGCAAGACCCATTATTCCGACGTCACTCTGACTCTGCCGGTGGACAAGAACGGCGCGATCGGCAAGCCGGCGCAGACCGTCAAGCCGTCGGCCAGTCCGCAAGGCCTGCAGTTCGTCGCCGGCAACTACGT
Organism: Chromobacterium sp. CV08; assembly: GCF_051129845.1. NCBI lineage: Bacteria > Pseudomonadati > Pseudomonadota > Betaproteobacteria > Neisseriales > Chromobacteriaceae > Chromobacterium > Chromobacterium sp. CV08. The sequence continues at coordinate 1,880,491 of NZ_CP150453.1, forward strand.
CGGCAGCAGCGGCGCCCTGTGCTCGGTCACCACCTCCGCGTTGGCGGATGGGCGGCAGCAAAGCGCGCTCAGCTGCCGTCCGTCCGTCGGCGGCTTCTCCACCGGCCTGGCGGTCAACTGGGTGAGCGGCCCGCTGGCAGGCCACCCTTATGAAGTGGATCTGACCAAGGCCGGCATCGATCAGATCGCCGGCCGCGCCGCCTACTCCTGGGGGGTGATCAACGATCGCAGCGGCGGCTGGTATTACTGCTTCACGACCGGCGACATCGTCAGCGCGGTGCAGTCCGGGCGCCAGATCGCCCTTAATGTCTATGGTCGGGCCAATACGGTGAAGTGCGGCGATGTGTTCACGCTGAACGCGCCCTGATCCCGTAGCGAGCACAAAATAAAACGCCGCCGCATTTCACGATGCGGCGGCGTTGTCGTTGATGAATGGACCTTACTGCTGATGCGCGCCGTCGGCCACGATGCCGCGCACCTTGGCCACGTCGCCGGCGGCCACCGGGCTGGCGGCATTGCCCCAGCTCTGGCGCATATAAGTGAGCACGTCGGCCACTTCCTGGTCGCTCATCTGCTGGGCGTAGCCCGGCATGCTGTATTCCCAGGCCAGATGGCGGGTACGGGCGTTGACGCCGCCTTCCAGCACCACGCGGATCAGCGAGGTGGCGTCGCGCGCCATCACCGCCGAGCTGCCGGCCAGCGCCGGCACCACCTTGTCGTGCCCCTGGCCGTTGGCCTGGTGGCAGGTGGCGCAGTTCTCGAAGAACAGCGTGGCGCCGGTGCGTACCGGGGCGACGTCGGCCGCGCCCGCGCCGGGCAGGCTCTTCAGGTAGACGGCGATCGCCGACAGGTCGGCGGTGTTGATGTGCTGGCTGCTGTAGTGGACCACTTCCGCCATCGGGCCGAAGGCCGCGGTGTAGCGGTTGCGGCCGGTCTGCAGATACTGCACCAGCTCGTCGGCCGACCAGCCGCCCAGGCCTTCGCGCGCGTCGCCGGTCAGGTTGCCGGCGTACCAGCCCGCCAGTTGCGCGCCGGTCAGGTAGCCGGGCTTCTTGTCGCTCAAGGCCACTTCCTGGAAGGCGACGCCGCGCGGGGTGTGGCAGGTGCCGCAGTGGGCCATGCCCTGCACCAGGTAGGCGCCGCGGTTCCACTCGGCATTCTTGCCGGCGTCCGGCTGGTAGCGGCTGTCGTCGTGGAATATCCAGCGCCACAGCGTCAGCGGCCAGCGCATCGACAGCGGCCAGGGGATATCGCTGTCGCGGTTGGCCTGCTTCACCGGCTCTACGCCGTGCATGAAGTAGGCGTACAGATCGCGCATGTCGTCGTCGTTGATGCGGGCGAACGAGGTGTAGGGCATCGCCGGATACAGCGAATGGCCTTCCTTGGCGACGCCGTCGCGCAACGCGCGGGCGAAGTCCTCGTAGCTGTAGCCGCCGATGCCGGTTTCCTTGTCCGGCGTGATGTTGGTGGAGTAGATCTTGCCCACCGGGGTGTCCATCGGCAGCCCGCCGGCGTTTTCCTTGCCGCCGGGGGCGCTGTGGCAGGCGATGCAGTCCGACACGCGGGCGAGGTAGGCGCCGCGTCGCACGCTGTCGGTGTCGACATTCGCCAGCGCGGCGTTCGCCGCAAAGGCCAGCAGGGTCGAGAGGCCCAGGGTTTTCATCAGTTTCATCACGGTGTTCCTGTTAGCTCAACTCGTTGACGGCGCGCCATGCCTGATCGATGGCGGCGTGGGTGTACGGATTCCAGTCGGAGTCGGAGTTGGCGATCGCCACTTTGCCGGCCGGACGACGGGCGGTGGCGATGATGCGCTTGGACTCTTCTTCGTCGTCGTACATCGAGTTGAGGAAGTAGGAATAGCCATGCGACCAGCGGTTGACGGTGATGGCCGCGATGTCGCGCTTGTGTTCGAAGCCTACGGGGCCCAGGATGCGCTGCAGCTGGCTGCGGATCATGTCCTCGTGCTCGGAGAACGGCATCGCCAGCAGTTTGGCGCGGCCCATCCTCCACTGGGTGCGCGGGTCCAGGTTGGAGCCGGCGATGGTGGGCACGTAGACCATGTGCAGGCACATCGGCTCGGACGGCTTGCGCGGGTGCTGGTAGCCGCCGATGTCCACCGGGTAGTCCATCTTGATGCGGCTGTACGGCATCGACGGACAGTAGAGCTCGTGCACGCCCAGCTTCATGAAGCTGTCCCAGTTCTTCAGCACCACCTTGGTGTAGACCAGCGGTGCCTTGACGTTCATCGCCAGCGCCTGCTTCTGGTCGTTTTCCAGTTCCGGCATGATGTGCGGGATCATCATGTTGTAACAGGCCATCACCACGTGGCGGCCCTGCACGCGGTGCAGCCTGCCGCCCTTGTCCAGGTAGCCGACGTCCACCGGACCCTTGGCGTTCTCGACGCGCACCACGGTGCTGTTCAGCCGCAGCCGCACCGGATTTTCCGGCAGGTCCAGCTTGCTGTAGTCGAAGCGGGCCAACACGATGTCGTTCATGTCCTTGCCCGGTGCCGCCTGCGGGATCATCTTGCGCACCAAGAGGCGGGCGATGGACGCGTTGCCGTCAGGGAAGTGGTAGATGTAGGGATCGCGCAGCTCGGCTTCCGCCTCGGCGCTGATCTTGCCCAGGCCGGCCACGCCGTGGAAGCCAGGCAGGTCCAGGTTGCGCGCGTCCAGCGCCGGCAGGCCGTCGATGCCCACCGCCTGGAAATCGTTGCTGCGCGACTGGAAGAAACGGATCGCGGTGGCGCTCAGGCCGACGTGGCGGGACAAATAGGTGCTGTAGCTGATCTTGGCGAGATAAGCCTCGCGCTTGTTCTTGGGCATGTCGCCGAGGTAGTCGCGGGTGCTGGTGTGCAGATCGATCAGCGCGTCGCGGTCCTTCTTAGACATCGGGAAGTCGTTGATGAAGTCGCGGATCGGGCGCGCGTTCAGGCGCTTGGGGTCGATGTCGTCCGCCACCTGCAGATAGGGGTCGCCGCCTACGGTCTTGTCGACGCCGAAGTCCTCCTTGTTGAAGAACACGCCGCGCGACAGCTTGAGATCGGGGTAGAAGTTGCGGTGGAAGTGGCTGGCCAGCCCATCGATGTCGATGGTCAGTTCCTTCATCAGCGCCAGCGCTTCCTTGCTGAACACGTGCTTGGGCGATTGCAGCGATTCGGTGCCGCCGTAGCCCAGCATCAGGCGGTTGCCGACCTTGAACTCGTTGCGTTTGGCGTGGCCGCCGAAGTCGTCGTGGTTGTCCAGGATCAGTACCTTGGCCTGCGGATGCTTCTTGCGGTAGTAATGCGCGGCCGCCAGGCCGCTGATGCCGCCGCCGACCACCACCAGGTCGTAATGCTCTTCGACTTTGGCGCCGCCAAGATTGAACGCATGGTGGGCGCGGCCCAGCTTGTGCGCGTTCTCGAAGGAGCCGTCATGGTTGCCGCGCAGTCCGGTGAGCGAAGGAGGGTAGTAGCTGGCGCTGATCTGTCGGGGGGCGGCACGGAGGATTTCCAGCGGAGTGAGCCCGGCAGCCACCGTTAGCGCAAAACCGTTGAGGAAGTCTCGTCGGGTAATGGACATGGCTTTTCCTGTGTTGTTGTTGGAATAAACCAGCAGCATCTGCGTGCCGTCTGGCGTTCCATTATAACAAACTGTAAAAATTGTTAATTTTTATGCTGCAGGAATGGGGAGGCCGCGGCGGTGAGCGTATGGATCAGGCTGGTCCAGGGCTGAGAGAATTGGATCAGGACGCGCGGTGGCGGGATTGGGCCGGGACGACTTTCTTCTATGCCTACGCGGTGACGATGGTGCCGGCGCAGATGGTTCATCGTGGTGTACCACCACCGTGTTGGGGATGGGCTGCACGAATACGCTGCCGTGCGACATTTCAACGGTATGCGTGAATCCATGAGGATGACCACTGTCGCGTCGAGCCGGCTACCTGCGCCGAGATCACCCGCAGTGGCCTGCTGCCATTCAATGGAAAAGCGCTCAAGTCTTGTGGTGACGGGCAGGGTGGTTCCTGATGGTGGAAATGACGTGGGCTTGAGCTTGGGGGCGTGTCCATGTGAGGGTTTGCAAGAAGCCACATCAGTCTTTTAAACGCATCGGATGGTGGATCCGACCATGCTGCTGAGGGGGGAGGTGGGCCGCTATGGCGGTGCCGGAAGGCACGTCGCGCGTTCGTTGTGATTGCTTGGGGAGGTCACCATGATTGCCGTTTCACTTGGGTCTACAATGGAATTTGTTGCAGTCGATACTGTCATACTGGCGGCGGAATGCGTAAGGTTTGAATCGAACCAGCTCTGTCATGCGGTATGATTCCGCTGCTGCGAGAGGGATTGAAAAAACATTGACATTAAGGTTACCATCCGGGCGAGACGGATAGGGGCTTGATTTTTCAGCGTGGCTCCGGCTGCGCGTTCGTTTATCGAGGCTGTGCACACTCTACGGACAGAGGCTTGCCGGTACGTTCCTCGAGTTTGGGATATTGGCGAATAGGGTTTTGTCATAAATGCCTTGAATTTCCATCTGCTTGGAAGCAGCAGAAGGAGAAAAATATCCAGTATTTTATGAGATAAAAAAGTAAAGGCTGATACTGCCTGCTTTTATAAAGCTTTTTTGCTACGGACTATTCAAAATAAGCCTTTGGATTCCTGTCGAGGCACACTTCAATGGTGGAATCGTTTTGTCTAACGTTGACAATCGAGTTCTTTTTTTTGTCAAATTTTAATAAAGAGCACTGTTTGGGTTATGCATTTGAAATCTCTTCGTGAAATTCCTTATGTGGATTTGGTTTTTAATCTGGTTCACAAAGAAATTAGGACACGTTATTTTGGTGCAGCATTAGGTTTTGCCTGGTCGCTTGGCTCTCCTTTGATAAACACATTGACATATTGGGTGGTTTTTACTTGGATATTTCCCAATAAAAATCCGAATTTTGCACTGTATTTGGTAACTGGGAATTTACATTGGATGTTATTTACCCAGATTTCATCAAATAGCTGCGAGTTGCTGACGGGGGCGGGAGGGCTGATTAAGAAGATACGCTTCCCTAGAGTGCTCATTATTGCATCTGGCTTGTTGACGACATTCACTTTTTGGTTATCTGCATTTGCTATTTATATGGTGCTTTACCCATTGCTGGGAGGAGTATTTACCGCGGCATGGTGGGTCTATCCGTTGTTTTTGCTGCCATATTTGATTTTTATATGTGGTGTTGCGATGTTTTTGTCGATCGGGCATGTTCTGTTTCGTGATTTGAAACATATTGTTGATGTTGTTTTGCCATTGCTGTTCTGGCTAACTCCGATTGTGTGGCATGTTGATTTGATTCATTCCGATAAAATGTTTTTGTTGAATTTTAATCCGCTCTTGCCTTTTATTCAGAGCTTTTCTCAGATATTTGTTTATGGGACGGTTCCAGCATTGCATATGTGGGTGAAAGTTTATGTAATTGCTTTTTCTTCTCTTGCTATCGGTGGTTATCTTTTCCGCTCGAGAGTAAATAAGTTGGTGGAGATTCTGTGATGGCGGTGGGTAAAGCAATTATCAGCATTGAAAATGTTAGCAAGCAATTTATTCTGCATCACAATGCGGGGGCAAGCCTGAAACAAAAATTTGTAGGTTTGTTCAAGAAGCGCTGGCGTTCTCATAAAGAACCCTTTCAAGCGCTTCATGATGTTTCTTTTCAGTTGCATCCGGGCGAGTCATTAGCCCTGCTAGGACACAATGGCTCCGGTAAGAGTACCTTGATGCAGATTATTGCAGGTATTTTAGAGCCAACAAGCGGAAAAGTGGTCACTTCAGGTCGTATTGCACCATTGATCGAGCTGGGTGTGGGGTTCAACCCTGAGCTGACTGGTGAGGAAAATATCTACCTGAACGCTAGTTTGTTCGGTCTTAGCAATGAACAAACCAGATCAAAATTTCAAGATATCGTTGAGTTCTCTGGTCTCGGTAGTTTTATTGATACCCCGATCAAAAATTACTCTTCAGGTATGTTCATGCGGCTAGGGTTTTCCATTGCGGTTCATATTGAGCCGGATGTATTGCTTGCTGATGAGATCCTTGCTGTGGGCGATGCGGATTTTCAGCAAAAATGTTATGACCGCATTCGTGAGCTTCAAAAGGGTGGAATGGCTTTGATCCTTGTGACTCATGCTAAAGAGCAAGCGGCAAAGTTCTGCGATCGCTTTATCCAGCTTGATCATGGTAGAGTGATTGATCAGGGTAGTTTTTGCCATAACTAGTTTTAGGGGCCTCGTCGTTGGATGAGGCTTTTCCTTTGTTTTAGATTGACATGATTTGTGCTGGATGGTCATATTTTTGGCCAGTTGCTTGATTTTGCAGTATGAAAGTGAAAGCTTTTTTGTGCTGAATATGGAAAAAAGACACTCGAATCATGAGTTGAAAAGGTTGAAATTGCATCGAGTTGAAGGGTTGAAGACTAGGCGCAAATCGAGCTTTTTGATTCGAGGTGGGCGCAAGTTCAAGAATCTGATGCGGTCGAATATCGGCGTAGCTTCAGTGTCAAATTATTTTGTGTCGGAAGTGATCAAGCGCATCAGAAAGCGTTTGCTTTCGCTTCGGTCTCGCGAGCTTCGCCTGGATGTCAGGAAGCAAGTTGAGTATTTGCGGCAACACGGTAAAGTTGTCTTGGCTTTTCGTCTGGCTGGTGGAGTTGGCGATGCCGTGATTCATGCTCGTCTGTTAAGAGACCTGGTCATGGCATGTGGAGCATCAGTGCAGATCGATGTCTATTTCAATGGTCCGCAGGTATTAAAATTTATTTTTGCCAATCTGCATGGTGTCAGAAAAGTATTGGACGATGCGCATTTCAATCGTTTGAAAGGCGCTTATGATGTGGCTTGTATATTGACGCATTATTTTCAGCTAGATGATTATGGTAAAAGCCTGGCCAGAATCGAGTCTGTTTCGCCCAAGCTGGCTGATGTATTGCGACGGATTGAAAGCAGTCAGGCCAATCTCGGTGCGTTCATACACCATCAGCCCTCGCTGGATGGTGCATTTTCCGACTATGCGATTGAGAGGGGCTTGACTAGGGAGAAGGGCTTGCACCAGTTGGCTGGCATTGCCTATTCCGGTGCGCAGCTGCCGATCAGGATTCCGAAAAACTGGCCAAGCAATGAGATTCGGCCAGGCGATTTGTATATCACTATCCACGATGGTTGGGATAATTCAATGACCTTGGCATCATCTCGTCCGACCAAGGCCTATCCGATCGACTCATGGAACCAGCTGGTCCATCTGCTCAAGTTGCGTTTTCCGAGCTTGAAGATCGTGCAACTAGGAGGCGGAACCGGGGAAGCCATCGAGGGAGTCGATGTCTGCTTGAGGGGGAAAACCAAGTTGCCAGAGTCGGTCGCCGTGATGAAGAAGGCGCTGCTGCATATCGATTCCGAGTCCGGATTGGTGCATCTGGCGGCGGCGATCGGCATCCCGGCGGTGGTGTTGTTCGGTCCCACCAATATCGAGTATTTCAGTTACCCGGAAAATGTGAATGTGGGTTCTCAGGAGTGCCGCAACTGTTGGTGGAGCGTCGACTCGTGGAGCGATGCCTGTCCGCGCGGATTTGAAGTGCCGATCTGCATGAGCGGCATCATGCCGCAGACCCTGGTCGACAAGGTCGCGGCCTTGCTGGAGAGGCAGCCAAGATGGCGGGCTGCGGGAGCCGGCGGCCTGCCAGACTTGCCGATGGCAGGTTAAGTTGAGGGCCGGTTCGATGACGGCCGCACGCTAAGAGCCTGTTCAACGCCTTTCTTGTGGCATCGGCCGCGCCGTCAGACTAGGCCTTGGAATCACCAAGGCCTAGGCCCTCCGCCTGGCATCCGGGCTGTGCCGCTCACAAAAAGACTCTGAACAAGCTCCAAGGGCCCCGGCGGCATGGTCGTCGGGGCCTTGGTTTTTGGAGTCGGTTCGATGGCAGGGCCTACCGATTTGTTGCCGTCTGCTTCAGCAAGCGCAGCATCACGGCGGTGAGCGCGGTGCCGGCCGCCAGCGCCGCGAGGTAGCCGCCCAGGTGTTCCACCGCGTTCGGAATGGGTAGCACGAACACGCCGCCGTGCGGCACTTTCAGTTCCACGCCCATGGTCATCGAGATGGCGCCGGCCAGCGCCGAGCCGGCCATCAGCGCCGGGATCACCCGGAACGGGTCGCGTGCGGCGAACGGGATGGCGCCCTCGCTGATGAAGGCCAGGCCCAGCACGCCGGCGGCCTTGCCGGCCTCATGCTCGTCGGCGGTGAAGCGGTCGCGGAACAGACGTGTAGCCAGCGCGATGCCCAGCGGCGGCGTCATGCCTGCCGCCATCACCGCCGCCATCGGCGTGTAGACCTGGCTGGCGATCAGGCCGGTGGCGAAGGCGTAGGCCGCCTTGTTGACCGGGCCGCCCATGTCGAAGGCCATCATCGCGCCCAACAGCGCGCCCAAGGCCAGCGCGCTGCCGCCTTGCATGCTTTTCAGCGCCTCGGTCAGCGCCGCCAGCACGGCGGCCACCGGCTGCCCCACCACGTAGATCATCAAGAGGCCGGTCAGCAGCGAGCCCAGCACCGGCAGGATCAGCACCGGTTTCAGGCCGTCCAGATGCTGGCCCAGCTTGATCCGGCGGTTCAGCTCCCGCGTGCCGTAGCCGGCGATGAAGCCGGCGACGATGCCGCCGAGAAAGCCCGATCCCAGGCTGGCGGCCAGCATGCCGCCGACCATGCCGGGGGCGATGCCGGGCCGGTCGGCGACGGAGTAGGCGATGTAGCCGGCCAGTATCGGCACCATCAGCGCGAAGGCCGATTTGGCGCCGATCTGGAACAGCGACCAGGCCAGCGTGCCCTTGTGGGCGTCGTCGAAGGCATAGATGCCGCCCAGCGCGAAGGCCAGCGCGATCAGGATGCCGCCGGCGGTGACGAAGGGCAGCATGAAGGACACGCCGGTCATCAGGTGGCGGTAGGGGCCGTCCTTGGCTTTTTCCTGGTTCGCGGTTTGGGCTGCGGCCGAGCTTGCGCCTTCCCATGGCCGCGCTTCTTCGATGGCGCGGCGGATCAGGCCCTGGCCGTCGCCGATGGCGGCCTTGGTGCCGCTCTTGAACAGCCGCTTGCCGGCGAAGCGGTCCAGCTGAACCTGGGTGTCGGCGGCGATCACGACCAGGTCGGCGGCGGCGATCTCGGCATCGGTCAGCGCATTCTGCGCGCCGACCGAGCCCTGGGTTTCCACCCGCATCGCGTGGCCCAGCGACTTCGCGCCCTGAACCAGGCCCTCGGCCGCCATGAAGGTGTGGGCGATGCCGGTAGGGCAGCCGGTAATGGCGACGATGCTGAGCGCGTGCTCGGCCGCCGCCGCGCCTTCCAGTTGCGCGGCCGGATCGGCCAATACCGCATCCAGCGTGGCATGGCGCGCGGGCCGCTGCCCGGCGCGGCCGTCGTCTGGACAGTCCACCAGCAGGATCTGGCTGGCGGCCTGCAGGACGCCGGCATCCAACGGAGGCTGGCCGTCGATCTCGATGTCTATCCGCTTGCCCTGCCGCTGGGCGGCCTGGCGCAGCGCTTCGGCGGCCAGCCTGGCCTGGGTGCTGCGCTCTCCCGCGCGGATGATGGCGACGATGCTCATGTGTTTCCCCTGTTTCTCAGCGGACGCGGCTCAGGCCGCGTCCAGGGTTTGCAGGCTGACGGCGGCGGCCAGCTCTCGTATTTGTTGTGCCGGCGGCAGGTGTGGACCGACGCGCTGCAGCTTGGCGGCGGCGAAAGCCACCGCCAGCCTCAGGCTATCCCCCGCGTTCAGGCCCTGGAGCCGGGCGGCGGTCAGGCCGGCCACCAGCGCGTCGCCGGCGCCGACGGTGCTCAGCGGTCGCTGCGGCGGCAGGCCGGCCAGCAGCGCCGCGTCGGCGTCCACCAGCAGCGCGCCTTGTTCGCCCAGCGACACCACCACCCGGCCGACGCCCATCCGCTGCAGGCCGCGCGCGCAGCGGACCACGTCGTCCAGGCCGGGCAGCGGGCGGCCGGCCCATTGCGCCAGCTCTTCGCGGTTGGGCTTCACGCAGTCGGGCAGCTCTTCCGGCGACTTGGCCAGAACGGCGGCCAGCGGCGAGCCGCTGCTGTCGACCAGCGTCCAGGCGCCTTGCCGTTTCAGCTGGGCGCACAACCGCGCCAGCGCGTCGCGCGGCAGGCCGGGCGGCAGGCTGCCGGCCAGCACCGCCAGATCGCCGGCTCCGACGTGGGCGAGGCCGCAGGCCAGCGCTTCCAGTTCAGCCTCGCCGGTCTCCGGGCCGGGCAGGTTGACGTCGGTGGTGTCGCCGGTTTCGAGATCGGCCAGCTTGATGTTCACCCGGCAGGCGCCGGCCACCCGCAGCATGCGGTCGTCGATGCGCTTGTCTGCGAACAGTTGCTCGAACGGACCGCTGTTGTCGCGGCCCAGCAGGCCGTGGGCGTGGACCGGCAGGCCCCAGTCGGCCAGACAGGAGGCGACGTTGACGCCCTTGCCGCCGGCGTTGACGTGGGCGGCGCGCGCCAGATTGACCGAACCCGTCCGCAACGCGTCCAGCGTGACGGTCTGGTCGAGCGCCGGATTGGGGGTGACGGTGTGTATCGCGCCGCTCATGCCAGCGCCTCCAGCAACTGCCGCACTTCCTCGGCGCTGTCGCAGGCCAGCGCCTGTTCCGCCAGCTCCCGCAGCCTGGCGTGGCTGTGGCGGCGCAGCATCGCCTTCACCGCGGCGATGTCGTGCGGGCTCATCGACAATTCGTCCACGCCCAGGCCAGCCAGCACGGCGGCGCCCTGCGGATCGCCGGCGATGCCGCCGCAGACGCCCACCCAGCGGCGGTGAGCCGCCGCGCCTTGCACGGTCTGGCGGATCAGCCGCAGCACGGCCGGGTGCAGGCTGTCGGCCTCGGCGGCCAGTTCGGGGTGCTGGCGGTCCATCGCCAGCGCGTACTGGGTCAGGTCGTTGGTGCCGATAGAGAAGAAGTCGACGTAGGGCGCGAACTGGTCTGCCAGCAGCGCGGCGGCCGGCACTTCCACCATGATGCCGATCGGCACCGGCGGCGCGTCCAGTTCCTTGCGCACGCCTTCGCACAGGCCCTTGAGGCGGGTGATCTCCTTCAGCGAGCTGATCATCGGGAACATGATGGACAGCGGTTTGCCGGCCTTGGCGGCGCGGTACAGCGCCCGCAGCTGCGGTTCCAGCAGCTCGCGGCGGGACAGCAGCAGCCGGGCGCCGCGCATGCCGAGGAAGGGGTTGTCCTCATGCGGCAGGTTCAGGTAGGGCACCTGCTTGTCGCCGCCGATATCCAGCGCGCGGACGATCAGCGGCCGGCCTTGCAGCGCCTGCTGCATCGCCAGATAGGTGCGCAGCTGCTCTTCCTCGTCCGGCGCGGCCTCGCGCTCCAGGAACAGGAATTCGGTGCGCATCAGGCCCACGCCTTCCGCGCCGGCCTCCAGCGCGGCGGCGGCCTGGTCCGGGCGATTGATGTTGGCGGCGATCTCGATGCGCTTGCCGTCGGCGGTCTGGCCCGGCTGCCGGCGCTCCGCCTGCTGCTTGTGCCGGTCTTCCCGCTGGCGCCGCTGCCAGGCGCGGGCGGACTCCAGATCCGCCTCGCTCGGGTTCAGATACAGCCGGCCGGCGTCGCCGTCCAGGATGGCGGGGCTGCCGTCGGCCACGTCCAGCAGCGCCGTTCCGGCCGCGACCAGCGCAGGCAGGCCCAGGGTCCGGGCCAGGATGGCGGTGTGGGCGGTGGGGCCGCCGTGGGCGGTGGCCAGGCCCTTGACGCGGGCGAGGTCCAGGCTGGCGGTGTCGGACGGCGCGAGATCGGCCGCCAGCAACAGGGTGTCGGGGCCGAATTCGGCCGGCGCATGGCCTTGCAGCGCCGGGTCCAGCTGGAACAGCACGCGGCGGCCGACATCGCGCAGGTCGGCGGCGCGCGCCGCCAGCAACGGGTTGCCCAGCACGGAAATTTTTTCCGCCAGCCGCTCCACCGCCTGGTGCCACGACCACTCGACGCCATGGCCGGCCACCATCAGTTGGCAGCTGAGCGTGATCAGGTCGGTGTCGTTCAACAGCTCGGCCTGGGCGCGGAAGATGCCGGCTTCGCCGGCGCCCAGCGTCGCCTGGGTGGCCTCGGCCAGATCGGCCAGCTGCCTGCGCGTGGCGGCCAGCGCCTCGTGCAGCCGGTCGCCGCCGTCGGCCAGACTGACCGGACGGTCGGGCACTTGCAGCCGCTCGCCGGCCAGGATGCGCACGGTGCCGATGGCGAGGCCGGGGCTGGCGGCGATGCCGGGCAGGGAGATCATGGGGCCAGCGGGCTGCCAGCCGGCGGTTTTGCGCGTACCGGCGGCGCGCTGGGCGGCGATGGCGGCGGCGGTTTGCTCGGCGATGCTGGCTTCGCGCATGGCCTTGAGCAATTGGCGCACGCCGTCCCCGGCCTGCGGGCCGCGGCCGGACACGGAGACGAGATCGCCCTGGCGCAGGCCGAGCTGCAGCAAGGAGATCAGGTTCTTGGCGTCGGCGACGCGGCCGCCGTGGCGCACCTGAAGCTGGGCCGGACTGCGCCGCGCGGCCTCCACCCACAACGCGGCGGGGCGGGCGTGCAGGCCGTTGGGGTAGTCGAGCCGCCATTCCTCGCGCACGTCCAGGTCCTGCGCCTCGGCGTCCGGCGGCGGGGTTTCCGGCGGCTGCTCAAGCGCGGCGATCAGGTCGGCGCTGTTCTCGGTGGAGAACAGCGGCAGCAGCCTGGCCTCGTCCTGCAGCAGCCGGGTCAGCTGGCGCAGCATCACCAGGTGGTCGTCGGAGCGGGCGGCGATCGCGCACAGCAGGTGGGTGCGCTGGCCGGGGTTCCATTCCAGCCCGGCGGGGATCTGCAGGATGGCGACGCCGGTGCGCAGCACCATCGCCCGGTCTTCCACCATGCCGTGGGGGATGGCGATGCCGTTGCCCAGATAGGTGTTGGCCACTGCTTCGCGGCGCAGCAGGCTGTCTATGTAGTCGGGCGCGATGCAGCCGGCGTCGGCCAGCATGCGGCCGGCCTCGCGGATGGCGACCTCCTTGCCGGCGGGCTGGCAGCCCAGGCGTATCAGTTGCGGAGTGAGCAGGGCGTCGGACACGGCGTACCTCGTTTTTGGGCTCGATATGGCTGGCATTGAAAACGATTACATTTTTGCTGTCAATCCGACAGAACTGGTTAAAATCAAACTTGTGGCGCAATTCAGAAAACTGTTGCGATTCTGCGCTTGCCAGCGTGGCATGCACGGGCGCAACATCGCTTCCGTCAATTGAAAACGATTTCCAAACCATGACTACCAGCATCAAGGACGTCGCGCTGCTGGCCGGCGTGTCGGTGGCCACCGTGTCGCGCGTGCTGGGCAACGGCCCGGTCAGCGCCGCGCTGCGCGCCAAGGTGGAGGCCGCCGTCGCTCAGAGCGGCTACCGTCCCAATCTGTCGGCGCGCCGCTTGCGCTCGCAGATGTCGCGCACCATAGGCCTGATCGTGTCCGATATCCGCAATCCCTTCTTCACCTCGGTGAGTCGGGCGGTGGAGGATGTCGCCTACCAGTCCGGCATGCGGGTGATCCTGTGCAACACCGATGAAAACCCGGACAAAGAGGCGATGTATCTCCGGCTGATGCAGGAGGAGCGGGTGAGCGGGGTGATCTTCGCCGCCACCCGCGCCACCGCCGATTCGCTGGACGTCGCCGGCCTGGGGTTCCCTGTGGTGATGATAGACCGGACGGGGCCGTCCGCCCGCTGTGACGCGGTTCTGCTGGACAACCGGACAGCGGCGGCCCAGTTGGTCGAGCATTTGTTGGATCGAGGTTATCGCCGCATCGGCGGCCTGTTCGGCAATACCAGCAGCACCGGCGCGGAGCGCCATGCGGGTTTCGCCGAGGCGATGCGGAAAGCCGGTTTGCCGGCGGAGGCGCGTTTCGTCGCGCCCAGCGCGGAAGCGGCGCGGGCCGAGGCGGCCATGTGGCTTCAAGAGGCGGACGCGCCGGAGGCGCTGATCGCCAGCAACGGCCTGCTGTTGTTGGGCGTGGCCAAGGCGGTGAGGGAGGCGGGCGTCGTCGTGCCGGGCCGGCTGGCCTTGGCCGGCTTCGACAACGACAGTTGGACCGAGCTGGCCGATCCCGGCATGACGGTGATCGAGCAGCCGGTCGACGAGATCGGCCGCGCGGCGATGGAGATGCTGCTGGAGCGGTTGCAGCAGCCTGAGCGACCGCTGCGCAAAGTGGTGCTGGCGGGCCGGCTGGTCGCGCGCGGTTCCAGCCGGGCGAAGGAGTGAATCAACGCATCGGGCCGGTCAGCCGGGTGACGGTGTCGTCCTTGACGATGAAGTGATGCCACGCGGCGGCGGCGGCGTGCACGATGCTCAGCCATAGCAGGATATTGCCCAGCAATTCGTGCAGCTCCTTCAGGCTCTTGCCCAGCTCTGGGTTGTCGGGCATGAAGGAGGGCAGGCCCAGGCCGAACAGGGCTACGTCGCCGCCCTTGGCCTGGATGAAGGCGACGCCGAGGATGGGCAGCGCCAGCATCAGCGCGTACAGCGCCCAATGGCCGGCGTGGGCCAGCAGCTTCATCAGCGGACTGGGGGCGGGAGAGATGCCGGGAGGCGGATTGCCCAGCCGCCAGGCCAGCCGGGGAAGAACCAGCAGCAGGACGATCAGTCCGGCCTGGACGTGGGCGTAGCCGAGGCCGCTGCGGACCGGATCCCCTTTCGGAAAATTGCCTTTCAGCTCGATGAAGGCCAGTGCGGCGATGACGGCCAGCGCGCACAGCCAGTGCAGGGCGCGGGCGATTTTGCCGTAGCTGTATCGGGTGTTGCGCAACATGTCGGCTCCTTTTGTTTTGATCGTGACATGTTGCAAGCTTAGCTGCTCGAGCCTGGGCGGGCTTTAATCCAATTCAAGAAAAGGACGCGGAACCGCGGGTCTCGGCGTCGCGTATCACGGCCAGCTTGTCGGCGGGCCGCCAGCCTTCCGGTTTCAGCACCTTGCCGTCGGCGCGGCGCACCACCTTGCCGTCTACGCATTTGCGCAGATTGGCGTCGTGTATCGCCTCGCACATCGCCTCCAGCGGCAGGCCTTGCGACAGCAGGAGGCCGCACACCACGTTCAGCACGTCGACGGCCTCGGCCGTCAGCTCGGCGCGGCTTTGCCGCTGCTGTTCGGTAGACTGTGCCGGCAGCGCGCGGTAGTCGGCCAGCGCCTGCTGAAGTTCGGCCAGTTCCTCGTCCAGCATGGTCTGCCACATCGCCAGCTGATCGGGCTGGAATTCGGGGCGGGTGGGGGAGGGGATGTCGAAGCGCCGCATGAAATCGCGGCGCATCCGGAACAGATCGCTCATCGATAGACTCCTTTGTATTGTATATATTGTGTAGTCTATCGATTAAATCATCAATATATTGTGATTATTGCGCCTGCAGCGCGGCCAGGGCCCGGAAGTAGTCCGGGAAGGTCTTGGCCACGCAATTGGGGTCGTTGATGACGACGGGCGCACCCAGGAGCGAAACCAGCGAGAAGCACATCGCCATCCGGTGGTCGTCGTAGGTGTCGATCTCGGCGTTCGGCGTCAGCGCGGCCGGAGGCGTGACGCGGATGTAGTCCGGCCCTTCCTCCACCGTCGCGCCCACTTTGCGCAGCTCGGTCGCCATCGCCGACAGGCGGTCGGTTTCCTTGACCCGCCAGCTGGCGATATTGCGCAGCGTGGTGGTGCCGTCGGCGGCCAGCGCGGCCACCGCCAGCGTCATCGCCGCGTCCGGGATGTGGTTGCAATCGAGGTCTATCGCCTTCAGCCGGCCTTCGGCGCGGGCTTCTATCCAGTTTTCGCCGCGGCGCACTGTCGCGCCCATCAATTCCAGCGCCTCGGCGAAGCGCACGTCGCCCTGTATGCTGGCCTCGCCGACGCCTTCGACCCGCACCGGGCCGCCGGCCAGCGCGCCGGCCGCCAGGAAGTAGGACGCGCTGGAGGCGTCGCCCTCGACGTAGACTTCGCCCGGCGAGATGTAGTGCTGGCCGCCCGGAATGACGAAGCGCTGCCAGCCGTCGCGCTCGACGCGGACGCCGAAGCGCGCCATCAGGTTCAGCGTGATTTCGATATAGGGTTTGGAGATCAGCTCGCCGACCACTTCGATCTCGGCCTGGCCGCCGGTCAGCGGCAGCGCCATCAGGAGCGCGGTCAGGAACTGGCTGGAGACATTGCCCTTCACCTGGATGGGGCGGGCGCAGCGCACGTCGGCCGGCGAGATGGCCAGCGGCGGGAAGCCGGGCTGGCCCAGGTAGGCGATGCTGGCGCCGGCGGCGTTCAGCGCGTCGACCAGGTCGCCTATCGGGCGTTCATGCATCCGCGGCACGCCGGACAGCTGATAGCTGCCGCCCATCAAGGCCAGCGCCGCCGTCAGCGGCCGGAAGGCGGTGCCGGCGTTGCCCAGGAACAGTTCGGCGTTCTTCACCGGGAAGTCGCCGCCGCAGCCGTGGACGCGGAAATCGCGGCTGTCCCCTTGCTGTTCGATCTTCACGCCCAGCAGCTTCAGCGCGCTCAGCATGTGGCGGATGTCGTCGGAGTCCAGCAGCTCGCGCACCAGCGTGCTGCCGCCGGACAGCGCCGCCAGCAGCAGCGTGCGATTGGAGATGCTCTTGGAGCCGGGGAGCTTGATGGCGCCGCCGAGGCGGTCGCAGGCGGACAGATGCAGTTGTTCCATGGGTTTGCGCTTTTTTCAGGATGCGATTCGATCAGTAAGGGACACTGTACCCGCCCACGGCGGCCGCTTGCAATTGCCTTGCTCCGCACCGCGACCGGCCGGCTTGCGCTACAATGCGCGGTTTGGCCGGCCCGTTCCGCAGCGGCGGAGCGGCTTGGCATCGCAACAGGATCAGACTTTTGATGACAGCTCCGGTAATTACCATCGACGGCCCGTCCGCCTCCGGCAAGGGCACGGTGGCGGCTCTGGTCGCCGCGCGCCTGGCCTTCCATTATCTCGACTCGGGCTCGCTGTACCGGCTGCTGGCGCTCCATGCCCGCCGCCGCGGCATCGCCTGGGACGACGAGGCCGCGCTGGCCGAAGCCGCTGCCGGCCTGCCGGTGGAATTCGCCGACGGCGCGGTGTGGCTGGACGGCAACGACGCGAGCCTGGACATCCGCGCCGAGGAAATCGGCATCGGCGCATCCCGGGTCGGCGCGCTGCCGGCGGTGCGCGCCGCGCTATTGCAGCGCCAGCGCGATTTTCGACAGGCGCCGGGCCTGGTGACCGACGGCCGCGACATGGGGTCGGTGGTGTTTCCGGACGCCACGCTGAAGATATTTTTGACCGCCAGCGCCGACGAACGAGCGCTGCGTCGGCATAAGCAGTTGATCGGCAAGGGGGAATCTGCTAACCTCGCACAGATCAAGCAGGACATTATCGAACGGGACGAGCGTGACGCCGCCCGCGCGGTAGCGCCGCTGCGCCAGGAGCCGGACGCCTTTTTGCTCGATACCACGGAGCTGACCATAGACCAGGCGGTCGACAAGGTCCTTGTGTGGTTCGAGGAAAGACAGGTTTCCGGCCATTGATTTTTTTAACGGTCGTTTTTGTTGCAATGCAATAGCGACCGCGTGTTCAACCCTAACCCCGCAAGCCGCAAGGCCTGCAACCGAGAGTACGCTTGATGACTACCCTCTCCATGGAAAACTTCGCTCAACTGTTCGAGGAAAGCCTCACCCTGCACGATATGCGCGTGGGCGAAGTGATCACTGCCGAAGTCGTGGCAGTCGATTCCAATTTTGTAACCGTGAACGCAGGCCTCAAGTCCGAGTCCCTGATTCCGGCTGAAGAATTCAAGAACGACCAAGGCGTCGTTGAAGTTGCCATCGGCGACTTCGTGACCGTCGCCATCGACGCGCTGGAAAACGGCTTCGGCGAGACCAAGCTGTCCCGCGAAAAAGCCAAGCGCATGGCTGCCTGGGTCGAGCTGGAAGAAGCTCTGGAAGCCGGCACCATCCTGTCCGGCCTGATCAGCGGCAAGGTCAAGGGCGGCCTGACCGTCATGGTCAACGGCATCCGCGCCTTCCTGCCGGGTTCCCTGGTCGACGTGCGTCCGGTGAAAGACACCACCCCGTACGAAAACAAGCAGATCGAGTTCAAGGTTATCAAGCTGGATCGCAAGCGCAACAACGTCGTGGTTTCCCGCCGCTCGGTGCTGGAAGAAACCCTGGGCGAAGAGCGCAAGGCTCTGCTGGAAACCCTGAAAGAGGGCGCAGTCATCAAGGGTATCGTCAAGAACATCACCGACTACGGTGCGTTCGTTGACCTGGGCGGTATCGATGGCCTGCTGCACATCACCGACCTGGCATGGCGCCGCGTGAAGCACCCGTCCGAAGTTCTGGCCGTGGGCGACGAAGTGGAAGCCAAGGTACTGAAGTTCGACCAAGAGAAGAACCGCGTATCGCTGGGCCTGAAGCAACTGGGCGAAGATCCGTGGGTGGGCCTGTCCCGCCGCTACCCGTCCGGCACCCGTCTGTTCGGCAAGGTGACCAACCTGACCGACTACGGCGCGTTCGTCGAAATCGAACAAGGCATCGAAGGCCTGGTGCACGTGTCCGAAATGGACTGGACCAACAAGAACGTACACCCGTCCAAGGTGGTTCAGGTTGGCGACGAAGTGGAAGTCATGATCCTGGAAATCGACGAAGACCGTCGTCGTATCTCCCTGGGCATGAAGCAGTGCCTGGCCAACCCGTGGAACGAGTTTGCCGACAACTTCCACAAGGGCGACAAGCTGAAGGGCGCGATCAAGTCCATCACCGACTTCGGCGTGTTCGTCGGTCTGCCGGGCGGCATCGACGGCCTGGTTCACCTGTCCGACCTGTCCTGGAACGAAGCCGGCGAAGAAGCCGTTCGCAAGTTCAAGAAGGGCGACGAGGTTGAAGCCGTTGTTCTGTCCATCGACGTGGAAAAAGAACGCATCTCCCTGGGCATCAAGCAACTGGAAGGCGATCCGTTCAACAACTTCGTTGCGATGAACGACAAGGGCGCCCTGGTCAAGGGTGTGGTCAAGTCCGTTGACGCCAAGGGCGCGGTTATCGCTCTGGACGCCGATGTCGAAGGCTACCTGCGCGCTTCCGAACTGTCCCGCGACCGCGTTGAAGACGCTCGCTCCGTCCTGAAGGATGGCGATGCCGTTGAAGCCGTGATCGTCGCCGTGGACCGCAAGTCCCGCAACATCAGCCTGTCGATCAAGGCCAAGGACGCTCAGGAAGACAACGCTGCTCTGAAGAGCCTGTCCGTTGACAGCGCTTCCGCCGGCACCACCAATCTGGGTGCCCTGCTGAAGGCCAAGCTGTCCGGTTCCAACGAGTAATCGCGTCATGACCAAATCTGAGCTGATCGCGAGGCTGTCGGAGCGACTGGCCGAGCGCAATTCTCAGTTGGTCTACAAAGATGCTGAGTTGGCCGTCAAGACCATTTTGGACGCGATGGCCAACAACCTGGCCCAGGGAAGCCGGAT
This sequence comes from Chromobacterium sp. CV08, assembly GCF_051129845.1. Taxonomy (NCBI): domain Bacteria; kingdom Pseudomonadati; phylum Pseudomonadota; class Betaproteobacteria; order Neisseriales; family Chromobacteriaceae; genus Chromobacterium; species Chromobacterium sp. CV08. The sequence continues at coordinate 1,899,951 of NZ_CP150453.1, forward strand.
CGAAATCCGCGGCTTCGGTAGCTTCGACCTGAACTACCGTCCGCCGCGCGTCGGCCGCAACCCGAAGTCGGGCACCAGCGTCTCGGTTCCTGAGAAATACGTGCCTCATTTCAAGGCCGGCAAGGAATTGCGAGAGCGAGTGGACTTGTCCCTCGCCGAACAGGCCCAGGCCTGATCGCGGTTTTTGCGTAGCTTGATTGTCGAAAGCGCCGCTTGATGCGGCGCTTTTTTCGTTTTTGCCGCCTGTCGCGACTTGGGTTGTCGCCGGCTATCGTTTAAAATTGCACTCCGGCAAACTCATCGAGCGAACTCATGCGATATTTGTTGCGTATCGTCGAACTGGCCCTGCTGCTGTTACTGATCGCGGTTTCCGTGCAGAACAGCCATTCGGTCGAATTCAAGCTGTTCTTCGGCCAGTCCTGGTCGGCGCCGTTCATCGTGTTCCTGTTGCTGTTCTTCGTCGTCGGCGCCGTGATCGGCCTGCTGGCCACGTTCAGTTTCTATCTGAAGACCCGCCGTGAACTGTCGCAGCTGAAGAAAGAACTGCGCAACCGTCCGCCCGCCAGCAAGGTGATCAACGATCCCAGCGACGCCATCGCCGATTGACGTCTTCCCCCTGGGCCGCGTCCGCGGCCTGTCTTTACCGTCCCGAAAGGATTGCTGTTGGAACTCGATTTGTGGTGGCTGCTGCTGTTTCCGGCCTTTTTCGGCCTGGGCTGGTTCGCGGCCCGGGTGGATATGCGCACGGTGCTGAAACAGGCGAAGTCGGTGCCGACCTCGTATTACCGCGGCCTGGACGCGCTGGTTGACGACAAGACCGACGTCGCGGCGCAGGCGCTGGCCGAAGTGGCGCGCCAGCAGGGCGCGGCGCTGGAGCTGCAACATGTGCTGGGCAAGCTCTACCGTCGTCGCGGCGAGAACGACCGCGCCATCCGGCTGCACCAGCAGATGCTGGATTCATCCGATCTGCCGGGCGAGCACCGGGATCTGGTCCGCAACGAGCTGGCGCAGGACTTCCGCAAGGCCGGCCTGGTCGATCGGGCCGAGGAGATCCTGCTGAAGCTGCTGAACGGCAATATGGCGCTGGCGGCGCGCCGCCAGCTGCTGGACATCTATCAGCAGGACCGCGATTGGCAGAAGGCGATCGAAACCGCCAGGGAGCTGCGCAGCGACGCGCACTCGTTCCAGCACGAGGTCGCGCAGTTTTATTGTGAACTTGCGCAGGGCGAATTGTACAAATCCGATTACGCCAAGGCGCGGCAATATGTGGCCGAAGCCATCGCGGCCAATCGAAAGTGCGTGCGCGCGAGCCTGATTCTCGGCGACATCGAGTTCGCCGAAGGCGCTTTCGATGCGGCCATCGCCGCCTGGCAAAGCATAGAGAAACAGAATTACGAATACCTGTCGATGGCCGCCGAGCGGCTGTTCGACGCTTACGAGAGGCAGGGCAGGCCGCTGGAGGGCATCGCGCTGCTGCGCGGCTACCAGCGTACCTTCCCGCAACTGGAGCTGACCGATCTCTTGTACCAGAAGATCGCGACCTACGAGGGCGAGGCCAGGGCGCTGGAAGGCGTGCGCGAAGCGGTGCACGCGCGCCCGAGCCTGGCCGGCGTGTACCGGATGATAGAGGCGCAGATGGACGAGCTGTCGCCGGAAGGGCGTATGGACGCCGAGGTGGCGCGAGCGCTGATCCTCAAGCATTCGCAGCGTCTGAGCGTGCACCGTTGCAAGTGCTGCAACTTCCGTTCGCGCGCCTTTTTCTGGCACTGCCCGGCCTGCGGCGAGTGGGAAAGCTTCACCGCCAACCGCTCGGAAAACTGAATCACTCGGCGCGAGGCCGCCTGAACGGCGCGCGCCGCGGCAATATAGAATGATGGAGCATTGATGAATCCCCTGATCGCACAAAGCGAAAGCCGGACGGCTTCTCCGGTGGTGGTGGCGCTGGACTTCGCCGACGCGGACGGCGCATTGGCTTTCGCCAGCCGCCTGGATCCGGCCGAGTGCCGCTTGAAAGTGGGCAAGGAGTTGTTCACCTCCAGCGGCCGCCATCTGGTCGAATCGCTGGCGGCCCGCGGCTTCCAGGTTTTCCTGGACATGAAATTCCACGACATTCCCAATACCGTCGCCCAGGCCTGCAAGGCCGCCGCCGAGTCCGGCGTGTGGATGGTCAACGTCCACGCGTCCGGCGGCCGCCGGATGATGGAGGCGGCGCGCGAGGCGCTGGCCGCTTATAGCCAGCGTCCGCTGCTGATCGCGGTGACGGTGCTGACCAGCATGGAGGCGTCGGACCTGGCCGATGTCGGCATAGACGTCTCGCCGCAGCAGCATGTGTTGCGGCTGGCCACGCTGACCCGCGACTGCGGCCTCGACGGCGTGGTGTGCTCGGCGCAGGAAGCCGTGATGTTGAAACGGGAGCTCGGCGCAGACTTCCAGCTGGTGACGCCGGGCATACGCCTGGTCGACGGCGCCGTCGACGACCAGCGCCGCGTGATGACGCCGCTGGCGGCGCTGGAGGCCGGTTCCGACTATCTGGTGATCGGCCGCGCGATCACCGGCGCCGCCGATCCGCTGGCCACGCTGCGCGCCATCAACCAGGACATCGTCCGTTTCCGCGCGGGGCAGGCATGAAAGTCACCGTGATTGGTTCAGGCTATGTCGGTCTGGTGACCGGCACCTGCCTGGCGGAAACCGGCTACCAAGTCTGCTGCCTCGACGTGGATCCGCGCAAGATCGAGATCCTGCAGAGCGGCGGCATCCCGATTTTCGAGCCGGGCCTGGAAGACATGGTGAAGCGCAATGTGGCCGCCGGCCGCCTGCATTTCACCACCGATGTGGCCGAATCGGTGGCCTTCGGCGAAGTCCAGTTCATCGCGGTGGGCACGCCGCCGGACGAGGATGGCTCGGCCGATCTGCAGTACGTGCTGGCCGCCGCGCGCAATATCGCGCGCCACATGACGGCCTACCGCGTGGTGGTCGACAAGTCCACGGTGCCGGTCGGCACCGCCGACAAGGTGCGCGCCGCCATCGAGGACGAACTGGCTTTGCGCGGCGCCGAGATTCCGTTCAGCGTGGTGTCGAATCCGGAATTCCTGAAGGAAGGCGCGGCGATAGACGACTTCATGCGGCCGGACCGCGTGGTGATAGGCGTAGACGACGAGCGGGCCGCCGACATCATGCGGCGGCTGTACAAGCCGTTCCAGCGCAACCACGAGCGCGTGCTGCTGATGGACGTGCGCTCGGCCGAACTGAGCAAGTACGCGGCCAATGCGATGTTGGCCACCCGGATCTCCTTCATGAACGAGCTGGCCAATCTGGCCGAGACCATGGGCGCCGACATCGAGCAGGTGCGCCTGGGCATCGGTTCCGATCCGCGCATCGGCTATCACTTCCTGTATCCGGGCGTAGGCTATGGCGGTTCCTGCTTCCCGAAGGACGTCAAGGCGCTGGTGCAGACCGCAAAGGAGAACGGCCACACGCTGCGGGTGCTCGCCGCGGTGGAGGAGGCCAACGACGCGCAGAAGCTGCGCCTGGTAGAAAAAGTGACGGCGCGCTTCGGCGAGGACCTGTCCGGCCGCCGCTTCGCGTTGTGGGGTCTGGCGTTCAAGCCGAACACCGACGATATGCGCGAGGCGCCTAGCCGGGTGGTGGTGGACGAGTTGTCGCGCCGCGGCGCCGAGATCGTCGCCTACGATCCGGTGGCGGTGCGCGAGGCGCGGAGGGTGATGGGCGACAACGCCCGGCTTTCCTTCGCCGACGACATGATGTCGGCGCTGGACGGCGCCGACGCCTTGCTGATCGTCACCGAATGGAAGATGTTCCGCGCGCCGGACTTCGACCGTATCCGCAGCAGCCTGAAACAGCCGTTGATCATAGACGGACGCAATATGTACGACCCGGTCTGGCTGCGCGAGCAGGGTTTTGATTATTTGGCCATTGGCCGCTAGAGGACTGTGTTATGAGTTTGATGCAAGATCTCGGGCTGGAAAGCGCGAGCTTGGCGGGCGACCTGTCGAAAGCCCGGGTGTTGGTGGTAGGGGACGTGATGCTGGACCGTTACTGGTTCGGCGACGTTTCCCGCATCTCGCCGGAAGCGCCGGTGCCGGTGGCCCGGATCGGCCGCTGCGAAGAGCGCGCCGGCGGCGCCGCCAATGTGGCGCGCAATATCGCCGGTCTCGGCGGCAAGGCCACCATTCTGTCGGTGGTGGGTTGCGACGAGGCGGCCGACGCGCTGGAGCGCCTTCTGGTGGATGATGGCATCGTCACCTCGTTCAAGCGCGACCCCAATATCGCCACCACCGTCAAGCTGCGGGTGGTGGCGCGCCAGCAGCAATTGATACGGCTCGATTTCGAGGACGCGCCCAGCCGCGAGATTCTGACCGACAAGCTGCAGGAGTTCGCCGCGGTGGTCGCCGAGCATGATGTGGTGATACTGTCGGACTACGGCAAGGGCGGGCTGACCCATGTGGCGGAGATGATAGGCATGGCGCGCGCGGCCGGCAAGCCGGTGCTGATCGACCCGAAGGGCGACGATTACAGCAAATACGCCGGCGCCACCTTGTTGACGCCGAACCGCAGCGAGTTCCGCCAGGTGGCGGGCAGTTGGCAGGGCGAACAGGCTTTGACGGACAAGGCCCAGGCCTTGCGCGCAGAGTTGAATCTCGATGCGCTGCTGGTGACCCGCAGCGAGGAGGGCATGACCTTGTTCCGCGCCGATGGTGCGCTGCATCAGCCGACTTTCGCGCGCGAGGTCTATGATGTGTCCGGCGCCGGCGATACCGTGATCGGCACGCTGGGCCTGGCGATGGCGGCCGGCCTGGCGCTGCCGGAGGCGATGAGCCTGGCCAATGCCGCGGCCGGCGTGGTGGTGGGCAAGCTCGGCACCGCTGTCTGCACGCAGCGCGAGCTGTTCGCTTTGTAAAGCCGCGTCCGGCATGCCGGACGCGTCCAGTTTTCGGGAGCGGATATGGCGGTTTTGAGCGTAAATCCGGCGCGGCAAGTACTGGAATTCTGGTTCGGGGGCCTGGATGCCGCCAGGCTCGGCACCGCGCGCGAGATCTGGTTTCGCCGCGACGAGGCTTTCGACGCCGCGATCCGCCAGCGTTTTTTGGCGCTTTGGTCGCAGTTGGAGCGGGGCGAGTGGCTGATCGACGCCGGCGATGCCGAAGCGGCTCTGGCCTGGCTGATCGTCGCCGACCAGTTTCCGCGCAATCTGTTTCGAGGCGAGGCGAGGGCGTTTGCCAGCGACGAAAAGGCGCGAGCCGGCGCGACGCTGGCGCTGCAGCGCGGGCTGGATCAACGACTGCCGCCGGTGGCACGGGTATTCGTCTATCTGCCGTTCGAGCATAGCGAGGATAGGGACGACCAGCAGCGCTCGGTACGGCTGTTTTCCGCGCTGGACGCCGTTTTGCCCGGTTCCAGCTATCTTGACTACGCCAGGCGCCATCAGCAGGTGATCGCCGAATTCGGTCGCTTTCCGCACCGCAACGCGGCGCTGGGCCGGACCAGCACCGCAGCCGAACTCGCCTATCTGGCCACGCCGGGCGCGGGTTTTTGAACAACTTAAATTGCCGGGCGTCAAAAGCCCGTCACAGAGCAAGGATCAACACATGACTATCGTCGTCACCGGCGCCGCCGGCTTCATCGGTTCCAACCTGGTCAAGGGCCTGAACCAGCGCGGCATCACCGACATCATCGCCGTCGACAATCTCAGCAGCGGCGACAAATTCCATAATCTGGTCGATTGCGAAATCTCGCACTATCTGGACAAGCATGATTTCCTGCACCTGTTGCTGGACGGGGAGTTCGAGGGCGAGTTGTCCGCCATCCTGCACCAGGGCGCGTGCTCGGACACGATGAATCACGACGGCAAGTACATGATGGACAACAACTATCAGTACACGCTGGCCCTGTTCGACTACTGTCAGCACCAGGAAATCCAGTTCCTGTTCGCCTCCAGCGCCGCCACCTACGGCAAGGGCACGGTGTTCAAGGAGGAGCGCCAGTACGAGGGACCGCTCAATGTCTACGGCTATTCCAAATTCCTGTTCGACCAGGTGCTGCGTCAGCGGATGAAGGAAGGCCTGACCGCGCAGGCGGCCGGCTTCCGCTATTTCAACGTCTACGGTCCGCGCGAGCAGCACAAGGGGCGGATGGCGTCGGTGGCCTTCCACCATTTCAACCAGTATCGCGAGTACGGCAAGGTCAAGCTGTTCGGCGGCTGGGACGGCTGGGGCGACGGCATGCAGAGCCGCGATTTCGTGTCGGTCGAGGACGTGGTCAAGGTCAATCTGCATTTCCTCGACAATCCGGGCAAGAGCGGCATCTACAATCTGGGCAGCGGCCGTTCGCAACCGTTCAACGACGTCGCGCACGCCACCGTCAACGCCTGCCGCCGCCATGAGGGCAAACCGGCGCTGACGCTGGATGAAATGGTGCAGCAGGGCATCGTCGAATACGTGCCGTTCCCGGATGCCTTGAAGGGCAAGTACCAAAGCTTCACCCAGGCCGACATCGGCAAGCTGCGCGAGGCCGGTTACGGCGCCGAGATGCTGTCCGTCGACGAGGGCGTCAACCGCTATGTCGATTGGCTGATCGGTCGCTGAGTCACGGGTTTTCGGATCCAGACCGCGCCATCGCACGATGGCGCGGTTTTTTTTCAGGCTTCGTTCTGCCGCAGCCGGGCGCGGGCGTCGCGCTCGTCTTGCAGCCGTTGGGCCCGCAGGGTGTCGGCGACGAAGTCTATGTGCCGTTCGGCGGCCTGTTGCGCGGCGTCTGGCAGGCGATCGCGGATCGCCTGCCAGATGGCCAGGTGCTGGCCGCGCAAGGCCTCGGCGACTTCGCCTGCTGCGAACAGGCTGGCGACGTTGTCGTGGATGTGGCGGCGCAAGACCGCCAGCAGGCTGCCGGACAACTGGACGAAGAGCGCATTGTGAGAGGCTTCGGCGACCGCCCGGTGGAATTCGGCATCGGACTGCGCCTGCTCGGCCAGATCGCCGCCGCGGTAGGCCTGCTGCAAGCGGTCGACGCAGCGTTGCAGCCCTTGCAGGTCCGCCGCGGTGGCGCGGCTGGCGGCGTGGCGGGCCGCCGCGCCTTCCAGCACGCGGCGGAACTCCAGCAGATCGCCATGCAGCGCCTGGTGTTGGCGCAATAGCTTCTCCCACGGATCGGAGAAGGAGGCTTCCAGCCTGTCGGTGACCCAGGTGCCGCCGCCCTGGCGGCTGGCGAGCAGGCCGCGCGAGGCCAGTTGCTGGATCGCCTCGCGCAGCGACGGCCGCGATACGCCCAGTTCTTCGGCCAAGCGCCGCTCGGGCGGCAGGCGGTCGCCCGGCTTCAGGACGCCGTCGAGAATGCGTTTCTCCAGTTGCTGCACGATGAGGTCGGACAGTTTGGGCTGAGTGACTTTGGGGTAGGCCATGTGAGGATGTCCGCAATGAGCGCGTTGGTCTGACCAGATGGCCAAGCATAGCAGAATGCGCGGGCGGCGATCGCCGCGGCAAGCGACCGCTGCGGGAAAAAGATCATGAACAGGCTCCAAGCCTCGCCGATTCTGGATATTTGCTATAAAGACGTACTGTCCTTTGCCCGGAGTGCCGTGATGTCGGACCTGCTGAAGAAGATCGATGCCCGCACCAAGCTGGCCGGCACCAACAAGCTGGAGATTCTGCTGTTTTCGCTGGGCAACGACCAGCGCACCGGCCGCAAGGAGGTGTTCGGCATCAATGTGTTCAAGGTGCGCGAGGTGATGCGCACGCCGGAGATCACCACGGCGCCGGAAATGCCGGCCTCGGTCGAGGGCATGGTCAGCCTGCGCGGCGCGCTGGTGCCGGTGATAGACCTCGGAAAATACACCGGCATCGTGACCGCCAAGCGGCCGGAAATCATGATTGTCACCGAGTACAACGGCCACACCCAGGGCTTTCTGGTGGAGGCGGTGGACACGATTCTGCGGCTGGACTGGTCGGCGATGCGGGTGCCGCCCGACATGATCACCAACCGGATGGCGGGCCTGGTCACCGCCGTCACCGAGCTCGAAAACGGCACGCTGGTGATGATGATGGACGTCGAGAAGGTGCTGGCCGAGACCTGCCTGGCCGACGAGGTCCAGAACTATATCTCGATCGAGCCGGTGAAGGAGGACCGCCACATTTTCTTCGCCGACGACAGCGCGGTGGCGCGCAAGCAGATCGAGCGGACGCTGGAAGCGATGCATATCCGCTATTCGTCGGAAATGAACGGCATGCGCGGCTGGGAAACGCTGCAGAAGATGGCGCAGCAGGCGGAGGCGGCCGGGCGCAAGCTTTCCGAAGAGCTTCACCTGATCCTGACCGATGTGGAGATGCCGGAGATGGACGGCTATATGCTGACCAAGATGATCAAGGACGACGCCCGTTTCGCCGGCATCCCGGTCTTGATGCATTCGTCGCTGTCCGGCATGGCCAACAAGAAGCTGGGCGAATCGGTCGGCGTCGACGCCTATGTGTCCAAGGACGAGCCGCAGAAGCTGGCGAGCAAGCTGCGGGAGATGCTGCTGCTGACCTAGGCGTGTTCAGCTTTCATACCATTGCTTGGTCCCGTTGACCGCCTTGACCACCAGCAACATCGCCGGCACTTCGATCAGCACGCCGACCACGGTGGCGAGCGCGGCGCCGGAGTGCAGGCCGAACAGGCCGATGGCGGCGGCGACCGCCAGTTCGAAGAAATTGGACGCGGCTATCAGCGCCGACGGGCAGGCCATGCAGTGCCGCTCGCCCGCCTTCCTGTTCAGCCAGTAGGCCAGCGCCGAGTTGAAGAACACCTGGATCAGGATGGGCACGGCCAACAGTGCGATCACCAGCGGCTGGCCCAGGATGGCCACGCCCTGGAAGGCGAACAGCAGCACCAGCGTCGCCAGCAGCGCGGCCATCGACCACGGGCCGATCCGGGCCATGGCGGCATCGAAGGCGGCCTGGCTTTTGGCGAGCAAGGCCTTGCGCCACAGCTGGGCCAGAAGCACCGGAATCAGGATGTACAACACCACCGAGGCCAGCAGCGTGTCCCACGGCACGGCGATCGCCGAGATGCCCAGCAGCAGGCCGACGATGGGTGCGAAGGCGAACAGCATGATGGCGTCGTTCAGCGCCACCTGCGACAGCGTGAACAGCGGGTCGCCGTTGCTCAGCCGGCTCCAGACGAAAACCATGGCGGTGCACGGCGCGGCGGCAAGCAGGACCAGGCCGGCGACATAGCTGTCCAGCTGTTCGGCGGGCAGCATGGGCGCGAACGCGTGCCGGATGAACAGCCAAGCCAGCAGCGCCATGGAAAACGGCTTGACCAGCCAGTTGACCAGCAAGGTGACGGCGATGCCGCGCACATGTTGCCGCACCTCGTGCAAGGCGCCGAAATCCACCTTCATCAACATCGGGATGATCATCACCCAGATCAGCAAGCCGACAGGCAGATTGACGCCGGCGACCTCCAGCCCGGCTATCGAATGAAACAGGCCGGGCGCCAGTTGGCCGGCGGCGATGCCGGCGGCGATGCACAGCAGCACCCACAAGCTCAGATAACGTTCGAATGTTCCCATCGCGGGGGCTTGGGCCGATGTGCCTGCAGCCATGTCCTGATGCGCGCTCATGAAATGCCCAACGCTTCGCGCACGGCGGGCACCAGCCTGGCGCGGATGTCGTCGCGCACGCGGATGAAGCTGTCCAGCGTTTCGCCATGAGGATCGTGGAAGCCGACATGGATGCGCTTGAGCGGCCGTGGAAAGACGGGACAGCTTTCCCTGGCCTTGTCGCACACGCTGACCACCAGATCGATGTCCTCGTTGATCACGGCGTCCACATCCTTGGGATGCAGGCCATCGGTGGGCAGACCGGCCAGCCGCAGCGCTTCTATCGCGCCGTCTGCCACCGTGGCTTGCGGCGCGGTGCCGGCGGAGAGGGCGCGCGCCAGGCCCGCCAGCTCATGATTCAGGATGGCTTCGCCCATTTGCGAGCGGCAGGAGTTGCCGGTGCACAGCACCAGCACGGTTTTGAGTCGGCTCATGTCGGCGATGCTCCATCGCGGGCGGGCTGGCTGTCGGGCGCGCAGCAGACTGCCGGGGGCCGACAGGGTTCTCCCTGGCAGCAGTTACGGGTCAGAAAGCCGATCAGCGCGTCCATCGCGCCGTATTCGGCCGAATAACGGATGAAGCGGCTCTCGCGCTCGCCTTTGACCAGGCCGACCCGGCTCAGGTGCGACAGGTGGAAGGACAGCGTGGCGGCGGGCAGGCCCAATCGTTCGGCGATGGCGCTGGCGATCAGTCCTTGCGGACCGGCTTCCACCAGCAGGCGATAGGTGGCCAGCCTGGACTCATGCCCGAGAGCGGCCAGGCGTTCGGCTGCGCTTAATATTTCCATATTTCCATTATTATGGAAATAATGAACGCTTGCCAAGCGAGAAATGCGTTGAGCGCATCTCGTCCTCCCCGACTATCCGCTGGGCTCCTTGCGCGCAGCGGCATGGCCCGAGTCCCGACTTTCTCCAAAAAACCACAAAGCGCAATCTTCCGCCAGGCGTGCCTGCCGCGCCGGCGGATGGCTGCGGGCGCATCGGCATGCCGGGGTCGCTCTTGTCATATTGACGAACTCAAGCATTCACTCTAAAGTGGTTTTCATAATAATAATTGGTCTTACCAATTTACAAAGAGAGCCATGAAGACGCCTGCCGACGTATACCTGTTCGGCACTTGCCTGCTCGATCTGTTCCTGCCCGAGGCCGGTCTCGACGCCATCGCGCTGCTGGAACGGCTGGGCATGCGGGTGCACTATCCCCAGGCCCAGAGCTGCTGCGGCCAGCCGGCCTATACCAGCGGCCATCCCAGGCAGGCCCTGGCGGTGGCCCGCGCGCAGCTGGCCTGTTTTCCCGAGGACTGGCCCATCGTGGTGCCGTCCGGTTCCTGCGGCGGCATGATCAAGCACCACTGGCCGCGGCTGTTCGCCGGTGAGCCGGACGAGGCTGCGGCCTGCGCCGTCGCGGCGCGGGTGGCGGAGTTTTCCGATTTCCTGCTGAACCGCCTGGACTGGCGGCCCGAGGACATCGGCCCGCCGGTGGCGGTGGCGGTCCACACCTCCTGTTCGGCGCGGCGCGAGATGAACGTCCACCGGAGCAGCTGGGCGCTGGTCGACCGGCTGCAGAACGTCGAGCGGGTGCTCCACGATCACGAGTCCGAATGTTGCGGCTTCGGCGGCACGTTTTCGATCAAGCATCCGGACATCGCCGGCGCGATGGTGGCCGACAAGGCGCAAGCGCTGCGGGACGGCGGCGCGACGGAGTTCGTCACCGCCGACGCCGGCTGCCTGCTCAATATCAACGGCAAGCTCGGGCAGTGCGGCAGCGCCTTCCAGGGGCGCCACCTGGCCAGCTTCCTGCTTGAACGCACCGGGGGCAAGCGATGAGCGCGCGCGACGCCATTCTGGCCAAGCTGCGCGCCGCGCCGCGCCGGGAGCTGCCGCGGCCGGATCTGGCCGGCCATTTCCGGCGTTTCGCCGACGGCGAGGACGAGGTCGCCAGGCTGCGCCGCTGGGCGGCGGCGATGCGCGCGGCGAAGACCGAAATCCTGTGGACGCGCGAGGCGGACTGGGACGCGGCGCTGGCCGGCTGGCTGGACGCGCATCCGCAGCCGTCCTTGCTGCTGCCGGACGCGCCGCATGGCCGCAGGCTGGCGCGCCGGCTCGAGGGCGGCGCGAATCCGCCGCGCATCGTCTGTTTCGACCGCGAGGTCGACGACTGGAAGGCCGAGCTGTTCGACGTCGCCGCCGCTTTCACCATCGCCCGCTGCGGCATCGCCGCCACCGGCACGCTGGTTCTGTGGCCGGACGAGACGGAGCCGCGGACGATGAGTCTGGTGCCGCCGCTGCACATCGCCTTGTTCGACGCCGCCGCCCTGTACCCGGATTTCTATTCGGCGATGGAGGGTGGGCGCTGGGCCGACGGCATGCCGACCAATGCCTTGCTGATCTCCGGCCCGTCCAAGACCGCCGACATCCAGCAGACGCTGGCCTACGGCGCGCATGGTCCGCGCGAGCTGCTGGTGGTGGCGCTGGTCCCGCCGCATGTCGCGCTGGCCGAGCTGGAAGGGGGCGGGCGATGAGGGCGCATCCCGTCACCGTCCATCGGTCCCGGGCTTTCAAGGACAATGCCCGCGCCGCGCTGGCCGACGACAAGCTGCGGGCCAGCCTGCGCGGCGCGATGGATTTCCTGATGGCCAAACGACTGGCCTCGTTTCCGGACCCGGCGGAACTGGCGGCGTTGCGCACGCTGGGTGAGGGGATACGCCGGCGTTGTCTGTCCAAGCTGCCGGATTTGCTGGAACAGCTGGAAGAAAGGCTCGCCGCCAACGGCGTCCAGGTGCATTGGGCCGAGACGCCCGCCGACGCCAACGGCATCATTCACGGCATCGTCGCCGGCAGGCGGGGCAAGCTGATGGTCAAGGGCAAATCGATGGTCAGCGAGGAGATCGAGCTCAACGATTATCTGGCGGAACGCGGCGTGGAGGCGGTGGAGAGTGATATGGGCGAATACATCGTCCAGCTGGCCGGCGAGAAGCCGACCCACATCATCATGCCGGCGATACACAAGACCCGGCAGGACATCGCCAAGCTGTTCCATGAGCAGTTGCCGGACACGCCTTACACCGAGGACGTCGATGAACTGATCCGGATCGGCCGCCGCGTGCTCAGGCAAAAATACCTGGACGCCGACGTCGGCCTGTCGGGCGTCAACTTCGCCGTCGCCGAAACCGGCACGCTGTGCCTGGTGGAAAACGAAGGCAACGGCCGGATGTGCACGACGGTGCCGGACGTGCACATCGCCGTCACCGGCATCGAGAAAGTGGTGGAGAAGCTGGAGGACGTGGTCCCGCTGTACAGCCTGCTGACCCGTTCCGCGATCGGCCAGGCCATCACCACCTACTTCAATATGATCAGCGGACCGAGAAAGCCCTCCGAGAAGGACGGCCCGCGCGAGGTCCACCTGGTGCTGCTGGACAACGGCCGCAGCCAGGCCTACGCCGACGAGCAGTTGCGCCAGACCTTGCAATGCATACGCTGCGGCGCCTGCATGAACCACTGTCCGGTCTACACCCGAATCGGCGGCCATGCCTACGGCACCACCTATCCGGGACCGATAGGCGAGATCCTTTCGCCGCATCTGATGGGCTTGGCCGACACGCGCGACCTGCCGACGGCGTCCAGTCTGTGCGGCGCCTGCGGCGAGGTGTGTCCGGTGCGCATCCCGATCCCGGAGATGCTGATGCGGCTGCGCGAGGAGAGCCAGCGGCCGGCGAACGAGCCGGTGGACCATCCGCTCGCCGGTCAGGGCGCGGCGGCCAGCGCGGTGGAACGCGCAGCGTGGACGGGTTGGCGCCTGGTCAACGCCTCGCCCGGCCTGTACCGCTTGTTCGGCTGGACGGCGACGCGGCTGCGCAGGCACGCGCCCAAAAATCAGCTGGGTTGGACGCAGAACCATCTGCCGCTGACGCCGGCGCCGAAGACGCTGCACGAGCTGGTGCGCGAGCGGGAGGCAAAGCGGGAGGGGCCGGCATGACGCCCGCCCACGCCGCCTTCCTGGACGACCTGCGCCGGGCGATGCCGGCGTCGCGCATTTTCACCGACCCCTTGTCCACGCTGGCCTACGGCACCGACGCCAGTTGCTACCGCCTGCGGCCGCAGATCGTCGCCCGGGTCGACAGCGAGGCCGAGGTCGCCGATCTGCTGCGGCTGGCCCGCCGGCACCGCGTCGCCGTCACCTTCCGCGCGGCCGGCACCAGCCTGTCGGGCCAGGCGGTGTCGGACTCGGTGCTGGCGCTGCTCGGCGACGGCTTCAACCGGGGCGAGGTGCTGGACGGCGGCGCGCGCATCCGGCTGGGGCCCGGCATGATAGGCGCGCACGCCAATGCGATGCTGGCGCCGTACGGACGCAAGCTCGGGCCCGATCCGGCGTCGATAGACACCGCCAAGATAGGCGGCATCGCCGCCAACAACTCCAGCGGCATGTGCTGCGGCACTCGCGACAACAGCTACCACACGATGCAGGCGATACGGCTGATGCTGGTCGACGGCACGGTGCTGGACAGCGCCGATCCGTCCAGCGTGGCGGCCTTCCGCGATTCGCACGCCGGTCTGCTGGACGGCCTCTCGCGGCTGTCGCGCGAGCTGGCCGGCGACGCCGGGCTGGCGGAGCGGGTGCGGCGCAAATACCGGCTGAAGAATACCACCGGCTACGGCATCAACGCCTTGCTGGATTTCGCCGATCCGCTGGACATGCTGACCCATTTGCTGATCGGCTCCGAAGGCACGCTGGGCTTCATCGCCGAAATCACCTTCCACGCGGTGGTCGAGCATCCGCACAAGACGTCGGCGCTGGTGTGGTTCGACGATCTGAGGCGCTGCTGCCGCGCGGTGTCGGCGCTGGGCGAGGCGAGGGCGCGCCACGGCGTGTCGGCGGTGGAGCTGATAGACAGCCGCAGCCTGCGGGCGGTGCAGGGCAAGCCGGGCCTGCCGGATTTCCTGCGCCGGCCGGTGGGGCCGGACAGCGCCTGCCTGCTGATCGAGCTGCGCGCCGCCGGCGCGGCGGAGCTGGACGGACACGCGGAGGCGATACAGGGGCTGTTGGCCGGTTTCGAACCGCAGGCGTCCAGCGGCTTCAGCCGCGACGCGGGCGAGTGCGCCGGCTACTGGGCGCTGCGCAAAGGCCTGTTTCCGGCGGTGGGCGCCGCGCGGCGGACCGGAACGACGGTGGTGATAGAGGACGTGGCCTTTCCGGTTCCGCAGCTGGCCGACGGGGTCGCGGGGCTGACCGCGCTGTTCGACAAGCACGGCTACGACGAGGCGCTGTTGTTCGGCCACGCGCTGGACGGCAATCTGCACTTCGTGTTCGCGCCCGGCTTCGACAGCCCGGCCGAGGTGGCGCGCTACGCCGCCTTCATGCAGGATGTCAGCGACCTGGTCGCCGGCGAGTACGACGGATCGCTGAAGGCAGAGCACGGCACCGGCCGCAATGTCGCGCCCTTCGTCCGCCAGGAGTGGGGCGACGCAGCGTGGAACATCATGCGCCGGATCAAGGCGCTGTTCGATCCGGACGGCCTGCTGAACCCCGGCGTCATCATCACCGACAACGACAGGCTGCATCTGGAAAACCTGAAGCTTATGCCGGCGGCCGACGACATCGTCGACCGCTGCACCGAGTGCGGTTTCTGCGAGCCGGCCTGTCCGTCTCACGGCCTGACGCTGAGTCCGCGCCAGCGCATCGCGGTCTGGCGCCGCATCCGCCAATTGGAACGCGACGGCGTCGGCGCGGCGGAACGGACGGCACTGAAGTCCGGCTTCCGCTACCGCGCGATCGATAGCTGCGCCGCCACCGGCATGTGCGCGACGCGCTGTCCGGTCGGCATCAACGCCGGTCTGCTGATGCAGCGGCTGCGGGGGCCGGTCCGGCATCCCGGCCTGGCCCGCTTCGCCGCCCGTCACATCGCGTCGATGACGGCGGCGGCCCGGACCGGCTTGACGCTCGCGCGCATGGCGGGCGGGCGCAGGACCATCCCGCTGATCCCGGTCGGCTTGCCGCGCGCCGCCGCGCCGTTGCCGGAGCCGGGCGGCGACGGCGAGCCGGTGGTGCTGCTGGTCAGCTGCGTCAACCGCGCGCTGGCCGACGGCGACGACGGGCGGTCCTCTGCGTTCCATGCGGTCAGCCTGCTGCGCCGAGCCGGTTTCGCCCCCATCTATCCGCCGGGCCGCGACGGCCTGTGCTGCGGCCAGCCGTTCGCCTCTGCCAACGCCGCCGAGGCGCTGGCCATCAGCCAGGACGCGCTGAACGCCGCGCTGCTGCGCGCCAGCGGCGACGGCCGCCACCCGGTCTATCTGGACAACGGCCCGTGCGCGGCGCGGGTGCTGCAGGCGCAGCGCGACGGCTTGCTCGACGCCAGGCTTCGCCTGTGCGACGCCGCCAGCTTCCTGGCCGAGCGCGTCCTGCCCCGGCTGACGATACGGCGGCGGCTGCCGGAGCTGGCGCTGCACATCCCGTGCAGCGTGAGCGCGATCGGCGGGGCCGGCCATCTGCGCCGGCTGGCCGCCAGTTGCTGCGAGCGGCTGACGGTGCCGGACATCGCCTGCTGCGGTTTCGCCGGCGTCAAGGGTTTCACGGTGCCGGAATTGAACGCGCACAGCCTGAGGCGGCTGGCGCCGGCCTTGCCGGCGACCTGCCGTCACGGCGTGTCGATCAGCCGCAGCTGCCAGATCGGCCTGAGCGAGCACGGCGGTATCGCCTACCGCGGCATCGAGGCCCTGCTCGACGCCTGCAGCGCCGAGGACGCCGAACTGTCCTGTTACCGATGGTTATTAGATTAGACAGAACGATTTCGTATCTGCTGATAGCCAATCGATATAATGGGGCCAGTTCTGGGAGAGCCTCTGTGTACAAATATCTGGAAGATTTCGTCGGCGGCACGCCGCTGGTCAGGCTGAAGCGCCTGCCTGCGGGCAACGGCAATGTGGTGTTGCTGAAGCTGGAGGGCAATAATCCGGCCGGCTCGGTCAAGGACAGGCCGGCGCTGTCGATGATACGCCGCGCCGAGCGGCGCGGCGACATCCGGCCCGGCGACACGCTGATCGAGCCCACCAGCGGCAACACCGGCATCGCGCTGGCGATGGCGGCGGCGATGATGGGCTACCGTATGGTGCTGATCATGCCGGAGAACTCCAGCGCCGAGCGGGTGCAGGCGATGCGCGCCTATGGCGCCGAGGTGATCCTGACGCCGGCCGCCGGCTCGATGCCGGCGGCGATAGACCTGGCGCGCAGCATGGAGGCGGCCGGCCAGGGCCGCATCCTGGACCAGTTCTCCAATCCCGACAATCCGCAGGCGCACTATGAAACCACCGGCCCTGAAATCTGGGCCGACACCGGCGGCGGCATCACCCATTTCGTTTCCAGCATGGGCACGACCGGCACCATCATGGGCACCGGCCGTTTCCTGAAGGAGAGGAATCCGGAGATCCGCGTCATCGGCGTCCATCCCGAGCCGGGCAGCCAGATCGCCGGCATCCGCAAATGGGAGGATCCGTATGTGCCGAAAATCTGCGACTTCTCCCGCATAGACGAAATCCAGCAAGTGGGCCAGCGGGAGGCCGAGGACACCGCGCGGCTGCTGGCGAGGCGCGAGGGCATCTTGGCCGGGCCGTCGTCCGGCGGCGCGCTGGCGGTGGCGTTGCGGCTGGACGCCCAGTTGAGGGGCGCCGTCATCGTGTCCGTGGTCTGCGACCGCGGCGACCGCTACCTGTCGACCGGATTGTTCGACCAGGCTTGACGCGGCGGGGTCCGACGCCCGCTTGGCAGCGGACAGCTTGGCGATTAGCATGGTTTTTTGTTCGAAAGATGCCGATATGCTGCAACTTTATGTCGATCAGGATTTTCTCAGTCCCTATGCGATGGCCGTCTTCGTCGCGCTGAGCGAGAAGGGTCTGCCGTTCGAAACGCTTACCCGCGATCTCGCCGGAGGCCAGCAGTTCGAGCCGGCCTACCGCGCGCAGTCTCTGACCTCGCGGGTGCCGACGCTGGTGGACGGCGATTTCTCGCTCAGCGAGTCTTCGGCCATCATCGAATACCTGGACGACGCCTACCCGGCCACCGCCCGCGCGCTGCCGACGGAGCCTAAGGCCCGCGCCCGCGCCAGGCAGCTGCAGGCCTGGCTGCGCAGCGATCTCTTGGCGTTGCGGAACGAGCGCAGCACCGAGACGGTGTTCGGCCTCAAGCCGGCCTTGCCGCTGGGCGCGGAGGCGCGCGCGGCGGCGGACAAGCTGATCGCGGTGGCCGAGGCCGTGGTGCCGGCCGACGGCGGCGAGCTGTTCGGCGGCTGGTGCGTGGCGGACGCCGAACTGGCCCTGCTGCTGAAGCGGCTGACGGCCGACGAGCTGCCGCCGAGGCTGGCCGCCTACGCCGAACGGCAGTGGCGGCGGCCGTCGCTGGCGGCCTGGCGCGCCCGGCAGACTCGCTGAGCCGGTTTCGCCCGCTCTATACTGCGGAAAAGAAGGCAGGGGACGGGGACGATGAGTGTCGGGAAAACGGGCTTCAGGCTGTGGGCCGCCCTGCTGCTGGCTTGCGCCGGCGCGCAGGCGGACGCGGCGACGCGCGATCTGCATTTCGTCACCCAGCTGTTTCCCCCGTTCATCACCGAAGGCGCCGGCGGCAAGCTCGACGGCGCGATGATCGTCATTCTGCGCGAGGCCTGCCGGCGGGCGGACTGGAACTGTACCGTCCAGGCCATGGTGTGGAAACGGGCCTTGCTGACTGTCAGCCAGGGGGGCGCCGACGGGCTGGTGCTGGCGCAGGACGCGCCGGAGCGGCGCGCGGTGATGGAATTGTCCAAGCCGGTGCTGGCCAGCAGCTACGGCCTGTATGCGAAAAACGGCAGCGCCCTGCGCTATCGCGCGCCGGCCGATCTCGCCGGCCGGACCGTGGCGGTCTACGGCCCGTCGCTGTCGCAGACCAATAGCGAGCGGCTGATACAGGGCGTGCCCGGCGCGAGACTGGCGGTGGAGCCGGATCCGGAAACGGTGCTGCGCAAGATGGCCGCCGGCCGCTACGGCGTCGGGGCGGTGGCGTTTTCCAACGACGACGTCGCGCGCTACTGGATGCGGCGCGACGGCCTGGCCAATCTGAACAGGCTGGCCGAGGTCAGGCAGCTGACCTATCTGTACGGCTTCACCCGCAGCCGGGTGCGGACCGGCATGCTGGAGACCTTCAACCGCACGCTCGACGACATGTGCCGCGACGGCAGCCTGAAACGGCTGGCGGCGCCGTCCGGCATCCGCCTGGCCTCCTGCCGCTGAGCGGACAAAGCGGTTATCATCTGGGATTCACGCCGCGCCGCGCAAGCGGCGCCCAACGCAGCGCAGAACAAGCACAAGACATGTCGCAACACACATTCTCTCCGGACGAGAACGTCCACTGCAGCCCCAAGGGCTGGTATCGGATGGCCAGCGAAAAACCCGGCTTCATCCACGACGAGGCGCAGGCCGCGGCGATCGAGCAACTGGACCGGCTGTGGCACGCGCTGGTGGATTTCAAGGCCAAGCGCAACCGCTTTCTCGGCCGCAGCCTGAGAAGTCCGGAGGTGCCGCGCGGCCTGTATTTCTGGGGAGGCGTAGGACGGGGCAAGAGCTTTCTGATGGACGCCTTCTACGCCTGCGTGCCGTATCGCCGGAAGCGCCGCATCCACTTCCACAGCTTCATGGCGGAGACGCACCGCGAACTGAAGAAACTGGCCGGCGGCAAGGACCCGCTGCTGGCCTATGCCGACCAGATCGCCAGGGCGACGCGGCTGCTGTGCTTCGACGAATTCCACGTTTCCGACATCGCCGACGCGATGATACTGGGCCGGCTGCTGTCGGCCTTGCTGGAGCGGGGCGTCGTCGTGGTGACCACGTCGAACTACGCGCCGGACGATCTCTATCCCAATGGCCTGCAACGGCAGAACTTCCTGCCGACGATAGCGTTGATCAAGCGCGAACTGGACGTGCTGAACGTGGACGGCGGCCACGACTACCGCTTGCGCGAGCTGACGCGCGAGCCGCTGTTCATGGTGCCGGCCGACGAGGACAGCGAGCGGCGGATGGAGCAGCTGTTCCGCAAGGTGGGCACCGGCGCCGAGCTGCCGCAGAAGTCCATCGCGGTGCTGGGCCGCGAGATCGCGGTCAGGCGCCTGTCGCCGGGCGTGGCCTGGTTCGATTTCGCCGCGCTATGCGACGGTCCGCGCGCGCAGACCGATTATCTGGAGATCGCCAGCGAATTCCACACGGTCTTCCTGTCCGACATTCCCAGGCTGTCCGCCAAGCAGGCGTCGATCGCGCGGCGCTTCACCTGGCTGGTCGACGTGTTCTACGACAACCGCGTCAAGCTGATCGCCTCGGCGGCGGCCGCGCCGGAGGAGATCTACACCGAGGGCCTGCAGGCCGGCGAATTCTTCCGCACCGCCAGCCGGCTGACCGAGATGCAGTCGAAGAGCTATCTGGAACTGCCGCACCAGTCGATGGCGCAAAGCCACGACCAGCCGCCGCCGGGCGTGGTGCTGTAGCCGGCGGCGCGCTCAGTTGCGCGCCGGCTGGATGTCCAGTTCCTGGATGTGGTCGGCCGCCATGATGTCGCGCGACAGGTCGACCACGCTGATGAAGGTGCGGCGGTTGCGCGCCGAGATCAGGAAGGTCCAGCGGGTGCCGGCCTGGTCGGCCTGTATGCTGACGCTCTCGTCGTGCAGCTCCAGGCCGAAGCGTTCCAGTCGCGCCGCCAGCTTCTCCACCGACCAGTTGTGCGTCGGGTCCAGCCGTATCGTGACGAACAGGCTGACCCGGCGCGGCAGGATGTGTTCGATGCGGTTGACCACGACGACGAAGGCCATGCACAGCACCGTCATCGCGATGGCCGCGCCGTAGAAGCCGACGCCGACCAGGATGCCTATCACCGACGACATCCACACCGAGGCGGCCGAGGTCAGGCCGCTGATGCTCAAGCCCTCCTTCATGATCATGCCGGCGCCGAGAAAGCCTATGCCGGTCAGCACGCCCTGGGCCACCCGGGTCATGTCGCCGTGCACCGTGTCGGGGCTGTGGCCGCCGTACCAGAAGCCGGAATAGCCGATGATGCTGATCGCCGCCGCCGAGGCCATGCAGACCAGGCCGTAGGTGCGCATGCCGGCGGCGCGGCCGTTGTACCAGCGCTCGTAGCCGAGCAGGCTGCCCAGCAGCAGGCCGCCCAGCAGATTGGCGATCAGCAGCAGATTGACCTCGCACTTCGCGCCGCTCCAGTACAGCTCGGTCAGTTGCTGCCAGCTTAAATCCATGTTTTGCTCCCCCGGCGGTTCCATCGTAGATGCCACGATGATTGCATATCCGGCGGTTTTTCCCCAGCATGGCATGTGCGGTCGCCGTGCGTAAGGGAATGGACTGATCGGTATTTCTTTACGTAAAGACATGTAGTCCGCTTGCTACATTTTTGCGTCCGCCTCTTTCGGAGTGCGGAAAATATCTGTTATAAATTCGTGCTGATTACGTTTTAGCTTGTGAATTCCAGTTTATGAACCGCGATGTAGCAAAGATACACAAGGGGGTGGCATGACTCGGGTGCTGGTGGTAGGCAGTATCAATATGGATCTGGTGGTGTCCGCCAGACGCTTGCCGCAGCTCGGCGAAACGCTGCTGGGCGACGGCTTCGCCACCTATCCGGGCGGCAAGGGCGCCAACCAGGCGGTGGCCGCCGCCCGCCTCGGCGCCGAAGTGGCCTTGCTCGGCTGCGTCGGCGACGACGCTTTCGGCCGCGATCTGCGGGCCCATCTCGAACGCGAGGGCATAGACACCGGCGGCGTGCTGACGGCGGCCGCGCCGACCGGCATCGCCGTCATCACCGTCAGCGGCGGCGACAACGCCATCATGGTCGTGCCCGGGGCCAACCACCATTTGCTGCCCGAGCACCTGGACGCCGCCGAGCAGGCTTTCGCCGACGCCGACGTGGTGCTGACCCAGCTGGAGATTCCGCTGGCGACGGTGCGTCGCGCGGCCGAGCTGGCGGCGCGGCACAAGAAGCCGCTGCTGCTGAACCCCGCGCCGGCGGTGCCGCTGCCGGAGGAACTGCTGGAGCGGGTGGCGCTGCTGACGCCGAACGAACACGAATTCCTGACCATGCTGGCCCAGCCGGACGCCGACTGGCGCGCGCTGCTGGCCGATCGGCCCGGCAAGCTGGTGATGACGCACGGCAAGCACGGCGCCTATTTCGCGCTGGCGCGCGGACAGTTGCGCCACCAGCCGGGTTTCAAGGTCGAGGCGGTGGACAGCACCGGCGCCGGCGACACCTTCAACGGCGCCCTGGCGGCTTTCCTGCCGCAGGGGCTGGAAGAGGCGGTGCGCCGCGCCAACGCGGCGGGCGCCTTGGCGGTGACCCGTCCCGGCGCCCAGGGCGGGATGCCGACGCTGGCCGAACTGGAGGCGTTCCTGGAGCGCGGCGCATGAAGAAGTACGGCCATCTGAACCGGGACATCGCCCGCATCCTGGCCGCAATGGGCCACGGCGACAGTCTGGTGATCGCCGACTGCGGGCTGCCGATCCCGCCCGGCGTCGAATGCATAGACCTGGCGCTGCAGCTGGGGCGGCCCGGCTTCGGCGAGACGCTGGACAGCATACTCGCCGACTTCCAGTGCGAGCGGGCGGTATTTGCCGTAGAATGTCAATCGCATAATGTGATGGCGAGGGACAAGGCCGAGGCGCTGGCCCGCGCCGGCGTCGCGCTGGATTTCGTCAGCCACGAGGAGTTGAAGCGGCGCTGCCACTCGGCGCGCGCGGTGATACGCACCGGCGAGTGCACGCCTTACGCCAACGCCATTCTGCATTCCGGCGTGATTTTCTGAGGGGCCGGACATGCAAGTGACCATGCGCGGCATCGACAAGGCCTTCGGACCGGTCAAGGTGCTGCAGAACGTCGAATTCACGGTGCGCGGCGGCGAAATCCACGCGCTGATGGGCGAAAACGGCGCCGGCAAGTCGACGCTGATGAAGATACTCAGCGGCGTGCACCGCGCCGACGCCGGCGAAATCCTGCAGGACGGCCGCCGGCTGGACCTGCGCGACACCGCGGCGGCCGAGGCCGCCGGCATCGCCATCATCCACCAGGAACTGAACCTGATCCCGCAGTTGTCGGTGATGGAGAACCTGTTTCTCGGCCGCGAGCCGTCGCGCTTCGGCGTCATAGACTTCGCCGCGATGCGCAGCCGGGCGCGGGAGCAGCTGGCGGCGCTGGGCGCCGGCGGCATAGATCCGGACGCCGAGGCCGGCAGTCTGTCGATAGGCCAGCAGCAGATGGTGGAGATCGCCAAGGCGCTGGCGCTCAACGCCCGCGTGCTGATCATGGACGAGCCGACGGCGGCGTTGACCGAGCGCGAGATAGACCGGCTGTTCGACTTGATGGCCGGCTTGAAGGCCGGCGGCGTCGGCATCGTCTACGTCTCGCATCGGATGGAGGAGATCTTCCGCGTCTGCGACCGGATCAGCGTCCTGCGCGACGGCTGTTTCGTCGGCGAGCGCGACGTCGCCGCCACCGATTTCGACGAGGTGGTGCGGATGATGGTCGGACGCGAGATAGGCGAGCGCTATCCGAAGCGGCAGGCCGCGCCGGGCGCGGTCAGGCTGGCGGTGGAGAACCTCTCCGACGGGGACATGATAGAAGGCATCTCCTTCGACGTCCGCGCCGGCGAGGTGCTGGGCATCGCCGGACTGATGGGCTCGGGACGAAGCGACATCCTGAAGACGCTGTTCGGCGCCAAGCGCCGCACGGCCGGCCGCGTCGCGCTGGACGGCGTGGCACTCGGGGTGGCCGCGCCCGGCGACGCCATCGCCGCCGGCCTGGGCTTCGTGCCGGAAGACCGCAAGGGCAGGGGGCTGGTGCTGGGCATGTCGCTGCGAGAGAACGCGACGCTGGTCCACCTGGACCGCTACGCCCGTCTGGGCGTGGTGCGCGCCGACGACGAAAAGCGCGCCGTCGACGAGCTGATCGCCCAGCTGCGCATCCGCACCCGCGACGCCGAACTGGACGTCAAGTCGCTGTCCGGCGGCAATCAGCAGAAAGTGGTGTTCGCCAAATGGCTGGCGCGCCCGCCCAAGGTCTTGCTGCTGGACGAGCCGACGCGCGGCGTCGACGTCGGCGGCAAGGCCGAGATCTACCACATCGTCAACCAACTGGCCGCCGCCGGCACCGCCATCGTGATGGTGTCGTCGGAGTTGCCGGAAGTGCTGGCGCTGAGCGACCGCATCCTGGTGCTGCACGAGGGCCGCCAGGCCGGCATCTTCGCCGCCGCCGGCTGCAGCCAGGAAACCCTGATGGCCGCCGCGACCGGCGGGGCCGTCGCCACCGAAACCAGGAAGCAAGCATGACCCCGCAACAAAAAGCCACTCTGCAACGTCTCGGACCGTTCATCGCGCTGGCGCTGGTGGCCGCCGGCCTGTCGGTGATGAGTCCGGATTTCCTGACCGTCAACAATCTGCTGAATGTGATGCGCCAGGTGTCGATCAACGCGCTGATCGCCTTCGGCATGACGCTGGTGATCCTGCTCGGCGGCATAGACCTGTCGGTCGGTTCGATATTGGCCCTGTCGTCGGTGATCGCGGCGACCTTGCTGCGCGCCGGCGCCGATCCGATGCTGGCGACGCTGGCCGGCATCGCCGCCGGCGCCGCGATGGGCCTGTTCAACGGCCTGGTCATCAGCAAGGGCAGGGTGGCGCCGTTCATCGCGACGCTGGCGACGATGACGATACTGCGCGGCCTGGCGCTGGTGTTTTCCAACGGCAGCCCGATCACCGGTTTCGACAGCGAGCTGTTCTCGATGCTGGGCGGCGGCTACGTCGCCGGCCTGGTGCCGGTGCCGGTGGTGTCGATGCTGGTCCTGTTCGCCGTCTTCTGGTTCGTGTTGAAGAAGACGGTGTTCGGCCGCCATCTGTACGCCGCCGGCGGCAACGAGGAGGCGGCGCGGCTGTCCGGCGTCAAGGTCGACAGCATCAAGCTGTGGGTCTACTCCGTTTCCGGCGCGATGTCGGCGCTGGCCGGCGTGGTGCTGACCTCGCGGCTGAACTCGGCGCAGCCGACGGCCGGCACCGGCTACGAGCTGGACGCCATCGCCGCGGTGGTGCTGGGCGGCACCAGCCTGACCGGCGGCCGCGGATGGATCTTCGGCACCCTGGTCGGCGCCTTGCTGATAGGCGTGTTGAACAACGGCCTCAACCTCCTCGGCGTGTCCTCGTTCTACCAGCAGGTGATCAAGGGCGCGGTGATTCTGCTGGCGGTGCTGCTGGACCGCCGCGGCAACAAGTGATTCCGGCGGCCCCGCCGCCCAATGCAGTGCATCTGTCCATTCTTCAGGGAGTCTCAGCATGAAACGCATTCTCACCCCGCTGATGGTTGGCGTTCTGGCCCTCGGCGTCGCCGCCTGCTCCAAGCAGGGGCCGGGCTCGGCCGCCGGCGACGCCAGCGCCGCGGCGGCGGACGGCAAGATCACCGTCGGCCTGGCGGTGTCCACGCTCAACAACCCCTTCTTCGTCGAGTTGCGCGACGGCGCGGCGGCCGAGGCCAAGAAGCAGGGCGTCAATCTGATCACCGTCGACGCGCAGGACGATCCGGCCAAGCAGCAGGCCAGCGTCGAGGACCTGATCCAGAAGAAGGTGGGCGTGATCCTGATCAATCCGACCGATTCCTCCGCCGTCGCCAATGTGGTGAAGGAAGCGACCGACAAGGGCATCAAGGTGGTGTCGCTGGACCGCAGCGTCAACGGCGCCGCGGTCAGCTCCCACATCGCGTCCGACAACACCGCCGGCGGCGTGATGGCCGGCCAGTATCTGCTGGGCAAGCTGGGCGGCAAGGGCCGCATCGTCGAGCTGGAAGGCATAGCCGGCTCCTCCGCCGCCCGCGAGCGCGGCGAGGGCTTCCACCAGGTGGTCGACAACAAGGGCGGCGTCAAGCTGCTGGCCAGGCAGCCGGCCGATTTCGACCGCGCCAAGGGCCTGTCGGTGATGGAGAACATCATCCAGGGCAACAAGGACATCCAGGGCGTGTTCGCCCACAACGACGAGATGGCGCTGGGCGCGGTCAAGGCGATCCAGGCCGCCGGATTGAAGAACGTCGTCGTGGTCGGTTTCGACGCGACGCCCGACGCGGTGGCCGCGGTGAAATCCGGCACGCTGTCCGCCACCGTGCAGCAACAGCCGGCGCTGATCGGCGCCTATGGCGTGCAGACCGCGAAGAAGCTGGCCGAGGGGCAGAAGGTGGAGCGCTTCATCCCGGTGCCGCTGAACCTGGTCAAACAGTAGGCGGCGGCAGGCGGACGGGTCCGGCGCGGTGCGCCGGACCCGTTTTTGCCGATATCATCTATTTCGTCAGTTCCCATCGTCCGCACCGCCAATGAGCCATTTCAAACGCCTGACCATAGACGACATCGCCGAGTTGGCCGGCGTGTCGCGTACGACCGCCAGCATGGTGCTGAACGGCCATGCCGAGCGCTACCGCATCTCGTCCGCCACCGTGGAAAAAGTGCAGCGGGTGGCGCGCGAGCACCATTTCCGTCCTTCGCAGCAGGCGCGCAGCCTGCGCAGCCGGCGCAGCAGCAGCATAGGCCTGGTGATTCCCGACCTGACCAACTCCAGCCACGCCGCGCTGGCGCAGGCGCTGGAGAACGGCTGCCGCGCCCTGGGTTATCAGCTGTTGATGGTGACCAGCGACGAGGACGCCGAACGCGAGAGCGCCGGCATCGGCCAATTGGCCGCCCGCCAGGTGGACGGGATGATAGTCGTGCCGTGCAGCGGCGACGCCGAGCGCTATCTGCCGTGGACCGGCAGGCTGCCCTTCGTCTTCGCCGACCGTCACATCCCCGGCAGCGGCATTCCGGCGGCGGTGACGGCCGCCGCGGCCAGCGTCGAAGCCTTGCTGGGGCCGGTGCTGGCGGCCGGCGTCGACGAGCTGGTGTATTTCGGCGGCCAGCCGACGCTGTCGTCCGGCCGCGAACGGCTGGCCGGCTATCGGCAGGCCCTGGCGGCGCACGGCATCGCGCCGGCCGGCGACTGGGTGGCCGAGCGCGACTTCCAGCGCGAATCCGGTTATGCCTTGATGCGGGACTGGTACCAGCGGCGCGGCCGTTATCCGCGCGCGCTGTTCACCACGGCGATCACCTTGCTGGAGGGCGTGCTGTCCTTCATCCGCGAGCGGCACCGCCTGCGCGAGGCGCCGCAATACCTGCTGACTTTCGACGATCATCCCTTGCTCGATTGCCTGCCGCTGCCGATAGACGCGATCCGGCAGGACAGCGACCGCCTGGCCGAGGCCAGCCTGGGCCAGGTGATGGCGCTGCTGCGCGGCGAGGCGCTGGCCGAACGCGATGTGCGGGTGCCGGCCAGCCTGAACCTGCGCCGCCTGTCGGCTTAGCGTTTTTCAATCGGCCCAGACCGGCGCGTGCGCGTCCAGCGGCATTGACGGCAGCGCCCAGCGCGCCGGCGTCGCCGACAGCAGGGCGGCGTGGCGCACGCTCAGCAGGCGGCCGAAGCCGGATTCGCTTTCTTCCAGCCACGGACGGGCCTGTTCCAGCGTCGGCAGCGATGCCGTCGTGGCGATGCGGCCCAGGCCGCGCAGCCAGCGGCCGGCCTGGGCCAGCGATACTTCGACATGCCAGCTACCGCCCTCCCGCTGCTGGCGGTGCAGCGCGGCGATCGCGCCCAGCGCGGCCAGGGTGCCGGCGCTGTGGTCCAGTATCTGGCCCGGGAAGGCGCGCGGCGCGTCGGCGCCGAAGGCCTCGGCCTCGGCGACGTTGAAGCCGGAGGCGGTCTGGGTCAGAGAGTCGAAGCCGTGCCGGCCGGCCCAGGGGCCGGCGTTGCCGTAGGCGTTCAGCGTGACGTAGACGATGCCGGGCCTGAGGCCGGCCGCCGCTTCCGGCGAGAAGCCCAGCGCCGCCAGGCCGCCGGGGCGGTAGCCCTGTATGAAGACGTGGGCGCCGGCCAGCAGACCGCGCAAGCGCGCCTTGTCCGCCTCCATCGTCAGGTCCAGCCGGGCATTGCGCTTGCCGCGGCCCATGTCGATGTCCAGCGTCGGAATGGTCGGCAGGCGGGGCGAGGTGATGTGCAGCACGTCGGCGCCGTGGGCGGCCAGCACGCGGCCGGCCACCGGGCCGGCGATGACGCGGGTCAGGTCCAGCGCGCGCACGTTCTCCAGCGGGCGTTCGCCGGCCGGCAGCGGCAGCGGGGGCGCGTCGGCGATGCGGTTGATGCTCAGCGTCGGCAAGCCGGCCACCGCCAGGCCCTGGGGGTGGGCGTCCCATTCGTCGAAGCTGCGCAGCGCCGTCGCCACCAGGCCGCGTTCGGCGGCGGCGTCCTCGAAATCGAAAGCGCGCCAGTCTTGCAGCGCGGCGGCGACCGCGGCCTTGTCGTAGTCGCAGTTCAGCAGTTGCAGCACGCCGTCGCGGTGGTGGGGGAAATTGGTGTGTATGCGCAGCCAGCGGCCGTCGCCGCAGCGGTAGACGCCGGCTATCTTGTCCCACGGGTCGGCCGGCGGCTCGCCGTCCACCCGCAGATACAACTCGCTGCGGAACTCGGCCGCGGCGTGGCCCATGTCCACGCTGACCGTCTGCGGGCCGCCGCCGCGCAGTTGCCGGAAGGAGGCGGCGGCCAGGCCGCTGGCGGCGACGCAGGCCTGGGCGGCGCGGCCCAGCGCGAAGGACGACGGCAGCGCCGGCTCGTCGCCGGACAGGCTTAGCCTGTCCAGCCATTCGGGGGCCAGGCCGCAGTGCAGCCATAATTGACGGACGGCGTCGCCGACGATGGCGCTCATGATCGAATCTCCTGGATATCGGATCGGATATTTAAGCGTCAAGCGCGACCGACGGTCAATCTGTTTGTCATTTTTCGGCCTTGTCGGCGCATGGAGCGTGCGCGGGATTTCAGCCGGCGTCGTCGTGCAGGAAGTGTTTCAACATCGCCTGGACGATGGCCGGCTGGTCGTGGGCCGCGTGCAGGCCGGCGTTCTGTATGATGATGTGCGACAGATGGTGGTGTTGCCGGATCAGGCCGGCGGCCAGGCCGTAGGGCCGCCAGCTCTGGCGTTTGCATTGGCGGAATTCAGCCGCGCCGCTCCAGGGCAGCGCGTCCAGCCAGGCGTCGGCGCCCAGATAATTGCCCTCCAAGCAGTATTCGCCGTGATAGAGCAGCACTTTCAGCTTCTCCAGCAGCCGCGGAAACAGCGGCGCCGACGATTCCAGCCACGCGGCCTCCAGCAGCGATTGCGGCGTCGGCTTTAGTTCATTCAGCGAGCGCGGGTCTATGTGCAGGGCCTGCTGCACCGCCGGCCGGGCCAGGTACTCCTCGACCCGGCGGTGACGCGTCGACGGCGGATGGCGGACGTCGTCGAGATCGCGGCCACTGCACTGCCGGATGTAGGCGTTCATGTCCTGGGCGATGTGGCTGGCTTCCTTGCGCTGCAGCGGGGTGACGGCGGTCCGGGTCCGGATGTAGTCCTGGAGCATCGCCTCCAGCCGCTGCCTTTCCTCCTCGTTGATCAGCCGGTGCTGGCTGGCGTAGTCGATATGGCTGGGCAGCTGGATTTCCGGCGCGACCTGGCCGTTGCCCAATCCTATCCCCTTGAGATTGATCAGCGGCTGGCCGCAGCCGTTGCCGTCCAGTATGGCGTTGGCGAGCCGGGCCAGCGTGTGGCCGGTCTGGCCGGCGCCGAACAGATAGCAATCGACTTCGCGGTAGCGCGGCCAGCGCAGCAGGAATTCCTGCAGCGCGTGGTAGAGCTGTTGGCAGGACTCGTCGTGGCTTTCCGGCAGATAGCGCGGATGGGTGGAGAACGACAGGCCGTGGCCCAGCGGCTGGTCCAGCAACAGGTAGTTGGCATGGTGGTGCCAGCTGAACGGATTGGAGTAGACCCGGCCGCCGCTGTCCAGCAGATAGGGACCGTGCTCGTCGAACAGGGTGGCCAGCGCGCCGATGCCGGGACCGCTGTTGATCCATACCAGAAGCGGCGCCCGCTCGGGACTGCCGACCGCCTCGCTGAACCAGAAATACAGCCAGCCGCCGGCCGAGTCTCCTATGGACAGATAGCCGCACAGCTGAGTCGAGCGCACCGGACCGTAATTGGGCAGATGGCTCAGCGCCGCGCTTTCGAACAGGAAGGGATTGGCTTGGACGTTCATGGCCGGGTTATGCCGACGGCTTGTTGGTCTTGATCCGTTATAGCTGTCCTGGCAACGAATAACCGTTTATAAAAAAGGCGTGATTATTCACATATGCTTGCAGTTAAGTTCCGTCCGCCATCGGCCGCCTTGTCTCGGTAACGGCAGCGATGCCGCTTTACGACCAACTAGAGACGGAGCACCCCATGCTGAGCCTGTACACCAATATCGCGGCACTGAACACCAAGTCCAACATGAATTCCACCCAAAGCGCGCTGTCGACCTCGATGACGCGCCTGGGCACCGGCCAGCGCATCAACTCCGCAATGGACGACGCCGCCGGCCTGCAGATCGCCACCCGTCTGGACGCGCAAAGCCGCGGCATGACCGTTGCGATGAAGAACGCCCAGAACGGCATCTCGATGATGCAGACCGCCGAAGGCGCGCTGAACGAAGTGACCAACATCCTGCAACGGATGAAGGACCTGTCCACCGAAGGCGCCAACGGCACCGCCACCGCCAACGACAAGACCGCGATGCAGTCCGAGTACGACGCGCTGGGCAAGGAACTGAACAACATCGTCAGCAACACCACCTTCGGCGGCGAAAAGCTGCTGGCCAAGACCGGCGGCAAGCTGGCCGCGGCCGTGAACTTCCAGATCGGCGCCAGCTCCTCCGAAGTGATGTCCACTGACGTATCCGCGCAGATCACCGCGCTGGACACCGCTCTGCAAGGCGCTTCCGCCCAGTACAAGACCCCGAGCGCCACCGCCGGCACCGAAATCGGCGCCGCCGCCACCATCGACTTGCTGAACACCGCCCTGGACAGCGTCGGTGCCGTGCGCTCCGCCCTGGGCGCCAACTCCAACCGCCTGGATCACGTGGTCAACAACCTGAACAACGTGAACAACAACACCCTGGCGGCCAAGGGTCGCATCATGGACACCGACTACGCCAGCGAAAGCGCCACGATGACCGCCAAGCAGATGCTGATGCAAGCCAGCACCTCGATGCTGAAGCAAAGCGGCAGCATGAACAGCCTGGCCATGTCCCTGCTGCAGTAATATCGTTGCAGGCGGCGGTTTTCCGCCGTCGCACCGCAAGCCAGTGGCGCGAGCCGCTGGCTTTTTGCTTTATGGCGCCCGCCTTGTGTGGCGGCCGCGCGCCATTTATCGGTACAGGGCTGGTTGCGCCCTCCGGGGGTGAATATAATTGGCCGTTTTTGATGCGTGACGGAAAGAGGATGGCTATGCGAAAGGCCTTGTGTGCGTTGATAGGCCTGTGCTTGAGCGCTTGTGTCCTGGCGGATGCCGACCCGGTGGTGCTGACCGTGTCCGGCCGCATTGGCCGTTTCACCGATGCCAAGCGCGGGATCTACCAGTTTCGCGACAGCGATCTGGCCCGCTTGCGGCAGATGAGTTTCACCACCACCACCAGCTGGACGCCGTCGGTGACCTTCAGCGGCCCGCTGGTGCGCGACATCCTGGCCAAGGTGGACGCCAAGGGCACGACGGTGCGGGTGCTGGCGATCAACTATTACCGCTACGACATTTCCACCGTCGAACTGGTGCGGCGCAATGTGGTGCTGGCGCGCCGCATCGACAACAAGCCGTTCGACGTCGCGCACTACGGTCCGCTGTGGCTGATGTATCCGCTGCCGGAGATGACGGATTCCGAAAAGGGCCCGCCGCTTGACGCCAAGCTGGTATGGCAGGTCGAGGCGATGGAGGTGATGTGACGCTGTCCCGCGTGAAGCGCTATCTGCAGGCCCCGTGGTGGCTGATGCTGTCTCTGCTGTTGCTGCTGCTGGCCGCCGGCTGGAATTTCTACCGGATAGACCGCGCCAGCCAGGGGCTGATAGACAGCGGCAAGAGCGAGCAGCTGTACTGGACCGTGGCCCAGTTGCACATCGAGCTGGAGAAGACCCGGGCCGAGCTGATAGGCTTCGCCGCCGATCCCGAGTCGCAGGCCGATCTGCTGCAGCAGTTCCAGCTGCTGCAAAGCCGCTACCAGGTGTTCGAGGCGCCCGACAGCGTGCTGGTGCACCGCCAGCTCAGCAAGGTCAGCGGTTTCGAGGCGCTGGTCGGGGCGCTGAAGCCCTTGCTGCGCGACCAGGAGTGGCAGCGTCTGACGCCGCCGCTGGCGCGCAAGATGGTGGTGAGGATAGACGCGCTGAGACCGGTGCTGGCGAATTTCGCCGTGCAAAGCCGAGAGGCCGAGGTGTCCGCCCGGGTGGCGCGCACCAGCGCGCTGTCCAGCCAGCGTTCGCAGATGATGGTGCTGCAGCTGGTCTTGTGCGGCGGCATAGGCGGCATCCTGTTGATGCTGATGCGCTACCGGGAGCTGAAGGAGCTGGCCGAGGCGCGCCAGTCCTTGCTGGAGCAGGAGCGCGCCGCGCATCAGGCGACGGTGGCGCTGGAGCTGGACCGCACCACCTTCCTCGGCACGCTGGGACACGAGATACGCTCGCCGCTGCAGTCGATGCAGATGTGCATGGAACTGGTGGAGCCGGCGGTGGCGCCGCAGCCGGGCGCGCAGATGGCGCTGAAGCGGCTGAAGGCGGGCATGGGGCAGCTGGCCAGCCAGGTGCACGACATCATGGACATCTCGGCGATCAAGAATATGCAGCTGCGGCTGAATCCCGGCCGGGTCCGTCTGGCGTCGGTGCTGCGCGCCGTGCAGGACGTGATGCAGCCGCTGGCCGACGCCAAGGGGCTGACGCTGAACTGCCGCGTCGACAATCTGCCCGAGATGGTGCTGATGGACGAGATCCGGCTGCGCCAGATCATAGGCAATCTGGTTTCCAACGCGATACGCTACACCGATCAGGGCGCGGTGACGCTGACCGCCCGCGGCCAGACCTGCAACGAGCATATGGAGTTGCTGCTGCAGGTCAGCGACACCGGCATAGGCATCGCCGACGAGGACCGCCAGCGCATCTTCCAGCCGTTCAGCCAGGGGCGCAACCGCCGGCCGGGCAGCAGCGGGCTGGGCCTGTCCATCGTCAAGGAGCTGGTCAGGCTGTTCGGCGGCCACATCGAGATGGAAAGCCGGGTCGGCGCCGGCTCCGTCTTCAGCGTGAGGCTGCCGCTGCGCGAGGTGCAGGACCGCGACGTCAGCCGCAGCCTGCTGCTGGTCGACGACGACGAGGTGATACGCAGCTCGGTGGCCGACTGGCTGGCGCAGGACGGTTTCCAGGTCGCTTGCGCCGCGACGCTGAGCCAGGCGGCCGCCTGCCTGGCCCAGCAGCGCTTCGACATCCTGCTGCTGGACATGCAACTGGGCGAGGACAGCGGCTATCTGCTGGCGGAGCTGGCGCGCAAGCAGCCGCAGCGGCCGCTGATGCTGGCGATGAGCGCCGACCCGACGGAGTTCTCCGACGCGCGGGCCGCCTGGTTCGCCGCCAGGCTGGACAAGCCCTTCGACGGCCCGCGACTGCGCGAGGCGCTGGCGGCGCTGCCGCTGTGACGATGTTTTAAAGCGCTGCCTTGTTCGCAACAGGCCTTGAACAGGCTCTGATGTGGACAGTCTTCGGGCGGGCGGCATGGCCGGGTACGGCTTGTGATACGCCGACTTGAGCGTCGGCCTGTGCGGCAAGCGCCGGCGTGACTTTAGTCACGCGAGCCGCGTTTCCAGACTTCATTGCGAGCACGGATTCAAGTAATTCCTCGCCCGGATTCCTTCGGGCATCCCGTTCCGCGATGGGTTTTTCAGTCAGCATCGATGGCCTCCTTTAGACCCGCTAACAAAAACCCTGATCCTGCGTTGCGCCTCCTTGTCGTACTACTTGTACTGCCTGCGTCGGCGCGCCTTGGCTCAGGTACGCTGCGCGGTTTTGTTGGCGGCTCTTAATGAAAACGCCATTCTCGACGGGCGAGAGTGGCGTTTTTCATCGTCGGCGGCGGAAATGGAGAGGCCGCTTCAAATTTATGGGCGTTGTCCGCCGTCTCAGGCGTGTTCCAGCGCGTTGGTGACCATGTTCTTGATCTGCAGCGCCAGGATGGAGCCGGGCGTCGGCTTGCCGATGTAGTAGACGCCGGGCATCTGCAGCGCCTTGGACAGCTCGCTCTCGTGCTCCAGCGCGTAGCC
Source organism: Chromobacterium sp. CV08 (assembly GCF_051129845.1). Taxonomy (NCBI): domain Bacteria; kingdom Pseudomonadati; phylum Pseudomonadota; class Betaproteobacteria; order Neisseriales; family Chromobacteriaceae; genus Chromobacterium; species Chromobacterium sp. CV08. Next base: position 1,933,735 of record NZ_CP150453.1, read on the forward strand.
GGTCAGCACGACGATGGGCACGGTCGCCGACTGGCGGCGTATCGTCTCGATCACGTCCATGCAGCTGGTCGGCTCGCCGAGCACCCAGTCGAGCACGAAGGCGTCGAAGTCCTCGTGCGGCAGCGCCTGCAGCAGCGTCTGCGGATGGCTGTACGGCAGGGCGAACAGGCCCTGCTGCACCAGGATGGCCGACAGCAGGTCGGAGTCCTTGTCGTCGAGCACCGCGACCAGCAGCCGCTTGGTATTGGCGCGGGTCGGCGGGCGTATCGTCAGGTAGGTGACCTCGTAGCCGTCCTCGCCGTCGAACTGGGTGCCGGGGAAGACGTGCCAACAGTCGTGCAGGCGCTTGGCCAGCAGCAGCGGCGAGCAGGAGTCGTCGGCCAGTTGCTCGCCCAACTGTATCCAGCAATGCGCCTCGCCGCTGTGGCTGTTCAGGTGCAGGATGGCCGGCGTCAGCTCGTTGCCGGCCGGGATCTGGCTGTCCTGCTGGGCCGGGTCTATCAGCAGATTCGATGTCGGGATGTTCAGGTAGTGGGCTAGTCTCTCCACCTGGGCCAGCTGCCACGGGCTGCTGCCGTTCAGCTTGCGGTAGGCCTGCGAGGTGCTGAGGCCGAGGATCTGTTCTATCAGGCCGGCCTGCTGGGCCTCGGGCCAGCGGAACTGCTCCAGCTGGCTGCGGATATTGTCGCAAATGATCTGGTTGGCGGACTTGGGTGTCGACATGGGCATATACCGTCACAGGAAATTCATATTCGTGATGCTAACACCCATGCGGCCGGCATGGCGGGTCAATCCGCGCAAAATGGCAAATTTCCCTAATTTGCGAAACATGCATTTGCATTTTCACAACATGCGAAAAATTACAATAGTAATTGCAAGAACTGACCATACCAGTCCGAAACGCGCCTTCGTCAGCCCAGCGTGCCGGTCAGGCTGACCTGGCGATTCTCCGGCACCTCGTTGTACGACAGCACGTTGAGGCCGGGCGCGAACAGCCTGCCGTAGCGCGCCAAGAGCGGTCGGATCTGCGGCATCACCAGCAGCACCGGCGGCTGTCCCAGCTGCTTCATCTGGTCGCGCACCGCCGGCATGCCGGTCTGCAGCTGCTGCAGCACATTGGGATCGACCGGGAAGCTGTCCAGCTGCGGCTTGCCGGTCTGCTGCGCCTGCGACAGCGCGCCGAGCAGCAGGTTCTCCAGTTCGGCCGACAGATTGAAGGCGCGGATCTCGTCGCGCGGGCCGGCGATGGACTGCACGATCTGCCGCCGCAGCGCGCAGCGCACCTCGGCGGCCAGCATGATGGGATCCTTGGTGCTGTCGCTGGCCTCCAAGAGCGCGGTGGCGATAGGCACGATGTCCTTCAGCGACACATTGTCCTGCAGCAGCTGGCGGAAGGCGCGCAGCTGCTGCACCGGCGTCAGCGCCTGGTTCAGCGCCGCCGCCAGCTTGGGCGCCAGCGCCGCCAGCCGTTCGGACAGCGCCGTCACGTCGTCGTGGCGGAACAGCTCGGCCAGGTGCTCGCGCATCACCTTGTTCAAATGGGTGGCCATCACGCTGGCGCAGTCCACCACCTGGTAGCCCAGGCCCAGCGCCTTGCCCTTGTCGGCCTGGGCTATCCAGGTCACCGGCATGCCGTAGGCCGGGTCGATGCCGGGGACGCCGTCGATGTCGCCGTAGACGTCCGGCGAAGGAATCGCCATCAGCCGGTCGGCGTAGACCTCGGCCTCGGCGACGGTGCCGCCCGACAGCTGTATCGCGTATTGCGACGGCCTGAGCCTGAGGTCGTCGCGCAGATTGACCGTCGGCAGCAAGAGGCCCATCTGCTCGGACAGGCTCTGGCGCACGCCCTTGACCCTTTTCGTCAGCGGCGCGCCCTGGCCGGCGTCCAGCAGCGCCACCAGCCGGTAGCCGAGCGCGATGCCCAACGTGTCGGCGTACGGCAGCGTGCTCCATTCCAGTTCGATCTCGGCCTCGCCTTGCAAGGCCGATTTGACCGCCGCCTGGCTGGGGGCGGCGGAGGCGGGCGGCCGGCGCGCGTGCATGCGCCAGGCGACATAGCCCAGGAGCGCGGCGAAGCCGAGGAAGGTCGGCCACGGCATGCCGGGGATGACGGCCAGCACCAGCATCATGCCGGCGGCGCTCATCAGCACCGTCGGCGACGCCAGCATCTGGCTGCCGACCTGCTTGGGCATGTCGGCCTCGTCATTGATGCGGGTGACGATGATGGCGGCGGCCGACGACAGGAGCAGCGCCGGAATCTGCGCGACCAGACCGTCGCCTATCGTCAGCAGCGCGTACTGGCGGAAGGCGTCGCCCATCGACAGATCGTGCATCAGCGCGCCGATGGCGACGCCGCCGAACAGGTTGATGATCAGGATCAGGATGCCGGCGATGGCGTCGCCGCGGACGAATTTGGACGCGCCGTCCATCGCGCCGTAGAAATCGGCCTCGGTGGCGATGTCGCGGCGGCGCTGCTGTGCCTGCTCCTGATTGATCAGGCCGGCGTTCAGGTCGGCGTCTATCGCCATCTGCTTGCCCGGCAGCGCGTCCAGCGTGAAGCGGGCCGACACTTCGGAGATCCGTTCGGCGCCCTTGGTCACCACCATGAAGTTGATGATCATCAGGATGACGAAGACCACCATGCCGACGACGAAGTTGCCGCCTATCACCACATTGCCGAAGGCCTCGATCACCCGGCCGGCGGCATGCGTCCCCTGGTGGCCGTGCAGCAGCACCACCCGGGTGGACGCCACGTTCAGCGACAGCCTGAGCAGCGTCGTGGCCAGGATGATGGTGGGGAAGACCGAGAAGTCCAGCGGCCGCCGCGCCGACACGCTGACCAGGATCACGATGATGGCCAGCACGATGTTGAAGGTGAACAGCATGTCCAACGCCAGAGGCGGCAGGGGCAGCATCACCATCGCCAGGATGGCGAGGAGGAACAGCGGGGCGGCCAGCTTGTGGCGGCCGATGTCGGCAAGCAGTTTGGTCAGCGAGTTCATGATGCGGGCTCGGGGTCGGACAATTCGCGCGGGACCGACAACTCCGGCAGCACCGGATTGTTGCGGCGGCTACCCGCCTGGAACGCCTTCAGTTGCAAAACATAGGTCAGCACCTGCGCCACCGCGCGGTACAGCGGCGCGGGGATCTGCTGGTTGACCTGGGTCGTGTGGTAGACGGCGCGCGCCAATGGCGGCAGCGGCAGCACCGTCAGCTTCATTTCGTCGGCCAGCTGGCGGATGTACAGCGCCATCTCGTCGACGCCCTTGGCGACGATGAACGGCGCCTCGGCGCGGTCCTCGTCGTATTTCAGCGCCACCGCGTAGTGGCTGGGATTGACCAGGACCACGTCGGCGCCGGGCAGCGCCTTGCGCACGCCGCGCTGGGCCAGCTGGCGCTGCAGCTGGCGTATGCGCTGGCGCACTTCGGGGCGGCCCTCGGTGTTCTTGTATTCCTCCTTGATCTCCTGCTTGCTCATGCGCTGCTGCTTCAGGAACAGGAAGACCTGCAGCGGCAGGTCGGCCAGCGCGAACAGCAGGAAGACGGCGGCGAGCTTCAGCAGGCAGGACAGCAAGAGGTCGGCGGCCCCGGCCAGCGTCGGCAGCAGCGGCATGCCGGCGAGGGCGAAGAAATCGCCGAGCGCGGAGGAGGCGATGCGGTACAGCAGCCAGCCCAGCAGCAGCGCCTTGGCGATAGACTTGCCGATTTCGCTGGCGTGCTTGGGCGAGGCCAGCCGCGACAGGTGGGCCAGCGGGTTCATCCGCTCGAACTTCGGGCTGATCTGGGACAGCACGAAGATCCAGCCGCCGGGAAACAGGCTGATCAGCAGCATGGTCAGCGGGATCAAGGCCAGCGGCGCCAGCATCTTCAGCGTCAGCAGCAGCGTGCCGGCGAACAGCTTGGACCAGCTGTTCTCCAGCGCGCCTTCGCCGGCCAGCGAGGCGAAGGCCAGCGCGAACAGCCGACGGAAATCATCCAGCCAGTCCGGCGCCAGCCAGAACATCAGCTTCAAGGCCAGGACCAGGCCCAGCGCCGCGGCCAGGTCCTTGGAGCGGGGCACCTGGCCCTGCTCGCGCGCCTTGCGCAGCCGCTGAGGCGTGGCCTTTTCGGTCTTGTCGCCCTGGCGCGTCTCAGCCATGGCCGGCCGCCAGCAGCGTGTCGAGCAGGCGCAGCGTCTGCCCGCTCAGGCTCAGGTATTGCGGCGGCAGCACCTGCATCAGCAGGCTCAGCGTGCCGAGGCCGAACAGCGTCACCACCGGGAAGCCCAAGGAAAACAGGTTCAGCGCCGGCGCCACGCGGTTGATCATGCCGAAACCGGCCTGGACGACGAAGGTGGCGAACACCGCCGGCAGCGCCAGCACCATCGCCGCCGACATCACCCAGCCGACGCTGGCGGCCAGCGCCGGCAGCGAGGCCTGCGGAATGCCGCCGCCCAGCGGCCAGGCGCGGAAGCTGGCGTACACCACCTGAACCAGCACCAGGTGGCCGTCCAGCGCGAAGAACAGCAGCGCCGCCAGCAGGTAGAGCAGGCCGGACACCACGTCGGAGCTGTTGCCGTTGCCCGGATCGTTCATCACCGCCATCGACAGGCCCATCTGCGACGACAGCAGGAAGCCGAGCAGCGCCAGCACCGACATCGTCAGCTGGAAGGCGAGTCCGAACAAGAGGCCGATGACAGCCTGTTCGACGCTGGCGGCAACGCCGGCGATGGTGAACGGATCGATGGGGGAGTGGGCCGGCATCGCCGGCAGGCAGGCGACGGCCAACAGCAGCGCCAGGCCGATGCGGGCGCGCATCGGCACCACGGCGTCGCCGATGAAGGGGGCGACGACGAAGGCGGCCATCAGGCGGCAGAACGGCCACCAGACCGCCGGAATCAACTCCAGCAACTGGGCGTACAGGCCCTGCATCGTCATCCGACCTGGCTGGCGGCGCGCTGGAACATCGCGACGCAGAAGTCCATCAGGTAGCCGGTGATCCAGTGGCCGGCCAGCGCTATCGTCAACAGCACGATCAAGAGCCTGGGCAGGAAGGACAGCGTCTGCTCGTTGATCTGGGTCGCGGCCTGGATCAGGCTGACGACGACGCCGACGATCAGGCTGGGCAGCACCAGCAGCACCACCAGCGTCACCACCACGCGCAGGCTGTCGTTGACGATGTCGACGGCGATATCGGGCGTCAGCACGGCTTCATCCCTCCTAATAGGCCTGAATCGACGTGACCAGCGTGTTGACGGTCAGCGACCAGCCGTCCACCAGCACGAACAGCAGCAGTTTCAGCGGCAGCGAGATCACCAGCGGCGACAGCATCATCATGCCCATCGCCATCAGCACGCTGGACACCACCAGGTCTATCACCAGGAAGGGGATGAACAGCATGCAGCCGATCTGGAAGGCGGTTTTCAATTCGGACAGCACGAAGGCCGCCAGCTTGACGGTGAAGGCGTGGTCTTCCGGCCGGGCGACGTTCTCCTCGCCGGACAGCTTGGCCACCTGCGCCAGCGCGGTCTTGCCGGTCTGGGCCAGCATGAAGCGGCTGATCGGCTTCGCGGCGATTTCCAGCGCCTGCTGCATCGTGATCTTGTCCTGGTCGAACGGCGCCAGCGCCTCGTTCCACACCTGCAGCCCGACCGGGCGCATCACCAGCAGCGTCAGGATCAGCGCGACGCCGGTGATCAGCCGGTTGGGCAGGCCCTGCTGCAGGCCCAGCGCCTGCCTGAGCAGCGACAGCACGATGACGAAGCGGGTGAAGCTGGTCATCATCAGCACCAGCACCGGCAGCAGGCCCAGCGCCGTCATCAGGATCAGGATCTGGGTCTTGATCGTGAAGTCGACGGAGGCGCCGCCGGCATTGGCCGACAGCAGCTTCAGCGGCTCGGCCCAGGCGGGCGCGGCCGCGAGCAGGGCGGCCGCGATCAGCGGCAGCGTAGCGACGCGCCGCATCAGGCCAGGCTGTCCAGCTGCAGGTCGTTCAGCTCCAGCACGCGCAGGCCGTAGTTGTCGCCGGACACCACCACCTCGGCGCGGCCGATCACGGTGCCGTTGACCTTGATGTCCAGCGGCTCGCCGGCGATCTTGTCCAGTTCGACGACCGAGCCGGCGCCGATCTGGCACAGGTCGGCCAGGCTGATGTCGGCGCTGCCGACCTCCAGCGTCAGTTTGACGGGGATCTTGCGCAGGAAGGGCGTCATGTCGCGCGGGACCGGCGCCGGCGCCGCAGTCGTGTCCGATGCGGCGTCCAGGCCGTCCAGGATGCCGTCCAGGTCGAAGTCTTGATTCAGTTCCATCCGGGTTCCTTATTCGATGTCGGCGAAGCCGCTGAGACACAGCTTGCCCTGGCGTTCCGCGACCTGGGCGCCGAACAGCGGCGAGCCGGACACGCAGGCCAGCGCGCGCGGCGGCAGCTTGATGGGCAGCACGCTGCCGGGTTTGAGGTCGAGGATGGCGCCGAGCGGCAGTTCCTGCTCCAGCAGGCGGGCGTTCAGCCTCAGCCTCAGTTGCTCGCTGAAGCGGGTGTGCTCGACCGCGCCGGGCAGGCGGGGCCGCTGGCCGGAAAGGCTTTGCAGCAGCGCCTCGAAGGCGACGGCGTCCAGCCGCAGCCTCAGCGTGCCCAGCGCCTTGTCGCCGTCGCTCAGGTCCAGCTCCAGCTGCCAGGCCGGCTGCGGCGCGAACGGCAGCTCGCGCGGCGCGGCCTCGGGCGCGGCGGCGCCGAGCCGGCGGATCGCGTTCGCCAGCCGCGGCAGCAGCCGCTCGGCCAGGTTGCGGCCCAGCCGGCGTTCGGTTTCGGTTTCGTCCGGCGTCTCGTCCGACTGGACGGCGGCGCCGAAGCGGTAGTCGAGTATGCCCAGCAGCAGGCTGCGGTCGAAATGGCTGCCCAGCCGCCAGTCGCCGAGCGCATGCCAGCGCCAGCGCCGCTCGTCGGCGGGCGGGGGCAGCTGGCGCAGCGCGGCGATGTGGAAGGAGGCGCGGTAGCGGCGGTTCAGCTCGCGGTCGAGGAAGTCGCCCAGTTCCTGCTGCAGGGCGCGGTCGAACAGCGGCAGCAAGTGTATCGGACGGCCCAGGGTGCGCAGATCCAAGGCCTGCAGGCGGGCGCCTTCCTCGGGCGCAACGATTTTGGCTTTGGGCATGGCGGTATTCGTTTACGGGCGGCGGCTGCGCGGCAGCCTCCGGCGATTGCTGGGAGTGTGCATCTTACTGGCTGTCCGCCAACGGTAAAGGGGGAAAATTCACGGTTTACATTGTGAAAAGTACCGGCTGATTGATAAACCATTAAGTTTAAAATCCGCCAGCCTGCCTAAATAAGGCGACGCCTGCGCGCCCGCAGCGTTTCGATACCGTTGATTAAGGATGTGTGATGGCCACCAATCTGGGCTTGATGATTCATGCCGACCGCAAGCAGCTGCTCTCCGATATGGGCGCGATCGGCCAGGGCGCCGCCGCGCTGCCGCGCCCGGCCGGCGACGAGGTGCCGGCCGGCCATAGCTTCAGCCAGGCCATGGTGTCGGCGGTGAAGGATGTCGACCAGCAGAACCGCCTGGCCTCGGAAAAGATGACCGAGGTCGACAGCGGCCAGAGCGACGACCTGGTCGGCGCGATGCTGATGAGCCAGGAGGCCGGCCTGTCGTTCTCGATGCTGATGCAGGTGCGTAACAAGGTCGTCGGCGCCGTCGACGACCTGATCAAGATGCAGCTGTAACGGGAGCGGACGTGGTCAAACAATTGCGCAGCGGCCTGGCCGCGGTTCAACAAAGAATGGCCGGCCGCGCGTTGCCGCCGGCCGCCGCCTGGCGCTATCTGCTGCCCATCGTGTTGTTGGCCGTCGGCCTCAGCGTGGTGGCGACGCTGTGGCTGTGGCGCGACGACGCCAGCTACAAGCCGGTGTTCGGCGCGCAGGAGAAGGTCAACGGCGCCGACATGATGGCGGCGCTGGACGCCGACAAGATTCCCTACCGCATCCATCCGCAGACCGGCCAGGTGCTGGTGCCGGACGCCGATCTGGCCCGCGCCCGCATGCAGCTGGCGGCCAAGGGCGTCGTCGCGCAACTGCCGGCAGGGCTGGAACTGCTGGACAAGAACGATCCGCTCGGCGTCAGTCAGTTCGTCCAGGACGTGCGTTTCCGCCGCGGCCTGGAGGGCGAGCTGACGCAGAGCATACAGGCGCTGGACCCGGTGCGTTCGGCGCGCGTCCATCTGTCGCTGCCGCGCAGCACCTCCTTCGTCACCGCCGGCAACGAGAAGGGCTCGGCCTCGGTGGTGGTGAGCTTGAAGCCGGGGCAGCAGCTGTCGAACGAGCAGATCGCCGCCGTCGTCAAGCTGGTGGCCGGCAGCGTGTCCACGCTGGAGCCGTCGCAGGTGACCCTGGTCGACCAGGCCGGCAATCTGCTGTCCGCCCACGTCGATCTGTCCGACGGCGGCGTCGCCGGCAACGACAGCGAGGCGGCGAAGCGCTTCCGCCAGGAGGCGTTGCAGAACGTCCGCGACCTGCTGACGCCGGCGCTGGGCGCCGACAACTACAAGGTCAGCGTCACCGCCGACGTCGACAACGACCGGGTCGAGGAGACGCGCGAGAAGTACGGCGAGGCGCCCAAGGTCACCAACGAGGCCTCGCGCGAGGAAACCAGCACCGAAAAGATGGCGCTGGGCGTGCCGGGTTCGCTGAGCAACCGTCCGGTCAACACCGACGCGTCCGGCGGCGCCGGCGAGAAGGCCGGCAACAGCAAGAACGCCGTCACCCGCCAGTACGCCTACGACCGCAACATCACCAATATCAAGCGCGCGCGCGGCACGCTGCGCCGCCTCAGCGTCGCGGTGGCGCTGAATCAGGCCGCGGCGCCGAGCCGCAAGGGCTGGCAGCCGGCCGAGCTGGCCAATATCGACAAGCTGCTGCGCAACGGCCTCGGCATCAACGCCGCGCGCGGCGACGTGCTGGCGGTGTCGACGCTGCCGTTTGCCGCCGCGGCGCAGCAGGAGCCGTTCTGGCAGCAGCCGGAAACCTGGTACGAGGGCGCGCGCTGGGCAGGCTACGCGCTGGCGCTGCTGCTGGCCTATCTGCTGCTGGCGCGGCCGCTGCTGAAGATCGCCCGCCAACTGGCCGAGCGCAAGCTGAAGGACTACGCGCCGGACGAGCTAGACGTGACGCCGGACGATCCGCTGCTGGACAAACGCCCGCCGCGCGAGGCCGCCGGCCAGCGCCAGGCGGCGTTGGCGTCGGCGGCCGCCGCGACCGACAGCCCGGTGGTGCCGCTGCTGGAAAATTACGATCTGCCGCCGGCCGGCTCCCCGGTCGACGTGCTGGTGGACCACCTGAAGGCGCTGGCGGCCAAGGAGCCGGAGCGGGTGGCCGAAGTGGTCAAGCAATGGGTGCAGAACAATGGACGCAAACAATAATCCGGCGCCGGAGTCCCCGGCCTACGCGCCCCCGGCGCCGCCGGCCGGCAACGGCCAGATGAGCGCGATCGAGCAGGCGGCCGTATTGCTGCTGTGCATGGGCGAGGAGCCGGCCGCGGCCGTGTTGCGCTGCCTCAGCCGCGAGGAGCTGCTGCAGGTGACGCAGGCGATGTCCGGCATGAGCGGCATCAAGGTGGACGCGGTGAAGGCGACGATGCAGCGCTTCTTCGACGAATACCGCGAGCAGAGCGGCGTCCACGGCGCCAGCCGCAGCTTCTTGAAGCGCTCGCTGGAGCTGGCGCTGGGCGGCGACATCGCCGGCAGCGTGCTGGACACCATCTACGGCGACGCGATCCGGCCGAAGATGGCCAGGCTGCAATGGGTGTCGCCGCAATGGCTGGCCGAGCGCATCGCCGCCGAGCACGTGCGGATGCAGGCGGTCTTCCTGGCCTTTCTGCCGCCGGCGCTGGCCGGCCAGGTGGTGGAGGCGCTGCCGGCCGCCAGCCGCGACAGCGTGCTGGTCAATGTGGCGCGGCTGACCGACGTCGACCGCGAACTGCTGCACGAGCTGGAGGAACTGGTCGACCGCTGTCTGGAAAGCCTGCACACGCAGAGCACCGCGGTCGAGGGCATGCAGCAGACCGCCGACATCATCAACCGGCTGCCGGGCGACCGCGGCCGGATGATGGAGCTGCTGCGCGCGCACGATCCGGACATCGTCGACGAGATCGAGGTCAGGATGTACGACTTCTTCATCCTGTCGCGCCAGACCGAGGCGGTGCTGATGCGCATCTGCGAGGACATTCCGCTGGAGCAGTGGGCGATCGCGCTGAAAGGCGCCGAGCCGGCCGTGCGCGACGCCATCGTCCAGACGATGCCGCGCCGCCAGGCGCAGAGCTTCGAAGCGACGATGCGCCGCTCCGGCCCGGTGCCCAAGAGCCGCGTCGAGGAGGCGCGTCGCGACATCATGGCCCAGGTGCGCCAGCTGGCCGCCGCCGGCGAGATAGACCTGCAGCTGTTCCCCGAGGAAGTGGTCGAGTGAAATCCTGGCGCCCCTTCCGTTTTCCGCCGCTGATAGACGGCGCGCCGCTGGCGCCCGAGGCCGCCGCCGAAGTGCAGGCCTCGGCCGCCGACGGCTTCCGCCAGGGCATGGACGCCGGCTATCGCGAAGGCTATGACAGCGGCGAGGCCGCCGGCCGCGACGCCGGCTACCAGGCCGGCCTGGAGCAGGGCCGCGCCGAGGGCGCCGCCGCCGCGCGCGCCGAGACGCTGGCCGGACTGGCCTCGCTGGGCGCGCCGCTAGAGGCCGCCATCGACCAACTGAACAGGCTGTGCCGCGACTACCAGGCGGCGCAGCGCGACGAAGTGGTGGAGCTGGTGGCCAAGGTGGCGCGCCAGGTGATCCGCTGCGAGCTGGCGCTGAAGCCGGTGCAGATACTCGACTTGGTGGAAGAAACGCTGGCGGCGCTGCCGCAGGGCGCGCATGCCCGCGGCGAGGTGACGGTGCTGCTGAATCCCGAGGAATGCCAGCGCATACGCGAGCTGGCGCCGGAGCGCGCCGCAGAATGGAGGCTGGAGGCCGATCCGGCGCTGGCGCCGGGCGAATGCCGGGTGCGCGGCGCCGAGTTCGAGGCCGACGCCGGCTGCCAGCAGCGGCTGCAGCACTGCGTCGACAGCCTGCGCGAACAGCTGCGGGCCGAGGAAGGCTAGGCCATGCTGCGCCAGGCCCTCAGCCAGCTCTCGGTGCCGGACGCGCCGGTCGCCACCGTCAGCGGCAAGCTGGTCGGCGTCAGCGGCCTGCTGCTGGAGAGCGTGGGCTGCCCGCTGCAGACCGGCCAGCGTTGCCTGGTCGAGACCGGCAACGGCGGTTGGCTGCAGGCGCAGGTGGTCGGCTTCCGCCGCGAGGTGTCCTTCCTGATGCCGTTCAAGAAGCCGGTCGGCCTGTCCACCGGCGCGCGCGTGCTGCCGGCGCCCGAAAACGGCGGCCTGATGGTCGGCCACGGCTGGCTCGGCCGCATCGTCAACGGCCTCGGCGAACCGCTGGACGACAAGGGCAGGCTGTCCGGCGACACGCCGCTGCCGGCCCATCCGCCGCAGATCAATCCATTGCGGAAAAAACCGGTCGACGCGCCGCTGGACGTCGGCGTGCGCGCGATCAACGGCCTGCTGACGATGGGCCGGGGCCAGCGCGTCGGCCTGTTCGCCGGTTCCGGCGTCGGCAAGAGCGTGCTGCTCGGCATGATCACCCGCCATACCGAGGCCGACGTCGTCGTCGTCGGACTGATAGGCGAGCGCGGCCGCGAAGTGCGCGAATTCGTCGAGCACGCGCTTGGGCCGCAGGGCCTGGCCAAGGCGGTGCTGGTCGTCGCGCCGGCCGACGAGTCCCCGCTGATGCGGCTGAAGGCCACCGAGCTGTGCCACACGCTGGCCGCCCACTACCGCGACCGCGGCCGCAATGTGCTGCTGCTGGTCGATTCGCTGACCCGCTACGCGATGGCGCAGCGCGAGGTGGCGCTGGCGCTGGGCGAGCCGCCGGCGACGCGCGGTTATCCGCCGTCGGTGTTCGGCCTGCTGCCCAGCCTGGCCGAAAGCGCCGGCAACGGCGAGGGCGCGGGCAGCATGAGCGCCATCTACACGGTGCTGGCCGAGGGCGACGATCAGCAGGACCCGGTGGCGGACACCGCGCGCGCCATCCTGGACGGCCACATCGTATTGAGCCGCGAACTGGCCGAGCGCGGCCACTATCCGGCGATAGACATCTCGCGCTCGGTCAGCCGCTGCATGGGCCAGCTGGCCGACGCCGGCCACGGGGCGGCCGCGCGCGACGTGCGCGGCGCCTGGAGCCGTTATCAGGAAGTGCGCGGCCTGTTGCCGCTGGGCGCCTATGTGCCCGGCGCCGACGCCGCCACCGACCGCGCGCTGCGGCTGCGGCCGCAGATCGAGGCGCTGCTGTGCCAGGCGGCCGACGAGGCCGCGCCTTACGCCGACAGCCTGCGGCGGCTGCAGGAGCTCGCCGCCTCATGAACCAGCCGCTGAGACAACTGGACCTGCTGCTCGGCCTGCGCCGGCGCGACGGCGAGAAGCTGGAAGCCGAACTGGCCGCCAAGCGCCGCCTGCAGGACCGTTATCGCCGCAATATCGAGCGGCTGGACCAGCTCAGCGCCGCCAGCGGGGCCAGCGCCGCCGCCGGGCATCCGGCGCTGGCGCTCAATTGCGCCGGCTACAAGAGCCATCTGGCCGGACTCAGGCAGTCGCAGCAGCAGGATTTGCGGCTGGCCGAGGCCGACGCCGAAGTCAGCCGGCAGCGGTTGCAGGCCGCGCAGCGGCGCGAGGAGCAGGTCAAGCTGCTGCGCGACGAGGCGGCCGCGCAGTGGCGGCTGCTGCAGGCGCGCGGCGAGCAGAAAGGCAGCGACGAGGCCGCCGGCCAGGTCTGGCTCAGGGGTGGCGGGAGATGGTGAATATTCACGGCGTTTCAGTCCGCGCGCGCGGCGGTCGCCCTGTAACGGTGCAGACCATTGAATAGCGGACGAAAGGGATAGCGATGGCGATAGATTTCAACGCGATGCCGCCCAGCACCTGGGCGGACAACCTGGCCAAGAACAGCCTGGGCAAGATGCAGAGCGCGCTGGACACCCAGACCAAGGCCTCCAAGGCCCGCAGCGACGCGCTGGGCCAGCTGCAGAAGGCGCTGCAGGACTATCGCGGCAGCCTGACGACGCTGACCGGCAAGAAAAGCCTGGTGGCGATGAACGCCAGCGCCAGCCCGGACGGCGTGGCCACCGTCAGCGCCAAGGGCAACGCCCAGCCGGGCAGCTACAGCCTGTTCGTCGAGCAGCTGGCCACCGCGCAGCAGCTGGCGATGGGCGATCTGTCCGCCGCCACCGCGCAGGCCGGCGACAAATTCACCGTCAAGCTCGCCGGCGGCGACAGCTTCGACGTGCCGATGGCCGGCGCGGACCGCGACGGCGACGGCAAGCTGTCCGTCAGCGAGCTGGCGCTGGCGATCAATCGCGCCAGCGGCAACGCCGGCAAGGTCAGCGCCATCGTGCTGAACAACAACGGCGTGAGCCAGCTGGTGCTGTCGTCCGGCAAGACCGGCCAGTCCGGCGCGATCTCGCTGGATCTGAGCCAGGTGTCCGACGCCGGCCTGAAGAGCGGCCTGTCGACGTCGAAGGAGCTGACCCAGGCGCAGGACGCCGTGGTGTGGCTGGGCGGCAAGGGCAGCGGCGTGCGCATGCAGCAGGCGTCGAACACGCTGAGCAATATCGACGGCGTCAGCGTCACCATCAACAAGGCGATGAAGGACGGCGACGCGCCGCTGCAATTGACGGTGGCCCGCAGCGACAGCGACACCACCGCCAACGTGCAGTCCTTCGTCGACGCGTACAACAAGATCTACAAGGCGATTTCGGACCTGTCGCAGCCGGGCACCGGCGGCAACGCCGCCGGCCCCTTCGCCGACGATTCCAGCGTCCGCGGCCTGAAGAACCAGCTGAACGCCATCCTGCGCCAATCGTTCGACGGCGTGACGCTGGGCCAGCTGGGCATCAGCGCCAGCCGCGACGGGACGCTGACGCTGGACAGCAAGAAGCTCGGCGACACGCTGAAGAACACGCCGGACGCGCTGGACCGCTATTTCAACGGCGTCAGCCAGAACGGCGCGTTGAAGCAGAGCGGCGACTACCTGGACAAGTGGCTGAACTACAGCAGCGGCATGCTGAAGATGCGCAAGGACAGCGAAGACCGCACCGCGAAGGACCTGGGCCGCCGCCAGGACGCGTTGCAGCAGCAGTACCAGCAGCTGTACCAGCGCTATCTGGCGCAGTTCACCCAGCTGCAGGGCATGCAGGACCAGATGACCCAGACCATGGGCATGTTCAATTTCAACTGATTCGAGAGAAGCGGGATCTAGATCGTGGATTACGAAGCCTACCGCAGCTACCACGCGGTAAACCTGGAGTCGCAGACCCACTCGGCCAGCCAGGTCGAGCTGGTGCTGGTGCTGTTCGACGGCCTGCTGGAAGAGATCGCCCGCGCCCGCGGCCACATCGAGCATGGGCGCTTCGAGCAGAAGGGCGAAAGCATCAGCAAGTGCATCAACATCCTCAACGGCCTGTCCAGCGCGCTGGACTTCGAGGCCGGCGGCGACGTGGTGACCAATCTGGCCCGCTTGTACGACTACTGCGCGCACAAGCTGTACCAGGCCAGCATCGAGCTGGACGCCGAAGCGCTGGCCGAGGCCGAGTCGCTGATCGTCAAGCTCAGGGGCGGCTGGGTCGGCGTGCGGGACCAGCATGCCGAGGCCTGACACGGCGAGCTGGTGCCGCGAGATCGCCGCCGCCGCCGAGCGGCGGGACTGGGCGACGCTCGCGGCGCTGGACGCGCGGCTGCGCGCCCGGCTGTCGGCGCCGGACTGCGATCTGACGCCGGAGGACAGGGCGGCGCTGGGCGCCGCCTATCGCAGCGCGCTGGCGCAGAGCCAGGGCGAACTGGACGAATTGCAGCACAGGCTGGCCGGACTCGGCCGGCAGCGCGAAGGCCAGCTGGCCTACGCGCAATTCAGCGAATGGGAACAAGCATGAGCAGAGTGGCACCGCCGCAGATTCCAACTTCGCCGCCGCAGGCCGGCGGCGACGCCGTCGCCGCGGCTCAGGACGAGCTCGGCGGCCTCGCCGCCGCGCCGGACCTGGATTTCGCCGACGCTATGCAGTCGGCGGCCCAGCCGGAACCGCTTGAGGCCGCCGAGCCGGAGACGGCCGCCTTGCCGGCGCTTGTTGCCGATTCCGCCGCAACGAGGACGCCGCCGCCGGGCGAGAGCGACGAGGGCGACAAGGACGGCGACGCGCCGCGCCGGCCCGATCCTGTCGCGCTGAGTCCAGCGATGCTGCCGTCGCCGCTGTTGTCGGCCTTGCTGCCGCAGCAGCAGCAGCAGCAGCCGGCCCCGGCCCGGCCGCGCGAGAACGCCGCCGTCGACGCCGCGCCGGCCGGTCTGGCCGCGACGCCCGCGCCGACGCCGCTCGCCGCCAAGGCGCTGGCCTCGCAACTGGCCGAACTGGCCGCGCCGCGCGAGCAGGCGGCCCCCGCCGCCCAGGCCGCGCCGTTGCCGGCCGCGCCGGTGGCGGAGCAGCCGTCCCGGCCGGCGGAAACTTTCAGCCTGGCGCTGCCGCCGGCGCAGCCGGACAGCTGGAGCGGCAAGCTGCAGACGGCACTGGGCGAGCGCTTGCCGCAGTGGGTCGGCCAGAACATCGATCGCGCGACGCTGAGGCTGGACCCGCCGGCGCTCGGCACGCTGGAAATCGCCATACGCCACCAGGCCGGCGCGCTGACGGTGGAGTTGACCGCCTCGCACGGCGAGGTGGTGCGCCAGTTGCAGGGCATAGGCGAGGCGCTGCGCCAGGATCTGGGCAGCCGCCAGTACACCCAGGTGGCGGTGGACGTCAGGGAAGGCCTGCCGACCGGCCACGGCCAGGGCGGCCGCCAGGGGCGCGAGCAGCAGGCCCAGCAGCAGCCGGGCCGCGCGCTGGGCGGGCAGCTCGCCGGCGAATTTGAATTGGATCAGGGCTAGGAAGGCAGCGACAGATGAATAGCAGAACCCTGATCACGGCCGCGCTGGTGGCCGTCATGGTGGCCGGCGCCGGCGCCGGCGGCTGGTGGTATTACCAACAATCGGCGCAGGCCGCGCCGGCCCGGCCCAAGCCGGTCGACTACCGTTTCATCACGCTGGACAAGATCATCGTGATGCTGAGGAGCGAGGCCGGCGGCGATCCGCGCTATATGGCGGTCGACCTGGTGTTCCGCAGCAGTCCGGAGGGCGAGGCCAAGGTGAAGGAACAGCTGCCGCTGCTGAAGAGCGTGGCGGTGCGCGCGTTGTCGCAGTTGACGCGCGAGCGCGCCAACGCGCTGGGCATAGACGACTACCAGCAGCTGCTGGACCGCGCCTACCGCGCCAATTTCGCGCGCGAGGCGCGCGAGCGGCCGTTCAGCGAGGTGATGGTCAGCAAGCTGATCATCGAGTAGGCCGATGTACGCCGAGAGCTACGCGCAGCCGTCCCGCGCGGCCGACGAGGGCCGGCACCTGGCCGCCTACGCGCCGCTGGTCAAGCGCGCGGCGCGCCAGCTGGCCAGCCAGGCCGGCGGCGTGTTCGATCGCGAGGACATGGAGCAGATCGGCCTGATGGCCTTGCTGGACTGTCTGCGCCGCTACGGCGGCGAGCCGGACGAGCGCTTCGCCGGCTTCGCCATGCTGCGCATCCGCGGCGCCATCCTCGACGAATTGCGGCGGCTGGACTGGCGGCCGCGCGCGGTGAGGCAGGAGGCGCACCGCGTCCGCGACGGCTTGCGCGAGCTGAGGCGCAAGCTCAGGCGTGAGCCGAGCGAGGCCGAGGCGATGTCCTTGCTGGGGCTGGACGCCGACGGCTATCGCGAGGCGCTGCTGGCCGAGAACGCCGAGGCGATGGCCAGCTTCGACGAACTGGTGGCCTCGGGCATGGAGATGGCCGCCGACGGCACGCCGGAGGCGCGCCTGGAGCGGCAGAGCGAGCTGGCGCGCGCGCTGACCGCGCTGAACGAGCGCGAGCAGCAAGTGATCCAGATGTATTACGAATTCGAACTGAGTCTCAAGGAGATCGCGGCGGTGCTGGACCTGACCGAGGCCCGAATCTGCCAGATCAACAAGAGCGCCCTGAAAAAGATGCAGGCCTGCCTGACGGCGGCCTGAAGCAAGGAAACACCCATGCAGCAATTGTTTGGCATTGTGATCGTGCTGGTTTGCGTCTTCGGCGGCTTCATGCTGCACGGCGGCGTGCTGTCCATCATCTGGCAGCCGACCGAGCTGCTGATCATCTGCGGCGCGGCGCTCGGCGCCATCGTGCTCGGCAATCCGCCGCATGTGCTGAAGGAGATGGGCGGCCAG
Organism: Chromobacterium sp. CV08; assembly: GCF_051129845.1. Lineage (NCBI taxonomy): Bacteria > Pseudomonadati > Pseudomonadota > Betaproteobacteria > Neisseriales > Chromobacteriaceae > Chromobacterium > Chromobacterium sp. CV08. The sequence goes on from NZ_CP150453.1 coordinate 1,951,033, forward strand.
ATCAAGCGCGTGGTGGTGCGCAAGAAGCAGGGCGCCGAATTCCAGCGCCAGCAGCTCTTGCTGATGTACGAGCTGCTGATCACCGCCAGCGGCGGCCTGAAGGCGCTGGACCAGCACGTGGAGGCGCCGCGGCAGAGTCCGCTGTTCAACCGCTATCCGCTGGTGCTGGAAAGTCCCAAGCTCCTGGCCTTCATCGTCGACAACTTCCGGCTGATGGCGATGGGCAAGATCAACGCCCATGAGCTGGAGGGCGTGCTGGACCAGGAACTGGACGCGATCCACGAGCAGCTGAACCAGCCGTCCAAATCGCTGCACAAGATCGCCGAGGCGATGCCGGGCTTCGGCATCCTGGCGGCGGTGCTGGGCATCGTGATGGCGATGAACACCGTCGGCCAGGGCGCCGGCGCCGGCGAGATCGCCGCCGACGTCGCCGCCGCCATGGTCGGCACCTTCATCGGCATCTTCTTCTGCTACGGCGTGCTGGACCCGCTGTCCAACGTGATGGGCCAGCAGGTCAAGGAAGAGCTGTCCAACTTCGAGTCGGTCAAGGTGGTGCTGACCACTCACGTTTCCGGCAAGCCGCCGCTGCTGGCGATCGACGCCGGTCGCCGCCTGGTGCAACTGAACACCAAGCCCAGCTTCTCGCAGCTGGAGTCTTGGATCAACGCGCTGGAAGGCGTGTAAGCGATGGCGCCGATCAAGAACAAGGACGGCCACGACGGCGCGGTGATCAAGCGGGTGTCACGCCGCCACGACGAGGAGGGGCACGGCGGGGCCTGGAAGGTGGCGTTCGCCGACTTCGTGCTGGCGCTGATGTGCTTGTTCCTGGTGCTGTGGGTGCTGGCCGCGCGCGATCAGGAGAATCTGCAGCAGCTGCTGACGACCTCCGGCGGCAGCCCCTTGCTGCAGGGCAACGGCCGGCAGATCGACCATATGGGCAATCCGCCGGGCACGCTGATTCCGCGCGACCCGATTCCGGGCCAGAACGGCAGCCAGGCGGCCAGCAAGTCGGCGGTGCGCGACAGCGACAAGCGCGCCAGCGAGCAGCCGGAACTGCCGCGCCGCAGCTACGACAGCGAGGCCGATCTGCGCAAGCTGGCCAGCCAGTTGGCCGAGATGAGCAAGCAGGCGGGCCTGTCCAGCAATCTGCAGACGGTGATCACGCCGTACGGTCTGCGCATCACGCTGCACGACACCGACCAGCAGGGCATGTTCGAACGCGGCAGCGCCATTGTCGAGACGCGTTTCCGCGGCTTGCTGCAGCAGATGGGCGCGATGCTGGGCGAGATCGACAACCGCCTGCTGCTGGTCGGCCACACCGACGCCGCGCAATACCACAGGGCGGGCAGTTTCAACGCGATGTCCAACTGGTCGTTGTCCAGCAACCGGGCGATGGCGGCGCGCATGCATCTGATGCAGGGCGGCCTGGCCGGCGACGCGGTGCTGCAGGTGGTGGGCATGGCGGACCGCGCGCCGCTGGATGCCGGCCATCCGCTGGCGGCGGTGAACCGGCGCATCGAATTGCTGGTCCTGACGTCGGGCCAGGCTCAGGCCGTGGTGGCGATGTATGGTTCGGCGGCAGACGGCAAGACGGGGCTGGCCGGTGTTGCGTCGGCGCTACCAAATGCGAATGACTTGCAAAAACTGAGGGAAAATACCATCGGTATTCGTTGATTTGCTGTTAAGATTGTTTGATCACAAAAGCCTTTGCGTTGCAAGGCTTTTTTTTGTGCGATTTTCACACAAATTTTAACCAAATTATTTACAATTTCCCCGCCGTTGATAACAATGTCGCCTGTATGAGCCAAATCTCATATCGCGAACAATAAATAATGACTCAGGCATCTCCCGTCTCGCGGGGGTTGTGTCGGATAGTCGGGGACGTGTTACCGAGATGAATCAAGAACAAGTTAGGCAGATGTTGCGGCAGACGCCGCTGTTTGGTCATTTGGCAGATGACACCCTGGAGCGGGCTCTGGAATGTTGCGAGACCGTGCGCCTGGCGAAGGGGGAGGCCTTGTACGCCGAAGGGGGCGATTCGGACGCGGTTTACCTGCTGCTTGCCGGTTGCATGCAGGTCTTCGTCGCCGATCCGGGTGGCAAGAAATACGTTTTGCAGATGGCGATGCCGGGCGCGATGCTGGGCATGGAGTCCTTCGTCGACGGCGGCGAGCGCAGCAGCGGCGCGGTGGCCGACGAGGAAAGCGCGCTGTTGGCGTTCTCTCGCGCGGCCTTGCGCGAATTGTTCGACAGCGAGGACGGTCTGCCCGGCTGCGACAAGGTGCGCGGCAGCATCATGTGCTATCTGGTCTCGCTGGTGCGCCACATGACGACGCTGGCGCGCAATCTGGCGCTGCTGGACGTCTACGGCAGGGTCCGCATCCTGATCAATCAGATGCTGATCGAGCAGGACGGCGTGCTGATCCTGCGCAAGCAGTTGACGCAACAGGAGATCGCAGACCAGATCGGCTCCTCGCGCGAGATGGTCGCGCGGATACTGAAGGAGCTGATCTACGGCCACTACATACGGATGGAAAACCGCCGCATCGTGGTACTGAAGATGCTGCCGGAAAATTTCTGACGCCGTGGGCGGCGGCCTCCGGCCGCCGTTTCCGTTTGGAGCCGCACCTGGGCCGGGGCGCGCCGACGCAGCCGGTACGGAGCGGCGCAACCGAGGATCGGGGGTTTTGTCGGCGGGTCTTAAGTTTGACGCGCAGGCGTCGCCTTGTATCGATATCAGACCGCTATAGTCCACAGGCAGACAGATGCAGATATCTTCCATTTTTTCCCGCGGCAGCGAGCCGGCGGCGGCCGGCAAGGCCGAGTCCGCCGCGGCCGCGCCGATCGCGCGAGCCGTCGAGCCGGCCGCGCCGGCACTGGCAGCCACCTTGCAGGCGATGCCGGAAATCGACCAGGCCAGGGTGGACGAGGTGCGCGCCGCGCTGGCGCGCGGCGAGGTGCGTTTCGACCCGCGCCGCTTGGCCGAGCTGATCGAGCAGTATCACGGCGGACGCTGATGGAGGCGGGGCAGGCGTATCGCTGCTTGTTCGCCACGATAGGCGCCGACCTGGCCGACTATCCGCGGCTGCTCGAATGGCTGGAGACCCAGTTCCGCGCGGCGCTGGCGCATGACGCCGAGGCGCTGGAGCGCTGCGCCGGCGAGATCTCGGCGCTGTGCGACAGGCTGGAGCGCAGTCGCCGCGAGCGCCTGGCGGTGGTCGATGCCTTGCTGCCGGCGTCGGCCGAGCGTTCGATGGCCGAAGTCTTGAAGGCCTTGCCGCAGGCGCTGCGCGAGCAGGGCGACGCGCATTGGCGGCGCCTGCGCGGCCTGATCGCCGATTGCCGCGAGCGCAATCTGCGCAACGGCCGGCTGTTGCAGGAGCGCAGGCAGTTGTTGCAGCGCGTGCTGGAGGGGGAGAGCGATGTTTACGCAGCGCAGTGAGGGCTGGCCGGCGGTCGGGTCCGTCCCGTCGGCCGACGCGGTGGCGCTGCCGCTGGATCTGCCGTCCGGCGGCGCCGGTTTTTCCGAGCAGTTCGCCGGCGTGCGCGCCGAGGTCGAGCGCTTCATCGCCGACGGCGAGCCGGGTTCCGCCCAGTCCTTGTCGCCCGAGGCCTGGCGGGTCCGTCAGCAGCTGGGCGCCGGCGGCGCCGATTTTTCCGGCGTGCCGCAGGATGCCCGGGCCTTCGTCGACGAGATGCTGCCGCATGCGCAGGCGGCGGCGGCGCGTCTCGGCGTGACGCCCGATCTGGTGCTGGCGCACGCGGCGTTGGAGTCGGGCTGGGGGCGAAAGCCGCTGACGCGCGCGGACGGCAGCAACGGACATAATCTGTTCGGCATCAAGGCGGACGCGCGCTGGCGCGGCGAGGCGGCGGCGGCGCTGACGACGGAATTCGTCGGCGGCCGCAGGCAGAGCAGGGTGGAGTCGTTCCGGGCCTATCCGGATTATCGCGCGGCCTTCGACGACTACGCCGATCTGCTGGCGTCGAATCCACGCTATCGCGCGGCGCTGGGTGTCGGTTCGGACGCCAGGGCCTTTGCCGACGCCCTGGCGCGCGGCGGCTATGCGACCGATCCCGGCTATGCCGGCAAGTTGGCCGGTCTGGCTGAGCAGTTCCGCAAGCGCGCCCGTTGAGCGGCGCGGACGATGGATTGGCGCCAATGGCGCCAATTTTTGTTTTTGCTGTTTTTGGGAAAATAAAAAGGAAAAAGCCGAAATCTTGCGATTTCGGCTTTTTGACTGGTGGAGGTAAGCGGGATCGAACCGCTGACCTCTTGCATGCCATGCAAGCGCTCTCCCAGCTGAGCTATACCCCCAGTATGCTGGCGTCCCCACGGGGATTCGAACCCCGGTTGCCGCCGTGAAAGGGCAGTGTCCTAGGCCTCTAGACGATAGGGACGTGAATCTGAATCAAATTGTGATGTGGTGGAGGTAAGCGGGATCGAACCGCTGACCTCTTGCATGCCATGCAAGCGCTCTCCCAGCTGAGCTATACCCCCACATAAAGCCTTGGCGTCCCCACGGGGATTCGAACCCCGGTCGCCGCCGTGAAAGGGCAGTGTCCTAGGCCTCTAGACGATAGGGACTAAATTGTTGGTGGAGGTAAGCGGGATCGAACCGCTGACCTCTTGCATGCCATGCAAGCGCTCTCCCAGCTGAGCTATACCCCCACATATCCGCCGATTTCGCTTTCGCGATGACCGTTGGGTCTCGACAGGAGGCGAACTATACCTTGACCAATTTCGCCGTGCAAGCGCTTCGTGAAAATATTTTGAAAAACCGTAGAAATTACCCATTTTGACTGGCGAATGCGGTATCGGGCGCGACAGGGCGGCCCGGTATGGATATTGATATTTATTTATGGAATAAGATCGGAAAATAATATTACTTAACGTTCTAACTTGCCGCTGATAAGGTAGCGCCATGTCCGGCCGCAGGGGCCGGGGGAACACCGCATACCGATGGAGATTCGACGATGAAGAAACTGAATGCCGTGCTGCTGTTGGGACTGTCGCTGGCCGCCGTCGCGGCCCAGGCCGACGATCTGGCCGATATCCGCAAGGCGGGCGTGCTGAAGATAGGCACCGAGGGCACGTATGCGCCGTTCACCTACCATAACGCCGCCGGCGAGCTGACCGGCTTCGACGTCGAGATCGGTCAGGCCATCGCCAAGCGGCTCGGCGTCAGGCCGCAGTTCGTCGAGGGCAAGTGGGACGGCCTGATCGCCGGCCTGGACGTCAAGCGCTACGACGTGGTGATCAACGAGGTGGCGGTCACCGACGCCCGCAGGCAGAAGTACGACTTCTCCACGCCCTACATCGTGTCCAAGGCGGTGCTGATCGTCCGCGACGACAACCGCGACATCAAGCGTTTCGAAGACCTGAAGGGCCGCAAGTCGGCCAATACCCTGACCAGCAATTTCGGCAAGCTGGCGCAGCGCTACGGCGCCGAGATCGTGCCGACCCAGGGTTTCAACGAATCGGTCGCGCTGCTGGAGTCCGGCCGGGTCGAAACCACGATCAACGACAGCCTGTCCTTCCTCGATTTCAAGAAGAAGCAGCCGGGCAGCAAGCTGAAGGTGGCCGCGACCGAGGCCAGCGGCGAGGCGTCGGCGGTGCTGCTGCGCAAGGGCAGCCCGGAATTGAAGGCGGCCATCGACAAGGCGCTGGCGGCGATCAAGGCCGACGGCAGCTACCAGAAGATTTCGTATAAGTATTTCGGCGCCGACGTGTCGCGTTGAGTTGAGGAATGGCAATGCCCCCGTGGTTGCAACTGATGGCGGACTCGCTGCCGTCGCTTCTGTATGCCGGCATGATGTTCACGGTGCCGCTGACGCTGCTGTCCTTCGCCGGCGGCCTGGCGCTGGGCCTCGTCGTGGCGCTGGTCCGGCTGTTCGGGCCGCGCCCGCTGGTCCTGCTGGTGCGCGGCTATTCCTGGCTGGTGCGCGGCACCCCGCTGTTGGTGCAGCTGTTCGTGATCTTCTACGGCCTGCCGCGCGTCGGCATCGTGTTCGATCCGTTCCCGGCGGCGCTGCTCGGCTTCGTGCTCAGCGTGGGCGCCTATACCTCGGAGGTCATACGGGCGGCGATCGCGTCGGTGCCGAAGGCACAGTGGGAGGCGGCGTATTCGCTGGGCATGAGCTGGTCGCAGGCGATGCGCCGCACGATACTGCCGCAGGCGGGCAGGGTGGCGGTGCCGCCGCTGGCCAATTCCTTCATCTCGCTGGTCAAGGACACCTCGCTGGCGGCGGTGCTGACGGTGCCGGAAATGTTCCAGGCCGCCCAGCGCATCGCCGCGACCACTTACGAACCGCTGTTGCTGTATCTGGAGACCGCCTTCATCTATCTATTGCTGAGCACCGTGCTGACCTGGCTGCAGGAGCGGCTGGAAAAACGTTTCGACCGCCATGTGGCGCCTGTGGGGGCGACGGCATGATCCGGCTGAACGACATCGTCAAATCCTTCGGCGGCCATACGGTGCTGGACCGCGTCAGCCTGGAGCTGGCCGAGGGCGGCGTCACCGCGCTGATCGGCCCGTCCGGCAGCGGCAAGAGCACGCTGCTGCGTTGCGCCAACCTGCTGGAGACGCCGGATGCCGGCGAGCTGTCGCTGGCCGGCGAGACGCTGCGCTTCGCGCCCGGCCGCCGTCTGCCGCGCGAGGCCATCCTGCGCGTGCGCCGCGCCACCGGCATGGTGTTCCAGAGCTTCCAGCTGTTTCCGCACCAGACCGCGCTGCAGAACGTGATGGAAGGCCTGTTGACCGTGCAGCGCTGGCCGCGGGACGAGGCCGAGGCGAGGGCGCGCGAATTGCTGGACAAGGTGGGCATGGCGCACAAGGCCGATGCCTGGCCGTCCACGCTGTCCGGCGGCCAGCAGCAGCGGGTGGCCATCGCCCGCGCGCTGGCGCCGTCGCCGCGGCTCTTGCTGTGCGACGAGCCGACGTCGGCGCTGGATCCGGAGCTGGCGGCCGAGGTGGTGGCGGTATTGCGCCGGCTGGCGGAAGACGGCGTCACCATGCTGATGGCGACGCACGATCTGCGGCTGGCGGCCAGCGTCGCGCGCGACGTGGTGCTGCTGGAGCACGGCAAGGTGGTGGAGGCGGGGCCGGCCGCGCAGATTTTCGGCGCGCCGCGCGAGGCGCGCACCGCCGAATACGTGGCGACGCTGACCGCAGGCGCGCGCGCGGTTTCGCTCTAGCCTTCCGCCGACGACGAGGCGCAGACGCGGGCCCGTCCCTGGCGCTTGGCCTGGTAGAGCTGGCGGTCGGCTTCCTCGATCAGCGCCTGCGGCGTCAGCTCGTGGCGGGCGACGACGGTGGCGACGCCTATGCTGGTGGTCACCACGTCGGCGACGTCGGAGGCGGCGTGGGGAATCGCCAGCTCCCGGATCGCCGCCAGCGCGGCGTGCGCGACGCCGACGGCGCCGGCGCTGTCGGTGTCGGGGAGGACGCAGGCGAATTCTTCGCCGCCGTAGCGCGCGGTCAGGTCGTGGGGGCGCCGCGCCGATTGCCTGATCGCCTGCGCGACGCGGCGCAGGCAATCGTCGCCCGCCTGGTGGCCGTAGTGGTCGTTGAAGCGTTTGAAATGATCGACATCGAGCATCAGCAGCGAGATCGGCTGCTGCAGCCTGGCGCATTGCAGCCAGTCGGCCTGCAGCACCTCGTCGAAGCGGCGGCGGTTGGCGACGCCGGTCAGGCCGTCGACCAGCGCGATGGCGCTGAGCAGGTCGGTCTGGAACTTCAGCGCCAGATGCGTGCGCACCCGGGCGCGCAGTATCGTGTGGTTGACCGGCTTGACGATGTAGTCGACGCCGCCGAGCTCGAAGCCGCGCGCCTCGTCGGCCTCCTCGCGCTGCGCCGACACGAAGATGATGGGCACGGCGCGGGTGCGGACATCGGCCTTCAATAGCCGGCACACCTCGAAACCGTCCATGCCGGGCATCACCAGGTCGAGCAGGATCAGGTCCGGCATCACGGCCTGGCACTGTTCTATCGCCTGCTCGCCGTTCAGGGCCATGAAGATCTCGTAATCGTCCTTGAACAGATCGCGCACCAGCAGGATGTTGGCGGTCTGGTCGTCGACCACCAGAATCTTGGGCCGCGTCGCGGCGTCGGTCGGCTCGGTCGGCAGTGGATCCATTTACGCTTCGCTTTCGATCAGATGCTTGACGATGCTGGCCGCCGGCGCGAATTGCAGCAACTGCACCTGTTCGACCAGGTCTTCGACCTGCGGCCGGACGCGTTCCGCCGCTTGCGGCGGCAGCGACATCACCAAGTCTATCGCCGCCAGATTGCCGCTTTCCAGCAGCGGAAGTATCGCATGCAGCCGCTCCCGCCATTGCTGCGGCGACAGCGGCTCGACCGGCGCGTCCTCGGACGGCGGGGGCAGCCGTTCGGCCAGCCGGCCGATGCTGTCGCGCGTCAGCTGCCTGAGTTCGGCGCCGGCCCCGCGCCAGTCGCCGGCATCGGCGCCGGAACCGGCTTTGGCGCGTCGCTCCAGCTCTGCGGCGCGGCGAGCCAGCGCGGCGGCGCCGACGGTGGCCGCGATCCCTTTCAGTGAATGGAAGGTGGCGGCCAGGCCGGCCGTCGCACCGTCGTCCAGCTGCCGTTCCAGTTGTTCCAGCACCCGTTCGGCTTCCGGGCCGAAACGGCGTAGCGCCTTGTGCATCGCTTCCTGGCTGAGGCCGAAGCGCCGCAGCACCCGCTCCTCCGGCTCGATGTCCTGTTCGGACGGCGTTTCGGCGCCGGCATCGGCGGGCGCGTCCGCCGCCCGGCCGGTCAGCGCGAGCAGCCTCGGCACCAGTTGGTTGATGTCTATCGGTTTGCCGATGTGGTCGTTCATCCCGGCGGCCAGGCACGCGTCCCGGTCGGCGGGGCTGGCGTTGGCCGTCATCGCCAGTATGGGCAGGCCGACGCCATGGTCGCGGATGCGGCGGGTGGCCTCCAGGCCGTCTATGTCCGGCATCTGCATGTCCATGATCACCGCATCGAAGCGGGCGCCGGCGGCGGTGGCCATGGCCACGCCCTGCAGTCCGGCTTCGGCCATGTCCACCCGCGCGCCCTCTATGGCCAGCAGCTCCGACGCCACCTGCCGGTTCAGCGCATTGTCCTCGACCAGCAGCAGCCGCATGCCGGCCAGCCGCCGTTCGGACGCGGCCGGCGGCGGCGTTGGCGCGTCGTGCAGACTGCGCGCCACGGTTTCCAGCAGTTGCTGGGGCGTGACCGGCTTGCTCAGGAAATCGGCGAACGGCGTGTCGTCGAGGTCGAGCAGTTCCGACAGTGCTTCGCGGCCGAAGGCGGTGACCATGATAAGCACCGGGGGATGCTCGGCGACGGCTTGACGCAGACGGCGGGCGGCGTCGATGCCGTCCATGTCCGGCATGTACCAGTCCATCAGCACCACGTCGTAACGCCGGCCGGCCTCTGCGGCGTCGACGACCGCGCTGAGCGCGGCGGTGCCGCTGGCCGCGTAGTCGGCATGCCAGCCGGCCGCGCGTATCGTGCCGCCCAGCACCTCGCCCATCAGCGGATTGTCGTCCACCACCAGGATGCGCAGCCGTTCCGGACCGAGCGGAGGCGGCTCGGCCAGCGGCGCGGCGTCGGCGATGTCCATTTCGAGATCGAACCAGAAGCGGCTGCCGCGTCCCGGTTCGCTTTCCACTTGCAGCCGGCCGCCCATCAGCGAGGTCAGGCGCTGGCTGATCGCGAGACCCAGGCCGGTGCCGCCGAAGCGCCGGGTCGTGGAGGCCTCGGCCTGGGTGAAGCCTTCGAAGATGCGACGCTGCTGTTCGGGGCTGATGCCTATGCCGGTGTCGCGGACGGCGAAGCGCAGCAGCGCGCGTTGCTCCCGGAGTCGCCGCAGGCCGACGCTGATCACCACCTGGCCTCGCTCGGTGAATTTCATCGCGTTGCCGGCCAGATTGATCAGTATCTGCTGCAGGCGCAGCCGGTCGCCGGCCACCGCCGTCGGCAGGGCCGGGTCGATCTCGAATACCGTCTCCACCTCTTTCTTGCCGTGGCTGCCGGACAGGATCACGCCGAGCTCGCGCAGCAGTCCGTCCAGCAGGAAGGGGTGCAATTCCAGCTGCAGCTTGCCGGCCTCGATCTTGGAGAAGTCGAGTATGTCGTTCAGCAGGCCAAGCAGCGATTTGGCGGCGGTCTGGGTCTTGGCGACGTAGTCGAGCTGGCGCGGGTCCAGCGTGGTGTGCTGCAGCAGCTGCAGCAGGCCCAGCACCGCGTTCAGCGGCGTGCGGATCTCGTGGCTCATATTGGCCAGGAACTGGCTCTTGGCCATGCTGGCCTGCTCGGCCTGCTGCTTGGCCTGCATCATTTGCGCCTCGGAGCGGCGTCGTTCGGTGATGTCGACGGCGATGCCGACGTAGCCGTCTATGGCGCCGGCTGCGTCGCGTATCGCGGTCACCGCCAGCGAGACCGCGACATGGCTGCCGTCCTTGCGCACATAGGTCCATTCGCGGATTTCGGCGCCGGCGATTTCGGGCAGATGGACGAAGACCCTGAAGCCGGCGACCTCCTCGCCGTATTGCGCGCTCAGTTCGCGTCCGCGGGCGACGACTTCCTGCTCCAGGTGGAAGCGGGCCGGCGTGCAGAGGCCCACCATCTCCTGCTGGGTGTAGCCCAGCATCCGCTCGGCGCCGGCGTTGAACACGGTGATCAGGCCCTTGGCGTCGGTGGCGATGATGGAGACCTCGGACGCGGCGGCCAGCACATTGGACAGCAGCAGGTTCAGCCGCTGGATTTCGGCGTCGGCCAGCTTGCGGCGGGTGGTGTCTATGCGCAGGGCGATGATGCGCTCGATGTCGCCGTGCTCGTCGGCCAGCGGCGCGATCACGGTGTCGGACCAGCGCAGGCTGCCGTCGCGGGCGCGGTTGCAGATCTCGCCGTGCCAGGCCTCTCCGTGCTGAAGCGTTTCGCGCAGTCCCTGCCAGAAGGCGCTGTCGTGTTGGCCGGAGGAGAGCAGGCGGTGGTCCTGGCCGAGCAGGTGTTCGCGGGCGTAGCCGCTGACTTCGCAGAAGCGGTCGTTGACTTCCAGGATGCGGCCGTCGGCGTCGGTGACCGAGTATTGCAGCTGCTGGTTGATGGTGCGCAGCAGCGCCTCGTTTTCGCGCAGCGCGGCGGCCAGCCGGATGCGGCTTTCCACCATTTCGGTGACGTCGTGGACCACCGAATAGAAGCCGCGCACGACGCCGTCGACGATGTCCGGCATGTAGTTGACCAGCGTGTGGCGCATCCTGCCGTCGGGGGCGGGCTGGGTGCGCTCGAACTGCACCGCCTCGCCGCGCAGCGCGGCCTCGATGTGGGGGAGGCTGGTCGCCAGCGAGGCCGGGTCCATCAGTTTGGAGAGCGGCGTGCCGGGCAGGCTGTCCGGCGGGCGCCTGAACCAGTCGTGGTAGGCGCGGTTGGCCAGGTGGTTGACCAGGTCGCGATCCCAGTAGCCTATCATCGACGGCACGGCGTCCAGCATCGTGCGCAGGTCGCGGCGCATGCTTTCCAGCTGTCGGGTGCGTTCCTCCACCTGCTCCTCCAGCCTGGTGTTCAAGGCCTGCAGCTGCTCCTCCATCGCCTTTTGCTGGGTGATGTCGCGCAGCGTGGCCGAGATGCCGACCGCCCTGCCGTCATTGTCGTAGATCGGCGACAGCGATACCGCCGCGTCCATCAGCGCGCCGTCCTTGTGGCGGCGCAGCGTCTGGAAGTGTGCGACGCGCTCGCCGCGGCCGATGCGGGCGAGCAGCGCCTCCTCCTCCGCTTGTCGCTGCTCCGGCACGATCAACTTCGGCAGCGACCGGCCGACCGCTTCGGCGGAGGCGAAGCCGAACATGTCCTGCGCCCCCTTGTTCCAGCTGACGATGGTGCCGTCCAGCGTCATGCCTATGATGGCGTCTATCGAGCTTTCGACGATGGCGGCCAGGTTTTCCTGGGTGTCTTGCAGGCGGCGGCGCGACAGCACATTGCTGCGCCAGGCGTAGGCCAGCGCCCCGCCGATCAGGCTGAACACGGCGCCTATCAGCGCGGCGAGGTCGGTCGACGGCAGGCGCAGGCCGGCGGCGAAGGCCGGGCTGGCGTGGAAGGTCAGCTGCCAGACGCGGCCGAAGATCGGGGCGGACTGGATGGCGACGGCCGAAGGATGCGGCGCCCGGGCCTGGGTGCGGAAGAAGGTGATGGGGCTGGCCGGATTGGTGGTGTCGCTGAGCTCCAGCCAGCCGCTGCCGGGGGCGAAGGGGACTTTCTTCAGCGCCTCGTCTATCTGCAGCGGCGCGTAGCTCCAGCCCAGCGCCAGTCGGCGGCGCGCTTCCACGCCTTCCGGCGTGCGGACGCCGCGGTAGATGGGCAGCAGGAGCAGGAAACCCTGTCCGGGGCGGGCCGAGGACTGTTTCAGCGTGATCGGCTCCGACAGGCGCGTCTCGCCGCTGTCCACCGCCTCCTGCGCGGCGCGGCGGCGGGCCGGGTCGGAGGCGATGTCCAGGCCGATGGCGGAGGCGTTGGCTGGGGGCTCGATCAGCTGGACGATCGCGTGTTCGCCCCGGTAGGGCCGGAACTGCTGGATGGCGAAGGCTTTGTCGCCGCCGGCGCGGATGTCGGCGACGAAGCCGGCCAGCGCGTCGGCGGGCACGCGGCGGATGAAGCCGAAGCCTCGGGTGCCGGGGAACTCGCGTTCGATGTCGCGGCTCAGGCCGTAGCGATGGAAGGCCGCGCGATCGGGGCCGCGCTCGCCGGCGGCGACCACGACGCCGCGAGCGCCGCGCAGGCCGTACTGGTAGCGGTTGAGCCGCTCGGTGACGCCGGTCAGCGCGTCTTGGGCCGCCTGGCTGGCGGCCTGGCGCAGGATGTCGGTATTGCGGCTCTCCATCAGTCGGCAGGAGAGCGCGGTGAGGAGCAGGCCCAGGATCAGCGTGCCCGCCGCCCACCGGATGGCGGAATAGGGGGAAAGCTTTCTCGTCATGGCTCGTTTCGTCGCAGCGGTTGGCGCGGGGCTCCGGGTCGCTTGGCGAGCCCGGCTGTTTGATCATAGTTGCGATTTGGCGACGATGGGACGATGACGGATGGTTTGGAAACGAAAAAAGCCCGCGTGTGCGGGCTGTTTCCAATAATGTGACGCGGTCGTTTGGTGGAGGTAAGCGGGATCGAACCGCTGACCTCTTGCATGCCATGCAAGCGCTCTCCCAGCTGAGCTATACCCCCGCTTGACGCTGCGTTCACAGTGAGGCGCAGTATAAGGGCATCGATTTGGCTTGTAAATACCCGGTGCCGCGAAAAGTGAAAATTGCCGAGAGCGCGCCTGTGCGCGGGCATGGAGGGGGCGTCGATGACATCCGGGCATGGCGATGCCGGCGGACAGGACGCTGTGGCCGGCCTGGGCCTCGGTTATAATCGGCGGTCCGGATATGCAGGAAGGCGCCGATGTCGGTTGGCCATTACGAAAACTTCCCGGTGGGATCGCTGCTGTTGCCGCGCAGGATGCGGCGCGCGGTGCATGCCATCTACCATTTCGCCCGTTACGCCGACGATGTGGCCGACGAGGGCGACGCCGACGCCGCGAGCCGGCTGGCGGAGCTGGACCGGCTGGAGGCCGATCTGGACCGCATCGCGGCAGGCGAGCCGCCGAGGATAGCGCTGATGCGGCCGCTGGCGGCGGCCGTCGCCGAGCACGGCCTGCCCTTGCAGCCGATGCGCGACCTGTTGTCGGCCTTCCGCCAGGATGTGGTCAAGACGCGCTACGACAGTTTCGGCGAACTGGTCGACTACTGCAGGCGTTCGGCCAATCCGGTCGGCCGGCTGATGCTGGCCTTGTACGGGGAAACCGATGCGCGCAGCCTGGCGCAGGCCGACGGCATCTGCACCGCCTTGCAGCTGATCAATTTCTGGCAGGATGTGGCGGTGGACTGGAGCAAGGGCAGGGTCTACCTGCCGCAGGAGGATCTGGCGCGCTTCGGCGTGTCGGAGCGGCAGATCGCCGACGGCCGCGTCGATGCCAAGTGGCGCGCGCTGATGCTGTACCAGGTGGAGCGCGCCCGCAAGATGCTGCAGGCCGGCGCGCCGCTGGGCAGGACGTTGAGTGGCCGGCTGGGGCTGGAGTTGCGGCTGATCGTGATGGGCGGCGAGCGCATTTTGCACAAGCTGCACGCGTCCGGCGGAGATGTGTTCGCGCAGCGGCCCAGGCTGGGCGCCGGCGATTGGGTCTATATGATGTGGCGGGCGTGCCGGGCCAGGTGAGCCGGCGCGACGCCGTGAAATGCAGTCGGCTCGCGGGGCGGGCCGTCGACAAGTTGGGGGAGAGGCGCGTGACGCCGGATCAGTATTGCGAAGACAAGGCCGCGGCCAGCGGTTCCAGTTTCTACTACAGCTTCCGTTTTCTGCCGGAGGAGCGGCGGCGGGCGATCACCGCGCTGTACGCCTTCTGCCGCGAGGTCGACGACGCGGTCGACGAGTGCCAGGACCCGGGCGTGGCCCAGGCCAAGCTGGCCTGGTGGCGGGGCCAGGTGCAGCGCGCCTACCGCGGCGAGGCCGACCACCCTGTGATGCGGGCGCTGCTGCCTCATCTGGAGGCTTTCGGCCTGCCGCAGTCCGAGCTGGAGGAAGTCGTCGACGGCATGGAGATGGACCTGGGCATGGTCCGCTACCAGCGTTTCCAGGACCTGCTGCTGTACTGCCACCGGGTGGCAGGCGTGGTCGGCACGCTGGCGGCGCGCGTCTTCGGCTACAGCGACGAGAAGACGCTGGAGTACGCGCACGAATTGGGCGTGGCCTTCCAGCTGACCAATATCATCCGCGACGTCGGCGAGGACGCGCGCCGCGACCGCATCTACCTGCCGATGGACGAGCTGCAGCGCTTCAACTGCCCGGCGATGGACATCCTGCATTACGAGGAAAGCGAGGCCTTCAAGGCCTTGATGACATTCCAGATCGAACGCGCGCACGAATATTACCGCAAGGCCTGGGAGCTGCTGCCGGCGGCCGACCGCAAGGCGCAGCGGCCCGGCCTGCTGATGGCGGCGATCTATCGCGCCACGCTGGAGGAGATCAGCCTGGACGGGCCGGCCAAGGTCTTGAACCAGCGGCTGTCGCTGACGCCGGTGCGCAAGCTGTGGCTGGCCTGGAAAACCTGGACCTTCGGCTACCGGCCGTGAAGCCCCGCGTGGCGGTGGTCGGCGCCGGCTGGGCCGGCCTGGCCGCGGCGGTGGAGCTGGCCGGGCGCGCCGACGTCGCCGTCTACGAGGCCGGCCGCGAGCCGGGCGGTCGGGCGCGCTGCAGCGGCCGCGGCGACGACAGGTTTGACAATGGTCAGCACATCCTGCTCGGCGCTTATGCAGAATGCCTGCGCCTGATGCGGACGGTCGGCGCCGATCCGGACCGCCTGCTGCTGCGGCGTCCGCTGCAATGGTGGCGGGACGGCGGCGTCAAGCTGCGCTGTCCGAGGCTGCCGGCGCCGCTGCATCTGCTGGTCGGGCTGCTGAGCGCCGACGGCCTGGCCTGGTCCGACAAGCTGGGCCTGCTGCGCGCGCTGGGCGGCCTGAAAGCCGCCGGCTACCGGCTGCCGCGCGATTGCAGCGTGGCGGACTGGCTGGTGGAGCGGGGGCAGGGCGATGCCCTGGTCCGCGATTTCTGGCGGCCGCTGGTGCTGTCGGCGCTGAACACGCCGCCGGAACAGGCGTCGATGCAGGTGCTGGCGACCGTGCTGCGCGACAGCCTGGGCGCCGGGCGCGCCGACAGCGATCTGTTGCTGCCGGCGGCGGACCTGTCGGCGCTGTTTCCCGAGCCGGCCTGGCGCTGGCTGGGCGAACGCGGCGCGGCGCTCCATCGCGGCAGCCGCGTGCGGCGACTCGAGTCCGGAGACGGCCGGCCGCGGGTGGACGGCGTCGAATACGACGCCGTGGTGCTGGCGACGGCGCCCTACCATGCGGCCGACCTGCTCGACGACGCCGGATTGCGCGAGAAGCTGGCGGCCTACCGCTACTGGCCGATCGCCACCGTCTATCTGCGTTTCGACGCGTCGCCGCGGCTGCCGGCGGCGATGATGGGCGTCAGCGGCGGCGCGGCCGACTGGCTGTTCGACCGCGAGGCGCTGGCCGGCGAGGCCGGGCTGGTCGCGGCGGTGCTCAGCGCGCCGGCCGAGCTGCCGGAGCCGGCCGAACTGGCGCGGCGGGTGCTGGGCGACGTGCGGCGGCTGGCGCCCCACCTGGGCGAACCGTTGCAGAGCAAGACGATAATCGAGAAGCGCGCCACGTTTGCCAGCGCGGTCGGCCTGGAGAGGCCGGGACCGCTAAGCCCGTGGCGGCATATTTACCTTGCCGGGGATTGGGCCTGTCCCGACTACCCGGCGACACTGGAGGGGGCGGTGCGCAGCGGCGTGGCCGCGGCGGCGGCCGTGATGCGGGACTTGCGGATAGAGCGACAATGACGATGAAGACAGAATGGGCCGGCGACGCGCTGGCAGGGCGCGTGATCCTGGTGACGGGCGCCACCCAGGGGATAGGGCGCGAGACGGCGCTGGCCTTGGCCCGCCACGGCGCGGCGGTGGTGCTGCTGGCGCGCAGCGTCAAGGGGCTGGAGAAGGTCTACGATGAAGTAGCGGCCACCGGCGCGCCGGAGCCCGCCGCGGTGCCGCTGGACCTGCTGAGCGCCGGAGAGAACGAGTTGGGCACGCTGGCGATGACGATCAAGCGCGAATTCGGCCGGCTGGACGGCATCGTGCACTGCGCCTCGCACTTCTACGCCTTGTCGCCGCTCTCCAACCAGACCATAGAAGAATGGATGAACCAGTACCGGATCAATACGGTGGCGCCGTTCGCGCTGACCCGGGCCTGCCTGCCGCTGCTGAAGGAGGCGCCGGACGCGTCGGTGCTCTTCGTCGGCGAGCATCACGCGCTGCATCCGAAAGCCTATTGGGGCGGCTTCGGCGCCTCCAACGCCGGCCTGCCTTATCTGACCGCGGTGGCAGCCAGCGAATGGGACATGCATCCGAATCTGCGCGTCAACCTGCTGCTGCCGGGGCCGGTCAATTCGCCGCAGCGCAACCGCACCCATCCGGGCGAGGACAAGAGCGAGCGCGGCGACCTCGCCGACCTGATGCCGCACATGCTGTACTGGCTGGGGCCGGACAGCCGCGGCCGCAGCGGCGAGGTGGTGGAACTGGACCTGCGCAAGCCGCGCAGCTGACAAGAAAGGCGGGACGAGCATGAAAAGACTGCTGTTGCTGGCGGCGATGCTGGCGCTGGGCGGCTGCAACTGGGTGAACAGCGTCACCGGCCTGAGCAAGGAGTCGGACAAGGCGGTCGGCGCCGCCTGCCGGCAGACCGGCCGCTCGCTGGAGGCGTGCTATCTGCGCAACCCGGACGCCGACAAGGCCTCGATCTACTCCGGCTGGCGCGAGATGAACGAATACATGGCCAAGAACAAGCTGGAGACGATGGAGCCGCCGCCGGAGAAGCAGGCCGCCAGCGCGGGGCCGGGTGGCGGCGCCCGGCCCGCCAGCTCGGCGATGGCGTCGCCGGCCGGGGCCGGCGGCGGCGACGGCCAGCCCAAGCCGCTGAGCAGCGACGAGGCCGACCAGGCGGCGAAGAACGACCCGCAGGTGGCGGCGGTACTGGCGGCGATACGCAACGGCGGCAAGGACGGCAAGGACGCCAGCGGCGGCAAGCATTCGCAGGGCAATAAGGGCGAGGCGGACCAGAACCGGCTGCTGAACATCATCAATCAATTGAACAAGACCGACGCCAGCCGTCCGCCGGGCTGAGCGTAGGCCGATTGTCCCCGGGCTGCCCCGCGCGCGCCGTCCTGTTATCCTTGCGCCTTTAGATCCCAGCTTTCCATTCGCAGATGGCCAAGAACAAAACCGTATTCAGCTGCACCGAGTGCGGCGGACAGTCGCCCAAGTGGCAGGGCCAGTGCCCGCATTGCAACGCCTGGAACACCCTGGTCGAGGCGGTGGCCGCCCCGGCCGCCGCCGGTCCGCGCTTCCAGTCGTGGGCGGCCAACGTCACCAAGGTGCAGAAGCTGTCCGAGGTGCAGACCGAGGAGACCCCGCGCGATCCGTCCGGCATCGACGAGCTGGACCGCGTGCTCGGCGGCGGCATCGTCCGCGGCGCCGTGGTGCTGATAGGCGGCGACCCCGGCATCGGCAAGTCCACGCTGCTGCTGCAGGCCTTGTCGCAGATCGGCCGGAGCCGCAAGGTGCTCTACGTGTCCGGCGAGGAGTCGGCGCAGCAGATCGCGCTGCGCGCGTCCCGGCTGGCGCTCGACACCAGCAGCGTCGACCTGTTGGCCGAGATCTGCATCGAGAACATTCTGGAGACGCTGAAGCGCGAGCAGCCCGAGGTGGTGGTGATAGACTCGATCCAGACGCTGTACACCGAGCAGGTGACCTCGGCGCCCGGCTCGGTGTCGCAGGTGCGCGAGTGCGCGGCGCAGCTGACGCGGATGGCCAAGCAGAGCGGCATCACCGTGCTCCTGGTCGGCCATGTCACCAAGGAGGGCTCGCTGGCCGGCCCGCGCGTGCTCGAGCACATGGTGGACACCGTGCTGTATTTCGAGGGCGATTCCCACTCCAGCTACCGGATGATACGCGCGATCAAGAACCGTTTCGGCGCCGTCAACGAGCTGGGCGTGTTCGCGATGACGGACCGCGGCCTGAAGGGCGTGTCCAATCCGTCGGCCATCTTCCTTTCCTCTTACCGCGATGATGTCGCCGGTTCCTGCGTGCTGGTGACGCAGGAAGGCACGCGGCCGCTGCTGGTGGAAATCCAGGCGCTGGTCGACGACTGCCACGGTTTCCAGCCGAAGCGGCTGACCGTCGGCCTGGAGCAGAACCGCCTGGCGATGCTGCTGGCGGTGCTGCACCGCCACGGCGGCGTCGCCTGTTTCGACCAGGACGTGT
This sequence comes from Chromobacterium sp. CV08, assembly GCF_051129845.1. Lineage (NCBI taxonomy): Bacteria > Pseudomonadati > Pseudomonadota > Betaproteobacteria > Neisseriales > Chromobacteriaceae > Chromobacterium > Chromobacterium sp. CV08. Next base: position 1,969,918 of record NZ_CP150453.1, read on the forward strand.
TCCTGAACGCCGTCGGCGGCGTCAAGATCAACGAGCCTGCTGCCGACCTGGCCATCATCCTGGCCATGGTTTCGTCACTGCGGAATAAGGCGTTGCCGGAGAAGCTGGTGGTGTTCGGCGAGGTGGGCCTGGCCGGCGAGGTGCGTCCGGTGACGCGCGGCCAGGAACGGTTGAAGGAGGCCGCCAAGCTCGGTTTCACCCGCGCCATCGTGCCTAGCGCCAACAAGCCGCGGCAGGAGATCGAGGGCTTGAAGGTGTTGGCCGTCGACCGCCTCGATCAGGCGGTGGAATTCTGCAGGGAGTAGCGGCATGGTCGATCCGCAGGCGATAGAGCAGGAACGCCCGTATCTGTTGCGCTACGCGCTGGCCCAATTGCGCGAGCGCGACGCCGCCGAGGAGGCGGTGCAGGAGACGCTGCTGGCGGCGCTGGAATCGCGCGGCAGCTTTTCCGGCAAGTCGACGCTGCGCACCTGGCTGACGTCGATACTGCGCTTCAAACTGATAGACGCCCTGCGCCGCAAGGGCAGGGAGAAGCTGTTCGAATCGCTGGACGACGAGGCCGACGACGGCGACTTCGACGGTCTGTTCACCGACGACGGACATTGGCGCGATACGGTGCGCGCGTGGAGCGGGCCGGAGTCGCAACTGGTTTCCAAGCAGTTCTGGCAGGTGTTCGAAGAATGTTCGAAGGTGATGCCGCGCCGCACCGCGATGGTGTTCGCGATGCGTGAGGTGATGGGCATGGAGATCGCCGACATCTGTAACAATCTGGAGATCAGCGCGACCAACTGTTCGGTGCTGCTGTACCGGGCGCGGATGAGTCTGCGCGAATGTTTTTCGATACGCTGGAGTCGGGAGGACGAGCGATGAGGTTGAGTTGCCGCGCGGCCAGCCGGCTGATATCGGCCGGGCTGGACCGGCCGCTGACCGTGGCCGAGCATCTGAGGCTCAGAATGCATTTGCTGTTGTGCGGCAACTGCCGGCAGTTTTCGCGGCAGCTGGACCTGCTGCGGCAGGCGGCGCGCCGCGCCGGAGACGGGGCCGATTGAGGCCGCCGTTCCGGTAAAAAAAGAGCCGGCTTCGCGCCGGCTCGTCAATCTACAAAGGTAGAGATAGAGAAAAAGCTTTAGCGAAGCAGTCCGCGTCAGCGCTTGCGCTTGACGACCTTGTCGCCGCCGCGCTGCGGGCAGGCGGCGCACGGCTGTTCGCACATCCCGGCGCCGGTCAGCGACTGCTTCAGCGCGCAGACGGAACGGCGACAGGCGATGAAGCGGATCTGCTGTTCGGCCGCCAGTTCGCGGAAATGGCGCATCACATTGTGGCCGAGGAAATCGGTGAACAGGATCAATAGCTCGGTGCCGGCCGGCAGGCGGTCCACCTTGCGTTGATGCGAGCTGTTGCGTCCGCTCAGATGGCGGTGGATGGTGATGCCGTAGTTCTGCAGCACATCGGGGATATTGCCCAGGGTGTCGGCTCCGACCAGCATGGCATTCATGGGACTTCTCCGGTGAGTGGTTTAGTAAACGATAATCGTTCTCATTAATCGAGTCAATGAGAATTTGTCTCAACTCCGCTTCGACTGTTCCTTGGGGCAGTCCGCCGCCGCCTCCCGCCGCTTGCCCGTCTACCGCCGTCGTCCGCCGGTAAATGACCTATCTTGAACCATGCGCGGCATCGCGCCCGGCGGGAGAAAATGGATGACGATAGGCAGGATGGCGATGAGGCTGCTGGCGGCGGGCGGCCTGCTGGCGGCGTTCGCGGCCCCGGCCGTCGCCGGCGACGCGCTGGCGCGCGTGCGGCAGCGCGGGGAACTGGTGATCGGACTGGAGGGCACGTTTCCGCCGTACAGCCTGCGCGCGGCGGGCAGCGGCGAGTTGCAGGGCTTCGAGGTCGACTTCGGCCGCGCGCTGGCGCGGCAACTCGGCGTCGAGGCCGGCTTCCACACGATAGTCTGGCAGCAGATGCTGGACAGCCTGGCGGCGGGGCGGGTCGACGCGGTGATCAACCAGGTGGTGGCGACGCCGGAGCGGCAGCTTCGCTTCGACTTCTCGATACCGTATACCTACTCCGGCCTGCAACTGGTGGTGCGCAAGGCCGACCTGGAGCGCTTCCGCGGCGCGGCGGACCTGGCCGGCGCCCACGTCGGCGTCAGCGCCGGCACCAATTACGAGCAGTGGCTGCGCGCCAACGCGCCGGGCGCCCATATCCACCTGTACCAGGACGATCTGGTCAAATACGACGGCCTGCGCCGCGGCGAGGTCGACGCCATCGTGATCAACCGGCTGGCGGCCTTCAATCTGACGCTGAAGACCCACGGCGAACTGGTGCCGTCCGGCCGCATGCTGGCGCGAGAGGACGCCTGCGTGGTGTTGCGCAAGGGCAGCCCGAAGCTGCTGGCCGAGCTCAACCGCGCGATAGGCCATCTGCAGCGCGACGGCACGCTGCAGGCCTTGTCGCGCAAATGGTTCAAGGCCGACATCGTCAGCCGGCCGCAGTAGCGGCGGGCGGGGCTACAGGTCCTTGCCGGAGCGCCAGATCGCCCAGACCAGCCACACGCTGTTGAACAGCGCCAGCATGAAGCCGAAGAAGCCGAAGAACGGCAGGCCGAACAGCTTGGGGCCGGCGTTGACCGTCATCACGATGGACGAGCCTATGATCAGGCAGCCGGTGACGATGCCCATCGTCAGCCGGTTGCTGCTGCGGTCCAGCTGTTTGCCGAAGCTGTCCAGCCGCTGCAGGTCCAGGTTGACGCGGAACTTGCCGTGGCGCATGTCGCGGCCGACGCGGACCAGGTCGCGCGGCAGGCCGGCTATCATCTCCAGCCCCTCGCTCAGAGACTGGCGGCCGCGTTTCAGCAGCGCCGCCGGATGGTAGCGGGCGACGATCAGCTCCTTGACGAAGGGCGTGATGTGGGCCACCAGCTGGAATTCCGGATTCAACTGCCGGCCCAGGCCCTCCAGCGTGATCAGCGCCTTGAACAGCAGCGCCATGTCCGGCGGCAGCACGATGCCGTGATTGCGTATCAGCGCCATGATGTCGACGATCAGCTGGCTGATGTTCAGCCCCTTCAGCGGCACGTGCTCGTACTGGAACATGAACTCGCCGACTTCGTCGGCGAACTTCGGCATGTCCACCGGCGTATTGCCGGTCCATTCGACCAGCACGTCTATGATGCCGTGCTCGTTGCGCTCGGCGACCGCCGACAGCAGGTCGACGATTTCGTCGCGCCGCGCGTGGCTGATGCGGCCGACCATGCCGAAGTCTATGAAGGCGATGCGGTGCTCGGGCAGGAAGAACACATTGCCCGGATGCGGGTCGGCGTGGAAGAAGCCGTGGACTAGGATCATCTTCAGCACCGCGTCGGCTCCGCGCTGGGCCAGCAGCACCGGGTCCAGCCCGCCGTCCTCCAGCCGGGCCAGCTCGCCGGCCGATACGCCTTCGACGAAGCTCTGCACATTGACGGCGGCGTTGGTGTAGGCCCAGTGCACGCGGGGCACCACCACGCAGGGATCGTCGGCGAAGTCGCGGCCGAAGCGCTCCATATTGCGCGCCTCTATCGCCAGGTCCAGCTCGCGCCTCAGCGAGCGCGAGAACTGGGCGACGATGCCGGCCGGCTGGTAGCGGCGCAGCTCGGGGAATTCCATCTCCAGCAGATGTGCCAGATGGGCCAGGATGCGCAGGTCGGCTTCCACTTTCTCGACGATGCCGGGGCGGCGCAGCTTGACCGCCACCTCGTCGCCGTCCTTGAGCCGGGCGCGGTGGACCTGGGCGATCGATGCCGAGCCTATCGGCTGCAGGTCGAATTCGGCGAACAGCTCGTAGGCCTCGGCGCCCAGCGCGTCGACGATCAGCCGGCGCACCAGCGTCGGCGGCAGCGGCGGCACCCGGTTCTGCAGCTTCTCGAACTCGTCTATCCAGTCCGGCGGGAAGACGTCGACGCGGGTCGACAGGATCTGGCCGAGCTTGATGAAGGTCGGGCCGAGCTCCTCGAAGGCCAGCCTGACCCGCACCGCGGTCGGCTGGGCCGACTCGCCGGCCGGCAGCGACAGATTGAGCCATTCGCCGGCCTTCTCCATCGCGCGCGGCAACTTGAGCCGTTGCGCGAACTCTCCCAGGCCATGACGGATCAAAATGCCGCTGATTTCTCTTAGTCGCGGTAAGTCCCGCATTGCAATCAAGGTTTCCCTAATCATGTGCTTTCCGCTGCCCCGCTTGGCTTTACACTGTTGGCCCCGTCCGATAGAGTGCGGCCTATGAAATTGCAACTCCGCTTATCAGCGCTGGCGCTGGCGGGCTTCATGGTTTTCGCCCAGGCCGCGCCAGACAAGGCAACACCGGACAAGCCCCCCGCCGAAGGGAAGGCCGCCACCGAAAGCGCGGCGCCTGACAAACCGGACGATCCCATCTCCAAATACGCCGCCCCTCCCGAGGATGCGGTGGGCGACCTGCTTTTGCAAGCGATGAGCCTGTTGGGCGTCGCCTACCGTTTCGGCGGCAACACGCCGGACGACGGCCTGGACTGCAGCGGCTTCATCCGCTACGTGTTCCAGAAATCGCTGCGGGTGAACCTGCCGCGCACCGCGGCCGAGATGGCACGGGTCGGCAAGTCGGTCGGACGCGGCGAGCTGATGCCGGGCGACCTGGTCTTCTTCAACACCCTCGGACGCAATTATTCCCATGTCGGCATCTATATGGGCAATAACAAATTCATCCACGCGCCGCGGACCGGCAAGAACATCGAGGTCGCCAACCTGTCGCAGAGCTACTGGGTCGCGCGTTACAATGGCGCGCGCAGGGTCAATCGTAGCACCGCCTACCAGGCGGCCGATACCTCGGATGACGTCAGCGTAAAAGGCGCGGCCAGGAAGCCGGAGGCGGCCAAGTGCCGCAAGGGCCACAAGAAGTGCAAGGCGGAGGCGGCGTCAGGCGCCAAGAAGGGCGCCAAGAGCGCAAAGAGCGGCAAGAAGAAAAAAGGCCGGCACTGAGCCGCCGGCCGAACGACGATGCCCGCTGTCCGCGGGCATCGTGTTTTCAGGAACGGAAAATGGCATTGAAAATCGAGATACCGGTGTGGCGTGATCCCGACGGCAACGTGGTGGCCTGCGTCGAAAAACTGAAGGTGATGCGCGAAAACCTCGAAGAGATCGCCCAGCTGGCGCAGGACGCGTTCGAGGACGCGGTGCTGATGGGCTGCGACGAGACCCAGGTGCGCGACTTCCTGTCTGCGCTGATGCAGAGCCTGGAAAATCCCTACCGTTCCGAAGAATAGGAAAACGATGCCATTCGAAGCCTTTATAGGCCTGCGCTATCTGCGCGCCAAGCGCCGCAACGGATTCATCTCCTTCATCTCGCTGATCTCCATCGTCGGCATCGGCCTCGGGGTGGCGGCGCTGATCATCGTGCTGTCCGTGATGAACGGTTTCCAGAAGGAAATCCGCGGCCGCATCCTCAGCGTGGCGTCCCACCTGGAGGTCAGCGGCTATGACGGCCGGCTCGGCAACTGGCAGGGCACGCGCGACATGCTGGTCAAGCAGCCGCACGTGCTGGCGGCCGCGCCCTTCGTCAGCAGCCAGGGCCTGTTCGTCGCCTACGGCAATGTGCGCGGCGGCCTGCTGCGCGGCATCGAGCCGACGCTGGAGAACCAGGTGGTCGACGTCGGCCGCCACATGGTGGCCGGCAAGCTGGAGAGTCTGAAGCCGGGCAGTTTCGGCATGGCGCTGGGCGTCGAGCTGGCGCGCCAGCTCGGCGTCGGCGTCGGCGACAAGGTGACGCTGATGACGCCGCAGGGCAGCGTCACGCCGGCCGGCATGATCCCGCGTTCCAAGCAGTTCACCGTCGTCGGCGTGTTCAAGGTCGACATGTACGAGTTCGACGCCTCGCTGGCCATGGTCAATCTGCGCGACGCCCAGGTGATGGAGCGGATGGGCGACGCCGTCAGCGGCGTGCGGCTGAAGCTGGACGATCCGCTGCTGGCGCCGCAGCTGAAGGCCGAGCTGCGGCCGCGACTGCCGCAGCTGATGGTGACCGACTGGACCGACACCAATGCCAATTATTTCCGCGCGGTGCAGATCGAGAAGCGGATGATGACCATCATCCTGACGCTGATCGTCGCGGTGGCCGCGTTCAACCTGGTGTCGACGCTGGTGATGGTGGTCACCGACAAGCAGGCCGATATCGCCATCCTGCGCACGCTGGGCGCCTCGCCAGGCAGCATCATGAAGATATTCATGATACAGGGCGCGGTGGCCGGCGTGCTCGGCACGCTGGCCGGCGCCGTCGGCGGCGTCGTCATCGCGCTGAACCTGGACGTGATCGTGCCGGTGATCGAACGCGTCATAGGCGCGAAGATACTGTCCAGCGACGTCTACATGATCGACTACCTGCCGTCCGACGTGCAGTGGGGCGACGTGTCGACCATCACCGTCATCTCGCTGCTGCTGGCGCTGTTCGCCACGCTGTATCCCAGCTGGCGCGCCGCGCGCACCCAACCGGCGGAGGCGCTGCGCTATGAATAAGGTATTGAGCTGCCGCCAACTCGGCAAGCGCTATCAGGAAGGCAAGCTGGCGCTGGATGTGCTGTCCGACGTGAATCTGGAAGTGGGCAAGGGCGAGCATCTGGCCATCGTCGGCGCGTCCGGTTCCGGCAAGAGCACGTTGCTGCATCTGCTGGGCGGGCTGGATACGCCGACTTCCGGCGCGGTGGAGGTGCTGGGCCGCGACCTGTCCTCGCTGTCGGAAACCGAGCGCGGCCGGCTGCGCAACGAGGCCATGGGCTTCGTCTACCAGTTCCATCATCTGCTGCCGGAATTCTCGGCGCTGGAAAACGTGATGATGCCGCTGCTGATCCGGCGAATGAACAAGGGCGAGGCCGCCGCGCGCGCCGAAGCGATGCTGGAGCGGGTCGGCCTCGGCAAGCGTCTGGCGCACAAGCCGGGCGAGCTGTCCGGCGGCGAGCGCCAGCGCGCGGCGATCGCGCGGGCGCTGGTCACCGAGCCGGTCTGCCTGCTGGCCGACGAGCCCACCGGCAATCTGGACGTCCATACCGCGCGCCAGGTCTTCGAGCTGATGCTGGAGTTGAACCGCACGCTGGGGACCAGCCTGATCATCGTCACCCACGACCTGGAACTCGCCGCGTGCACGCAGCGGGTGCTGAGGCTGAACGAAGGCCGGCTGTCTGTGTCGGACACGGTATGACGCTGGCCGTGCCGCCCCGAGGGGCGGCACGGCGCTTTGACTAAGGAGTCGGAATTGCTGTTGTTCATCCGCAAGGAAATGGATTTCTTCGCGCTGCTCGACGCGCTGCAGACCCGCAACGGCCTGATCGAGCTCGCCATCGGCGCCTTGTGCGTGGTGGCCGCCTTCCTGATCGCCCGCCATCTGTTCCTGCGCTGGTTCGCCCATAACCCCGAGCGTTACGAGCGTTTCCTGCCCTATGTGGGCTTCCGCCTGGTGCTGCCCTTGTCGGCGCAGCTGCTGGTGATCGCGGCCGGCCTGGCGTGGAGCCATTACGAACACGCGCCGATGCTGGTGTTGCACATCTTCAGCGCGCTGCTGTTCTGGCTGGCGGTGATACGGCTGTGCACGGCGGTCGTGCGGCAGGCCTTTCCGAAGGGGCGCTTCGAGCGCACTTCCGAGCACTTCCTGGCCTCGGCGTTGTGGCTGGGCTTCGTCAGCTGGGCGATAGGCTTCGACGTGGCGGTGATGGACTGGCTGGAGTCGATATCGTTCCATATCGGCAAGACCCGGCTCGATCTGCTGACCATCATCAACGGCCTGCTGTGGGTGACGGTGATCGTCGTGGTGGCGCTGTGGGCAAGTCGCCTGCTCGAGGCGCGGATCATGAAGCTGAAGCACCTCGATCCGAATCTGCGCATCGTGTTCGCCAAGCTGACCCGAACCGGCCTGGTGGTGGCGTCGGTGCTGGTGGCCCTGCCGGTGATGGGCATAGACCTGACGGTGCTGTCGGTGTTCGGCGGCGCGGTCGGCATCGGTCTCGGCCTGGGCCTGCAGAAGATCGCCAGCAATTTCGTGTCCGGCTTCATCATCCTGCTCGACCACTCGATCCGCATCGGCGACCGGCTGATGGTCGACAACCGCGTCGGCTATGTCACCAAGATGACCTCGCGCTATGTTGTGCTGAAGGGGGGCGACGGCACCGAGGCGCTGATCCCGAACGACGCGCTGATGTCCAATACCGTGATCAACCAGTCGTACTCCGACAAGAATATGTGGACCAGCCTGCCGGTGCAGGTGGCCTACGACACCGACCTGGACCTGGCGCTGGAGCTGCTGAAGCAGGCGGCCGACCACCCGCGGGTGTTGAAGACGCCGGCGGCGAACGCCTTCGTCACGCTGTTCGCCGACAGCGGCATCAATCTGGAACTGGGCTTCTGGGTGGCCGATCCGGAAAACGGCTTCATGGGCCTGAAATCGGACATCAACCTGGCGATCTGGCGCTTGTTCAAGCAGCACGGCATCGAAATCCCGTTCCCGCAGCGCGAGGTGCGCATCGTCGGCGACAAGCCGGCCGGCAGGGCGGGCGCGGAGGCATCATGAGCGCGAAACGGCTGGCCATCATCGACGACGACGAGGCGGTGCGGCAGGCTTTGCTGTGGCTGCTGGACGGCCAGGGCTATCAGGCCGACGGCTTCGACAGCGGCGAGGCCTTCCTGGCCGCCGGCAACGGCGAAGAGTACAATGGCATCATCCTGGACCTGAGGCTGTCCGGCATCAGCGGCATCGTGCTGCTGGAAAAGCTGGCCGACCGCCCCTACTGTCCGCCGGTGATCATGCTGACCGCGCACGGCGACGTGCCGCACGCGGTGGCGGCGCTGAAGCTGGGCGCGCTCGATTTCATCGAGAAACCGTTCGACGATGTCCACCTGCTGCAGCGGGCGGCAGCCGCGGTGGAGCTGGACGAGCGCAACCGCCGGCTGCATGGCCGCCAGCGCAAGGTGTCGGCGGCGCTGGCGCTGCTGACCGAGCGCGAGCGCGAGGTGATGGGATTGATCCTGGCCGGCAAGCTGAACAAGCAGATCGCCGAGGAACTCAGTATCAGCATGAAGACGGTGGAGGTCCACCGTTCCAGGGTATTCGAGAAAATGGGCGTCAAGTCGGCGGTGGAGCTGGCCGGCATGCTGGCCGCGGGAAGCGAGATCTAGATGGGCAACAAGCAGCCGGTATCGGTACTGGTGGTGATACACAGCGCGGACGGCAGGGCGCTGCTGCTCGAGCGGGCGGACAAGCCCGGTTACTGGCAGTCGGTGACCGGCAGCCGCGAAGGCGACGAGGCGCTGATGGCCACCGCGCGCCGCGAAGTGGCGGAGGAGACCGGCCTCGACGCCTCGCGCTTCGAGCTCAGCGACTGGCGCATCGCCAACCGCTATGAAATCTACCCGCACTGGCGCCACCGCTATCCGGAAGGCGTCACCCACAACGACGAGCATGTGTTCGGCCTGCTGCTGCCCGAGCCGTGCGAAGTGACGCTGGCGCCGCGCGAGCATCTCGGCTATCGCTGGCTGCCGTGGGACGAGGCGGCCGAGCTGGCGTTTTCGCCGTCCAACGCCGAGGCGCTGCGCCTGCTGCCGCAGCGGCTGGCCCTGCCGATTTGAGGCCGGCGAGCCGACGCCTTGCGCGTTCGGCCCCCCGCGCCGCCGTGATGCGCACCCCTGTCGAAGGCGGTGCGTTTTTTCAGGCCGCCAGGCCGGGACGCTGCCGCGCGCAAGCGGTGGGACCATTCTGAAAATTCAAACTCCGACGTATTCGAACCGGCGTCCCGCCTAAGCTGGCGCCGCGATTCCGCAGCCATGGCAGGCGATGCCGCAAAGGCATTGCGGCAATCGCCGGCCCGCCTGAAACCGCGAATCCGGCCGGCTTCCTGTTGGGACGACCCAGGCAGGCATGCAGGCATTCACAGGAGTTTGATCATGTCCTTTACCTTATCCGATCTGAAATACACCGTCAGTCATGCAGGGGAAGTCGAGGAAAAGCTGGGCGAGCCGCTGGTCTTGCTCAATTATTCCTCGTTGGAGCATACCGGCGAACTCAGAAACGCCGGCATGCAGATCGCGATGCGACCGGACGGCACCATTCTCGCCAAGGCGAGCTGGGACCAGCATCTCCACGCCCTGACCCCGCACGCCTCGGAAGGGCTGCGCACGAAATGGACCTTGCCGATTCCCGCCGGCGATCAGCAGTTGCAGCGTCTGTGCGTGGGCGCCAACGGCGATACGCTGGTGAGCTCGCTGTATATCATCGAGCACGCCAATATCTTCCTGGGATTCGGCTGCCGGATCAATCTGGTGCGCGAAGACCGCGACAATCCTGCATCCGCGGCCATACTCTGGCATTACGACGTGCCGAACCGGATCGTGAATGGGCATGTGATCGGTGAGAATGTTTGCTGGCCCATTATTTCGAATGACGCGATTTACTTTTCACATGTGCAGTTTGCCGGCGACGGGGATAAGGAGGCGGTCTATTTCCACGCGCTGGATCTGGCCGATGGCAAGGAATTGTGGACGCAAGTCCATCAGGAATACCGGGGCGAGCATGTCAGCCAGCTGCGCTTCGGAGCGGACCGCCTGCTTTATGTGCCGCTCTGCACGGAACAGGGCGGGGAAGGGCGCATCCTGCAGCTCGCGCCCGGCGACGGCCAGATCGCGACGGCCGCCAACGGAAGCGCGTGCTGCGGCATAGGCATGAACGCCGACGGCAGCATGTATGCGCTGACCGGCGCATACGACGAGGGGATGGGAACGTGGAGCCATCTGTCGTTGTGCAGCTTCGCGCCGGAGGGCAGGGGCTACGCCAAGAAGACGCTGTTCACCTTCCCTGCCGATTTCACGACGACCGAGTTCAATCCCAGCCTGATCCTGGGGCCGAAGAAGACCGTCTATCTCGCGCTCAACCGGGTCAAGGCCGGCGTCCCGGAGGCGCAGCTCTACGCGATTCGGCCAGACGGCTCCCTGCTGTGGATGCAACACGTGGACGGAACGGTCTCGGGGGCGCCGGTCCTGACCGAGGAGGGCAGCCTGTACGTCAGCGTGGTCAAGGCCCCGAGCGACGCGGAGAGGGCCCGTTTCGTGCACAAGGGGGAAATCCAGGCGCGCGATGCCGCCACCGGGGCGCCGATCTGGACGACGAGCATAGCGGACATCGTCCACGATTTCGGCAATATCAATCCATTCCTGACTTCGCCGGTCGTGGCGAAGGACGGCACGGTATACGTCGGGGTCATGCTGGCGCGCGAAGATAAGAGCAAACCCGAGGGGGCGAGCTACCACTCTTGCGCGCTGGGGCTGCGCGCGCATCAGCCGCTGGCCAGCACCGACGCCGCTTGGCCTATCGCCCATGGCACGGCCGGCCATTCCGGCATGAGCCCGCTGTGGCCGCTGTGATGCGCGGCGGGGCCGCCTGAACCGTACGGCGCCGTCGGTGGAGAGCCCGCGCAGGCGGGCTTTGTCGCATCCTGATCTTGCCGCAGGCCGATGATGACGTCATCGGTGATATGCTGGCCGATTTGTACATCCACAGGGAAAAGGGCGCATGGAGTCTAGCGATCTGCTGCTGCGCATCGTCGCCGAACTCGAACGGGACCCACGGCTGCACACGGTGCTGCTCTACGGTTCGCGCGCCGACGGCAGCGCCAATCAGGGCAGCGATTACGATATCGCCGCCTTTGGCGAGGTGGCCGATCTGACACGGGACACCCGCCGCATCGACGGCGAATACCTGGACCTGTTCCTGTATCCGGACAGCGTGCTGCAGGCGCCGACCGAGGAGCAACTGTCTCTGCGCGGAGCGAAAATCCTGCGCCAGCGCGGCGAGGAGGCGAGCCGTTTCCTGGACAGGCTGGACGCCCTGCATGCCGCCGGACCGCAGCGGCTGCCGGACGACGAATTGCAGGCGCGACGGGATTGGGCGCACAAGATGGCGGCGCGGATCCGGCGCGGCGATGTCGAGGGCGACTACCGCCGGGCGTGGCTGCTGACGGCCTTGCTGGAAGACTATTTCGTGCTGCGCGGCCTGTGGTTCGAGGGGCCGAAGAAGGCGCTGCGCTGGCTGGCGGCGCATGACCCCGATAGCCGGCGGGCTTTTGAACGGGCCTTGAAACCGGATGCCGGATGCGAGGCGATAGAAGCGCTGGTGCTGAGCGTGGCGGGGCCGCCGCGCGGCTGCGCCATCGAATGAAAAGCCCCGGCTGGGGCCGGGGCGGCGGGTCGCGCTAATCGGCGCCGGGGCCGGGCAGCGGCTCGATGCGGCCGAGCAGGAAGACGAAGGCCAGGATGCCGATGACCAGCATGCAGCCGGCTACCAGGAAGGCGTTGGCGAAGGAGTGGGTGGCGCCGACGATGAGGCCGGTGACGATGGGGGCGACGGCCCCCATCATATTGTTGGCGAAGTTCATGATGCCGCCGACGGTGCCGGTGCCGCCGCGCGGCGCGATCAGCGACGGCAGCGACCAGCCGACAGGCGCGGCGGCGGCCAGGCCGCTGAGCGCGATGGTGATCCAGACGATGGCGACATAGGGATCGGTCGTCGTCGTCGCGCCGAACACCGCCATGCCCATGGTCATGCCGCACAGCAGCACCGTCTTGCGTACGCGGGTCTCGTCGCAGCCGCGCGCGATCAGCCGGTCTATCAGCCAGCCGCCGACGAAGAGGTCGGCCGCGGTGGCGAACAGCCACGGGATGGCGGAGAACCAGGCCGACTTCAGGATATCCATGTGCATCGCCTGAACCAGGTAGCCGGGCAGCCAGGTCAGGAACAGGTAGAACACATAGCCGTAGGCGGCGAAGCCTATCGACAGGCCCCACACCTTGCGCTGGCGCAGCAGATAGCCCAGCATCGCCAGCGAACCCTGCGGGCTGACGCCCTCGGCGGCCGCGCCGCCGTCGACGATATGGCGCCGTTCCGCCTCGCTCAACTTCTTGTCGGCGCTGGGGTCGCGGTAGATCAGGCAGAAGGCGAGGAAGTACAGCACGCTGAGTATCGCCGACACGCCGAAGCCCCAGCGCCAGCCCAGGTGCACGACGGCCAGGGCCACCAGCGGCACGCCTATCACATTGGAAAACTTGGCGGCGGCGTCGAAGATGGCGGTGGCCATCGCCCGTTCGCGGCGCGGAAACCAGTAGCCGGTGGCTTTGGAACTGACCGGGAAGCCCGGGGCCTCGGCGACGCCGAGCAGCACGCGGGCGGCGAAGATGCCGGCGAAGCCGCCGGCGCAGGCGGTCAGCGTGGCCGCCACGCCCCACAGCAGCGCGCCTATCCGGCCGACGCGGGTGGTGCCGAAGCGGTCCAGCACCAGGCCGGTGGGAATCTGCAGCAGCGCATAGCTCCAGAAGAAGGCGCTGAACAGCAGGCCCAGTTCGGCATTGCTCAGGCCGAACTCGACTTGCAGCTGCGGCGCGGCCACCGACAGGCTGATGCGGTCGAAATAGTTGACCAGTATGCCTATGCCCAGCAGCCAGCCTATGCGCCAGCGCCGGGTCGGAATCTTGAAGGGGTGCGGGGACGGGGCGTTCATTGTTGTTCTCCTCGGTACTGCCTCATGGTTTGAAACGGGCGGGGCTAGCCCAGCGCCGCCAGGATCTGCTCCAGCATCGCCTCGGGCGGCTGCGCGATGTCCAGATCGATGGCCCGCTCGTCGGCGCCCGGAGGCTCCAGGTCGCGGAACTGGCTGTCTAGCAGGCTTTCCGGCATGAAATGGCCGTTGCGTTCGCGCATGCGGCTGGCGATCAGCGCCCGGTCGCCTGCGAGGTGGACGAAGAGCAGTTCCGGATCGGCGCCGCGAAGCAGGTCGCGGTAGCGCCGCTTCAATGCCGAGCAGCTCAGCACCAGCGGCGCGCCGGTGGCGCGGCCTCGGCGCAGCTCCTCGGCCAGATTGGCCAGCCAACCGGCGCGGGCGTCGTCGTCCAGCGGGATGCCGGCGCGCATTCTTTCGATATTGGCCGGCGGATGGTAGGCGTCGCCCTCGATGAAGCCGGCGCCGAGCGCATCGGCCAGCAGGCGGCCGACGCTGCTCTTGCCGCAGCCGGCCACGCCCATCACCACGATATTGCGGGTATGCATGTTAGCGCTAACATAAGAATGTGAAACAAAGCCGGCGAGAGGCCGGCGACTCGTTGATGATGTTAGCGCTAACAAATCCAGGGCAACAAGCAGCCGGATCAAGTTTCGCCTTGTCGGACAAGGCAATGTAGTCGGCGCACAACAGCGCTTGCCGCGGCGATCCGCGGGCGGATTTGAGCGGCTGTCAGCTGCTGCGGCGCAGCATCAGCTCGAAGCCGAGGTCGGCGCGCAGCGTCTCCGGCTCGCCGCCGTCCAGCCGCGCCAGCAGCGCGCGCGCGGCGCGGACGCCGATCTCGCGCCGCGGCGTCGCCACCGTGGTCAGCGACGGCGTGCACCAGGCCGCCGCCTGCAGATCGTTGAAGCCGGCGACCGCCAGCCGTTCCGGCACGGCGATGCCCAATTGCTGGCAGCGCGCCAGCGCGCCTATGGCCAGGTCGTCGTTGCAGCAGAACAGCGCGTCGCAGTCCGGCCTCGCCGCCAGCGCGGCGTCCAGCATGTCGGCGCCCATCCGCATGCTCGACGGTGCCGGGTCCAGCCATTCCAGAGCGGCGTCGGCCAGGCCGGCCTCGGCCAGCGCGGCGCGGTAGCCGGCCAGCCGCTTCAGCACCCGCTCGTCCAGCTGCGCGCCGAGAAAGCCGATGCGGCGCTTGCCGCGCGACAGCAGGTGGCGGGTGATGGCGGCGCCGGCGTCCTCCTGCGAGAAGCCGACGCAGCAGCGGCCGTCGTCGGCCAGGTCCATCATGTAGACCGCCGGCAGCGCGTGCCGGCGCAACAGCGCCTCGACCGGCTCGGCGTGGGAAAGCCCGGTCAGCAGCACGCCGTCGGGCCGGTGCTGAAGATAGGCGCGCAGCAGTTTCAGCTCGCGCTCCGCGTCGTAGCGGCTGTCGCCTATCAGCATCTGGTAGCCGGCGGCGTCCAGCACCGTCTCGATGCCGGCCAGCGTATCGAGGAACACGGTGTTGCCGAGCGAGGGGATCAGCACCAGCACCGTGCGCGAGCGCGCCGACGCCAGCGTGCGCGCCGAGCGGCTGGGCACGTAGCCGAGCGCGTCCACGGCCCGCATCACCTGTTCCCTGAGCTGCTCGGACACCTGCTGCGGCTGGTTCAGCGCGCGCGACACGGTGATGGCGCTGACGCCGGCGGCGCGGGCCACATCGTGCATGGTGGCGCCGCTGCCGGAGCGGATGCGCGGCTTTCTCGACATGTTTCTCCCGGGTGGACGAGGGGGACCGCCGCCATTGTAGCGCAGCGGCGGCGCGACGGCTTGCCATCGCATGACGCTCGCTTGTAATGTCTGAGATATCGGACTGTTCCGGAGCGACGCGATGTATCTGCCCAGACATTTTCAACAGGACGACGCCGAGGCGCTGCTGAGGCTGATCGCGGCGCGGCCGCTGGCGACGCTGGTGGTCAACGGCGCCGACGGCCCGCTGGCCAACCATATCCCGATGCTGGCCGAGCGGGACGGCGAGGCCCTGACGCTGCGCGGCCATGTGGCGCGCGCCAATCCGCTGTGGCGATTGCTGGACGGCGCGACGCCGGCGCTGGCGATCTTCCACGGCGACGACGCCTACGTGACGCCGTCCTGGTATCCGGCCAAGGCCGAGCACGGCAAGGTGGTGCCGACCTGGAACTACGCGGTGGCGCACGTCCGCGGCCGCTTGCGCGCCATCGACGATCCGGCCTGGCTGCACGGCCTGCTGCGGCGGCTGACCGACACGCAGGAGGCGGGTTTCGCCGTGCCCTGGCGGGTCGACGATGCGCCGGCGGACTATCTGGACCGGCTGCTGGGCGCCATCGTCGGCATCGAGCTGACGGTGGAGAGCCTGCAGGGCGCGTACAAGCTCAGTCAGAACCAGGACCGGGCCACGCAGCTGCGGGTCCGGGACGGACTGTCGGCGAGCGGCGACGCGCGGGCCGCCGGCGTGGCCGCGGCGATGGCGGAACGTTAGCGCCGGAACCGGGCCAACAGCGTCGCCACATCGTCCTGGACGTGGCGCTGTCCCTGCCGCAATTGCTGCAGAAAGCCGTCCAGGAAGCCGGGCAGCTGAGCGGCCGACGAGGCGACCGCGCCGACGCCTGCGTGGTCCCATTCGCACACCAGGCCCTGCAGATAGGCGGTCAGGCGGTTGCTGTCCTGCTGGAAGGAATGGTACAGGCTGATCGCCGGCGCGCCGCGCAGGTGGTAGTAATCCAGCAGGCCGGGCTTGTCCAGCCTGGCGCGGCTGAGGATGTCGCGGCTGTCGAATTCGACGAACAGCGGCTGCATCGCCTGGCTGCGGCGGCTGTCGCCTCGGTAGGCGCGCGACACGATGCCGATGCCGGTCGGCAACGGCGGCGCCGGCCGGGGGCCGAGCGCCGGATAGCCCAAAAGCAGCGTGAAGGCGCTGGACAAGGGATCGGGCGGCCCGGCCTGGCCCAGCTCGAAGCGGTGGGTCACCGGATGGCGCGCCAGCCAGGCTTCGGGCAGATGGATGGCGGCGATGTCCAGATACTGGGGACTGGCGCAGGCCAGGTCCTGCAGCGGCCATTGGCGGCCGTCGGCGCAGGCGACCGCTTTTTGCCGGTGCGTCACGCAGATTTCGGACAATACCGCTTCGGCGGTGATGATGAAGGTCTCGTCGCGGTATGTCAGCAGCAGGCCGCTGCCCAGGCAGGGCCCGGTCCTGCCGCCGATTTTCTTCGGGTGCAGCGACACCACCATCGGATTCAGGCGCTGGTAGATCTGCTCCAGGCACTGCAGGGGATCATCCAGATCGAACAAGAACTCCATCCCCGGCTCCTCGCGCGAACGGTCGTTACCGCTCAAGCATAGTTCAGATGCGAACCAGGCGGCGGCCGATTCGGCGCCGGCGCGGGCTTGGGCGGCGCGGAATGCTATACCGGTAGTGGACATGCCCGCGCGCGCCTGGCCGCGGCAATCGCCGGACCTTCCGTCCGCCCGGCCCGGAGACGACAACGTCATGCAGATGAGTCCGCGCACCCGCTTCTCGCTGCTCGCCGCCGCCAGCTACGTGCTGTTCGCGCTGGGCTGGGTCTTCTTCTCCGATCAGTTGCTGGCCGGCGTCGCGCCCGGCCGTACCGGCGATTTCACCACCGCCAGGGGCGTGCTCTTCGTGCTGGCCTCCACGGCCTTGTTGCTGGTGGCCCTGAGAGCGGTGCCATCGGCTCAGAGCTCGGCGCCGCCGGACTGGCTGGGCGCCTTACCGGGCGGCATGCTGCCGGGGCGCTGGCCGGCCTGGAGCGGCTATTTGCTGGCGCCGGTGCTGACCGCCGGCGCGGTGGGCTTGCGGCAGCTGCTGCTGGGGCCGGAGGCGGGCACCCATCCGATGCTGGCGCTGTTCCTGCTGCCAGTCATCCTCAGCTCGGCCCTGGGCGGGCTGGGGCCCGGCCTGTTGGCCACGGCGCTGGCGGCGCTGGCCGCCGACTACGGCGTGCAGCCTTATCTGCATGCGGCCGAGGCGTCGTGGAACGGCAAGCTGCAACTGGCTTTCCTGGTGGTGGACGGCCTGACGGCCAGCCTGCTCTGCGCCGTATTGCGCAAGGCCCTGTCACGGGTGGAGATCAATCGCCGCCTGCTGGACGCGGTGGTGTCCAGCACTTCCGACGCCATTTTCGTCAAGGATGTCCAGGGGCGCTATCTGATGGCCAACCGCGCCGCGCTCGCCGTCGTCGGCAAGAGCGACGGCGACGTGCTCGGCCGCGACGACCGCGCGCTGTTCGACGAGATCACCGCGCGCGACCTGATTTCCAACGATCGCGCCATCATGCAGTCGGGGCGGGTGCAGACCCGGGAGGAATTCCTGACGCTGTTCAACGGAGACCAACTGGTCTTCCTGGTGACCAAGGGACCGTTCTATTCGCAGGATGGACGGCTGGGCGGCCTGTTCGGCATTTCGCGCGACATCACCGAACACAAGAAGGCCGAAGACGCGTTGCGCGAGAGCGAGGCCGCCTTGCGGCTGGCCCAGCAACTGGCCGGCATAGGCAGCTGGAGCTGGGACCTGAACGGCGGCAGCCAGAAATGGTCGGTGGAAACCTACCGGCTGTTCGGCCTGGACAGTCGCGATCCGCCGCCCGACTATCCGGGTCTGAGGCGCTTTTTCACCGCCCAGAGCTGGGCCGAGCTGGACGAGGCGGTGGAGCGCTGCCGCACCATAGGCCTCGGCTACGAATGCGATCTGGAGTTGCCGCGGTCGGACGGCTCCTCCAGTTGGATGACGGCGCGGGGCGAGGCGCGGCGCGGCGAAAACGGCCAGGTGACGGGCTTGTACGGCACGGTGCAGGACATTACCGCGCGCAAGCAGATGGCCTTGCAGCTGAAGGCCAGCGAGTCCCGGCTGCAACTGGTGGCCGAGGCGACCAGCGACGGCTTCTGGGACTGGGACCTGCGCAGCGGCCGCGTCTACCGCTCGCCGCGCTATTACGAAGTGACCGGCACCCGGGCCGAAGACGACAGCGGCGATTTCCGCTTCTTCCGCCAACTGGTGCATCCGGCCGATCTGCCCTTCGTGCTGCAGGCCATCGAGGCGCACCGCCGCAACAAGACGCCGCGGGTCGAACTGGAGTTCCGCCTGGCGAATCAGGATGACGGCGTGCGCTGGCTGCAGGTGCGCGGCCGCGCGGTGGAGCGGGACGAGAGCGGGGCGGCGCTGCGGCTGGTCGGCAATCTGTCCGACGTCACCGAGCGCAAGCGCGTGGACGAGGACCTGAGGCTGGTGTTGAACGAGGCCGGCGACGCGATCTGGGTCACCGACGCCGAGGGCTATTACATCTTCGCCAATCCGGCAGCCTGTCGGCTGACCGGCCACGGCGTCGAAGAGTTGCGCGGCATGCATATCCGCGATCTGGTGGCGCCGGAGTGCCTGCCTGCCTTGCCCGCCCATCTGGCCAAGTTGAACAACGCGCCGTTCCAGCGTTCGGAATGGCTGCTGCGCTTGAAGAAGGGCGGCAGCATCTGCGTCGACCTGACGACGGGGCGGCTGAAGGACGGCCGCTACATGGCCTTCGGCCGCGATCTGACCGATCAGCGCCGCGCCGAGCAGGCGCTGCGCAGCCGCGAGCAGCAACTGGCTCGGGTGATAGACGGTTCCGACCAGGGATATTGGGACTGGAACCTTAAAACCGGCGATTTCCAGGTCAGCCCGCGCTGGGAAAGCATGCTGGGTTATGGGCCGGGCGAAATGCGCGTCAACGCGGAGAACTGGTACGAACACGTCCACGCCGACGATGTGGCGCGGGCGCGCGATTCGATCCGGCGCAATCTGGAGGGCGGCTTGTCCAGCCACGAAGTGGAGATACGCTGTCGCACCCGGCTCGGGGACTGGCGCTGGATACTGTCGCGCGGACGGGTGGTCGAGCGCGACGACGACGGCGCGCCGCTGATGATGTCGGGCACCCATACCGACATCACCGAGCGCAAGGTGTTCGAGCAGGCGCAGAAGGAGGCGGCGGCGGTATTCGACAGCAGCTACGAAGGCATACTGGTGGTGAGTCCCGACGGCGTGATCACCAAGGTCAACCAGGCGTTCACCCGCATCACCGGCTACGATGCCGACGAGGCGATAGGACAGCGCCCCAGCATGCTGTCCTCGGGCCAGCAGCCGGCCGGCTTCTACGAGGAGTTGTGGAGCGAGGTCAAGGGGCACGATTTCTGGCGCGGCGAATTGTGGAATCGCCGCAAGAGCGGCGAACTGTACGCCGAGCTGCTGTCGATCTCGGTGGTGCGGGATCAGCAGGGCCAGATCCTGCACTATATCGGCATCTTCTCCGACATCACCCAGCTGAAGCAGCACGAGGCGGAGCTGGACCAGGTCGCGAATTTCGATCCGCTGACCGGCGTGCCCAACCGCCGCCTGCTGTCCGACCGTCTGAGGCAGACCATCGTCCGCGCCACCCGCAGCGGCAAGTCGTGCGCGGTGTGCTTCCTCGATCTCGATGGCTTCAAGGCGGTCAACGACCAGCACGGGCACGAGATCGGAGACAAGCTGCTGGTCGCGGTCAGCAGCCATCTGAAGTCGATTCTGCGCGGCGACGACACGCTGGCCCGGCTGGGCGGCGACGAATTCGTCGTGCTGCTGTCCGATATCGGCACGCCGGAGGAGTGCATGCTGGTGCTCGACCGCGTGCTGGCCGCGGTGGCGACGCCGGTGCCGATAGGGGAGGCCGAGGTCAGCGTCACCGCCAGCATAGGCGTCAGTCTCTACCCGCAGGACAATGCCGATCCGGACACGCTGCTGCGCCATGCCGATCAGGCGATGTATCTGGCCAAGGAGGCCGGCAAGAACCGCTACCAGCTGTTCGATCCGGAAAACGACCGCAAGGCGCAGGAACATCGCCAGTTCCTGGAGTCGCTGCGGCAGGCGCTGGGACGCGACGAGTTCGCCCTGTTCTATCAGCCCAAGGTGGATCTGCAGACCGGCGACATCATCGGCATGGAGGCGCTGATCCGCTGGCGGCATCCGCAGCGCGGTCTGCTGGAGCCGGCCGAGTTCCTGCCGCATCTCCACGGCAACGAACTGGAGACCGCCTTCGGCCTGTGGGTGCTGGACGCCGCGCTGGAACAGGCCGAGCGCTGGCGGCGGGCGGGCCAGGACATCGGGGTCAGCGTCAACGTCAGCGCCCACCATCTGCTGCGCGCCGATTTCTGCCGGCAACTGGAGGAGGCGCTGGCCCGGCATCCCGGCGTCAGTCCGGCCGGTTTCGAGCTGGAGCTGCCGGAAAGTGCGGCCGCCGACGTCGAACAGACGGTGGCCGTGCTGCAACGCTGCCGCGAGCTGGGCGTCGTCATCGCGCTGGACGATTTCGGCACCGGCTACGCCTCGCTGACCTATCTGCGCCGTCTGCCGGTGGACACGCTGAAGATAGACAACAGCTTCGTGCGGGACATGCTGGGCAACGAGGACGACCGCCGCATCGTCGAAGGCGTGATCCAGCTGGCGGCGGTGTTCAATCGCAGGGTGATCGCCGAGGGCGTGGAGACGCTGGCGCACGGCGCGCTGCTGTGTCGCCTCGGCTGCCGCCATGTCCAGGGCTTCGGCATCGCCCGGCCGATGGAGGCCGAAGCGGTGCCGGACTGGTGCCGGCGCTGGCGCAAGGACCAGGTGTGGCTCAAATTGGAGAGCGAGGCGTCCTGAGTTCGGCAGAAATCAGGCCCCATCCCGCGTTTCGATGCGCGGGCCGTTGCGGTTCCGCGGGCTCCCTTGCCATGAACGACAAGGCCCGCGTTGGCGGGCCGGAGCGTCAGCGCTGCAGATAGGTGAACAGCGCCAATAGCACGATGCAGGCAATGACCATCAGATTGAGGGCGACTTCCTCCTGCATGGGCTCGAAATGATGCTTGTCCTGGATGGAGAGGCGGGCGCCGGACAGTTTGTGCAGCCAGTACTGAAGCAGATTGCGCGGACTGGGGCCGTCGGAGTCGGCTTTCATGATGGTTGGCCTGTGTAAAGGAAAATTGATGTTTCGGCCATTCTACTCTTCCCGGCTATGCTTTCAACATTTTTTCGAAACGGAACTGTAGATTATTCGGAATCGAACCGTTCGAGTCGTCTCCCGGCGCGCCGCCGCTGGTCTACACTGGATGCGTATTTCCAGTTGGCTCGTCAGGCGGGGGGAGGGATGCGAAAGGCAATGATGGCGGCGTCCCTGGCGCTGGCCGCCGCCGTCGCGCAAGCTGCGCCGGCCCACTATCTGTCCTATACGCTATCGGTGGAACCGTGGGGCGTGGCCGATACCGATCGCGGTGTCGGGCCGGATTTCATCCGTTTTCTGGCCGCCCAGGCCGGCTTCACCGTCACCGCCGAGGCCCGGCCTTATCTGCGCGTGATCGACGGCATGCGCAGCGGCGAGAACGCGATCAATCTCGGCATTCCCACCGCCGAGCGCAAGCGTTACGGCATATCGATATGCACGATAGGCTCGGTCAAGGTGTCGCTGCTCTACCTGAAGGCGGCGGGACGCGAGCACAGGACGGCGGCCAGTTTCTCCGGTCTCAACGTCGGCGAGCTGCGCGGCAGCCGCACGCTGGACGAATTCGACCGGGCGGTATCGCACAACCGGGTGCTGATCGGCGATATGGCCCAGGGCCTGCGCATGCTCGGCGCCGGACGGCTGGACGCCACCGTCTGCGTCAGGCCGGGATGCGGCAATCTGCTGGGCGCAGTCGGCGTCGACGAGGCGCAGATCGGCGAATGGCTGTTCAGCGAGCAGCCGCTGGCGATTTATGTGTCGCGCGCGAGCGCCTTGTCGCGAGACGCCGCCGCGATGTCGCGGCTGCGGCTGGCCTGCGATTCCTATGCCGGCCGGCAGGAAATACGCCGCTTGCTGGCGCCCTACCATTAGGCTGGAACAACGCAAAACGGACGCCGACAGGCGTCCGTTTTGCGTAGCGGGAACTCAGGCCGACATCGACATCAGCAGGCTGGAGATGTCGCTGGTGCCGGCATTGGCCTGGTACAGGCTGAGCATGGCCTGCATCTGCTGCTGGCTGGCGCTGGCGGAGCTGGACGCGTTCGACGAGCCGGCGCTGCCGCTGGCCGCGCTCAGCAGGCTGTCCAGACCGTTGCTCTGGCCTTGCTGTTCGCCGCCGCCGTGATGGCGGTGGTGATGGTGGCCCTGCCGGCCCGGCTGGGTGGCGTCGGCCTGTTGCAGGCCCTGCTGCAATTGCTGGAAGGCCTGCTGCGCCTGACTGAGGTTGCCGGCCTGTAGATCCTGGCCCAGCGTGTTCAACAGCGAGGACACCGAGCTGCCGCTGTCGGCGGTCGAGCCGGTCTGGCTGGCGTTGATGGCGGCGAACGGATCGGCGGCGCTGGCGGCGGCCGTGCCCGAGCTTGCGGACGACGCGCTGCTGACGGCGTTGTTCAGCGCCGAGGCGAAGTCCTGGCCGCCGTTGCCGGAGCCGTTCAGCTGCTGCAAGGCGGCCAGCGCCTGCTGCGCGCCGGCCAGATCGCCTTGCTGGACCGATTGGGTCAGATTGCTGAAATCCTGGCGTCGCTGCTGGTGCAGCGTCTGCATTTGCTGCCAATAGCTGTTGGAATTGCTGGTGCTGCTGATAGACATGTCGCCTCTCCTTGAGAACGGGTTTTCAGGCCAGAGCTTGCACGGATCCGCTCGTGTCCCTGGCAGCGGCAGGCGTTCACCGCCTTGGAGCCGATCTGCCGGCAATTGTTGCCGCCTTGCCGTCCTCCGTTTCCGCCATCCCGGCCCCTGGGGGCGATTTTGGCGTTTTTTTCAGCAGGAACAATGGCTTGGCTGTATCAATGTCAGCAAGAGGCGTGCCAGCCGGAAGGGCTGGCGTCGGGGAGATGTTTACAGATGTTGCGGCTGTGCTCGGCCGGCCTGCTTGCCCAGCAGCGGCGCGCCGTCGCGGAACAGCAGCAGCTCGCCGGGCGCCAGCGCGGTCCAGCTTTCGTTGTCGGTCAGCGGCTGGGTGGCCACCATCGCCACCTGGTCGCGGGGCGTGGTGACGGTGGCGAAATCGACGCTGACGTCGTCGTCGACCAGATGGGCCGTGTTGAACGGCGAGCGGCGGATGATGTAGTGGAGATGGGTGGAGCAATGGACGAACAGCCACTCGCCGTTGCTCAGCATGAAGTTGAAGACGCCGTTGGCGCTGATCTCGGCGGCCAGCCGCGCCACCTCGTCGAACAGCGCCTCCAGCTCCGGCGGCTCGGACCACTTGGCGCGCAGCCTCTCCATCAGGTGGCAGAAGGCCAGCTCGGAGTCGGTGCTGCCCACCGGACGGAAATACTGGCCGGTCGCCGGCGCGAATTTCTCCAGGTTGCCGTTGTGGGCGAAGATCCAGTACTGGCCCCACATCTCCCGCATGAACGGATGGGTGTTGGCCAGATTGACTTCGCCCTGGGTGGCCTTGCGGATATGGGCGATGACGTTTTCCGACTTGATCGGATAGCGCCTGACCAGATCGGCCACCGGCGATTCCACCGAGGGCTTGTCGTCGAGAAACACACGGCAGCCCTTGCCCTCGAAGAAGGCGATGCCCCAGCCGTCGGCATGATGGTCGGTCAGGCCGCCGCGGCGGTGGAAGCCCTCGAAGGAAAACAGGATGTCGGTAGGGGTGTTGCAATTCATGCCCAGCAGCTGGCACATCGGCTTGATTCCACGTCTTGTCAGGGTTGTCACGTCTTCGGCGGATACCGAAGCACTCATGTAGCTGAGCTTAGGCGATCTGGCGGCGGCGGGCAATCGCCGTGCGGCAAGACCCGGCGTCCGCGTCCACCCGCCGGCGGCGGCGAGCCGGCTTCCCTGACAATCTTGTGGATGGCCTCGGCCTATATCGCGGCGAGCAGCCGTTCCGCCAGGCCGAGCAGCGGCGTGGCCAGCGTGCGTGCGGATTCCGACAGCAGATTGAATTGCACCTTGGCCAGCGCGAGCAGACCTTCGGCCAAGGCCTTGTCTTTCCTGGCGAGGCCTTGCTCGAATCCGACAAGATCATGCTCGAGCTCGCCCAGCTTGTCCTTGTCGTGGTTCATCGCCATCAAATCCTTGGACGCGGTCTCGAAGGCGGCGGCGCTGAACTCCTGCCGCAGCACGGTTGCGACGGACTGCATGGCCTGATTCACGGTCTGGGCCTCCGCGGGCAGGTTCTTGCGCTCTTTTTGAGCGCTTTCGAAATCGAGACGGGCCTTCTCCATCCATTCGGTCCGCTTTTCGGGGTGCTCCTGCGCCGATTCGATCTCGCTGAGCGTCAAAGACAAGAAATATCCCAGGCCATTCCAGGCCAGATACCTGTCGTTATTGTCCTTCATCGCCTTGTCGAACGCCGCCTTCGTTTCTTCAAACGTTGCCATCGAAATTCTCCGGTGAAAGAAAATCGGCCACTTCCCGGTCGAGTCGCCGGCGGCCATATCCCGATTCCGTGGCCCCGGGCGGGCCGCATGGTCGTATCCGATCGGCCATGGGGAAGCTCCCCGGGGAACGCGCGGATTTTTTGCAATCCGTCCACGGCAGACTGTTTCGGCAGTCTATTTCCTCCGGGGAGCGGAAGGAGGCGGCGTCAATTCAAATCGGATCGATCCTAACGGGGATTGCCCGCGCGAAAACCTGCGCGGACGGGGCAGGCGCTGCCGGCCACTCGAATCGGTCGCGGCCGACGAGGTCCGGGGCGGGGCCTAGGTCCGGTCCCACGGCGCTTGCGGGCCGCCGAACTTCTCCACGAGGAAATCCAGCAGGCTGCGCAGCGCCAGCGGCAGCAAGCGGCGCGACGGGTAGAGCGCATGAATGCCGAGCACGGCCGGCTGCCACTCGGGCAGCAGCGCCACCAGCTCGCCGCGGCGCACGTACGGCGCGGCCAGATAGCTGGGTTGCAGGCTGACGCCGGCGCCGGCCAGCGCGGCGCTGAGCAGCGCGCTGGCCTCGTTGGCGCTGATATTGCCGGCCACCCGCACCCGCGATTCCTGCTGGCCGCGCCGCAGCCGCCATTCGCTGCGGCCGAAGTTGCTGTAGCTGAGGCAGCGGTGGCTCTCCAGGTCCTGCGGCTCCCGAGGCGTGCCGTGGCGGGCCAGGTAGGACGGCGAGGCCACCAGCAGCGACAGGCAGTCGCACAGCCGCCTGCCGACCAGGCCGGGATCGGGCTCGTTGGTGATTCGGATCGCGAGGTCTATTCTTTCTTCAATCAGGTTGACGGCGCGGTCGCCCAATTGCAGGTCCACGCGCAGCAGGGGATGCAGCTCGCCGAACTCGGCGATGGCGCCGCCCAGTACCGCGAGGCCGAAGGAGGTGCTGGCCGCCACCCTGAGCAGGCCCCTTACCTGTCCGTCGCGCTGGCTGGCGTCGGCGCGCACCTCGGCCGCCAGCTCCAGCATCTGCTGGCAGCGCGAGAGGCAGGCCAGGCCGGCGTCGGTCAGCGTGACCTTGCGGGTGGAGCGCTGCAGCAGCCGAGCGCCCAGCCATTGCTCCAGTTCGTCGACGTAGCGGGTGACCATCGGGCGCGACATGTCCAGCTTGTCGCCGGCGGCGGTGAAACTGCCCAGCTGCGCCACCTCGGCGAATACCTGCATCGCGGTCAGCCTGTCCATTGATATGCTCGATTTTTGAAACAATAATGTGCAGTTTATCGTATTTATTGGTTCGATTCATGAGCTTATAGTGTGCTCATCTTCACTGAAACGCAGTGCAAACCGCCGGCGGGCGCCGGCATTAGACCCAAGGAGTCACTCATGATCCGTCAAACCCTGATCGCCGCCGCTCTCGCCGCCGCCGGTTTCGCCCACGCCGGCGACCTGAAACTGTCGGTCTACAATGCCGACGGCAACAGCTTCAACGTTTCCTCGGTACTGGTCACCGGCGACAAGGACGCCGTGCTGATCGACACCGGCTTCACCCGTGCCGACGCCTACCGCATCGCCGCCAGGGTGCTGGACAGCGGCAAGAACCTGAAGACCATCTACGTCAGCCAGGCCGATCCGGACTACTACTTCGGCGCCTCGGTGCTGAAGCAGATCTTCCCGAAGGCCGAGCTGGTGGCCGCGCCCGAGACCCTGGCCCACATCAAGGGCAATGTGAAGGGCAAGGTGGCCTTCTGGGGGCCGAAGATGGGCGCCAACGCGCCGCAGGCCAAGCCGCTGTTGCCGACCGCCTTGAAGACCGATACCATCACGCTGGAAGGCAAGAAGCTGGAAATCAAGGACAGCCACGGCATCCTGGGCCATCGCAGCTATATGTGGATTCCGTCGATCCGCGCCATCGTAGGCAACGTCGGCGTCTACTCCGGCATGCATGTGTGGACCGCCGACACCCAGACCGACGCCGAGCGCAAGGCCTGGTTCAAGCAACTGGACGACATGGAAGCGCTGAAGCCGGAAACGGTGGTGCCGGGCCATATGATCGCCGGCGACAAGATGGACGTGTCGACGATACGCTTCACCCGCGACTACCTGAAGACCTTCGAGGCCAAGAACGCCGAAACCCGCGACAGCGCCGCGCTGATCGAGGCGATGAAGCAGGCTTATCCGAACGCGGCGGAAGTCTCCACGCTGGAATTGGGCGCCAAGGTCCGCAAGGGCGAGATGAAGTGGTAACGGGCATGAAACTGCATTATTTCTACGACCCGCTGTGCGGCTGGTGCTACGGCGCCTCCCCGCTGTTGCAGGCGGCGGCCGCGCTGCCGGGGCTGGACTTGGAGATGCACGCCGGCGGCATGCTGGACGAGGCGGAGGGACGCACCGTCACGCCGGAATGGCGGTCCTACGTGATGCCGCACGACAAGCGCATCGCCCAGATGAGCGGCCAGCCTTTCGGCGACGCCTACTACGATGGTCTGCTGAACGACGTCGGCGCGCCGCTGGCGTCCGATCCGCCCATCGCCGCCGTGCTGGCCGCCGCCCGACTCGGGGCCGATCCGCTGGCGATGCTGGCCCGGATACAGCGCGCCCATTATCTGGAGGGGCGCCGCATCGCTGAGTTCGCTGTGCTGGCGGAGCTGGCCGCCGAGCTGGGCATCGCCGCCGAGCGCTTCGAACCGGCCTGGCGCGAAGCCCGGACCGAGGCCGAGCGCCACATCGACGACACGCGCCGGCAGATGGCCAGGCTGGGTTTGCGCGGCTTTCCGTCGGCGGTGCTGGAGCAGGACGGCAAGCTGGAACGGCTGGAGCTGTCCGGCTGGCTGGGCAAGCCGGCCGAACTGGCCGCCGCGCTGTCCCAGAGGCTGCCCCAGCCGGCGGCCGGCGACGGCGACGCGCTGTTCTGCACGCCGGACGGTTGCCGCTGATCCGATCTTGTCCATCGACAACGCCGTCCCATCCGGGGCGGCGTTTTTTCTTTCGCCGAGACCTGGCGTCCGGCGTCGTCCGCCGGGCGGCACTCGGGGTGGGCGGCCTGCTTCATCGCCGCCGCCATCCGCCGGAAGGTGTCAAGCCAGGCCGAACCCAGCTCCGGCGTCCAGTTCTCCGTTCCCAGCTTGGCTCGCGGCCAGGGGCCATGCCTCTCTCCGCGGCGGCGGATGACGCATTCGGGATAGCAGAGGCCGGCTCAGCGCAAGGACGCCAGATCGGCGGCGACGGCGTCCAGCGTTTTCCGCGCCAGCGCCCGCCGGCTTTCCCCCGGCGAGATGGCGACCGGCAGGTCCGGCGCGACGCCGGCGACCTCGTCGCCGCCGTCGGCCCGCAGCCTCGCGCAATCGGGGATGCGAAAGCGCATGCCGGAATGGGGCAGCGTCAGCGGCGTGATCTTGTTCATGAAGCCGCAGCCGTCGCCGCCGGTGCGCGAGCCCACCGTTTTGGCCAGGCGGTTGTCCTGGCTGACGGCGGCGAACATCTCCGCGGCCGAATACGTCTGGCCGTCGGTCAACAGGTAGACCGGACCGTCCCAGGCGGCCTGGCTGCCGAAGGTGAGCGCCGGCCAGAACAGCGTCTCGGCGACGACGCGCGAATAGCGGCCGGCCTCCAGTTCGGCCACCGCGCCGGAGGCATAGCCGGCCTGGATCAGCCGGCTGTGTCGCGCGGCGGGATCGAAGCGGCGTTGCTCGCGCCATACCCAGCCCATGTCCGGTACCGGTTCCGCCCGCAACCGCGAGAGCTTGTCGCGGAAATCGTCGGCAAAGGGGCGCAGCGCGGCCCTGTCCGCCGGCGTCGCGTCGGCCGGCAGATTGGCGTCCAGGTCCGCCAGCCATTGCCGCAGATAGGCCTCGCCTTGCGGGCTCTGCGCCAGCCACAGGGGTTCGGAGCGTACTGGACCGGCGCCGAGCAGCCTGGACATCGCGTCGCCGCTGTCGTTGCCGCCGGGATTGTCGCCGATGTCTATCACCAGCGCCCGGGCGCCGGCGGCCCTGAGCTCGCGCATCCGTTCGGCGGTTTCGCGGTACCAGGCCCGCATGGTCTGGGTGTACAGCCGGTCGGCATCGAGTCGGCCGTCCGGCGTCAGCGCCGAGGCCCAGGCGTTCAGGCATGCCTGCGGATAGTCCTTCGGGTTGAACGAGGGAAGGCGCAGCAGGGCGAGCTTGCCGGCCGCTCCCAGATCGGCGATGCCGCTGCGCATCGGCCGGGCCAGCCCGTCAGCGCTCAGCCGGATGCCGGCCAGCGTTTCGAAGGGCAGCGAGAAGGCGATGCGATTGCGCGGGACATAGCCTTCGGCCGCGCAGCCGCTGATGGCGTCGTCGCGGGAAGCGGGGCGCGGCGGAGGTTCGTGGCGGGGAGACGCTTGTTTCTCGGCCGGCGGGAGCGGGGAAAAGTGGCCGTCGTGAAAGCCGCGCTGGAAATCGAGCAGGGCCTGGCGCGCCTCGGCGTCGCCGCGGGCGCGGGAGAGCGCGCTTCGCGTCTCGCGATCCAGCCGAGGTAGATCGACGCCGCTGCGCGGCGACGCCATCCAGGCCAGGTGGGAATAGCGTTTTTCCAGTTCCTGTTTCAGCAGGCGGTAGTCCTGCAGCCAGGCGGAGCGGTCGAAGCCGGCGGCGGAAGCGGAAACCGAGGCCGCGAGCAGCGCGGCCGCCGCGGCGCGGACGGGATGGAATCGGGACATGGCATGCGGACACAGTGAAATGGAAGTGGATATTATGTCCCGCCAGCAAAAATGCCAATGGATTGTTGGTGTTCTCCGTGTTCATAGATCCGCTAAATAGACGTTACCCATCCCATTGGTATTTATTTGGTATTTATGTCTTGAAAGAAAACGCCAAAGTCATACTATGAAATACCAATCTGATACCAATTAACCGGAATAGGAGCGTCGACGATGCAGAGGGCGATACGTAAGGGAAGGGGCATGCTGGCGATGGCGCTGTTCTTGGCGTGTTGCGGCGCGGCGCAGGCCGCCTGCCCGGGCTGGGCCGAGGGCACGAGCTACAAGGCCGGCGACGTGGTCAGCTACAACAACGCCAACTACACCGCCCTGGTGGCGCATACCGCCTATGTCGGCGCCAACTGGAACCCGGCGGCCTCGCCGACGCTGTGGACGCCGGGCGGCAGCTGCTCCGGCGGCGATCCTGTGCCGCCGAGCCCGCCGAATCCTCCGACGCCGCCCGGCCCGCCGGGAAACACCGTGCCGTTCGCCAAGCACGCGCTGGTCGGCTACTGGCACAATTTCGCCAATCCCAGCGGCAGCGCCTTCCCGCTGGCCCAGGTCAGCGCCGACTGGGACGTGATCGTCGTGGCCTTCGCCGACGACGCCGGCAACGGCAACGTCAGCTTCACGCTGGATCCGGGCGCAGGCAGCGCCGCGCAGTTCATCCAGGACATCCGCGCGCAGCAGGCCAAGGGCAAGAAGGTGGTGCTGTCGCTGGGCGGGCAGAACGGTTCGGTGACGCTGAACAACGCCACCCAGGTGCAGAACTTCGTCAACAGCCTGTACGGCATCATCAGCCAATATGGTTTCGACGGCATAGACCTGGACCTGGAGAGCGGCAGCGGCATCGTCGTCGGCGCGCCGGTGGTCAGTAATCTGGTCAGCGCGGTCAAGCAGCTGAAAGCCAAGGTCGGGCCGAATTTCTACCTGTCGATGGCGCCGGAGCATCCGTATGTGCAGGGCGGCTTCGTCGCCTACGGCGGCAACTGGGGCGCCTACCTGCCCATCATCGACGGCCTGCGCGACGATCTTTCGGTGATCCACGTCCAGTACTACAACAACGGCGGCCTGTACACGCCTTACTCCAACGGCGCGCTGGCCGAGGGGTCGACCGATATGCTGGTCGGCGGCAGCAAGATGCTGATCGAGGGCTTCCCGATCGCCAACGGCGCCTCCGGCAGTTTCAAGGGCCTCAGGCCGGACCAGGTGGCCTTCGGCGTGCCGTCCGGGCGCAGTTCGGCCAATTCCGGCTTCGTCACCGCCGACACCGTGGCCAAGGCGCTGACTTGCCTGACCGCGCTGCAGGGCTGCGGCGCGGTCAAGCCGGCGCAGGCCTACCCGGGCTTCCGCGGCGTGATGAGCTGGTCGATCAACTGGGACCGCCACGACGGCTACAACTTCTCCAAGCCGGTAGCCGCCAGCCTGCATCAGTTGCCTGTCGCCGCGCAGGCTGGCAAGAAAAAAGCCGTCCGCGCGACGCGGACGGCTTGGTAGGGCGGGACCGGATGGCCGCCTCTTAGGCGGCGGTCATCTGGTAGCCGCTGATCTGGGCGGCCGACACCAGGCTGTTCAGGTACTCGTGCATCGCCTGGTTGAACGCCAGGTCGGTCAGGTACTGCTGCAGGCGGTCCTTGATCTCGTCGAAGCCGATCTTGCCGCCTTCGACGCGCTGATCCACCTGGATGATGTGGTAGCCGAACTGGGTTTCAACCAGGTGCGGGGTGATCTGGCCGGCCTCGGTGCCGAACACCGCCTGCTCGAATTCCGGAACCATCTGGCCGCGGCCGAACTGGCCGAGGCTGCCGCCCTGCTTGCCGGACGGGCAGGTCGAATGTTCCTGCGCCAGCGCGGAGAAGCGCGACGGGTTGGCCTGGACTTCAGCCAGGATGCCTTCGGCCTTGGCCTTGATCAGGCTGGCTTCCAGGCCCTCGCCCTTGGGCAGCAGGATGTGGCTGGCGACGGCGCTGTCGCCGCCGACGAAGCGGTCCGGATAGCGCTCGTAGAAGTCGCGGCAGCCGGCCTCGTCGATAGGCTCGACCTGCAGCTTGCCGTCCAGCAGGGTCTGGATGGCCTGTTGCTCGTCGGCGGCTTCTATGCCTTCGGCCTTGGCCTGCTGAACCAGCAGCGTGTGCAGGATCAGTTGCTGGACCGCGGTGTCGCGCGGGCTGGGCGTGTCCGCGTAGTGGTCCAGCTGGGAGGCGATCATGTCTTCGCTGATTTCAACGCCGTTGACGGTGATGGTCATATGAATTTCCTGTGAGGGAGCGGCCAGTCCTGGCGTTTCCGTATGGGGCTGCCGGCGGCAGCGCTGACAAGGGCAGGGCGGGCCTGCGTGCGGATGTGCGCGAAGGTAAGCGCGGCGGGGGGCGCTGTCAAGCAAAACGGGGACGGCAAGCCGTCCCCGTCGCGCCGTCGGTCGCGTTTACTGCTGGATCTGGGCCTTGGCCTTCAGATCGGCGACGTACTTCTCGATGCGGGAACCCATCACGCGCTGGGTCAGCTGCGGACGGATTTCATCGAGCTGCGGCACGTTGCGCTGGGTGCGCACGTCGTCCAGCTTGATCACATGCCAGCCGTATTCGGTCTTCACCGGCTTCGCGGTCACTTCGCCCTTGGCGAGCTTGCTCATCGCCTCGGAGAACGGCGCGACGAAGGTGCCGGCCTCCTGCCAGCCCAGGTCGCCGCCATTGGCCTTGCTGCCCGGATCCTGCGACTTTTCCTTGGCCAGCTTGTCGAAGGACTTGCCCTTCTTCAGCGCGTCGATCACCGACTTGGCCTCGGTCTCGCTCTTCACCAGGATGTGGCGGGCGTGGTACTGCTTGGTTTCCGGCACCGAGGCGACCAGCTTGTCGTATTCGGCCTTCAGGTCGGCGTCGCTGACCGGGTTGGCCTTCTCGAAATCCTTGACCAGGCGGTTGGCCAGCGCCATCGCCTGCATGTTCTGCAGCTCGGCGGTGAATTCCGGAGACTTGTCCAGCCCCTTTTTCACCGCTTCCTGGCGCAGCACTTCGGCGGTGACCAGCTGGTCCTTGATCTGGTCGCGGGCCTGCGGCGTGACGTTCTGGCCCTGGGCTTCCATCATCTTGGCGACGGCGTCGATGCGGGCGTCGGTGATCTGCTGGCCGTTGATGGTCGGGCCGGCTACGGCGATGGCGCTGCCGGCGAAAGCGGCGACGAGGGCGGTTTGCAGCAGGATTTTACGCATTATGTTTTATTCCTGGATCGGGATGGGGTGGATTACTGGATCTTGCTCTTGGCGCGCAGATCTTCGACGGCCTTGGCGATCGCCTCTTCCTGCAACTGGCGGCCGAGCTGCGGCTTCAATTGCTCCAGCGGAGGCACCTGGGCGTCGCGCACATCGGCAACCTTGAACACGTGCCAGCCGTACGACGACTGGTAGGGCTTGCTGCTGATCTGGCCCTTCGGGATGGCCTTCAGCGCCGTGGCCAGAGCCGGGTCCATGCGGGCCATATTGCCCCAGCCCATGTCGCCGCCGGTCTGCTTGGCGTTCGGATCGACCGAGCGGGTCTTGGCCAGATCCTCGAACTTGCCGCCCTTCTTCAGCTGGGCGATGACCTTCTCGGCGTCGGCTTGGCTGGCCAGCGTGATCTGGTAGGCGTGGATGTCCTTGGTGCCGGCGAACTGGGCGGCGAGCTGGTCGTAGCGGGCCTTGATCTGGGCGTCGCCGATGGCGGCCTTGTCGGCGATGTCGGCGAACAGCGCGTCGCGCAGCAGTTCGGCGCGCACCTCGTCCATGCGCTTGACGAAGGCCGGCTGCTTGTCGAGGCCGCGGCGCGACGCTTCCTGCAGGATCACCTGGCGGTTGATCAGCGAAGTCTTCAGCTGTTCGCGCAGTTCGGGCGTGTCCTGCTGCTTGCCGCCGCTGCTCTGCACCACATTGGCGACGGCGTTGTCGAGTTCGGATTTGTCGATGGCGACGCCGTTGACGACGGCCACCGATTCGGCGGCGGCCGGCAGGCTGATCGAGGCAGCCAGCAACAGCGCGGCGATGCGGGAATGTTTCATGTTAGCCCTTTGCAGAATTCACAGCTCTTCTGGGGTGAGCGCGCGGATGGCGAGCGCGTGCACGCGACCGGCCATCAGTTCGCCCAGCGTTTGATAGATCAGCCGGTGGCGCTGCACGCGGCCCAGACCGGCGAAACGGCTGCTGACTATCGTCAGCGTGTAGTGGCCGCCACCGCCCTTGGCGCCGGCATGTCCGGCGTGCAGGGCGCTGTCGTCCTGAATGTCCAGGTGTTCCGGCGCGAGCTGCCGCAGCGCCGTTTCCAGCAGTTGCACGGTATCGCTCATGCCGGGAACACCTGGCGGAAAGGCTTGACCTCGACCGAGGCGTAGACGCCGGCGGCGCGGTAGGGGTCGGCGTCGGCCCAGGCGCGGGCGTCGTCCAGCGAGGCGAACTCGGCGACGATCAGGCTGCCGGAGAAGCCGGCCGGGCCGGGGTCGACGCTGTCTATCGCCGGAAACGGACCGGCCAGCTTCAGGCGGCCGGCGTCCTGCAGCGCCTGCAGGCGGGCCAGGTGATCGGGGCGGACGGCCAGGCGCTTGTCCAGCGTGCCGGGCGCGTCCTGGGCCATGACGGCGTACAGCATCATTTCTTTTCCTCGATGTATTTGCCCAGGAACAGGCTCTGCGCGATCACGAAGACCAGCATCAGCCCCATGCCGCCGAACAGCTTGAAGTTGACCCAGACGTCCTCGCTGAAGTGGTAGGCGACGAACAGGTTCAACGCGCCCATGAAGGCGAAGAAGCCGCTCCAGATCCAGGTCAGCTTGCGCCACACCGGATCGGGCATCTCGATCTGCTTGCCCATCATCATCCGCAGGCCGTTCTTGCCGGCGAACTCGCTGATCAGCAGGCCGACGCCCATCACCCAGTACAGCACCGTCGGTTTCCACATGATGAAGTGCTTGTCGTGCAGCAGCAGCGTCGCGCCGCCGAGCACCACGATCAGCCCGAGGCTGATCCATTGCATCGTGTCCACCTTGCGGTGCTTGAGCCAGGCCCAGCCGACCATCAGCACGGTGGCGGCGATGGCGACGCCGGTGGCGACGAACATATTGCGCGTCAGCCAGTAGGCGCCGAAGAACAGCAGGACGGGGAGGAGGTCGGTAAAAAATTTCATGCGGGTGATTATGGGGGCAGGCGCGGCCAGATTCAAGCCGCGCCGGGCCTCCCAGGCCGATTAACGGTTAGTTTGTTTGATGACGCTGAGCGCGCTGGCGACCAGGCCGCCGACGTCGGCGACATTGCTCGGCATGATGATGGTATTGTTTTCCTTGGCCAATTTGCCGAAGGCGGCGATGTATTGCTCGGCCACTTTCAGATTGACGGCCTCGACGCCGCCGTCGGTGCGGACCGCGCCGGCGACGCGGTTGATCGCGTCGGCTGTTGCGTCGGCCACCAGGCGTATCGCCTCGGCCTCGCCCATCGCCTGATTGATCGCGGCCTGCTTGCTGCCCTCGGAATTGTTGATCGTCGCCTGCATCTCGCCCTGCGATTTCTGGATCGCCGCCTCGCGCGCGCCGGTGGCCAGGTTGATCTGCTCCACCTTCACGCCCTCGGACTGGGCGATGCGGGCGCGCTTCTCCCGCTCGGCGGTGATCTGCGCCTGCATCGCGTGCAGGATGTCCTGCGGCGGCACCAGGTCCTTGATCTCGTAGCGCAGCACCTTGACGCCCCAGTTGATCGCCGCCTCGTCCAGCGAGGCCACGACGCTGCGGTTGATGTCGTCGCGCTCCTCGAAGGTCTTGTCCAGCTCCAGCTTGCCGATGACCGAGCGCAGCGTGGTCTGCGACAGCTGGGTGATGGCGACGATGTAGTTGCTGGTGCCGTAGGAGGCCAGCTTGGCGTCGGTCACCTGGAAGTAGAGGATGCCGTCCACCTTCAGCTGGGTGTTGTCGCGGGTGATGCAGATCTGGCTCGGCACGTCGAGCGGAATCTCCTTCAGGCTGTGTTTGTAGGCGATGCGGTCGATGAACGGCGTGATGATGTTGAGGCCGGGCGTCAGCGTCGCGTGGTAGCGGCCCAGCCGCTCTACGATATAGGCGTGCTGCTGCGGCACCACCGCCAGCGATTTGAAGATGAAGACGACGACGGCCACGAACAGGATCAGGGCGATTTCCATGGATTCATTCCGGTTGTTGAGACGAGATCTTGAACAGATTGCCTTCGCGGCCGGCGATATAGCCTGTGGCGCCGGCGTCCAGCGCCGGATCGAGCAGCAGCGCGTCCCACTCGGCGCCGCGGTAGTGGACGCGGGCGCGGCCGGGCGAGGTCAGCGCGACGATGGCGACCGGCCGTCCCCAGTCGGGGTCGTCCTGCGGCCGCGCCGCCGCGGGCGGATGGCGGCGTCGCCGCTGGCGGATCAGCAGCACGCCGGCCACGCCGCAGACGCTGGCGATCAGCCATTGCAGCGCCGGAGGCGCGTCCAGCCAGGCGGCCATGCCGCCGCAGGCCATCGCCACGGCGATCACCAGCAGGTAGAAGGTGCCGGACATGAATTCGGCGATCAACGCGACCAGCGCGCAGCCGAACCAGAAGATCAGGGCTTGCGACATGCGAGTTTCCGTTCAATGGCCATGAAGGGCATTGTCCGGCTAATCGCCGTCGATGACAACGCGTTGAGCGGACCCGAAGCCTGTTTGCGCGATTTCCGTGGGGAAACGGCTCCGAAACGCTCGCAGCCGGACCGTGGGCAGGCGTTCAGACGTGGTCGCGATCCGGCAGGTGATGGGACAGGTGGATGGCGTCCTCGCTGTCCAGCCAGAACTTGCGGATGTAGAACCACAGGGCGACCACGACCGGCACCGCCGTCAGCAGCAGGATTTTCATGGCGACCGTCCTTCCACTCGGATTCACGTTTCCAGTCTAGACGGTAAACGCGCGGACAACAGACCGGCCCGGCGTTACAATGCCGGCCCGTTTCAAACAGCAAGACGCAAAAATGTTCGAACTGGAAGCAAGAGCCGTCGCCGAGGTGGAAATCCGCAAGAGCCGCTTCATCGGCGTGCTGCTGCCGGCGGCAAGCCGCGAGCAGGCGTTGCGGGAGCTGGCCGCCATCCGCGCGCGCTGGCCGGACGCGCGCCATTACTGCGCGGTGCTGCTGTGCGATGGCGATTCCATGCTGGACGACGACGGCGAGCCGTCGGGTACCGCCGCGAAGCCGATGTACAACGTGTTGCAGCATAAGCGGATCACCAATGTGCTGGCGGTGGTGGTGCGTTATTTCGGCGGCATCAAACTGGGTGCGGGCGGCCTGGTCAGGGCCTACACTCAAGCTGTCAACGCCGCGCTGGCCGAGGCGAGGCTGCTGCCGGTGCGGCGGATGCGCCGGATGCAGCTGGCGGTGGCCTTCGCCGACGAGGCCCGGTTGCGGCATGCCTGCCGCGAGCTGGGGCTGACGGTGGGCGGGCAGCGTTACGCCGAACGGGTCTGGCTCGGCGTCGAGTTGCCGGACGACGAATGGCAGGCGAGGCTGGCCGAGCTGGCCGACCGGATGGCCGGCGCGCTGGAGGCGAAGCCGGACGACTGAGACAACGCGGGTGTAATCGGAGGCAAGCAGATGACGCAGAAAAAGTATCGCTTGGTGACGCGCAGCGATTTCGACGGCCTGGTGTGCGCGGTGCTGCTCAATGAGCTGAACCTGATCGACGAGGTGAAGTTCGCCCATCCGAAGGACATGCAGGACGGCAAGGTCGATATCGGCGGCGGCGACATCACGACCAATCTGCCGTATGTGGCCAAGGCCCATCTGGTGTTCGACCACCACCTGTCGGAGACGCTGCGCAACGCCACCGATGCCGACAACTACGTCATCGATCCGCGCGCGCCGTCGGCGGCGCGGGTGGTGTACAACCACTATGGCGGCAAGAAGGCGTTTCCCGGCATCAGCGACGAGATGATGGAGGCGGTCGACAAGGCCGATTCGGCGCAGTTCAGCATAGAGGAGATCCTCAATCCCAAAGGCTGGGTGCTGCTGAACTACCTGATGGACGCGCGCACCGGCCTCGGGCGCTTCCGCGAGTTCAGCGTCAGCAACTTCCAGCTGATGATGGATCTGATCGGCTACTGCCGCAACCACTCGATAGACGAGATCCTGCAACTGCCGGACGTGCAGGAGAGGGTGGCGCTGTACCGCGAGCACGAGACCGAGGCCAAGGCGCAGATCCTGCGCTGCGCGCGCGCCCACGGCAATGTGGTGGTGCTGAACTTGCTGCGCGAGGAGACGATACATCCGACCAACCGCTTCATGGTGTACGCCTTGTTCCCGGAATGCAGCGTCTCCATCCATGTGATGTGGGGCTTGAACCGGCAGAACACCGTGCTGGCGGTCGGCAAGTCCATCGTCAACCGCAGCTCCCACTGCAATATCGGCGCGCTGATGCTGCAATACGGCGGCGGCGGGCACGACGGGGCGGGCACCTGCCAGGTGGGGCACGATCAGGCCGAGGACGTGCTGGACGAATTGATCGCCCGCATCCGCGGCCTGGGGTGAGCTACAGCGAGCGTATCAGCGCCAGCGCCTGGCGCAGGTCGCCGCATACCGCCAGCGCGGCGGCGCGGTCCTCGGCGCTGGGGACGAGCAGGTCCGGCACCATGATGACCCGGGCGCCGGCGGCCACGCCGGCCTGCAGGCCGAAGCTGGAGTCCTCCAGCACCAGGCAGCGGCCGGGGGCGACGCCCAGCTTGGCCGCGACGTCCAGGTAGACGTCCGGCGCCGGCTTGGTGTGCTCGACCTCGTCGCCGGCGGTGCTGATCTCGAAAAAGGCCCCCAATCCGCTGCGGGCGAGCTTCAAGTCGGCGATCTGGCGCCGGGTCGACGTGGCCACCGCGCGCGGGATGCCCTCGGCGCGAGCCCACTCCAGCAGCTCGACGATGCCGGTCTTCAGCGGTATCTCCTCGTGTTGCAGCATGTGCGAGTAATGGCGGTGCGAGCCCTGCTGCAGCTGGTCGGCCTGACGCGCGTCGCCGAGATAGTCGGCGACGAAGCGCACGCAGCGGGCCATCGACATGCCGACCATCGCCAGCAGCATCTCCTCCCGTATCTCGATTCCGAGCTCGGCGCCTGCGCGGCGCCAGGTTTCGTTGGAAATGCGTTCGGTGTCCAGCATCAGGCCGTCCATATCGAACAGCAGCGCGTCGAAACTGCGGGGCATTGCTTCTCCTGGTTCATGGCGCGTGGCCGATTGCATCCGATTGTGCGGTCGCGGCGGCCCGCTGTCGAGTCGCGGCCGTCATCGGCGGCCGCGGGCCGGTATCGCTCTGGTATAGTGGGCGGGTCACGGCAAGGGGGGAGGAAGAGGTGCGGTCGGTACTGATAGCGAATCCCAAGGGAGGCAGCGGCAAATCGACGCTGGCCACCAATCTGGCGGCCTATTTCGCAGCCGGCGGCAGCAAGGTGATGCTGGGCGACGTCGATCGTCAGCAGACCGCGTTGAACTGGCTGGCGCGGCGCGACGCCGCCTTGCCCGGCATCGCCGGCTGGGAGGTGGAGCCGGACCAGCCCAAGCGTCCGCCGCGCGGCACCGAGGTGGTGGTGCTGGACAGCCCGGCCGGCCTGCGCGGCAAGAAGCTGGCCGCGCTGCTGTCCCAGGTCGGCCATGTCATCGTGCCGATACAGCCGTCGCCGTTCGACATCTGGGCCGGCGAGGCCTTTTTCGAGCAGATGCTGGAGGAAAAGGCGATACGCAAGCAGAAGGCCTTCATGGCGGTGGTGGGGATGCGGGTGGACCCGCGCACGCGCTCGGCGCGGGAGCTGGAGCAGTTCCTGGCGCGGCACGACGTGCCGGTGCTAGGCTGGCTGCGAGATACCCAGCTTTACGTGCAGGCGGCGGCGGCAGGCATGTCGCTGTTCGACCTGCCCGATTCGCGCACCGCGCGCGACCGCGAGGCCTGGCAGCCGATCCTGCGCTGGTTGGGCGAGGACCCGCGGGCGTGGTGCGACAAGTAAAAATTTTTACGTTCAAACTCTTGACGTCGAGAAACAACAGGCGTAGCTTTGTTTCGTAACTGCGTGCGAGCCGACCACAGGCGTCGCAGGGGTAGCTGCAAATGGGAGCCGACAGGGCTCCCGTCTTTGTTTGGGGCCCCTGTTTTTTTATTCCAACCCGTTTTGTGGGAGCACACGCATGATCAAGACCGAACTCAACTACGGCGACGTATACCTGGTGCCGAAGAAAACCGTCGTGGACAGCCGCAAGGAGTGCGACACCTCGGTCCAGTTCGGCCCGCGCCGCTTTGCGATGCCGGTCTATCCGTCGAATATGAAGTCGGTGGTGTCGGCCGAGGGCTGCGAGTTCTTCGCCCGCCAGGGCTGGTTCTACACGATGCACCGCTTCAACGTCGACGCGGTGGCCTTCACCCGCGACATGCAGGACAAGGGCCTGTTCGCGTCGATCAGCGTCGGCGTCAACGACGACACCTACGAGCAGCTGGACGCGCTGAAGGCGGCCGGCCTCACCCCCGAATACATGACGCTGGACATCGCCAACGCCTGGTGCGTGAAGGCGGAGCGCATGATCAAGCACATCAAGCAGCACTTCCCGGCCACCTTCCTGATCGGCGGCAACGTCGCCACCGCCGAAGCCGCGCGCGACCTGGAGGCCTGGGGCTGCGACGCGATCAAGGCCGGCATCGCCGGCGGCCGCGTCTGCATCACCAAGAACAAGACCGGTTTCCACCGCCCGATGATCTCCACCGTGCGCGACTGCGTCTCCGCGGTCACGGTGCCGGTGATCGCCGACGGCGGCATCGTCGAGCACGGCGACATCGCCAAGGCGCTGGTCTGCGGCGCGGCGATGGTGATGGCCGGCTCGCTGTTCGCCGGCTACGACGAATCGGCCGGCGACATCGTCGAGATCGGCGGCAAGCACTACAAGGAATACTTCGGCAGCGCCTCGCAGTTCAACAAGGGCGCCTACGTCAATGTCGAGGGCAAGAAGATCCTGGTCGAGTACAAGGGCAGCATAGGCAAGCTGCTGCGCGAATTGCAGGAAGACCTGCAATCGTCGGTCAGCTACGCCGGCGGCACAACGCTGTCCGCATTGCGCGACGTGGAGATGATCCAGGTTTACCGCTGAGTCCAGGCGGCAGTTTAGGCGGCAGAGTGTCCGGCCCCGCGGTTTTTAGCCGCGGGGCCATTTTTTTCCGGCGATGAAAGCGTGTTTTGAGAGGCGAACTATGATGAAACACGACATCGCGTGGCGGACTGGCATCCTCCTTGGCGAGTCGCATTGGTTTTATGCCTGGAGAGTGTCATGTCGCGTACAGGGATGTGGTTATTAGGTGCTGCGATCGGCATGATCGGCGCGGCATGGTCGGCCCCCGTGCCTTTGCAATTGGGCACTGATGAGTGGTCGCCTTACGAGACGGTGAACGAGTCCCAAGCGCCGGGTTTCAGCGTCGAAGTGATCAGGCGCGTGTTCGAGGCGATGGGGCAGCCGGTGGAAATTCACCAGTATCCATGGGCGCGGGCGCAGAGCATGGCGTTTTCAGGGCAGAACGACGGCTTGTTTTCGGCGTTCCGCAATGCTGAGCGGGCCGCGCATTGCTATTACCCGGATGAGCCGCTGGCCTTGGATCGCTGGGTGCTGTTCGTGCGGCGCGACAATCTGAACCGCTTGGCTTTCCATTCTTTGGCGGATTTGAAAGGCCGTCTGGTGGGCGTGGTTCGGGGGGCGGCGGTTTCGCCGGCGTTTTGGAACGCGGTGAAGAGCAGCGGCAATTATGAAGAGTCCGTGGACGATGACGCCAACTTCCGCAAGCTGCTGGCTGGGCGGGTCGATTACGTCGTGGCCAGCCAGGCTAACGGCGCTCGGGAGCGTTTTCGCATTCCCGGAGGAGAGCAGATCGCGGCGCTGCCGGGCGCAGTGCTGAAGGAGGATGCGCTATATCTCATTTTCAGCAAGCAGTCCGTTAATCAGAAAACTGTTGCCGCATTTTCAAAAGCGCTGCGCCAGTTCAAGCAGACCGGAGAATACCGCGCGATCTTCCAGCGCTACTTTCCCGATATGGCGGATGGAGTCGGCAAATAATCTTCCCGCGGGATATTCGCGATTTTTCTTTCATCTGATCTTTGCCGCCGGATGGCCGGACGTCGGCGCTATTCGGCGCCAGGGTCTTGGTTGGCTGCGCTAAGAACCTGTTCAAAGTCTGCAGAGCTTCTGCGATACGGCGTTGAAAACAAGCTCAACATGCTCATGTACCACTTGTACATTCCGCTTTTTCACTCGTTTTCGCCTTGTCTCGCTCTTGCTCGCGAGACTTTGAACAGGTTCTAAGTCGGAATGTTCTTGGATTCGGCCGGCGGCAGAGTGTCGCCTGGCAGCGGGAGGCGGCATTGCAGCCAGAGCGCCGACTCCAGCTGCATCGCGGTTTCGCCGCGCTGATTCCGGGTGGTCCAGCGAACCTTGACCACGCCGAAGCCGGGCTGGCTGCCGGAGCGGCGCAAGTCCAGTATTTCCACTTCCACCTGCAGCGTGTCGCCGGGCCGGGTCGGCCGCGGCCAGCGCATATTGTCTATCTGCATGCCGATCAGCCCGTTGGCCGCCTGGCCCAGTTCGGACTCGGTCACCAGCCGCATCGACAGGCTGCTGGTGTGCCAGCCGCTGGCGGCCAGGCCGTTGAAGAAGCTGTGTTCGGCCGCTTGCGGGTCGGTATGGAAGGGCTGGGGGTCGAACTGGCGGGCGTAGCGGACGATCTCGTCCTCGCTCAGCGTGTGGCTGGGGCTGAGGAAGCGCTGTCCGGCTTGCAGATCTTCGAAATAGAGCATGGCTTACGTTCGCGTCATGTCGGGCCGTGCAGCATAGCGCCGGCGGCGGCGATGGTCAAAGTCCGAATTGTCGGCGGCCGGACCGCTGCTCAGACGCGCAGCGCGGCGATCAGCGCCGCCTCCAGCGCCAGCGCGGTCTTGTCGTCCTTCAGCGCCGCGCCGGAGACCTGGAAGGAGTCCTCGGCCCGGCTGCCCAGCGTCATGATCTTGGCCGACTGCACGTCGAGGCGGTAGTCGGCCAGCACCTTGGCGATGCGCGCCAGCAGGCCGGGACGATCGCCGGCGACGATGGACAGCACATAGTAGTTGTCCTTGTCGTCCGGGCGGATCGATACCTGGGGCGTGATCGGGAAGTGCTTCAGGTGGCGGCTGATGCGGCCGGTCGGCGGCAGCGGCAGCGGCTGATCGGCGGCCAGCGCCGCCGCCAGCTCGAACTCGATGAAGTTGATCATGTCGCGGTAGTCCCCGTCGTGGTGCTCGGGGACGAAGACGTGGAAGGTGTCCAGCGCGTAGCCGTGGCGGGTGGTGTAGACCTTGGCGTCGGCGATGCTGTAGTTGGTGCGGCCGAAGAAGGCGCAGGCGCGGGCGAACAGCTCGGGCTTGTCGGGCGAGTAGACCAGCACCTGGATGCCGTCGTGGTCGTCGGCCAGGCGCGCGCGTACCATCGGCGCCTGGGGCGCCAGCTGGCGGTTCAGCGCGCGGGCGTGCCAGGCGATCTCCTTGGCCTCGTGGCGCAGGAAGTAGACGGTGTCGAGCTGGGCCCACAGACCGGCCTCGACGCCGTCCGGTATCGCGTGCAGCCTGAGCAGCGCGCGCGCCTGGTTCTTGCGCGCCTCGAGTTCCGAGGCGAGGTCGGTCTCGCCGCCGCGCGACAGCACCCGCAGCGTCGCGTGGTACAGGTCTTCCAGCAGCTTGGCTTTCCAGGTGTTCCACACCTTGGGGCTGGTGCCGCGGATGTCGGCCACCGTCAGCAGGTAGAGCGCGGCCAACCGGCGCGGCGTCGCCACCCGCTCGGCGAAACGCTGCACCGTCTCCGGATCGTAGATGTCCTGCTTCTGCGCGATGCTGGACATGGTCAGATGCTGTCCGACCAGCCAGGCGACCAACTGGCAGTCCTCTTCCGGCAGGCCGTGTGCGCGGCAGAAGGCGTCGGCGTCGGCGATGCCGAGCTGGGAATGGTCGCCGCCGCGGCCCTTGGCGATGTCGTGGAACAGGCCGGCCAGGTACAGGACCTCGGGCCGCTCGAAGTCGTTGATCAGCCGCGACATGAACGGGTATTCATGGTTGTAGGCGCTGATGGCGAAGCGGCGCAGATTGCGCACCACCATCAGGATATGCTCGTCCACGGTGTAGACGTGGAACAGGTCGTGCTGCATCTGGCCGACGATCTGGCCGAAATTGGGCAGGTACTGGCCGAGGATGCCGTACAGATTCATCCGCCT
This sequence comes from Chromobacterium sp. CV08, assembly GCF_051129845.1. Taxonomy (NCBI): domain Bacteria; kingdom Pseudomonadati; phylum Pseudomonadota; class Betaproteobacteria; order Neisseriales; family Chromobacteriaceae; genus Chromobacterium; species Chromobacterium sp. CV08. Next base: position 2,013,739 of record NZ_CP150453.1, read on the forward strand.
GAGCGTGCGGGTCAGGCCGGAGGGCTCGCGGAAGATCTGCAGAAAGGTTTCGCGGTTGCGCGGATCCTGGCGGAAGCGGTCGTCGATCAGGCTGCGGCTGTGCCACAGCGCGCGCAGCATGCGCGGCGCGAAGCCCGACAGTTCCGGATGGCGCTGCAGCGTCAGAAAGGCTTCCAGTATCGCTGGCGGGTGTTTGGCCAGGGCGTTGACGTCGCGTATGCCCAGCATGCCGTTGACGGCGTGGAAGTATTCGTTGATGTGCTGGGTGACGCGCGGCACCTGCGAGTAGATGCGGCCGCGCAGATTGGGCAGCAGGATGCCGTTCAGCTGGTTCACCGTCTTGGCGGCCCGGAAATACAGCTGCATCAACTGCTCGCTGGCGCGCTTGGCCGGCGTGTCCGCCAGGCCCCAGGCCTGCGCCACCTGCTGCTGCAGGTCGAAGATCAGCCTGTCCTCGCGGCGGCGCGCCAGCAGGTGCAGGTCGATGCGCAGCTTCTGCAGCTGCTCCTCGCTGTGCTTGATCAGCCGCGCCTCGGCCAGCGTCAGGATGCCGCGCCGCACCAGCGAGTCCCAGTTGTCGCCGAGGCCGGCCGCCTTGCTGATCCACAGTATCGTGTGCAGATCGCGCAGGCCGCCCGGGCTTTCCTTCAGATTGGGTTCCAGATTGTTGCTGACGCCGAACTGGCGGGTGTGGCGCTGCTGCTGCTCGCGCGTCTTGCCTTCGAAGAAGGCCAGCGGGTCGCGTTGCGCCTCCAGTCGCGCCATCAGTTCGCGCCAGGGCCGGTCGGGGCCGGCCACCAGCCGGTTTTCCAGCAGATTGGTCTCTATCGTGATGTCGGCCGCCGCCTCGCGCAGGCATTCGTCCAGCGTGCGCACGCTGTGGCCTATCTCCAGGCCGATGTCCCACATCAGGCCGATGAAGTGGCTGACCTTGTCGTTGACCTCGGCCGGCGTCGGATCGGGCAGCAGGATCAGGATGTCGATGTCGGAGCCGGGAAACAGCTGGCCGCGGCCGTAGCCGCCGACCGCGGACAGGCTGGCCTGTCCGTCCAGGCCCTGTTCGCGCCACAGCGCCTCCAGCGCCTGGTCGACGATGCGGCTGTACGCTTTCAGGTAGGCTTGCGGCTCGCGGTCGGCGCGGTAGCGCTCGGCCAGCTGCCGTCTGGCGTCGGCCAGCGTCTGCCGCCAATGCTGGAGGGAGGAGACGCCGGCCGTCATGTCAGCGCCGCTCCTGCTTGGCGATGATGGCGATGCCGCCGACGAGGAAGATCAGCGTCGGCAGCGTCGCGGACAGGATGGCGTTCCAGTCGTACAAGAGGCCCAGATGGCCGAACAAGCGGTTGACGAAGTGGAAGCTGACGCCGAGGCAGATGCCGGCGAACAACTTGATGCCGAGCTGGCCGTGGCGGCGCTGTTGCGGCGTGAAGGCCAGCGCCACCAGCGCCATCGAGATGCAGGCCAGCGGGTAGAACAGCTTGCTCCACAGCGCGATCTCGTAGCGTTGGGTCTGCTGCTTGTTCTTCTTCAGGTGCTCGATATAGGTCAGCAGGTTCAGCGCCGACATCTGTTCCGGCACCACCAGCAGCACCGACAGGATTTCCGGCTCGACGATGGACTTCCACTTCAGCGACGGATAGCTGCGGCTGGTGGTGTGGTCGCCGCCCAGCTCGGTTTCCTTGACGTTTTCCAGCAGCCAGCTGTGCTCGCCCTTGTCGAAGGTGCCGCGTTCGGCCAGCCGCGTGCGCTCCAGCTTGAAGTCCTGGTCGTAGGTGTAGATGCGTATGCCCAGCAGCGTGTTGTCCGGCAGCATCTCGTGGACATTGATGAAGTTCTGGTTGTCCTTGACCCAGATGCCGGAGCGGAACTCCTGGGCGACCATCGAGTGGGTGGCCGACAGCTTGTTGCGCTCGGCCTCCTGCATCGCCCACGGCGCGACGAACTCGCCGAGCAGTATGGTCAGCAAGGCGAAACCCAGGCCGAATTTCAGCAGCGTGGCGGCGATCTGCCGCAGCGTGACGCCGGAGGTGCGGATCACCGTGTATTCGCTGGAGCTGGCCAGCTGCGTCATCGCCACCATGCCGCCTATCAGCACGGCCAGCGGCATCAGTTCGTAAGCGTGGCCGGGCGCCAGCAGCGCCACGTAGCCGGCCATCACGCCGACGGTGTAGCTGCCTGTGCCGAGATTGGGCACCTCGGCCAGCAGGTCGAAGAAGCCGTACAGGCCGAGCAGCGCCAGCAGGGTGAACAGCGTGGACTGGGCAAGGGTGCTGATGATGTAGCGGTGTATCAGTTTCATCGGGATTCTGTCAGTTTTTGCCGAACATCTGGGACAGCGACTGTCCGAACGGAACCTGGGGCTTGTCGCGGTGCTTGAGCAGCAGCAGCGCGATCAGCAGCATCGCCAGGTGCACCAGCGCGACGGTCCAGACGCCGGTCTTGCCTTGCGCGATCCAGTTGCGGGCGATGGTCAGGCCGTTCTGGTAGACGAAGAAGGCCAGCAGCGCGAACAGCAGATTGTAGGTGTGGCCGCTGCGCGGATTGTAATACGACAGCGGCAGCGCCAGCAGCGCCAGGATGACGCAGCTGATCGGCATCGACAGGCGCCAGGCCAGCTCGGCCCGATATTCGGGATTGGCGCTGCCCAAGAGCTGGCCGGTCGGAATCGATTGGCGGTTGCTGGCGGGGCCGACGGCCACCTGGCTCTCGCCTATGCTGGCGCTGTAGCGCTTGAACGCGCCGATCTGGTAATCGGCCTTGCCCGGCTCGCCGACGTAGCGCTGGCCGTCCTCCAGCACCAGCAGGCGCTCGCCGTCCGGCTTGATGGCGATATAGCCGTGCTTGGCGAAAATGGTGCTGACTTTTCCGTCGGTCATGTCCTGCATGAAAATATTGGAAGCGGCGCTGTGCAGGCCGGAATAATTCTCGATGAAGTAGACCTTGGTCGACGAGGCCGATTCCTTGAACACGCCCGGAGAGATCGCCGATATCTCTTCGCGCCGTTTGATGATCTCGGCGTAATCCTGGCTGCGCTGGTCGGCCCAGGGGCCGACGAACAGCGTGACGCCGGCGATCAGCATCGCCAGCGGCACGGTAAAGCGCATGATGGGCCAGATCCAGTCTCGCAGCGACAGGCCCGAGGACAGCCATACCACCATCTCATGGTCGCGCCAGGTGCGGGTCAGTACCACCAGCACGCTGACGAAGACCGTCAATATCATCAATACCGGGAAGAAGCCCAGCGTCCAGAAGCCTATCAGCGCGGTGACGGCCTCGTTGGCGATCTGGCCTTCCGCCGCGCGCCCGAGCAGGTTGATCGCCTGGGTGGAGACGATGATGGCCAGCAGCACGACGAATACGCCCAGAGCGGTGAAAGTCAATTCGCGTGTCAGGCTTTTTTGAAAAACCATTTATTCAGTGCCTTTTTGACTTTTTGTGAAAAGCATTGTGATAATTCGATGAGACAATTCTGAAGCGCCATTTCCGGCAAATTTGGACCAATACAACAATCCTGCGTTCACCGGCGGCGAAGCCGTCCGTCTGCCCCGAGCTTAGACGGCCGTCATGAGGTGGAGCAACGACACTCGTTCTACAGCGGAGTACTTATGGAATTTAACATAAAAAGCGGCAGCCCGGAGAAGCAGCGCGTCGCCTGCGTGATCGTCGGCGTATACGAGTCGCGCAAGCTTACCTTTGCCGCCGACCTGCTCGATCGCATCTCCAACGGCTTCATCAGCGACGTGATCCGTCACGGCGACATGGAGGGCAAGCTGGGCAGCACGCTGGTGCTGCATTCGGTGCCGCATACGCTGTGCGACCGGGTGATGCTGGTGGGGCTGGGCAAGGAACGCGATTTCCGCGCCAAGGAGTACCGGGAGGCGGTGCGCGCCTCCATCCGCGCGCTGACGCAGACCTCCGCCGGCGAGGCCGTCAGCTACCTGTCCGAATTGACTGTCAAAAAACATGACGTCGAGTGGATGATCGAACAGGCCGCCGTGGTGACGCTGGACGCGCTGTACCGCTTCGACCGCTTCAAGAGCAAGCAGGACGAGTCCGTGCGCGAGCCGCGCAAGCTGACGCTGGCGGTGCCGCGCCGCAGCGACCTGGCCGACGGCGAGAAAGGCCTGCAGCGCGGCCTGGCCATAGGCAACGGCATGCGGCTGGCGAAGGATCTGGGCAATCTGCCGGGCAATGTGTGCACGCCGTCCTACCTGGGCGACGAGGCGCGCAAGCTGGCCGAGGCCTTCGGCGCCGAAGTCGAAGTGCTGGGGCCGCGGGAAATCGCCGAGCTGGGCATGCACTCCTTCCTGGCCGTGGCCAAGGGCAGCAGCGAGGAGGCGCGGCTGATCGTGCTGAAGCACAACGGCGCCAAGGACAAGAACGAAAAACCCATCGTGCTGGTGGGCAAGGGCATCACCTTTGATTCCGGCGGCATTTCGTTGAAGCCGGGCGAAGGCATGGACGAGATGAAGTACGACATGTGCGGCGCCGCCACCGTGCTGGGCGCCTTCCGCGCCGCGGCGGAGATGAATCTGCCGCTGAACGTCATCGCCATCGTGCCCAGCTGCGAGAACATGCCGAACGGCAACGCGGTCAAACCGGGCGACATCGTCACCTCGATGTCCGGCCAGACCATCGAGATACTGAACACCGATGCCGAGGGCCGGCTGATCCTGTGCGACGCGCTGACCTATGCCGAGCGCTTCCAGCCGTCCACCGTGATCGACGTCGCCACGCTGACCGGCGCTTGCGTGATCGCGCTGGGCCACATCGCCACCGCGCTGTACAGCAATCAGGACAGCCTGGCGCGCGAGATGCTGGCCGCCGGCGAGGAAGTCGCCGATCGCGCCTGGCACATGCCGCTGTGGGACGAGTATCAGGAGATGCTGAAGAGTCCGTTCGCCGACATGGCCAATATCGGCGGCCGTCCAGGCGGCAGCATCACCGCGGCCTGCTTCCTGTCGCGCTTCGCCAAGGCCTACGACTGGGCGCACCTGGACATCGCCGGCACCGCCTGGAAGGGCGGCAAGGACAAGGGCGCCACCGCGCGTCCGGTGCCGCTGCTGGTGCAGTTCCTGCAGGACCGCGCCGACATCGCGCTGGGCAATGTGGTCCGTCGCGGCCGTCCGCGCCGCGAGGCGCCCGAAGTGGCAGAAGATGACCAGGATTGATTTCTACACCAATGTCGCCGATCCGCAGGATTTCGCCTGCCGATTGGCCGACACCGTGCAGCGCAAGAAAGAACGGTTGCTGATCTGGCTGGACAGCGAACGCGACGTCGAAGTGTTCAGCAACCGCTTGTGGAGTTTCGGCGATACCCGCTTCGTGCCGCATTGCCGGCTCGAGGCGCCGCAGGCCCAGGAAACGCCGGTGTGGCTCGCCGCCCGGTTGCCGGACGAGCTGTCGCACCCGGTATTGTTGAATCTGGGCTCGCAATTGCCCTATGAAATAAACAGGTTTGAGCGCATTCTTGAGATAGTTGGGCGGGATCCGGCCTCGCTGGCGACCGCCCGCGAGCGCTTCCGTGCCTACCGTGAGCATGGTTGCGCGATCGAACATCACGACATGAGTCAAACGCCAACATGACCGAGTCGCCGAAACCGAATGAAGCCGACTGGAATGCCCTGAACCTGCCGGTGTTGACCGATGTGGTCGACGACGCGGCGGTGCCTACGCTGGCGGAAGAGGCGCCGCCGGCGGGCGTGGACGTCCCGGAATTCGATTTCTCTTCCGAGCTGGATCTGCTGGCCTCCGAACTGGACGGCCAGACGCCGTCCGACCCGCCGCCGCTGGAAATACCGGAATTGACGCTGGAGGATTTGCTGGCGGTCGACGCGACGCCGGTGGAGGAACCGTCTCCGCTGGACTTCAGTTCGCTGCCGTCGCTGGAGCTTGCCGACGACGACGGTCAGCCGGAGGCCGACGCCGGCCTGGATTTCGTATTGCAGCCGCGCGCGGCGGAAGCGGACGTCGAAGCCGGCGGCCTGGCCGCGCTGATGGCGCGGGCCAGCCCCGAGCAGGCGGAAGCGGTATTGACCGAGGACGCGCCGCCCGCGGCGTCAGCCGAGGAGGCCGGCGGCGACGATCTGAGCTGGGCCGATGTCGTCGCGGCCGCGTCGCCGCCCGAATCGCTTGCGCCGCAGGCCGCCGCCGCCGAGCCTGCTGCTCCCGAACCCGAACCCGAACCCGAACCCGAACCCGAACCCGAACCCGAACCCGAACCCGAACCCGAACCCGAACCCGAACCCGAACCCGAACCCGAACCCGAATCGGCGGCGCCGGCCTTCACCTCGATTTCGCTGGACAGCCTGCCCAGCGGCGTCCTGGGCGGCGGCGTCGGACGCGAACAGGCGCCGACAGGTTTGGAGTGGCTGTCGACATTGCCTGCGCCGCAGCCGCCGGCGGAAATGACCATGCAGGAAAAGCTGCAGCAGGCGGAACGGATACTGGCCGAGGAGCGCGCCAAGCAGGAGGCGGCCGAAGCCCGGAAGCTGGCCTCGGCCGCGCCGCAGCAGGTCGAACCGCCGCACCCGGAGCCCGAGGTCCAGCCGACGCCGGTGGATTCGGCGGTGCCGCCGGCGTTGACGATGAAGGAACAGCTGGAACAGGCCGAACGGATACTGGCCGAGGAGCGCGCCAAGCAGGCGGCGGCAGAAGCCGAGAAGCTGGCCGCGGCCGCGCCGCAGCAGGTCGAACCGCCGCACCCGGAGCCCGAGGTCCAGCCGGCGCCGTTGGATTCGGCGGCGCCGCCGGCGTTGACGATGAAGGAACAGCTGGAACAGGCCGAACGGATACTGGCCGAGGAGCGCGCCAAGCAGGCCGCGGCCGAAGCCGCGAAGCGAGCCGCTCCGGCGCCGTCCGCGATCGAACCGGCAGAGTCCTCGCCGGACATTCCGGAGTTGAGCGCCGAGGAGCCGGCGTCCGAGCCGGTGACGCCATCGCCGATCGAGGAAGCCGCCGTTCCGGCCGCCGAGCCGGAGGCGGTGGAGATTGCGCAGCCGCAGGCCTCGCCGGACATTCCGGAGTTGAGCGTCGAGGAGCCGGCATCCGAGCCGGTGACGCCGTCGCCGATCGGGGAGGCCGCCGTTCCGGCCGTCGAGCCGGAAGCGGTGGAAAGCGCGCAGCCGCAGGCCTTGCCGGACATTCCGGAGTTGAGCGCCGAGGAGCCGGCGTCCGAGCCGGTGACGCCGTCGCCGATAGAGGAAGCCGCCGTTCCGGCCGTTGAGCCGGAGGCGGTGGAGATTGCGCAGCCGCAGGCCTTGCCGGACATTCCGGAGTTGAGCGTCGAGGAGCCGGCGTCCGAGCCGGTGACGCCGTCGCGGATCGGGGAGGCCGCCGTTCCGGCCGCCGTGCCGGAGGCGGTGGAGATCGAGCAGCCGCAGGCCTTGCCGGACATTCCGGAGTTGAGCGTCGAGGAGCCGGCGTCCGAGCCGGTGACGCCGTCGCCGATCGGGGAGGCCGCCGTTCCGGCCGTCGAGCCGGAGGCGGTGGAAAGCGCGCAGCCGCAGGCCTTGCCGGACATTCCGGAGTTGAGCGCCGAGGAGCCGGCGTCCGAGCCGGTGACGCCGTCGCCGCTCGGGGAGGCCGCCGTTCCGGCCGCCGAACCGGAGGCGGTGGAGATGGAGCAGCCGCAGGCCTTGCCGGACATTCCGGAGTTGAGCGTCGAGGAGCCGGCATCCGAGCCGGTGACGCCGTCGCCGATCGGGGAGGCCGCCGTTCCGGTCGCCGAACCGGAGGCGGTGGAAAGCGCGCAGCCGCAGGTCGAGACGCTGACGGCGGTGCCGGAACTGGGCATCGAGGCGTCGGAATCCCCGGTCGATGAGGCCGTGGCCTCCGAACTGGCGCCGGCGGCGGAGACCCCCTCTGCCGCGCCGCTTGCCGACGACGAGGACTTGCCGGCGCTGTCCGGCCTGCTGGGCAGGCGCGCCGAGCCCGAGCCGGTCGCGCCGGCGGCCCAGCCGTCGGAGGCGCCGCGGCAGGAGGCCGAGGCCGTCGCCGTGGTGAAGGTCGCCGCGATGAGTTCGGGCGCGGCGGTTGGCCGCCAGTTGCCGGCGGGACCGCAGCTGGACGAGAAGGTGCTGTTCGATTCGCTGTACGAGCAGATGCTGCCGCGGATGAAGGTGGAGCTGTCGTTGTGGCTGCAGGATGCGATCGACGTGCAGGCCAAGCAGATGCTGTCCGGCATGATGCACCAGTTGAAGGAAGACTATGAGATGCTGTTCGGCGACGCGTTGAAGGAAAGCCTGCGCCAGGCATTGAACGATGCAGGCAAGGACGTAGACTGATGAGCGATAGATTGTCCAGCATCATCACCCGTACCGGAGACGACGGCACGACCGGCCTCGGCGACGGCAGCCGGGTGGCCAAGGACGGCGCCCGTATCGAAGCCCTGGGCGATGTCGACGAGCTGAACTCGGTGATAGGCGTGTTGCTGGCCGAGCCGCCGCCGCAGCCTATGGCCCAGTGGCTGGCCGAGATTCAGCACGATCTGTTCGATCTCGGCTCGGAGCTGGCGGTGCCCGGCTACGCGGCCATCTCCGATGGCCATGTGCAGGCGCTGGAGGCGCTGGTCGCGTTCATGAACGAGGAGCTGGGACCGCTGAAGGAGTTCATCCTGCCCGGCGGCCTGCGCAGCGCTGCCCTGGCGCATCAGGCGCGCGCCGTCTGCCGCCGTGCCGAGCGGGCGGTGGTGGCGCTGGCGCGCGAGGAGGAGGTATCCCAGCCTTTGCGCCGCTATCTGAACCGCCTGTCCGACTTCCTGTTCGTGCTGGCGCGCTACCTGAACCGCGAAGGCGGGGTGCCGGACGTGCTGTGGCAGGCCGGCCGGAAGCGCTGAACGGCGCCCGTTTTTGATCGTCAGGAACGCCCCGCATCGCGCGGGGCGTTTGTCTTTCCGGCCTCAGCCGTTCAGGCATAGAACTTCGATTTTCCCTCCCGGTCGCTGGCGACGAAGTCACGTACATGATCGAGAAACTTGTCGTGGCGTCCCAGACGGCTGTCGTCCGAGCGATGGTCGGCCGGCAGCTGGTACAACTGGCCGACGTGGCGCACCGAGAACAGGCCGTCCAGCGCCGGGACGATATCGCCTTTGACGCAGTAGTGTCGGATATTGGCGGAGGCCGCGCGCGCCTGCTCCTGGTCGCCGCCGTGCTGGGCAAGCAGCTCGCGCTGCAGGCCTCGGCCGAACTGGGCGCTGCTGAAACATTCGGCGCGTATCGGATGTTGCGGAGTGGACAGCTTCATCGCGGCGTAGGCCGCCATGCCGCCGCCCAGCGAATGGCCGCCGGTGGAGACGGTGTAGGCCGGCTCGCCCGCGCGCATCAGCGGCAGGCCCGCGGCGAGCTGCTGCAGCTTGTGGGTCAGCTGGGCGGCCTGGCGATAGCAGGCCGGTCGGCCGCCGAAGACGGCGTTGCTGATATTGGCGCGCCATTGCCGCGCGACGCTGCCGATATTCTTCAGGTTGCGCGGCGCCAGATCGCCGACGCCGCGGCCGCTGGTGGTGCCGCCGAACACCAGCCGAATCTCGCCTTCGGCCCGGTTGCGGAACACATAGGCCACCAGGCCGCTGTCCGGGTCCAGCAGGCGGCCCTGCTGCGGCTGGTATTCCAGCTTGCCGCCCTTGGCCAGCAGCCTTGCCAGCTCGGTATCCGGCTGCCACCGGGTGTGCTTCAGGCTGTCCAGGTCCCGGCTATAGGGGAAGTTGGCCAGCAGGGCGCTGTCGCCCAGCTGCCGTCTGGCCTGAGGATGATCGAAACGTTCCAGCGTCTGGCGCACGCACAGGCCGTCCAGCGGGTTGGCGTGCCGGCCGGCCTGGGGCGGGGCGGACGCGGCCGGACGGTTCTCCGTCTGGCGCAGCTGCGCCGCCAGTTTGCCGGCGGCGGGCGCGTCGACGGCCGAGGCTGTGGTTTGGCGCGCGCTGGGGCGAAGTCCTTGTATCTGCATGGTAGTGGTCGGCGATGAGATGGATGCGCAGTATGCTAGCGGCGGACAGGCATCCGGCCTTGCAGATTTTATCCATGCCGGGGCGGCGAGTCTAAGAGCGGCTAACACACGGCTGAGCCAAGGCGCGCCGACGCAGGCCGTACAAGTAGTACGACAAGGAGGCGCAACGCCGCATCAGGAATTTTGTCAGCCACTCTAGGCCCTGATCCTGCGTTGCGCTTGGTATTGCCCGCGCCGGCGCGCCTTGGCTCGGGGACGCTGCGAGCTTAACGTCGCCGGCCCGCGCGTCGGCGTCGGGCCGGCTGCCTCCTCGCGCGCGATCAGGGCTTTTCCTGCAGCGAGAAGGGACTGGCGCTGGCGGGATCGTATTTGACCACCGGCGGCGCAAGCCGCTGCGGTACGCCGGTGGCCTTCATATACTGGGCCTGATAGGCGAAAGCGCCGGTGTCCGCATTTCCCGCGACAAAGAAGAAGGCTTCGATCGGCAGGTGTTTGACATCCTCCGCCCCTTTCGGATAACTGCGAACCATGCCCTCGTTCCAGTTCAGGAAGTAATACAGCGGCGAGGCGAGAATCGCGGCATGGAACTGATTGGCTTTCTGGGTGCTGAACGAACACCGGTAATGCCCGTCCATCCTCTGGCTTTCTTTCCAGGCTTCGTAAAGCTGCGGCCCCGTCGCGTCGTCCAGCGTCAGCTTATGCTGGTCCAGATAGGTCTTCAGCGGCTTGGAATCCTGGCAGGATGACGGATCCGCCGGATTGGCGTGACCGTTGAAATACGTGCTGATGGTCGCCTTGAATGGAGAGCGGGGATTCATCGTGCAGAACGCCGTCGTCCGGTCAAACAAAGGTTCCGCTTCGGCGATGGCGTAGTTGGAATCGACATCGGACGGATACAGGCAGGCAAAGTCGACGCGCTGCCCGTCCTGCTGCTGGTCGTCGGTAGGTTTGAACACCACGCCCTGGGGACCGACATGCGCGGCAAGATTCTGCAGCAGCGAATTCGTATCCCTGCGCAGGTAGACGAACGATATGCCGGCCTGCTCACGGCGCGGCGGATAGTCCCATACCGGGTAGGCGCCGGCTGCCGCCATGTGCACCAGCAGCCCGGAGCAGTGGTGCGCCGGTTTGCCGTCGCAGTCAGGCACCGTGTTGTTGAAGCGCCGGTTTAATTCGGCGACGACGGCTTGTCCGTTCCGGTGGGGAGCCGGATTGTCCTCGTCAAGATATTTGAAACCGTGGCTTGCCGCGTCGAAAGCCAGTACCGGGATGTCCAGTTTCCAGTCATTGTAGAAGGTTTGCCTGGTCGACCGGGCCGCGCTGCGGCCCGACTCCGAGCCTGCGGCGTAGACGACGGCCCGCGTGGTCATGCCTTTCAGATCGGAGACCCGCCATTCCGGCATCGGCAGCACCACGGGAACCGACAGTTTGGCGCCGGTCAGCACCGCCTGCTTGAACTCCGCATGGCGCCGGGTGCTGAACGAACATGCCGCCTGTCCGTCGGCGCGCCGCTTCAGCCAGTTGTCCATCGTCACTTCGCACCCGTATCTCACCATCAGCTTGCCGCAGGACGACGGGTCGGAGTCGTTGGCCTGGACCGCCTCGGCGGCCGGCCAGCATCCGCCGGCCGCCCGTTTCTCATCGGCGGGATCGCCGGCCAGCGCGCAATCGGGCAACGTCGCCTTTTGATTCGCGTCCATCGGAAAAACCAGCCCGACCAGTCCCGGCTTGTCGGTAAACGGGTTGGCCGAGGCCTGGTGCAGATACCAGGTCTTGCCGTTGACCGGCAGCGGACCGGCTTCCCGGACCAGCAGGCCGCTCGCGCGGTCGCAGGCGCCGGGGTCCTTTTGGTACAGGCTGCTGAGCCGCTTGGCCAGCTCCGTTCCCTTGAAGACTTCGTCTGCGCGGGCGGGCAGGCTGGCCGTGTTGCCGAGCAACAGCAGGACAAGCAGATTCGTCCGGAATCGCGTAAGGGTTTTGTTTCTCGGCAGGAAAAACATGCGGCCACCTCGTTAAAACTGATTGGGTGGAATCAGATTAATTGCGAGTCTTGGCCCGGCTGCGGCGCCAGTTGAAATTAAGATCGGTCCTAGCAGCCCGTCGACGCCGGTTTGGCGTTTACCCGATCCCGATCCCATCTGTTTTTCCATGGCGATTCAAGGCGGCGGGCCATTTTTCGCGCCCTGCATCCGCTAGAAAACGACCGCTGCCACAAAAAGACCTTGAACGGGCTCTAAGAGCCGCTAACAAAACCGCGCAGCGTACCTGAGCCAAGGCGCGCCGACGCAGGCAGTACAAGTAGTACGACAAGGAGGCGCAACGCAGGATCAGGGGTTTTGTTAGCGGGTCTAAGAATCGGTATTGGACTGTAGGTTATTCTGTTTATATAAAATGGGCGGCGATGTTGGATGGCCAGCGAAAACCGCGTGGCCGCATACTATTTTGCCGGGGGGAGGGGATATTAGACGGCGCTGTCTAATATTCTGTCTAAAACGCATCAGGGGCTTACGGAAATTAATCCGTAAGCCCCTGATTTAATTGGTGCCGGCGGCAGGAATCGAACTCGCGACCCCCTGATTACAAGTCAGGTGCTCTACCAACTGAGCTACACCGGCGAAGAGGTGCGAATTATGCCGCGCTCAACCTGGTTTGGCAAGAGTCTTAGCGTTTTTTATGATGATGGCGGCGATGTTTCTTCACCGGCTTTTTGTGGTGCTTGCCCTTGTGCGCCTTGGCCGGTTTGTGCGGTTTCTTGCCGGCATGGGCGTGGGTCTGCTTGCCGTGCTTTTTCACATGGGCGTGCTTGGCGGCATGCGCGCGGGCCTTGCTCGCCTTGTGCTTGCCGTGGGCCGACTTCGCCTGCTTGTGGCCGGTCTTGGCGTGGCGCTTCGACTGGACCGACTTGGAGGCGGCATGCGGCTGGTGCAGCGGCTTGGCGGCCGGCGCCGGCTGGAAATCGCCGGGCAGAGGCTGGTCTTCCGGTTCGGCGCGGCTCAGCGGACTGGCCAGTGCGAGGCCGACGGCGACGAGGGGAGCGATGAGCTTGATCAGTTTCATGTTCGACTTGTTCGGGTAAAGTGGGACCGGCGATTGGGATCGCGCTGGTATCTGCCTATATTAGCATGAGTGCGGCATGCGGCCAGCGACGGGCCGCATGCGCGAGTGTGACGGGGATGTACTGGATCAGGAGAGACGGCGATGAAGCTTTCCACCCGCCTGGGCATTCTGGTGCTGAACGCCGGCCTGGGTTTGACGGTTCTGGCAGCGGTGGCCTTGTACGGCCTGCATGACTCGCTGCTGGAGAATCACCGGACGCAGATTCACACGCTGCTGACGCTGGCAGGCAAGCAGGTGGCCCATTTCCAGCAACTCGAGCAGGACGGCAAGTTGCCGCGCGCGGAAGCGCAGCGGCGGGCGGTCGAGGCGCTGAGCAGCCTGCGCGACAAGGGCACCTATGTATTCGCCCGCGACGGCAAGGACCTGGTACTGGTGCATCCGGACAAGCGCAAGCTGGGCAAGACCGACCCGGGCGAGAAGCTGCCCGACGGCCGCACGCTGGTGCAGGCCTACCGCGACGCGCTGCGCGACGCCGATATCGGCTTCGTGCAGATTCGCACCCGCCGTCCCGACGGCGACGTCCCGTTGCCGAAGCTGAACGCGGTGATGCGCATCCACGGTTGGGACTGGACCATAGGCACCGGCGTGTTCCTGGACGATGTGGACCGGGTGTTCGATCAACTGGCGATGCGGCTGCTGTGCATAGGCGGAGCGGTGCTGGGGCTGGTGATGTTGCTGGCCTGGCTGGTCGCGCGCTCGATTTACACGGTGATAGGCGGCGAACCCAATCAGGCTTCGCGCACCGCGCGCGGCATCGCCGCCGGCGATCTGTCGCTGCAGGTGTGCAGCGAGCGCGACGACAGCCTGATGGGGGCGATCGCGGCGATGCAGGGCAGCCTGCGCGACATGATACAGCGGCTGCAGGGCGGGGCCGACGATCTGGGGCGGGCCGTCGGCGGCCTGAGCGGCCAGATCGAGCGGATCGACCATGTCGCGAAGGAGTCGCTGCAGGTGACGCGCGGCACGTCGCAGGAGATCGAATCGATGGCGGCCAGCAGCAGCCAGGTGACGGCCTGCGCCGATGAGACCGAGAACAATTCGTTGCGTTCCTGCAAATTGGCCAGCGAGGGCGAGAAGCTGGTGACGCAGGCGGCGGAAGAGATCCAGCTGGTTTCGGGGCAGATCGCCGACGCGTCGTCGCTGATCGGCAGCCTGGCGGGGCGCTCGCGCGAGATCGACGGCATCGCCGCCGAAATCAAGGAAATCGCCGACCAGACCAATCTGCTGGCCTTGAACGCGGCGATAGAGGCGGCGCGCGCCGGCGAAACCGGGCGCGGCTTCGCCGTGGTGGCCGATGAGGTGCGCAAGCTGGCAGAGCGCAGCTCGCATGCGACGCAGCGCATCACCGACATGGTGCAGCGGATACAGGTGGATACCGATTCGGTGGTGGACAGCATGAGCGAGGTGAGGCCGCTGGTGGCGCGCGGGGTGGACCGCGCGCGCGAGGCGGCGCTGGCGCTGCGCGAGATCAACCAGGGCGCGGAGCACTCGCTGGACCAGATCCGCGCGATGGCGCGGGTGGCGACCGAGCAGGCGCAGGCCAGCCACAGCGTGGCGGCCAATGTCGCGTCGATCACGCGCATGGTCGACGAATCGCAGGCCTCGGTATCGGTGGCGAACGGCGATGTGGCCGCGCTGGCGGAACTGGCGCAGCAGCTGAAGGATTCGGTGTCGCGGTTCCGCTTGTAGGCATGGCCGGCGCCGGCTGTCGGATGGCGGTGGCGCGCGGCGCGACTCTGCTGTATCTTGAATGTGTACATATTCAAGGTGCCGGCATGAGCGCATATCATCCCTTATCGATTCCGCCGCAAGGCGGCGTCCTGCCGCTGGCGGGCGGCACCGTCCGCGCCGGCTTTCCGTCGCCGGCCAGCGACCACATGGAAAGCGCCATCGACCTGCACGACTACCTGGTCGGCGATCCGCTGGCGACCTTCATGGTGAGGGTCAAGGGCGACTCGATGGAGGGCGCCGGCATAGACGACGGCGATCTGCTGGTGGTGGACAAGGGGCTGACCGCGCATCACGGCGACATCGTGGTGGCGGTGGTGGACGGCGAGTTCACCGTCAAGCGCCTGCATCAGAAGCGCGGCTGCTGCGCGCTGATGCCGGAGAACCCGGCCTATCTGCCCATCGTGATGGAGGAGGGGCAGGAGCTGCAGGTCTGGGGCGTGGTCACCGCCTGCGTGAAGAAATTCCGATGAAGACCTTCGCGCTGGTCGACGGCAATAATTTCTACGCCAGCTGCGAGCGCGTGTTCCGGCCCGACCTGGCCGACAAGCCCATCGTGGTGCTGAGCAACAACGACGGCTGCGTGGTGGCGGCCAGCGCCGAGGCCAAGGCGCTTTCCGGCATCAAGATGTTCGGTCCCTTCTTCGAAATCGCCGGTTTGTGCCGGCGGCACGGCGTCACGGTGTTTTCCAGCAATTACGCGCTTTCCTAACTTTATGTGGAATAGAAAATCAAGAAATAAAACGGTTCATTGGCGGCGGCTTCCGCGACAATCATCTTGGCTCGTCGGCTAGGATAGGTGTCGCTCGTTACTCGGTTACGATGGGCTTGACGGCGACGATTAGCCTGTCCACTGCTCGTTGCGCGGCGACGGTTGGACTGACCCGGGTGCAGTCCACACTATCTAGCTTCTAGGAGGGGGCGGAGATGACAGCAGCAAGCCGAATAGCTTGGCCGGGATGGATTGTCCCGCAGGGGTCGGTATCTGGGTTTTGCTGGGGCCGGGGGTGGGGCCTGGAGGCAAGGGACGGGACTCTGGCTCCGAATACGATGCCATTACTTTTTTTACATAGTTTTGCGTTTCCGGATACGGCGGGATTTTCCTGCCATGCTTTTTAACTGCGCCTTCCCCCGCGTTATACCCAGCGATTGCAAGCTCCAGATCGTTCTCGAAGTGATTCAGCAGCCATTTCAGATAGCTGGCGCCGGCGCGCAAGTTGTTTTCCGGATTCATCAAATCGGTAAATCCAAAGCGTTTCCCGGTTTCCGGCATCACCTGCATCAGGCCTTGGGCACCCTTTGACGAGATGGCCCGAGGCCGATAGCCGGATTCGACCTTGATGATCGCATGCAGCAGTTTGGGATCGAGATCCAGCTCATGGGATATTTTATGGGCCAGCGGCAGATGCGCGGCGATGCCGTCTTGAGGTGCTGTCTTGGTTTCCGGGCCGGATGAGACGGGTTGGCTGGAGGCCGCCGGCTCCGAACCTGCGCGAGCGGATGGCTCTGGACCCCGGGTCCAGACCAAGGGCGCGGATTGGGATGGAGAGGACTCGGCAAGCGGGGCTGCCCACGCATGCGAAACCAAGCTGACACTACATAGCAGAAACCTGATAATGGGCTTGATGTCAATCATCGTCTTCATCGTCATAGTTAATATTCATGGCCAAGCGCAGGATCTGCGCAACCGGTTCGAATAGCTCGGCGGATATGTACCCGCCGATCTTGGTTTTCGCGGCCAGCGCGCGCGCGACTTCAATGTTTTCCACCACCGGGATGCCGGCTTTTTCGGCCAGCTTCACGATATGCAAGGCCATCGCATCGCGGCCGACTGCGGTCACCAGAGGGAGAGGGGTTTCGCCGGGCTGGTAGCGCAGGCAAACCGCGATGTGGGTGGGGTTGCGGACCACCGCGGTGGATTTGGAGACATTGTCGGCCAGGCTGCCGCTTTGAATCTCGCGATGCGCTTCCTTGCGCTTTTGCTTGATCTCGGGATTGCCTTCCGAGTTTTTGAATTCCTGCTTGATGTCTTCAAGAGACATCATCAGTTGTTTGGTCGTGTTGTAACGCTGGAAGGCGAAATCGGCGATGCCGAAAATGATGTAAAAGCCGATCAACGAAGCCCACATCCAGAACAGCAGCTGGGTGCTGACGCGCATGCCGGTCGCGACATCGCTCAAGGGCAGAAATTGGATGGATGGGCTGTACTGCCGCAGCAGGTAGAAGAAGATCAGCGACAATATCGTCACTTTGAAGATGGACTTCATGAACTCGAACAGGCTACGCATCGAGAACATCTGCTTGAGGTTGGAGACCGGGTTCAACTTCTCCAACGACGGCTTCAGCGCTTCCGTCGCCAGCAAGGGGCCGATCTGCGCGATGACCGCCGCGATGGTCATGACGACGACCAGCGCCGCGATGCCGCCGAGGAAACGCATGGCGAGCTCGAGGAAGGCGCCGGTCAATTGATTGATGCCGAAGACGAGATCCTGGTTGACGACGCTGATCGCGACGTCGAGCATAGCCTGCAGCGCTTGCAGCAGATGGGGGCCTTCGAAGCAGAAATACGCGAGCAGTACGGCTAATTGCACGCCGCTGGTGATCTCGGTGCTTTTGGCCACCTGTCCCTTGTTGCGGGCGTCCCGGATTTTCTTGGGGGTGGGTTTTTCAGTTTTCTCGCTCATCTCAACTGCTCCAGCAAGGCGTCGGTCAGCTTGGTGAAGTGCGCGCTGTAATCCAGCAATCCATTGAAGGCGAAGCTCAGGCTGACGATCAGCATCAGCAGCGCGAACGCGCTCTTGATCGGCATGGACAGAAAAAACACGTTCAATTGCTGAGCGGAACGGTTGACCAGGCCCAGCGCCATGTCCACCAGCAGGATGACCACGATGGCGGGCATGGAAAAACGCAGGCACAGCTCGTACATCAGCTGCCATTGACGATAGAAGAACGACAGGGCTTCGGGCGAGTAGTGGATGGCGGCGCCGGGCGGCAGGGTCACGTAGGACTGGTAAATCGCTTCGAGCAATTCATTGAAGCCGCCGCTGATCAGAAACAGCACGCCGAATATCTGAGTGAACAGCAGGCCGAACAGCGAGGACTGCTGGCCCAGCAAGGGGTTCAGCACGCTGGCCATCGACGAGCCGCGCATGGTGTCTATCAGGAAACCGGCCATGTCCAGCACCCAGAACGGGATGGCGGCGCAGAAGCCGATCATGAGCCCGATACATATTTCTCCGGCAGCGAGCAGGACATAGCCCCAGGCGCCGGCAGCGGGCAGCTGCCATTGCGGGTAAACCGGCAGCAGGGGCAGAGCGATCATCAGCACCAGCGAGTTGCGGATCAGCGCGCCGCCCAGATTGGCGGTGCTGAACAGCGGCATCAGCAGAAAGACACCCAGCGGGCGCAGCATGCATAGGCCGAGCACCGGCAGCCATTGTGTCCAGTAGACCATGTCAGTCCCGCATTTGCGTGATCTGATCGAATGCCAATCCCGCGTAATTGAGCAGCACGTCGCCCATCCAGTGATAGGTCATGGCCAGCGTGACCGACACGGCGAGCAGCTTGACCAAGAATTGCACCGTTTGGTCCTGCACCTGCGTCAGCGCCTGTACCAGGCTGACCAGCACGCCGACGAAAGAGGCGACGACGACGACGGGCAGCGACAACAGTAGCACCAGCCACATCATCTGCGTGGCGAGCTGGGCGATCATGGCTTCGCTCATAATGGTCTCCCCGTCTCAGGAAAAAGAAAGAACCAGTTGGCCCAGCAACTTTTCCCAGCCGTTCATCAGAACGAAAACCAACAGTTTCAGCGGCATGGATATGGTCATCGGCGATACCATCATCATGCCCATGGCCAGCAGCACGTTGGATACCACCAGATCTATCGCGACGAAGGGCAGAAACAGCAGCAAGCCGATCTTGAACGCTTCGATCAGCTGGCTCACGGTGAAGGCCGGCATCAGCACCAGCAGCGAATTGTCAGGAATCCTCTGCTGGTATTTCTCAGGCCAGATCTGATGGCCGATGTCGGCGAAGAAGTGTACCTGTTCCGGAGCGGTGTTGCGTTCCAGGAATACGCGGTACGGGGTGAAGACACCAGATTCGACCTGCTGGATGAAGGCTGGGGATTCGATCTTGATCGGGCGGGCGATCAGATTGTCCTGAATCTCCAAGCCTATCGGCGCCATGATGAACAAGGTCAAAATCAGCGCCAGCCCGTACAGGGCGATATTGGGCGGAATCTGCTGGATGCCCAATGCGTTGCGCAGCAGCGCGAACACAACGGCCAGCTTGAGAAACGAAGTGCCCAGCACAACCAGTAGCGGCAGAATGGACAGAGCGAACAGCAAGACGATTAATTGCAGCGGTTGGTCTAGTAAGGACATGGGGAAAACCGGCGTAACATTGAATATCCTCATTATTCAATTGTGATCGCCAGCCTCCCATCGGGTAGATACCTGAACCGTCTCAGCACAGGTGTTCGATCCGTACCGCCAGGCAAGAGTCGATGTCCAGCAAGGTGCCGCGGGCAATAGGACGGCCGCCGGCCTTCAACGTGACCAGGCCGTCGCTGCTGACCGCGCTGGAGAGCAGGGTGCCGGGTTGGAGGTTGCCCAGCTGGTGCAAGGGGAGTTCCATCTTCGCCACTTCCACGGTGACGGTGATCATGGCGTCGCCCAGGGCCTGCTCTTCCGCTGGGCTGAGGGTCGGGGTGATATCCATCCAGTCTTCAAAATCGCTCATCAGAGTCTCCACGGTGAAAATACCGGTTTCGCCGTCCTGCACCAGGCTGGCGATCGGCTGTCGATTGAATAGTCCGAATTTCCCGGCCGCGACGTCGAAGCTGTAGCGCAGCAGCAGCGCATCGCCGACGACCAGCTTGCGAACGGAGGCCATTTCCACCATGCTCCAGCCCGCGATCAGCGAAACGCCTGCTGTAATGGCCGTCTCCGTTTCATCCATTTCCATTGGATAGGCCTGTTCGGCAAGGGCGTCCAGCCAGGACTGGGGGGCGTCCCGCACCAATAGATCAAGCTGTCGTTCACCCCGCAGAATCCTCAGCCGCCAACCCATGCCCGCATCGATGGGTTCCGGTTCCAAGCGCGTGGCCTGCGGCCAAGGCAGACCCTGGTCGTCCAGGCCGCTGCCTGCGTCGGCAAGGGTCCAGACGGCGAGCAATTCGCGCAAATCGGGCGGGGCCATGTCCGAGGAGGGGAGGGACAGCATGGGCTCTACCCATTGCAGCCATTGGGCCTCAGCCATCCATAGCCTTACCGGCTGGTCATCCAACTGGGCGATCAGGCTCAGTCCTGGGCCAGCCTCGCGGTGGTTGAAGGACAGGATCAGGCTGCCGTCGGTGGAATCCAGCCGCCGGCCATGGCCGACCTTGCTCAACAGCAGGCCGGTTTCCTTACTTAAGCGGGGAATTGGCATCTATCACCTCTATCTGCACGGGGCGATCGAACTGCTGGCTCAACATGCATTCCAGTTCGGATGCGCTGCCGAAGGCGTGACGGCATGCTTGCAGATCGAGCGAACGCAGCTTGATCAGCAACTCGATACCATGACATTCGGCCTCCAGTTCCAGGCCGGCCAGCGGGCCATTGGTCAGCCGCAATCGCAGATGGTCCAATTTATTAGCCGCGGCCTGTGGCAATGGTTGTTCCTGCGCGGATGTAGATTGACTCGCAGATAGGCGCGGGTCCGCGGTGGACGTTACAAAATCGATCCAGGCGCCGGCGTTAGGCCGTTGACGCTGAGGGTCGGGTTGTGTTTCCGCAGCCGCCATCAGGGCGGCGAAATGTTTTTCGTCATGCTCGTCGGACGGGCCATGATGCGTGTTGTCGTCCATCTGGCTGGCGTAGCGGCGCAGATGCAAGGGGAAGATATCCATGTTCACTCCATCAAAAGCTTGAATTTTTCCTGGTCCAGCAGGGCCTGGCGCAACAACTGCCGCTGCTCCGCCTTGGCAATTTGCAGATCGGCGCATTGCTTGTCAGTCGCCGCCACTTGCTCGAGAAGGCATTGATCCAGGTGGTAGTAGTCGGCCAGCTGGGACTTGAACGACTGCCATTCCTGCTGATCGAGCACTTGCTCGGCGGCGCCGCAATTGCGCCATTGGCGCCAGAGCTGCTGCCGTTCTTGCAACAGCTGCTGCTTATGGCCGTTCAGATCGGCTTCCCGCTGTTCCAGTTTGGCGATGGCCGCCCGGATGCCGCGTTCGCGCCTTTGTTTGAGAGACAGCAGAGTGGCCAAGGTCAGTCGACTGTCTGCCATAGTTGTTCCAGTGTTTCTGCAAAGTCGTTCTTTTCGGTGACGGATTGGCAAAGGAATTGCCGGATCGCGTCCTTGCGTTCCAGCGCCTCGTCCGCCTCTGCATCCTGGCCAGGTTGGTACTCACCCACCCGGACCAATAGCTCGATTTCCTTGTACGCGGCCATCAGCCGGCGTAATTTCCCGGCTTGCTGGCGATGCTCGGCGCTGACGATCTGGCCCATGATCCGGCTGACGCTGGCGCCGATATCGATGGCCGGGTAGTGGTTGGCCTCGGCCAGCTTGCGCGACAGCACGATGTGGCCATCCAGGATGGAGCGGACTTCATCCGCGACCGGCTCGTTGAGATTGTCGCCCTCGACCAGAACGGTGTAGATGCCGGTGATGCTGCCGGTTTCAGCCGGACCGGCCCGTTCCAGCAGGCGGGGCAGGCGGGCGAAGAAGCTTGGAGGATAGCCGCCGGCGGCTGCGGGCTCTCCCGCGGCCAGGCCGATCTCGCGCGAGGCGCGGGCAAAACGGGTCAGGGAGTCCATCATTAACAGTACGTTCTTACCCTGGTCGCGGAAATGCTCGGCGATGGCGGTGGCGGTGTAGGCGGCTTTCAGCCGTTCCAGCGCCGGACGGTCCGATGTCGACACCACTACGATGGAGCGGGACCGAGCCTCCTCCGACAAGGTATGTTCGAGGAATTCACGCACCTCACGGCCCCGTTCGCCAATCAGCGCCAGCACGATGACGTCGGCAAGGCTGCCGTCGCAGATCATGCCCAGCAACGTGCTCTTGCCGCCGCCCGCCGCGGCGAAGATGCCGATGCGCTGACCCATGCCGCAAGTCAGCAAGCCATCGATGGCCCTGACGCCCAGCGGCAGCGGCGTGTCTATCAATTGCCGGGTCAGCGGATTGGGCGCGGGTCCGTCCAGGCTGCGCAGCTCGCTGTCGGCGGGAAGCTCGTCGCCATCCAGCGGACGGCCGAGTCCGTCGACGACCCGCCCCAGCAGGAAATCGCCCAGGCGCAACTGGTGTGGGCTGCCGGAAGGCCTGACCCGGCTGCCGATGGTGACGCCCAGCGGTTCTTTGAATGGCGATAGCATCACGTGGTCTCCAGTGACGGCGACCACTTCGGCCTCGATGCCGGAAGGTTCCAGCCGGCATAACTCCGACAGGCTGGCGCCGGGCAGCGAGGCTTTCAGCAGGGTGGGGCCAATTTCCGTGACCCGGCCGAACAGTTCGATGCCGGAGCCTTGCCCAGGCGGCGCCGGGGCCAGGACCAGTCGTTCCCGCAGCGTGTTTTCGATGAGACGGATGTCTGGAAGCCGCATTCTAATACTCCCCGATCAGATCGATATTGCCGACCACGCGCAATTCCGCTTCTTCGCCGATTTCCTGAAACGACAACACGTGCAAGTTGAAGAATTCTCTCTCTACCACCTTGCGCAGGAATCGCCGCACGTCGATCGCCGTGATCAGCACCTGATTGCGTTTCTCCGCGTCGCCGACGGCCTCGCGGATGCAGCTCATGATGGCCTGGTTATGCTCAGGATCCAGCGCCGAGTAGGAGCCCGCCGAAGTCTGCCGTATCGCTTCGCGCACCATGCCTTCTATGGTGTCGCCTATCATCCAGCCGCTGATCCAGGGTTGTCCGGCGCGGTAACGCGTGACGATGTGCCGGCGCAGGCCCATGCGGACGTATTCCAGCAACATGACCGGGTCTTTTTCCCGCGGCGCCCATTCGATCAAGGCCTCGAACACGCTGCGCAGATCGCGGATGGACACGCCTTCCGCCACCAGGCGCTGCAGCACGTCGGCGATGCGGCCGATGGGCAGCTGGCGTTGCACTTCCTTGATCAGCTCGGCGTATTTCGACTCCATCGCATCCATCAGGAAGCGGGTTTCCTGCACACCGACGAATTCGGCGGCGTAGCGGTCGATGATGATGGACAGGCAATGAACGATCCGGTCTTCATCCTGATGCAGCTGGACGCCGATGGCGGACAAGGCTTCTTTTTGCGCCGGGCTCTGCCACTGCAGGCTCAGATTGCCGAAAGGCAGCTTGTCGGTCTGCTCGGATTGCGGCAGCTTGGGCGAGGCGATGTCGGCCAGCAATAGCCGCTCGGGCAGCGAAACCGTCAACACCGGTTCTTGGTACAGCAGAATCTGCAATGTGCCGGCAGCCAGCGAAGCGTCCTTCTGCAGCTGGATTTCCGGGAGTGGAATGCCCAACTGCTCGAACTTGCCGTGCCGGAAGGTGTCTAGCAGCGCCGGCAGGCGGCTGGAACGGATAAGGTCAGGCGACAGGCGCATCATCAGCGGCGTGGCGCCGGGCGACATATTGGCGGTCTCGCCGCCGGCATCGGCTCCAGATTCGGAGGAGGGCGAGCCCGTGGAGTCGCTCCTGGCGGCACGCTTGCACTTTTTCACCCACCATGCGGCGGCGCTGACCATCGCGGCGAGAAGGATGAAGTAGATGGCTGGGAAGCCGGGAATCAGCGCGAAAACCAGCAGCACCGACGCGGCCAGCAGCAGGGCCTGCGGCTGTTTGCCGATCTGGTCGGTCAAATCGCTGGCCAGGTTCAGCCTTTGCTCGCCCGGCACCCGGGTCACGATGGTGCCGGCGGTAATGGAAATCAGCAGCGCCGGTATCTGGCCGATCAAACCATCGCCGATCGACAGGATGGCATAGGTGGACAGGGCCGCGCTCGCGCTCATGCCATGCATCATTACGCCGATGGCGGTGCCGCCCAGGATGTTCACCAGGATGATGATGATGCCGGCGATGGCGTCGCCCTTGACGAATTTCATCGCACCATCCATCGCGCCGTACAGCTGGCTTTCCTTTTGCACCAGTCCGCGCAGGCGGCGCGCCTCGTTGGCGTCTATGACCCCGGCGCGCATGTCGCCGTCTATGCTCATCTGCTTGCCGGGCATGGCGTCCAGCGAGAAGCGGGCGCTGACCTCCGCCACCCGTTCCGAACCCTTGGTGATGACGATGAATTGCACCACGGTGATGATGACGAATACGATCAAGCCCACGCCGAGGTTTCCTCCCACCGCGAAACTGCCGAAGGTGTAGACAATTTCACCGGCATCGGCCTGCAGCAGGATCAGCCGGGTGGTGCTGATGGTCAGCGCCAAGCGGTACAGGGTGGTGATCAGCAATACCGAGGGGAAGGCTGAAAATTCCAGCGGCTCCCGGATGTACAGCGACATCATCAGCAGGATGACGGCGATCATCAGATTGAGCGCAATCATGAAGTCCACCAGGCCGGTAGGCAATGGAATGATCATCATGAACACGGCTACCAGCAGCATGACCGCCAGGACGATATCCTGCCGCCCGGCCGCCATCATCAGGAAGGATTTGATCCGGTTCATCAGCCTTCTCCAGCCGTAGCTTCGAGCAGGCGCCGCATGGTTTGCACACAGGAGAGCCAATGGTTGGTTTCACTGCCTGCGGAGGGAGCGCAACTCAGTACCAGCTGATCGCGCAGAATATAGGCACGCAATGGCGTGCCCTGGGTTCTGGCCGGTTGGCAGGATGCCAGCAAGCGTTTCAAGGCTTCACTCTGGTGAACATGTTCGATGCTCCGGGCCAACGACAGCAGGACCCGGCCGTCCAGGTATTCGATGTATAGCCGGAACGGTGGCATGGAGAACTCCATCCGCGGTTCGACACGGGGCGTGGGCAGCTCGGACAGCTGAAGAAACTGTTCCAGCCGCCGTGCGGTTTGTAATTCCATCAGGCTTCTCTGAGGTGGTGGTGGGTGGGCTCGGCCGGAAGTCCGGCATCGTGTGCTAAGCGGCAAAGGCGCCAGGCTCGGGCTATGATCTAAAAATGCTCGGAGTGGGACTATCGGGTGAATACCTGAAGGAGTAGACGTACCGTATGATTTAACTATGCAAAAGGGATGGGGCGCCCCTTGCGCATCGGTTTCAGGATTATTTGGATTATGAAAAAATTATGGGAAACCGCTCTGACCTGGCGTCTAGTCATCACGCTTGGCTGTGTCATCATCATTTTTTGGCTTTCCTCGGAATGCATTGTTTTTTATTCGCGTTATATCAGCACGCAAAGCATTATCCGCAATGAGCTTTCATTGGAACTCAGCGCTTCGGTAAATGAAGAGAGCAACCATTATGAACAGGCTGAGCGGCGCATTCATACCCTATCTACTTTATGGGCATCGATGAAAAGTGGAGCGGATCTTGACGTCGCCGTCGAACGAACGGTATTCGTGCCATTTTCTGGGGCAAAGCCCGATCCGCAACAGCTGAAAAAAGCAATGCAGATTGTGGAGATATTCGGCGATGAGAACGGAAGTGATCACGAATCGACTTTCGTAATGTTGCCGAAGCAAGGGTTTGTTTTCTTTAATCCAAACTCTATGTCCGATGTCTATTTGCAGAAAAGGATGCATATACTTAGCCAGCTTGCCAATACGCCCGGTACGCATGGTTTTCACTGGGGTAGGCCCTTTTGGGATGTTACTAATAAATTATATGTTTCCGTTGCCGAAATTCAGCCTGACACCGGAGTGATGATAGGCAAGAATGTTGAAGTCTGGCGGATGCCCATGCCGAATCATGAGTTGAGAAACGATATTTCTTTTGCGATGTTGACCTATGATGGAGAATGGCTGCCTATAGCGACGACGGATAAAGCGATTCCTTTCGAAGATTTTCCTGCCGCCCATTTCCCATCTTGCAATGAAGACGTCTCTGTCCGGATTGATGATTTTTACTATGTATGCAAGCCCTTTAAGGGGCCTCCATGGAGCATGGTCGCCAGATATCCACAGCGTGCAGTGGCAAGCAAGTCTTTGGACCTGCTACTTGGAACCTTGCCATCAACCGTCATAATGCTATTTATGCTGCTGGTCATTACGTTTTTGGTGCTTAAGCTACAAGTGGGCAGTCCTTTGCAGCGGATTATTGCGGTGATAGATCGTTTCAAGTTGTTGAACTTAGATTACCGTCTGCCAGACAACCGCCAGGATGAATTGGGTCGCATAGCCAAGGCTTACAATAAGCTGTTGGCCACGATTCGGTCCCACTATCGGACACTGGAAGCACGTGTGCATAAGCGCACCCAAGAGTTGGACGAGGCCAGAAAAATAGCAGAGCTGATGAGCCGGCGTAAGAGTGAGCATATTGCCAGCATCAGTCATGAAATACGCACACCACTGAATGGGGTGGTGGGCGCATTGAGCTTGTTGCAGCGCAGTACACTCACATTGCAGCAAAGAGAGCTCATCGATACTGCGCGGTTTTCCACGGATTATCTACTGATCATAATTAATGACTTGCTGGACTTTTCCCATATCGAAGCGGGCCAGCTGGAGTTGTCATACGAATCCGTATCTGTTTTGCAGGTACTGGATCAGGTCATGTTGACCATTCATTTGCGGGCCCAAGAAAAAGATTTGGCGCTAAGAGTTTTGGTAACGGATGAGGTTCCGGCTGAAATGGCTATGGATCGCATGCGGGTGCAGCAAATTCTAATCAATCTGCTAGGCAATGCGGTCAAGTTTACCGAGAGCGGGCACATTAGCGTGCTGGTTGCGCGCAAGGGAGACATGCTGGCGATCTCCATTGAGGATACGGGCCCAGGCATTGCGGAAGACAAGCAACTGGATATTTTTCGACCATTTGTTCAGGTTCATATGCATAATGGTGGCAATGGATTGGGTCTGACCATCGCCTCTCGGCTATCCAATCTGATGGGCGGGGAAATTTTGTTGCAGAGCGAACTAGGGACGGGGTCTTGTTTTACTTTGATGTTGCCGTTGAATGGTCCGCTTAATACGCTTGGAAAGTTCTCCGGCCCTTTCATTGCGCCAAAGGCTTTGCATCCGCAATTACGCATGTGGGGAATGGATCCGCAGGAAGGAGAGGATTCGCGCCTGAAGTCGCCCTCTCTGGGATATTTGCCGGGGCGTTTATGGCGGAGTTTGCAGGCCATTATCCATAATGAGGAGCTGGTTGAAGATGCCTCAGCGCCGCTCTCCTTGTGCCCGTGGTCGTTGAAGGTATTGTTGGTGGACGATGTCAGCGTCAATCGCGATATTGTCGGCCGGATGTTGCTCGAGCTGGGACACAAGGTGGAAACGGCTGCTTCCGGCCGGGAGGCGTTGGAGCATGGGAGGCAGGCTGTCTACGATCTGGTGCTGATGGACGTGCGCATGCCGGATATGGATGGTTATGAGACGACGCGGCGCTGGCGCGACTCGGACGCCGATGTTCTGGATGCCGAGGTTCCCATCATCGCGCTGACAGCCAATGCGATATCCGGAGAGGGGGAGAGGGCCAAAGCGGCGGGAATGAGTGGTTATTTGCCCAAGCCCCTGAGTTTGGAGCAGTTGATGGCGGCGATTGAGCTGGCGGTATCCTTGCAACTGGCCCGAGGCGCTGAATTGATGCCGAATACCCAGTTGCAAAAACCGATGCTGGAACTGGTGGATAACAAGCTTCGCGAGGAGTTGGGCGCGACCCTTCTGTTGTTTGGCGAACGCATCGGCAAGGCATGGGAAGCGCGAGAATCACAGGAGCTGTTGGAAGCGCTCCATGCGTTGAAGGGGTGCGCGGGCCTGGCTGGGATGGAAAGCGTGCATCTGGTTTGCGAACGGCTGGAGGGGGGAATCATGAAAGATGCTTGGCCAAGTCGGCAAGAGATAGACGGGTTGCGAGAATTGCTAAGAGTCGATGGTTGAGGCTCCTGCAATGACAACATCTGTGCGTGTTGCATCACAACTGAATGCCCGCAATGGCGCATCGATTTCATGAACTTGGGCGGCGCTCATTCTCGGGTCCGCTTCACCGCTTTGGGGGGATGATTTCCTGTGATCCGGCCTTGAGCCAGCGAGCCTGCGCATTCGCTTTGAACGTCGGCTCGATACGCATTATGCGTTGTTGAAGCTGGCTTGTTCCCTGATTTTCTCACGGTTTGTTGATGAATTCTGTTAGCGACTCTTAGCCTTCTTTCTTCCAGCTTTCGGTAGCGAACCACTGAGCTAGTGTATGCCGAGCCGTATTGCCCAGTTGGTTAGCTCTACCGCATTGTGGGCATCCAGTTTGCGCATCAGGTTCAGCCGGTGGGTTTCCACTGTCTTGATGGTGATCTTCAGATTCTCGGCAATATCCCGGTTGCGCATTCCTTGGGCGATAAGCTTCAGTACCTGGCTTTCCCGCATGGTCAGCCGGGTTGGCCCTTCTACGTTGCGGGTTTCGGTGATTTGCTCCAGATCGAGGGACGGGTCGAGGAAAGTACGACCCTGGGATGTGATCTGCAATGCTGCCAACAAAATTTGTTGCGGACTTTTCTTCAGCACATAAGCGAGCGCCCCAGCCTCCAGCGCTGCCCGCGCCCTATGTTCGGCGCTGTCGGCGGTGATCACGATGATGGCCAGCTCCGGCCAGCGTTGTCTCAATTGGCGAATGACATCGATGCCATCCATGCCCGGCAACCCCAAGTCCAGCAGCACCAAGTCCGGCTTCAGCTGCAGACAGGCGGAATAGACTTCCAGGCCATTACTGATTTCCCCGACCACATGATAGGCCGGCGATGCCGACAACAGGTTTTTGATGCCACTGCTCAGCAAGGAATGGTCTTCTACCAACAGTACCCGCTGTACGACGGCACTTGGGGAATGTCCGGCTGGAGTCATTGAGGCTACCCATTTGACGTTTCTGATTTTTAGGAATTTTCTTAAATTCAGAGTAATGACTCTGTATCGTTTCCGTCAAGTTTCGCAAACAGGCAAGCACAAGCGCGGGCAGGGAAGGCGTGGGTGGGGCACGTCGCCATGTGGGGTTTCAGGTCATCACCTGATAAATCTCCGCTGACGATCTTCGCACAATGTCAGCCTTCCCCAACGTAATCGAGACGCGATGAAACTTCCTGACTCTTTGGCCGCATTGGAATGGGTTTGCGTGCTCTCGCCCCGCAGTGATCGCTGGCTCCTGGATCTGGCAGGCGTCCCCGCTTGGGGATGGTCCTATCCGCAAGGAATCACGTTGGCTATTGAAATCGAACTGGAGGTCTTGGATGACGCCTGGCTCCAGCGCGTTTGTCTATGGCTGGCGTCGATACGCACCAATCTGGATGATGGCTTATTGCTCGAGCGCGGCAAACTGTATCTGGTCCGCCGTCATGAGCATGGTCTCAGTGCCGTCGAGTGGGAAGCCACATTGAATCAGCAACTGGCCGTGGTGGCCTGGCTGGTCAAGCATGCTTCTTCGGTTTCATCCATTGGCTCGGCAGCTGGGAGGCGGGTATGAGAGCATCGAAATGGCTTGGCCCTGGCTTGGTCGCATTGACTTGCGCACAGGCGTTCGCAGCTATCCCATGGCAGAGTAGCGCGCCATTTTTCCTGTCCACTCGCGGCAGCAAGCTGGCGGATGTGCTGCGCGATCTGGGCGCCAATTACAGCGTCCCGGTGGTGGTAAGCAAGCAGGTCGACGAGCCCTTTATCGGCGCGATCCGCAGCATGCCGCCGGAACAGGCGCTGGATCAGCTGGCGCGCCTGCATAAGCTGGCATGGTATTACGACGGGCAAGCCATCTACGTTTACAAAGCGCAAGAAGTGAGCAGCCAGCTGATCACCCCCGCCTATCTGCAGGTGAGCACTTTGATCAGCCAATTGCAGGGCAGCGGCATTCTGGACCGGCGCTATTGCCGGGTGCGCGCGGTGCCGGCGTCCAACGCGATGGAGGTGCATGGCGTGCCGATTTGCCTCAACCGGGTGGAACAGCTGGCCAAGCGCATCGATGAGCAGAAGCTCAATCACGAACAAAACCAGGAAATCATCCAGCTGTTCCCGTTGAAATACGCTACCGCGGCGGATGGCAGCTACAGCTATCGCGGCCAACAGGTGGCGGTGCCGGGGGTGGTGAGCGTGCTGAAGGACATGGCGCAGGGCCGCACGCTGCCATTGAAGGAAAACCAAGGCCAGCAGCCGCCGACCGACCGCAGCTTGCCGATGTTCTCGGCGGATCCGCGCCAGAACGCGGTCATTGTGCGTGATCGCAAAATCAATATGCCGCTATATGCCAGTTTGATTGAGCAGTTTGACCGCAAACCGGCGCTGATTGAGGTGTCGGTGATGATCATCGATGTCAATTCCCAAGATTTGAGCGCGTTGGGCATCGATTGGTCGGCATCGGCCAGCATCGGCGGCAACGGCATCAGTTTCAACAGTGCTGGTCAGCAAGGCTCGGACAATTTCTCCACCGTGATTTCCAACACCGGTGGCTTCATGGTCAAGCTCAATGCGCTGCAACAGAAGGCCAAGGCGCAGATCCTGTCCCGTCCTTCTGTCGTGACGCTGGATAACACCCAGGCGGTGCTGGACCGCAACATCACGTTCTACACCAAGCTGTTGGCGGAAAAAGTCGCCAAATTGGAATCCATCTCCACCGGTTCTCTGCTACGGGTCACACCACGGCTGGTTGATGAAGGCGGCCAGCGCAACGTGATGTTGACGCTGGTGATTCAGGATGGCCGCCAGGCCGGCACGGTCAGCCAGCATGAGCCGCTGCCGCAGACGCTGAATGCTGAAGTGTCCACCCAGACACTGCTGAAAGCCGGTCAAAGCTTGCTGTTGGGCGGGTTTGTCCAGGACGAGCATAGCGAGGGCGAGAGCAAGATTCCGTTGCTGGGCGATATCCCGCTGATAGGCAAATTGTTCCGCTCCACCCAGAAAAATAGCCGCAGCACCGTTCGCCTGTTCCTGATCAAGGCCGAACCCGCGGTTCAGTCCTAAGGCGCAGTGAAAATGGAATATTTGTTCAAGCTGAAGTGGCTGAACGGCCCGCTGGCGGGGCGGGAATTGGAATTGCCTGCCGGTGAGCTCCGCTTGGGCGGCGACGACCCGGATATCGCGCTGGCGCTGGAAGAGGGGGCCGCGACCGTGCTGACCGTGACGCCGGAAGGCGTGACGATGGCGCCGCCGGTCCCAGTGTGGGTAGAGGGTTTGCCGTGGGATGCTGGCCAGGCGCTGCCGTTGGGGCAGGCGATAGACCTGGCCGGACAGGGGCTGGTGCTGGCCGAAGCGGAAGCGGATGCGGCTTTGGCGATGTTGACGCTGCCGTCCCGACGGCTGCCTGAAGTCGCCACGACCAAGCCCGCGGCCCGCCCCTGGCGTTTGGCCGGCGGCATCGTGCTGATTTGCGCCGCATTGGCGACAGCGGTGCTGCTGTGGCCCAAGCCGGTCGAGCCGCCGCCGTTTGATGTGCGGGCTTGGCTGGCGCGGGAAATGGCCGACCCAGGCCTGTCGGGTGTGAAAGCCGAATGGGATGAGCGCGGCGTGGTCCGTTTGAGTGGCTTGTGCGCCTCATCGAAAGCCATCGAGCGGCTGCGGGGCCGGATGCGTGAGCAAGGCTTGAACTTCAGTGACGAGAGCCTGGACGCCGACACCTTGCGCCACCAGGTTCGCCAGGTGCTGGAATTGAACGGCTACCGCGAAGTGGAAGTCAGCGCCGGACCCAAGCCAGATCAAGTTGTTATCCACGGCGCGATCCAGGCCAATGCCGCTTGGCTGCGCGCGAGTACGCAGCTGAGGGCGATATCTGCGCTGAATGGCTGGCGTGTGGTTAATGATCGAGCCGAATTGTTCGGCCGGTTGGTCGATCGGCTGAGTCGCCAGCGTCTGCTGGACGGACTGAGCATCGGCGTGTCCGGCCAGGAATTGCTGATCAGCGGACAGCTGCCTCCTGAGCGCGCCCGCGCGGTAGCGGCGGAGGCAGCGGCCTTCAATGCGGACGGCACGCGGCTGAAAGCCCGTTTCCAGAATATTCCCGCCGCGGCGCCGGCAGCGAATATCTTGCCTGCGGCCATCGTCAGCGTGGGCGGAAACGCCAACTCCATTTATGTGGAACTGGCCAATGGCATGCGTCTGCAGCAAGGCGGCACCTTGCCCAGCGGCTACCGGATTTATGCGCTGAGCCACACCGCGCTGACCCTGATACAGGAGCAGCGGCTGGTTTCCATTCCACTTCATCTGTAAATCGCCAATAAGGAAAAACCGATGGCCCGTATCACTCATCTGGAAGACGCACTGCGGCGGGACGTGCATGGCGCGGTGCGCGATGCGCTGCTCGCCCGGCTGGATGCCGGCGAGGCGCAACTGAAACAACAGCTGAATCAGCCTCATAGCCTGCAACGGCGGCAGGAGATTGCCTTATTGCAAGCCGCCTGCGCACAGGCTGGCCGAGTTATCGCCATCTTGTGGCGAAGATATCACCCCTAACGATGCCTGCCGAAACGGCGGCGACTACCTGCTTACCCAGAATTGGATGCCTCATGACTCCGCTTTTCCTCCCTGTCACGAAACTGCCGGGCAGCGCGCCGGCTGGACCGATTATCCCTGCCAGTTATTTGGCCGACTATATAGAAGCGAGTGAGATAATCGAACAAGCTAGAGAGCAGGCGAAAAGTATTATCCAAGATGGTGAGAAAAAAATCGAAAATTTGTGTGAAATGTATGAAGAAATAAGTGAAGCCGCATGGCAGGATGGGCTGAAAAATCTAGAGCAGCAAGCACCTGCGCTTCGGCAACAAGCGGTTGCCAATGTCGTTGAATGGTTGATTGCCGAGCAGGAACTGGAACATAAGATTATTGAGCGGCTGGAAGGTCAATTGTACGATGTTCTGGTTCAAGTTTTTAAAGAATATTATGGGCAGCAAAGCGAGTCACAGCTGCTGATTAATCTGCTGCGAGAGCGTGTCAGAGCATTGCTGGATAGTGAAGAGGGCGTGTTGTATGTTTGCCCTGAGCAATATGAGGAACTCAAGCAGGGGTTGATTTCTTTCCCTAAGCTGCTTATTGAATCTGACGCCAGCATTATGGCGGGCAAGGCGTTATTGCAGACGCCGTTGGTGATTCTATCATTGAGCTTGAATGAGCAATTTGATTGGGCTATAAGCCGTTTGTTTTCGCATAGTCATGAAATATGGCAAGAGCGCTTGCTTGATTGCAATATCCCACAACAAGGCGAACTCTCTCTTTTTCCTAAAGATTTTATAGAAGCACGCGGCGGTAATTTTATGAGTGTGAGCGCCAGTCGGGGTAGCGCCGCTGAGCCTGTTGTCGATTCTAGTCAAGGATGAATATAGGAACTCTCGCATAAGATGTTTTTGTGGTGCGAGTGAGGTGAGCTGTAAGGGCTTAATCTTTTTCAGAAGATTTTTCAGTAATCTTCTTGTTTATGAATATTTGTCTTTTAATATTGTCTGGAGTGTAAATCATGGTCCAAAATACATCGCGATTGTATCTTACCCAAAACCGTGTAGATGCTAGTTCGTCTGTGGCCACAATTCAGAAAAGTGGTGAAAAAACGCTCGCAGAGAGCCCGTCCGCGCCGCTGATGAATTTGTTTACGGCTATCCAAATGAAATCCGGCCTCGAGTCTGCTGGTCAGGACTGGACTAAAGATGATTTTATCCGCGATCTATATCAGTGCTGCCTTAAACTTATCCCCTCTCTCCCATCCGAGCTTAAGGAAAATGGAAAGCTGAGTGATGGCGAGATGGAAAGGTTATCCACTGGCATGTCCGATGCTGGTGGAGTGTCACAGCATTTGACTAAGTACGAGCTAGGGCGAATAGAGCATGCGATTGAGGAAACCCTTCAGCAAATGGTCAGTAATCAGGAAAACAATTGGATGCCCGAAAATGATGGGAAGCCTGATGAGCTGATCGAACTGGAAGAGAAATACACGCAGGAGTTCCTATCTAATGATCCAGAAATCGAAGGTGGCTTTAAAAGTGAAGAGCTGGCCGTGCTGGAAAGAGAGTTAGTCAAGCTCTTTTCAGAGCAGTCTGTCAAGGAGTCGGCAGCAGATGGGTTGGGGGCAGAGAAATCGGAAGAACTGTATCATCAGGCAGTTAAAAAATTCGATGCCGAGTTCAAGGGCGAGTACTTGGGATGGAAGACGTTTCAGATTAAAGGGCACAGCCCAGAAAGACCAGAGCTAGATAGGGCAGAGTTAAATAGTATAAAGGATGATCTGGGTACCATATACGAGGAATTGCCGGGTGAACTGCAACCTATTGCAAATGAGTTGCAACTACTTCAACAGAGCTTGGTGCAGATGGCGGACTGCTCACAAGCGATATTGGGGAAACAGCAGGATACCGATGAGGCCACCAAAACCCGTCATTCAGTCAGGCAGCTGAATGGCATAATTACCGCCATGAAGGCAGCGGTGATAGGGCTGACGCAGGCAAAAGAGATGCTAATCTCTGCCGAAAACTGGACGGTCGAAACGGCAGAGAAAAGTAATCCGATGGCAGGGAAACTGCTGGAGACGATAAAAGAAATAAAGAGTGTAGCGAAGGTGACTGAGGCGAGGGCCTATGAAGTTTTAAGCCTTCCCGGACCTTCAGGGTTGGATTATCTTAATAAAAAAGAAGATATGAAGGAACTGCAAAATCATTTTGGAAAATCGACGCCACATATTCTGATTGCGAATGGGGTTGCTACGGCAGTTGATTCGCTCGCTGGCATTGTCGGCCAATTAAAGGAAATCGCAAACTATGGTTCGCTTTTGGATAGTGTTGCTGGGAAAATTAAGGCCGAAGAGAAAAGAGACTGTGATAATGTTGCCGTTGTAAGAGCTCTGAACGGAAGCTTGCTTAACACGGATTGGCAAGCAGTAAAAGAGAGGTTAAGTATTGACAAAAATGATCCTTTCTTTAAGCTTGTGGCTCGTGTCGGAGAAAAAGTAGAAAATAAATTCACGCGCGGAATGGATGTGTTACGGTTTGCGCTGGGCGATCCGAAGCCAGCGCCAAAACTGAATAATAACTATTATAAAGCCCCTAACCGAGTTGATGAATTTTTCCAACCTGTAATCGAAGCGATGAGGTTGATTGCAGCAGGGGAAAAATGGCATATCAAATCCCCCCCCCCGGCATTCAATGCTCATGCGGCACCCTATTCTCGGGAACAACAAGGGGACGCTTTGCTCAGAATGCTGAAAGGCGAATTTAACAAAGGCGTGACAAAGGCCCCCTTTTCTGTCGCTGCGCTGGAAATTTTGACAACGACTGAAAAACTCAAGCGAGTCGCGGATGACCTGAAAGCAGCTGTAGAGATGGCGAAAAAAAGTAAAAATTACTTTTCTGATGCGTATCTTGACGCTTGCAAAAAGACGAGCGCGTTTGCACAGGAAGTGAGTCAGTCAGTTGCAATAAATTTGCAGGAAAGCCTTGAACATCTCCCGGTTCCTAAAAATGAGTATGAAAATAAAGAAACACATCAGTTCAAGGAGTCTCTCACATCGGCTGCGGCGATGCTATCCCGTACTGCAGCAGATCTCGAAAAGGCCGCTTCATCAAATAACAAAGCATATCTGTTAAATGCATTGAAAGTAATAGACACAAACAATAAAAATATTAAGGCTAAAATTAAAGACTCGGTAGAGTCGGTTACAGGGCATAAGTTGCACAATTTCGACATAGATGGCCGGTTGGGCAAGGCTATCGGTATGTGGGCATCTGAGCAGGTCGAACAATATTCGAAAGCACACCCTGAGGTTCCACCTGAAATCATCGAGCGGGCGATGGACCATGTGTTTAATGAGAACCTGAAGCAGCGCTTTGGTCGAACTAATGATCCGAATGCTGTTTTGCTGCGTAATCGTGTTGTTCAGGCACTCAATGACACAGAGGATGGCAATTTATCGCTGCCTGATAAAATAACAAAGGAGCTTGAGCGTACCGATACGTTCGGCAAGTACCTGCAGGAATGGGGGCTGAAAAAAATGACTAGTGCGGCTGCGGCCGGAGTCATTGCGTCATCTGTAGATCTTGGATTTAGCTCAATAGACGGCTTGGTGAATCACGTTCTGAATAGAATGATTTCTATTGAAGGGAGAAAAAACCTGGATATACCACGCCCGGCGTGGTTGAAAGCGATGATCGCTCCCGCCACCATCACTCTGGGAATGCGGGCGCTGCAGAACAGTGCCATGCCAAACCAAGGGGAGCCAGTGGAAGCGATCAAGAAGTATCTGAAACGGGAAGTCCCTAAAGCCGTGTTTCGGTTGGTGACCTCTTTCCTTCCTCGGGGAGTGAATCTGGCTATGGCTGCTCCACTGGCCATTTGGGCAATTGCCGATAAAGACCGGATGGAACATCTGAAGAAGCTGGGTGAAAAATTTCCTCGTGAGCTGATATTTTCGGCGGCTTATGTGGCCGCAATTGGATGCCAGAAATGGGATTCCATATCGGCTCCGCAGGCGCGCGCTTATCAAGGGAAGGATGACGCGGTGGAGGAGCAGGTCAGCAAGTCGGCCGATATCCTCCGCCGGGGGCGTGGTGGCCCGGACGGAATGCAGCCCAGTGAGGAAGCGGCTATTGACTGGGCATTGAGTGAGGCATTGCAACAATTGAAGCAGGAAAAAGACATACTGAATAATCTGACTCCGAAGCAGCGTGATCAGATAAGAGGAATGGGTAGAACGCCTGAGGGACTGCAAACTCAATGTGAAGACCAGATCAAGAGAATACACTCCTATATGAAGGGAGGAGAGAACGAAAATCAGCTGGTTATTGTTGGCCCTGCGAAAATGGGACATTCAAAATTTGATGCATGCGTCCAGAGGGGGGATAGCCATCAGCGTATTTTTATTCGGGAAGGCGTAAACGACCTGAACGACCTGACACACGTACTGCGGCATGAGTTGGTCCACTTGGTGGGTACGGAAGAGCAGGAGACCCGACAATTGATGGCGTTGCTGGACAGCCTGCGAACAGGAAGACCTGTTTCATTGGACGAAGATAAAGAGATTAGGGACACGTCGTCCGGGTTAAGTTTTGCGGCCTTACGAGAAAAACAGGAGAAACTCGAGAAAGAAAAACGTATACGTGAGAGGCTCGCACGTCGCGAAGGATGGAAGACTGACCCCGATCATTATACTACTCGCGAACAGAGAAATCGCTCATCCCACAAACCACAACCATCCCGCGCGCCACAAAAAGTAGTAGAGAATAGTTCTTCTAACCCGCCATCTCATCACATCGAACGTCGCGAACCTACATTGACTGATCTGATAAAGGAATATGATGAGGCTCACCCGATAGTGAACGGGAGGCGTAATGTAACAAAGAATCAAGCTAGAAGTTTTTATACTCAGCTTGCCTCTGGATTAAAACGTTCGAGCAGTATGACGGAACGGGAATTAAGTGTTGTTAATGATATTTATCGCAGGGCTTATCCGCATGAGATGAATATAGCGAAGTTAAGCTGGAATGCATTGAGTGAAATTTTAAAAGATAAAGGTGTAAGTAATATTACGCCTGACACCATCGTAGATATTACAGTTAAAAAAATTACAGTTGATGGAACTTTTGGGCCTGAGCAGCCGATGAAGGTCAAGTTATTGGATCTCGCCCGGGGTGCGTATGTCGATAGTATCGGAGATGGCCATGTCGATGTAGTCACGGACCTTCCTCCTAGCATTAAAGGTCTTTTTCATACGACTCCGTATGTCGGCAGGCAGACATTCGATATTACAACAATGCTTAATAGCAGTGTTCAACGCAAATTGTCCGACATGGAGCAGAATGAGTCTGTTGTATTTCGCGAGCAAATCTGGAAAGGAACGGTTAAAAATACACTGCGGCGAATTGGGGAAGAAAAAAACATAAAAGAATTGAAAGATGCGGCAGATTCAAAAATAAAAACAGGGTATTTTACTCTAAAGAATGACGGTAATCCTGTCGAGGTGGTTGGTATTGTTGCTATCCCTAAGGGTAATGGAAAGCAAATACTGGTTAATATCTTGACCGGAAAAACGTTGGAGGTAGAACCAGACAAAGACTATGGTCCAAGAAATAGTGCTAGTGAAGCTAGCATTAAAAATGATGCTGAAGCTCTCAAAGCGTTTCTTTTGCCAAATTTCAACTTGAATAAAAACAAATTCTTTACAGAAACTGATAAAGACGCCTATGCTTTTAGCGCCACTCGTTATGAAGGCCATCTTGTAGGGCACGCATTGATGTCGGGGCAAAGTGAGGCTCCAACCTTTTACCGTGGCAAATTTGAAATTCATTCGGTGGATTCACTAGATCAGTTGGCAGAACAATTTTCAGCTATGGAAATTTCAGATGCTAAAAATAATGCTAATTTCTTGTTTACTACGGAAGGCGAGGTTTGGGCAAAGAGCTTGACTGCACTCGGTAAGAGGTTTGTTAATGGAGTGGCAATGGCTACTCTGCCGGTATCTAACGTGGCGGGTGTCGCTTTTTTGAATATCGGTTTGACTTTGTTGTCTCATGGCTTGAGCGCACTAGAGATAAGCGTCGAGGACGATGACACCAAGAGAGCGCAGCTGAAAACAGACCTTGCATTGGATATCGTACTCTCTCTCCCTGGGGATGCCGGCGATGTTGTGGATGTGATCAATCGTTTCAAGGGGATGAAGCAAGCCATCACGCTGGGTGGCGGGCAAGGATCTTGGCATAATACCCGACCTCCTCTGGGGGTACAGGGTAACCCACCTGTTCCCCCTACCATCGGTCGTCAGCAGTACGGTCAGAAGTTGGACATCAAACCAACTCCAGAGAATGGACGCGGCCAGTGGGACCAGCAGCACGGCACGCTGCCGGTGCTTGACAGCAGAATGGGCGTGAACGGCGTTGACCTGAACGGCGTCGACATCGTGCGCTCCGGACCCAACCAAGGGACTTACTTGAAAGACGGGAAGACTTACATTCAGCAGGACGACATCGTCTATGAGTTGCGCTGGGACGATAGCGATTCTACCTGGCGGATACAGAAACCCGGTGTCGAAAACGGCACGCCGGTGCACTACGACGCGGATACCGGCAGCTGGCGCCCCGGTGGTCAGAAGGCGGGTATCGTTGGAGATAATAATTCGACCGGGCGGCATGGCACGCTGCCGGTGCTTGACAGCACAATGGGCGTGAACGACGTTGACCTGAACGGCGTCGACATCGTGCGCTCCGGACCCAACCAAGGGACTTACTTGAAAGACGGGAAGACTTACATTCAGCAGGACGACATCGTCTATGAGTTGCGCTGGGACGATAGCGATTCTACCTGGCGGATACAGAAACCCGATGGCGGATACGGCACGCCGGTGCACTACGACGCGGATACCGGCAGCTGGGGCCCCGGTGGTACAGTTCCGCCGCAAGTCCTTAACTCTGGAAATCGGGCCGGTAGTTCGGGGCAGGTAACAGGCCCGAGGAAGAGGCCTCAAGAACTGGACTCTGTGATTACGGATCTTAAAGGCAACGCCGTACTGAAGACTTACATGGATACGCCAGCTGATCGGT
Source organism: Chromobacterium sp. CV08 (assembly GCF_051129845.1). Classification (NCBI taxonomy): domain Bacteria; kingdom Pseudomonadati; phylum Pseudomonadota; class Betaproteobacteria; order Neisseriales; family Chromobacteriaceae; genus Chromobacterium; species Chromobacterium sp. CV08. Next base: position 2,053,103 of record NZ_CP150453.1, read on the forward strand.
GTCGAGATGTCACTAAGATAGCGTATCACAGAGCCAAGGCTCAAGGGCATGATCCAGAGATTGTGCAGTTGGTGAGTTGGAATGGAAGAATAGAAGATCCAGAGAATCATTTTGTGATAAGAATAAAGGTTAATGACGAATTTTATATCATTGATCCGTCGATCACTCAATTTAATAGACTAAAAGAGAAATTAGGAAGCGAAATTGGGGGCGGTGTGGAAATGGTTGACGGCAAGATGTTTGTTGGGCCTGAGTCTGAGTGGAAAAAATTGATGCTATCCAATTACGAAACAAGACTGCTGAAGATGCAGGTTACAAAAAATGATGACTTGCTGACGAATGCCACTAAAGTAGCAGGTGGGCCCTCTGCTGTTGTGGGCGAAGTGATAAATCAACCTCCATGGGTTGGTGAATTGATGAGTACTCAAAAAAGTGCACAGATTTATAAAAGTGAAATCCGAACAAGCCCATCTACCATTGGCGATACTGCGCTAAGGGGAAAGATAGATAGTTGGAAGCCGGAAAAATTCGATTTTTTATTAAAACCAAAGCTGAAGGATGTCAATGCATTGGGGCTAAGAAATAAGGCTCGATTGGAGTCAGCGCTTGGGCTGAATCGAACACTATTAAGTAAACCACCACATTCTCAAGATTTGTCCAGGCTGGTCGATATGCAAAATGCTTTAGGTGGTGAAGCGTTTTTAAGAAAATCACCAGAAGCCAAAATGGATGATTACAAGCACTTAGCTGCGGCCATACATGCGGAGTTGATCAGCAAAACAGAGTCTGGTGCTTATAAACATAGTCTCGAGATGCGTGAGAAATTGGCTGTGTGGTGGGTGGAGGTAAAAACCTCAGAACGTACGTTTGGATATAAATTAAACAATTTTACCGACCCCTATAAAAGCACTCAAGCGGTTGAGGATTCTGTGGGGCTTAGACCATCTGTCTCAGGCGTGGTGAATGGCCAGGCAGGGAGAATTGAATACGATCTTAATGAGCAAGGACTGTATGAGCGAAGAGCTCAAGTTTTTGAAAGGGTTGAAAATAGACAAGGGGCAGAAGTGCGCCTAACAACTAGCGAGACTAATGGTATAGTTGTTAATAATCAGGTCATGGATGCGTTGAATAAAAATCCTAACGGCAAAGTTTATGTATTGACAGGCACTCATGGAAGTCCAAATGGAGTGCGTGATCGTGAGTTGAATGCAGAAATGCGTTTCACCATAGAGGATACACAAAATCTTCCTCCTGCCGTGAGAGACCGGGTTGTTGTTGTTGATTTGGCTCACTCGACTGATGCGTATGTACAAGATCTTCTCAAAAATGCAGTAAAAGGCGATACTATCATCGGCGGGTTTTGCTTCAGCAGGAATGACAATGTAATAAGAAGGGCGCTGGGGTTAGAAATTAAACCTTCTCATATTCCAAAGTACCCGGAGCAGAGCAAGGCATGGCTGTCTAATGTACCTGCTAATCAATACGGGCCTACTTGGGGAACTACGGTTAGACCTGGAGGGGCGGGTAGTGCACCTGTGACAGCTTCTACCTTGCCGGCTGGCACGACTGATGAGTATTTTGAGATGCCTGGCAATGTTAACCTTGACTCAGGAAAACGATATGTTTTCCAGATCGGTGATACGGGGGGAAGGAACTGGACATTGTTTGATGATTATGCGAAAAGCTCCATGGCGAAGCATGGAATTCCCCAGGAAAATGTCTTTGGTGAGCTATCTGCCACTCGGCCAACAAGTCTTTTAAATCCTCCGCAAAGCAATACTCTGTCTCAGCTAACGCTGAATGACAGATTGGATATTCCTGTTCATGGAAGCATTACGGGGCCATCCGATCCGGGAGACCTAGGGGTTGGTCGACCACAGCATTTCAGTCCGAAACAACTTGCTGAAAAACTGCAGAGTTATGGTCTGAAGCAAGTTGGCGTTCTGCGTATTGATTCTTGCAATGTAGGGGATGGAGATTATCTTGTAAGGTTGAAGAAAGAGCTGGATAAATTAAATATTAAGGTTGGTTATCTTAGTGCGCCAAATGGCTATTTGCAAGCAACGCACTTGCCATTTTTGCATATAAGGCCGGTTTGGCAAACAAAATTCTGGAACCCATGGAATGTGGTCGAAGGCAATGCGAAGGTGGATTTTAAGGGAACAAAATATAGCGCCAATCCCAGTGGGCGAATAAATGAAAATGCCAGTACAAGCGCAATGGAAGCCAAGATAGACTTTGGTACGCTTAATTATTCTGAGAAAGTTGGGTATTTGACGCAGAGTGCAATGAATACGACTACGGGTCAAACGCTGATCACAGCGCATGGAAGAATAGGCGCTTGGAAAATTATACGTGCTTGCGTACTTAATAATTTGTCTAAGGATCAATCTGCGGAAGGCATGGATGAAGAGGCAATGATGGCGGGGGTATTAAGCAGTTTGAATGAGATTGATAAGCCTGCACCCACTATGGTTCCTGGTGGAGAGTATCGGAGTAAGCCAGGTGATACCTTTTATAAAGTGAGAGGTGAATTTAAGAAAGAAAATCCTAATGCTAGTGCTTATGATATGGCACAGTTTACTTTGCTTAATATGGGGATTCTTAGCGATCATCCCGATGAGGTTCCGGCTGGAACAGTGTTTAAAATTCCACCGTTAACACAGCAACCGCAGCAGAGCCAAGGTGTTTCCGAGATTCAAGACGCGGACCAGGACAAGATATCAGGTAAGCCTGCTCTCACTATGGTTCCTGGTGGAGAGTATCGGAGTAAGCCGGGTGATAACTTTTATACAGTGAGAAATGAATTTAAGAAAGAAAACCCTAATGCTAGCAATGATGACATAGTGCGATTTCAATTGGATAATGCGGAGATTGGTAGAAAATATGGCAGCAAGGAGGTACCGGTTGGAACAGTGTTTAAACTCCCACCGTTAACACAGCAACCGCAGTCGAGCCGGAGCTAGGCGAAAGAGAAAATGAGTATGACATCAAAAATACTTGCTATGATAACAGGCTGGATCACTGGGTGAGTAAATCATCATTGTGAATTGAAGAGCAGCCATTTAATCAGAGAGTCGCTCAATTTTCATCATCCAGACAGCGGCCATGTTCCATGAGGGGCATGGCCGTTATTATTTTTCTGATTTGCCGGCTCTGAATATAGAAGAATTCGGCTGGTTTCAAAAGAAAATGGCCCCGAGATCAGATAAGGTCTTGACCGAGCAAGGCATCTGAAATCCCGTCTCTCAACAGGCATAAGCCAGCAGTCAAGAGACATCACGCGTTCAGGCGCTGTATCCAATGCCTTGCAGTGAATGACGTTCGTGTTTTTGGTATCTCAATATCAGATCAAGGGGTCTTAAAATGAAATTAGCTTTCATGCCCGCGGGCATTGCTATCGCCTTGGCAGGCTTGAGCGGCGCGTCATGGGCGCACGGCACCATGGAGGTGCCCGTCAACCGGATCTACAGCTGCTATCAGGAAGGCGCGGAATCGCCGAAGACGCCCGCGTGTCAGGAGGCCAAGCGCGTCGGCGGCACGCAGGCGATGTACGACTGGAACGGCATCAATCAGAACCCGCCTGGCGACAATCATCAAGCCGTGGTTCCCGATGGCACGCTGTGCGCGGCCGGCCAGTCGAAATTCAAGGGTTTCAACCTGGCGCGTACCGACTGGCCCGCCACCAATATCGTGCCGAACGCCAGCGGCAATTTCGAGTTCATCTATAAAGCGCCGGCTCCGCATGCCACCAAATACTTCCGGTTTTATGTGACCAAGAACGGCTGGAATCCGAGCCAGCCGCTCAAGTGGTCTGATCTGGAACTGTTTGGCACCTATAACGGCAATCCGCCGCTGGACGCCAGCCAGCGCTATCACATGACCATGAAGCTGCCGACCGGCAAAACCGGCCGCCACATCATCTACAACGTGTGGAAGCGTTCGGATAGCGAAGAGGCCTTTTACTCCTGCTCCGACGTCAACTTCGGCAACGGCGGCCCGCAGCCGGAGCCGCCGCCGATCTCCAATCCGTGGAAGGAAGTGGGCAGTGTGACCGCTCACGAGAACCTGCCGAACAAGAGTTCGGTGACGCTGCGCATCTTCGACGGCAGCGGTCGCGATGTGGAGAGCCACAAGGTGGATCTGAGCGCCACGACCGGCCAGGCGGCCAACTGGCCGTACGAGCTGGGCGTCAAGGTCAACGCCAGCTCCCAGATCGGCCGCATCGGCGTGATCAGCAGCAAGCAACGCACCGTCACGATCAACCCGGTCCGCAGCGCCACCGCCAACCGCGTGTGGCTGAATGAGCGCTATAGCGGCTACCGGTACCAGATCGACATCAAGAAAGGCGATGACGGGGTTACGCCGCCGCCTGCCGGCGATGCATGGCGCGAAGGCGTCGCCTACGCCGTAGGACAGGTCGTCAACTATCAGAATCGCCGTTACCGCTGTCTGCAGGCTCATACCGCTTGGGTTGGCGCGGGTTGGACGCCGTCCACCACGCCGGCGCTGTGGACTCCCGTCTAAATAAAGGCGCGCTTGGAGAGGGTTCGGGAGGCGGCATGCCGCTTCCCGCCATCCTGCCGATTGGAGTATTCATGAAACGTTATCCCCCTTTGGCGATGGCGCTGCATTGGTTGTGCGCCGCCGTCATGCTGTGGGCGCTGCTGAGCGGATTCGCGCTGGCCTCCGGCATTCTGCCGCCGGCCCTGGCCAAAGCCGTGCCGCCGCTGAACGTCGCGCTGACCACCTTGCTGGTCCCGTTCTGGTTGTTGCGCTTGCTCAACCGAATCCGTTTCCGCATGCCGCCGCCGGCGAGCATGCCGGCGCGCGGATGGAAAATGGCTCGCCGCGGGCACTTGGCGTTGTACGCACTGGGATCCCTGTCCTTGCTCAGCGGCATGTTGATGATGGAGCGCGCGGTGGATGTGTTTGGCTGGTTCACCCTGGCCGCGCCGCTGCCGCCTGGATCGCTGACGCGCGGATTCGCGCGGGTTCATTTCGCCAGCAATGCGGTGTTGGCCCTGGCGGTAATCGCCCATATCGCGGCGGTCGTCCTCCATCATCGCCGGGGTCTGCCTATCCTGTGGCGCATGAGGCCAAGTCAAACCGAACTATGATAGCGCATGCTTCATTTTTGTGCGGGGCATGCAGCGACGATGATGGACGTCATTCAGTGCTGGCGATCCGTTAACAAATAACGGATTTTGTGTGATGCCACCTTGCGATACGACTGGTGCCGCATGTGTCATGCGTCTATACGACAGTTGTTATGCGTCGTGTTCTATGATCTGTAATTGCGAACATGTGCTTTCTAAATTAGGAGTGTGAAATGAAGAAAATGGCTGCAATGGCAGTTTTTTTGATTTGCAGTTTGGGGACGTCGGCGGCAAATGCCGGCGCCGGAGTTTCCATCGATATTGGGCAGCCAGGTTTTTATGGCCGCCTAGACATCGGAAACTATCCCCATCCGCAAGTGATTTCTCCGCGCCCCATCATCGTGCGTCCGGGTTATGGCAGGCATGAGCCGATTTATTTGAGAGTCCCTCCCGGACATGTCAAGCATTGGAAGCGTTATTGCCATCGCTATAACGCGTGCGGTGAGCGTGTCTTCTTCGTTCGGGATGACTGGTACCGCCAAGTCTATGCGCCTCGGTATCGAGAACATCATCGCGGCAAGCATGGCGGGCATCATCGCCATCATCATCGGCATGAGCGGTAAGTACGGTACTTTGCTGGGTTGCCGGAACAACAGGCGCTGTCGGATCTCCGAGCGCCTATTGTTCATTTCTTTGGCTTGCCGGTCTGCTTATTCTTCGTCCGCCAGCTGTTCTTGGTATTCCAGAAACGCGGCCAGTATGGTTTCGCGTTGGTCTATGTCTTCGAAACAGTCATCGGGCAGCAGCTTGACCAGTTCTCCCATCCGCCGGGCATAGCCATGCCGGCTGTGTTCTTCCGGCATCAGGGCGTCGGCGCGGCTGGATAGCCAGTCCGGATACACCCAGGACTGTTGAATGATTTCCAGCAGCTCCTCAATGATGCGGTTGCCGTCCAGTTCCGGGATGGCCAGCGCTTTGGCTACGCGGTCGCAATGATCTTCCATCCCCAGGAATTGCAGCACCCGTTTCAAATCGGTGATGACCGCGGCCAGGCGGATGTCGGTGGCGCCGCCTTGCGCGGACAATTCGAAAGCCAGCGCCCGGATCAAGGTCTTCAATTTGCGCTGGCGGTCATCCATCTGACGGAACTGTCCAAACCAATAGACTAGCCCTGACTGACGGCTAGCCGCGCGCTGGTATAAGCGGCGCAGCTCGGCCAGGCCGCTCTTGCCGACAGCGCCGAACTCCAGGTGGCTGAATAGTTGCAGCGCCCAATCCTCGTCGTCCATCACCCGGTCTAGCGCTTCTTCCAGGCGCCGACGGCGCGTGGGGGAAAGGCCGTCCTTGCCCAGCATGGCAGCCAGCAGCAGGGCCATCTCGCCAGCGTCGAACTGGTGCTGGCGCAGGCTGTTGAGCAGATCATCCACTTCTTCCACCGCCTCGATGCCAGGCACGCGTTGGCGCAGCTCTTCCAAATGGTCTGGGGCGGTCGCCGATACTTGTTTGGCAAGACGCTGCATCATGGAGCGCGGCCGGGCGCGGTCGGCGCTGGAGGAGAGGCCACGCATCCTTTCCCTGGCCTGCGTGCCCAAGGCGAAGCTCATGTTTTCCAGGGTTTCCGCGCAGCTTTCCTCCACGGGGAAGATGCTGCCGAGCTCCTGCATGTCGGTGCCGAGCTCGCTTTGCGCCAAATTGAGGACGGACTGGGCAGGCAACACCTGGGTGGCGGCCAGAGGCTTGGGTTTAGCCTGAGGAGGCGTGGAAGGCTGGACCGTCGTTTGGGGGCGCCGAGCCGTGGGGTCGATTGGATTGATCATTGAGGATGTCCTTGGTGTGGGCCGCAACTGAGACCTGCGTAGACGCGAGGCCTGTGTCTGGAACCGCTACAAAACCCCTGATGCTGCGTTGCGACTTGTACTGCCTACGTCGGCGCGCCTTGCCTCAGACGCTTGGCTGGGTTTGGTTAGCAGCTCTTATGCCTGATGCGGGCGGGGGCGGTCATAAAAAGCGTCCGATCCGAATCAGCCATGAGATGGCGTCGCCCATGGCCGGCATGGCTTCAGCGGGACCGGGCGGCAACAGTATCGACAGTGCAGCTTGCACCGGGCAGCTAGGATCGGCGCTTCGCCACCAGCGTGTTCCTAGGTCCAGTGCCGCAGCCGCCACTTGTTCCGGCGCCAGGTTTGGTTGCCGGGGGGCGGGGAAGGCGCTCAGCGCCAGCAATTGATCGCAGCCGCGTTCGCCCAGGCAGGCAGCCAGCGGGCGCCGGTAGCTGCCCAGCAGCAAGTAATCCGGACACTCCATGGCTAGCAGTCCCAGCGCGGTAAGCACGCGGGGCAGGCGCGACTCCAGTGCCAGCATGGCTTGCTGTCGCGGGGTCAGCGATGCGGGCAGAGGCGTTTGCGGAAAGCCGCGCCGATTGGCGATCAACCGGTCCAGCGCCGGACGACAGACTGGATGGCGCTGGTAGCTTTGCTGCCAGGGCCGCAAGTCCAGCTCATGCCACCAGCCTTGGTCCATCCAGGCGCCGGCGCGCCAAGCCAGCTGATGCAACCGTTGCAGTTCGGCGGATATCGCGGGTTTCATGATGCGGCCGTGCGCCGGCGCCAGGCCAGCACACCGATGGCGGCGGCGCAGCCCAGCAGGGTTAGGCCGCCGACAAGCCATATGGCGTATTTCCGCAGCCAACTCTGCGTGTTTTTAGCTGGTTGCGCGGTAGTCGCGGTTGGGCGATAGCGATAGTCGGCTGCTTGCAACACCACGCTGATGTTTTCCGAGCGCAGATTAGGCACGCCAGTGTGGATCAGCCGTTTGATATCGGTTTCGCGACTTTGCATATTGATGCCGGGGCTGTACTTGATGAAGACCGAGGCGGACGGCGCAGGCGCCTCCCGCCGGTTCTGGCTGACGCTTTCCGCGATGGAAACCTGGGCGCTGATCACGCCGTCCATGCCGCGCAGCATCTTTTCCAGCAGCTGTTCCTTCAGATAGCCGATCTTGGCTTGTTCTTGTGCGGGCGAAGTGACCAGTTGGCCGGAGGGAAACAGATCCGCCATGGTTTCGGTGCGCTTGCTGGGCAGACCATGCTGGCGCAGCACTTCCACCGCATCGGTGAACTGCTCTTTTTCCACCCTGACAGTGACATTGCCTTCCTTGATGATTTTCTTTTCGGCATCGACATTGCGCAACATTAGCAAGGCCAGCATCTGGTTGGCTTCATCCTCGCTCAGTCCGCTATACAGGTCCACTTTGCAGCCCATCAGGCTCATCAGGATCAATAACGGCCATAAACGGCGGAGGGCTTTCATCACTGCATGCTCACCAGTTTGTTCACGCCTTGCGACAAGGCGCCCGCGGTTTTGGCCACCAGGTCCACTTCTACGATGGAGTGCAGCAGCTTGGATTGCGCCGCCAGCATTTCGGCCGGATTGTTTAGTACGCCTGTGGTAGCGCGCGCGTTGTCAATCGCTTCGCCTATGGCCTGGGATTTCGTTTGCAAACCGCCAGCGGCGACTTCTTCCGGGGATTGGGCCGCATGGCCGAACATGGCGCGAGTGAACGCATCCACATCGGCCGCGGCCGGCACTGCGGGAACCTGTTCCATGCTGGCTTGAACGGTGTGCAATTTGACTGCATCGATTTCCATTGCAATGACTCCTAAAAGAGAATTAACAGATGCGCCGCGATTGCTGCACATGCATGCTGTTGATGAGGCGGCGCAGCATTCCGGCCTCCTCGGAGTGGTCGTTGCGCAATAAAGAGGTTGCCGCTTCCGTATGCCCCATGCCGAGCAGTAGGGTGGCTTCCACGATTTTCCGCGCATGCGTGTTTTCGGTTAGATGCGGCATCGCCAAGCGAATAGAATCTGCCTCGTCATATAAGCCGTGATTCACGGCGGCTAAGCCGGTTTCTACCACTAGCCGGCAAATATCGGTTGCGAGTAATTTCATATCTTCTGAATAATCCCTGACAACATGTCTTTCACCGCCCGCATAATGGCGCTTTCGTAGCTGACGAATACCGAATACTGTTGAATGGCAAACTGTGCTTGCAGCATTCGGGCGGGGTCGTTCAAATCGGCGGCGGTGACTTTCGATTGCACCTCATTGCCGGCTTGTTCAACCAGTTGTGATAATTGACTGGTGATGGCTTCGATATCCATGAACTGTCCTTATGTTTCTTTATCACGCAGCTTGCCCAGTGCTTGCTGTCTAAATTGCTTGGGGTTGCATTGAAAATGGCGCCGAAAGCTATCCGTGAAATGCGCATGGTTTGAAAAACCGCATTCCAGCGCCACATCCAGCACCCTCATCGAGGTGGTGAGCAATAGCTTTTTGGCATGCGTCAAACGATGCTCCAATATCCAGCGCTTGGCGGGCTTGCCATACGCCTCCTGAAACAATTGGTTGAATTTCCGCAGTGGCATGCCAAATCGATCAGCCAATGTGGAAATGGACCATTGTTGCAAAGCATTTTTCTCAATGAATTCGTAAAAATCCTTATTTCCAGCTATGCAGCTGCGCAGCAATGCCGAGAAGTAAGCTCTATCCAGATTCAAGCAGTAAAGATAAGCAAAATACAGGAAGGAGGAGGGCGCCAACTGGGAAAGCGAGGCCAATACCTCAGTTGCATTGCAGTCTGTTTTTACTATTTTCACCGCTTCCTTTTTGAAGGTTTTCTGATTGTCTGCTTCCAGTAATTCGACGACTTCCGGGAGAAGCCGCTGCAAATCCGAGGCGAGAAAATCCAGAGACAGCATGGCATTCGGATGGCTATCCGTAGAAATTCGAGCTTTATTATTTGTGACAATCAGGCAGTGTTCTGGAAAGGCGTAAGTATCCTCTTGGATGGTTATTTCACCTTTACTCCTGCTGATTATGAGTCGAATCGCTGGCATCTCAATCCTATGCGCGCTGTTGTAACGTGATGCATGATCTATCTTTGCTGTGTCAAGCGGCATCCGGTGATCACCTGATATCTGGATGACCTCCTGCTCCGGGGTGTTCGAGATGGCAGGATAAGTCATGTGCAAAAAAACAGAATATTTGTCGCAGTTCTAGAAAATATTTGCCTGGTGGTTTTGTATCATGCAGCAGTCGAAGTTGAGGCGCAGATTGTGTGGCGATAATGACTTTGATAGTGAAAAGCATCAATTTTAATCTTGAATTTTTAAAGGTGACTATATGTCCAGTATTAATGCTCAAGGCGGTGTGCAACCTGCATCTATTACTACCGATGAGGTGATCGATAACGATCACATCGAGTATCTGCGCGCGGCGCGGAACTACTCGCTGCTGGGCCAGGCCATCGCCACGATGGAAGAGGTCATGCTGCTGTTTACCGAACTGTCCAATGCCAAGTTCGCGCAGATGTCGAAGAAAATGGAAGTGTCGCGCGATGCGCAGGAAATGGCCAATAAAGTGGAGGCAGTGCTGGCAGGCATCACCGACCCCAAAGATACCAAGAAACTGCCTCAGGATGTGCTGGATTATCTGAAGGCTAACGGCATCAGCGTGGATTCGGTGGAAAACCTCGAGGGCGATCTCAGCCAGGCGGATCTGACGGCAGTGAAATCTGCGCTGGAGTCCTTCTCCGGCCGCGCGTCTGACTTCGTGCAGCAAAGCCAGTTGAAGATGCAGCAGCTGATTCAGAACTTCAACACCGCGGTGACCATGGCCAACAGCCTGCAGAGCATGAACGCGGAATCGACCAAGTCCATCGCCCAGGCTATCCGTTAATGGATAAAGGCGGGCGGGTCAGTGCGCGGCGCCTGCCTCCCAATACCACTCTTGAAAGGAAATATCGATGAACACTACCGTAAACCAAACTACTCCCGGCGTAAACGCGCTCACCACTGGCGCTGCAGACTCCAGCGACAACAATGACTACCTGCGCGCGGCGCGGAACTACTCGCTGCTGGGCCAGGCCATCACCACGATGGAAGAGGTCATGCTGCTGTTTACCGAACTGTCCAATGCCAAGTTCGCGCAGATGTCCAAGAAAATGGAAGTGTCGCGCGATGCGGCGGAAATGGCCAATAAAGTGGAGGCGCTGCTGGCCAGCATCACGGATCCCAATGGCAAAGTCTCGCTGCCGGAGGATGTGATTGAGTATATGCGCCAAAACGGCATTCCCATCAATGGAATGAGCATTGATAAATTCCTTAGAGGCAACGAGGGCAACGATGGTGGTGCCAAGCTGGATTCGCTATGGGCGCTGAATAATATTGATTCTTATATCAAAGGTATTGTCGGATGTTCTAATGCATCGGCTGAGCAGATCGCTAAAGATCTGGATGCTGCCGGCGTCAAGATCGATGGCCAGAAAGCTAGCGATTGGCTGAAGAATCAAAAAAACGAAGACGGCACTTATAACAAAGAGTCGATGAAGAAATTGGTCAATGCTGGGCGGCTACTGGGTAAGGCTGACTTGACGGCGGTGAAGTCGGCGCTGGAGTCCTTTTCCGGCCGCGCGTCTGACTTCGTGCAGCAGAGCCAGCTGAAAATGCAGCAGCTGATTCAGAACTTCAACACCGCGGTGACCATGGCCAACAGCCTGCAGAGCATGAACGCGGAATCGACCAAGTCTATCGCCCAGGCTATCCGTTAATGGCTGAGCAGTTGGCTGCCGCGTGCCGGCAGCCAAACTGGAAAGCCCGCAATGAACAGGAGGCATTCCAATGAATGAAATGACGCAATTGAAATCCATGATCGACGGTTTGAAAAAACGCCGGATGGGTTTCAAGAAACAGCTGGACGATTTCAAGGCGTTGCAAGGCGAGATCGCTGCATTGGAGGCGCGCGCAGGATCGGATCCGGTGGCGCGCGGCAAGTTGCAAAAGCTGGAGGCGATGATGAAGTCCGGCGGCGAGCAGCTGCATCAGCAAATCGTATCTAAGGTTGCCATGGCGGAAAAAACCTTTTCCCAATTAGGCAAGCAATTGAAGCAGCTGGCGCCAGAAGACGATGCCAAGGCTAGCGCCATGGCCGAACCAGTCAAGGCCGCTCCGGTTCTTGCCAAAAAACATCGCCGTTCTTTTGTTTAAATCACGTTAATTTAGTAAGGAGTTTTATTTATGAGCACTGCAATCTCTTCGATCTCTTCCTTCAGCAACGGCCAGGTGGATTCTGTCGGCAAGGCTGGCGACGGGGACAATATTGACTACCTGCGCGCGGCGCGGAACTACTCGCTGCTGGGCCAGGCCATCGCCACGATGGAAGAGGTCATGCTGCTGTTTACCGAACTGTCCAATGCCAAGTTCGCGCAGATGTCGAAGAAAATGGAAGTGTCGCGCGATGCGCAGGAAATGGCCAATAAAGTGGAGGCAGTGCTGGCAGGCATCACCGACCCCAAAGATACCAAGAAACTGCCTCAGGATGTGCTGGACTATCTGAAGGCTAACGGCATCAGCGTGGATTCGGTGGAAAACCTAGAGGGCGATCTCAGCCAGGCGGATCTGACGGCAGTGAAGTCCGCGCTGGAGTCCTTCTCCGGCCGCGCGTCTGACTTCGTGCAGCAGAGCCAGTTGAAGATGCAGCAGCTGATTCAGAACTTCAACACCGCGGTGACCATGGCCAATAGCTTGCAGAGCATGAACGCGGAATCGACCAAGTCTATCGCCCAAGCCATCCGTTAAGCCACGACATGTTGCCGGGTGGTCTTGTCTCCGGCCGGCGCGTGTCAGTACAAGGAGTTTATTTTATGACTGATATCCATCATCAGCCTGAGCAGACAGACGACGAGTTGTACCGGCATTTCTTCTCGCGCGGCGGCTCGTTGCGCTTGCTGGCCGACATTCAGGGCGAGGACCTGGAGTCGCTGTACGGCTATGCCAAGCAGCTGTTCGATGGCGGCGAAATCGCTGCCGCCCGAAATGTCTACCAGTTGCTGAGCACGCTGGACCACTGGAATTTCGACTACCTGCTGGCGCTGGGCCTGTGCCATCAGCGGCTCGGCGCGCACAACGAGGCCGTGGTCTGCTTCGGCCGCGCCGGCCTGATCAAGGTGGACGACCCGCGCGCCGCGTTCTACGCCGGCATCAGCTATCGGCTGGACGGGAATGCGGAGTATGCGAGCAAGGCTTTCAAGGCGGCCATCAACTGGTGCGGCGAACAAATCGATTATCAGGCAATCAAGGCCAGCGCCGTAGACATGCTGGCTCTGCAACAGGAGGAAGTACCATGCTGATCGCACTCGATCGTTTCATGCCTGGCGCCGGCTTGCCGGCTGATTGGGCGGAGAAGGAAGAAGGAAAAAGCGGCGCCGCCCGCAAAGTCGGCGATGCCGTCAAGATGGTCTCCAGACCGTTGGCGGAGGTGCAATCGCAGCAACTGGGGCAGTTGGCTTCGCCGCGTGCCGCCAAGGAGCCGGTATCCCGGCAACAGGCAGCCGATGCGCTGGGCCGGATCATGGGAACTATCGATCAAGCCTCCGGCAGCGATGGCGCGGCCAAGGTGCCGGCATTCAGCTTGTCGGAGATCGAAAAGATTCCGATGGACTCGATGATCATGGCTTCCACGCTGATGACCTCGCAAATGCTGGGCGATACCGCAGCAGTCAAGAGCAAGGCTCTCGACATCATGAGTACGAAGCAGGAAGCGCTGCGCAAGAAGGAAGTGGAGAACATTCGGGAACAGATGAACAAGGCCATCGAGCAGCAGGACAAGGCCAAGAAGGCTGGCATTCTCAGCGTGGTTTTCGACTGGGTGGTCGCTGCGGTGGAGGTGGTGACTGGCGTCGCCAAAATGATAGGCGGTGTGATGACCGGCAATGTGATGCAGGCTGCCGGCGGTGCGATGGACCTCGTTGCTGGCATGGCGGGTCTGGTCAAGGCTATGGCTAATACGATGGCGCTTATTGACCCGGAGAATGCCGAAAAATACCAAAAGGTAGCGGACATTGCTGGAAAAATTCAATTGTCGTTTGAAATCGCCGGAGCAGTGGTGGACGTTACCAGTGCGGCGCGCAATCTGTTGGTGACCAAGATGATTCCGAAAGTCGCCGGCAAGGTACTGAAAGAAGGCGCGGAGCAAATGGTCAGTACAGCCATCAAGAAAGGCACGGCAGGCGCAGCCAAGAATGCGGCAAACGCAGTTGGCAAGCAAGTGGCGGATCAAGTCGCGACACAAGTTGCACAAGCGTTGGGCAAGGCCGCTGTCGATGCCGCCAAAGCCACCACCAAGAAGACAGTTGAGAAGTTCGCCCAGAAGTTTACCAACCAGATGCTGGAAAGGTTCACCCACGAAGCGATAGAAAAGATGGTGAGCAAGTCGGTGGAGAAAGTCATCAAGAAGGCTGTCAAGGAAGGTGTGGAACTGACTGCCCAGGAGGTCACCAAGCGAGTCGTGAATCAGGTATTCGCGGACGTGGTCAAGGCTACGATCAAAGCGACGCTGAAGGCACCGGCGCTTGTCGTGTCCAGCACGGTCCGCGGAGTGGCGGCAGGTGCAAAGGAGATCATGGTCGGTGAGATCGAGAAACAGCGAGCCAAACTGCAAAAGGAAATCGATTTGTTGATTCTGGATCAGCAATGGCTGCAGAGCTTCTTCGAGTTCTATGAGCAGGAAAAGAAGGAAGTCATCAAGAAGACGCGCGAACTACTGGACAGCAAGAGCCAGGTGATCGATGACGGCCTCCAGGCGATGAGCCAGGCAGCTTCCACCCAGGCGCAGATCGCGTCTTCCATGGTGTAGAGGGGAGAGAGATGACGGATTTTTCGGTGGCTAGATTTAGCCAGAGTACAGGTGCGAATGGCGTCCCCGGGGAGTATTCCGTCAACTCGAAAAAAACCGGCGAACTACCCAAACTGCCAGAGTTGCAAATCGGCGCCGATCCATTGCACAACGTTCTCAATGACCTGAAGTCGCTTGATTTCGAGTCTTGCGGCCTGGAAGCGCCGATCCCGGATGGCCTTAACTACACGGTGCAGTTGCTGGCCGGCAACGAGGGCTTCGGGGCGCTGGACTTGCATGGCACGTTCAGCATCGGTGATCTGATGGCCAAGCTGCAAAGTTTGTATGGCCAGCAGCGCGAAGGTTTTTGGGCGATGCAGGCGGAGTTGCTGCCCTTGGTTGCTGCTGTCGCGCTGCTTGCAGTTCAGCAGCGCAGCGAGGCGGCGGAGCTCAATGCCCGGGCGCTGCAGGAAAACGCGGCGAGCGAGGTGGTTGGAGGCGCCGGCCAAGTGTTCTCCGCGGTTGGGGGAGAAACAGCTCGAGCAGTAGCGAGCAAAGGCGCGGCGCAAATCAGTGAAGCTATCTCCCTTCATGCCGTGGGCCATGAAGTGCAAGGCGCGCAGGAGGAAACGTCGGGAGAGTTGGCCCAGAAGCTGGCAAACAGTATCGGCCAACATCTGGCCAATGATGCCCGACAGGAAACTGCGAATCGGCAGGAGTATATCCCATTGATGGAGGGGATGATCGCTGTGTTAGCTAAGGATGGCCAAAGCTGGGTTCGCCGGTGAAGCACAAGCAGTGAAATCAATTATCGTGACACCACAAAGTGGCACGCAACATTTGTTTAGGAAAGTTATCATGATGGATATTAACAAAGTTGGAGTCTCGAACACGGTACCAACCGTCCCACAGCAGCTTTCGGGACAGAGTGTGGATAAGGGCAGTACTGGGGTATATGCCACCATAGACAACCTGATTGCGATGCTGCAGAAAATGAACATCGATATCCGCGACATGGAGCGCGATTTCCATGCCGCTGGCCAGCAGCTGGCAGCGGCTGTCCAGTTAAAGTCGATCGATACCAAGCTGGAGAGCATCGAACTTAAGTACAAGGCTGCGTGGAAGAACGCCAGCGCTAAAGTCCTGTCAGGATTTTTGAGTGCGGGCGGCGCGGCCATCGGAGGAGTCGCGGGCTCGGGGGGAGACCTGATATCCACGGGGCTGTCGGGGGTGGGCAAAGCGGCGGAGGGCGGCATTAACTGGGGTACCGCTAGCCTAACACGCGATGCTGAGCAGAAGAATATTCTTGGCGAATTCCAGGCTGATCATGCTGCCGAGCGGTATAAAGCGTTGAGTGCCGCTGCCGATAAGGCGGCCGAAGCATCGAGCCGCATGCATGATTTGACGCGTCAGCTGATGAGCATGCAAGAGCGAATGATGTCGGCCGTCAAAATTTAACTCCACTTATGAATCGTGAGCGGATATGGGTTTCCCCATGTCCGCCGAATGGAGAGTCGAAATGCAAGAAATGAATATCAAACTGGATGCCGTTACACAATTCCTGCAGTCGCAGGGGCTGGTCCCTGAGGCAGAGTATTTTGGAAATAGCCATGTTTTGATTGGACAGCGAGTAAAAATGTTGGATTGTGAACTGGTTTATCGTTTGGAGGATGAAGAGCTGATTATTTGCGACTTCGTCGCCAAACAGCCGGTGGAGGGTTCCGCTAGCGCCGTTTCGGCTTTTATCCATCTGATCCATAAAATTGAAAAATCGGTTCCCAAGGTGAAGCGGGTGCGAGGGCTGTTTTTGGAAAGCATGACTCGGCCTGAGCTGAATCAGATCCGGACGCGACTGTCCAAAGTCCTGGAGGCTCAAGGTGCCATGTGGCGGGACATCGATGGAGAGTTGTGGCTGGTCTATGAAACTGGGCTGGCAAAGGTCGTATAGATGCTGCATCCTGAACGATTATCTGAGTAAACGCCTCTGGAAACTTACCCGTGCCCTGTGAGGGTTTGGGTAAGCTTCTGGAAGAGGTGACCTCCTCCAGCAAAAACGTAGCGGCGAAAAGTAGAGATTTCTGGCAAATTTAAGCCCATCCGGGCAGGAGATTTGTCATGAAAAAATCGAAGTTCACCGAAGAACAGATCATCGGCTTCCTGCGCGAAGCGGACGCGGGAATGTCCATTGCCGAGTTGAACGGCATCAGCTGCATCGAGCTGGACGAAGCGGCGCCGGAGCGGCAGCAGATCATTTCCAGCCGCTCCTTCGGGGAGAAGGCGCGCGATTTCAATGTGCTCGCCGCCGCGGTCAGCCACCATATCGCCACGGCGGGGGAGAAGCTGCGCGCGCAGCGCGGCGTGGCGCGTCTGGTCGGCGTCGGCATCCGTACCAGCCCGTTCGGCGACGACGGCTACAACGGCTATACCGTGGTGCCGCTGCCTCAGCCCAGCGACGACTCGATGACGCTGACCCGCGCGGCGCTGTCCGGCCTGCGTTCGATCTACCGGCGCGGTCCGCGCTATCAGAAGGCCGGGGTGGTGTTGATGGAGATTTCACCGCGGGCGCGCCTGCAGGCCGACCTGTTCGGCCCGGCGCCCGATCCGCGCAGGCAGCGCCTGATGCAGACGATGGACGCGATCAACCGGACTTTCGGCCGCGGCTGCGTCAAGCTGGCTTCGGAGGCGCTGACGCCGGACTGGGAGATGCGGCAGGACGTGCGCTCGCCCTGCTATACGACCCGGCTGGACCAGGTGCTGGCCGTGTCCTAGCGGCGGCCCGGCAGCGAGGCGGCGCGCTGCGACTTCACCAGCAGGAAGCGCGAGAAGGCGTCGATGCGGGAGGCGTTGCTGCCGTCCTGTATGCCGGCGTCGCCCATCATGGTGTAGTAGGCGTCGGGCCGGAACAGGGCGGTGAACAGGTAGCCGCTGCGCAGGTAGTTGGTGTCCTTGCTGTTGCCGGCGCCGGTGGTGCCGTTCAACCGGCCTGCATAGTGGCGGTCGCCCAGGCGCATCACGTCGACGACGGTGTTGGCGATCGGCGCCAGCTGCGCGGCTTTCAGGCCGTAGCGTCCGCTTTGATACAAGCGGTACAGGCCGGCGCTGTCCAGGCTGCCGTGGCTGTTGTCCTCGCCGGCGGTGTCGGGCATGGCGTAGCCCCAGTCGTAGGCGGGACGACCGGCCTTGTCGGTGTAGCGGGTGAGGCCGGACTGGAGGAACCAGTCCAGATTGGCCTGCAGGATCTGGTCGTAGCGCTTGACGCGCGCCGGGTCGTCTTTCAGCAGCTCATGCGCCTGGGCCAGGTTGAGGAAGCCGTAGCCGAACATCATCTGCTGGTTCCACGGCACAGGCTGGCCGCCTTTGTACGGCGCGTTGGCGGCGAAGTACATGCGCTTGCCGTCGTCGAGGTTCAGCAGCGATTTCAGGATGTGCTGATCGACCGTCTTGTCGGCCTCGGAGAGATAGGTCTTGGCGCGCTGCAGATAGGTGGCGCCGAAACGGAAGGGGTCGCCGCCGGTGACTTTCTGGTTGTAAACCGCGGTGGTTTTCAGGATCTGCCGGGCGCAGCTGCCCAGGTGGCCCACCGGATCGCCCTGTTCGCCGCCGGTCTGGATCGGGCTGACGTCCGGCTTGTTCGGCCATATCGGATCGATGCGGTCGGTCCAGATCACTCGCTGGCCAGCTGGCGCCGGCAGGATGTCGTTGCGTTCCGACAGCAGCGCGTCGCAGAAGGACACCATCTTGTCCAGCAGGGGCTGGCTCGGCGCGATGTCGTAAACCAGGCTCATGGCTTTCAGGTTCTCGCCGCTGGGGCCTTGCGCCCATTCGTTGTTGAGGTTGGACGCGCCGGGTTGCAAGCCCTGCGCGAAGTTGACGAAGGACTGGATCTCGTTGCGGGTGACCGGCCCGTCCAGGCTGTCCACGGTCATGGCAGCTGCTCCCGCGTTGGGGCAGGCAAGAAGCAGGCTTGATATCAAGGCAAGGCTTAGCAGATATTTTTGTTTCACGATTGGCTCTTTTATCCGGAAGTAGACTAGGCAAGCAGCACTTTGCAATGCTTTTCTTGAGCAAATATTCTATTTGAATTGCTGGCGGAGCGGGGGGTAGCCGCGCGCGGTTTTATTTGTATGGGTTGAGGGATTGGCGGATGTTGATTTTTGGCATCACGCATCTATTTGTGAGCGAATCATCCGCGCTGCCGAGGCGGGCAGATGATTCGCCGGCTGGCTCAGATCAATGCTTCTTGTCCTTGCTGGCGTTGCCGCTGGCGCGCAGGGATTTGATTGTCAGGAAGTTGGCGTAGACGCCGGCCGCGCCAGAGGAGCCGCCGTCCTGGATGCCGGCGTCGCTCATCATGGTGTAGTAGGCGTCCGGGCGCGACAGGGCGGCGAACATGAAGCCGGCGCGCAGGTAGTTGGTTTCGCCGCCGTGCTTGCTGGCGTTGTCGCTGCTGCCGTCCACCCGGCCGGAGTAGTCGCGGTCGCCCAGGCGCATCACGTCGAACACGGTGTCGCCGAACGGCTCCATCTGCTTGGCGGCGAGGCCGTAACGGCCGCTCAGGAACAAGCGGTAGAAGCCATACACGTCCATGCTGCCGTGATTGCAGTCCTCGCCGTCGGTGGCCGGCATGGCGTAGGCCCAGTTGTAGGCCGTCTTGCCAGCCTTGTCTGTATAGCGGGTGAGGCCGGACTGGAAAAACCAGTCGAGATTGGTTTTGACGATGGCGTCATAGCGTTGGACGCGGGCCGGGTCGTCCTTCAGCAGCTCATGGGCCTGGGCCAGGTTCATGAAGCCATAGTCGAACATCATCTGCTGGTTCCACGGCACCGGTTTGCCAGTCTGGTACGGCGAGTTGTCGGCGAAGTACATATGGCCGTCCTTCATCGTCAGCAGCGATTTCAGGATGTGTTGGTCCACCGTTTTGTCGGCTTCGGCGAGATAGGTCTTGGCGCGTTGCAGATAGGTGGCACCGAAACGGTAGCGGTCGCCGCCGGCTACGTTTTGCTTGTAGAGCGCCGGAGTCTTGAGGATCGCGCGGGCGCAGCTGGCCAGGTGGCCCACGGGGTCGCCTTGTTCGCCGCCGGTCTGGATCGGGTATTTGTCGGGCGTGTTGGGCCATACCGGGTCGATGCGGCCGGTCCAGATTTTGCGCTGGCCGGCGGGGGCGGGCAGGATATCGTTG
Organism: Chromobacterium sp. CV08; assembly: GCF_051129845.1. Lineage (NCBI taxonomy): Bacteria > Pseudomonadati > Pseudomonadota > Betaproteobacteria > Neisseriales > Chromobacteriaceae > Chromobacterium > Chromobacterium sp. CV08. Next base: position 2,073,052 of record NZ_CP150453.1, read on the forward strand.
CGCTGGGACAGCAAGGCGTCGCAGTAGCTGGTCATCTTGTCCAGGATTTCCTTGCGCGGCGCGATATCGTAAACCTGGGACAACGCCTTCATAGCCTTGCCGTCGTCGCCCTGGCTCCATTCCTCGCCCGATTCGGAGAGGATGGGCTGCATGCCTTGGATGAAGTCGACGAAAGACTGGATCTCGTTGCCGGTGACGGGGCCGTCCAGGCTATCCACCGTCATGGCGGCGGCTTGCGCGCCGGCGCATGCGGCGCCGAGGTACAGCGCCAGGGTCAGTTCACGGGCGTGTTTTACTTTCATATGGCATTCCGTTTTGGCGAGTAAGAGGCCTCCCGCGCGGGTTTGAGCGGGAGGCAGTAAGCAAAACGGAACGATGGCCAGACGGGTTTACTGGATGACGGAGTTAAATAAAATTTAATATTCCGCCAGAAAAACTACATGGCATTGTTGCGAATCAGCTCGCGTCCATGCGCGATCAGGTGATGGGCGATAGAGATCGGGGTGGGCAGCATCGGCAATGCGTCGATATCGAACCAGCCGGCATCCTCGATTTCCCCTTCCTGCGGACGGATGTCCCCGCCGTCGTATTCGGCGGTGAAGGCCAGCATCAGCGAGTGCGGGAAGGGCCAGGACTGCGAGAAGGCGTAGCGCAGGTTCCTGATGCGGATGCCGACTTCCTCCCAGGTTTCGCGGTGCACGCATTCCTCCAGCGTCTCGCCGGGCTCGACGAAGCCGGCCAGCGCGCTGTACATGCCGGGGGTGAAGTGCGGACTGCGCGCCAGCAGCAGTTCGCGGCCGCGGCGGACCAGCACCATCATCGCCGGCGAGATGCGCGGATAGTGGACCTGGCCGCAGCTTGGGCAGTGCCGGCCCAGCTGGTCGTCGCCGACGATCAGCGGGGTCGCGCAATGGCCGCAGAAGCGGTGGCTGCGCAGAAACTGGCGCAGTTGGGCGGCGCGCGCCGCCGCCGGAATCTGTCCGGCCGGCAGCGTCGTCAGCGCCGGCCGCAGCGCCAGCCACTCGCCGTCCCGCGGCGGCTCGCCGACCAGTTCGGCGAGAAACAGATTGCGCCCTTCGTGGATGCCGAGGAAGCGCTGGCCGGTCAGCGCGCAGCCGGCCGGCGGCAGGGAAGGCAGCTCGCCGTCCAGCAGCCACAGCCGGCCGCCGTCGAAGACACACCAGCGCGCGGGCAGTTCCGGCGCGGCTTGTTGCGGAAGTTCAAAAGGCATGATGCGAGGGGCATGATGGGAAGCGCTCAGTTTACGCCGACTCCCGGCGGCGCGTACATCCAGTGTTCGCTCTGGCGCCGCACCACCTCGTTGAGCGAGCCGCTCTGCTCGTAGACCTGGCGCAGCCAGCGGCTGTCGCTGTGGCATTTGAGCGCCCGCTGCCGCAGCGCGGCCAGCTGGTTCCGGCTGTTCAACGCCTCGGCGTGCGGCTCCAGCGCGCGCAGCGTCTCCAGCAGGTCCTCCTGCAGGCCCTGCTGCTGGTTCGAGCGGGCGTCGACCAGCACGCCGTCGAAGCCGAAGCGGCAGGCCTGGAAGCGATTGTAGCTGTAGGTCAGATACGGCTCGGCGCTGATGTCGGACCATTCCTCGGCGAAGCAGCGCCGCGCCAGCATCTGGGCATAGGCGGCCAACAGCACCGGTGTCTCTATCGACAGCGGGGTGTCGCAGATGCGGATCTCCACGGTGCCGTATTCCGGCTTCGGACGGATGTCCCAGTAGAAGTCCTTCATGCTGGCGACGATGCGCAACGATTCCATCCGCTCGAAATAGCCGTTGAACGCCTGCCAGCTGTCCACCAGCGGCATGCAGCCGGACAGCGGGAAGGCGTTGACGCTGGTCAGCCGCGAAGTCTGGAACGAGGTGTCCACGCCCTGGTAGAACGGCGACGACGCCGACAGCGCGATGAAGTGGGGAATGTAGCGCGCCAGGTAGTGGGTCAGCCGCACCGCGGCGTCGCCGTCCGGACAGCCGATATGGATGTGCTGGCCGTAGACGGTGAACTGCTTGGCCAGATAGCCGTACAGCTCGGACACCAGCTGGTAGCGCTCCTTCGGATAGATGCGCTGGTCGTCCCAGTGCTGGAACGGGTGGGCGCCTCCGCCGGCCAGGCCCAGGTTCAGCTTGTGCGCGCCGTCGACCAGCAGCTTGCGTATCGCCAGCAGCTCTTCCAGCATCGCGTTGACGTCGCTGTGGACGGCGGTGCCTATCTCTATCATGCCCTGGGTGATTTCCGGCTTGATGTCGAAGCCGTGCGGCTTGCGGTTGATCTGCAGCAGCAGGTCGTCGGAGCCGCGGGTCAGATTGTAGTCGCGGCGATTCAATATCATCAGTTCCAGCTCCACGCCCAGGGTGAGCGGCTGGCTTTGGCTGAATTCAAGCATGGCTGGCTCCTGCGGTTTCGCCGGCCAGGCGCAGCGCCAGCCGGGTGAGGATGGGGGCGGCGATCTCGTTGATCATCAGCGCGGCCATCAGCGCCGAGCTGAAGCTGGTGGCGGCCGAGCCCAGCGACACCATGCCCAGGCCCAGCAGCAGCGCCGAGCCGCTGTTCAGCGGGCTGAGCGCCAGTCCGAGCAAGGCCCCCTGCCTGCGCGACAGGCCGTTGGCGCGCGCCGCCAGCCACCACACCAGCATGCCGATGCCGCTGCGCAGCAGCAGGCACAGCAGCGCCAGCTGCCAGTGCGAAGCCAGCGCCTGCGGCGACAGATAGGCGCCGGCGGCGACGAAGAAGGCGACGGTGAACACATGGCTCAGCGACAGGATGCCCGGTTCGCTGACGGTATAGCCGTGGCGCAGCGTGCGGGTGCTCATGCCGGCCACCAGCAAGGCCAGCAGCGCCAGCAGCGCCAGCATGTCGGCCACGCCGACGACGAGGGCGATCAGGCCGAACAGCAGCACGCGCTGCGCCTCGCGCTGGTGGCCGCCCAGCCAGCGGTTCAGCAGGGTGGTGACCAGGCCGGCGGCCAGGCCCAGCGCGACCGAGCCGAGTATCAGCCAGCCGGGCAGCAGTATGCCTTCCTCCACCGTGTGATTGGCCGACAGATGGCTGTAGGACAGCGCCAGCGCGAAGCCTATCATCGCCAGCACGCTGGACAGCGCGGTGGCGGTCAGCAGCCGTTCGCTGACCTGGCCGTCGGCGCGCGACTCGCGGACGATCTCCAGCACCACGATAGGCGAGGTGGCCATGCCCAGCGCCGCCAGCATCAGGCTGGCCGGCGCGCCGAAGCCGCTGCCGTTCAGCAGCGCGTACAGCGCCGCGAACACCAGCAGGCAGTAGAGCAGGGTGGTGGCCAGCAGCGTCTTCTCCACCCGCAGCCAGCGCAGGTCGACGCGGCGGCCGGCCTCGAACAGCGCGATGCCCAGCGCCAGCTGGACGAAGAGCGAGGCCTCGTTCAGCAGTTGCTGGTTCAGCAGATTGAGGCTGTAGGGGCCGATGATCAGGCCGGTGACGATGTAGCCGGTGATGGCGGGCAGGCGGGCGACGCGGACCGCGATCTGCCCGCCGATCACGCCCAGGGCCAGCAGGATGCCGAACGCCGCCAGCGGGTTCAGCATCAGCTCGTGCCAGAGTGGAACGGTCATGCGTATCTCCTGGATGTCGGACGCGGCGGGCATTGAATTGCGCCGCGGCGCCCAAAGGTATCCATGACTGACGCGATTCAAGGCCAAGAGTTCATGCTGCTAGACTGGATGCGCCGCCTAGGCGGCAAGCGCGCGCCGCCCGCGCTGCTGGAAAAACTGCGGCGCGAGGCCGCCGTCATGCCATTGTTGCAAGGCTTGTCCGCCGACGAAAGCGGCCGTCTGGTCCAGCTGGCCGGACGGCTGCTGCTGGACAAGGCCGTCACCGGCCTGGAGGGCATGGAGGTGGACGACGCGATGCGTTGCCGGCTGGCCTTGCAACTGGCGCTGCCGGGCATGAACCTGGGGCCGGCCGCCTACGGCAACTGGCGCGAGGCGGTGTTGTACCCGGCGCCCTTCGTCGTGCGCAGCCGCTGGCAGGACGGCATGGGCCTGACCCACGAGGGCGAGCAGGTGCTGATAGGCCAGGCCCATTACCAGGGGCCGCTGGTCCTGTCGTGGCCGGATGTCGAGGAGTCGCCGCTGCTGGACGGTTGGAACGTGGTGCTGCACGAGATCGCCCACCAGTTCGACATGCTGGACGGCCCGGCCAACGGCGCGCCGCCGCTGCACAAGGGCATGGACCGCAAGGCGTGGAGCCGGGCCTGGAACCAGGCCTACCGGCAGTTTTGCCGCGAGGTGGACCGCGGCGTCGAAGGGTGGCTGGACCCGTACGCCAGCGAGAGCCCGGCCGAGTTTTTCGCGGTGCTCAGCGAGGCCTTTTTTGAAATCCCGCACCTGACGGCGCGGGACTATCCGGAGCTGTACCGCCAACTGGCGCTGTTCTACCGGCAGGATCCGGCACTCAGGCTGCCGGCGGTGGAGGAGGACGGCCTGCTGCCGCCCCCTCCGCCGTCTCACCCCTGAGCCAGCAGCGTCTTCTCCCTTCTGTCCTGCAGCAGCAGCCAGCTGCCGACGCCGATGCCGATCAGGCATTGCAGCAGCAGGTAATAGGCCGGCGCCAGCGCGTCGTACTTCAGCCACCAGGACAGCAGCACCGGCGTCAGGCCGCCGGCGAAGGCGTAGGCGACATTGTACGAAAACGACAGGCCGGAGAAGCGGACCGCCGCCGGAAAGGCGCGGACCATCACCAGCGGCACCGCGCCGACGATGCCGACGCAGAAGCCCAGCAGCGTGTACAGCGGATAGAGCTGGCTGCTGTCCACCGCCATCGTGGTGTAGAAGGTGTAGCTGGCGGCGCCGAGCAGCAGGCTGCCACCGAGGAAGGTCAGGCCGCTGCCGATGCGGTCGGACAGCACGCCGGCCACCAGGCAGCCGCCGGTCAGCGCGACGATGGCCAGGCTGTTGGCGCGCAGCGAGTCCACCGGCAGGATGTTGAACTGCTTTTGCAGATAGGCCGGCGCCATCAGTATGGTGACGACGATGGCGATGGCCAGGAACCAGGTGACGAACATCGACAGCGCCACGCCGGTCTTGTGCTTCTTCAGCACCGTCTTCAGCGGCAGTTCGTCGGCCAGCGCCTTGCGCGCCTTCAGTTCGGCGAACACCGGCGTTTCATGCAGCCATTGCCGCAGCTGCATCGCCACCAGGCCGAACACGCCGCCGATCAGGAAGGGCAGCCGCCAGGCCCAGTCGGCGATCTGCTGCGCGCTGAAGGCCAGATTGATGGCGGTGGCGATCAGCGAGCCGAGCAGGATGCCGGCGGTCAGGCCGGAGGTGATCACGCTGCAGGCGAAGCCGGTATGGCGCGCCGGCGCATGCTCGGCGACGAAGACCCAGGCGCCGGGCACCTCGCCGCCTATCGCCGCGCCCTGCAGGATGCGCAGCGCCAGCAACAGCAGCGGCGCGGCCATGCCGATATCGGCGTAGGTCGGCAGCAGGCCCATCGCCAGCGTCGGCAGCGCCATCAGCACGATGCTCAGCGTGAACATCCGCTTGCGGCCCAAGAGGTCGCCGAAATGAGCCATCACGATCCCGCCCAGCGGCCGCGCCAGATAGCCGGCGGCGAAAATGCCGAAGGTCTGCAGCTGGCTCAGCCAGTCCGGCATCGTCGGCGGAAAGAACAGCTTGCCCAGTGCCACGGCGAAGAAGACGAAGATGATGAAGTCGTAGAATTCCAGCGCGCCGCCCAGCGCGGCCAGCAGCAGGGTCTTGCAATCCTGGCGGTCGAGCGGGCGCGTGGCGTGCGGCGAAAGGGGGCGGTGGTTCATTGCGGGGGGTTTTCCTCTGTTGTGCTTATTTATGGTTATTGGCGGGCGAGGCCCGCTCCGGCCAGATTAAATGAGCCGCCCGGTGTCTGACAATACGACTTGTTCCCGTCTACTTCACCGCCCCCTCCATGCCGCGCATGAAGAAGCGCTGGCACAGCGCGAACACCGCCAGCACCGGCAGTATCGTCAGCACCGCGCCGGCCGCCACCATGCGGGTCGAGCTGGCGAAGGCGCCCTTCAGGTACAGCACGCCGACCGACAGCGGATAGAGTTCCGGCGTCTTCAGCACCACGCTGGGCCAGACGTAGACGTTCCATGACCACACCAGCGTGAACACGCCCAGCGTGGCGAGGTAGGGGCGCGACAGCGGCAGGCAGACCCGCCAGAACAGCTGCCAGTCGCCGGCGCCGTCCATCCGCGCCGCGGCGACGATGTCGTCCGGGATCTCCTCGAAGGCGTGCTTCATCAGGAAGATGCCGAAGGCGCCGGCCAGCGACGGCAGCACCACGCCCAGCCGGTTGTCGTCCAGGCCCAGCGCGGCGATGGTGGCGTAGTTGCTGATGAAGTTGATCTCGCTGGGCAAAAGCAGCGTGGCGATGACGGCGTAGAACACCGCCTGGCGGCCGCGGAAGCGCAGCTTGGCCAGCGGGAAGGCCGCCAGCGCCGACACCGCCAGCGTGCCCGCCGTGGTCAGGCCGGAAATCCACAGCGAATTCCACAGGAAGCGGCCGACGGGGATGGCGTCCCAGACCGCGACGAAGTGACGCCAGCCGGCGTTTTCCGGCCACAGCGGCGGCGGGAAGTCGAAGACCTGCTCGCCGTCGCCGACGGCGACGCCCAGCGTCCACAGAAAGGGATAGCAGCAGGCGAAGGACAGGATGGACAGCAGCAGGTAGTCGGGCAGCTGCCGCAGCAGCCGGCGCGGCGCGGCGCGTTTCAGGGCGATGGCGGTCATGGCGGTCCTCAGCGGTGGTCGGCGCGCAGCAGCCGGAAATTCAGCCAGGCCAGCAGCAGGCAGGCGGCGGTCAAGACCAGGCCGGCGGCGCTGCCGCGGCCGAAGTCCAGCTGGTTGAAGCCCTGGTGGAAGGCGTAGTAGAGCACGGTGTAGGTGGCGTTCATCGGCGCGCCGCGCGTCATCACCAGCACCTCTTCGAACGATTTGAGCGCGTCCAGCGTCGAGATCAGGCTGCAGAACAATATGGTGGGCTTCAACAGCGGCAGCGTGACGCGCCAGAAGCGCTGCCAGCCGCCGGCGCCGTCCAGCCGCGCCGCCTCCTGCACCTCGGCCGGTATCGCCTGCAGCCCGGCCAGGTACAGCACCATGTAGTAGCCGACGCCGCGCCAGTAGGTGACGAACATCACCGAATACAGCGCCAGGTCCTCGTCGCTGAGGAAGCCGATGTCGCGCTCCGGCGCCAGCAGCCGCAGCCAGCGCAGCGCGCCGTTGATCACGCCGTAGTCGGCGTACATCCAGCTCCACATGATGCCGACCACCGATATCGTGGTGACCACCGGCAGGTAGAAGGCGGCGCGGAACAGCCTGATGCCGGGACGCTGCCGGTCCACCAGCGCGGCCAGCGCGATGCCGGACAACTGGATGGCCGGCACCACCAGCAGGTAGCGCAGCGAGTTCAGCAGCGCCTGCGGGAATACCGGGTCGTCCAGCAGGTAGCGGAAATTGTCCAGGCCCACCCAGCGCGGCGGAGACACCAGATCGTAGCGGGTGAAGGCGACATAGCCGCCGAACAACAGCGGCCAGAAGGTGAAGGCCCCCATCAACAGCAGCGCGGGGGAAAGAAAGAGCCAGGCATTGCGGGTCGACGATTTCATCATGTGGACATCCTGCCGGGAGGCGCGGTGGGAGGCCGCGCCCGCGATGGCGGGCGCGCGGGCCGGGCTATTTCAATTGCCGGTTCCAGAAGGCGACGGCGTCGTCCAGCGCCTGCTGCGCGTCCTTGCGGCCGGTGACGGCCGCCTCGACGTTGTCCACCAGGTTTTTCTTCAGATCGGCGACCTTGGGCACGTCGGTCAGCACCAGGGTGCGGATATGGCTCGCCACCTTGGCGCCTTCGACGCGCGAGCTTTCGATGGCGCCGCCGCCGGCCGAGGTCTTGACGAAGTAGCTGTCGCCCAGCGCCTGGCGCGTGGACGGAAAGGTGGCGCCGGTGATCTTGGCGAAAGCCAGCTGCTGGCTGTCGCTGGTCAGGAACTTGGCGAACTTGACCGCCTCCTGCCGCGTCGCGGCCGGCAGGCCGCGCGACACCGCCCAGCTGAACAGATAGCCGCCCGGGGCGATGCCGGTCGGGCCCAGCGGCGCGGGCTGCACGACGGTGGCGGCATAGATGGCGCGCGCGTCGCTTTGCGTCTTCTGCGCCGATGTCGGCGCCGTTTCCATCATCGCCAGCCGGCCGCTGTTGTACAAGCGGACGCAAGCCTGGTAGTTGTCGTCGGCGAACAGATTGTCGCGGGCCAGCGCGCCGGCCTTGTAGGCGTCGGCGAACTTGCGGATCAGCGCGACATGGCGCGGGCCGTTGAATACCGCCTTGCCGTTCCGGACCAGCGGCAGGCCCTGGCCCAGCATGATGCCGTCTATCTGGCCCAGCTGCGGCAACAGGCCGGCGACGCCGGTCCTGGCCTTGACGATCTTGGCCAGCTCGAGCTCGCGGTCCAGGCTGGTGATCGGCTGCTTCGGATCCAGTCCGGCCTTGCGGAACAGTCCGCCGTTGATCACCAGCACATTGATGTTGTTGTACCAGGGCAGGCCGTACAGCTTGCCGCCGAAGCTGAGGTCGGTCAGCGCATTGGGCAGGTAGCCGGCCTTGTCGGCGCCGAGCGTGGCGTCCAGCGGCTCCAGCGTGCCTTTCTGCGCGTATTTGAACAGCCGCGGCACGTCGTGGTTGACCAGGGCCGGCGGGCGCCCGGCGGCGATGGCGGCGTTCAGCTTGGTCTCGAAATTGTCGTTGAAGACATCGACCCACTGGACTTCGACATTCGGATGCAGGGCCTCGTAGTGCTTCTTGACGCCGGCGAAGTAGCCGTCGAAGGTCGGTCTCAGCGAATCGGTCCAGAACTCCAGCCGTATCTTGTCGGCGCTGGCCGGCGCGGCCAGGCCGCAGGCCAGCAGCGCGAGTCCGGCCACCGCGGCGCGACGGGATGGTTTCATGCTCGTCTCCTCTTGTCTTTATCGAGTCGTCAACGTTGCAGCAACCGCAGCGCGCCGTCGGCGGCGTCGCCCTGCGGCGGCGTCAGCCGGCGGCGGAAACCCGGCGGCAGCCAGTCGCTCAGCGCGCGGCCCAGGCCGCCGCACAACGCCACCGGCAATTCGCCGCGCGGATCGAGCGCGCGGGCGATGGCCCAGGCGTCGTCCCCGGCCCGGCGCAGCAGCGCGTCGGCCTCCGGATCGGTACGCGCCGCGGCGATCACCAGCGGCGCCAGCCGGGCGAAGCCGGCCGGATCGGCGTCGCCGTTCCAGCTCATCATCGCCTGCCAGCTGCCGCCGACGAATTCCAGCACCGCCCGCGTCAGCGGGCCGTGCGGACCGCGGCCGTCCAGCGCCATCTGGGCCAGTTGGGCGGCGCGCTGGCCCAGCCAGGCGCCGCTGGCCTCGTCGCCGCTGGGATAACCCCAGCCGCCGACTTCGCGGCGGCCGCCGTCCGGATACAGCGCCTCGCCTATGCTGCCGGTGCCGAGCGCGACGATGACGCCGGGACGGCCGCCGTGGGCGCCCAGCAGCGTGGCGTAGCCGTCGGTGGCCAGCCGCAGCACGGCGAAACCGGGCGATCGCGCCTCGAATTGCCCGGCCCATTGCCGGTTGTGCACGCCGGACAGGCCGAGTCCCAGCGCGCAGGCGCCGCGCTCGGGCAGGGGCAGGGCCGCGGCGTCGAAAGCCCGCGCGATGGTGGCCAGCACGACGTGCCAGGCATGTTCGATGCCCAGCGACAACGCCGAGCCCGGCCCCTCCGCCGCGCCAACCGGCCGGCCGTCGGCGGAGACGACGCGGACGCGGGTGCCGCTGCCGCCGCCGTCTACGCCGATCAAATACCGTATCGAAGCATCCATGAAGTGTGGGGCATTGCGCCGGCAAATAATGACATTTGAATTATTTGCAGTAAAGCATTCGTCATTTATTTCGTCAAGTTGATTTATTTAATAATCAAAAAATGACAATATCCTGTTGTCTGCCGGCGTCGGCGCCGCCATACTGCCGGCCATGAAACTGTTCGCCGACAGGCCGGAACCGCTGACGGTATCCGGCACCAATCTCGAACACGCGCGCTCGCACAATCGCCGCGCGGTGCTGGAGACCATCCGGCTCAATCGCCAACTGACCCGCGCCGAACTGGCCAGGCTGACGGCGCTGACGCCTCAGACCGTGTCCAATATCGCCGCCGAGCTGCTGGACGCCGGCATGCTGCTGGCCGGCCAGCCCTTGCGCGAGGGCGGGCGGGGCCAGCCGGCGGTTCCGCTCAGCATCAATCCGGACGGCGCCTATTCGATAGGCGTGCAGCTCGGCCATCGCTCGCTGAGCGCCGTCGCGGTGGATCTGGCCGGCCGGGTGAGGGCGCGGACCGAGCGGACCGTGCTGCGGCCGGCGCCTGAGCAGGCCTTGCCGCTGATCGCGGCCATGCTGGGTGAGATGCGCGGCGCCGCCGAGCTGGACTGGCGGCGTTTGCTGGGCGTCGGGCTGGTGATGCCGGGACCGTTCGGCGTCGAGGGCATGACCTCGGTCGGGCCGACCACGCTGCCGGGCTGGGAGGAGGTGGACGGCGCCTGGCTGAGCCGCGAACTCGGTCTGCCGGTATTGCTGGAAAAGGACGCCACCGCCGCGGCCATAGGCGAGCGCCTGTACGGGATGGCCAGCTCGCTGCGCAACTTCGCCTATCTGTTCATCGGCACCGGTCTGGGCGCCGGGCTGTTCCTCGACGGCCGCCTCTATACCGGCGGCCGGCACAATGCCGGCGAGATCGGTCACATGATCGTGGTGCCCGGCGGGCGGGTCTGCGAGTGCGGCAACCGTGGTTGTCTGGAGCGCTATGTATCGCTGCGGGCCCTGCATGAGGAGCTGGGCTTGGGCGACGGCGCGCTCGCGAGTCCGGATCCATTGGCCGGACTGCCTATCGGTCCGGACGGGGAGCGCTGGCTCGAACGGGCCGCCGCGCCGTTGGCGCAGGCGGTCAACATTCTGGAATGCCTGCTGGACATCGAGGCGGTGGTGATAGGCGGCCTGCTGCCGCCGCACTGGCTGGATGCGCTGGTGGCGCGGCTGCATCCGTTGCCGGCGTCGACCCGGCGCGGGGACGGCATACGCTTGCGGCTGGGCAGCGCCGGGCGCGATGTGATGGCGCTGGGCGCGGCGGCGCTGCCGATTTTCGACGAGTTCAATCCGCAGTACGAGGTGTTGCTGAAAAACGGCCGGCGCTGACGGCGCACCGGTTTCAAAACCTGGCGGCAAGGAGGGCGGGATGGCGTTGCAATTTCTGTTCAATCACCTGGGATTCGAAACCGGCGCCGCCAAGCGCGCGCTGCTGCAAGGGCCGGCCGACGCGACGGTGGACGGTGTGGCGGTGCTGGACGCCGGCCGTCGGGTGGCCTTGCGCAGCCCGCTGCGCGCGCTGGGACCGGCGGACGGCTGGGGCGACAGCCATTACTGGCTGGCCGATATCGGCGCCTTGAGCCGGCCCGGCATCTACCAGCTGTGGCTGGAAGGCAGCGCGCCGCCGCTGGTGTCGGCGCCGTTCGAAGTGGCCGACGGCCTGTACGGCCCGGCCCTGCTGTCCGACCTGCTGTTCTATTTCAAGTCGCAGCGTTGCAGCGGCCTGTACGATCTGGCCGACCGACAGGTCGAGGAGGAGGGCGGCGGCGGGCGGCGTGACGCCCGCGGCGGCTGGTACGACGCCTCCGGCGACTGCTCCAAATACCTGAGCCATCTGTCCTACGCCAACCACCTGAATCCGCAACAGACGCCGCTGCTGGCATGGAATCTGGTCCGCGCGAGGCAGGCGCTGGCGCCGCAGGGCAAGTGGTTCGACGAGCGCTTGGTCGACGAGGCGCTGGTCGGCGCCGATTTCCTGCGGCGTATGCAGCATGAGTCCGGCTTCTTCTACCAGACGCTGTTCGACGGCTGGAGCAAGGACGAGACGCGCCGCAGCCTGTGCGCCTACTCGACCCAGCAAGGTCTGCGCTCCGCCGCGTTCCAGGCCGGCTGGCGCCAGGGCGGCGGCATGGCGGTGGCGGCGCTGGCGGCGGCATCCGGGCTGCCGCGAGACGGCGAGCACGCCCGCGGCCGGTATCTGGCGGCGGCGCGGCAGGGCTTCTCCCATCTGCAGGAGCATGGCCAGGATTATCTGCCCGACGGACGGGAAAACCTGATCGACGATTATTGCGCGCTGCTGGCCGCCTGCGAGCTGTACGCCGCCGACGGCGGCAGCCATTACGCCGACGCGGCGGCCGAGCGCGTCGCCTGCCTGTTGGACCGCCAACACGAGGACGGCTGGTTCTGGCTGGACGGCGAGCGCGCATACAGTTACTGCCACGCATCCGACGCCGGGCTGCCCTACCTGGCGCTGATGCGCTATCTGGAAGTGTTGCCGGATGGCCCGTATGCGGCGGAGGCGGAGCAAGGGTGGCGGCGCGGCTTGCTGGCAGAGCTGGCAAGCACCGCGCGGCCCGGCAATCCCTTCGGCTACCCGCGGCAATGGGTGCAGCGCCCGGGCGAGGAGGCCGGCGCGCGCTTCTTCATGCCGCAACGCAATGCCAGCGGCTACTGGTGGCAGGGCGAGAACGCGAGGTTGGCGTCGCTGGCCGCCGCGGCCTGGGCCGGCGCCGCGCGCTGGCCGGCGCAGTCGGCCGGGCTTGGCGATTACGCGCAGTCGGCGTTGGACTGGATATTGGGGCGCAATCCGTTCGATGCCTGCATGTGGCAGGGACGCGGCCGCAACCATCCGCAGTACGAAGCCGGTTATTACAACGCGCCCGGCGGCGTCTGCAACGGCGTCACCGCCGCGCCCGGCCGCGACGGCGGCATCGCCATGCTGAGGCCGGAAGAGACCGACATCAGCCAGTCGTGGCGCTGGGGCGAGCAGTGGCTGCCGCACGGCGCCTGGCTGTCGCTGGCGCTGGCGTTGAAGATGGCTGCGGCGCGGGCTTGATTGCTCGATGCTTCAGTCTATGCCGATCAGGCCGCCCAGCGTGCGCTTGTACGGGGGCGTGGTGGCGTACTGCATTGCGCTTGAATAAGCGGCGCGGCTGGGGCCGAATATCCTGATCGGCAAATAACCGGCATGGGAGCTCATGCCCTGGCCTATGGTCAGAATCAGCTCCTGCCTGGTCAGCATCGAGGCGAGCTGGGGCGTCAACGGCTTGCCGGCGGTGACGGTGCGTGTCGTGGTGGTGACGACCGGCAGGGCGAAGCTGGTGCGCGCAATGCCGATCAGTCCGTTCGCGGCAACGGTCAGCGCGGTGCCGATCAGGCCGGTCAGGGCCGAGATGATGCCCGCCGCCGCCGCGATGGCAGCCAGCTGCCTCGATGTCCTGGGGAGGCTCTTCGACAGCGCGCCGGCCAGTATGCCGAGCGAGCCGCTGATAATCCCGAAAAAGCCGCTGACCAGGGTCAGCGACGCGGCGGCGGCGGCCATCATGGTGGCTGCCGCCATGAAGGCGATGACCCCCGCGCCCAGCGTCAATATGCCAATCACGACGGCGATGATCCCCAGGCCTATATTGACGGAAGCCGCAGGGCTCAGGCTGCCATCCGAGCCTGTCACATAGTGATCGAACCAGGTTTTGTTGAAGCCGTAATCGGAACGCCGCACATCGTCCTTGTTCGTTTCTACGGCTCGCAATGTAAGATATTGGACGCTTCCACCATCGAATATCTTTCCATCCCTCAAGGAAATGTATTGAATGATTTCGAACTGACCTGGCGGCGTATCAATCGTTTCGCCTTGCATGCCGATAATGGGAGGAAGGGACCTTTTGACTATGTTAGACATATTAGCCTCCATGCGTGAAGAAATGATTCAAAGCGCCAGAGTCAGTACACCCTCGGTCAGTATCTGGCCACTAGGATTACGGGTATAGCGTTCTATGCTCAAAGTGCCGGCATCCAGCTGATCTATGGTGGCCACCGGCGTGCCGTCCGGCATGTTTAGATAAAGTTTGGTGCTGACTGAGTGGTCGGCGGAAAGAGTGAATGCGCATTCCAGCCTGTCCTCTACTTTGAAAAATATCATTTCTCCTTCAAAAGACTTTTCATCGGTTGACGAGTAATACGTGGTCGAAATCTTGCTGTTGCAGGAAAAACGATTGACTGTGCGTGTGTTGGGTTGATCAAATATTCCACTTATCGAAGCGGCATAGCCGGATCCGTCATTGGTTCCAATCAGGCGTTCCTCAGCATCATAGAAATAAAATTTTGCCTCATTGCTCAAATAAACCGGTGTGTCATTCGATGCAGGGAAAGAGACGCTGATATCTTTAACGGCGGCATTGTTTTTATATTCATACAGAATACATTTCAGGCCGCCTTCTAGGCTGTGCATCAGAATCTTGTTCACATTCCCCGAGTATCTGTCGTATCGGTGGGTAATGGTTTTGGGTGCGCCGCGCGGTACAGTATTGCGGTGGATGACATCCAGGCGGCCGCTTTGTGGGCTGTAGATGTAATTTGCCGTGCTGACTATAGGGGCATGACGGTATTTCGAGGTAATGCTTCGCACGTTTCCTAATGCATCGTAGTCATAATCGATTCCCCTGAGCTCATTGTTATACTCGTCTCTTCCCAAGTGATCCTCACCGGCACAAGTCCAATTCCTTAGTTGATTTTTACCGTCATAGTGAAAGGTTTCACTGTGCTCGGGCTGATCCGACAGTTGATGGGAGAAACGCTTTATTCTATTCGTTGCGTCCCATTCCCAGCGTAGAACGGCAAGTTGAGCGCTTTTCCCATTCGGACGAATCAGGTAATAGGCACAGCCATTTTGTCTGAATTGCGCATCATGGCTTACGGTTTTTTTGATTTGATGAGTAGTTTTGTTATCCAGCATGATGCGGTAAGTGATCTCGTCCAGCTTGGAATAGCTGCCAAATGCCTTGCCGCCGCTTCTGGCATATTGAATCGAGACGCGTTCCACACCTTCTATTATCGCAGTAGCCTTGGCTAAACTCCCTTGCTTGTATTCATAGGCTTCCAGGTATTGGGAGTCCTTGTTGCTGATTTTTGCAAGCTGGGTTTGGAAAAAGGTTTTCAGAATCCTGCCATCTACGGACCATAGGTGACTAATGTTGGAATCATGAAATGGTGTGGCTGTTTTTTCAGTCTTTACGTGGGAGAAAAAGTCGTATTCATAACTGGATGCCAAGCTTGTATTGGTTGCTGCAGACAGCAGCCTTCCATCGGGATTGTACAAGTAGGTATAGGTTTCTGTTTCACCGTCTTTTTGAGTGTATATGGATTTGCTATACAGCTTTGCCAGATGCTGGTAATAGGTATAGGCTGTTTGAGGGGTGGTATCGTCCGCATGAGCCTGATTTAATTCGCTGCCCAAGTATGCAAATGATTTCTGGTTGGCTGGGTGCAATTTTGATATCGAAGGGTCGTAACTGTATTTGGTTATAATGCCTAAGCGATAGTCGTATTCTTTTCTGAAGGCATCGTCAAATTTACTGATGAGAACGATATTTTCGTCAATCTTTATTTCTTCTGGCAAGCTCCCATTGCACGGAGCGTATTTTGTTTTTTTAACACCCCAGGTCGGGCCACCGTCTTCTTCGACAATTCTGCCATAGTTATCATATTTAAATTTCTTGATGTTTCCAGCAGCATCCTTGGTTTCGGCTGGTCTATTCAGGCTGTCATAGTATATATATTCAGACCATAGCTTTGTGCTGTCGTCTTTCATGAATAGTGCTTTGCTAGTAACTGCATTTTGAATATCGACTTCTTCACGCAGAATCGTGTTCTCAGGTTGATTTTCAATGCGTGATATTTTATACGGGATGTCACGAAAAATGAGGGTTTTGCTATGTGTGAAATTATCGTGCTTGATGGTAATCGATAATAACTCCCCGTAGACATCATAATGGTATTCGGTTTTGTCGTGAAGGATGGCTGGGCTGGTCATTATGCTTTGCACCGAATAGTCAAATGTTTCTTCGCTCGTGACTTGATGCAAAGCATTATAGGTTGTTCTGGATAGTAATTTGGCAGGAGTGGAGAAGCCGGGCATGGTAACGAATTCTTCAATCATTAGCCCTAGTCGATTGAAATTTCTTTGAAAAGATATGCCATTCCATTGCCTGGCAGTGACACTGTTCAAAGTGTAGGAGTAAGTCTCGGTGGCGGCATGACTGGTATCGGCTCGGAGTGTTTTTCTTAGCAGTCGTCCTAGCGAGTCATACTGATAGGTCGTTTTTGCAGTATTTTCATCAATTTCATAATCTAGCACGCCGGTGAAGACATTGCTGGCAGTAGTCTTCAAAACAGAATCAGCATTATTGGACTCCTGGCAGGTGATGGATGCGCCGTTATCACTGACATAGTAGCTGTAGTTTATGGTTTTCCCATTTTCAGGCAGAGCATCATCCGATGCCACATCCATATACTCAGTGCAACTGGCCAGGCAACCGAAAAAGTCGCCACTGCGATGGTAGGAAAAGACGGTTTTTGAGAATTTTTTGTCATGATCAAGCACGGCTAACGTATTGTCGGTGTAGATTTTATTGCTGACATCTTTTACCAGGCGAATTTTTTTATTACTGTTGGGGACGTTCAGCTCATGATACGTATAACGCTGCACTTGTACGCGATTGAAATGGTACTCGGCTAGAGTACTTTGCGGTGTGTTGATACTGGAGACTTGCTCTTCTTCCAGGTATTTTGCAAAGATGTCATCTCCCAGCCTGCTGGGTTGCTGGTATATGCTGGTTTTTCTCAAGCCTTTTTCATCTATGCTATGAATGATGTTCCCATATGGGTCGTAATTTTTCTGCGTTGCCGGTCCCGAGTAAACGGTACCGTTTATTGTTTCAAACTCGGATACATTCGTCGCTAGAAAAGGAAAGTAGTTATTATTGTATTGGTAACAGATCATGCGGCTAAATCGGTCTAGTGGCTTGTCGGCATTGTCTTCACCTTCCATTTCAATAAGCAATTGATGATCGGCATTATATTGTCGTCGGATGATTTTTACACCATTCAACTTGGTTTCAGTTTCATAGCCGGTAATTTGCCTTTTGCTTATGTCGTACAAGGTAATATTGGCGAAGCTGGAAAAATTTCCGCTGGGGCTGCTGTATTGAGTCGTTCTGACAGTTTTGTTATCTATGCTTTGGTCAATCGATTGAACCAGGTACAAATTTCGGTCTCTGCTGCTTTGTGTCTCGTAGATGACTTTGTATTCTTCATCATATCGTTCCAGCGAGGATGCACTACTGATGCGGCAAAAATCATTGCTGTCTTTCTGGTATTCAAAGCGGTGGCGTGGAAACTCTCTATCCTTGTCTTTTAAGATTATATTGGTTAGTTCATTTTCCTCGTTTATTGTGCACTCTTCGGTTATTGGATCGCCGGAAGAATTTTTCTTTTCAATTTTTACTAATCTCGAATCGCTATAGTCGAATGAGATTAAGCGGTCTTTTTCATCTTCAATACGATTCAATAAGTGTGTATTTTCTACCCATTTTAAGGTGGCAATACGGCCGGATGGCATTTTCACGCTCACCAGCCGACCTTTATTGTCCAGGTATTCAATTATGCCGTTTTTGTATAAAAGACGATAGTTACGGTCCGCAAGGCGATCGAGAGAAAATTCACAGGCAATATAATTGCTCATGCCAATGCCGATGATTGGAGAGTCTGGTGTCGCATGGGTAGGCAAAACCATAGTGTATCGCCTGCCATCTGCCATAATTAATGTATTGGTTTCAACATCAATCCTGCTTAACGCCAATTCCCAGCCAATGCCAAAGCCATAGTTGTTGCTGCTTAGCTGATTGAATCGTATGCTGACATCAAATAAAGGACCTTGAAGCTGATTGGCATGTACAGAGCCAAGCAAGATATTGTATATAAACATCCTCGTTCTTGGATCAACTCCATTGTCTTTCCAATTGACCTGATTCATCGGTACGAAAAAGCGGCTCATGTTTTACTCCAAATTTAGTTGGATCTAGATGCATTTTCTTGTCTCAGGAATTGAATTTTTAATTTTTGAAGGCTGTTGATTTTTTGATCAGGCCAGCGTTATCCTGAGGGCGGCGCTTTGTAATGGTGACTTGATGTATTTTTCTGTGAGGAATCGAGAAATTCGCAACCATTACCGGTTCTGGTGCCAATGAAAAACTGATAGCGATCTACTGCTTCATGCAAGTTGAATTGATAAATGTCTCAGTTGGCCATGGCACCTCGTTTCTTGCCGGAGCCCTGGGTCTTTGCTTCGGCAAACCGCGACACGGTCGCTTGTCTTCTGAAAAGTGCCTTCTTCTCGTCTACAATCCTCGAGGCCTTGCCCCGCCTGACCGGTATCGGCCGGGCGGGGCGCAGGCATCGCAGGTGGCGACGACCTGGTATTTAGAGCGGCTAACAAAATCCCAGATGCGGCTGCTTGTATACGCGGCGCGGGCGGGGCTGAATACCCTGATCGGCAAATAGTGTATATAAACATTCTTGCTCTTGAATCCACACCATTTCGTTGCCAGTTGATTTGATTCATCTGAGCGGAAAATCGATTCATATTATTTCTCCAGCCTTAAACGCATTTACAGCTCCGTTGTGCTTGGTTTCAGGGATCATTTTTTGAATCTGTGGAAATTTTTCTGTAATTTCTTGATTAGGCCAGATCACAATGCCACTGGAAAATCTTGTGGCGTCATGTAATAACATGGTGAGACTTTTATCTGAGAAGAAGAGGAGAAATTCAAATCCGTCATAGGATTTAGCTCCATCAATCGAATTGTTTTCAACTAGCGTGTCTACCATTTTATCCAAACCAAACTGATAGACACCCAGATTGGCAACTGCATCAATTGTCTTGTTGAAGCCCTGAGCTTTCAGCTCTGGAAATAGCGATAAAGTAGGCTGCTTTTTTTGAATAAAAATACCTTCCTGCAGATCTATTACACAACAGTCCAAGCCGGATATCAGTAAGGTGCTGCTGGCGATATCGCAGCACGCGTCGATATAATTAAATCCCAGTGCGGTAAATTGACTTAACGGTTTATTGATCCAGGCATACCAGTTATTCGCTGGCTGATTTTCTGAGATGGGTATGCATTTGGCGTTGGGGAAGTCAGCGCTGTCAGCTAGCAGGGAGTTGAAATATGCGCCATTGCTGAATATGAAAAGATCATTTTCTTCTTTACCATTTTTCCCAGTTCTGAAAGCCGAGCAGATCGCATCTACGGCACCGGTATGGGGTACGTTATTATTGGCAGGCAAAAACAAATCAAAGGGGTTGCTGGAGATAGGGAGAACGTTGGCTTTTTCTCCTTTCAGTACATCCTCGATAATGAAACTCAACTTGGGAGTAAATACAGCTATCTTCCCCTTGGTGGCTTTTTTTTTCGAATTGGAATAAACGGAGCGGATGTAGATCTTGGATGCTGCATTTTCGATTGGCGTCAGCGTCAGATTGCCAAATAAAAATGGCGCTTCGGCATTGCCGTAGCTGGGAAGGTAGCAGACGGAAAGAACTATGTTTGAGTCGCCATCGAATGGCAAAAAACCGAATGGTTGATTAAAATCATAAATGTAGAAATCAGCCATTTTTTCATCACCATACAGCCCTTTGAAGCTAAAGTCATTTTTCTTGTCAAGCGGTGCGCTGGCTGATAATAGGCCGGTAATAAGAGGTTGGCTGGCTATGGATAGCGTATTGCCGCCGTCACAAATGGCAAAATACCCGGTGGCTGTCGATGCCTGGTCAATGGGATTGGCAATCAGCTTGGCAGTCCAAAGCGTGCGTTTGGACGACTGTTGCTTGAAGGTAAGGTCAACGTGTTTATCGATAGAGACAATTTTTAGTCCAAGCAGGGGATCGCTGTGGTGGGGAATATGTTCAGCGCTGGTTTGCAAAGCTTCGGCAACCAAGCCGCAAAAAGCATCCAGTGTGAAAGTGGCATCGATACTATTAACAACTTGATAGGCATAGGATGATTGGTCTCGCATGACCAGCCCGCCAATTCTCAAACTATCGCCATTTTTCAGACCATCGGCTGCATCGGAGTAGACTTCCCCAGTATTGGGCGTCAAGTCGAATAAACCTGAGAAAAAGAAACTGCTTAATCCATTTTCTATGCTTCCATGCAGGCAGATGCTGTTTCTATCGGCCCAGTTGTCGGATTCTGCTGTGAGTTTCCCTTCTAGATAGAAAGTCTTGTAGTGGCGGTACATTCCAGCTCTATAGCTGGTTTTTCTTTTATCGAACTCATCCTCACTTTCACTCTTCCCCTCTTTGACGGGTTCAAAGCCGAAGTCGATCGCACCAATGCCGGTTGTGAAGTTGATTGCGCTTGCACAGGTAACCCCATTGCTTGGAAATGTATAAGTCTTGCGATATGAATCGTTCAGTTTGGGATCCAAATAGAATGTTTTTTCTACCGGCTTGGAAAAGGGGTGATGCGCACTGGTTGCTTGTAATGCATAGCAAGTGACGGGTGTTTTAAGTTGATCTGCTTTTTTATATTCTGAAACATAGGAAGAGCCGAATGCATCTTTATGGAGGATGCTGAACTGAAGAATATGATCCAGCAGGGTGTAGCTGGTAAGGCTGATCGGAGGAGATGGGCGTTCCCAGTAGCCAACATCCTGGCTATTTAAATAATTTCCATCTTTGTAAGTTTTCAGGGATTTGGAAAAGACTTCTGTTGTTATTCTAGCTCCGGTATTGATGCCTTTTACTGATGATAGATAGGATCTTGCGATAATTATCCATGAATTAATTCCATTGCTGACGAGTGTTTGAATGGCTTGGTGGTAGCGATCCCAATTATTTCCATCCTTTTTGATAAGTCTTTTTACTCTTTCCAATAGTTTTTGATGTGTGGATTTGATGAATTTATCGGCATCTTCCTCATTGGCTTTGATAAATTCGGCATGATTTTCTACCAATACTTTCGTAGTCAATAGTGAGTGATAAGCACTGAGCCGGTAGTGGCACATATCAGCATAAATGGCCAGTGCCATCCAGCCACAGTTATCACCGACTATGCAAAAACTGAAGTCATATGTTCCAAGCTCGGTGAAGAGTGAAATGTATTCTTGAATGAGTAATGTATGTTTTGATATGTCCGGCTCATCAGTCAATGCATTCTCTAAGCTCAAACCCTTACTAATAAAGGAACTATATTTATCGGCTAGATCGTTTCGTTTCGATATGACCAATTCCAGATCATTTTTTGATATTTTTGCGTCGATCAGTTTTGTGATTTCCTCCAGCTGATCTTTCTGTTCATTGGTATTTAATACTTGAAATAATATTGACAGGACGCCGCCGGTGACTGGGCCGACAAAGGGAATTTCCGATGCAATGGCAATGGTTAAGGTTTCCCCCATATTTTTTAGCAAGCCTATGCTGTCAAATTCGCCTTTCGAGTTGACTACCTGGCTTCCCGCTACACCACCAAAGCTTAGTAAAGTTGAGAAAGTATGACCAATTCCCTTGAGCTTCCCAGTGAAGTAATTATTTTTAGGCAGTAGACTCAGTTTTTCTGAAAATGAGGTTTTTATCCGGCTTGTCGATGAATCAATGGTCGTGGTGGTCACCCCCTTTTTTTTGGCGGTTTCAGCGATATGGTCAATTATTTTATTAAAATCATTTTGAACTTGCTTGCTTGCGGTTGCAAAATCTGGGGCGGTTTTCATCACGTATCATCCTGTTAAATTGAATACAGTACGGCTAGGAGCGTGTAGAAATTTTCAGCCCTTGGTCTCTCTTTCCGCCATGTCCTGGAGATGGTTTTTTATGTCTTCAATTCTATTTTTTAATTCGGCAATCTCTTCGGAGATGTTGAGTGTCAGGGTTTTGTAGTCGTTGTAATTCGGGGTTGGCAAGCTGGCACTGAGCACCTGTTTATTCAAATTGTCAAAATCATGGTTGAATGCATCTAGCTGCGACTGATGGTTCTGGGTGTATTGGTTAATTCGATCAAAAAGTGTAGAGAGTTTGACTTTGTTATTGCTCAAGAAATCGCTTGTTGCTTGTGTGCTTATAATGAAACTGTCTACTGTTTTTACTAACTCGTTTTTTATTTTCAAACCTTCTGCGCTTGTATTGGCAATCTTAGCTATATCGTCATGGTATTGTGTAATGATGTCTGTCAGATTTGTACTGAGGTTTTCACCAGTCAGCATTTGTTTCAAGTTGATCACTTGCTGATTGGCCTTCAAGATAAGCGTGTTGGCCTTTTTTATCGAGGATTCGATTTTTTGTCCGGTGCTGTACAAAATAAATTGTACTTTGAAGGCACTGGCCGCCTCGGAGCCTATATAGTTTTTGATGGTATCGATATGAGCTTCGAACGTGGAGGGGGATTGAGCGACATTGTATGCTGCTAGCAGCTCTCGCGTTGGTTTGATGATTTTTTTTATAAAGTCGAACCCGTTTAATTTTTTTATGATGTCCACGGTTTTTCCAAGCGTTGGCTCTCTTGCTGTTTCTGTGACTATCAAGTTATCAGTTTCAATTTCTGCAGTATTGATTTCAGAATCCAGATCATCATCCAGTGGAATGGATTGAGCATAGTCATTATTGAAGAAAGTCCTTCCCAGTCTTGGGAACTGCCGGCTGAGTTTTTTACCGCATGCATATCTTCGCATCAGACACCAGCCCATTACGCTGGCAGCGGTTACCAATATGCCTAAAAAGGAAAATCCAAGCTTGGTTTTCCATTGTGCATCGTCAGGTGTAGCCGCTTTTTCTTTAGTAGATGGAGGCGGAGACTTTGGGTCTGGTTTTTTGCTGTTCTCCTCAGTTTTTATTTCATCTGGAATGCCTAGCGCGCCACGATTTAGATATTCTCCAATGAATATGGTAATGATGCTTTCCGGATTCGCATCGTTATGTGTCAATGTATTCAAACCTTGATAAATGATCTTGCGCTTCAGCCATGCCGGCTTAAGCTTGATTTTTCCGTTACTGTTGGTGAATACGCCATCTTTGTAGAGTAAATCTATTGGGTCGTGCCCGCTCATGACAAATTGAACTTTGTAGCCGCCATTATCGTTGGCGCCAAGTGGAAGCTCTCCGACCTTCGGCGAGGTGATCTTGATTTGCGCCACCACTTGAAGCGGGGGTTTGATTTTCTGATCAAGCTCGCTGTCGCCGGCGTCGTAGACATGGTATGTCGGGCCGGCGTCGTGCAGGAGTGCATTGGGGAAGCGATTGATATAGCTGGCTACGATGGCAAACGAGGCCAGGCTTTGTAGTGTCTGTGTGGTTTTGTTTTCCGTTTTCTGATCCACACCGAGCGTGTTGTTGATGTAGCTTATGATCAGATTGTTCGCCTTGCTCCATTGCAGAATGGGCATGGTTTTCATGAGTATCTGATTGAAAGAGGTGGCGATTTTTGTGCTGGGATCTGCCCAAACCTGTTTCAGGTATTTGAGAGCCAGCATGGTTTGATCTGGCGCATCTTTGGGAATGGTCGATTTGGCGTATTTGCCTGTCTCGATATCGAGATCCAACTCTTTTTCGGAAATTGGGAAAAGGTCGCTTTCCCGAGCGAAGATGACGTTCCAGTCCTTGTCGGCATCGTAAGCAATGTCCAGCGTCTCGCTGACTTCCGGCTTCAAGGCAAAACTGCTCTGTGCTTCGAGATAGCGCAGATTTTTTGCCTGATATAGCGATTCATCATTTTCTTCTTCATTGGCTGAAGAGGAGGGCGATGGCGAAGCATCAAGAATTTTTAGCGTTTCCGCTGACGAGTTTTCAACGGGCCATGGGGCCTGAATATTGGGCACGATATTCTCCTGTACTGTAATCGGATTTCGATTTAGACCCGCTAACAAAACCCCTGACTCTGCGTTGAACCTCCTTGTCGTACTCTCTGTACTGCCTGCGTCAGCCGTGAAACTGATTTTTGTTAGCCGCTCTTAGACTCGCTAACAAAACCCCTGATCCTGCGTTGCGCCTCCTTGTCGTACTACTTGTACTGCCTGCGTCGGCGCGCCTTGGCTCAGGTACGCTGCGCGGTTTTGTTAGCGGCTCTTAATACAAATTGATGCTAGCTCCACCACCAAAATCCAAGCGGCATTCTGAATAAGTTCGGATATTTCTTATGCATAACGACGGCGCGCGTTTCGCCGCGCTCCCGCGGGAGTGCGGTCGTGCTTTGGTGTCACCGCCTGCTGGGAACGGGGCTTTGGAGGCTTTGGATTGGCGCTTTAGACCCGCTAACAAAACCCCTGATCCTGCGTTGCGCCTCCTTGTCGTACTACTTGTACTGCCTGCGTCGGCGCGCCTTGGCTCAGGTACGCTGCGCGGTTTTGTTAGCGGCTCTTAACAGTGGCTGGCAAAATTGCTGATGCGGCGTTGCGCCGACTTGTCGTACTCAAGTGCTGCCTGTGTCGGCGCGCCTTGGCTCAGCCGTGAGACTGATTTTTGTCAGCCACTCGAAGAGCGTAATGCCGGGATATGGTCGTTCTGGCGGGGTATTGGGTGCGGCGGACACGTCGCCGTCCGCCGGCATCGCTCGTTTGCGGCATTGGAGGGATGCGTGGGCTTCCGGATGGGGGGCTGGCTGGCGGCGAGCGCCGAACTGTCGCGGTCTGGTTCTGCGGGCATGAAAAAACGGCGGGATGTCCCGCCGTTTTCGTAGTTTGGAGCAAGCCGCTTATTGCGCGTTGTTGCGCGGACCGCGATTGCCCTGGTAGCCGCCTTCGCGGCGCTGGCCTTGATAACCGCCTTCGCGACGGTTGTTGCCGTAGCCGCCGCGGCCGTTGCCGCTGCCATGGCGACGGTCACCGTAGCCACCGCGGCTGTTGCCGCCGTTGCGGCGCGGGCCCTTGGGCGGACGACGGGTCGGTTCCATGCCTTCGATCACGCCTTCGGTGATCTGGCGCTTCAGGTACTGCTCGATGCGGCGGACCTTGTGGAATTCCTTGGCTTCGGCCAGCGTGATGGCGGTGCCGTCGCGGCCGGCGCGGCCGGTACGACCGATGCGGTGAACGTAGTCTTCGGCCTGCTTCGGCAGGTCGAAGTTGACCACGTGGGTGATGGTCGGCACGTCGATGCCGCGGGCGGCGACGTCGGTGGCCACCAGCACCTTGATGCGACCGCGACGCAGATCGTTCAGCGTACGGTTACGCCAGCTTTGCGGCATGTCGCCGTGCAGGCAGGCGGCGGAGTAGCCCTGGTCGGACAGCTTGTCTGCCAGTTCCTCCGAGTAAGCCTTGGTCGCGGAGAAGATCACGCACTGGTCGAAGCCGGACTCCTTCAGGATGTGGTCCAGCAGACGATGCTTGTGGTTCAGGTCGTCGGCGTACAGCAGGTGCTCTTCGATGGTGCCGCCGGAGCTTTCGGTGCGGGCGATCTCGATACGCTGAGGATCGCGGGTCATCTTTTCAGCCATGCGGCCGACGATGCCGTCCAGCGTCGCGGAGAACAGCACGGTCTGACGGGTTTCCGGCGTGGCCTTGACGATGGCTTCGATGTCGTCGATGAAGCCCATGTCCAGCATGCGGTCGGCTTCGTCCAGCACCAGCATTTCCAGGCGGGAGAAGTCGATGCGGCCCGAACGCATATGGTCCATCAGACGGCCCGGAGTGGCCACGATCAGGTCGATCGGGCGCGACAGCGCGCGGATCTGGTAGCCGAAGGAGGAGCCGCCGACCAGGCAGGCGGTCTTCATCCAGCGCAGGTCCTTGCCGTATTCCAGCGCGTTCTTCTCGACTTGCTGAGCCAGCTCTCGGGTCGGGCACAGCACCAGCACGCGAGGACCGTTGCCGCGCATGGTGGAGCGCTCGGACAGCTTGGTCAGCGCAGGCAGCAGGAAGGCGGCGGTCTTGCCGCTGCCGGTCTGGGCGGAAACCAGCAGGTCGCGGCCGGCGATGGCGGCCGGAACGGCTTCGGCTTGAACCGAGGTCGGGTTTTGGTAGCCGGCGGCTTCCAGCGCGCGCAGGATGGTCGGGGCGATGCCCAGATCGGAGAACGTCATGATGTCCTTTCAGGCCGGCTGTGGCCGGCGTCACTCTTAAAGCCAGGTTTCGTGGCGGTTATACGGCGCCTGTGGCCGTAACTCATCGGCACTAACCTGGCAAGCGGCGAACAGCGGTCCAGTCGAATCAAAACGACGACATTGCATGGACGAAGCCTGAAAATGGTCAGGGACGATGAAGAACTCACTCGGGCGAGGCGTGGTTTGGATTTGCCCGGTGAAAATACAAGAGGCCGGACTATACGTTAATTTCCGGCCCGTGACAACAGTTTTCTACAATCTGGCCGCATAAGTATTTGATTGTTTGTAGCTTGACTGATGGCTATTCGCAAAATAACGCCGGCCTGGCCGGGGCGGGCTGCGCCGGCTGTCGCCGGCCGCTACACTGGAGCATGACGAGCCGCGCCGGTCGGGCCGCGCGGCGGGGCAATGGGTGAAGCGGGCGTTCGATGACGAGAAAACTGACGCGGCGCTTGTCGCTGCACGCGTTGCGGCGCAGGCCCGCCGCGGTGTACGCCGCGATGATGGCCGCGACCGGCGTGCCGGCCGCGTCCTTGCTGCTGCTGCAGGGCTGGTGGCTGTCCGGCGGCGGGACGTGGTGGCGGCCGGGCTGGCGCGAGGTCTTGCCGAGCGCCGAGGCGTTGTCGCTTGCCTTGCTGCTCGGCGCGATGCTGGCGGGCTGGCTGCTGCGAGGCGCCGGCGTCCGCAATGCCAGCGAGTGGGAGATACTTGAGGGCATCCGTCTGCAGGAGTTCTTCGCCCATTATCAGCCCATCGTCACCGCCGGCGGCGGCGAGTGCGTCGGCGTCGAGGTGCTGGCGCGCTGGCGCCATCCGGTCCAGGGCAATGTCCGGGCCGATCTGTTCATTCCGGCGGCGATCGATGCCGGTCTGATCATGCCGTTGACGCGCTATCTGTTGCGGCGCGCGGCCGACGAGCTCAGGCAACTGGTGTTGCCGCCCGGCTTCATCGTCGGCATCAATATCGCCGGCGAGCATCTGGAGCGGCCCGAGCTGGAGGGTGATTGCGGCGAGTTGCTGGAGGTGCTGGACGGGAAGCAGGCGGTGCTGGTGCTGGAGTTGACCGAGCGGACGCCGCTGCGGGACGCGCCGGACACGCTGGACAGGGTCCGCCGGCTGCGCGCGCGCGGGGTCAGGCTGGCGCTGGACGATTTCGGCGCGGGCCACGCGGACCAGGCCTATCTGCAGCGTTGGGGCTTCGACTACCTTAAGGTGGAGAAGGGCTTCGTGTCGGCCTTGGGGCGGGAAACGCTGCGAGGCAACGTGCTGGACGGCTTGTCTCAGGCGTCCGAGCGGATCGGCGTGCGGGTGATCGTCAAGGGAGTGGAGACCCAGGGGCAGCAGAACTATCTGAACGCCAAGGGCTTCGAGCTGCTGCAGGGTTTTTACTTCGGCAAGCCGATGGCGCTGAACCATTTCCGCCAGTGGCTGTACGCCGGGATCATTGAGGAGCGGCGCAATGCCGCCCAGCGGCCGCTGGCGCGCGGAGGCCGGTCCGGCGATTGAGCCGTCCGGGCCCGGGGCTGCTACAATGCGGCCCTTTTTCGTTTTCTAAGGGATCACAGGAATGCAGTACGCCGTGCAGCGCTACGCCGCCACCCGACCGTGGGCCAAGCGGATCGGCCAGCTTTACGTCCAGGCGGCTCAGCCCGCCGAGGCCAGGGCGCAGATGAAGGACGCGATCAAGCGCGAGCTGGAGCGGGCGGCGCAGGTGTTCGAGATTCCGCAGTCGACGATAGTCTGCGAGTTGGCGCTGGCCGAGGCCTGGGGGCATTTCGTCTGCCGCGGACGGGTGGTCTCCCATCTGGACGACGCGCTGGCGCAGGCGCTGGCGCATACCCGGCAGCCGGCCAATCTGCCGGATGCGCTGACGCTGCCGGCCGACGCCTTTTTCCTGCATGTGCCGGGCGAGGGCGGCGCCTTCGTCGTTCATCAGCCGGAGCGGCGTGCGCTGCTGCTGACGCTGGTGCG
This sequence comes from Chromobacterium sp. CV08, assembly GCF_051129845.1. Classification (NCBI taxonomy): domain Bacteria; kingdom Pseudomonadati; phylum Pseudomonadota; class Betaproteobacteria; order Neisseriales; family Chromobacteriaceae; genus Chromobacterium; species Chromobacterium sp. CV08. The sequence continues at coordinate 2,100,990 of NZ_CP150453.1, forward strand.
GATGGGCTTCGCGCCCGACGGCGTCAACTGGCTGCAGGCGGCCGATCAGGTGGAGCTGGCGCGGGTCGAGTATCCGGGCGAGCTGGCGCCGCAGCTGGCGGCGGTCGGCGACGGTTGGCAAGGCTTGCTGGCTTCGGTGCTCAACGGCCTGGCGATGATGACCCAGCCCAAGCTGCGGCTGAGCAAGGAGTGGGAGGCGTCGGCGCCGGCCGAGTGGGTGGCGGCCGCCTCGCACCCGAGCTGCGCCAAGACGCGGCAGAAGGCGCGCAGCCAGTTGCTGAAGAGCGGTTTCGGCGAGATCACCTTCTGCCGGGTGGACGAGCTGGTCGCGGGGGCGGGCTATGAGGGGCAGGGTTATTGGCGCCGGCAGGCGGCCGGCAGCGGCGGACATTCCCGCCTGGTGTGGGTGGCGCCGCGCTGAGTCACGGGGCGACGGGCCGCTTTCCGTGCCCGGCCTCCGGTGGAACACGGCCGCTGCCACAAAAAGACCTTGAACGGGCTCTCAGTATTCGTTGAGCAGCTGCCGGATCAGGTCGCGTATCTGGTCGACGTCGAAAGGCTTGCGGCAGCAGGCGGCGACGCCGGCGTCGTCCAGCTCGTCCTGGCTGGCGTGCTCGCTGTCGCTGGTGATCATCAGCACCGGCGCGTCCGGCTGTAGGCCGCTGGCGCGGATGTGGCGCGCCAGGTCCAGTCCGTCCATGCCCGGCATGTGGTAGTCGGTGATGATCAGTTTGAACGGTTCCTGCTCCAGATAGGGCAGGGCCGCCTCGCCGCTGGCCGCCTCGCAGAAGTGTTCGAAGCCCAGCCGTTCCAGCACCTGGCGGATGTGGTGGCGAGAGGTGCTGCTGTCGTCGACGATGAGCACGCTCATCAGCGCCATGTCGGCATCGACTTCCGCGCCCAGGCTGGCGCCGTTGATCAGGCTCATCGCCGATTGCAGCGCCTTTTCCAGCAGCGGGGCGTCGAACGGCTTCGGCAGAATGGCCAGGCTGCCCGCCTGGCGGATGGTTTCCAGCCGTTCCGGATTGGTCTCGCTGGAGATCAGGATGAAGGGCAGGTCGTACAGGTCCTCGCTGTCGCGCAGCGCCTGCACCAGATCGCTGCCGGTCATGTCGGGCAGGTGATAGGCGCTGATGACCAGATTCGGGCGGCGCTCGCGCGCCTGTTCTATCAGCTCCCCGCCGCCGGGATGGACTTCTATCTGGGCCGCGCCCAGGTCCTGCAGTGCCTTGGTGATGATCTGCGCCTGCACCGGCGATGGCTCGGCCAGTGAAATCAGTAATTGGTCCAGGGCCAGCATCGTTCCACTCCCGTCTTCTTGGCTTGATTGCATTATTGACGTTTTTTCACGAAATGGCCGGCAAGGCGAGAAAAAGCGCGTGAGCGGCACTGGGCGCCTGTTTCGCGGCAGGCGGCAAGTTTTGCCGCCCGTGCGCGGCGGTGTCGGTTTTTGTCGTCCAGTCGTTTTCCTCCTTGCTTGAAAAACAACGGTTTGCGGAGGTTTTTCAGGCTGGCACGATTTGTGCTTATGTTGTCCGCCAAGGAGATGCCCATGTTAGACAAGATTGCCCACTATTTCGATTTCCAGCAGCGCGCGCTGAATCTTCAGGCCTATCGGGCCGAGGTGATCGGCAGCAATATCGCCAACGCTGAAACGCCTTATTACAAGGCGGTGGATTTTGATTTCAAGGCAGCCTTGCAGGCGCAGCAGGACAAGCAGGGCCGTCTGGCGATGACGGTGACGGACCCGCGCCACATGGGCAACGACGCCGGCGGCGCGTCCGCTACGGCGCCCTTGCAGTACCGCAGCGCGGTGCAGCCCAGTCTGGACGGCAACACGGTGGACATGGATGTGGAGCGCGGCGCCTTCGCCGACAACGCCTTGCAATACCAGACCACGCTGACCTTCCTGGGCAAGCGCATCAGCAGTCTGAGTTCCGCGATTCAAGGTTCCGGGAGCTAATTAAGTGTCTCTGTCGAATCTGTTCAATATTTCCGGCTCGGCGCTGTCGGCGCAGTCGATGCGGCTCAACGTGGTGGCCAGCAATATCGCCAACGCCGAAAGCGCCACCAGCTCCACCGGCCAGCCGTACAAGGGCCGTCACGTGGTGTTCACCGCGACGCCGGTGGACAACTCGCAGCCGCAGGTGGCCGGCGTGCGCGTCACCGCGGTGGTGGAGGACCAGACGCCGCCGCGCTTGAAATACGAGCCGGGCAATCCGCTGGCCGACGAGCGTGGCTATGTGACCATGCCCAATGTCAACGTGGTGGAGGAGATGGCCGACATGATCGCCGCCTCCCGCGCCTATCAGAACAACGTTGAAATGATGAACACCGCCAAGAGCCTGCTGCAAAAAACGCTGCAGCTCGGCCAGTAAACCAACTAGTGGAGGATGACGGTCATGGCATCTGCTACCGGCAACAGCTTCAACTACAGCAATCTGAACAATCAGCCGGTGCCCGGCGCGTCCGGCATCCAGGCCGTCAACGGCTCGTCCTCCGGCAATACCGCGTCGGCCGCCAGCGCCCAGACGCTGCAGAACAACTTCCTGAGGTTGCTGACCGCGCAGCTGAACGCGCAGGATCCGCTGAATCCTATGGACAACAGCCAGATGACCAGCCAGATGGCGCAGATCAGCCAGGTGTCCGGCCTGCAGACGCTGAATCAGACGATGCAGCAGCTGGTGACCGCGCAGAACTCCACCCAGTCGCTGATGGCGTCGTCGATGATAGGCAAGAACGTGATGGTGGCCGGTAATTCGCTGCCGTCCCCGGCTTCTGGCCAGACCACCCAGGGCGGCGTGGTGTTGAACGGTCCCGCCGCCTCGGTGCAGATCAGCGTGCTGGACAAGAACAACAATGTGGTGGATTCCGTCAGCCTGCCGAATCCCGGCGCCGGCCTGAACACCTTCAACTGGGACGGTACCGACGGCAAGGGCAATGCGCTGCCGTCCGGCAACTACACTTTCCAGGTCAAGGTGATCCAGGCCAGCGCCGGCGGCAGCACCACCGCCACCGCCTACAACACGCAGCAGGTGAAGGCGGTGAGCTGGGCCAGCGGCGTGCCGATGCTGGTCTTGCCGAACGGTTCGGTGCCGTTGTCCAGCGTAGCGCAGATGTCCTGATTCGCCCTGTCGTGAATCTAGCTTGAGTCAAGGAGCAGCAAATGGGTTTTCAACAGGGTTTGAGCGGTCTGAACGCCGCGTCCACGCAGCTGGACACCATAGGCAACAACATCGCCAACGCCAACACCGTCGGCTTCAAGAGCTCGCGTACCGAGTTCGCCGACATCTACGGCAACAGCCTGTACGGCATCACCGCGACCACGCCGGGCATAGGCGTGCAGGTGCAGGGCGTGACGCAGAACATGGGCGGCGGCAACCTGGAGACCACCGGGCGCAGTCTCGACCTGGCGATCAACAACAGCGGCTTCTTCATGATGGGCCTGCCGAACGGCACCCAGGCCTACAGCCGCAACGGCCAGTTCCAGGTCAACAACCAGGGCTATATCGTCAGCACCACCGGCAACTACCTGCAAGGCTGGACGGCCAACTCGTCCGGCAATATCTCGCAGGGGCCGGTCGGCAATCTGCAGCTGACCAACACCTCGGTGCCGCCGGTGGCCACCAGCAAGATGAATCTGGCGGTGCAGCTGGACTCCACCAAGAAGCCGCCGGTCAACACGCCGATCAACAATCCGGCCGATCCGAACTCCTACACCTGGACCAATAACCAGACGGTGTACGACAGCCTCGGCAACTCGCACCAGATGACGCTTTACTATTCGATAGGCACGGCCACCCCCGCCGGCAACACCTGGACGGTCAGCGCCTATGTCGACGGCAACGCGGTATCGGCGCCGAATCCGAACACCTTCAATATGGTCTTCAATACCAGCGGCGTGCTGACCAGCCCGACCGCGCCGGTGGCGATCACCTTCACGCCGACCACGCTGAACGGCGCGGCGGTGCCGCAGACGGTCAACGTCAACTTCGCCAACTCGACGCAGATCGCCCAGACCTCGGCCACGCTGACCACGACGCAGGACGGTTCGGCGCCGGGCACGCTGCAGGGCATCAACATCTCGAGCAACGGCCTGATCCAGGCCAGCTTCTCCAACAGCCAGACCAAGACCATCGGTCAGGTGGCGCTGGCCAACTTCGTCAATCCGCAAGGCCTGCAGGACATAGGCGGCAATCTGTGGATGCAGACCGGCAACTCCGGCGGTCCCACCGTCAACCCGCCGGGCGCCGGCAATACCGGCACGCTGTCGTCGGGCCAGGTGGAGGATTCCAACGTCAACCTGACCAACGAACTGGTGAACATGATCACCGCGCAGCGCTACTACCAGGCCAATGCGCAGACCGTGAAGACCCAGGACACGTTGATCCAGACCCTGCTCAACATCTGATCGGCGAAATAGAGACTGAAGCATGGATCGAGTGCTGTTTCTGGCGATGACCGGCGCCAAGCATGAAATGTGGCAGCAGGCCACCACGGCCAACAATCTGGCCAACGTCAACACCAACGGCTTCAAGGCGGACCTGGCCGCGTTCCGCGCCTTGCCGGTGGTCGGCGACGGCGCGCCGACGCGGACCTATGTGGTGGACAACACCATAGGCTTCGACGCCAGCCAGGGCAGCCTGCAACACACCGGCAACCCGGCCGACTTCGCGCTCGGTTCGCCGGGTTTCTTCGCCGTGCAGGGCGCGGACGGCCAGGAGGCCTATACCCGCGACGGCGGCTATGTGCTGGACGCCAACGGCATGATGCGCACCCGCACCGGCCTGGTGATCCTCGGCGACGGCGGTCCGATCACGGTGCCGGCCGGCTCCTCGGTGCAGCTGGGCAACGACGGTTCGGTGATGGCGGTGCCGCAGAACGGCAACGATCGCGCGCCGCAGCTGGTCGGGCAGATCAAGATGGTCAATCCCGGCCCCAAGGACGTCTACAAGGGCGAGGACAGGCTGTTCCACGTCAACGGCGGCGGCACGCTGCCGGCCAGCGCCGATGTCAAGCTGGTGCCCGAGACGCTGGAGTCGTCCAACGTCAACTCGGTGGACGCGCTGGTGCAGATGATCTCGCACGGCCGCCAGTATGAAATGAATATCAAGATGATGCAGACCTCGCAGCAGAACGACCAGCAGGCTGCGCAGTTGCTGTCGATGAACTGACGGCATCGCTGAAAGAACAGACAAGGTAGAACCGCCATGATGCGCGCACTGTATATCGCCAAGACCGGCATGGACTCCAGCCAGTTCCAACTGGATGTGGTGTCCAACAACTTGGCCAACGTCAACACCATAGGCTTCAAGCGGGGCCGCGGCGTCTTCGAGGATCTGTACTACCAGACGCTTCGCCAGCCGGGCGGCCAGCTGGCCAACGGCAACGCCAACCCCACCGGCCTGCAGCTGGGCACCGGTTCCGCCGCGGTGGCGACGACGCGTATCTTCGCCCAGGGCGTGCCGCAGCAGACCGGCCAGCCGCTGGATCTGGAAGTCAACGGCGAGGGCTTCTTCCGCGTGCTGCAACCGGACGGCACCACCGCCTACACCCGCAACGGCGAATTCCAGCGCAACGCCAACGGCGACGTCGTCAATGCCGACGGCCTGCCGCTGAACCCGAACATCAATATCCCGGCCACCGCGCAGCAGATCACCGTTTCCGCCGCCGGGGTGGTGCAGTACACGCTGGCCGGCGCCACCGCGCCGCAGACCGCCGGCACGATTCTGCTGACCACCTTCATCAATCCCCAGGGCCTGCAGAGCCTGGGCAACAATCTGTATCTGCAGACCGCCGCCTCCGGCGACCCGCAGGACGGCAACGCGCAGACCGACAGTCGCGGCTCCATCCAGTCCGGCTTCCTGGAAACGTCCAACGTCAACGTCACCGAGGAGCTGGTCAATATGATCACCGCCCAGCGCGCGTTCGAGATGAACTCGCGCGCGGTGACCACCGCGGACCAGATGCTGCAGAAGCTGAGCAATATGTAAGGCGGCGCGGGCAACGCCCGCGCGGCTGTTTTGACGGGAGCATGGCAATGAAGATCCGATTGGCGATGATGGCGATGGCGGCGGCACTATTGGCCGGCTGCGCGGTGCAGGAGCCGCAGCTGGTGCAGGGGCCGACCACGGCGCGGCCGCAGCCCAGGCCGGTGGGCCTGCCGGCCAACGGCTCGATCTTCCAGGCGGCCAGCTACCGGCCGATGTTCCAGGACGCGATGCCGGTGCAGGTCGGCGATACGCTGCAGATCACCATCCAGGAAAACTCCTCGACCTCGCAGTCCGAGCAGACCACCGACACCCGCACCTCGGCGCTGACGTCCAACATCACCGCCGGCGTCAAGATTCCCTTCCTGCCCAGCGGGCTGGCCGGCGGTCTCGGCGGCACCAATTTCAACAGCTCGGGTTCGGCCAACAACACCGGCAAGGGCAACAACCAGGTGGCGACCAGCTTCATCAGCTCGATCACCGTCACCGTGATCGACGTGCTGGCCAATGGTAATCTGGTGGTCAGCGGCGAGAAGATGGTGCGCATCAACAGCGATACCGAGTCGATACGGCTGTCCGGCGTGGTCAATCCGCGCGACGTGGCGCCGGACCGCACCGTGTCTTCGCTGAAACTGGCCGACGCGCGGGTCGAGCAGCAGACCAAGGGCAACAACCGTCTGTACAACGAGCCGGGCTGGCTGTCGAAATTCTTTATGTCGCTGCTGCCGATCTGATGGCGGCGGCGGGAGCGGCTTGATGAAAAAATGGATTGTGCTGGCCAGCCTGTTGCTGGCCGCGGCATGGCCGGCGTGGTCGGCGCAGCGTTTGAAGGACATCGCCAATATCGGCGGCGTCCGTCCCAACCAGTTGATAGGTTATGGCCTGGTGGTCGGTCTGGACGGCAGTGGCGACAAGGTCACCTCGTCGCCGTTCACCGGCCAGGCGATGATCAATATGCTGAACCAGCTCGGCGTGCAGGTGCCGCCGGGAACGAAGATCGATCCGAAGAACGTGGCGGCGGTGACGCTGACCGCCACGCTGCCGCCGTTCGCGAAGCGCGGCCAGATGCTGGACGTGACCGCCTCCTCGTTCGGCGACGCCAAGAGCCTGCGCGGCGGCACGCTGCTGCTGTCGCCGCTGAAGGGCGCCGACGGCCAGATCTACGCGATGGCGCAGGGCAATGTGGTGGTCGGCGGTGCCGGCGCCTCGGCCGGCGGCAGCTCGACCCAGATCAACCAGCTGAGCGTCGGTCGCATCCCGGCCGGCGCCACCGTCGAGCGCGAGGTGCAGACCGCGCTCGGCGACGGCGAGTTCATCCACCTGGAGCTGCAGGAAGCCGACTTCACCACCGCCAATCGCGCGGTCCAGGCGATCAACCGGGTATTCGGCGCCGATACCGCGCGCGCGGTCGACGGCCGCCTGATCGAGGTGAGGGCGCCGTTCGACAGCAACCAGCGCGTGCAATTCCTGTCGCGGATGGAAAATATTGCCGTCGATCCGGCAGATCTTTCCCCGCTGGTCATCATCAACGCCCGCACCGGCTCCATCGTGATGAACCAGGCGGTCACGCTGGGCGCCTGCGCGGTGTCGCACGGCAATTTGTCGGTGACGATCAACAACACGCCGCAGGTCAGCCAGCCCAATGCCCTGTCCGGTGGCAAGACCACGGTCACCAACCAGGCCGACATCACCATCAACAGCACCAGCGGCAAGGTGGTGGGTTTGAAGGGCGGCGCCAACCTGGCCCAGGTGGTCAACGCGCTGAACGCGCTGGGCGCGACGCCGCAGGATCTGATCTCGATCCTGCAGGCGATGAAATCGGCCGGTTCGCTGAAGGCGGACCTGCAGATTATCTGATTCTTGGCATGCTTATTGCTGTAACGGCGCCGAGGAGCAAGATATGATCGCAAAGTTTCAGGGAGTCGTGCCGCAGGATGCGATGAGCCATCAGCTGGCGATCGACCCCGTCAGCATGCAGAAATTGAAGGCCAAGGCCAACAAGGATCCGCAGTCCGCCGCGCGCGAGGCGGCCTCGCAGTTCGAGGCCCTGCTGATGAACACCATGCTGAAAGGCATGCGGGCGACGCATTTCGACGAGACCGAACAGTCCAACAGCATGGACACTTTCCAGAGCATGGCCGACCAGCAGCTGGTCCAGGGCCTGTGCGCCCGCGGCGGCATCGGGCTGGGCGACATGATCTACCGCCAGATCGCGCGCCAGTCCGGCTTTTCGCCGGAAGACAGCCAGCTGCGCGCGCCGCTGCAGAGCCACGGGCCGGCGTTGTCGGCGCAGCCGATAGGCGGCCACCGCGTGCTGCAGGCCTACCAGGAAGCGCAGGCGGCGGCCTCCGGCGCGGCCGCGCAGGCTTCGGGCACCGCCACGACGGCCGGCGGCGGCAAGTCCTTCGTCAACGGGCTGATGCCGCACGCGCGCGGCGCCGCCCAGGCGCTGGGCGTGGCGCCGGAATGCGTGGTGGCGCACGCGGCGCTGGAAAGCGGCTGGGGCAAGCGCACGATACGCAACGCCGACGGCTCGGACAGCCACAATCTGTTCGGCATCAAGGCCGGCGCGGACTGGCAGGGCAAGACCGCCACCGTGATGACCACCGAGTACAGCGGCGGCGTGGCGCAGAAGCGGATGGAGACCTTCCGTTCCTACGACAGCTACGCCGACGCCTTTTCCGATTACGCCAAGGTGCTCAAGGGTTCGTCGCGCTACCGCAATGTGCTGAACCAGGGGCAGAACATGTACGGCTTCGCCCAGGGCCTGCAGAACGGCGGCTACGCCACCGACCCGCGCTACGCGCGCAAGCTGGTGGACGTCGCAGCCAGTCTGGCGCAGCAAGTGGCCAGGTCCTGATCAAGTTCGGGCGCCAGCGGCCGATAAGGGAATGGAGAGGGGATAAATCATGTCAGTCGTCGGAGCGGACATATTCGGTATCGGCCTGAGCGGTCTGAACGTCGCCCAGAATGCGTTGTCGGTGACCAGCAACAACATCGCCAACTCCAATACGCCGGGCTACAACACCCAGTACGTCACCCAGGCAGACCGCCAGCCGCAGAACGCCGGTTTCGGTTTCCTCGGCCAGGGGGTCGACGCGACCAATGTGCTGCGCAGCTACAACCAGTTCCTGGTGGGTCAGCTGCAGACCGCCCAGACCAACAGCAGCTATTACACCACCCAGTTCCAGCAGCTGAGCCAGATCAACTCGATGATCGCCAGCTCCACCCAGAGTCCGAGTCCGGCGATCCAGGATTTCTTCAGCGCGATGCAGACGCTGACGCAGCAGCCAGGCTCGCTGCCCAGCCGCCAGAACGTGCTGAGCATGGGCCAGGCGCTGGCCAGCAAGATCACGTCGATGAACTCGCAGCTGGTGCAGCTGCAGCAGGGCGCCAACGGCCAGATCGCCAACTCGGTGAAGAGCATCAACGCGCTGGCCAGCCAGATCGCCACGCTGAACCAGCAGATCGGCGCGTTGACCGGCGGCAATCCGAACACCCAGCAGCCGAACGGCCTGCTCGATCAGCGCGACCAGGCGGTGCTGCAGCTGAACCAGCTGGTCGGCGCCTCGGTCAGCAAGCAGAGCGACGGCTCGTACACGGTCTATATCGGCAGCGGCCAGACCCTGGTGACCGGCAACACGGTCAATCAGCTGGCCACCCAGAGCGACCCGAACAATCCGGCCAATCTGCAGGTGGGCTTCACCAATCCGAATAATACGCTGACCATCCTGCCCGACACGCTGCTCGGCAGCGGCCAGTTGGGCGCGCTGCTGAATTTCCGCGACAACGCGCTGGTGCAGACGCAGAACCAGCTGGGCACGCTGGCGATCAATTTCTCGGCGGCGATGAACTACCAGAACCAGCTGGGCATGGACTACAACGGCCAGCCCGGCGGACCGATCTTCCAGGATCTGTCGTCGTACGCCAGCAATCCGCAGTACGCCGCCGGCCAGTTCGCCGTCGTGATGTCCGATCCGACCAAGCTCGCCACGGCATCCAATCTGGTGCCGACCGGCGGCACCGGCGGCAGCGGCGTGACGATGAGCGGCGTCTGGTCGTCGCTGCCCGGCACGTTCCAGACCGATATCAACAAGACCCCGCCGGTCCTGGACTCCGTCGCGCAACACCCGTCCACCGGGCTGACCGGCATGACCATCACCGCGTCGGCGACGACGCCGGTGACGATGACCGCGACCATCGCCGGCACCAACGGCGGCGGGCCGTACAATGTGGTGGTGGACCCGTCGCTGCCCAACAGCTACAAGCTGCAGACCACGGCGACGCCGCCGGTGGATGTCGGCATCGGCTTCCAGCTGTCCGGCGCGCCGGGCGCCAGCCAGACCTTTACCGTCGGCCCGGCGCCGGTCGGCACGAAGTCGCTGGGCGACGGCAACAATCTGCGCCAGCTGACCGCCCAGCAGAATATCGCCCTGGTCAACAATCAGTCGTACCAGACCTATTATTCGACTACGGTGGCGTCGGTCGGCAACCAGACCAATACCTCCAGTCTGCAGAACACGGCGGCGGCGAGTTCCTTGCAGCAGGCGACCACCGCCAACTCCAATGCTTCCGGCGTGAACCTGGACCTGGAGGCGGCGAACCTGATCAAGTACCAGCAGTCCTATCAGGCCTGCAGCAAGGTGATACAGATCGCGCAGTCGACCTTTTCCAACATTCTCAACATCATGTCCTGACGTGGATAGTCATTTTGAAGGAGAGCGGCGATGCGCATCAGTTCGTCTACTCTGTACCAGTCCGGCGTAAACAATATGTCGAATCTGCAGGCCCAGCTGCTGCAGGTCAATATGCAGATCGACAATCAGAAGCGGGTGGTCACGCCCGCCGATGATCCGGTGGCCGCCGCGCGCATCGAGCTGTTGAACACTTCCAGCGGGCAGAACGACCAGTACCAGAAGAACACGCAGGCGGTGTCGTCCTGGCTGTCGCTGTCTGACTCCACGCTCAGCAGCGCCGTCAACCTGATGAACGCGATGAAAAGCCAGGCGATCCAGGCCGGCGACGGCAGCCTGTCCCCGGTGCAGTTGCAGCAGATCCAGAAGACGGTCCAGGAAGGCATCAACGAGCTGGCCGGCTACGCCAACTCCACCGACGGCAACGGCAACTATCTGTTCAGCGGCAACGCGGTGACCACGGCGCCGTTCACCGTCAATCTGGCGGGTTCGCCGGCGGTGACTTACAACGGCGACAACGGCCAGCGCAGCGTCCAGATCAGCTCCTCGCGCACGATGACGATCTCCGATCCGGGCAATGCGGTGTTCGGCACGCCCGGCGGCAGCGCGACCGGCGCCTTCGACTCGCTGGTCAATCTATACAATCTGCTGGGGCAGAACCCGCAGCCGGCCAATTACGCTGCCCAGCTGAACACCGTGATCAACCAGATCACCTCGGCGACCCAGCAGATTTCGGTCAGCCAGGCCTCGGTCGGCGCGCGCGAGCAGGAGAACGCCAATCTGCAGAGCATGAGCAGCAGCCTCAACCTGCAGTACAACACCAGTATCGGCGACTTGCAGAACCTGGACATGGCCAAGGCGATCTCGGACTTCACGATGACGCAGACCTCGTTGCAGTACACGCAGAAGACCTACGCCCAGGTGTCGCAGCTATCGCTGTTCAACTACATCTCCAGCTGAGCGCGGGCGCGCCGGCGCATCAATGAAAAACGGGCCGCGATGCGGCCCGTTTCGTTTGCGGCGTTCAGTCCAGCCGCACCGGCTCGACGATGATGCCGGCGCGCAGGCCCGGCTTCACCGTCGGGTTCGGAAACAGGATGCGCTCTTCGCCGCCGCTGGCGACATAGCGGATGTCGCCGTCGTCGGCGATCAGCATGCCGTCGGCCAGCGGCGTGAAGTTCTGCACGTCGTCGGCCAGATGGAGCCGGAACGCCTCGCTGTGCTTCAGCAGATCGTATTTGGCGCGGAACAGCGGCAGGTCGTCTTCGCGCAGCGGCGCGATCTCGGTCCGCGGCTCGGTCAGCAGTCGGCGCAGCGCCCGGTCTATGCCGGCGAAGCGGGACAGCTCGTTGTGGCCGAACGGCCGCGCCTTGCCCAGCTCCAGCGTGAAGGCGTCGGCTTCGCAGTGGCGGCTGGTGTGGTAGCTGAAGGTGTTGGCCGGCTGGCTGTGCAGCAGCACCGCCTCGATGCCGCACTGCTGCAGCCAGGCCAGTTGCTCGCGGTTGTGGGCGCGCTGGTGCGGATACGGATAGATGGCGAATTTCTCGAAGGCCGAGCCGCGGATGGCGGTGTGCAGATCGTAGTGCAGCCGGCGGCCGGCGGACTCGGCGAAGAAGGCGGCGGCCAGCGCCTCCAGCTCGGCGGCGCGGCTGGCCTCCGGCAGTTCCGGCTGTTTGGCGTGCGCGCCGTTGAACAGGCGGTTCATATCGTAGTTCTGGTAGCGCACGCCGGCGCGGATGGCGTCCGGATTGGCGAAGATCACCAGCAGCCGGCAGCGCAGCGCCAGCCGGCCGGCGGCGATGTCGTCGAGTATCGCGTCGACGACCTCGATCGGCGCGGTCTCGTTGCCGTGCACGCCGCAGGACAGCAGCACCGAATCGGCGCCGTCGCCGGGCGGATCTATCTGCACGCAGCCGGAGGCCGGCCAGCGGGCGGCGAGGCCGCCGGGCAGCGGCCAGCTGGCGGCGGCGTCGGCGGAGAGGGCGTGTTGCAGGAAGCGGCTGTGTGGCGTCATGGCGTGTGCGGTCGGGTTGCGCGATGGCCGATTGTAAACCCGGCCGCGGCCGCAGTCATGCCGCGCGGCGGCGGCCGGGTGTTGCGTATATGGTGAAAACGGCGCTTCGATGTCGAAAATTCGCTGACCGGACGCGGCGTAGGAAGATTGTCGCTTGTCATTGCTGACGGCCGGTGTGGCATGCAATCCATTGTTTTGACTGCCTGGAATTTTCGCGATGCGGACGACGGTCGGCGCGGCGCGGCGCCGCCGTCATTGAGCGCCACGGAACGGCAACATTTTTTTACTTGTCAATCAGCGAGATGTTGTTACAATCCGCGCTCGTTTGCGCTGTGCAACAACTACAATTCACTCTGTTTCGCTCCGACATCCCAGGCCCACATAAAAGCTGTAGAGCCCGAAAGCCGTGCACTAAGGAGCGGGGTTATCCATCATAAGTTCTGAGAGGAAAACTCATGGCTTGGTCTGTGGCTGATAGCCGGAGCCTGTACGGCATCCGGCATTGGGGGGCTGGTTATTTCGACGTCGGCGACAACGGCAATATCGTCGTGCGCCCGAATGTGCGCCAACGCAAGGACATCGATCTGTACCGCCTGGTGCACGATCTGGGCGGCAAGGGCCTGGACCTGCCGCTGCTGGTCCGTTTCCCGGACATTCTGCAGGACCGCGTCGCCCGTCTGTGCGGCGCCTTCGACAAGGCGATCGCCGAGCAGGGCTACGGCAACCGCTACACCGCCATCTATCCGATCAAGGTCAATCAGCAAGAAGCGGTGGTCAAGAGCATCATCGCCACGCCCGACGTGTCCATCGGCCTGGAAGCCGGCTCCAAGCCGGAACTGATGGCGGTGCTGGCGCTGGCGCCCAAGGGCTGCACCATCGTCTGCAACGGTTACAAGGACCGCGAATTCATCCGCCTCGCGCTGATGGGCGAGCGCCTGGGCCACCAGGTCTTCATCGTCATCGAGAAGGAGTCCGAGGTCGAGCTGGTGATCGAGGAGTCCGGCAAGCTGGGCGTGCGCCCGAATATCGGCCTGCGCGTGCGGCTGTCGTCGCTGGCCTCCAGCAAGTGGTCCGACACCGGCGGCGAGAAGGGCAAGTTCGGCCTGTCCGCCGGCCAGCTGATCTCGGCCGTAGACAAGCTGACCGCCGCCGGCCTGGCCGACTGCGTGCGGCTGATGCACTTCCACATGGGTTCGCAGATCGCCAATATCGCCGACTACCGGCTGGGCTTCCGCGAGGCGATCCGCTACTTCGCCGAACTGCGCGCGCTGGGCATGCCGGTCGACCATGTCGACGTCGGCGGCGGCCTGGGCGTCGACTACGACGGCACCCACTCGCGCAACGACAGCTCGATCAACTACGACATGGACGAATACGCCCACGTGATCGTGTCGATGCTGTCCGAGTTCTGCGCCGAGAACGGCATCCCGCATCCGCGCATCCTGTCCGAATCCGGCCGCGCGATGACCGCGCACCACGCGGTGCTGCTGATGAACGTCACCGACGTCGAGCGGCTGCCGGATTCCGTGGCCCGGGTCGACGACGTCGAGGCGCTGTCGCTGCCGCTGCGCAAGCTGGTGGAGCTGGCCAACCTCAACGACGAGGAACTGGTCACCGAAATCTACTACCGCGCCAGCCACTGCGTGTCCGAAGTCAGCGAGATGTACGCCGAAGGCCGGCTGTCGCTGAAGGAAAAGGCGCTGGCCGAGGATCTGCACGCGACGCTGTGCCGCCGGCTGCACAATCAGCTGCAGGCCAGCCAGCGCTCGCAGCGCCAGGTCTACGACGAGCTGACCGACCGCCTGGCCGACAAGTACTTCTGCAACTTCTCGGTGTTCCAGAGCCTGCCGGACACCTGGGCCATCGACCAGGTACTGCCCATCATGCCGGCGCACCGTCTGGCCGAGCAGCCGACCCGCCGCGCGGTGTTGCAGGACCTGACCTGCGACTCCGACGGCAAGCTGAAGCAGTACGTCGACCAGCAGAGCATCGAGTCCAGCATGTCGGTGCACGAGGTGAAGCAGGGCGACGAGTACCTGATCGCGGTGTTCCTGGTGGGCGCCTACCAGGAAATCCTCGGCGACATGCACAATCTGTTCGGCGACACCGACTCGGTCAACGTCTATGTCCGCGAGGGCGGCGAGCTGGAGATATCCGGCGTCGAGGAGCACGACACCATCGAGGACATGCTGCGCTATGTGCACCTGTCCCCGGAGGATCTGATCAACCGCTACGAGGCCAAGACCCGCGAATGCGACCTGTCGGCCGATGAGCGCAGCCAGTTCTTCGCCGAGTTCTGCCGCGGTCTGAAGCAGTCGTCCTATCTGGCCGTCTGACCGCTGTCTGTGTCGGAATCAAAAAACCGGGCCATGCGCCCGGTTTTTTTATCGGTCGTCGCCGACGGGGACGAAGTAGAGGCTGGGGCCGTCTATGCCCGGCAGGTCCAGCGTGCGGTCGTAGCGCAGGCCCAGCTTTTCCAGTACCCGGATCGAGCCCTGATTGTCGGGCGCGGTGATGCCGACCACATAGGCCAGGTCCAGCCGGTCCCGGCCGTGTTCCAGGCAGGCGGCGCCGGCCTCGCAGGCGTAGCCTCGGCCCCAGTGGCGTTCAAGGAAGGCGTAGCCGATGTCCGGGTGCGGCAGGCTGTCGCGCTTGACCAGGCCGCAGATGCCGACCGGGATGTCGCCGTCGCGCAGCGCCACCCGCAGCAGGCCGTGGCCGTGCTGCAGATAGCTCGCCTGCGGACCTTTTTCGATGTAGTTGAGGGCGCCGGCCAGATCGCGGACCGACTTGTCGCCGATATTGGCGATGAAGGCCGGCTCGTTCAGCAGTTCCAGGATGAAGGCGGCGTCGCCGCCGTCCAGCGGACGCAGCCGCAGGCGGGGCGTTTCTATTTCTAGCGATTGCACGGGTGTCGACTCGGTTGGTGGGGCCGACTCCAGTGTGCCAGCGGCGCGGTCCGGATGCCAGCGTAAAAAAAACGGCGGCCGGGCAAGGCGCGGCCGCCGTTTTCAGCTTTGCGGGGTCAGCATTCGACGATGTTGACCGGCACCTCGATCACATTGATCGCCAGGCCGCCGCGAGCCGTTTCCTTGTACTTGGTGCTCATGTCCATGCCGGTGTCGCGCATGGTCTTGATCACGCGGTCCAGCGACACGAAATGCTGGCCGTCGCCGCGCAGCGCCATCCGCACCGCATTGATCGCCTTGACCGAGGCCATCGCGTTGCGCTCGATGCACGGCACCTGCACCAGGCCGCCGACCGGGTCGCAGGTCAGGCCCAGGTTGTGTTCCATGCCGATCTCGGCGGCGTTCTCCACCTGTTCCGGCGTGCCGCCCATCACTTCGCACAGCGCGCCGGCGGCCATCGAGCAGGCCGAGCCGACCTCGCCCTGACAGCCGACCTCGGCGCCGGAGATCGATGCGTTCAGCTTGAACAGGATGCCGATGGCGCCGGCCGTCAGCAGGAAGCGGACGATGCCGTCCTCGCTGGCGCCGGGCACGAAGCGGGCGTAGTAGTGCATCACCGCCGGGATGATGCCGGCGGCGCCGTTGGTCGGCGCGGTCACCACGCGGCCGCCGGCGGCGTTTTCCTCGTTGACGGCCAGCGCGTACAGATTGACCCAGTCCATCACCGTCAGCGGGTCGCGCATCGCGGCTTCCGGCGAGGCCAGCAGCTTGCGGTGCATGTCGGCGGCGCGGCGCTTCACCTTCATGCCGCCGGGCAGGATGCCCTCGCGTTCGCAGCCGCGCTTCACGCAGGCCTGCATCACGTTCCAGATGTTCAGCAGGCCGGCGCGGACCTCGTCCTCGCTGCGCCAGGACAGCTCGTTTTCCAGCATGATCTGGCTGATGCTCTTGCCGTGGCGCTGGCACAGCGCCAACAGCTCGGCGGCCGACTTGAACGGGTGCTTCAGCTCGGTGACGCCCGGCGGGACGAAGCCGGCGTCTATCGCCGCCTCGTCGACGACGAAGCCGCCGCCGACCGAGTAGTAGGCGCGCTTGGACAGGCTTTCGCCGGCGGCGTCGAAGGCCTCGAAGATCATGCCGTTGGGGTGGTAGGGCAGGGTCTTCTTCTTGTGCAGCACCAGGTGTTCGCCTTCGACGAAGTCTATCTCGCGCTTGCCCAACAGCTTCAGTTTGCGCTGTTCGCGTATCGCCGCCAGCATGCCGTCCACGGCGTCGGTGTCGACCAGGTCGGGCTGCTCGCCCTGCAGGCCCAGCAGCACCGCCACGTCGGTGCCATGGCCTTTGCCGGTGGCGCCCAGCGAGCCGAACATCTCGGCGTGGACGCGGACGGTGGCGTCCAGCAGGCCGTCCTTCTCCAGGCGGGCGATGAATTGGCGGGCGGCGCGCATCGGACCCACGGTGTGGGAGCTGGACGGGCCGATGCCGATCTTGAACAGGTCGAAAACACTGATTGCCATGGTAATGCTTCTCGTAAGGGAAAGTTCCGGCTCGCGGCCGGCTTGTTGTCGGGCACCGTTGGCGGTGTCGCTATCTCTTTTTAGATTGTATCGGCTGCCGGGCGAGGCCGCGCGGAAACGGTCGCCGAGCCGGGCCGGCGTCGTGGCGGACACACAGCCGGAAGGTAGGTTAACCCAGCGCGAAAGCCCGTGCCACCCTGTCGGAAAAGGGGTTTTGGATGGCATATGCCATGCGGGCGGCGCGTTTCCGGCCTGGGGGCGGCGGGCGCGGCGCAAGCCTTGCCACGGGCGGCCGACCGCGGTGTGGCGATGGCTGCGGAGTTATTTGTCAATAAATTGTAAATATTGAAACCAAATGGTCAAAAACGACGTACGAGTCAGAGTTTGCTGCCAATCGTATCGATTTAAGTATTTTTACTTAGTTAAATGGCATTCATATTTGGTTAACATTCACCACATTTTTGTTAACTTTCCTTAAGTAATCACTCTAGTGTCTGCCGTGTCGATTTCCTCCCGGGCCGCCTTGATGGGCGGCTTGCTGTTTCCGGCGCTGTGCGCCGCCGCCTTGCCCGAAGCGCTGCAGCAACAAGCCGACCAGCTGCTGCGCAACCATCAGCAACAGCTCGACCTGCAACGGCAGGAACTGCAACAGCGCCCCGACATCATCCTGCCTGCACCGGCCGCCAAGCCGGTGCCGCGGGCCGTGCCGCCGGCGGCCGAGGCCGCCTGTTTCTCCATCCGCGAAGTCGTGCTGGACGGCGCGCCGGCCGACTGGCAGGCCTGGCTGCAGCCGCTGGCGCGCGCGGCGGCCGGGCATTGCACCGGCCTGGCCGAGCTGAACCGCCTGGTGGCGGCGCTGACCGACGCGATGGTGGCGCGCGGCTACGTCACCAGCCGCGTCTATCTGCCGGAACAGAACCTCGGCGGCGGCGCGCTGCGGCTGGCGGTGGTGCCGGGCCGCATCCACGCGATCCGGTTGAAGGCCGGCGGCAGCGACATCGGCTTGCGCACCGCCTTTCCGACCGGTCCGGGCGACATCCTGAATGTGCGGGACCTGGAGCAGGGACTGGAGCAGCTGGGCCGGGTGCCCGGCCAGCAGGCGACGATGGAAATGGTGCCGGGCGACGCGCCGGGCGACAGCGATGTGGTGGTGACGCGGCAGGACGGCCGCCCGCTTGGCGGCGCGTTGACGCTGGATGATTCCGGACAGCGCGCCACCGGTCGGCTGCAAACCACCGGCAGCCTGACGCTGGGCGGCGTCACCTGCCTCAACGACGTCGTGTCGCTGTCCTGGACCCAGGACGCCGAGCACCTGGTCCACCCGCTCAGCCGTTCGACATCGCTGTCCTGGCTGTTGCCGCTGGGCAACTGGACCGGTTTCGTCAGCTATAGCGGCTTCGACTACAGCCAGACGGTGCAGGGCGTCAACCAGGACTTCACCGCCAGCGGCCACAGCCGCAACGCGCTGCTGTCGCTGTCCCGGCTGTTGCAGCGCGACCAGAACGGCAAGACCGACATCAAGCTGAGCCTGACGCGCAAGGCCTCGCGCAGCTTCGTCGAAGACGCCGAAGTCGTGCAGCAGCGCCGCGACCTGACGATAGCTGGGCTGGAGCTCAGCCACCGCCATTATCTCGGCGAGGCGGTGCTGGACGCCTCCATCGGCTACCAGCGCGGCATCGGCGCCTGGGGCGCGCAGCCGGACGCGCTGGCGGCGCAGGGCGGCCCGACGGCCCGCCACGAGTTGTACCAGGGGCGGCTTGCCGTGCAGCTGCCGCTGCATGTCGCGTCGCAGACGCTGCGCTGGAGCAGCGAGCTGCGCGGCCAATACAGCCCGGACCTATTGATGTCCAGCGAGCAATTCGCCATCGGCGGCCGCGGTACCGTGCGCGGCTTCAATACCAGCACCCTGGTCGGGCAGAGCGGCTATTACCTGCGCAATGAGCTGAGCTGGCCGCTGCCGCCGGCCGGTTCTCTGGCGCTGGAGCCCTACCTGGGCCTGGACGCCGGCCAGATCGCCCGTCCGGCCTACGACGGCGGGCCGGATCGCAGCCTGTCCGGCTGGGCCGCCGGCCTGCGGCTGAGCCTGGGCGGCCATCTGTCGGCCGAGCTCGTCCACGAGCGCGCGCTGCACCAGCCGCAGGGCTGGGACCGTCCCGCCATCACCCATTTCTCGATTACCGCGCAGTGGTAAGCCCGCTGCCCCGTTCCGCATAGCAGACCCGATATCATGAACAAGCAACTCTATCGCATTATTTTCAACCAAGCGCGCGGCCAATTGATGGTGGTGCAGGAGGATGCCTGCGGACAGGGCAAGGGCAGCGGCGCCGACGGCGTCGCCGCGACGCTGGCGGCGGCGTGCAAGGCGTTCTCGCTGCGGCTCAGCGTGCTGCTGATCGGTCTGGGGCTCGGCGCCAGCGCGCTGGCGGCCGACATCGTCGCCGATCCGCACGCGCCGGCCGGCAAGCAGCCCGGCGTGATCCAGTCGGCCAACGGCCTGCCTGTGGTGCAGATCGCCGCGCCGACCGCCGCCGGCGTATCGCACAACCAGTACCAGCAATTCAATGTCGGCCCCGGCGGCGCGCTGCTGAACAACAGTCCGGTCAACGTCAATACCCAGCTGGCCGGCTATATCAGCGGCAACGCCAATCTGAAGAACGGCAGTGCCCGCATCATCCTCAACGAAGTGACGCAGGCCAACCCGTCGCAGCTGCGCGGCTATCTGGAAGTGGCCGGCCAGCGCGCGCAGGTGGTGATCGCCAACCCGTGGGGCATCACGTGCAGCGGCTGCGGCTTCATCAACACGCCGCAGGTCACGCTGACCACCGGCGTGCCGCAACTGAACGCCCAAGGCGCGCTGAGCGGCTACCAGGTGGCCGGCGGCCGCGTCAGCATAGACGGCGCCGGCCTGAACGCCGGCAATGTCGACAGCTTCGCCATCATCAGCCGGGCGGTGTCGGTCAACGCCGATCTGTACGCGCAGAAGCTGGACCTGGTGCTGGGGCGCAACCAGGTGGACGCCGCCACGCTGGCGGCGCAGCCGCTGCCGGCCAGCGCCGGCGACGCGCCGGCCTTCGCGCTGGACGTGGCGCAGCTGGGCGGCATGTACGCCAACGCGATCAAGCTGGTCGGCACCGAGAAGGGCGTCGGCGTCAATCAGGCCGGCACGATGGCGGCGCAGGCCGGCGATCTGCAACTGAGCAGCGCCGGCGACCTGATCCTGCGCGGCAAGACCCACAGCCAGCAGAATCTGCTTCTGCAGGCCGACGGCCAGCTGCAACACGACGGCGTCACCCGCGCCGAAGGCCAGGCCCGGATAGACGTGGCCGGTCAAAGCACCTTGCACCAGACGCTCAGCGCCGGCGGCGATCTGACGCTGAACACCGGCTCGCTGCAAGGCGACGGCGCGCTGGCGGCCGGCGCCCAGGCCGACGGCAAACTCAGCGACCACGGCCGGCTGGCGGTGACCAGCGCCGGCATGCTACAGCACAGCGGCCAGCTGCTGGCCGGCGGCGATGTCAGCCTGCAGGCCGGCCTGGCCGATCTGTCCCAGGCCACCGTCAGCGCCAGTCACGGCGCGCTGGACCTCCAGGCAACAGATGACCTGAACACCCGGAACGCCAGGCTGACCGCGGCCGGCGCCGCCAGCCTGGACGCCGGCGGCCTGCTGGACAATCGCGGCGGCCAGTTGTCCGCCGCCAAGGTGGACCTGCGGCTGGGCGCGCTGGACAATCGCCAGGGCAAGATCGTGCAGACCGGCCAGGACGACTCGGCCTGGCATGTCGACGGCGCGGCCGACAACCGCCAGGGCCTGCTCGCCAGCGCCGGCCGCTCGCTGAGCCTGCGCAGCGGCAGCCTGGACAACCGCGGCGGCGAAGTCGGCCACGGCGGCGCCGGCACGCTGCAACTGACAAGCGGCGCGCTGGACAATCGCGAACAGGGCCGCATCGCCAGCGACGGCAGCCTGGACGCGCGGGCGGCGCAACTGGACAATCGCCAGGGTCGGCTGGTCGGCCAGCAGGGCGCGGACGTGCGTGTCGACGGCGCGCTGAGCAACGACGGCGGCGTGCTGGGCAGCGACGGGCAGTTGAGGCTGGGCGCCGGCCAGCTCGACAACGGCGCCGGCCTGATCCAGTCCGGCAAGGACTTGCAGCTGAGCGCTGCCGGCGTGACGAATGCCGGCCAGATCCTGGCTCTCGGCAAGGACGCGGCCAGCCAGATCGATGTCAGCGGCGATTTGCACAACCAGGGCAAGATCGCCGGCAACGCCGATCTGACCGTCAACGCGGCCAGTGTCGACAACAGCAAGGGCACGCTGCAGGCGGCCGGCCATCTGGAATTGAGCAAGCAAAGCTCGCTGAGCAACGACGGCGGCCATATCGCGGCGCAAAGTCTGAACGTCACCGCCGACTCATTGACTAATAAAACCGGCGAAATCTACGCTCAGCAGCAGTTGAGCGGCAGGTTGAAGACGCTGGAAAACAGCAAAGGCAGCCTGATCGGCGGCCAGGCGGTCGACCTGGCGGTATCCAATCAGCTGCATAACGATGGCGTGCTGGGCAGCGATGGCCAGGTCAAACTGACGGCCGGCAAGCTGGACAACGCCGCCGGCACGATTCAATCAGGCAAGGACCTGCAGCTGACGGCGGCCTCCGTCACCAACGCCGGTCAGATTCTGGCGCTGGGCAAGGACGCGGCCAGCAAGGTCGACGTGGCGGGCGAGCTGCACAACCAGGGCAAGCTGGCCGGCAATGCCGATTTGACCGTCAACGCGGCCAGCGTGGACAACGTCAAGGGGACGTTGCAGGCCGCGGGCAGCCTCGGTCTGACGAAGCAGACGACCCTCACCAACGACGGCGGCCGCGTCGCGGCGCAGAACCTGAATCTGGACGCCGACAGCCTGAGCAACCGGGCCGGCGAAATCTACGCCCAGCAACAGCTGAGCAGCCAACTCAAAACCCTGAACAACAGTCAGGGCAGCCTGATAGGCGGTCAGGGCATCGACCTGACCGTTTCCGGACAACTGCACAACGACGGCGTGCTGGGCAGCGACGGCCAGGTCAAACTGACGGCCGGCCAACTTGACAATGCCGCCGGCACCATCCAGTCCGGCAAGGAGCTGCAGTTGACGGCGGACCGTCTCTCCAACGCCGGCCAGATCCTGGCGCTGGGCAAGGACGCGGCCAGCCAGGTCGACGTGGCGGGCGAACTGCACAACCAGGGCAAGCTGGCCGGCAACGCCGACCTGACGGTGAATGCGGCCAGCGTCGACAACGCCAACGGCGCCGTGCAGGCCGCCGGCCATCTGGAGCTGAGCAAGCAAAGCTCGCTGAGCAATGACGGCGGGCGCATCGCCGGCCAGAGCCTGAAGTTGGACGCCGACAGCCTGAGCAACCGGGCCGGCGAGATCTACGCCCAGCAGCAGCTGAGCAGCACGCTGAAGACCCTCGACAATAGCCGGGGCAGCCTGATCGGCAGCCAGGGCGTCGACCTGGCGGTATCCAATCAGCTGCATAACGACGGCGTGCTGGGCAGCGATGGCCAGGTCAAGCTGACGGCCGGCGCGCTGGAGAATGTCGTCGGCACCATCCAGTCCGGCAAAGATCTGCAGTTGAGTGCTGCTAGTCTGAGCAACGCGGATAAAGGCCAGATTCTGGCCCTCGGCAAAGACGCGGCCAGCAAGGTCGATGTGGCGGGCGAACTGCACAATCAGGGCAAGCTGGCCGGTAATGCGGACCTGACGGTGAATGCGGCGACGGTCGACAACAGCAAGGGCACCTTGCAAGCGGCCGGTCAGCTGAATCTGACCAAGCAGAGCACCCTCACCAATGACGGCGGCCACCTCGCCGCGCAGAGTCTGACCCTCAACGCCGACCACCTGAGCAACCAGGCCGGCGAAATCTATGCCCAGCGACAACTGAGCAGCACGCTGAAGACGTTGGACAATACGAAAGGCAGCCTGGTTGGCGGCCAGGGCGTCGATTTGACGGCGAGCGACAAGCTGCATAACGACGGCACGTTGGGCAGCGGCGGCCAGGTCAAGCTGACGGCCGGTGCGCTGGAGAATGTCGCCGGCACCATCCAGTCCGGCAAAGATCTGCAGCTGAGCGCTGCTAGTCTGAGCAACGCGGATAAAGGCCAGATTCTGGCCCTCGGCAAAGACGCGGCTAGCAAGGTTGACGTCAGCGGCGACTTGCACAACCAGGGCAAACTGGCCGGCAATGCCGACCTGACGGTGAACGCGGCCACGGTAGACAACGCCAACGGCGCCTTGCAGGCCGGGGGCCATCTGGAACTGAGCAAGCAAACCACGTTGACGAATGACGGCGGCCATATCGCCTCCCAGGGTTTGAATCTGAAGGCCGACAGCCTGAGCAACCAGGCCGGCGACATCCGCCAGATCGGCGCAGGCGAAGCCAGGCTGCAGATCGGCCAGGCCTTCAACAACCAGCAGGGCCAGCTGCTGAGCAACGGCGGCCTGACCGTAGAGGCCGGCCAGCTCGACAACCGCCAGGGCGTGCTGGGCAGCCAGGGCGCGCAGGCCTTGAATGTGCGGCAAGACCTGAACAACCAGGGCGGCACGCTGGCCAGCGGCCAGGCGCTGAAGCTGACGCTGCAGGGCGCGCTGGACAATCAGAAGGGGACAATGCAGGGCGACAGCCTGCAACTGGACGCCGCCGCCCTGGACAACCGCGGCGGCGGCATCAAGGCGCTGGGCGCCGGAGGCAACCGGATCGCGCTGGGCGGCAAGCTGGACAACTCGGCCGCCGGCACCTTGGCCGCCAACGGCGACCTGACGCTGCAGGCTAATCAACTGGACAACCGCGGCGGCCTGTTGCAAAGCGCCGCCAGCCTGGACGCGCGGCTGGCGCAGGATGCGCAGAACGGCGAGGGCAAGCTGCAGGCAGGCCAGTTGCAACTGAGCGCCGCCAGCCTGGGCAACCAGCACGGCCTGATAGGCCAGGCCGGCGGCGGCCTGGCGAAGCTGGCCGTCCGCGGCCAGATCGACAACAGCAAGCAGGGCAGGATCACTTCCGCCGGCCAGTTGCAAGTCGACGCCGGCGACCTCGACAACAGCCAGGGCGTGCTGAGCAGCCAGGGCGACCTGACGCTGCACGGCAAGGCGCTGAACAACCAGCAGGGCACGCTGGGCAGCAACGGCGCGCTGACGCTGGGCGCCGCCAGCCTGGACAACGGCGGCGGCCTGCTGCAGGCCGGCCAGACGCTGCAACTGGACAGCGGCAGCCTGCGCAACGCCGGCGGCAAGATCTTGGCGCTGGGCGCCGGCGACAGCCGGCTGACGATAAGCGGCCAATTGGCCAACGGCGGCCAGATCGCCGGCAACGGCAACTGGCAGCTGAAGCTGCAGGGCCTGGACAACGGCGGCGGCAGCGTTTACGGCCAGCGCAATCTGGCGATCGACACCGTGTCGCTGGCCAACGCCGGCACCTTGTTGTCAGGACAGGACCTGTCGCTGAGCCTGCAGGGCGATTTCGTCAACAACGCCGGCACCCAGTTGCAGGCCAACCGCAATCTGAGCATCAGCGCCAGCGGCAACCTGGTCAACAACGGCCAGCTGCAAAGCAGCGGCAACCTCAGCCTGTCCGGCGTCAACTGGACCAATAACGGCAGCGTCAACATCGGCGGCACGCTGAGCACCCAGCTGAGCCAGGGCCTGTTCAACTATGGCAGCCTGGGCGCCGGCGCCTTGAACCTGAACGCGGCCAGCCTGAGCAACGCCGCCTCCATCACCGCCGGCGACATCGCCATCCACGCCGGCAGCCTGGACAACGGCGGCGGCAAGGCCGTGCTGGCTTCGGCCGGCAATCTGTCGCTGAACATCGCCGGCACGCTGAACAACCATGACGGCGCCTGGCTGTACAGCCAGGGCGATATGCGCATCGGCCAGGCCGGCGCGGCGGCGGGGCAGGTGGTGAATCACATCGCGACCTTGCAGTCGGATGGGAATATGTTTATTGAAGCGGGGAGGGTGAGTAATGAGTCGAATCCGGTAACTGTTAGTCAAAGCTCTACAACTGTGACTTCAGAAAAAACCACATATCAAATACCCACATACGTTACTAGTTATACTGAATGTGGACATGATGGAATGAGATCATGTGCATCTGGCTATATGGCTTATGTTGGGCAATTCAATTTTTTGAATGGATTGGATTTAAGTACCCAGCATGTTTATAATGATTGTAGTGGTAATCATTGTCATAGCACACCAGACCAAGTTGTTAAATATCGATTTGTCAGCGATGATCAGAAAAATCAAATATTGACGGTTCGTAGAGATTACGATGGGACTCCTCCGTTTTGGCTAGGGAAGCAGCCAGAAGACACGATGACGGTTTACTATTTGTGGCGAGATGGTAATCGATATACATTCCTGCCTGGATTTGATCCAAATAAAAACCTAGCTTCTTTAGACAGCCCGTTTCCAGTTCGACCTATTCGTATGGGTGATATGCTTTCTTCTTGGGAGCCTGGGGCAGCATACAAAGGGGGGATGGGGCCTGTTGTTTCTTTGTCGAATACGAACCCAAATATAGAGATAGCCCATTCTGGTGAGTTTTCCAGAGTTACTACAACTACGATTGTTACAGATGTCGCAAGTGGATTTGTCCAGCCTGCCCGGTTGTTGGTGGGTGGGGATCTACATGTCAGTAGTGGTGAAATATATAATCAGTACAGCTCAATTTCCACGGGAGGTGGCCTTTTTGCGACATCAGGCAGTGTGCAAAATATTGGGCAGCAGTTAAAGAAAACTACCACAATCACAGCTGTGTCTAATGCAATGTCATTGGGCAATCCTGGGACGATTTTTTCTTGTGCAAGTAATATTTTTACTTGCACTACACCAGTAGGGTTGCCGGCTATTACTAATAGCCAAGTGATTGGTTCGCTCGATGCCACTGTTGCCACTAATCAGCATTTGAGCCTGCAGGCGCCAACCATTGTCAATGGCAAAGCTGTGAAGCAGCTGGACATGGGGCCGGTAGCGAATGCCGTATCGCAAGTCTCGGTGATGTTCGATCAGGCGACGGGGCAGGCAGTCACCACTGCCGGCCAGTCGGCAGCGAGCGCCACTGGTCAGGCGTTGGGCGGCAAGACCGTTGACAGTGCGAGCGGTCAGACCTTGCAAGGCCATATTGGCCGCAATGCCGAGGCGGAGCTGGCTAATCGCGTGCCGCTCTTTATCCCGGGACTGGGGGGGCTCGGCAGCAGCTACCAGCCGGCGCCGGCCACGCAGCAGGTGACGCTGGCGGCTGGCGGCGCCAAGGCCGGCAATCCGGTGGCCGGCGGCTACGCGGTGCCGGACAACGGCATGTTCCACGCCAGGCCGGCGCCGCAGCAGCCGTATCTGGTGGAAACCAATCCGCAGTTCACCCAATACAGCAACTTCGTCTCGTCCGACTACCTGCTGAAGCAGCTGAACTACGACCCGAGCAAGGTGGAGAAGCGGCTGGGCGACGGCTTCTACGAACAGCAGCTGGTCAGCCGCGCCGTCACCGACCTGACCGGCAAGCGCTTCCTGTCCGGCTACGGCAACGCGATGGAGCAGTACCAGCAGCTGATGAGCAACGGCGCGCAGTACGCCAAGCAATTCCAGCTGACGCCGGGCATGGCCTTGTCCGCCGATCAGATGGCCAGGCTGACGTCCGACATGGTGTGGCTGGTGAAGCAGAACGTCGGCGGCCAGGACGTGTTGGTGCCTATGGTCTACCTGGCCAACGCAGATCAAAAATCCCTGCGCGGACAGGGCGCGGTGCTGGCAGGCAACAGCATGAGCCTGCTGGCCAGCGGCGACCTGGTCAACAGCGGCACGCTGAAGTCGGACACCGCCTTGCTGGCGCAGGCCAACAACATCCGCATCGAGGGCGGTAAGGTGCAGGCCGGCGGCGATCTGGGCCTGTCCGCCAAGCAGGATCTGATCATCACCGACGACGCGCAACACAGCCAGGCCGGCAGCAGCGTCAAGGCCGGCGGCGACATGCAGCTGCAGGCCGGCAACGACCTGAAACTGCAGGCGGTGGCCCTGGACGCCAGCGGCAGCGCCAGCCTGCAGGCCGGCCGCGATCTGGACATCGCCAGCCGCGAAACCCGTTACGCGCTGGGCGGCGCCAACCGCTACGGCGGCTTCCAATACCAGCAGACCGACCATGTCGGCAGCCAGCTGAACATCGGCGGTAGCTTGATGTTGAGCGCCGGCAACGACCTGACGCTGTCCGGCAGCGGCGCCAAGGCCGGCGGCAGCGTATTGGCGCTGGCCGGCAACAGCCTGACGTTGGAATCGACGCTGGACAGCCAACACGGCGCCGGCAACTGGTGGGGCGGCGGCTACGACACGCTGAGCCAGAACCGCAACGCCTCGCTGCTGCAGGGCGGCGGCGACGTGTTGCTGAAGTCCGGCGGCGATCTGAGCCTGAGCGGCTCGTCGGCGCAATCGACAGGCGGTAGCCTGGCCGCGCTGGCCGGCAAGCAGCTGACCGTGCAGAGCCAGGTCAATAGCAAGCACGACAGCGGTTACAACTGGAGCAACAGCCACAACTGGCAGACCGACAAGCTGACCGTGGCCGGCCTGTCCGGCAAGAACGGCTTGCAGCTGCAAGCCGGCGGCGACGCGCAGCTGAACGGCGCGAGCCTGGCCAGCGGCGGCAAGCTCGCGCTGTCCGCCGGCAACGACATCCTGCTGGGCGCGGTGGCGACGGAAAGCCGCAACGACAATACCTGGGGCGAGCGCGTCCGCAATAATTACGACCTGACGCAGCACGGCACATCGGTGCAGGGCGAGGGCGGGCTGATCCTGCAGGCTGGGCGCGACATCGCCACCCACGCCGCCGGCCTGCGCAGCGACGGCGAGGCCACGCTGGCCGCCGGCCGCGACATCAATCTGGGCACCGCGGCCAACCAGCACAGCGATTACAGCAAGACGGTGACCTCGTCAGGCGGCTTCCTGAAGCACAAGACCACGGTGGACATCAGCGCCCATCAGAGCGCGACCCAGGTGGGCACCAATCTGTCGGCGGACAAGCTGACCGTCAGCGCCGGCCACGATCTCGACATCGTCGGCAGCCAGGTGGCGGGCAGCGACGCGGTGCGTCTGGCGGCCGGCAACAACGTCAACATCCTGGCCGGCACCAATACCAGCCAGAGCTTCCAGTACCACCACGAAAAAACCTCCGGCGTGTTCGGTACCGGCTGGGGCGGCTTCATGGTGGGCAGCAAGGAGCTGACCGACGCGCTGAACACCCAGGGTATCATCCAGAGCCAGAGCAAGAGCCTGGTAGGCAGCCTGAACGGCGATCTGTCGGTGCAGGCCGGCGGCAATGTGTTGCTGCAGGGCTGCGGCCTGAGCGCCTTGACCGGCAATGTCGACGTCGGCGCCAAGTCGGTGATGGTGCAGGAGGGGCGCGATCTGACGGTGGTGGACCACAGCCATGTGGAAAAGCAGAGCGGCTTCTCCGTCAACGCGGTCAACACGCTGAAGGACACCTTTGACAACCTGAAGGACATCGCCAACACCCAGCATGGCTTCGGCCTGCTCAAGGGCATAGGCACCGAACTGGCCGCCACCTCGATGTCCAGTGGCGAGCTCGATATGTCCTACACCAAATCGGAGCAGGGTTATCAGCAGCATACCCGCACCGTCAACAGCGTCGGCAGCGCCATCCTGGCCGGCGGCGACATCTCGCTGCAGGCCAGCGGCAAGCCGGTCGAGCAGGTCGGCGACATCACCGTGGTCGGCGCCCAGCTGAAGGCCGGCAACAAGGTGGATCTGTTCGCCAACGGCAAGGTCGACATCCTGGCCGGTGTCAACGAACAGCAGAGCGACAGCAGCAGTTACAGCCATACCACACGTCTGTCGCTGTACACGCCGCAAATCGGCGACGCGATCCGGGCGATGGAAGGCGGACCCAACCACAGCGGCACCTCGCTGACGCCTTACAACCAGTCGCGCCAGGACAGCCAGTCCAGCCAGAACGGCCAGCAGTTGAACGGCAGCCAGATCCAGGGAGAGCAGATCCGCGTGGTGAGCCTGGGCGGGGACGTCAATGTCGCCGGCTCCTCGCTGCAGGCGGTGCATGACGTCGCCATCGCCGCCAGCCAGGGCAATGTCAATATCGGCGCGGCCACCGCCAACTACCAGTTCAACCAGGACAGCAAGGGTTTCACGCTCGGCAATGTCGGCGGCGGCAACCACAGCGCCACCATAGGCGTGCAGCATACCGAGGACACGGCCGCAGGCCATGGCAGCACGCAAAGCAGCGCGCTCAGCCAGATAGTCAGCCAGCAGGGCAATGTCACGCTGAGCGCCGCCGACGCGATCAATGTCGCCGGCGCCCAATTGCAGGCCGGGCAGGACCTGTCGCTCAGCGGCAAGGCGGTGCATGTCGCGCCGGGCGTCGATCAGGACAGCCGCGTCGAAACCCACCACATGGACCAATGGGGCATTACCGCCACCGTCAGCAGCCCCATCCTGACGGCGATGGATGCGGCGACGAATATGGGCCAGATCGCCGCCGGCGGCCAAAACGCAGACTCCCGCACCCGCGCGCTGGCGACCGGCACCGCGGCGCTGGCGGCCTACAACGGCTACCAGGCGGTGCAATCGGCCACCAACGGCCAGCTGGTGTCCGGCAGCGTCACCATCGGCGCCAGCCACAGCGACAGCAAACAGGAAACCCAGTCGCAGACGCATGCGGGCACCAGCCTGAGCGCCGGCCGCGACCTGATGTTGCAAGCCAGCGGCGGCAAGGATTCCAATATCGACGTGCTGGGCAGCCAGTTGCAAGCCGGACGCAATGTCACGCTGCAGGCCGACAAGCAAGTCAATCTGCTGTCTGCGCAGGACAGCAGCAGCCTGCATGGCGAAAGCAGCGGCAGCAGCTGGGGCGTAGGCATCGGCGGTTCGTTCGGGCAAAACGGCTTCAGCTTCGGCATCACCGCCAATGCCAGCCGCAACGCCGGCCATGAGAATGGCAATACGGTGGATCAGCGCGACACTACCGTCAACGCCGGTCAGACGCTGCATATTCAGTCCGGCGGCGATACCACGCTGAAGGGCGCGGAAGCGCGCGGCCAGACCATCGTCGCGGACGTCGGCGGCAAGCTGGACATCGAAAGCCTGCAGGACCAGCACCAGTACCACAGCAGCAATCAGAGCATGGGCGGCAGCGTCACCGTCGGCTACGGTTTCAGCGCCAGCGCCAACTATAGCCAGCAGAAGATGGACAACGACTATGCCAGTGTGCAGCATCAGTCCGGCCTGAAGGCCGGCGACGGCGGCTATCAGGTGACGGTCAAGGGCAACACCAATCTGGCGGGCGGCGTCATCGCCGGCAGCGACAAGGCGGTGGCAGACGGCAAGAACAGCCTGAGCACCGGCACGCTCACCGTCAGCGATGTGCAGAACCATGCCAACTCTTCCGGCAGCAGCGTAGGCCTGGGCGTCAGCGGCAGCTGGGGCAGCGGTTCCGGCGGCAAGTCGGCTGACAAGCCTGCCGACAGCGCTGCCGACAAGTCCGTCGCGCAAGACCAGAACGGCGCTCAGCCTGCCACCGGTCCCTATGGCGTGCAGGTGCAGAAGTACGATAACGGAGGCAGCGTCGTGCCGACCGGCGTGATGGCCGCGCACGAAAGCGAGGACAGCACCACCCGCGCCGGCATCAGCGGCGGCAAGCTGACCATAACCGACGGCGCGGCCCAGCAGGCGTTGACCGGTCAGACCGCGGAACAGGCCACGGCGGCGGTCAACCGCAATGTCAGCAGCGACAAGGACGGCGCCAACGCGCTGAAAGACAAGTTCGACAAACAGCAGCTGCAAACCGCCTTCGCCGTGGTGCAGACGTTGACCGACCAGGTGGGCACCTTCACCGCCAACAAGGCGGCGGAAGCCAAGGCGGCGAAGGACCTGGCCGACAAGGCCAACGCCGATCCCTCGTTGACGCAGGCGCAGAAGGACCAACTGCAGGCGCAGGCCGCCGATGCGGCCAAGTGGGCGCCGGGCGGCGAATACAGCCAAATCCTCACCGCCGCCACTGCCGGCATAGGCGGCAATGTGGCCAACGGCCTATCCGGCATGGCGCAGAACGCGGGCATCGCCTATCTGCAGGGCCTGGGGGCGCAGAAGGTCAAGGAGATGGCGGATCAGCTGGAGAAGGACGGCAAGCCGATGGCGGAGAGCGAAACCGTCCGCGCGGTGCTGCACGCTGCTGTGGCCTGCGCCGGGGCGGAAGCCAGCGGCCAGAGCTGCGGCGCCGGCGCGGCGGGCGGCGCGGCCAGCGTGGCGTTGAACAACGCGCTGGACCTGATCCAGCATACCGATGCCGAGAAGATGACGGCGGAGGAGAAGCTGCAGCGGGAGAATCTGGTCAGCGGTCTGTTGACCGGCTTGGCGGCGGGAACCGGTGGTGCGGATACGGCAGCGACTACGGTGAATGCGGCTAAGACGGAGATGGAGAACAATGCTTTCGCGGACTGGCAGATTCCAGTGCGTGGTGGCCCTGAGGTTCAGGCTGCGGTTAAGGCCGGAGAGAAAAAAGGTAGTACATTAGCCTTGAGGTCGGTAGCCGATCAGTTACCCGTGATTGGTACTATTTTGTCCTTAAAAGATGCAGAAAACGCGACGGATGTTGTGCTCGCATTGGCAAGCAGCATGCCGGATGCTGGATTGGTCGTTTCTCTGGCGAAGGAAGCAAAAGCAGCACTGGCTGCAGGCGATATCGCGAAAGCAAAAAAATATCTCAACGAAGCTGAGTCGGGGATTCTCAGTGTTTGTACTGACGGAGCTTGCTTTGTAGCCGGCACACCAATCTTGACAGATAAAGGGCTGAAAGCGGTCGAGACATTTGTTGGAGGAGAGTTGGTATGGGCGCGTGATGATCAAACAGGAGAGTATGGCTTCCGTCCAGTTGTGGCGCATAAGGCTACTGTGGATCAAGACATCTTCAGGGTCGTGGTGGAAGATGCGGCGGGTAAGCAGGAGGTGTTGAGAACGACGGCGGAGCATCCATTCTGGATCAAAGATTGGGGATGGAGGAAGGCGGCGTTGTTGCAGCCTGGCATGACTTTGCTGGACAAGGCGGATGGCTTGTTGACCGTGATCAGCCAGGGGAAGGAGGACGTACGGGAAACCGTCTTCAATATCCAGGTAACCGAATTCCAGACTTACCACGTGGGTGAGCTTGGGGTTTGGGTGCACAATGCAAAATGCTGTCCTGAGCTTGATAAAAATGTAGGGAAGCAAGGGAGCAGGCGGCTGCCAGTACCAGAAGCTACAGTCGCTGAAAATGGCTTGGCTTATAAATCTAATGAAAAGCATACCCCAGGAGCTGGTGGTGGTGGTGCTGGAGGGGCGCCTAGAGGGATTGAGCCAAGAAACTCATTAGATTTGTTTGATAAGTCAGTTGGGATACCAGGTACTGAAGCAAGATATACTATGGATGAAAGTGGAGGCGTGCATAGGTTTTTCGATGATAATGCAGGGACGTATCACTGGAGTGGCAGTACAGGTGATGCTAGAGCTCCGTTGAAAATACCTGAACGAGATAAGGCACAATTGAGGAAGTTGGGATGGAAAATAAAGTAATCATTGGCGATGTGAATCTATTTGCTATAAAAATAGAGCCTCTTGATGTGGTGGGTAATCTGATTTATGGATCGGTTGATATATTTATTGAAGGGGATTCCGTTCTGCGGGTGAAGTATAATGATTACACCATTAATTCTATTGTTGCTGAATTGAAGTGTAACTTCCGATCTGAATTGTCTGTAAGGGATCTGGGTAAGGTGTGCGTGAAAGAGATTGACTTTCATGCTTTGAGTGAAGATAGGGTTGTTTATATCCCAACTGGGGAATTGTGGGATTGTGGTCTCTCATTGTATTTAGGGTTTGATGGGGCGGAAGAAAGATTATTTTATAGTAATGATTTTGAAGAAACGATTTTCGAGAAAAGACTTCCAAAAGGAACAACTCAGAAAGTAATTTTAAGTATTCCAGATTATGGAAAGAAATTAGGTTGATTTTGCGAAGATAGAGCATGGAGGGGAATGAACGGCGCGAAGTTAGAAAGCACATCACGATTAAATTCGTTCTAATCGAATAGATCACCATTCTTAAAGAGTTCAGCCTTCTTGTGTGGGCAGCCATTTGCTTGGCGTGACATGATGTTCTGAGAGGAGAGTGTTGTGTATGTGCAATTTGTCGTGCCGCTCTAGCCCGTTTCCAGGAAGACTCCGGCAGTTTAACGCGGCATGTTTGCATTACGAGAAATCAGCTGTGGCTTTTCAGGCAAACCATTGATTGCATGTAAATGTCCAATTAATTGACATGCTAAGGGCGGAGGGGTAGCTTGAAGTTTCTCTCAAAGCACAGCTGCATCCGCCCAGTTTAGGCGGTATCATTTGCACCTTCATTCCGCAAGGTGTGCATTCGCACGCCGCCGCGATCAAGGGGGGTGTCGGGTATCCGTAAGGACCCGGACGGCTGTGCCGTTGAGAGCACCCCCACCCCCACGGTGGGCTTCTTCTCTCAAAGCACAGGAGGCCGCCATGGCCATGATCAATCTTGTTTCTGAAGCGCCTTCCGCCTTCAGCTCCCATCTTCCTTTCTCCGCGATCTACCCTGGGCCGTGCCCGGACATGCGGTCGCATCGCGCACTACCGCATCCGATTTCTCCCGCCATGGGCTTGCAAGCACCCAGGCCGTGCCGGAGCGGCCGGCGATGAACCATCACATCGACCTGGATGTCAACGCGCCGCTACGCCTCGACTACGCCAAAGACCTGCCGCTGCGCGTGGTCCGTCGGCAGGAGGGCTTCTGGTTTGTCGCCGCCGAAGTGGCCGCCGCGCTGCAACAGGACGTCAACGAGCTGCTGCCGGCGCTGGAAGCGCCGGCCGGTCGGCTGCTGCTGTTGGCCGGCGAGGCCGAGCCGGTGCTGTGCCTGTCCGAAGGCGAGCTGGACGAGCTGGTGCGGCGGGTGAAGAAGCCGGGCGCGCGGCGGCTGCGGCGCTGGTGGCGGGAGGAGACGCGGCCGGCCTTGCTGCATGAGGGCGGATCGGCCACCACGGCGGAGAGCCTGCATCTGGCCTTGGCGCTGGCGGCGGAAGCCGCCCAGCAGGTCAGCCGGGCGGTGATGGAGGCGGTGTTGCGCGGCCCCGGGCCGTGGCAGCATTCGCGCTGGGTGGTGGCACTGGATTACGAGCGTCGCAACCGGCAGCGTTGGCCGCATGGCAAGCTGATCGGCCTGTCCTGTTCGGTCTCCACGCTGGAAGGGCTGGCCGAGCTGATCGCCGAGCCGGGCAGGATGCCGGTCAACAACGCCGATCTGGTCAAGCTGGCGGCGGCCTGCCATCTGCGGCTGGCGGAACGGATGGGGCGGATTGCCGGCTAGCTTCGGCCGACGTTTTCCCGCTATGGGCGTTCGCCGATGCCGGGGGCGGCGTCCGCTCTTCCCAAGCCCTCTCCCGCGAGGGGAGAGGGGCTTTGCCGCAGTGCCGAACATGTCATTCAGCCCAATCGACTTCCGCATGTAATCGGGATAGGGTCCGGGGCCTTGCGCGCCGCTCAAAACCACTGCCCCAGGCTATGCCAGAAGCTGTCCGGCACCCACAGCAGCGCCGAGGTGGTGACGAGGTAGCGCAGGAATTTGCCGACCGCCATATAGCAGGCGCTGGGCCAGAACGGGATGCGCAGCCAGCCCGCCACCGCGCATAGCGGGTCGCCTATGCCGGGCAGCCAGGACAGCAGCAGCAGCGGCGCGCCTCTTTGGCGCATCCAGCGGACGTGGCGCGGGTTCAGCGCGGGCTTGCCGGCGCGGGGGCGGGCGTGCGGATGGCCGTGCGCGCGGTGGCTGCGGCGGACGCGGTAGCGCAGCAGCGCGAGCTTGGCGCCGTATCCCATCCACCAATTGATCAAGCCGCCTATGGTGTTGCCCAGCGTGGCGACGGCCAGCACCGGCCAGAACAGGTCCGGCTTGAGCTTGATGTAGGCGAACACGGCCGGTTCCGAGCCCAGCGGCAGCAGCGTCGCCGATGCGAGGCTGATGATGAAAGTGGCGGACAAGCCGGCTTTCGGCAAGGCCAGCGTTGCGAGCATCCAGTCCAGCAGTCCTTCCATCGCTTGCGCTCGGTTGGTGTCGGGCCGTCGATGATAGCATCGCCCCGGCACGGTTTCGTCGCCGATCGCTGCCTGGCGACCCGGCATTGCCGCCGCGAACGGATCGGTCGGGGATTTCGGCCAGTTTGCAGCGCGGCGCGTCGCGGGCATGCTGGCGCTCTTCACTTGCTATGGTTAAACGGCAATCGATCAGGTTCCGCGGCGCATCGGCCATGCCGGCTGCCGAGGGTCCGGTTTTTTTGAAACCTTGAAGAGGGGCGGCGATGAAATCCTATGGCGCGGAGTTTCTGGGCACTTTCTGGCTGGTGCTGGGCGGTTGCGGCAGCGCGGTGCTGGCGGCGGCGTTTCCCAATCTGGGCATCGGCTTCGCCGGCGTGGCGCTGGCTTTCGGCCTGACGGTGGTGACGATGGCCTACGCGATCGGCCATATTTCCGGCTGCCACCTGAATCCGGCGGTTTCGGTCGGCTTGTGGGCCGGCGGGCGGTTTCCCGCCGCTCAGCTGGGGCCTTACATCGTGGCGCAGGTGCTGGGCGCCGTCGCCGCGGCGGCGGTGCTGCATGTGATCGCCAGCGGCGCGGCCGGTTTCGATGTGGCCAAGGGCTTCGCTTCCAACGGTTATGCCGAGCATTCGCCGGGCGGCTATTCGTTGCCGGCGGCCCTGGTGTGCGAGGTGGTGATGACGATGTTCTTCCTGCTGGTCATCATGGGCGCCACCGACAAGCGCGCGCCGGCCGGTTTCGCGCCGCTGGCGATAGGCTTGGCGCTGACCTTGATCCACCTGATCAGCATCCCGGTCACCAATACCTCGGTCAATCCGGCGCGCAGCACCGGGGTGGCCTTGTTCGTCGGCGACTGGGCGGTGAGGCAGCTGTGGCTGTTCTGGCTGGCGCCGATCGTCGGCGCGGTGCTGGGCGCGCGGGTGTACCGCTTGATCGCCGGCGAGTCCGAGTAGCGGCGGGCGGGCAGGGTTGCAGAGAAAAGCCGCGGCGCTTGTCGCGGCTTTTGCTTTGCCGGCGCGGCCCTTCGTGTCAATCGACGGCGGCGGCGGCCGGCCGGCGGGTTTTCAGCTGCGGCAGGAGGCCGGCGACGATGTCGCAGGCGCGCAGCCGGTCGGCGAAGTCGTGGCAGTCTATCGACAGCATGATCTCGTCGACGCCGGTGCGGTCCAGCAGCGCCTGCAGGCCGGCCTTGACGGTGTCCGGGCCGCCGAACACCGCGGCACCCAGCCAGTCGTGGCGGACGGAGAATTCCTCGCGCGGGTTCCACAGGCCGTCCATGCTGTCCACCGGCGGCGGCAGCGGGCGGCGGTCGCCTCGGATCAGGTTGAGGAATTTCTGGTACGGCGTGGTGGCCAGCCGCTGCGCCTCTTCATCGCTGTCGGCGGCCAGCACCGGGATGCAGGCCATCGCGTACGGTTCGGACAGCTCGGCGGACGGCTGGAACAGGTGGCGGTACAGTTGCAGCGCCTCGTCCAGATGGGCCGGGGCGAAGTGGGCGGCGAAGGCGAAGGGCAGGCCCAGTTGCGCCGCCAGCTGCGCGCCGTAGAGGCTGGAGCCCAACAGCCACACCGGCACCCGGGTGTCGATGCCGGGAATGGCGCGGACCTGCTGGCCGGGCTGTTCCGGCCCCAGGTAGCCGCGCAGTTCGGCCACCTGCTGCGGGAAGTCCTCGGCGGCGAAGCGGTCGCGGCGCAGCGCGCGCGAGGTCAGCGGATCGGTGCCGGGGGCGCGGCCCAGGCCCAGGTCGATGCGGCCGGGAAACAGCGTGGCCAGCGTGCCGAATTGTTCGGCCACCACCAGCGGCGGGTGGTTGGGCAGCATGATGCCGCCGGAGCCGACGCGTATGCTTTCGGTGTGGGCGGCGACATGGCCGATCAGCACCGCGGTGGCGGAGCTGGCCACGCCTTGCATATTGTGGTGCTCGGCCACCCAGAAGCGGGTGTAACCCAGCTGTTCGGCGTGGCGGGCCAGCGCGGCGCTGTTGCGCAGCGCCTGGGCGGCGTCGCCGCCGGCGACGATGGGGGCCAGGTCCAGGATGGAAAGGCGGGGAGAGGCTGGGGGCGTCATGCTGATGGTCCGTATCGGTATCGGGCCAGTATACGGCCGGCCGGGGCGGGCCTGAAGTAGGCACCGGCAGGTGGGATAGTTGCCTCGAGGTGCCTATGGCCGGCGCGGCGGCTATGATGCGGGCTGGGGCTTGCAATTCCGCGATGCGCCATCACTTGAGAACGATTGTTATTTGAGAGGTCAAGCAGCATGGCTAGCAATCTGGACATCGTCCGCGCCACTTACGAAGGAAAATCCGAGGACAACGGCCGCAATCTGCTGGCGGCGCTGGCGCCGGACGCGGAATGGACGGAGGCGGCGGGTTTCCCGTACGCCGGCACCTATATCGGCCCGCAGGCCATCGTCGACAATGTGTTCAAGCGCCTGGGCAGCGAATGGGAAGGCTACCGCGCGGCGGTGGACCGCTATTTCGTCGACGGCGACAACGTGGTGGCCCAGGGTTTCTACCACGGCACCTACCGGGCCACCGGCAAGGGCTTCACCGCGTCCTTCGCCCATGTCTACACGCTGCGCGACGGCAAGATCGTCAAGTTCGAGCAGATCGTCGACAGCGCCAAGGTGTGGGAGGCGATGCGTCCCTGAGCCGCCGGCGCGCAAGACAAAACGGCCGCGTCCCGACGGGACGCGGCCGTTTTTTACGTCTGGGGACGAATCACGCCGCCTGCGGCTGTTCGACGGCGCCGGCCTGCAGCAGCTTCTGCACGATCACTCTCAGCACCACGCCGTACATCGGCAGGAAGAACAGCATGCAGATCAGCACCTTGAAGCTGTAGTCGACCAGGGCGATCTCCACCCAGTTGGCGGCCATGAAGGCATCGCTGCTCTTGTAGAAGGCGATGAAGAAGAAGGACAGCGTGTCGCTGATGTTGCCGAAGAACATCGCGGCCGCCGGGGCGACCCACCAGGCCTTGAGCCGGCGCAGGCGGTTGAACACCTGCACGTCCAGGATCTGCCCCAGCGCGTAGGCGGCGAAGCTGGCGGCGGCGATGCGGGCGACGAAGAGGTTGAAGTGCTGCAGCGACTGCGCGCCCTGCCAGGCGCCCTGGTAGAACAGCGTGGACACCAGGTAGGAGATCAGCAGCGCCGGCACCATCGCCGCCAGAATGATGCGGCGGGCCAGCGGCGCGCCGAAGATGCGCACGGTCAGGTCGGTGGCCAGGAAAATGAACGGGAAGGTGAACGCGCCCCAGGTGGTGTGGAAGCCGAACACGGTGATCGGCAGCTGCACCAGGTAGTTGCTGGAGGCGATGATGGCAATGTGGAACAAAGACAGCCACAGCAGCGCGGACAGGCGCTGCCGGTCGGTAAAGGCGAACATCCGGTTGAATCCTTTTTGCTGGATGGGGTGAGGGAACCCAGGAAACACTGCCCGTCCGCCGCGCGGCCGGGCTCGAAGCGGCCGCATGATACCGTTTTTCCGGCCGCGAGGGAAGGCGGCGGCGCGCGCAAGGCCTTGAATTCTTTGTCGCAACGGCCCGCCCGGCTTCGGGCGGGCCGGCCGGCGCTTATTGATTGATGAACAGGATGCCCCAGATGAAGTCGCTTGGCGCGATGTCGGCCGGCAACTGGACGTTGCCTGTCGGCGAAGGCTTGCCGGCGAGCAGGTCGGTGTAGGGCTTGCCCGCCTGGTTGAAGCCGGCGGCGGCGTGGCAGGCGATGCACGAGGACTGGTCGATCGGCACGCCGGCGGCGACCCGCTCGGTGAAGGAGTTGCCGTTGATCAGCGGCGCGCCGCTGGCGCTGGTGTAGCTGATCTGCGAGGCCTTCAGGCAGTAGTTGTCCCACACCTTGGCCAGACCGTGCAGTTTGAACAAGGCTTTCAGCGCCGGGGTCTTCGTGCAGGCCGGGTACTGGGTGTTGGCGGTCTTGGCCGGCGACAGGTTGGCGGTGACGGCCCCGTAGCTGTCATGGCAGCCCATCGTATCGCAGCGGCCGGGGTTGTATTGGTGCTCGAAGGTGGCCCAGACCCAGTTAGGAATCTCCTTGGAGCTGATGTGCAGGCCGGCCAGGCCGTAGACCACGCCCTGGGAGCGGGTGGTGTAGTAGGCGGTCATCGCCTGTCTCTGGCTCAGCTTGCGGCCGTTCTGTCCCAGCCAGGCTATCAGCGTCTTGATCGGCACCCAATCGGCCTTGACCTCGATGGCGCTGGTCGGCAGCGATACCGGCTGGCCCTGCTGGGCGCGCTGCCAGGCGGCCTTCAGGCCGGCGGTGGTATGGAGATTGTTCTGCACGATGTAGTCGAAGGACGGCCGGTTGCGCCGCACTTCCTCGGCGTAACAGGGGGCCTGGCCGCCGCTGGACGTGGTGGGGAAGTTGCCGGCGGCCGGATTGTTCACCTGGTCGCAGCTGGTGCCGGGCGCGATGGCGTCGACGCGCAGCGAGTGCGGGGTCAGCAGCCGTTGCAGCAGGCCGGGGTGCAGGCGCTTGATGATCGGCTTGGAGCCGTCCGGCCAGACGGGCGGGTTGGTTTTGTAGATGTCTTCGTCGGAGGCCCAGGTTTCAAACCTGACCGTGCCGCCGCCGGTGGTGGAAACGACGTCGGCGAAATGCTCCCAGACGAGCTGGTCGGAGTTTTGACCACTCGGCAGGGTGCCGCCGGTGGCGGGCGCCGGCGAGGCGGCCTGCGCCGGGGGAAGGGCCGCGGCCAACGCCGCGGCGCAAAGCAATATGCGTAATTGCATCGAATACTCTCCCTGTGTTGTTTAACAAGCATCCAGGCATCGACACACAATTTTCATATGGCATCGGTAAGTGAAGATGCATTTTAAATACTAATTGGGCATGGATGGGAGTCAAGGCGGCATAAATGGCCTGGCTGGATCGGCAATCGCGGTTTAAAAAACAATAGACGGCGTAAAAGCACTGAAAGCCAGTGATGGCGGGACATTGTGCGCCTATGCAAATAGATTGGTTGTTTGC
This sequence comes from Chromobacterium sp. CV08, assembly GCF_051129845.1. Taxonomy (NCBI): domain Bacteria; kingdom Pseudomonadati; phylum Pseudomonadota; class Betaproteobacteria; order Neisseriales; family Chromobacteriaceae; genus Chromobacterium; species Chromobacterium sp. CV08. Next base: position 2,141,224 of record NZ_CP150453.1, read on the forward strand.
GCGGCTATGCGGTCTATAAATACCCTTAAGTAAATTCTCGTAAATGTGAATGGCGATGAATTGACGGCGGTATGGTTTATCGAGGAGCCGGACATGAGCATTACCAAGAGATTGCTGTTGACCACCGCGCTGGCACTGATCGCCATGCTGTTGATCGGCATTCAGGGCGTGTGGCAGCAGAAGCAGGCGGACGGGCGTTTCGAATACCTGAAGATCAATACCTTCCCCAGCATCCATACGCTGGACGAAGCCAAGGAGGCGCTGGCCGACATGCGGCTGACGCTGGCGCGCAGTGTGGCCCTGTCCGATCCGGCGGCCAAGGCGGCCCAGCTGGCGGCGCTGGGCGATCTGGACAAGCGCTTCGACGCCGCGATGGACAAGTACGACAAAGACCTGGTTTCCAACGACGACGACCGCAAGCTGCTGGTCGTGGACCGCGACGGCATGAAGCTGTACCGCCAGCAGCGCGATAAATATTTCCAGTTGTCGGCCGCCGGCAATGTGGCCGGGGCCGACAAGCTGATGACCGGCGACATGGCGGTCGAGGCCAAGACCTTGAACCAGGCCTTGATTGATCACATCGAGTTCAACTACAAGCTGGCCGATACGCTGAGCGTGGAAAACGCCGCCGCCTACGAGGCGGCGCTGTGGCAGTCCATCGTGCTGATCGCGCTGGTCGTGGCGGTGTGCGGCTGGCTCAGCGGCCAGCTGTTCCTGAATATCCGCAGCAGCCTGGCGCAGATGCTGCACACGATGCAGTCGGTGCGCACCTCGCTGGATTTCCGCCTGCGCGCGCCGGTGAGGCGGATGGATGAGATAGGCAAGACCGCTTCCGCCTTCAATGAGCTGATGGGGCGGCTGCAGCAGAGCTTCCAGGAGATCCGCCAGAGCGTCGGCGCGATGGAGGGCGCCATCGTCAGCATGGCGGACTCGTCCGGCAATATCGCCGACAGCTCGGTGACGCAGAGCGAATCGGCGTCGGCGATGGCGGCGGCGGTGGAGCAGATGACGGTCAGCATCAACCACGTGGCGGACCGCGCGCGCGAGGCCAATTTGCAGGCGCGCGACGCCGGCGAGGTGGCCGACCGCGGCAGCCGCGTGGTGATGGGCACGGTGGACGGCATCAGCGCGGTGGCGGCGTCGGTCGGCGACGCCGCCGACCGCATCGGCAAGCTGCGCGAGGACAGCGCCACCATCGCCACCGTGCTGGGGGTGATCAAGGACATCGCCGACCAGACCAATCTATTGGCGCTGAACGCGGCGATAGAGGCGGCGCGTGCCGGCGAGATGGGACGCGGTTTCGCCGTGGTGGCCGACGAGGTGCGCAAGCTGGCCGAGCGCACCGCCAGTTCCACCACCGAGATTTCCGAGGTGATAAACAAGATGCAGCAGGGCACGCAGGCGGCCGTCAGCGGCATGCAGCAGGTGGTGGACCGCGTCAACCAGGAGGCGGAGAAGGCGCGCGGCGCCAGCGAGGCCATCCAGCAGATCAAGACCAGTTCCGAGCACGGCGTGATGCTGATAAGCGAGATTTCCAACAGCATCGTCGAGCAGGGCGGCGCCAGCAACATCATCGCGCAGAAGGTGGAGCAGATCGCGCAGATGGCCGAAGCCAACTCCAGGACCTCGACCGATTCGGCCAGCTCCGCGCGCCAGCTGCGCGAGCAGGCCGGCCATATCCAGCAGACGGTGGCGCAGTACCAGGTCTGAACCGCATAACAAGGAAGTTCGGGGAAGTTCGACAGGGCCGCGAGGCCCTGTTTTCATTGGTTTGCGCAAAAACGGATAAGCAAACCATGATTAATTGCTTAGCGGAGCCGGGGCGGCTTGCTAGATTGGCTTGGCGTTTGCAACCCGTTGACACCCGTAGGATACCGCCATGGCAAAACCGTCCCCATCGTTCCGCCTGCTTGTCGCCGCCGCCCTGTCGCTGGCGGCCGGCCTCGCCGCCGCGGCCGACGCCGTCACCGTCGGCTACCAGACCGGCATCGACCCCACCAAGATTCCGCAGGCCGACGGCGTCTACGAGAAGGCCACCGGCAGCCGCATCAACTGGCGCAAGTTCGACAGCGGCGCCGATCTGATCGCCGCGCTGGCTTCCGGCGACGTGGCCATCGGCAATATCGGCTCCAGCCCGCTGGCGGCGGCCGCCAGTCGCGGCCTGCCTATCGAGACCTTCCTGGTGGCCGACGAGATCGGCTCCGCCGAGGCGCTGGTGGCGCGAAACGGCAGCGGCATCGCCACGCCGCGGGACCTGGCCGGGAAGAAGGTGGCCGTGCCCTTCGTCTCCACCACCCATTACAGCCTGCTGGCTGCGCTGCGCCACTGGGGCGTGGACCCGGCCAAGGTGACGATCCTGAATCTGCGGCCCGGCGAGATCGCGGCCGCCTGGCAGCGCGGCGACATCGACGCCGCCTATGTGTGGGACCCGGCGCTGGGCAAGATCAAGACGGGCGGCAAGGTGCTGACCAGCTCGGCCGAGGTGGCCAAGTGGGGGGCGCCCACCTACGACATCTGGGTGGTGCGCAAGGACTTCGCCGCCGCCCATCCGGCATTTGTCGCCCGCTTCGCCAAGGTGTCGCTGGACGCCATCGCCGGCTATCGGGCCGATCCGCGGGCCTTCGCCGCCAATCCCGGCAATATCGCCAAGATCAGCCGGCTGACCGGCGCCGCCGCGCCGGACGTGGTGGCCGGCCTGAACGGCAACCGCTTCCTGAACCGCGACGAGCAGGCGGCGCTGCTGCAATCGCCGTTCGCGGCGGCGGTGGGCAGGACGGCGGCCTTCCTGAAGGCGCAGGGCAAGGTGGAGTCCTTGCAGCCCGACTACGGCCCCTTCGTGACCAGCCGCTTCGTCAAGACGGCGAGGTAGCGATGGCCGCCCTGATTGCCGACCGGGTGTCGGTGCGCTATCCGGGCCAGGCGCGGCCGGCGCTGGACGGGGTGTCGCTGGAGGTGGGACCGGGCGAGCTGACGGTGGCGCTGGGGCCGTCCGGCTGCGGCAAGACCACCTTGCTCAATCTGTTCGCCGGCTTCCAGTTTCCCGATTCCGGCAGCGTGCGCTTCGGCGGCGCGCCGGTGGCCGGGCCCGGCGCCGAACGCGCGGTGGTGTTCCAGCAGCATGCGCTGCTGCCGTGGCTGAGCGCCCGCGACAACGTCGCCTTCGGCCTGCGCTTGCGCGGCGTGGCGCGCGCCGCCCGCCGAGAGGCCGCCGACGAGGCGCTGCGGCGGGTGGACCTGGCCGACGCCGGCGCGCGCTATCCGTGGCAGCTGTCCGGCGGGCAGCGGCAGCGCGTCGGCATCGCGCGGGCGCTGGCGGTCCGCGCCGGCGTGCTGTTGCTGGACGAGCCGTTCGGCGCGCTGGACGCCTTCAGCCGCGAGCAGATGCAGCTGTTGTTGCTGAAGGTGTGGGCCGGCTCCGGCGGCAGCGTCTTCCTGATCACCCACGATATCGAGGAGGCGTTGTTCCTCGCCACCGAGCTGGTGTTGATGTCGCCGGGGCCCGGCCGCATCGTCAAGACGCTGCGGCCGCCGTTCAGCCGCCGCTGGCGCGCCGGCGAGAGCGCGCGGGCGATCAAGTCCGATCCGGCGTTCATCGCGTTGAGGGAGCAATTGCTGGCCGAGGTGTTCGCCCAGCGCCAGACGGAGGCATGGTCATGAGCGGCATCGAAACCACGGCGGAACAGGAACTGCTGTCCGTTTCCGGGCGGGACGGCGGGTCGCCGCGCAGGCTGCCCCGTCCCGGAGCGGGCGCGGCCGGCGCGGCGGGGATGCTGGCCGGCTGGTGGCTGCTGGCGCACAGCGGCTGGGTGCCGCCGCTGTTCCTGCCGACGCCGGAGGCGGTGTGGGCCAAGCTGCTGACGGTGGCCGGCCAGGGCTTCATGGACGCCACGCTGTGGCAGCACCTGGCGGCCAGCCTGCAGCGCATCGCGCTGGCCCTGGCCGCCGCGGTGGCGGTCGGCGTGCCGCTGGGCGCGCTGATGGGGCGCAGCGCGCTGGCACGGGGTTTGCTTGATCCGATGCTGGAGGCATACCGTCCGGTGCCGCCGCTCGCCTATCTGCCGCTGATCGTGATCTGGTTCGGCATAGGCGAGTTGTCCAAGGTGCTGCTGATCTTCCTGGCCATCCTGGCGCCGGTGGCGATCGCCGCCCGCCACGGCGTGGCCGGCGTCAGCCGTAGCCGGCTGCGCGCCGCCCAAAGCCTGGGCGCCGGCCGCGGCCAGCTGCTGTGGCTGGTGGTGCTGCCGGAGGCGCTGCCGCAGATACTGACCGGCATCCGCATCGGCCTCGGCGCCGGCTGGTCCACGCTGGTGGCGGCGGAGCTGGTGGCCGCCACCCGGGGCCTGGGCTTCATGGTGCAGTCGGCGGCGCAATTCCTGGCCACCGACGTGGTGGTGCTGGGCATCCTGGTCATCGCCGCGGTCGCCTTCGCGCTGGAACTGGGCCTCAGGGCCTTGCAGAACCGGCTGGCGCCCTGGTACGGACAAGAAGACTGATAGACAACGATAATAAGGAGAAGACTCTGATGAGTTTGACACTGACCCGCCTGAGCCCGGCGCTGGGCGCGGTGGTAGAGGGGATGGACCTGGCGCGGCCGCTGGAGGACGCCGAGCGGCGCGCGCTGAACGAGGCCTTGCTGCGCCACCAGGTGCTGTTTTTCCGCGGCCAGGACATCACGCCGCTGCAACAGCGCAATTTCGCGGTCCGCTTCGGCGATCTGCACACCCACCCTATCTACCCGCAGCATCCGGACGCCCGCGAGATCGTGGTGCTGGACACCGACGCGGTGGACCTGCGGGACAACGCGATCTGGCACACCGACGTCACCTTCATCGAGACCCCGCCGTTGGGCGCGGTGCTGGCGGCGAGGCAGCTGCCGGAGCTGGGCGGCGACACGCTGTGGGCCAGCGGCATCGCCGCCTACGAGGCCTTGTCCGCCAGCCTGAAGGCCAGGCTGGAAGGCTTGAGCGCCGTCCACGACTTCGCCAAGTCCTTCCCGCTGGCGCGCTACGGCCTGACCGACGAGGACCGCCGCCGCTGGGACGAGACGCGGCGCAAGCATCCGCCTATCAGCCACCCGCTGGTGCGCATCCATCCGGAGAGCGGCCGCCGCGCGCTGTTCGTCAACGAGGGCTTCACCGTCGCCGTCAACGAGTTGCCGGAAGCCGAGGGCCAGGCGCTGCTGCAGTTCCTGTTTTCTCACCAGTCGCGGCCGGAGTTCTCGGTGCGCTGGCGCTGGCAGGCCGGCGACGTGGCGTTCTGGGACAACCGCTGCACGATACATTACGCGGTGGACGACTACCGGCCGGCGCGGCGGGTGATGCACCGGGCGACGATACTGGGCGACCGGCCGTTCTAGGCGCGGCAAGCAAAAGGCCATCCCCAGGGATGGCCTTTTTGTTCGACGGCGGGGCGGATCAGCCGATCAGGCGCATCTTGAACTGCTTGCCCTTGATCTTGCCCTGGGACAGCTTGGCCAGCGCCTGTTCGGCGATGGCGCGGTCCAGCGCGACGAAGCTGGCGAATTCGAAGATGTTGATCTTGCCGATCTGGCTGCCGGCGAAGCCGGCCTCGCCGGTCAGCGCGCCCAAGAGGTCGCCCGGACGCAGTTTCTCGCGTTTGCCGCCGGCGATCTCCAGCGTCACCATCGGCGGCAGCAGCGGGCCGCCCGGGGCCGGGGTCAGCTCTTCCACGTCGGCCCAGGTCAGGTCGGCCTGCTGGTAGTTCTCGATCTGCACCAGACGCTTGGCCTCGCTGTCGGTGGCCAGCGTCAGCGCCAGACCGTGCTGCTCGCCGCGGCCGGTGCGGCCGATGCGGTGGATATGCACTTCCGGATCGTGGGTGACGTCGACATTGATCACCAGGTCCAGTTCCTTGATGTCCAGGCCGCGCGCCGCCACGTCGGTGGCCACCAGCACGGTGGCGCTCTTGTTGGCGAAGCGCAGCAGGATCTGGTCGCGCTCGCGCTGTTCCAGGTCGCCGTGCAGCGTCAGCGCGTTGAAGCCCTGTTCCTGCAATTCGCGCACCAGCTCCTTGCAGCGCTCGCGGGTGTTGCAGAAGGCCAGCGCCGAAGTGGGGCGCAGGTGGCGCAGGATGCGGGTGACCGTCTCCAGCCTGGTTTCCGGCTTCACCTTGTAGAACCACTGCTCGATGTGGTCGGCTTTGTGCAGCGACTCCACCTTCACTTCCACCGGGTTTTTCAGGAACTGCGCGCTGGCCTTGCGGATGTCTTCCGGGTAGGTGGCGGAGAACAGCAGCGTCTGGCGGTTCTTCGGGCAGGCGCGGACGATGCCGACGATCTCCTCGATGAAGCCCATGTCTATCATCCGGTCCGCCTCGTCCAGCACCAGCGTCTTCACGCCGGCGAGGTTCAGCGTTTCGCGGAACAGGTGGTCCTGCAGCCGGCCCGGCGTGCCGACGACGATGTGGGCGCCGTGCTCCAGCGAGCCGATCTGCGGGCCCATAGGCGTGCCGCCGGTCAGCGTCACCACCTTGATATTGTCGATGGCGCGCGCCAGGCGGCGGATTTCCTGCGCCACCTGGTCGGCCAGCTCGCGCGTCGGACACATCACCAGCGCCTGCACGCCGAACCAGCGAGGGTTGAGGCTGGCCAACAGGCCGAGGCCGAACGCAGCCGTCTTGCCGCTGCCGGTCTTGGCCTGGGCGATCAGGTCGCGGCCTTCCAGAATGGCGGGCAGGCTGGCGGCCTGGATGGCGGTCATCTGGTGGTAGCCCAGGCTGTCCAGGTTGGACAGCAGCGGGGCGGGCAGGGGCAGGGTGGAAAAAGCGGCTGGTTTCACAATGACTTGGCGCGGTTGGCTAAAGGCTGGGCAGTGTAACAGCAGTGAGGCTCGCGGCCAAATGCCCGGCGCATTTCGGCTGAAAAAAGCCCGGCGGAGCCGGGCGCTGGGGTCTTCCTCTCTAGTTTTAACAGATGCCGTCGTTTTTGCCGGCCCGCCTGCTCATACCCGGAAGCGCGACACCGAGTCGGTCAGCCGTCTGGCCAGCGCCTCCAGCTCCTCGGCGGCGCCGACGGTCTGCTGGATGTCCTGGTCGTTGGTGCGTGCCATCTCGGCGATGGCGTCTATGTTTTCGTTGACGGTCTGGCTGCTCAGCTTCTGCTGTTCGGTCACCTCGACGATCTGCCTGAGGCCGCTGCGCACCGCGGCCACCGAGCGGTTGGCCGCGTCCAGCACCCCGGCCACGCTGTCGGTGGACTGGCGGCTGGCCTCCAGCGACTGCAGGCCGGCGCTGACCGCCTGGCGCACCGCGTCCGTCTTGCCGTTCAGCGCGCCGGTGACGGCGTCGATCTCGCTGGCCGACTTGGCCGACTTCTCGGCCAGCTTGCGCACCTCGTCGGCCACCACGGCGAAGCCCCGGCCCTGCTCGCCGGCGCGCGCGGCCTCTATCGCCGCGTTCAGCGCCAACAGATTGGTCTGCTCGGCGATCTCGCGCACCTGCTTGGTCATATGGGTGATCACCGCGGTGGAGCTGGCCAGTTCGTTCTCCGCCTGCGCCATCAGCTGCACCGCGCTTTCCGCCTGGCCCACCTCGCGCTGGAGCCGGTGCAGGCTCTGCCGTCCCTGTTCCGAGCGCTGCAGGCTTTCCTCGGCGCCGCTGCTGACGTGTTCGGCCTGGCCGGCGATCTCGCCGATGTGGGCGGCCAACTGGTCCACCGCCTCGGCCGCGGCCTGCGACTGGCTGTTCTGGCGGTGGGAACTGGCGGCCAGCTGTCCGGCGCCGTTGGACAGCCGGCGCGCGGCCAGCGCCACCGCGTCGGCGCTGGCGCCCACCTGGCGCACCAGGCCGGCCACCGTGCCCAGCATGCGGTTGAACAGATGGGCGGTGGTGCCGATCTCGTCGCGGCTGCGCTCCGGCAGCCGGCGCGTCAGGTCGCCTTCGCCGCCGGCCAGCTCGGCCAGGCCCCGGGCCATGTCCTGCAGCGGCCGCGTGACGAAACGGCGGATGAACAGATAGACCACCGCCAGCATCGGCAGCGAGGCGAACAGCGCGAACAGGATGCTGCGGGTGCGGAAGGCTTCGACCGCCGCGTACGGCTTCTCCAGCGAAATCCTCATGCTGACCGCGCCCAGCGGCGTCTTGTCCGCCACCTGGTGGCAGGCCAGGCAGTTCTTGCCCAGGTATTTGGCGGAGGCCAGCGCCGGATAGACCACGCGCAGATGCTCGCCCAGCTGTGGCGTCGATTCGATCGCGATGCGCGGCTTGCCGTCGCGCAGCGCGGCGCGCTCGGTCTCGTCGGCGGCGCCGGCCCTGTCGCCGGCGTTGCCGGGGCCGAACTGCCTGCTGACCGCGTCTCCGCGTATCACGCGCAGATCGCGCACCGCGGCCAGCTCCCGGATCTGGTCCAGGAACACGTCGCGCTGGCCGACGGTGCCGGTGATCATCATGCCGGTCAGCCCGGCCAGCGTCATTTCGTTCATGCTGTGCGCCAGATCCTTGGCCTGCTCGACGGCGATGTCTCGGCTGGCCTGGGTTTCCCAGGCGATCAGCCCGCCCCAGGCCAGCACCAGGCAGGTCCAGATCGCGCCGGTCAGCCGCAGCCAGATCGGCCAGTCGGAAAATTTTCTCATGATCGCTGCAGGGGCGGCGGCCCCGTCTCCTGTTGTTGTCGTGTGTCCGCGCCGCGCGGACGCCGGGGAGGCGCCGCGCCGGCATGCCATGGGGATTCTAGTGGCGCGCGCGGACGCGCCATTGGCGCAGATCAAACAATCGGCGGATAGGCCTTGCCAGCGGCGGGCTATGCTGTGCTTGGGTTCGGCGCCGATTTCTGCAACAATCGCGCCCTTGTCGCCACGGCTATGGCGGAATCGGGACAGGAAACACAGGGAATGGGCATGAATGACGGAATGGGGCGCGGCGTCGCCATCATAGGCGGCGGACCGGCGGGCCTGATGGCGGCCGAGGTCTTGTCGCAGCGCGGCTACGCGGTGGACGTGTACGACGCGATGCCGTCCGTCGGCCGCAAATTCCTGCTGGCCGGCATAGGCGGGCTGAACATCACCCATTCCGAGCCGTACCCGGCCTTCGTCGGCCGCTACGGCGAGCGCGCCGGGCAGATCGAGCCGCTGCTGCGGGACTTCGACGCCGACGCGCTGCGCGCCTGGGTGCACGGCCTGGGCGTGGAGACCTTCGTCGGCAGCTCCGGCCGCGTCTTCCCGCGCGAGATGAAGGCCGCGCCGCTGCTGCGCGCCTGGCTGGGCCGGCTGCGAGCGGCCGGCGTGCGCATCCATGTGCGCCATCGCTGGCAGGGCTGGGGCGCCGACGGCGGCTTGCGTTTCGACACGCCGGACGGCGAACTGGCGGTGCGCGCCGACGCGACGTTGCTGGCGCTGGGCGGCGGCAGCTGGAAGAAGCTGGGCTCGGACGGCCGCTGGTTGCCGTGGCTGGCCGAGCGCGGCGTCGTGACCGCGCCGCTCGCGCCGTCCAACTGCGGTTTCGACGCCGACTGGAGCGACTTCTTCGCCGACAAGTTCGCCGGCGAGCCGCTGAAGGCCGTCGGCCTGTCCTTCCTGGGTTCCGATGGACGCGAGTTCAAGCGCGTCGGCGAATGCGTGATCACCAGGCACGGCATCGAGGGCAGCCTGATCTATGCCTGCTCGGCGCTGCTGCGCGACGAGATCGCCCGCGCCGGCGCCGCCACCTGCCATCTGGACCTGATTCCGGCCTGGGACGAAGCCAGGGTGCTGGCCGAGGTGGCGCACCCGCGCGGCTCGCGCTCGCTGTCCAGCCATCTGCAAAGCCGACTGAGCCTGAAGGGCGCGCGCGCCGGCATCCTGCGCGAGTGCCTGGACAAGGAATCGTTCCAGAACCCGACGGCGCTGGCCGCCGCGATCAAGCGGCTGCCGCTGACACTGACCGCGCCGCGGCCTATCGACGAGGCGATCAGCACCGCCGGCGGCGTCGACTTCGCCGCGCTGGACGCGCGGCAGATGCTCAGCGCGCTGCCCGGCGTGTTCTGCGCCGGCGAGATGCTGGACTGGGAAGCGCCGACCGGCGGCTATCTGCTGACCGCCTGCTTCGCCAGCGGCCGCGCGGCGGGGCTGGGCATCGCCGATTGGCTGGCATCAAGATAGTTTCGCTTGAAGACGGCTAGCAAGCCTGACAGAATACCCGAATCGCATTTCCTGCCCATCCCGGGCGCGATCCGCAACCTGTTTTTCTTGCTTGCCATGAGTGAAAAAAGCAATCCCTGCCAATCCTGCGGCGCGTGCTGCGCCAGCTTCCGCGTTTCCTTCTACTGGGCCGAGGCCGACGACGGCGGCGGTCTGGTGCCGAACACCCTGACCGAAAAAGTCAACGACTGGACCCGCTGCATGCGCGGCACCTGGTCCGGCAGCCCGCATTGCGCCGCGTTGCGGGGCGAGGTGGGCGCCGGCGTCGCCTGCGACATCTACCCGCGCCGCCCCAGCCCCTGCCGCGAGGTGGAGGCCGGCTCGCCGCAATGCCTGAGGGCGCGGGCGATGCATGGGCTGGGCGCGTTGCTGGACGAGGCCTTGCCCGTCGCCTGATGCGGGAAAGGCCGAGCCGTGTCGGCACGGTCATTCGGGCGCATCAATCGCAGCTTGGCATCGTCGAGCGGCTACGGCCATTATCCAATGGATGGCGCCACCGCCATGAACGCGAACGGACGGAAAGACGCGGGAGCATCGCGCAACCGGTCCGGCTCACCAGGGGAGGGACGATGCAACAGCCTGATTCGGCCGCGCCGGCGTCGGCGCGGATAGACGCGAGAATCGCCGAGCTGGCGGACTGGCGCGGCGAGGCGCTGGACAGGATGCGCCGGCTGATCCGCGAGGCGGACCCGGACATCGTCGAGGAATGGAAGTGGATGGGCACGCCGGTCTGGTCGCGTGGCGGCATCGTCTGCACCGGCGAATCGTACAAGTCGGTGGTGAAGCTGACCTTTCTGAAGGGCGCCTCGCTGGACGATCCGACCGGGCTTTTCAATGCCAGCCTGGACGGCAACGCCAGGCGCGCGATCGACATCCGGGACGGCGAGGAGGTGGACGCCGAGGCGTTCAAGGCGCTGGTCCGCGCCGCGATCGCGCTGAATCTTGCGGCCGGCAAGACAAGGTCGAAGCGAACGAAAACCGGTTCGGCCTGAGCGCCTGTCCCGTCAGCGCTCGTCCTGGCCGCTGTCGGCCTGCTGCCGGGCCGCGGCCTCGCGCAGCTTGTCCTTCTTGCTCTTGCGTTTGCCCTTGATGCCGCCGTTGCCGTCGGGGTCCGTCAGCGAGGCCGCCGGGACGGCGGTCCCGGTCGGCTCGAAGCCGGCGATTCGCTCGCGCGGCAGCTGCACCCGCTGGCGTTTCTCTATCAGCCGGAAATGGGCCGCGCAGTCGGCGCTGACGAAGCTGATGGCCTCGCCGCTGGCGCCGGCGCGGCCGGTGCGGCCGATGCGGTGGGTGTAGTCCACCGGCGAGCGAGGCAGGTCGTAGTTGACCACTACCGGCAGCCGGGCGATGTCTATGCCCCGCGCCGCCACGTCGGTGGCCACCAGCACCCGCAAGCGGCCCGACTTCAGATCGGCCAGCACCTGGCCGCGCTGGCTCTGGCTGCAATCGCCGTGCAGCGCGGCGGCCGCCACGCCGTTGCGCTGCAGCTTGCCGGCCACCCGGTCGGCCGCCTGCCGGCTGGCGACGAAGACCAGCGCCCGGTCCCAGCCATGGGTTTGCAGCAAGTGGCGCAGCAGCATCGTGCGCTTGTCGGCGTCGACCTCGATGGCGCGCTGGACGATGTCCGGCGCGGTGTCGGCGGTCTGTTCGATGTCTATCCGCGCGGGCTGTCTCAGCAGCGTCTCAGCCAGCCCCCGCACCGCCGGCGGGAAGGTGGCGGAAAACAGCAGGTTCTGCCGCGACGGCGGCAGGCGGGCCAGCACGCTGGCCAGCTCGTCCGCGAAGCCCAGGTCCAGCAGGCGGTCGGCCTCGTCCAGCACCAGGGTCTTGATCGACGACAAGCGCAGCGCGTTGTGGTCCAGCAGGTCGAGCAGCCGTCCCGGCGTGGCCACCACGATGTCGGCGCCGCCGCGCAGCGCCATCATCTGAGGATTGATCGATACGCCGCCGTAGACCACGGCCACTTTCAGCTTGCGCGGCAGCGCCTGGGCCAGATCGCTCAGGATGTCGCCGACCTGTGCCGCCAATTCGCGGGTGGGCAGCAAGACCAGTGCCCTGGGCTGGCGCAGCATCGCGCGCGGGCTGGCCAGCCATTGCTGCAGCAGCGGCAGGCAGAAGGCCGCGGTCTTGCCGGAGCCCGTCTGCGCGGTGGCCAGCACGTCCACGCCGTCCAGGATGGCGGGGATGGCGGCGTTCTGGATGGCGGTGGGCCGGATATAGCCTTGATCGATGGCGGACTGGACCAGGTCGGGCTGCAGGCCCAGGGAAGTAAATGGCATGAATGACGACAGCTATTGAATAAAGAGTAGGGGCCTGATGGCCATGAAGCGGCACGAGTATCGGCGGCGGCGGCCGTCCGGTCAAGGAAGACGCTCAACTTGCCAGCGGGAAACGCCGTTTGCGGGTACTATCTGGGCTCTGTCATCCAACAAGCAAAGCCATCCGTAGATGCAAACTGAAGTCAAAGAGAAGCCCCGCTACGCCATTGTGGCCTCGGTGCAGTTGCCGGAAGTCAGCGATGTCGAGTTCGAGGCCTCGCTCACCGAGCTGAGCGAGCTGGCCAAGACCCTGGGTTTCCAGGTGGTGCAGACCTTTGTGCAAAAGCGCAACAGCTTCGACCGCACCGCCTATATGGGCGTGGGCAAGCTGGAAGAAATCAGCCAATTCGTCAAGCGCGGCATCCGAGCCGACGAACTGGAAGACGATCCGCAGCAGATGGACGCCAGTGCCGTCGAGATCGACGCGCTGCTGGTGGACCACGAAATTTCGCCGTCGCAGGCGCGCAATCTGGAGCTGGCCGTCGGCTGCGAGGTGATGGACCGCACCATGGTCATCCTGGAGATCTTCCACCGCAACGCCCGCTCGCGCGCGGCGCGCGCCCAGGTGGAAATCGCCCGTCTCGGCTATATGGCGCCGCGCTTGCGCGAGGCGGCCAAGCTGGCCGGCCCGCAGGGCCGGCAGCGCAGCGGCATGGGCGGACGAGGCGCCGGCGAATCGCATACCGAGCTGGACCGCCGCAAGGTGCGCGACCGCATCGCCGAATTGCAGCGCGAAATCGTCGCGATGGAGCTGGAGCGCAAGACGCAGCGCGCGCGCCGTCTGGAGCGGCAGGGCCTGGGCCTGGGCGGGGTGTCGCTGGTGGGCTACACCAACGCCGGCAAGTCCACGCTGATGCGCGCGTTGACCGGCAGCGAGGTGCTGGTGGCCAACAAGCTGTTCGCCACGCTGGACACCACGGTGCGGGTGCTGTACCCGGAAAGCGTGCCGCGCGTGCTGGTCAGCGATACCGTCGGCTTCATCAAGAACCTGCCCCACGGCCTGGTGGCCTCGTTCAAGTCCACGCTGGAAGAGGCGCTGGACGCCTCGCTGCTGCTGCACGTGATCGACGCCAGCGACCCCGGCTTCCAGCGCCAGCTGGAAGTGACCGACGAGGTGCTGAAGGAGATCGGCGCCGACGAACTGCCGCGCATCCGCGTGTTCAACAAGATCGACCATGTCGGCGACGAAGACCAGCAGGCGGCTTGGGCCGCGGAACTGCAACAGCGCTATCCCGGCTGCGTGGTGATGAGCGCGCGCCGCCCGGACGACGTATCCAGCCTGCACGCGACCATCGTTTCCTTCTTCCAGCAGGACCTGGTGGAGGACGAGCTGCTGCTGCCGTGGTCTGCCCAGCAGCTGCGCGGCGAAATCTACAGCCACTGCCAGGTGCTGGAGGAGCATGCAGAGGAAGAGGGCAGCCGCTTCCGCGTCCGCGGCGAGCCGGAAAAACTGCGCAGCCTGCGCGAGCAACTCAATCCCGGCTCGCAGGGCCGGGAGAAGGAGTATTGGGAAGTGTGACGAGGCGCTTGCCGCAAGCGCGACATTGCTGTTTGGCGAAAAGCCTTCCCGACTCGGGAAGGCTTTTTAATTTTTGCTGCCTGCTACCTGTATTCTCCTATTCAGCTTTTGGGTGAATTTGAGACGATTCTTAATTTTTTTGAAAAAGCGGGTCAGGCATTGTCGGTTGTTATTGTAGAAGGAGTAACAGCATTGGCTATGGGAGGCTTAATTGCCGATTTGTGGCGAAAATTCAAAGTCCTTTTTTCTACGCAGGAAAAGCCGCGGCCCTTGAGTGGTCAGGGCGCGGAGGGTTTTGCTGCATAGGGGAGAGATCGGCAGTAAGCGCAATGTTCGGAACGTTATGATTAATTTCTGATGCATGATAAATAATAATAAATATATCTGTGGTCAGCTATTGATTGTTTTGCAACAAATATCATCCATCAGAGGTGATGAGCTTTGACCGATAAGTAATTTTGTTAAAGTATGTGGGCATTTAAATTTTGCCCATGGTGTGTTTTATGGAAACCACCATATCGCGTGTGGTCGAAAACAGCCGACTGGACCATGGTTTATTAGGCTTGGTGCTGTTGGCCCAGTTCCACGGCATTGCCGCCGATCCCCAGCAACTCTCTCACCAGTTCGGCCGTTCCGCCGATCCGTTTACCGAAACCGATCTCCTCCTCGCTGCCAAGCGCCTGGAACTGAAAGCCAAGATTGTCCGCCAGCCGCTGGATCGCCTTGGGTTGATGGCGCTGCCGGCGCTGGCGCTGGCCGCCAACGGCGAGCACTTCATCGTCGCCCGCTGCGATGACGGCAAGGTCTTGATCCACGATCTGAAGCAGGGCCGCCCTGTGGTGTTGAGCCTGGCCGAGCTGGCGGCGCGCTACGATGGCCGGCTGCTGGTGGTGGCGTCGCGCGCGTCGGCGGCCGGTGCGCTGGCCAAGTTCGACTTCACCTGGTTCGTGCCGGCCGTCGTCAAGTACCGCAAGCTGCTGCTGGAGGTGCTGGGCGTGTCCTTGGCGTTGCAGCTGTTCGCGTTGGTGACGCCGCTATTCTTCCAGGTGGTGATGGACAAGGTGCTGGTCAACCGCGCCTTTAACACGCTGGACGTGATCGCCGTCGGCCTGCTGGGCTTGTCGGTGTTCAACGTGATCCTGTCCGCCTTGCGCGGCCACGTGTTCGCCCACACCACCAGCCGCATCGACGTCGAGCTGGGCGCGCGCTTGTTCCGTCACCTGCTGGCGCTGCCGCTGGCCTATTACGAGGCTCGCCGGGTCGGCGACACGGTGGCGCGGGTGCGCGAGCTGGATACCATCCGCAACTTCCTGACCGGTCAGGCGCTGACCACGGTGCTGGACCTGCTGTTCTCCTTCGTGTTCCTGGCGGTGATGTGCTATTACAGCGGCTGGCTGACGCTGCTCGTGGCGGTATCGCTGCCGTGCTACGCCGCCTGGTCGGCGTTGCTGACGCCGCTGTTGCGCCGGCGGCTGGACGAGAAGTTCGCCCGCGGCGCGGACAACCAGTCTTTCCTGGTGGAGTCGGTCGGCGGCATCGGCACCATCAAGTCGATGGCGGTGGAGCCGCACATGACCCGGCGCTGGGACAACCAGCTGGCCGCTTACGTGGCCGCCGGCTTCCGCGTGACGCGGCTGGCCAATATCGGCCAGAACGGCGTGCAGCTGATCCAGAAGCTGGTGACGGTGGCCACGCTGTGGTTGGGCGCCAAGCTGGTGATCGGCGGCGAGCTGTCGGTGGGCCAGCTGATCGCCTTCAATATGCTGGCCGGCCAGGTGGCGGCGCCGGTGGTGCGGCTGGCCCAGCTGTGGCAGGACTTCCAGCAGGTGGGCATTTCGGTGGAGCGGCTGGGCGACATTCTCAACACCCGCACCGAGCTGCCGGCCAGCCGCGCGATGCTGCCGGCCATCCAGGGCAAGATCGAGTTCGACCAGGTGGTGTTCCGCTACCGCCCGGACGGTCCGGAGATCCTGCGCCGGCTGAGCCTGGAGATCGGCGCCGGCGAGGTGGTGGGCATCGTCGGCCGCTCCGGCTCCGGCAAGAGCACGCTGAGCAAGCTGGTGCAGCGGCTGTACGTGCCGGAATCCGGCCGCGTGCTGGTGGACGGCCATGACCTGGCGCTGGCCGATCCGGCCTGGCTGAGGCGACAGATCGGCGTGGTGCTGCAGGAGAACCTGCTGTTCAACCGCAGCGTGCGCGACAATATCGCGCTGTCCGATCCGGGCATGCCGCTGGAGGCGGTGATCCGCGCCGCCCAATTGGCCGGCGCCCACGACTTCATCATGGAACTGGCCGAGGGCTACGACACCGTGGTCGGCGAGCACGGCGCCAGCCTGTCCGGCGGCCAGCGCCAGCGCATCGCCATCGCCCGAGCGCTGGTCGGCAACCCGCGCATCCTGATCCTGGACGAGGCCACCAGCGCGCTGGACTACGAATCCGAGCGCGCGGTGATGCGGAACATGCGCGCGATCTGCCAGGGCCGCACCGTGCTGATCATCGCCCACCGGCTGTCCACCGTGCGCGGCGCCCATCGCATCATCGCGATGGACAAGGGCGTCATCGTCGAGGCCGGCAGCCATGCCGAGCTGCTGCAAAAGCCGGGCGGCTACTACGCCCATCTCCACCGCCTGCAGCAAGGATAAGCCGCGATGAAACATCGAATCGAGGCGCTGAAGGCCTTTCTGCAACGTTACCGCCAGGTCTTCGCCGACCACTGGTCCATCCGCCACCAGCTCGACCCCAAACCGCGCAGCGCGGACGAATTGGCCTTCCTGCCGGCCCACCTGGAGCTGACCGACAGTCCGGCCTCGCCATTGCCGCGCTGGAGCATGCGTGTCATCGTCGCGCTGTTCGGCTGCGCGTTGCTGTGGGCGCTGATCGGCCAGCTGGACATCGTCGCCGTCGCCGCCGGCAAAACCGTCAGCGGCGGCCGCACCAAGATCATCCAGCCGCTGGAGCCCGGCGTGGTCCAGGCCATCCACGTGCGCGACGGCCAACTGGTCAAGGCCGGCCAACTGCTGATCGAACTGGACGCCACCGCGGTCAGCGCCGACAAGCGCAAGGCGGACGAGGCGCAAGACGTGGCGCAACTGACGGCCGCCCGCTACCAGGCGCTGCTGACGGCGCTCGACAACGGCAGGCTGCCGCAACTGGCGGCGCTGGACGGCGTCGAGCCGGCCAAACAACTGAACGAAGAGACGCTGGCCGTCGGCCAATGGCGCGCCTACCAGGCCAAGCGCGACGCGCTGCAAGCCACCTTGAGACAGCGCGAGGCCGAGCTGTCCACCGTCCGCCAACAGGTGCTGAAGCTGCAGGGCACGGTGCGGCTGGCCGAAGCGCGCGAGCACGACTACCAGGAATTGCTGGACAAGAACTTCATCTCCAGGCACGCCTACCTGGACAAGCAGCAGGCGCGCATCGAGCAGCAGGGCGATCTGGCCAGCCAGCAGAGCCGCATCCGGGAACTGGCCGCCGCCCTCGCCAGCCAGCGGCAGGAGCTGGAAGCGTTGAGCGCCGACTTCCGCCGCGACGCGCTGGACAAGCTGCGCGAAGCGCGCGAGCAGACCACCCAGTCCGGCGAGGACGTGAAGAAGACCGGCCGCCGTCAGGCGCTGACCCGGCTGACCGCGCCGGTGTCCGGCAGCGTGCAGCAATTGGCCATCCACACCGTCGGCGGCGTGGTCACCGAGGCCCAGCCGCTGCTGGCGGTGGTGCCGGCCAATGAAACGCTGGAGGTGGAAGCGCAGATCGAAAACAAGGACATCGGCTTCGTCCGGCCGGGCCAGACGGTGACGGTCAAGGTGGAAAGCTTCCCCTACACCCGCTACGGCTATCTGGACGGCGTGGTGGAAAGCGTCAGCCACGACGCGCAGCAAGACGAAAAGCGCGGCCTGCTGTTCCCGGCCCGCATCCGGCTGAAGCAAAACCACCTGCTGATAGACGGCGCCCGCGTCAATCTGAGCGCCGGCATGGCGGTCAGCGCCGAAATCAAGACCGGCCGCCGCCGGGTGATCGACTACTTCCTCAGCCCGCTGCAGGAACACGTCGGCGAAGGCCTGCGGGAGCGTTGAGATGAAGATCCTGCTGATCCACCAGAACTTCCCCGGCCAGCTGTGCCACATCGCCAACGATTTGAAAACCCGGGCCGACGTCGAACTGCTGGCGGTGGGGCGCGACACCGCGCCCGGCTTGCCGGGCGTGCGGCTGCTGCGCTACCGGCCGCACCGCGGTCCGCGCCGGGAAACGCATCCCTACCTGCTCAGCTACGAAGACGCGGTGCTGCATGGCCAGGCGGTGCTGCGGACCCTGCTGCCGCTGGCCCGGCGCGGCTACCGGCCCGACGTCATCCTGGCCCATCCGGGCTGGGGCGAGACGCTGTTCCTGAAAGACCTGTTTCCCGACGCGCGGCTGATCCACTACTGCGAATACTTCTACCACGGTCGCGGCGCCGACGCCGACTTCGACCCGGAATTCCCGCTCAGCCTGGACGCCGCGGCGCGGCTGCGCGCGCGCAACGCGCTGCACCTGCTGAACCTGGACAACGCCGACGCCGGCATCTGCCCGACCCGTTGGCAGTACAGCCTGCATCCGGCCGCCTACCGCGACAAACTGCACATCGCGCACGAAGGCATCCGCACCGAACTGCTGGGCTCGGACCCGAGCGCCGAACTGACGCTGCCGAACGGCCGCAGGCTGCGGGCCGGACAGCCGATTGTCAGCTATGTCGCGCGCAACCTGGAACCCTACCGCGGTTTCCACGTCTTCATGCGCGCGCTGCCGGAGCTGTTACGGGCCGAGCCGGACTGTCAGGTGGTGATCGTCGGCGGCGACGGCATCAGCTACGGCAACGCGCCGACGGACGCCGCCAACTGGCGCGAGAAGCTGCTGCGGGAAAACCCCGTCGATCTGAACCGGGTGCACTTCCTGGGCAAGGTGCCGTACGACGTCTATCGCAAAGTGCTGCAAGTCTCCGCCGTCCATGTCTACCTGACTTACCCCTTCGTGCTGTCGTGGAGCCTGCTGGAAGCGATGGCCAGCGGCTGCCGCATCGTGGCGTCGGACACGGCGCCGGTGCGCGAGCTGGTGCGCGACGGGGTGAACGGGCGCCTGGTGGGCTTCTTCGATCGGGACGCTTTGATGGAGCAGGTGAGGGGAGCGTTACGGGACGAGATGGCGGAGATGCGGCGCCAGGCACGCTTGTCGACTGAGCGTTTTGGTGTGTCTGGCGCCCAGGCGGCATATCGCAAGTCATTGGGCGTGCCTGAATGGGCGATGGCTGGGTCAGTGGCAGTGAGTTGATTTCTCATCGGAAATATGCAGCGGCGTGGAAAACTTTCCGGATCGGGTCAACGAGGGAGGTTGAAATGAAGAAGGCAATAATCGCAATGATTGCAATCATCGCAATAGCGATGGGGGTTTCTTTCTACTCTCGGCAGGACATGGTGGATTGCAACATCGTTGTCGATATCAAGCAGATTCGGAAGGTAAATCGAAAAGCAAGAGTGGATATCGCGGATGTTGTTAGGAAGCATGTGGCCGTGGGTGATGGGAGGGAGAAGGTTGAGCAGTACTTAAAGGCGTGCAGATTTAGATGGCGTCAGTTGCCGAATGCGACCGATAAAAAGCAAGAAGTAATAGCGGCTTATATTGATGAAAGCAGCAGAAACTTTTTAGGGTTTCATGATGAATTTCGAGTTGTTTTGGATTTTGAAGATGGTGTCGTGGCTAAGGCTGAAGGGTGGATATTTTATCATGTCTCGTGATTTTGAGTGGTGCCTGCGTTTGGAATATGGAGTGGTTTGGTGATGGAGAGCGATGCAATGAGGAGGTGGGTGTGCAATAAAAGGAGATTGAAAGTGAGAGCAGTTGTAGTTGTAATCATTGCGAGTATTCTCGCTTCTCTTCAGGGCGGCGTGATGGAGGGCGGCATTGTTGGCGACGTCAGGGAACTGAGAAAGGTAAATAGACGTATTGAAGTGGATATTTCAGATATCGCAAGAAAGCATGTGGCGCTTGGGCAAAAAAAAAGAAAAGGTAGAGAAATATTTTATGGAGCATAATTTCAAAATAAATTATGTGCCGATTGTTGCTGATGAAAAAAAAGCCATCATTGCTGTTTATGTTGTGGAGAGTTCAAGGAATGTTTTAGGGTTTCATGATGAAATTCGAGTCATTGTTGATTTGGAGAGTGATGTGGTGAGCAGTATTCGCGGCAGGCTTATCTATCGTATGTCATGACGCTTGGGCTGATTAAGAGGTGATCCCATGGAAAGGATAGAAGTCAGATATATTTTGCTCGATCTAAACTACTATCATAAATATATTGTGTATACGGACTCGAGTGGTCGGCAGTATGCTGCGCGAGGCGGCCCATCTCCAGCGTATGATAATGAAAATGTTTTGTTGGATTTTTTTAAGGCGCAAAGCGGACCTTGTGAATCGCCTTTTGGTGATATCAAAACACGGGATGGAGTGTATGAACAGGGCTTTGTGGACTATGACGAGGAAGGGGATGATCCAAGGGAGGTGATTAAGGAAGGAAAAGATCTTTCATCTGATTGGCAAAAAATCAAGGATGCGATGCGCGATATTGGCAATGAGGGCCATGAGTACCGTCCTTTGGATCAGAATTCGAATACTGTAGTAGACGAAGCATTGCGGCGATCTGGCCTTCCCGAGCCGAAGAACGACACTATCGGTGAAGATTGGGCGCCCGGTTCTGGAAACAATTTGCCTGGCGGGGCGGATGATGCGGCAGATGGCATCAGCTCATATGCATGGAAAACTCTTTCAAAGCTGATATGCGCCAACGAGTTTCCCGATTTCAGCAAGTCGACCCAGACGATCTCGCCAATCATCATCGATCTCGATGGCGATGGCGTGGAGACGGTTTCCCGCGCCCGAGGTGCGTATTTCGACTTGGATGGCAACCGTTTTGCCGAGAGAACGGGCTGGGTGGGCGGCGATGACGCCTTGCTGGTGCTGGATCGCAATGGCAATGGCGTGATCGACGGTGGCGGCGAGCTGTTTGGCAGTGAGACACTGCTGGTCAATGGCGAGAAAGCGGGCAATGGCTTCGATGCGTTGCTCGAGCTGGATGGCAACCACGATGGAAAACTGGACAGCCGGGACGAGGCCTGGTCCAGGCTGAAGCTGTGGCAGGACAACGATGGCGATGGCGTCAGCCGCGAGGATGAATTGAAAACGCTGTCCGAGTCCGGGTTGGCTTCGCTCGATCTGCGGTATGCCACGCAAGACAAGACCGACGAGGCGGGCAACCAGCACAAGCAGGCCAGCCAGGCGCAATGGGAGGATGGCCGCAGCACGGACGCCATTGACGTATGGTTTGCAGTGAATCGCGCGGACTCCAGAAGTATCGATGTCACGGCCTTGCCGGCGGATTTGCTGCAATTGCCGACCGCGCGCGGGTTTGGCGAACTGCCGGATCTGCGCCAGGCGATGCTGAGTGACGGGGACTTGCGGGATCTGGTCGAGCAATATGTCGCGGCGGAAACGCCGGAAGCCGCCAAGGCTTTGCTATTGCCGCTGATCTATCGATGGGCGGGGGTGGACGATGTCGATCCGGCAAGCAGGGATCCTGGCAAGGTCTACGGACATGTGATGGATGCGCGCCAACTGGTGGCTTTGGAAAAGCTGGTCGGCGAGGGATATGTCGGCATCTGGTGCTGGGGAGAGCGTGATGCCAATCCGCATGGCGTGGCGGCGCCGTTGCTGAAGGCCGAGTTCGACAAGTTCGCCGGCCATGTCGAAGCCCAGTTGCTGGCGCAGACCGAGTTCAAGCCGGTGATGGACAAGACATCCATCCGATACGATACCGAGCGGAAAAAAATAGCCATGGATTGGTCGGAGATGAACGCATTCATCAAGGCATTGGCTGGCCTGGGCGAGTTGAGGCAGCTGGATCGCTTCAACGAGATGCTCAATCACCTGGGAAATTACAACCGCTTCTTTCGTGATGCCTATCGGGAAAACTTGGCGGCGTTGATGCCCAGCTTGTCTGCCGAGGCGAAGGCGGTTCTGCAGTACAAGGTATTGCTTGGCGATGGAACAGACGACACGCTTGATGGCGGGGGCGGCGATGACAGGATTTTGGGTGTCGGCGGCAATGACGTTTTGAATGGCGGCGCGGGAAATGATCTGCTTGAGGGAGGCGATGGCGACGATGTACTCAATGGCGGCGCGGGAGCCGATACTTTGCGGGGCGGAGCCGGCAATGATGCGCTGTTGGCAGACTGGTGGGAGGGGGGCAATGTCTTTGACGGAGGAGCGGGCGAGGACACGATGGTCGGCAGCCATGCCAAGGACGCGTATCTGTTCAACTTGGGCGATGGGCAGGATGTGATCACCGACAATGCGCAGCACTACCGGCATCATGCCGGCTGGAACGCCAGTTTTCGAGACGAGCTGATATTCGGCGCCGGCATCGACCCGGGAGATGTCAAGGTTGCGCGAGACGGCGACGACATGTTGTTTCAGGTTGGCAGTGGCGGCGATAGCGTGCGGGTAAAGGACTGGTTCGCCGACAAGGCGTTCTGGATCGAGCGGCTGATTTTTGCCGACGGTACGGAATGGGATGCGAAGAGCGTGACGGATCAGGTGCAGCGTCCGGGCGATGACGATGATGCGTATGCCGTGGTTTATGGCACGGCGGGGATCGATGTGCATGGTTTGGACGGTAGCGACACGCTGGCTGGTGGCGGTCTGGCCGACTCGCTGTATGGCGACGCCGGGCAGGACTCTCTGAGTGGAGGGGATGGCAGCGACAGTCTGTTCGGCGGCGCGGGCAACGATACGCTGAACGGCGGCAACGGCGACGATCTGCTGGAAGGCGGCGACGGTGACGATGTGCTGAATGCCGGCTCCGGCGTCAATATCTTGCGCGGCGGGGCCGGCGACGACGAGCTGAACAACAACTGGGGCGGCCGCCACAACACCTTCGAAGGCGGTGCCGGCGACGACACCATCAACGGCAGCATCGAGAAGGATCGCTACCTGTTCAATCTGGGCGATGGCCAGGACCGGATCGTCGACAACTGCAGCGACTATCGCCACCGAGGCGACGAGGACGAGAACTTCCGCGACGAGTTGGTGTTCGGCGTCGGTATTCGCCCGGGGGATATAGAAGCTGTTTGCGATGGAAATGACATGGTGTTCCGGGTTGGCGGCGGTGGCGACAGCATACGCGTGCAAAACTGGTTCGCCGACAAGGCGTTCTGGGTCGAGCGGCTGGTCTTTGCCGATGGCACGGAATGGGGTGCGAAGATGTTGACTGAACAGGTCTCGGCGTGCAGCGATGGCGATGATAGCTATGTGGCGACGCCTGGCGACGTCGCGCGAGATGTGCATGGCCTGGATGGCGACGACACGTTGAGCGGCGGAGGTCTGGCCGACTCGCTGTATGGCGACTCCGGGCAGGACTCCCTGAGTGGAGGGGACGGCAGCGACAGTCTGTTTGGCGGCGCGGGCAACGATACGCTGAACGGCGGCAGCGGCGATGATCTACTGGAAGGTGGAGACGGCAACGATGTGTTGAACGCAGGCTCCGGCGTCAATACCTTGCGCGGCGGAGCCGGCGACGACGAGCTGAACAACAACCGGGGCGGCCACCATAACACCTTCGAAGGCGGTGCAGGCGACGACACCATCAACGGCAGCATCGAGAAGGACCGCTACCTGTTCAATCTGGGCGATGGCCAGGACCGGATCGTCGACAACTGCAGCGACTATCGCCACCGGGGCGACGAGGACGATAACTTCCGCGACGAATTGGTGTTCGGCGCGGGCATCCGCCCGGAAGACGTCAAGGCCGGTCGCGACGGCGACGACATGTTGTTCCAGACCGGTGGAGACAGCGTGCGGGTGCGGGACTGGTTTGTCGACAAGGCGTTCTGGATCGAACGGGTGCGTTTCGCCGACGGCGCTGAGTGGGGGGCGCAGAGCCTGACCGACCAGGCGCAGCGTCCGGGCGATGGCGACGATGCGTATGCCGTGGTCTCCGGTGCGGCTGGCATGGACGTGCATGGTCTGGACGGCAACGACACGCTGGGCGGCAACTACCTGGCTGATTCTCTGCACGGCGATACGGGGCAGGACTTGCTGAATGGCGGGGATGGTCACGACAGCCTGTTCGGCGGCGCGGGCGGCGATACGCTGAACGGCGGCAATGGCGACGATCTGCTGGACGGCGGCGACGGCGACGATGTGCTGAATGCCGGCTCCGGCGTCAATACCTTGCGCGGCGGAGCCGGCGACGACGAGCTGAACAACAACCGGGGCGGCCGCCACAACACCTTCGAAGGCGGTGCCGGCGACGACACCATCAACGGCAGTGTCGAGAAGGACCGCTACCTGTTCAATCTGGGCGATGGCCAGGACCGGATCGTCGACAACTGCGGCGACTATCGCCACCGGGGCGACGAGGACGAGAACTTCCGCGACGAATTGGTGTTCGGCGCGGGCATCCGCCCGGAAGACGTCAAGGCCGGTCGCGATGGCGACGACATGTTGTTCCAGACCGGTGGAGACAGCGTGCGGGTGCGGGACTGGTTTGTCGACAAGGCGTTCTGGATCGAACGGGTGCGTTTCGCCGACGGCGCTGAGTGGGGGGCGCAGAGCCTGACCGACCAGGCGCAGCGCCCGGGCGATGGCGACGATGCGTATGCCGTGGTCTCCGGTGCGGCAGGCATGGACGTGCATGGTCTGGACGGCAACGACACGCTGGGCGGCAACTACCTGGCTGACTCTCTGCACGGCGATACGGGGCAGGACTTGCTGAATGGCGGGGATGGTCACGACAGCCTGTTCGGCGGCGCGGGCGGCGATACGCTGAACGGCGGCAATGGCGACGATCTGCTGGACGGCGGCGACGGCGACGATGTGCTGAATGCCGGCTCCGGCGTCAATACCTTGCGCGGCGGGGCCGGCGACGACGAGCTGAACAACAACCGGGGCGGCCACCATAACACCTTCGAAGGCGGTGCCGGCGACGATACCATCAACGGCAGTGTCGAGAAGGACCGCTACCTGTTCAATCTGGGCGATGGCCGGGACCGGATTGTCGACAACTGCGGCGACTACCGCAACCATGGCGATTGGGACGAGAACTTCCGAGATGAGTTGCGCATGGGCGTGACAGCCGACCGATTGTTTTTCCGCCAGTCCGCAGATCATCTGGAGATCAGCATCATCGGCACGGAGGACAAGGTGACGGTGAATAACTGGTTCCTGGACAAGGCCTATCAGGTTGAACGGTTTGAAACTTCCGACGGAAAAATCCTGATGTCCAGC
The DNA here is from genome assembly GCF_051129845.1 of Chromobacterium sp. CV08. Classification (NCBI taxonomy): domain Bacteria; kingdom Pseudomonadati; phylum Pseudomonadota; class Betaproteobacteria; order Neisseriales; family Chromobacteriaceae; genus Chromobacterium; species Chromobacterium sp. CV08. Next base: position 2,166,498 of record NZ_CP150453.1, read on the forward strand.
CAGGTACAATCGCTGGTCGATGCGATGGCGGGATTTTCCCCGTCAAGCGATGCATCGGAAGCAATGCCCGCCGAGTTCGACGTCGTGCAGCAGTCGATTGTGTCGTCGACTTGGCAGTAGCTTCGGCCCCGATAATGGCCAGATTCTCGGGATCGTCATCCGTTCGTCCAACCCGCCGCCCGCCGCTCGGCGTGTTTGCCGCCCAGCGCCTCGATCATGTGGTCGACGAAGGACGCGATCCGCGACGATACCGCGGTGTTGCGGTAGTAGACGGCCTGGACCGGCTGGCGCATGTCCAGGGTGTCGGAGGCGAGGATTTGCACCAGGCGGCCGGATTCTCTGTCCCGCTCGGTCATGAAGTCCGACAGGCAGACGATGCCGGCGCCGTCCAGCGCCAGCTGCCTCAGCGTCTCGCCGCTGGAGGTTTGCACCGCCGGCGTTATCCGGTAGGCCTCGCCGTCGGCGCCCAGCAGCGGCCAGACGTTCAGCGTCTCGGGCTGGTTGAAACCCAGCAACGCGTGTTTGCCCAATGCTTCTACATTCTGCGGTTGGCCGCGGGCTTCCAGATAGGCCGGGCTGGCCAGCACGCGCAGCCTGCTGTGACCGATCAAGCGGCTGTGCAGCGTCGAATCCTTCAGCTGGCCGATGCGGATCGCCACGTCGGTGCGCCGCTCCAGCAGGTCGATGATGCCCTCGTTGCTGTTCAGTTCCAGCTCCACCTGCGGATAGCGTTCGCGATAGCCGCGCACCAGCGGCACGATCACGTGCAGCATGAACGGCGTGGCGGCGTCCACCCTCAGCCGTCCGGACGGTTGTTCGCGCCGCGCCAGCATCTGCTCTTCCGCGTTGTCGACCGAATCGATGATGGCCCGCGCGCTGTGCAGGAAAGTCCGGCCTTCCTCGGTCAGCTCCAGGCGGCGCGTGGTCCGGCGCAGCAGCGTGGTTTTCAGCTTGGCTTCCAGCCGCGCCAGCGAACGGCTGGTCGCCGACACGGTCAGGTCCAGTTGCTGGGCCGCCGCGGTGATGGAGCCGGTGTCCACTACGGTGGCGAAGGCCTGGAGTTCGTCTAGCGTGATTTTCATTATTGATTTTTTTTCAAAAGAGTTTCGTTTATAAGCTAGTTTTTTCGCAAAAGTAAAGCGGGCACACTGCGTCCATTCCTCACGGACCCCATGGATGCTTATCATGCCACTCGCTCTACTCGCGCTGACGATCAGCGCCTTCGCCATCGGGACGACCGAGTTCGTCATCGTCGGCCTGATTCCGACGATTGCGGCCGATCTCCAGACCAGCCTGCCTTCGGCCGGCCTGCTGGTCAGCCTCTACGCGCTCAGCGTCGCCGTCGGCGCGCCGCTGCTGACTGCGCTGACCGGCCGCGTGCCGCGCAAGACGCTGCTGGCAGCGCTGATGGCCTTGTTCACCGTCGGCAATCTCGTCGCCTGGCGCTCGCCCGGCTATGAGTCGCTGATCGTCGCGCGCATTCTCACCGGTCTCGCCCACGGCGTGTTCTTCTCGGTCGGCTCCGTCATCGCCACGACGCTGGTGCCGAAAGAGAAGGCGGCCAGCGCGATCGCGACGATGTTCAGCGGGATGACGGTGGCCTTCGTCGCCGGCATCCCGCTCGGCACCTTCATCGGCCAGCATTTCGGCTGGCGCGCCACCTTCCTGCTCGTCGCGTTGTTCGGCCTCGTCGCCCTCATCGGCGCGGTGGCCTTCGTGCCGCGCCGCCTGGCGCAGGCCGCGCCCGCGCCGCTGGCCCGGCAATTGAGCGTGCTGGCGCAACCGCGCCTGTTGCTGGTCTACGCGATGACGGCGGTCGGCTACGGCGGCTCGCTGATCGCCTTCACCTATATGGCGCCGCTGCTGGAGCGGATCGCCGGTTTCACGCCGGCCCAGATCAGCCTGGTGCTGGTCGGCTACGGCGTGTCGGTCGCCTTCGGCAATGTGTGGGGAGGCAGGCTGGCGGACCGTGCCGGCCCGGTCAAGGCGCTGAAGCGGATCTTCCTCTTGCTGGCGCTGGTGTTGCTGGCGCTGACCTTCACCGTCCACGTCGCCTGGCTGGCGGTTCTGACGATGCTGGCCTGGGGCGCGGTGGCCTTCGGCAATGTGCCGGGCCTGCAGGTCTATGTCGTCAAGCAGGCGGAGCATTTCGCGCCGGAGGCCGCCGACGTCGCGTCCGGTTTCAATATCGCCGCCTTCAATCTCGGCGTCGCCGGCGGCGCCTCGCTGGGCGGGTTGATCGTCGAGCGCGTCGGCCTGGTCCATACGCCGTGGATCGCCGCGGCGGTGACGCTGGGCGCCTTCGCGCTGACGGCTTTCAGCGGCGCGCTGGACCGGCGCGACGGTCTGCCGGCGCGCACGGCGGGGCCCGTCGAGCTGGCGCATTGAGCGCCTGTCCGCAGTCTGTTTCCGGTGGCGGCGCCGCACGCCGGCCATCGACTTCCCATCTTTCCCACGGAGAACCCATATGAGCACCATCCCCGCATTCGGCCTCGGCACTTTCCGCTTGCAAGGCCAGGTCGTCATCGACTCGGTCCGCAACGGTCTCGAGCTTGGCTACCGCGCGATAGACACCGCCCAGATCTACGGCAACGAGGCCGAAGTGGGCGAGGCGATCGCCGCGTCCGGCGTGCGCCGCGACGATCTGTTCCTGACGACGAAGATCTGGGTGGACAACTACGCGCCCGAAAAGCTGGCGGCCAGCCTGGAGGACAGCCTGGCCAAGCTGCGCACCGACCATGTCGACCTGACGCTGATCCACTGGCCGGCCCCCGGCAACGGCGTGTCGGTCGAGGCCTTCATGGGCGCGCTGGCCGACGCCAAGGCCAGGGGCCTGACGCGCCGGATCGGCATTTCCAACTTCAATATCGAGCTGACCCGGCAGGCGATCGCCGCCGTTGGCAGGGAGGCGATCGCGACCAACCAGATCGAGCTGAGCCCGTATCTGTAGAACCGCAAGCTGGTCGACTTCCTGCGGGGCGAGGGCGTGCACGTCACGTCCTACATGACGCTGGCCTACGGCAAGGTGCTGGGCGATCCGGTGATAGGCGAGATCGCGCGCCGGCACCGGGCCACGCCGGCCCAGGTGGCGCTGGCATGGGCGTTGCAGCTGGGCTACTCGGTTATCCCGTCGTCTACCAAGCGGGAAAACCTGGCCAGCAACCTGCTGGCGCAAAGCCTGCGCCTGAGCGACGAGGACATGGCGCAGATCGCCGCGCTGGAGCGCGACGGCCGCGAAGTGAACCCGGCCGGCCTGGCGCCGCAATGGGATTGAGCGCGTTCCGCCTCATTTGAATCAAGCCGCCCGCGGCCGGCAGGCCGCGGCGAAGACAGGACAGGCACGATGAAAGACCCTTTGTTTCAAGCACTGCGGCTCGGCGCGCTGACGCTGCCCAACCGCATCGTGATGCCGCCGATGACGCGTTCGCGCGCCAGCCAGCCGGGCGACGAGGCCAACGAGCTGATGGCCGAGTATTACGCGCAACGCGCCGGCGCCGGCCTGATCGTCGGCGAAGGCACCCATATCTCGCCGCTGGCCAAGGGCTATGCGTGGACGCCGGGCATCCACACGCCGGAGCAGGTGGCCGGATGGCGCAAGACGACCGAGGCCGTGCACGCGGCCGGGGGCCGCATCTTCGCCCAGCTGTGGCACGTCGGCCGGCTCAGCCATACCAGTCTGCTCGGCGGCGAGCAGCCGGTATCGTCGTCGGCCATCCCGGCCGTCGGCGTCAATGTGTTCATCGCCGGCGAGGACGGCCGCACGCCGGGCTTCGTTGAGGCCTCGGCGCCGCGCGCGCTGACCGTCGCCGAGATCGGCGAGGTGGTGGAGCAGTACCGCGCCGCCGCCCGCAACGCGATGGCCGCCGGCTTCGACGGCGTCGAATTGCACGGCGCAAACGGCTATCTGGTGAACCAGTTCATCGATTCGAACGCCAACGCGCGCACCGATGAATACGGCGGCTCGCTGGAAAAGCGGCTGCATTTCCTCGGCGAAGTGGCGCAGGCCCTGATAGACGGCAGCGGCGACGCGTCGCGCGTCGGGGTCCGGCTGGCGCCGCTGACCACGTTGAACGGCTGCGTCGACGACGATCCGGAGACCACTTATCTGGCCGCGGCCAGGCTGCTGGGCGAGCTCGGCATCGGCTATCTGCACATCGCCGAGGCCGACTGGGACGACGCGCCGCTGATGCCGGTGGCTTTCAAGCGGAAGTTGCGCGAGGCCTTCCCGGGCGTGTTGATCTACGCCGGCAAGTACACGGCGGAGCGGGCGTGCGAGGCGATCGCCGCCGGCTGGGCCGATCTGATCGCTTTCGGCCGGCCTTTCGTCGCCAATCCGGACCTGCCGGAGCGCTTGCGTCTCGGCGCGCCGTTGGCGACGCACGACCGCGCCACCTTGTTCGGCGGCGGCGCGCGCGGGCTGACCGACTATCCGGCCTTGGCGGACGCCCCGGCCTGAACGGGAAAGAGCCATCGTCGGATGGCTCTTTGGATGGCTCTTTTCTTGGGGCTCCCGGCGCGCCGGGCGGGCCGACGGCCCATCAGCCGAAGATCAGCCGGCCGGCCATCAGCACGAACACGCCGCCGAGCAGGCCCTTCTGCAGGCCCGCCATAGTACGGCGGCCCTTCAGACGGCGGGCGATGCCGCAGGCGGCGAAGGCGTAGGCGGTGTCGAAACACAGCCCGACCGAGACCAGGATGACCGCGAGCAGTGCGAACTGCGGCAGCACCGCGCCGTGGGCCGGCGAGACGAACTGCGGCAGGAACAGCGCGCAGAACATCAGGGCCTTGGGATTGAGCAGATTGGTCAGGAAGCCGCGCGCGATCGCCGCGCGGCCGGACTCCGTCACCTCGGGTGCGTCTTCTTGCGCCGGCTTGGCGCGAATCACCTTCCACGCCAGCCACAGCAGATAGCCGGCGCCTATCCAGCGCACCGCGTCGAACAGCATGGGGTGGGTGGTCATCAGGGCGGCGAGGCCAAGGCCGGACATCATCACATGCAGGAATCGCGAGGCGGCGATGCCCAGCGCGGTCATCAGGCCGGTGCCGACGCCGCGGCTGGCCGATGTGGCCATCACCAGCGCCATGTCCGGACCGGGCAGGACGTAGACGGCGACCAGGGCGGCGAGATAGAGCGACAACACGGACAAGGACAGCATGGCGGACTCCTGCACGGGAAGGACGATGCGGCTAGTGTGCGCCCGGCGCGGTGAAATAGCTTTGCTTTCTCTTGCGTTGTCGCGCTAAATTTGGAAAGGATTTTTCTATTTTTTCATGGAAAATAAATGAACCTTCCAAAATCAGCTATCGATGATGTGGATCTTGCCTTGATGGCCCTGTTGCAGCGGGACGGCCGGTTGTCCAACGCCAAGCTGGCCGAGCAGGTGGCGCTGAGCGAGACGCCGTGCTGGCGCCGGCTGAAGCGGCTGGAGGCCGACGGCTATATCGAGGGCTACCAGGCGGTGCTGAACCGCAAGAAGCTGGGCTACGGGGTGCTGGCCTTCGTGCAGATCGGCTTCGGCAGCCATACCGGCGAGGCGCCGCTGCGTTTCGAGGAGATGGTGAGGGCGATTCCGGAGGTGCTGTCCTGTCACAATCTGACCGGCGAGTGCGATTATCTGCTGCAGGTGGTCGCCGAGGACCTGGAGGCCTTCGGCGTCTTCGTGCGCGACGTGCTGCGCGAGCTGCCGGGGGTGTCGTCGATCCGTTCCAGCCTGTCGCTGCGGGAGGTGAAGATGTCGGGCCGGCTGCCGGTGGGGGACGGCGGGCGCTGATCGCGCCATTCGGCGCGGCAAACGCGAGTCGGGCCGACCGCGGGAGCGGTGCCGGACAGGATGGGGAGCGGGTGTTCAAGCGGAGCCGCCTGCCGTGGACGTCGGTCTATTTCATAAATTATGCAAATAAAATATATATTGCATGATAAAGATGAGATATGGCTATAATCGACGACCAACGCCATATCGCCAGATCACTGCGGACCGGCGAGGTCTGCACCGGGCATTCCGCTGCACCGCCACGCCCGTGGCAAAAGGTGCGATGCCAATGGGCTGCTCGGGCTGACGCCTGCGCGCCGGGATACTGATCCAAATCCGCTCACCATCCTGACAACACTGCTCGGCGACAAGGGACCGATATGAAAGACCTCACTCAGGGGCCGCTGATTCGTCACATATTGACGATGGCGATACCTATTGCGATCGGCATGATTTTCCAGACGCTTTATTATCTGATCGATTTGTACTTCATCGGCGGATTGGGCGCCAACGCGCTGGCCGGCGTCGGCGCTGCGGGCAATGCGACCTTTCTGGTCCTCGCGCTGACCCAGGTGCTCGGCGTAGGCACGGTGGCGTTGATTTCCCAGGCGGTGGGCCGCAAGGACAGGGAAGAGGCCAACATCATCTTCAACCAGTCGCTCACGCTGGCGTTGGTGTGCGGGCTGGCCGTGCTCGTGCTGGGCTATAGCCTGGCCCGGACCTATATGGGCACGGTTTCCTCCGACGCGGAAACCATAGCGGCCGGCCTGGTTTATCTGAACTGGTATATGCCCGGACTTGCGCTGCAATTCGCCCTGGTGGCGATGGGATCGGCATTGCGCGGCACCGGGATTGTCCAGCCGACGCTGGTCGTCCAGCTGCTGAGCGTCATCGTCAACGCCTTTCTGGCGCCGATACTGATTGCCGGCTGGCTTACCCATCATCCGATGGGCGTGGCCGGAGCGGGCCTGGCCAGCACGCTTGCGCTGCTGGCGGGGGTGTTGACCTTGTGGATTTACTTCCGCCGGCTCGAACACTATGTCGGGTTCGATCGCAAGCTAATGGCGCCCAGGTGGCGCGACTGGGGCCGCATGCTGTCCATCGGCCTGCCCGCCGGCGGCGAGTATGCGCTGATGTTCGTGTTTTCCGCCATCATCTATTGGGCGATCCGCGATTTCGGCGCCGACGCGCAGGCCGCTTTCGGCGCGAGCTCGCGCCTGGTGCAGGGTTTGATCCTGCCGGCGATGGCGGTGGCCTTCGCGGCCGGCCCCATCGTCGGGCAGAACTTCGGCGCCGGCCTGGTGGATAGGGTCCGCGCTTGTTTCAGCGGCGCGATGCTGCTGATCAGCATGCTGATGGTGCCGCTGGCCCTGTTCGTCTATTGGCGGGCGGAGGGGCTGATCGGTTACTTCGCCAAGGACCCGGAAGTCATTGGTCTCGGCGTGCAGTTTCTGCACATCGTCTGCTGGGGCTTCATCGCCCAGGGCGCGATCTTCACATGTTCCAGCGTGTTCCAGGGGCTGGGCAATACTCAGCCGGCGCTGTTGAGTTCGGCCGTGCGCTTGTTCACTTTCGCCATGCCCGTCGTATGGCTGTCTACGCAAAGCGGCTTCCGCATCGAACTGGTCTGGTATTTCTCGGTCGGCAGCACATTCATTCAGGCCTTGGTCAGCCTGCTGCTGTTGCGCCGGCAGTTCGCCCACCGTTTGATACCGGCGATCGCGTCGTGAGCTGATCGCCGTTTCCGGAAAGGAGGAGCTGAATGTCCAAACCCAAGATCGTGTTTATGTTCTCCGGACAGGGATCGCCGTATTTCCAGATGGGACAGCGGCTTTGCGCCAAGTCCGCGCTCGCGCGCAGCCGCGCCCGTCGACGGTCCAGCGAGACGAGGGCGTCGCACTTGCCATTCAGCTTGTCTATCCGTTAGAAGAGCGACTACACGGCCGCGGAAGTGCACGTCTCTTGGCGTATGGCTTCCGCCAGCGCGGCGGTGTCCGCCGCGCTTCAATCTGCATATCAGCAGCGCGGTCCATCATTTTTCATGATTGAGCGAATGCGAAGTCCCTCAACCTGATCCAGGCGCTTGCGGTACCCGTCCATCCTGCCTGGGAGGTGGGCTTGGATAGGCAGGAGTTTATGCAATAAAGCTAATCTTCGGCCCGAATCTTGTGTAATCTTCATAAGGGCATCGGCTGTTCCCTGATCGCTGCGGGGGCCGGCGCCGGCATTGCATGTCGCGAGTGATTGTTCTGCTGCTCAGTGAAATGGATATCCATGGCATTCGATAGCAAATCATTGCTTTCCGTATTGTTGTGCCGAAGCGGCCATCGTCTGTGCGCGCTGCCGTTGACGCATGTGCGCGAAACCATGCGCGCGCTGCCGATCGACCCGGTGCCCGCGATGTCGGACTTCCTGCTGGGGCTGGCGCTGATACGCGGCGCGCCGGTGCCGGTGCTCGATTGCGCGCGCCTGGTGGGTTCGGCGCTGTCGACGCGGATATCGCGTTTCGTCACGCTAACACTGGGAGAGCGCCAGTTGGCGCTGGCGGTGGACGGCGTCATCGGCGTGCGGCGGCTCCCGGCCGTCGCGCTGGCCGACATCGCTCCGCTGCTGGGCGGCGGCGATGACGGCCTGGTGCAATCGATCGCGACGCTGGACGCCGAGTTGCTGCTGGTGCTGCGCGCCGGCCGCCTGATCCCGGAGGATATGTGGGAGGCGCTGGCGGCCGGGGATGGCGCGGCATGAGCATCGAGCCGTCGCCTTCCCAAGTGGCGCAGTTCCGCGAACTGATCGCCGACCGTCTTGGCCTGCAGTTCGACGAAAGCAAGCTGGGCAATCTGGCGCGCGTGCTGGTCCGGCATGGCGGCAGGGACCTGGCGGGCTACCTGGCCATGCTGGCGGCGGAGCCCAGGCCGTTCGAGGTCCTGCACAGGCTCGCCGTCGATCTGACCATCACCGAGACGTATTTCTACCGGAATAACGAGCAGATCCAGGCTTTTGCCGAGGTGGCGATGCCGGCCTGCCTGCAGGCGCGCGGGGGCCTGCCCGTGCGCGTATTGTCGGCGGGCTGCGCCTCGGGCGAGGAGCCGTACACGCTGGCGATCGCCGCGCGCGAAGCCGTCGGCGCCGGCAGCGCGCAGATACGCGCCATCGACGCCAATCCCGCCATGCTGGCCAAGGCGGAGGCGGCGCGCTATTCGGCCTGGTCTCTGCGCGAGGTGAATCCGGCGATGCGGGAGCGCTGGTTCGTCCGCGATGGCGCGTTCTACGCGCTGAACGAGGGCGTGCGCCGCTCGGTGCGCTTCGAGCGGCGCAACCTGGCGCGGGAGGATGGGGAATTATGGGCGCCGGGCAGCTACGACATCGTATTCTGCCGCAATGTGCTGATGTATTTCCGGCCGGACCAGGCCCAGGCCGCGGTGGCGCGGATCGCCGGCGCCATCTCGCCCGGCGGCTATCTGTTCCTGGGACATGCGGAAACCCTTCGGGGCCTGTCGAACGATTTCCATCTTTGCCATACCCACGCCACCTTCTATTACCGGCGCAAGTTGCACGTCGGAGAACTCGCGCCGCCGGCGAGACCCGGCCCGCCGGCATCGACGGGAGGCCCCTTCCTGCCCTTGCTGCCGGATGAGCCGGCATGGGGCGATGTGATCGCGCGCGCGGCCCGGCGGATCGACACGCTGGCGGTGGCGGCGCCTACGGCGGCTGGCGATCCGCCGGCGCAGCCCGATCTGCGCCACCCCTTGTCCTGCGCGCGCAAGGAGCCGTTCGAGCCAGGCCCGGGCCAGGCCGGGACGTTGCCGCAACCGCATGCGGACGATCCGGACGTCTTGCTGCCGAAGGCCGTCTCGCTGAGCCAGAGCGGCGCGCTGGCGGCGGCGCAGGATATCTGCCACGCCCTGCTGGCGCGCGACGAGCTCAATGCCGGCGCCCACTATGTGCTGGCCCTGTGCTGCGAAGAGGGCGGCGACAATCCGGCGGCGCTGCTGCATTACCGCAGCGCCGTCCATCTGGATCCGGGCTTTGCGCTGGCGCGGCTGCACGTCGGCGTGCTGGAGCGGCGCATGGCCGAACTCGAGGCGGCGCGGCGCGATCTGGCCCAGGCCCTGATCCTGTTGCAGCATGAGGATCCATCCCGCTTGTCGCTGTTCGGCGGCGGCTTCCCGCGCAGCGCCCTGGTGGACCTTTGCCGCGTCGAGCTGGCCGCGCTGGGAGTCTCGCTATGACGCCCGGCCTGGCGGAAAGCGCCGCCGCCCTGCGCGAGGCCTTCGATCGCTCGTTTGCCTTGGCGCCCGTCTTGCCGACCGCCGGCGGCGTCAAGCTGCTGACGATACGGACAGGAAACGAGCCCTACGCCATCCGTCTGGCCGACATCCGCGGGCTGCACGCCGACAGGCGCATTCTGGCGCTGCCCGGTCCGCTGCCCGAGCTGCTCGGGGTGACGAGCTTCCGCGGCCAGATCGTGCCGGTGTATCAGCTGGCCGCGTTGCTGGGCAAGGCCGCCAGCGCCGCGCCGCGCTGGATGGTGTTGGTGCAGGGCAGCGCGCCGCTGGCGCTGGCTTTCGAGGTCCTGGAGTCGCATATCAGCGCCAGCCCCGGACAGTGGATCGCATCGGCCGACGCCGCCGGCCCGCGGCGGTCGCTCGAGGGGGTTCGCACCGAGGCCGGCGTGGTGCCCGTGCTGGACATAGGCGCGCTGGCCGCGCAGATCGAAGCGCGCGCGGCCCGCTCACCGCAGGGACGACATCCATGAGCGCGCGCCGCGCTTCCGTCCGGCGCCATCCGGGAGCACGCGATGGCTAAAGACCCCTACCGTTATTTCAGGATCGAGGCGCGGGAACTCGTCGAGCAGCTGAGCAAGGGCGTGCTGGCGCTGGAACAGGGCGGCTGGGACGAAGAGCGGGTGTCGTTGCTGCTGCGCTGGGCCCACACGCTGAAAGGCGCGGCGAGGGTCGTGCGGCAGGCGCGGATCGCCGACCTGGTCCATGGCATGGAGGAATTGCTGGCGTCGCAGCGCTCGTCGGACGCGCCGGTGCCGGGCGGCGCCGTCGACCAGTTGCTGGGCGCCTGCGACCAGGTGAGCGCGCTGCTGGGCCAATTGCCGTCGGCTGAAGCCGACGACGCCGACAGCGAGCCCGTGCCGGCGGCGGAGGCGCCGCAGCGCATCGTCCGGGCCGATGTGCTGGAAGTGGACGCCTTGCTGGAGGGCCTGGGCGAGATCGGCACCGAACTGGCGGACATCAGGCGCGCCGTCGACACGCTGAAAGATTTGCGCGAGCTGGCGCTGACGGCCGGCGAGGCGGCGTCCCGCGGCGGCAGGGCGCTGGCGGCGCAACTGGACGCGCTGGAGCGCAGGATGGCCGGCGGGGCGGAAAGAATGGACCGCGAGCTGCGCCAGACCCGCGATGCGGCCGAGCGACTGCGGCTGATCCCGGTCGGGGGCATCTTCACCGTGCTGGAGCGCTGCGCGCGCGACGCCGCCCGCAGTTGCGGCAAGCAAGTCGTGTTCGAAGCCTGCGGCGGCCAATTGCGCATGGACGGCGAGGTGCTCGACGCGGTGTTGGGCGCCTTGCTTCAACTGGTGCGCAACGCGGTGGCGCACGGCATCGAGACGCCGGGCCTGCGCGTCGGCTCGGGCAAGGACGTGTCCGGCCGCATCGCGCTGGACGTCGCCCGACGCGGCAATATGGCGTGGTTCCGCCTCCGCGACGACGGCCGCGGCATCGACAGGGCCGCGCTGCGCGCCGCGCTCGCGCAGCGCGGCCAGCACGCGCCGGCCGACGACGCCGCGCTGCTGGCCAGGCTGCTGGACGGGGGCGTCAGCACCAGCAGCGAGGTGACCGAGTTGTCCGGGCGCGGCATAGGCATGGACGTGGTGCGCGCCGCGATGGCCAAGCTGGGCGGCCAGGCCAGCGTCAGCAGCGACGGCTCCGGCACGACGTTCGAGTTGTGCGTGCCGCTGTCGCTGGCGGCGCTGGACGTATTGCTGGTCGAGGCCGACGGCCAGACCGTGGCGCTGCCGCTGGACGCCGTGCGAGGCACGCTGCGGGTGCAGCGGGAACAGGTGGTCGACACGGCGGACGGCGACGCCATCGTGTATGAAGGCCGGTTGCTGCCCTTGCTGCCGCTGTCCGTCGGCCAGGCGGGAGGGGCCGCCAAGCCGCGCTCGCCGCGCGCGGTGACGGCGGTGGTCATCGGCGAGGGCGGGCGCCTGGCCTTGGCGACCAACCGCCTGGGCGGGGTCGACAGCGTCGTGCTGCGCGCGCTTCCCCCGCTGACGGCCGTCGACCCCATGGTGCTGGGCCTGTATCTGGACGTCGACGGCGAGCCGCGCATGGTGTTGGACCCCGAGGAGCTGGGCGGCGCGCTGAGCCGGCGCCGCGGCGACAGGGAGGCGGCGACGCCGTGTCCGCCCATCCTGATCGTCGACGATTCGCTGACGACCCGCATGCTGGAAAGCAGCATCCTGGAATCGGCCGGTTATCAGGTGGCGCAGGCGACCTCCGCCGAGGAGGGCTTGGAGCTGGCGCGGCAGAATCGCTACGCGCTGTTCCTGGTCGATGTCGAGATGCCCGGCATGGACGGCTTCGGCTTCATCAGGCAGTTGCGCGCCGACCCGCAGTTGCGCGACATCCCGGCGCTGCTGGTGACCTCGCTCGACACGGCCGAGCACAAGCGGCGCGGCAGCGATGCCGGCGCCGACGGTTACATCGTCAAGAACGAATTCGATCAGGCCGCGTTTCTGGCCCAGATCGGGGAGCTGATGCCGCGATGACGAGACTGCGGGTGCTGGTGGTGGAGGATTCGCTGACGGTGCGCATGCATTTGTGCGAACTGCTGGAGGCCGATCCGGCCTTCGAGCTGGTCGGCCAGGCCGAGGACGGCAAGCAGGCCATCGAGCTGTGCCTGGCGCTGCGCCCGGATGTGATCTCGCTGGACATGATGATGCCGGTGATGACCGGACTGGCCGCCACCGAGTACATCATGGCCTATTGCCCGACCCCTATCCTGGTGGTCTCGTCCTCGGTCAACCGCGGCGAGCTGTTCCGCACCTACGAGGCGCTGGCCGCCGGAGCGCTGGACGTGATCGAGAAACCCATGCCCGGGCAGGAGCATTGGGAGGCGCATTACCTGGCCATGCTCAAGCTGGTGGCCAAGGTCAAGGTGGTCACGCATTTGCGCGGGCGCCGCACCGGCCAGAGCCCGCCGCCGATCGCGCCTTGCGTGTCGGCGGCGCGCCAGAGCATGCGGCTGGTGGCGCTGGGGGCGTCGACGGGCGGGCCGAGCGCGCTGGTCGATGTGCTCGGCGGATTGCCGGCGGATTTCCCGCTGCCGCTGTTGGTGGTCATCCACATCGCCGAACCGTTCGGCCATGCCTTCGTCGATTGGCTGGACGACCATTGCGCGCTGGACGTGCGATTGGCGCGCCACGGCCAGCCGCTGCCGGCGCGCGGCGTGGTGCTGGCGGCGCCGGGGCTGCATCTGGAACTGCGCGGCGGCACGCTGGTGTGCGAAGCGGGGCCGGAGCGCCTGTCGTGCCGGCCGTCGGTCGACGTGCTGTTTGAGTCGGTGGCGCGGGAGTGCGGCGCGGCGGCCGCCGCCGTGCTGCTGACCGGCATGGGGCAGGACGGCGCGCGCGGACTGCTGGCCGTGCGCGCCGCGGGCGGTCTGACGATCGCGCAGGACGAAGCCAGCTGCGTGGTATACGGCATGCCGCGCGAAGCGGTGTTGCTGAACGCCGCGCAGCGCATCCTGCCGCTGGCCGACATCGGCCCGGCGCTGGCCGCGCTGGGCGCGGAGCGGGCGCCATGACGGCCCCGGTGCTCATCGTCGACGACAGCCTGACCGTGCGGGCCGACCTCGAGGAGGCCTTCGAGGAGCGCGGGATAGCGACCATCGCCTGCGCCACGCTGGCCGAGGCGCGCGCCGCGATGGCGCGGCAGGCCGTCGGCCTGATGGTGCTGGATGTCATGCTGCCCGACGGCGACGGCATCGAGCTGCTGCGCGAAGTGCGGGCCACCGCCGCGGGCGCCTGCCTGCCGGTCATGGTGCTGTCGAGCGAGGCCCAGGTCAGCGACCGCATACGCGGCATGCAGACCGGGTCCAATGATTACGTCGGCAAGCCCTACGACCGGGACGGCCTGGTGGCGCGCGCGGCGCAGTTGCTGGCGGCGGGGGCCATGCCGGCCGACGCCGCGCCGCTGATCCAGGTGATAGACGACAGCCTGACCTACCGCGAGCAGCTGGCGGCGCTGCTGCGCGAACAGGGCTATCGGGTGGCGCTTGCCCATAGCGGCGAGGAAGGCTTGCGGGCGATGGAGTCGCGCCGGCCCGCGGCGCTGATCGTGGACCGGGTGCTGCCCGGCATCGACGGCGCCGCCGTGGTGCGCAAGCTGCGGCTGGACCCGGCTTTGCGCACCGTTCCTTGCATCCTGCTGACCGGCGACGACGAGGACGGCGCCGAATTGCACGCGCTGGACGCCGGCGCCGACGCCTTCGTGCGCAAGGACGGCGACGCCGGCATTTTGCTGGCGCGGCTGGCGGCCGTGCTGCGCCATGTCGACGACGCGGGCAATCTGGCGCCGCAGCAGACCGGCAGGCGCATTCTGGCGGTCGACGACAGCCCGAGTTATCTGCACCAGCTGGCCGAGGTGCTCGGCGACGAGGGCTACGACGTGATCCAGGCCGAGTCGGGCGAGCAGGCGCTGGAGCTGCTCAAGGTGCAAACCGTCGACTGTGTGCTGCTGGACCGCCTGATGCCCGGACTGTCGGGCAGCGAGACCTGCGCGCGGCTGAAGGGCGACGCCGCGACGCGCGATATTCCGCTGATCATGCTGACGGCGGTGGAGGACAGGGCCGCGATGATAGAGGGTCTGGCCATCGGGGCCGACGACTATGTGCTGAAGTCCAGCGAGTTCGATGTGCTCAAGGCGCGCGTGCGGGCCCAGTTGCGGCGCAAACAGTTCGAAGACGAGAACCGCCGCATCCGCGCCGAACAGATGGGCAAGGAGCTGGAGGCGGCCGAGGCGCGCGCGGCGCGCGCGCTGGCGGAAAGCCGCGCCGTCCTGCTGGCCGAGCTGGAGCGGAAGAACCGCGATCTGGAGCAGGCCAACCGGCTCAAGTCCGAGTTCCTGTCCAATATGTCGCATGAGCTGCGCACGCCGCTGAACGCCATCATCGGTTTTTCCGAACTGCTGACGCGCGGCGTCACCGGCCCGCTCAGCCCCCAGCAGAACACCTATGTCGGCCATGTGCTGGCCAGTGGCCGCCATCTGCTGAGCCTGATCAACGACATCCTGGACCTGTCCAAGGTGGAGGCGGGCAAGATGGAGCTGAGGCCGGAGCCTGTCGACGCCAACGAGGTGCTGCGCGCCTGCCTGTCCATCGTGCAGGACAGCGCGGCGCGGCGGGGCATCGCCCTGGAGTTCCTGCCCTGCGCGTCGCTGGAGCCGGTCCAGCTCGACCTGCGCCAGTTCCGGCAGATGGTCTACAACCTGCTGTCGAACGCCGTCAAATTCAGCGGCGACGGCGGCCGCGTGACCTTGTCGCTGCACCGCGCGCAGCGCGGCGAAGTCGGATCCGGAGAGGACGGCGAAGGCGGCGAGTGGGCCAAGCGGCTGTTGCCGTTGCCGGAAGGGCCCGAGCAGGCGTTTCTGGAAGTGCGCGTCCGGGACGGCGGCGTCGGCATCGCCGCCGCCGACCTGCCGGCGCTGTTCGCAAGCTTCAGCCAGCTCGACTCTTCCAATTCGCGCCGGCACGAGGGCAGCGGCCTGGGGCTGGCCCTGGTCAGCCGGCTGGCCGGATTGCACGGCGGAACGGTAGGCGTCAGCAGCGCGCCCGGCCTCGGGTCGCGATTCTCCATCTGGCTGCCGCTGCGGCCCGCCGCGCCGCCGCAGGGCGCCGCGCCCCGCCGCGCGCTGGTGATAGAGGACGACGCGCGCGCCGCCGAACTGCTCCAGGCCCATCTGGAGAGGATAGGTTTCGCGGTCGACATCGCGCGCGATGTCGGGACGGACTTGGCCGCCCCCCCCGACCTGATCGCGCTGGACCTGTTGCAGCCCGACGCCAGCGGCTGGGCGGCGCTGGACCGGATCAAGCGCCATCCGCTGCTGACGAATGTGCCGGTGGTGATCGCCGCCATCGCGGCCCACGAGATGAAGGCCTGCGTGATGGGCGCCGCGCAGCTGCTGCCAAAGCCGGTGCCGCCGCAACGGCTGCGCGAGGCGGTGCGCGCGTTGGGACTGGGCGATGGGCGCGCGTCGGCGCCGACCGTGATGATAGTCGACGACGCGGCCACCGGCGCGGAGCTGAGCGACGAGCTGGCCGAGCTGAACTGCCGGGTGCTGTGCTGCGGCGATGGCGCCGAAGCGGTCGCGGCCATGCGCAATGTCAGGCCGGACCTGCTGATCATCGGCCTCGTGCTGTCCGATATCGGCAGTTTCGAAGTGCTGGCGGCGCTGCGCAAGCTGACCGCGGCCTCCATTCCCATCCTGGTCTTGAGCGGCGACAGCGTCGGCGCCGACGACAGGCGGCGGCTGAGCCGGCAGGCGCTGGGCGCGATGGAAGAGGGTAGTTTCGACCGGAGGCAGTTCTTGTTCGAAGTCGGGCGCGCGCTGCAGCAGGCCGCGCGCCGCCGGACCGCAGAAGCGGCGCCGGTCGATCGGATAAGCGGGGTGGATGATGGCGCGGATACTGGTAGTCGATGACACGCCGGGCAATATGCTGTTGACCCGCGCGATACTGGAAAGCGAAGGACACACGCTGTTTTGCGCCGAGCGGGCGCGCGACGGCATCGACATCGCCCGGCGGGAATTGCCGGACCTGGTGCTGATGGATGTCCAGATGCCGGAGATGGACGGCATCGCGGCGGTCGCCATCCTCAAGGACGATCCGCGGACACGGGCCATACCGGTGGCGGCGCTGACCGCCTGCGCGATGAGCGGCGACCGCGAGCGCATGCTGGCGGCCGGCTTCGACAGCTATATCGAAAAGCCTATCGATTACCTCCGTTTCGTCGCCGAGATCGGGCGCCTGCTCGGTCCGCAGCAGGCGCCGGAGCGGAAATGATCCAACGATGGGCGGACCTATCGACCTGCACAGGGAGCGAGCAGTCATGAAGCAGAACTGGACCTTTGGCTGGCAACTGGCGTTTGGCTTCGCGGTATCGTCGACCTTCCTGGTCGCGATCGGGATCGCGGCGTATTGGAGCATCAGCGTGCTGATCGCCACCGCCGGCTCGGTTACCCATACGCAAAAGGTGCTGGAGCGCGTGTCCGGCCTGGTCAGCATGATGAAAGACGCCGAAACCGGCCAGCGCGGCTATCTGCTGACCGGCGATCCGGCCTATCTGGAGCCGTTCCGGGCGGCCGTCGCCGGCATGCCGGCGGTGCTGTCCGAGCTGCGCGTCCTCAGCGCGGACAATGCCGGCCAGCAGGCCAAGATAGGCCAGGTCGAGGCGCTGGTGAACAACAAGTTCAATGAACTGAAGCGCACCGTCGATCTACGCAAGGCCGGCCATGCCGATCAAGCGCTGAAGATCGTCCTGTCCGGTGAGGGCAAGAAATACATGGACGCCCTGCGCGCGCTGTCCGAGCAGATCAGCCGCGAGGAGCGCGAGCTGCTGCGCAAGCGCGAGGCGGACACCGACGCCACCGCCGGCAACGCCAAGACGACCATCGTCGCCGGCACCATCCTGTGCCTGTTATTCGTGATCGGCGCCGGCGTCACCATCACGCGCTCGCTGACGGAACGGCTGGGGATGGCGGTCGGGCACGTGCAAAGCTCGTCGGCGGAGCTGCAGGCCGCCGCGACCCAGCAGGCGTCAGGGGCCAAGGAGCAGGCCAGCGCGATGAGCGAGATCAGCACCACCATCAGCGAATTGGGCGTGACTTCGCGGCAGATCGCCGAGAGCGCCCGCAGGGTGGCGCAGATCGCCGAGCAGACCGCGGCGGCGGCGCGCAGCGGCGGAGGTACCGTGGAAAGAGGGCAGGAGGCCATTGCCGGCATCCGTCGCCAGACCGACCTGGTGGTCAGCCACATGCTGGATCTCGGCCGCAAGTCGCAGGAGATAGGCGCGGTGCTCGACATCGTGTCCGAGCTGGCGGAGCAGACCAATATCCTGGCCATCAACGCCACCATCGAAGCCAGTGGCGCCGGCGAGGCCGGGCGCCGCTTCGCCGTCGTGGCGGAGGAGATACGCAAGCTGGCCGACCGGGTCGCGGCGTCGACCAAGGACATACGCACCCAGATCGACGATGTGCGCGGCGCCGTCAACACCACGGTGATGGCCACCGAGAGCGGCGCCAAGGCCGTGGACCAGGGCGCGCGCCAATTCGCCGAAGTGGCCACGGCCTTCAAGCAGATCGCCGATCTGGTCACCACCACCACCGAGGCCGTGCGCGAGATCGAGTTGTCGACCAAGCAGCAGGCCACCGCGGCCGATCAGGTGCGCACCGCCGTGTCCGAAGTGGCGCAGGCGACGCAGGAGAGCGAGACCAGCTCGACCCAGACCCTGCAAACCGCCTCGCAACTGGCCGGGCTGTCGATGGACCTGCGGCGCTTGGTCCATTCCCGGACGGTCTGAGCGGCTCCAACGCCGCCGCGCTGGGCTATTCGGCGCCGAGGCCGATGTCGTTCTTGCCCAGCTGCTGGCGGTACTGGCGCGGCGTCAGGCCCGTCAAGGCCTTGAACTGCCGGCTGAAGGCGCTGTGATCGGCATAGCCGCAGCGCAGGGCCACTTCGGTGATGGCCATGTCCTGATGCAGCAGCCGGTGCGCGTGTTCCAGCCTGGCCTTGTGTATCATCTGCCGCGGCGACAGGTGGAACACCTTCTTGCAGTAGCGTTCCAGCTGGGCGGCGGACATGCCGGCGATGCCGGTGAGTTCCGCCATCGTGACCGGCTGGCTGAAGTTGCGGCGGATGAACTCGTCCACCGCGACCAGGCGTTTGTAGGCCGGGTGGGTCTTGCTGGCGGCCTGCAGGTCCAGCGAAATGCCTATCAGGCCGATGATTTCGTCATGCCGGTCGCGCAAGGGCCATTTGTAGGTCAGGCACCAGCCCGGCTCCCGGTTCTTGAACAGATGCAGTTCCAGCTGGCTTTCCAGCACCAGGCCGTCTTGCAGCACCTTCAGATCCTGCGCCGTATACGCCGGCCCCAGCTGGGCCGGGAACACCTCCGCGCTGGTCTTGCCCAGCAGCGGCTGCAAATCCTTCAGCCCGCAGCGTTGCACCAGCGTCCGGTTGGCGCAGAGATAGCGCGCCTGTCTGTCCTTGATGAAGATGGCCGCATTGGGGATCAGGTCCAGCACCGGCAGCAGCGGGGCGATGCCCGCCAGCAGCCCGGCTATCGTCGCCGGGCGGATTTCGTCGCGCCAGCGGGCGAGGTTTTCCACGGTCGCGCTCGTCATCGTTCCCGCCTTTCCTGATGGGCCAGGCGCCGCGCCTGCTGGTCGGCGCGCCTTGCCGCGTCGTCATCCCGAATGTTCTTTCGTGTCATCCGCCTGCGGCCCGTCGCGCGAGTCCACGCCTGTTGAAACGCAAACTATGCCGATTTCGTCATCGCAATTGATGATAACCATCAAGATTCCCGACGGCAACGCAGCCATGCTAGCGGGGTGGAAGCGAATGCGGATGCGGCGTGGAGATTCAATGGAATCAAAGGTCTGCGACACGGCGGCGCAATCTGCCGGACTGGATGGGGTTTGGGAATGGACAAGCGAATGAAGCAGATGGAGATCATAGACTCCCACACCGGGGGCGAGCCCACCCGGCTGGTGCTGAGCGGGTTTCCCGCGCTGCCGGACGCCGGCATGGCCGACAAGCGCGACGCGCTGCGCGAGCGGCATGACGAATGGCGCCGCGCC
This sequence comes from Chromobacterium sp. CV08, assembly GCF_051129845.1. Lineage (NCBI taxonomy): Bacteria > Pseudomonadati > Pseudomonadota > Betaproteobacteria > Neisseriales > Chromobacteriaceae > Chromobacterium > Chromobacterium sp. CV08. The sequence goes on from NZ_CP150453.1 coordinate 2,186,113, forward strand.
TGCCTGCTGGAGCCGCGCGGCAGCGATGTGCTGGTCGGCGCGCTGTATTGCGAGCCGGTTTCGCCCGGCGCCACCTGCGGGGTGATCTTCTTCAACAACACCGGTTATCTGGGCATGTGCGGCCACGGCACCATAGGCCTGATCGCCTCCTTGCACTACCTGGGGCGCATCGCGCCCGGCACGCACCAGATCGATACCCCGGTGGGGCCGGTCGACGCCGTCCTGCATGAGGACGGCTCGGTGACGCTGCGCAATGTGCCGGCCTATCGTTACCGCCGGCAGACGGCGGTGGAGGTGCCCGGCCATGGCCGGGTGACCGGCGACATCGCCTGGGGCGGCAACTGGTTTTTCCTGGTGGCCGAGCATGGCCTGAGCGTGCGGCTGGACAATGTCGCGGCGCTGAGCGCGTTCAGCTGGGCCACGATGCAGGCGCTGGCAGCGCAGGGCATCACCGGCGCCGACGGCGCGCCTATCGATCATGTCGAACTGTTCGCCGACGACGAACACGCCGACAGCCGCAACTTCGTCATGTGTCCCGGCAAGGCCTACGACCGTTCCCCCTGCGGCACCGGCACCAGCGCCAAGCTGGCCTGCCTGGCCGCCGACGGCAAGCTGGCGGAAGGCGAGGCGTGGGTGCAGGCCGGCATCACCGGCAGCCGCTTCACCGGACATTACCAGCGCGAAGGCGATTTCATCCGCCCCTACATCACCGGCCGCGCCCACATCACGGCCCGCGCCACGCTGTTGATAGACGAAGAAGACCCGTTCGCGTGGGGCATCTGAGCCCGCGCCTCTCTCTACCTCTACCACCTGAATGAATGCCGCAAGGAGCAAGACAATGAGCGACAACATTTTCACCGGCTGCATCCCGGCCCTGATGACCCCGTGCACCGCCGCGCGCCAGCCTGACTTCGACGCGCTGGTGGCCAAGGGCCGCGAGCTGGTGTCCCTGGGCATGCGCGCCGTGGTGTACTGCGGCTCGATGGGCGACTGGCCGCTGCTGAGCGAGGCCCAGCGCCAGGAGGGCGTGGCGCGGCTGGTGGCCGCCGGCGTGCCGACGATAGTGGGCACCGGCGCCGTCAACACCCGCGAGGCCGTTTCCCACGCCGCCCACGCCGCCGGCGTCGGGGCGCACGGCCTGATGGTGATCCCGCGCGTGCTGTCGCGCGGCGCGTCGCCGGCCGCGCAAAAGGCGCATTTCTCCGCCGTCCTGGCCGCCGCGCCCCAGCTGCCGGCCGTGATCTACAACAGCCCCTATTACGGTTTCGCCACCCGCGCCGATCTGTTCTTCGAGTTGCGCCGAGCCCATCCCAACCTGATCGGCTTCAAGGAGTTCGGCGGCGCCGCCGACATGCGCTACGCCGCCGAGCACATCACCTCCCAGGACGACGAGGTCACGCTGATGGTGGGCGTGGACACCCAGGTGGTGCACGGCTTCGTCAATTGCAACGCCACCGGCGCCATCACCGGCATCGGCAACGCGCTGCCGCGCGAAGTGCTGCACCTGGTGGCATTGAGCCAGGCGGCGGCCAGAGGGGACGCCGTCGCCCGCCGCCGCGCGCACGAGCTGGAATCGGCGCTGGCCGTGCTGTCTTCCTTCGACGAGGGCTGCGACCTGGTGCTGTATTACAAGCACCTGATGGTGCTGAACGGCGACCAGGAATACGCGCTGCATTTCAACGAGACCGACGCGCTGAGCGCCGCCCAGCGCCGCTATGCCGAAACCCAGTACGCGCTGTTCCGCGAGTGGTACCGCAACTGGTCGGCCGAGCAGAACGTCGCCTGAGTCTCCATCCCCGCCGCGCCCTTGGCGGCGCGGCCGGTCCCTTATTCACGCAGGAAACATGATGAATCTGACAGGCAAGATGCTGATCGGCGGGCAGACCGTCGCCGGCCGCCGCGACATGATACGGGCGCTGGACCCGTCCGCCGATCAGCCGCTGGAGCCGGGCTATGCCGGCGCGGACCGCGAACAGGTGGAGCAGGCCTGCGCATTGGCCTGGGAGGCGTTTGACGCCTACCGCGAAACCGCGCCGGAAACGCGGGCGCGCTTGCTCGAAACCATCGCCGACGAGATCGAGGCGCTGGGCGATGAATTGATAAGGCGCGCGATGGCCGAGACCGGCTTGCCGCGCGCCCGCTTGCAGGGTGAGCGCGGCCGCGCCTGCGGCCAGCTGCGGCTGTTCGCCCGCACGCTGCGGGCCGGCGAGTGGCAGGACGCGCGGGTGGACCCGGCCCTGCCGCAGCGCCAGCCCTTGCCGCGCGCCGACCTGCGCCAGCGCCAGGTGGCGCTGGGGCCGGTGGCGGTGTTCGGCGCCAGCAATTTCCCCTTGGCCTTCTCGGTGGCCGGCGGCGACACCGCCTCCGCGCTGGCGGCCGGCTGCCCGGTCATCGTCAAGGCCCACAGCGCCCATCCGGGCACCAGCGAGCTGGCGGGGCTAGCCATCGTGCGGGCGGTGGAAAAATGCCGGTTGCCGGCCGGCGTGTTCGCGCTGCTGTTCGGCGACGGCCGCGAAGCGGGGCAGGCGCTGGTGGCCGATCCGCGAGTCAAGGCGGTCGGTTTCACCGGCTCGCGCGGCGGCGGGCTGGCCTTGTGCCGGCTGGCGCAAAGCCGGCCGGAGCCGATTCCGGTTTACGCGGAAATGAGCTCCACCAATCCGGTGTTCCTGCTGCCGGCGGCGCTGCGGACGCGCGGCGAGGCGCTGGCCCAGGGCTTCGTCGGCTCGCTGACGCTGGGGGCGGGGCAGTTCTGCACCAATCCCGGCCTGATCGTCGCCGAGCAGGGGCCGGCGCTGGACGGCTTCATCGCCGCCGCGGCCGCCGCGCTGAGCCGCAGCCCGGCGCAGACCATGCTGACGCCGGGCATCTTCCGCGCCTACCAGGCCGGCGTCGACGCTTGGTCCGGCCATGCCCGGCCGCTGGCCGCCGGCCTGCCGGCCACCGGGCCCAACCAGTGTCAGGCCCAGCTGTGGCTGGCCGACGCGGAGGACTATCTGGCCAATCCGGCGTTGCGGGCCGAAGTGTTCGGCGCCGCCGCGCTGATCGTGCGATGCCGGGACGCGGCGGAGCTGCGCCGGTTCGCCGAGCAATTGGAAGGCCAGCTGACCGCCACGCTGCAGCTGGACGACGGCGATCTGGACTTGGCGCGCCGGCTGCTGCCCACGCTGGAGCGCAAGGCCGGCCGCATTCTGGTGAACGGCTGGCCCACCGGCGTCGAAGTGTGCGACGCCATCGTGCACGGCGGGCCGTACCCGGCCACCTCGGACGCGCGCGCCACCTCGGTGGGCACGGCGGCCATCCAGCGCTTCCTGCGGCCGGTCTGCTACCAGGACTTGCCGGACGCGCTGCTGCCGCCGGCATTGCGACACGCCAATCCGCTGGCGCTGCGCCGCCTGCTGGACGGCGCTCGGGAGGGTTGAGCGATGACGCCGCCCCTTGCTCCCGGCGCCGCAGTCATCGTGGTCGGCGCCGGCGTGGTCGGCATCGCCGCCGCCTTGCAGCTGCGGCTGGCCGGCTTCGACGTGACGCTGCTGGACCGCGGCGAGCCGGCGATGGAGACCAGCTACGGCAATGCCGGCGCCTTCGCCGTCAGCGACGTGATCCCGCTGGCCGAGCCGGGTGTGCTGCGCAAGGTGCCCGGTTGGATGCTGGACCCGCTGGGGCCGCTGGCCCTGCGCTGGCGCTATCTGCCGACGTTGGCGCCGTGGCTGCTGCGTTTTTTCGCCGCCAGCCGGCCGCGCCGCGTGGCCGAGCTGACGCAGGCGCTGGCCGCGCTGCTGGGCCGGGTCAACGATGACTACGCCGAGCTGATAGAGCGGGCCGGCCTGGGCCATCTGTGGCGACGGCACGGCAATCTGACGCTGTACCGCAGCCGGGAGGAGTTCGACGCCGCCGCGGCGGACTGGGACGCCAAGCGCCGCCATGGCGTGCGATGGCAGGCGTTGGATCGCGGCGCGCTGTGCGACGAGGAACCGGCGCTGCGCGACGAATGGCGCTACGCGGTCAAGGTGCCGGCGTGGTCCCATGTCGACGATCCCCATGTTTTCAGCCGCGGCCTGTTCGACGCCTTCATCGGCGAGGGCGGCCGCTTTGTGCGGGACGAGGCGCTGGCCACGGCGACCGAGGACGGCCGCGTCGCCGGCGTGGAAACGGCTGGCAACGGCCGCCTGCGCGCCGACGCGGTGGTGATCGCCTGCGGCGTGTGGAGCGACCGCTTCGTCAAACAGCACCGATACCGCGTGCCGCTGGAAAGCGAGCGCGGCTACCACGTCAACCTGCCCAAGGCCGGCGTGGCGCTGCGCCACTTCATCCAGTGCGCCAGCGAGAGCTTCGTCATCCTGCCGATGGCCGACGGCGGCCTGCGTCTGGCCGGCACCGTGGAGCTGGCGCACCGCGACGCCCCGCCGGACTGGCGCCGCGCCCACATCCTGCTGGACAAGGCCAGGCGCATCGTCGGCGATTTCTCCACCGAAGACATGACGGTGTGGATGGGCAACCGCCCGTCGCTGCCGGACACCGTGCCCATCATCGGTCCGGCGCCGCTGCCCGGCTTGTGGTTCGCCACCGGCCACGGCCACCTGGGCCTGACGCTGGCGGCCACCACCGGCGCGCTGCTGCGCGACATGCTGCAGGGCAGGGCGCCGGCGCTGGACATGCGGCCGTATCGGCTATCTCGTTTTTGACTCCGTTCCAGGCCGGCGCAGACCGGCCGCGGCGGAGGGCGGTAGCAGGGCGGGCCGGGTGGCTTGCCCTGGTCAATGCAGCAATAAAGGAGACATCTGATGGCTTGGAACAAACTGTTTGCGCAGTGGAACTGGGTGGCGGCGCTGGGCGGCATGATGGCGCCGTTCGCCATGGCGGCGGCCGATGCCGACACCGTGGTCAAGATAGGCTTCGCCTCGCCGCTGTCCGGCCCGCAGGCCCACTATGGCAAGGACAATGAAAACGCCGCCAAAATGGCCGTCGACGATGTCAACGCCAAGGGCCTGGTGGTCGGCGGGCAGAAGATCAAGTTCGAACTGGTGTCCGAGGACGACCAGGCCGACCCGCGCATCGGCACCCAGGCGGCGCAGCGGCTGGTGGACGCCGGCGTGAAGGCCGTCATCGGCCACTTCAACTCCGGCGTGTCCATCCCGGCCTCGCGCCTATACTCCGACGCCGGCATCCCGCAGCTGTCGGTCGCCACCAACCCGGCCTATACCCAGCAAGGCTACAAAACCACCTTCCGCCTGGTGGGCAGCGACAGCCAGGTCGGCGGCGCGCTGGGGCAGTTCGCCGTCAAGACGCTGAAGGCCAAGAGCATCGTCGCCATCGACGACCGCACCGCCTACGGCCAGGGCATCGCCGACGAGTTCGTCAAGGCGGTGGCCGCCAACGGCGGCAAGGTGTCGCGCCGCGAATTCACCACCGACAAGGCCACCGACTTCACCGCCATCCTGACCTCGCTGAAGGCCGTCAATCCGGACGTGGTGTTCTACGGCGGCGCCGACGCCCAGGCCGCGCCGATGGTCAAGCAGATGAAGCGGCTGGGGCTGAAGGCCAGGCTGATGGGCGGCGACATGCTGAACACGCCCACCTTCATCCAGCTGGCCGGCGCCGACGCGGCCGGCCATTACTCGGCGGTGGCCGGCGGCGTGCTCGCCGCCCGTCCGGCCGGCAAGGCGTTCGAACGTCGCTACAAGGAACGCTTCCATCAGGACGTGGTGCTGCTGGGGCCGCAGTTCTACGACGGCGTGATGCTGGTGGCCGCGGCGATGAAGCAGGCGGGCTCGGTGGAGCCGGCCAAATACCTGCCCAAGCTGGCCGCCATCCGCTACAGCGGCGTGACGGCGGACTTCGCCTTCGCGCCCAACGGCAATCTGTTGAAAGCGCCGGTGACGCTGTCGGTGGTGAAGAACAACGGCTGGGCGGTGGAGACGGTGGTCCGCTGAGCGCGGCCAGGCAAGACGATATTTCCCCCGGCGTACTCCTCCGCCTCTGGGCCGGCTCTCTTCGTGCAGAGGCCGGCTTCTTTTTTATGCTTGCCGGCGTGGCGTTAGGAGTGGCGCGGATGGTGTGGTTGCGTGGATGGCTGTAGTGCTCTGAGGTGTCTGCTTGTGGGTTGCTTGCGCAGGATTTTGTGCATCATGGTCTCTAAACGGGCAGTTTGTCGGCCTTCGCCGACTTTCAGCCTTTGGTCGGAGTCGAGCTGCTATGTAATGGTTAGCTGCCGTACAGCCAGGAATGGCCTTGACATGGACGTTTTCTCATCTTGTTCGGCAGATACGTGTCCCACTCGTGACTCTGTTTAAATATTCAAATGGAATGACTGGGCGTTATACTGAAGGGTATGGACGCAAACAAGATACTTGAAAGAGCTGAGGAACGCACACTGGATCAATGGCAACTTGAGCTGCCTGGGATGCTGAGTAATAACGGTTTTGCCGAGGAGCTGGGCGACAACGGAAAGTGCACGGACGTACCCGACCGCGGGGAACTTCATGTGCATCTGAACGGTGCAATTCCGGCACCAACCATTCGAGAAATCCTGACTGACGAAGCTATAGCACTGCCAACTGGATTCGAGTTCGAGAGAGATTTGCTTCGGACAGCACCCTGTCAGTCGCTGGCGGAATACCTGACGCCTTGGCAAGTGCTGCGACTTTTCCCAAAGAAACGCGAAAATCTTGATCGCCTTGCATTCTCGATCTTTGAGGGCTTGGCTGACAACAATGTACGCTTCGTTGAGCTCCGGAGCAGCGTTCTCTACCTCACGACGCTTCAGAAATGCTCGCCAACAGAGGCACTCGAACGCTTGATCGAATCGACTGGGAAGGCCGCACAGCGTCACGGTATTCGTCGCGGCCTTATTCTTACGGTAACGCGTGGCGACTGCGGTGCGATTAGCCTATCTACACTCTTGCAAGCTTATCAATACCTTGGTAAGCCCAAAGATGTGATTGGTCTCGACCTGGCAGGAGATGAGGAAATTGGGTACCCAGCTGAGTTGCCTCTGCTTTTTCGGGAAGCCAAAGACAGGTTCGGACTCGGAGTGACGATTCATGCGGGTGAAACTGGCCGCACAGAGAACGTCTGGTCTGCTGTTGAGCTGTTCGGTGCTGATCGTATCGGCCATGGGACTGCGGCAGGCAAGGATCCAAAGCTACTAGAGATGCTTTCCTCCAAGGGTATCTGCATCGAGGTGTGCCCAATCAGCAATTGGCTCACTGGGGCAGTTCCTCCGAACGAGGCTCATCCGCTTCAGCAGTTCCGTCAATATGGAGTTCCGTTTGTTGTTTGTTCGGATAATCCAGCAATCCACCAGCGCGGTCTTGCAGACGACCAAGCCACTGCGATGGCAGAAGGCCTATCGATCGCCGATATGCGACAACAGTATGAGGTTGCCAAACGCTATTCATTTATAGAGGAAATAGATTGAGAATCCGATTCATGTCGGGCAATAAGCACAAGATTGCAGAAGTGCAGCGGATACTTGCCCCCGTAGGCGTAGACATCGTGCCAGTGTCGAGGAAGATAGAGGAACTTCAAACCGAGGACGTCGAGAAGTTAGTGCGTGACAAACTAACCAAAGCTTTCGAGGCCATTGGCCGCCCGCTGTTTGTCGAGCACACCGGTTTGTACTTGAGCGGTCTCAATGGACTTCCCGCAGGCTTAACACAGATCTTCTGGGATAGGCTTGAGGCGGACCGTTTCGTCAATCTAGTAGCTGGACTTGGCGACGCCAGGGTCACCGCCAAAACGGTACTTGGGTACTGCGATGGTCACAAAATACATATGTTCGAAGGGGCGATCAACGGAACAGTACCTAGCACAGCTGCCGGCCCCACTGACTTCCAGTGGGACTGTGTCTTCGTTCCGGAAGGTAGTACTCGGACGTTCGCTGAGATGGGGGCAGCCAAAGACGAGATATCCATGCGCCGCAAAGCACTGGACTTGTTTGCTGCCCATCTCGAATCCGCGAAAGGCAAGAAATGAATGACGAATTGCTTGATATGCATCGTACTGGCAAGCTGATGCTCTTTGTGGGCGCCGGTGTTTCTGCCAACCTTGGTCTGCCGAATTGGAGCGCATTGATTGATCACATCGCGGAGGAACTTGGTTATGACTCGAAAATATTCTCTACCTACGGCACCCCTCTGGCCCTTGCTGAGTTCTACAAAAAGAAGAAAGGGGGATTAGGGCCACTACGCAGCTGGATGGACCGTGAGTGGCATAAGCCGACCATCAACATTGCCAAGTCAGAAATTCATGAGCTGATTGCCAAAGGAAATTTCTCTCGGATATATACCACCAATTATGATAGATGGCTGGAGCTTGCCCACGATACGTTCTGTGTGGAGTACGACAAAATCGCCAGTGTCGCTGATCTTGTTTCCGTCACGAATGGTCTTCGACAGATCATCAAACTCCATGGCGACTTCGACTCAGATGACTCGCTAGTCCTTGACGAAACCAGCTATTTTCAGCGACTGGACTTCGATACACCGTTAGATATCAAACTCCGCCATGACGTGTTGGGTAGTTCGGTTCTCTTTATCGGCTACAGCCTGAACGATGTCAATATCCGCCTCCTATTCTATCGTCTCACCGAGATGTGGAGGCGCTCAACCCTTGTATCTGCTAGGCCAAAATCCTACATATTCATGAATCGTCCGAACCCGGTGGCGCAGGAAGTTTTGAGCCATTGGGGAATCGAAATGATTGTTTCAGAGGAGGATGACCCCAAGAAGGCACTAACGGAGTTTTTGCGAGGACTGGTGACCTGACTTGGAAGGATGCAGGGCAAACCAGATGTTGGGTGGTTGGAAGTAGCTTACAGGAGGGTATAAGTGCCATACGAACTTGATAATCGGCTAGTCATTGGTGTCGCATCTAGCGCAGTCTTTGATCTAAGTGAATCTGATGCAGTGTTTCGTAGTGAAGGAGAGGAGCAGTATCGTAAGTATCAAGAGAAGAATCTCGAATTTCCGTTGCCTAAGGGAATCGCTTATCCATTCATTAAGCGCCTATTGGCACTCAACGACCTCAGTCCAAGCTCATCGGATCCGTTGGTTGAAGTTGTGCTGCTCTCCCGGAACGACCCAGATACCGGGTTACGTGTAATGAAAACAATTGAACATTATGGCTTGAGCATGACGAGGGCGATATTTATGCAAGGACGTTCGCCATGCGAGTATATTCCCGCACTGAATATTGCCCTTTTTCTTTCTGGCCATAAGCCAGACGTTGATGCGGCCATCTGTCTAGGTTACCCCGCAGGACAGGTTCTTAATTCTAAATTCGATGACGATGAGAACGACAAGACTCTCCGTATCGCCTTTGACTTTGATGGGGTTCTGGCCGGCGATGAGTCAGAGTCGGTCATGCAGTCATCGGGCTTAATAGCATTTCACGACCACGAAGTAAAGAACGTTATGCTGCCTCACAACCCTGGACCACTCAAAGAGTTTCTAGTTAGAATTTCAAAAATTCAGTCGGCAGAGGAAGCGTACAAGAAACAGAATCCAGGGTACGAAAATCGGATTCGCGTATCGATTGTGACCGCAAGAAACGCACCGTCCCACGAACGTGCTCTAAAAACTTTGAAGAGCTGGGGGGTAATGGCCAATGACGCGTTTTTTCTTGGAGGGATTGAAAAGGGCAAAGTGTTGGGAGTGCTGAAACCTCATATTTTCTTTGATGACCAGCCCGGTCATGTCAAGTCCGCGAGTGCCGTGGCTCCGTCAGTTCACATACCGTTTGGTGTCACTAATCAGCCTACGACGATACCGCATGATTAATTCAATACAAGTCTGATCAGAAGTCCGGCAATAGATACAGGTTTCTATTCGTTGTAACCTTCTGCTAAAGAAACAAAACAAGAGGATGATGGCCAAGCTAACTCAACGGTCCAGCCTTTCGAAGCAACTTGGTACAACGAGAGAAACGCGTGTCCAAAATATTGCGTAAAGTAGTCATTCAGAGTCGACTCGAGGAATGACTACTTTGGCCAAACTGCCCTCAGTCCAGCCAATGTATCGCCAGCGAGTAGGCCAGCGGTGCCTGTCGTCAAGACCACGAGCAAGGGCCAGTTGACACAGAATTTCTGGCAATGCCTTTCGATCGCGCCTCGACTCTCGACTGGCACGGCAGTGAGCCGCCTGCATCGAAATCTATGGCAAGAATGACATCCCCAGGCCGTTCGCTACCTGCATTTTTTCTGCAAGCATCTATGCTGGAAAGGCTAGGACATGTTCGGCTCCCCGGTCGCGGCGGGAGCCGGGACCACATGGGGAGGCGTAGATGAAACTGGACGATTTCAACGTGGTGGCCGACCTGATCGGCATGAAGAAGCGCTCGCGCGAGGCGGTGTGGCTGATGGAGGTGGAGGGCATGACCGGCTATTCGGCCGCCCAGCAGATGGATATCAGCGAATCCACCGTTTCCCGCGCCCACGCGCGCTTCCGGCGCGCCATCAGACAGGTGAACGAGCTGGCGGGGCATTTGCCCCTGCACTGAATTGACGTTCATTGCAGCGATTGGCCCGGAGCGGCTTTGGCCCCTCCGGGCTTTTTGTCGCGCCGGATTGTTTGGCATACTGGCCGCATCCCATCGGCAAGCGAGGCGGACATGGCACTGCGGCACGGCATAGCGCTCGACAAGGCGCGCGATCGGCATCAGCGGGACAGGCGCGATTTCCTGGAACGGCACCCGCGCTCGCTGGCGCTGTCGGAGCGGGCCCGGCAACACCTGCTGTTCGGCGTGCCCCTGCACTGGATGGACGACTGGCCGACGCCGTGCTCGCTGTTCATCGCCGACGCGCGCGACGCGCGGTTGACCGACGTCGACGGCATCGGCTACACCGACTTTTGTCTTGGCGATACCGGCGCGATGTTCGGCCATTCGCCGGCGCCGGTGGCGGCGGCGATCGCGCGCGAGGCGGCGCGCGGCCTGACGGCGATGCTGCCCGGCGACGACGCCTTGTGGGTGGCGGAGGAGCTGTCGCGCCGCTTCGGCATGGCGGCGTGGCAGTTCGCGCTGTCGGCCAGCGACGCCAACCGCTTCGCGATACGCTGGGCGCGCGCGGTGACCGGCCGCGACTGCATCCTGGTGTTCAACGGCTGCTACCACGGCACCGTCGACGATGTCTTCGTCGATCTGGAGGACGGCGAGGCGAAGCCGCGCGCCAGCCTGCTGGGCCAGGTCTACCGGCTGACCGAGCACACGCGGGTGGTGGAATTCAACGATCTGGCCGCGCTGGACGCGGCGCTGGCCGACGGACGCGTCGCCTGCGTGCTGGCCGAGCCGGCGATGACCAATATCGGCATGGTGCTGCCCGATCCGGACTACTGGGAACAGGCGCAGGCCATCATCGCCCGCCACGGCAGCCTGTTGCTGCTGGACGAGACCCACACCATCAGCTGCGGCCCCGGCGGTTACACCGCCGCGCACGGCCTGCGGCCGGATTTGCTGGTGCTGGGCAAGCCGCTGGCCGGCGGTCTGCCGGCCGCCGCCTACGGTTTCAGCGCCGAGTTGGCCCAGAGGGCGCAGCGCGCCAAGCGCGACGCGCCGCCGGGGCATTCCGGCATAGGCACGACGCTGAGCGCCAACCGCTTGGCCTGCGCGGCGATGCGCGCCAATCTGGCCGAGGTGATGACCGAGGACAATTACCGGATCATGTTCGAGCGCGCCGGCCGGCTGGCCCAGGGCCTGCGCGAGCTGTTCGCCCGCTTCGCCTTGCCGTGGTGCGTGACGCAGCTGGGCGCGCGCTGCGAGTTCCAGTTTTCCCCGAGGCCGCCGCGCAACGGCAGCGAGGCCGGCGCCTGGCAGGACGCCGAGCTGGAGCGCTGCATCCATCTCCACCTGCTGAACCGCGGCCTGCTGATCACGCCGTTCCACAATATGCTGCTGCTCAGCCCGTATACCTCGGCGGCCGACGTGGACCGGCTGCTGGCGGCCTTCGCCGACTGGCTGGAGGCGGTGCGCGGCTGATTTTCGGCCGGGGGCCGGCTTCTGTTAATTTGCTTGTCAGCGGCGCGGCGGCTGCGCGGGGCGATGGTATAACCAAGGCAATGCGGGGCCGGCCGGCCCCGGCCTGCCGAGAGTGGATGCCATGCGTTTCGCGATTACCCTGTCCGATCGTTTCAAGCCGGTGCTCGATGTCTTCCTGCAGGCCGGCTGGCAGCCGGTTAAGGTATTCTGCACGCCGGTCGATCACAGGATGCACCACCACAAGGCCTCGGTGAGCTTCGCCGAGCAGCGCAGGCTGCCGTTGCAGCTGTCGCCGATGCGGCAGCGGGACCTGGAGGAACTGGCCGACCTGGGCTGCGAGGCGCTGCTGGTGGGCAGCTACAACTGGCGCATCCCGGACTGGACGCCGTATCTGAAGTACGCGGTCAATTTCCATCCGTCGCCGCTGCCCGTGGGACGCGGGCCGTATCCGCAGGTGCGCGCCTTGCTGGACGGGCACCGCGAGTGGGGCTGCAGCTGCCACAAGGTGGGGCCGGAGTTCGACACCGGCGACATCCTGGCGCAGCAGCGTTTCCCGCTCGGCGAAACCGACAGCCACCAGGTGCTGGACATCAAGCTGCAACTGGCGCTGCACCGCCTCAGCCACCAGGTGGCCGATCAGTTCGAGCCGCTGTGGCGCGAGGCGCGGCCGCAGGGCGACGGCGGCAGCTACTGGCCGTTGTGGACGGACCGGGACCGGATGCTGGACTTCACGCGCGGCACCGCCGACCTGCTGCGCCAGCTGCGCGCCTTCGGCGATTTCGAATGCGCGGCGACGGTCAACGACGTCACTTTCTTCATCCATCGCGCCGAGGGCTGGACCGAGACCCACAATTTCGCGCCCGGCACGCTGATCTATTCGCAGGCCGAGCAACTGCTGGTGGCCACCGCCGACGGCATGCTGCTGATCAGCGAATGGAGCCTGTACGGGCCGGACGTGGTCACCGGGCGGTATCGTTAGCGATCGCCGTATGGCCAAACGGCGCCATCCCGGAGGATGGCGCCGTTTTGTCGGAGGGGAGGGCGGCTACAGCACTTCGCCGGCGTAGTCGGCCAGCCGCGAGCGCTCGCCGCGCTGCAGCGTGATGTGGGCCGAGTGGCCCCAGCCCTTGAATCGGTCCACCACATAGGTCAGGCCGGAACTGCCCTCGGTCAGATAGGGGGTATCGATCTGGCTGACGTTGCCCAGGCAGACCACCTTGGTGCCGGGGCCGGCGCGGGTGATCAGCGTCTTCATCTGCTTGGGCGTCAGGTTCTGCGCCTCGTCTATGATCAGGTATTTGTTCAAGAAGGTGCGGCCGCGCATGAAGTTCAGGCTCTTGACCTTGATCCGGCTGCGTATCAGGTCGCGGGTGGCGGCGCGGCCCCAGTCGCCGCCATCGTCGTCGCTCTTGTTCAGCACGTCGAGGTTGTCCTCCAGCGCGCCCATCCACGGCGCCATCTTTTCCTCCTCGGTGCCGGGCAGGAAGCCGATGTCCTCGCCGACCGGCACGGTGACGCGGGTCATGATGATTTCGGAGTACAGCTTCTGCTCCAGCGTCATCGCCAGCCCGGCCGCCAGCGTCAGCAGCGTCTTGCCGGTGCCGGCCTGGCCCAGCAGCGTGATGAAGTCGACGTTCGGGTCCATCAGCATGTTCAGCGCGAAGTTCTGCTCGCGGTTGCGCGCGGTGATGCCCCAGACATTGTTCTTGTTGTGGCTGTAGTCCTTCAGCGTCTCCAGCACCGCGCTCTTGCCTTCCTGGCGGATTACCCGGGCCTGGAACGGCTTTTCGCCCTCGTGCCACAGCAGTTGGTTGACGTAGAGCGCGCCGCAGTCGGGGCCGGCCAGCTGGTAGTAGCTGCGGCCGTGTTCCTGCCACGACTTCATGTCCTTGCTGTTGCGTTCCCAGAAGGTCTGGTCGATCTCGCGCGTGCCGGTGTACAGCACGTCGGTGTCTTCCAGCACCTTGTCGTTGAAGTAGTCCTCGGCCTCCAGGCCCAGCGCGCGGGCCTTGATGCGCATATTGATGTCTTTGGACACCAGGATGACGGAACGGCCCTGGTGATGGCCCTTCAGCGCCATCACGATGCCGAGTATCTGGTTGTCGGCCTTGCCCATGGGCAGCGAAGACGGCAGCGTGCCGTTGATGGCCTGGGTCTGCAGGATCAGCCTGCCGCTGGCGGCGTCGCGGCTGGCGTGCTTCAGCGGGATGCCGTCGGCGATGTTCAGCTCGTTGCCGCTGATGATGTCGTCGAGGAAACGGCTGGCCTGGCGGGCGTTGCGCGCCACTTCGGACATGCCCTTCTTGTGGGTGTCCAACTCTTCCAGCGTGATGATGGGGATGAACACATCGTGTTCTTCAAAGCGGTACAGACAGGTGGGGTCGTGCAACAGTACATTGGTGTCCAGAACAAACAGCTTGCACGCGGTGGTCTTTTTGCGGCCGGCCATGATGTGGTCCCCTAGTTCGTGTTGTGCGGCCCGGCCGGCTGGCCGGGCGGGTACAGCCTCTATTTCAGCGTTTTGACGTACGCCAGCACCTCCTGCGCGTGACCGGGCACTTTGACGCCGCGCCATTCGCGCGACACGTTTCCTGCGGCATCGATGACGAAGGTGCTGCGCTCGATGCCCCTGACCTGCTTGCCGTACATGTTTTTCATCTTGATGACGCCAAACAGGTTGCAGACGGTTTCTTCCTGGTCGGACAGCAGTTCGAACGGCAGTTCCAGCTTGGCCTTGAAGTTCTGGTGGGATTTCAGGCTGTCGCGGGAGACGCCGACGATTTCGGCGCCCAGCGCGGCGAACTCGGCATGGAGATCGCGGAAGTCCATGCTTTCGTTGGTGCAGCCGGGCGTGTTGTCTTTGGGGTAGAAGTAGATCACCAGCGGTTTGCGGCTGGAGGAGAGCTGGAAGTCGGCGCCGGCGGTGCCGGGCACGGTGAAGTCGGGGCAGGGGGTGCCTGTCATGCATAACTCCTGGTGGGGTGCAGGGGTCCGCCTTGTCTTGAGCTTAGCGGATTCCCGGCGAGGTTGTCACGTTATCATTCGTCGCGGATTTCGCCGGCCGCAGGCCGGCGCAACAGCACCAGCAGCGAACCGCTGCCGCCGCCGGCCTCGGCCTCGCAGAAGGCCAGCACATCGGGGTGGTGCTGCAGCCAGCTGCGCACCAGTTTCTTCAGCACCGGCTCGCCTTGCGGCGAACCGAAGCCCTTGCCGTGTATCACCTTGACGCACTGGCCGCGGTGGCGGGCGCGGTGGATGAACAGCGCCAGCGCGTCCTGAGCCTGGTGGCGTGTGTAGCCGTGCAGGTCCAGCTGGGCGCAGACCGGCCAGTTGCCCTGGCGCAGCCGCTTCAGCGTGGCCGCCGGCATGCCGGCGCGGGCGTACTGTTGCAACTGGGTCATAGGCTCGAACCAGCCTATCTGGTGCTGCAGTATTTCCTGGCAGGCGGCCGCGTGCAGCGCCGGGCCCTGGCTGGGCTTGCGCGGCCTGGGGCTGGGCTTCGGGGGCTGGGGATGGTGGCGGCCGTCCGGCTTCAGCGGCTTGGCGTCGCGGAACAGCTGGCGGAAGTCCGCTTCTTCGGGCATTGCAGGCTGCGGCGCGGCCGCCCGCGGCGGGGCGGCCTGGCGCAGCGTCTGGCGAAGTCCCTTCAGGGAATCCTTGAAGGTCTTCATGATGCTAGGCTTCGCGGCTTACTTCAGGTTGTCGAGGTAGCGCTCGGCGTCCAGGGCGGCCTGGCAGCCGGAGGCGGCGCTGGTGACGGCCTGGCGGTAGATGTGGTCCTGCACGTCGCCGGCGGCGAAAACGCCGTCGATGCTGGTCAGCGTGGCGTTGCCTTCGCGGCCGCCCTTGGTGATCAGGTAGCCGGTGGCGTCCATTTCCAGCTGGCCCTTGAAGATGTCGGTGTTGGGCTTGTGGCCGATGGCGATGAAGACGCCGGTCAGCGCCAGGTTCTCGCTGCCGCCGTCGTTCAGCTTGACGCGCACGCCGGTCACGCCGGTGTTGTCGCCCAGCACTTCGTCCAGCGTGGCGTTCAGCTTCAGGCTGATCTTGCCTTCGGCGACGCGGCTCATCAGCTTGTCGACCAGGATCTTCTCGGCGCGGAAGGTGTCGCGGCGGTGGATCAGCGTGACGTGCTTGGCGATATTGGCCAGGTACAGCGCTTCCTCGACCGCGGTGTTGCCGCCGCCGACCACCGCCACGTCCTGGTTGCGGTAGAAGAAGCCGTCGCAGGTGGCGCAGGCGGACACGCCCTTGCCGGAGAACGCTTCCTCGGACGGCAGGCCCAGGTATTGGGCGGAGGCGCCGGTGGCGATGATCAGCGCGTCGCAGGTGTATTCGCCGGCGTCGCCGACCAGGCGGATCGGCTTCTCGCGCAGATGGGTGGTGTGGATGTGGTCGAACAGGATTTCAGTGCCGAAGCGCTCGGCGTGCTGCTGGAAACGTTGCATCAGTTCCGGACCCTGCACGCCCTCTGCGTCCGCGGGCCAATTGTCCACGTCGGTGGTGGTCATCAGCTGGCCGCCCTGGGCCATGCCGGTGATCACGACCGGTTTCAGGTTGGCGCGGGCGGCGTAGACGGCGGCGGTGTAGCCGGCCGGGCCGGAGCCGAGAATCAGCAGGGGGCTGTGACGGGTTGCGCTCATGTGTGTTTTCCTGTCGTCAAAAGGGGTGGATCGGCTGACATTCTAGCAGTTTTGTTGTGACAGCAGGCCGATGGCCCGCTAAACTGCAATCAACGGCAGCATGTCAGATGAGGAGGTTGGGGTATGGATGTAGTAAGTCAAGTGAGCTCGAACGTCAGCACCAACGCGCAGGCGCTGGTACTGAAGAAGGCGATGCAGTCGCAGTCGCAGGCGGCGATGACGCTGCTGCAGGGGGCCGAGCAGTCCTCGCAGCAGATCCAGGCTCAGAATCCGGCCCATCTGGGGCAGAATCTGGACGTGCGCGCCTGAGCGGCGCCGGCCGGCGACTGCCATCGAAGGCGGCCCTCGGGCCGCCTTTTGTTTTGCGCGTCGCGCGCATATTTTCAAATCAGACAATAATATCCTGCAATTAAAAGCCTAATTATCAATTGAAAAGGGCGGGAACATAATCGATTCCAGGTGGCCGGCATGCGGCCGGCCGCCGTCAACACGAGGAGTCGATATGTACCGTTTTTCCGTTCTGATCGGCGCCGGCTTGCTGGCGCTGTCCACCGGCGCCGCCCTGGCCGCCGACGCGCTGCCGCAGCCGGCGCGGGTGTTTTCCGAGCGCAATGCCGGCGCCGCCGCCGCGGTGAAGCTGGCCGCGCTGCGCTACGCCGCCTTCTGGAACACCGGCGACCCGCGCTATGCGGAGCTGGCCCTGGCCCCCGATTTCATCGACCGCACGCTGCCGGAGGGCCGCCAGCAGGGCACGGCCGGGCCCTTGCAGGCGTCGCGGACTTTCCGCGCCGCGGTGCCGGATCTGAAGGTGGAAGTCACCGACATGGTGCTGGCTGCCGACCGCGTGGCGCTGCGGCTGCACTTCACCGGCCATTTCAGCGGCCGTTTCGGCGACGTGGAGGGCAAGGGCCAGACGGTCGACTTCCAGGCCTTCGACCTGTACCGGGTGAGGGACGGGCGCATCGCCGAGAACTGGCATCTTGAAGACAATCTGACGCTGCTGAAGCAGCTGGGAGCGTTGAAGTGACGAGCGCGAACCGGGATTTTCTGCGACAGAAGACGGTGGCGGTGCTCGGCGGCACGTCGGGCATAGGCCGCGAGGTGGCCCGCGCGGCGGCCGAGGCGGGCGCCCAGGTCTATGTGCTGGGACGCTCGGCCGCGCAGGCCGGTCCGTGGCAGCATCTGCATGCCGACGTCACCGATCCGCAAAGCCTGCGCCAGGCCTTCGCCGAAATCGGCCGCATCGACCATCTGGTGCTGACCGCCGGCGCGCGCGTCGGCTCGCCCCGGCTGGAGGACGCGACCGTCGACGACTTCCGCAAGACTTTCGAGGTCAAGCTGTTCGGCAATCTGCTGGCGGCGCAACAGGCCTTGCCCTACCTGGCGGCCGACGCCTCCATCACCTTCACGTCCGGCCTGCTGGCGCGCAAGTACGGCGCCGGCGGCCTGCTGAAGAGCACGGTCAATGCCGCGCTGGAGGCGGCGACGAAGAATCTGGCCAAGGAGCTGGCGCCGCGGCGGGTCAACGCGGTCAGCCCCGGCGTCGTCGATACCGAACTGTGGGGCGAGGCGGGCGCGGAGGGCCGCACGGCGGCGATGGCGAAGATCGGGGCCGGCTTGCCGCTGGGCCGGGTGGGCCAGCCGCGGGAGCTGGCCGAGGCCTATCTGTTCGCGATGGGCAACGCCTTCGTCACCGGCGCGGTGCTCGATGTGGACGGCGGCGGCCTGTTGTAGCCGAGGATGCGATGAAGAAAACGATTCCGATCAACCGCCGCCAGTTCCTGGCCGGCGCCACGGCCGGCGGAGCGAGCCTGGCCCTGGGGCAGGGACGGACCTGGGCGGCGACAGGAGGGCAGGAAAACATGACACAAGACACGCAGAACGGAAGCGGCTTCTGGCCGGGTGACACCCGGCTGGTGATTTCCATTTCGATGCAGTTCGAGGCCGGCGCCCAGCCGGAGCGCGGCGCCAGCGGGCCGTTTCCGCCGCTGGACCCGAAATACCCGGACCTGCCGATGCAGAGCTGGTACGACTACGGGGTGAAGGAGGGCATCCCGCGGATGCTGGACCTGTGGGACCGCACCGGCGTCAAGGTGACTTCGCACATGGTGGGCCAGGCGGTGGACCGCCATCCGCAACTGGCGCGCGAGATCGTCGAGCGCGGCCACGAGGCGGCCGGCCACGGCCAGACCTGGGAGCCGCAATACTCGATGACGCCGGACGAGGAGCGCGCGGCTTATCGCGCCAGCATCGCCAGCATAGAACGGGCCACCGGCACGCGGCCGACGGGCTTCAACGCCTTCTGGCTGCGCGGCACGCCGAACACGCTGGGCATCCTGCGGCAGCTGGGTTTCGTCTACCACATCGACAACGTCAGCCGCGACGAACCGTTCACCGTGCCGGTAGACGGCAAGCCCTTCGTCGTGGTGCCGTACACGCTGCGCAATAACGACATCGTCCGCTACGACTCGCCGGCGCTGAGCGTGGACGGCTACCTGGCCGACCTGAAGGCCGAGTTCGACCAGCTGTACCGGGAGGCGGTAGGGCGTAGACGGATGATGTCGATCAGCACCCACGACCGCATCTCCGGCACGCCGGCGCGGGTATGGGCGTTGGAGCAGTTCATCCGCTACGCGCAGGGGCACGCCGGCGTGCGCTTCATGCGCAAGGACGAAATCGCCCGCTTCGCGTTGACGGCGCCGGGCGTGCCGACGTTCTAGGCCGGTTTCCGCTTCTTGGCGCGTTGGCCGGCCGCCTTGGCGGCGGTCGGCTTGGCCTTGGCCTTGGCTTTTATTCTGGCCTTGATCGGCTTGGCGCGCGCCAGCGTCGGTTTCAGATGCAGCGGCGGCTTCGGCCGCGTTTCCGGGTGGTAGCCGCTCAGTTCGGCCACCAGCTTGTTCACGCCGTCGCTCATGCTCTGGTAGTGGGTGCCGCCGCTGCGGGTCAGGCCCACCCATACCGCGACGTCGTTCTTCGGCGCGATCGCGACATAGCCGATGAAGCCGCCGCCGCCGGCGGTCTTCTGGATGATTTCCGGCGAGTTCGGCGTCGGCAGCATCCGTATCCAGCCCAGGCCCAGTTCGTCTGCCTTGCCGGCCACGTCCATGCCGCGCAGGCTGCGCAGTTCGTCGCGTTTGAAATACATGTGGAAGGTCTGGTCGCGCAACTGGCGGCGGGCCTCGTTTTGCGGATGGACCAGATCCTGCAGCCAGCGCTGCATGTCGCGCGGGGTGGAGTAGATGCCGCCGCTGCCGCTGGCGGCGCTGGTATCGACGCAGGGACTGGCGCCGTAGCCTTCCATCAGCCGCGCGCATTGGCTGGCGTTGGGGCTGAAGGTGGTGTCCCGCATGCCCAGCGGCGCGGTGACCTTGTCGCGCAGCAGGGCGGCATACGGCCGGCCGGTGGCGGCGGCCAGCGCGTCGGCCAGGAAGTCGAAGGCCAGGTTGGAATACTGGGCGCGCAGGCCGGGCGCGAACTTGGCCTTGCTGGCGGACAGCCACTGCCAGCGCTGTTGCTGGTCCGGCCAGACGAAGACCGGCGTGTCCTGGGGTTTGACGCCGGGCATTTCGCGCGGGAAGCCGCTGGTGTGGCTGGCCAGGTTCAGCAGGGTGATCGCTTGTTCGGTCGGCGGCAGCGCCAGGCCGCGCGGCGCGTACTTCTGCAGCGGATCGTCCAGCTTGACGCGCTTTTCCTGCGCGAGCGAGGCCAGCACTTCGCCGGTCATCGTCTTGCTGATGCTGGCGATGCGCAGCACGGAGTCGGCATCCGGCAACTGACGGCTGCCGGGGCGGGTCTGGCCGTAGAAGCGTTGCAGCGCCTGCTGCTTGTTCACCACCACCATCGTCATGCCGACGGCTCGGGAGTTGCGGAAGATCTGGCTGGCGTAATGGTCGATTTTCTGTTCGGCGGTCTGGGGTTCCGCTTGTGCCGCTTGCGGCACGGCAAGGCTGAAGGCCGGGGCGGCGGCAAGACCCAGCCCCAGCAAAAACGCTTTTTTCACTCTTGTTCTGTCCTGACGGTATTGGGAGCCTGTCCACGATCGTCTCCGGCAGCGGCGGTTTCCGCCGCATCGGCTGGGCACGGGAACGATCATGAACAGGCTCCGGGAAGCAAGTTGCCCGAAGTCACAGGCTGGCATGCATTTTATTCAGCCTGGAGCGGTTTCGCATCCTGTTTATGCGTCAGGAAATGTGAAGATGGCCAAAATCCGGCCCGCCGCAGGGGGAGGCGGCTCGAAAACGGATGGTAAGCAGGTTTGCGCTTGTCCGCTTGGGAGCGGTCTGAAGGCGGTGCCGGCGACAGGCGCTTCGTCGCACATCGCGCCTGGTCGGGAAAAACAGCGGCTACCCGCCCGTTGCCAATCGAGCTGAGCGCCGGCTTGAGGTTCACCGCCGGCAAGAGCCGGCGATTGCCCATGCGGGGCGGCGTGGGAAATCAGGAAATGAATTCGTCATGCTCGTGCGGCCGGGCAAACGACTCCAGCAGGAAATCTATCAGGCGACGTATCCGCGCCGGCTGCAGCCGGTGGCCGGGGTAGAGCAGGTGCAGCGGGGCCGGTTCGGTGAAGTAGTCGTCCAGCACCGTCAGCAGCCGGCCGGCCCGCAGGTCGGCGGCGATGTCCAGTTCCGACTTGTAGGCGAAGCCGTGGCCCTGCAGCGCCCAGCGGCGCAGCACTTCGCCGTCGTTGCTCTGCCGGGCTCGCTCCAGGCGCAAGGTCCTGGCCTCGCCGTTTTCGCGGTAGCGCCAATCGATCGCCGTGCCGTGGCCGGCGAGCAGGGTCAGCGTCGGCAGGCCGGCCAGTTCGCGGGGGTGGGCCGGCGCGCCCAGCCGCTGCAGCAGCGACGGCGCGGCGCAGACGACGCGGCGGCTGGCGGCCAGCCGCCGTGCCACCAGGCTGCTGTCGGCCGGTTGGCCGTAGCGGATTGCCAGATCGATGTCGTCGCCTATCAGGTCGGCCAGCGTGTCGTTCAGCGACAGCGAGAAATGCACGCCGGGGTGTTCGGCGCCGAAGCGGTCCAGGCAGTCCAGCAGCGCGTTGCGACCCAGGTCCGACGGCGCAGACAGGCGGATCAGGCCGCTCAGTTCCTGCTGCTCCCGTTGCAGCCTGTGCTCGCCTTCGTCCAGCAGTTCCAGCGCCTGGCGGCAATAGGCCAGATAGGTTTCGCCGGCCTCGGTCAGCCGCAGCCGGCGGGTGGTGCGCTGGAACAGCCGGGCCTCGAGCGCGGCCTCGATGCGCAGGATGCAGGCGCTGGCGGCGGCCGGAGACAGGTTGTGCTTGCGGCCGGCGGCGGAGAAGCTGCCCAGTTGCGCGGCGTCCAGGAACAGGCGCAGGTCGCCCAGGCGGTCTAAGGGCATCGATGATTCCTCGCGAAATGAAACAGGCCATGCCGCGGGGCATGGCCTGTAGACGGTGTGGCCGCAGTTTACAGCGCTTCGGTGTTGGCCAGCAGCCAATCGCGAGCCGCGCCATCCACCAGCGGCAGCAGCCGCGCGCGCACTTCGGCGTGGTAGCCGTTCAGCCAGACGATTTCCGGCCGGGTCAGCAGCGACGGCTCGATGCAGCGGCGGTCTATCGGGCACAGCGTCAGCGTCTCGAACTTCAGGAAGTCGCCGAACTGGTTCTGTTCCGATGCCACGTTCAGCACCAGGTTTTCGATGCGGACGCCCCACTGGCCCGCGCGGTACACGCCCGGCTCGATCGAGGTGATCATCCCTTCCTGCATCGCCATATGCGGTTCCGGCACCGCGCGAGAGATGCTTTGCGGGCCCTCGTGCACGTTCAGGAAGTAGCCGACGCCGTGGCCGGTGCCGTGGCCGAAGTCGATGTCGTGCTGCCACAGCGGCGCGCGGGC
The DNA here is from genome assembly GCF_051129845.1 of Chromobacterium sp. CV08. Lineage (NCBI taxonomy): Bacteria > Pseudomonadati > Pseudomonadota > Betaproteobacteria > Neisseriales > Chromobacteriaceae > Chromobacterium > Chromobacterium sp. CV08. The sequence continues at coordinate 2,208,578 of NZ_CP150453.1, forward strand.
CAGCGCGTCCAGCATCGGCGACAGCGTGCCGCGCGGGAAATGCGCCATCGACAGCGCCATCGTGCCTTTCAGCACCAGGGTGAAGTCGCGCTTCTGCTCGGCGGACGGCGTGCCGACGGCCACTACGCGGGTGATGTCGGTGGTGCCGCCCAGGTATTGGCCGCCGGAATCGATCAGCAGCAGGCCATCGCCCTTGATCTCGCTGTGCGCTTCCTGGGTGGCGTGGTAGTGCGGCAGCGCGCCGTTGGCGTTGAAGCCGGCGATGGTGCCGAAGCTGGGCGAGACGAAGCCGGGGCGGCGCGCGCGCGCGGCGGTGATCTCTTCATCTATCGTCAGCTCGGTGATGCGGGCGCGGTTGACCTTGGCCTCGAACCAGGCGAAGAACTCGGCCAGCGCCGCGCCGTCCTGCTCCATCGCGCGGCGCACGTGCTCGGCCTCGGCCGCGCTTTTCCGCGATTTCATCAGCGTGCTGGGATTGATCGCCTCGATCACCGTGACGCCGTCGGCCACCGCCTGGCGCAGGCCCAGCGTGACGCGGCGCGGATCGATCAGCAGCGAGCCGGACAGCGCCGACAGCGACGGCTTGGCGGCCGCGTAATCGGCGATCTCGACGCCGTCGGCCGCCAGCTGGGCGGCGAGGGCGGCGTCTATCTTGCCCGGCGCGACGAACAGGGTGGCGCGGTCGGCGGCTATCAACGCGTGGGCGATGAACACCGGGTTGTAGTTGACGTCGGCGCCGCGCAGATTGAACAGCCAGGCGATGTCGTCCAGCGTGGACACGAAGTGTCGGTCCGCGCCGGCCGCGCGCATCGCTTCGCGCACGCGGGCCAGCTTGGCGGCCCGGCTTTCCGGAGCGTAGGCGGCGTCATGCTGGTAGACGGCGGCGGCGGGCAGGGCCGGACGGCCGGCGTAGATCGCGTCTATCAGGTCGACATCGGCGCGCAGCGCGATGCCGCGCGGCTCCAGCGCGGCCCGCAGCGCCTTGGCCGCGGCCAGGCCCAGCGAATCGCCGTCCACGGCCAGCGTCTGGCCGGGTTTCAGCGTGTCCGCCAGCCATTGCAGGTGCAGGCTGCTGGCGGCGGTGTCTATCTTCATCAACTGGACGCCGGTGCCGGCCAGTTCCTGCTCGGCCTGGACCCAGTAGCGGCTGTCGGCCCACACGCCGGCGAAGTCGGCGCTGACGATCAGCGTACCCATCGAGCCGGTGAAGCCGGACAACCATCGGCGCGCCTGCCAGCGCTTGGGCAGGTATTCGGAAAGATGCGGGTCCGACGACGGCACCAGACAGGCGTCGACGCCGGCGTTCTTCATCGCGGCGCGCAGCGAGGCGATGCGTTGCGGAATGGTGTCCAGTTGCGGGGTTGCTACAGTGTTCATGCCGGCTCCGATGGGGTGTTTGCATGCATTCTGTAAGCAATGGCCACGCCGCGCAAGTGGATGAGCGGAGCTCATGGTTGCCATGCTCGTCCGCCGGCGCGGCGGCGCCGGGACACGAGACGCTCAGCGGTGCTTTACGCGGCGGTGGCCGGGGCGGCCGGCGACGTTGCAAAGCTGGATGAATGTGGACAGAAAATGCTTCATCATCGATTCCTTTGTCGTTCTGACGTTGTTTGTGACTGATTTGATGGCGCGATCTGGCCGGAATGGGAATGATAATGGCATTGTCTGGTTTGGCAAGACATTTGATGCAGGGCAAGATGTTGCGCGCATTTTTGTTGCGTTTCCGGTATCCCCGGCGATTCTTACTATACTGAGGCCGGTGTCGGTCATGCCGACGCTCGACTAAGTCCAGGAGCGAATCATGAGCAAATCCAGACACAGCAGCAAGGAAGCCAAGAAGCAGCCGTTGATGACGCCGAAGGAGAAACGGGCCGCCAAGCATCAGAAGAAGCATGCGCCGGAAGCCCCCGTCATCGTCCCCCACTAGGCGTTCTCTCCGTCGACGCCATGCCAACGGCCGGCCGTCGGGCCGGCGAAACGGACAAACCTCCTGCCTTCAGCGACAGGAGGTTTTTTCATGCGCGGGCGGTTTCGCCGGGCAGGCGTTTCGCCAGTTCCGCGTAATCGTAGCTGGTGATCTCGTAGCCGTTGCCGTCGGAATCGACGAAATACATCGACCACGATAGATCGTGGTCGACCACGTCCGGCAGCTTGCCCAGCTCCTGACGCAGATGGGCGCGCCACCGCAGGAAACCGTCCGCGTCGACGCCCAGGGCGATCACGGCGCCGGGAGCGACTTCGGGACGTTCGAACAGCGCCAGTTTCAGCGTGCCGGCGGCGTTGGCGACGGTCAGCGGACCGCGGCCGGGGCTCCAGTGCTCCAGCTCCGGCACGCGGGACAGGCCCAGCACGCGGCGGTACCAGTCTTCGGCGGCGGCGCGGTCGCGCACGTAGACGTGGATGTGGTCTATGCGATGGATGTCGGGGGTCATGTCTGTTGCTCCTCTAAGCGCGCGATGGCGCGCATGCGTTGGGCCAGCCGGGCGACGCGCCGTCCCAGATGGCGGGCGGTGGCCAGATCGGACGGGTGCAGTTTGCCATCGGGGCTGTGCGCGGTGGCGCCCAACTGGCAACCCAGACGGTTCAGCCCCTCCGGGCTGTAGCCGGCGGCGATGTCCAGTCCGCACCACAGCATGCCGTGCTGCGCGGCCAGCGTGGAGAAATAGGCCAGCGTGCATTGCTGGTCGCCGTTCAGGTTGCCGCCTATGGTGAAGCCGGCGGCGATTTTGTCGGCCCAGGCCTGGCGGCACCAGCCGGCGCTGCTGGCGTCGGCGAAGGCCTTGAACTGCGCGGCCGGGCCGCCCATGAAGGTGGGGCTGCCGAAGATGATGGCGCTGGCGTCCTGCAATTCGTCGATGAAGGCCTGTATCGGATAGCGGCCATGCCGGAGGTGTTGCGGCAGAATGCGCAGCAAGCGGGCGCGGCCGTATTCGGATGCGCCGTCCCGGATCGCTTCGGCCAAGGAATGGGTGCTCTCGCCGCTGGAGTAATAGACGATCTGGATGTGGCTCATGTCGTTCGCGTGGTGAGTGATGACCATGCTAGTATCAAAGTTAAAGTTAACTTGAAGTCAATTCAAATATGGAAGACAAGGCCATCACGATAGGCCGGCTGTCCAAGCGCACCGGCGTGGCGGCCAGCGCCTTGCGCTTTTACGAGGCGAGAGGGCTGATACACAGCGTCGGCGAGGCCGGCAAGACCCGGCGCTACCGCCGCGACGCGATACGCCGGGTGTCGTTCATACGGGTGGCCCAGGCGATGGGCATGAGCTTGCAGGACATCGGCGCGGCGCTGGCCGACCTGCCTTCGCAGCGCACGCCGACGGCCGACGACTGGGCGCGGATCTCGCGGGCCTGGAAGCCGCTGCTGCAGGAACGGATAGACGCGCTGTGCCGGCTGCGCGACCAGCTGGACAGCTGCATAGGCTGCGGCTGCCTGTCGCTGGAGCGCTGCAAGCTGTACAACCCGGGCGACAAGGCGAGCGAGCAGGGCTGCGGACCGCGTTTTCTGCTGGATGAAAAAGCCTGAGCCGCGCTGCGGCGTCCGCTTGGGTTTACAGCGCCTTGCGCAGGAAAATCCGGCTGGCGCCCGGCGGGTCGCAGGGGATCTCCCCGAAAACCTGCCAGCCGTGCCGCTGGTAGAAGCCCGGGGCTTGGAAGCTGATGGTGTACAGCACGGCATGGCGGCAACCGCGTCGCCGGCCTTCGTCTTCGAACGCTTGCAGAATGCGGCTGCCCAGCCCCTGTCCGCGCAGCGGTTCGGGCAGGTGGAACAGTTCCAGGAACAGCAGGCCCAGCGAGCTGCGGCCATAGGCGCCGCCCAATGTCTCGCCGGTGGTGGGGTCGCGCGCCAGCACCGCCAGCGGCTGGCGGTCCGCATAGCCGGTGTGTTGGTCGTTGTACTGGTTCAGGCCGGCGGCGATGGTTTTCTCCGCTTCCGGAGCGGCGCGATCGCATACGAATAGTTCGGGTGTCTGCATGGGGCTTGGCGACTTGATTATGACAATGACAGTCTGACGGCCTGCAGAAACGACTGCAAGAGGAAACGGGGCATGAGTTTGGCGGCGGCAGGTATCGCGCCGGAGTGGATCCAAAGAGGGCTGGCTGGAACGCTGCGCGAGGGTTTGGGCATGGGAGCCATGGGACAAAAAAACCCGCCGGATTCGGCGGGTTTCGTACTTGCGGAGCGGGCGTTTACGGACGCTCGACCGCCAGCGCCACGCCCATGCCGCCGCCTATGCACAGCGTGGCCAGGCCCTTCTTGGCGCCGCGGCGCTGCATTTCGTGCAGCAGCGTCACCAGCACGCGGCAGCCGGAGGCGCCGATCGGGTGGCCCAGCGCGATGGCGCCGCCGTTGACGTTGACCTTGTCCGATCCCCAGCCCAGCTCCTTGGCCACGCCCAGCGCCTGGGCGGCGAAGGCCTCGTTGGCCTCGACCAGCTCCAGGTCTTCCACCTTCCAGCCGGCCTTGGACAGCGCCTTGCGGGTGGCGGAGACCGGGCCTATGCCCATGATTTCCGGCTCGCAACCGGTCAGCGCGTAGCCCTTGATGACGGCCAGCGGCTTCAGGCCAAGCTGGTCGGCCTTCTGGGTCGACATCAACAGCACGGCTGCCGCGCCGTCGTTGATGCCGGAGGCGTTGCCGGCGGTGACCGTGCCGTCCTTCTTGAAGGCGGCGCGCAGCTTGGCCAGGCCTTCGGCGCTGGCGTCGTGCTTGATGAATTCGTCCTGGTCGAAGGCCAGCGGATCGCCCTTGCGCTGCGGCACCAGCACCGGCACGATCTCGTCCCGGAACTTGCCGGCCTTCTGGGCGGCGGCGGCGCGCTGTTGCGATTGCAGCGAGAAGGCGTCCTGCTCCTCGCGGCCGATGCCGTACTTGGCGGCCACGTTCTCGGCGGTGATGCCCATGTGGTAGGCGTTGTAGGCGTCGGTCAGGCCGTCGTTGACCATGGTGTCGATCAACTGGGCGTTGCCCATGCGGAAACCGTCGCGCGAGCCCGGCAGGATGTGCGGGGACAGCGACATGCTTTCCTGGCCGCCGGCGATGACGATGTCGGCGTCGCCGGCCAGGATGGCCTGGGCGGCCAGGTGCACGGCGCGCAGGCCGGAGCCGCACACGACGTTCAGCGTGGTGGCCGGCGTGGTGACCGGCAGGCCGGCCTTGATCAGCGCCTGGCGCGCCGGGTTCTGGCCGCTGCCGGCGGTCAGCACCTGGCCCAGGATCACTTCGCTGACGTCTTCCGGCTTGACGCCGGTTTTCTCCAGCAGCGCCTTGATCACGACAGCGCCCAGCTCCGGCGCCGATATCTTGGCCAGCGCGCCGCCGAAGCTGCCGATGGCGGTGCGCTGCGCGGCTACGATTGCTACTTCCATGTTTTTCTCCTTTAGCTTGCGGCCCGCGCGGAGGCGGGCCATGCCGCCCTAGAAGGGCGTTTGAATCCGATTATTGCAGGCTGGCGGCGACCGACGGCATCGCCTTGGCCAGCACATAGCTGCCCGGCGCCGCCAGCAGCGGCGGCAACTCCTTGCTGCCCAGCGTCTTCGGCGCGGCCACCTGCTTGCCGGATTGCGGCGCCAGCCAGGCATCCCAGTCCTTCCACCAGCTGCCGGGGCGGCTTTCGGCGCCTTCCAGCCACTCGTCGGCGCTCAGCGGCAGCTTGTCGTTGACCCAGTAGTTGCGCTTGTCCTTGGTGACCGGGTTGATCGAGCCGGCGATGTGGCCGGAGGCGCCCAGCACGAAGCGGCGGCTGGGCGCGCCGCTCAGGTATTTCAGGCCGGAATAGGCCGAGTCCCACAGCACGATGTGGTCGTCGCGGGCGGCGAACATGTACAGCGGGATGTCTATCTTGGCGATGTCGATGGGCACGCCGCACAGCGTGATCGCGCCCGGCTTGACCAGCGAGTTGTTCAGATAGAACTGGCGCAGCATGAAGGTGTGCATCGGCAGCGGCAGGTCGACGGCGTCGTTGTTCCAGAACAGGAGGTCGAACGGCGTCGGGGTCTTGCCGAGCAGGTAGTTGTTGACCACGTAGTTCCACACCAGGTCGTTGGCGCGCAGGCTGGCGAAGGTGCGGCCTATCTCCTTGCCGCTGATGATGCCGCCGGCGGCCATCTTGGCCTCGCGGCTGGCCACCAGCGCCTCGTCGATGAAGAAGGCGATCTCGCCCGGTTCGGAATGGTCGATCAGCGAGGTCATGAAGGTGGCCGAGTCGAAGTATTTCAGGCCCTTGGCCTGGGCCACGCACAAGGCGGTGCTGAGAATGACGCCGCCGACGCAGAAGCCCAGCACGTTCATCGTCGGCTGCTTGCTGATCTTCTTCACCGCTTCGGCGGCGGCGAAGACGCCGTCCTCGATATAGTTTTCCCAGGTGAAATGCTTCATTTCGGCCACCGCCGAACGCCAGCTGATCAGGAAGACGCGATAACCCTGGGCGACGAAGTGGCGCACCATCGAGTTGTCCGGCTGCAGGTCCATCAGGTAGTACTTGTTGATGCAGGGCGGCACCAGCAGCAGCGGCTTCTCGTACACCTTGCCGGTGGTCGGCGTGTACTGGATCAGTTCGATCAGTTCGTTGCGGAACACCACCTGGCCCGGCGTCACCACCAGGTTCACGCCTATCTCGAACTTGCTCTCGTCGGACATCGAGATATGGCCCTTCTGGATGTCCTCCATCATGTTCTTCATGCCTTCGACCAGGCTTTCGCCCTTGGTCTCCAGCGCGCGCTTGACCACGTCCGGATTGGTCAGCATGAAGTTGCTCGGCGACATCGCGTCAAGGTACTGGCGGGTGGCGAAGGCCAGCTTGTCCTTGGCGTTCTCGTCGATCTGGGTCTGGTCCACCAGCTCGGTCATCCACTTGGAGGTCAGCAGATAGCTTTGGCGAAGGAAGTTGTAGAACGGGTGCTCGCTCCACTCGGGCGAGGCGAAGCGGCGGTCGGACGGCGCCGCGCGCTGGGCGGTTTCGGCGGCCGGCGGCTCGCCGGCGGCATGGCCGATGAATTGCGACCACAGATTCAATTGTTGCTGGTACAGGCTGGACTGCAGGCTCAGCAGCTGATTGGTGTGGTTCATCAGCTGCGACCATGCGCCCGACAGCGGATTGGGGTTGCCGTCCGGGCAGGCGCCCAGCGACAGCGAATTGACGAGCTGCTGCATCCATTGCTGATTGGCCGTGGAAAGTCCGGTGAAGAAATCTTCCAGCGAAGCGGTACTATTCTGGGACAAGATGAATCTCCTGATACGTGCCTGAAGCGTTATCGAAGCCTGTCTGAATCTGTCTTGCAATGCATGTGCACCTGCAAACTGTAACATGGCTTGCATGACATTTTCACGCCATCCTGCCATTGAAAACGGTTGATGGCGGTCGAATGCCGGCATTTGTTGCTGCAATGCGCAAAAATGCGCGAGACATGCCGGAGCCGCGGTATGGATTTCGCATCGCTTGTGGGATAATCGACCGATGCGCTTATGAGGAATTGCAATGGCAAGTGTAAAACTGGGATTACATACTGTCCGAGTCGGGAATATATTCTGCATCGGTCGCAATTACGCCGCGCACGCTGCGGAATTGGGCAATCCGGTAGAGGACGAGCCGCTGGTGTTTCTCAAGCCGACTTCGGCCTTGCTGGACGAATCGGCGCCTATCCGGCTGCCGGATTATTCCAGCGATGTCCATCATGAATGCGAACTGGTGGTCTTGATAGGCAAGGGCGGCGGCGATATCGCGCCGGAGCAGGCGCTGAGCCACGTCGCCGGCTACGGCATCGGTCTGGACCTGACGGCCCGCGACGTGCAGGCCGAGGCCAAGCGCAAGGGCCAGCCGTGGACCAAGGCCAAGGGCTTCCGCGGCGCGGCCTGCGTGTCGGCCCTGGTGCCGGCGGCGAGGGTGGCCGATCCGCAGCAGCTTCGCTTCGACCTCAGGGTGAACGGCCAGTTGCGGCAGAACGGAGACGCCGGCCTGATGCTGTTCACCGTGGCGCGGCAGATCAGCCATCTGTCCAGGCTGTACGGCTTGTCCGACGGCGATCTGATCTTCACCGGCACGCCGGAGGGCGTGGCGCGCATCGAGTCCGGCGACGAGCTGGAACTCAGCCTGCACGGCCAGGTGTCGGCGCATTGGAAGGTGGCATGATGGCCAGACAGGAAGAGCGGGACGACGACAAGGTTCGCCTGGACAAATGGCTGTGGGCGGCGCGTTTCTTCAAGACGCGCCAGCTGGCCCACGAGGCGCTGGAGCTGGGCCGGGTGCTGGTCGGCGGCGAGCGGGTCAAGGCTTCGCGCGTGGTGAAGGAGGGCGACAGGCTGTTCCTGCGCCTCAACCAGCTGGAGTACAACATCGAGGTGCTGCAACTTTCCACCCAGCGCCGGCCGGCCAAGGAGGCCGTGCTGATGTACCGCGAGGACGAGGCCTCCGTCGCCGCCCGCGAGGAGAAGTCGTTGCTGCTGAAGGCCGAGCGGACGAGCTTCCCGCACGGCGACGGCCGTCCCACCAAGAAGGCGCGCCGGGAGATCGTCCGCTTCAAGTCGTCGTTTTAGCCGTATTCGCGGCGCCGGCTATCGAGCCCGCAGAAAGATAACAATGCAGTCGCTGTTGCCGTTCGCCTCGTTCTATTTCACCTACTTCACCTTCCAGGGCATGTTCAGCCCGTTCTGGGGCCTGTATCTGCAGTCGCTGTCGTTCAGCGCCTGGCAGATCTCGGTGCTGATGGCGCTGTCGACGCTGGCCCGCATCATCGCGCCGGGCTTCTGGGGCTGGCTGGCCGACAGGAGCGGCCGCCGGCGCAACATCATCGTCAGCACCTCCATCCTGTCCGCCGCCAGTTTCTGCCTGGTGGGGCTGCACGACGGCTTCTGGTGGATCTTCGTCAGCCTGGCGGTCTCGCATTTCTTCTGGGCGGCGGCGCTGCCGCTGGTCGAGGCCAGCACCGCCTATCTGACGCGCGACAATCCGGGGCGTTACAGCCGGGTGAGGGTATGGGGCTCGATAGGCTTCGTCTGCCTGGCGATGAGCGGCGGCTACATGCTGGACTGGCTGGGCATCGCGGCGACGCCGTGGATAGTCTCGGCGCTGCTGATCGGCGTGGCGCTGTCGGCGTTCAAGGTGCCGGAAGTGGTGCCGGCCGGCAAGGCCAGGCCGGCCGGGCCGATCTGGGAGACGCTGCGCCAGCCGGCGGTGATCGCGCTGTTCGCCTGCTGCTTCCTGCAGGCTTTCGCCCACGGCCCGTACTACACCTTCTATTCGCTGGGGCTGAAGGCTTTCGGCTACGACAAGGCGGCCGTCGGCGTGCTGTGGGCGCTGGGCGTGGTCTTCGAGGTCGGCGTCTTCATGCTGATGCCCCGCATCATGCGCCGCTTCGGGCTGGAAGCGCTGATGCTGGCGTCCTTGCTGGCGGCGGTGCTGCGTTTCGGCCTGATCGCCACCTGCCTGGCCTCGCCGCTGGTCGCCGGTTTCGCCCAGGCGCTGCATGCGCTGACTTACGCCTTGCACCATGCGTCGGCGATAGGCCTGATCAACCGCATGTTCGCCGAGCAGCACCACGGCCGCGCCCAGGGCCTGTACATCGTCGCGTCCTTCGGCGTTGGCGGCAGCGGCGGCGGCCTGATAGGCGGGCTGGTGTGGCCGCACGGCGGCGTGCTGCCGACCTTCGCGATGTCGGCAGCCGCGGCGCTGGTCGGCGCGCTGGTGTGCCTGCGCTGGCTGCGGCCCGCCGGCAAGCTCAGAGCAGCACCACCAGCTTGAATTCCGGCGCGTTGGCCGGTCTGAGCGTGATCTGCTGCTTTTGAAGCGGGCCGAGGCGGGGGTGGTGGAAGCCGCGCTCGCCGCCCTCGCGTTCCAGCACGTCCTGTTGCCGCCACAGGCGGTCGAACTCCGGGCTCTGCCGCCGAAGGCGATCCAGCATCTGCGCGGTGGCGGCGTCGTCCAGCTGCTGGCCCAGATCGGCGCGCAATTCCGCGACGATACGGCGCGCGCGTTCGGGCCAGTTGTCTATGAAGGTCCGCGCCTCCGGCATCAGGAACACGAAGTCCAGCTGATTGCGGCTGGCGTCAGGCCGGCCCAGCCAGTCGCAGAAAAGCTCGGCCGCCGCCTGGTTCCAGGCGGCCGCCTCCCAGTGGCGGTCCAGCACATAGGCCGGCATGTCTATGCGCGGCAGCATCCTCTCCAGGATCTCGCGCGCCTGCGGATTCGCGTCGGCGCGTTTCTCCTGCGGATTTTTCAGGCCGGCGAGATCGAACAGATAGTCGGTCTCCGCGCCGGACAGCTGCAGGGCCGCGGCCAGCCGGGTCAGCGTGTGCGCCGACACCGACTCGCTGCGTCCCTGCTCCAGCCAGGTCAGCCAGGTGGGGCTGATGCCGGCCAACTGCGCCACCTCCTCGCGGCGCAGGCCTTTGGCCCGGCGGCGCAGACCGGCAGGCAGGCCGGCCTGCTGCGGCGTCAGCCGTTCGCGGTGGGCGCGCAGGAAGGCGCCCAGCGGGGTCGATGTGCTGTCCATGGTCTGATCCTATTGGTTTTTATACCAGTATAACGGCTTATCTTGTAACAGGATCAAAGCTGGTCAAAGATGTGTTCAACGATGACCGGAGGAACCGCAACATGACCGCGCAAACCTTGTACGACAAATTGTGGGACAGCCACGTGGTGCGCCAGGAGGCCGACGGCACCGCGCTGCTGTACATAGACCGCCACCTGGTGCACGAGGTGACCAGCCCGCAGGCCTTCGAAGGCCTGAAGCTGGCGGGCCGCCCGCTGTGGCGCGTCGACTCGGTGGTGTCCACCGCCGACCACAACACGCCGACCGACCACTGGGAGCAGGGCATACAGGACCCGATCTCGCGGCAGCAGGTGGAGACGCTGGACGCGAACATCCGGGAGTTCGGCGCGCTGGCCTATTTCCCGTTCAAGGACAAGGGTCAGGGCATCGTCCACGTGATGGGGCCGGAGCAGGGCGCGACGCTGCCCGGCATGACCGTGGTCTGCGGCGACAGCCATACCTCGACGCACGGCGCCTTCGGCGCGTTGGCGCACGGCATCGGCACCTCCGAGGTCGAGCATGTGATGGCCACCCAGTGCCTGGTGGCCAAAAAGTCCAAGAACATGCTGGTGCGGGTGGACGGGCGGCTGGGCGCCGGCGTCACCGCCAAGGACGTGGCCCTGGCCGTCATCGGCAAGATAGGCACGGCCGGCGGCACCGGCTACGCGATCGAGTTCGGCGGCGAGGCGATACGGGGCCTGTCGATGGAGGGCCGGATGACGCTGTGCAATATGGCGATAGAGGGCGGCGCCCGCTCCGGCCTGGTGGCGGTGGACGACAAGACCATCGAGTACGTGAAAGGACGCCCGTTCGCGCCCCGTGGCGAGCAATGGGAACAGGCCGTCGCCTACTGGCGCACGCTGCATTCCGACGACGGCGCGCATTTCGACGCGGTGGTGGCGCTGGACGCCGCCGACATCCAGCCGCAGGTCACCTGGGGCACGTCGCCGGAGATGGTGACGGCCGTCGGCGGCAGGGTGCCGAATCCGGCCGCCGAGAGCGATCCGGTCAAGAAGGCCGGCATCGAGCGCGCGCTGGCCTATATGGGCCTGGACGCGGATACGCCGATCGCCGAGATTCCGGTGGACGTGGTCTTCATCGGCTCCTGTACCAACAGCCGCATCGAGGATCTGCGCGAGGCCGCCGCGGTGGCCAGGGGCCGGCGCAAGGCCGACAGCGTCAAGCAGGTGCTGGTCGTGCCGGGCTCCGGCCTGGTCAAGGCGCAGGCCGAGGCCGAGGGGCTGGACAGGATTTTCGTCGCCGCCGGCTTCGAATGGCGCGAGCCGGGCTGTTCGATGTGCCTGGCGATGAACGCCGACCGGCTGTTGCCCGGCGAGCGCTGCGCGTCCACCTCCAACCGCAACTTCGAGGGGCGCCAGGGCCAGGGCGGCCGCACCCATCTGGTGAGCCCGGCGATGGCGGCGGCGGCGGCGGTGGCCGGCCATTTCGTCGACGTGCGCCGGCTGGCCGACGCCTAGATTGCGACGGCGGGGAGCAAAATCGGGCGCGATATGTCAGACAGCAATGGGAAGGCATCCGGCAGTTCGCTAGAATGCCTGTTCATCATTGTCCGACAGCCCGGCTGTCACCCAACTGGAGCGAAATCATGAATAAAGCGATTGTTTGTTTTGGCCTGGCCCTGTTGCTGGCCGGCTGCAATACGGTGCAAGGCGTCAAGGCCGACGCCAAGGAAGGCGGCCAGGCGGTGGGACACGGTTTGCAGAGGGCGGGACAGGCGGTCGGCAACGCGGTGGAACGAGGTGGCGAGGCGATAGAGCACGCCTCCCATTAAACGCCGCGCCATCCTTGACGGGAGCGCAATATGAAAGCATTCACCACTTTGGAAGGCCTGGTCTGTCCGTTGGACCGCGCCAATGTCGATACCGACGCCATCATTCCGAAGCAGTTCCTGAAGTCGATCAAACGATCCGGCTTCGGGCCAAATCTGTTCGACGCGTGGCGCTATCTCGATCACGGCGAGCCCGGCATGGACAACGCCAAGCGTCCGCTGAACCCGGATTTCGTGCTGAACCAGCCGCGTTATCAGGGCGCGCAGGTCCTGCTGGCGCGTGAGAACTTCGGCTGCGGCTCCAGCCGCGAACACGCGCCGTGGGCGCTGGACGACCAGGGCTTCCGCGTGGTGATCGCGCCGAGCTTCGCCGACATCTTCTTCAACAACTGCTACAAGAACGGCTTGCTGCCCATCGTGCTGGCGGCCGACGTCGTCGACCAGCTGTTCCGCGAGTGCGAGGCGACGCCGGCTTACCGGCTGACGGTGGACCTGGCCGCGCAGACGGTGACCACGCCGTCCGGCCGGGCCTTCGCCTTCGACATCACCGAGCACCGCAAGCACTGCCTGCTGGGCGGGCTGGACGAAATCGGGCTGACTCTGCGGCACGCCGACGAAATCAAGGCTTTCGAAGCCAGGCGCCGAGCCGAGCAGCCCTGGCTGTTCGCCTGAGCGGGAGCGCGACATGAGCCCGATTCCGCATGCTGAAACGGTGGAGCGGCAGTTCGGCGCGCAGGCGGCCGCCTATCTGAGCAGCAGCGTCCACGCCCAGGGCGAGGAGTTCGCCGAATTGTCGGCCGCGGTGGCCGATAAGCCCGGCGCGCGGGTGCTGGACCTCGGCTGCGGCGCCGGCCATGTCGCCTTCCGCGCGGCCGAGGCCGGCGGCGCGGTGACCGCCTACGACCTGTCGGTCAGGATGCTGGAGGTGGTGTCGACCGAGGCCGCGCGGCGAGGACTGGACATCGCCGTCCGGCAGGGCGCGGCCGAGCGGCTGTCGTTCGCCGACGGCGAGTTCGACCTGGTGTTCAGCCGCTATTCCGCCCACCACTGGAGCGACGTGCCGCGGGCGCTGCGCGAGGCCAGGCGGGTGCTGAAGCCGGACGGCCGGCTGGCGCTGATCGACATCGCCTCGCCGGGCGCGCCGTTGCTGGATACGCATCTGCAGGCGGTGGAGGTGCTGCGCGACACCAGCCACGTCAGGAACTATTCCGCCGCCGAATGGCTGGCGATGCTGGCATCGGCCGGCTTCGGGCTGGAGCGGGCCGAGCGGCGCAAGCTCAGGCTGGAGTTCGATTCCTGGGTCGAGCGGATGCGCACGCCGCCGACGATGCGCGAGGCGATACGCGAGCTGCAGCGCCAGATGGGCAGCGAGGTGCGCGATTATTTCGACATCGGCGCCGACGGCAGCTTCAGCTCCGACGTGCTGGTGTTGTGGGCGCGGCCGTGAGCGGCCGCGGCGGGATGGCGTGGCTGCATCGCCATCCGGTGCCGGCCTTCCTGCTGCTGGGCCTGAGTTTTCTGCTGTTCGGCGTCGGCACGGTCAATCTGGTCCTGTTGCTGCAGCTGAACCTCAGGCTGTGGCTGGACACGGGCTGGCAGGCGGCGATGGACGGCGCGCTGCGCCAGCTGGGCGAGCTGCTGTTGTCCGGCTATGCCGCGATGGCGGCCTACATCGTGTTCAAGTGTTGCGAAAAGGCGCTGGTGGAGCGATTGACCCGGCGCGACGAAGATAAACGGAAATAAGGAAGAAACCATGAAGATCGCCATCTTGCCGGGGGACGGCATCGGTCCGGAAATCATCGCCCAGGCCGAGCGGGTGCTGGAAGTGCTGCGTCGCGACGGCCTGCCGATCGAGACCGAGCACGCGCCGCTGGGCGGCGCGGCCTACGACGCCTTCGGCCAGCCGTATCCGGAATTCACCCGCAAGCTGTGCGGCGACGCCGACGCGGTGCTGCTGGGCGCCGTCGGCGGCCCGCAATACGACAAGCTGGACCGGCCGCTGCGGCCCGAACGCGGCCTGCTGGCGATACGCAAGGACCTGGGCCTGTTCGCCAACCTGCGTCCGGCCATCCTGTACCCGGAACTGGCCAACGCGTCGACGCTGAAGCCCGAGGTGGTGGCCGGCCTGGACATCATGATCGTCCGCGAGCTGACCGGCGACATCTATTTCGGCCAGCCGCGCGGCATCGCCGTCAACGAGCTGGGCGAGCGCGAGGCCTACAACACCATGCGCTACAGCGAGAGCGAGGTGCGCCGCATCGCCCATGTCGCCTTCGGCATCGCGATGAAGCGGAACCGCAAGCTGTGCTCGGTGGACAAGGCCAATGTGCTGGAAACCACCGAATTCTGGAAGGAAATCATGATCGACGTCGCGCGCGAGTACCCGCAGGTGGAGCTCAGCCACATGTACGTCGACAACGCCGCGATGCAGCTGGTGCGCAATCCTAAGCAGTTCGACGTGATGGTCACCGGCAACATCTTCGGCGACATCCTGTCCGACGAGGCCTCGATGCTGACCGGCTCGATAGGCATGCTGCCGTCGGCCTCGCTGGACCAGAACAACAAGGGCCTGTACGAGCCCAGCCACGGCTCGGCGCCCGACATCGCCGGCCAGAACCTGGCCAATCCGCTGGCCACCATCCTGTCCGCCGCGATGATGCTGCGCTACAGCTTCGGCCAGGAGGACGCGGCGCGCCGCGTCGAGGACGCGGTCAAGAAAGTGCTGGCCCAGGGCTACCGCACCGGCGACATCCACGAGGCCGGCTGCGAGAAGGTCAGCTGCTCCGGCATGGGCGACGCGGTGGTGGCGGCCTTGTGACGCGGCCCGGCGGATGCCGGGCTATCCGGGTGCAAACGGCGCCATCCCGCAGGATGGCGCCGTTTTTCATCGCGTCGCGAAGCTTGCCCGCCATCGCGGGCGGCATGTCCAGGCGGGCTAAATCCATTGTTCCGCTTACCTTCACAATAAAAACGATTTGCCCCATTGCCTGCCGCGGTGGCGCGCTGCACAATGGGACAAGAAAAATTCAAGCGCCGCGCCGGCCTGGGCCGGGGCGGCGCTCGCGATATCGGACTTAGGACAGACTCGGGAGATTGACAGTGAGAGTAGGCTTTGTAGGCTGGCGCGGCATGGTGGGTTCGGTGCTGATGCAGCGGATGCGCGAGGAAAACGATTTCGCGGTGATCGCGGAACCGGTGTTCTTCACCACCTCCAACGTCGGCGGCAAGGCGCCGGACATCGGCCGCGAGGTGCCGCCGCTGAAGGACGCCGGCGACATCGGCGAGCTGAAGGCGATGGACGTGATCGTCACCTGCCAGGGCGGAGATTACACCACCGAGGTGTACGGCAAGCTGCGCGCCGCCGGCTGGAACGGCTACTGGATAGACGCCGCCTCGACGCTGCGGATGCAGGACGACGCCATCATCGTGCTGGACCCGGTCAACCGCGGCCTGATAGACCAGGGCCTGGCCAACGGCGTCAAGGACTACATCGGCGGCAACTGCACCAACTCCATCATGCTGATGGGCATCAACGGCCTGTTCCGCGAAGGCCTGGTCGACTGGGTGTCGTCGATGACCTACCAGGCGGCTTCCGGCGGCGGCGCCAACCACATGCGCGAATTGCTGAAGGGCATGGGCGCGATCCATTCGACGGTGGCGAACGAGCTGGCCACGCCGTCGTCGGCCATCCTGGACATAGACCGCAAGGTGGCCCAGGCCATACGCGAGGACGTGCCGACCGAATTCTTCGGCGCGCCGCTGGCCGGCGGCCTGATCCCGTGGATAGACAAGCAGCTGGACAACGGCCAGTCGAAGGAAGAGTGGAAGGGCCAGGCCGAGGTCAACAAGATTCTCGGCACGCCGGCCGCGATTCCGGTCGACGGCCTGTGCGTGCGCATCGGCGCGATGCGCTGCCACAGCCTGGCGCTGACCGTGAAGCTGAAGAAGGACCTGCCGCTGTCCGAGATCGAAGCCATCATCAAGTCCGGCAACGACTGGGTGAAGTGGGTGCCGAACGAACGCGAGATCTCGGTCAGGGAGCTGACCCCGGCCGCGATCACCGGCGGCCTGGAAGTGGGCGTCGGCCGCGTGCGCAAGCTGAACATGGGCGGCGAGTATCTGTCCGCCTTCGTGATCGGCGACCAGCTGTTATGGGGCGCCGCCGAGCCGCTGCGCCGCATGCTGCGTATCCTGATCGAGCGCTGACGGGTAGAATAGGCGCCAGCCTGGGTCGGCCTTGCCGACCTTCACCGCATTCAAGGGCACTTCGGTGCCCTTTTCGCATTGCAATGCCGGCGAGCGGGACGCTGCCGGCGGTAACGATAGGAACAAGATTATGTCGACTTCTCTGCAGATCGCCGTCGTGGGCGCCACCAGCCTGGTGGGCCAGGCCGTGCTGGAACTCCTGGCCGAGCGCAATTTCCCGGCCGCCCGCGTGTTCGCGGTGGACAGCGCCGAGCAGGACGGCAACACCGTGTCGCTGGGCAATCTGGAACTGGACGTGCATCCGGTCGACGAGTTCAATTTCGAGAACGTCGGCCTGGCCATCTTCGCCGCCGGCGGCGACATTTCCCGCCAGTACGTGCCGCAGGCGCGGGACGCCGGCGCGGCCGTGGTCGATTTCAGTTCCGCCTTCCGCGGCGACGCCGGCGTGCCGCTGGTGGTGCCGGCGCTGAACGCCGCCGAGCTGGAGGAGCTGGGCCGCGCGCCGCTGGTGTCCGTGCCCAACTGCACGGTGACGCCGCTGGCGCTGGCGCTGGCGCCGCTGGCGCCGCTGGGCATCCGGCGCGTCACCGTCGCCACCTATCAGGCGGTGTCCGGCAGCGGCCAGAAGGCGATGGAGGAGATGGCCGATCAGACCACCGCGCTGTTCTCCCACCGCGAGGCGGAAACCCAAGTCTACGCCAAGCGCATCGCCTTCAACGTGCTGCCGCAGATCGGCGACATCGACGACAGCGGCGATTCGGAAGAGGAGCGCTCGGTGCGCGACGAGACCGCCCGGCTGTTGAAGCTGAAGCCGGAACAGCTGGAAGTCACCTGCGCGCGGGTGCCGGTGTTTTTCGGCCACAGCTGGGCGATTCAAGTCGAATTGCATGAAGCCTTTGACCTCGAGCAAGTCCAGACGCGCCTGAAGGCCGCAGGATTGCAGCTGGTGGGACGCGACAAGCACGGCGGCTACGTCACGCCGATGGAGGCCACCGGCAACGAGGGCGTCTGGGTCAGCCGCCTGCGCCAGCATGGCAAGGTGTTGAGCCTGTGGCTGTCGGCCGACAACGTCCGGGCTGGCGCCGCCGTCCATTGCGTGCGCATCGCCGAGCTGCTGGCGGGGCAAGGCTCGCTGATGTAAGAGCCTGTTCATAGTCTTTTTGTGAGCAGCGCAGCCCAGCCAGCGGTCCAGATGCCAGGCCTAGTCCGACAACGCGGCAGATGGCCCGCCGGCTGGCCAGTCCTGCGGGGCGGTTTTCTGCCGGCGCATGACTTTGTCAAACGTCCCCGGCAGTGGACGACACCGCGGCGGGCCGCTTGGAGCGCCCTGCATTCGGCAGGAAACCGCCGATGCCGCAAAAAATCGTAAACAGGCGCCAAGTACCCGGCTGGACTTCATGGCCGCCCATCGTCATGAAGTCTGGCTAAACGCCTTGCCAGGGCCTAAGATTGCAGCAGTTACCCAAGGGCTTGAAGCCGGGTACCCGTCGATAAGATTTCAGATAAAGACAGTACCGGAAGGTAGACAGTGAGAAATCAGGGAAAACTCAAACTTGGCGTGCTGTTGGTGGGCCTGGCGTGCTCTGCCGCCGCCTGGGCCGGACTGGGGAAGATCTACGTCCGTTCCAATCTGGGGGAGACGCTGCGCGCGGACATCGAGATGACCGGGGTGCCGCCCGGCGAGATGGACGCGGTGCGGGTGGGGCTGGCCAGCATCGAAACCTTCCAGGCGCTGAACGTCGATTATTCCACCTCGCTGTCGTCGCTGCGCTTCGCGCTGAACGCCAGTGCCCGCGGCGCGATCATACGCGTCAGTTCCACCCAGCCTATCAACGATCCCTATCTTCGCTTCGTCGTCGAGGCCAAGGCGCCTTCGGGCCGCTCGGTGCGCGAATACACGGTGCTGCTCGATCCGGCCAACTACGCGGCCGGCCAGAACATCGTGCAGGACGTGCCCAGCTATGCCGACAGCGACCAGGCAAGCCGCTACCAGGCGGCGCCGTCGGCCAGGCCGGCGCGGGCGGCGGCGGCGCCGGCCGAACTCCGCGTGCGCCAGGGCGCCACGCTGCGTTCGCTGGCGCAGCGGGTCCGGCCCAAGGGCGCCTCGCTGCGCCAGACGATGGCCGCGCTGGCTCAGGCCAATCCGGACGCCTTTTCCGGCGACGTCAACCATCCGCAGCCGGGCTCGGTGCTGAAAGTCCCGCCGGCGCGCAAGATCAAGTCGCTGTCGGCCGAACAGGTGGCCGGCATACTCGGCGACGCCGCCCCGGCGGCGCAGCCGGGCGCTTCCGCCGACAGCCAGGCCGGCGCCGCGCCGGCCGGCAAGGACGTGTTGAAGCTGGCGCCGGGCGATGCGCCCGACAACGCCAGGCTGAACGATCTGCAACAGCAGATCAACGCGCGCGAGAAGGCGCTGCAGGACGCGACCACCCGCATCGCGGCGCTGGAGCAGCAGCTGCGGGCCTTGCAGGCCGGCAAGCCGATGCCGATGCCGGCGTCGTCTGCCATGGCGGCCGCCGCGCCGGCTTCCGCCGCGATGGCCGCGCCCGCCAGCGTGCCGGCTCAGGCGGCCAGCGCGCCGAAGCCGCAGGCCAAGCCAAAGCCCCATGCCAAGCCGGCGCACGTGGCCGTGCCGCCGCCGCCGGCCAAGCCCTCGCTGCTTGACCGGGTGCTGGCCTATCTGCCGCTGGTCGGCGGCGGCATCGTCGCCGTAGGCTTGCTGGCCTTGCTGGGCGTGATGATAGCCCGCCGGCGCGCCGCGGCGTCCTCGCTGGTCGCCGGCAGCGGCAGCGCCACGCTGGGCCGCTCTCCCGCCGCGCCGGGGCCGAACACCGGCGGCGGCGGCAACTCCTTCATGAGCAATTTCACCCAGGCCGCCGGCGCCATCGACGCCGGCGAGGTCGATCCGGTGGCCGAGGCCGAGGTCTATATCGCCTATGGACGCGACCAGCAGGCCGAGGACATCCTCAAGGACGCATTGTTGAAGGACCCGTCGCGGCACGAGGTCAGGATGAAGCTGATGGAGGTGTACGCGGCCCGGCCGGACCCGGTCAGCTTCGAACGCCTGGCCAAGGAGATGCACGTCGCCTTCGACGGCAAGGGCGTGATGTGGGGCCGCACGGTGACGCTGGGCCGCGCGATCGATCCGGACAATCCGCTGTACCAGGCCGAGCCGGAGTCCGAGCCGGAACTGGCGGCGGCGACGCCGGGCGTGATGATAGACCTCGACCAGGAGCTGTTCGGCGGCGACCAGCCGGCGGCCGTGCAAGCGGCGACCGAGCCGGCGGCGGCAGCCGCCGCGCCGGAAGAGGCGGATCCGCTGGCCGCGCTGTTCGACACGCCGGCCGACGGCGTCGAAGCTGCCGCGCCCGAAGCCAGCGCGCTGGATTTCGATCTGGAGGCGATGCTGCCGGAGGAGGGCGCCGCGGCGGCCGGGGAGGCGGCGGCGGAGCCGGCGCCGGCCGAGGCCAATCTGCTCGATTTCGATTTCAATCTCGAAGGGGCGCCGGCGGAGGAGGCCAAGCCGGCGGCGGAGCAGGCCGAGGGACTGGAGTCGCTGTACGCCGACATGCTGGCCGAGCCGGCGGAAGCGCCGGCCGAAGCCGCCGCGGAGCCGGAGGCCAAGGCCGAGGGTCTGTCGGTGCTCGACGATCCGCTCGCGACCAAGCTGGATCTGGCCAAGGTCTACCTTGACATGGGCGACCGCGAAGGCGCGCGCGAAGTCTTGCAGGATCTGTTGAGCGAGGCGCAGGGGCCGCTGCGGGACGAGGCCCAGGCCTTGCTGGACAAGATCAGCAGTTGATCGCTGCGGCCGCGAAAAACCGGGTGTCGGATTCGGCGACGCCCGGTTTTTTTATGTCCCGGCCCGGAGATTCCGGTTTGAAAAACGGATGGGACGCCGCGCCGGTATAATCGCAGCCGACGCGCCGGCGGGAATATCGGCGCCGGCAATCGCAATTGACATGGGATTGCCAATCGAAAGTGCTATAAGGTTTAATTATACGAATCTGCAGAATGCCCGCTTTTATTCGGTGGTCGGGTTTTTTGGGCGAGTGACGGTTTGTTCCGTCGAATCCGGATGGAATCGTGTACGCGGTAAGATTGGGAACCTCTAATGATGTCTGCAAATTTTCGCAAGGCGAGCCTGGCTCTGCTGTTGGCTGGTTTGGGCGGCATTTCCGCAGCGCATGCGGGGCTGGGCCCGATTCACGTGCTGTCTGCCGACGGCGAAGCGTTTTCCGCCGAAATACCGGTGGTGAACGAGGACGTAGAGGATTTCGCCCAGGCCAATCTGGCCGACCGCAACCATTATCCGCTGCTGTCGCCATACAGCGCTTCGGCTTCGGTATTGCAATTCAATCTGGTGCGCGGCGGCGACGGACATATCCAGAAAGTCCTGGTCAGAGGCCCCGCCAGTTTCAATGAGCCGCTGTTGCGTTTCGCGGTCGAGGTGCATTGGCCGGCCGGCAGCCTGGTGCGCGAATTCGAGGTCGATTACAAGCGAGACGGACCGCGCCGCAAGGCGCCGGCGCCGGCCGGCGGCGACGACGGCAAACACCACGCGGCGACGCCGGACCAGGGCTCGCGCCTGGACGGCGCCGGCCTGGGGGACCTGCGCGTCAGCTCCCGGCTGGGCGAGCCGCTGCTGGCGGAGTTGCCGTTGCTGGGCGGCGTGTTCGACAGGGCCGAGCAGGTGCAGGTGGCGATATCGTCCGATATCGTGCAGAGCGCGTCGGCCAGGGAGCAGCTGCAGCAGGTCGCGTCTATCGCCTACCGGCTGGAACGCGCGGCCGACGGCCGCCGCGTGCTGCAGCTGTCGTCGGCCCTGCCGATCACCTCGCCGCGGCTGTCGTTCCGGCTGGAGGTCGCCGCCGGCAACGTCAAGGCGCAGAAAGTCTACGCGCTGGCGCTGGACAAGGCGGCGCCGGTCCATCCGGAGGCCGCGCCGGCCGCCGCCGAAGCGGCCAATCATTACAGCGTGCGCAAGGGCGACACCTTGTCCGGCATCGCCGCGCGCATGCGCGGCCACGCCCGCGGCGAAGACGTCGCGACCCGCTTGCTGAAGGACAATCCCGACGCCTTCATCCGCGGTGACGCCAACAAGCTGCTGGCCGGAGCCGAGCTGCGCTATCCGGCCAAGTGGCGGCTGCTGGACGGAGAGTCCCGCGAAGCCGCGAAACCGGCGCCGACCGAAGCCAAGCCCGGCACGATGGCCAAATTGCTGGCCGACGGGCGGCAGGCGGACCATGCGCAGCCGGCGGCCAAGCCGCCCGTCAAGGCCGAGGCCAAGCCTGTAGCCGCGCCGCAGCCCAAGCCTGAAGCCAAGCCGGCCGTCAAGGCGCTGCCGCCCGCCAAGCCGGCCGCGTCGGCGACGGAGCTGGCGGCCGAGCACAGGATGCGCAGCACGTTGCTGGCCCAGGACCAGGCGCTGAAAGCCACCGAGCAGCGGACCCGGGAGCTGGAGCAGCAGCTTCGCGCGATCCAGCAGGGCAAGGCCAAGGCCGCGGCGGCCCATCCCGCCGCGCCCGCGGCGGAGGCGCCGGCGGACAGGAAGCCGGCCGAAACGGCCAAGCCGTCTCCAGGCGCGATGACCGTGCCGCCGTCCGGGCCTTCGCGGCGGGGCGAGCATGCCGGGCCGCCGGCCGTGATCCGCGTCGAGACCGTTCCGGTCGCGCGGGCGGTGGCGCCGGGAGAGAAATCGCAGCCGAAGCCGGCGCCGAGGCCGGTCGGCATGGTGGACCAGACGCTGGCGGCCTTGAACGACCGCGACGTGCAGATCAAGCTAGGCGGCGCAGCGGCCGCGCTGGCGCTGGTGGCCTTGCTGCTGATACGCCGCAAACGTAGCGGCCCGGCCGACGAGGCGGAGCCGGCCGGCGGCGATCCGGAGAAGGGGGCGTCCGCGCTGCTGACGCTTGGGCCGCTGACGTCGTTGATGGGCTCGCTGAAGAAGGGCGACGGCATCGACCTGGGTTCGGTGGACGTGATGGCCGAGGCCGAGGTCTATCTGGCCTACGGCCGCGACGACCAGGTGATCGCCATCCTGCGCGAGGCGCTGGAGAAGGAGCCGATGCGGCAGGATCTGCGCTACAAGCTGCTGGAGGTGCTGGCGGCCCAGCAGGACAAGGAGCCCTTTGTCCGCGAGGCGACCGTCACCAAGGGCCTGTTCGATCCGAACGGCACGCTGTGGATGAGGGTGTGCGAGCTGGGAAGGGACAAGGTGCCGGGCCACCCGTTGTTCCAGTCCGAAGCGGCGCCGGAGACGGCGGCGATGCCGGGCGTCGGCGCGCTGGAGCCGGAACCGGTGCCGGCGTCGCGTCCGGCGATGTCCGAAGCCGCGGCTGGGCCGGCCGCGGAAACGCCGCCGGCGCCGACTCCCGCGCCGGTTTCGGCTCCGCCGCCCGCTCCGGCTCCGGCCGCCCGGCCGGCTCCCGTCGTCGAGCCCGACAAGGAGAAGATGGAGCTGGCCAAGCTCTACCTGGAAATGGGCGACAAGGAGACCGCCGACACCCTGATCCGCGAGGCGCAGCAAGGGCGTTGACGCGGTGGTCCGCGGGGCCGTTCCGGCCCCGCCCCCCTCTGTATACGCTGGCCGGCGTTGCTGCCATAATAGGGCGAATCCCCGCCGCCCCCGAGGGCGGCCCATCGAATCGCAATCCGAAATCGCAAAGCCTTCACATTGAGCAGTAACACTATTCGAATCGCGCTGGGACTGGAGTACGACGGCCGCGCCTTCGCCGGCTGGCAGAGCCAGCCTCACGGCAACACGGTGCAGGACCGGCTGAATCGGGCATTGGGGCAGATCGCCGGCAACCGCGATGTGCAGACCCACGCCGCCGGCCGCACCGACGCCGGCGTGCACGCGGCGATGCAGGTGGTCCATTTCGATACCGACGCGTCCCGGCCGCTGAACGCCTGGGTCCGCGGCGTCAACGCGCTATTGCCCCCGGAAGTGGCCGTGGTGTGGGCGCGCGAGGTCGGCGACGATTTCCACGCCCGTTTTTCCGCCTTTTCCCGCAGCTACAGCTATTTCCTGCTGACCCATCCGGTGCGCTCCTGCCTGCTGGCGGGCAAGGTCGGCTGGTATCATCAGGCGCTGGACGTGGACGCGATGCGCGACGCGGCGGCGCGCCTGCTGGGCCGGCACGATTTTTCCAGCTTCCGCGCATCGGAATGCCAGGCGAAGTCGCCGGTCAAGGATCTGCAGCAGCTGGACATCGTCGAGGCCGACGGCCTGCTGCGTTTCGATCTGAACGCCGACGCCTTCCTGCACCACATGGTGCGGAACATCGTCGGCGCACTGCTTTACGTCGGCAAGGGCGCGCTGAGTCCGGACGACATGCAGGGGCTGCTGGCCGCGCGCGACCGCACCAGCGCGCCGCCGACCTTCATGCCGGACGGGCTGTACCTGACCGGCGTCGGCTATCCCGACGAATTCGCGCTGCCGTCGCGCTGCGAGGCGGCGCGCCTAAGATTGCGCTGATGTTTTAATCGTTATCAAGCGGATGCGAGGAATCGTGGTCAGAATCAAGATTTGCGGCATCACCCGGCCCGAGGACGGTGCCGAGGCGGCCCGGCTGGGCGCCGACGCCATCGGCCTGGTCTTCTACGGCAAGAGCCCGCGCAATGTGTCGCTGGAGCAGGCGCGGGCGGTGATCGCCGCGCTGCCGCCCTTCGTCACCGTCGTGGCCTTGTTCGTCAATCCCGAACGCGAATGGGTGGACGAGGTGCTGGCCGGCTGCGCGATAGACGTGCTGCAATTCCACGGCGAGGAGACGGCCGAGTTCTGCCGCTCCTTCAAGCGGCCCTATCTGAAGGCGGTCAGGGTGAAGCCGGGCGTCGATCTGATCGAGTGGGCGCGCCGCTACCCGGACGCGCGCGGCCTGCTGACCGACGCCTTCGTCGACGGCGCGCACGGCGGCACCGGGACCACTTTCGACTGGGCGCTGCTGCCGGACGATCTGCCGCTGCCGCTGATCCTGTCCGGAGGCCTGGACGAAAACAACATCATCGAAGCCGTGCGCCGGACGAAGCCGGCGGCGGTCGACGTCTCCAGCGGAGTGGAGGCGGGCAAGGGTATCAAAAATGCCGCCAGGATGGCGGCCTTCATATCAGGAGCAAGACATGGATCGGTATGATTTTCCGGATGCGCAGGGGCATTTCGGCCCCTATGGCGGCGTCTACGTCGCCGAAACCTTGATGGTGGCGCTGGACCAGTTGAAGCAGGAATACGCTCGCGTGAAGGCCGATCCGACGTTCTGGCAGGAGTTCCATCACGAACTCAAGCACTATGTCGGCCGTCCCAGCCCCGTCTACCACGCCAAGCGCTGGTCCGAACAGCTGGGCGGCGCGCAGATCTGGTTCAAGCGCGAAGACCTGAACCATACCGGCGCCCACAAGATCAACAACGCGATTGGCCAGGCGCTGCTGGCCCGCCGCATGGGCAAGAAGCGCGTGATCGCCGAGACCGGCGCCGGCCAGCACGGCGTGGCCACCGCCACCGTCGCCGCGCGCTACGGCATGGAGTGCGTCGTCTACATGGGCGCCGAGGACGTCAAGCGCCAGTCGCCGAACGTGTTCCGGATGAAGCTCTTGGGCGCCACCGTGGTGCCGGTGGAGTCCGGCTCCAAGACGCTGAAGGACGCGTTGAACGAGGCGATGCGCGACTGGGTGACCAATGTCGACTCCACCTTCTACATCCTGGGCACCGCCGCCGGTCCGCATCCGTATCCGATGCTGGTGCGCGATTTCGTGTCGGTGATAGGCAGCGAGGCCAAGGTGCAGATGCCGGAAGTGATAGGCCGTCAGCCCGATGTGGTCGTCGCCTGTGTCGGCGGCGGTTCCAACGCCATCGGCCTGTTCCATCCGTACATCGACGTGCCCGGCGTGCGCATGGTCGGCGTCGAGGCCGGCGGCCACGGCCTCGCCAGCGGCCGCCACGCCGCGCCGATCACCGCCGGGGCCAAGGTCGGCGTGCTGCACGGTTCCAAGAGCTATCTGATGCAGGACGAGGACGGCCAGATCGTCGAGACCCATTCGGTTTCCGCCGGCCTCGACTATCCCGGCGTCGGCCCGGAGCACAGTTTCCTGAAGGACATCGGCCGCGCCGAGTACGCGGCGATAGACGACGACGAGGCCTTGCGCGCCTTCCACGACTGCTGCCATCTGGAGGGCATCATCCCGGCGCTGGAGTCCAGCCACGCGCTGGCCTGGGCCGCCAAGACCGCGCCCACCATGGGCAAGGACCAGGTGATACTGGTCAATTTGTCAGGTCGCGGCGACAAGGACATCAATACCGTGGCCGGCCTGTCCGGCATCACGCTGTAAGGGGGCGAAAATGTCACGTATTGCGAACTGTTTCGCCGAACTGGCCGGCAAAAAGGCGCTGATTCCGTTCATCACCGCCGGCGATCCGAATCCCGGCCTGACCGTGTCGCTGATGCACGGCCTGGTCGACGGCGGCGCCGACATCATCGAGCTGGGCGTGCCGTTCTCCGATCCGATGGCCGACGGTCCGGTGATCCAGCGCGCGTCCGAGCGCGCGCTGACGCACAAGGTCGGTCTGCGCCACGTGCTGGAGATGGTGGCCGAGTTCCGCCGCGACAACGCGAAGACGCCGGTGGTGCTGATGGGCTATCTGAATCCGCTGTGCGCGATGGGCTATGCCGAATTCGCCCGGCGGGCCAGGGCCGCCGGCGTCGACGGCGCGCTGACCGTCGATTGCCCGCCGGAAGAGGCCGCCGAGCTGCAGGCCGCGCTGGACGCCGAAGGCCTGGACACCGTCTTCCTGGTGGCGCCGACGACGCCGCCTGAGCGGGTCGCAGAAATCGCCCGTCTGGCGCGCGGATACGTTTATTATGTGTCGCTGAAGGGCGTCACCGGCGCCGGACATCTGGACATTGATGACGTAGCGCGTAAAATTACTGCCCTCAGGGAACAATTGCCGTTGCCGATAGGCGTCGGTTTTGGCATTCGCGACGCCGCGACCGCCAAGGCCATCGCCGCCACCGCGGACGCGGTGGTGGTCGGCAGCCGGCTGGTACAGGAAATCGAGGCGGCGACACCCGAAACTGCCAGAGAGCAGTTAACCCATCTGGTGGCCGAATTGAAGGCCGCCATCCGCTAGAACACCGACGGGGGCGCAGCGCCCCCGTTGCAATGTGTCGGGAACGATTCCCGGACACCCAGATTCAAGGAGTCAGCATGAGCTGGTTGAACAAGCTCCTCCCGCCGAAGATCAAGCGCGAGAACCGCGCCGACAAACCTTCCGCGGTACCCGAGGGGCTTTGGAGCAAATGCCCGGAATGCGAAGCGGTGCTGTATTACACCGACTTGGAGAGCAATCTGCAGGTATGTCCCAAGTGCAGCCACCACCATCCGTTGTCGGCGCGCGAGCGCCTGAACCTGCTGCTGGACGAAGAGGGCCGGCGCGAGGTGGGCGAGGAGGTCAAGCCGGTTGACATACTCAAGTTCAAGGACAGCAAGAAGTATCCGGACCGCCTGTCCGCCGCGAAGAGCGACACCGGCGAGGACGACGCGCTGGTGGTGATGCAGGGCAGCATCCATTCGCTGCCGGCGGTCGTCGCGGCGTTCGAGTTCAAGTTCATCGGCGGCTCGATGGGCTCGGTCGTCGGCGAGCGCTTCGTGCGCGGCGTGCGGGCGGCGGTCGAGGCCAAGGCGCCGTTCATCTGCGTGGCGGCCTCGGGCGGCGCGCGGATGCAGGAAGGCCTGAACTCGTTGATGCAGATGGCCAAGACCAGCGCCGCGCTGCAGTTGCTGAGCGAGCACAAGCTGCCGTTCATCTCGGTGCTGACCGATCCGACGATGGGCGGCGTCTCGGCGTCGTTCGCCTTCCTCGGCGATGTGGTGATGGCCGAGCCCAAGGCGCGCATCGGCTTCGCTGGCGCTCGGGTGATCGAGCAGACCGTGCGTGAGACGCTGCCGGAAGGTTTCCAGCGCGCCGAGTTCCTGCTGGACAAGGGCGCGGTGGACATGGTGGTCGACCGGCGCGAGCTGAAGCGCAAGATCGCCGATCTGGTCACGCTGCTGATGCGGGAGCCGGCCGTCGTCTGAACGGCGCCTTCCCCGCATCGATGAAACGCCGCCAGTGGGCGGCGTTTTCATTTGGACCGGCAGCCCTGCAGCGCGCCATTGAATTGCGGCAGGAATTGCGGCCCTTCGCGGGCGAGGAAGGCCTTGCCGAAATAGACGCCCATCGGCAACGCCTCGGCCCGCTCGCTGCGCAGCTCCGCCTGCAGCCCCAGCCGCGCGATCAGCGCGTCCATCGCGTAGTTGTTGCCGAGTACGGCGTCCACCCGCCGCGATTGCAGCATGCGCAGCAGCAGCTCGCTATTGGGCGGCGTGGCGGTCAGGCGGTAGCCGTGCTCACGCAGCCAGCCGTCCATATTGGAGCCGTTGAAGGCGCCGATGCGGGCCTGGCGCTTGAATTCCGGGTCGGATGGGGACAGCGGGCTGTTCTTCAGCAGATACCAGCGGCGCTCGTACGGAATCAGCGCGTCGGAGAGTACGGCGTAGTCGTCCCGTTCCGCCGATGGCGTGGCGGCGAAGAAGCCGTCGGCCTGCTGCAGCTGGACCAGCAACTGCGCGCGCGCCCAGGGCAGGACGTCTATGGTGTAGGCGCGCTGCATCTTGTTCAGCGCGCAGGCGACGATCTGGACGGTCAGGCCGTCGGCCTGGCCGTTGTCGCGGGTGAAGGAAAGCGGAGGCTGCTGGTGGGTGGCGAGACGGATGGGGTCCGCCGGAAAGGCGCAGGACGCGGCCAGCAGCAGGAGGCTGGCCTGCAGGAGCTTGTGCGTGGTCGCATGCGGCATGATGGGTTCCGGTTGGCGGGCGGACCCGTCTTCTTCTTAGCGTAAGAAGATGGCGGCGGAGATTGCAAGCCATTTCTCTCGCCGCCATCACCCATCGCATGCGGCGCTCAGTCGGCTTGAGCCAGCGCTTCCAGCTGCTCCTGCACTTCCATCCATTCCTCTTCGACGATTTCCAGCCGGCTGGCCACCTCGCCCTGGCGTTTCACGCTGTCGGCCAGCTTCTGGCGGTTGGCGTCGTCGTAGGCCTCGCTGGAGGACATGAAGGCTTCCAGCCGGGTTTTCTCGTCGCTCAGCTTGTTCATTTCCTGTTCCAGCTTGGACAGGCGGGTTTGCAAGGGTTTGCGTTGCTTGGCCAGCTGCTGGCGAGCCTCGGCTTCCTGCCGTTTCTGCTCCTTGCGGTTGACGCCCTGGGCGTCGCCGTCGGATGGCTTGCCGGCCTCGGCCAGCTGGGCGAGGCGCCACTGGCGGTAGTCCTCGAGGTCGCCGTCGAACGGCTGCACCTTGCCGCCGCTGACCAGCCAGAACACGTCGGTCGTCGATTCCAGCAGGCTGCGATCGTGCGACACGACGATCAGCGCGCCGCTGAAGTCCTGCAGCGCCAGCGTCAGCGCGTGGCGCATCTCCAGGTCCAGGTGGTTGGTCGGTTCGTCCAGCAGCAAGAGGTTGGGCTTCTGCCAGACTATCATCGCCAGCGCCAGCCGCGCCTTCTCGCCGCCGGACATCGGGCCGACCGGGTCGGTGGCGGCGTCGCCGCGGAAATTGAAGCCGCCGAGGAAGCTTCTGAGCTCCAGTTCGCGCGTCGTCGGCGCCAGCCGCTGCATGTGCTGCAGCGGCGATTCGTCCGGCCGCAGCGTCTCCAGCGTGTGCTGGGCGAAATAGCCTATCTTCAGCATCTGCGCGTTGACGCGCTCGCCGGCGCGCGGCGCGAGATCGCCGGACAGCAGTTTGACCAGCGTCGACTTGCCGGCGCCGTTGACGCCCAACAGGCCGATGCGGGCGCCGGCCTCCACCGACAGGCTGATGCCGGACAATATGGTCCTGTCGCCGTAGCCGGCGTCGGCCTTGTCCAGCTTCAACAGCGGATTCGGCAGGTGTTCCGGGCTGTCGAAATGGAAGTCGAACGGCGAGGACGAGTGGGCCGGCGCGATCCGCTCCAGCTTCTCCAGCGCCTTGACCCGGCTTTGCGCCTGGCGCGCCTTGCTGGCCTTGGCCTTGAAGCGGGTGATGAACGATTCCAGATGGGCGATCTGGCGCTGCTGCTTCTCGTACTCGCCCTGCTGGCGCGCCAGTTTCTCGGCGCGCATCACTTCGAACTGGCTGTAGTTGCCGGTGTACAGCGTCAGCGTCTGATTGGCGACTTCGACGGTATGGCTGCAGATGGCGTCGAGGAAGTCGCGGTCGTGCGAGATCACCAGCAGCGTGCCCGGATAGGCCTTCAGCCAGTCCTCCAGCCACAGCACCGTTTCCAGGTCCAGGTGGTTGGTCGGCTCGTCCAAGAGCAAGAGGTCGGAGCGGCACATCAGCGCCTGGGCCAGGTTCAGCCGCATGCGCCAGCCGCCGGAGAAGCTGGCCACCGGGCGCTGCTGGGCGGCCTCGTCGAAGCCGAGGCCGGTCAGCAGCTTGCCGGCGCGGGCCGGGGCCGAGTAGGCGTCGATATTGGCCAGCTCGCCGTGCAGATGGCCGATGGCATTGCCGTCGTGCCTGTCTTCGGCGTCGGCCAGCTGCGACTCCAGCGCGCGCAATTCCTTGTCGCCGTCCAGCACGTAGTCGAGCGCGCTGCGCTCCAGCGCCGGCGTTTCCTGCGCCACGTGGGCGACGGTCCAGTTCGGCGGCAGCAGCATGTCGCCGCCGTCGGCGTGCAACTCTCCGAGCAGCATCGCGAACAGGCTGGACTTGCCGACGCCGTTGGCGCCGGTCAGGCCGGCCTTGTAGCCGGGGTTCAGCGTCAGGTTGGCGCCGATCAGCAATTCCTTCAGGCCGCGGCGCAGGTTCAGGTTCTTCAGTTGGATCATGTCTGCTTTTCGGCCGCGCGGCCCGTGGCCGGCGGCGTGGATTCGTTTATACCGCCGGCAGGCTGGACAGGTCCCAGCGCGGCTTGATGGTGAAGCCGCCGGCCGGCTCGGCGTATTTGACGCGCATCGCGCCGGCGAAGGCGATCATCGCGCCGTTGTCGGTGCACAGCGCCAATGGCGGATAGAACACCTCGAAACGCTTGCGGGCGGCGGCCTCGTCGAGCGCGGCGCGCAGCTGCTTGTTGGCGCCGACGCCGCCGGCCACCACCAGGCGCTTCATGCCGGCCTGCTTCATCGCCGCCAGCGATTTTCTGACCAGCACTTCGACGATGGCTTCCTGGAAGGCGCGGCAGATGTCCATCCGCGTCTGCTCGTCCAGCTCGCCCTGCGCGGACTCCTGCTGGCGCACCAGCGTCAGCACCGCGGTCTTCAGGCCGGAGAAACTCATGTCCAGATTGCCGGAATGCAGCATCGGCCGCGGCAAGGCGAAGCGGTCCGGGTCGCCGGATTCGGCCAGGCGGGACAGCAGCGGGCCGCCGGGATAGGGCAGGCCCAGCAGTTTGGCGGTCTTGTCGAAGGCCTCGCCGGCGGCGTCGTCCACCGTCTCGCCGAGGATTTCGTAGTCGCCGACGCCGCGCACCGCCATCAGTTGCGTGTGGCCGCCGGAAACCAGCAGCGCCAGGAAGGGGAAGGCCGGCTTCGGATCGGCCAGCAGCGGCGACAGCAGATGGCCTTCCAGGTGGTGGACCGGGATCACCGGGATGCCGAGGCCGAAGGCCAGCGCGTTGGCCATGCTGGCGCCGACCATCAGCGCGCCGCCGAGGCCGGGGCCCTGGGTGTAGGCGACGGCGTCCAGATCGGCCAGCGTCTTGCCGGCTTCACGCAGGCAGGCCTCGGTCAGCGGGATGGCGCGGCGGATGTGGTCGCGGCTGGCCAGCTCGGGGACCACGCCGCCGTACTCGGCGTGCATCGCCATTTGAGTATGCAGCTGATGGGCCAGCAGGCCGCCGTCGGTGTCGTACAGCGCGACGCCGGTTTCGTCGCAGGAGGATTCAATGCCAAGTACCAGCATGGGTGCAGCTCGGATATAACGGGACAATCTTTCTATTCTACCGGTGAATCTTTGTCGGCCCAAATCGGCGGTGTTAGTCTGATGGCCATTTTCGATCAAAAAGGGGGGCGGGACGATGCAGGCGAGGCTGAAATGGGTGGACGGCGTGTGTTTCATCGGCGAAAGCGGCAGCGGCCACGCGGTGGTGATGGACGGCGCGCCCGAGGGCGGCGGCCGCAACCTGGGGCCGCGGCCGATGGAGCTGGTGCTGTTGGGCACCGCCGGCTGCACCAGTTACGACGTGATCAACATCCTGAAGAAATCGCGCCAGGACGTCCGCGACTGCCGGGTGGAAATCGAGGCCGACCGCGCCGACGCCGATCCCAAGGTGTTCACCCGCATCCATTTCCATTTCGTCGTCAGCGGCCGGGCGCTGAAGCCGGACGCGGTGGAGCGGGCGATCAAGCTGTCGGCCGAGAAATACTGTTCGGCGTCCATCATGCTGGGCAAGACCGCCGACATCACGCACGATTTCGAGCTGCGCGAGGACTGATTCAGTCGGGCCGCCCGCTTGTCGAGCGGTCCAGCAGCCCGCGACGGCTGGCGGTGCCGTCGCGGCGTACCTTGGCCTGCAGCTGCATCAGGCCGTACAGCAGCGCCTCCGCGGTGGGCGGGCAGCCGGGCACGTAGACGTCCACTGGCACGATGCGGTCGCAGCCGCGCACCACCGAGTAGCTGTAATGGTAGTAGCCGCCGCCGTTGGCGCAGGAGCCCATCGACAGCACGTAGCGCGGCTCGGACATCTGGTCGTAGATCTTGCGCATCGCCGGCGCCATCTTGTTGCTCAGCGTGCCGGCCACGATCATCAGGTCGGCCTGGCGCGGCGTGGCGCGCGGTATCCAGCCGAAGCGGTCCATGTCGTAGCGCGCCGCCGCCGCGTGCATCATTTCCACCGCGCAGCAGGCGAGGCCGAACGACAGATACCACAGGCTGCTTGCCTGCGCGCGGCCGAACAGGCCGTCCAGGGTGGTCAGCAGGAATCCGTTTTTTTCCAGCGAGGGGTGGTCCATCGGCGTTCTCCGTCAGGCAACGGTCCGATGCTGCGCTTCCGATCAAACGGCGTCTTGTACCGAGACGTCATCAGCCAAGGCCGGGCAGCAGGGCTTCGAGGTCGGCGCTTACGCTGCCCATCACCAGCCGCCTTTCGTCCGAGCCGTAACGCATCAGATCCAGTTCGGATCCGCCCGAGGCGCGGATGCCCTGCGCGAATTCGCGCGGCGTGTAGCCGGACAGCAGCTTGAAGTCGCGGCTCAGGTGGGCCTGGTCGAAATAGCCGCAATCGAGCGCCAGGCCGGCCAGGGAGTTTCCGCCGTTCAGGATCATCCCGCCCATCGCATTCATGAAGCGGGCCATGCGGCGCATGTCGCGCAGGGTCTGGCCATAGCGGGCGAGGAAGCGCCGCTCGAATTGGCGCATGCTCAGGCCCGACCGTTCCGCCAGGGTCCGGCCATCCAGAAACAGCGCCGCCGCCGGCAGCCGCCAGTCATCCAGGCCGCCGGCGGCCTCCCGCCGGGCCAGCCGGGTCCGCATCCATTCGGACAAGGCTTCCGTCCATCGCAGCGGACCGTCGCGCAGGCGCAGGCTGTCGAACAGGCTTTCCTCTTCCTCTCGACCGATCAGCGCCTCGAGCGGCCAGATCCTATCGGTCAGCTGATGGCTGGCGACGCCGAACAGCGTCTGCAGGCGGCCGATGCGCAATGGCGCGCTGATGAACACCGTTTCCGGTTCGATATGCAGGCGCACCGGCCGGGACAGCGCGCCGACGGCGAAACTGCGCGGCGAAGCCATGCGCTCCCCGTCGCGCTCCGAGAGGGTATGGCCGCGCAACAGCGCGCCGACATAGGGAAAGGGCATGGCGGGCATCAGCAGCTCGCCGCCGTCTGCGCGCTCGATGTGGAAGTAGCGGACGATGTCGGCGAGCAGCGGGGATGGAGGCAGGATCAGGCGGCTCATGACAGGCGATGATAGGAGAAGCCGGCGTTCGATGCCACCGACATGGCAATTGTCGGCGGCTTTTGCAAAGGGGCAGCTAAGCAAATCGCCAGTCCTTCTTTATGCCTTGTGGATATCGGGTGTAGCATGGGGACACGAACACAAAGACAGAAGAGGCAGAGACATGAAGCGAACCTTGTTGGTGATGGCGCTGGCGCTGGCCGGCCTGATGCCGATCGCGCATGCGGACGTCAGCGACGGCCACGCCTTGCCGCCGGGCATCAGCTGGCAGCAGGGCGACGTGCCGGCGGCGTTCGCCCGCGCGAAGGCGGAGAACAAACCGGTCTTCCTGTACTGGGGCGCGGTATGGTGCCCGCCGTGCAACCAGGTGAAGTCCACCATCTTCAACCGTCCGGACTTCATCGCGGCCACCCGCCAGTTCGTCCCGGTGTATCTGGACGGCGACAGCGACAATGCGCAGCAGCTGGGCGAGAAGTTCAAGGTGCGCGGCTATCCGACAATGATATTGTTCCGTCCGGACGGCGCCGAGATCACCCGCCTGCCGGGCGAGGTCGATCCGCAGCGCTATCTGCGCACGCTGCAGCTGGGCCTGACGGCGGTGAAGCCGGTGAAGGCCTTGTTGTCCGACGCGCTGGCCGGCAAGAGGCTGGCGACGGCCGACTGGCAGTTGCTGGCCGATTACGCCTGGGACGTGGACCAGGGGCAGATCATTCCCGAGGCCGAGGTGACGGCGACGCTGGTCCGCCTGGCGCAGCGGGTGCCCGCCGAGCCGGCGGCCGTCGCGACCCGGCTGCAGCTGAAGGCGCTGGCCGCGCTGGCCGGGGAGAAGCAGGCGCCGGCCTTCGACCGGGGCCAGGCTCGCGGCCGGCTGCTGCAAGTCTTGGCCGACGACGGGCTGAGCCGCGCCAACGCCGACATCGTCATCTATTCCGCCGGCGACGCGCTGAAGCTGTTCGGCGACGACGCGGCGCTGCGGCAGGCTTTCGACGTCCAGCTGAACAAGCTGGAGGCCGATCCCAGCCTGTCCTGGAGCGACAGGCTGGGCGCGACGTCGGCGCTGCTGTCGCTGTACAGGCAGCAGCATCCGAAGCAGCCGCTGCCGGCCGCGCTGGTGGCCGACGTGAAGGCCAGGACGGCTGAGGCCGACAAGGCCAGCGCCAATCCCTACCAGCGCCAGGCGGTGATCACCGCCGCCGGCGAGCTGCTGGCCGACGCCGGCCTGCTGGACGAGTCGGACAAGTTGCTGCAGGGCGAGCTGAAGACCTCGCACGCGCCGTACTACCACATGCTGATCCTGGCCTCCAACGCCAAGGAGCGCGGCGACAAGGCGGCCGCGCTCGACTGGTACCAGAAGGCCTACCAGGCGGCCGAAGGGCAGGCGACGCGGCTGCAGTGGGGCGCCAGCTATGTCGGCGGCGCGGTGGAACTGGCGCCGCAGGACGCGGCCCGCATCGAGGCGGCGGCCAGCGCGGTGTTCGCCGACGCGGCCAAGTCGGACAGCGCCTTCTACGAACGCAGCCGCCGCTCGCTGGAGAAGGTGGCCGCCCGGCTGAAGGCCTGGAACCAGGACGGCAAGCACGCCGACGCCGTCGGCAGGCTGGCCGGCCAGCTGGACGGCGTCTGCGGCAAGCTGCCGGCCGGCGACGCGCAGAAGCCGGTGTGCGACAAGCTGGTCAGCACCATCCGCTCCTGAGCGGCCGTCGTCGGCCTCTGCCACGGCCCGCCGGCTCAAGCCGGCGGGCTTTTTCACGGGCTCAGAGTTGAGCGACCGGACGGGGCGCGGACGGAGCGGCCAGCAGCTCGGCCAGTTCGGCGTTGACGCGGGCGAGCACCGCTTCGCGGGCGCTGGCGATGAAGAAATGGCCGCCGTCGAACCAGTGGACGCGGGACGGACCCGTCGTTTCCCGCTGCCAGCCCTCGGTCTGCTCCGGCAGACGCTGGCGATCGTCGCGTCCGGCCAGCACGGTGGTCGGCATCGCCAGCGGCGCGCCGGCCTCGTAGCGGTAGGTTTCGACCAGCTGGAAGTCGTCGCGCAGCGACGGCAGCAGCAATTCCATCATTTCCCGGTTGGCCAGGATTTCCGCCGGCGTGCCATTGTAATCGCGCAGCGCCGCGATGAAGCCGGCGTCGTCCATCCGGTGCAGGCCGCGCGGGGGCTGGCGGTGCTGCGGCGCGTCGCAGCCGGACACGATGAGCCGCCGCGGCTGCGGCCGGCCCAGCGCCTGCAGCCGCCGCGCCAGCTCGAAGGCGATCAGCCCGCCCATGCTGTGGCCGAAGAAGGCGAACGGAACGGCGCCGTCCAGCGGCAGCTCGCGGACCAGGGCCTCGATCAGCGGCGGCAGCGCCTTGAAGCCGGGGTCGCGGAAGCGGGCGCCGCGGCCGGGCAGCTGTACCGCGCAGATTTCGACGTCCGGATGCAGCTTGCCCTGCCAGGGGGTGTAGATTCCGGCGTGGCCGCCGGCGTACGGAAAGCAGTACAGCCGCAGTCGGGGGCGCGGGCCGCCGCCGTGGCGCAGTATCCAGGGGGTGGGGTGGTGCATGGCTTCAATCTCCGGTTTGCAGGGAATGGACGGGGCGGTCGCCGCCGGTCTTCTCGGGCGCGCCTATGCCGCGCAGCCGCGCGCTGGACAGCGCGAGCACGGCGACGGCCATCAGCGCCAGGCCGGCGCCGGCGTACAGGCCGCGCACCGGCGACGACGCCAGGATCAGCCCGGCCAGGGTGGTCGACAGCGGCGTCACCGCCGCCATCATGAACATCAGGAAACTCATCACGCGGCCGCGCATGTCCGGCGGGATGCGCGACTGTATCCAGGCCATCAGCCTGACCTGGACCAGGCCGCCGAGCAGGCCGATCAGGCACATCATCGCCGAGCTGGCGACGAAGTCGCCCGACAGCCCCAGGCCTATGATCAGCGCGCCCATCAGGCCGTCGACGCAGAACACCATCAGGCCCAGCCTGCCCAGCGCCCTGGCCGGCAGAGCGGCGAGCAGGGCCATGCCCAGCAGGCTGCCGGCGGCCTGCGACGACAACAGCGTGCCGAAGTAGGCGGCGTCCAGCCGCAACGCGTCCCTGACCAGCAGCGGCAGCCCGATCTGGATCGGGCCGGCGGTCAGGAAGGCGATCGCCGCCCAGTAGAAGAACAGTGCGCGCAGCGTGGCGTCGCCCCAGGTCCAGACGGCGCCGCGGCCTATCGAACGCAGGATGCCGGCGGCCGACTGGCGGGGCGCGGCGTCGACGGTCCGGCCGGCCGGCAGCCGGGTCAACAGCAGGCTGCCGGCGAGGAAGCAGGCGGCGCCGAGCAGGAAGGCCAGGCTGAGGCCGCCGCCGGCGCGGAGGCCGGGCAGCGCGATCAGCGCGCCGGCCAGCGCCGGTCCGGCCAGCAGCGTCAGCTGGTTGACGGCCATGAAGCAGGAATTGGCCTGCTGCAGCTGGGCCTCGGGCACGGTGTTCGGCAGCAGCGCGGCGGCCGACGGGCCGGTGAAGGCGGCGATGACGCCCATGGCCGCGGCGAACGGATACAGCAGCGCCAGCGGCAGGCCGCCGCCGAGTTGGGCCAGGCCCAGCGCGGCCAGCAGCGCGGTGCAGCACAGCAGCGAGCACTGGAACACCCGGCGCGGCGAGTGGCGGTCGGCGACGGCGCCGCCGACGATGATGAAGACGGCGCGCGGCAGCTCCATCGCGGTGACGACGAGGCCCAGGGCCAGGCCGTCGCCGCCCAGCCCCAGCACCAGCCAGGGCAGGGCGATCAGCGCCGTCTGCTGGCCCAGTATCGAGCAGAACCAGGCGGCGGACAGCCAGAGGAAGCGGCGGTCGCGCCATAGCGCGAGCCGGTCGGGGCGGAGAGCGGATTCGGTGTTGGGCATCGGTATCGGTCTGTTGATCGCAGGATGCCGCGCCGCGGCCGTCGGGCCGCGGCGCGACGGGTCGTCAGATGGCGGACGCGGCGCAAGCCAGGCTGTCCGCCAGGCCGGCGACATGCGGCTCCTTCAGCATGTCGGCGTGCCCGCCGGCGGCCTGGAACACCCGGACCGGGCCGCCGGCGTAGCCGGACCAGCCGAGGTCGGGACGTCCTGCCCGGGGCGAGGCGACCCAGACGCCGACCGGGCAGGGCACCGGCCCCGGCGCATGGCTGCGCAGGCTGGTGAGATTGGCGCGGTAGACGTCGAACATCGCTTCGATGCGGCGCGGGCCCAGGCCCTGCGGGAACAGGCCGGAGGCCAGCACCCGCTCGGCCAGCAGCGCGAAGCGGCCGGCGCGGTCCAGTGGTCGCAGCTCGTCCTCGGAGACGGCGATGGGCTTGCCGGTGGCGATCTCGACGGTGCGCGCCATATAGTGCATCAGCCCGGCCTCGTCCCGCGGCAGGCTTTGCAGGAAGGCGGCATCCGGATCGGGCGCGCCGTCCAGCGCGGCCAGCAGCCTGATGTCGGCGCCGGCCTCGTGCAGCCGGCGCGCCAGTTCGGCGGCGACGGCGGCGCCGAAGGAATGGCCGGCGACGAGCATCGGCCCCGGCAGGCCGGCCGCGAGCACCGCGCCGGCGTACCGTTCCGCCATCGCCGCCACCGTCTCGTCGGCCGGCACCGCCGGATCGAGGCCGGCCGCCTGCAGGCCGTAGACGCGCCAGCCCGCCGGCAGCTTCTCCGCCAGTTGCCGGTAGCCGATGATCTGGCCGGAGCCGTCGTGCACCAGCAGCAGCGTGAAATCGGCGCCGTCCGGCCGTATCGGCACCAGCACCGACGGCTCGGCGTCGGCCTGGCCGGCGGCCACCACGGGCGCCAGTTCGGCGACGGTGCCGGCGGTGAACAGCGCGGCCAGCGGCAGCGTCGCGCCCAGCTCGGCCTCGATGCGGGACAGCAGCTGCAATGTCAGCAGCGAATGGCCGCCCATATCGAAGAAACCGTCGTCCAGGCCGACGCGTTCCAGGCCCAGCGTCTCGGCGAACAGCGCCGCCAGCTTCTCCTCCAGCGCGTTGCGCGGCGCGCGGTAGGCGCGGACGGCCGGTTCCGGCGCCGGCAGCGCGCCGCGGTCCAGCTTGCCGTTCGGCGTCAAGGGCAGCGCGTCCAGCGTCACCCAGGCCGTCGGCACCATGTATTCCGGCAGCCGATCGGCCAGCGCGCGGCGCAAGTCCGCCGGCGCCGGTTCTCCGTCGGTCGGCACCAGGTAGCCGACCAGCCGCGCGGCGCCGGGCGCGTCCTCCCGCAGCGCCACCGCGGCCTCGGCGACGCCGGGCTGCTCGGCCAGCGCCGCCTCGATCTCGCCGATCTCGATGCGGAAGCCGCGCAGCTTCAGCTGGCCGTCGTCGCGGCCCAGATATTCGATGCGGCCGTCCGGCAGCCAGCGCGCGCGGTCGCCGCTGCGGTACATGCGCTCGCCGTCGCCGAAGGGGCTGCAGACGAAGCGCTCGGCGCTCAGCCGCGGCCGGCGCAGATAGCCGCGCGCGACGCCGGGGCCGGCGATGCAGAGCTCGCCGGCCAGGCCGACCGGCGCCGGCCGGCCCGCCTCGTCGACGATGTAGACCCGGTAGCCGGGCACGGCGCGGCCGATGTCTATCGTCTGGCCGTCGCCGGCGGCGATCTCGCCCGCCGTGCTCCAGACGGCGGCCTCGGTCGGGCCGTATTCGTTGAAGAAGCGCCGCGGCGTGCCGGCGACCAGGTCGCGCGGCGACACCGCCTCGCCGCCGAACAGCACGGCGCGCAGCGAGGCGCCCCAGCCGGCCGGCTGCGCCTGGGCCACCGTACGATACAGCGACGGCACGCTGAGCCAGACCTCGGCCCGCTCGCGCTCGACCAGGCCTGCCAGGTAGCCGGGTTCCAGCTGGCCGCCGGCGCGGCTGACGATCAGCCGTCCGCCGCTGGCCAGCGACCAGAACAGCAGCGCCACCGAGCTGTCGAAGGCGAACGACGGCAGCAGCAGGAAGGCGGTGCCCGGACGCGACAGCTCGGCCGGATAGAAGGCGAAGCGGGCCATCGTCGACGCGTGAAGATTGTCGTGCTGGACCAGCACGCCCTTTGGCTGGCCGGTGGAGCCGGAGGTGTAGATCACATAGGCCGGATGGCGCGGCAGCAGCGGGGCGACGCGTTCGTGGTCGGCGAGCTCGCCGTCCGGCAGCGCGGCCAGTTCCGCTTGCAGCAGGGCGTCGTCCAGGTCCAGCCGCAGGGCGCCGGGCGGCAGCGCCGCGTCCGAGCGGCTCAGCACGCAGCGCGGCGCGGCGTCGTCCAGCATGTAGGCGAGGCGGGCCGGCGGGTAGTCCAGGTCCAGCGGCAGATAGGCGGCGCCGGCCTTCAGCGCCGCCAGCAGCGCCACCACCGTCTCGGCCGAGCGCGGCAGCGCGACGGCGACGATGTCCTCGGGGCCGACGCCCAGCGCGATCAGCCGGCGCGCCAGCCGGTTGGCGCGGCGGTTCAGCTCGCCGTGGCTGAGGCTGCCCTTGTCGTCGACGACGGCCGTCGTGTCCGGTGCGTCCGCGGCGCGGGCCGCGATCAGCGGCAGCAGCGTCGCCGGCGCCGGCGTCGCGCCGGCGTCGTTCCAGCCGACGACGAGCTGGCGGCGCTCGTCGTCGGCCAGCAGGTCCAGCCGCGGCAGCGGCAGCTCGGGGCGGTCGGCCATGCCCAGCAGCAGCCGCTTCAGCCGCGCGGCCAGCCGTTCGGCGCCGGCCGGCTCGAACAGGTCCAGATCGTATTCCAGCATCGCCTGCAGGCCGCCGTCGCGCTCGTGCAGCGTCAGCGTCAGGTCGAAGCGCGGCGAGGTGTCGTCGCTGGACAGCGCCTCCAGCTCCAGGCCCGGCAGCCGCAGCGCGTCCAGCGGCGCGTTCTGCAGCACCAGCATGGTCTGGAACAGCGGATTGCGCGACAAGGAGCGCTCGAGCTTCAGCGAGTCGACTATGGTCTCGAACGGCATGTCCTGCAGTTCGTACGCTTCCAGCACGGTGTCGCGCACGCGGGCCAGCAGCCGCAGCGCGTCCGGATCGTCGGCGAGGTCCACGCGCAGCGCCAGCGTGTTGACGAAGCAGCCTATCAGGCCTTCGAGGTCGACGTGGTTGCGGTTGGCTATCGGGCTGCCGACCACCAGCTCCTTCTGGCCGCTGTAGCGCGACAGCAGCGCCGCGTAGCCGGCCAGCAGCACCATGAACAGCGTGCAGCCGGCGCGATCGGCCAGCCGGCGCAGGCTGTCGGTTTCGGCGCGGTCGAAGCCGAAGCGGGCGATGCGCCCGCGGCGCGGGCCGGCGCCCCGGCGCGGCTTGTCGCCCAACAGGTCCAGCGCGGCGGGCGCGCCGGCCAGCCGGGCCTGCCAGCGCCGCAGCAGCGTGTCGAAGCGTTCGCCGGCCAGCGTCTGCCGCTGCCAATGGGCGAAGTCGCCGTACTGTATCGCCAGCGCCGGCAAGCTGGGCCGCCGGCCTTCGAGCGCGGCGGCGTACAGCTCGCCGAACTCCCGCACCAGCACGCCGAAGGACCAGCCGTCGGACAGCGAGTGGTGCATCGCGATCAGCAGCGCGGCGTCGTCCGGGCCGATGTCCAGCAAAGCGAAGCGCAGCGGCGGCGCGGCCTCCAGGTCGAATTTCGGCCGGGCGAAGGCCTCGGCGGCGCGGGCCAGCGCCGCTTCGACGCCGTCGGCGGCATCCAGCGTCAGCCGCTGAAGGGCGGGGCCGTCGCCGGTCTCGACGATCTGCCGCAATTCGCCGTCGTGCAAGGCGAAGCGGGTGCGCAGCGATTCGTGGCGGCGGACGAGGCCGGCCAGCGCGGCGCGCAGCGCCTCCCGGTCCAGGCGGCCCCGCAGCCTCAGGCCCTGGGCGATGTTGTAGATGCCGACGCCGCTCTGGTCCAGCCGCTCCAGGAACCAGAAGCGCTGCTGGGCGAACGACGACGGCAGCGGCCGGCTGCGGTCGGCCGGCGGGATGCGCCGCTCAGTCGCGGCCGCCGGCTTGTCCTCCAGATCGGCCCGCTCGGCCAGCGCGGCGGCGAATTCGGCCACCGTCGGATGTTCGAACAGCGTGCGCAGCGGCAGCTCGACGCCGAAGTCGGCGCGCAGCCGCGACATCACCTGGGTGGCCAGCAGCGAGTGGCCGCCGGCCTCGAAGAAGTTCTGCTCGCGCGAGAGCCCGGCGACGCCGAGCACCTCGCCCCAGATCCGCGCCACTTCGCGTTCGGCGCCGGTCTGCGGCGGCGTGCCGGCCCCGCCGCCGCGCCGCTCGGCCTGGCTGGGCTCGGGCAGCGCGCGCCAGTCCAGCTTGCCGCTGTTGTTCAGCGGCAGCTTGTCCAGCAGCACGAAGGCGGCCGGCAGCATGTATTCCGGCAGCCTGGCCGCCAGGTGGCGGCGCAGCTCCGGCCCCAGCGTGTCGCGGGGCTGGCTCTGCGCCGGCGTGTTGAAGCAGCCGGCGACGTCGCCGTCGTCGTCGGCGATCCGTTCCAGCGCCAGCGGCGGCAGCGTCGCCTCGGTGCCGGCCAGCGCCAGGTCGAAGCGGCCGTCGGCGGCGTTCTCGCTCCAGCTGATGCGGGCCGCGAGGCTTGCGGCCCCGGCCTCGGCCAGCAGCTCGGCCGGGTCGGCGGCATCCGGCGCCGCGTCGGCGAGCCAAGGCTGGCAGGCGGCGTCGGCGTCGCCGGCCTCGTCGCGGTCCAGCCAGGAGAGGAAGCGGTTGACCGCGGCGGCACGGCGGTTGGCCAGCCCGGTCCACAGGCCGGTTCGGGATGCCGACAGCGGGCGCGGCGGCGGCGCGGTCTCCGGCCGGGCGGCGGGGTCGACGCAGGCCTTGCCCTTGCTCAGCACCACGTCGTAGCGGTAGGTGGTCAGCTCGCAGTCGCCGCCGTCCTCCTTCAGGCGGATGTCGACGGCGCCGATGTCGCCGCGGCTCAGCGCCAGCCGGCGGAACAGCGCCGGGTCGACCAGCAATTCCTTTTCCTCGGCGATCAGCGCGTCCAGCTCGCGGCGCAAGCCGGCGCGGGTGGCCTCGGGCATGCCGGGCAGCCGGTGCAGCAGGCGGCTGGCCTGGAAGTGGCGCAAGAGGCCGAGGTGGCGCAGGTCGCCCAGCAGCAGCCGGCCGCCGGGGGCGAGCCGCGCCAGCGCCTGGTCGACCACCGCCAGGAAGTAGTCGGCGTCCGGGAAGTATTGCGCGACCGAGTTGACGATCACGGTGTCGAAGTCGGTCGGCAGACCATCCAGATCGCGGGCCTCGCGCCGCTCCAGCACCACGTGCTCCAGGCCGCGGGCGGCGACGGTGCGGCCCAGCCGCTCCAGCGCGCGTTCGGAGAAGTCCAGGCCGTGGTAATGCTCGGTCTCGGGCGCGATGGCCAGCAGCAGCATGCCGCTGCCGCTGCCTATCTCCAGCACGCGCCGCGGCCGCAGCGCGCGGATGCGGGCCAGGATCTCGTCGCGCCAGCGCCGCATGTGTTCGGCCGGAATCGGCGCGTTGTCGTAGGAATCGGTCCAGCCGACCAGGTCCAGATCGGCGTCGTCGGCCGCCGCGTCCTCGTAGATCATGTCGAAGGCCGGCAGCCAGCCGCCGGCGTCGCCGGCCGCCGCCAGACCGGGGCGCTTGGCGACATAGGCGATCAAGCGCGCCTGCTCGCCTTCGCCGCGCACGACGACGGCTGCCTCGGCGACGGCCGGATGCTCGCTGAGCAGCGCCTGTATCTCGGCGGTCTCGATGCGGAAGCCGCGCAGCTTGACCTGCTGGTCGGCCCGGCCGCGGTATTCCAGATCGCCGCGCGGGGTGACGCGGGCCAGGTCGCCGCTGCGGTAGAAGCGGAGGCCGCTGTCCAGATGCGGGTCGGCGATGAAGCGCTGCGCGGTCAGCTCGGGCTGATTGACATAGCCCAGCGTGACGCCGTCGCCGCCGACATGGATCTCGCCGACCATGCCGGGCGGCACCGGCTGTTGCAGCGGGTCCAGCAGCCGTATGCACAGGTCCGGCAGCGCTTCGCCTATCACGCTGCCCAGCTTGCGTTTGACCTCGGCCAGGCCGATGCGGCGGAAGGTGACGTGGACGGTGGTCTCGGTGATGCCGTACATATTGATCAGCTGCGGATAGTCGTCGCCGTGGCGGTCCAGCCAGCTCTCCAGGCTGCTCAGGTCCAGCGCCTCTCCGCCGAAGACGACGTAGC
The DNA here is from genome assembly GCF_051129845.1 of Chromobacterium sp. CV08. Lineage (NCBI taxonomy): Bacteria > Pseudomonadati > Pseudomonadota > Betaproteobacteria > Neisseriales > Chromobacteriaceae > Chromobacterium > Chromobacterium sp. CV08. Next base: position 2,252,098 of record NZ_CP150453.1, read on the forward strand.
GCAGCGCCAGATCGCCCTCGCGAGGATTCAGCTCCTCGGCCGCCATCAGCTGGCGGAAGGCCGACGGCGTCTGGTTCAGCACCGTCACCTTTTCGTCGCACAACAGCTGGTAGAAGGCGTCGGACGAGCGGGCCAGCAGCGGCGGCACGATCAGCAGCGCGCCGCCGTGGGCCAGCGCGCCCCAGATCTCCCAGACCGAGAAATCGAAGGCGTAGGAGTGGAACAGCGTCCACACGTCGCGTGGGCCGAAATCGAACAGGCCGGCGCTGGCGGCGAACAGCCGCGCGGCGTTGCGGTGGCTGACGGCGACGCCCTTGGGCCGGCCGGTGGAGCCGGAGGTGTAGATGATGTAGGCCAGGCCGTCCGGCGCATCATGCGCCGGCAGCTCGACAGCCGGCACGGCGCCGCCGTCGTCCAGCGTCAGCGTCGCGCCGGAAAACGGCGGCAGCGACGGCGCCAGCGCGACGGTGGAAAGCACGGCCCGCACGCCGCTGTCGTCCAGGATGTAGCGTATGCGGTCGGCCGGATAGGCCGGGTCCATCGGCACATAGCCGGCGCCGGCCTTCAGCACCGCCAGCACGCCGACCAGCATCTCGAACGACGGCGTCAGCCACAGGCCGACCGGTTCGCCGGGGCGGACGCCGGCGGCGATCAGCCGCCGCGCGGCATCGTCGGCCAGGCGGTCCAGCTCGCCGTAGCGCATCGTCCGGCCTTCGCAGCGCAGCGCGACGGCATCGGGCTGTTCGGCGGCCTGCCGCGCGAAGGCGCGGTGCACCGGCTCGCAGTCGGCGGCGGCCGGACGCAGCGGCAGCGCCAGCAGCGACCGGGCCTGTTCGGCCGTCATCAGCGGCAGCGCGGCCAGCGGCGCGTCGGGGGTCCGGCCGGCGCCGTCCAGCAATATCGTCAGCTGTCCGGCCATCCGCTCCACCGACACACGCTCGAACAGCGCGGTGTTGTAGCTGAACGCGCCGGACAGGCCGTCGTCGGTCTCGCGCATGAACAGCTCGAGGTCGAAGCGGGCCGCCTCCTGGCTCAGCACCGGCGTCAGCCGCAGTCCGTCGAGAGACGGCGGCGCGGCCGGGATGTTCAGCAGCGTGAACGCCACCTGGAACAGCGGGTTGCGGCTGGGGTCGCGGGCCTCCAATTCCAGCGCGTTGACCAGTCTGTCGTACGGCACAGACGCGTGCTCGACGGCGTCGCGTATCGTCTCCGACTGCCGGCGGACGAGCTCGCGGAAGCTGTCGTCGGCGCCGATTTCGGCGCGTATCACCAGCATATTGGCGAAGAAGCCGATCAGCGGCTCGGTTTCCACCTGTTCGCGGCCGGCCAGCGAGGTGCCGATGGCCAGGTCGTCCTGGCGCGCGTGGCGGGCCAGCAGCGCCTGGAAGGCCGACAGCAGCAGGCAGAACAGCGTGGTGCGCTCGGCCGAGGCCAGCCGGCGCAGCCGGTCGGCGCTGACGGCGTCTATGGCGAAGCCGACGGTGGCGCCGTCGAAGGTCTGCACCGGCGGACGCGGCTTGTCGGTCGGCAGCTCCAGCACGGGCAGGCCGGCGAGCTGGTCTTTCCAGTAGGCCAGATCGGCGTCCCAGCGCAGCTGCTGGCCGGACTCGCGCTGCCAGCGCGCGTAGTCCAGATACTGTATCGGCAGTTCCGGCAGCGCCGGTTCGCGGCCGCGGCTCAGCGCGGCGTAGGCCTGGGCGACTTCGCCCATCAGCACCGCCAGCGACCAGGCGTCGCCGACGATGTGGTGCAGCGTCAGCACGACGGCGTGCTCGTCGGCCGAGAACCGCACCAGCGCGATGCGCAGCGGCCGGCCGGCGGCGAGGTCGAAGCCGTGCGCGCTCTCGCGGCGGGCCAGCGCCTCCAGCTGCGCGGCGGCGGCCTCGGGGGCCAGGTCCGACCAGTCCAGATGCTCGATGGCCGCCGGGCCGGGCGGCAGCGCGGTCTGTTCCGGCTCGCCGTCGACATTGCGGATGGCGGTGCGCAGCGAGGCGTGGCGGGCGACGACGCAGTCGAAGGCCCGTCCCAGCGCCGCCAGCTGCATCTCGCCGCTCAGGCGGAAGGCGGAGCAGATATTGTAGGCGGCGGCGCCGGCGGTGAATTCGTGCAGGAACCAAAGCCGCTGCTGCTGGAAGGACAGCGGGCCGGTGACGGCGTCGCTCTTCGGTATCCGTCCGCCGTCGGCGGCGGCGGGCGGCAGGGCGTCCAGCTCCTGTTCCAGCAGGTGGTCGAGAAGATCCAAATCGTTGTCGTTCCAGTCGCTAGCGCTCATATTCCGTGGCTTTCAATGGTGATTTGACGCTTCGGCCATATTGGCGTGGCCATGTTGCCGATTTTGAATATTTTTGTCTGTGCTGAAAAAAGTTTAATTTGTGCGGTATATTCTTTGTCAGGCTTTAGCAGTCGGTATTCTCTTGTTGGATAATACCGATTAGTAATGTTTTATTGGTTCGATAACAATTCGGCTAGCGCCGAAGTTTCTAGTCACAGCATGGAGGTGAATATGACGCAGGATGCGATCAGCGAAGCGAAATACATCGTCGTGGTGAATCACGAGGAACAATACTCGATATGGCCGGATTATCGCGAGATTCCCGCGGGCTGGCGCTCGGCGGGCGTCAGCGGCAGCGAGCAGGAGTGCCTGGACCATATCGAGAAAACCTGGACCGATATGCGGCCGCTCAGCTTGAGAAAATTCATGCAGGAAAATCAAACGGCGTCCCCTTTGGCGGATTGATCGTTTCACCGGATTGGTTTTTAAAAGTCGCCGCTGTTGCGGCGACTTTTTTATTTCATCGTTGCGGCAACAGGCGCGAGACCAGCGGCGACAGCAGGCGGTTCAGCCGCGACAACAGCCGGTGATGCGCGTCCAGCCAGTTCAGGTCCATGTCGTGGCGGGCATAGGAGCGGTCGCCGCGCGGGGGCTGCGAGCGGCCGTCGGCCGTCGGCGAGCCGGGTTCGAAGTAATAGCCCGGGCACGGCAGCGTGGACGGCAGCGTCAGGCAACCGCTCTCCTCGACGCACATCGTGAAGAAGCGCGGCCCGACGGTGACGGCGGTGCGCATCGCCGGCGAGTCGCGCAGCTTGGCCGGCAGCGCCGGATCCAGCGGCGCCGACCGGCCGGCGGCCAGGTTGGCGTGCACCGTCGCCCACAACGGATGGCCGGGCGCGCTGCCTATCAGCGCGTTGTTGAAGCCGTGGGTGCGCGACAGGATCAGGCTGTGTCCGGGCAGGAGCGGGGCGATCGGGCGCAGGTTCTCGATGTCCATGTCGATGTAGAAGCCGCCGTAGAGCGCCAGGAACAGGTAGCGCGACGCGTCTATCCGCTGGATGTCGCGTTCGAAGGCGGCGTAGCGGGCGGCGAACCACGGATAGTGTTCGTCGACCAGCGCCTGCAACATGGCCGCGTCCCACAGCGTGAACTCCCAGTCCGGATGATTGCGCATCCAGGTCTCGCGGTAGCGGCGGTATTTGTCCGGCAGCGCCGCCGCGCCCTGATACCAGATCTGGTGGATGCGGCGCGGAATCCCGGCGTCTTGTTCGATGATGAAGTCGTTCATGAGAAGGTCGCTCCGCCGTCTATCGCGATGATGCGGCCGTTGAAGTAATCGCATTCGACGATGAAGCGCAGCCCCTGCCAGATTTCGTGCGGCTCGGCCATGCGCCGCAGCGGCACCTGGGCGATCAGTTCGTCGCGTGTGGCCGGCGAGAGGCCGGCCGCCATCGGCGTGTCGGTCAGTCCCGGCGCCAGGCCGGCGACGCGTATGCCGAACGGCGCCAGCTCCAGCGCCCAGGTGCGGGTCAGCGCGTCCAGGCCGGCCTTGGACGCGGCGTAGTTGGACTGGCCGGGATTGCCGGCGCTGGTGACCGAGGATACGTTGACGATCAGCGCCGGATCGCTGCGGCCGGCCTCGACGCGGGCGGCGGCGAATTCGCGGCTCAGCAGATAGGGGGCGGTCAGATTGGTCTCCAGCACCGCCCGCCACTGCGCAGTCGGCAGCTTGCGGGCGAAGCCCTCGACGTCCAGCCGGACCAGCCAGCCGTCGCGCAGGATGCCGGCGTTGTTGACCAGCAGATTGGCCGGTTCCGGGCCGTCCGACACCGTTTTCAGCAGCGCGCGCACCGCCGTCTCCTGGCTGACGTCGAGCACGGAGGCCTCGATGGCGCCGGGCAGGCCGGCGGCGTCCTGTTCCAGCTGGCGCAGGCCGGCGGCGTCCAGGTCGACGGCATGGACCCGCGCACCGGCGCGGGCCAGCTCCAGCGCGAAGGCGCGGCCTATGCCGCCGGCGGCGCCGCTGACGATGGCGTTGATGTGTTCCAGTTTCATTCTGCGGTTTCCGTGTTGGTGGTTCTTTGGGCGGCGGCCCGGCGCAGCGCTTCGCGCTCGGCGTCTGACATGCCGCGCAGTTTCAGGTAGACGGCGGCGATCTTGGCGGCCACGCCGGGCGACGCTTCGCGCTCGGCCAACAGCGCGGCCAGCGCGCGCGGCGTCTGGGCGTGGAACACCGCCCGCAGCGGCAACTCCAGCCGGAAGATCTTGTTGACGCGGACGTGGATGCGGGTGGCCAGCAGCGAATGGCCGCCGAGGTCGAAGAAGTCGTCGTCGGCGGCGACGCCGACGCGCTCGAACACCTCCTCCCAGATCGCGCACACCGCCTGTTCCAGCGGCCCTTGCGGCGCGGCGCCGGCGGCCGGGGCGACGGCCTCGGCCGGGTCGGGCAGCGCCTTGCGGTCCAGCTTGCGGTTCGGCGTCAGCGGCAGCGCGTCCAGCGTGGCGAACAGGCTGGGCACCATATAGCCGGGCAGGGCGGCGGCCAGTTCGGCGCGGACGCGGCGCAGCGCGGCCGGATCGGCCTCGTCCCCGGCGCGCCAGGCGCCGCTGTCGTCCGGCAGCAGATAGCCGACCAGGCGGGCGTTGCCCTGGCGGTCGCGGCGTATCGCCGCGGCGGCCTGGCGCACGCCGGGCAGCAGCCGCAGCCGGGCTTCCACTTCTTCCAGTTCCAGCCGGAAGCCGTTCAGCTTGGCCTGGCCGTCCATCCGTCCCAGCACCCGCACGCCGCCGTCGTCCCTCAGGCAGGCCAGGTCGCCGCTCCGGTAGACGCGGGCGCCGGGCCGGCCGGCCAGCGGATCGGGACGGAAGCGCGCGGCGGTCTGGGCCGGCTGGCCCAGGTAGCCCAGCGCCAGGCCGTCGCCGCCTATCTGCAGTTCGCCGGCCAGATGCGGAGGCAGCGGCTGGCCTTGATGGTCGGCGACCCACAGCGTGGTGTGGCGGATCGCGTGGCCGGCCGGCGGCGGCAGCTCGCCGCCGTCGACGCGGTGCACGGCCGACCAGATCGTCGTCTCGGTCGGGCCGTAGACGTTCCACAGCGTCAGGCCGGCGTCCAGCAGCGCGCGGGCCAGGTCGGCCGGCAGCGCCTCGCCGCCGCACCAGGCCCTGAGGCCGGCCGCCGGCCGCCAGCCAGCCTCCAGCAGCATGCGCCAGCCGGCCGGCGTCGCCTGGATCACGGTGGCGCCGCGGCGCGCGGCCTCGGCGGCCAAGGCCACGCCGTCGGCGCCGACCGAGGCCGGGGCGATGGCGAGGCCGGCGCCGCAGGCCAGCGGCAGCAGCAGCTCCAGCGTGGCGATGTCGAAGGACCAGGTGGTCAGCGACAGCAGCACGTCGTCCGGTCCCAGGCCCGGTTCGGCGGCGAAATGGCGCAGGATGTTGGCCAGCGAGCGGTGGGCGACCTGCACGCCTTTCGGCCTGCCGGTGCTGCCCGAGGTGAACAGCGTGTAGGCCGGCGTCTCCGGATGCAGCGCGTCGCCGGGCAGCGGCGCGTCGGCCTCGTCGTCGACGGCCGGCGGCAGCGGCGCCGGCAGCGTCAGCCGCGCGGCGTCGGCCGGCCAGTCGGCGTCGACGCCGTCGTCGACGATGATCAGGTCCGGGCGGGCGTCCTCCAGTATCGCGGCCAGGCGCAGCGGCGGCAGCGCCGGGTCCAGCGGCAGGTATTGCGCGCCTGACCACAGCGTCGCCAGCAACGCCGTCAATGCGCGGGCGTCCGGCGGCAGCGCCAGCGCCACCGTCGAGCCGGGGCCGACGCCGCGGGCGGCCAGCCGGCGCGCCAGGGCCCGCGACCGCGCCATCAGTTCCCGGTAGCTCAGGCTGCCGTCGGCCGCCGTCACCGCGATCTTGTCCGGATGGCGCCGCGCGGCGTCGGCCAGCATGCTCAGCGCGGTGTCGCCGGACACCGGCGAGAAGGGTGCCGGGGCCTGAGGCTCCGCCAGGCTGAGTTCGCCGACGCGGGCGGCGCCGGCGGCGATTTGCGACAAGAGCCGAGGCAGCGCCCAGAGCAGCGCCTCGGCGCGGGCAGGCTCGAGGCGGGCGGCGTCGAAAGCGCAGTCCAGCGCGATGCCGTCCGGGCCCGGCTTGACGTACAGCGTCAGCGGGTAGTTCGACTGCTCGCGGGCCGAGGCGGCGCCGACCCGCAGTTCCTGGGCGTAGCCGCCGACGGCGGCGTTGATCGGGTAGTTCTCGTAGATCAGCACCGCGTCGAACAGCGGCTGGCGGGCCGGCAGGCCGCTCCAGCGGTGGATGTCGACCAGGCGGCTGGTCTCGAACGGCGAGAGCCGGCCCTGGCTGTCCTGCAGGCTGTGCAGGAAATCGTCCAGCGGCCGCGCGGCGCCGCAGTCGGCGCGCAGCGGCACGGTGGCGATGAACAGGCCGACGGTGGACGCTATCGCCGGCAGCGCATCGGGGCGGCCGGCGACGGTGACGCCGAAGACCACGTCGTCCGCGCGGCCGATGCGCGACAGCGCCACCGCCAGCGCGCCCTGGAACAGCGTGTTCAGCGTGAGCCGCCGCGCGCGCGCCGTGCGCCGCAGCGCGTCGGCCAGTTCCGGCGCCAGCGTCAGCGTCAGATGGCGCGGTTCGGGCGCCTTGCCTGCCGGGATCAGGCCCAGGTCGGCGTCGGCGGCGTAGCCGGCGAAATAGCCGCGCCAGAAGCTTTCCTGCGCCGCGGGATCGCGCCGGCCGCGCAGCCATTTGACGAAGCGGCCGAACGACGGCGCCGGCGGCAGCGCGGCCGGGCGGCCGGCGCGCAGGCCGCTGTACAGCGCCAGCATCTCCTCGAAGATCACCGCCATCGACCAGCCGTCCAGCAGCGCGTGGTGATGGGTCCAGACCATGCGCCACGGCGCGCCGCCGCGGGTCAGCAGCGCGACGCGCAGCAGCGGCGGCGAGCCGAGGTCGAAGCCGGCGGCGCGGTCGTCGGCGAGGAAGCGCTCCAGCTCGGCCTCGCCGGCCAGCTCGACGACGGAGAACGGCAGCCTGGGCGCGGCGTGCACCCGCTGCAGCGGCGAGGCCAGGCCTTCCCAGGCGAAGCTGACGCGCAGCGCGTCGTGGCGGGCCAGCACCTGGCCCCAGGCCTGTTCCAGCAGGACCGCGTCGACGGCGCCGTCCAGCTCTGCCACCACCTGCTCGATGTAGACGCCGGCCGGGCCGTCCTCGTCCTCCAGCCTGCTGTGGAACAGCATGCCTTCCTGCACCGGCGTCGGGTCCCACAAGTCGACGATGTCGCCGTGGCGGCCCAGCGCCGCCGGCAGCGCGTCCTCGTCCAGCGTCGCCAGCGGGAAGTCGTCGGCCATCAGCGCATCGGCCGCCGCGTCGGCGTCGAGCTGCAGCAGCGCGAGCAGCTTGTCCCGCATCGCCTGGGCCAGCGCTTCCACCGTTTCGCGCGGCAGCGCGTCGCGGCCGTAGTTCCAGCGCATCGACAGCCGTCCGTCGTTGACCAGCGCGACGATGTCGATCAGCCGCGGACGCAGGCCGTCCGGGTCTTCCATCGCGCCGACGGGCTCGGACGCCGGGGCCAGCGGGCCGTCGGCCGGCAGGCTGCCGTCGAACTGGCCCAGATAGTTGAAGGCGATCTGCGGCTCCGGCAGCGCGGCCAGCCTGCGGGCGTCGGCGTCTCCGGCCAGGTGGCGCAGCGCGCCGTAGCCGGCGCCGCCGGCCGGCACCGCGCGCAGCGCCCGCTTGGCCAGCCGCAGCAGCCGCTGCGGCGAGGCGTCGGCCAGTCCGGCCACCGCCAGCGGATACATCGCGGTGAACCAGCCTACGGTGTCGGAGACGTCGAGCGCGCCGCCGTCGCGGCCGTGGCCCTCCATCGTCAGCGCCAGCGCGTCGGCGTCCAGCCAGTCGCGCAGCGCGCCCAGCGCCGCCGCCAGCAGCACCTCCTCGGCGCTGGCGCGCAGCGGCCGTCCCTGGCGCAGCAGCGCCGCGGTCGGGCCGGTTTCCAGCACCGCCTCGACGGTGTCGGTCGCGCCGTAGCGGTTGCCGTCCTCGGCCTCGGCCGACAGCGGAACGCGGGCCGAGGCGGCGACCAGCTCGGCCTGGCCCAGCCAGTAGGCGCGCTCGCCGGCGTCCGGCAGCGCGTCCCGCCGCGCCAGCGCCCAGTGGCCGAAGCCGGCGCGAGGGGCGGACGGCCGGCCGCCGGCGAGCAGCCGGGCCAGGTCCTGCAGCAGCACGCGCCAGGACACGCCGTCGACGATCAGGTGGTGTATCACCAGCAGCAGCCGGCCGGCCTCGCCGGCGCCGAAGTCGAAATGGACGGCGCGCAGCAGCGGGCCGTTTTCCAGATCCAGTCCGCGCTGGGCGGCCTCGGCCGCGGTCTCGACGGCCTCGGCGCGCGCGGCGGCGGGCAGCGCCGACAGGTCGACGCATCGCAGCCAGCCGGCGTCCTCAAGCGCCTCGGCCGGGGCGTAGCGCTGGAACCAGCCGCCGTCGTCGCGCGCGAAGCGCAGCCGGAAGGCGTCGTGGGCGCCGGCGAGGTCTTGCAACGCCCGCCGCAGCGCGGCCGCGTCCATGCCGGCGGCCACCGTCAGCAGCAGCGCCTGGTTCCAGTGGCCGGGCCGCGGCAGCGTGTCCAGCCTGTCGAAGAACCAGCGCTGGGCCGGGGTCAGCGGCAGCGCCCGGCCTGCCGCGATGTCGGGCAGCGCGGCGGCCGGCGCGGCTTCGCCGGCATGGGCGGCCAGCTCGGCCACGGTCGGGTGGCCGAAGATGTCGCGCGCAGCCAGCGTCAGGCCGGCCTGGCGGGCCTGGGCGACGATCTGCAGACCCAGTATCGAGTCGCCGCCGAGCTGGAAGAAATTGTCGTCCAGCCCGATGTCCTCGCGTTGCAGCACCTGGCGCCAGATAGACGCCAGCGTCTTCTGCCGCGGCGTTTCCGGCTCGCGGCGCGGCGGCCGGGCGGCGGCCTCGTCGGCCCGCGGCGCCGGCAGCGCGGCGCGATCGGTCTTGCCGCTGGCGTTCAGCGGCCACGATTCCAGCGCGATCAGCTGGGCCGGCAGCATGTAGTCCGGCAGCCGGCTGCGCAGCGCGTCCATCAGCGCGGCGCGCCAGTCGCCGGTCTCTCGGCCGGCCTCCAGCCTGACGTAGCCGGCCAGCTTCTCGGCGCCGGACGGGTCGCGGTAGCCGGCGACGGCGGCCTGCAGCACGCCGGGGCAGGCGGCCAGCCTGGCCTCGATCTCGCCGATTTCGACGCGCTGGCCGCGCAGCTTGATCTGGCCGTCGGCGCGGCCCAGGTATTCCAGCACGCCGTCGGGCAGCAGGCGGACGATGTCGCCGCTGCGGTAGAGGCGGCTGCCCGGCAGCGTCGACAGCGGATCGGGCACGAAGCGGCCCGCGGTCAGCGCCGGCCGGCCGTGATAGCCGCGCGCCAGGCCGGGGCCGGCGATGTACAGTTCGCCGCACACGCCTGCCGGCACCGGATTGAGGCGGGCGTCCAGCACGCGGAAGGCCATGCCGTCTATCGGCCGGCCCAGGCCGACGGCCGGCGACGGCTCGGCGCCACGGACGTATTCGGCGCTGGACGCGTCTATCGTCGCCTCGGTCGGGCCGTACAGATTGATCAGCGGAATGTCCAGCGTCTGGTGGAAGCGCCGGACGGCGGCGGCCGGCAACGCCTCGCCGCCGGCGAACACCCGGCGCAGCGAGCGGCAGTCGGCGAAGCCCGGCGTCGCCAGCAGCACCGACAGCAGGCTGGGCACCAGTTGCAGCACGGTGACGCCGTGCTCGCGCACCGCGCCGACCAGGTAGTCCGGATCGCGGTGGCCGCCGTCGGCGGCCAGCTGCAGCCGCGCGCCCTGCATCAGCGGCGCCCAGAACTCCCAGACCGAGGCGTCGAAGCCGACCGGCGTCTTCTGCAGCACCACGTCGTCCTGGTCCAGCGGGTAGCGGCCGTTCATCCACGCCATGTGGTTGTCCAGCGCCGCGCGGCCGACGGCGACGCCCTTGGGCCGGCCGCTGGAGCCGGAGGTGAACAGCAGATAGGCCAGCGCGTCGCCGTGGACCGTTGCGTCCGGCAGGTCGCCGGCGGGTTCCGGCGACTGCGCGTCCAGGTCCAGCGCCGCGCAGCCGGGCGGCAGGAAGGCCGGCTCGCCCCGGCAGATCAGCAGGGCCGGCGAGGCGTCCTGCAGGATTTCGCGGCGGCGCGCCTCCGGCTGGCCGCGGTCCAGCGGCAGGTAGGCGGCGCCGGCCTTCAGCGCCGCCAGCATCGCCACCACCAGCTCCGGCGAACGCGGCAGGTCCAGCGCGACGACGACGTCAGCTCCGGCGCCCAGCGCCCGCAGCCGGCGCGCCAGGCTGTCGGCGAGGCCGTCCAGTTCGGCGTAGCGCAGCGGTGCGCCTTCGCCTGCGACGGCGACGGCGTCGGGCCGGCGGCGGGCCATCGCCGCCACCGCTTGCGGCACGCCGACGATGTCGACGCCGGCCGAGGCGCCGCTGAGCGCCTCGGGAGCGCCGACGCCGGCCGGCATGTCAAGGCAGCAGGCGTCCGGATCGCGCGCTAGCGCGTCGGCGAAGGCCAGGTACAGGCCGGCGATCGACGCTATCTGCGGGTCGGGGAAGGCGGCCCTGTCGTAGGAGAAGCCCAGGCCGATGGAGCCGTCGGCCTGGCTGACGCTGAAGGTGACGGCCAGCGGGATGTCGACCGATTCCTCGCTGGCGGTGTCCAGCATTTCCAGGCCGGCATCGCCGGCGAGACCCTGGTAGATGTGGAAATCGACGTAGTTGAACGAGGTTTCGAACAATTCGCCGCCGGCCAGCTTGCGGATCTCCGCCATCGGGAAATGGCGGTGCGGCAGGCTGGCGCCCTCGGCTTCCATCGTCGTCTTCAGCAGGCCGCGCCAGCTGCCGCCGTCCAGGCGGACGCGCAGCGGCAGCGTGTTCAGGAACAGGCCCAGCGCCTCGGCGCCGTCGGCATCGGCCGGGCGGCCGTTGCTGACCAGGCCGGTGACGATCTCGTCCCGGCCGCACAGGCAGGCCAGCACGCGGATGTGCAAGGCCAGCAGCGCCGTCTTCAGCGGCATGCCGCCGTCGGCGGCCAGCCGGACCAGCGCGGCGGCGTTTTCGGCCGGCAGCCGGACCTCCCGCTTGCCGACCCGCGCCTTGCCGGTCGGCGCGATCCGCTGCGGCCAGCGCGGAATCGCCGCGGCCGGCGGACCGGCCAGCTGGCCGCGCCAGTATTCGCGCTGGGCGGGATCGGCCAGCGCCGCCTGCTCGGCGGCGATGAAGCCGCGCCAGACATGGCCCAGCGGCCGGCCGGGGGCCGCCGGCCCCCGCAGTCGTTCGAACAGGCGGGTGGACAGCGTGGCGACGCTCCAGCCGTCCAGGATGGCGTGGTGCACCGCCAGCGTCAGCTGCCAGACGTCGTCGGCCAGCCTGAGGCAGCCCACGCGCAGCAGCGGCGGCCGCTCGGTGTCGAAACGCCGCTCGGACAGGCGCCGCACCTGCTCGGCGACGGCGTCCTCGCGGGCTTGCTCGTCCAGGCCGCGCAGATCTTCGTATTCCAGCGCCGGCGCCGCGTCGCGCCACACCAGTTGCAGCGGCTGGGAATAGCCCGCCAGCGCGAAGCCGGTGCGCAGCGGCGCGTGTTCGCGGCCCAGCTCCGCCAGCGCCTCGCGCAGCCGAGCCGGGTCGATCCGGGCGCGCAGCCGGTGCGAGAACACGTCGTGGTACAGATTGCGGCCGTCGTCGTATTCGTTGTGGAACAGCATGCCGGCCTGCAACCGGGCCAGCGGCATCGCGTCCTCGACGCCGGCCGGCAGACGCGCGCGGTCGGCGGCCGAGATCAGCGAGAACGGCGCGCTGGCGGCCGGGGCGGCGACGGCCTCGCCGCCGTCCAGCGCCGCGTCCAGCGCCGCAATCGTGCCGTGGCGGAAGATGTCCTGTATCGTCAGCGGGCAGCCGTTCTCCTTGGCCAGGCCGGCGATGCGCACGCTGCGTATCGAGTCGCCGCCGAGCGAGAAGTAGTTGTCGTGCACGCCGACGCGCGGCAGGCCCAGCACCTGCTGCCAGATGCCGGCCAGCAGCCGCTGCCGTTCATTGGCCGGCTCGACGTACGGGGTCTCCAGCGCCGAGCGCGCGCCGTCCGGCGCCGGCAGCGCCTTGACGTCCAGCTTGCCGTTGACGGTCAGCGGAAAGTCGGCCAGCGCGATGAAGACGGCCGGCGTCATGTGGGCGGGCAGCCGCGCGGCCAGGTGGCGGCGCATCGCCTCGGCGCCGACGGCGGCCGGCTCGTCTGCGCGCAGATAGGCGATCAGCCGCGCCGCGTCGCTGGCCCCGACGGCGGCGACATGGACGTCGCGCACCGCCGGGTGGCTCAGCAGCGCCGCGCGGACCTCGCCGAGCTCGATGCGGAAGCCGCGTATCTTCACCTGGTGGTCGATGCGGCCGCAGTACAGCAGCTCGCCGTCGGCATTGCGCCGCGCCAGGTCGCCGGAGCGGTAGCGGCGGGCCGGGCCGCTGCCGGGGAAGCGCTCGGCGTTCAGTTCCGGGCGGTTCAGATAGCCGAGGCTGACGCCGAGGCCGCCGACGTGGATCTCGCCGGGCGCGCCCGGCGGCACCGGGTGGCCGAAGGCGTCCAGCAGTTCCAGCGACAGGTCGTCCAGCGGCTCGCCTATCGGGCTCAGCTCGCCGCCGGCGGCCAGGTCGGCGGCGACGATGCGGCGGAAGGTGACGTGGACCGTCGTCTCGGTGATGCCGTACATATTGGCCAGCCGCGGCGCGTCGTCGTCGTGCCGCCGCAGCCACGGTTCCAGATCGGCCAGCCGCAGCGCCTCGCCGCCGAAGACCACCCAGCGCAGCGCCGACGGGCGCGGCAGCGGCGCGGCCGCTTCGGCGTCGATGGCCAGCTTGAACGCCGACGGCGTCTGGTTCAGCACGGTGACGCCCTCCCGGCCCAGCAGCGCGACGAAGGCGGCCGGATCGCGGCTGACGGCGTGCGGCACGACGACGCTGCGGCCGCCGTGCAGCAGCGCGCCCCACAGCTCCCACACCGAGAAGTCGAAGGCGAAGGAGTGGAAATAGCTCCAGACGTCGTTTTCGTCGAAATGGAAATGGCGCTCGCTGGACGCGAACAGCCGCAGCACATTGCGCTGCGAGACCAGCACGCCCTTGGGCTGGCCGGTGGAGCCGGAGGTGTAGATGACGTAGGCGCCGTCGTCCGGCTTCAGGCCGGCCGGCGGCAGCGGCGCGGCGCCGTCGTCGGCGATCCGCTCGATCAGCAGGCAGGGGGCGGTGTCCGGCAGCCGCTGCCGGCATTCGGCGTCGGTCAGCGTCGTCAGCGCCTGGCTGTCGGCCAATTGGTAGGCCAGCCGTTCCGACGGATAGTCCGGGTCCAGCGGCACGTAGACGCCGCCGGCCAGCGTGACGCCCAGCATCGCGGCAATCTGGCCGGCCGAGCGCGGCAGGCAGATGCCGACGCGGACGCCGGGCGCGACGCCGGCCCGGCGCAGGCTGGCGGCGATGGCCGCGGCCCGCGCCAGCAACTGGCGGTAGCTCAGCGAGAGCGGACCGTCGCTGACGGCGACGCGCTCGGGGAAGCGGTCGGCGGCGGCCAGGAAGGCCGAGGCCAGCGTGTCCGGCGCGTCGCGCCAGGCGACGGCCGGCGCCGCCGCCGGTCCGGCCGGGCGGACCAGGCCCAGTTCGCGCAGCGCCGCGTCCGGCCGCGCGGCGATCTGCCGCAGCAGTTCCAGATAGCCGTCGGCCAGCGCCGCCGCCGCCGGCTCGTCGATGCGGGCGCGGTCGAAGCCCAGCTTCAGCGTCAGCGCGCCGTCGCCGGGCACCAGCGTCAGCGTCAGCGGGTAGTGGGTGCGCTCGTCCTGGCGGACCCCGGAGATGCTGAAGCCCAGGCCGTCGGACGGCAGCGCCTCGCCTATCGGGAAATTGTCTATCGCCACCAGCGTCTCGAACAGCGGCTGCCCGCGCGGCACGGCGCTGCAGCGCTGGATTTCGGCGAGGTCGCAGTGCGACAGCGACTGCAGCTCCAGTTGTCGCCGCTGCACTTCGGCCAGCCATTGCGGCAGCGCGGCGTCGGCCGGCAGCGGCAGCCGCAGCGGCAGCGAGTTGATCAGCAGGCCGACGATGCCGTCGGCGCCGGGCAGGTCTATCGCCCGTCCGGACAGCGTGACGCCGAAGGCGACGTCGTCCTGGCGGCTGTAGCGGCCCAGCAGTATCGCCCAGGCGCCCAGGAGCAGGCTGCCCAGCGACACCCGGCAGCGCTCGGCGGCGGCGGCGAGATCGCCGCCGGCGTCGTAAGCCAGGCGCGCCTCTATCCGGCCGACGTCGTCGCCGGCCAGCGCGCCGGGCAGGGCCGGGCGGTCCAGGCCCAGCGGCGTCGGCGCCTCCAGGTCGCCGACGGCGGCGCGCCAGTAGGCGTCGGCCGCGGCCGCGTCCTGGCGGCCCAGCCAGCCGACATAGTCGGAAAACGGCCGCGGCGGCGGCGGCAGCGCGGCGCCGGACAGCAGCGCGAAATAGTCGCGCATCAGTATCGGCAGCGACCAGCCGTCCAGCAGGATGTGGTGGTGGCTCCAGATCAGCCGCCATTCGGCGGGGCCGTAGCGCAGCAGCGTCAGCCGCATCAGCGGCGGACGGTTCAGCTGGAAGCCGCGGCGGCGGTCCTCGTCCAGCAGCGTCTCCAGACCTTGTTCGCGCTCGGCCTCGCCGGCGTCGCGCCAGTCGTGCACGGCCAGCGGGACCTTGCTCTCTTCGAACACCACCTGGCGCGGCTCGGTCTGGCCCTTGGTGACGAAGGCGGTGCGCAGTATCGGATGGCGCTGGGCCAGCCTGTCCAGCGCGTCGGCCATCGCCGCCGGATCGACCTCGCCGTCCAGCCGGCAGATCAGTTGCTCGAAATAGACCGGGGAGCCGGGCGCGAACAGCGTGTGGAACAGCACGCCGCGCTGCAGCGGGGTCAACGGCAGGATGTCTTGGATTTTCAGTGTCATGGTCATTCGATGTCGGTGAGGTCGTCCAGCAGGGCTGCCAATTCGGTTTCCGCCAGCGCGACGCCGGCGAAGTCCGAGGTGTGGTAGGAAACGGCGCCGCCTCCGCGGCAATCCGCGGCCAGCTCCGAGAGCGCGAGCCGGCATTGCTCGGCCAGCGCCGGCGCGTCCTCGGCGTCGGCGTAGTCGAAGTCCAGCCGCAGGCGGCCGCCTTCGATCCGGGCGTTGACGGCGACCGCGTGCGGCAGCGGCTGGCGCGGGTCCTGTCCGGGGCCGCACTCGCGCTCGGACAAGGTCGCCTGCAGATTCGGCAGCGCGCCGCCGCCGGCGTCGTCCATCCGGCCCAGGTAGTTGAAGCTCAGCGGCCGCGGCGGCGCGCGGTCCAGCTCGCCGGCGATCCCGCTCAGATAGCGCAGCGCGCCGAAGCCGGTCCCGCCGCCGGGCACGCCGCGCAGCGCGGCCTTGGTCGCGCCGACGAGGTTGTCCCAGCCGTCGCCGGCCGCTTCTATCCGCAGCGGATACAGGCAGGTGAACCAGCCCACGGTGCGCGACAGGTCCGGCGCCGGCGGCATCGCCGCGTCGCGGCCGTGGCCCTCCAGGTCCAGGGCCAGCGTCGCCAGGCCGCTCTGGCGCCGCCAGGCCAGCGTCAGCGCCGCCAGCAGCAGTTCCTGCGGCTGGGCGCGATAGCGCTCGGCGCCGGCCGTCAGCAGCGCGTCGCTGGCGTCGGCGTCCAATTCCACCGAGACGCGGCGGCGGTCGGCGACGCGGCCGACGGCGGCCAGGCCCGCCGGGACGGACAGCGGCGCGACGGCGCGGCGCCAGTAGTCCAGCTCGCCGGCGCGCGCGGCGGCGCCATCGGCCTGGGCCCGCGTCCAGGACCGGTAGCTGACCGGCACCGGCGGCAGCGCGATGTCGGCGCCGGCCAGGGCCTGGCCGTAGGCGCCGTCCAGATCGTCCAGCAGGATGCGCCAGGACACGACGTCCAGCGCCAGGTGGTGGGCGATCAGCAGCAGCTCGGGTTGGTCGTCCGGACCGTCATCGATCAGGACGGCGCGCAGCAGCGGGCCGGCCGACAGGTCCAACGAGGCCTGCAGCCGCGCGCCGTGCGTCTGCAGTTCGGCTTCGCGGGCCGCCGGCGAACCGGCTTTCAGCGCCAAGCGTTCCAGCGGCGGCGCGGCGCGCGGGCCGTAGTGCTGGCGCCAGGCGCCGTCGTCGTCGCGGGCGAGCCGCAGCCGCAAGGCGTCGTGCCGCGCCGCCGTTGCGGCCAGCGCCGCGCGCAGCGCCGGCAGCTCGACCGGGGCGCCCAGCCGCAGCCTTAGGCTGAGGTTCCAGTGATGCGGGGCCGGCAGGTCGCGCTGCAGGAACCAGCGCTGTATCGGCGCCAGCGCCACCTCGGCCTGTTCCGGCTCGTCGGCGTGGACGGTTTTCGCGGCGGCGCCGGCGACGGCGGCCAGCCCGGCCACCGTCGGATGGGCGAACAGCGCGCGCGGCTCGATGTCCAGGCCGGCCTGCTTGGCGCGGGAGACGATGCGCAGCGCGACGATGGAATCGCCGCCGGCGGCGAAGTAGTTGTCGTCGACGCCGAGTCCGGGACGGCCCAGCACCTCGCGCCAGATCGCCAGCAGCGTCGCCTCGGACGAGCCGGGCGCCGCTTCGACGGCGGCGGTCGACGGTCCGGCCGCTTCCGCCGGCGACGGCAGCGCCGCGCGATCTATCTTGCCGGCCGGCGTCAGCGGCCAGCGCCGCAGCACCACCACCGCCTGCGGCACCTCGTGGGCCGGCAGCCGGACGGCGGCGTGCTCGCGCAGCGCGGCCGGCGACGGTTCGGCCCCGGATCCGGCCAGCGCGTAGGCGACCAGCAGCCGGCGCTCGCCGTCCTGGCGTATCAGCGCCAGGGCCTCGGCGACGTCCGGGTGGCCGCGCAGCGCCGCGGCGACGCCGTCCAGCTCGATGCGGTAACCCCTGTGCTTGGTGTGGCCGCCGGCGCGGCCGAGGAAGCGGATGCCGCCGTCCGGCAGGTATTCGCCGAGGTCGCCGCTGCGATACAGCCGGGCGCCGGGCTGGCCGGACAAGTGGTCGGGCACGAAGCTGGCGGCGGTGCGGCCCGGCTGGCCGATATAGCCGCGCGCCAGCGCCTCGCCGCCGATATGGAGTTCGCCGGGCACGCCGGCCGGCACGATGTCGCCCCAGCGGTCCAGCAGGTAGAGCCGCAGCCCGGCCATGCCGTCGCCTATGGACGGCTCGGCGTCGTCGGGGCCGCAGGCCCGCATGCTGGCGCAGACGGTGGCCTCGGTCGGGCCGTAGGCGTTGACGACATGGCATGAGCCGGCCCAGCGCGCCAGCAGGCCCGGTGCGGCGGCCTCGCCGGCGGCGATCAGCGTCTGCAGGCCGGGCAGCGCGTCCGACTCCAGCTCGGCCAGCAGCGCAGGCGGCAGCGTGACGTGGCTGACGCCGTGGCGGCGCGCCGCGCGGCGCAAGGCGCCGGCCGGATCCTCGGCGGCACCGGCGTCCGGCAGGCACAGCGCCGCGCCGCTGCCGAGCGCAACGAAGATCTCCGAGATCGACGCGTCGAAGCTGATAGGCGCGAACTGGTAGACGCGGCTGCCGCCGTCTATCCGGAAAGCTTCGCGCTGGGCGAGGCATAGGTTGGCGACGCCGCGGTGGCTGACGCCCACGCCCTTGGGCCAGCCGGTGGAGCCGGAGGTGTAGATGAGGTAGGCCAGGTTGTCGACGCCGGCGGCGCAGCGCGGCGCGTCGGCGCCCATCTCGTCCGCCGCCTCGTCGTCCAGCAGCAGGCAGGCGTCGGGACGGCGGCTCAGCGTGGACAGCCAGCGGCTGTCGGACACCACGATGGCGGCGCCGCTGTCGTCCAGCATGTATGCCAGCCGCTCGCGCGGATAGGCCGGGTCCAGCGGCAGGTAGACGGCGCCGGCCTTCATCGTCGCCAGCATGGCGACGACGGCGTCGACGCCGCGCGGCAGCAGCGTGCCGACGACGGTTTCCGGCCCGGCGCCCAGCGCTTGCAGCCGGTGCGCCAGCCGGTTGGCGCGGGCGTCCAGCTCGCCGTAGTCCAGCGAGCCGCCGTCGGACAGCAGCGCCGTCGCGCGGGGCCTGGCCGCAGCCTGTCGTTCGAACAGCGTGTGCGCCAGCCGCGGCGCGGCCAGCGCCGGCCGGGAGCCGGCGACGGCTATCCGCGCCTGGCGCTGTCCGGCCGGCAGCGGGTCTATTTCCGCCAGCGCCGCCTCCGGCGCGCTCACGATGCCGTCGGCCACGCGCAGCAGCCGCTCCAGCAGCGCGGCGGCCTGGCCGTCGGCGACGCGGGCGCGGTCGAAGGTCAGCTTGACCGTCAGCTCTCGGCCCGGGATCACCGCCAGCGTCAGCGGATAATTGGTGTGCTCGCTGAAACGCGGCGTTTCGAAGCCGAGGCCGGCGGCGTCGGTCTGCAGCATCGCGTCGGCCGGGTAGTTCTCGAAGACCAGCAGCGAGTCGAACAGCTGGGCGTGGCCGCCGCCGGCCCAGCGCTGGACGTCGACCAGGCGGTTGTGCGCGTATTCCTGTATCTGCCCCTGATCGCGCTGGACGCGGGCCAGCAGCGCGGAGACGCGGATGCCCGGCGCGAGCCGCACGCGCAGCGGCAGCGTGTTGATGAACAGGCCTATCATCTCGCCTATGCCGGGCAGGTCGCCGTTGCGGCCGGACAGCGTCGTGCCGAAGACGATGTCGCCGCCGTGGCCGCTGCGGGCCAGCGTCACGGCCCAGGCGGACTGGAACAGCGTGTTCATCGTCGCCGCGCAGCCTTGCATCGCGGCGGCGGCGCGTTCGCCCCATTCCGCCGGTAGCCGGGTTTCCATCTCGACGAAGTCGGCCGGGCCGCGCGCGGCGCCGGCGAGCAGCGTGGGCTGTTCCAGGCCGGCCAATTGTCCGCGCCAGAAAGCTTCGTCGGCGCGGGCGTGGCGGCCGGCGCGGTCCAGCCAGGCCATATAGGCCGAGAACGGCCGGGCCGGCGGCAGCGCCGGCGCCTCGCCGTCGGCCAGCGCGCGGTACAGCGTCAGCAGCTCGCGGAAGAACAAGGGCAGCGACCAGCCGTCCAGCAGGATGTGGTGGTAGCTCCAGACCCAGCGCCAGCGCCGTTCGCCGAGGCGGATCAGCGCCAACCGCATCAGCGGCGGGGCGTCCAGCGCGAACGGTTTTCCGGCGTCGTCGGCCAGATAGGCGGCCAGCGCGGCGTCCGGGTCGGCCAGCGTCGACCAGTCCAGCCGGACGACAGGCAGCGGCGCCGCGCGCATCGCCGCCTGCAGCGGCTGCTCCAATTCCCGCCAGTGGAAGCCGGAGCGCAGCAGCGGATGGCGGGCCAGCATCGCGCGCCAGGCGTCGGCGAAGGCGTCCGGATCCAGCGGGCCGGACACCACGCTGCTCAGCTGCTCGAGATAGGCGCCGTCGGCGGCGTCGGCGACGCTGTGGAACAGCATGCCCTGTTGCAGCGGCGACAGCGGATAGAGGTCCTCGAACGGGCCGATGCGCCGCGCCAGGTCTTCCAGCGCCGGCTGCGACAGCCGCGCCAGCGGATAGTCGGCGGCCAGCGCCGGGACGGCGTCCAGCTCGTCCAGCGTCCGCGCCAGTTCGCCGCCGAACGTTTCGGACCAGGCTGCTATGGTGGCCGGCTCGAACTGGCCGCCCGGATAGCGCCAGTCGACGCGCAGCCTGCCGTCCAGCACCACCAGCACCAGGTCCAGCGCGAACGGGCGGCCGTTGTCGGCGGCGCGCTCGCCGGCGATCAGCTCCGGCCGCAGCCGGAACCAGTCGCCGTCGGCGCCGCGCGGCGTCCCCAGGTAGTTGAAGCTGATCTCCGGCAGGCCGGCGGCTTCCAGCCGGCGGCGCGCGTCCGCGTCCGGACCCAGCCAGCGCGCCTGGCCGTACTCGCTGCCTATGGCCGACAGCTGCGACAAGCGGGCGGCGACGGCGGCCAGCAGCTCGGCCGCCGGCGCGGCCGCGTCGCCGTCGACGCTCAGCGGATACAGCGCGGTGAACCAGCCTACGGTGCGGGACAGGTCCAGGCCGGATTCGACGTCGCGGCCGTGGTGTTCCAGCGTCACCGCGAAGCGCGGCGCGTCCAGCCGGGAGGCCAGCGTCCGCCACAGCGCCACCAGCAGCAGGGCGCTGACGCGCTGTCCGGCGCGGGCGCCTGCGCGCAGCAGGCGGCCGGTCAGCGCCGTGTCCACCTCCCTGCTGATCACGCGCGAGGCGGCCTCGGTATTGGCCGCCGCTTCCGAGGTGTCGCGGCGCAGCTCCGGGAAGCCGGCTTCGGCCTGCTCCAGCCACGGCGCCGGGTCGGCGACGGCGGCGGTCTCGGCCTGCGATTCCGCCCAGCGGCGCCAGTTGGCCGGCACCGGCGCCGGCCGCGGCGTCTCGCCGCGCGCCAGCGCGTCCAGCGCCTGGGCCAGGTCGCCGAGCAGGATGGACCACGACACCGCGTCCACCGCCAGGTGGTGGACGATCAGCGCCAGCACGTCGCCGCGGCCGCCGCGCAGCAGCAGCGCGCCGGCGATCGGGCCGTCGGCCAGGTCCAGCCGGGCCTGTTCCGCCTCGATCAGGCCGCGGATGCCGTCGTCGCCGGCGTCATCTGTCAATTTCAGCTCGCGGCACGGCCAGCGGCCGGCTTCGGCGGTCAGCAGCGGCTCCGGCGCGAAACGCAGCCTGAAGGCGTCGTGGCGGGCGGCGACGGCGTCCAGCGCCGCCTGCAGGCTGCCGTGTTCCAGCGGCCGCGCCAGGTCCAGCGCCAGCGCCTGGTTCCAGTGGGCCGGGGCGGCCAGTTGCAGTCCGGCGAACCAGCGCTGCACCGGCGTCGCCGGCAGCGGCCCGGCGGCGGCCGGCGGCTGCTCGGCGCCGGCCTCGTCCAGGGCCGCGGCCAGTTGCCGTATCGTCGGCTCCAGCAGCAGCCGGCGCGGCGTCAGCGCCAGCCCGGCGTCGCGGGCGCGGGAGACCACTTGCAGCGACAGGATGGAATCGCCGCCGAGCGTGAAGAAATTGTCGTCTATGCCCGGTTCCGGGATGGCCAGCACCTCGGCCCAGATCGCCGCCAGCGCGCGTTCGGCGTCGTTGCGCGGCGCGACGCGTTCGGTGGCGACGGCGGCCTGCGGCGCCGGCAGCGCCTTGCGGTCCACCTTGCCGTGGTGGGTCAGGGCGAAACGCTCCAGCACGACGATGGCGGCCGGCACCATGTAGTCGGGCAGCTCGGCCGCCAAGGCGGCGCGCAGCGCGGCCGGATCGGCGTCGCCGGCGGCATAGGCCAGCAGCCGCTCGCCGGCGCCGGCGCGGTCCAGCAGCACCAGCGCCTCGCGCACGCCGGCCTGGCGGCACAGCGCCGCCTCGATCTCGCCGAGCTCGATGCGGAAGCCGCGCAGCTTGACCTGGTGGTCGGCGCGGCCGAGGTATTCGATCTCGCCGTCGGCGCGGCGTCGGGCCAGGTCGCCGGAGCGGTACAGGCGGGAGCCGTCGGCGGCGAAGGGATCCGGCACGAAGCGGCTGGCGGTCAGCGCCGGGCGTCTCCAATAACCGCGCGTGACGCCGGGGCCGCCGACATAGATTTCGCCGGGCACGCCGACCGGCACCGGCTGCAGGAAGCGGTCCAGCAGATGGAAGGCCAGGTCGGCGATCGGTCCGCCGATGACGTTGCCGCGGCGGGCGTCCAGATCGGCCTGGCGGATCGCGCGTTCGGTGACGTGCACCGTCGTCTCGGTGATGCCGTACATATTGACCAGCTCGGGCTTCTGGTCGCCGCGCCGGCGGAACCACGGCGCGAGGCTGCCCAGTTCCAGCGCCTCGCCGCCGAAGATCACCAGGCGCAGATCGGGCAGCGGATGGCGCTCGGCGGCAGGGATGAGCTGGCGGAAGGCGGCCGGCGTCTGGTTGAGCACGGTGACGCGGTGCTGCTGCAGCCAGTCGGCGAAGGCTTCGGGCGAGCGGGAGACCCAGTAGGGCACGACCAGGGAGGTGCCGCCGAACAGCAGCGGCCCCCAGATTTCCCAGACCGAGAAGTCGAAGGCGTAGGAGTGGAACAGCGACCAGACGTCGTCGGGTCCGAAGGCGAAGCGCTCGGCGGTGGCGGCGATCAGGCGGACGACGTTGTGGTGGCTGACGACGCAGCCCTTGGGCTGGCCGGTGGAGCCGGAGGTGTAGATGACGTAGGCGGCCTGCAGCGGATGGAGGCGTCGCGGCGGGGCGGAGGTGTCGCCGGCCGGCTCTTCGGTGACGTCGATCCAATGCAGGCCCAGGCCTGCGGGCAGCGTCGGGGCCGATTCGGCGTCGCCGACGACGAGGCGGATGGCGCTGTCGGCGGCGAGGAAGGCCAGGCGCTCGGCCGGATAGCCGGGATCGAGCGGGACGTAGGCGGCGCCGGCCTTGAGGATGGCGACGATGGCGACGAGGAGGTCGGGCTGTCGCTGGCAGCAGAGGCCGACGCGCTGTTCGGGCTGGACGCCGGCGGCGATCAGCCGGCGGGCGAGGCGGTTGGCGCGTTGGTCCAGTTCGCGGTAGCGCAGGAGCCGGGTCTCGCCGCGGACGGCGACGCGCTCGGGGTGGCGGCGGGCGGCGTCCTCGAACCAGGCGCAGAGGTCGGGATGCGGCGGCGTGACGACGGCCGGGGCGGGCGCGGTCCCGGCCTCGTCGTCGCTCAGCAGCGGCAGCCTGGCCACCGGGCAGCCGGGGTCGGCGACGGCGGCCTGCAGCAGCGTCAGATAGTGGCCCAGCCAGCGTCGCGCGGTGTCGGCGCCTATCAGGTCGCGGCGGAATTCCAGCGTCGCGCGCAGGCCGTCGCCGGCCGGCTCCAGCATCAGGCTGAGATCGAACTTGGCCGCGGCCGGGTAGACCGGCAGCGGCTCGGCGGCGAGGCCGCGCCAGTCCAGGCGGCCCAAGGGCGCGTTCTGCAAGGCGAACAGCGCCTTGAACGGCGCGTCCTGCACGCCGCGGCGCGGGCCGGCCAGCTTGAGCACCTGTTCGAACGGCGCCTGCTGGTGGGCGAAGGCCTCCAGGCAGGTGTCGCGGCAGCGGGCCAGCAGCTCGGCGAAGCCGGGCGCGCCGGCCAGGTCCTGGCGCAGGATCAGCGTGTTGACGAAGAAGCCCAGCGTCTGCTCGAACTCGGCGCGGTCGCGGTTGGCCACCGGGCTGCCGACGCAGATGTCCTCGCATCCGCTCAAGCGGTGCAGCAGCGTCTGGAAACCGGCCAGCAGCGCCATGAACAGCGTCGCGCCGTTGGCGCGGGCCAAGGTCCGCAGCGAGTCGACCAGCGCCGCCGGCAGCTCGGCGCCGACGGTGTCGCCGCCGTCGTCATCGGGGCGGCGGACGGCGAAGTCGCCGGGCAGCGCCATCTCCTCGTCGAGGCCGGCCAGCTGGTCGCGCCAGTAGCGGAGGTCGTCGTCGGCGGCGCCGCCGTTTTCGCGCTCCCATTCGGAAAAATCGGCGTATTGCAGCGCCTCGGGCAGCTCGGGCGGCGGCAGGCCGGCGGCCAGCGCCGGATACAGCGCGCCGAGTTCGCGCACCAGCACGCCCAGCGACCAGCCGTCGCAGGCGATGTGGTGGATGACGATGGACAGCACGTGTTCGTCGGGCGCCAGCGCGAACAGGCGGGCGCGCAGCACCGGGTCGCGCCGCAGATCGAAACGGACGGCCGCCTCGGCGCGCAGCCGCGCTTCCAGCTCGTCCTCGCCGCAGGCTTCCCGCGGCAGTTCCAGCGCGGCTTCCGGGCGTATCAGCTGGCACGGTTCGCCGTCTATCAAGTCATATTGGGTGCGCAGGATTTCGTGTCGCTCGACCAGCGCGGCCAGCGCGGCCTGCAGCGCCGCCGCGTCCAGCGGACCGCGCAGCCGCAGCGCCAGCGGGATGTGGTAGGCCGTCGAGTCCGGCGCCAGGTCGGCCAGCGTCCACAGCCGGCGCTGGGCGCCGGATTGCGGGAAGACATAGGCGTCGAAAGAGGCGTTGGCGTCAGTTGCGTTCATGATTGGCCTTCGTTGGACTGCTTCAGTTGGGATTCGCCATTGGCGCCGACGCTGACGCGCGACAGCTGGCGGCGCGCCTGCCGCACCGGCCCGGACAGCGGCTGTTGGCGGCGCAGCGCGTCTATGCGCTCGGCCAGATCGGCGACGCGCGGCTGCTCGAACAGCAGCTTCAGCGGCAGCGGCTCGCCCAGCCGCTCGCGCAGCCGATTGGCGGCCTGGACCGCCAGGATGGAGTCGCCGCCCAGCGCGAAGAAGCCGTCGTCGCGGCCGACCGGCGCGACGTTCAGCAAGGTGGAGAACACCTCGGCCACCGCGTGCTCGGTAGCCGAGTGCGGCGGCTCCGCCTCGCGTCTGGCCGGCTGCTCCGGCGCCGGCAGCGCCTTGCGGTCTATCTTGCCGTGGTGGGTCAGGGCGAAACGTTCCAGCACGACGATGGCGGCCGGCACCATGTAGTCGGGCAGCTCCTCGGCCAAGGCGGCGCGCAGCGCGGCCGGATCGGCGTCGCCGGCGGCATAGGCCAGCAGCCGCTCGCCGGCGCCGGCGCGGTCCAGCAGCACCAGCGCCTCGCGCACGCCGGCCTGGCGGCACAGCGCCGCCTCGATCTCGCCGAGTTCGATGCGGAAGCCGCGCAGCTTGACCTGGTGGTCGGCGCGGCCGAGGTATTCGATCTCGCCGTCGGCGCGGCGGCGGGCCAGGTCGCCGGAGCGGTACAGGCGGGAGCCGTCGGCGGCGAAGGGATCCGGCACGAAGCGGCTGGCGGTCAGCGCCGGGCGTCTCCAATAACCGCGCGTGACGCCGGGGCCGCCGACATAGATTTCGCCGGGCACGCCGACCGGCACCGGCTGCAGGAAGCGGTCCAGCAGATGGAAGGACAGGTCGGCGATCGGTCCGCCGATGACGTTGCCGCGGCGGGCGTCCAGATCGGCCTGGCGGATCGCGCGTTCGGTGACGTGGACGGTGGTCTCGGTGATGCCGTACATATTGACCAGTTCGGGTTTCTGGTCGCCGCGCTGTTGGAACCACGGCGCGAGGCTGCCCAGTTCCAGCGCCTCGCCGCCGAAGATCACCAGGCGCAGATCGGGCAGCGGATGGCGCTCGGCGGCGGGGATGAGCTGGCGGAAGGCGGCCGGCGTCTGGTTGAGCACGGTGACGCGGTGCTGCTGCAGCCAGTCGGCGAAGGCTTCGGGCGAGCGGGAGACCCAGTAGGGCACGACCAGGGAGGTGCCGCCGAACAGCAGCGGCCCCCAGATTTCCCAGACCGAGAAGTCGAAGGCGTAGGAGTGGAACAGCGACCAGACGTCGTCGGGTCCGAAGGCGAAGCGCTCGGTGGTGGCGGCGATCAGGCGGACGACGTTGTGGTGGCTGACGACGCAGCCCTTGGGCTGGCCGGTGGAGCCGGAGGTGTAGATGACGTAGGCGGCCTGCAGCGGATGGAGGCGTCGCGGCGGGGCGGAGGCGTCGCCGGCCGGTTCTTCGGCGACGTCTATCCATCGCAGGCCCAGGCCGGCGGGCAGGGCATCGGCCGATTCGGCGTCACCGACGACGAGGCGGATGGCGCTGTCGGCGGCGAGGAAGGCCAGGCGCTCGGCCGGATAGCCGGGGTCGAGCGGGACGTAGGCGGCGCCGGCCTTGAGGATGGCGACGATGGCGACGAGGAGGTCGGGCTGTCGCTGGCAGCAGAGGCCGACGCGCTGTTCGGGGCGGACGCCGGCGGCGATCAGCCGGCGGGCGAGGCGGTTGGCGCGTTGGTCCAGTTCGCGGTAGCGCAGGAGCCGGGTCTCGCCGCGGACGGCGACGCGCTCGGGGTAGCGGCGGGCGGCGTCCTCGAACCAGGCGCAGAGGTCGGGATGCGGCGGCGTGACGACGGCCGGGGCGGGCGCGGCTCCGGCCTCGCGCTGCAGCGGGGCCAGCCAGCCGGCGTCCGGGTCGGCGGCCAGCGCGGCCAGCGCCTGTTGCAGATGGCCGTGCATCTCCTCGATCTGCCGCTGGCCGAATTCGGCCTCGTCCCAGGCCAGCGTCAGCTCGATGCCCATGTCGCGTGGGTCGCGGCTGAATTGCACCAGGCAGGGGAAGTCGGTCTCCTCGAATACCTCGACGCCGTCCACCGTCACGTCGGGCAGTTGCAGCGCCTGCTCGTAGACATGAAAGTGGATGTAGTTGAAGCCGACCTCGAAACCGCGCTGGCCACCGTTCTGCTGCATGATGGCGGCCAGCGGCAGCCGGCGCAGCGGCTGCAGGGCAAGCTCCTGCTCGAATACCTGATGCGCCAGTTGGCGCCAACTGCCCGGCGCCAGTTCGATGCGCAGGGGCACGGTGTTCAGGAACAGACCCAGGGCCGCCGCGCTGTCCTCGCTTTCCGGGCGGCTGTGGGTGACGTAGCCGGTGGCGGCCGTGGCCGCGCCGGTCAGCTGGGCCAGCACGCGCAGGTGGGCGCTCAGCAGCAGCGTCTTCAGCGGCAGGGCCAGGCGTCCGGCGGCCGCGTCCAGCGCGGCCGACAGTTCGGCCGGCAGCATCCGGCTGAGTCGGCGCACGCGGCGCACGCCGCCGGCCGGCGCCGCCTGCTCCAGCCGCGGCAGCAGAGGGACTTCGTCGTCGGCCAGCCTGTCGCGCCAGGCCTGCTGCAGCGCCGGATCGCGCTCGGCCTGTTTCTGCTCGGCGATGAAGCGGGCCGTCAGCCGGCCGTCGGCGTCGCTGACGGCGGACGTCTGCGGCTGCCGGACCAGGCGCAGCAGGTCGGTGACCAGCGTCGCCACGCTCCAGCCGTCCAGGATCGCGTGATGGAAGCTCAGCGTCAGCCGCAGCCGCGCGTCGTCGAGGCGGAACAGCGCCAGCCGCAGCAGATGGTGGCGATCGGGCTGGAACGGCCGCGTTTTCTCGGCGGCGACGAAGTCGTCCAGCGCCTGTCCCTGCGCTTGCGGGGACAGGGAACGCAGATCGGTCAGCGTCAGCGGAATATCGCCGTCGCGGTGTATCAGCTGCAGTGGTTCCGAGTATTCGTTCCAGTGGAAGGAGGTGCGCAGCGCCGCGTGGCGGGCGCACAGCCTCAGCGCGGCCTCGCGCCAGGCGGCGCCGTCCCATGGCAGGCTCAGGTCGAAGCTGAAGATGTCGTGGAAGATCGCGCCGTCCGGCGACAGTTCGCTGTGGAACAGCATGCCGGCCTGCAGCCGCGACATCGGCAGCGCCTCGACCACGTCGTCCGGCAGCCGCCGCCGGTCGGCGTCATTGATCAGCTCGAACGGGGAGAACGGTTCCGTTGCCGACGGCGCGCCGTCGGCGGCACCGGCATCGGCGCACAGCTGGCGCACCGTAGGCAGCGTGAACAGCCGCTGCACATTGATCGCCAGCCCGGCGTCGCGGGCGCGGGAGACCACCTGCAGCGACAGGATGGAATCGCCGCCGAGCGCGAAGAAATTGTCGTCTATGCCCGGTTCCGGGATGGCCAGCACCTCGGCCCAGATCGCCGCCAGCGCGCGTTCGGCGTCGTTGCGCGGCGCGACGCGTTCGGTGGCGACGGCGGCCTGCGGCGCCGGCAGCGCCTTGCGGTCCACCTTGCCGTGGTGGGTCAGGGCGAAACGTTCCAGCACGACGATGGCGGCCGGCACCATATAGTCGGGCAGCTCCTCGGCCAAGGCGGCGCGCAGCGCGGCCGGATCGGCGTCGCCGGCGGCATAGGCCAGCAGCCGCTCGCCGGCGCCGGCGCGGTCGAGCAGCACCAGCGCCTCGCGCACGCCGGCCTGGCGGCACAACGCCGCCTCGATCTCGCCGAGCTCGATGCGGAAGCCGCGCAGCTTGACCTGGTGGTCGGCGCGGCCGAGGTATTCGATCTCGCCGTCGGCGCGGCGGCGGGCCAGATCGCCGGAGCGGTACAGGCGGGAGCCGTCGGCGGCGAAGGGGTCCGGCACGAAGCGGCTGGCGGTCAGCGCCGGGCGTCTCCAATAACCGCGCGTGACGCCGGGTCCGCCGACATAGATTTCGCCGGGCACGCCGACCGGCACCGGCTGCAGGAAGCGGTCCAGCAGATGGAAGGACAGGTCGGCGATGGGCCCGCCGATGACGTTGCCGCGGCGGGCGTCCAGATCGGCCTGGCGTATCGTCCGCTCGGTGACGTGGACCGTGGTCTCGGTGATGCCGTACATATTGACCAGTTCGGGCTTCTGGTCGCCGCGCTGTTGGAACCACGGCGCGAGGCTGCCCAGTTCCAGCGCCTCGCCGCCGAAGATCACCAGGCGCAGATCGGGCAGCGGATGGCGTTCGGCGGCGGGGATGAGCTGGCGGAAGGCGGCCGGCGTCTGGTTGAGCACGGTGACGCGGTGCTGCTGCAGCCAGTCGGCGAAGGCTTCGGGCGAGCGGGAGACCCAGTAGGGCACGACCAGCGAGGTGCCGCCGAACAGCAGCGGCCCCCAGATTTCCCAGACCGAGAAGTCGAAGGCGTAGGAGTGGAACAGCGACCAGACGTCGTCGGGTCCGAAGGCGAAGCGCTCGGCGGTGGCGGCGATCAGGCGGACGACGTTGTGGTGGCTGACGACGCAGCCCTTGGGC
Source organism: Chromobacterium sp. CV08 (assembly GCF_051129845.1). Classification (NCBI taxonomy): domain Bacteria; kingdom Pseudomonadati; phylum Pseudomonadota; class Betaproteobacteria; order Neisseriales; family Chromobacteriaceae; genus Chromobacterium; species Chromobacterium sp. CV08. The sequence goes on from NZ_CP150453.1 coordinate 2,280,882, forward strand.
TGGCCGGTGGAGCCGGAGGTGTAGATGACGTAGGCGGCCTGCAGCGGATGGAGGCGTCGCGGCGGGGCGGAGGCGTCGCCGGCCGGTTCTTCGGCGACGTCTATCCATCGCAGGTCCAGGTCGGCGGGCAGGGCATCGGCCGATTCGGCGTCGCCGACGACGAGGCGGATGGCGCTGTCGGCGGCGAGGAAGGCCAGGCGCTCGGCCGGATAGCCGGGGTCGAGCGGGACGTAGGCGGCGCCGGCCTTGAGGATGGCGACGATGGCGACGAGGAGGTCGGGCTGTCGCTGGCAGCACAGGCCGACGCGCTGCTCGGGCTGGACGCCGGCGGCGATCAGGCGGCGGGCGAGGCGGTTGGCGCGTTGGTCCAGTTCGCGGTAGCGCAGCGTCTGGGTTTCGCCGCGGACGGCGACGCGCTCGGGGTGGCGGCGGGCAGCGTCCTCGAACCAGGCGCAGAGGTCGGGGTGCGGCGGCGCGACGGCCGGCGGCGGCGCGATGGCGGGCAAGGCCGCCGCCAGCGCCTGTTCCGGATCCTGCAGCAGCCGGTACAGCAGCGGTTCGACGCCGGCGATGACGGCGGCCGGGTCCAGCTCGGCGAAACAGGCCAGGTTGTAGTCCAGGTCCACCTTGACCGGGCGGCGCTCATCGGCTTCGCGGATGAAGACCTTCAGCGGGTAGTGCTGGGACTGGGCGCGCATCGCCGTCATATTGCTGACGGTGCCGTCGAACATGTCGTTGTAGTCGTGCTTCTCGTACGACAGGCTGATTTCGTACGGCAGCCTGCCGCCGTCCAGCCCCTCGGTCTCGCCTATCGGATAGCGATGGTGGCGGAAGTCCGATTTCAGTTCGCGCTGGATCTGGTCCAGTAGTTCGGCGAAGCTCGCTTCCGGCCGCAGCCTGAGCCGCAGCGGGCACAGGCTGGCGAACAGCCCCAGCGAGCGCTTCGCCAGCGCGGTGCGGCGGTTCAGTATCGGCAGCGCCAGCAGCAGGTCGTCGGCGCCGAACACGCGCAGCATCTGGGTGTAGATCAAGCCGATGAAGAAGTGGAACACGCTGACCTGGTGGGCGGCCGCCAGCTCCCGTATCCGCTCGTAGGTCTCCACCGGAATCCAGAAGCTGTGCTGGCCGCAGGCCAGCCGGCCGTCGGCCTCGGCGAACAGCCGGGTCCGGTAGCCGGCCAGCTTGTCCCGCCAGTAGCGGCGGTCTTTCTCGTAGTGGCTGGAGGCGTAGTAGCCGTCCTCGTCGTCGACGATGTCCTGTGGCGCCATCATCGTCGCCGGCGCCGGCAACCGGTTCCGGCGCAAGGCATTGTAATGACCGCATTTCAGCTGGTAGAGCTGGGCGATCGCCCAGCCGTCGAAGGCGATATGGTGAAAGCGGCCGTAGAGGATGAAATCCCGCTCGCCGTGGCGCAGCAGCGTGTAGGCGACCAGAGGCGTCTTGCCGTCGAAGGCGAAGGGGGCGGCGAAGTCGCGTTCGGTCCAGTCCCTGGCCGCCCGCTCCGGGTCCGGCTCGCCGCGCAGGTCGATGAAGGCCAGCGGATCGGGCGCCGGCGGACACAGGACCTGGCAGGGCTGGCCGCCGTTGTCGTCTATCGCCATTCTGAGCGTCGGCGTGTTTTCCATCAGCGCGGCCACCGTCGCCTTGATCGCCTCGATATCCAGCTCGCCCTGTATTTTTATGAAACCGCCGATATTAAAGAGTGCCGGCTCCGAGAATAACGATTGATGAAAATATATTTCCAGCTGCCGGCGTGTAAGCGGGAATTTTTTCATTTGAGTTATTCCAATCTGATTAAGAATGTATGAATTAAAAATGTACAGGCTGATTACGTGTATCTGCGTTAATCTACACGCAAGAGATTTACGATTGTTGGTCAATTTGGCTGGTAGAAGTGTCAGGTTTTTGATCTTGTACTGCGTGTTACCGTCCGGCTATTAAAATAATGGGAGACCGTTGGCGCTCATTAAAATTTGAATTCTCGGGTAATTTTCCAGTGAGAATTGTATTAATCAAACCAATCTGATTGATATTGTTTTGACTTTATTTAAAGCAGGGGTGCGGGATGAATTCGAAGCATGATGAAAAGGCCATGAGCAACAGCCGGCGCGATTTTCTGACCGGCGCATTGAAACTGACTTCCGTCGGCGCGCTGGCGGGGTGGTTGCCGGCGGAGCAGGTCAGCGCGGCGCGCCTGGCCTGCGCCCAGCCGAGCAACTTTCCGGCCGATATCGCGCTGTACAAGCAGACCTTCCAGAACTGGGCCGGCGACATCAAGGTGGACGATGTCTGGTCTTGCGCGCCGCGCACGCCGGACGAAGTGGTGCGCGTCGCCAACTGGGCCAAGGACAACGGCTTCAAGGTGCGTCCGCGCGGCATGATGCACAACTGGTCGCCGCTGACGGTGGCGCCGGGCGCGGCCTGCCCGTCCATCATCCTGCTCGACACCACCCGCAACCTGACGGCGATGTCCATCGATCGCTCGGGTCCGGTGGCCAAGGTCACCGCCCAGACCGGCATCACGATGGAGGCGCTGCTGACCGGGCTGGAGAATGCCGGGCTGGGCATGACGGCCACGCCGGCGCCGGGCGATCTGACGCTGGGCGGCGTGCTGGCGATCAACGGCCACGGCACCGCGATTCCGGCCAAGGGCGAGAGCCGGCCGGCCGGCGCCAGCTACGGTTCGGTCAGCAATCTGGTGCTGAGCCTGACCGCGGTGGTGTACGACAGCGCCAGCCGCAGCTACGCGCTGAAGACGTTCTCCCGCAACGATGCGCAGATCGCGCCGCTGCTGACCCACGTCGGCCGCTCGCTGATCGTCGAGGCCACGCTGCAGGTTGCGCAGAACCAGCGCTTGCGCTGTCAGAGCTGGTTCAACATCCCGTATACCGAAATGTTCGCTCCGGCGGGCAGCGGCGGCAGGACTTTCGCCAGCTATCTGGACAGCGCCGGCCGGGCGGAGGCGATCTGGTTCCCGTTCACCACCAATCCGTGGCTGAAGGTGTGGAGCGTCTCGCCGAGCAAGCCGGCGTTCAGCCGCGAGACCACCCAGCCGTTCAATTACAGCTTCTCCGACAATCTGCCGAATGAAGTGACCGATCTGGCCAGCAAGATCATCAATCTGGGCAACGGCAGCCTGACGCCGGCCTTCGGCAAGGCCCAGTTCGTCGCGGCTAGCGCCGGCCTGGTGGCGACGGGGACCTGGGACTTGTGGGGCTGGTCGAAGAACCTGCTGCTCTACGTCAGGCCGACGACGCTGCGCGTCACCGCCAACGGCTACGCGATACTGACCCGTCGCGACAGCGTGCAGCGGGTGCTGAACGAATTCACCACCTTCTATCAGTCCAGGGTGCAGGCTTATCAGCAAATGGGCCGCTACCCGATGAACGGTCCGGTCGAAATCCGCGTGACCGGCCTCGACGACCCGAGCGAAGTGGCGCTGGCGGGCAGCGTGGCGCCGGCGCTGTCGGCGATACGCCCGCGGCCCGATCATCCGGAATGGAATGTCGCGGTATGGCTGGACATCCTGACCTTGCCGGGCACGCCGTACGCCAATCAGTTCTACCGCGAGATCGAGCAGTGGATCCTGTCCAACTTCAGCGGCGACTACGCGGCGGTGAGGCCGGAGTGGTCCAAGGGCTGGGGCTATAGCGACCAGGCGGCGTGGTCCGACGCCAATATGCTGCAGGCCACGATACCGAACGCCTTCCGCGCCGGCCAGGTCGCCAACAACTGGGACGCCTCCAAGGCGGCGCTGGCGAGCTACGATCCGTACCGGCTGTTCTCGTCTCCGTTGCTCGACAGCCTGGGCATCTGATCCCGCCGTCCGTTTCCGGGCGGAAAGCCGGCGGTGCCCCGATGGGCACCGCCGGTTTTTTCATTTGGCGGGACATGGCCGTCGCTATGATAAAATGCACGGTTTGCAATGCATTGATTCGATGGGAAGCCGCGATGGCGAATAGACGGGAAGAAAAGCTGGACGAGGAGACGTTGGCGTTGCTGGCCTGGTGCGCGGAGGTGGAGACGCATCTGGTCGCCGCCGGCGCGACCGAGGCCGAGGCGCAGGAGCATATCGAGGAACAGGCCGAGTGGTATACCGACCAGTTCTTCGAGGGCCTGACGCCGGAAGAGGCGGCCAAGGCCGCGCTGGCATGAGGCAGCGCATCGCCGTCATCGACTTCGAGACCAACGGCGCATCGCCGGGGCCGGACTGCCGCGCCACCGAGATCGGCGTGGCGATGGTGGAGGACGGCCGCGTCGTCGATCGTTTCCAGAGCCTGATGAACGCCGGCGTCTGGGTGCCGCCGATGATAGAGCGGCTGACCGGCATCAGCAACGCGATGCTGAGGGACGCGCCGCCGGCCGGGCAGGTGATGGCCGAGGCCGCCCGCTTTGTCGGCGACGCGCCGCTGGTCGCGCACAATGCCGGTTTCGACCGCAAGTTCTGGGATTACGAGCTGGCGCAGCTGGGACTGGCGCGTCGGCAGGAATTCGCCTGCACCGTGCTCTTGTCGCGCCGCCTGCTGCCGCAGGCGCCGGACCACAAGCTGGGCACGCTGGCGCGCTGGGCCGGCCTGCCCGATACCGGGCGCGCCCACCGCGCGCTGGCCGACGCCGAGATGGCGGCCCAGCTATGGCTGTTCCTCGGCGATACGCTGGACCGGCAGTTCCAGCTGCCGGGCATCGACCATGCGCTGCTGTGCAAGCTGCAGAAGGTCGCCGCCGCCAAGGTCGGGCCGTATCTCCGGGAGTTGCGGGCCGCAATGCCGGCATGAGGAGCGGAAGCCGAGGCTTCCGCTTGTCGTTTCATGTTTCGGCGCATCGGCGCCGGAAAGGGAGAGGCGGCATGGATTCGATACACCAGGCGGCCAGCCAGGGTTTTTCCAAGGAGGCGCAAGCCTACGAGCGCGGCCGGCCGGCGTATTCGCCGGCGCTGGCCGGCTGGTTGCGCGACAGCCTCGGCGTCGACGCCGCCACGGCGGCGCTGGACCTGGGCGCCGGCACCGGCAAATTCACCCGCCTGCTGGCGACGGTGGCCGGCGAAGTGGTGGCGGTGGAGCCGGTGGACGAAATGCGCGCCGAGCTGCAGGCAAGCCTGCCGGGGCTGAGGGCGCTGAAGGGGACGGCCGAGGCGATTCCGCTGCCGGACGCCTCGGTCGACGTCGTCACCTGCGCCCAGGCCTTCCACTGGTTCGCCGGCGAGGACGCGCTGCGGGAAATCCACCGGGTGTTGAGAGCCTGTTCAAGGTCTTTTTGTGAGCAGCGCAGCCCAGCCAGCAGGCCAGATGCAAGGCGGAGGGCGTAGGCCTTGGCATTCCAAGGCCTAGCCTGACAACGCCGCAGATGGCCTGCTGGCTGGGCTGCCCTCTGGGGCCGTTTTCTGCCGGCGCATGGCTTTGTCAAACGTCCCTTGCAGTGAACGACACTGCGGTGGGCCGCTTTCCGCGCCCTGCATCCGGCAGAAAACGGCCGCTGCCACAAAAAGACCTTGAACAGGCTCTTAAGCCCGGCGGCAAGCTGGGCCTGGTCTGGAACGTGCGCGATGAATCCTGCGACTGGGTCGCCAAAATCACCGGTCTGCTGGCGCCGTACGAAGGCGATGCGCCGCGCTTCCATTCGGGCAGGTGGCGGTTGCCGTTCGAATCGTCCCGGTACTTCTCGGTGCCGGAGGCCAGCGCGTTGCCGCACAGCCATGTCGGCAGCCCGGAACGGGTGATCGTCGACCGCTTCCTGTCGGTCAGCTTCATCGCCGCCTTGCCGGACGACGAAAAACGGCGCTTCGCCGAAGCGCTGCGCCGTCTGATCGCCACCGATCCGGACTTGAGCGGCAGGGAGGAAGTGGCGTTTCCCTACCGCACCGAAGCCTATTGCTGCGTCCGCCTGTAGCCGCGCTCAGTCTATCTGCAGCGGCGGGAAGGACTTGACCAGGTCGTCTATCGCCTTGATCTCGGCCAGGAACGGCTCCAGCAGCGCCAGCGGCAGCGCGCTGGGGCCGTCGCACTTGGCTTCGGCCGGATTCGGATGGGCCTCGAGGAACAGGCCTGCCAGGCCGACGGCCATGCCGGCGCGGGCCAGTTCGGCCACCTGGGCGCGGCGGCCGCCGGAGGCGGCGGCGCCGGCCTCGCGCTGCTGCAGCGAGTGGGTGACGTCGAAGATGACCGGGCGGTTGCCGCTGACCTTCTTCATCACGCCGAAGCCCAGCATGTCGACGACCAGATTGTCGTAGCCGTGGCAGCTGCCGCGGTCGCACAGGATCAGCTGCTCGTTGCCGGCCTCGACGAATTTCTCCACCACGTTCTGGATCTGCGGCGGGCTCATGAACTGCGGCTTCTTGATGTTGACGACGCGGCCGGTCTTGGCCAGCGCCACCACCAGATCGGTCTGGCGGGCGAGGAAGGCCGGCAGTTGCAGCACGTCGGCCACTTCGGCCACCGGCGCGGCCTGCCACGGTTCGTGCACGTCGGTGATCACCGGCACGCCGAACGTCTCTTTCACCGCCTGCAGAATCCTGACGCCTTCTTCCAGGCCAGGGCCGCGGTAGGAGTGGATCGACGAGCGGTTGGCCTTGTCGAAGCTGCCCTTGAACACGTAGGGAATGCCCAGCTTCTGGGTGACGCGTACGTATTCCTCGGCTGCGCGCAGCGCCAGATCGCGCGATTCCAGCACATTGACGCCGCCGAACAGCGTGAACGGCGCCTGGTTGCCGACGGTGACGGACGGGGAAAGGGGGACGTTGATCAACGGAGTCTTCCTGTATTCGTGCGCGGCCGCTCGCAAGGCGCGGCCGGATTGGGCAAAACGACATGATATACCCGCGGCGCGGCGCGGGCCATCCTCAGCGTCTGTTCCCGGCCTTTCGCCGGGAGCGCAGGCGCGGCTCAGGCCCCGCCTTGCGTCACCACGTCGGGCACCGTGTCGGCGGAGCGGACGCAGCCGTCGACCGAATCGACCAGGCCGTCCCGCTTCATGCCGAGGCACCACTCGGCCTTCAGCTTCTGCTTGGCCTGGCAGGCGTGGGCCGACGGCTTGCCCGGATCGATCTTGTTCGCCTTCGCCGTCGAGAAGATGCAGGACTGCATCTTGGGGCTTTCTATCTCGTCCGATTCGTTGCGCTGCTGGCAGACCGCGATGATCCAGTGCATGGGCTCGCCGGGCGCGCCGGCCGGGCAGGCGGCGAAGATCGGCAGGCTGGTCGATGCCAGCGCGAGCGCGATGAGGATGTTGCGCATGGTCCGGCTCCGGATTCGCGTGCGGATTGTCGAGGGCGGGATCGTAGCATGGGCGTGTCGCCGCCGCGAGAGACGGCGCCATGCCGAGCGGGTATAGTGGGCGTTTCGCCGCCCAGCATAAGGATAAAGCCATGGCAGATCTGTCCGTCTTCCCCATCACCGGCAAGTGGCCGGCAACGCATCCCGACCGCCTGCAACTGTATTCGCTGCCGACGCCGAACGGCGTCAAGGTCTCCATCATGCTGGAGGAGACCGGCCTGCCTTACGAGGCGCACCTGGTCAGTTTCGAGAGCAACGACCAGCTGTCGCCGGCCTTCCTGTCGCTGAACCCGAACAACAAGATCCCGGCCATCCTGGATCCGAACGGCCCGGACGGCCAGCCGCTGGCCTTGTTCGAGTCCGGCGCCATCCTGATCTACCTGGCCGAGAAGACCGGCCGGCTGCTGCCCGGGGATCCGGCCGCGCGTTACGAAACCATCCAGTGGCTGATGTTCCAGATGGGCGGCGTCGGACCGATGTTCGGCCAGCTCGGCTTCTTCCACAAATTCGCCGGCAAGGACTATGAGGACAAGCGTCCGCGCGACCGCTACGCCGCCGAGTCGCGCCGCCTGCTGCAGGTGCTGGAGAGCCGGATGGCCGGCCGAGCCTGGATAGGCGGCGACGAGTACACGATAGCCGACATCGCCATCTGGCCGTGGGTGCGCAACCTGGTCGGCTTCTACGGCGCAGGGGAGCTGGTCGGCTTCGACGACTTCCCCAATGTCCAGCGCGTGTTGCAGACCTTCGTCGAGCGGCCGGCCGTTCAGCGCGGCCTGGCGATACCGGCGCGCGATTGAGGCTCTCCGAGCCGGGTCCTCGTCTCCGGCGGATTCAGCGCAAGGCGCCGCGCTTCACGCGCGGCTCTCGCATGCTGCCGCTATCCATCTTCCAGCCGCCGTCTTGTTTGACCGCCACGTAGCGGGCCTTTTCCTCGCCGCCCCTGGGGTTGGGCTTGCTCGTCGGATGGGCGGGTAGGGGCCAATCGGTAGCGGACTACGAATTCGCAGCGGCGCCAGCCGCATTGCCGCGGCGGGATGCCGCAGCCGGCGATCGGCGTCTCCATGTCCCAGCCCGCTTCATCCTGGACGACTGCCGGCCTGCTGGCGCAACCGCGGGCGATGCAGATGATTGCAGCCAGGCCGATACGATAGGCATCGGCCGGCCGTCGCCGTGCATTTTCTTCGAATGCAAGCTGCCCGTCAGGATGACGCGATGTCCGGGCACCATTCGCCATGGTGGTCAAATCCGGCATCGGATCGACGCCATCGACCAGGCCGCCTGCATGGTATTCCGCAGGGCTTCCCCTTCTGTCCATTCCTCTCGCAAGCGGCGCGCACCGTCCGGGCTGTCTGGGGCCGATGGTTTGCGCCGGAAACGGAAACGAGGTATCTTCCAATTTAGATAAGTACTTATCTTTCTGGTCGAATCTTGACGGGAAGTTTGAAAGTAAAACGTCAGGATGCGGGTGTATATGTCAAATCAGCCTGCTGCGGCACAAGACGTGCATGCCGCGGGCGATGTCCTTCAAGGTGAATGCATGAAAAGAATGATTGCTGTTTTGCTGGCTGGCTTGGCTTTTTCTTCCGCCGCGGTTTCGGCGGCCCCGATGGTGCTGACGTACTACTCGGATTATCCGGGCAATTATGCGGCGCTGACCAAGTACTACTCGAACTTCAACGCGGTTTCCGTCGACTTCTACAACATCACCAGGGAAGGCGCGATCACCGGCAATGGGGCGGCCGCGCCGACTAATGCGCTGTCATTCCTGCGAGACAGAAAAATCGCCGCCTATGGCTGCATTTCCAATGTCGACAGCGATTGGAGCGCGGACATTGCCCATGCGGTGTCAACCACCGCGTTGACTCAGTCTGTGGCCAATCTGGTGAAGTTCGCCCAGGCCAATGGCTTTGCCGGCATCAACATCGATTTCGAGGCGGTGGCGCAGGGCGACCGCAACAACTTCAGCAACTTCATCCAGACGCTGGGCCGGGCATTGCACGCCAAGGGGCTGAAGCTGATCGTCAGCGTGCCGGCTTTTTCCACCAAGGATGAGAACCACGAGGCCAATTATGGTTACGACCTGCAAGCGTTGGGCGCGGCGGCCGATTATCTGCAGATCATGACCTATGACGAAACCATTCCCACTTGGGGGCCAGGCCCGGTGGCGGGGTCTGACTGGATGGAAAACGATCTGGACTACGCGGTATCGCGGGTGCCGGCGAGCAAGATATTGAACGGCATTCCCGCCTATGGCTATGACTGGAAGGCGGACAACAGCGGCAAGCAACTGTTCTGGAGCAAGACCCAGGCCTTGATCGACCAGTACGGCGTCAAACCGCGCTACGACGTAGGCACTCACTCGGTCAACTTCACCTACGCCGCGAAGGACGGCAGCGGCCGGCATACCGTCTGGACCGAGAACGCCCGCAGCGTGGCGCTGAAGGCCGGCCTGGTGAACGCCTACGGACTGGGCGGCACGTCCTTGTACGCGCTGGGCATGGAGGACGCCGGTTTCTGGGCCGCCGTGAAGCAAGGCCTGGCGCAGTGATGGCTGATTGTCGGCGATGAAAAAAAAACCGGGCCTCGGCCCGGTTTTTCGTTTGGGATGGCCGGATCACCAGCGGCCGCCCAGCGCGGCGATCAGCGCCACGCTGCCGGTGTACTGGCGATTGACCACGGTCCACAGATTGTTCTCGGCGGCGATGCGGGCGTTCTGCGCCGACAGCACGTTCAGGTAGGCGACGGTGCCGGCCCGGTACTGGTTGAGCGCGATGGCTTCCGCCCGCTTGGCGGCGGCCAGCGCCGCCGTCTGCATGCCCGATTCGTCCTTCAGCAGGCTCTGCGCCGACAGATTGTCCTCGACGCCCTGCAGCGCGGCGAGCACGGTCTGGCGGTAGCCGGCGACGCTGGCGTCGTAGGCGGCGATCGCCTGGTCGGTCTGGGCGCTGCGCAGGCCGGCGTCGAACAGCGTCAGCGCCAGCGACGGGCCGACCGACCAGATGCGGTTGGGCAGCGTCACCCAGTCGGCGAAGCTGGAGCCGCGGTAGCCGCCGCTGGCGCCCAGCGTCAGCGTCGGGAAGAAGGCGGCCTTGGCGACGCCGATCTGGGCGTTGGCGACGGCCATATTGCGCTCCGCCGCCGCCACGTCCGGCCGGCGCTCCAGCAGCGCCGACGGCAGGCCGGCCGGAATCTGCGGCAGGTGGGGCGTTTGCGTTGCGGGCGGCAGCGAGAAGCTGGCCGGCGCCTGGCCCAGCTGGGCGGCGATCGCGTGCTCCAGCTGGGCGCGGGTCAGCCGCTTGTCCACCGTCGCCGCCTGCGCGGCGTGCCACTGGCTTTCGGCCGAGGCCACCGCGTCGTCGCCGACGATGCCGGCGGCGAACTGGTTGCGCGTCAGCTTCAGCGCCTCGGCCAGCGCCTTTTCGCTGTCGCGCAGATTGGCCAGCTGCCGGTCGGCCACCACCAGTTGCAGGTAGGCGGTGGCCAGCTGGGCCTGGCTGCTCAGGCGGATGGCCGCCAGCTGGGCTTCGGACGCCTGCTGCTTGGCCTTGCCGGCCTCGACCTCGCGCCGCACCGCGCCCCACAGGTCCACTTCCCAGCTGGCCGACAGGCCCAGGTTGTAGCTTGTCGCGGCGCCGGCGCCCGGCGTCGTCACGCCGTGGCTACGGGAGGCGTCGGCGCTCAGCGACGGAAACAGTCCCGCCTGGGCCTGGCGCAGCTGGGCCTGGGCCTCGCGGTATTGCGCCTCGGCCTGGGCGATGGTCGGGCTCTGCTTGTTCAAGGTGTCCATCAGGCCGTCCAGCGTCGGGTCCTGGAATACCGTCCACCAGTCGCCGCGCGGCATCGCGTCCTGCGGTTCGGCGCTCTTCCAGCGGCCGTCCTCCTTGAAGCCGGCCGGGATGTCCAGCTTGGGCCTGGCGTAGTCGGGACCGATGGCGCAGCCGGCCAGCGCGGCGGCGGTGAAGAGGGCGCACAGGCCCTGTTTCAGCGGTGTTCTTGTTCTATTCATGGCTATCATTCCTCTTTGCCGCCGGCCAGCGCGCGGCCGTGGCTGCCGCGCCATTTCAGGCACCACAGGCGGAAGCGGTCCAGGTACAGGTAGACGATGGGAGTGGTGTACAAGGTCAGCAGCTGGCTGAGCAGCAGGCCGCCGACGATGGAGATGCCCAGCGGCGTGCGCATCTCGGCGCCGTCGCCTCGGCCCAGCGCCAGCGGCAGCGCGCCGAACAGCGCCGCCATCGTCGTCATCATGATCGGGCGGAAGCGCAGCAGGCAGGCCTGCAATATGGCTTCCTGCGGCGGCAGCTTCTGCTCGCGCTCGGCGGTCAGCGCGAAATCTATCATCATGATGGCGTTCTTCTTGACGATGCCTATCAGCAGCAGCACGCCGATCAGCGCGATGATGTTGAACTCGCCGCCGGTGGCCATCAGCGCCAGCAGCGCGCCGACGCCGGCCGACGGCAGCGTGGAGAGGATGGTGATCGGATGGACCACGCTCTCGTACAGCATGCCCAGCACGATGTAGACCGCCACCAGCGCCGCCAGGATCAACACCGGCTGGCTGTCCAGCGAGGCCTGGAACGACTTGGCCGTGCCCTGGAAGCTGGCGTGTATGCTGCTGGGCAGGCCGATGTCGGCGATGGCCGCGTCTATCGCATGGGTGGCGTCGGACAGCGAGTAGCCCGGCGGCAGGTTGAAGGAGATGGTGGTGGCCGCGAACTGGCTCTGGTGGTTGACCGACAGCGAGGTGTTGGTCGGCTTCCAGCTGGCGAAGGCCGACAGCGGCGTCGGCGAGCCGCCCGGCGTCTGCAGATAGATGTCGCGCAGGCTCTCCGGGCTCTGCCAGTACTGCGGCGCCACTTCCAGCACCACGTGGTACTGGTTCAGCGCATTGTAGATGGTGGAGACCTGGCGCTGGCCGAAGGCGTCGTTCAGCACCGAGTCCACCTGCGCCTGGGTCAGCCCCAGCCGCGCCATCGCCGCGCGGTCGAAGTTCAGCGAGGTCTGCAGGCCCTTGACCTCCTGGTCGTTGTTCAGGTCGGCCAGGAAGGGGATCTTGCTCATCGCCAGCTGCACCTTCGGCGTCCATTCGCGCAGCTCGTTCAGATCGTCGCCCTGCAGCGTGTACTGGTACTGCGCGTTGCTGGCGCGGCCGCCGATGCGGATGTCCTGCACCGACTGCAGGAACAACTGGGCGCCCGGTTCCTTGGCCAGCTTCTTGCGCAGCCGCGCGATCACCTGATCGGCGTTCTCCTTGCGCTCGGACAGCGGCTTCAGGCTGACGAACATGTTCGCGCCGTTGCGCTGGCCGCCGCCGGTGAAGCCGACGACCTTGTCGACCGCCGGATCGGCGCCGACCACGTTGATGAAGCGCTGCAGCTTGATCTGCATCGCCTGGAAGGAGATGCTCTGGTCGGCGCGTATCATGCCGGTCAGGCGGCCGGTGTCCTGCTGAGGGAAGAAGCCCTTGGCGATCACCACGTAGAGGAAGACGTTCAGCGCGACGGTGGCGCCCAGTATGACCATCATCAACCGGCTGTGGCGCAGCGCCCAGGTCAGCGAGCGGCGGTAGCCGTCCAGCATCGCGTCGAACGCGCGCTCGCTCCAGCGGAACAGCTTGCCCGGCTCCCGGTGCGCGTCGTGCGGCTTCAGCCAGCGCGCGCACAGCATGGGCGTCGTCGTCAGCGACACCAGCAGCGACACCATGATGGCCACCGACAGCGTCACCGCGAATTCGCGGAACAGCCGGCCTATGATGCCGCCCATCAGCAGTATCGGGATGAACACCGCGATCAGCGAGATGCTCATCGACAGCACGGTGAAGCCGACCTCGCGCGCGCCCCGCAGCGCCGCCTGGAACGGCTTCATGCCGTCCTCGATATGGCGGGAGATGTTCTCCAGCACGACGATGGTGTCGTCGACGACGAAGCCGGTGGCGATGGTCAGCGCCATCAGGCTGAGGTTGTTCAAGGAAAAGCCGGCCATATACATCACGGCGAAGGTGCCCACCAGCGACACCGGCACGGTGATGGCCGGTATCGCGGTGGCGCGGCCGTTGCGCAGGAAGAGGAAGACCACCAGGATGACCAGCGAGATCGAGATCGCCAGCGAGCGCTCCACCTCGGACAGCGAGGCCCGTATCGTCGGCGTGCGGTCCATCACCTGGTTGATCTTGATCGCCGGCGGGATCGACGCCTGCAACTGCGGCAGCAGCGCCTTGACCCGGTCCACCGTCTCGATGATGTTGGCGCCGGGCTGGCGGAACAGGATCAGCATCACCGCCGGCTGCTTGCCCAGCATGCCGGCGTTGCGCAGATCGACCACCGAGTCCTTGACCTCGGCCACGTCGGAGATGCGCACCGCGTTGCCGTTCTTGTAGCTGACGATCAGCGGCAGGTAGTCGCCGGCCTTGCCGGCCTGGTCGTTGGCCTGCACCTGCCAGTGGCGGTCGTCGTTTTCCAGGAAGCCCTTGGGCCGGTTGGCGTTGGTGCCGGTGATGGCGGCCCGCACCGTCTCCATGCCGATGCCGTAGTGGTTCAGCTGCATCGGGTTCATTTCCACCCGCACCGCCGGCTGGGCGCCGCCGCCTATGATGACGTTGCCTATGCCGTCCACCTGGGACAGCTTCTGGCCCAGTATCGAGTCGGCGGCGTCGTACATCTGGCCGCGGGTCAGGCTGTCCGAGGTCAGCGCCATGATCATGATGGGCGCGTCGGCCGGGTTGACCTTGCGGTAGGTCGGGTTGGACGGCATGCCGGTGGGCAGCAGCGAGCGGGCGGCGTTGATCGCCGCCTGCACGTCGCGCGCGGCGCCGTTGATGTCGCGGTCCAGGTCGAACTGAAGCGTGATATTGGTCGAGCCCAGCGAGCTGGACGAGGTCATCTCGGTGATGCCGGCGATCCGGCCCAGCGCGCGCTCCAGCGGCGTGGCCACGGTGGCGGCCATCGTCTCCGGGCTGGCGCCGGGCAGCTTGGCCGACACCGAGATCGTCGGGAAGTCCACCTGCGGCAGCGGCGATACCGGCAGCAGCTTGAACGCGATCAGGCCGGCCAGCAGGATGCCCAGCGTCAGCAGCGTGGTGGCCACCGGCCGGCGGATGAACGGTGCCGATGGAATCATGCTTCGAGCTCCCCGCTCGGCTCGGGCTTGTCCTTGCGGCCGAAGCGGCGCGCCAGCCGGTCGAAGGCCAGGTAGATCACCGGCGTCGTGAACAGCGTCAGCACCTGGCTGACCATCAGGCCGCCGACCATGGTGATGCCCAGCGGCTGGCGCAGCTCGGAACCCATGCCGCCGCCCATCATCAGCGGCAGCGCGCCCAAGAGCGCCGCCATCGTCGTCATCAGGATGGGGCGGAAGCGCAGCAGGCAGGCCTGGTAGATCGCCTCGCGCGGCGCCATGCCCTGTTCGCGCTCGGCTTCGAGCGCGAAGTCTATCATCATGATCGCGTTCTTCTTGACGATGCCGATCAGCAGGATGATGCCGATGATGGCGATCACCGACAGATCGGTGCCGGACACCATCAACGCCAAGAGCGCGCCGATGCCGGCCGACGGCAGCGTGGAGAGTATCGTGATCGGATGGATATAGCTCTCGTACAGCACGCCCAGCACGATGTACATCGTGACGATGGCGGCCAGGATCAGCCACAAGGTGTTGGACAGCGAGGCCTGGAAGGCCATCGCCGCGCCCTGGAACCTGGTGTCCATGCTGGCCGGCAGGCCCAGATCGGTCTCGGCCTGGCGGATCGCGTCCACCGCCTCGCCCAGCGACGCGCCCTGCCTCAGATTGAAGGAAATGGTGGTGGTGGGGAACTGGCCCAGGTGGTTGATCGCCAGCGACGCCGGCCGCTCCTCTATCGTCGCCACCGCGTCCAGCGGCACCGGTCCGCCGGCGGCGGTCGGCACATAGATGCCTTTCAGCGACAGCGGGTCGCGCTGGTGGTCCTTGTCCACCTCCAGCACCACGCGGTACTGATTGGTCTGGGTGAAGATGGTGGAGATCAGCCGCTGGCCGAAGGCGTCGTACAGCGCGTTGTCGACGGCGGCGGTGGTGACGCCGAGACGGGAGGCGACGTCGCGGTTGATGTTGACGTAGGCCTGCAGGCCCTTGTCCTGCAGGTCGCTGGCGACGTCGGCCAGCGCCGGCTCCTGCTGCAGCCGGTGCACCAGCTTGGGCACCCAGGTCGACAGATCGTCCTGGCTGGTGGCCTGCAAGGTGAACTGGTACTGGGTGCGGCTGACGCGCGCGTCTATCGTCAGATCCTGCACCGCCTGCAGGTACAGCGACATGCCGGGCACCTCGTCGGCGCGCCGCTGCAGCCGCGCGAGCACGGTGCGGATGTCGTCGCGCTCGCCCTTGGGTTTCAGATTGATCAGCAGGCGGCCGCTGTTCAGCGTGGCGTTGGTGCCGTCGACGCCGATGAAGGACGACAGGCTGTCCACCGCCGGGTCCTTCAGCAGTTGCTCGGCCAGCTTTTCCTGGCGGTCGGCCATCGCGCCGAAGGAGATCGATTGCGAGGCCTCGCTGATGCCCTGTATCGCGCCGGTGTCCTGCAAGGGGAAGAAGCCCTTGGGCACCCAGACGTACATCGCCGCGGTCAGCGCCACCGTGCCGATGGCCACCAGCAGCGTGGTCTTCTGGCGGTCCAGCACCCAGGTCAGCATCTTGCCGTAGCCGGCGATGATGTCGTCGAAGAACTTGCCGCTGGCGTGGTAGAAGCGGCCCTGTTTCTCTTCCGGCACATGTTTCAGCAGCCGGGCGCACATCATCGGCGTCAGCGTCAGCGAGATGAAGGCGGAAATCAGGATGGACACCGCCAGCGTGATGGCGAATTCGCGGAACAGCCGGCCGACGACGTCGCCCATGAACAGCAGCGGGATCAGCACGGCGATCAGCGAGATGGTCAGCGAGATGATGGTGAAACCTATCTGCTTCGAGCCTTTCAGCGCCGCCTCCATCGGCTTTTCGCCTTCCTCGATGTAGCGGGCGATGTTCTCTATCATCACGATGGCGTCGTCGACGACGAAGCCGGTGGCGATGGTCAGCGCCATCAGCGTCAGGTTGTTGATCGAGAAGCCGGTCAGATACATCACGCCGAAGGTGCCGACCAGAGACAGCGGCACCGCCACCGCCGGGATGATGGTGGCCGGCACATTGCGCAGGAAGACGAAGATCACCATCACCACCAGCGCGATGGCCAGCATCAGCTCGAACTCCACGTCCTCGACCGAGGCGCGTATGGTCACGGTGCGGTCGCTGAGCACGGCGACGTCGACCGAGCCGGGCAGCGTGGACTTCAGCTGCGGCAGCAGCGATTTGATGCGGTCGGTCACCTGGATCACGTTGGCGCCGGGCTGGCGCTGCACGTTCAGGATGACGGCCGGCGTCGTGCCCGACCAGGCGGCCAGCCGCACGTTCTCGGCCGATTCCACCACCTTGGCCACGTCTCTGACGTAGACCGGCGCGCCGTTCTGGTAGGCGATGATGACCTTTCTGTAATCGTCGGCCGACTGCAGCTGGTCGTTGCCGTCGACGGTGGACGCCTGCAGCGGGCCGTCGAAACTGCCCTTGGCCTGATTGACGTTGGCGCTGGCGATGGCGGTGCGGATGTCCTCCAGCGTCAGTCCCCGCGCGGCCAGCGCCTTCGGATTGCTCTGTATGCGCACGGCCGGGCGCTGGCCGCCGCTGATGCTGACCAGGCCGACGCCCGGCACCTGCGACAGCTTCTGCGCCAGCCGGGTATCGACCATGTCCTCCAGCTTGGTCAGCGGCAGCGTCGGCGAACTGACGGCTATGGTCAGGATGGGCGTGTCGGCCGGATTGACCTTGTTGTAGATCGGCGGGCTGGGCAGGTCGGACGGCAGCAGGTTGCCGGCGGCGTTGATCGCCGCCTGCACTTCCTGTTCGGCCACGTCCAGCGTCAGGTCCAGGCTGAACTGCAGCGTGATCACCGAGGCGCCGCCGGAGCTGGACGACGACATCTGCGACAGGCCCGGCATCTGGCCGAACTGGCGCTCCAGCGGCGCGGTGACCGACGAAGTCATCACGTCGGGGCTGGCGCCGGGATACAGCGTCACCACCTGTATCGTCGGATAATCGACTTCGGGCAGCGCCGATACCGGCAGCATGCGCCAGGACACCAGGCCGGTCAGCAGGATGGCGAGCATCAGCAAGGTGGTGGCCACCGGCCGCGTAATGAACGGACGAGAGGGATTCATGCGGTGTCCTTGCTCAGTTTGCCGCCGAGGCGTGGCGCTTGCCCCAGGCGCCGGTGCCGCGCTTCTTGCGGGGCTTGGCCTCGCCGGCCGCCGCCGACGCCGCCTCCTTGGCCTGGGCCGCGCGGTCTATCACCTTGACCTGGGCGCCGTCGCGCAGCTTGTCCACGCCGTCTATCACCACCCGCTGGCCCGGCTTCAGGCCGTCCTCGATGATGGTGTTGTCGCCGGAGACCGGACCGGTCCTGACCTTGGCGATGCTGACGGTGGCGTCGCCGCCGACGGTGTAGACGTAGTTGCCGACCTTGCCCAGCTGCACCGCCACCGTCGGCACCACCACCGCGTCCTTGCGCACGCCCAGCTGCAGATTGACGTTGACGAACTGATTGGGGAACAGCAGCTGCTTGTCGTTGGCGAACCTGGCCTTGATGTTGATCGTGCCGGTACTGGTGTTCAGCTGGTTGTCCAGCGCCAGCAGCGTGCCGTCGGCCAGCTTGTGGCGGTTGTCGCGGTCCCAGGCCTCGACCCGCAGCGATTTGCTTGCGGCGGCGGCCTGCAGCACCGCGTTCAGATTGACTTCGGGAATCGCGAACACCACGTTGATCGGCTGGGTCTGGGTGATCACCACCACGCCGTTGGCGTCGCCGGCGTGCACCACATTGCCGGGGTCGACCTGGCGCAGGCCGACGCGGCCGCCGACCGGCGCGGTGATGCGGGTGTAGTCGACATTGACGCGGGCGGCGGCGACGGCGCCCTGGTCGACCTTGACCGTGCCCTCGTACTGGTGGACCAGCGCCTGCTGGGTGTCGACCTGCTGCTTGGCGATGGAGTTCTGGCTGGCCAGCTGCTGGTAGCGGGCCAGATCGAGCCTGGCGTTCTCCAGCAGCGCCTTGTCGCGCAGCAGCTGGCCCTCGGCCTGGGTCAGCGCCGCCTGGTAGGGGCGGGCGTCGAGTTCGGCCAGCAGCTGGCCCTGCTTGACCAGCTGGCCTTCGTCGAAATGGATCTTCTCCAGCTGGCCGTCGACCCGGCTGCGCACCGTCACGGTATAGGTCGAATTGACGGTGCCCAGCGCGTTCAGCTGCAGCGGCGCGTCCATGGTCTTCACCGTCGCCACGCCGACCGCCATCGGCGCGCCTCCCTTGTTTCTGGCGGCCGCCTCCCTGGCGCTCTGGCTGTGCTGGTGCCACCACCAGCCGCCGCCCAGAACGGCGATGATGGCGATGACTATGGGCAGACGCTTGGTCTTGGCGGGAGTGGGGGTCGACATGCGGTGTGCTCCGGACGGACGGTTCGCTTGTTATTGATGAGGCAGAGCATGACATTATTTCATGCTTTCTGCCGCTTTATGCTGATAAACCAGCAGTCTATGCCGGTATTGCCATGTTGAAGAGTGAATGAATAATATGAGTCTGGTTTGAGCGGCGGGCCGCTTTGTGTTGTGAATTGTTAATTAAAAAAGAGCGTTTGATTTTTATATTACCGACCGTGAATGAAGCGCTTGCCTAAGGCATTGGCATTGCAGGATTTGCCGACAGCCCGCCGACGGCGCGCGGCGCGCCTGCGCTTTTACCGTTTATTTACATTGCATGTTGATTCCAGCGGCCCGGCGCGCGAAGAAGCGCGCCTCGGGCCGGGAGGGCGGCCCGGCGCCCAATGGCGCTGTGGCGTCTTGTCCTCACCCGGGCGGCGATCCGGCGGGCGGCCATCCCGCCTTGTCCGTCGTGGCTTTTCTTTCATTTCCGAACATGACATCTTCGTTTTTTGCGCAAATCGCCTGATCCGGACTAGGCAATGCCGGCGAACGATGTCATTCTTTTCCGCTTTGATTATTCGGACCCGGTTTTCGACCGACCGGGCGGCGCGGAAGCTTGCCGCGCGGCAGAACGATAGAGTGAGTTGGATATGAACAAGAAACAAGACGCGCCGGAGCTGAGGCGCTCGCTGCAGGCGCGCCACCTGTCGATGATCGCCATCGGCGGCTCGATCGGCACCGGCCTGTTCCTGGCTTCCGGCGCCACCATTTCCGGCGCCGGCGCCGGCGGGGCGTTGCTGGCCTACGCGCTGGTCGGCCTGATGGTCTACTTCCTGATGACCAGTCTGGGCGAGATGGCGGCCTTCATGCCGGTGTCCGGTTCCTTCCAGGTCTACGGTTCGCGCTTCGTCGATCCGGCCTTCGGCTTCGCCCAGGGCTGGAACTATTGGTACAACTGGGCCATCACGGTGGCGGTGGAGCTGGCTGCGGCCTCCATCATCATGAACTACTGGTTCCCGGGCATGCCGGGCGTGGTGTGGAGCGGGGGCTTCCTGGCCGTCATCTTCGCGCTCAACTACTTCTCGGTGAAGGGGTTCGGCGAGGCCGAATTCTGGTGCTCGATGCTGAAGGTGGCCACCATCGTGGCCTTCATCGTCATCGGCTTCCTGATGATCTTCGGCATCATGACCGAGCCGGATCCGAGCCGCATCGCGCCGGGCCTCTCCGTGATGATGCAGGGCGAGGGGCCGTTCGTCGGCGGCCTGGCCGCCTTCGTCGGCGTCGCCATGGTGGTCGGCTTCTCCTTCCAGGGCACCGAGCTGATCGGCGTCGCCGCCGGCGAGTCGGCCAATCCGGGCCGCACCATCCCGCGCGCCGTGCGGCAGATCTTCTGGCGCATCCTGATGTTCTACATGCTGTCCATCCTGATCATCGGCCTCATCCTGCCGCACAACGACCCGTCGCTGCTGAAGAACGACATGAAGGATGTCGGCGCCAGCCCGTTCACGCTGGTGTTCAGCCGCGCCGGCCTGGCCTTCGCCGCCAGCCTGATGAACGCCGTGATCCTGTCCGCCATCCTGTCCGCCGGCAACTCCGGCATGTACGCGTCCACCCGCATGCTGTACGCGATGGCCAAGAACGGCATGGCGCCGAAGGCCTTCGGCAAGCTCTCCGACAACGGCGTGCCGCGCAACGCGCTGTACGCGACCACGCTGGTGGCCTGCCTGTGCTTCCTGACTTCGCTGTTCCAGAGCAACGCGGTCTATATGTGGCTGCTGAACTCTTCCGGCATGACCGGCTTCATCGCCTGGCTGGGCGTGGCCATCAGCCACTACCGCTTCCGCCGCGCCTACGTGAAGCAGGGCTACAGCCTGGACGATCTGCCGTACAAGGCCAAGTGGTTCCCGCTGGGTCCGCTGTTCGCCTTCGCGTTGTGCCTGCTGATCATGCTGGGCCAGAACTACACCGCCTTCACCGCCGCCAAGGTGGACTGGAACGGGGTGATCGCCACCTATCTGGGCATCCCGCTGTTCCTGGCGTTGTGGTGGGGCTACCGCGCCAAGCACAAGACCCGCGTGGTCCCGCTGGACAAGATCGAACTGGCCGAGGCGCACCGCAAGGCGCTGGACCTGCGCGAGGAAGGCCGCGGCGGCAAGCTGGCCGCATCGAAAGCCTAGTCCTCTCCCGGTCCCCATGACAGCGACAGGCCCCGTTCGGGGCCTGTTTGCATTGGCGACCGTCACGACGGCGCGGCGCGCGCGTTCCCTTGACGGCGGACCCGGCTGGCGGGCCGCGCCGGCACGACAAAGGAGAGCGCAATGTCCATCATCGCAAGATGCACGTATCCGAATCCCATCAATAACGGCGCCTTGCCGCCGGTGCCGCGGCCGCAGGACGCGCCCTCGCTGGCGCCGGCCCAGGGCGACCATGTCTTCGGCGATGTGATCGGCGTGATCGACAACGCGCTGGCCGCCGTGTTTGGCGGCGGGGCGGTGTGGCGTCAGAGAATGAGAGCCTACAGCGTGCCTCTGGATGAGGCCTGGGCGGGCCTGGCCCAGCTGGATCTGGGCCACAGCGGCGCCAATCAGCCGCTGGTGGCCCGGCGGGGGGCTGCCGAGCGCGACCGGCATGCTCATATGTTCGGCGGCTACAGCGGTCGCCTGCAGTGGCAGTGGTGCGAAATCATTTGCGCCGGCTTTCCTGCCGGCGGAGGGGGAGAGGACAGGCGGATAGGCGGCAGGACCAAGGCCTGGCGCAGCGAGGTGTTGAAGGCGCTGGACGATGTGCTGGACAATCTGGTCGACGATACCGCCTTGCGGGCCTATATCGCCAATCCCGGCCAGGAACGCCAGGCGAATCCGGCCACGGTCTTCCACGACGCATTGTCGCTGGCGCGCGCCCAGGCCGTCACCGCGGGCTTGAACGGGCCCGGCAAGGCGCGCATCGAACAGGTGCTGCGCAATTACGACTCGCTGCGCAATGCGGTGCTTGGCCTGCTCGACCGCTTCGATACCGAGACCCGGACCTTCGATCCCACGACAGGGCGCTGGTCTTGAGCGCGTCCCGACGGGCCCGCGGCCGGGTCTGTCGGGACGTGAATCGGGATGGTAAAACCAGGCTGGCGCCTGCGCTTTTTTTATGGTTTCATTCGCCAAGCCGATAACATTTTAAACACCCGCCAGCGGAGCGCCGCATGCAGTTGCTGTCCATCTTCGTGACCAAATTCCTTTTCGTGATGGCGGCGCTGCTCCCCATCATGAATCCGCCGGGCCTGGTGCCCATCTTCATTTCGATGACGGCGCGCAACACGCCGCAGCAGCGGCGCTACCTGGCGCGACGCATCGCGCTGTACTGCGCGCTGCTGCTGGTCGGCAGCATGTATGTCGGCGGCTATGTGCTGTCCTTCTTCGGCGTGTCGCTGCCGGTGGTGCAGATGTCCGGCGGCCTGCTGATCACCTTCGCCGCCTGGCGCATGCTGAACGACACGCCGGCCGAGCCCAGCCAGGCCCCGGCCGAGCAGGCGCGCGCCGACAGCCAGGCCGAGCTGAAACAGCGCGCCTTCTACCCGTTGACCTTCCCGCTGACGGTGGGGCCGGGCTCGATCTCGGTCGCGATCACCATAGGCGCGACGCTGACCGGCAGCGGCAAGGGCATCGTCCGCTACGCGGTGGCGCCGCTGGCCGGCTCGGCCGCCATCGTGGCCTGCAGCGTGCTGGTCTATCTGTGCTACAGCCACGCCGACAAGCTGCTGCGCTATCTGGGGCAGACCGGCTCGGTGGTCTTCCTGCGGCTGTCGGCCTTCATCCTGCTGTGCCTGGGCGTGCAGATCATGTGGGACGGCTTCGGCGAGTTGGCCGGCCAGTGGCTGCGCGACAACGCCGCGCTGCTGCGCTGAGACTCCCCCTCGTTTGATCTGAGGCAAGGCGCGGGGGAGGGCGGCGGCTCAGACTGGGCTCATGACATCGTTTTAACCAAGGAGATGTTCATGGGCGTCAGCGCTTTCTTCATTCCCTCGTTCAATCTGATGGGCGCCGGCTGTCTGAGCCAGGCGATAGCCGAGATGCGCGGCCACGGTTTCCGCCGCGCGCTGATCGTCACCGACGCCGGACTGGTCAAGGCCGGCCTGGCGGGCCGGGTGGCCGAAATGCTGGGCCAGGCCGACATCGAGCCGGTGGTGTTCGACGGCGTTCACGCCAACCCCGGCTGCGCCGACGTCGAGGCCGGGCTGGCGCTGCTGCGCGACAAGCGCTGCGACGCCGTGGTGTCGCTGGGCGGCGGTTCGCCGCACGATTGCGCCAAGGCCATCGCGCTGGTGGCGGTGAACGGCGGCCGCATCCAGGATTACGAGGGCGTCGACAAGTCGGCCAAGCCGCAGCTGCCGCTGGTGGCGATCAACACCACGGCCGGCACCGCGTCGGAAATGACGCGCTTCTGCATCATCACCGACGAGGCTCGCCGCATCAAGATGGCCATCGTCGACAAGCACGTCACGCCGATACTGTCGGTCAACGATCCGGAAACGATGGCCGGCATGCCGCCGTCGCTGACGGCCGCCACCGGCATGGATGCGCTGACCCACGCGGTGGAGGCCTATGTGTCCACCGCGGCCACGCCGATCACCGACGCCTGCGCCTTGAAGGCGGTGGAGCTGATCGCCGGCTTCCTGCGCCGCGCGGTGCACGACGGCCGCGACATGGAGGCGCGCGAGGCGATGGCCTGCGCCCAGTTCCTGGCCGGCATGGCCTTCAACAACGCCTCGCTCGGCTATGTGCATGCGATGGCGCACCAGCTGGGCGGCTTCTACGATCTGCCGCACGGCGTCTGCAACGCGGTGCTGCTGCCGCATGTGCAGGCGTTCAACGCCGTCGAGGCCGGCGAGCGCCTCGGCGACGTGGCGCGGGCGCTGGGCGAAGCGGACGGCGACGCCCAGTCCGCCATCAGGGCGATCACCCGGCTGTCGGCCGATGTCGGCATTCCGCCGGGCCTGCGGGCGCTGGACGTGCGCGAGGCCGACATCCCGACGCTGGCCGACAACGCGCTGCGCGACGCCTGCGGCCTGACCAATCCGCGCCGCGCCAGCCACGAGGAACTGTGCGCGATCTTCCGCGCCGCGATGTAGCGCGCGCGGCCGACGACGGCGTTTGGGGCGAGAGGGGGGGCGCCAAATGCCGACGCCGGCCGGGCGATAGCGCCGGATGTGATTTAGCAAGCGCGCGGTTTTCAGGCAAGATAGCCGGGTAATGACAGCCGGCTCGCGGCCGGCGACGAGAAAGAGAGAAGCGAATGTCCGACCCGCATCACGCCCCCCTGCACCCGGAAACGCTGGCCATCCGCGCCGGCCGCGCCGTCAGCGAATTCGGCGAACACAGCCAGGGCCTGTTCCTCACCTCCAGCTTCACCTATGAATCGGCGGCGCAGGCCGCAGCGATGTTCCTCGGCGAAATCGACGGCTACACCTATTCCCGCTTCACCAATCCGACGGTATCGGCGTTCCAGCAGCGGCTGGCGCAGATGGAAGGCGGCGAGCGCGCGATCGCCACCGCCACCGGCATGGCGGCGATCCAGGCCATCATGATGACGCTGCTGCAGGCCGGCGACCACATCGTGTCGTCGCAAAGCCTGTTCGGCTCCACCACCAATCTGTTCGCCAACCAGCTGTCCAAGTTCGCCGTGGCCACCGACTTCGTCGACGCGCGCGACCTGTCCGCCTGGCGCGAGGCGCTGCGGCCGAACACCCGGCTGCTGTTCCTGGAAACGCCGTCCAACCCGCTGACCGAGGTCGCCGACGTCGCCGCGATCGCCGACATCGCCCACGCCCACGGCGCGCTGTTGGTGGTTGACAACAGTTTCTGTTCGCCGGCGCTGCAGCAGCCGCTGAAACTGGGCGCCGATCTGGTCATGCATTCCGCCACCAAGTTCATCGACGGCCACGGCCGGGTGATGGGCGGCGCCGTCGTCGGCAGCGACAAGCTGATCGAGCAGATCTATCTGCATGTGCGCGCGGCCGGCCCGTCCCTGTCGCCGTTCAACGCCTGGACGCTGCTGTCCGGCCTGGAAACGCTGCACCTGCGGATGGAGAAGCACAGCGCCAACGCGCTGGAGCTGGCGCGCTGGCTGGAGGCGCGGCCGGGCGTCGAGCGCGTCTACTATCCGGGCCTGGAGAGCCACCCGCAGCACGAGCTGGCGCTGCGCCAGCAGAAGAGCGGCGGGGCGGTGGTGTCCTTTGTCGTCAGCGGCGGCCGCGAGGCGGCATGGCGCGTGGTCGACGCCGTCGAGGTGATCTCGCGCACCGCCAATCTGGGCGATGTGAAAACCACCATTACCCATCCGGCCAGCACCACCCACGCCCGCGTCACGCCCGAGGCGCGCGCCCAGGCCGGCATCGTCGAGGGGCTGTTGCGCATCAGCGTCGGCCTGGAAAACGTGCTCGATCTCCAACAAGATCTGTTGCGGGGTCTTGACTAAGCGCTTTTAACGCGTGTTTCATTCAAACGGCGGTCTAAAATCAGACTGCCGTTTTTGTTGGCCCAAAAGCGATGGAGGGCGGGGCGATGGGGACATGCCTTGACATCCGTCAAGTTAAAACGTAAGTTTGAAACGCTTGTTCGAAAGCTGAGATGAGCAAGACAAAACCACAAGCAAACACAATAAAGGCACTGGAGACCATGGAGGCCAATCGTCCCGACACCGCAACCCGCATTCTCGACGTGGCGGAACGCCTGTTCGTCGAGCACGGTTTCGAGGCGACGTCGCTGCGCATGATCACCCAGCAGGCCGAGGTGAATCTGGCCGCGGTGAACTATCACTTCGGCTCCAAGGATGCGTTGTTCGAATCCGTGTTTCTGCGCAGGCTGGCTCCGTTGCTGGAGGACTGCCTGGCCGAACTGGACCGGTTGGAGGCGGAAGCCGGACCGTTGCCGTTGGAACAGCTGGTGCTGTCCTTCATACGGCCCTGTCTGGCCCTGTCCAAGGACCCGTCGCGCGGCGGCGCCATGTTCGTGCGCCTGCTGTCGCGCACGCTGGTGGAAAACCACCGCCTGCTGCGCGAGACCATCTCGCAGCAGTACAGCGTGTTCGTCCAGCGCTATAGCGGGGCCTTCCAAAGGGCGCTGCCGCATCTGGAGTCGGAGCAGCTCGCCTGGCGCATGCACCTCGCCTTCAGCGTCATGTTCAACGCCTTCGCCGGCAACGATGTGCTGAAAATCTTCACGCGCAGCCAGATCGTTACCGCCCGGGATCCGGACATGATCGTCAAGTATCTGGTGCCTTTCGTGATTGCCGGTTTGGTCGCGCCCGTCGAAGGCTGATTCCGCAAGCGCGTCGAACGACAACAGCAAGGCGGCGCGCGCGGAACCAAGGGGTCAACACGAGGGTAAAACACAATGATTGCTGCCATTCTTCTGATCGTGCTGCTCGGCGCGCTGGCCTATTGCGCCGCGCCGGTGCTGGCCTGGACCGTGGGCGTCGCCGCCTGGCTCGCCGCGCTCCAGTTCGTCTTCCACTGTCCGCCGCACGCCGCCGTCTGGGCGGTGTTCGCCGTGATCGCCGCGGTGCTGAACATCGTCCCGCTGCGCCGCGCCGTGTTCACCGGTCCGGTGTTCGGCGTGTTCAAGAAAATCACGCCGGCGATGTCGCAGACCGAGCAGGAAGCCATCAACGCCGGCACCGTCTGGTGGGATCGCGACCTGTTCTCCGGCAAGCCGGACTATGACCGCCTGCTGTCCTTCCCCGATCCGAAGCTGACGCCGGAAGAGCAGGCCTTCATCGACGGTCCGACCGAACAGCTGTGCGGCATGATCGACGACTGGAAGATCACCCATGAGCTGAAGGACCTGCCGCCCGACGTGTGGCAGTTCATCAAGGACCACGGCTTCCTGGGCATGATCGTCAAGAAGAAGTATGGCGGCCTGGAATTCTCCAACTACGCCCATGCCAAGGTGGTGACCAAGATCGCCACCCGCGGCGGCACCGCTGCGGTGTCGGTGATGGTGCCGAACTCGCTTGGACCGGGCGAACTGCTGCAGCACTACGGCACCGACGAGCAGAAGGACTACTACCTGCCGCGCCTGGCCAAGGGCGTCGAAGTGCCGTGCTTCGCGTTGACCAGTCCGTACGCCGGTTCCGACGCCGGCGCCATTCCGGACTTCGGCGTGGTATGCCGCGGCTCCTACACCCATCCGCGCACCGGCGAGCGTTTCGACGATGTGCTCGGCGTGCGCATCAGCTGGGAGAAGCGCTGGATCACGCTGGCGCCGGTCGCCACCATACTGGGCCTGGCGTTCAAGATGTACGACCCTGACCATCTGCTGGGCGACAAGGAAGAGATAGGCATCACCTGCGCGCTGGTGCCGACCGAGCACGAGGGCGTCGAGATCGGCCGCCGCCACTTCCCGGGCGGTTCCGCCTTCATGAACGGCCCGACCTGGGGCAAGGACGTGTTCATTCCGCTGGACTGGATCATAGGCGGCCGCGAATACGCCGGCCAGGGCTGGCGCATGCTGGTCGAGTGCCTGTCGGTCGGCCGCTGCATCTCGCTGCCGGCGATGTCGGTGGCCTGCGGCAAGCTGACCACCTGGACCACCGGCGCCTATGCCCGCATCCGCGACCAGTTCGGCCTGCCGATCGGCAAGTTCGAGGGCGTGGACGAGGCGATGGCGCGCATCGGCGGCTACACCTACCAGATGGAGGCCTCGCAAGACCTGGCGCTGACCGGCCTGGACAACGGCGAGAAGCCGTCGGTGCTGTCCGCCATCCTGAAGTACCACAACACCGAGCGCATGCGCAAAACGCTGAACGACGCGATGGACGTGCACGGCGGCAAGGCCGTGGTGCTGGGGCCGCGCAACTATCTGGCGCGCGGCTATCAGGCGATTCCGATCGGCATCACCGTCGAGGGCGCCAACATCCTGACCCGTTCGATGATCATCTACGGACAGGGCGCGATCCGCTGCCATCCGTTCGTGCTGCGCGAGATGAAGTCGGCGATGGCCAACGACGGCGCCGAGTTCGACAAGGCGATCACCGGCCACATCAACTTCGTGATCAGCAACTTCGCCCGCTCGCTGTGGCTTGGCCTGACCGGCGCCTGCTTCGCCAGGAGCCCTAAGGGCGGCGTCACCGCGGCTTACTACAAGCGCGTCACCCGCCTGTCCAGCGCCTTCGCGCTGCTGTCCGACATGGCGATGTTCAGCCTGGGCGGCTCGCTGAAATTCCGCGAGAAGCTGTCGGCCCGTCTCGGCGACATGCTGTCCGGCCTGTACATCGCCACCGCCTCGCTGAAGCGTTTCGAACGCGAGGGCGCGCAGAAGGAAGACGTCGCCGTGATGAGCTGGGCGGTCGAAAACGCGCTGTACGACGTGCAGGTGGCGATGGACGGCTTCCTGGCCAACCTGCCCAGTCGCGGCCTGGCCTGGATTCTGCGCCGCGTGATCTTCCCGTGGGGCCTGACGCTGAAGCCGGCGTCGGACCGCGTCGGCACCAAGGTGGCGCGCGCGATGATGGAACCGGGCGCGACCCGCGAGCGGCTGACCCGCGGCATGTATGTGCCGAAGGCCGAGACCGATCCGGTCGGCGTGCTGGATCATGCGCTGCACGCCATCCTGGCCACCGAGCCGGTGGAGCAGAAGCTGCGCAAGCTGGCGCGCGACGGCAAGTTCAATACCATCACCGCCCGCGAGCGACTGGCCGAGGCGCTGCAGACCGGCCTGATCAATCAGGAAGAGTTCGACGCCGTCACCCGCGCCCGCAAGCTGAAGCGCGATGTGATCATGGTGGACGACTTCGACAAGAAGCTGGAGCAGCATGACGACAAATTGTTGCAGCGCCTGATTTTCTAAATCGGGCCGCGTGCTACCATGCCGGAGACCGCAGGGGATCCGGCGCCGACATGACGGCCGCGGAGATCGCGGCCGTTTTCAATGAGCAAGGCCCGGAATCGGGCGGGAGTAGGCGATGGAGCAACAGGAAAGCCGGGTGCCGGCGCTGCGGGTCAGGGCGCTGCCGACCAGCACCAATGCCTACGGGCGGGTTCAGGCCGGCTGGTTGATGAGCCAGATCGACATGGCCGGCAGTCTGGACGCGGAGCGCCTGTCGCGCGGGCCGGTCACCACGGTGGCGGTCAACGCCTTCCAGTTCGCCGCGCCCATCCTGCTGGGCGACGTGGTGGACCTGTATGTCGAACGTCTGCGGATCGGACAGAAGTCGATCACGCTGAAGATCTCGGTCGAGGCGGAGCGCATGGACGGCGCGCATGTGCGGATCACCGAGGTGATCGCCACCTATGTCGCGATAGACCGCGACGGCAAGTCCCGCCTGCTCGGCGACGGTTGATTGTTGCCGGCTTCATCAATTGTTGTGGAAATGTTGCATTAAACGAACGTTTGGAATAAAAGCTCGGCACTTTGGTTGGATTGCTCTAATTCTCTGGTAGCATCAATGATGACTCGCACCATGACCGGGTCATCGTTAATGAAAATATCTACCCAAGCAATAAGAGAGGGAAGCATGAAGCTCAAGCATCTTAGCCTGTCCGTGATGATCATGGGCACCGCGCTCGGCCTGGCGTCCACACAGGCTGCTGCCTCGGGTTATCAGTTCGGTTCGCAGAGCGTTTCCGGCCAGGGCACCGCCCACGCCAACGGCGCCGAAGCCAATGATCCTTCCACCATCTTCTCCAACCCGGCCGGCCTGTCCCGGCTGGACGGCACCCAGATTTCCGCCGGCGCCACGCTGGTGGTGCCGCACTCCGAATATACCGACAAGGGCTCGGTCAATGTGCTGGGCCAGTCCACCGGCAACGGCAACGGCGGCAACTTCGCGCCCAAGGTCGTCGCCGCGCCGACCTTCTACCTG
Source organism: Chromobacterium sp. CV08 (assembly GCF_051129845.1). Classification (NCBI taxonomy): domain Bacteria; kingdom Pseudomonadati; phylum Pseudomonadota; class Betaproteobacteria; order Neisseriales; family Chromobacteriaceae; genus Chromobacterium; species Chromobacterium sp. CV08. Next base: position 2,310,464 of record NZ_CP150453.1, read on the forward strand.
TCCAGCAAGATCAACGACAAGTTCACCGCCGGCATCGGCCTCTATGTGCCCTACGGCGCCAAGCTCGACTACGACTATAACTGGGCTGGGCGCTACGCGCTGAGAAGCATCAATCTGCAGTCGCTGAACATCAATCCGTCCATCGCCTTCAAGCTGGACGAGCGTCATTCCTTCGGCTTCGGCGTTTCCGCCCAGTATATGAAGGCGACGCTGGATCAGATGGCCGATGCCACTTCCGGCCTGGCGCTGGGTGTCGCCAGCCAACTGCCCGGCGGCGCGACGCCCGGCAACATCGCCACCGCCAGCGGCCTGCTGAGGGCCGCCGGCGTCCGCGGCGACGGCCTGGCCCACGTCCAGGGCGACGACTGGGGCTTCGGCTGGAACGTCGGCTACATGTTCCAGCTGGACGACAACACCCGCTTCGGCCTGGCCTACCGCTCCAGCATCAAGCAGACGCTGACCGGCAGCTCGACCTGGACCTTCAACAATGTCAGCGGCAGCCTGGTACCGTTCGGCATCCCGCTGTCGGCCGCCGCGGCCGCCAAGATGAAGCACCCGGATGCCTCGGCCTCGGTCGACGTCACCACGCCGGAGACCGCCTCGGCCAACTTCTTCCACCAGCTGAACAGCAAGGTCGCGCTGATGGGTGACGTGACCTGGGTGCGCAACTCGCGCCTGCAGCAGGTGGACATCAAGCAGTCCACCGTCAACAGCGTGGTGCAGGGCGACCTGGTGCTGCACCAGAACTGGAAGGATACCTGGCGCGTGTCGCTGGGCAGCAACTACCAGCTGAACGACGCCTGGATGCTGCGCGGCGGCCTGGCCTGGGAGCAGTCGCCGGTCAAGAGCGATCTGGACCGCCACCCGGCGATTCCGGACAGCGACCGCCTGTGGCTGTCCCTCGGCGCCAACTACAAGATCAACAAGCAGAGCTCCATCGACCTGGCGTACAGCTTCATCGACTTCAAGAACGCCAACGTCAACTATAGCGACACCTGCAATCCGACCGGCAATAACGGCACCTGCACCGGCAACGGCGGCACCGTCAAAGGTACTTACAAGACCTATCTGCAACTGGTCGGCGTGCAGTACAACTATCGCTTCTAAGGCGGCGCTAGCCGGCTGGAAAGCTTGACAGGGCGGGGCGCAAGGCGTCCCGCCCTGTTGTCTTTCCGGCTGGCGGACGGGCATTGTTGCGGGCGCGCCAGCGCCGCATGATTTTTTTTACAAAACCTGCTTTGATTTTGCCCAAAATGGGTTAGACTAATCCGACATAAAAGCGAGTGTTTGATATTTTATCTGCGCTCGACTGAATAGATCGCCCACGCCGTTCCGACAGCGGAGCGGCCAGGCGATCGGGTCCGGCGGGAACAACAGCGATAAACGCCGGCCTGACTATCAAGCAGTACCCTGCGCCGCGCTCGCCCCGGCCGGCGCGGAACAGGGCAAGGACGAATCAACGCCCGTCCTTGAAGCAAGCAGGACAGGTTGAGAGGGGCCTGTCTCATGTGTGTTTCGACAAAACGAGGAAACCATGTCTCAAACCAAATTCAATGTACGCAAGGTTGCCGTGCTCGGCGCCGGCGTGATGGGGGCGCAGATCGCAGCCCACCTGGTGAACGCCAAGGTACCGACGATTCTGTTCGACCTGCCGGCCAAGGACGGCGACAAGAACGGCATCGCGCTGAAGGCCATCGACGGCCTGAAGAAGCTGAAACCCTCCCCGCTGGCAGGCAGCGACGTGGTCGCCCACATCCAGCCGGCCAACTACGACGACCATCTGCACCTGCTGAAAGACTGCGATCTGGTGATCGAGGCGATCGCCGAGCGCATGGACTGGAAGGTCGATCTGTACCACAAGGTGGCGCCGCACCTGGGCGAGCACACCATCTTCGCCACCAATACCTCCGGCCTGTCGATCAACAAGCTGGCCGAAGGCTGCCCGGATTCGGTGCGCCCGCGCTTCTGCGGCGTACACTTCTTCAACCCGCCGCGCTATATGCACCTGGTTGAAATCATTCCCTGCGTCACGTCCGACGCCCACATCCTGGACAACCTGGAACGCTTCCTGGTGTCGACGCTGGGCAAGGGCGTGGTGCGCGCGAAGGACACCCCGAACTTCGTCGCCAACCGCATCGGCGTGTTCTCGATGCTGGCCACGATCGCCAATGCCGCCAAATACGGCATCCGCTTCGACGTCGTCGACGATCTGACCGGTCCGCGCCTGGGCCGCCCGAAGTCCGCCACCTTCCGTACCGCCGACGTCGTCGGCCTGGATACCTTCGCCCACGTGGTGAAGACCATGCAGGATACGCTGCCGCAGGACCCGTGGCACAGCCTGTTCGCGACGCCGGACTGGATGCAGCAACTGATCGCGAACGGCGCGCTGGGCTCCAAGACCAAGGCCGGCATCTACAAGAAGGACGGCAAGCGCATGCTGGTGCTCGACCCGGCCAAGGGCGAGTACGTCGGCTCCGGCGAGAAGGGCGACGACGCGGTCAAGGAAATCCTGAAGATCGCCGATCCGGCCGAGAAGTTCCAGAAGCTGCGCAGCAGCGAGCATCCGCAGGCGCAATTCCTGTGGGCCTGCTTCCGAGACGTGTTCCATTACATTTCCTTCCATCTGGCCGATATCGCCAACTGCGCCCGCGACGTCGACTTCGCCATCCGCTGGGGCTTCGGCTGGTCCGCCGGTCCGTTCGAGACCTGGCAGGCCGCAGGCTGGCAGCAGGTCGCCAAGTGGCTGAACGAAGACATCGCCGCCGGCAAGGCGCTGACCAAGGCCGAACTGCCGGCCTGGGTGCTGGAAGGCGGCCGCGCCGGCGTGCATTTCGCCGATGGCTCCTACAATGCAGCGGACAGCAAGCTGGTCGGCCGCTCCGCGCTTGATGTGTACAAGCGCCAGCTGGCTCCGGCCAAGGTGCTGGGCGAGAAGGCCGAGCAGCTGGGCGAAACCGTGTTCGAGAACGAAGGCGTGCGTGCCTTCACCACCGGCGACGAGGTGCTGGTGGTGTCGTTCAAGTCCAAGGCCCACGCGATCGGCCCGGCCGTGCTGGACGGCGTGAACACCGCGCTGGACATCGCCGAGGACCGCTTCAAGGGCCTGGTGATCTGGCAGACCGAAGAGCCGTTCTCCGTCGGCGCCGACCTGCAGGCGATGATGCCGGCCTTCATGATGGGCGATTGGGGCGCGATCGAGGCGACGCTGAGCCGCTTCCAGGCGACCGCGATGCGCCTGCGTTACAGCCAGATCCCGACCGTGGCCGCGACCCAGGGCTATGTGTTCGGCGGCGGCTGCGAGTTCGCGATGCACTGCGACAAGACCGTGGCCGCGCTGGAGTCCTACGTCGGCCTGGTGGAAGTGGGCGTCGGCCTGCTGCCGGGCGGCGGCGGTTGCAAGGAATTCGCGCTGCGCGCCTCGCAGGAGGCCAAGGGCGATCTGCTGGCCGCGCTGAAGGATTACTTCATGAACGTCGCCACCGCCAAGGTCGCCACCAGCGGCGTCGAGGCGCAGGAACAGGGCTTCTTCAAGAAGGGCGATCCGGTGGTGTTCAACGCCTACGAGCTCTTGTATGTCGCCAAGCAGCAGGCGCTGGCGATGGCCGAGTCCGGCTACCGCCCGCCGCTGAAGGTCAAGGGCTTCCCGGTGGCCGGCCGTTCCGGCGCGGCGTCGATCAAGGGCCAGCTGGTGAACATGCTGGAAGGCAACTTCATCAGCCAGCACGATTTCTTCATCGCCTCACTGATCGCCGACGTGATGACCGGCGGCGACGTGGAAGCCGGCACCCTGGTCAACGAGCAATGGATTCTGGACCTGGAGCGCAAGGCCTTCATGACCCTGCTGAAGAACTCCAAGACCCAGGACCGCATCGCCAATATGCTGACAACCGGCAAGCCGCTGCGCAACTAAGTACTTGGGGATGATTCTGCTGCGCGCGCCGATCTCGAATGCTGCGATGCTCGCCGTACCGCATGTACGGCTGCGCTTCTCGCTTCGACCTCGGCCCGCTCGCGACGAATCCTCCCGCAAGTACGGCCAATAGCCAGATGACAGGCCGCTTGATCGCCGTAGAGGCGATCAAGCGGCCGACAGGAGAATCGAAAATGAGCAAACAAGTACAAGAAGCTTACATCGTCGCCGCCACCCGCACGCCGGTGGGCAAGGCGCCGCGCGGCATGATGCGCCATGTGCGTCCGGACGACATGCTGGCGCATGTGATCACCGGCGCGCTGGCCCAGGTGCCGAATCTGGATCCGAAGCTGATTTCCGACTGCGTCGTCGGCTGCGCCTTCCCGGAGGCCGAGCAGGGCCTGAACATGGCGCGCATCGGGGTGCTGCTGGCCGGCCTGCCGAACACCGTCGGCGGCATCACCATCAACCGTTACTGCTCGTCCGGCATCAACGCCGTGCAGATGGCGGCCGACCGCATCCGCCTCGGCGAAGCCGACGTGGTGATCGCGGCCGGTTCCGAGTCGATGTCCCTGGTGCCGATGATGGGCAACAAGGTGTCGCTGAACCCGGAAATCTTCGCCAAGGACGAGAACTACGGCATCGCCTACGGCATGGGCCTGACCGCTGAAAAAGTGGCGCAGCAATGGGGCGTGTCGCGCGAGGACCAGGACGCGTTCGCGGTGGAATCGCACCGCCGCGCGCTGGCCGCGATCGACGGCGGCAAGTTCAAGAACGAGATCACTCCGCTGGAAGTGACCTACCGCACGCCGAATCTGGAAACCGGCGAAGTGGTGTCCAAGACCCGCGTGCTGGACACCGACGAAGGCCCGCGCCGCGAGACCTCGCTGGAAGGCCTGGCCAAGCTGAAGACGGTGTTCGACGCCAAGGGTTCGGTCACCGCCGGCAACTCCTCGCAGATGTCCGACGGCGCCGGCGCGGTGATCCTGGTATCCGAGCGCGTGCTGAAGGAGTTCAACCTGACGCCGCTGGCCCGCTACGTGACCTTCTCGGTCAAGGGCGTGCCGCCGGAAATCATGGGCATCGGTCCGAAGGAGGCGATCCCGGCCGCGCTGGCCCAGGCTGGCCTGAAGCAGGACGACCTGAAGTGGATCGAGCTGAACGAAGCCTTCGCCGCCCAGGCGCTGGCGGTGATCCGCGACCTGAACCTGGATACGTCCAAGGTGAACCCGCACGGCGGCGCGATCGCCCTGGGCCACCCGCTGGGCGCGACCGGCGCGATCCGCACCGCCACGCTGGTGCACGGCATGCGCGACGCCGGCATCAAGGGCCACGGCATGGTGACGATGTGCATCGGCACCGGCATGGGCGCCGCCGGCATCATCGAGGTGCTGTAAGCGGGGCTGTCCGTCGCCGCTTGCCAAGAAACGCCACAGCCTTGCGCTGTGGCGTTTTGCATTGCGCGGGCTCCGGAGGGCGAAACGGCCCCGGACTGAGTCCGGGGCCGTTCTCAAGCGGCGGAACGGCGCTACTCCGCCTGCTTGTCGTTGCTCGCGAGCTCCAGTTGGGCCTTCTTCACCCGCTTGTCGGCGGACAGCCGCTGCTGCAGCGCCAGCAGGTCCGCCTGGGCCGGCGTATTGAAGACGACGACGCTGGCGGTGCGGTAGCGCACGGTGAGGCTGTGGTCGCGGGCGACGGCGGCCTCGTCGCTCGGCGAGGCCAGCCGCACCAGCACCGTGCCGCTGACGGTGGCGGGAAGCAGCGCTTTCGGCGCCTGCACCACGTCGCCGCGCTTCAACGACGGTGCTTGGGCGCCGGCGCTGCGGGCGGAGACGCCGTTGGCGATCTTCGATTGCGGGACTTGCTTGTAGTAGGTCTTGCCGTTGATCACCACGGCCTGGCCGGCGGGCTTGGCGAGAAAGGGCGGCTCGGCGGCCTGGACGTGGGCGGCCAGGATCAGCAGGGCGACGGGGACGAGTCGGGTCATCGGTTTCATGTTGCGCTCCGGTGGCCGAAGAAGCGGATCGACCACGATTTCAGTTTGCCTTCCGCGTTCGGAAGAGAATAGATGTTGTTTTGATTGCCGGCGCGATAGACGTAGCGGTATTCGGCGCCGTTGGTGTCGATCACGCGCAGCCGCCATTGGCCTTTGGCCGATTCGCCGTAGAAGTGGTTGGACAGCAGGCGTTGCTGGTTCAGGCCGTAGTCCTCCGCGACCAGGGCCGTGCGCGGCGACAGCAGCACCGAGCGGGTGCCGGATGGCGAGATCAGTTCCACCGCCAGGTCGCTGGCGCGTCCGTGCTCGGCGTCGACCAGTATCTGCACCGCTTCGACGGTCAGGTCGTCGGGCTGCATGAACGCGCTTTCGACGCCGCGCTCGTCGGCGTCCGGGATGGCGGCCTGGGCGGTGACGGTCTGCCAGCGGGTCTTCTGCAACGGCGGCAGCGGATGGTTGTAGAACAGCGCCTTTTCGACCGCCTTGTCGATATCGATCAGGCCGAAGCCGTAGAACTGATGGAAGGACAGGCCGGCGGCGTTCTTCTGCCAGCCGGGAATGGCCTGGTAGCTGTGCGCGCCGCCGTTCTTGTCCTTGAACGCCAGCGACACGCCCGGTTGGGCGGCATCCACCTTGCGCGCGGTGCTGATCAGGATGTGGCGCACATCGCGGGCGCTCAGCGCCGGATTGGCCGACATCACCAGCGCGAACGAGCCCGAGGTGGCCGGCGCGGCCGACGAGGTGCCGTTCATCACGCCGTTGTAGTCGCAATTGGGGTCCAGCGCGGTGCCGCCGTGCAGGCCGTTGGCGGTGTTGCCGCTGACGTTGTAGCCGCGGGCGCAGCCGGACAGGTCGGTGGTGACCATGGCCGGGGAGTCGGTGCCGTATTCGCCGCCGGGCGCGGTCAACAGCACATTGGCCCCGACCGACGAGTAGGAGGAGCGCACGCCGTCGGCGTTCAGCGCCGACACCACGACGTTCCAGTAATTGCTGTTGTCCACGCTCAGGTTGGAGTCTTGCACCGGCAGGCCGCCGTTGCCCTGGTAGCCCAGCAGGTAGCCGCCGCCGACGCGGAAGTAGTTGTAGGCGTTGCCGGCCGATTTGACGAAGGTCGCGCCGCGGCCCCAGTGGCTGTGGCGGCTGACCTCCTCGTAGGTCTCCTCCTCGGTCTGCAACTCGATGTCGGCGTCGGGATTGCCCGGCCGCGAGGAGATGGCCGACGAGCCGTAGCTCTGGTTGAACACGCGCGCGTCGGTGAACGATTCCAGCGGCTTGCCGCCGGGCTGCTTGCCGTGGGAGAGCAGCCAGCCGTCCAGCGTCTGCGCCAGCAGCCAGTTGAAGCCTTTCAGGCCGGCCGACGGTGCGATGCCGCGGCCGCCCAGGCCGTTGAAGCCGACGGCGGCGGCGATGCCGGCCACCGAGGTGCCGTGGGCGTTGTCCGGCGATGCCGGCGTCGGATCGTCGCTGCCGTTCACCAGGTTCTTCGAGCCGGGAACGATGTTGGCGGCCAGGTCCGGGTGTCTGATTTCCAGGCCGTCGTCGATGACGGCGATGGTGGTGCCGACGCCGCGGATGCCGCGCAGGTGGGTGAAGGCGAGGTTCAGGTCCACGCCTTTGACGCCGCCGCGTTTGGAGAAGGCATTCTGACCGGTGTTCTTCAGATGCCATTGCTGATTGACCAGGGGGTCGCCCGGCGGCAGCGGGACGCTGCGCTCCTGCGCGGACGGGGCGGCGTGGCTTGCCAGCGAAGCCAGCGCCAGCATGACTGCGCTGCTCGTGATGCGAACGTGCATGGTTGAGATCCTCTATTTTGCCTTTGTATGTGCGGTTATCTCCGCCAGAGGATCATATTTGTTAATTTTTATTGCTCAAATATCTTTTTGTCATATTGTATCCGCGCGCAAGAATTTGCTTTGCGGCTGACCGGCATGCGGAGTGGGAAGCGGGGAGAGGGAGGGGGCCGCCGGTTCCAGCCGAACCGGCGGTCGGGATCAATCCATTTTGGACAGCGTGTCGAAATTGCTGTGGCTGCAGTCCTCGAAGTCCTGCTGAGGGTCCTTCAGCTTGATCTGGTAGGATTTGCCCTGGGCGGTGAGGACCAACTCCTTGCTGGCGCCGGTCAGCGTTTTCGGCATCAGGAACCAGCGCTGGTTTTTGCGCGAGTTGGGCTGGGTGATGTAAATGGCGGTGAACGGCAGCTGTTCCGGTTTTCCCGGATCGGTCAGCGACACGCCGACCGGCGTCTGGCCCAGGATCTCGATGCCGACCTTGGTGCCGTTGTTCTGCCGCAGGATGCGGCGGATCACGCCGAGCAGCAGCGGATGGCTTTCGGTCTTCACCAGGATCAGCCGGCCGATCGCCAGCTGGTCGGTGGTCTTGCCGATGAAGGTCAGCCCCATGCCGGTGCTGCTGATGTCGTTGATGCGCCAGTCGTCTCCGCGCTCGGACTCCAGCGCGCCGACGTCCTGCACCTTGATCTGGAACGCGACCCGGTCGAAGCCGATGGTCACCTGGGCGGTCGACGCGTGCAGCGAGCGCTCGGACTTGCGCAGCGACTTGCCGCCGTCGTTGGACCAGCGCACGGCGAGCTTCTCGCACAGGCCGGCCCATTCCTCCCGCTCCAGTTCACAGCCCAGCGCCGCCACCTGGTTCGGGATGCGGCTGTCCAGATCGAACATCAGATCGGCCAGCCGGCTGGTGATCTCGTAGGCCGACCAGTAGCGGTGCCATTTGCCCGCCATGCCGCGCAGCATCGGTTGCGGGGGCTCCGGGGCGGACAGGTTGTAGACGAAGATCGGTTCCTCGGCCGGCGGCTGCTTGTCCAGCGGGATGTGCTGGCTGATCAGCATCAGCAGCTGGTCGACGGCGACGATCTCCTTGTGCAGCATGTTCTCGGTCTGCGCCAGATGCAGCATGCCGGCCTGGATCAGCAGGTGCTCGCAGGTGATTTCCTGGCGCGCGTCCGGATAGAGCAGTATGGGGGTGCGGGCGAAGCCGGCCTCTTCGGCATGGATGTAGAAGCGGAAGCCCTGTTGCCAGGCCGTGCCTTCCGGCTTCAGATAGCGCAGGGCGTTCCAGGCCAGCAGACGCATCTGGTGGTGCAGGCCGCGCAGCGTGACCAGCTGCAGGTCCGACTCCGAGGTCTGGTTCTGTCCGCTCTTGTGCAGCCGCAGGCAGATCTGGTACGCGCTGGACAGTTCGTGCCAGTAGGCGAGGATGGTCGGCAGATAGCCCTTGCTGCCGCCTCGGGAGTGCAGGTAGTCCTGGCACAATTGCTGGTGGATGTCTGCCGCCTTGTCGTCGACATAGAGCAAAGTCTTGACCCGCTCCTTCAACGACATCTCGGTGTCTGCGTTGATCTTGGATACGGCCTTGATGATTTCCACCAAGGCGGTAAAGTATTCGGCTTGCGGCAAGTCGCGCACCAGCAGGGTCGCGGATTGCGCCACGCCGGAAGCCGGCGTGTTTTTGCTGAGAAGTGAGCTGACTAGGGATTTGAAATCAAACATTGAGCCAAGCTTTGAATGGAGGTTATGTTCTCACTTATATGTCACTCTATCTTACGTCACGCATTGACGATGGTGAAACCATAATCGCAAAATTATCCGAAATGCTTATCCGCAGAACTTTTTCCTTGTACGCGCCGGCCCTGGCCTTGTGTCTGGCCGGCATTATCTTGCCGCCGGCGGCGTCGGCCGCCGGGACGGCTCCGATGGGCGTCGGCGTCGTGCTGGGCGGCGGCGGAGCCCGCGGTTTCGCCCACCTTGGGGTCCTGAAGGAGTTGGAGCGTCTGCACATTCCCGTGGCCTGCATCGCCGGCACCAGCGCCGGCGCGCTGATCGGCGGCATCTATGCCAACGGCCTTCCGCTTGACGAGATGGAGAAGGAGTTCAACGCCGCCGACTGGGACCAGATGCTGTCCGGCAAGCCGGCGCGTTCCGACATCCCGTACGACCGCAAGCGCGACGACTACAAGAACTACCTGGACGTCAGCTTCGGCCTGAAGGACGGCGCCTTGCGGGTGCCGCGCAGCGCGATCAACTCCCAGGGCATCGAGCTGTACATCCACAAGATGACCCGCGACCGCGACATCGACGATTTCGACAAGCTGCCGATTCCGTTCCGCGCCGTCGCCGCCGATCTGAGCAATGGCGACGCGGTGGTGTTCGGCAAGGGTTCGCTGGCGCGCGCCTTGCGCGCCAGCATGGCGGTGCCCGGCGTGTTCGACCTGGTCGAGGACGACGGCCGCCTGCTGGTCGACGGCGCCATCGCCCGCAATGTGCCGGTACAGGACGTCAAGGGGCGCTGCGCCGAGCATGTGATCGTCGTCGATGTCGGCACCCCGCTGTTGAAGCCCGACGAAATCCAGACCTTGTTCGACGTGGTGGAGCAGAGCTCCAATCTGGCGGTGATGCGCAATGTGCAGGAGCAGATGAAGCTGCTGGACAAGAACGATGTGGTGATACGGCCGGATCTGAACGGCTACGCCGCCACCTCCTTCGGCGACCACCAGGCCATCGTCGAGCGCGGCGCCGAGGCGGCGCGCAAGATGGCCAAGCGTCTGTCGGCCTATTCGGTGTCCGAGGCCGAGTACGCGGCCTGGAAGAGCCATCTGCAGCGGCCGCGCTACCCCTTGCTGGACGAGGTCAGGGTGGAGGGCAAGGACGGCAGCTTCACCACGGTGTCGGCCTTGAAGCAGGCGCTGAGCTTCTCCGGCCCGACGGTGCCGGTCGGCGAGGCGAGGGACAGGCTGGCGGCCATCTTCACCGGCGGCGAATACGACAGGCTGGGCTATCGCATAGACAATATGTCGGGCCGCAACGTGATGACGGTGATGCCGGTCGAGCGCAGCATAGGCCAGAACTATCTGCATTTCGGCCTCAACCTCAGCAGCGACACGCCCGGCGACAGCAGCTTCACCTTGCGCGCCTCGCATGAGTGGACCGCCTTGAACAATGCCGGCGGCGCCTGGCGCAACGATGTCGCGATCGGCCAGGACAAGGGCATCAAGACCGAGCTCTACCAGCCGCTGTGGCAGGGCAGTCCGCTGTTCGTCTCCGCCTCGCTGGGCTACCGTCAGAAGCCGTTCCAGCTGTTCAACGACAACCATACGGTGCTGGCGACCTTCAAGGACAACATCGTCGACACCCAGCTGAACACCGGGGTGGCGCTGGGCCGCTACGGCGAATGGCGGCTTGGCGTCTACAAGCAGGACAACCATTTCACGGTCGCCCAGGGCTTTCCGGAGGATCTGGAGGCGCTGGCGTCCAGCCAGTACCGCGACGTCGGGGTGCAGAGCACGCTGGTCGTCGACCAGTTCGACAATCCGCGCTGGCCGCGCTCCGGTTATTACTTCAACGGCAGGATAGGCGCCGGTCTGCCCGGCCTCGGCAGCGACGTCAACCAGAAGTTCTACGACATGACCGGCGAGCTGGCGCATACCTACGGCAACATCACGGCGCGCTTCACCGCCAAGACCAGGGGCAGCGTCGACATCCGCTCCGAAGCCTTCATGCCGCAGAGCCTGGGCGGCTTCCTCAACCTGACCGGCTATCAGAGCGGCGAGTTGCTGGCGAGCCAGGTGGCGCTGGCGAGGCTGATGATGTACTGGCGCGCGACCTCGCTGCCGGCGGTGCTGGGTTCCGGCGTCTATGCCGGGATGTCGCTGGAGGCGGGCAAGCTGTTCGGCGAGAATTTCAGCAGCCAGCCCGGCAGCCGATGGATTCCGGCCGGCTCGGTCTTCCTGGCGGCGGACACGATACTGGGGCCGTTCTTCATCGGCGTCGGCACCGCCAGAGGCGGACAGCTGACAGGCTACATCTACCTCGGGGTCGATTACTGAGCGATGCCGGCCGCATGCTTAGGACGGCCCGCGCGGTTTAAGCCGCGCGGGCCGTCCGTCCTTTGGTACAGGTTTGATGATGATCTGAACAAACGTTTGAACAGTTGCTGGATTTTGCAACCTCCATGGCCTATCCCGGTATTTGCCGCCGTTTTGGCGGCATACAAACAATAACCGGGAGGAAACAATGAATCGTCTTTTGTCGCGTAGCGCGCTCCTCATCGCCTTGCTGCTGCTGCCGTTCGCCTCGGCACTGGCCTCCACCAACGGCGGTTATACCCAGACCCGCTATCCCATCGTCTTGGTACATGGCCTGTTCGGCTTCGGACAGGTGCTGGGCGTCGATTATTTCTATCAAGTCCCGGGCGCGCTGAAGGCCGACGGCGCCCAGGTCTTCGTCGCCGAGGTATCGGCGACCGACAGCAACGAGGTGCGCGGCGAGCAGCTGCTGCAGCAGGTGAGACAGATCCTGGCCATCACCGGCGCGCAGAAGGTCAATCTGATCGGCCACAGCCAGGGCGCGCCCACGGCCCGCTATGTGGCCGGCGTGCGCCCGGATCTGGTGGCCTCGGTCACCACCGTCGGCGGCGTCAACAAGGGCTCGGCCGTGGCCGACATCGTCCGCGGCGTCGCGCCGCCGGGATCGGTCAGCGAGACCGTCGCCGCCGCGGTGGCCGGCGCCTTCGTCAAGGTGCTGGCCTTCTTCTCCGGCACCAGCGACCTGCCGCAGCAGCCGATCGGCGCGCTGAACTCGCTGACCACCGCCGGCTCGCTGGCCTTCAATGCCAAGTTCCCGGCCGGCGTGCCGACCAGCGCCTGCGGCGAGGGCGATTATGTGGCCAACGGCGTGCGCTACTACTCGTGGACCGGCGCGGCGACCACCACCAACGTCCTCGACCCGCTGACCGTGCCGATGGGCGTGCTGGGGCTGGCCTTCGGCTCCACGCCGTCCGACGGCCTGGTGGCCGTGTGCTCGTCCCATCTCGGCCAGGTGATCCGCGACGATTACAAGATGAACCACGTCAACGAGATCAACCAGAGCTTCGGCCTGGTCGGCCTGTTCGAGGTGAGTCCGGTCACGCTCTACCGCCAGCAGGCCAATCGCTTGAAGAACGCGGGTCTGTGACATGCGGCGTCCGCGCTTGATGTTGCTGACGGTCTGCGTCGGCGCGTTGCTGGCGTGGTGGGCCTGGCCCTCGGCGCGTCCGGCAGGGGCCGGCGCCGCGGTGGCGGCGGCCGGGAGTTTCGCGCCGTCGCTGCGCGGCACCGCCGTCGACGGCGCGGTCCGCGCCGCCGGCGACGGCAGCCTGCGGGTGGACCAGGAGCTGCGCCGCCTGTTCGACTATTATCTGGCCACGCTGGGCGAGCGGCTGCTGCCGGCGATACGCGCCGAACTGCGCCGGCATCTGGCCGCGACGCTGGGGCCCAAGGCGCTGGGGCAGGCGTTGAGCCTGTTCGACCGTTATGTCGCCTACCGCCAGTCGCTGGCCGGCATGACGGTGGCGGCCGGCACCGGCCTGCCGCAGCGGCTGGCAAGCGTGCGGGCGGCGAAGCTGCAGTATTTCTCCGCGGCCGAAGTCGAGGGCCTGTTCGGCGACGAGGACCGTTACGACGGTTTCACCGCCGGGCGTCTGGCCATTCTGGCCGATCCGTCGCTGAGCGCCGACGAGAAGCGGCGGCGGGTCGCCGAACTGGAGCGACAACTGCCGCCGGAGCTGCGCGCGGCGCGCGAGGAACCGGTCAAGCACCTGGAACTGGCTCAGGCCGAGGAGGCCTTGCGCCGGCGCGGCGGCGGCGAGCAGGAGCTTTACCAGCTGCGCGCCGCGATGGTGGGGCAGGCGGCGGCGGACCGGCTTTCCGATCTGGACAGGGAGGAGGCGGCCTGGCGGCAGCGGGTCGACGATTTCAAGCGCGACGGCGCCGCCATCGCGGCGAACGCCCAGCTGAACGCTGCGCAGAAGCGGCAGGCGCTGGCGCAGCTGCAGGCCGGGCGTTTCACGCCGCAGGAGGCGCTGCGGCTGCCGGCCTACGCGCCGGCCAACTGAAGCGCTGCCGCAATGCAAACAGGCGCCGTTTCGGCGCCTGTTTTTTTATCGATGGCCGCGATCAGCCTTCGGCGTGGAACAGCCGCTGCAGCGCCTCGCCCGGTTCCGCCTCGCGCATGAAGGCTTCGCCGACCAGGAAAGTATGGACGCCGCTGCTGCGCATCAGCCGCACGTCGTCCACGGTGGCGATGCCGCTCTCGGTGATCGCGATGCGGCCGTCGCCTATCCGCGGCAGCAGTTTCAGCGTGGTGGTCAGGCTGACTTCGAAGCTGCGCAGATTGCGGTTGTTGACGCCGACCAGCTCGGTCTCGAGCGTCAGCGCGGCATCCAGCTCCGCCTCGTTGTGCACTTCGACCAGCACCGCCATGCCCAGCTCGCGGGCCAGCGCCTCCAGCGCCTTCATCTTGGGCAGCTCCAGCGCCGCGGCGATCAGCAGGATGCAGTCGGCGCCCATCGCGCGCGCCTCGTAGACCTGGTACTCGTCGACGATGAAGTCCTTGCGCAGCGCCGGCAGATGGCAGGCGGCGCGGGCAGCTTCCAGATAGCTCGCGTCGCCCTGGAAGTACTGGCGGTCGGTCAGCACCGACAGGCAGGCGGCGCCGTGGGCGGCGTAGCTCGCGGCGATGGCGGCGGGCTGGAAGTCCTCGCGTATCACGCCCTTGCTCGGGCTGGCCTTCTTGATTTCGGCGATGACCCCGGCCTTGCCCAGCGCATGCTTGGCGCGCAGGGCGGCGACGAAGTCGCGGCGGTCCTGGCGGGCTTCGGCGTCGGCCCGCACCGCGGCCAACGGGCGGCTGCTCAGCGCGGCGGCGATTTCCTGCCGTTTGGTGGCGATGATGGTGTCGAGAATGTCGGACATGCTGGCATAGGGTGTGCGTAATCGAATAGGCCATCATGCAGAACATCCCGTGCGATGGCAAGGGGCCCGGAGCCGGGCGGCTTCTCGGATGCTTGATTCAAATCATTCCCGTCTTGGACGGCGAATCCGATACTGCGGCCACATCCACCCGTCGGAGCTCCGCCATGGCGCGCGCCCATCCCTTGTTTTCCGCCCCGCACCGGGCGGCCTTCCTGCCCGGCATGCTGCTGGCCATCCTGATGTTGGCGCTGTGGAGCGCCGAGCTGGCGGCGCGCCTGTTCGGCCCGGGCCTGCCGCTGGCGCTGCCGTCTATGCTGGCCCACGGCTTCCTGATGCTGTTCGGCTTCTTCCCGCTGTTCATGGCCGGCTTCCTGTTCACCGCCGGTCCGCGCTGGCTGAACGTGCCGCCGCCGGGACGCGGCGCCTATCTGGCCGTGCCGGCCCTGCTGGTCTCCGGCCTGTCGCTGTGGCTGCTCGGCGCGGCGACGGGCGGCGTCTGGCTGCTGGCCGGCCATCTGGTCTACTGCCTGGGCTTTGTCGGCCTGGCCGCAGGCTTCGCCCGGCTGCTGCTGGGAAGCGCCGCGCCGGACCGGCGCCATGCCTGGGCGGTGCTGGCGGCCTTCGGCGCCGGCGCGCTGGCGCTCGCCTCGGCCGGCTACTGGCTGCTGAGCGGCGACGTCCGCGGCTGGCTGTGGATGCGGGATCTGGCGTTGTGGGGGTTTTTGCTGCCGGTTTTCCTGACGGTGTGCCACCGCATGCTGCCGTTCTTCTCCGCCGGCGTGCTGGCGCCGTATCGGCCCTGGCGGCCGTGGTGGCTGCTGGCGGCGATGCTGGGCGGCTCGCTGGCGCACGGCCTGCTGTCCATCGCCGGCTGGCCGTCCTGGGGCCTGGATCTGGCGCTGGCCTTCCTGTTCGGCTACACCAGCTGGCGCTGGGGTCTCGCAGCCTCGCTGCGCGTCAGGCTGCTGGCGATGCTGCATCTGTCCTTCGCCTGGCTGGCGGCCGGCTTCGCGCTGTACGCCTGGCAGGGCGCCTTCGGCGGCCTGGCCCGGGCGCCGCTGCACGCGATCGCCGTCGGCTTCTTCCTGACGATGATGATCGCCTTCGTGTCCCGGGTGTCGCTAGGCCACTCCGGGCGAGCGCTGGAGGCAGGCAAGGCCTTGTGGGGCCTGTATCTGGCCGCGCACTGGCTGGCGCTGGCGCGCGTCGCCGCCGACCTGTTGCCCCTGGGCTGGCGCGGCGGCCTGTACGGCCTGGCCGCGGCCGGCTGCTCGCTGACCCTGCTGTTATGGGGCGGCCGTTTCCTGCCCGTTTACCTGCGTCCGCGCGCCGACGGCCAGCCGGGTTGAGCGGCGCAGGGCCTCATCTGGAGCACATTGTGAACGCATCCGGATCACGGATCGGCCCGCTCGCGGCACGCGACGGTGAGGGCTTCCTGGCCGAGGCCGACAGGCTGACGATCCTGACCCGGCAGCGCAATATCGAAGGAGGAGAACATCCTGCTCCCGATGTGCGGGCTGCGAGCGCCGGACCGGGCGCGAGGTTCAGGCCGGCGGCGCCATGCCGTAGTCCGCCAGCGCGGCGGGGTCGGGCAGCGCGATGTCGCGGCCGTCGACTTCGACCAGGCCGGCCTTGCTCAATTGCTGCAGCACCCTGGAGAAGGTTTCCGGTGTCAGGTTGAGGCGCGAGGCGATCAGGTTCTTGTTGGCCTCCAGCGTCAGCGTCGCCTTCCGGCCGTCCGGCGCACCGTCCAGTTGCTGCAGCAGATAGCCGATCACGCGCTGCAGCGCGCTTTCCACCGAATAGCGCTCGACGTCCCTCACCATGCCGTGCAGGCGCAGCGACATGCCGGCCAGCATATTGCGGGCGAAGCCCGGATCTTCGGCCAGCGCCCGGAACACGCCGGCGGCGGCGATGTGCAGCAGCAGACTGTCCCCCAGCAGCTGGGCCAGCACCGGATAGGGCTTGCCGAGGAACATCACCGCCTCGGCGAAGCTCTGGCCCGGATGGATGATCTCCACCACTTTTTCGACGCCCTGGGGCGACGGTATGGCCAGTTTCACCTTGCCGTAGACCACCACGTACATGCCGTCGCAATCGTCGCCGCGCTGGAACAGCAGTTGGCCCTTGTCGCCGCGTTGCGAGCGGACATGGGGCTGCAGCGCGGCCAACTGCCGCTCCGACAGCTGCTGGAACAACGGTTGGTGGCGAAGATGCTGGACGATGTCGATCTGGGACATGGCATGGCCTTGGATATGGCGTGACAGCCACCGATGCTAGCCTATCCGGTCAAATGGAAAAAGGCCGCCGGCATCGGCGGCCTTGTCGGCGGGACGGTGGATCAGCGGGACACGAAGCCGCCGTTGATGAACAGGGTCTGGGCGGTGGTCCAGCGGTTTTCCGGCGAGACCAGATGCTTGACCAGCGGCACCAGGTCGGCCACCTGGCCCAGCTCGCCGTTGATGCTGGCGCGCTTCAGGTAGGCGACGGTTTCCGGCGTTTCCACCGAGTAGAAGAAGGCGGTGTCCATCGGGCCGGGGGCGACCACGTTGACGGTGACGCCGCGGTGGCCGACTTCCTTGGCCAGCGCGCGCGTGAAGTCCTCCAGCGGCGCCTTGCTGCCGGCGTAGACGCCGTAGTAGCCGGTGGTGGCGGCCAGCAGCGAGGTGCCGATGCTGACGATGCGGCCATTGTCGCGGATGCGGCGGCCGGCTTCCTGCAGCGCGAAGAACGCGGCCTTGGTGTTCAGCGTGAAGATGGCGTCGAACTCCTCCTCGCTGACTTCGGTGACCGGTTTCTTCACCATCATGCCGGCGGTGTTGATCAGGATGTCGAGGTGGCCGAAACGGTCTTCCACCGCGTCGAACAGGCGGCGCACTTCGGCCACCTTGGTGAGGTCGGCCTGGACGGCGAAGGCCTGTCCGCCGGCGGCGTGGATCGCGGCGGCCGCCTGCTCGGCGCCGTCGCGGGAGCCGTCGCTGTTGTAGTGGATGGCGACGGCGGCGCCGTCGGCGGCCAGCGCCTCGGCGAAGGCTCGGCCCATATTGCGCGATGCGCCGATGACCAGGGCGACTTGGCCTGCGAACTTGGTTTGGCTCATTTCACTTCTCCGTGATGGTTTGCCGCGGCAGCGCGGCGGGCTGTTGACGCTTCGCAGTGTATTGTTTCGATATATCAAGATAAACGGTGCAAATCTGATTACACTATCCAGATAATCGATCTAATTGGAGCGGAGATGGACCGGATTCAGGCAATGCGGGTTTTCGCCGCGGTAGTGGACGCCGGCGGCTTCACCCGCGCGGCGCAGCAATTGCAGCTGCCGCGCGCCACCGTTTCCAGCGCGGTGCAGCAGTTGGAGGCGCAGCTGGGCGTGCGTTTGCTGCACCGGACCACGCGCCGGGTGCAGCTGACGCTGGACGGCGGCGGCTTCTATGAGCGCTGTCAGCAGCTGCTGGCCGACTTCGACGAGGTGGAGGCCTTGTTCAGCCAGCAGGGCGCCAGCCCGCGCGGCCGTTTGCGCATCGACGTGCCGGGGCCGATAGGCCGGCAGGTGCTGGCGCCGGCGCTGCCGGACTTTTTCCGCCAGTATCCGGACATCGAACTGGAACTGGGCGTGACCGACAGGCCGGTCGACCTGATCCAGGAGGGAGTGGACTGCGTGATCCGGGTCGGGCATCTGGGCGAATCGCGTCTGGTGGCGCGCCGCATCGGCATGCTGCCGCAGGGCAGCTATGCCAGTCCCGACTATCTGGCTCGCTTCGGCGAGCCGCGCACGCCGGACGATCTGCCGCGCCATCGGGCGGTCAACTACGCCTCGCCGTCCACCGGCAAGGTGTTCGGCTGGGAATACCTGCGCGACGGCGAGCGGCGCGAGCTGGCGCTGCGCTCGCCGATCAGCGTCAACCAGGTGGAGACCTATATCGCCTGCGCGCTGGCCGGCCTGGGATTGATCCAGCTGCCGCGCTACGACGCCGAGCCGCACCTGGCGGCCGGGCGCCTGGTCGAGGTGCTGGCCGACTGGCCGCCGCCGCCGATGCCGGTCTCGGTGCTGTATCCGCACCGCCGGCATCTGTCGCGGCGCGTTCAGGTCTTCGTCGAATGGGCGGCGGCGTTGTTGCGCGAGCGCCTGCAACTGGAGGGCTGAGCGGCTGTTTGGGATTACTCTGAAAAAAGACGGAGGGTGGAACTATCTTGTAAGTAAATTGCCAGACCGGATAGTTTTTTGTTAACGAATTGGTTTGAGATGATGCGGTTCAGGCGATGGTTTGGCATATTGTTGCGCCCGGTGCGCGGGGGAGGCGCCCTGTGGCGGCGCTTCCGGCGCCGGGGATTAGGCGGGCGGCCGCGGCGCAATGCCGCGGTCTTGCTGGCGGCGCTGGTCTTGATAGGCTGGGGCGCGCACCGCTGGCTGGCGGAGGCGCCGCCGCCGGCGGTGCTGACAGCGAAGGTGGAAAGCGGCGAACTGGAAGACCTGGTGCTGGCCAGCGGCGCGATCCAGGCCTTGCGGCAGGTCGATGTCGGCGCCCAGGCCACCGGCCAGCTGAAGACGCTGAAGGTCGGGGCCGGGGACAAGGTCAGGCGGGGTCAGTTGCTGGCCGAGATCGATCCTGAGGACAGCCTGAACGAATTGCGCGCCGCCGAGGCGTCGCTGGACGCCCGCATCGCCCAGCGCCAGGCCAAACAGGCCTCGCTGCGCCAGGCCGAGCGCGAGCTGGCGCGGCAGCGGCGCATGCAGGCTGAAGGCTCCACCTCGGACAAGGAGCTGCTGAACGCCGAGACCGGCTACCTGACGCTGAAGGCCGGCCTGGCCGATCTGCAGGCGCAGATCCGCCAGGACCAGTCGGTGCTGGACGGCAAGCGCACCAAGCTGGGCCATACCCGCATCCTGGCGCCGATGGACGGCGAGGTGCTGGAAATCGTCACCCAGCAGGGCCAGACCGTGATCGCCACCCAGACGGTGCCGGTGATACTGAAGCTGGCCGACCTCAGCAAGGTGACGGTGCGCGCCTATGTGGCCGAGGCCGACGTGATCCGCATCAAGGCCGGCCTGCCGGTCTACTTCACCGTGTTGGGCGCGCCTGACCAGCGCCGCTGGGGCCGCTTGCGCGCCATTCTGCCGACGCCGGAAAAGATCAATAACGCGATGTTCTACAAGGCGCTGTTCGACGTGTCCAACCCGGATGGCAAGCTGCGCGTCGACATGACCACCCAGGTCAGCATCGTGCTGTCGCGCGTGGACAAGGCCTTGAGCATTCCGCTGTCCGCGCTCGGCGAGGCCGGCAAGGACGGTCGTTACGCCGTCAGGGTCAAGAGCGGCGACGGCAGGCTGGAGGAGCGGCGGGTGCGTACGGGCCTGAGAACCTCGACCCGCGTCCAGGTGCTGGACGGGCTGAAGGCCGGCGAGCTGGTCGTGACCGGCGAGCAGGCCGACAAGCCCGAGGACGGCGCCGCCGTGGTGGTCAGCGCATGAGCGAAACCGGTCTGGAACTCGATGGCGTCTGGCGCCGATTCCCTTCCGGCGACGGCGAGGCGGCGGTGCTGAAGGACGTGAGCCTGAGCATCGCCGCCGGCGAGATGGTCGCCATCGTCGGCGCCTCCGGCTCCGGCAAGTCGACGCTGATGAACATTCTGGGATGCCTGGATCAACCGTCGGACGGACGCTACCGGGTGGCCGGACGGGACGCCGGCAGCCTGGACGGCGAGCAACTGGCCGCGCTCAGGCGCGAGCATTTCGGCTTCATCTTCCAGCGCTACCACCTGCTGCCGCACCTGTCGGCACTGGACAATGTCGCGATGCCGGCCGTCTACGCCGGCATGCCGCTAGAGGCGCGGCGCGCGCGGGCCCAGGCCTTGCTGGACCGGCTGGGTTTGGCCGGCAAGGAGGGCCACAGGCCGGGCCAGTTGTCCGGCGGCCAGCAGCAGCGGGTGTCGATCGCCCGCGCGCTGATGAACGGCGGGCGCATCATCCTGGCCGACGAACCGACCGGCGCGCTGGACAGCCGCAGCGGCGACGAGGTGATGCGCATCCTGAAGGAGTTGAACGCCGCCGGCCACACGGTGATCGTCGTCACCCACGATGCGGCCATCGCCGCCCAGACCGACCGCGTGATCGAAATCCGCGACGGCGAGATCCTGCGCGACAGCGGCGCGACGCGGCCGCCGGCGCGAAGCATCGACGAGCAGGCGCCCGCCGCCGCCAGCCCGTCGCTGCGCGAGCGGATGGCCGAGGCGTTCAAGATGGCGCTGCTGGCGATGCTGTCCAACCGCCTGCGCACCGCGCTGACCATGCTGGGCATCGTCATCGGCATCGCCTCGGTGGTGTCGGTCATCGCGATAGGCGAGGGTTCGCGCGACTATGTGCTCAAGAGCATCCGCGCGATGGGCACCCAGACCATCACCGTCTTCCGCGGCAAGGACTGGGCCGACGACAAGGCCGACGGCATACGGACCTTCCTGCCCGGCGACATCGCCGCGCTGGCGGACGAAAGCTATGTCGACAGCGTGACGCCGCAAACCACCCAGCCGCAGCGCATCCGCTATCGCAATGTCGACGTCAACGGCTCGGTCAGCGGCGTCGGACGGGACTTCTTCCGCGTGCAGGGCATGAAGATGGCCGAGGGCCAGGTCTTCAGCGTCGACGACGTCCGCCTGCAGCGCCAGGTGGTGCTGCTGGACACGAACGCGCGCCGCAAGCTCTTCGGCGACGGCGAGGCGGTGGGGCGAGTCATCCTGGTGGGCACGGTGCCGGCCACGGTGGTCGGCGTGGTGGCCCCGCGCGACCGCGGTTTCGGCGGTAATTCGCTGCAGCTGTGGATGCCGTATTCGACGACGGCCAGCCGCCTGTTCGGCCAGCAGCATTTCGACCACTTCGTGATCCGGGTGAGGGACGGCCAGCCGACCAAGCTGGCCGAAAAGGCCATCACCGCGCTATTGACGCAGCGACATGGCGGCAAGGACTTCTTCACCTACAACCTGGACGAAGTACTGAAGACGGTGGAGAGCTCCAGCCGCTCGCTGTCCCTGTTGCTGGCGCTGGTCGCGGTGATTTCGCTGCTGGTCGGCGGCATAGGGGTGATGAACATCATGCTGGTGTCTGTGACCGAGCGCACCCGCGAGATAGGCATACGGATGGCGGTCGGCGCGCGCCAGGGCGACGTGTTGCAGCAGTTCCTGATCGAGGCGGTGCTGGTCTGCCTGATCGGCGGCGCGGTCGGCGTGGCGCTGTCCTACGGCTTCCGCTTCGTGTTTTCGCTGTTCGTCACCGAGTGGCAGATGTCGCCGCTGTCGCCATCGGTGATCGCGCTGGCGGTGGCCTGTTCGTCGCTGATCGGCGTGCTGTTCGGCTTCCTGCCGGCGCGCGGCGCCGCCAGGCTGAATCCGATAGACGCGCTGGCGCGGGAGTGAGAAGCATGAGAAACCATAGATGGCCGTGGCTGGCGCTGGCGCTGTTGCTGGCGGGCTGCCAGGCCACGCCGTATCAGCGCCAGGCCTTGCAGGCGCCGGCGCGATGGACGCAGCCGGTCGAGGCGGCCCAGGACATGCGGCGCGAGGCGTGGTGGCGCGGCTTTGACGATCCGATGCTGCTGCAGGTTCTCGGGCAGGCGCGCAGCCGCAATCCCGATCTGGCAATCGCCCTGCTGAAACTGCGCAAGGCGCAGCTGGCGGCCGGCCTGGCCGACAGCGACGCGCGGCCGACGCTGGACGGATCGCTGTCGGCCAAGCATACGCGGCCGCTGGACGGCGGAAGCGGCGCCGGCACCCGTTCCATCGGCCTGACGGTATCGTACGAGGCCGACCTGTGGGGCCGCTTGGACGCGTCGCGGCGCGCGGAGGGCGAGGCTTTCGTCGCCAGCCGCTACGACAGCGCCAGCGCCGATCTGCTGTCCGACAGCGCCGCCGCCGGCCTGTATTGGGACATCGCCGCGCAAAAGGCCAGGCTGGCGCTGACCGAGGCCGCGCTGGCCGACGCCGTCCGCATGCAGGCGCTGGCGCGTTCCAAATGGCGGGCCGGCGCGCTGGCAGATCAGGACGCGATCCAGGCCGACGGCGAGGTGTTGACGCAACGAGCCGGTCTGCTGGGCGGGCAGGAGGCCCTGCGCAAGAAGGAAAACGCGTTGGCGCTGCTGCTCGACGCGCCGCCGGGCGCGCCATTGCCGGCCATCGCGCCGCTGGCCGCCCGGCCGGCGCTGCCGGGCATCGCCGCCGGCCTGCCCGGCGAGCTGCTGCGGCGGCGTCCGGACCTGCGGGCCGCCGAGGCCAGGCTGCGCGGCAAGCTGGCCGAAGTCGACCAGAAACGGGCGGACTTCTTTCCGCGTTTCAGCCTGAACGGGGACCTGGGCCGGAGCAGCGCCGTTCCCGGCGCGCAGCTGGGCCTGGGCGCGAGCTTGTCGCTGCCTTTTCTGAACTGGCGGCAGATGCGGCTGAAGCTGCAATCCAGTGAAGCCGACTACCGGCTGGCCGAAATCGAGTTCCGCAAGACCGTGTACGGCGCCTACGGCGAAGTCGAGGAGGGCCTTGCCGCGAGGCGCCGGCTGAAGGACAGCGCCGCGCTGCAAGGCGAGGCGCTGGCGCTGGCTGGCCGGCACGCCCGCCTGGCCGAGAGCCGTTACCGGGCCGGCGAGACCGATATGCAGCCCTGGCTTGACGCCGCTCGCGGCGAGCGTCAGGCGCGGGAGAAGCTGCTGGACCTGAATCTGGAGCGGCTGAAGAATCTGGCCCTGCTGTACAAGGCCCTGGGCGGGGCGCCGTCTGCCTGAGAGGGGCCGGCTTTCATGCCGGTCCGGCTCAATCGCGGCGCGGCACGGCGATCACGCGCGGCGCATGGCCGGTGTGCTCCAGCAGCCGCGCCAGGTCCTCGATCGGCACGCTCAGCGTCGCGGTGTTGACCAGCGGGTGGCAGAGTATCGCCTCCCGCGCCCATAGGGCCTCGTCCACCACCACTTCCACCAGACGCTCGCGGTCGTTGACCGCGGCCAGCAGCGTCACCGATCCCGGCTCCAGTCCCAGGTATTTCTTCAGCCTCTCGGGCGAGGCGAAGCGCAGGCCCTTGGCCTCCAGCGCCTCACCCAGCGCCTTGATGTCGACGCCTGCGTCGGCCGGCACCGCCACCAGGAAATGGCGGCGGCCCTTGGCGTCGCACAGGAACAGATTCTTGCATTCGGCGCCGGGCAGGCCCGGCGTCAGCCGCGCGGCCTCCTCGCAGGTGTAGACCGGCGGGTGTTCGAAGCGCTGGTAGCGGATCCGTTGTTGCTCAAGCAGGCGGTACAGCACGTGTTCCATCGGTCGGTCTCCGGCGTTTCGATTCCATTCGAAACTATCACGGCCTGCGTGTCCGCGTCATCCCGCCAGCTTCGCGATCAGCTTCTCCAACGCTTGCAGCGCGGCATCCGGCCGGCCGTCTATCTGGGCGCGCACGATGGCGCCGTCGACGGCCAGGGCCAGCATTTCCGCCCGCGTCTCCTTGTCCGCGCCATCGGACAGCACCGCGGCGATCGCTTGCCGCATTTCGGCCTTGTGCCGGCGCGCGGCCTCGGCCACCGCCGGCTCCGCCGGCATTTCCCCTACGCCGTTGATGAAGGCGCAACCGCGGAAATCGTCCGACTCCAACCATTCCCGCAAGGCGGCCGCCGGCGCGGCGGGTCCGGCATGGCGGGCCAGCGCGTCGCGGAACCATGCCATCCACAGGACGTGGCGCTGTTCCAGATAGGCCAGGATCAGCTCGTTCTTGCTGGGGAAGTGGCGATAGAAGGTCACCTTGGTGACGCCGGATTCGGCGATGAGCCGGTCTATCCCGGTGGCGCGCAGGCCTTCCTGGTAGAACAGTCTGTGGGCGGTGGCGAGGATGCGGTCGCGGGCGGACGGCGCGGCGTGGTCGGCCATGGGATTCGTTTTCATGGAATGATTGTAGACAGACTTGTCTACTTCGGTCTAGACTGGCTTGCATGTAGACAGGTCTGTCTACTTAATTCGAAAAGGAAATCGATATGGAAACCCGCCCGCCGCTGCCGCCGTTCACCCGCGATACCGCGATCGAGAAAATCCGCCTGGCCGAAGACGGCTGGAACAGCCGGGACCCGGCGCGCGTCGCCCTGGCCTACAGCCTGGATACCCGTTGGCGCAACCGAGTCGATTTTCCGCAGGGCCGGGCCGAGGCTCAGGCCATGCTGGAACGAAAGTGGAGGCGGGAGCTGGATTACCGGCTGATCAAGGAACTTTGGGCCTTCGACGGCAATCGCATCGCCGTGCGCTTCGCCTACGAGTGGCGCGACGACGCCGGCCAGTGGTATCGTAGCTATGGCAACGAGAATTGGGAGTTCGGCGCCGACGGCCTGATGGCGCATCGCCACGCCAGCATCAACGACATGCCGATCGCCGAGTCCGAGCGCAAGTTCTTCTGGCCGCTGGGACGGCGGCCGGACGCTCATCCCGGGCTGAGCGAGCTGGGGCTGTAGCCGCCGCCTCCGGGCCTTTGCCGGCTTGAGCGGCCGGCCGGGAACGCCGGGCGCGGCGAGTTCAGGGCTCGGCCGGGCAGGGCGACGGGCGGCTCGCCGTGGCGAGCCGTCCGTCGTCTTGCGAATGCGGGATGGACAGAATGCGGTTCGGCTGATTAGTATCAATGCCGATGACATTTCACCGGGCGGCCGCGCCGCTCCATCTGGAGTCTTGACCATGCTTGAAACCATCCGGCGGCGTTTCCGGGCGCTGCAGCCGCGCGCGGACTTCTGTTCGCTGCGTTACGTCGAGGAAGACAAGGAAGGGCTGAGCGTGCGCCAGGGGCGGCAGCAGCCGCTTGTCCGGCGCCACGACCGCGGCGCGATGATCACCGTGCTGGACGGCGGCGGCTACGGTTACGCCGCCACCGCCGATCTGAGCGAGGCCGGCCTGCGCGCGGCCTTCGAGCGCGCCCGCGACTGGGCGCGCGCCACCGCCGGGCGGGGCGTGTTCGACTATCGGCGGATCCAGCTGCCGTCTCCCCAGGGCTGTTACCGGGGGCCGGGCGTCGCCGAGGACCAGGCATGGCCGCGCGCGGCCATGCTGGACCTGCTGCTCAGCGAGTCGGCCGCGGCGAAGGGCGACGACGCGCGCGTCGTCGACTGGTCGGCCGGCCTGGTACGTCAGGACATCCGCCAGCTTTACCTGACGTCCGGCGGCGGCGAGGCCGAGCAGCAGTTGCGCGCCTTGACGCCGTCGCTGGTGGTGACCGCCTTCGCCGACGGCAGGGTGCAGACCCGCAGCCTGGGCGGGCAGTACGGCGGCCTGGGACGCCAGGGCGGCATGGAGCTGATCGCCGAGGCCGGCCTGAGGGGCGCGGGTCGCCGCGTCGCCGATCAGGCCCTGCAACTGCTGTACGCGCCGAACTGCCCGAGCGGCGCGATGGATCTGCTGCTGATGCCGGAGCAGATGATGCTGCAGATCCACGAGAGCATAGGCCACCCGCTGGAGCTGGACCGCATACTCGGCGACGAGCGCAACTATGCCGGCACCAGCTTCGTCACGCCGGATATGTTCGGCAGCTACCGCTATGGTTCCGAGCTGCTCAACGTCACCTTCGACCCCTTGCAGCGCAATGAGTTGGCCAGCTACGGCTGGGACGACGACGGCAAGCCGGCAGCCAAGGCGTGGCTGATCCGGGACGGTGTGCTGGAGCGGCCGCTGGGCGGGGACATCTCGACGGCCCGGGCGCGCCTGGACGGCTTCGCGCTGGACGGCGTGGCCAATAGCCGCGCCTGCAACTGGAACCGTCCGGCGATAGACCGCATGGCCAACCTCAACGTCGAACCGGGAGACAAGACTTTCGAGCAGCTGGTGGCCGGCATCGAACGCGGCGTGTTGATGCAGACCAATGTCAGCTGGTCCATCGACGATTCGCGCAACAAATTCCAGTTCGGCTGCGAATGGGGCCAACTGGTCGAGGACGGCGAGCTGAAGGGCGTGGTGCGCAATCCGAACTACCGCGGCGTCTCCGCCAGCTTCTGGCGCTCGCTGAAGGCGGTCGGCGATGCGAGCACCTTCGCGGTGATGGGCACGCCGTATTGCGGCAAGGGGGAGCCGAACCAGGTGGTGAGGGTCGGCCATGCGTCGCCGGCCTGCGTGTTCGGCGGCGTGGACGTATTCGGAGGAGCGGCATGATGCGCGCGCATTTGCAAACACTGGCGGCGGCGCTGAACGGCCTGCTGCGCGACGGGGAAGCTTATACGCTGTGGCTGGAGGCCGAGCGCAGCGATTTCATCCGCTTCAATCACGGCAAGGTGCGCCAGGCCGGCTCGGTGGAGCAGGCCTATCTGGATCTGCGGCTGATCCACGGCAGGCGCCAGGTCACGCAGCAGCTGTCGCTGTGCGGCGGCGCCGACGATCTGGCGCTGATCGAGGCGGCGTTGCCGGCGTTGCGCGCGGCGCTGGAGCAGGTGGAGGACGACCCCTTCCTGCTGTTGAACGAGCGGGTGCAGAGCGGCGAGCGCGTCGCTGCCGGCGCCTTGCCGCCGGCGGAGACCATGGTCGCCGACATTCTCGCCGCCGCCGACGGGCACGACCTGGTCGGCATCCTCGCCAGCGGCGAGATCAGTTTCGGCTTCGCCAATCACCTGGGCCAGTTCAACTGGCAGCAGGGCGAGAGCTGGCACTTCGACTGGAGCCTGTATTCGCACGGCGACAAGGCGGTGAAGCGCAGCCGGGCCGGCAGCGCCTGGGATGCGCGGGCCTTGCGCGCCGACATCGACGAAGCGGCCGAGCAGCTGGCCTTGCTGAAGCTGCCGCTGAAGACGCTGGAGCCGGGCGAGTACCGCGCTTATTTCACGCCGACGGCGCTGAGCGGCCTGTTGTCGATGCTGAACTGGGGCGGCCTGTCGGAGAAGGAGTTGCGCGCCAAGCGCAGTCCGCTGCTGAAGCTGGCCAGCGGCGAGGCGAGGCTGTCGCCGCGGGTCGCGCTGGCCGAGGCCGGCGGCGAGGGGCTGGGGCCCTTGTTCCAGGGGGAGGGCTTCATCCGGCCGGAGCGGGTCGAGCTGATTTCCGGCGGCGAGCACCGCAGCAGCCTGATCGGGCCGCGCAGCGCGCGCGAGTTCGGCCTGGAGCCGAACGCCGGCGCAGACGAGTACGCCGAGGCCATGCAGCTGGCCGCCGGCGAGCTGCCGCGCGATGAAGTGCTGAGCGCGCTGGGCACCGGCGTCTACCTGTCCAATCTGTGGTATCTGAATTTTTCCGATCGCGCCGCCTGCCGCATCACCGGCATGACCCGCTTCGCCTGCTTCTGGGTCGAGGACGGCAAGATCGTCGCGCCGCTGGGCGTGATGCGCTTCGACGACAGCCTGTTCCGCCTGCTGGGCGACGAGCTGGAGGCGCTGACTGTCGAGCGCGAACTGCTGGTGGATGCGGGCAGCTACGGGGGGCGGGCCACCCAGAGCAAGCTGCTGCCGGGCGCCTTGGTCAGGTCGCTGCGTTTCAGTCTGTAGGCCGCGCGCCGGCCGCCATGTGGTTTTTGCATGATTGATGTCTTTGGCATGAACTGGCGGCCGGGCGATATGACCGATGTCCATTGCGTTTCTTTCGGGGGATTTGGGCGCGCGCGTCCGGAGAGGCATGCTTTCTCTTCATCGCGCATCGTGTAGAATGTCCTGACGGCGAGTCCGTCGCGGCACGAGCGGAAAGGTTCCGGCGCGCCGATGCCCATATTTCCAGCCTTCGCCTCGATGGCGAAGCTTGTACCCGGCGGCGCGGCCCATCGTGTGCCGCGCCGCGATACCGAATCAAGGAACGCGTTGTGACCGAAATCGCCAAGCTCGAACCGAAAGCCGTCTGGGAGCATTTCCAAACCCTGTGCGACATTCCGCGCCCGTCCAAGCACGAAGAACAGGTGCGCGACTACATGAAGGGCTGGGCGGAGCTGAGGGGCCTGGAGACCGTCGTCGACCAGGCGGGCAATCTGATCATCCGCAAGCCGGCCACTCCGGGCTACGAGGACAGGGCTGGCGTGGTGCTGCAGGGCCATCTCGACATGGTGTGCCAGGCCAATAGCGGCACCGAGCACGATTTCTTCAAGGATCCTATCCGTCCGGTGCTGAAGGACGGCTGGCTGATCGCCGAGAACACCACGCTGGGCGCCGACAACGGCATCGGCGTCGCGCTGGGCATGGCGGTGCTGTCCGGCGACGACGTCGCGCACGGCCCGGTGGAAGTGCTGCTGACGCTGGACGAAGAGGCCGGCATGGGCGGCGCGCTGGGCCTGGAGACCGGCCTGCTGCAGGGCCGGTACCTGATCAATATCGATACCGAGGAGTGGGGCGAGTTCTATATGGGCTGCGCCGGCGGCGTCGACGTCAACGTCAGCCGCGAATACGCCGTCGAGCCGGTTCCGGCCGGCTTTCAGGCAGCGGGCCTGACCGTCAAGGGCCTGAAGGGCGGCCACTCCGGCGCCGACATCCACCTGGGTCGCGGCAACGCCAACAAGCTGCTGATCCGCCTGATCCGCGAACTGGAAGCCGAAACCGACTTGCGCCTGGTTTCGCTGAAGGGCGGCACGGCCCGCAACGCGCTGTCGCGCGAGGCTTTCGCCGTGGTGGCCTATCCGGCCGCCGACGCCGCCAAGGTGGCGGCCAAGCTGGACGCCTTCCAGGCGCTGATGCGCTTCGAGCTGGCGGGCGTCGACGAGGGCGTGGCCGTGCTGTCCGAGTCCGCTCCAGCCGCCGGCGTCCTGTCCCGCGCCGACCAGGGCGCCATCCTGGCCGCGCTGCACGCGGCGCCGCACGGCGTCAAGCGGATGAGCCAGCGCGTGGACGGCGTCGTGGAAACCTCGAACAATCTCGGCGTGGTGACCATCGCCGACGGCAAGGTGTTCGCCAATCTGATGGTGCGGTCCTTGCTGGATTCCGGCACCTGGATGCTGGCGCGCGAGATCGAGAGCCTGTTCGGTCTGGCCGGCTTCTCCATCGGCATGGAGGGCGGCTATCCGGGTTGGGCGCCGAATCCGCAATCGAAGCTGCTGGCGCTGTTCAAGGACGTGTACCGCAAGGAGTTCGGCGGCGAGGCGGCGGTGCAGGTGATCCACGCCGGCCTGGAGTGCGGCATCCTCGGCTCCAAGTATCCGAATCTGGACATGGTGTCCTTCGGCCCGAACATCCGCGGCGCGCATGCGCCGGGCGAGCGGGTCGAGGTGGAGTCGGTCGGCAAGGCCTGGCAGTTGCTGCAGGCGGTGCTGAAGGCGATTCCGGCGCGCTGAGCGGTATCGTCGGCAATGAAGAACGGTCCGGCTTTGCCGGGCCGTTTTTTTATATCGGGATCCGCACCATCGTGGCATGCTGTGGCTTTGCCAAAAGCCTAAAGAAAGCCATGACAAAAGAACAAGTGAATATCCACCTGCGCATCCAGTACCTGTGCAAGGGCGTGCTGGCCCTGTCCATCGGCCTGTTCGGCCTGCTGGTGGCCTCGGGCAATATCGTCGATTATGACTCCAACTGGCAGTTCGTCCGCCATGTGCTGTCCATGGACACGATGGAGCCGTGGTTCCAGGGCGCGGCGCTGAAGCAGCGCGCGGTGCACGATCCGCTGTGGCAGCGCGCCGGCTATTTCGCCATCGTCACCGGCGAGATGGTGTTCGGCCTGCTGTGCACCGCCGGCGGCGTCGGCATGCTGCTGGCGGCGGCCGGCAACGGTTGCCTGCGCTGGAGCAAGAGCGTGTTCAACCTCGGCGCGATGCTGGCCATTCTGGTGTGGTACTTCGGTTTCGCGGTGGTCGGAGGAGAGTACTTCGCGATGTGGGCCAATCAGTGGAACGGCCAGATGAAGGCTTACGCCTTCATCAGCTTCATCGTGATCAGCCTGATCTACATCCGCCAGCAGGAGCAGGCGGACTAGCAGGGCGGGAGGCCGCCGCCGCGTGGGGGCGGCGGCGGGGCGTCAGCCGGCCAGGCGCTCGCGTATGCTTTTCTCGATGCCGGCGGCGTCCAGGCCGCACAGCGACAGCAGCAGCGCCGGATCGCCGTGCTCGACATAGTCGTCCGGCAGGCCCAGCTGCAGCACCGGCGTCGCCAGACGCATCGCCTGCAGCGCCTCGACGCAGGCCGAGCCGGCGCCGCCCATCACCACATTCTCCTCGACGGTGACGATCAGCTCGTGGCTTTCGGCCAGCCGGCGCACCAGCTCGACATCCAGCGGCTTGACGAAGCGCATGTCGGCGACCGAGGCGTCGAGCGATTCGGCCGCGGCCAGCGCCGGGTGCACCATGCTGCCGAAGGCCAGGATGGCGATCTTGCCGCCCTGGCGGCGCAGTACGCCCTTGCCGATGGGGAAGGCCGTCATCTGCTGTTCGATCGCGGCGCCGGGACCGGTGCCGCGCGGATAGCGCACCGCGCTCGGGCCGTCGTGCCGGAAGGCGGTGTACAACAGCTGGCGGCATTCGTTCTCGTCCGACGGCGCCGCGACCAGCATGTTCGGAATGCAGCGCAGATAGCTGAGGTCGAAGGCGCCCGCGTGGGTCGGGCCGTCGGCGCCGACCAGGCCGGCGCGGTCTATCGCGAACATCACCGGCAGGTTCTGCAGCGCCACGTCGTGTATCAGCTGGTCGTAGCCGCGCTGCAGGAAGGTGGAGTAGATTGCCACCACCGGCTTGATGCCGTCACAGGCCATGCCGCCGGCGAAGGTCACCGCGTGCTGCTCGGCGATCGCCACGTCGTAGTAGCGGTCCGGATGCTCCTTCTCGAAGCGCACCATGCCGGAGCCTTCGCGCATCGCCGGCGTGATGCCGACCAGGCGGGCGTCCTGCTTGGCCATATCGCACAGCCAGTCGCCGAACACCTGCGTGTATTGCGGCTTGCCGGCGCCGCCCTTGCCGCCGGCCAGGCCGTTGGCCGGGTCGAACTTGGTGACGCCGTGGTATTTGACCGGGTCGTTCTCGGCCAGCTTGTAGCCCTGGCCCTTCTTGGTGACGATGTGCAGGAACTGCGGCCCCTTCAGGCTGCGGATATTCTTCAGCGTGTCCACCAGCACGTCGACGTCGTGGCCGTCGATCGGGCCGATGTAGTTGAAGCCGAACTCCTCGAACAGTGTGCCCGGCGTGAAGAAGCCCTTGACGTGCTCCTCCATCTTGCTGGCGATCTCCTTCAGCGGCGGGGCGATGCCCAGCACCTTGCTGGAGCCTTCGCGCATCGCCGCGTAGAAGCGGCCGGACATCAGCTTGGCCAGGTAGTTGTTCAGCGCGCCGACGTTCGGCGAGATCGACATATCGTTGTCGTTCAGCACCACCAGGAGGTCGGTGTCCATCGCGCCGGCGTTGTTCAGCGCCTCGAAGGCCTGGCCGGCGGTCATCGCGCCGTCGCCTATGATGGCGACGCTCTTGCGGTCCAGGCCCAGCGTCTTGGCGGCGACCGCCATGCCCAGCGCGGCGCCTATCGACGTCGACGAGTGGCCGACGCCGAAGGTGTCGTACTCGGACTCGTCGCGCTTCGGAAAGCCGGCGAGGCCGCCGTGCTGGCGCATCGTGCCCATCCGCTCGCGGCGGCCGGTCAGTATCTTGTGCGGATAGGTCTGATGGCCGACATCCCAGACCAGGCGGTCGTTCGGCGTGTCGAACACGTAGTGCAGCGCGATGGTCAGCTCTATGCTGCCCAGGTTGGAGGCGAAGTGGCCGCCGGTCTTGCTGACCGACTCCACCAGGAATTCACGCAGTTCGCGCGCCAGTTGGGGCAGCTGGTTGCGCGGCAGCAGCCGCAGATCGGCCGGGCTATTGATCGTTTCTAGCAGCGGATACATTGTTGTGGGTCTGCAATGGTAGGGCTCGCCGGGCGGTGAGCCGCCCTGGTTTCGATTGTTCTGGCGTCGAGCGGTTCAAAACGAGCGGGCGACGATGTAGTCGGCCAGTTGTTTCAGGCGTTCGGCGCTCGGGCCGAAGCCCTCGAGCGCGGCGAAGGCCTGGTCGTGCAAATCCTTGGCCATCCGCTTGGCCTCGGCGAGGCCAAGCAGGCTGACATAGGTCGGTTTGTCGTGGGCGGCGTCCTTGCCGGCGGTCTTGCCCAGCGTGGCGGTGTCGGCCTCGCAGTCCAGGATGTCGTCGACCACCTGGAAGGCCAGGCCGATGCGCTTGGCGAAGGCGTCCAGCGCCTCCTTTTCCGCGCCGGACAGCTCGCGGCCGGCCATCGCGCCCATCAGCACCGACGCGCGTATCAGCGCGCCGGTCTTCAGCATGTGCATGAATTCCAGTTCCGGCAGCGTCAGCGGCAGGCCGACGCTGGCCAGGTCTATCGCCTGGCCGCCGGCCATGCCAGCGTGGCCGGCGGCGTGCGCCAGCGTGCGCGTCATCTCCAGCTGGCCGGCCGGGGCGATGCCGGGCATCGGCTGCGAGATCAGCTCGAAGGCGCGGGTCTGCAGCGCGTCGCCGACCAAGAGCGCGGTGGCCTCGTCATAGGCGACGTGGCAGGTCGGCTTGCCGCGGCGCAGCACGTCGTCGTCCATGCACGGCATGTCGTCGTGCACCAGCGAGTAGGCGTGGATCATTTCCAGCGCCGCGCCGATGCGGGCCAGATTGTCGCGCTCGGCGCCGACCACCTCGCCGGCGGCGAAGACCAGCAGCGGGCGCACGCGCTTGCCGCCTTCCAGCGTCGCGTAGCGCATCGCCTGGTGCAGCCGTTGCGGCGCGCAGTCGGCGGCCGGCAGCAGCTTCTCCAGCGCCTGCTCCATGTATTGCTGGATGGCGCTCATCCAGCCGGTGAAGGTTTCATTGGCCATTGGGCAGATCCAGCGCCTTCAGTTCGTTGTTTTCCAGGATTTTCAACTGCTGTTCCGCGTCGGCCAGCTTGCCTTGGCAGAACTTGATCAATTCGGTGCCCTGCTTGTACGAAGCGAGGGCGGTTTCCAGCGGCATGTCACCGCTGTCCATCGCCTGGATGATGTCCTCCAGCTGGGCCAGCGCGGTCTCGAAACTGGCCGGGGCTTTGGCGGCTTTTGCCATGGCGGTTTTCCTATTGCATGTCAGGTCGCCATTCTAGTCCAATTCCGCATCCAAACGACAGCGTCGTTTCGGGCGGTCGGTTCCGGCGCGGCGTCGATTGGTGTACGGTGTAGGGCCTGTTTCCCGATCCGAGGCCCGCATGACCGTTCCCGTCCGTTCCATCCTGATCACCGGCTGCTCCAGCGGCATCGGCTACCATACCGCCAGATGCTTCAACGATCGCGGCTGGCGCGTGTTCGCCAGCTGCCGCAAACCGGAAGATGTGGACAGGCTGCGCGCCGAGGGCTTGAACTGCCTGTTGCTGGACGTCGACGATCCGGCGTCCATACGCTCGGCGCTGGACCAGGTGCTGGCGCAGACCGGCGGCCGGCTGGACGCGCTGTTCAACAACGCCGGCTTCGGCCAGCCCGGCGCGGTCGAGGACATTTCGCGGCGCGCGATGCGCGAGCAGTTCGAGACCAATCTGTTCGGGCCCTGGGAATTGAGCAATGCGGTGATGAAGACGATGCGCGCCCAGGGCCATGGCCGCATCGTGTTCAACAGCTCGATACTCGGCTTCGCCGCGATGCGCTGGCGCGGCGCCTACAACGCCAGCAAGTTCGCGATGGAAGGGCTGTGCGACACGCTGCGGCATGAACTCTACGGCAGCGACATTCATGTGTCGCTGGTGGAGCCGGGGCCGATCGAAAGCCGTTTCCGCCCGAACGCGCTGGCGCGTTTTTTGAAGAACGTCGATATCGACGGCAGCGTGCATCGCGACAATTACCAGACGCAGCTGGAGCGGCTGAAAAAAGAGGGCCACGCGGCGCCGTTCACCTTGCCTGCGACGGCGGTGGCCGAGGCGGTCTGGCAGGCTGTCACCAGCCGGCGGCCGCGCGCCCGCTACCGCGTCACCTTTCCGACCAAGCTGTACTGGTTGCTGCGCCGTTGCCTGCCGCAGAGCTGGTACGACCGCGCTTGCCGCAGTGCAACATGAGGCGTATTGCCCGCATTTGAATTTTCCTGATGCCATCTTGATAATTTTTTGTTGATCCGCGTAGCGAATTGGCCTTACAGTCATTCGCGCCCGTCATGGCTGGACGTATGCGACAGCCCTCTGGCCGGCGACAAAAAGAGGGGAGCCGTTCAAGGCTCCCGCGCTACGAAGGAGATGACAATAATTATGAAGCACCTGAAATGGTTGCCTGTGCTGGCATTGGGCGCCTCGCTCGCGCCGCCGGCCTTGGCGGCGGATCCGGCCAAGGTGTTGCGGGTGGCGTTCAGCGCCCCGGAAACCGGCTTTGACATGGTCAAAGTGCACGATGTCTATTCGATGGCAGTCGGAGAGAACATATTCGACGGCCTGCTGACCTACGATTACCTGGCCCGGCCGCTGAAAGTGGTGCCCAACACCACCAGCGCGATGCCCGAGGTATCGGCCGACGGCAAGGTGTTCACGTTCAAGATCAAGCCCGGCATCTACTTCGCCGACGATCCGGTGTTCAAGGGCAAGCGGCGGGAGCTGACCGCGGCCGACTACGCCTACACCTTCAAGCGCTTCGCCGATCCGAAGAACAACGCCCCTAACGGCGCGTCGTATACCGACTTCATCGCCGGCCTGGACGAGGCGGCCAAGAAGGCGGCCAAGACCGGCAAATTCGATTACGACACGCCCATCCCCGGCCTGCAGGTGCCGGACCGCTATACGCTGCGCATCGTGCTGAAGAAGCCCAATTTCGGCTTCCTCTACACCGTCGCGGCCAAGGACGCCGGCGCGGTCGCGCGCGAGGTGATTGAGGGCTACAGCCAGGACACGCTGTCCCATCCGGTCGGCACCGGCCCGTTCATGCTGAAGGAGTGGAAGCCGGGCAACCGCATCGTGCTGGTGGCCAATCCGGGCTTCCGCAAGACCGTTTTCGACGGCCTGCCGGGCAGCGAGCCCGGCGACGCGGAAATCTACCGGGCGCTGAAGGGCAAGTCGCTGCCGCAGGTCGGACGCGTCGAGATCCGCGTCATCGAGGAAGACCAGCCGCGCTGGCTGTCCTTCATGAACAAGCAGCTGGACTGGATCGTCGTGCCGAAGTCGGCGATGAAGTCGGCGCTGAACATCAATCCCGACAATCCCTACGACACCACGCTGCGTCCGGCGCTGGCCAAGCGCCATATCCGCCTGAGCCACACCCTGGGACTCGACAGCACCTACGCCTACTTCAATCTGAAGGATCCCGTCGTCGGCGGCTACGGCAAGGACAAGGTGGCCTTGCGCCGCGCGATCGCGCTGGCCTATCCGCTGAAGAAGGAGGTAATCCCGCTGCTGTACGGCAACCAGGCGATCCCGATGCAGGGCCTGGTGCCTGTGGGCATGGTCGGCTTCGACCCGCACTTCCAGGGGCAGGTCGGCTACGACCCGGCCACCGCCAACGCGCTGCTGGACGAGTTCGGCTACAAGATCGGCGCCGACGGCTACCGTACGCGGCCCGACGGCGCGCCGCTGGTGATCGAGCAGGCCACCCAGTCCTCGGCCTCCGACAAGCAGTTCAACGAAATCTGGCAGAAGGCCTTCGACAGCATCAAGATCCGCGTGCGCTTCAAGACCGCCAAGTGGAACGAGAACCTGAAGGCGGCGTATTCCAACAAGCTGCAGATGTGGAGCCTGGGCGGCTCCGCGTCGACGCCGGACGGCGACGACTTCGTGACCGTGTTCTCTTCGCGCTCGATAGGCCAGGGCAATCTGGCCGGTTACCAGGTGGCGGCTTTCGACAAGCTGTACGACGCTTCGCAAATCCTGCCCGACGGACCGGAACGCCAGGAGCTGTACCGCAAGATGAACCGGCTTGTTGCCGCGCAGCAGCCATACATACTGGGCGTCACCCGTTTCTACAACGAACTGACCCAGGGTTATGTCAGCGGCTTCAAGCGCCATCCGATTTCCGCCCAGGCCGGCTTCTGGCGCTACGTCGACGTCGCGCCGCACTAAGCGCTTGATCGAGGGGAAAACATGTTTGCATATATCGTTCGCCGTCTCTGGCAAATGATTCCCACGATGCTGGGCGTCATGTTGCTGGTGTTCGTGCTGTTCAACTGGGTGGGCGGCGATCCCACCTACATCCTGGAAGGCAAGCGCCTGACGCCGGAAATGATCGCCAATTTCCGCGCGCAGATGGGGCTGGACAAGAGCCTGCCGGAGCAGTTCCTGCTGTTCGTCAAGCAGGTGCTCAGCTATGACTTCGGCAATTCCTGGGCGACCCAGCACTCGGTGGCGCACACGCTGGCCACCCGCGTCGGCCCGTCGCTGATGCTGGCCGGCGGCCTGCTGGTGCTGGAGCTGTTCACCGCGCTGCCGATCGCCGTCGCCGTCGCCT
Organism: Chromobacterium sp. CV08; assembly: GCF_051129845.1. Taxonomy (NCBI): domain Bacteria; kingdom Pseudomonadati; phylum Pseudomonadota; class Betaproteobacteria; order Neisseriales; family Chromobacteriaceae; genus Chromobacterium; species Chromobacterium sp. CV08. The sequence continues at coordinate 2,347,388 of NZ_CP150453.1, forward strand.
ATTTCCGCGGCGGCCTGACCGATCGCATGGTGACGCTGATCTGCACGGTGGCGATGTCGGTCAGCTCGCTGGTCTACATCATCGTCGGCCAGTACCAGCTGGCCTTCGCCTGGGACCTGTTCCCGGTGATGGGCTGGGACGACGACAGCGTCGTCGCCAATCTGCTGCTCTATCTGCCGCTGCCGCTGCTGCTGGGCCTCTTGGTGTCGCTGGCGCCCAGCGTGCGCTTCTACCGCAGCTTCGTCGTCGAGGAGCTGAACCACGACTATGTCCGCACCGCGCGCGCCAAGGGCCTGTCCGAGCCCGCCGTGCTGTTCAAGCACGTGCTGCGCAACGCGCTGATCCCGGTGGTCACCAATGTCACGATGTCGCTGCCCTTCCTGATGCTGGGCTCGATGCTGCTGGAGCGCTTCTTCGGCATCCCCGGCATGGGCAACGAACTGCTGAACGCGGTGGACAAGAGCGATTTCCCGGTCATCAAGGCCATCACCATCACCATCGCCGCCGCGGCCATGGTGTTCAATCTGCTGGCCGACATCCTGTACAAGTGGATCGACCCGCGCGTGCAATTGAAGTGAGCGGGGGAGAACGAAAATGACGACATTGCAGAATACCGCCGGCGGCGCGCCGGCGGCGCCGTCCCGCAGCCTGTGGGCGCTCGGATGGCAAAGGCTGAAGCGCGACCGCGTCGGCTTCGTTTCGCTGTGGGTGGTGCTGGCCTTCATGGCGCTGGCGCTGGCCAGCTGGCTGGGCCTGATCGGCCGCGGCTGGAACGACGAGATCGCCGTGTCCTACGCGCCGCCGACCTTCCTGTTCCAGGCGCAGAAAGCGGACGCGGTGGCGCATCCTCGCAAGCCGGCCGCCGAACCGGTGGCCGAGGGCCTGTTGCCGTCGGAAGACCCGATCTGGGCGGAAACCCAGAAGGCGCGCCAGAACCGCGACCGGTACGTGCTGCCGGAGGCGAAGAAGGCCGAGTCGCTGACCTTCGGCGCCGACCAGCGCGGCCGCGACATCCTGGACAAGGTGATCAAGGGAACGTCGACCTCGCTGTTCGTCGGTTTCTTCGGCTCGATGCTGGCCATCGTGATCGGCACCGCGCTGGGCGCCTGCGCCGGCTTCTTCGGCCGCAAGACCGACGACTTCCTGATGTGGTTCTACAGCGTGTTCACCGCGATGCCGGACATGCTGCTGCTGCTGGCCTTCGCCGCGGTGGCCGGCCGCGGGCTGGGCACGGTGATCCTGGTGTTGTCGCTGACCACCTGGACCGGCGTGTTCCGCCTGGTGCGCGCCGAGTTCATCAAGCTGCGCTCGCGCGAGTTCGTGCAGGCGGCCGACGCCATCGGCGCCAGCAGCGCGCGGCGGATGTTCGTCCACATCCTGCCCAATATCTCCCACCTGCTGCTGGTGCAGTTTTCCTTGCTGATGGTGGGCCTGATCAAGTACGAGGTGATCCTGTCCTTCCTCGGCTTCGGCGTCGACGTGCGCCAGGTCAGCTGGGGCTCGATGCTGGCCGAGGTGCCGGAGGAGCTGATGCAGGGCTATTGGTGGCAGTTGGCGATGGTGGTGGTGTTCATGTCGCTGCTGGTGACCGCATTCAGCATGCTGACCGATGCGCTGCGCGATGCGCTGGACCCGAAGGTAAAGTGAGGATCACACGATGAGCAATGATAATCAAACCTTGCTGTCGGTCCGCGACCTCAGGGTGCGCTTCCGCCAGGAGGACGGCGGCCGTTTCGAGGCGCTGAAGGGCGTCAGCTTCGACATTCCGGCCAACCGCACGGTGGCGCTGGTCGGCGAATCGGGCTCGGGCAAATCGGTGACGTCGATGGCCATCATGCAGCTGCTGCCGCAACAGGGCTGCGAGATCGACGCCGGCAGCCAGCTGCTGTTCCAGGGCCGCGACCTGCTGAAGCAGAGCCCGGCCGAGCTGCGCCGGCTGCGCGGCAAGGACATCGCGATGATCTTCCAGGAGCCGATGAGCTCGTTGAATCCGGTGTTCACCGTCGGCGAGCAGATCGTCGAGACGCTGACGCTGCACGCCGGCCTGAGCCGGAGCGCGGCGTGGAAGCGGGCGGTGGAGCTGTTGCGCGAAGTGGGGCTGCCGGAGCCGGAGAAGCGGGTGAAGCGCTACCCGCACGAGCTGTCCGGCGGCCAGCAGCAGCGGGTGATGATCGCGATCGCGATCGCCTGCGAGCCCAAGCTCTTGATCGCCGACGAGCCGACGACGGCGCTGGACGTGACGATACAGAAGCAGATCCTGCAGCTGATCGCCGATCTGCAGAAGAAGCACGGCATGTCGGTGCTGTTCATCACCCACGACCTGGGGGTGGTCGGCGAGTTCGCCGACGAGGTGGTGGTGATGCGTCACGGGGTGATCCGCGAGCAGGGCACGGTGGAGCAGATCTTCGAGCATCCGCAGGACGCGTACACGAAGGCGCTGCTGTCGTGCCGTCCGCACCTGGACCGTCGTCCGGAGCGGCTGGCGGTGATAGACGACTTCCTGAAGCCGGGCGGCTATGCGGAGCCGGCGGAGCGCAAGCGCGGCTACGCGGCCGGCGACGAGATCGTGCTGGACGTGCAGGGCCTCAGCAAGAGCTTCGACATCCGCGAGGGCCTGTTCGGCAAGCGCCAGTTCCACGCGGTGCAGGACGTGTCGTTCAAGCTGGCGCGGGGCAAGACCTTGGGCATCGTCGGGGAGTCCGGCTCGGGCAAGACGACGGTGGGGCTGACGCTGGTGCGGCTGCACCAGGCGACGGCGGGCAAGGCGCTGTTCCACGGCCAGGACCTGATAGGGATGAGCGCCAAGGCGTTCCACGCGTACAAGAAGCGTATCCAGATCATCTTCCAGAACCCGTACGCGTCGCTGAACCCGCGCTTCACGGTGGAGCAGATCCTGACCGAGCCGATGCTGCTGCACGGCATCGGCCAGGACGGGGGGCAGCGCCGCAAGCTGGCGCAGGACCTGCTGGACAAGGTGGGTCTGCCGGCGGGAGCCTTGGCGAAGTATCCGCACGAGTTTTCGGGCGGCCAGCGTCAGCGCATCGCGATCGCGCGTTGCCTGACCTTGAAGCCGGAGGTGCTGATCTGCGACGAGTCGGTGTCGGCGCTGGACGTGTCGGTGCAGGCGCAGGTGCTGAACCTGCTGCAGGACCTGCAGGACGAGTACAAGCTGTCCTACCTGTTCATTTCGCACGATCTGGCGGTGGTGAAGCACATCTCGGACCAGGTGCTGGTGATGAACCAGGGCAGGGTGGTGGAGCAGGCGGACGCGGACGTGATCTACCGTGAGCCGCAGGACGGCTACACGAAGAAGCTGCTGGGGGCGATCCCGCAGGGCTGGAGCGCGGCGCTGGCGCCGGCCTAGCCCGCTTGACGAGGACCGGCCCCGCGGGGCCGGTTTTTTTTGAGCGGCTCAGTTGTCGGCGAAATCTATCAGCATCGCCCACTCGGTCTGCGGGCAGGCGGTATACCGGATCTTGGCCTCGCCGTCGCCGTCGGTGACGTCCAGCAGGCCCCCGTCGGGCAGCTGGCCGATCGACAGCCGGTAGAAGCCGTCGCCGTCCTGGCCGTAGGCCGGGCCGTCTGCGAAGATCACGCCCAGCATCCGCTCGGAGCCGGGGCCGCGCCAGGTCGTGCCGATCTCGGCGGTCCAGTCCGGGGGCAGCCTGTAGCCGCGTTGCAGGGGCTGGCCGTCTATCAGCAGCGCCTGGCCGTCCCAATCGGGGTCGCCGTCGATGTAGATGTCGTGGCTGGAATGGTTTTTCACCGTCACGGTGGCCAGGCTCATCGCTTTCTCCTTGGGGGCGAGTGCTTCGCCAGAATAGGCGGGATGCGGCGGCTGGCCGGCCGGCGCCATCCTTTCAGACAGGCCTTGGCGGTCGCTCGCGGCCGCCGGAGAGCGGCCGGCGATAACTGCCCCGGTGGGGCGTGGAGACAATAATGAGGAAATGGACGGCGATGGCGGGCATCGCCCTGGCGTGCTCGTCCGCGGCGCAGGCGCAGACCAAGGCGCCGGATGGCGCCTATGGCTTCGACTGGCATGGTGACACGCCCTGCCGCAAGATGGACCAGGCGGCGCTGCGGCGTTTCCAGTCCTGCGAGGACGGCGGCAGCGGCTTCGGCGACGGTGTCCGGCCGCTACTGACCTGTCGTCATGGCAAGAATGATGAATGGGTGATCTACGCCAGCAAGGCCCAATGCCGCGACGCGCGCGCGACGATGGAGGCCAACGCGCCGTGAGTCAGCCGTCGGCGGGCGGCGCAACCCCGTCCGCCAGCTGTCGCAGCAGCCAACCGGCCGCCGCGCCCATCGGTCGCCGCGCCGCCCAGACCAGATCCACCGGCATCCGCTTTGGCCAGCCGGCCACGTCCAGTTGTTTCAATTCCCCGCCGCCGAAGCTGTCGACCAGCCAGCATGGCAGCTCGGCCCAGCCGACGCCCAGCCGGGCCATGTCCAGCAGCATCAGATAGCTGGGCGCATACCATTGCCGCTGGCCGGAGTCGGGCGGCGTCTTGTCGCCATAGGTGTTCAGCCGCAGTTGGCGGTGCCGGCCCAGCAGCGTTTCGTCGACGCGCCCGCTCGCGGCCAGCGGATGGCGATGGGCGGCGTACAGCGCCAGCTCGCTGGCCTCGCGCTGGCGCTGGTGGCGGATGTCCGGCGGATAGCGGTCCAGCGCGCCGACCAGTCCCAGCTGGGCGCGGCCGGACAGGATCAGGTCCAGCACGTCCTCCTGTTCGCCGACCAGGCATTCCAGCTCCAGCAACGGGTAGCGCGCCTCCAGCAGGCAGGCCACGTTTTCCAGCGTCCGGGATTGGAAGGTGTCGGACAGCACGATGGTGAGCCGGGTCTCGACGCCGGCGCCGAGCTGCTCGGCCTGCTGCCTCAGGTCCTGGCTGGCGGCGATGATCTGGCGCGCCTGCGGCAGCAGCAACTGGCCGGCCGGCGTCAGGCCGGGAATGCGGGTGCCGCGGTCGAACAGGACGCAGCCAAGGTCGATTTCCAGATTGGCGATGGCCTCGCTGACGGTGGATTGGCTCTTGCCCAGGCGGCGCGCGGCGGCGGAGAAGGAGCCGAGTTCGGCGGCGTAGACGAAGGCGGTGACGGCGTCGATGGAGAGAGTCATATCGGTTTTGCCGATGGTTTATATTTTTATAGTATCCGAAACGCCAATCATAATGCCAAGCATCGCACTTTTAGAGCAAGGAACGGTCCATGCATGCTACGGACAAGAAACTGGCGGAGCGCGTGCTGCACGCGGTGCTTTACGAGGTTTGCGCGATGGCGCTGCTGGTGCCGCTGGCCGCGCTGGTGATGGATAAGGACATCGTCCACATGGGCGCGCTGGCGCTGATGATGTCGACGGCGGCGATGTTGTGGAATATGGTGTTCAATGCGCTGTTCGAGCGCCTGGAGCGCCGTTTCGGCTGGCGGCGCACGGCGTCGGTGCGCTGTCTGCACGCGCTGGGTTTCGAGGGCGGCCTGGTGGTCCTGCTGGTGCCGCTGGCGGCCTGGTGGCTGGACAGCAGCTATTGGCAGGCCTTCTTGCTGGACCTGGGCTTCTTCGCCTTCTTCCTGCCGTACACCTATGTGTTCAACTGGCTTTACGACCATCTGCGCGCGCGCCTTGTCGCGCGGAGGCGTCTGGCCGCCGTCGTGGAGTGATTGATGAAAGTCTGGCTGTTCCTGATCGGCGCCATCTTGTCCGAGGTGGTCGCCACCTCGGCGCTGAAGGCCTCGGACGGTTTTACCCGGCTGTGGCCGTCGCTGTTGACCGCCGGCGGTTATCTGCTGGCCTTCTACCTGCTGTCGCAGACGCTGCGCCACATTCCGGTCGGCGTCGCCTATGCCTTGTGGTCCGGCATAGGCATCGTGCTGGTATCGCTGATCGCCTGGCTGCTGTACGGCCAGAAGCTGGACCCGGCGGCGATCGCCGGCATGGGGCTGATCATCGCCGGCGTGGCGGTGATCAATCTGTTCTCGAAAGCCTCGGCGCATTGAACGGCGGCGCCGCGCCCCGCGATGTGTTGCGCGGCGCCACCTGTTGCCATCCGATTATCGGCGCGTGTTCCCGCCGGTGGGCGGGTGGCAAATTTCATAAGTTTCTCATCGTCAAATGACGTTGTATTTTTAATTTTGTCATTTCCATCCAGGTATTTGGCGGGAAGCTCCCGGCGAATCCGAATGTCCGATTGTTGAATATTAGCGCCTGCTAAGCTGCTTTCCGCGGCAGTGTATTCCGATATGGCGTATTTCAAATATATTTACATTCCCATTTTGCATTCATTACAATCAACGGTTTAGCCGAGATTGCCGGCCGCTTCACACGTGTCTGGAGGTCATGTGATCTCGACAAGCGTGATGACCTGCCGAATTCTGAAACTCATCCATACTTTATGCATAAAGACACTTCCCGCTTGCGTATCCACCTGCAGTGCCCGGATTTTCACTACCAGGAAATAGGCCAGGATGCCGCGGTGATCGAGGTCTGCGAGCGCTGGCCGTTGCTGGGGGCCATTTATTGCGGCGCCGGGCCGGCGCGGCGGGACGAGGCGGCGGTGCGCGAGCGTGAAGCGGCGAGCGATACGGCTTGATGGAGTGAAACATGGCGATTCTGGCGGTATGCGGCGTAAAGGGCGGTTGCGGCGCCACGACGGTGGCCGCGTCGCTGGCCTTGCTGTGGCAGCGGCAGCAAAGACCGGTGCTGGCGATGGACTTGTGCCGGCAGAATCTGCTGCGCCTGCATTTCGGCATGGCCTGGGACGAGGATGACGGCTGGCGCGGCAGGCTGGATGCCGGCGCCGATTGGATGCGGGCAGCCTGGGAGGTCGGCGACCACCATCTGACGTTGGTGCCGCACGGCCGGGTCGGCGTCGACGCGGGCCGGGGCGCGCCGAAGGACGGCTGGCTGCGCGACGAGCTGGCGCTGCTGGAGACGCGTGACGGCCAGCGCACGGTGCTGGACCTGCCGGCGTCCGGCGTGGCCGAGCGCAAGCAGGGGCTGAACGCCGCCAGCCATGCGCTGGTGATATTGTCGGCCGAGCCGGCGTCCTGCGCGCTGCTGGAAATGACCGAGGATGAGTTGGTGGCCGGCGGCCTGCCGCCGGAGCGCATCCTGTACGCCATCAACCATTTCAATCCCTTGCGCAAGCTGGACGGCGACGTCGAATTGATGCTGCGCAAGACGCTGGGGCCCAGGCTCGCGCCTTTGCCAATACACCGCGACGAGGCGGTCCGCGAGGCCTTCGCCCAGCAGCAGCCCTTGTTCGATTACGCGCCGGACAGCCAGGGGGCCGATGATTTGCGCCAACTGGCGACCTGGCTGTCGGTGCGGCTGGATGCCCACCGGAGCGAGGCATGAAGCTGCCTGCGGCCAATTGGCGCGACTGGGGCCTTAGGCTGGGACTGCTGCATCCGGCCGACGCGCCGCGGTTCGCCTTGCTGCTGCTGTCCTTGTTCTTCGTCACGCCGGCCGACGGCTGGACCGCCTGGGGCGGGGTGGCCCGCCGGTATTTCCCGCAGGTCGACTTCTCCCGGCCACGGCCGGCCGATGCCTTGCGCATCCTGTTGCAACTGCTCTGGCTGTCGCTGATCCAGCCGCCGCGGCCCAGGAAGCCCGCGCGGCAGACGTCTTTGCCCCCTCTGCTGGAATTCGGCCGCCACGCGCTGGCCGCCGTCGCCGACCGTCGCCGCAACCTTTCCGCCTGGCTGGAGGCGCGCTATCCGCGGCTGTTCGACCCGGCTCGTCTGCGCGTCTCGGTTGAGGGATTCGCCGAGCACGCCTGGTGGCGCAATGCCGCGATCCGCACCGCCTGCTATCTGTTGGCGGCCTTGCTGGGCACGGTGTTGGTGACCACGCCGTTCGACGAGTATTCGCAGGCGGTGTTCACCGTGGTGCTGCTGGCGATGGCCCTGTGGGTGCGGCGCATTCCGGGACCGGTGCCCACCTTGATCCTGATGGTGTTCTCCATCGCGGTGTCCACCCGCTACATCTGGTGGCGCACCACCTCCACCATCAATGACGACAGCTGGCCGAATCTGATTGCCGGCGTGATTCTGCTGGGCGCCGAAATCTACGCCTGGCTGGTGCTGCTGCTGGGCTTTTTCCAGTCGTCCTGGATGCTGGAACGCAAGGTGGTGCCGCTGCCGGCCGACACCGCGCTGTGGCCCACCGTCGACGTCTTCATCCCGATCTACAGCGAGCCGCTGCGGGTGCTGAAACCCACCGTTTTCGCGGCGGCGAGCATGGACTGGCCGGCCGACAAGTTGCGCGTCCACATCCTGGACGACGGCACCCGCGACGAGATACGCGAATTCGCGGCCCAGATCGGCGTCGGCTACATCGTCCGCAGCGAGCACAAGCACGCCAAGGCCGGCAACATCAACCACGCGCTGGGTCTGACCGACGGCGCCTTCGTCGCCATTTTCGACTGCGACCACATCCCGGCCCGATCCTTCCTGCAGACCACGATGGGCGGCTTTCTGAAGGATGAGAAGCTGTCGCTGGTGCAGACGCCGCACCATTTCTTCTCGGCCGACCCGTTCGAACGCAATCTGGACACCCGCGACAGGGTGCCCAACGAGGGCGAGCTGTTCTACGGCCGGGTGCAGGACGGCAACGACCTGTGGAACGCGTCCTTCTTCTGCGGCTCCTGCGCGGTGCTGCGGCGCGACGCGCTGATGTCGGTCGGCGGCATCGCGGTGGAGACCGTCACCGAGGACGCGCACACCTCGCTGAAGATGCACCGGCGCGGCTACCGTTCGGCCTACATCAATCTGGTGCAGGCGGCGGGCCTGGCCACCGAGAGCCTGTCCGCCCACATCGGCCAGCGGATACGCTGGGCGCGCGGCATGGCGCAGATCTTCCGCAGCGACAACCCGATGCTGGGCAGGGGGCTGACGCTGGGACAGCGTTTCTGCTACCTGAACGCGATGATGCATTTCCTGTACGGCATTCCCCGCCTGGTCTTCCTCACCGCGCCGCTGGCCTTCCTGCTGTTCCACGCCTACACCATCTATGCGCCGGCGCTGGGCCTGGTGCTGTACGTGGTGCCGCACATGGTGTTCTCCGTGATGTCCAATTCGCGGATGCACGGCGCCTTCCGCCGCTCGTTCTGGGGCGAGGTCTACGAAACGGTGCTGGCCTGGTACATCACCTTGCCGACGACGGTGGCGCTGCTGTTCCCCGGCCTGGGCAAGTTCAACGTCACCGCCAAGGGCGGCCTGGTCGAGCAGGACCATGTCGACTGGAACATCACCAAGCCCTATCTGTTTCTGCTGGGCCTGAACCTGCTGGGCGTCGGCTTCGGCGTCTACCGGATCTGGACCGGTCCGTCGGACGAGATCGGCACCGTGATCGTCAACCTGTTCTGGGTCGGCTACAACACGCTGCTGCTCGGAGTGGCGCTGGGGGTGGCGCGCGAACTGCGCCAGGTGCGGGTATCCCACCGGGTGCAGAGCCGGCTGCCGGTGTCGCTGCATCTGCGCGACGGCAGGGTCTATCCCTGCCACACCATCGATTACTCCGAGGGCGGCATGGCGCTGGAACTGCCGGAGGGCCTGAAGCTGAGGCTGAAGCAGAACGCCGAGCTGACGGTATCGATGCGCCGCAGCGGCCGCAGCGTCGCCTTGCCCTGCCGCCTGGTCTTCGCCAAGGGCGGGCGGCTCAGCGTCCGCTTCGTCGGCCTGAAGCTGGACGATGAGATGGCGCTGGTGCAATGCACCTTCGGCCGAGCCGACGCCTGGCTGAAAACCGACGAGCGCAGGCACGAGGGCTCGCCGCTGGGCGGGGCCTGGGACATCTGGCGCATGGGCGGCCGCAGCCTGTGGCAGCTGGCGCAGCAAGCGGCTTCGCCGCTGATGGTCCGCAGCAGTCGCTGGGCGGGCTTCTGGAATTGGCTGGGCAGCCTGCTGCCGCGGCAGCCGCATATTTATCGGGACAACAAATGATCAGCCGCATACCAAGAAAAACCCTGTCCATCGTGCTGGCCGGCCTGCTGCTGGCCGCCCCGGCGCTGAACGCCAACGCCACCGGAGAGACCGCCGCGGCGCCGGAGCCGGCCAAGGCGGCGCCGCTGGTCTCCGTCCGCACCCTCAGCTTCAAACAGATGGGCGCCGGCTATCCGCTGAAGATGCGCGGCGACAACAGCATGGTCGGCGTCGGCTTCGGCAGCCGCGGCGACGAGGTGATCACCGGCCTGACGCTGTATCTGCGCTATGCCTTCTCGCCGGCGATGCTGGCCGACCTGTCGCATGTGCAGGTGCTGCTGAACGACGAGGTGGTGTCGGTGCTGGCGCTGCCGAAGGAGCAGGGCGGCAAGCCGCAGCAGCTGACGCTGCCGCTGGACCCGCGGCTGCTGGCCAATTTCAACCAGCTGAAGTTCCGTCTGATCGGCCACTACACCAATCGCTGCGAAGACGAGACCCACAGCAGCCTGTGGGCGGAGATCAGCAATACCAGCGAGTTGCAGCTGACGGTGCAGGCGCTGCCCTTCGTCAACGACCTCAGTTATTTCCCCGAACCCTTCTTCGACCGCCGCGACTTCTCGCCGCTGAAGCTGCCCTTCGTCTTCGCCGCGCGCCCGTCGACCACCGCGCTGCAGGCCGCCGGCGAGCTGGCCTCGTGGTTCGGCGCCCAGGCCGGCTGGCGCGGCGTGCGCTACAGCGCCGCGCTGAACAGCCTGCCGGCGGCGCAGCACATGATAGTCTACGCCACCAACGGCCAGCGGCCTGACTTCCTGGCCAAGCTGCCGCCGGTGTCGGCGCCGACCATCAGCATCATGCCGCACCCGGACCGGCCGGAGCGCAAGCTGCTGCTGATCATGGGCCGCGACGACAAGGATCTGAAGCTGGCCACCGACGCGCTGGTACTCGGCCAGGCCGGCATCAGCGGCAGCCAGGTCGTGGTGCGCGGCCTGAAGCTGGCCGCGCCGCGCCAGCCGTACGACGCGCCGAACTGGGTGAGACCGGACCGGCCGACCAAGCTCGGCGAGCTGGTCGACAATCCGCGCGACCTGCAGGTGACCGGCCAGCAGCCGGCGCCGATACGGGTCTCCTTCCGCGTGCCCGGCGACCTGTTCACCTGGGGCAGCCGAGGCATTCCGCTGGACCTGAAGTTCCGCTACACCGGCCAGCAGCAGGCCGCCGGCTCCCGGCTGAACATCGGCATCAACGAGTTGTTCGTGCAAAGCCTGAACCTCAACGCCAGCGGCCTGGGCAGCACCCAGACCAGCCTGCGCCTGCCGGTGCTGGAAAACGGCCTGCTCAGCAATATCGACCGCATCCTGCTGCCGCCGTTCCGCGTAGGCAGCCGCAACGAGATGCAGTTCCAGTACGTGTTCTCGGCGGAGAAGCAGGGCGAGTGCGCCAATAATCTGGCCGACGGCAACCGGGCGTCGATAGACCCCGACTCCACCGTCGATTTCAGCGGCTATCCGCATTACGCGGCGATGCCCAATCTGGGCCTGTTCGCCACCTCGGGCTACCCGTTCACCCGGATGGCCGACCTGGCCGACACCGCGGTGGTGCTGCCGAGGCAGCCTGCCTTGCAGGACATCGGCGCCTTCCTCAATGTGATGGGCAATATGGGCCAGTCCACCGGCTATCCGGCGCTGCGCTACCGGCTGGTCGACGAGGGCGCGCTGGACGGCGTCAAGGACAAGGACCTGCTGGTGGTCGGCAACGCCCGCAATCTGGGCCTGCTGAAGGCCTGGCGTGACAAGCTGCCGACCTCGCTGGACGGCGCCGGCCGCAAGGTGGCCGAAGGCGACGCCAATACCATGCCGGCCGGCCTGCTCCAGGCGCCCGGACAATCGGCCGGCGGCCGCATCAACGGCCAGGCGGACTTTGCGGCCCGCGGCAAGCTGGGGGCGGTGCTGGGGCTGGAGTCGCCGCTGGCCAGCGGCCGCAGCGTCGTCATCGTCACCGGCAGCGAGCCGGACGCGATGAGCGCGGCGACCGGCGCCCTGTCCGACGACGGCAAGGTCGCGCAGATGTCCGGCAGCGCGGTGCTGATACGCGGCGACAATATCGACAGCCAGCAACTGGGCCCGGTCTACTACGTCGGCAGCCTGCCGCTGTGGACCTGGGTATGGCTGTTCCTGTCCGCCCATCCGCTGCTGCTGGCGGCGCTGTCGGCCCTGGCGGTGCTGATCTTCGCCTTCGCGATACTGCGGCTGTTCAAGGCGTTGGCGGCCCGCCGACTGAAGGGGGGCTGAGATGAGTACGCTGCGACGCGCGTGCCTGGCGGCGCTGGGCGCGCTGGCCTTCGCCTCCGCCCAGGCGGCGCCGTGCGACGGCTGGCCGGCCTGGCAGGATTTCCGCCGGCACTTCGTCTCCGACGGCGGCCGGGTGCTGGACCGCGGCGCCGACGGCCAGCCGACGACGTCCGAAGGGCAGAGCTACGCGCTGTTCTTCGCGCTGGTGGCCAACGACAGGCCGGCTTTCGACAAGCTCTTGCAATGGACGCGCGACAATCTGGCCGGCGGCGACCTCAGCGCCAGGCTGCCGGCCTGGCAATGGGGCAAGCGCGCCGACGGCCAGTGGGGCGTGATGGACGCCAACAGCGCCTCCGACTCCGACCTGTGGATAGCCTACGACCTGCTGGAAGCCGGCCGGCTGTGGCGCGAGCCGCGCTATACCGCGCTGGGCAAGCTGCTGGCCTTGCGCATCCTGCGCGAGGAGGTGGCGGACCTGCCAGGCCTGGGGCCGACGCTGCTGCCGGGCCGCGAAGGCTTCCGCAAGCCCGGACTGGCCCGCTTGAACCCCAGCTATCTGCCGCCGCAGCTGCTCGCGCGCATCGCCAACGCCTTGCCCGGCTCCGGCTGGGCCGCGCTGCGCGGCACTTCGCAGCGCATGCTGCTGGAAAGCGCGCCGGCCGGCTTTGCGCCGGACTGGATCGCCTACCGCAACGGTTTCGTCGCCGACGAGGCCAGCCAGGCGTCCGGCAGCTACAACGCCATCCGCGTCTACCTGTGGGCCGGCATGCTGGCGCCGGAAGCGCCGGGACGCGCCGAGCTGCTGGGCAAGCTGAAGCCGATGGCGCAATGGGTCGCCAGGACCGGCCTGCCGCCGGAAACGGTGGACACCCGCAACGGCAAGGCCCAGGGGACGGGACCGATAGGCTTCTCGACGGCGCTGCTGCCCTTCCTGCAGGCCCAGGGCGACGGCGCGGCGCTGCAGACGCAGCTGCTGCGGGTCGAGGCGATGCCGCTGTCCGAGCGGCCCGACGCCTACTACGATCACGTGCTGACGCTGTTTGGCCAGGGCTGGCAGCAGGGCCGTTACCAGTTCAAGGCCGGCGGCGAAGTCCGTCCGGCCTGGGAGGGAGCATGCGCCGCCGCGTCCTGAGCGCCTTGCTGGCGCTGGGCCTGAGCGGAGCCTTGCACGCCGCGCCGGCGGCGGTGGACCCGGCACAGGCGCTGCTGGAGCAGGCCAGGCTGTGGCAATCGCTGGGCCGGCCGCTGGAGGCGCAGCAGGCGCTGGACAAATTGCAGCGCATCCACGCCGCGACGCCGCAGGACAGGGCGGAGGCGCTGACCTTGCAGGCGCTGGTGCAGGTGCAGCAGCGGCAGGACAGGGAAGTGCAGAAGACGCTGGCGCAATTGCGCAAGCTGTATCCGGGCTATGCCGGCATCGCCCGCGTCGAGCAATTGCGCCGCGTGATGGGGCCGGACCGCAACAAGCTGCTGACCGCGCGTTCGCTGTTCAACAGCGGCAAGTACGAGCAGGCCTACGCCGCCTTCAACGAACTCTATCAAGGGCCGCCGCCGTCGGGCGCGCTGGAGCTGGAATACTGGCAACTGGTGTCCAGGCTGCCCAACGGCGGCTGGGCGCGCAGTCAGGCCGAACTGAGAAAACTGATCCGGCAGAGCCCGTCCAATCACAGGAACCGGCTGGCCCTGGTCGGCGTGCAGCTGCAGCGTCCGCCGGCCTCGGCCCAGACGCTGGCCGAACTGCGGGCGCTGAGCCAGTTCGCCGACAGCCGCAACGAGGCGCTGAGCCTGTGGCGCAAGGCCTTGCAGCAGGCGGACCTGCCGGCGGACGCGTACCAGACCTATCTGCAGGCGGCGCCGGACGACGAGTTGATCCGCGCGCGGCTGGCCTCGCTGCAGGAGGGGCGGCGCAAGCAGCGCGAACTGCTGGCCGACCCGGCCTACCGCGCGTTGCTGGCGGCCGACAAGCAGTTGGACGCCAAGCAGCTGGCCGCGGCGGAGAAGAGCCTGCAACTGGCCGCCGGCCGCTACGGCAATCAGCCGCTGTATCTGAAGAGCCTGGGGCGGCTGCGCGAGAAGCAGGGCCGTTACGCCGACGCGGTGGCCAGCTACCGGCAGGCCGGGCAGGCCGGCGACGACGGCTGGAAACGCCGCGTCGCCGACGCGCAATTGGCCGACACGCTGGCGCAGGCGCGGACCGCGATGGACGCGGGGCAGTGGCAGGCGGCGCGGGCGCTGCTGGACAAGGCCGGCAAGCTGCAGCCGGCCGGCGTCGACGTGTTGCTGGCCGACGCCGAATGGCAGACGAGGCAAAACCGCGCCGAGCGGGCGCGCCAGCTGTACCGCCAGGCGCTGGACAGGAAGCCGGACAGCGGCCAGGCGCTGGCCGGCCTGCTGCGCGGCTATCTGGATGCCGGCCGCTACGCCGACGCGGACCGGATGCTGCAGGACCTGCCGCAGAAACAGCGGCGCGCGCTGGGGGCCTCCTACCTGTCCGCCCGCGCCGAAGTCGAGCGCGAGCTGGGCGACCGCCTGCTGGCCCAGGGCCTGACGCGGCAGGCCTTGCCGCATCTGCAGCGCGCGGTGGAGCTGCAGCCGCAGAATGTCTGGAACCGCTTCGCGCTGGCCAATGCCTGGCTGGCGGCGGGCGACGCCGGCAACGGCGGCGCCGTCTTGCGCCAGTTGGCCGATGCGCCGGCCGCCAGTCCGGAGAGCCTGTACGCCTACGCGCTGTTCCAGTCCAGGCTGGACAACGACGGCGCGGTGCTGGCCACGCTGCAGCGCGTCCCGGCGGCGGCGCGCAGCGACGGCATGACGGCCTTGCAGCGCCGTGTCTGGCTGCGCGAGACGATGCGCCTGGCCGACGCGCAGCTGGCCCTGGGACGGTTCGATGCGGCCCGGCAACGGCTGCGGAGCGCCGAGCGCCAGATGCGGGGCGACCCGGCGCGCTTGTCCGAGCTGGCGCGGGCCTGGTTGCGTGCCGGCGACGCCGACCATGCGCGCCAGCTGCTGCTGACGCAGTATCTGGAGCAGCCGTCCACCGACAACGAGCTGGCCTATGCCGACCTGCTGCTGGACCTGGACGACGCGACGGGAGCCGGGCCGCTGCTGGAGGCGGCGGCCAAGACGCGGCAGGACATGAACGACGAGCAGCAGCGTAAGCTGGCCGAGCTGCAGGCGACGCTGGCCGTGGTCCGGGCCGACGGCGCGCGGCAGGCCGGCGACGACGCCCGCGCCCAGGCCATCCTGGCCCAGGCCGCCAAGGACGCGCCGCAGGACGCGCGCCTGCAGCGCCGGCTGGCCGCTTACGATATGGACGCCGGACGGTGGGATGCCGCCCGCGCCCGGCTGCAGCGTGCATTGGACGCGCGGCCGGACGACGACGAAGCCCAGCTGCAACTGGTGGACCTGTACATCAAGACCGGCGACCGGACGCTGGCCGGCAACGGCATAGACCGGCTGCTGGAGGACAAGCCCGGACGCAGCCTGGACTTCCGGCTGCGGGCGATGAGCCGGCTGGGCGAGATCGGCGACACCGACAGGCTGGATCGCGAAATCGCCGCCCTGCTGGCCGGCGGCGTCAAAAGTCCCGGCCTGATGGGGCAGGCCGCCCGGCGCGCGCGGCAGATGCACAGGCCGGAGCAGGCGCTGGCATGGTATCGCGCCGGCTTCGCGCCGGCCTCGCCGGCGCCGGTCGACGCCGGCCTGCCGCCGGGCCGCCAGCCGTTGCGGCCGGTGCCGGCGGAGTCGGCGCAGCAGGAGAGCCTGCACGAGGACTACGCCGAATTGCTGGACGCGCGCAGCGTCAAGATCTGGCAGGGCGTGGACCTCAGCTACCGCAGCGCCGACAACGGCACGCCGGGCCAGTCGCAGTTGATGATGTGGCAGGCCCCGCTGCTGGTGGAGCTGCCGGCGCCGCGGGACGGGCGCTATTTCCTGCGCGCCGACGCCGTCAGCATCAAGGCCGGATCGCTGGACAACAATGCGGACAACGATTACGCGTTGCGGCGTTTCGGCTCCATCGCCGCCTGCGCCGCCGGCGCCGACGTGCAGAGCTGCGCCGGGCGCTACGGCGCGCAGACGGCGCAGGGCGCGGCGCTGGGCCTCGGCTACGAGAACGAGCAGTGGCGGGTCGACGTCGGCACCACGCCGCAAAGCTTCCCGGTGTCCAATGTGATAGGCGGCGTCCGCTATTCGGACAGCGTCGCGATGCTGAACTACAAGCTGGAAGCCTCGCGCCGCCCGGTGACCAGCTCGCTGCTCAGCTATGCCGGCGTGCGCGACCCCTACACCGGCCAGACCTGGGGCGGGGTGGTGGCCACCGGCGTCGGCGGCAGCCTGGGCTACGACAAGGGCGGGCGCTTCGGCGTCTGGTCCAACTTCGCCTACCAGCAGCTCAGCGGCGAGAACGTCGCCGACAACCGCAAGCTGACGGCGATGGGCGGCATCTACTGGAGACTGCTGAAGGCACCGACCCGGCAGCTGACGGTGGGCGTCAACAGCATCAACTTCTGGTACCGGAAGAATCTGGGCGAGTTCACCTTCGGCCAGGGCGGCTACTACAGCCCGCAACGCTACAACTCGCTGTCGGTGCCGCTCAGCTATGCGGCGCGCAACGAGCGCTGGAGCTGGCTGGCGCGGGTCTCGGCGTCGATTTCCAGCGCGCGCGAATCGGCGGCCCCGTTCTACCCGACCCGGCCTGACCTGCAGGCCCAGGCCGGCGATCCGTATACCAGCGCGAGCTCCGGCCCGGGCTGGGGGACCTCGCTGAGCGGGGCCTTCGAATACCAGCTGACGCCGCGGCTGGCGCTGGGCGGCCTGCTGGAATACCAGCACTCGCAGTATTACCAGCCGGGCCGGGCGCTGTTCTATCTGCGTTACCAGCCGGACGGCGCGTCGCTGACGCTGCCGTTCCCGGTCGAGCCGCTGCAGCCGTATTCGAGCTTCTGATGAGGAGGGTGTGGATATGAAGTCGATTTGCCTGGCCGCCGCGCTGGCGCTGCCGGCGGGCGTCGTCGCGGCGGCCCCGCTTCCGTCGGAGCTGGAGGCGGCGCGCGCCTGGTACTGGCAGCATCCTTACCAGCCGGAGGCGATCAACCGCCTGGCGCTGCAGCTGGTCCAGGCCGGCGACGCCGGCGGCGCCATCGTCTTGCTGGAGCGCGCGGCGCGCATCGCGCCGGACCGTCAGGATATCCGCGCCAATCTGCAGCGGCTGAAATCCGGCTCGCGCCGGGTGGCGGACGCCGGGGAACCGCAAGCCGAGCCGGTTGCCGGTCAGCCCGAGGCGTCGGCCGATGCTTCCCAGCCGGCCCTGCCGGCGCCGTGGCCCTTGCCCGCGGCCGGTCCATAGCGGACGCCCGCGCCGCCGCGGATGCGAAAAAGCCGGTCACGAATGATGTCGTGACCGGCTTTTTCATCGGGCGCCGGAGGCGCTACTGCACCGGATACTCGGTCCAGTCGCCGCCGTCCTGCTGCAGCAGGAAGCGCTTGCCGCTCTGCATCACGATGGAGCTGGCGCTTTCCGACACATACGGCGTGGACGGCAGCCCGCGGGCGAAGTCGGCCGGCTGGTAGTCGGCGCCGAACGGGCTCTTGCTCATCATCCGCGACAAGATGGTGGACACCGCCAGATAGCTGCTGGGCTGGTCTATCCGGACCTGGCTGGGGTGGCCCTGGCCGCCTATCACCTTGACCGCCGCCGGCACGATGGTGATGTGCGGCGTCGGGATTTCGCGCAGGCCGCTGAACTGCTGCTTGTCGCCGCGCAGCGCCGCGCCGTGCTCGGGCACCATCACCAGGATCAGCTTGCGGTGGCTCTTTTCCAGCTGGTCGATGAACTGGGACAGGTCGGCGAACAGACGGTTGGCGCGGTATTTGTAGCTGTCCGTCGTGTTCAGCCCCGGCGCCGACGGGATGCGGTTGCCGTCGTGCAGGCTGATGGTGTTGTAATAGGCCGCCACATGGGCGCTGCCGTCCTGCTGGCGCTGCTCCAGCCAGCGGTTCAGTACCGCGTAGTCGCTGTAGATCGGGCTGTTGTCGAAGGAGCGCAGGCCCACCGGCAGGCCCTGCTGCGACATCAGCGGCTGATTCAGCCTGCCGTCGGTGCGGATCTGCTTCAGGAAGTCGTCGAAGCTGCCGTCGTGGTTCATCGTCAGCTCGGTCTTGAAGCCCAGCGCCGCCAGGTCCTGGAACAGATAGCAGTTGTCCGGCGCGCTCCGGTACAGGTCGGCGTGCTTGGGCTGGCCGCAGCCGGCGCGCAGCACGCGCAGCGCGGCCGGACCGCTGTAAGGCGTCGCGGAATTGAAGTTGCTGAACAGGAAGTCGAAGCGCCCCAGCAACGGGTGCTTGTCCAGGCCTATCGTGCGCAGGTCGTCCCAGGACAGCGAGCAGATGTGCAAGAGCAGCACGTCGAAGCCGGGGTCGGCCAGCGGCCCCTGGAACTTCACCGAGCGCCGGCCCTCGCTGTCGAAGAAGGCGGCCAGCTGCTGGTCCGGCGTCTGCGCGGCGGCTTGCGCGCCGACGGTCGGCGCCGCGGCGCCGCTGTCGGCCACCGCCGCGACCGGCGCTTGCGGCCTGTCCTGCCATAGCTGGCGTCCACTCAGGCCCAGCAGCGAAATCACCACGATGGTGCCCAGCCGCAGATAGCGCGACAGCAGCCAGTAGCCGCACAGCAGGATGACGGCGCCGGTCAGCAGCGACAGCGACAGCAGCCGTCCGGCCAGGTCCAGCAGATAGTGCAGGCTGAAGCCCTTCAGCGTGGACAGCTGTTTCAGCGCGATCTCCGGCGACGGCAGCCAGCTGTCGTGGTAGAGCAGGGCGGCGCCGGCGATCAGCGCCAGCGCGGCGCGGATGCGCAGCCGCGGCTTGCCGGAGACCGGGATCAGCAGCAAGAGCGCGAAGGCGAGGTTGGGCAACGGGTGCAGGTTCAGCGTGCCCTGCCAGGACAGCAGCAGCTTGGCGATGAAGTAGACGCTCCAGGCGCCCAGGCCCAGCGACAGGGGGGCGGCCGGAGGCGGCGCTTCTTGGGTGGCGGTATGGCTGGATTTCATTTGTGGTCCGGCTCGGCGCGCCGGCGCTTGGCCAGCGGCGCGTCATCCTGCTGTTGCAGGCGTTGCAGATAGGGGTGGGGCTGGAAATGGC
This sequence comes from Chromobacterium sp. CV08, assembly GCF_051129845.1. Taxonomy (NCBI): domain Bacteria; kingdom Pseudomonadati; phylum Pseudomonadota; class Betaproteobacteria; order Neisseriales; family Chromobacteriaceae; genus Chromobacterium; species Chromobacterium sp. CV08. The sequence continues at coordinate 2,366,737 of NZ_CP150453.1, forward strand.
GCATGCGGCGCAGCAGCAGCCGGCGTATCCACGGCAGCAGCCGCGCGCGCACCTGATAGCCGGCGATGCCGGCCGCCAGCGCGGTCAGCAGCACCATGAATTGCAGCTCGCTCAATTCGGGATTGAACATGGTTTTCCTTCACTTGTCGCCGCGGCGGCGCAAGGGCGTGCGCTGCAGCGACGGGGCGGTGTGGGCCTGGCGGCGGTCGCGCGGGCGCGGCGCCTGCGACAACTGGACGCTCAGGTCCGGCAACTGATCGAAACCGGGCTGCCTGGCCAGCTGGGACAGCGCCAGCAGAATGCTGTCGCTGTCGGCGCTGCGCACCTCCATCTGCGCCACTTCGCCTATCGGCATGCGGAACAGATTGCCCAGCGCGGCGTCGGCGTCGTTTTCGCGACAGGCGAACAGGAATAGATAGGCATGGTCGCGGTCGGCGGTGCACAGGTCGCCGGCGCGCTGGAAGCGGCCCAGCGCCAGCAATTCGGCCGGAGTGGCGCCGATGGCGGGCTGCAGCTGGATCAGCATATTGCTGACGTCGATGGCGCGGCTGCGCTGTACGGCCGCGTCCACCATCTCGACGAAGCGCGCCGGCGGCAGGTAGCCGCGGTCGGCCTCCGGACGGCTGGCGGCGTGCAAGGCGTCGGCCTCGATCTCGCCGCTGCCGTGGTAGACGGCCTGGCGCAGCGCGTGGACGATGCCGGCCAGGCTGGTGAAGCGCAGCTCCGCCGGCAGCACGACATTGGCGCCTAGGCGCAGCAGCAATTGCTCCTCGTTCTGGCGCAGCCGGCGGTTGCCGACCTCGCGCACGATGATTTTCAGCCGCTTGCCGCTTTGCTTGCGCAATTGCGAGACGGCCTGGCCCAGCGCCTCCTTCGTGCTGCCGGCGGAATCCAGCAGCACGGTGGCGGCCACCGCGTCGTGCGCGGCTTCCAGCAATTGCGGCAGGTCGTCGAACAGCCGCCAGTGCGGCGTCGGCGGCGTATTGCCGCTGAGGGCGGCGACGGTGGCCAGCACCTGCAGGGTGTCGGTGGCGAGGCGGGCGGCGCTATTCGCCGCGTCGTCCGGCGCGTCGATGTCCAACTGGGCGCGCAGCACGTGGCGGGGGCTCAGCTCCAGCGTGCGCAGCCTGGCGGTTTCGCCGGGCGCGGCGCCCAACCAGTGCGCGGTCTGCCAGCCGTACAGCCCGTCGCCCAGCGGCTCGGCGTAAGCCATGCCGGCGCAGTCCCGGCCCAGCTGGCTCAAGGCCGCCAGCGCCTCGGCATCCAGCCGGGAGTGGTCCAGCAGCAGCAACAGCGCATGGCCGTGGCGGGCCGCCCAGTGGCTGCAGGCCTGCAATACCCGGCGCGCCAGCGCCGGCTGCTGCAAGGGCAGATAGTCCTCGGCATGATCCAGCACCACCGTCATGCCGCCGGCGGCCGGCTGCAGCGCGTCGCGGCAGCGGGCCAGCTCGTCCAGGCAGGCGGTGATCCGCTGGGCGGAGGGCTTGCTCGGCTGGCGCGGCGACCATAACTGAAGATTGCCGGCGTGGATGCGGCGATCGAGCCAGACGGTGTCCTGCTGCGGCGCCGGCTCCTGCCTGCTGGCGCAGACCAGCGGCTGGCTGCCGGCGGACGGCAGGTTGGAGAACAGCAGCGCCTGGGCCAGGCGCGCTCCGGGCGAAGCGATCAGATAGAGCGCACCGCCGTTCAGGGCGGAGGCCGATGGCGGGATGCCCTCTATGCCCAGGCTTTGGGATATGTCCATTGCGGTATTTTTGTTTTCAGATCATTTAAATAGTATCAGTCACATGATTTGCAATCAAACCACGGGCCTTGCATCCGGCCTGCTGGAGGGGCTGCGCGGCTCGGAAAAAGATCGTGGACAGGCTCTTAAAGATCAGGGCTTTTTGAACCAGATGTCGAGATAGGCCTGGCGATAGGCCTGGTCGTCGTCGATATCGCCGTCTCTTGAATGGGCCAGCAGCTTTTCCCGCGTCACCAGTATCGGCCGGCTGACGAAGCCGCTGGGCGGCTGGCGGGCGAAGCCGCGGTTCAACTCGTCCGCCAGCTGCCAGCCCTGCTGATTGCACGGCTCGGCCACCGTGGCCTTTTGCTGGGAAATGCCCTCCCGGATGCGGTTCATCGCCGAATTGGAACCGTCGCCGGCCGAGATGTTGACGATGTCGGACCGGCCCGCCTGATGCATCGGGAAATTGGTGTTGTCGAAGTACAGATCGTTGATGGCCAGCGTGTGGGTCCAACTGTGGCCGTAGCGGCGCGCCAGCGCCGGCACCAGGGCGGGGATCGCTTGCGCGGCCTTGCTCAGGTCCACATCTTCCACCGACAGCACCTTGCAACGTTTGCAGGCCAGTAGCGCGGCCTTCATCGCGGCGGACTTGCGCATGGCGATGGTGAAGTGCGAGTCGGTCAGGATCACCGCGCCGATGGCACCGGCGCTGCTGCTGATCGCGTAGTCCACCGCGGTCTGCGCGACGGCCAGCGGATCGGTGGTGACATTGGCGAACAGCTCCGCGTTCGGGCCGGGATTGCCGCCGGCGTGCCAGCCGACCGCGGTCTTGCCCATCTGCCGGAGCATCGTCAGTTCCAGATGGAAGCCGGCGCTGTCGGCGCCGATCAGCGCGACGCCGGCGACGTCCTTGTCGGTGGCCTGCAGCAGCAATTGCTCGCGCACCGCTTCGTTGCTGCTCCTGGCGTCGGCCACCTTCACCTGCCAGCGCAGGCGGCCGGCGGCGTTCAGGAAGCTGCGGGTGATCTTGGAGATGCCGCCGTTGCGCAGATCGTAGGCGATCAGCAGCACATGGCGGCCGCCCTGGGCCGGCGGTCCGGCCGCGGGGGCGGCGTAGCCGGTCGTCGACCCCGCGCGGGAGGCCACCGGGGCGGTGGTCAGAATCAGCATCAAAAACCGCAGGAGGATGCGACGTGTCGGCATATTGCTCATGGGCGCTCCGGCAGAGAGTGTGCGCGCAATCGGTTCTCCTGCTGCGGCGTTGATTCTTCTCCTCAAATATAGCAAGCGGCCTGTCCATGATCGGGACGATGCGCCGCCGAGGCGGAAGGGGTCGGTCTGACGGTTAAAACCGGGTATAATCGACCCATTTTTCCATCCAGAAAATCAAGATTCAGCACCATGGAACAACTTGCCAAGAGCTATGAACCGGGCGACCTCGAGCGCCGCTGGTACCAACACTGGGAACAGGCCGGCTACTTCAAGCCGAGCATGGACACCTCCAAGCCGTCCTTCGCCATCCAGCTGCCGCCGCCCAACGTCACCGGCACGTTGCACATGGGCCATGCCTTCAACCAGACCATCATGGATGGCCTGACCCGCTTCTACCGGATGAAGGGCCACAACACCGTATGGGTGCCGGGCACCGACCACGCCGGCATCGCCACCCAGATCGTCGTCGAGCGCCAACTGGCCGACCAGGGCCTGAACCGCCACGACATGGGCCGCGAAGCGTTCACCGGCAAGATCTGGGAGTGGAAGGAAAAGTCCGGCGGCACCATCACCAGCCAGATGCGCCGCGTCGGCTGCTCGGTCGATTGGGACCGCGAATACTTCACGATGGACGACGTCCGCGCCGAAGTGGTGACCGAAGTCTTCGTCCGCCTGTACGAACAAGGCCTGATCTACCGCGGCAAGCGCCTGTCCAACTGGGACGCCAAGCTGGGCACCGCCATCTCCGACCTCGAAGTGGTCTCCGAGGAAGAAGACGGCCACATGTGGCACATCAAGTACCCGGTAGTGGGCCCAGAAGGCAATAGAACAGACGAGTTCGTCACCGTCGCCACCACCCGTCCGGAAACGCTGCTGGGCGACGTGGCCGTGGCCATCGCCCCGGACGACGAGCGCTACCTGCACCTGGTCGGCAAGCAGCTTGAGCTGCCGCTGACCGGCCGCACCATCCCGGTGATCGCCGACAGCTACGTCGACAAGGAATTCGGCACCGGCTTCGTCAAGATCACCCCGGCGCACGACTTCAACGACTACGAAGTGGGCAAGCGCCACAACACCCAGCTGATCAATGTGATGAGCCTGGAAGCCAAGATCCTGGCCAAGGCGCAGATCTTCGGCTTCGACGGCGCCGCCCAGGGCACCATCGAGCTGCCGGCCGCCTACGCCGGCCTCACCGCCCAGGAGGCCCGCAAGGCCATGCTGGCCGATCTGCAAGCCCAGGGCCTGCTGCTGGAAACCAAGCCGCACAAGCTGATGGTGCCGCGCGGCGACCGCACCGGCACCGTGATCGAGCCGCTGCTGACCGACCAATGGTTCGTCGCGATGAACAAGGTGGGCGAAGGCGACCCCACCGGCCAATCGATCGCCGCCAAGGCCATCGAGGCGGTGGAATCCGGCGAAGTGCGCTTCGTGCCGGAAAACTGGGTCAATACCTACAACCAGTGGATGAAGAACATCCAGGACTGGTGCATCTCGCGCCAGCTGTGGTGGGGCCACCAGATCCCGGCCTGGTACGACGAAGACGGCAACATCTACGTCGGCCGCACCGAAGCGGAAGCCCAGGCCAAGGCGCCGGGCAAGACGCTGCGCCGCGAGCAGGACGTGCTGGACACCTGGTTCTCGTCCGCCCTGGTGCCGTTCTCGACGCTGGGCTGGCCGGAAGAAACGCCTGAGCTGAAGGCCTTCCTGACCTCCAACGTGCTGGTGACCGGCTACGAAATCATCTTCTTCTGGGTCGCCCGGATGATCATGATGACCAAGCACTTCACCGGCAAGGTCCCGTTCAAGGACGTCTACATCCACGGCATGGTGCGCGACCACGAAGGCAAGAAGATGTCGAAGTCCGAGGGCAACGTCATCGACCCGGTGGACCTGATCGACGGCATCGCGCTGGAGCCTCTGGTGGAAAAACGCACCACCGGCCTGCGCCGCCCGGAAAAGGCCCCGCAGATCGCCAAGGCCACCGAGAAGCTGTTCCCGGAAGGCATCCCGGCCTACGGCACCGATGCGCTGCGTTTCACCATGGCCAGCTACGCCACGCTGGGCCGCTCGGTCAACTTCGACTTCAAGCGCGCCGAAGGCTACCGCAACTTCTGCAACAAGCTGTGGAACGCCACCCGCTTCGTGATGATGAACGTGGACGGCAAGGACTGCGGCCAGGACGAAAGCCTGCCGCTGGAATACAGCTTCGTCGACCAATGGATCATCGGCCGCCTGCAACAGGCGGAGATCGACGTCACCAACGCGCTGGAAACCTACCGCTTCGACATCGCCGCCCAGGTGATCTACGAATTCATCTGGAACGAGTACTGCGACTGGTACGTGGAACTGGCCAAGGTGCAGATCCAGGGCGGCAACGAAGCCCAGCAGCGCGCCACCCGTCGCACCCTGGTGCGCGTGCTGGAAGTGGCGCTGCGCCTGAACCACCCGCTGATGCCCTTCATCACCGAAGAGCTGTGGCAGACCGTGGCCCCGCTGGCCAACGCGAAGAAGACCGAATCGCTGATGCTGGCCCCGTGGCCGGTGGCGGACGAATCCAAGATCAGCGCCGAAGCCAACGCCCGCATGGACGCGTTCAAGGACATGGTCAACGCGGTGCGCAATCTGCGCGGCGAAATGGGCATAGGCCCGGCCGTCAAGGCGCCGCTGTTCATCGAAACCGCCGACGCTTCGATCGCCGACTTCGTGCCCTACCTGAAGCTGCTGGCCCGTCTGACCGAAGGCACGCTGGTGGCCAAGCTGCCGGAAGACGACGCCCCGGTGGCCATCTCCGGCGAAGCGCGCCTGATGCTGAAGGTGGAAGTGGACAAAGCCGCCGAAACCGCGCGCCTGACCAAGGAGCAGGGCAAGGTGGAAGCCGAGCTGGCCAAGCTGACGGCCAAGCTGGAGAAGCCGGGCTATGTCGACAAGGCGCCGGCGCATTTGGTTGAGCGCGACAAGGCTCAGTTGGCTGAGCTGAATGATAAGTTGGAGAAGATTAGGGCGCAGCTTGTTAAGCTAGCCTGATTTATCTAATCTAAAAGCACGCTTCGGCGTGCTTTTTTATTGTCTACTATTTAGAGGGCGTTTGTATGCTGGAGCGCGTGGTAATAGAAAGATTTAAAAGTATTGAGCGGTTGGACTTGACTCTTGGTAAGGTGAATATTGTTATTGGGTCAAATAATGCCGGTAAAAGTAGCATTCAGCAGGCTATTCAGTTCGCTATTTCAATTGCGCAAACGTCGTCAACCCAAAATGCTTATTGGAACGGAGGGGGGCGGTTCTCGACATCTTTATCGTCGCAAGCACTAATTTACACCCCTATGCGGGATGTTGAGGCTCTTGCCCCTGGTGGAATTCTTCGTGAGGATATTGATAGTGCAATCAAAGTTGAGTTTTACCGTGAAGGTGGGGATTGTTGTGTTGTTTCTATAAGAAAAGGGAGGAATAAAAATATTGCTACCCTGTTGGATGGGCGTGAGTTTGGAGAGGTCTTGCAGGATATATATCACCCTTATTCTATCATAGTTCCTGGCTTGGCTGGAATTCCTGCTTTTGAAGAGTATAAGCCACCTTCTGTGGTTAGAAAAGCTGCAGCTAAAGGTGATTCTAATAATGTGTTTAGAAATATTTTACTTTTGTTGTCTGAAGACGCGGATGCATGGGTGGATTTTCAAGGAATGCTGGGGGAGATATTCCCTGATGTTGAAGTGAATGTGAGCTTTGATCCAGATGTGGATGAACATATTGATGTTAAGATTCAGGTTGCAGACGCCTTGTTGCCTATAGATTCTTGCGGTACAGGTATATTGCAGGTAATTCAAATAATTTCTTACTATTGCTTGTACAAGCCTAGTCTTTTGATATTGGATGAGCCTGATTCGCACCTGCATCCTAATAATCAGAGAGTTTTGGCCAAGTTATTGATGGAGTTGGCTTATTTTGATGATTGTCAGATAATAATATCGACACATTCTAGGCATTTGTTTGATGCATTGAAAGACCATTCTGAGGTTTTTTGGATCAGGAATTCTGAACTTGTCGAAAGTCGTGGTGAAGTGGCAAGAGATGTTTTGTTGGAGCTTGGGGCGCTTGATCGAGGAGAATTGCTCGGAGCTGGACAAATTGATTGTATTGTTCTTACAGAGGATGCAGATGTAAAATACCTTGAAGCTCTTCTTGCTTCTAGTGGGTTTAATATGGATAGGACGCAGGTATGGTCTTATAGTGGTTGTTCAAAAGTTGACTCTGCACTGGCGCTCAATGTATTTATTACTAGACATGCACCGGCTACGCGAGTGATCTTGCATAGGGATCGAGATTTTTTGGATGAGGAACAGGTAAATGATTTTCTGAGAAGGATAGGTGATGGATTGGGAGTTTTTATTACTCGCGGGAATGATATTGAAGCGTACTTTGTAAACTCATCTCATATAAATTCATTGTATCCAGATGTTCCGGTTGCGCGCATAGATGAATTAATTGATGAAGTTTTGCGAGAGCAGGGCGAGAAAATCAAAGAGAAGTTGGTAAATATCAGGTATGATAAAGCGCTTTTAGCTGGGGGAAGGGGAGTGAGGCCTAACCCAGGTTCAATTTCTCGAGATGTTAATCAAGAGTACCGTCACAATCCGAGGCAGTTTTTATTCGGAAAGATTGTTGAGAGAAATCTGCGCAATAAGATTCAGCAAGAAAATGGAGGGGCGGTAGATTTTTGTAGGGCATCTAATTTTTTAGAAGTTCAAGAGCTTTTGGAATTCTCTAGAACTATATGGCCAGCAGCGATGTAGGGAGTGTGCCGCTTATGCTAGGTCCGTAGGTCGGGCTGAATGAAATGAAGCCCAACGTTTACCTAGTTGGTTGGTTAGAATTTTTGTACCCGCTCTGCGGGCGGATGTTTGGGTGCCGGTTCCGCCCGGCTTGACGGGTCCATTTCTTTTGCTCCGCCAAAAGAAATAGACGAAAGAAAAGGCGGCCCAGCAGCACTGCGAAACCCCGTCTTCAAAGCCATTTTCAAGGAGTCGCCGGAACTAGCGGCGCGCTACCGTCGCGCCGCGTCGAACAGCCGGCGACTTAAAACCTTGAAAATGGCTTCGAAGCCGGCTTACGCTGATGGGAGTGGGGCGCGATGGTTCGGTCTTATGCTCTCGAATTTGGTCAGTTTCCCTGTAACCGTTACATTCGTTTTCTACCCTTCTTGTCAGTCTTCCCGTTGTAATTTACTCTTGACCCTTTTTCGTTTGGGTTTTAATCTGGCCAAGTCGTGTTCAATAGCACGGCTGGGTTTGGCGACCCAGACTACACGGCAGGCATGGCATTACCGCATGCTTGCTGTCCTCGTGCGCGCTCATGCACTCCATGGCGGGCCGGGTGGGGAGACCTCCGGGTCTGCCGGGTCCGTGTAGCCGGTTCGCCAACCCCGCTTTGGCCTGCCGCCCCCGTTTGGCGATGTGGGTGGTGGAGTTGGTGAAACTGCACGGAGGTTCACTTCATGGAACATTCCATTTCATCACCCGCGTCCCTGTCTCTGCGGGAATTCACTTTTCTCGATAGTCCCTTTCGTCTTCTCCGCCGCCACAACGGCCTGTGGTTCTTTGCCGACGACGTCGCGGCGGCTATCCAGTGCCGGAGCACCGCCGCACTGCTCGGCAAGCTGAACGAGGAAGAGGTCCGCGCCTTGCTGGTGGGTGAGCAGGAAGTGGTTTGTCTGTCCGAAACCGGCGTTGCCACGGCGATACGGCGCTATCGCAAGCCGGCGGCGCGGCGCTTTCGACGCTGGCTGGAGGACGATTTGCTGCCAGCCTTGCGCGGGGAGGGCGAGGCGATGTTGGCGGCGGACCAACTGGAATGGGCGCTGGCGCTGGCGGCGGAGGCGGCGCGCCAGGTCAGCCGAGCGGTGCTGGATGCGGTATTGGAGAACGGCGAGGCCTGCTGGCAGCATAGCCGCTGGCTGGTGACGCTTGACTATGAGCGGCACAACCGTCAGAAGCATCCGCTGGGACGGATGACAGGCCTGAACAGCGCTGTCTCGACGCTGGACGGCCTGGCCGAGCTGATCGCCGTGCCGGACGGCATGCCGGCCAGCGATACCGAATTGGTGAAATTGGCTGCGGCCTGCCATTTGCGCCTGGCCGAGCGGATGAGCCAACGGGTGGCCGATGAGTGACTCGTAGGGTGCGTCACCCCCAAAGGGGCGACGCACCGTTTGTTTTCCATCTTCTTCAATACGGATCCGGCGAGATGGGTCGGCGGTGCCTTGCTCCTATTTCTCTCCTGAAAAATGCAGTCGGCGCCACTGGCAAAAATTGGCAGAACAAATTCGAAGCAAGCCTTGTCAGATGGGAATAACTTGTGGCGTTGTTCAAATCTGTGCGTGCCATTTTATTAACAGCGAGAATAGCTTGATATCGGTGGTCTTATGTCCTGTCGCTTGGATTGTTTGAATAAGTTTGACCATGCTTCTCTTGTACGGCTCTATACCGATCCGCAAATCCGTGCCTGCCTTGGTGGTCCGGTTGAGATTGGCATTGCAGAAGAGCGCGCTGGCGCTCTTTACCTGAATCAACGTGAGTTACCCGCCTGGGCTATCCGTCGATCAGATATGTCGGACTCTCGTTTGCTTGGCATGATATCGCTTGACCCACACCATGATGGTTTGGATATCGAGGTGTCTTATGAGCTTTTGCCAGAATATTGGGGGCAAGGTTATGCCGATGCCGCCTTGAAAATGGTATTGCGCCATGCACGTGAGACCCTCCATATGCGCCGGCTGGTTGCTGAAACGCAAGCTCGGAATCATGCATCCATCCGTTTGCTAAGACGTAATGGTTTCCGCTTGGAAAAGACTTTGATGCGATTTGATGCTATTCAATATTTTTATTCGATTGAGCTGAGCGCTCATGGATAGTTTCGCAAGGTAGGTCAATTTTATGAATTCATTGCACGGAGAGTAGGGGGCGTCACCCCCTTCTTGGCGGCGCGACGCACCCTAGCTGGCGGAACAAGGAGGAGGTCCGCGCCATGCCGCTGGGCAGTGGGGAGGTGGTGTGCCGGCTGGAAACCGGCGTGGCCACTCAAACCATTACGAACTTGGGTGGTTATAGCGTCAGACGGCCTTCAATGCAGCTTACGGCATTGCCGCCTATCCACACATCGTCGCCCACCTGTTCTACCTCGATGCGCCCGGCGCGCCCCATGCTCAAGCCCTGGCTGACGCGATAGCGCGCTGGCGTCATTCCGGTCCCCAGCAACCACTGGGCAATGCCGGCGTTCAGGCTGCCCGTGGCTGGGTCCTCGGGCATGCCATCGCCGGCGATAAAGGCCCTCACCTCGAACTGCGCATCGCTATCGTCATGCTGCGGATCGCAAGGCGCAATCACCCCCACCGCCAGCCCGCTCAACGCCGGATAGTCGGGTTTGAGGTCCAGTACCTGCTGACGTTTGGCGAGCATCACGGCCAGCCAACCGGCGCCGTTGTCGACCCACTGGGCATCAACAATCTCCCCAGGCGCCAAGCGCAGTCCCAGGCGAACCCGCTCCAGAAGCTCGGCAGCCACTGGCCCGGAGCGCAGCAAGGGCGGCGCAAGAAACGCCAGCTGCCCCTTCTGGCGGCGAATCCGAACCAGTCCCACCTCGCATTCCTGGATGACATCCTCGCCCTGCGGTATCCCGCCGGACTCCAACCAGGCGTGGCAGCTGCCCAGGGTCGGATGGCCAGCGAACGGCAGTTCCTCCAGCGTTGTGAAGATCCTCAGGCGGTAGTCGGCGCGCGGGTCCCTGGGCTGGAGGATGAAGGTGGTTTCGCTGAGATTGGTCCAGTTGGCAAAGAGCGCCATCTGCCGGTCATCGAGCCCATCAGCATCGAACACTACGGCCACCGGGTTGCCCTTAAGAGGGGTTGAACTGAAGACATCGACCTGCTTGAAGTTCATGGAGTGTTCTGTTCGTGCACGGGTAGGAGCGCTAGTCTACGCGCAATTTCCGATGTGCCGCTGTAAATGGAAATCATATTTGTCTTCGATTTCCCATTTCAGAAAGATTTCTTGCCAGCCAGTCTCGCGATTTGACCTGTTAGCCCATGCTCGCGATCTTTTTTGCCGGACTTTTCGTCAACCTTAACCTGGTTCCAGGGGATGTCTGATCTTCTTCTGTTCAACGGACTCACAGTTTGCCTATGCGCCGATGGACTCTGACCAACCCGCGCTACATGGCAGGCCGTGGCTTGCCAGCTGCGATTGGCGGAGTGGGTGACCTTGCGGGGCGGGAGTAAGTGAGAGCGGGGTGCGTCACCCCAATGGCGCGATGCACCGTTTGTTTACAAAGCCCGAACCCATTGGCGGTGTCGTGGTCTATTTACTTAATGCTGCTATGCTGTGGCTAAAGCAGCCTCCATGCTGGTTTCTCGATCGCTCTCCCAGAACGGTTGTCCGCCTTGTCCCGGCCAAGCCTTTGCCCGGCGAGGCAGGCGGCTGTTCTTCAACAATAAGGAAAATCCATTGATTCACAACACGATTCCGCGCTGGACCATTGTCACCCCTGTCCTGGCCTGGGCCGCCATCGCCGCGTCTTCGGCGGCGGGCGGGCACGCACTCTATCTGACGCTGCTGGCGGTGTTGCTGGCGGGAACGGTATTCGCCGCCGTGCACCACGCCGAGGTGGTGGCGCATAAGGTGGGCGAGCCCTTCGGCACGCTGATCCTGGCGCTGGCGGTGACGGTGATCGAGGTGGCGCTGATCATCTCCTTCATGCTGGGCGGCGGCGAGGAGAAGCTGGCGCTGGCGCGGGACACCATTTTTTCCGCCATCATGATCACCTGCAACGGCATTCTGGGCATCTGCCTGCTGTTGGGCGGCCTGCGCCATCGCGAGCAGAATTTCCAGCTCAGCGGCGCCAAGGCGGCCCTGACCGTGCTAGCGGCGATTTCGGTGCTGGCGCTGGTGCTCCCCAATTACGGCACCAGCCAGCCGGGCCCTTTACTGTCGTCGTCGCAGCTGGCGTTCACCGGCGTGGTGTCGCTGGTGCTGTACGGCGCTTTCGTGTTTGTGCAAACCATACGCCACCGCGATTATTTCCTGGTGGAAGGCAGCCATGACGAGGACGAGCACGCGCCGCCGCCGTCCAACGGGGTGGCCTTGCTCAGCGTGGCGATACTGCTGGTTTGCCTGGTCGCGGTGGTGACGCTGGCCAAGCTGCTGTCGCCGTCGATCGAGAGTTTCGTGGCGGCCGCCGGCGCGCCGGCGGCGGTCGTGGGCATCATCATCGCGTCCCTGGTGCTGCTGCCGGAGGGGCTGGCCGCCGCCAACGCGGCGCGAGCGGACCGGGTGCAGACCAGCCTGAATCTGGCCCTGGGTTCGGCGCTGGCTTCCATAGGCCTGACCATTCCGACGGTGGCGCTGATTTTCGTGTTCATGGGCGATCCGTTGATCCTCGGTCTGGAGATCAAGGAAACCATCTTCCTGCTGCTGACGCTGGTGGCATGCTCATTGTCGCTGTCGGTAGGACGCACGACGATTCTGCAGGGCATCGTTCACCTGGTGATCTTCGCGTCTTTCGTGTTCTTCGCGATCAGCCCCTGAGCGGGTCTTTCCGAGACAAGGCAAAAGCCGCCGGCATCTGTGCCGGCGGCTTTTCTGTTTATCGGCGGTGTTCTTGACGATGGAGTGTTGTTGGCGGCGCATCGCCAACGGTGCGTCGCCCAGCAGTGCGTCGCCCCTTGGGGCGGCGCACCACCGGTGGGCGGCGTATTCGCTCAGACCGAGGTGAGCAGGGCGTCGGCCTGGTAGCTGGCGGTCTCGACGCCGGAGGCCGAGCTGAACGTCACCTGGAAGCGGCGGCCTATCTGTTTGATGGCCAAGACTTTGAACGAGACGATCAGATTGTCGATTTGCTGGGTGATCAGGTCACCCTGTTTCAGTTCCTGAATTTTCATGGTTTATATTCCGATGGCCATGCCTTCGGCATGGCGTGCGATTGTTAAAGCGCGTCCGTTCGGCAAGGACGGCTTGCGATATTTTCATGAGTTCTGCCCGGATGTCTGTAGGCTGCGAGACAAGGAATGCAATCGGTCGCCGTATTCGGCGCGTTCGCGCTCGGCGGCTTGCAATGGCTGCTGGCTAGGCTTGTGACAACTACCTTCGGGGGCCAACGACTGATGATTTGAGGAAGACTTGGCTTGGGAAGAGGAGCTTGACGGCTCTTTGAGCTGGACAACATGAAGCGATTTCTGAGGATTCTGCCGTTAATTTTCTGATTTGTCAATATTTTTCAAATGTCAATGGCGCCGCCTCGATAAAGTGCGGCCGGAGGAGGGGGAGGGCCGGGCGCGTCGCTTCGGCGGCGCTGGACGACGTTCGCGCCGCCGCGGCCATCACTTGGCGTTGGTTTTCAGATTGTTCAGCGAGGCTTCCAGCGTCTTGATCCGGCCTATCGATTCGTCGACCAGATCGGCGATTTCCTTCGACGACTTCGTCGATTCGACCGACAGCTTTCTGACCTCGTCGGCCACCACCGCGAAGCCGCGGCCCATCTCGCCGGCGCGCGCGGCCTCGATGGCGGCGTTCAGCGCCAGCAGATTGGTCTGAGCGGCGATGTCGTTGATGGTACCGATGATGGACGAGATTTTCTCGCTGGACGAAATGACCTGGCGCATTTCCTGATCGGTCACGCGTTCCGCCTCCATCTTGGCGGTGACGTCTACGCCGTAGGTGACGATATTCTTGACCACGCCCTGCTGGGAGGTCAGCGGGCAGACGGTGACGTTCATCAGCACCATTGATCCGTCCTTCTTCCGCATCTTGAACTCTTCGGTCAGCATCTCGCCGTTCAGCGCGCGGCTGAAATTCTCCGACCCTATGATTTCCGACAGCGGGCGGGCGTGTTGCTGCAGTTCCTCATTGTCCTTCAGTTCGAGATGGGAAACCATGTAGTCATTGGCTTGCAGCACCTTGCCCTCGGTGTTCCACTCGCAGATGGCGTTGGACATGCCTATCGCGGCGAATTTCTTGCTGTATTCCTCTTCCCGCTCCTTGGTTTCGGTGATGTCGGCCTGGATGGAGATGTAGTTCGCCAGATGCCCGGTCTCGTCGAACACCGGGTTGATGGCCAGCGAAACCCAATACGGTTTGCCGGCCTTGGTGTAGTTGAGGATTTCGCCGTGGAACGGGCGTTGCTCGCGCAGGCAGGCGCCGATTCTCTTGACGGTGTCCGGATGGGTTTCCTCGCCTTGCAGGACATGGCCCGGTTTCTTGCCTATGATCTCGTCCGCCGCGTAGCCGCTCATTTTCGTGAACCCGTCGTTGGCGAAGATGATCACGCCGTTCCGGTCCGCCACCAGCGCCGCATTGTCGGTCTGGTTGATGATCAGCGACATCAGCTTGCTGGAGTTTCTCGCCTTGACGGCCTCGGTGACGTCGGTCGCGTATTTGACGATTTTGATGACTTTGCCGTCGGGGTCGAAGATGGGGTTGTAGGTCGCCTGGATCCAGACCTTGCGGCCGTGCTTCGCCACGCGGCAGAACTCGCCCTCGTGGAACGCGCCGCTTCTCAGGCTGCTCCAGAATGCCTGGTATGCCTCGCCTTGGCTTTCCTCCGCTAGCACGAACATTCTGTGGTGCTTGCCTATGATTTCCTGCTCGTCGTAATCCAGCGCGCGGCAGAAATTCTGGTTGGCGCGCAGTACGAAGCCGTCGGTGCTGAATTCGATCACCGCCTGCGAACGGTTGATGGCCTCGATCTGGCCCTTGCGGTCGGCGGCGATCATCACCTCGCCGGTGATGTCGGTGGCGAACTTGATGACGCTGACGACTCTGCCGCCTTTGCGGATCGGGATGTAGGAGGCCTGTATCCACACGTCCTGCCGGTTCTTGGCCACGCGCCGGAATTGCGCCGTCTGGGGTTTGCCATGGCGCAGATCGGTCCAGAACTGCTGATAGGCGGGATTGTTCCTGTCGCCATCCGACAAGAACATGCTGTGATGCCTGCCGACCACCTCGTCCAGCGAATAGCCCAGCAAGTCGAGGAAGATGGCGTTGGCACCGATGATGGTGCCGTCGGGCTTGAACTGTATGACCGCCTGCGCGTTGTCGATCGCTTGGACGATGTCCCGATAACTGCCGGTTCTTGAGAAATATTTGGAGAGTTCCATTTTTCTTTTCCCGTATCTTGGCTGGCGAGCGTTGGCGCCGTCTGTCGACAAGCCGTTGGCATGTCCTGCTCACCCTATCGTTCTAGATCAGCCGCTTTTTATTTTCTTGGCATTTTTCAGGCGTAATGATGGTATTTGAATGGTTTGTCGTGCCGGTCATGCTTGGCTTTCGTCCCGGCCTGGCCGCTTGCCGCGGACTATGATGAAGACACGCGGGGCTTCCTGCGCGACGAGTCCGGCAGCAAGCCACCGTACGGCGATGCCCGATGAAGCGATCACGCGACACCGACCTTGGATACGGGACTTCGTGCCGAAGCCATGGGTGAATGATCATGAAGAAAGCGATGATGGTTTCCCTGCTGGCCCTCTCCGGCGTGTGCCATGCCGGAGGCGGGGGCGGGTATGGCGGCGTGCCGTCCTTGGCGGAGCCGTTCATGCATGTGAACGAGTGCCTGGACAAGCATGGCAGGGAGATCGGCGGCACGGTGGAGCAGAAGAAGGCGGGGCGGTGCGAGATCGTCGGGGTCGAGGCGATCGACAAGAAGAATGCCGAATTCGTCAAACGATGACGGCATGATGGGGATGGCGCCGCTGTCGGCCGCTTCCGTCCCCGTCGTTCATTGCGCCGGCATCGGGCCGGCCATTCGCGTCGGAGGCTTGCAATGCTGAGGGGAAGCTGCTTGTGCGGCAGCGTGCGCTACGCGGTGCCGGACGCGTTTCTGTACGCGCTCAACTGCCATTGCGGCGATTGCCGCCGGGCCACCGGCGCCGCCTGCAAGCCTTTTGCCGGCATAGAGCGGAGCAAGCTCGACCTGCTGCAGGGGCGGGATGAGGCCTTGGTCTACGGCGACGACAAGGCGCACGACGTCCGTTGCCGGCGCTGCGGCTCGCTGCTGTATTCGGTGGTGCGCGACGGCGAATTCGTCCACGTCGCCCTCGGCACCTTGCTGGACGCGCCCGGCATAAGGCCGTCCGCGCACATCTTCGTGGCCTCCAAGGCCCCTTGGCACACGATCACCGACGATTTGCCGCAGTACCCGGAATTTCCTCCGGATTGAGCGGCCCGTCCGTGACGATGACGGCAGCCGGAGCCGGCTGCGCTTGCTTGTCGCGGCCGCTCTGCTTATCGTGTCGGTTTTGCTCGGTCTGCGTCCACGCCATGTCCCGTCCTCAAGTCGAATTGCTGCATTACGGCAGCGACAGCGTCCGCCATGCCCATGACGATCACCAGCAATGGGTGATAGGCCTGGAGGGGGCGCTGGAGCTGGAGTTGGACGGCGTGTCCTACCGCAACGCCGCCGGCGAGGCGGTGTGCATTCCGGCCGGTGTGGCCCATTGCTATGCCGGCGCCGCCGGCAATCGGCAGCTGGTGTTGAATCTGCCCGCTTGCGGCGGCGCGGCGCGCCAGCTGACGCTGCCGCCGGCCGCGCGGGAGCTGGCGCAATGGGCGGCGCGGCATCCGCCGGCCGAGGCCGGCCAGTCGGCGCTGGCCGGATTGTTGCTGGGCTGGCTGGCGCCGTCCGAACCGACCGCCTTTCTGCTGGCGCCGCGGCTGGACCGTTTCCTGGCAAGCCGGCTGGCGCGGCCGCTGACGGTGGCGGACATGGCGGCGGCCTGCCACCTCTCGGCCAGCCACTTGCATGCGCGGCTGAAGGCGGAGACCGGACTGACGCCGATGGCCTACCTGTGCCGGATGCGGATGGAGCGGGCGCGCCGCCTGCTGCGGACCGGGTCCGGCAGCGTGCTGGATGTGGCGCTGCAGGTCGGCTATCAGTCGGCGTCGGCGTTCGGCGCCGCCTACCGGCTGCATTTCGGTGAGCCGCCCAGCGCCGGGCGCGGCAGAGTCCGGCGCGTCTAGAGCGTAGTCCGGCGAGCGCGCCGCGGGCCGCGTCTTGCCATACTCTCCGGCTGTTTCAAGGCAAGGAGAGGCGAAATGAACGAGATAGGCTGGGACGATTTTCTGAAGGTGGATCTGAGGGTGGGCACCATTGTCGGCGCCGCGCCCAATGTCCGGGCCCGCAAGCCGGCCTATGTGCTGACGGTGGATCTGGGCGAACTGGGCGTCAAGACCTCCAGCGCGCAGATCACCCATCACTATTCGCCGGACAGCCTGATAGGCCGGCGGGTGCTGTGCGTCTGCAATTTCCCGCCCAAGCGCGTAGCCGGCGTGTGTTCCGAGGTGCTGGTCACCGGCGCCTACGACGAAGCCGGCAATGTGGTGCTGGCGGAGTTCGCGCTGCCGGCGCCGAACGGCGGCCGACTGGTTTGACGCGGGGCCATCGCCGATGGCGGCCGCCCGTTTTCCGGCGCGCCCGGTCCGACGGGCGGCCGGGATCCGTTTTGCGGTAAGGCGCTTGTCATGAAATTTGGGCGCATATACGCTATGCGCTGGACAACGCAGGCCCGGAGGACGCGATGGAGAAGCCGCCGTTATTGCTGGAGACCGTTGAGCAGGCAGAGGGGATTCTGTCGAACGCCCCGTTCGCGGCCATCTGGAACTACCAGGTAAGGCATGTGCAGACCGGGAAAGTGGAGCTGGCTCTGCCGGCGCAGCCGCAGTTCTACCGCCCCGGCGGCATCGTGCAGGGAGGCTGCCTGATGTCGTTGGCGGACACCGCCTTCTGGCTGGCCGCGATGACCGAGCTGGGCATCGATGCGCCCATCGTCACGCTGGAAATGAAAACCCATTTCCTGCGCGGGGCGCGCGGCGACGTCTACTGTCGCGCCGAGGTGATGAAAAGCGGCAGGCGCGTCACTTACGGGACCGCCACCATCAGCGACGGCGAGGGCCGGACGCTGTCGCACCATACCTTGACCTATATCGGCGCCGAGGCCGTCGCCGCACTGCCGATCTGAGCCGGCTCATGGCCGGGGCGCGCCGTGCGGCGTCCGATTCCCGTTCCCGCTTGCTGACGCTTTTCCCTCTTGCCGGCGCTATCCTGTCGCGCGGCATTCGCATGTCTCTTGCATAGCCTGGATTTATATCTTAAGATATGTTTTAAGATATATTTGCCGCGCCATGCTGCGCCCGCAGGGCGCCGGTGCGGCGGACGGCGTGTCCGAGCCGGCGATGGTCGCTGATGGCCGGACGCGCGGGAGAGAGGAAATGACAGGATCAGATACGAAAATCGAGGCGTTTCACGCCCATGTGTATTTCGAGGCCGAGCAGCAGCCGCAGGCTCGGCGCCTGCGCGAGCTGATACCGTCGCGTTTCGACGTCAACTTGGGCCGATGGCGCGAGACCGCCTACGGTCCGCACCCGACCGGGGCCTACCAGGTGGAGTTTGCCGGCGAGTTGTTCGGCGAATTGGTGCCCTGGCTGATGCTGCACCGGGAAGGGCTGGACATCCTGGTGCATCCGCTGACCGGCGACGATGTGGTGGACCACACCGAGTACGCGATGTGGCTGGGCAAGCCGCTGGCGCTGAACATCGATTTCCTGCGCCGGGACGCTTAGCGGCGCGCAAGGCCCCGCCGGTCTGGGACAGTTCCGAATAAGCGCCGCCGGCGGCCCTTGGGCGCGCGGCCCCGCTAATATCGCCCCATCCGATCGACATGCCACGGCATGGGAGGCGATATGGTTTTCCGGGATTTGTTCCCGGCCTCATCCTCGCAGGCTCCGGCAAGCCTGGAGCGGCAGCGCGAGGGGATAAGGCTGGGGTTCGACGCGCAGGCGCTGCTGCAGGCGTTCGAGCAGGCCCGCGACGGCACGGAGGCCGGCGGCCTCGGGCTGACGTTGTTTCCCGGCGTCGGCGGCGCCTGCCTCAGCCACCGGACGGCGTCGCCCCGGCCCGGCCTCCATTTCTGGCACGGCCTGGGCGTCGGCGGCCGGGACCTGTCGGCCAGCCTGGCCTTTTCCGTGCGGCAGGAGCAGGGCACGGCGACGGTGACGCTGGCCGGCCATGTCGCCGTCGACGGCCGGCGCTACCTGATCCATCCGGCCGGCGACGGGCAGGTCCGGGTGGCCTTGTCGCCGCCGGCGGGGCCGCTTGCCTGCGCTGCCGTCGCGCATCGTTCCGGCAGGCCCGGGGCGGCAAGCGCGCCGACCGCCGGCGAGGTCTACGCGGCGGAAGCGCCGGCGCTGATCTCGGTGTGCGCGTTCTATCCGGCGGCCGCGGCGAAAGCGCACTTGAAGATGGGCCGCGCGGAGATCGAGCTGGCGATGCTGCTGGTGCAGGAGGATACCAACAGCGTCTTCGCCAACAGCCGGATTCCGGCGCGCGTCCGCATCGAGGCGCGGCCGTTGGCCGGCGAGCCGAAACATATCGATACCCTGGGTCTGTTGGACGAGGCGCTGGACGACAAGCAGGGGCGTCTGCATGCCGAACTGCTTGCCCATCTGGCCGAAGGCAAGACCGATATCGTCGCGCTGCTGGCGGTGCATGGCACGCTGTCGTCCAGCGGTCTGGGCGTGGTGGTCGGCAAGGCCGGCGACATCCCCGCGCCGCCGGACGCCGCCCATGTCGAGTTTCCGCAGCGCGTGCTGGCGCTGGCCTTGCAGACAACGCTTCCCAGCGGCAAACCATGGAACATGCTGTCGCCGGACCATGCGTTCGCCCACGAGCTGGGGCATCTGCTGGGCGCCAGACATTCCGAACACGAGAACATGGAGTCCGGCGATGTCAGCGACGAGCCCTACGGCTATGCGCGAGGCTATATTCCGCCCGACCGGTCTTTCTTCACCGTCATGGCCTATTCCAGCGACGCTGGAGACGGGGCCAGGGCATTACCGATGTATTCGGATCACGAACAGACCTGGCAGGGACAGCCGACCGGCATCGCCCCCGGCCTGCCGAACGCCGCCAGCGCGGCGCCTTTTCTGCGATGGAGCGCCCAGGAGCTCAGCCGTTACAAGACGGGCGGCCTGAAGTCTTCATCCGGCGAGGTGGCGACGCTGAAGGTCGTCGTCTGGGGCATCGTCGATCAGGACGGCACCGTGGCGGAGTTGATCGGAGAGGACGAGGCGGAGACCGCCGTCGTGATCCCGCGCGGTCTGAGCCATCTGCCGAGGCATGGTACGATCACCGTGATCGTCGCGCCGCGGGAGGGCATACGGTTGGACCACTGGAAGGTCGACGGCGTGGTCGCGGCCGGCGTGCAGCGGCATACGGCGGAATGGCCCATCCAGCTGCACATGGATGAATCGCATACCCTGGACATCTATTTCGATGTGCGGGCCAATATCGTGCCGGCACCGCAATGCCGGCCGGCGGCGTCCATCCATATGTTTCCCCGGCCCGGCGGCGGATTGCGGGGCGGGTATCTGGTGGCCGCGGGCCGCGCAAGAGCGATGGTGGCGTCGCTGTCGCAGTCTGTGGCGGAGAGCCAGGTGGCGGAGTGGCGGGAGGATGGCGTGGCCAGGGCCTGGGACGGCGCCATTTATCACTTCGAGCTGACGTCCGCCGGGCCGCGCGAGCTGGAAGTCTTGTTGAAGCCGAGGCAGTACAGGCTGACGATAGAGCGGGTGCCCATGGACTGCAAAAGCCTGTCGTATTTCGACGACGAGTCCAGCAATATGCTGCCCCATGGCGCGGCCCAAGGGCAGCAGGTCACGTTGGAGTATCCGGATTTCTTCAGGCTCTTCGACCATTGGGAGATCAACGGCCACGGAGCGGCTGGGCGTCAGATACCGCACAAGCCTTTTCGCTACCTCGATTTCTCGATGGAGCGCGATACCGTCGTACGGCTTTGCCTGAGCGGCTGGCGGGACGCGGTCCCGGTGACTTTCGAGCTTGTGCCGCCGTTGCCGGGCCTGGTTTCCCTGCGCTGCATCGGCGAGCAGAATCCGGATTTTCCCATCCGTCTGACCGGTTCCGGCGATGTCTACCACTTCAACAAGGGGGCGCGCGTCCGCCTGAGCCAGGAGTCCGTCAAGCGCTACGGCATCACGCACTGGTCGGTCGACGACGGCGCCAGGGTGGACATCGCCGACGCGCTGACGATGGCGGGCCGCCAGCGGGTGCGATTGTTCCGCAATGAGTGAGCGGGCCGCCGCGGGGCGCGGCGGACTTGCGTCATCGCGACGCGCCCCCGGTCCGCCGGCAAGCGGTTTACTGCTTGTTCAGCCTCAAGATGATGCGCTCGATGACACAGGCCGCGGCATTGTATGAGTCGGCGCTGGGATGCGACGCAAGCCACTGTCTTTGTACGAACAGCTTCATCAGCTGATCCAGCGTCATGTCTTGGCCTTCGAAAAGAACCCTGGTGCCTTTCTCGGATTCGAACAGCGCCTCCAGCGTTTCGACGCGCGCCTTGTTCCAGTAGGCGTTTGGCTGGTCCGCCGGTCCTTTCAGCTCTTTCTTGACGATCCTGTCTTCGAGTATCGCCGTGTTGCCGCCCTTGTCGGCGAGGCCCAGCTGCAGCCCCATCAGCATGTCTTCGCCGCCCGCCACCATATAGGCCGGGTAGATGCCGTCGCCGCTACGTTCCCGGAACGGCGCCTGGATCGACACAAACTGCTGCGCGGGGGAGTTGAAGTCCTGCGGTTCCGGCTTGGCGGTGGCGGCGAATGGTTTGGGAACGTCCTGCCGGGTCGGGTAGCCGACGCCATAGCCTATGATGGGCTTGCCGCTTGAGCCGTGCTTGTCGAGCACGGCTTGCCGGACGTCGGGCCGGCTATGCCGGGTGCCTTCGGTTTGCACCACATCCTGATCCATCATCAGGATTCGTTCCGGCCGGTATGGCAGGGAGTCGGCCAGGGTGATGGCCGCGGCTCTGGCCGCGCCGAAACCGGTCAGCTGGCCACCGTCCCAGGCGACAAGGTGCAGGTTGGGGTATTGCTCGAGCGCGTCTTTCAGCGCGGAGGCGTAAGTCTGGTAATCCATCTTGTGGACCAGCAGATAAACGGGTTCGCCGCGCATATTCATCGGATGCCAGGCGAGGCTGAAGTCTTTGCCCAGATCCGCGGCGATCTTGTTGGCGCTGCCTCCGCTGATGACGATGGCGGGGACGTTGTCGGGGCCGAAGCGCAGGTCGCGGGACGGATCATGCCTGATGAAGGAAATCCAGCCGCACCGATCCGAAGGCCGATCAGCGGTGGCCAGTCGCCGGCATGTCGCGATGCGACTCTCCTCCACCGCGCGCATGCTTTTCATCGCCTCCGCGTCCTGGCCTTTGCCGATGATGACGGGAGCGTACTTGCATGCCGGCCGTGTCCGCTTGTCGGTCCACTGCGGATTGATCTTGATCTCGATCGGGTGGTTGTGCGGCGCCTGACTGGCGGAAGCGGTCGCCGCGATGCCGGCGGTGCCGTTGGCGGGGACGCGCCCGGCATTGAAAATGCCTGTCTGAATCGCGGGGCGATGGCTGGTTTTCCCGTTGCCGCCCATGTCGGCGGGCTGTGCCGGACTCTGGGCGACGCGCTCCAGTGATCGAGCCAGATTGGAGGCATTGGACCGATGCTGGGGGGTGTCGTGTTGCTGGCGCGTGGCGATGCGCGGAAGGGATGGGCTCCTGATAAGCATGATGCATTCCGATGTTGTAGGACAATTATCAATTTATCATGCTTGATTTTTAGATACTTTAAGAAAATGATTATTTAGCGATGGCATTCGCCGCCGAGCGAGGCGAATCCTGGCCGGCGTCGACGCCAAGCGGCTGGAGCCGCTTTTGGGCCAGGACGTTTCCAATGTCTTCCGTCCCGCAGGCGGGACGGAAGACGCGGTTTAGCTCAGGCGTCTGATGATGTTGGTATTGCCGCCGCCGCGCACCACCACCCAGCCGGCCGGGACCGGCGAACCCAGCATCACCTGGATCTCGGTGCCGATCGGCGCGCCCTTCGTGTAATAGATGTCGTTGCTGGTGCCGTTGGCGCGCACCTCCACCCAATCCGCCGGGATAGGCGAGCCCAGCATCACGGTGAGCCGGCGGCCGTAGCTGGAACCGGTGACGTAGTGCAGCACATTGCTGTTGCCGTTGGCGCGGACGATGACCCAGCCGTCGGGGATGGGCGAGCCGAGCATCGCGGTGTACTCGGTGTCCAGCGAGGCGCCCTTGACGTAGAGGATGTCGTTGGAGTTGCCGTTGGCGCGGACGACGATCCAGTCGGGCGGAATCGGCGAACCCAGCATCGCCGTCATCCGTCGGCCGTAGCTGGAGCCGGTGACATAGTGCAGCACATTGCTGTTGCCGTTGGCGCGGACGACGATCCAGCCATCGGGGATGGGCGAACCGAGCATCGCGGTGTACTCGGTGTCCAGCGAGGCGCCCTTGACGTAGAGGATGTCGTTGGAGTTGCCGTTGGCGCGTACGATGATCCAGTTTTGCGGAATCGGCGAGCCCAACATCGCGGTGATGCGCTGGCCGTAGCCGGCGCCGCGCACGTCGGTGATCTCGTTCATCGTGCCGGTGCTGCGGGTGATGACCCAGCCGTCTGGAACCGGCGAGCCGAGCATGATCCATTGCGTCTGGCCATAAGCCATCGGCGCCGGGGAGGCGGCGCGCGCCGGAGGCTTGGCGCCGGCGGCCATGGCGGCGTGGCCGGCGCCGCCGAGAATGGCGGCGGCCAGGATCAGGATGGGGGTTTTCATTGCGGATGCTCCTGTTGTGAAATCGGAGCGCAGGCGGGGAGTGGCCGGCGCTTGGCCGGCCATATTATGCTTTTGGTATTTTTCGGGCAATCGTTGCCGATGCGGCTCAGTCGGCGGGGGCCTGCAGCAGCAGCCAGTCGACGAAGGCGCGCAGCCGCGCCGGCTGCGGGCCGGGAGGATGGACCAGGTAGTAGCCGTAATGGCCGACCGACAGAAAATCGCCCAGCGGCAGCACCAGCTTTCCTTCGTCTATCAGCTGCTGCGCCAGATGGCGGCGGCCGATGGCGACGCCGGCGCCGCTGACCGCGGCGCTCAGGCACAGGTCGGAGCGGTCGAAGGACAGGCTGCGCGAGGGCAGGTCCACTTCGCAGCCCTGGTGGCGGGCCCATTGCGTCCATTCGGCGTTGTGGGCGGCGTGGTACCAGGCGCGCGAATCGTGCAGCAGCGAGCAATTGCGCAGCTGCGCCGGTCCGTCGTGCAGCCGGTGGCGCTCGGCGTAGGCCGGGCTGCATACCGGAGCCATCTCCTCGCTCATCAGCTTGTGGCTGCTCAGGCCGGGGAAATTGCCGTCGGCGTAATACAGCGCCAGATCGGCCCGGCCGCTGCGGAAATTGGCGTCGCCGTTGCCGGCGCGGATGTCCAGCTCCACCTGCGGACAAAGTTCGGCGAAACCGGCCAGCCGGGGGATCAGCCAGCATTGGAGTATCGACGGGTGGACGTGCAGGGCCAGGCGGCCGGCGGGCCGCTCGTCCGCATCGGGTTGCAAGGCCGTTTCCAGCTCGACCATGCCGCGCGCCAGCGCGGCGAAGAGCCGCTCGCCGTCGCCGGTCAGGCGGACCTGCCGCGTCATCCGCAGGAACAGCCGCAGGCCCAGCGAACGCTCCAGCCTGGCGATGCGGTGGCTGACCGCGCTGGGGGTCAGGCACAGTTCGTCGGCGGCGCGGGAGAAGCTGAGGTAGCGGGCCGCGGTGAAGAAGGTGTGCAGATTGATGAACTGGCCGCCATCCAGTTTAGACCGACTCATGATGCCGCCCTCAGGCCAGCAGCGCGCGGCCGCGCGCCAGATAGCAGTCCATCTCGGTTTCCGGCACCATGCCGCCGCCGGTGAGCCAGACCAGGTGGTTGGCGCGCGCCATCCGCTGCGGCGTCAGCTCCAGCCGGGCGCGGTAGCCCTGTTCCTCGGTCATCAGCCTGGCGATGCCGGGCAGGCCGGCCAGCGCCGACGGTTCCAGCCGCAAGCCCTCGGTCCGCTCCGTCAGCGCCAGCAGGCGGAACAGTTCGTCGTCGTCGACGGTGTAATAGCCGTCGATCAGCCGTTGCATCGCGCGGCCGACGAAGCCGGACGGCCGCCCCACCGCCAGTCCGTCGGCGGCGGTGCGGTTGTCTATGCCGAAATCCTGCACCGACACCCGCTGATGCAGGCCGGTATAGACGCCCAGCAGCATGCACGGCGAGTGGGTCGGCTCGGCGAACAGGCAATGCACGGCGTCGCCGAAGGCCAGTTTCAGTCCGAAGGCCACGCCGCCGGGGCCGCCGCCGACGCCGCAGGGCAGGTGGACGAACAGCGGGTGCTCGGCGTCCACCGCCACGCCTGCGGCGGAGAGCTGGGCCCGCAGCCGGATCGCCGCCGTCGCGTAGCCGAGGAAGAGGTTGACCGAGTTCTCGTCGTCGATGAAGTGGCAGCTCGGGTCGGACTCGGCCTGCGCGCGTCCCTGCGCCACCGCCGCGCTGTAGTCCGCGGCGTATTCGATCACCGTCACGCCGTGTTCGCGCAGCTTGTCCTTTTTCCATTTCCTGGCGTCGGCCGACATGTGCACCGTGGTGCGGAAACCCAGCCGGGCGCCGACGACGCCTATCGACAGCCCCAGGTTGCCGGTGGAGCCGACGGCGATCTGGTGGCGGCCGAACAACGCGCGCGCCTCGGGGCTGTCCAGCCAGGCATAGTCGTCGCCGGGACGCAGCAGGCCGTCGGCCAGCGCCAGCGTCTCGGCGTGCTTCAGGACTTCGTAGATGCCGCCGCGCGCCTTGACCGAGCCGGAGACCGGCAGCAGGTTGTCGGCCTTCAGCCACATGCGGCCGAGCAGCCCGATGCCGTAATGGCGGGCCAGGGCCGGCTGCAGCGCCGGTGCCGGCAGCAGCGGCGATTCGATGATGCCGCCGGCGGCGGCGGTGTCGGGAAAGGCGAGGCGCAGATAGTTGGCGAAGCGCCGCAGCCTGGCGTCGGCGTCGGCCACGTCTCCGGCGGACAGGCCGACGTCGTTCAGCGCTTCCGCGGCGGGCGCGATGGCCGGATTGAACCAGCTGCACTCGCGCAGCGCCGTCAGTTCGGCTAGAAGGGGGTGAGAAATCTGCCAGTCGGCCAATGACTTGCCATTAATCATGCGTCGGCTCCTTGCCGGATAACGCGGCGAGCCGGCATGACGCCAACGGCCGCAGGATGCAGTATGGGGCCATTAAACCGGCCGCAAGCGGACTTGGCAAAGGATGAATATTCAACTGACGGCTGATTTCGTATCAGGCATTGGCGCGGCCAGCTGGTCGCCGTAGCGCGCCATCCAGTCGGCCAGCTGCTGCAGCGGATATTGCAGCGTGCGGCCCAGCTCGGTGATCCGGTATTCGACGCGCGGCGGCACTTCGGCGTACACGGTGCGCCGCACCAGGCCGCGCTGCTCGAAGGCGCGCAACTGGCGGGTGAGTTCTTTCTGGGTGATGGTGCCGACCGCGCGTTGCAGCTCGCCGAAACGCACCGGGCGGTCCATCACGATCAGCCGGTACAGGATGGGAATCGCCCATTTGCCTGCGATCAGGTCGATGAATTGCAGCATCGGGCAGGGATCGGCGGTGGTTTCCTGCGGGTTCTTCACGGACATGGCGGCTCTATAGTATCAATTTGACACCTACTATACATTACATACCAATGGTCATAAAGTAGCCGTTTCGATGACAAAGGCAAGGAGCGTGCAATGCAGCGGCTTGAAGGCAAATACGCGTTGATCACCGGCGGCAGCAGCGGCATAGGGCTGGAAACCGCCAGGCAGTTCCTGGCCGAGGGCGCGCGGGTGGCGATCACCGGCCGCAGCGAATCCGGTCTCGCCGAGGCGGGCGAGGCGCTGGGCGGCGGGGTCCTGCTGCTCCGCTGCGACGCCGGCCGGCTCGACGAGCAGCGCGCGCTGCCGGCGCGCCTGCGCGAGCACGGCTGGAGCCGGCTGGACGCGGTCTACCTGAACGCCGGCGATGTGACCCATCTGCCGCTGGAGGCCTGGACCGAGGCCGATTACGACCGGGTGATGGCCACCAATCTGAAGGGGCCGTTCTTCCTGCTGCAGGCCTTGCTGCCGCTGTTGGCCAATCCGTCGTCGGTGATCCTGTGCGGCTCGGTCGGCGCCAGGATAGGGGTGCCGGCCAGCAGCGTCTACGCCGCCAGCAAGGCCGGCCTGCTGTCCTTGGTGCGCACGCTGTCGGCCGAGTGGCTGGGTCGCGGCATCCGCGTCAACGGCTTGTCGCCGGGGCCGACGCAGACGCCGGCCTTCGGCAAGCTGGGCATGCCGCAGAGCGAGGCGCCGGCGCTGTTGGAGCAGATCCGCAAGCTGGTGCCGCTGGGCCGCCTGGGCCGGCCTGAGGAGTTGGCCAAGGCCGCGGTGTTCCTGGCGTCCGACGAGTCCAGCTTCATGCTGGGCAGCGAGCTGCTGGTCGATGGCGGCGTCGGCAATCTGTGAGCGTCGCGTCCATCGTTTATGACATCCGTGTTTCGGGGCGCTAGAATGGTCGGCATCGAAACGGAAGCGCCAAGCGATGAATGATCCGAAAGCCGGCTTTGCCGGCGCCGAGACGCTAGGAGGCGGCGCGTCGCGCCGCCGCGCCTTGCTGGCCGCCTGCGGCGCCCACGCGGTCCACGACGGCCTGACCGATCTGGTCTACGTGCTGTTGCCGGTGTGGCAGGCGCAGTTCGCGATAGGCTACGCGACGGTGGGCCTGCTGCGCGGCGCCTATTCCGGCGCGATGGCCGGCTTCCAGTTGCTGGCCAGCCGCCTGGCCGGGCGCTGGGGGCGCAAGCGCATGCTGGTCGGCGGCACCGCGCTGGCCGGCGCGGCCTATCTGCTGGCCGGGCAGGCGGGCGGCCTGGCGGTCTTGTTGCTGGCGTTGACGCTGGGCGGCCTGGGCGCCAGTGTCCAGCATCCGCTGGCGTCGTCGCTGGTGGCGGACAGCCACCAGGCCGGCGACGCCTCCCGCCAGGCGCTGGCGCAATACAATTTCGCCGGCGACATCGGCAAGACGCTGATCCCGGCGCTGACCGGCCTCTTGCTGACGGTGGCGGGCTGGCGGCTCGGCGTCAGCCTGATGGGCCTGCTGGGACTGGCGGCGGCGGCATGTCTGTGGCGGCTGGTGCCGGACGGCCCGCCGGCCGTCACCGGCAAGCCGGCGGCGGCGCGAGCGACGGGCCGCGGCACGCGCGGCGGCTTGCGGGCGCTGCTGGCGACCGGCGCGATAGACAGCGCGGCCAGGATGGGCTTTCTGACCTTTTTGCCCTTCTTGCTGAGGAGCAAGGGCGCGGGCGCGGCGGGCATAGGCCTGGCCTTGTCGCTGCTGTTCGTCGGCGGCGCGTTCGGCAAGCTGTTCTGCGGTTATCTGGGCGCGCGCATCGGCATGGTGAGGACGGTCTGGCTGACCGAGGGCGCCACCGCCTTGCTGATCGCGGCCAGCCTGGCGCTGCCGCTGGTCGGCGCGATGGCGATGCTGCCCTTGCTGGGGCTGGCGTTGAACGGCACCTCGTCGGTGCTGTACGGCACGGTGGCCGAGCTGGCCGAACCCGCCGGGCGCGATCACGCGTTCGCGCTGTTCTATACCGGCACGATAGGCGGCGGGGCCTTGTCGCCGGTCTTGTTCGGCAGGCTGGGGGACGCCGCAGGCGTGCCGACGGCGATGCTGGCGCTGGCGGTTTTCCTGTTGTTGACGCTGCCGTTGTCGTCGCGGGTGGGCAGGGATCTGGGCCAATAAAAAAACGCCGACATCTGCCGGCGTTTCATCTGTCATGTGACAAGAGTTCAGGCATCGAGCCCGTCGCGCACCATTTGCGCGGCGCGCAGCACCGCGCGGGCCTTGTTCTGGGTTTCCAGCCATTCCGATTCCGGCACCGAGTCGGCGACGATGCCGGCGCCGGACTGCACGTAGAGCATGCCGTTCTTCAGCACCGCGGTGCGGATGGCGATGGCGAGGTCCATGTCGCCGTTGAAGCCCAGATAACCGACGGCGCCACCGTAGACGCCGCGCTTGGTCGGCTCGAATTCGTCTATGATCTGCATCGCCCTGACCTTGGGCGCGCCGGACAGCGTGCCGGCGGGGAAGGTGGCCTTGATCACGTCGATATTGCCGACTTCGCGGCCGACCCGGCCCTCGACGTTGGACACGATGTGCATCACGTGGGAATAGCGCTCGATCGCCATATTGTCGGTGATCTTGACGCTGCCGACGTCGGCGACGCGGCCGATGTCGTTGCGGCCCAGATCCATCAGCATCACGTGCTCGGCGATTTCCTTCGGATCGGCCAGCAATTCCTCGGCCAGCGCCTCGTCCTGCTCGCGGGTCTGGCCGCGCGGGCGGGTGCCGGCGATCGGGCGCACGGTCGCGATTTCGCCGTCGCGGCGCACCAGGATCTCCGGCGACGCGCCGACCACGTGGAAGTCGTCGAAGTGGTAGAAGAACATGTACGGCGACGGATTGAGGTTGCGCAGCGCGCGGTACAGCGCGATCGGCGAGCCGTGATAGGGCTGCTGCATCCGCTGGGCCAGCACCACCTGCATGATGTCGCCGTCGTGGATGTAGCGCTGACAGGCCGACACGGCCTCCTTGAACGCTTCCTCGCCGTATTCCGACACCGCCTCGCCGTCGTGCGGCAGCGGCAGCGACAGCGGGATGGTCAGCGGTTCGCGCAGCTTGGCGCGCAGCTGGGCCAGCCGCGCCTCGGCCTTCTGCAGCGCGTTGGGCACTTCCGGGTCGGCGTAGACCACCAGGTGGAGCTTGCCGGACAGATTGTCCACCACGGCGATCTCCTCGGACAGCATCAGCAGGATGTCCGGCGTGCCCACCGGGTCCGGTTTGCGGGTGTCGGCCAGGCGGCGCTCGATATAGCGTATGGTGTCGTAGCCGAAATAGCCGACCAGGCCGCCGGAGTAACGCGGGAGGCCGGGCAGCTCGGGGATGCGGAAGCGCTGTTGGAACGCCTCGATGAAGGCCAGCGGGTCGCCGTCGTGGCGCTCTATCACCTTGTCGCCGCATTCGACCTGCACCCGCTGGCCGCTGACGCGCAGCCGGGTGTCGGCCGGCAGGCCGATGATGGAGTAGCGGCCGTGGCGTTCGCCGCCGACCACCGATTCCAGCAGATAGCTGTACGGCTGATTGGCCAGCTTCAGATAGATGGACAGCGGGCTGTCCAGATCGGCCAGCAGCTGCTGGGTGACGGGGATGCGGTTGTAGCCGGCGGCGGCCAGGCGGTCAAATTCTTGCGCTTGCATGCGTTTCTTCCTGTGTCGTGTCAGTTCGGGCGGGGTCGTGCGGGGCGTGCTCCGGGCGACGCCATCGCCAGCTGGCGGGGCAGGGAAGAAAAGCCATGGGCGGTCGAATTCCTTGTTGCTTACCGAGTGTCAGCCATTCTTCATCAAATCGTACAGCTCGGCAAGACTGGCCACCGTCAGGTCCGCGCCCAGCGTGGACGCGTCGGCGTAGCCGTAGGCCACGGCGACGGCCGCGCTGCCGGCGGCGCGGGCGGCTGCCACGTCGTTGGCGGAGTCGCCGACCATCGCCAGCTCCTGTGGCTGGATGCCCAGCACCTGGCAGCAATGCAAGAGCGGCAGCGCCGACGGCTTCTTCTCCGGCAGCGTGTCGCCGCCGACGATCAGGCTGAAGTGGTCGCGCAAGCCCAGCTGCTCGGCCAGCGGCACGGCCAGCCGTTCGGATTTGTTGGTGATCATCACCAGCGGCAGCTGGAGGGCGCGCAGCAGGGAGAGGCCGTCGCGGACGCCGGGGTAGACGGCGGTATGGTCGGTCAGGTGCTCGCGGTAATGCTGGATGAAGAAGCGGTAGCCGCGCTCCCACAGCGGGCCGTCGGCCTCGGCGTGGCGCTCGTCGGTGATCGCGCGGTGGACCAGGCTGGCGATGCCGTCGCCGACGTGGCTCTTGATTCGTTCGGGATCCAGCGGCGGCAGGCCCAGGTGGGCGCGCATCGCGTTGGCGGCGCCGGCGAGATCGGGGATGGAGTCGACAAGGGTGCCGTCCAGGTCGAAGGCGACGGCTTTGATATGCTTGAGATTCATGTGTCTGCTTTGTCTGCCGCGGCCGGCGGGCCGCGGCGGAGTAGGGGATGCGGGAAGCCTATAGCTCGCGGATGTCGACGACGGACTGCCGGCCGAAGTCGGGCGATACCAGATGGTCGACGATCTTGCGCGCGGCGTCGGCCGGGCTGCTCAGCGCGCCGTCGGCCTTCAGCGCGTCGAAGCGGGCCTTCTGCGGGAACTGGACTTCGTCGCTGCCGCGGATGCTGCTCTGCATGTCGGTGTCGACGACGCCCGGGTACAGCGCGACGACGCGCGCCGGATTGGCCGCGCCCTCCTGTTCGACGGCCGCGCTGCGGCTGAAATGATCGAGCGCGGCCTTGGTCGCGCAGTAGACGCTCCAGCCCGGATAGGCCTTGGCGGCGGCGCCGGACGAGATGTTCAGCACGCGGCGGCGCGCCGGCAGGCCTCCGGTGGCGGACAGCAGCGCGTCGGTGGCCAGCAGCGGCGCGGTGACGTTGATGGCGACGGCCTTGACCACCTCGTCGGCCGGGTAATGGCCGGCCTGGGCGATGGGCGTGACCACGCCGGCGTTGTTGATCAGCGTGATCGTCGCGCATTCCGGCAGCGGCAGTTGCTGCAGCGCGGTGCGGACCGAGGCGGCGGCCTGTCCGGCGTCGGACAGGTCGGCGTTGACGGCCAGCAGCCGCTCGGGATGGCGGGCGGCCAGGCCTTCGAGCGCCGGGCCGGCGTTGCGGGCGATGCCGACGACGAAATAGCCGTCGTCGAGCAGCGTCTGGCAGAGGGCGTAACCGAGGCCGCGCGAGGCGCCGGTGACGATGAATGCATGCATGGCCTTACCCCTTTGTTTGATGCGCTCAGGACGGGACGCGGGCCAGCTCGGCGCGCATCGCGTCTATCACGGCCTTGTAGTCCTTCTGCCCGTAGATGGCGGAACCGGCGACAAAGGTGTCGGCGCCGGCGGCGGCCACCTGGGCGATATTGTCGACCTTGACGCCGCCGTCCACTTCCAGCCAGATCTCGCCGCCGTGCCTGGCGGTGTGCTCGTCGATGCGGCGTCGGACTTGCCTGATCTTCTCCAGCGCGTGCGGAATGAACGATTGTCCGCCGAAGCCGGGGTTCACCGACATGATCAATATCATGTCCAGCTTATCCATCACATGGTCCAGGTAGGAGAGCGGCGTGGCCGGGTTGAACACCAGGCCGGCCTTGCAGCCGGCGTCCTTGATCAGACCCAGCGTGCGGTCTATGTGTTCCGAACCTTCCGGGTGGAAGGTGATGATGTCGGCGCCGGCCTTGGCGAAGGCGGCGGCCAGCGCGTCCACCGGCTTGACCATCAGGTGCACGTCTATCGGCGCGCTGCTGTGGGGCCGGATCGCCTCGCAGAACATCGGACCCATGGTCAGGTTGGGGACGTAGTGGTTGTCCATCACGTCGAAGTGGATGATGTCGGCGCCGGCGGCGACGACATCGCTGACTTCCTGGCCCAGGCGGGCGAAATCGGCGGACAGAATGCTGGGGGCGATACGGAAAGTGCGCATGGCGATTGCTCTGACATCGATAAACGAGGAATGCCGGGCATTCTACCGCGCCAAAAACGGTTTGGCCGGATAAAATGAAAGCCAGACCTATCCAGAAGGAGCCGCAATGGCCGACAAGACCTATCAGATGGCGGTGGAGGCCGAGCCGCAATACATCGCCGAACAGTCCAGCGTGGCCAACGACATCTACGTGTTCGGCTACCGTGTCCGCATCACCAATACCGGCAGCGAGCCGGCGCAGCTGGTCAGCCGCCACTGGATCATCACCGACGCCAACCAGCAGGTGCAGGAGGTGCGCGGCATGGGCGTCGTCGGCGAACAGCCGCACCTGGCACCGGGCCAGGCCTTCGAGTATTCCAGCGCCACCCATCTGAAAACGCCGTACGGCAGCATGAAGGGCTGCTATCAGCTGGTGGCCGACGACGGCAGGCGCTTCGAGGCCGAAATCCCCGAGATGACGCTGGTGGCGCCGAGGGTGCTGCACTAATCGCGTTTACAGGATGGGTCCTTGTCGTCGCGCGGCCAGGTCCACCAGACGATGAAGGTGGCGAGCGCGCCGGCGCCCAGCGCTTCCAGCAACAGAATCCACATGATGTCCGTCCCTTGGCGAGTGAAGCTCTCTTCACTGTGGGACAGACCCGAGTCACAGGCAAACCTTTTTATGCGCATCACCCATAGCGGCCCGGCTCCGGCCGGCCGGCACGACTGGCAAACGATCAAGACATTGCTGCCCTATCTGTGGGCGTTCAAATGGCGGGTCATCCTGGCGCTGGCCTGCATGGTGTTGGCCAAGGTGGCGGCGGTCACCGTGCCGCTGTATCTGAAGGACATCGTCGATCAATTGTCGGTGCCGGCCACGCTGCTGGCGGTGCCGGTGCTGGCCCTGACCGGCTACGGCGTCGCCCGGCTGCTGTCCGGCGTGCTGGGCGAGCTGCGCGACGCGGTGTTCGCCCGCGTGATCCAGGGGGCGGTGCGCAGCGTGGCGCGCAATGTGTTCCGGCATCTGTTCCGCCTGTCGCTGCGCTTCCATCTAGAGCGGCACACCGGCGGCATGAGCCGCGACATCGAGCGCGGCACCAAGGGCATAGGCTTTCTGCTGAACTTCACCGTGTTCAACATCCTGCCGACGCTGCTGGAGATCGGCATGGTGACGGCGATACTGCTGCACCGCTATTCCTGGCAGTTCGCGCTGGTGACGCTGGGCACGATAGGCCTGTACATCGCGTTCACGCTGCTGGTGACCGAATGGCGCACCGTCTACCGCCGCACGATGAACGATCTGGACTCCAAGGCCAATTCCAAGGCGATAGACGCCTTGCTGAACTACGAGACGGTCAAATACTTCAACAACGAGGAGTACGAGTCCAGGCGCTACGATCGCAATCTGGAGGCCTGGGAGGCGTCGGCGATCAAGAACCAGGTCTCGCTGTCGCTGTTGAACGCCGGACAGGCCGCCATCATCGCCATCGGCGTCACCGTGGTGATGGTGCTGGCGGCGCGCGACGTGGTGGCGCACCGGATGACGGTCGGCGACGTCGTGCTGGTCGCCACCTTCATCACCCAGCTGTACGCGCCGCTGAACTTCCTCGGTTTCGTCTATCGCGAGATCAAGCATTCGCTGGCCGACATCGAGCGCATGTTCAAGCTGCTGGCCGTCGATCTGGAAGTGGCGGACGCGCCGGACGCCAAGGCGCTGGCCACCCGCGACGCGGAGATACGCTTCGAGCGCGTCGGCTTCTGCTACGAGGCCAAGCGGCAGATACTGCACGACGTCGATTTCACGATACCGGCCGGCCAGACGCTGGCGGTGGTCGGCGCCAGCGGCGCCGGCAAGTCCACGCTGTCGCGGCTCCTGTTCCGCTTCTACGACGTCGGCGCCGGCGCCGTGACGATCAACGGCGAGGACATACGCTCGCTGACGCAGGACTCGCTGCGCGCCCACATCGGCATCGTGCCGCAGGACACGGTGCTGTTCAACGACACCGTCTACTACAACATCGCCTACGGCAAGCCGGGCGCGACGCGCGAGGAGGTGATCGAGGCGGCGCGCTCGGCCCACATCCACGATTTCGTCAGCAGCCTGCCGGACGGCTACGACACCATGGTCGGCGAGCGCGGCCTGAAGCTGTCCGGCGGCGAGAAGCAGCGGGTGGCGATCGCCCGCACCATCCTGAAGAATCCGCCTATCCTGATCTTCGACGAGGCGACCAGCGCGCTGGATTCGCGCACCGAGAAGGCGATACAGCGCGAGCTGGCCGCGATCTCCGCCAACCGCACGACGCTGATCGTCGCCCACCGGCTGTCCACCATCGTCGACGCCGACCGCATCCTGGTGCTGGACGCCGGCCGGGTGGTGGAGCAGGGCCGCCACCGCGAGCTCCTGGACCTGGACGGCCGCTACGCCGAGATGTGGCGGCTGCAGCAGCAGAGCGAGGCGATGGCCGGCTAGGGGCCGCGGCTAGCCGAAAACGCCCGGCGACGCCGGGCGTTTCTCATCGCGCCGCCTTCTGCGCGGAGACCAGCACCAGCATCGGCCGTTCCGCTTCCTCGGCCAGTTCGGGCCGCGCGGCGATCAGCTCCGGGCCGGGACCCCATTCGTCGACATGGCGCAGCGCGAAGCCGGCGGCGATCAGCGCGTTCAGCGTCGTCCCCAGCGTGCGGTGGTATTTGACCACGCCGTCGGCCAGCCAGTTGCTGAGGCGCCGGCCCTCCGCCTGGTAGCCGTTGACGGCCCAGGATCGCCGGCCGTCGTCGTCGGCCACCCATTGCTGCCGGCTCGGGCAGGTGTGTATCGGGTGCTCGGTCGAGAAGACCAGCCAGCCGCCCGGCTTCAGCGCGCGGTGGACGGTGGCCAGCAGCGGGCCGAGCTCGGGCAGGTAGTGCAAGGTCAGGGAGCTGTAGACCAGGTCCAGGCTCTGCTCGGGCAGCGACAGTCGTTCGAGATCGCCCTGCAGGTAGCGTATGCCGGCGTCGGCGGTCAGCTCGCGGGCGCGGGCCAGCATCTTTTCCGACAGCTCTATGCCGAGCACCTCGGCCGCGCCGGCCTCGCGGGCGTAGCGGCAGAACCAGCCGTAACCGCAGCCGAGGTCGGCGACGGCGGCGCCGGCGAGATCGGGCAGCATGGCTCTGAGCGCCGGCCATTCCGGCGCGCCGTCCAGGCCCAGTTGCGAGCGAGGCAGCCGGGCGTAGCCGTCGAAAAACTTCGGATCGTCGTAGATGTTCTGGGACATGGTGTCGTCTTTCTTTCGATACATTCAAGGTAGCTCCGCGGGCGCGGAAATGAAAAAAGCGAGCGGGGCGGACCCGGCTCGCTTGGAAGGCCGTCGGCGGACGGCATAAACGACGGGGCCGCCGATGAATCATCATCGGCGGCCCCGTCTTGTCAGTCGCCACGGCCGCCGTCGCGCCTCCCGTGTGCGGGATGCGTCCAGTCTGCGTGGCGATGAATGGGTGGGAAGCTCAGGCTCCCGCGTCGGGCTCCGGGCAATGCTTCATCGCAAGCTGTTGCGCGGAGCGCGCTCGGGTCACTCGCTGATCCGAGGCGTAAAGGGGCGTCATGGTCGGAACCATCTATCGGGGGAAAGGGGGCGATTGTCGGCGATGCGTCGACGGTTTGTCAACACGCTGCCCTTTCGGCTCAATAGCTTACAGCGGGGTCTTGGCGTTCTGCAGCACGGTGCGGTAGCCGTCGGGATCGACGAAGGTGGCGCCGTGCGCGTTCCAGTACGGATTGGCGGCCGGCTGCTGTGCGAAGCCGGCGGCGCGCATGCAGGCGCAGGCGGCCTCCCACTCGGCGTGGTCCGGCAGATAGAGCACCAGCAGGTCTTCCGCCGTCGGAGAGGGCGATACCGGATGGCGGTGGCTGACGACGAACTCCAGGTGATAGCCGGCGCCGGGCAGGCCCAGCATCACGCCGTCGAAGCCGTCGTGGTCGCGGAAGCTGCCCAGCACCTGCAGGTTCAGTCCCTCGCAATACATGGCCTTGCTGAGATTCAGATTGCTGACCGGTCGGGCTATGCGCAGATGCGGTATGTGCTTGTACATGGCGATGGGACCTCGGTTTCGCGATGCCTGCATCATGCCATGCGGATCGGCTCTCAGCCAGCCTTGCCGGCCTTGATCCGCTTCATTTCGGCGATCACCAGCGCGCCCAGGCGCAGGGCCTCGCCCAGCGCGTCTGCCTGGGGCAGGCCGGAGAAGGCCAGCGCCGGGTCCAGCGCGGCCAGCGCGCGGTGGGCACAGGCGCAGACTTCCGCGGCGGCGGTGAAGTCGGCGGGCCCCATCACCTTGCCGTTGCGGATGCGGCGGTAATAGGCGCGGGTGGAGTTCAGGTATTGGGCGGCGGTTTCCTTGCCGTCCAGCCGGCCCTCGGCGGCCAGCGCGTCCAGCAGGCTCATCAACTGGCGGCAGGCCTGTTCGGCCTGGGCGTAGCGCTGCTCGTCTGCGCGGCGCTGCTGTTGTCCGGGCTTGGTGGCGGTTTTCTTGTTGCGCTCGGCCATCGTGGCGTCCTTGGTCTGCGGAGCGCGCATTCTAACGGCGGCGGCGGCCGCCGTCTAATGCAGCTGGAACTGGGCCAGTTGTTCGAAGCTGGCCGGCAGCGAGACTTCGACGAGGTCGTTCAGGCAGAACATCGTCAGCTTGCCGCCGTAGACGGCGCCGGTGTCCAGATGCATCACGTTGTCGTACAGCACGGCGCGCTCCTGCGGCGTGTGTCCGGTCAGCAGCAGGTCGACGCCGGCGACATGGCCGCCGCCGCCGTTGAGCACGCGCTCGCGCGACCACAGCAGCACTTCGAGGTCGCGTTCGCTGGCGGCGCCGGCTTCCAGCCGCGCCGCCAGCGCGTCCCAGTCGTTGTCGGGGCAGTCGGCGTGCACGATGCCCATCCTGCCGCCTTCCACCTCGACTTCCAGGGCCAGCGGCAAGCGCTCCAGCGCGTCGACGCAGGCGGCGCGCTCGGATACGGTCAGCTCGTCCAGCCAGCGTCCGCCGTTGCGCAGATGGCGCTCGCGGTCCTGAAGCGGATTGTGCACGGCGTCGAGCGCCATCTGCTCGTGATTGCCGCGCACGGCGTGGAACCACGGCTGGGCCAGCCACTCCGTCGCCAGCGCGCTGTCGGGGCCGCGGTCCACCAGGTCGCCGACCGACAGCAGCCGGTCGCGGGCCGGATTGAAGGCGATGATGTTCAGCAGGCGGCGCAGCTGGGCGAAGCAGCCGTGTAGGTCGCCGACGGCCCAGTCCCGGCCTTCGATGTTGCGCGGCAGTTTGCGTATCATCATCTCGGGCCGTCCAGTGCTTATGGCCGGGGCGGGGCGCTCAGCGCGCCAGCCAGTCCCGGCAGAATTCGTCGCGGAAATGGAGCAGCCATTGCAGCTTCCGCTCCGCCATCGCCCGGCCGGCCTCGGTCTGCATCATGCCGGGCAGCCGGGCCAGCTTGACGTCGATATGGTCTATCGCCCAGGCCTGGTCGTCCAGGCCGCGCTGTTCGCCCAGCGGATCCAGCGGATGGGCCAGCGCGCGTCCCATGCGGCCGGAAACGTAGAACATCCTGGCCAGGCCCACCGGGCCCAGCGCGTCCATCCGGTCGGCGTCCTGCACGATCTTGGCCTCCAGCGTGCGCGGCGTGATCGCCGCCGAGTAGCTGTGAGCCTCGATCGCGTGGGCCAGATTGTCCAGCTGCTCGCCGGTGAGGCCGCTGCCGGCCAGCAGCTGGCGCGCGCGTTCGGCCGACCAGCGCGAGGCCTGATGGCGTTGCGGATGGTTTTTCGGCAGGTTGACCAGGTCGTGCAGATAGCTGCCGGCCATCACCACCAGCGGATCGGCTTCCGGGTGGCTTTCCAGCAGCTGGCGCGCCACCGCCCACACCCGGTGCAGGTGGCTGAGATCGTGCGCGCCGTCGTCGTCCGGCGGTTGTTGTTCCAGCAAGGCGATCAGCCTTTGCTGCCATTCGTTCTGTTGCTGTCGATGCATGGGGGCTGTGACCGGTTTTTGCGCCGCGCGGGGCGGCTGGTTGATGCGTGTTCGATGCCGGCGGAGCGCGCGCCGGCTACCCTTTCATTTTATCACCGGTCGGGCCGAATGCCGTCTTCGGCGGCGGCGTCCTTCAACATCTCCCACTGCGACAGCCGGTAGCCGGCCCGGTGCTTCAGCAGCAGGCGCAGCAGCGCCAGGTCGCGGTTGTCCACATTGTTGAAGCTGAGCCGCCCGCCGCTGGCCAGCATCTGGCCGGCGTGCAGCAGCCGGCTGGCGATGCCGCGGCGGCGGCAGTCCGGCCTGACCGTCAGCTCGGCGACTTCCCCGTCCGGCGACATCAGCAGCGAGCCGAGCAGGTCGCCGTCGCGGCGCACGGTGAGCCAGCGGGGCGGCGGATCGGCCCGCAGCAGCGACTCGCGGCGGTTGGGCACGGCCGGCGGATAGGCGAGGCCGGCGTCCGGCGGCCAGTCCTGCGGCCGGTAGCCGGCGTGCACCGTGACCGGCCAGTCGCCGCCGGCGGCTATCGGCGTCTGGATCTGGTAGCAGTCCAGCTGGCGCAACGGCGCGAAGCCCAGTGCGGCGTAGGCCTGTTGCGCGCGCAGATTGCCGTCTATCACCTCCAGCCGCTGGCGGCGTATGCCGCGTGCGGACAGCAGGCTTTCGACCCGCGCGGCCATCGCGGTCAGCGCCCCACGCCGGCGCGCGGGCGGGGCGACGCCGGCGGCGATGCAATATCCCTCGGCCTCGCCGTCGATGTCCGGCGCCGCGCACAGCCAGAAGCCGACCAGCCGCTTGTCCAGCCAGACGCCGGCGCTGAGCCCCGGCTCCCAGCCGCGGCGGCGCAGCATGAAGGCCAGCTGGCCGAGGCTGGGCTGGGCCGGCACCACGTAATCGCTGAACGCTTCGAGAAAGCAGCCATGCAGATCGGCGGGGGTCAGGCAATCCAGCGTGCTGATGTCCATTGCGACGGCGAAAGGTGAGGGTGGATCGGATGATGATGTCCGCGCCGCCGGCCGAGGTCAATGCGGCGCGCGCAAAATGCCGGCCGGAGCGGTCCGGGCGTAGGCGAAAACAAACACCCCGCCGGGCGGCGGGGCGGGGATGAGCTCAGTCTTCCAGCCAGATCAGCGAGGCCATGCGGCCGGTGACGCGGTCGCGGCGGTAGGAGAAGAAGCGGTCGCGGTCGATCACGGTGCAGAAATCGCCGCCGTAGACGCGGTCGACGCCGAGTCCGGCCAGGCGCAGCCGCGCCAGCGCGTAGAGGTCGGCCAGGTATTTGCCGCCGTCTATGTCGACGAAGGCGGCCGCGGCGGCGGCGTCGCGCTCGACGAAGGCCTGGCGCACCTCGGCGCCGACTTCGAAGGCGTCCGGGCCGATGGCCGGGCCCAGCCAGGCCATCAGCGTCGCCGGCGGCGCGCCGGCGGCGGCGACGGCGGCCTCGATGACGCCGTCGCAGAGCCCGCGCCAGCCGGCGTGGACGGCGGCCACCATGGAGCCGGCGTCGTCGCACAGCAGCAGCGGCAGGCAGTCGGCCGTCATCACCGCGCACACCGCGCCGGGCGCGCGGGCGAAGCTGGCGTCGGCGTCGGGCGCGGAGGCGCCGACGGCCGCCGCGTCGACGACGGCGGTGCCGTGCACCTGATTGAGCCAGGCCGGCTCGGCCGGCAGCTCGTCGCGCAGCCGCGCGCGGTTGGCCGCGACATGGCCGGGCTCGTCGCCGACATGGGCGCCGAGGTTCAGGCTGGCGTACGGCGGCAGGCTGACGCCGCCCGAACGGGTGGTGATCAGCGTCTTCACCGTGGCCGGGGCCGGCCAGTCGGCGGCGATCCAGTCCTCAGCGGGCATAGATCACCTCGATGTCGCCATCGTCCTCATCGTCGTCGTCCCAGTCCTCGTCGTCCTCGCCGTCGGCGTGGGCGAAGGCCTGTTCGTCGGCCACCGCGCCGTCGCCGCGCAGCAGGTCCAGCAGCCGGCGGAAATCGTCGGGCAGCGGCGCCCGCCAGCTGCGCTGCTCGCCGGAGGCCGGATGCACCAGCGCCAGCGCGTAGGCGTGCAGCGCCTGCCGGCCCAGCGTCTTGACCGCGGCGGCGGCGTCCTCGTCCATCTTGTGGCGCACATTGCCGTACACCGGATCACCGGCCAGCGGATGGCCGGCCTCGCGCATGTGGACGCGGATCTGGTGGGTGCGGCCGGTTTCCAGCTTGCACTCGACGTAGGAGTGGCTGGCGTAGCGTTCCAGCACCCGCAGGTGGGTGATGGCCGGCTTGCCGCCGAACTTCAGCACCGCCATTTTCAGGCGGTTGTTCGGATCGCGGCCGATATTGGCGTCTATCGTGCCGTCGAACGGCACGACGCCGTCGGCGATCGCGCGATAGACGCGCTTGACGCTGCGCGCCTGCAGCTGGCGCACCAGCTCGGTCTGCGCCGGCAGGGTCTTGGCCACCACCATCAGGCCCGAGGTGTCCTTGTCCAGCCGGTGCACGATGCCGGCACGCGGCACCTGGGCCAGCGACGGGCAGTGGTGCAGCAGGCCGTTCAGCAGCGTGCCGCTCCAGTTGCCGGCCGCCGGATGCACGACCAGGCCGGCCGGCTTGTTGATGACGATGATGTGCTCGTCCTCGAAAACGATGGGCAGATCCATCGCCTCCGGCTGGAAAGCCATTTCCTCGTTCGTCTGTTGCAGCAGGACTTCCAGCTTCTCGCCGCCGAGCATTTTGGTCTTGGGCGCAAGCACCTGGCCGTCCACCGTGACCTGGCCGTCCTTGATCCATTGCGTCAGCCTGCTGCGGGAGTAATCCGGCAGCAATTTGGCCAGCACCGCGTCGAGTCGCTCACCGCACAGCGAGAGCGGCACTTCGAGATGTTGCGTGGCGGATACCTCGTTTTCCGAGATGTCGCTATAATCGTCCGGGTCAATGTAAGGATCAGTCATGAAAAGATACGTTGTTGCAGCAATGTTGGTGATGGTGGGGCTTGCCGGATGTGCCTCCACGGAGCCCTACGACGAAACGCGCGGCTGGCCGGTGGAAAAACTGTACGCGGAAGCTCACGACGAGTTGAACAGCGGCAATTATACCCGCGCTGTCAAGCTCTATGAAACGCTGGAGTCCCGTTTCCCTTACGGCCGCTACGCCCAGCAGGCCCAGATGGACCTGGCCTACACCCATTACAAGGACGGCGAGCCGGAGCAGGCCATCGCCGCGGCCGACCGCTTCATCAAGCTGCACCCGACGCACCCGAACCTCGACTACATCTATTATCTGAAGGGGCTGGTGTATTTCAACGACGATTCCGGCCTGCTGGCCAAATGGGCCGGCCAGGACATGAGCGAGCGGGACCCGCGCGCCGCGCGCGAGGCGTTCGCCGCCTTCCGCGAACTGACCAGCCGTTTCCCGAACAGCACCTACGCGCCGGACGCGCGCGCCAAGATGAGCAAGCTGGTCGACGCGCTGGGCGGCAACGAGATGCATGTGGCGCGCTACTACATGAAGCGCGGCGCCTATCTGGCGGCGGCCAACCGCGCCCAGGGCGTGGTCAAGGACTTCTCCAACACGAAGTACCAGGAAGAGGCGCTGGCCATCCTGGTGGCGGCCTACGACAAGCTGCAGATGCCGCAGCTGCGCGACGACGCCCGCCGCGTGCTGGCGCTGAACTATCCGAAGAGCCAGTATCTGGCCAAGCCGTGGCAGCCCGGCGAAATGCCGTGGTGGAAGCTGTGGAAGTAGGCGCGGCCTGACGCGCGCGAGCAAGCCGCCCCACCGGGCGGCTTTTCATTTGGCCGGCAGGCTCTCAGATCGCCTGTTCGTTGGTCTCGCCGGTGCGGATGCGCACCACTTGTTCGACCGGGATGACGAAGATCTTGCCGTCGCCTATCTTGCCGGTGCGGGCGGCGGCGACGATGGTGTCGATCGCGCGGTCGACCAGATCGTCCGGCAGGATCACCTCTATCTTCACCTTGGGCAGGAAATCGACGACGTATTCCGCGCCGCGGTACAGCTCGGTATGGCCTTTCTGACGGCCGAAGCCCTTGACCTCGGACACGGTAAGGCCGTTGATGCCGATCTCGGACAGCGCCTCGCGCACCTCGTCCAGCTTGAACGGCTTGATGACGGCTTCCACCTTTTTCATTGCGCAATGCTCCCGGTTGGATCTGATGATGTTCGGATAAAATGCGAAAATTGCCGCATTACGAGCGGAATGTCCTGTTCCGCCTTAAATGCGGCGATGTTTTGCTGTATT
The DNA here is from genome assembly GCF_051129845.1 of Chromobacterium sp. CV08. NCBI lineage: Bacteria > Pseudomonadati > Pseudomonadota > Betaproteobacteria > Neisseriales > Chromobacteriaceae > Chromobacterium > Chromobacterium sp. CV08. The sequence continues at coordinate 2,409,378 of NZ_CP150453.1, forward strand.
ATGACGCCCTTTCCTGGTACTTGTCGCGGGTGTCTATGTCTTACATTACCAAGCTGCGCGGTGGCGTCGCCCTGTCGCCGTTCCGTCTCGAAAAACTGCAGGCGGCAGCGGCCGAAGCCGGGCTGAAGGATCTCGTGCTGACCGCCGAACACTGGCATTTCGCCGAGAGCGACCGCGAGCTGACGCTGGAGGAAGTCGGCGTGCTGGGCCAGCTGCTCAGCTACGGAGAGGCGCCGCTGAGCGCGGAGCCGCACGGCGAATTGTTCCTGGTGACGCCGCGTCTGGGCACCTTGTCGCCATGGGCGTCGAAGGCCACCGACATCGCAAGGCATTGCGGATTGCCGAATATCCGACGAATCGAACGCGGCACGGCTTTCCGAATCAAGTCCGCCGATAAATCTTTAAGTAAAGAGGCTCGCCACATTCTGGCGGGCCTCTTGCACGATAGGATGACGGAAACGGTGCTGTCCTCGCTGGACGACGCCGACAAGCTCTTCGTCCACGTCGAGCCGCAGCCTATGACCAGCGTCGACGTGCTGGGCGGCGGCAGGGCCGCGCTGGAGGCCGCCAACGCCTCGCTGGGCCTGGCGCTGTCAGACGACGAGGTCGAGTATCTGGTCGAGAACTTCACCCGGATGGCGCGCAATCCCAGCGACGTCGAACTGATGATGTTCGCCCAGGCCAACTCCGAGCACTGCCGCCACAAGATCTTCAACGCCCAGTTCATCATCGACGGCGTGGAGCAGGGCAAGTCGCTGTTCCGGATGATACGCGACACCCACGAGGCCAATCCGCAGGGCACGCTGGTGGCGTACAAGGACAACGCCTCGGTGATCGAGGGCGCCTTCATCGAGCGCTTCTACCCGCAGCCGGACGGCCATCGCTACGGCTATCAAAGCGAGCCCACCGACATCCTGATGAAGGTGGAGACGCACAATCACCCGACGGCGATCGCGCCGTTCCCCGGCGCCTCCACCGGCAACGGCGGCGAAATCCGCGACGAGGGCGCCACCGGGCGCGGCTCGCGGCCCAAGGCCGGCCTGACCGGCTTCACCGTGTCCAATCTGAACATCCCCGGCTTCAAGCAGCCGTGGGAGGTGCATAGCGAAGAGCAGGCGGAGTACGGCAAGCCGGGCCGCATCGCCTCGGCGCTGCAGATCATGCTGGAAGGGCCGATAGGCGGCGCGGCGTTCAACAACGAGTTCGGCCGCCCGAATCTGGCCGGTTATTTCCGCACCTTCGAGCAGTCGTTCGGCGGCGAGATGCGCGGCTACCACAAGCCCATCATGCTGGCCGGCGGCCTCGGCAACATCCAGCAGCAGCAGATCCACAAGAACGAGATTCCGGAAGGCGCGCTGCTGATCCAGCTGGGCGGTCCGGGCCTGCTGATCGGCCTGGGCGGCGGCGCCGCCTCGTCGATGGACACCGGCGCCAACAGCGAAAACCTGGACTTCGACTCGGTGCAGCGCGGCAATCCGGAAATCGAGCGCCGCTGCCAGGAAGTGATAGACCGCTGCTGGCAGCTGGGCGAAGCCAATCCCATCGTCTCCATCCACGACGTCGGCGCCGGCGGCCTGTCCAACGCCTTCCCGGAGCTGGTCAACGACGCCGGCCGCGGCGCGATCTTCGAGCTGCGCAAGGTCCACCTGGAAGAGAAGGGCATGACGCCGATGCAGATCTGGTCCAACGAGGCGCAGGAGCGCTACGTGATGGCCATCCTGCCCCAGGACCTGGACCGCTTCGCGGCCCTCTGCGAGCGCGAGCGCTGCCCGTTCGCGGTGATGGGCGTGGCCACCGACGACGGCCGCTTGCAGGTGCGCGACGATCATTTCGGCAACAGCCCGGTGGACATGCCGCTGGACGTGCTGCTGGGCAAGCCGCCGCGGATGACCCGCGACGCCAAGTCCATCGTGCCGGAATTGAAGGTGTTCGACGCATCCAGGTATCCGCTGCGCGAGACCGCCTACCGCGTGCTGCGCCATCCGACCGTCGCCGACAAGTCCTTCCTGATCACCATAGGCGACCGCAGCGTCGGCGGCATGACGGCGCGCGACCAGATGGTCGGCCGCTGGCAGGTGCCGGTGGCCGACGTGGCGGTCACCACGATGGGCTTCAACACCTACCGCGGCGAGGCGATGGCGATGGGCGAGCGCACGCCGTCGGCGCTGTTCGACGGCCCGGCCTCCGGCCGCATGGCGATAGGCGAGGCGCTGACCAACATCTCCGCGGCCTTCGTCGGCCATCTGGGCAACGTCAAGCTGTCGGCCAACTGGATGGCGCCGGCCGGCCATCCGGGCGAGGACGCCAATCTGTACCGCACCGTGCAGGCGGTGTCCGAGCTGAGCCAGAGCCTCGGCGTCAGCATCCCGGTCGGCAAGGACTCGCTGTCGATGAAGACGGTGTGGCAGGAGAACGGCGAGCAGAAGGCCGTCACCGCGCCGCTGTCTCTGGTGATATCGGCGTTCTCCCCGGTCGAGGACGTGCGCAAGACCGTGACGCCGGAACTGAAGGACGTCAAGGACAGCGACCTGATCCTGATCGACCTCGGCTATGGCCGCTGCCGCCTCGGCGGCTCGATCTACGGCCAGGTGTGGAAGGACATGAGCGGCCGCGCGCCGGACGTGGAAAGCCCGCTGCAGCTGGCGGCCTTCTTCAACACCATGCAGTCGCTGCTGCGCGACGACATGCTGCTGGCCTATCACGACCGTTCCGACGGCGGCCTGTTCGCCACCTTGGCTGAAATGATGTTCGCCGGCCATGTCGGCGTCAGCGTCGACCTGCAGGAACTGGTGATAGAGCGCCAGAACACCCAGCGCATCATCGACGATTACGTGCAGCCTACGCTGGAGGCCGCCACCCACGGCCGCATCATGCGCGTGCTGTTCAACGAGGAACTGGGCGCGGTGCTGCAGGTGAAGAAGGCGGACACGCCGGAGGTCATCTCGCGCTTCATGAAGGCCGGCATCGGCCGCGAACTGTTCGTGCTCGGCCGCACCAACGGCTACGACCGCCTGGTGATCCGCCACAAGGGCAAGGACCTGTTCAGCGAGAGCCGCAGCGAGCTGTTCTGCGCCTGGTCGGAAACCAGCGCCCGTATGCAGCGGCTGCGCGACAATCCGGCCTGCGCCGACAGCGAGCAGCTGCTGCGCAGCCACGCCAAGCCGCGCGGCCTGTTCGCCCAGCTGTCCTTCGACGTCAATGGCGATCCGGCGGCGCCCTTCATCGCCACCGGCGCCCGGCCGCGGATCGCCGTGCTGCGCGAGCAGGGCGTCAACGGCCAGCTGGAGATGGCGGCGGCGTTCGACCGCGCCGGCTTCGAGGCGGTGGACGTGCACATGAGCGACATCATCGCCGGCCGCGCGCGGCTCGCCGACTTCAAGGGCCTGGCTGCCTGCGGCGGCTTCAGCTACGGCGACGTGCTGGGCGCCGGCGAGGGCTGGGCCAAGAGCATATTGTTCAACGCGCAGGCGCGCGGCGAGTTCGAGGCTTTCTTCCGCCGCGGCGACACCTTCGCGCTGGGCGTGTGCAACGGCTGCCAGATGATGTCCAATCTGTCGTCCATCATCCCGGGCGCAGAGCACTGGCCGAAGTTCCGCCGCAACGCCTCGGAGCAGTTCGAGGCGCGCTTCAGCATGGTCGAGGTCGCCGCCTCGCCGTCTATCTTCCTGTCCGACATGGTCGGCAGCCGGCTGCCGGTGGTGGTCAGCCACGGCGAGGGTCGGGCGCTGTTCGCGCCGGGCGCGCAGGACGCGGCGCTGGTGGCCTTGCGCTACATCGATTTCGACGGCCGCGCCACCGAGACCTATCCGCTGAATCCGAACGGCTCCCCGGCGGGCATCACCGGCGTCACCACGCCGGACGGACGCTTCACCATCATGATGCCGCATCCGGAGCGGGTATTCCGCACGGTGCAGAACAGCTGGCATCCGGCGGACTGGGGCGAGAACGGAGGCTGGTACCGCATGTTCGCCACCGCGCGGCGCTGGATAGGCTGATCAGCGGAGTCGACGGGATAAACGGGAGCCCAGGCTCCCGTTTTTCATTGCCCGCGCGCGTGGTTTCGGAGGCGGGCGGGATTTGTTGCAATCCATAATATGCTAAAGAAATTTAAATTTGATAATTTTATGCTTAAGGCAATATTATGGCGTTTTCTTATCCGTTGACGGAACTGGGCGAACTGCCGCCCCTTCCCGTCGGTCGGAGAGACTGATCATTTCCGTGCAGAAACAACAAGGAAGTCCATTGATGAAAAAGTTGGCGAGTACTTTGATGCTGGTCGCGCCGGGCCTGGTCTGGGCGGCGGACGCGGCGCAGCCGGACGGATGGTCCGGATCGATCGGGCTGGGGCTGGGCTACTACCAGGTCTCCTCTAACTTCGTGAAGTCGCAAAACGACAACCGCAAGACGATCACCACGCTGAATCAGCAGCCGGCGTCCGACGACTATGCCACCGCGCTGCCGCGTGGCAGCCTGTTCTACTCGATTCCCGGCAGCCAGACCCAGCTGTTCTTCGGCCTGGCGCCGGTGGAGAAGCTGGGGCTGGGCAGCGCGCTGCAGCTCGGCGCCCGCCACCGTTTCGACGACCAGGGGCTGCTGACCGCGGGCTTCACCTACGACCAGCAGGAGGTGTGGACGGATCCGTACGCGCTGAACGTCGTGCGTTCCGACACCAAGCTGAAGACGTCCGGCTTCGGCGTCAACTGGGACGGCATCCTGGGCACCGGCGTGACCGCGAGCCTCGCATACAACCGCATCACGCTGGGCCAGGAAAGCAGCGGCCAGGCGGCTGGCCTGTCCGCGGCCGACCAGAACCGGCTCAGGAGAAGCGGCTCCAGCGTCGACGCGCAGCTGGGCTACGCCTTCAAGCTGGACGGCAGCCAGACGCTGACGCCGGCGCTGATCTACGGCAAGAACAACGCCGATGGCGACGCGATGCGCTTCAAGCGGGCCGGCGTCAAGCTGGACTATGAATGGAAGGCCGGCGCCAATGTGCTGCAGGCTTCGCTGGCGGCGACCAAGACGCGCTACGACGCGGGCAACCCGCTGTTCGCCGGCGCCAAGGCCGACAGTTCCGACCTGCTGGCCAGCGCGACCTATATCCGCAACGGGATATGGGGGTACAAGCCGGTTTCCGCCTATGCCACGCTGCTGTACGGCAAGTCCGACTCCGACATCGCCTTCTTCTACGGCAAGGTCGGCGCGGTCAATGTCGGAGTGTCGTACAATTTCTAATCCGGGCCCAGGTCCGATCCGGTATTTCCAACACCGCTGATTTTCCCGCATGCCGGCGCGAAACCCGCGCCGGTCCTTTGTTTTTCCTGTTTTTCTCCCCGTCTGAACGTCGCGATTTCCAGTGAATCGATTGGAAATGTCTTGGCATGAAATATATTCATTATATTTGTTTCGCATAATTTGTGCTTTGTTAGTCAATCATTGTCATGTAATAATCTTAATGTAATTTGTTCTATTCGAATAATATGACAAATGTGTAACAGGAGCTGAGTGCGATGGTGGCAACGATCTTCAGTGAGACGGAGTCGGAAGTGCGCAGTTACTGCCGTGCCTTCCCCGCGGTGTTCTCCCAGGCCAAGGGGGCGATCCTGCGCGATGTGGACGGCAAACGGTACCTGGATTTCTTCGCGGGCGCGGGCTCGCTCAATTACGGCCATAACGACGAGGACATGGTGGAGGCCGCCGTCGCGTATATGCGCGGCGACGGCATCCTGAACGGACTGGACCTGAACACCGAGGCCAAGGCCGAGTTCATCGAAACCTTCCGCGATCTGATCCTCCGTCCCAGGGGACTGGATTACAAGCTGCAGTTCACCGGGCCGACCGGCGCCAACGCGGTGGAGGCGGCGCTGAAACTGGCGCGTAAGGCGACCCAGCGGCCGGATGTCGCCTGCTTCTCCGGCGGTTACCACGGCATGTCGCTGGGCGCGCTGTCGGTGACGGCCAACGCCGTCAAGCGGGCCTCGCTGGTCGTCCAGGTGCCGGGCGTGGTGCGCCTGCCGTTCGAGGGCGCGATACAGGGCGATGTCGACAGCCAGCTGGGCGTGTTGCGCGACATGCTGTGCCGTCCGGGTTTCGGCATCGACGCGCCGGCGGCCTTCGTGCTGGAGTGCGTGCAGGGCGAGGGCGGGCTGAACTGCGCCTCGGCGAAATGGCTGCAGGGCGTGGCCGCGCTGGCCAAGCAGCTGGGCGCGCTGCTGATCGTCGACGAGATCCAGACCGGTTGCGGCCGCACCGGACGCTTCTTCAGCTTCGAGCATGCCGGCATCGAGCCGGACATCGTCTGCCTGTCCAAGTCGCTGAGCGGCGCCGGGCTGCCGTTCTCGCTGAATCTGATCAAGCCGGAAATCGATATCTGGAAGCCCGGCGAGCACAACGGCACCTTCCGCGGCAACAACCTGGCGATGGTGATGGCCACGGCGGCGCTGAAGAAGTACTGGAGCACGCCCGACTTCGCCCTGGAAGTGGAAAGCAAGGGCGAGGAGCTGGCCGAGACCCTGCGCCGCGCGACGGCCGCCGCGGCCGGCGACGTCGACGTGATAGGCAGGGGCCTGATGTTGGGCCTGCGTTTCCGCCAGCCCGAGCATGCGCGCGCCGCCGCTCGCCGCCTGTTCGACGACGGCCTGCTGATCGAGGTGTGCGGTCCCCGCAACGAGGTGCTGAAGCTGATGCCGGTGCTGACGATGGAGCGCCGGACGCTGCTGTCCGCCGCGCAGCGCATCGCCGATTGCGCGCTCGAGCTGCTGGGGCTGGCGGTGGAAACCACCGCGGCCTGATCGACCGTCCCCGGCGCCGCGGTCCGCCATCCGGTCCGTCCGCGCCGGGACGCCTCCATGGCTCCGTGCCCATTTCTCAATCTTCCTGACTCATGAGTAGGAATATGTCTGCCGCTGCCCAATCCCAGAGCTACCCCCTTTCCGAGACCCAGAAAAGCCGTTGGATCCAGTATTTGCTGAACCCGGCCGGACAGGGCCAAAGCAATAGTCCATTCTGCGCCCGCGTCAGCGGCGATCTGAACCCGCGGCGGCTGGCCGCGGCCTTGTCGTCGCTGGTGGACCGCCACCCGATGCTGAGGGCGGCTTTTGAAATGACGGACGGCGAACTGGCCTACCGCATCGTCGAGGACGCCGCCGTCGATGTCATCGAGGTGGATGTCGGCGACGAAAGCGACGACGCGCTTTACGGCCGGATCAAGCGGGATTGCGCGCTGCCGTTCGACATCGCCAGGCCGCCGATGATACGGGCCCACTGGTATTGGCGCACCGGCTCGGACGCGGTGATGCTGCTGAGTTTCGAGCACATCGTCACCGACGGCTGGAGCTACTGGGCATTGCTGGAGGAACTGGGCACGATGCTGGACGGGGGCGAGCCGCCTCCCGTTTCCGGGCGCAGCTATGCCGATTACGTGGAGTGGCAGCGGCAATGGCTGCAGACGCCGGCCGCCGAAGCCCAGCGCCGCTTCTGGCTGGACTCGCTGGCCGGCGAGCTGCCGGTGTTGCAATGGCCGCAGCGGCGCGGCGGGCCGGCCTCCGGCAAGGTCACGCTGGATCCCCTGGTGCCGGATGCGCTGGCCAAGCGCCTGCAGGACATGGCGGCCCGCTACGACGGCAGCCTGTACCCGATCATGCTGGGCGCCTACCAGTTGCTGCTGCACCGCTACAGCGGCTTGGACGACATCATCGTCGGATCGACGATGCCGGGCCGCAGCAAGGCCAAGTGGGGCGGTGTGGCCGGCGATTTCATCAATATGGCGCCGCTCAGGGTCCGGATCGACGGCGCGCTCTCGGTGAGGGAGCATGTGCTGCGGGCGCAACGGCTGATCCGGCAGGGCATAGAAAACCAGAAATATCCGTTCTCCAAGCTGCTGGAGGATCTGGACCTGGTGCGGGACCCGGCCGTGCCCCCGGTGTTCCAGACGGTGATGACCTTCCAGAAGAGCCGGCTGAGCGGCGGGCTGGACGCCTTGTGGATGGCCGACGATTCGACGCCGCCGGTGCGCTGGGGCGGGGTGGCGCTCAGCCGTTTCCCTTACCCGGCCTCAGGCGACGCCGATGTGCCGCTGATGGTGGACGTGTTGTCGGTGGGCGGGCGCATCCGTTGCTACTTCCGCTATGACACGGCGGTGCTCGACGGGGAGATGGTGCAGCAGCTGGTCCGGCACTATTTCGCCTTGCTGGAGGCGTTCGCGGCCGACGACGAGCAAGCGGTGGGCGGCTTGTCGCTGCTCAGCCCGCAGGAGCGCGAACAGGTATTGCGCGGTTTCAACGCCACCGAGCGGGATTTCCCGCGGCAGGCGCTGATCCATCAACTGATCGAGGAGCAGGCGGCCAGGCGGCCCGACGCGCCGGCGGTCGAGCATGCCGGGCAGACGCTGAGCTACGGCGAGCTGAACCGCCGCGCCAACCGGCTGGCGCGGCATCTGCGCCTGCAGGGCGTCAGAGGCGACGATGCGGTGGCGCTATGCGCCAGGCGCAGCCTGGACATGGTGGTCGGTCTGCTGGCCATCCTGAAGTCGGGCGCCGCCTATGTGCCGCTCGATACCGCCTATCCGGCCGACCGGCTGGCCTATATGCTCGGCGACTGCAAGCCGGCGCTGGTCCTGGTCGACGACGAGGGGCAGGCCATTCTGGAGCCGGTCGGCGGCGCGGCGCGGATGATCAATATGGCGCGGCAGGCGCCGGCCTGGGCCGCGCTGTCCGGCGACGATCCGGCCTGCCTGCATCTCGATGCCGGCAATCTGGCCTACGTGATCTACACCTCGGGCTCCACCGGCAATCCCAAGGGCGTGATGATAGAGCATCGCGGCCTGGTCAACTATGTGCTGGACGCCATCCGCTGGTTCGAACTGACGCCGGCCGATCGCGTGCTGCAGCAGAATTCGCTGAATTTCGATCTGTCGCTGGAGGAGATGCTGCCGGCGCTGGCGTCCGGCGCCTGCCTGGTGCTGGCGACCGAGCTGTTCGGCACCGCCGAGCCTGGCGCCCATCGCAAGCAGGCGATCAGCTTCGTGCACATGACCGCCGCGCACTGGCACACGCTGATCGGCCAATGGAGCGCGGAGCCGCTGCAGGCCTTGCTCTATCTGGAAAACGTGCGGCTGATCAATGTCACCGGCGACGCCTTGTCGGCGCAGAAGGTCAGGGCCTGGGAGGCGATCCGGCCCGAGCACGCCGGGCTGATCAACACCTACGGTCCGACCGAGGCGACGGTTTCCTGCACCGCCACCCGGCTGCAGGGGGAGTCGGACGCCGTCAACGTCACCATAGGCAAGCCGTTCGCCAATACCCGCATGTACATACTCGACAGCCGGCTGCAGCCGGTGCCGCCGGGCGTGGCAGGCGAACTCTATATCGCAGGGGTGCAGGTCGGCCGCGGCTATCTGAACCGGCCGGACCTGAGCGCCGAGCGTTTCCTGTCCGACCCGTTCGACGCCGGCGCGGACGCCCGGATGTACAAGACCGGCGACCTGGGTCGCTGGCTGCCGGACGGCAGCATCGAATACCTGGGCCGCAACGACTTCCAGGTGAAGATACGCGGCTTCCGCATCGAATTGGGCGAGATCGAGGCCAGGCTCGCCGCCTGCGCCGGCGTCAAGGAGGCCACGGTGCTGGTCAGGGAGGACGCGCCGGGAGACAAGCGGCTGGTGGCCTATCTGACGGCGCGGCCGGGCGCGGCGCCGGACGCGGCGGCGCTGCGGACCGAACTGGCCAAGGATCTGGCCGAATACATGATACCGAGCGCCTTCGTCGTGCTGGACGCCTTCCCGCTGACGCCGAACGGCAAGTTGGACCGCAAGGCGCTGCCGGCGCCGGACGGCGCGCAGCTGTCCGGCCGCGAGTACGCGGCGCCGCAGGGCGAGACGGAGGAGGCGCTAGCGGCGATCTGGAGCGCGCTCTTGAACGTCGAGCGTGTCGGCCGCCACGACAACTTCTTCGAGCTGGGCGGCCATTCGCTGCTGGCGGTGCAGTTGCTGGAGAAGATGCGCCAGGCCGGCCTGCGCGGCGACATCCGCCAGCTGTTCGGCGCGGCCGACCTGGCGGCGCTGGCGGCCGGTCTGGGCGGCGGCGGCGACGAGGTGGCGGTGCCGGCCAACGGCATTCCGGCGGAGGGCTGCGCGGCGATCACGCCGGCGATGCTGCCGCTGGTGTCGCTGGACCAGGCGCAGATAGACCGCATCGCCGACGGCGTCGCCGGCGGCATGGCCAATATCCAGGACATCTATCCGCTGGCGCCGCTGCAGGAGGGGATTCTGTTCCATCATCTGCTGGAAAGCGAAGGCGATTCCTATCTGGTGCCGACCACCTTCCGCCTGGCCAGCCGCGGCCATCTGCATCGCTTCGTCGAGGCCCTGCAGCAAGTGACGGACCGGCACGACATCCTGCGCACGGCGATACAGTGGCGCGACCTGCCGGAACCGGTGCAGGTGGTATGGCGCGAGGCGCCGGTGGCGGCAGCGGTGGAGACGGTGGCGCTGGACCCGGCCGACGGCCCGCTGGACGCGCAACTGGAACGGCGTTACGACCCGCGGCGGATGCGGCTGGACGTGACGCGGGCGCCGCTGCTGCGGGCCGTCGTCGCGGAGGAGGCCAGCGGAGAATGCTGGCTGCGGCTGCTGGCCCACCACCTGATCATGGACAACACCGGTTTGGCCGTCCTGTTGGCCGAGATCGGGCAGATCCTGTCCGGCCGCGGCGACGCGCTGCCGCCGGCCTTGCCGTTCCGGAACTTCGTCGCGCAGGCGCGGCTGGGCGTCGGCGCGGCCGAGCACGAGGCCTACTTCCGCGGGGAATTGGGCGACGTCGACGAACCGACGCTGGCCTTCGGCCTGCAAGGAGGCGGCGAGTTGGACGAGAGCCGGCTACGGCTGCCGGCCGCATTGACCGACAGTCTGCGGCGGCAGGCGCGGAGGCTGGGCGTCGGCGTGGCCAGCCTGATCCACCTGGCCTGGGGGCGGCTGCTGGCGCGGGCCTCGGGCCGGGACACCGTGGTGTTCGGCACGGTCTTGTTCGGCAGGCTGCAGGGCGGGGTCGGGGCCGACCGGGCGCTCGGGCTCTTCATCAACACCTTGCCGCTGAAGCTGGAGCTGGGCGCGGCCAGCGTCGATGAGGCGGCGCGGCGGACGCAGCAGGCGCTGACGCGGCTGCTGCGGCACGAGCACGCGCCGCTGGCGCTGGCGCAACGCTGCAGCCAGGTGGCGTCCCCGCAGCCCTTGTTCAACGCCTTGCTCAATTACCGCCACGCGGAGGCGGGCGAGTCGGCGCAGGCGCTGTGGGACGGCGTCGAGGCGCTGCCGGGCGGGGAGAGGAGCAGCTACCCGCTGACGCTGTCGGTGGACGACTTCGGCGACGCCGGCCTGGCCTTGCAGGCGCAGGTGTCGCCCGCTGTCGGCGCGGAGCGGATCTGCGCGCAGATGGCGCGTACGCTGACGGCGCTGGCCGAGGCGCTGGAAGCCGGCGGAGGCATGGCGGCGCGCACGCTGGAAGTGCTGCCGGAGGCGGAGAAGCGCCTGCTGCTGGAAGATTTCAACGCGGCGCCGACGCCGTATCCGGACGATGCGCTGATCCACCAGCTGTTCGAGGCGCAGGCGGCGGCGCGGCCGGACGCGCCGGCGCTGCTCGACGGCGACGAGACGCTGAGCTACGGCGAGCTGAACCGCCGCGCCAACCGGCTGGCGCACAAGCTGGCGGCGCTGGGCGTGCGCGCAGGCGAGTGCGTCGCGCTGAACCTGCCGCGCGGGGCCGGCCTGCTGACCGCGGTGCTGGGCGTGTTGAAGGCCGGCGCCGTCTATATGCCGCTGGACGATGTGCTGAGCCTGGAGCGGCAGGAACTGATGCTGTCGGACAGCGGCGCCCGCCTGCTGCTGGACGCGGCCTGGCTGAAGAGCGCCGCCCTGGAATCGCAGCCGGACGGCAATCCGGCCGTGGCCGGGGACAGCAGCCAGCCTGCCTATCTGATGTACACCTCCGGCTCCACCGGCCAGCCCAAGGGCGTGCTGGTGCCGCACCGCGGCATCAGCCGCCTGGTGTGCGACAACGGCTACGCCGACTTCGGCGCCGACGACCGCATCGCCTGGGCGGCCAATCCGGCCTTCGACGCCAGCACGCTGGAGATCTGGGCCGCGCTGGCGCACGGCGGCCAGCTGGTGGCGATAGACCGCGACACCCTGCTCGACGTGCGCCGGCTCGGCGACGCGCTGCGCCGCCATCGCGTCAGCGTGCTGTGGCTGACGGCCGGCCTGTTCCACCAGCACGCGGACGGTCTTTGCGAGGCCTTCGGCGGCCTGCGCTACCTGCTGCTCGGCGGCGACGTGCTGGACCCGCGCGTCGTCGCCCGGGTGATGCGCGACCATCCGCCGAGGCATCTGCTGAACTGCTACGGTCCGACCGAGACCACCACCTTCGCGTTGACGCACGAGGTGGGGCCCGATGTCGACGATGGCGCGCCGCTTCCGCTGGGCCGGCCCATCGCCAACACCACCGTCCACGTGCTGGACGCCGACGGCCAGCTGGCGCCGCTGGGCGTGGTCGGCGAAATCCACATCGGCGGGCCGGGCGTGGCGCTCGGCTATCTGAAGCGGCCGGAGCTGACCGACGAGCGTTTCATCGCCGACCCGTTCAGCGCCGACGCCGACGCGCGGCTGTACAAGACCGGCGACCTGGGACGCTGGCTGCCGGACGGCAGCATCGAATACCTGGGCCGGACCGACTTCCAGGTGAAGATACGCGGCTTCCGGGTCGAGCCGGGCGAGATCGAGGCCAGGCTGGCGGCCTGCGCCGGCGTCAGGGAGGCGGCGGTGCTGGCGCGCGAGGACGCGCCGGGCGACAAGCGGCTGGTGGCCTACCTGACGGCGCAGCCGGGCGCGGCGCCTGACGCGGCGGCGCTGCGCGCCGAATTGGCGCGCGACCTCGCCGATTACATGGTGCCAGGCGCCTTCGTGGTGTTGGACGCCTTCCCGCTGACGCCGAACGGCAAGCTGGACCGCAAGGCGCTGCCGGCGCCGCACGGCGCGCAGCTGACGAGCCGAGAGTACGAGGCGCCGCAGGGCGAGACGGAGGAGGCGCTGGCGGCGATCTGGAGCGCGCTGTTGAACGTCGAGCGCGTCGGCCGCCACGACAACTTCTTCGAGCTGGGCGGCCATTCCTTGCTGGCGGTGCAGCTGCTGACGCGGGTGCGGGAGGCTTTCGACGTCGACCTGCCGATGTCGCAGCTGTTCAGCCACCCGACGATAGCCTTGTTCGAGGAATGCGTGATCGACGCCCAATTGCTGCAGTTCGACGCCGAATCGCTGCAGGCCCTGCGTGAAACCGAGCTGACTCTGGAATCCTGAAAGAATTGAAAGTCCCGACAATGAATAATAAAGACATCGCTTCCCTGTCTCTGGAAGAACGCAAACGCCTGCTGGAGCGGGCCAAGGCTTCGAAACTGCAGAAATCGGCCGCGCCGGAATCCGCGCCGCTGAGCGCCGGCCAGCATGGCGACGCCGCCGCGCTGTCGTTCGCGCAGCAGCGCTTCTGGTTCCTGTCCCGGCTGGACGGCGGCAGCCGGGCCTACCATATCCACGGCGGCCTGAGGCTCAGCGGCGAGCTGGACCGCGAGGCGCTGGCGCGGGCGCTGGCCGACGTGGTGGACCGCCACCAGGCGCTGCGCGCCCGCTTCGTCGACGAGGACGGCCGGGCGACGCAGCAGTTCGCGCCGCCGGGAACGATCGCCGCGCTGGCCTTCGAGGACCTGAGACAGCAGGCGGATCCCGAGCAGGCCTGCCGGGAGCGGGCCGAGCGCGAGGCGGCGCAGAGCTTCGATCTGCGGCGCGGTCCGCTGATCCGCGGGCGCCTGCTGCAACTGGCCGAGCGGGAGCACGTGCTGCTGTTGACGCTGCACCACATCGTCGCCGACGGCTGGTCAATGGGCATCCTGGTCGGCGAACTGAGCGCGTGCTACGCGGCCAGGCGCGGCGGGACGCCGCCGGCATTGCCGCCGCTGCCGGTACAGTATGCCGATTACGCGGCATGGCAGCGGGCGTGGATGGAAAAGGACGCCGCGCGGGAACAGGCCGCCTACTGGAAGGCGGCGCTGGCCGGCGCCCCTGCCTTGCTGGAGCTGCCGCACGACAAGGCGAGGCCGGCCCAGCAACAGTTCGCCGGCGGCAGCGTCGCCGTCGATCTGGACCAGGAAGTCAGCGAGCGGCTGCGCCGCTTCTGCCTGCGCCATGGCGTCACGCCGTTCATGGTCCTGCTGTCCAGTTGGGCCCTGCTGCTGGCCCGCCTGTCCGGACAGGACGACGTCGTCGTCGGCACGCCGGTGGCGGGGCGGAACCGCAGCGAGTTCGAGCCGCTGATCGGCTTGTTCGTCAACACCTTGCCGCTCAGGCTGCAGACCGGCGGCTGGCGCGATGCCGCGGGCTGGCTGGGCCACGTCAAACAACGGGTGCTGGAATCGCAGCGGCACGCCGACCTGCCGTTCGACCAGATCGTCGAGGCCGTCAAGCCGCCGCGCAGCCTGGCCTACAGTCCGCTGTTCCAGACCATTTTCTCGTGGCAGAACACGCCGCCCGGCCAGTTGTCGCTGCCGGGCGTGGACTGGCGGGAACTGCCGGCGCAGTGGTCGGAATCGCAGGTGGATCTGGAGCTGCACCTGCGGGAGAGCGAGGGCCGCATCGTCGGCCGCATCGTGTTCGCCGCTTCCTTGTTCGAGCCGGCCACGGTCGAGCGTTATGGCCGGTATTGGCGGAAGCTGTTGCAAGGCATGCTGGACGACGACGGCGTCGCCCCCGGCCGGATAGCCATGCTGCCGGACGCGGAGAGGCGGCTGCTGCTGGACGACTTCAATGCGACGGCGGCGCCGTATCCGGAGCAGGCGCTGGTCCATCAGCTGTTCGAGGCGCAGGCCGCCGAGCGGCCGGACGCGCCGGCGCTCTACAGCGGCGACGAGACGCTGAGCTACTGCGAACTGAACCGCCGCGCCAACCGGCTGGCGCATCGGCTGATCGCGCTGGGCGTCGGCCCGGACGCGCGCGTCGCGCTGTGCCTGGAGCGCGGCGTCGACATGGTGGCGGCGCTGCTGGCGGTGCTGAAGGCCGGCGGCGCCTATGTGCCGCTGGACCCGAGCTATCCGGCCGAGCGGCTGGCCTATATGCTGGACGACAGCGCGCCGCGCGTGGTGCTGAGCCAGCATTCGCTGCAGGCGCTGACGGCCGGCGGCGAGCGGACGGTCCTGCTGCTGGACGACGAGGCCGAGCGGGCGCGGCAGGCGGCCTTGCCGGACGGGAATCCGGCGGTGGTGGGCCTGGGCAATCGCCACGCCGCCTACGTGATCTACACCTCCGGCTCCACCGGCCGGCCCAAGGGCGTCGTCAACGAGCACCGCGGCGTCGTCAACCGGCTTTGGTGGGCGCAGGACGCCTACCGGCTGCGGGCCGACGACCTGGTGCTGCAGAAGACGCCGTTCGGCTTCGACGTGTCGGTGTGGGAGTTCTTCCTGCCGCTGCTGGCCGGCGCCCAATTGCTGATGGCGCGTCCGGAAGGCCACAAGGACCCGCAGTATCTGCGCCAGCTGATCGAAAGCCGCGGCGTCACCATGCTGCACTTCGTGCCGTCGATGCTGCAGGCCTTCGTCAGCCTGACGCCGGCCGGCAGCTGCCCGTCGCTGCGGCGCATCCTGTGCAGCGGCGAGGCGCTGCCGCACGCCTTGCAGGAGCAGTGCCTGCGGCACTTCCCGCACAGCGAGCTGCACAATCTGTACGGGCCGACCGAGGCGGCGATCGACGTCACCGCCTGGCCGTGCGTCTCCGATCCGTCGCGCCACTTCGTGCCTATCGGCAAGCCGATCGCCAATATCCGCATGTACGTCCTCGACAGCCAGCTGCAGCCGACGCCGCTGGGCGTGGCCGGCGAAATCCACATCGGCGGCGTCGGCGTGGCGCGCGGCTATCTGAACCGCCCGGAGCTGACGGCCGAGCGCTTCATCGCCGACCCGTTCAGCGCCGACGCCGACGCGCGTTTGTACAAGACCGGCGACCTGGGACGCTGGCTGCCGGACGGCAGCATCGAATACCTGGGCCGCAACGACTTCCAGGTGAAGCTGCGCGGCTTCCGCATCGAATTGGGCGAGATCGAGGCCAGGCTGGCGGCCTGCGCCGGCGTCAGGGAGGCGGCGGTGCTGGCGCGCGAGGACGCGCCGGGCGACAAGCGGCTGGTGGCCTATCTGACGGCGCGGCCGGACGCGGCGCCGGACGCGGCGGCGCTGCGGACCGAGCTGGCCAAGGATCTGGCCGAATACATGATACCGAGCGCCTTCGTCGTGCTGGACGCCTTCCCGCTGACGCCGAACGGCAAGCTGGACCGCAAGGCGCTGCCGGCGCCGGACGGCGCGCAGCTGACGAGCCGCGAGTACGCGGCGCCGCAGGGCGAGGCGGAAGAGGCACTGGCGAATATCTGGAGCGCGCTGTTGAACGTCGAGCGCGTCGGCCGCCACGACAACTTCTTCGAGCTGGGCGGCCATTCGCTGCTGGCGGTGCAGCTGGTCGAGCGGATGCGCCAGGCCGGCCTGCATTGCGACATCCGCCAGCTGTTCGGCGCGTCCGACCTGGCGGCGCTGGCGGCCGGTCTGGGCGGCGGCGACGAGGTGGCGGTGCCGGCCAACGGCATTCCGGCGGAAGGCTGCGCGGCGATCACGCCGGCGATGCTGCCGCTGGTGGCGCTGGAGCAGACGCAGCTAGACCGCATCGCCGACGGCGTCGCCGGCGGCATGGCCAATATCCAGGACATCTACCCGCTGGCGCCGCTGCAGGAGGGGATACTGTTCCACCATCTGCTCGGCGGCGAAGGCGACGCCTACCTGCTGTCGTGCCTGATGGCCTTCGACAGCGGCGAGCGGCTGCAAGGCTTCGTCGCGGCGCTGCAGCAGGTGGTGGCGCGGCACGACATCCTGCGCACGGCGATACAGTGGCGCGACCTGCCGGAACCGGTGCAGGTGGTGTGGCGTCAGGCGCCGGTGGCGGTGGAGACGGTGGCGCTGGACCCAGCCGACGGTCCGGTGGGCGCGCAACTGGAACGGCGCTACGACCCGCGGCGGACGCGGCTGGACGTGACGCGGGCGCCGCTGCTGCGCGGCTACGCCGCCGCTGATCCGGCCGACGGCCGCCATTACCTGCAACTGCTGTTCCACCACCTGGCGATAGACCAGACTTCCTTGAGCCAGATGCTGCAAGAGGTGCGCCAACTGCAGCGCGGCGATGCCGAACTGGCGCCGTCGCTGCCGTTCCGCAACTTCGTCGCGCAGGCGCGGCTGGGCATCGGCGCGGCCGAGCACGAGGCCTACTTCCGCGCCGAGCTGGGCGAGATCGACGAGCCGACGGCGGCCTTCGGCTTGCAGGACAACCGCGGCGACGGCGGCGGGCTGGACGAGAGCCGGCTGCGCTTGCCGGCCGAACTGACGGATCGTCTCCGGCGGCAGGCGCGGCGCTTGGGCGTCAGCGTGGCCAGCCTGGCCCACCTGGCCTGGGGGCGGCTGCTGGCGCGGGCCTCGGGCCGGAACACGGTGGTGTTCGGCACGGTCTTGTTCGGCCGGCTGCAGGGCGGGGCCGGCGCCGACCGGGCGCTGGGTCTGTTCATCAACACCTTGCCGCTGAAGCTGGAACTGGGCGGGGCCAGCGTCGATGAGGCGGCGAAACAGACCCAGCAGGCGCTGACGCGGCTGCTGCGGCACGAGCACGCGCCGCTGGCGCTGGCGCAGCGCTGCAGCGGCGTGGCGGCACCGCTGCCCTTGTTCAGCGCGCTGTTGAACTACCGGCACGGCAGCGACGGCGACGAGCGCGAGATCGCCGGCGACGGCATCACGGTGCTGGCCGACCAGAGCCGCACCAATTATCCGCTGACGATGTCGGTGGACGACTTCGGCGATGCGGGGCTAGCCTTGCAGGCCCAGGTGCCGGCGACGGTCGGCGCGGCGCGCGTCTGCGCGCAGATGGAGCGCACGCTGACGGCGCTGGCCGACGCGCTGGAGGCCGGCGGCGGGGAATCGGTGAGCACGCTGGAGGTGTTGCCGAACGGGGAAAGACATCTGCTGCTGGACGTTTTCAATGCGACGGCGGCGCCGTATCCGGAGCAGGCGCTGGTCCATCAGCTGTTCGAGGCGCAGGCCGCCGAGCGGCCGGACGCGCCGGCGCTCTACAGCGGCGACGAGACGCTGAGCTACGGCGAACTGAACCGCCGCGCCAACCGGCTGGCGCATCGGCTGATCGCGCTGGGCGTCGGCCCGGACGCGCGCGTCGCGCTGTGCCTGGAACGTGGCGTCGACATGGTGGCGGCGCTGTTGGGCGTCTTGAAGGCCGGCGGCGCCTATGTGCCGCTGGACCCGAGCTATCCGGCCGAGCGGCTGGCCTATATGCTGGACGACAGCGCGCCGCGCGTGGTGCTGAGCCAGCATTCGCTGCAGGCGCTGACGGCCGGCGGCGAGCGGACGGTCCTGCTGCTGGACGACGAGGCCGAGCGGGCGCGGCAGGCGGCCTTGCCGGACGGGAATCCGGCGGTGGTGGGCCTGGGCAATCGCCACGCCGCCTACGTGATCTACACCTCCGGCTCCACCGGCCGGCCCAAGGGCGTCGTCAACGAGCACCGCGGCGTCGTCAACCGGCTTTGGTGGGCGCAGGACGCCTACCGGCTGCGGGCCGACGACCTGGTGCTGCAGAAGACGCCGTTCGGCTTCGACGTGTCGGTGTGGGAGTTCTTCCTGCCGCTGCTGGCCGGCGCCCAATTGCTGATGGCGCGCCCGGAAGGCCACAAGGATCCGCAATATCTGCGCCAGCTGATCGAAAGCCGCGGCGTCACCATGCTGCACTTCGTGCCGTCGATGCTGCAGGCCTTCGTCAGCCTGACGCCGGCCGGCAGCTGCCCGTCGCTGCGGCGCATCCTGTGCAGCGGCGAGGCGCTGCCGCACGCCTTGCAGGAGCAGTGCCTGCGGCACTTCCCGCACAGCGAGCTGCACAATCTGTACGGGCCGACCGAGGCGGCGATCGACGTCACCGCCTGGCCGTGCGTCTCCGATCCGTCGCGCCACTTCGTGCCTATCGGCAAGCCGATCGCCAATATCCGCATGTACGTCCTCGACAGCCAGCTGCAGCCGACGCCGCTGGGCGTGGCCGGCGAAATCCACATCGGCGGCGTCGGCGTGGCGCGCGGCTATCTGAACCGCCCGGAGCTGACGGCCGAGCGCTTCATCGCCGACCCGTTCAGCGCCGACGCCGACGCGCGTTTGTACAAGACCGGCGACCTGGGACGCTGGCTGCCGGACGGCAGCATCGAATACCTGGGCCGCAACGACTTCCAGGTGAAGCTGCGCGGCTTCCGCATCGAATTGGGCGAGATCGAGGCCAGGCTGGCCGCCTGCGCCGGCGTCAGGGAGGCGGCGGTGCTGGCGCGCGAGGACGCGCCGGGCGACAAGCGGCTGGTGGCCTATCTGACGGCGCGGCCGGACGCGGCGCCGGACGCGGCGGCGCTGCGGACCGAGCTGGCGAAGGATCTGGCCGAATACATGATACCGAGCGCCTTCGTCGTGCTGGACGCCTTCCCGCTGACGCCGAACGGCAAGCTGGACCGCAAGGCGCTGCCGGCGCCGGACGGCGCGCAGCTGACGAGCCGCGAGTACGCGGCGCCGCAGGGCGAGGCGGAAGAGGCACTGGCGAATATCTGGAGCGCGCTGTTGAACGTCGAGCGCGTCGGCCGCCACGACAACTTCTTCGAGCTGGGCGGCCATTCGCTGCTGGCGGTGCAGCTGGTCGAGCGGATGCGCCAGGCCGGCCTGCATTGCGACATCCGCCAGCTGTTCGGCGCGTCCGACCTGGCGGCGCTGGCGGCCGGTCTGGGCGGCGGCGGCGACGAGGTGGCGGTGCCGGCCAACGGCATTCCGGCGGAGGGCTGCGCGGCGATCACGCCGGCGATGCTGCCGCTGGTGGCGCTGGAGCAGACGCAGCTAGACCGCATCGCCGACGGCGTCGCCGGCGGCATGGCCAATATCCAGGACATCTACCCGCTGGCGCCGCTGCAGGAGGGGATACTGTTCCACCATCTGCTCGGCGGCGAAGGCGACGCCTACCTGCTGTCGTGCCTGATGGCCTTCGACAGCGGCGAGCGGCTGCAAGGCTTCGTCGCGGCGCTGCAGCAGGTGGTGGCGCGGCACGACATCCTGCGCACGGCGATACAGTGGCGCGACCTGCCGGAACCGGTGCAGGTGGTGTGGCGTCAGGCGCCGGTGGCGGTGGAGACGGTGGCGCTGGACCCGGCCGACGGTCCGGTGGGCGCGCAGCTGGAACGGCGCTACGACCCGCGGCGGACGCGGCTGGACGTGACGCGGGCGCCGCTGCTGCGCGGCTACGTGGCCGCCGATCCGGCCGACGGCCGCCATTACCTGCAACTGCTGTTCCATCATCTGGCGGTCGACCACGCGACGCTGGAATTGCTGCTTCAGGAAGTCCGTCAGCTGCAGCGCGGCGATGCCGAACTGGCGCCGTCGCTGCCGTTCCGCAACTTCGTCGCGCAGGCGCGGCTGGGCATCGGCGCGGCCGAGCACGAGGCCTACTTCCGCGGAGAATTGGGCGAGATCGACGAGCCGACGGCGGCCTTCGGCTTGCAGGACAACCGCGGCGACGGCGGCGGGCTGGACGAGAGCCGGCTGCGCTTGCCGTCCGAACTGACGGATCGTCTCCGGCGGCAGGCGCGGCGCTTGGGCGTCAGCGTGGCCAGCCTGGCTCACCTGGCCTGGGGGCGGCTGCTGGCGCGGGCCTCGGGCCGGAACGCCGTGGTGTTCGGCACGGTCTTGTTCGGCCGGCTGCAGGGCGGGGCCGGGGCCGACCGGGCGCTGGGTCTGTTCATCAACACCTTGCCGCTGAAGCTGTCGTTTGACGGACTCGGCGTAGAGGAGGCGGCGCGGCGGACGCAGCAGGCGCTGACGCGGCTGCTGCGGCACGAGCACGCGCCGCTGGCGCTGGCGCAGCGCTGCAGCCAGGTGGCGGCGCCGCTACCGCTGTTCAGCGCCTTGCTCAACTATCGGCACAGCACCGAGGATGAGGCCGGCCTGCCGGGATGGGAGGGCATAGAAGTCCTGGGCGGAGAGGAGAGGAGCAACTATCCGCTGACGATGTCGGTGGACGACTTCGGCGACGCCGGCCTGGCCTTGCAGGCCCAGGTGCCGGCGACGGTCGGCGCGGCGCGCGTCTGCGCGCAGATGGAGCGTACGCTGACGTCGCTGGCCGACGCGCTGGAAGCCGGCGGCGGCATGGCGGCGCGCGCGCTGGAAGTGTTGCCGGACGCCGAGAAGCGCTTGTTGCTGGACGAGTTCAACGCGGCTTCGGTGCCATATCCGGACGATGTGCTGATCCACCAGTTGTTCGAGGCGCAGGCCGCCGAACGGCCGGACGCGCCGGCGCTGCTGTACGGCGACGAGGCGCTGAGTTACGGCGAATTGAATCGCCGCGCCAACCGGCTGGCGCATCGGCTGATCGCGCTGGGCGTCGGTCCGGACGACAAGGTGGCGCTGTGCCTGGAGCGGAGCGTCGATATCGTGGCGGCGCTGCTGGGCGTCTTGAAGGCCGGCGGCGCCTATGTGCCGCTGGACCCGAGCTATCCGGCCGAACGGCTGGCCTATATGCTGGACGACAGCGCGCCCAAGGCGGTGCTGACCCAGGCTTCGCTGCGGGCGCTGAGCGCCGGCGGCGACCGGGCGGTCGTGCTGCTGGACGAGGAGGCGGAGCGGCTGGCGGCCTTGCCGGCCGGCAACCCGCGGGTGGCCGGCCTGAACAGCCGCCATCCGGCCTATGTGATCTACACCTCCGGCTCCACCGGCCGGCCCAAGGGCGTGGTCTGCGCGCATTACGGCGTCGTCCATCTGATGCGTTCTCTGTCCGGCATCTGGCCGATGACGCCGGACAGCCGGGTGCTGCAGTTCGCCTCCTTCAGCTTCGATGCCAGCGTCTGGGAGTACGCCGGCGCGCTATCCAGCGGCGCGGCCTTGTGCCTGGCCACGCGCGAGGAGCGGATGCCGGGCGGGGCCTTGCAGGACACGCTGCGCCGCTTCCGCATCAGCCACACGCTATTGCCGTCGTCGGCCTTGAAGATGATGGACCCGGCGGCGATAGGCTACCGCATCGAGAACCTGCTGGTCGGCGGCGAAGCCTGCCCGGTGGCCCTGGCCGAATCGTGGGCCCGGGTACACCGGCTGTTCAATGTCTACGGGCCGACCGAAAGCACCATTTACGCCACCTATCACCGCTGCCGTACCGACCAGGCCGGCGTCTTGCCGATAGGCAAGCCGCTGCCGAACATCCGCGCCTACATCCTGGACGCCGATCTGCAGCCGGTCCCGCTGGGCGTGGCCGGTGAAATCCACATCGGCGGACCGGGCGTGACGCACGGCTATCTGAACCGGCCGGGGCTGAGCGCCCAGCGCTTCGTCGCCGACCCGTACGGCGGCGAGACCGGCGCGCGGCTGTACAAGACCGGCGACCTGGGGCGATGGCTGCCGGACGGCAGCATCGAATACCTGGGCCGCAACGACTTCCAGGTGAAGATACGCGGCTTCCGCATCGAGTTGGGCGAGATCGAGGCCAAGCTCGCCGCCTGCGCCGGCGTGACGGAGGCGGTGGTGCTGGCGCGCGAGGACGCGTCGGGCGACAAGCGGCTGGTGGCCTATCTGACGGCGCGGCCGGACGCGGCGCTGAACGCGGCGGTGCTGCGGGCCGAGCTGGCCAGGGAGCTGACCGAGTACATGGTGCCGAGCGCCTTCGTCGTGCTGGACGCCTTCCCGCTGACGCCGAACGGCAAGCTGGACCGCAAGGCGCTGCCGGCGCCGGACGGCGCGCAGCTGACGAGCCGCGAGTACGTTCCGCCGCTGGGCGAGACGGAGGCGAAACTGGCGGCGATCTGGCGCGCGCTCTTGGGCGTCGAGCGCGTCGGCCGCCACGACAACTTCTTCGAGCTGGGCGGCCACTCTTTGCTGGCGGTGCGCCTGGTGGAGCAAATGCGCCAGGCCGGCCTGCGCTGCGACATCCGCCAGCTGTTCGGCGCGGCCGACCTGGCGGCGCTGGCGGAGGCGATCGCGACGGACGGCGCGGCGGACCAGGACTGGTTCGCCGAATCGGACCAAGGCCCGAAGGGCGATATCGAGGAGCTCGTGCTATGAGCGTGGCCTATCTGGCATTGGAGCTGTCCCGCAACGCCATCGAGCTCGGCCTGTCCGACGACAGCGGCAATCTGGTGATACGCGGAGAGAAACAGCGGCTGACCCCGGCCTTGCTGGGGCAGTTGAAGGAAAGCAAGTCCGAACTGCTCGCCAGCCTGGGCAGCGGCGAGTACGCTGAGCTGACGGGGAACTTGGCGCTGACGGCCAGCAGCCTCAGGCGCTTCGGACTGGAGCTGGACCGTTCGCAGTGGAACGGCGTTTGCGCCGGCGTCGCCGGCGGCCTGGGCAATATCCAGGACATCTATCCGCTGGCGCCGCTGCAGGAGGGCATCCTGTTCCACCATCTGCTCGGCGGCGAAGGCGACGCCTACCTGCTGTCCTCGCTGATGGCCTTCGACAGCGGCGAGCGGCTGCAAGGCTTCGTCGCGGCGTTGCAGCAGGTGGTGGCGCGGCACGACATCCTGCGCACGGCGATACAGTGGCAGGGCCTGCCGGAACCGGTGCAGGTGGTGTGGCGTCAGGCGCCGGTGGCGGTGGAGACGGTGGCGCTGGACCCGGCCGACGGTCCGCCGGCGGCGCAGCTGGCGCAACGCTACGACCCGCGGCGGACGCGGCTGGACGTGACGCGGGCGCCGCTGCTGCGCGGCTACGCGGCCGCCGATCCGGCCGACGGCCGCCATTACCTGCAACTGCTGTTCCACCACCTGGTGGTCGACCATACCTCGCTGGACATCCTGATGGCCGAGATTCGGGATATCCAGGCCGGTCTCGGCGACGCGCTGCCGCCGTCGCTGCCGTTCCGCAACTTCGTCGCGCAGGCGCGGCTGGGCGTCGGCGCGGCCGAGCACGAGGCCTACTTCCGCGCCGAGCTGGGCGAGATCGACGAACCGACGGCGGCCTTCGGCTTGCAGGGCAACCGCGGCGACGGCGACGGGCTGGACGAGAGCCGGCTGCGCTTGCCGGCCGAGCTGACGGATCGCCTCCGGCGGCAGGCGCGGCGCTTGGGCGTCAGCGTGGCCAGCCTGGCGCACCTGGCCTGGGGGCGGCTGCTGGCGCGGGCCTCGGGCCGGGACACGGTGGTGTTCGGCACGGTCTTGTTCGGCCGGCTGCAGGGCGGGGCCGGCGCCGACCGGGCGCTGGGCCTGTTCATCAACACCTTGCCGCTGAAGCTGTCGTTTGACGGGCTCGGCGTAGAGGAGGCGGCGCGGCGGACGCAGCAGGCGCTGACGCGGCTGTTGCGGCACGAGCACGCGTCGCTGGCGCTGGCGCAGCGCTGCAGCCAGGTGGCGCCGCCGCTGCCCTTGTTCAGTTCGGTGCTGAACTACCGCCACGGCGAAGAAGCTGGCGCCGGAAGCGGCCTGGACGGCGTGGCCGAGATGGCCGGCGAGGAAAGGACCAATTACCCGCTGACGCTGTCGGTGGACGATTTCGGCGATGCAGGCCTGGCGCTGAAGGCGCAGGTGTCCGCATCGGTCGGCGCGGCGCGGATCTGCGCGCAGATGGAGCGTACGTTGACGTCGCTGGCCGACGCGCTGGAAGCCGGCGGCGGCATGGCGGCGCGCGCGCTGGAAGTGCTGCCGGACGCCGAGAAGCGTTTGTTGCTGGACGAGTTCAACGCGGCGGCGGCGCCGTATTCGGAATCGGCTGAGCGGGCCTTGATCCACCAGCTGTTCGAGGCGCAGGCCGCCGAACGGCCGGACGCGCCAGCGCTGCTGTACGGCGACGAGGCGCTGAGCTACGGCGAATTGAACCGTCGCGCCAACCGGCTGGCGCATCGGCTGATCGCGTTGGGCGTCGGCCCGGACGACAGGGTGGCGCTGTGCCTGGCGCGCGGCGTCGACATGGTGGCGGCGCTGCTGGCGGTGCTGAAGGCCGGCGGCGCCTATGTGCCGCTGGACCCGAGCTATCCGGCCGAGCGGCTGGCCTATATGCTGGACGACAGCGCGCCCAAGGTCGTGCTGACCCAGGCTTCGCTGCGGGCGCTGACGGCCGGCGACCGGGCGGTCGTGCTGCTGGACGAGGAGGCGGAGCGACTGGCGGCCTTGCCGGCCGGCAATCCGCGGGTGGCGGGCCTGAACAGCCGCCATCCGGCCTATGTGATCTACACCTCCGGCTCCACCGGCCGGCCCAAGGGCGTGGTCTGCGCGCATTACGGCGTCGTCCATCTGATGCGCTCGCAGGCCGAAATCTTGCAGCTGGGGCCGGACAGCCGGGTACTGCAGTTCGCCTCCTTCAGCTTCGATGCCAGCGTCTGGGAGCACGCCAGCGCGCTATCCAGCGGCGCGGCCCTGTGCCTGGCCACGCGCGAGGAGCGGATGCCGGGCGAGGCGCTGCTGGGCACGCTGCGCCGCTTCCGCATCAGCCATGCCTTGTTGCCGTCGTCGGCCTTGACGATGATGGACCCGGCGGCGGTGGGCTACCGCATCGACAATCTGCTGGTCGGCGGCGAAGCCTGCCCGGTGGCCCTGGCCGAGGCCTGGGCCGGGGCGCACGGGCTGTTCAATGCCTATGGGCCGACGGAGGGGACGGTATATGCGACGCTGCATCGCTGCCGAACCGAGCAGGGCGGCGTCTTGCCGATAGGCAAGCCGCTGCCGAATTGTCGAGTCTACATCCTGGACGCCGAGCTGCAGCCCGCGCCGCTGGGCGTGGCCGGCGAAATCCACATCGGCGGGCCGGGCGTGGCGCGCGGCTATCTGAACCGACCGGAACTGACGGCCGGGCGCTTCGTCGCCGATCCGTACGGCGACGAGGCCGGCGCGCGGCTGTACAAGACCGGCGACCTGGGACGCTGGCTGCCGGACGGCAGCATCGAATACCTGGGCCGCAACGACTTCCAGGTGAAGATACGCGGCTTCCGCATCGAGTTGGGCGAGATCGAGGCCAGGCTGGCCGCCTGCGCCGGCGTCAGGGAGGCGGCGGTGCTGGCGCGCGAGGACGCGCCGGGCGACAAGCGGCTGGTGGCCTATCTGACGGCGCGGCCGGACGCGGCGCCGGACGCGGCGGCGCTGCGGACCGAGCTGGCGAACGATCTGGCCGAATACATGATACCGAGCGCCTTCGTCGTGCTGGACGCCTTCCCGCTGACGCCGAACGGCAAGCTGGACCGCAAGGCGCTACCGGCGCCGGACGGCGCGCAGCTGTCCGGCCGCGAGTATGTCGCGCCGCAGGGCGAGACGGAGGAGGCGCTGGCGAATATCTGGAGCGCGCTGTTGAACGTCGAGCGCGTCGGCCGTCACGACAACTTCTTCGAGCTGGGCGGCCACTCGCTGCTGGCGGTGTCCATGGTGGCCAGGGCGGCCCGCCAGCTGGGCGCCGGCCTGGCCTTGCGGCAGGTCTATCAGGCCGCCGATCTGCGGGAACTGGCCGCGATGATCCGTCCCGACGCCGATGCCGACGGCGCGGTGGAACTGCGCGGCGGCGACGGCGTTCCGCTATTCCTGCTGCACGAGGTCTATGGCGGCATCGCCTATGCGCAGAATCTGGCCGGCCATTTGGCCGGGGACTTCCCGATTTACGCGCTGCCGGCCGGAGACTGGGGCCGCGACAACCGGGGAGGCGGCATCGCGGAGCTGGCCGCCGCGCATATCGAACGGATCCGGCGCATCCAGCCGCAGGGGCCATACCGTTTGGCCGGCTGGTCGGTCGGCGGATCGATCGCGCATGCGATGGCGGCGCTGCTGCAGGAACAGGGGGAGACCGTCTCCTTCCTCGGCCTGATCGACAGCTGCGGCGACTACGCGCCGCAACGGCGGATGCTGGAGAGCAGGCTGGCGCGCGAGCGCGATCAGGATATCGGCCTGCTTTTCCTGATGCTGGAAATGGAGTTCGGCTTCGACGAGGACAAGCTGGCGCGCCTGCGTGAACTGCCCGGCATAGACCCGATGATAGCGGAGACGCTGTTGCGGACCGGCTGGGGCAAGGGGCTGACGGTGGACGAGGTCAAGGCGATGCTGGCGACGCAGGCCGCCATCTTCCGGTCCGCGATCGCGTACCGCCCGCGGCCCTTGGCCGCCGCGCCGGTATTGTACGGCGCCTCGGCCTCGCTGGCGCAGCGCCTGGACCAGCCGTGGCGGGAATTACAGGGCGAGTCGCTGTCGGTGCGTCCGATTGCCGGCGATCACCACAGCATTCTCGAACAGCCGGCGATTGCCGGATTGGCGCGGGAAATATCGCGTAATCTGCTTCCGGCTTAAATGGAAACATGCCGGGCGGCAACGACGCCCGGCCATTATGTTTTGATGATAATTGTTCTACTGGGAATATTATTTTGCGCGATGCGGTATTTTTCCAAAAATATTCTCCGGCCGGTAGAATCATTGCCCGGTATCGCAGCGGGAGAAGGATTTGAGTGTTAATGGGTTTTCTCGATGGACGCAGGGCCTGATCGGCGGTGGAATCGCGGCGGTTTTTATCGCGGCGGTCGCGGCGCCGGCAAGCAATGGGCGCGCCTATTCGGTTTTGCATGATGGCGAAAAAGCGTTTCGAAACCATCACGCATTGGCGCCCGACGCCGTGTTCCGTTATCGATTGTTTTTACAGGACGCCAGGGTGAAGGCTGCCGATCTGGGCTTGAACGTCGTGGCCAGGGGATGGCGGCAGAGCATCGCGCTGGACAGGCGGCTGGCTTTCGCCCTGCCGGCGCTGCCGGCGGAAAGGGAGGCGACGGCCGAGCTCGTCGCCGCGCCTGCGGTGCAGAACCTGAACTGGCGGCCCGAGGTGCTGACGCCGGGCGGCGCGGCCGGGACCCGCCGGCTCGGCGACCTGCGGCTGGAGTGCCTGGTCGATGCACAGAGCCATCTGAACAATCTCGATGGCGAAAAGCTGGATTGCGCGCCGAAGTCGGCCGAGGAGGTGCGCTGCATCGACGATATGAAAACCTGCGCCCGCTACGCGCCGGTGGCGGTGGGGCAGGTGATCTGGAACGGCATCAAGAATATGGCGCAATTGAAAGTGGACGCCGATCCTTATTCCGAAAAATCGTTCAGTTATCTATTCATCGCCGATAGGCCGGTTTTTTCGATCACCCTGCAGCAGGGCAGCCGGCGCCAGGTTTTGCCGACGTCCTGGTTATACGGCAGTCCGTTGAAACGCAGCCCGTTTTTTTCCTGGCCTTATCCGAGGGAGTATTTCTATTCGCTGCCATTGGGTGACGCCTCGTGGTCGAATGACGCGCTGGTGGTTTTCGAGTACATGAATGTTTCCGAATGAGAAATAGGATGCGCAGACTGATTGGCGATGGAAAAAGAACGGCGGGGCTCGTCAAACTATTCGTCTTGTCGTCGGCGATAGGGTTGCCGGCCTGCTCTACGGTCGGAAACGAGAAGCTGGCCGACGTCGACGAGGCCTATGTCCGGCGCGTGCTGGCCGACGGAAGCGGCGGCAAGCGCGACATCGTCGCGGCCCTGGGCCAGCCGCAGGACAAGATACGGTTCGACGGCGGCGGCGAGGTCTGGGTGTTCAGCTTCCGGAAATACACCCCGAAACCGCAGAACTTCGTCAATGTCGGCAGCCTGTTCGGCGGGCAGAGCAATTACGACAAGGAGCTGGTGATGCTGTTCGACGCGCGCGGCGCGGTCAGGCAGTGGAAGCTGTCGTCCAGCGAGCAGGACCAGTCGACCGGGCTGATGAACCAGCCATTGCCGAAAGTGGAATGAGGCCGGCCGTCGAAACCTTCAATTTGCGATTGGACATGATGCGAAAATCGAAACACGCGGGGGTCGTCGCGACAGACGGCGCGACGCGGCCGGAGACGCGGGCATGAGGGCGGCCGTCGAGGCTTTTCGTCAATTGGGCCGGCCCTTCGTCTGCCTTTGGCTGGGAGAGGTCGTCACCGCGCTGGGCAGCGTGCTGCTGCAGTTCGCGCTGGGGGTGTGGATCTATCAGGAGACCGGTTCGGCCGAGCAGTTTTCGCTGGCGCTGTTCAGCGGCATGCTGCCGGCCCTGCTGCTGCTGCCGCTGGCCGGCGCCTGCGCCGACCTGTTCGACCGCCGCGCGGTCCTGATAGGCTGCGACCTGGTCTTGCTGGCGCTGGTTCTGACGCTGGCCGCGCTCGCCTGGAGCGGCGGCCTGCGGGTGCCGGCGATGGTGGCGCTGAGCAGCCTGGCCTCGTTGACCTATACCTTCCGGCGGCCCAGCTATCAGGTGGCGCTCAGCCTGCTGCTGCCGCAGCGCCGGCTCAGCCAGGCCAACGGCTTGCGGATGCTGGGGGAGAGTTCGGTGCAGTTCGCCGGCCCGATGCTGGCCGGCGCGCTGATGGCGCGGCACGGAATCGGCGGGGTGATGCTGCTGGAGGTGGCGCTGATCCTGTGCGCCACCGCGCTGGTATTGGCGGCCTTGGCCGGCATCGGCCGGGATGCGCCGCCGCCGGAGGCCGCCGGCCGGACCTGGGGCGCGGTGTGGCGACATTGCCGCAGCGGCGTCGCGGCGACGCTGGCGTATATGGGCAGGCAGGCGGAGATGCGGGCGCTGCTGATCTATATGTTGCTGCAGACGTCGCTGGTGGCGCTGGTTTCCAGCATGCTGACGCCGATGGTGCTGGCCGGACACGACAGCGGCGTGCTGGGCGGGGTGATGAGCAGCGCCGCCGTCGGCGCGATCATCGGCAGCGCGCTGGTGGTGGTCTGGAATCCGCAGCGGCGGCTGATGCGCACCGTGCTGCTGGCCGATCTGGCGCTGGCGGTGTGCGTGGCGGCGATGGGCTGGGTCCAGACGCCGCTGTCGTGGTCGGGCATGGCCTGCCTGGCGATGCTGGCCGGCAATGTGTCCAGCAGCTGCCTGCTCAGCCTGTGGATGAGCCATACGCCGCTGGAGCGGCGCGGTAGCCTGTTCAGCCTGCTCGGCGCGATCAATATCGGCGTCGTCGCACTGACCTTGCTGGCCGGCGGCGTGCTGGTCGAGCGGGTGCTGGAGCCCGGCATGATGCCGGGCGGCGCGTTGGCCGGATTGACCGGCGGCTGGCTGGGCGAAGGCAAGGGGAGGGGCATCGCCCTGTTGTTCGTGCTATGCGGCCTGGCCTGCATGGCGGTGGCGCTCGGCGCGCTGCGCTTCGTCAGGCTGGACAGGCTGGACGAGGCGGCGCGCGCCGGCGACGAAGCCGCGCCGCCACTGGCCGCGGCGGGGCGCGAAGGCTGAGGCGCTCAGTCGGAGATGCTTTCGTGCGAGCCGGCGTCGCCTCGCTTCCAGTAGCCGGCCACCCGCATCCTGTCCTTGTCCACGCCTCGGGCCAGCAGCCGCTTGTGCAGCGGGCGCATCTCGCCGCTTTCTCCGGCGGCCCAGACATAGCCGGCGCCGGCCGGCAGCGGCGTCTGTTCGACGGCCTGCAGCAGATCCTGGCCCAGGTCGCGGCGGCGCCAGACGATTTCGATGCCGGACGGCGCCGTCAACGGCAGCCGGCACGCCTCGTCGTCGACCAGGATCCAGGCCTGGCCGCGCGCGTCGGCCGGCAACTCCTCCAGGCGGCGGGCGATGGCCGGCAAGGCCGACTCGTCGCCGATCAGCCAGTGCCAGTCGAAGCCGGTCGGCACCACGCGCGAGCCGCGCGGACCGCCTATGCCCAGCATATCGCCGACCTTGGCGTTCAGCGCCCAGTCGGCGGCGACGCCGCCGGCATGGACGACGAAGTCTATGTCCAGTTCGCCGGCGGCCGCGTCGTAGCGGCGCGGCGTGTAGTCGCGCATCTGCGGCTTCGGCCGGTCCGGCGGGAAGC
This sequence comes from Chromobacterium sp. CV08, assembly GCF_051129845.1. Lineage (NCBI taxonomy): Bacteria > Pseudomonadati > Pseudomonadota > Betaproteobacteria > Neisseriales > Chromobacteriaceae > Chromobacterium > Chromobacterium sp. CV08. Next base: position 2,440,267 of record NZ_CP150453.1, read on the forward strand.
TGATGCCGCCGTCTCCGACGGTCGGCGTCGCCGGCTGCCGTTCGCCGGGTTCCGGGAAGAACAGCTTGATGTGGTCGTCGAAGGAGGCGGATACGAAGCCGGCCAGATCGTCGCCGGTGAAGGTCAGGCGCAGCATCGTCGGCGACAGCCGGGCGATGCGGACGATTTGCAGCAGGCGGAAGCGCAGCGGATGGCGCAGTTTTTGTACGGCGAGATCGGTATTCAATTCTGACTCCTTGGGTCCGGTTGACAGGACACAGGCTGGGTTTCGCCGAGAATTTCGGCGGTGGCGCGTTGCAGGATGGCGGCGATGCGGTTCTGTTCGGCGGCGTCGGCGTTGTCGCGCAGCAGCAGCGTCCGTTTCAGCGCGCGGCGCGCCTCTATCATTTCCCGGGTCCAGCCGGCGGCGCCTTCGTCGCCGATTTCCTCCCCGGCATAGGCGCGGCGGGCCAGTTCCATCTTGCGTCCGATATGGGCGAGCTTGGCCAGCATCAGCTCGGCGCGCTCGCGCTGCAGGTCCAGCTCGCGGCGGCCGGCCTCGGCGATAGAATAGCGCTTGCGGTTGCCGGCAGGCTCCACCGTGACCTGTCCGACTTCCTCCAGATAGGTCAGCGCCGGATAGACCATGCCCGGGCTGGGGCTGTAATAGCCGTTGGAGCGGGCGGCCAGTTCCTTGATCAGTTCGTAGCCGTGGCTGGCCTGTTCGGCGATCAGCGCCAGCAACAGCAGCTGCAGGTCGTCGGCGCTGAACTTGCGGCCGCGGCCCAGCTCGCCGTCGTCGCCGTGATGGCCGTGGCGGCGGCCGGCGCCGCGATGATCGTGATGTCTGCGATGCATGGTCGTCTCCGAAGATTTATGTCTTAAGATATATATCTAAAGATATGGTGTCAAGCTGGAACGGCGCCGCGGCGACGGCTGTCGGGTGGATCTACTGTGACGATAGTCAAAAAGCAATGATTTTGATCAATAAAATGACATTCAAATATTGAAACTAAATAATCAGATGCGCTATCGTTGGCGGTTTCTTACAAACCGGACGAAGCCATGGCGAAAACCCTTTCCTTGAAGCTGCGCCTGCTGCTGCAGACAGCAAGCGCCATCGCGCTGGTATGCGTGCTGGGCGCCTTGCTGACGCAGACCCTGCGGCAGCAGATGTTGTCCGACCGCCGCGACCAGGTGCGCACCCAGGTGGAGAACGCCGCCAGCCTGGTGGCGCTGCACGAGGAGGAGGCCGCGACCGGCCTGGTGCCCGAGGCCGAGGCGCGGCGGCGGGCCTTGCAGGAATTGGCGCGGCTGCGCTTCGACGGCGACGAGTACTTCTTCGTGCTGGACCGCGATCTGAAATGGCTGGCCCACGGCATGAACCCGAAGCTGGTCGGCAAGGACATGCACAGCGTCCGGGATCCGGCCGGCACCGATATGGGCCGCCTGTTCGACGACGCCCTGCGCCAGGGCGGCGGCCGGGGGTTCGCGCAATATGTGTGGGACAAGCCGGGCGCGGCCGGGCCGCAGCCCAAGCTGGCCTATTTCAGCAGCAGCGCGCGCTGGGGCTGGGTGATCGGCACCGGACTGTACCTGGACGACATCAACGCGGTGCTGTGGAAGCAGGTGATGGGCGTGGCCGCGCAACTGCTGCTGTTCATGGCGGTGACGCTGTCGCTGGGATGGTGGGTATATCGCAGCGTGATGCGCGAGCTCGGCGCCGAGCCGTCGGAAGCCGCGGCCATCGTGCGCGAGATCGCGGCCGGCAAGCTGGACCGCGAGATCCGGCTGCCGAAGGGCGGCGGCGACAGCCTGCTGGCGCACCTCCGGGAAATGCAGGGGCAGCTGCGCCGGCTGGTCGGCGAGATCATCCGCGACGCCGAGGAGCTGGGGCGGTTGAACGCCGACGTGGTGGATGGCGCGCGCATGGTGGCCGACAACTCCCAGGGCCAGAGCGAGGGCGCGGCGGCGATGGCGGCCTCGGTGGAGCAACTGACGGTCAGCATCAGCCATATCGCCCGCCACGCGATGGACGCGCGCGAGGTGTCGCAGGATTCCGGCCAGTTGTCCGAGACCGGCAGCCAGGTGATCGCGCGGGCGGTGACGGAGATGCAGGGCATCAGCGCCACGGTGGACCTGACCGAGGCGGCGATCGCCGAGCTGGCGGCCAAGACCTCCACCATTTCCAGCATCATGCAGGTGATCAAGGACATCGCCGACCAGACCAATCTGCTGGCCTTGAACGCGGCGATAGAGGCCGCGCGCGCCGGCGAGACCGGCAGGGGTTTCGCGGTGGTGGCGGACGAGGTGCGCAAGCTGTCCGAACGCACGGCGCAGGCCACGGAAAAGACCGCGGCGATGATAGCCGAGATCCAGGCCAGTTCGGACCTGTCCCGGCAGAACATGAGCGAGACGGTGTCCAGGGTCAAGGCCGGCCTGCAGCTGGCCGAGCAGGGCGGGGACCTGATCCAGCAGATCCAGGGCAGCGCCAGCCAGGTGGTCCGGGTGGTCAACGACATTTCGCACGCGCTGCAGGAGCAGGGCACGGCCAGCCAGGACATCGCCCGCCACGTCGAGCAGATCGCCCAGGTGGCTTCCGGCAACGCGGTGGCCGCCACCCAGGCTTCGCACAGCGTTCAGCGCATAGACGAGGTGACCGGCAATCTGCGCTCCTCGGTGGCGCAGTTCCAGGTCTGAGCGCGGCGGCGGGCGCCGCCGTTCAGGGTTGGCCGGTCTGCTGGTGCAATTGCGCCAGCGCGGCGGCCAGCGCGCTGGAGGCGACCGAGTAGGCGCTGTCCTCCAGCGCCTGCTCGGCCTGTTCGAACTGCTTGTCGTCTATCATCCGCGCGATGCGGCCGGCTTCGCGGTGGAACATCGCGTGGCGGCTGACGCAGGTCTGGAACATGCTCAGGCCGCCGTAGCGGCTCTGGCCGGGGCCGTGCAGCCAGCGGCCGAGCTCGCAGCAGTCGTCGCGGCTTATGCTGTCCACATCCATCGCCTCCTGCCTGAATATCGCCTCCCTGAAACGGTTCTTCCATTCTTCATGCCTGAGCAATGCCTGTTCCAAATCCATGCCTGTCTCTATCCAAACCGTTCAATCGCCCGCGGCGGCCGTGTTGCGCATATGCCTGCGGGGAAAAATAAGCAGCCGCAATATTTGTTATTGTGTGAACTGTCTTATTAGCGCTTTTGACAGATTAGATGAGGCATGCGGTTTTCGCCAGCGGCGGCGCGGGGAGGCCGCCGCCGCGCCGCATGGCCGTTCCGCTCAGCCGCGACCCTCGTCCGCCGGCGTCTCTGCGGCGGGCGCCGGCTCGGGCGGCGGGGGCAGGAAGAAGCTCAGCGGCCGGCGCAGGAAGCGTCCGGCCAGTTCCGGAATCAGCGGCAGCAGCAGCGAGCCGGACAGCTTGCGCGAGCGCAGCGCCACCCACAGCGCCAGGAAGAAGCTGACGCCCAGGTTGACCAGGCCGATCAGCATGACGCCGGCGAAACCGAGCAGCACGACGGACAGCGGCACCTGAAAATCCAGCGCCACGCTGGCGAAGGCCAGATTGGCCGACGAGAAGGTGATGTGGCGTATGTCCAGCGGCAGGCCCAGTATCGTGCCTATGGTCCCGGTCAGGCCGAGGAACATGCCGAAATAGAAATTGCCCGCCAGCGCGCCCAGATTGTGCTCGATATAGCGGCCCAGCCGGTGGGCGCGGTTCTCGCCGAGCACCCGCTGCAACAACCGGTGGCCGGCGATCCGCTCCGGGATGCGGCGGTAGATCGCCTTGTTGTCGTAATAGCCGGCGATCAGCCCGGACAGGAACAGGAAGACCCCGGCGATGGCGGCGTGCGGCAGCGCCAGGCTGTGGATGGGGTCGATCTCGTGCAGCAGCTTGTGCGCCTTGGCGGCGTCGACCACCGGCGCGCCGAACAGCGCGTGCCATCCCAGCGCGATCAGCGCCGCCGTCGGTATCGCCAGCGCCACATTGCCGACGATGGCGACGAACTGGGTGCGCGCCACCTTGACGATCAGCTCGGCCAGATCCTCCAGCTGTTTCTTGCGGCCGTGCCGTTCGTGCAGCGCCGCGGCCAGCCGCGCCGCCGTCATCGCCGGCTGCTTGGTGGCGATGGTGTAGTGCAGGATCTGCACGATGATGAAGCCTATCGCGTAGTTCAGGCCGAAGGCGACCCCCTCCCACAGCAGCGGCAGATGGCCGCGCGCCAGCAGCAGCTTGATCAGCGCCATGAAGCCGACGATGAAGCCGGCGCCCATCGCCGCCTTGCCCATCTTGGACCAGTCGCGGCGGTCCTCGGCGATATAGTGCTCGCCGTGGCGGCCGGCGTGCTCGGTCACCTGCAGCGCCAACAGCTCGGTATTGGACTTGAACAGGTCGCGCAGGCTGTACTTGCGGTTTTCGGCGCGGGCGAAGTCGGTCAGCAGCCGGAACAGCTCCGGCCGGCTCGCCGGATCGTGCTCGGGCGCCAGCAGCTCCAGCAGCGCGCGCAGCCGCGCGATGCTCTGTGCCAAGCGCAGGCCGTGGTAGGTCAGGCTGACCGAGATGCCGTAACGCGCGGCGTTCTTGCGCACCTTGGCCAGGATGGCCTCGCATTGTTCCAGCAGCACCAGCACCTGTTTTTCGTCTTCAGTCGGGGCCGTGCCGTCGATCAGCGCCTGGTGGTAGCCGTCGACATAGCGCTGGACCTCGGCGTTCAGGTGCATGAAGGGCGAGGCGAAGCGTTCGACCTCCGGGCATACCCGGACCAGTTCCGGCTCCAGCCCGATGGCGGTGATGCGGGCCGACAGCACCTGCACCGACTCCAGCAGCTGCAGCCGCGTGTGGCGTTCGCTGTCCTGGCGCGGCGCCTCGCTCCAGGCCAGCGCGCGCCACAGCGCGTGCCAGGTGGCGTCGGGCACGGCGGCCAGCCAACGGTAATCGTGGCGGTGGCAGAACAGCAGGCCGAAGCGGTCGCGCAGCGAGTCGGGATTGTAGGGCATAGGCAGCGCCCGCTCGCCCAGCCGTCGCAGCAGCGTGGTGCCGAAGCCGTCGTTGGCCAGTATGCCGGCTTCGGTGTACAGCGGAATCTGCCGGCTTTCGGCCAGCAGCGTGCACAGCGTCTGGCGCAGCGCCTGGCGGTAGTCGGGATGGTGCTCCAGCAGGAAGGACAGGGCTTGCAGATTGACGGTGGCCTGCTGAGGCGGCTGGCGCTCGTCGGGGCGCAGCGCGGCGACCAGCGCCGCCAGCGTCTCGGTGTGGCCGGGGTCGCGGCACAGCTGTCGCAATGCGGTTTCCAGGGCGGGCACGGAATGTTCGGTCATGGCTTACCAGGATGGGCGCGCCTGGCCGGCGCGCGGGTTGGAAAAGGGCTTGTTGTCATTTTAGGGCTTGCCGGCGCGATTGGGCGAGTCGAGCCGCTCGACGCCAGGCGGAAAAGGGAGGCGCGGCCGCGCGGGCGGCGGCGATTGACACCTTACTAACCAGTAAGTAGAGTGGCCCGATGCATAATGGTTCCGACAGCAAGAACGATACCCGCAAACGCATCCTCGACCTGGCCGAGGAGCTGTTGCTGACGCGCGGTTTCAACGGCTTCAGCTATCAGCACATCAGCAGCGCGCTGGGCGTGCGCAACGCGGCCATCCACTACCACTTCCCGAAGAAGAACGATCTGGGCGTGGCGCTGATTCAACGCTATCGCCGCCGCTTCCAGCGTTTCATCGAGCAGCAGGCGGAATGGGACGCGTCGCGGCGGCTGGAGAGTTATTTCGGCCTGTCGGACCAGTATTACCAGCAACGCAAGCAGATTTGCCCCAGCGGCATCCTCAGCACCGAATTCCAGACCCTGCCGGACGATATGCGGCAGGAGGCGGCCGCCTTCATCGACGAGATGAGGCAGTGGGCGGTGGCCATCGTGCGACAGGGCCGCGACAGCGGCCAGATGGATTATGCCGGCACGCCGGAGGCCGTCGGCATGATGCTGTTTTCGGCGCTTCAGGGGGGCTTGCAGCTGGCGCGCATAGACGAGGAGGCCTTGCCGTTGCTGAAGCGGCAGGTGAGGGTGACGCTGGGGCTGGACCCGTCACCCGGCCAACCATAGCAAACGAGAATAATAGAGGGGCTTGACCATGGAGTACCGCAAGAACAGCATGAGCCGCATCGCCGACAAGGTGGGCCGTCTGCCCGTCGCCTGGCGCAGCACGGTGCTGTCTATGATGTTCGGCAAGATCGTTCCGTTCCTGTCCACCGCCGGCCTGCGTTTCGAGGAGGTCGGCCACCATCGGCTGAGCGTCTCCATCCGCAACCGCAAGAAGGTGCAGAACCATATCCGCGGCGTGCACGCGGCGGCGATGGCGCTGCTGGCCGAGACCTCGACCGGCTTCGTCGTCGGCATGAACATGCCGGACGACAAGCTGATGCTGCTGAAATCGATGAAGGTCAATTACATCAAGCGCTCGCAGGGCGACATGCGGGCGGTGGCGACGCTGACCCCGCAGCAGATCCAGTCCATGCACGAGCTGGAAAAGGGCGAGGTGCTGGTCGAGGTGCAGGTGACCGACGATTCCGGCGAATCGCCTATCATCTGCGAGATGCTGTGGGCCTGGATTCCCAAGAAACGTCCGGAGGCGACGGCGGCATGATCACCCTGCAAACCCTGAGCGTCGAACTGAACGACAAGGTGGCCCTGCTGCGCTTCAATCGCGGCGACAAGGCCAATTCGCTGAACATGCAGATGTGGCAGGATCTGCGCAGCGCGATGGATTGGGCCGACGGCGAGCCGTCGGTGCGGGCCGTCGTGCTGGCCGGCCACGGCAAGCATTTCTGCGCCGGCATAGACCTGGCGATGCTGGCCGGGCTGCAATCGCAGATCGACGATGCCTGCGAGGCGCGCAAGCGCGACAAGCTGCGGCGGCTGATCCTGGATCTGCAGGACTGCGTCACCAGCCTGGAGCGCTGCCGCAAGCCGGTGATCGCCGCCGTCCACGGCGCCTGCCTCGGCGGCGGCCTCGACATCGCGCTGGCGGCCGACTTCCGCTTCGCCGCGCAGGACGCGGTGTTCGGCGTGCGCGAGATAGACGTCGGCATGGTGGCCGACGTCGGCTCGCTGCAGCGCCTGCCGCGGGTGGTCGGCGAGGGCCTGGCCCGCGAGCTGGCCTTGACCGGCCGCGACATGGTGGCCGACGAGGCGCTGGAGGCCGGCCTGGTCAACCGGGTGCTGCCGGACGCCGACGCCGTGCTGGCGGCGGCGCTGCAGAGCGCCAGGCTGATCGCCGGCAAGTCGCCGCTGGCGGTGCGCGGCAGCAAGGAGGTGCTGAATTACAGCCGCGACCGCAGCGTGGCCGACGGCCTGCAGTTCGTCGCCGGCTGGAACGCGGCGATGCTGATCTCGGAAGACATCCAGAAGGCCGGGATGGCGGCGATGATGAAACAGGAAGTCAGCTTCCGCGATTGAGTCCGCCGCGGCGGAAATGAAAAGAGGCGCCCTGGGCGCCTCTTCGACTTTGCCGGCCGCGCTTACTTGGCTTCGCCGCCGACGGTGGACACCACTTCCCACTTGCCGTTCTTCACCTGGTAGACGGTGACGGCGCCGTTCTTGATGTCGCCCTTGTCGTCAAAGGCGATCTTGCCGGTCACGCCCTGGTAGTCGCTCTTGCCGACTTCCGGCAGATAGACTTTCGGATCGGAGGACTTGGCGCGTTTCATCGCGTCCACCAGCACCATCACGGCGTCGTATTCGAACGGCGCGTAGATCTGCACGTCGGTGTTGAATTCCTTCTTGAACTTCTCGTCGAAGGCCTTGAAGCCGGGCATCTTGTCGCGCGAGATGCCGCAGCTGGACGCGTACTGGCCTTCGGAGGCGTCGCCGGCCAGCTTGATGAATTCCGGCGTCTGCCAGCCGTCGCCGCCCATCAGCTTGGCCTTGATGCCCAGGCGCTGCATCTGCTTGGCCAGCGGGCCGGCCTGCGCGTCCATGCCGCCGTAGAAGACCAGGTCCGGCTGGGTGGCCTTGATCGAGGTCAGGATGGCGTTGAAGTCGGTGGCGGTGTTGTTGGTGAACTCGCGCTTCACCACATTGGCGCCCTTGGCCTTGACCGCGCCCTCGAACTGGTCGGCCAGGCCCTGGCCGTAGGCGGTGCGGTCGTCGATGATGGCGATCTTCTTCGCCTTCAGCTGCCCGGCGGCGAACTCGCCGAGCGCCTTGCCCTGCTGCACGTCGTTGGCGATCACGCGGAAGGTGGTCTTGAAGCCCTGCTTGGTGTAGTCCGGATTGGTCGCGGACGGCGAGATCTGCGGGATGCCGGCGTCGGAGTAGATCTTGGAGGCCGGGATCGTGGTGCCGGAGTTCAGGTGGCCGACGACGCCGACGACGCCGGCGTCGACCAGGCGCTGGGCGACCTGGGTGCCGATCTTCGGGTCGCCCTGGTCGTCTTCGGACACCAGTTCGAACTTGACCTTCTTGCCGCCGATCTCGACGCCCTGGGCGTTCAGATCCTCGATGGCCAGCTTGGCGCCGTATTCATTGTCCTTGCCGAGGTGCGAGATCGGGCCGGACATCGGCGATACCTGGCCGATCTTGACGACGGCGCCGTCGCCGCCGGTGGCGGCAGCCTGGGCCGGAGCGGAGGAGGCGGCCTGTCCCGAGGCCGGCTCGTCCTGTTTGCCGCAGGCCGTCATGGCGATGGCGGCGGTGGCGATCAGGCTGAGGCGAGCGTATTTGTTCATAGAGCGTTCCCCTGTATCTTTTCTGTAGACTTCGATGATCTCTTTAAATAAACCAACAACACCATTAAGCGGCGGTCAGTTGCAACTGATTATGGTAAGCAGTTTGCAACAGTGTCAATGCGGTAAGCGGCCGGTGCAGTGAATATAGGACCTTTATTCGTTTTTTGCGGCAAACAAGTTGAAAACGGGCATGTGGCCAAAATGGCCACATGCCCGTTTTGATTGCTAGTCGTATGATACTAAATGTTTTTTTGAGAAACCGCCCCGGGAGGGACGGCGGCTTGATGTCAGCTGGATGCCCCCTGCAGGCGCGCGCGCGCGGCCCGGGCTGCGCCATCTTGTGCCGGACTCTCCAGCCATCCGGCCAGATTGCTGCAGACGATATCGGCCAGCGCGGCAATCCATTGCGGGTCCTCGTTCAAGCAGGGTATGTAGCGGAATTCGCCACCGCCGCTGCCGAGGAAGCTCTGTTTGCCTTCCATTGCGATTTCCTCCAGCGTTTCCAGGCAATCGCCGACAAAACCGGGGCAGACCACGTCCACCTTGGCCGTTCCGGCCCTGCCCAGTTCTTCCAGCACCTCGCTGGTATACGGCTTCAGCCATTCGGTGCGGCCGAAGCGGCTCTGGAAACTGATGACATATTGATCGGGGCCCAGCTGCAGCGCCTCGGCCAGCAGGCGGCCGGTCTTCAGGCATTCGCAATGATAGGGATCGCCCTTGTCGCGGGTGAAGCGCGGCACGCCGTGGAAGCTCATCACCAGCTTGTCCGGCTGCTGGCCGTCTTGCCAGTGCCTGCGTATTTGCGCCGCCAGCGCGGCGATGTAGCCGGCGTCGTCGTGGAAGTGGCGCACTGCGCGGACTTCCGGCATATTGCGCAGCCGCGTCAGCACGCGGAAGGCCTCGTCGAGCGCGCTCGCGCTGGACGAGGCGGCATATTGAGGGTACAGCGGCAACAGCAGCAGCCTTTCGACGCCTTGCTCGCGCATCCGGCCCATCACGCTCTCTATCGACGGATTGCCGTAGCGCATCGCGTAATCGACGAGCAGCTCCCGGCGGCCCATTTCGTCCAGCCGGCTTTTCAGCAGCCTGGCCTGGTCGCGGGTATGCGTCAGCAGCGGCGAGCCTTCCCGCGTCCAGATCGCGGCGTATTTCTTCGCCGACTGCTTCGGGCGGGTGTTCAGGATGATGCCGTTCAGGATCAGCCACCACGGCAGCCGCGGAATCTCGATGACGCGGGGGTCGGACAGGAATTGTTTCAGATACGGGCGCAGCGCGCCGGCGGTCGGCGCGTCGGGCGTGCCCAGATTGATCAGCAGGACGCCGGTTCTGGGCGCGTAGTCGTGGCGGAAAGCCGGTTCGGGCAGATAGCGGGGCATGGCCATCCTCGGGATGCGGGTTGGCGGGGCGCCGGCGGCGCCCCCGGATTCAGTCTTCGCGGGCGGGCGCCAGCACGGTGCGGTTGCCGTTGCTCTCCATCGACGACACCAGGCCGGCGGCCTCCATCTGCTCTATCAGCCGCGCGGCGCGGTTGTAGCCTATGCGCAGATGGCGCTGCACCGACGAGATCGAGGCCTTGCGGGTCTTGACCACGATGGCGACGGCCTCGTCGTACAAGGGGTCGGCCTCGCCGTCCGACTCGCCGTCCAGGCCGGAGGTCGAGGCGCCGTCGTCGCCGTCGGCCTGGCCGCTGAGGATGCCCTCGATGTAGTTGGGCTCGCCGGTGGTCTTCAGGAATTCGACCACGTGGTGCACTTCCTCGTCGGAGACGAAGGCGCCGTGCACGCGGTTCGGGTAGCCGGTGCCCGGCGGCAGGTAGAGCATGTCGCCCTGGCCCAGCAGCGCTTCGGCGCCCATCTGGTCCAGGATGGTGCGGCTGTCTATCTTGCTGGACACCTGGAAGGCGATGCGGGTCGGGATGTTGGCCTTGATCAGGCCGGTGATCACGTCCACCGACGGCCGCTGCGTCGCCAGGATCAGGTGGATGCCGGCGGCGCGGGCCTTCTGCGCCAGGCGGGCGATCAGCTCCTCTATCTTCTTGCCGGCCACCATCATCAGGTCGGCCAGCTCGTCTATCACCACCACCACCAGCGGCAGCGTGTCGAGCGGCTCCGGCGTTTCCGGCGTCAGGCTGAACGGATTGGGAATCTTCTCGCCGGCCTTGTCGGCGTCCTTTATCTTCTGGTTGAAGCCGGCCAGATTGCGCACGCCGAGCTTGGACATCAGCTTGTAGCGGCGCTCCATTTCGCCGACGCACCAGTTCAGCGCGTTGGCGGCCTGCTTCATGTCGGTCACCACCGGCGCCAGCAGGTGCGGGATGCCCTCGTAAATCGACAGCTCCAGCATCTTCGGGTCCACCATGATCAGCCGCACTTCCTGCGGCGTCGCCTTGTAAAGCAGCGACAGGATCATCGCGTTGATCGCCACCGACTTGCCGGAGCCGGTGGTGCCGGCCACCAGCACGTGCGGCATCTTGGCCAGGTCGGCCGACACCGGCTGGCCGGCGATGTCCTTGCCCAGCGCCATCGTCAGCCTCGAGGCCATGTTCTGGTAGCCGTCGGAGCCTATGATCTCGGTCAGGCGGACGATCTGCCGCTTCGGATTCGGCAGCTCCAGGCCCATATAGGTCTTGCCCGGTATCGTTTCGACCACCCGGATCGATACCAGCGACAGCGCGCGAGCCAGGTCCTTCATCAGGTTGACGATCTGCGCGCCCTTGACGCCGACCGCCGGCTCAATCTCGTAGCGGGTGATCACCGGACCCGGATAGGCGGCGATCACCTTGACGTCGACGCCGAAGTCGGCGAGCTTGCGCTCGATCAGCCTGGACGTGTATTCCACCGTTTCCTGCGACACCGGCTCCTGCTGCTCCTTGGGCGCGTCCAGCAGGCTCAGGCCGGGCAGGGCGGCGTCCTTCGGGTCGGAGAACAGCGATTGCTGCACCGGCTTCTGCGCCTTGACCGATACCGGCACCTCCAGCACCGGGGGCTCGATGCGCACCGGCGTCGTCTCTTCTATCTTCTTCTTGGCGACCGACACCTTCTCCTCGCGCTTCTGCGCGGTTTCCTTGCCGATCTCGCGGTCCTTCCTGGCCTGCCAGCCCTGCCACAGACGGACCGCGCCGTCCTCCAGCGCGCCGCCTATCTTCTCCATCAGGTCCAGCCAGGACAGGCCGGTGAACAGCGAGAAGCCGATGGCGGACAGCACGCCCAGCAGCAGGTAGGCGCCGGACAGGCCGAGGCCGCGGGAGAAGCCCTTGCCGATGAAGTGGCCCAGCATGCCGCCGGCTTCCAGCGGCAGCGTCACCGCCTTGCCCTGCAGCACGATGGCCTCGAAGCTGGCGCTGGACAGCAGCAGCAGGAAGAAGCCGCCGACGGCGGCGGCGGTGATCGGATTGAACTTGAAGCCCAGCGTCTCTATGCGACGGTAGCCCCAGCCTATCGCGACCAGGCAGAACACCACCAGCCACCAGGCGGAGAAGCCGAACACGTACAGCAGCATGTCGGACAGCCAGGCGCCGAAAGCGCCGCCGTAATTGCGGACGGTCGGGTCGGACGAGCTGTGGGACCAGGACGGGTCGAGCGGGGAATAGCTGGCCAGCACCAATACCAGATAGACCGCCGCCACCGCCATCAGCAGCCACCACGCTTCGCGAAGCAGGGCGGACAGCTGCGGCGGCAGCGAGGTCTGGTTGTTCTTGACTACGGCTTTGCGCTTGAAAAATCGCATTTTTTGCATATTTGGCTATGACAGCAGCTGATTATAGCCTGATGCGCTGCATTTCACCTCTATCGCGGATACAGCGCGCCCAGGATCCGCGGGCCTTGCGCGCCGGTGACCTCCGGCAGGTTGCCCGACTCGCGCCGGTCGAAGCGCCAGCCCAGCCAGGCGAAGGCGACGGCCTCGATCAGTTGGGCGGGCAGGCCCAGCGCCTCGATCGCGGCGATGCGCTGGCCGGACAGCAGGCGGCCGATCTCGGCCATCAGCGCGCCGTTGCGCGCGCCGCCGCCGCAGACGTAGACCGCCTGGTTGTCCGGACAGTGCCGCAAGATCGCGTCGGCGATCGCGCGGGCGCTGAGGGCCAGCAGCGTCGCCTGGACGTCCTGCGGCGCCGGCGCGGCCGGGAGCGCAGCGAGGTGCCCCTCCAGCCAGGCGTCGTCGAACAGGTCGCGGCCGGTGCTCTTCGGCGGCGGCTGCCGCAGATACGGCTCGTCCAGCATCGCGGCCAGCAGCTGCGGATGCGCGCGGCCGCCGGCGGCCCAGCGGCCGTCGTCGTCGTAGGGCCGGCCGGTGTGGCGGCGGCACCAGGCGTCCATCAGCATATTGCCGGGGCCGCAGTCGAAACCTATCGCCGGCAGGCCGCGGTGCAGCCGCGCCAGATTGCTGATGCCGCCGATGTTGACGATCACGCGGCGCTCGTCCGGGCTGGAGAACACGCTTTGCTGGAAAGCCGGCACCAGCGGGGCGCCGTGGCCGCCGGCGGCGACGTCGCGGCTGCGGAAGTCGGCGATCACGTCGATGCCGGACAGCTCGGCCAGCCGCGCCATATTGCCTATCTGTATCGTGTAGCCGGCGTGCGGCGCGTGGCGCACGGTCTGGCCGTGGCAGGCGACGGCGCGGATCTGCGCGGGGCTGAGGCCGGCTTTTTCCAGCAGCTCGCGCCCGGCGCGGGCATAGATTTCGGCCAGCCGGTTGCCGAGGCGCGCGCCGCGGTCCAGCTCGTCGCCGCCGCGCGGCTGCAGCGCCAGGATCTCGGCGCGCACCTCGTCGGGGTAGGGCAGCGCGTGGTCGGCCAGCAGCTCGGGGCGGCCGGCGGCGTCGAAACGCACCAGGGCGGCGTCGACGCCGTCCAGGCTGGTGCCGGACATCATTCCAATATACAGGTCTGTCATCAATCGATCTGGGCAATGTTGGCCGGGATGCTCTGCAGCAGGTTCAGCCGCGCGCTCAGCACCTGCTTCCTGGCGTCGAAGCGCGCGAGCTGGGTTTTGTCCAGGCCCGGCGTGGGTAGGGCGTTGGTGGCCGGGTCCACCGGCTGGTCGTTGACCCGCACTTCGAAATGCAGGTGGGCGCCGGTGGAGCGGCCCGTGCTTCCAACATAGCCTATCACATCGCCGGCCTTGACCTTGCCGCCGGCCCGGATGCCCTTGCCGAAGGCGCGCATGTGCGCGTACAGCGTGGTCAGCTTGGGGTTGTGGCGTATCATCACCACGTTGCCGTAGCCGTTCTCGCGCGCCACCTTGACCAGCTCGCCGTCGGCCGGCGCGACGATGGGCGTGCCGGCGCTGGCGGCGTAGTCTATGCCGGAGTGCATGCGCAGCGAGTGCAGGATGGGATGCATGCGCAGGCCGAAGCCCGAGCTGATGCGGGCGCCGCCGACCGGCTGGCGGCTGAAGCCTTTCTTGACCGGCTTGCCCTCGCCGTCGTAATAGGCGCCGCTTTCGCTGTCGTGCGCGAAGTAGAAGGCCTGGTGCAGCCTGCCCGCGCGTTCGATCGACACCGCCAGCAGGTTGCCGCTGGCGATGGAGGTGCCGGCGTAGACCATGGTTTCGTAGACCAGGTTGATGCGGTCGCCCGGTTTCAGGCTGGACAGTTCGAACTGGTCGGAAAACACTTCGGACAGCTGGTTGCGGATGTCGGCCGGCACGCGGGCGGCGGCCAGTTCGGCGGCGGCGCCGCGCTTCAGCGTGATCGAGCGCACGGTTTCCACGCTTTCCGCGGCCACCGGATCGGCGCTGGCCTGCCACTTGCCGTCGCGCTTCTCCAGCGCCACCAGCAATTGTTCGCCGTTGTCGTCGTCCTGCAGGAAGCGCAGGCCGAACAGCTCGCCGGCGTCGTTGGTCTGCACCGTCAGCGTGGCGCCGACCTTCAGCTTCAGCAGCTTCTTGGCCTGCGGACTGTCGCCGTACAGCAGCTCGCGAACCTCGGCGCCGCCGATGCCGACGCGGTTCAGCACCCGCGCGACGGTGTCGCCGCGCTTGATCGATTCGTCGCGCCAGTAGCGGGTCCGGCTGTCGACGAAGCGGAATTCCGGCAGCGCCAGCCGTTCGATCACCTGTTGTTGCTGAATCTGCTCGGGCTGCGTCTCCTTGGCGCCGTTGGCGACGGCGAAGGCGGTGGCTGTGCCGAGCAGCGGCAGGCAGGCGGCGACGCCGAGCCAGCTCAGATGGTGGTTGACCAGCCGATTGGCGCATTTTTGCGGGATGTGTAGCAGTTTGCGATAATCCATCATTTTTCCGGGCAGGCTCGCGCCTGCCTATGCAAAATAGTGATCAGGATCCGGCGCGGCCATGCGCCAAACTCATGTTTTGTTTGGCGGGCGGCGCGATAGTTCCGACGCAAGCGAGCAGTTTGCCGCAGAACGGCGCGCGCGCCAAATGCGCATCGGCCAAAATGACCGGTATCCCAACCCATCTGGCAAGACTATGAAACTGACGCTGTTGATACCCGGCTTGTGCTGGCTGGACGCCGATGACGGCGGCGAAGTGGGGAAGGGGCTTAAGCTGCCGGCCTTGCAGCGATTGCTGGGCCGGGGGCGGCTGCTGCGGCGCGAGCAGAGCCATTCCGCCTGCCTGGCGCGGCTGTGGGGCGGAGAGGCCGCCGGCCTGGCGAGGCTGGCCGCGGCCGAGGCCGGCCTGGACGCCGCCGATGGCGACTGGCTGCTGGCCGATCCGGTGCACCTGCGGGTGGACCGCGACCGCGCGCTGCTGGCCGACGTCGGCGTGATGCGGCTGGACCGGGACGAGGCGAACGGCCTCGCCGACGCGCTGAACCGTCATTTCGGCGAGGACGGGCTGCGCTTCCATCCGCTGCGCCCCGGACGCTGGCTGCTGCACAGCGCCGAGCCGTTGACGGCGCGCTTCGCGCCGCTGTGGGACGTGGTCGGCGAGGACATCAACCGCCATCTGCCCCAGGGCGATGGCGGCCTGGCCTGGAGCCGCATGCTGAACGAGTTGCAGATGCTGCTGTACACCCAGCCCATCAACGACGCGCGCGAGGCGCGCGGCGAGCTGGCCGTCAACAGCGTGTGGCTGTGGGGCGAGGGCGAGCCGGGGGACTGGCGCGCGCCGGCGCCGAGGCTGCTGGCCGACGACGAAACGCTGCATCTGTTGGCGGCGCGCGCCGGCATGCGCGTCGAGGCGGCGCCGTTCGCCTTCGACGGCCTGGAGCCCGGCGACGATTGCCTGCTGGCGCTGGACGCGCTGCAGGCGGCTGCGCAATACCGCGACGCCTGGGGCTGGCGCGAGGGGCTGGAACGGCTGGAGCGCGACTGGTTCGCGCCGCTGCTGCTGGCGCTGCGCCGGCGCAGCCTGGAGAGGCTGACGCTGATCGCCACCGGTCCGGCCGGCTTCGAGCTGACGCTGACGCCGGCCGATTTGTGGAAATTCTGGAAACGCGCGCTGCCGACGGCGGCGCTGTATTGAGAGACCATGTCGCAGATTCTTACCCGTGAAGCGCCGGCCGAGCTGCAGCAGAGGCTGCTCGGCCAGGGGCTGAGCCCGCTGCAGGCGCGGCTGTACGCCGCCCGCGGCATCGCCGACAGCGGCGAGCTGGACTATGGCCTGAAGGGCCTGCTGCCTTTTCAGCAACTGAAGAATGCCGAGGCGATGGCCGTCCGCCTGGCCGACGCCATCGCCGCCGGCCAGCGGCTGCTGGTCGTCGCCGACTACGACGCCGACGGCGCCACCGCCTGCGCGGTGGCGGTGAAGGGCTTGTCCATGCTGGGCGCGACGATAGACTTCATCGTGCCCAACCGCTTCGAATACGGCTACGGCCTGACGCCGGAGATCGTCGAACTGGCGGCGCGCAAGCGGCCCGACATCATTGTCACCGTCGACAACGGCATCGCCAGCGTCGCCGGCGTCGACGCGGCGAAGGCGCTGGGCATCGAGGTGCTGGTGACCGACCACCACCTGCCCGGCGACACGCTGCCGGACGCGCTGATCGTCAATCCGAACCAGCCCGGCTGCGCCTTCCCGTCGAAGAACCTGGCCGGCGTCGGCGTGATGTTCTACGTGCTGATGGCGCTGCGCGCGGAAATGCGCCGGCGCGGCGCGTTCGATGAAAAGACCCAGCCGAATCTGGGCGAGCTCTTGGACCTGGTGGCGCTGGGCACGGTGGCCGACGTGGTCAGGCTGGACCGCAACAACCGCACGCTGGTCGAGAACGGCCTGAGGCGGATGCGTGCCGGCAGGATGGCGCCGGGCATCGCCGCGCTGTTCCGCGTCGCCGGCCGCGCCCATCACAAGGCCAATACCTTCGATCTCGGCTTCACGCTGGGGCCGCGGCTGAACGCCGCCGGCCGGCTGGACGACATGAGCCTGGGCATCGCCTGCCTGCTGTCCGGCAGCGAGGAGCCGGCGATGCGGCTGGCCCAGGAGCTGGACAAGCTGAACCGCGAGCGGCGCAGCATAGAGCACGGCATGCAGGACGAGGCGATGGCGGCGCTGTCCGGCATAGACGCCGGCAATCGCTACACGCTGACCCTCTACCGCGACGACTGGCACCAGGGCGTCGTCGGCATCGTCGCCTCGCGGCTGAAGGAGCGCTTCCACCGGCCGGTCATCGTGTTCGCGCCGGGCGACGAAGGCGAGATCAAGGGGTCGGGCCGCTCGATTCCCGGCTTCCACCTGCGCGACGCGCTGGACCTGGTCTACAAGCGCCATCCGGGCCTGATCCTGAAGTTCGGCGGCCACGCGATGGCGGCAGGCCTGAGCCTGGACGAGGCCCGTTTCGCCGAGTTCCAGCAGGCTTTCGAGGCGGTGGCGCGCCAATTGATGGACGAGGCGCAGCTGACCCGGACGATAGAGACCGACGGCAGCCTGCCCGCGCGCGAGCTGAACCTGCAGCTGGCCGAGACGCTGGCCGCCGAGGTGTGGGGGCAGGGCTTCCCGGTGCCTTACTTCCACGACCAGTTCAGCGTGGTGAACCAGAAGCTGGTCGGCGACAAGCATCTGAAATTGAGGCTGGCGCGCGACGGCTGCGAGTTCGACGCGATGCTGTTCAACCACGCCGACTGGCTGCCGGACCGCATCCAGGCGGTCTACCAGCTGATCGCCAACGAGTGGCAGGGCCGCAAGGAGCTGCAGGTCTATCTGCAGCACTGGGCGGCGGCCTGACGATATGGGCGAGGGCGCGCAAGCTGAATTGCTGGTCTTGACCGGCGGACCGGGAGCCGGCAAGACGTCCTTGTTGACGACCTTGCGGCGGATGGGCTACCCGTCGCTGGACGAGGCCGGCCGGGCGATCATTCAGGACCAGCGGCGGATAGGCGGGAATGCGCTGCCGTGGGTGGATCCGCGTGCGTTCGCCGAGCAGATGCTGGGATGGGACATGCGCAATTTCCGCATTGCGGAGCGCGAGGCGGGCCCGGTGCTTCTGGATCGAGGCATTCCGGACGTCATCGGCTATCTGGAGTTGTCGGGGCTGCCGGTCCCGGCGCATATGGAAAAGGCGGCTGGCGTTTTTCGCTATGACAAGATTTTCCTGCTGCGTCCCTGGCCCGAGATTTTCGTCCAGGACCGGGAGCGGCGGCAGACTTTGGCCGAGGCCGAGCGCACTTGCGAAGCGATGGAGCGCGCATACGCCCGTCTGGGATACTCGTTGATCGAAGTGCCGCGAGGCTCGCTCGAACAGCGGGCAGCTTTTGTGATCGGCCGGATCGGCGCCTGACGGCGGGCCGGGGTCGAAATAAGTGAGGTATCGTTGATGGAAATGTTGGTGATCGGCCTGCTGCTGGGCCTGCTCGGCGGCGGCGCCGCGGCCTGGGCCGCCAGAGGCCGGAGCGTCAGGGAACTGGAGGTTTTGCGGCAACAGGCGGCGGGGCTGCAGGCGCAGCTGGACGCGCAGCGGCTGCAACTGGACGACGCCAGAAGCCGCGAGCAGGAGGCGGGCAGGGCCTTGCAGGCGCAGAGCCAGCAGCTGGCCGAGGCCCAGACCCAGCTCGGCGCCTATATCGCCCGCGCCCAGCGGGTGCCGGAGCTGGAGAAGCAGCTGCAGGAGCGGGAGCAGGCGCTGGCCGCGTCGCAGCGGGAGCTGCGCGAGATGGCGGCGCAGCTGGCCGCGCGTGAGGAGCAGGGCCGGGTGCTGGAGACGCTGGAGGCGCGCAGCCTGGGCCAGGGCCAGGAAATCGTCCGCCTGAGCGCGCGCGAGCAGGAGCTGGCCACCCAGCTGGACAACGAGCGCCGGCAGAGCCAGGAAAAGCTGGCCTTGCTGATGGAGGCGCGCCAGACCTTGTCCGACCAGTTCAAGGCGCTGGCCGGCGATATCCTGGAAGAGAAGTCCAAGCGCTTCACCGAGCAGAACCAGCAGAACCTGGGCACGCTGCTGAATCCGCTGCACGAGCGCATCCAGAATTTCGGCAAGCTGGTGCAGGACACCTACGACAAGGACAGCAAGGAGCGGCTGACGCTGGAGACCGAGCTGAAGCGGCTGCAGGAGCTGAACACCCGGCTCGGCGACGACGCGGTCGCGCTGACCAATGCGCTGACCGGCGCCAGCAGCAAGGCGCAGGGCACCTGGGGCGAGATGGTGCTGGAGAAGGTGCTGGAAACCTCGGGCCTGACGAAGGACCGCGAGTACCGGGTGCAGGTGTCGGACATCCTGGAAACCGACGACGGCGGCAAGCGCTACCAGCCGGACGTGGTGATAGACCTGCCGGAAGGCAAGCAGCTGGTCGTCGACTCCAAGGTGTCGCTGAACGCCTATGTCCGCTATACCGCCGCCGACGGCGACGCCGCGCGCGAGGCCGAGCTGAAGGGGCATATCGCCGCGATACGCGCGCATATCCGCTCCTTGTCGGAAAAGCGCTACCAGGACCTGTACAAGTTGAACACGCTGGACTTCGTCTTCATGTTCATCCCGGTGGAGCCGGCCTATCTGCTGGCGGTGCAGCACGATATGAGCCTGTTCAACGAGGCCTTCGAGCGCCGCATCATGATAGTCGGCCCGAGCACGCTGCTGGCCACGCTGCGCACCGTCGCCAGCATCTGGCGCTACGAGTACCAGAACCAGAACGCCCAGGAGATCGCGCGCCAGGGCGGGGCGATGTACGACAAGTTCGCCGGCTTCGTCGCCAATATGGAAAAGCTGGGCAAGCAGCTGGACAGCGGCCGCGACACCTTCGCCGACGCGATGAAGCAGCTGTCCAGCGGCCGCGGCAATCTGATGAGCAGCGCCGAGAGGCTGCGCAAGCTGGGCATACGCAACAACAAGCAGCTGGCGGCGCCGCTGCAGCTGGAAGAGGACGGCGAGGAGTCCTGAGAGCCTGTCCAAAGTCTTTTTGCGGCATCTGAGGCGGCGACCCGCGCGTACGCGTTTCGAAGTGTCGCTGATCGGCATCGACAAGCAGGGGCGCTGGCATGCCAGTCAGCCGTCCAACTTCCTGTCCAACGCCGACGACCCCGTCCGGATCGTGCTGCGCCAGTCGGGGCAGGGCCTGGCCCTGGTGCCCGGCGGGCGTTCGGACCCGTTGCGCACCGCCGCCGACGCCGGTCTGTGCCGAAGCGCCGTCTTGCCGGGCGGGCGACAAGCTTTTGCGACATTCTCATGTATATTTGTTTACACGAGGGGTGGCGCTGGGTAGAATTTCGCCGCTTCAATAGGCCCATTGCAAGCGCCGCCCTCGGGCGGCGCTTCGCATATGGTCTTCACTCCGACCATCGCGCTCCTGGGGAGCCTGCGGCGCGTTGCGGTCCTGCTTGAAGCGCCGGCCCGGCTTTCGGCCTGGCCGAGACATCTCTCACAACTACTACTAGAAAAGCTGATGAAAATGACTTTTGCGATCAAGACCGCAGGATGCGCCGTAGCCGCCGCCCTGCTCGCCGGCCCCGCGCTGGCCAAGGACTTCAATGTGGCCGTGGTCTACGACCAGGCCGGCAAGTTCGACAAGAGCTTCAACGAAGCGGCCTATAACGGCGCCGAACGCTTCAAGAAAGAGTTCAAGATCAATTACCGCGAAGGTCAGCCCAGCAACGACGCGCAGAAGGAGCAAGTGCTGCGCAATATGGCGCGCAAGGGCGCCGACCTGGTAGTAGCCGTGGGCTTCGCCTACACCCAGTCGATCGAGACCGTGGCCAAGGAATTCCCGAACACCAAGTTCACGCTGGTGGATTCGGTTGCCAAGGGCGCCAATGTGCAGAGCATCGCCTTCAAGGAGCAGGAAGGCTCCTTCCTGGTCGGCATGGCCGCCGCGCTGAAGTCCAAGACCGGCAAGGTCGGCTATCTGGGCGGCATGGACGTCCCGCTGATCCGCGCCTTCGGCTGCGGCTACGCCCAGGGCGCCCGCTATGTGAACCCGAAGGCCGTGGTGCTGCAGAACATGCTGGGCACCACCCACACCGCCTTCAACGATCCGTCGCGCGGCAACGAGCTGGCCAAGAGCCAGTTCGATCGCGGCGCCGACGTGATCTTCGCCGCGGCGGCGCTGTCCAACGTCGGCGTGATCCAGGCGGCCAAGGCTTCCGGCAAGTACTATATCGGCGTCGACAGCAATCAGAACTACATGCAGCCGGGCACGGTGCTGACCTCGATGGTCAAGCGCGTGGACAACGCCGTGTACGAGACGATGCGCGACGCCAAGGACGGCGCCTGGAAGCCCAGCGTCAAGCTGATGGGCCTGAAGGAAAACGGCGTGGACTGGGCGCTGGACAAGTACAACCGCGCGCTGATCACGCCGGAGATGGAGAAGAAGATCGTCGCCGCGCGCAAGGACATCATCGCCGGCAAGATCAAGGTGGTCGACTATCGCGCCGCCAACAGCTGCCCGGTGAACTGAGCGCCGGCGGCCTGTACGATGCGACCCCCGCAGCCGCGGGGGTTTTTCTTTGCGCCGGCCCGGCGCGGGCCTGCGCAAACGGCGGCTTTATGGTATTCTTGCGCCCCCTCGTCCAGACGTGACCCGTCACCCATCGATGAAAGACCCCTGCGATCACTACACCTACGACCTGATAGGCGGCACCCAGAAGAAGCCGGGCCGCAAGCCGCTGGGCGAGCGCGCGATGACGGTGGCCGAACGCAAGCGCCGCAGCCGGGAGCTGCGCCGCAACCGCCTGCAGGAGCTGTCGGTGACGGTGGAGCTGAGCCGCGACGCACAGAAGTCGCTGGACAAGATGATAGAGTGGTGGGGCGTCAGCAAGAAGGAGGCGATCAACCGCGCGCTGACGATAGCCTGCCAGTCGCAGACCGGGCGCACCGGCACGCTGTTCGGCTTCGACCCGCCTCCCCAGCCGGCGGCCAAGCCGCCGCGACGCAAGCCGCAGCCGTGATCGAACGAAAAAACGCCGCGTGACGCGGCGTTTTCATTGGCGGCGACGGCCTCAGCCGTAACGTTTCTTCGCTTCGATGGCCAGGCCGCAGCCTATGCTGCCGAACAGATTGCCTTCGACGTGGCGGGCGTTCGGCAGCAGCGCGCGTATGCCGTCGCGCAGCGCCGGCACGCCGCTGGAACCGCCGGTGAAGAACACGGTGTCTATCGCCCCGGCCTGCAGTCCGGCGTCGGAGAGCAGCCGGCCGACGGTGGCGCCGACACGGTCCAGCAGCGGGGCGATGCTGGTCTCGAAATCGCCGCGGCCCAGCTCGCAATGCAGGCCGCGCTCGATGTAGTCCAGCGCCAGCGCATGGCGGTCGCGATCCGACAGCGCGATCTTGGCCGCCTCGACGTCCATCGCCAGGCGGTGGCCGGCGCGTTGCTGGATCAGCTGGAACAAGCGGTCCAGCTTGTTCGGCTCGGCGGCGTCGCGGTGCACGTCCTGCAAGTCGGCCCAGGCCTTGCGTGTGTAGGCGAAGTTGATCGTGTGCCAGGTCGCCAGGTTGAAATACTGGCTGGACGGCATCTCGGCGTTGTTGCGCAGCCGGGTCTTGAAGCCGAACAGCGGCATCACGCCGTGCAGGCTCAGCTGGCGGTCGAAGTCCGTGCCGCCGATGTGGACGCCGCCGGTGGCCAGGATGTCGTCGCGGCGCTCGTCGCGCGCGCGGCGCTCCGGCGACAGCCGGATCAGCGTGAAGTCCGAGGTGCCGCCGCCGATGTCGACGATCAGCGCCAATTCCTCCTTGTCGACGCCGGCCTCGTAGTCGAAGGCGGCGGCGATAGGCTCCAGCTGGAAGGAGATGTCCTTGAAACCGACCTGGCGGGCGATGTCGGCCAGCGTGTCCTCGGCCAGGCGGTCGGCCTGAGGATTGTCGTCGACGAACTGCACCGGACGGCCCAGCACCACCTGCTCGAAGGCGCGGCCGGCGCCGGCCTCGGCGCGCAGCTTCAATTCCTGGATGAACAGCTTCAGCAGGTAGCGGAACGGCAGCGCCTTGCCCTGGACCTCGGTCTGGCCGTCTATCAGGCTGGAGCCTAGCAGGCTCTTCAGCGAGCGCATCAGCCGGCCATCGTAGCCGTCCATATACTCGGCCAGCGCGGCGCGCCCGAAGCGGGAGTGGTCTTCCTCGTAGTTGAAGAAGACGACGGACGGCAGCGTGATCTTGCCGTCTTCCAGCGACAGCAGCGTGTCGTGGCCGGGGTGCAGCCAGCCCACGGTCGAGTTGGAGGTGCCGAAGTCGATGCCGCAGGCGCGGGCGGCGGTTTGGGTCGTCATTCGGGCATCTCCTTGAAATTTGAGGAGGCGCGATGGTACGCGGAATGACGGCGAAAGGGAAGGGTCGCGACAGTCGCCGCTACTCGCTCCGGTCCAGCTTGTGTAGCCGGCTGGCCTGGTGGCGGGCGTCCTCCTCGCTGTGCAGATAGCGGCGCGTGGTCTGGATGCTGGCGTGGCGCAGGTTCTGGCTGACCAGCAGCAGCGGGACGCCGGCCTCGAGCTGGTGGCTGGCGGCGGTATGGCGCAGCCAGTGGGTGGTGGCGTGGCGCAGGCTCTCGCGCAACGCGTCGTCGGGCGCGCTTTGCTCGGCCAGCGCGAAGATCTGCTTGCAGATCAGGTAGACGGCCTTGTCCGACAGCGGCTCGGTCCGGCCCTTGGCGCCGACGCGGCAGATCAGCGGCGTCTCCTCGCCGGCGGCAGGCTGGGCGGCCAGGCCCAGGCTGCGGCGATAGCGTCCCAGCGCGTCCATCCACTCGTCGGACAGCGGGATGCGGGCGGCGACGCCGCCTTTGCCGACCACGTCCCACCACCAGTTGCCGTTGCGGCGCGAGAGATCGGCGCAACGGGCCGCGGCGGCCTCGGCGCGGCGGGCGCCGCTGAGGTAGAGCAGCGTGAACAGCCAGCGCGCGCGTTCGGCGTGCAGGACCTGGCGCGCGGTGTCGCGCGGCAGCGCGTCCAGCGTGGCCTGCAGATGGCGCCAGCAGGCGGCATCGAAAAAGCGCTCCATCTGCCGCTGCGGCGGCTTGCGGCCGCGGCGCAGCAGCCGGAACGGATTGCCGTTCAGATAGCCGGCGTCGTTCAGATAGCCGAACAGCGCGCCGAGCACGGTCTGGCTGTGTTCGACGCTGGCCGGCGCCAGCGGCTTGCTGAACGGCTTCCACTCCGGATGGCTGCGCGGGCGCGCCGGGCCTATCCAGCGTTCGGCCGGGTGCGGCGAGGCGAGGAAGCGGCGGTAGTCCAGCACGTCCTCGCGGCGGACTTGCGCCAGCGTCTGTCCGCGCTCGGCCAGCCACAGCAGCAGCCGCTCCGCCTCCTTGCGGTAGCCGGCCAGCGTGGCCGGCCGGTCGGCGTGCTCGGCCAGCCAGGTCAGCACCGCCTGGGCGTCGGAACGGGCCTGGATCAGCGGGGCGGAAGCGGGGCGGAGGAGGTCGGGCAACATGGCGGGGCCGGGGTATGGGTCCCGGCCATTGTAACGGAATCGGCGCTCCGCTTCGCGGTCGCGGCGCGACCGCTCAGGCGTCCAGGCCCAGCAGCCGGCGCAGATTGTCGACGATCCGCTGCCGACGCATCTCGTCGCGCCGGTATGCTTCGTCGGCTGCGGCGACGTCGGCGCCGCAGTGCGGACAGGTGTGCTCATGCGGCTGGATGTATTGCTCGCAGCCGCGGCACAGCGCCAGCGTGGCCGGTGGCGTGCCGGTCTCCGGCGACGGCTTGCCGCGGTTTTTCCAGGCCAGCTCGATCACCTGGCCGCTGCGGCTGATCTGGCCGACCACCTTGCCGGTGGCGATTTCCTCGGTGACCAGGTCGAAGCGGCCGACGGCGAACGAGGCCGGGCCGGCGTCCTGCAGCTTGACGATGCGTTCGCGCAGGCCGCGCTTCTGCAATTCCAGCGCGCGGTAGTGACAGTAGGGATTGTTGCCGGGCTTGCCCAGCAGCGAATGCGAGGTCCAGGTGCAGCCGCCGCGGCAGACGTCGTTGTAGTAGCAGCCGCGGCAATAGCCCCACAGATCGTCGACCGAGCGCAGCCGGCCGAAGTGCATGCCCTCGCTGTAGTGCCAGATGTCCTCCAGCTTCATGTCGCGGACGTTGCCGCCGGAAAAACCGACGGTGGCCAGCGACGGACAGCCCTTGACGGTGCCGTCGGCCTCCAGCGCCATCACGGTCTGGCCGGCGGCGCAGCCGGTCCAGTGCACGCGCTCGTCGCCGAAGCCGCGCCACAGGCGCTCGTACGGGCCGTAGTAGCCGATATTGTTGCCGACCGTCATCAGCAGGCCGCGCTCCCTGCCTTCGCGGTAGAGCCGCGCCAGCAGCGGCATCAGTTCTAGCAGGCGATACGGTTGCAGCAAGAGCTGGTCGTTGTCGACGGCATTGCCCATCGCCACCGTCAGCTGGATCTGCCAGTGGCTGGCGCCCAGTTCTATGATGTGCTCCATCAGCTGCGGCAGATCGGCCATCGTCGCCGCGCCTATCTGGGTGTTGACGCTGACGGCGAGGCCGGCGGCGCGGGCGCGCCGCAGCGCGTCGCTGGCCTTGTCGAAGGAGCCCGGCACATTGCGCAGCATGTCGTGCAGCGGGGCCAGGCCGTCCAGCGACACGCCGACGCCGTTCAGGCCGGCGTCCACCGCCGCCTGCAGCTTGGCCGGCGTCAGGTTGCGGCCGCCGGTCTGGACGGCGCAGTAGATGCCGTGTCCGCGTATCGCCCGTATCAGCCGGGTCCAGTCCTTGCGCAGATAGGCTTCGCCGCCGATCAGCGTGATTTCCCGCGTGCCCAGGGCCGCCAGCGAATCTATCACCTGCAGGCATTCGTCGGTGGACAGCTCGTCGGGCCGCCGGTGCCCGGCGCGCGAGCCGCAGTGCAGGCATTTCAGGTCGCAGGCCAACGTGATTTCCCAGACGATGTGCACCGGGGTGTAGCGGCGGAAATCGTCGGCGTCGAGGTAGCGGGCGGGGCGGACGGCGGGGCTGTCTAGCATCGCTGGGGCTTTCGGATGGGGGTCCGGCGGCGCCGGACCCGTTGGCGGGAGGCGGGGCTCAGCCTTGCTGCTGTTCGAGCCGCTTGATCTCGGCCTGCAGCTGGCTCAGGCCGTCGCGGATCTTGCTTTCCTGCTCCAGCTGGGCCTCGGCCTGGCCGGCCAGGCTTTTCAGCGCGGCGAGATTGCCGCCGCCGCGCGCCTGCTGCAGCGCCGCCGCGTACAGCGGTATCGGGTGCTGGTGGTGGGGCGGCGGCAGCGCGGAGGCGGAACCGGAGGCGCTTTCGCGCTTGTCCTCGCTCACCGTCGCGTGCTGCACCTTGTGCCAGACGCCGTTGTCGTAGTAGCTGTAACTGGCGAAGCCCTGCGTCCAGTCGGCGTTCAGCAGGCCTTGCAGATGGAAGGTCTCGGCGATCTGGCTGATCGGCGAGCTCGGGCTGCCGGCCAGCGTCAGCGCGATGTGGTTTTCCGTCGACTTGTCCAGCTTGGGCTGGCTGTAGTCGCCCCAGACGTGGGCGCTGAATTGCAGCGCCGGATTCGTGGCCTGGAAGACGCGGGCGGTGCCGAACACCTTCTTGTCCGGCGTCTGCACCACCAGGTCCAGGTGGAGCACCGGGGCGCCGATGGCCGGCGTCGCGACGATGAGGCGGGTGTGGAACAAACCGACTGAGGATGCTGACATGTGCTGCTCCTTGCGATGGTTTGAGTGGCGGTCGCGGCTAGCGGCCTTCCAGTTTCTGGATTTCCGCCTTCAGCGCCGCCAGCTCGGTGCGCAGCTGCGGGTGGCTGTCCAGCTGTTGCTGCGCCAGCGCGGCCAGCGATTTCATCTGGGACAGGTCGCCGCTGGCGAGGGCCTGGTGGATGGGCACGCCGTACAGCGGCACCACGTGGCTGCCGGCCGGGATGGCCGGGCCGGGCCCTTGCTGCGGACGGTAGCGGGACTGCAGCTCGCGGTTCAGCTCGGCCGGCACGTTCTCAAGCGACACCCAGTGCTTCTGGTGTTCGTCGTAGTAGCTGTAGTTGGCGATGCCGCGCTGCCAGTCCCGCTCCAGCACCAGATGGAGCTTGAAGTTGACGGCGGAATTGGCGTGAGGGCCGCCGTGATTGCCCTGGGCGGTCAGCAGGATGCGGCCTTCGCTCGGCGGCATCACGGTCAGATAGGTGTACTGGCCCCAGACGTCGGCGTGCACGTCCAGCGGCGGATGGGTGGCCTGGGTGATGTGGGCGGTGCCGGTCGCCTTCTCGGCGGCGCTGTTGATCAGCAGGTTCAGCTGCAGTTTCTGCGCGCCGGACTGGCCGGTGGTGATGATGTAGCCGACCGGAAACAGCGCATCTTGGGTTTGGCCTGACATAGAGCCTCCTGGGAATGAGCGGAGATGAGGGGCCTAGCGCTGCCGGCGCTTGGCGATTTCCTGTTCCAGCTGCGCGATCTTGTGGCCGAGCTCGCTGTGGTATTGCCGGCTCTCGTCCAGCAGTTTCTGCATCTGGGACAGGTCGCCCTTGTCCAGGGCCTGCTGGATGGCGACGCCGTACGGGGGGATGATATGGGTGTGTTGCTGGTTCATGGCTGGTCCTTTCCGGGAGCGGACAGACTGCACGGGAACTGCACGGGCACTGCGCAGCGGATGCGCAGGTGCTTTCTGGTGTAGCAGTTGGCCCGGCTTTCGCCCTGGACTTAAGGACAGGTTTTGACGCGAAGAAGGGGAAGGGGCGCCGTGCCGGAGGGGCTGGGCTGCGGCGGGCGGGGGCTTACCAGTCTTCGAATTCCTGCGGCGTGCCGTCGGACAGCAGCGTGTCCTGCATCCATTTCGTCATCTGGAATTGCAGATTGCCGGTGCCGACCATCACGGCCATCAGTCCCTCGTGCAGCGGGGACTTTTTGTCCACTTCTTTCAGCATGATGCCGAGCGCGTCGCTCTGTTGCTGCAGCGTGGCGAAGGCGACGGTGCCGTCCGGGTGCTGGAAGTCGCGCAGCTGCCGCGCGATGGCGTCGATATAGGCGTCGCGGTCCTGTTGCGAATCCGTGAGCGGAGGGGGCAGGCGGCGCAGCGCCGCGAGCAGGGCCCGCGCCTGCTCGTCGGCGTCGGACTTGGCGGCGGGCAGGTCGGCCGCCGCCGCCGCCAAGCGTTGCGACAGCGGGGTGACGGCGTCGGCGGTCATGCCGGCGCCCCGCGGGGCGGTCGGAGAGAAGGGGGAGATCATGCTTGTTCCTCGATCGGGGGGGCGTCGGTCGCGGATGCCGGAGGCCTCAGCCGCCGTTCCAGCGTCCGCATCAAGGTTTCCAGCGCGGTCGACGACAGGCCGCGACATTCCTGCGGCAACGAGTCCAGGCAGCGCAAGGTCTGTTGCGCGGCCGGCTCCACATACAGTTCGGGCGCGAATTCCGCCGCCTGGTCGGCGCAGCGGATCAGCAGCCTGTCGTCGGCGTGGTAATCGAGCTGCAGGCGGCCGTTCCAGCTGTCGGCCAGCAGCGCCATCAGCCGCTGTTGTTGCGGCCTGGCGTTCTCCGGCAGCATCAGGCGCAGCGTGTCGTCGGTCGGCTCTTGCTCGCGCAGCCATTCGTCCAGCGCCAGCAGCAAGGCGTCAGGATGGTCGGCGGCGGCGCGCAGCATCGCCCGCGCCTCGTCGGCCAGGCGCTCGCGCCATCTGGCGGCCTGCGCCTGACTGTCGGCGAGGTAGGCGGCCACCTGGTCGAGCGCCGTCAGCATGCCGTCCTGATAGCCGTCCCGCCAGGCCTGGCCGCGGACGGCTCCTGCCTGGGCGTCGGCCTCGTCGGTGATCTGACGCGCGCGCCGCCGCGCCGCCCGTTCCAGCTCGGCGGCCCGGCGCGCCGGTTGCAGGCTGGCGCGGCGTATCAGCACGCCTTCAAAGGCCGCCGACGGGGGGAGTGTGGGGATGTCTCTGGGCATATTGTATCGCCAGTGTCAGCAATAGTGGGTCGGGGGCGGCGGCCGCGGCGGTTTCGACGTCCAGTTCGGGCGGGAACAGCAGCGGCAGTCGCTGGCGCAGCGCCGGCGGCATGTCGCCGCTCCAGGCCAGCAGCTGGCCGTAGCCGGCGCGCAGCAGGCACAGATGGGTCAGCGGCGCGCCGGACGCCGCGGCGTCGGCGGGCAGCGGCAGCGCGGCGAACGGGCGGGCCCACTCGGGCAGCCGCAGCAGTCCGCCTTGCCAGCCCAGCGCCGCCCGCCTGGCGTGGCAGCCCATCAGGTAGGCGATCTGCGGCAGCCGCCGCCAGTGCCTGAGCCACGGGCCGGCGTCGCGCGAGGCGCTGGTCGGCCAGTCGGTGTCCAGCCGGTAGCCGGCGATCAGCAGATCGTTGACCGCGGCGCGCTGGCCCCGGCCGAGCAGCGCCGGCGGCAGCCGCAACCGCCGCGGATGCAGATAGCCGAGCGGGTCGAACAGGATGGCGCGCAAGTCCGGTGGCACGGCGTGGCCGCGTTCAGCCATGGCCTGACTCCGGGGCCGGCGGCTTGCCGCCGCGTTGCCGCCACAGCCAGAAGCCGGCGGCGGCCAGCGCGGCGGCGGCCAGCAGCGCCAGCAGCCACAGCGCGCCGCCCGGCTTGGAGGCGGCGGCCGGCGTCGGCGCCTGCTGCTGGGCCTCGTCGCGGCGCGACAGCACCACCGAGATATTGTCGTATTCGACTTCGGCGAAGCTGTTCTTCAGGAAGCGCTTGATATTGTTGATCATCGCGCCGGCGTCGACGTCGCGGTCGTACACCGCCAGCGCCGAGACATGCATAGGCGCCGCCGGCCGGCCGCCTTCGCCGCCGTCGAGGTCGTAGCTGACGTGGACGCGCGCCGACAGGATGCCGTCCATGGTCTGCAGCGACTGCTCCAACCGCTGTTCTATCGCCGAGTACAGCCTGGCCTTTTCGGCGCGCGGCGACGATACCAGCGAGTCGGCCGGGAACATCTGCGCGACCTCCACCCGCGGGCGGGACGGCAGATTGTAGGTCTTCAGCCAGTCGACGGCGGCGGCGAAATCGGGCTGGGCCACGGCGATGCTGAAGCCGGTCTTGCCGCGGTCGGTCTTGGCGGCCTCGATATTGTGCCGCTGCAGCACGGCGATCACTTCATTGGCCTGCTGCTGGTCCAGGCCCTTCAGCAGGTCCTGCTGCTGGCAGCCGGCCAGCAGCAGCGCCAGCAGCGCGGCTTTCAGGCTGGCGCGAATCATGAGCGCAGCAGGCTTTCCACCGCGCCCACGGTCTTGCGGGTCAGCGTGCTGATCATCGAAACCTCCAGATTGTAGTTGGCGGTGCGTTGCTGCAACTGGAACAGCTCGGCCGGGTTGGTGACCAACTCCGGTCGTTCCAGCCGCTGCAGGATGTCGTTCTTTTCGACGTCGGCGGCGACGGCGGTGCGCGAGAAGGTCTGGATCAGCCGGTCTTCCAGCGACACGGTCTGCTGCTCGCCGCGGTCGATGTCGCCGGTTCTGGCCAGCGCTTGCAATGAAGCGGGATCGATGACGCTCATGGCGGGTCTCCGGTGAGGCCGCCGGCGCTCGGGCCGGCGGAAGGGTTTAACGGAAGTTCTGGATGATGGCGGCGTCGATGTCCTTGAACGCCTTCACCGTGTTCGATTGCGCGTTGCGGTACAGGTTGTACTCGGACAGTTTGCTCTGGTACTGCGCCAGCAGCTGGGGGTCGGACGGCTTGTCCTTCAGCGCGGCCAGCGCGTCCTCCACTTGCTTGTGCATGTCTTTGACGCCTTCATCGAACTTGGCGGACTGTTCATCCAGATATCCGCTCCAGGGGAAGTCGATTTTTGCCATGATGGTAGGTCCTTTGGTCAGATTGGCTTGGGAAAGTACCAGTGGCCGTTGTTCAGCTTCACATAGCCCTGGTTGCCGTATTTGAAGGACTTGCCCTTGAGCCAGTCGTCCTTCAGTTCGATGGCGAACTGCACGTAGCGGCCGCCCCATTGGCGGTAGTAGCCGTCGACGAAGCGACGGGCCCGTTCCAGTTCGCCGTCGTCCAGCGCGCCTTCGATGACGAAGGTGACGCTGTCGCGGTGCTCGCTGCGGGAGAAGGGCAGCGCCTGCCGGCCGAGGCCGGCCTCGGCGGCCTGGGCCGCGGCGGCGTCGTCGATGTCGACGATGTCCACCTGGGCGGCGTAGGGCAGCTGGCCCATCAACTGCAGCGACAGCAGCTGGCGCGCCTGGGCGTCCAGCGGCGCGCGCTGCCGGCTGATCCACAACTGCGGCTGGCGCGGATCGTCCAGCTGCAGGCGGTAGTAGGCGAGGCCGGGCCGGGTGTCGGCCAGCCAGCGCGCGATGCGTTCGTTTTCCTGGCCGGGATCCAGCGCCTGGGCCTTGTCGCGGTATTCGCTGCGCAGCAGCGCCTGGGCGGCCCAGGCGCGGGCGCGCATGTCGGCGGAGGCGACGTAGAAGCGCCCGTCGCGGCCGTCCAGCACGCGGAAGCGCTGCGGATCGCCGCCCAGCAGCGTCGACAACTCGGCGGCCTGTCGCTGCGGGCTGTTCCACAGCCACCAGGCGCCGCCCGCCGCCGCCAGCAGCAGCGCCAGCGCCGGCAGCCACAACCAGCCGCGGCGCGCTTGCCGCGCGGCGCCGGCCTCCGGCGGCGGCGGGTCGCCCAGCGCGTCCGGCAGCCAGGCCTGGTGTCGCGGGCGCAGCGCCAGCTGCAGCGCGCCGACGCTCAGCGCCTGGTTGAAGTCGGCGACGCGCGCTTGAGCGTCCTCCGGCCCCAGTTCGCGTATCGAGGCCCGATCGCCATCGACGATCACTTCGAAGTTGACGCCGCCGTGTTCCAGCGGCACGTACAGGGTGTCGGCCGGGAGCTCCGGCGGCGCGCCGCCGCCGTCCAGCGTCCGTTCCGGACCGACCAGGAACAGCGTGCGGCCCTGCGGCAACAGGAATTCGCAGCCGCGCAGCGGGCTGTTTAGCAGGCGGGCCACGACGGCGTCGTGCCCCGGGGTGTGGATGTCTTCTACGGCCATGATGTCTGTACTGATGGAGATGGCGATCGTGCGCCGTTATGGCCACTGTAGCGGCGGCGGCCCGGCAGTTCCTGATGGAAAATCGGCCAATCCTGATGAAGACGCCCGCGGCGGAAAAAAAGATGGCGGCCTGACGCCGTCGCCGGCGGGGCCGCCATGTCAAGGGTGAAGCGAATCAGCGCGCGGTGCGCAGCAACTGGTAGCGTTGCCACACCTGGCGGGCGTAGCGCATGCGCAACTGGCGGCGGCCCGGCGCCGGGCCGGCGTTGTAGGCGCCGACGGCCTCCCAGGAGTAGCCGTAGCGTTTCATCATGTCGGCCAGGATGGAGGCGCCGACCATGACCGACAGGCAGGCGTCGCCGAGCAGGCGCTTCTCGTCTATGCCGAGGGCGCGCAGCCGCGGCAGGTGGACGCTGTTGATCTGCATCAGGCCCAGGTCGCGGCTGCCGTCGCGGTTGCGGCCGACCGCGTCCGGCCTGAGGCCGGACTCCTGCTGGGCGATGGCGTAGAGCAGGTCGGGCTCGATATTGAAGGCGGCGCCTGCGCGGTCCCAGCAGTCGGCGCGGGCGGACAGCGAGCCGAGCAGCAGCGCGGCGCCCAGCGCGATCCCTTTCATGCCGCCTCCGGCAGCTGCGGCTGGTGCAGCTCGGCCAGGCGCGGATCCTGCTGCGAGGCGCGCAGCCACAGATAGCCCTCGGCCTGCAATTGCCGCCACAGGCGCTGAGCGGCCTCCAGGCCGTGCAGTTCCAGGATCAGCGGCAGCAGGCCGGAGCGCACCTGGCGGCAGTCGACGCGCGCCAGGAAGTCCTGGATCTCCTCGCCGGCGGCCTTGCCCTGTCGGCACAGGCGGATGTAACAGCCGTTGACCGCCAGGAGGCCGCATTCCTCGCCGGCGGCGCGCGCGGCGGCGGCCAGCTCCTCGGCCTGGACGTGCTGGCCCTGCAGGGCCAGCAACAGCGCCAGCATGTTCTGCAATACCGGATGCTCCTGGCCGTACTGGCACAGCTGGCGCTTGCCCAGCGCCACGGCCTCGTCCAGGCGGTGGTCGCAATAGGTGAGCCACAGCTTCAGCAGACTGGCGGCGATGCGCGACGGATCGCGCTCCAGGCAGGCGTCCAGCGCCTGCTGCGCCAGGTCCAGGCGGCCGGACAGGAACAGGTGCCAGGCATGGTAGTAGCGGACGTCCAGCGATTCCGGCGCCAGCAGCCGCGCCTGTTCGAACAGCGCCTCGGCGACGGTCTGTTCGCCGCGCAGGCTGCTGAGCAGCGCCAGCAGGCCCAGGGCCTGCGGATTGGCGGCGTCCAGCGCCACCGCCTTGTCCACCGCCTGCTGCGCCTCCGTCAGCGCCAGCCGCTGGTCGAACAGGCCCAGCTGAGCCAGCGCCAGATAGCATTCGGCCAGACTGCAATACGGCAGCGCGCTGCCCGGGGCGTTGCTGGCGCACTGCAGCAGCAGCACCAGCGCCCGGCGCAGGCTGGACGGCGTGTGCCGCTGCATCTCGTGGCGGGCGTTCAGGTAGGTGATGGCCATGTCCAGCGATTCCAGCTGCTGCGAACTGCCCTGGCTCCAGCGCAGACCCGGGATGCGCTGCGGCAATACGCTGGCGAGCCGGCTCTGCAACGCGGCGATGTGCTGGCCGGGGCCGAGCTCTATGCTTTCGTGATGCAGCAATTGGTGGCCGTCGGCGCGCACCAGCTCGACCCGCAGCTGCCAGCCGTCGCCGTTCCGCTGAGCCTGGCCGGCCAGGTAGTAGTCCGGCCGCAGGTGGTCGATCATCGCCATGATGTCGGCGATGTCGCCGCCGGTGCGGGTGATGGTGGCCGGCAGCACGATCAGGCCGAACGGCGAATAGCGCGACAGGCACTGGACCAGCGCGCCGTGCAGCTCCAGCGCGTCCAGCTCGCCGTCGGTGCGGAACGGCAGCACCGCCATCGTGCATTTCTGCGCGGCCGGCGTCGGGCGCGACACCACGGCCACCGGTCGGCAGAAGCGGTAGCCCTTGCCGTAGACGGTGTCGATGTAGCGGTTGCGCTTGTCTTCCAGCAGGATGCGGCGCAGCGCGTAGATGCAACGGGTCAGCGACTCCTCGTTGACGTCGCCGTCGGGCCAGGCCCGGTCCAGCAGCGCATCCTTGCTGACCAGCTCGCCGGCGGCTTCCAGCAGCGTGGTGAGCACGGCCAGTTCCTTCGGAGGCACGCTGATCTGTTGCGCGCGGTGGGTCAGCACGCCGTCGAACTGCAGCACGAAATCGCCGAATACGAATTGTCGATTGATGAAGCCATCGTTGTTTAACGCCATCTTCCTGTTCCTCTTGCGCGCAGCGCGCAACAACCGTACGGACGGGCCGCCGGAGTCGAGTCGGCCCTGGTCGCGCCGGCCGCCCATCCCCCGTGGCGGCGCGTCCTGTCGGCGTGCTTTCTTCTGATAGATATGTGGATGATCTGTCTTGGTTGTTGTCGTTATCGGCACATCATAAAAACGGATAGCGCATGGTACTTATGCTGCCGCGCTGGCGGCTTGCAAAAATCGTTCAGCACCATGGCGAGGACGAACGATCGGCATCTGTTTCTTTGTATTTGAACAGCTTGCTGATAATTCGATCACGAAATATCCAGATTAGAGTTGGAATACTACGCGAGGGACTGCTTGCTACAAATGGGAAAACTCTTAAAAGCGACAAGAACCCGTTGGCGTTTTATGCAAGTCCCGATGCGGGGCTTGCGCTAACTTGGCGCTCATTCGCCAGTCCGTCCGGGCCGGCGCCAACCGTCGTTCCGGCTGTGCCGGGCAGGAGTATCAGCATGGTGAATGGAGTGTCGGGCGCGAGCGACTTGCGCCTGTCGGGGCTGGCTGCCGAGCGGCCGGCGGCGGAACGCACGGCCTTGGGCGCCGGCCTGAGGTCGGCCGACATGGTCTCGGGGCGGGCACCGACGCGCGAAGCGGCGGCGCCCGGCGCCGCGGACGGATTCCGGGCTTGCCTGTCGCAGTTGTGCGGGGAACTGGATACCGCTGTCGGCATGTTGCGGCAGATGGGTGGCGACGGCCGGCTGGCGGCGGCCGAGCGCGGCAAGGCGGACGGGCTGGCCGACAAGCTGGGCGCCTTGCGCGACCAGGTGGGCGCGGCGGTCAATCCCTTGTCGCTGGCGTCCAATATCGCCGCCGCGCGCGGGGAATGAGCGAGGGGAGGCAGTCATGCTGGATGCGATAAGCAGGGGCGCCGTCGCGGCGCCGGGTGGCGCGGCGGTGATGGCGAGCGGTGCCGCCGCCGAGGCGCCGGGGCTGGCGGGCGCGCTGCGCTCGGCCCAGTGCCGGCCGGCGGAGGCGGCGCGCGCGCCGGACGAACTGAAGCTGAGCGCGGCCGATTCGAGCCTGCAGCGGCGCGACGTGGGCCGGGTGCTGGCGGCGCTGGAAGGGCGGGTCGGCAGCCTGGAGGCGCCGGCGCGGCCGCGCTGGGTCGAGGCCCTGCGCATCGGGCCGTTTCGCCGGCAGGAGACGCCGCCGGCCTTGGCCCTGCTGCGGGATCTGCAGCGGCAGTTGGCGGCGGGCTCCGGCCCGACGCTGGACATGCGGGAAAGCGCGCGCTTCTCGCTGCAGCTGGAAAAACTGGCCGGTCTGCTGCCGTCTGGCGGTCCGAGGGCCGAGCTGGGCCGCGGGCTGGCCGAATTGAGCGAGCGGCTGGCGCTGCATGGCCATGCCGCCTGGGCGCGCTTGGCTCGAGCCGAGGCCGAGACGCAGCTGCTGCCGCAGTTCGCCCGTTTCGATCGTCCCGGCGCCAGTTCCGAGCGCCATGTCGGCATCGATGCCGGCATAGGCCTGGGCCTGGGCGAGGGCGGCACGGGCGCCAAGGCGGTTTTCAAGGTCGGCGTGGGCTGGGGGCGCAGCGTCGACAACGATGACGAGGGCTTTGTCTTCCGCAACCGCAGCAAGGCCGCGTCGGCGTCGGCGTCCATCGCCGGCGGCGTCGGCGTCGCCAAGCTGTCGGGCGGCGTGGACGGGCGGGTGCAGCATACGCGTTACGAGGAGTATGACAGCGCCACCGCCTTCGTGAAGCTGAACGCCGACACGCTCGGCCACGCGTCGCGGCGCGACACGCTGGGCCAGGGCGCCCGCGCCGCCGTCGGCGCGCTGATCCGGCTGTTCCGCCCGGGGCACGGCAACGAACTGAAGCATTACCACCGGCTGCAGCAGCAGGCGGCCGACCAGCAGCAGCGTCTGGGCGTGCTGCTGGGTTGGCTGGGTCAGCGCGACGCCTCGGCGCCGCTGCCGGGTTCGCGGCCGGCCGTGGTGCCGTCCGGCGACATCGTCAGCGTCAAGGGCGGCGCCGGCGCGAGCGCCTCCGCGGCCGGACTGAGCGCCGGGGTGGGCGTCTCGGTGGAGCGCATCGACATCCACGCCAAGGCCTGGACGCCGTACTGGCGCGCGCTGGCCTCGCCGCGGCAGGCGGCGCGCGACCCCGAAATCGCCGCGCAGCGGCTGGCGGGCATCGAGGCGCGGGCCCAGGGGCTGTTCGACGGTCCGCGCGAGCGAGCCGGCGCGCGGCCGCTGAGCCGCTTGACCGGCGCCGCGTCGGCGCAGGCCTTGCGCGATAGCGGGCCGGACGCCTTGCTGAAGGCGGCGCGGGGCCTGGCCGCCGAGTTCGACCATTTCTGCGCGGTGGCGCAGCAGCTGGACGCCGGCGTCGGCCGGCGTCACGGCGGGGCGCGGGTCGAGCGGTCCATCGCCGACAGTTGGCGCGGACGCAGCCGCGAGGATGTGCTGGCGAACATGGCGCTGGCGCACGCGGCGCTGATGCTGGCCGCCGCCGAACGGCCCGAGGCCGCGCCGGCGGCGCAGGCATTGGCCGACATCGCGCCGCGGCTCTACGCGCCGCCGATCCGCCACGACGCCGAGGCGCTGGCCCGCCGGACGGCCTTCCTCGATACGCTGGAGCTCAGGATAGTCGAGCGCAGCCACACGCTGAACCTGGGCGGCGGCATCGGTCCGCTGGGGCTGAAGGCCGAGGCGACGCTGATCGAGCGCCAGCGCGTGCATCTGAATCCGGTGCGCGCCGGCGATTACAAGGACCTGCGTCTGACGCTGTCCGGCAGCCTGGCCGATGCCGGCGCGCTGGACAAGCTGAAGGGCGCGCTGATGGCGCAGCTGGCGCCGCACGGCCTGGCCGAGGCCTTGCCGGCGGCGCTGGCCGACGCGCAGTCGGCCTTGTCCGGCCAGCTGGGCGGCGGCGTCACGCTGCTGCTGCGTTTCTACAAGCCGCAATACCAGGGCGAGGCCGACTTCCCGTCGTCGGCGGCCGGTTTCCGCTTGCAGCTGTCGCGGGTGCTGGCCAGCGGCGAGGCCGCGCTCGCGCTGTCCGGCGGCGTGCCGCTGCAGCCGGGCGTCTCGCTGGAGCTGGGGCTGAACGCCGGCGCGTCTGCCGGCATCGTGCTCCGCGAGCGTTGGGGCGACAACAGCCTGAGCGCGCCGATGATGCACTATCTGCATCTGCAGGCCGTCGGCGAGGCGGCGCGCTGGCCGGACCTGAGGCTGGATCAGCGGCCGGCGCTGCAGGGGCTGTTCCGCCGGCTGGCCGAGCCGGGTTCGGCGGTCCGCGCCGAAGCCGAGTATTTCCTGCGCCGTCAGCCGCAGGACGGTTTCGGCGAGCGCTTCGACGCGGCGATGCGCGGCCACGGCGACGGCGAGGCCGGTTTCCGGCGCGCCGAGGCCGCGCTCGAGGAGCTGATGCAGCGACAATACCCGCTGTGGCAGGCCGACAAGCTGGCGTTCCCGGGCTGGTCGGAGTCGCCGGTCGCCGCCTAGGCGCCGTTGCCGAGGTTTGCCGGAGATGATTGAACTCAGATCAGGCAAACCTCGGTTCACCATCAGATTTGCATCAGGATTCCCTGGCGAGGCTGCGGGAAACTGTCCGTCATCGAAGCAAGAGCCCACTAAACGGGCGTGACAGATGACAGACAACGATGTGTTGAATCCGCTGGAAACATTGGGGGCCGCCGCCAAGCGCGGCGTGGCCGCCCAGGAGGCCTGGCTGTTGCAACCGCAGGAGGGGGCGGCGAGCCTGGCCCTGGCCTGGACATCGGGCGGCGCCACCGTGGAGCTGCCCGCCGGCCGGCGCGGCCTGCTGCTGCTGGACCGCCTGGAAGCGACGGTCGCGTCCGGCCGGCTGGCCTTCCGCCCGCTGCGGCTGGAGGCGCTGACCAAGCTGCTGGCTTTCGTGGACGAGGCCCGAGACGAGGCGCAGCGGCCGTGCGAGAAGCGCTGGGCGCTGCTGCCGCTGGCCGACGACGAAATCTGGGACGAGCGCAGGGCTTGCGAATACTGGTTTCTGCGCCAGGTGTTGCAGCCGGACGAGACCTTCGCCGACCTGCTGGCGCTGCTGCGCCACAACGAAAGCTATTGGCTGGTGCGCTTTCTGCTGGCCCAGTCAGCCGGCGGCGACAAGCTGCAGCAGCTGGGCGAGCGCTATGGCGTGTCCTACTCGCATTTTCGCCGCCTGTGCCGCAACGCGCTGGGCTCCGCCGCCAAGACGGAGTTGCGCGACTGGCGGATGGCGCGCTCGCTGCTGGA
Source organism: Chromobacterium sp. CV08 (assembly GCF_051129845.1). Taxonomy (NCBI): domain Bacteria; kingdom Pseudomonadati; phylum Pseudomonadota; class Betaproteobacteria; order Neisseriales; family Chromobacteriaceae; genus Chromobacterium; species Chromobacterium sp. CV08. The sequence goes on from NZ_CP150453.1 coordinate 2,478,739, forward strand.
CGTCGCCGAGGGGCGGGACAGCCTGACCCAGGTCGCCTTGAAGCACGGCTATGCGTCATCTTCACATTTTTCCAATGAAATCAAAGGTCTGATCGGTGTTTCTCCACGCGGTCTGTCCAATATCATCCAACTGGCCACCAAATGAAAAAACACCTGTTATGCGCATCGCTGCTGGGATGCGTTTTATTGTCGCCGCCGCTCATGGCGGCGCCCGCCGCCGCCGCGGAGCGGGCCGCCACCGATAGCGGCTATGTCGCAAACAAGGACAGCCTGCGCGGCTTTTTCGACGCGCTGTCGTCGCGGCTGAAGAAGCCGGTGATCGTCAGCAAGCTGGCCGCGCGCAAGCAGATCAGCGGCCAGTTCGACCTGTCCAATCCGCAGGCGATGCTGGACAAGATGGCCCAGCAGCTGGGCCTGATCTGGTATCACGACGGCCAGGCCATCTATGTCTACGACGCCGGCGAGACCCGCAGCGCGGTGTTGTCGCTGCGCAACGTCACCTTGCAGGCCTTCAACGACTTCCTCAGGAAGTCCGGCCTGTACGACAAGCGCTATCCGCTGCGCGGCGACGCCCGCAGCGGCACCTTCTACGTCTCCGGCCCGCCGGTCTTCGTCGACCTGGTCAGCAACGCCGCCGCGATGATGGACAAGCAGAGCGACGGCCTGGACCTGGGACGGCAGAAGATAGGCGTGATCCGGCTTGGCAATACCTTCGTCAGCGACCGCAGTTACGAATTGCGCGACCAGAAGATCGTCATTCCCGGGATGGCGACGGTGATAGAACAGTTGCTGCAGGGCGAGCAGAAGCCGCTGCAGACCGTCGCCGGCGCACCGCCGGAGAAGCGCGGCGACATTCCGGCGATGCCGGATTTCACGCCTGGCGAGGCCAAGGCGGCGCCGTACCAGGCGCGGCTCAGCCTGCCGGAGGCCTTGAAAAAGGACGCGGCCGCCGGCGACATCCGGGTGATCGCCTATCCGGACACCAACAGCCTGCTGGTCAAGGGCAGCGCGGAACAGGTGCGCTTCATCGAGAGCCTGGCGCAGGCGCTGGACGTGGCCAAGCGCCATGTCGAGCTGTCGCTGTGGATCATAGACATGCAGAAGGAAGACCTGGACCAGCTCGGCGTCAACTGGAGCGGCAGCGTCACCGTCGGCAACAAGCTGGGCGTGGCGCTGAACCAGGCCGGCTCGCTGAGCACGCTGGACGGCACCCGCTTCCTCGCCTCGGTGATGGCGCTGTCGCGCAAGGACAAGGCCAATGTGGTGTCGCGGCCGGTGGTGCTGACCCAGGAGAACGTGCCGGCCATCTTCGACAACAATCGCACCTTCTACGCCAAGCTGGTCGGCGAGCGCAGCGTCGATCTGCAGCACGTCACCTACGGCACGCTGGTCAGCGTGCTGCCGCGCTTCGCCGCCGACGGCCAGATCGAGATGTCGCTGAACATCGAGGACGGCCGCGAGACCCGCGCGCCGGACTACACCCAGGACAACAAGGATGCGGGGCTGCCCGAAGTGGGTCGCACCCGCATCAGCACGGTGGCGCGCGTGCCGCAGGGCAAGAGCCTGCTGATAGGCGGCTACACCCGCGACGCCAGCGACAGCGGCCAGGCCAAGGTGCCGCTGCTGGGCGATCTGCCGCTGGTCGGCGGGCTGTTCCGCTACCGCCGCGACAGCCAGACCAATACGGTGCGGATCTTCCTGATCCAGCCGCGCGAAATAGACGAGCCGCTGACGCCGGACGCCAGCGATCTGTCGGCCGACCTGGCGCGCCGCGGCGGCATCGAGACCGATCCGCTGCAGCAATGGGTGCGCGACTACCTGGACCGCGAGCAGCGGTCCGGCGGGTAGGCGGCGATGGACATCACGCCGCGCGCGGTATTCAGCATAGGCCTGCGCTCGCCGAAGCAGATGGCCAGGGCCGAGGCGCAGAAGGACGCGCAACGCCAGAGCGAGGCCAGGCAGGCCGAGGCGCAGCAGACCGAAGACGCCAGCCCGGCGGCCGAGGTGCAGCGCTTCGCCCAGGCGACCGACGAGATGGCGGCGGTGCTGACCCAGTTCCGCAACCGGCGCGACTACGACAAGAAGCTGGGCCATCTGGCCGACAGCTTCGAGCGGGTGCTGGACGACGAGACGCTGCCGAAGGCGCAGCGCGTCATCCAGGTGGCCAAGACGCACGGGGTGTCGGCGGAGGAGTTGCTGCGCCAGGCGCGCGCGCTGTTCCCCGACGCCAGCGACCTGGCGCTGGTGCTGCGCGAGCTGCTGCGCCGCCGCCAGCTGGACGAGGTGGTGCGCAAGCGGCTGCAGGCCTTGCTGAAGCAGGTGGAGGACGAGGCCGAGCCGCGGCAGCTGAAGGCCGGCATCAATTGCGCCCTGAAGGCGCGGCTGTTCGGCAAGGCGCTGGACCTCAGCCCCGGCCTGCTGCGGGCCAGCTACCGCCAGTTCCTCGAGAGCGACGCCGCCGAGGCCGAGGTCTACGCCGACTGGGTGGCCAGCTACGGCCTGCGGCGCCGCGCCGCGGTGCTGGACTTCATCGAAGGCGCGCTGCTGGCCGACATCGACGCCCAGGACCCCAGCTGCTCGCGGTTGGAGTTCGGCCAGCTGCTGGGCAGGCTGACCCAGCTGAAGCTGCTGCGCTCGGCCGACAGCGAGTTCGTCGGCCGGCTGCTGGCCGATCCGCTGGCGAGACGATTCAACGCGGACGAGGGCGGCTGGCTGCTGTTGATGCTGGGCCTGCTGCAGCAGCCCGAGCAGGTCGACGCGCTGCTGGCCGACACGGTCGGCGCCGAGGCGCTGCTCAGCCGCCACGCCGAGCATTCCTCGCTGCTGCAGCTGCTTTACCAGGCCTGCAAGACGCTGCCGCCGCGGCTCTTCCTCGACGAGGCCTGGCAACCGGCCTTGCTGGAGGCGCTGCGCGACATGGCCGCCGTCGCCTACCGGCGCGAACAGGCCGAGCGGCGGCGCGAGAACTGATCGCGAGAGCCGCCAGCCAAGCCGCGCCCGGCGCGGTTTGGCTGGCCGTTTTCCCTGAACCCCGGCGCGGGCCGCGCCGGCTTTGACTGGACGAAACACAGGTGTTGAATTCCCTGCTCAACGGCGCGCGCTCGCGCCCGGAACTGCTGATCCTGCTGCTGATGGTGATGATCATCGCGATGCTGATCATCCCGCTGCCCACCTATCTGGTGGACTTCCTGATCGGCCTCAACATCGTGCTGGCGGTGCTGGTGTTCATGGGCTCGTTCTACATAGACCGCATCCTCAGCTTCTCGACCTTCCCGTCGGTGCTGTTGATCACCACGCTGTTCCGGCTGGCGCTGTCGATCAGCACCAGCCGGCTGATCCTGATCGAGGCCGACGCCGGCGAGATCATCGCCACCTTCGGCCAGTTCGTCATCGGCGACAGCCTGGCGGTCGGCTTCGTGGTGTTCTCCATCGTCACCGTGGTCCAGTTCATCGTGATCACCAAGGGCTCGGAGCGGGTGGCCGAGGTCGCGGCGCGCTTCTCGCTGGACGGCATGCCGGGCAAGCAGATGAGCATAGACGCCGATCTGAAGGCCGGCATCATCGACGCCGACGGCGCGCGCGAACGCCGCAGCGTGCTGGAGCGCGAAAGCCAGCTGTACGGCTCCTTCGACGGCGCGATGAAGTTCATCAAGGGCGACGCCATCGCCGGCATCATCATCATCTTCGTCAACTTCATCGGCGGCATCGCCGTCGGCATGACCCAGCACGGCATGGATCTGTCCACCGCGCTGTCGACCTACACCATGCTGACGATAGGCGACGGCCTGGTCGCGCAGATTCCGGCCCTGCTGATCGCCATCAGCGCCGGCTTCATCGTCACCCGCGTCAACGGCGACAGCGACAATATGGGCCGCAACATCATGAGCCAGTTGCTGGGCAACCCGTTCGTGCTGGTGGTGACGGCGGTGCTGGCGCTGGCGGTGGGCATGCTGCCCGGCTTCCCGCTGATCGTGTTCCTGATCCTGGCCGCGGCGCTGGGCGGCCTGTTCTATTACAAGCGACGCGCGGCCGCAGGCGGGAAGACCGCGGCGGGGGCGGCTGCGCCGGCGGCGAAGGGCGGCGGCCAGGCCGAGGCGGCGCACGCCGCCGACAGCTCGCTGGGCCTGATCGGCGATCTGGACAAGGTCGCGGCGGAGACGGTGCCGCTGATCCTGCTGGTGCCGAAAAGCCGCCGGGCGGCGCTGGAGAAGGCGCAACTGGCCGAGCGGCTGCGCAGCCAGTTCTTCATCGATTACGGCGTGCGGCTGCCGGACATGCTGCTGCGCGACGGCGACGGACTGGAGGACGACCGCGTGGCGCTGCTGATCAACGAGATCCGCGCCGACGCCTTCGCGATCCGCTTCGACCTCTTGCGGGTGGTCAACCATTCCGACGAGCTGGAGGCGCTGGACATCGAGCTGCAATGGAGCAGCCACGGCGGCAGCCGCTGCGCCTGGGCGCGGCCGGAGCAGGCCGAGAGGCTGACGACGCTGGGCTACCAGCTGCGCCCGGCGCTGGACGAGCTCTACCACTGCCTGGCGGCGCTGCTGGCCCGCCACGTCAATGAATACTTCGGCGTCCAGGAGACCAAGCACATGCTGGACCAGCTGGAGGGCAAATACCCGGACCTCTTGAAGGAGGTGTTGCGCCACGCCACCGTCCAGCGCATCGCCGAAGTGCTGCAGCGCCTGCTGGCCGAGCGCATCTCGGTGCGCAATATGAAGCTGGTGATGGAGGCGCTGGCGCTGTGGGCCCCGCGCGAGAAGGACGTGATCAGCCTGGTCGAGCACGTGCGCGGCGCGCTGGCGCGCTACATCTGCCACAAATTCGCCGGCGGCGGCGAGTTGCGGGCGGTGATGGTCTCGGCCGAGGTCGAGGACATGGTGCGCAAAGGCATACGCCAGACCTCGGCCGGCGCCTTCCTGAATCTGGAACCGGCGGCGTCCGACGAGCTGATGGACCTGTTCGCGCTGGGCCTGGACAACCTGGGCGTCGCGCACAAGGACATGGTGCTGCTGGCTTCGGTCGACGTGCGCCGCTTCATCAAGAAACTGGTCGAGACCCGCTTCCGCGAACTGGAAGTGGTGTCCTTCGGCGAAATCACCGACAGCGTGTCGGTCAACGTGATCAAAACCATCTGACGAGGACACAAGCTTATGTTCGCACTGGATATCGCCCAACTGGTCCGCTCGGCGCTGCAGGAAAGCGGCTGCGACCCCAGCCTGCTCGGCGAGCTGGACGGCCATTCCACCATCGCGCTGGACCTGCATGACCTGCCCAGCATCCACATCGCCGCCGACGGCGACGAAGTCTGGCTGTGGGCCCGGCTGACCGAGCACGGCGACGAGGCGCTGGCGCAACGCGCGCCCGAGCTGCTGGACGCCTTGCTGGAAGGCTGCGGCTACGCGCGCGGCGGCCAGCTGCAACTGGCGCGAGCCGACGGCGCGCTCGAACTGAAGGCGCTGTTGGATCCGGCCAGCCTGGTCGACGGCAAGCGCTTCTCCGAGGCCTTGAACGGCTTCTTCGACAGCCTGGAGCGCTTCTGCGGGACGGTGCTCAGATGAAGCCGCCGCGGCTGCTGCGCCGCCTGGCCAGCCCGCACAAGCTCAGCGGTCCCATCCTGGAGGCCTCGCTGCCCGGCGTCGCCATAGGCGAATTGTGCGAGATCCGCGCGAACTGGCGCGAGCGCGACGCGACGGCGCGGGCCCAGGTGGTCGGCCTGAACGGCGAGCGCGCGGTGCTGAGCCTGATAGGCAACGCCCGCGGCCTGTCGCGCGAGGCGGTGCTGCAACCCACCGGGCGGACGCTGTCGGCCTGGGTCGGCGCGGACACGCTGGGCGCGGTGCTCGATCCGACCGGCCGGGTCGTCGAGAGGCTGGCGCCGGCGGCCGGCGCCGGCGGCGAGGCGCGCGGCATAGACGCCGATCCGCCGCCTTACGCCAGCCGCGTCGGCGTGCGCGAGCCGCTGGCCACCGGCGTCCGGGCGATAGACGGCCTGCTGGCCTGCGGCGTCGGCCAGCGCGTCGGCATCTTCGCCTCCGCCGGCTGCGGCAAGACCATGCTGATGCACATGCTGATCGAGCGGGCCGACGCCGACGTCTTCGTCGTCGGCCTGATAGGCGAGCGCGGCCGCGAAGTCACCGAATTCGTCGAGGCGCTGCGCGGCTCGGACAAGCGAGACCGCTGCGTGCTGGTGTACGCCACCTCGGACTTCGCCTCGGTGGACCGCTGCAACGCCGCGCTGCTGGCCACGACGGTGGCCGAGTACTTCCGCGACCAGGGCAAGAAGGTGGTGTTGTTCGTCGACTCGATGACCCGCTACGCCCGCGCCCTGCGCGACGTGGCGCTGTCGGCCGGCGAGCCGCCGGCGCGGCGCGGCTACCCGGCCTCGGTGTTCGACAGCCTGCCGCGGCTGCTGGAGCGTCCCGGCGCCACCGGAGACGGCAGCATCACCGCCTTCTACACGGTGCTGCTGGAGAGCGACGACGAGCCGGATCCGATGGCCGACGAAATCCGCTCCATCCTGGACGGCCACATCTATCTGAGCCGCAAGCTGGCCGGGCAAGGTCATTACCCGGCGATAGACGTGCTCAGAAGCGCCAGCCGGGTGGCGGGCCAGGTGACCGGCGCCGGTCAGCAGCGCGCCGCGGCCGCCGCGCGCGGGCTGCTGGCGCGGCTGGAGGAACTGCAGGTCTTCATCGACCTGGGCGAGTACCGGCCGGGCGACAACGCCGACAACGACGACGCGATGCGGCGGCGCGAGCCGCTGCTGCGCTGGCTGCGCCAGCGCATGGACGAGGACGCGCCGCTGGCGGACACGCTGAGGGAGCTGGATGAGCTTGCTGGCTAGGCTGGGCGCCTTGCTGGGCCGCTGCCGGGCGGCGCAGCGCCGCAGCGAGCAGGCGCTGGCCAAGCTGGCGCGCGAGGACGAGGCCTTGCGGCGCGAGCAGGACGACATCGCCGGCCAGCGGCACGGTCTGCGCCAGCTGCTGCAGGCGCAGCGACCGCAGCGGACGGTGTTCGACCGCGGCGGCCTGTTCGCGCTGCAGCGCCGGCAGGCGGTGCTGCGCCGCCAGTTGCAGAACCTGGACCTGCAGGACGGAGAGTTGGCGGCGCAACGGCAGCGGCTGGAGCAGCTGCGCGCCGAGGAGGTCGAGCGGCGCAGCCTGTGGCTGCGCAAGGAAGACAAATACCAGCGTTGGGCGCGGCTGCAGCGCCGGCGCGAGAGCCTGTCGCGCTTGCGTCGCGAGGAGGCCGAGCAGGAGGAGACGAGGAAATGGACGTGGTGATCCCGACAATCGCTGTGGCGGCGGCGCCGGCGCAGCAAACCGAGACGGCCGGCGTGGCCGAGGCCTTCGAGCGCGAGGCCGGCCGGCTGGCGGAAAAAACGGAGCGCGACCCGCGCAAGCCCGGCGACGAGCCGGGCGCGGACCAGGCGATGCCGCCGGCGGCATGGCCGTGGCAGCCGCCGCCGCCGGCGGCGCTGCGTCTGAAGCACGGCGGCCTGCGGTCCGGCGAAACGCCGGCGCAGCAGCGCGGCGAGACGGGCAAGGCCGCCGGTCCGGCGCATCGGGACGATGCCCGGCGGGGGCAGGCCGGCGCAGCCGCGCAGCCGATGCCGGCGTCGCATTCGGCGCACGGCGCGGCGCGTCTGCCGCTTCGGCTGCAAGACGTGGCGGCCGAAGCCGCGGCGGAAACGATGTCGGCGTCGACGCCGGCGCGCGACAAGGCGAAGCCGGCGGGGCATGCGCCGGCGCCGGCCGCGGCCGAGCCGCGCGCGGAGACGCCGGCGGCGTGGCCGCAACAGCGGGAGGGCCTCGAGCCGTTGCTGCGAGAGCATCTGCGCGCGACGGCGCCGCAGGCGGGCGAAACGCCGGCGGCCCCGCCTCCGGCGCCGGCCCGTCCGCCGCGCAAGCCGGAAACGGAGGCGGCGCCGGCCGCCGCGCCGGTGCGGGCGGAGGCGGCCAGAATCGATGCGCCCCAGGTTCCGGCCGAAGCGCCGCGACAGCCGAAACCGCAGCCGCAGACCGCGCCGGCCGCGCCGCAAGCGGCACCGGCGCCGGAAGCCTCCGGCCTGACCTACCGCTTCCAGAGCTGGGGCGCCACCCACGCCGTCACCGTGCAGGCGACGCCGGGATCGGCGCAGCTGACGCTGCAGCCGTCGGACAGCCTGGTGCAGCAGCGGCTCGGCGAGCAATGGCAGAGCGGCAATCCGCAGCAATGGAATCTGGCCGGGGACGGCAGGGACGGCGGCGGGCAGGACAGGCGCCGGCAGCGTGACGAGGAGGAAGAGGGCTGATGCTGAAACTGAGACAGCTGGATGGGCGCGACCGCGCGCTGCGCCGCGTCGCGGCCGCCTGGGCGGCCCAGGGCTGGCACGCCGAGATGGCGTACCCGCCGCAGATCGGCCGCTGGCTGGAAGTGGAGGACGCCGACGGCCGCTGGCGCGGCTGGCTGGAGCCGCGGACTTGGCTGGAGCACATGGCGCCGGAGCTGGCGGTGCTGGCCAGCGCCGCCGGCGGCGACGAGCAGGCTGCCGGGCTGATCGCCGCCTGCGAGGCGCCGCTGGCGTGGCCGATGCCCGGGATGGGCGGCGGCCGGCTGACGGTTGGCGCCTTCAGCGACGCCGGCGAACTGCCGCGGCGGCCGCTGCTGCGGGCGCAGACCGCCCAGGGCCCGGTATGGCTGGAGCGGGCGCCCGAGCCGCTGCCGGACGCCGGCGCCGATGCGCTGGACGGCCTGCCGCTGCCGCTGAGCTTCATCGTCGGCGCCAGCGACATCAGCCTGGCGCTGCTGGCCACCGTGCGCGCCGGCGACGTGCTGCTGATCGCCGAAACCGGCGCCGACGTGCGCTGCAACGGCCGACTGGTCGGACATTATCGATGCATCGAGGAAGGAATCGTCATGGAATGGCGCAATGAAGAGGAAGCGGCGCAGGAACAGCGTCCGCTGGAGGGATTGGGCCGGCTGCCGGTGCGGCTGGAGTTCGTGCTGCAGCAAAGCAGCGTGACGCTGGACGAGTTGCGCCGGCTGTGCGAAGGCGGCTTGCTGCCGCTGATGCCCGACGCCGAGCGCCGCGTCGAGGTGCGCGCCAACGGCGCGCTGCTGGGAAGCGGCGAGCTGGTGCAGATGGACGGCAGGCTCGGGGTCGAGCTGGCGCAGTGGCGGGGCGGGCTGGATGATGTCGAATGATATTTCGCTGATCGCGCTGCTGGCGTTTTCGACGCTGCTGCCGTTCCTGATCGCCTCCGGCACCTGCTTCGTCAAGTTCTCCATCGTCTTCGTCATGGTACGCAACGCGCTGGGGCTGCAGCAGGTGCCGTCCAATATGACGCTCAACGGCATCGCGCTGATGCTGTCGATGTTCGTGATGATGCCGATCGCGCAGCAGGCCTACAGCTACTACCAGCAGGAACGGGTCAGCTTCAGCAGCGTCGAGGCCGTCAGCGGCTTCGTCGAAAACGGCCTGGACGGCTACCGCGGCTATCTGAAGAAATATTCCGACCCCGATCTGGTGGAATTTTTCGAGAAGGCGCAGACGCAGCGGACCGAGCGCGAGACCGGCGAGGCGGCGGCCGACGAGGAGCCGTCCATCTTCGCGCTGCTGCCGGCCTACGCGCTCAGCGAGATCAAGAGCGCGTTCAAGATCGGCTTTTATCTGTACCTGCCTTTCGTCGTCGTCGATCTGGTGATCTCCAGCGTGCTGCTGGCGCTGGGCATGATGATGATGAGTCCGGTGACGATATCGGTGCCGGTCAAGCTGGTGCTGTTCGTCGCGCTGGACGGCTGGACGTTGCTGTCCAAGGGCCTGGTCCTGCAATACCTGGACCTGGCGACCTAGCGCCGGGCTCCGCATGAAAGGTTTGTCATGAACGATCTGGTTTTCGCCGGCAACAAGGCGCTGTACCTGGTGTTGCTGATGTCGGCCTGGCCCATCGTGGTCGCCACCGTGATCGGCCTCCTGGTCGGTCTGTTCCAGACCGTCACCCAATTGCAGGAGCAGACGCTGCCGTTCGGCATCAAGTTGTTCGGCGTCAGCCTGTGCCTGTTCCTGTTGTCCGGCTGGTACGGCGAGACGCTGCTGGCCTTCGGCCGCGAGGTGATGCGGCTGGCGCTGGCCAGGGGATAGCCGCATGCAGTTCGGGCTGTTCTTCGAAGTCCACGGCTGGGTGGCGGCGGCGGCGCTGGGCTTCGCCCGCGTGGCGCCGGTGTTCTTCATCCTGCCCTTCCTCAACAGCAATGTGCTGACCGGCATGGTGCGCACCGCGGTGGCGATGATGGTGGCGCTGGGCCTGTGGCCGCATCCGCCGCTGGCCCAGGCGGCCTTCCAGGCGCTGCCGCTGATGGCGCTGCTGATGCGAGAGGCGGCGGTCGGCCTGCTGCTGGGCTGCCTGCTGGCCTGGCCGTTCTGGGTCTTCCACGCGCTGGGCAGCATCATAGACAACCAGCGCGGCGCCACGCTGAGCAGCAGCATAGACCCGGCCAACGGCGTCGACACCTCGGAGCTGGCCAATCTGTTCAATCTGTTCGCCGCCGCCGTCTATCTGCAGGGAGGCGGCATGGGGCTGATGCTGGACGTGATGCGGCAGAGCTACCAGCTGCTGGACCCGCTCGGCGACGGCCTGCCGCCGCTGGCGCCGGTGCTGGGCCTGCTGAACCAGATCATCGCCAAGTCCATCGTGCTGGCCAGCCCGGTGACGGCGGCGCTGCTGCTGTCCGAGGCGGTGCTGGGACTCTTGTCGCGCTTCGCGCCGCAGATGAACGCCTTCGCGGTATCGCTGACGGTGAAGAGTGCCGTCGCCCTGCTGATCATGCTCTTGTATTTCGCGCCGGTGCTGCCGGACACGGTCCTGCGGCTGGGCTTCCGGCCCGAGGCGCTGGGCGGCTGGCTGGTGCGCTGAGATGGCCAACAAGACCGAACAACCGACCCGCAAGCGGCTGCAGGATTCGGCCAAGAAGGGCCAGTCCTTCAAGAGCCGCGATCTGGTGGTGGCCTGCCTGACGCTGTGCGGCGTCGCCTACCTGGTGTCCTTCGGCTCGCTGGTGGAGCTGATGGGCGCCTTCCGCCAGGCGATAGCCGGCGGCTTCCAGCAGGACATGCACGGCTACGCCCAGGCGGTGTTCTGGCTGGGGCTGAAGCTGCTGCTGCCCATCTTCCTGCTGTGCGTCGTCGCCTCGGCGCTGCCGGTGCTGCTGCAGACCGGCTTCGTGCTGGCCAGCGAGGCGTTGAAGCTCAATCTGGAGGCGCTCAATCCGGTCAACGGCTTCAAGAAGCTGTTCAGCCTGCGCACGATCAAGGAGGCGGTGAAGGCGCTGCTGTACCTGGCCAGCTTCGCGGTGGCGGTGGTGCTGATCTGGCGCAAGCACAAGGCGCTGCTGTTCGCCCAGCTGAACGGCGGCGTGATGGACGTCGCGACGGTCTGGCGCGAGTTGCTGCTGTCGCTGGTGCTGACCTGCCTGGGCTGCATCGTGCTGATCCTGATCCTGGACGCCGTCGCCGAATACTTCCTGTTCATGAAGGACATGAAGATGGACAAGGAGGAGGTGAAGCGCGAGATGAAGGAGCAGGAGGGCAATCCGGAGATCAAGTCGCGCCGGCGCGAGGCGCATATGGAAATCCTGTCCGAGCAGGTGAAGTCGGACATCGAGAACTCGCGGCTGATCGTCGCGAACCCCACCCATATCGCCGTCGGCATCTATTTCCGGCCGGAGCTGGTGCCCATCCCCTTCGTCTCGGTGATGGAAACCAACCAGCGGGCGCTGGCGGTGCGCGCCTACGCCGAGAAGGTCGGCGTGCCGGTGGTGCGCGACGTGCCGCTGGCGCGACGCATTTTCGCCAGCCACCGCCGCTACTCCTTCATCAGCCTCGAGGAGGTCGACGAGGTGCTGCGGCTGCTGGCCTGGCTGGAACAAGTGGAAAACGCCGGTCGTCCCGACGACGAACCGTGAGCGATTCCTGAATGTTTGACCCCGGCAGGCGCGGTTAAATGACGGTGTCCCCGGTCGAGAGGCCGGGGCGCCAGCCAGCTCTGCCGGGTTGGTGACCTTACTCAGGAGCAGATTTGTGATGGACGCTAATGAAAACGTCAGCGACGACCGTTTTGCAGAGATGGTCTGGGAGGCCGTGAGCGGCGGCGCCACGTTGAAAGACGTGCACGGGATTCCGCAGGACATGATGGAAGGCCTGTACGCCCACGCTTACGATTTTTACCACAAGGGACGGCTCGACGAGGCGGAGACCTTTTTCCGCTTCCTCTGCATCTACGACTTCTACAACCCCGATTACATCATGGGCCTGGCGGCGGTGTGCCAGCTGAAGAAGCAATTCCAGAAAGCGGCCGATCTGTACGCGGTCGCCTTCGCGCTGAGCAAGAACGACTACCGGCCGGTGTTCTTCACCGGCCAGTGCCAGCTGTTCATGCGCAAGGCCGTCAAGGCCAGGCAGTGCTTCGAACTGGTGCTCGAACAAAGCGACGACGAGTCGCTGCGCGCCAAGGCCCAGGCGTATCTGGACAGTCTGCAGCAAGCGGAGGCCGAGCAGTCCCGTCAGCAGGAAAAGGAACAGGCATGAGTGACGCAAGCACAATCGGCCGCAGTGCGTATCTGCACAATCCCAAGCTGGCCGAAACCGCGTTCGAGAGCGTCCGCAAGGACGGCAGCTTCCTGGACGCCGCGGACAAGGCGCTGAAGGCGGTGCTGGCCACCAAGGCCGGCGCCGGGGACGCGCAAGTCCGCGAGCGCGATCTCGCCACGCCGACGCTGACCCAGCCGACGGACAGGGCCAAGAAGGAGCTGGACGGCAGCGGCAAGTTGACGCTGCTGCTGGGCCAGCTGATGTCGGTACTCGGCGATGTCTCGCTGTCGCAGCTGGAAAGCCGCATCGCCACCTGGCGGGCGATGATGGCGGCCCAGGTGGAGATGGGCGACAAGCTCTCCCGCGAGTTTCAGCAGGCGCTGAAGGAGGCCGCCGAGGCCACCGAGGCCTTCAAGGGCGCGTCCGGCCAGTACGACAGCGCCAAGCAGGCCGCCGACGCCGCGCAGCAGAAGGCGGACGCCGCCAAGGCCAAGGTCGACGCGATGACGCCGGAGGAACCCGGCTACGCCGAGGCCCAGGCCGCCAGCCAGCAGGCCGCGTCCGACGCGCTGCAAGCCAGGCAGAAGGCCGACAAGGCCCAGGACGTGGCGGAAAAGGCCCGCATCGTCGCCGTGGACAAGGCCAAGATCGCCGACGACCTGGCAGGCAAGGTGCAGGGCGCCAATGTCAGCGCCGACGTCTCGCGCAAGACCGGCGAGGACAATCTGTCCAATGTCGCCAAGCTGACGATGCTGATGGCGATTTTCGTCGAGCTGGTCGGCAAGAACAGCGAAGAGAGCCTGAAAAACGATCTGGCCTTGTTCCAGTCGTTGCAGGAGGGCCGACAGAAGGAAATGGACAAGAAGTCCGCCGAGTACCAGGAAGAGGTGCGCAAGGCGGAGGAGCTCAATCGCACCATGGGGTGCATTGGCAAGATTCTGGGCGCGGTGCTGACGGTGGTCAGCGTCGTGGCCGCGGCATTCACCGGCGGCGCCAGCCTGGCGCTGGCCGCGGTGGGCGTCGCGCTGATGGTGGCTGACGAAGTGGTCAAGGCCACCACCGGGGTGTCCTTCATGGAAGAGGCGTTGAAGCCGCTGATGGACAAGGTGCTCAAACCGTTGATGGACCTGATAGGCAAGGCCATCACCAAGGCGCTGGAAGGCATGGGGGTGGACAAGAAGACCGCCGAGCTGGCCGGCTCCATCATCGGCGCGGTGCTGGCCGCCGTCGCCATGGTCGCGGTGATGGTGGTGGTGGCCGTCGTCGGCAAGGGCGCCGCCAGCAAGCTGGGCGGCGCGCTCAGCAAGCTGATGGGCGACACCATCAAGAAGATGGTGCCCACGGTGATGAAGGAACTGGCCAAGAACGGCAGCAAGGTGCTGAGCCAGGGCTTCCAGCGTCTGGCCAACAGCATGGGCCTGCAGACCGACGCCGCCGCCAAGCAGATGATGGCCAACACCCTGGGCCGCGTGGTGGTCGGCGGCGAGGTGGCGCAGGCCACCACGCAGGCCGGCGGCAATGTGGCGCAGGGCGTGTTCATGAAGAACGCCAGCGACGCGCTGGCCGACTTCACGCTGGCCCGCGCCGCGATGGAACAGATCGAGCAATGGCTGAAGCAGGCGGTGGAAGTGTTCGCCAGCACCCAGAAGATCACCCAGGAACTGACCACGACGATGTCCGCCGCGCTGCAGCAGAACGGCGAAGCCGGCCGCTTCGTGCTGCGTCAGAGCCACGTCTGAAGAATATGAGGAATCGATGATGAATAACGCCATTACTTCTTCCCCGCTGTTCCCGTCCCGCCTGTCCCAGGCCGTTTCCGAGCAAGCCGACGGCGTAGCCAAGCCGCGCGCGCAGGACGGGCTGATCTCGGTCGGCACGCTGCAGGCCATCCTGAGCCAGAGCGGCGGCGCGGGCCGCGAACTGGCCGGCGCGCTGGCCGGCAAGCCGGACCTGGCCCAGCCGAAACTGAAGCCGCAGGACGCCGGCGTGCTGCACGAGTGGCTGGCCTCCAAGCGCGAGGACGCGGGCTTCACCGCCGGCGTCGAGCACACCGCCAACAAGCTGGAGCAGGCGATAGACAAGGAGCTGGAGCAGCGCAGCGCCGAGAAGGGCGCAGGCTTCGACATCAGCGGCCTGTCCACCCGGATGGCGGCGCTGCTGTCGCAGGCCATCGTGCTGATGTCGGCGCTGCGCACCGCCGACAACGACTTGAGCACCAAGCTGTCGCTGGTCAGCTTCGACGCCACCAAGGCCACCGCGGCCTCGATGGTGCGCGAAGGCATCGCCAACCTGTCCAGCAGCATCGTGCAGAGCGTCGGCCAGGTGGCCATCACCGGCGTCGGCGCCAAGAAGAGCCTGAACGGCCTGAGCGCCGAGCGCGGCGCCTTGAAGAACAACGCGCCCAAGCTCGGCAAGCTCGGCGATGAGGGCCGCAGCATCCAGACCACGCTGGGCCGCCAGAACGCGGTCAAGCTGGGCGCGGACGCCGACAGCCTGAAGCAGGTCGGGCTGAAGCCGCAGAACGGCGCGGCCCGTCCGGAGGTTGGCGCGCTGAGCGGGCAGCCCGGCGCCGCGGGCAGCGTGGCGGACGGCATGGCCGGCGACCAGATCGGCCTGCAGTCCAGCAACGCCCGCCTGGCCAAGCAGCATGAGACGGCCCTCGGCGGCACCGCCGACGGTCTGGCGGTCAAGAGCCAGGCCGAACAGCTGGCGCTGGACGACACCAAGCTGAAGGCCCAGGCCAAGCAGACCACCGGCAAGGCGATCATGGACAGCTCGGCCGCGGCCGGCAGTATCGCCGGCGGCTCCGGCCGCTACGCCTCCACGCTGGAGCAGTCCGAGCAGCAGATCAGCCAGGCTTCCAGCCGCGTGGCCGGCACCGCTTCCGAGGAAACCCGCGAAAGCAGCCGCAAGGCCGACAGCATCATCCAGGAACTGCTGCGCACGCTGGACGGCATCAGCCAGTCCAAGAGCTCGGCGATGGCCGCGATCGCCGGCAACATCCGCATCTGATCCATCCGATCGGAAAGCGGCGGGGCGCGCCAGCGTCCCGCCCGCCGCCCCGGCCCGCCCGGGGCGGGCTTCCGCACCATTGATCCCGCCAGCGTCGCCGACGTGCTACGGCGCCCATGCTGGCCATGCAGGGGAATCCCATGTACGGCATTCAAACTTCGAACTCCATGTCGCCGATGCGGCCTCAGGCACCGGAAGTCCGGACCGACGCGCCGCGTCCGGACGCGGCCGGCGCCGCCGGGACCGCGCGCGTCGTCGCCCAGGGACCGTCCGTGCCGGCGCTCGATGCCGCCAGGACCAAGGCCGACGAGTTGAGCCGCGCCGCGCAGGACGTCCGCCGCGGCGTCGAGCGGCAGGTCTCCCATGAAATCAAGCTGGCCGAGCAGCGCTC
This sequence comes from Chromobacterium sp. CV08, assembly GCF_051129845.1. Lineage (NCBI taxonomy): Bacteria > Pseudomonadati > Pseudomonadota > Betaproteobacteria > Neisseriales > Chromobacteriaceae > Chromobacterium > Chromobacterium sp. CV08. The sequence continues at coordinate 2,494,716 of NZ_CP150453.1, forward strand.
GCCGTCTTCCGGCGCGCAAGCGCCGTCGGCCGAGTCGGTGCGCGCCAGGCGCGAAGCGCTGGCCGGCGAACTGGACGATGCCAGGAACAGCCTGACCGTCAGCGCCCGGCTGCTCGACGGCAATCTGCGGGGCATCGCGCAAAGCGACTACGCGATGAGCGCCGAGCAGAAGCAGGATCTGGGCGCGGCGCTGGAAGACGCCTTCGCCGACGCCGAGCCGCAGGCCCGCGCCATCGGAGCGCCTATGCTGTATTCGGCCAAGGCCCCTACCGGCGAGGACATGTCGGACAGCAAGCTGTGGAAGGAGATCGCCGACGCGATAGGCGGGATCAAGGACAACTACCTGGGCATCTACGAAAACGTCGTCGGCCAGTACACCGATTTCTACAAGGCCTTCAGCGACAAGGTCTTGGCGAAGATCGGCAAGTGGATCGAGTCGGGAGGCGACGGCAACAAGGTCAAGCTCAACGTCGGCGAACTGAAGAAGGCGCTGGAGGACTTGATCAAGGATTTCTCGCTGCCGAACAAGGCTGCCGTGCTGTTTCCGACCCAGGCCAAGGGCGACGGCGCGATCGAGGGCGGGGACAAGGCCGCTGCCGAAAAGTGGGCGGACGAGATGGGCCTGCCGAGGTCCTGCGTCCAGCAGACCGGCGGCAAATGGGTGGTGGTGATCGACACCACGCCGATCACCACGATGAAAGACAACGTCCCGGCGCCGGGCACGGGCGTCGTCGAGATGGACAATGCCAAGTTCCAGTCCTGGCAGTCCGGCTTCAAGGCCCAGGAAGAAAACCTGAAGAACACCTTGCAGACGCTGACCCAGAAATACAGCAACGCCAACTCGCTGTTCGACAATCTGGTCAAGGTCCTGAGCAGCACCATCAGCAGCTGCCTGGAAACCGCCAAGTCCTTTCTGCAGATCTAACACCTGATCGGGAGCAAGCGATATGCCCATCACAGCTTCATTGTCGCGCGCGGCGTCCTGCCCGGACCTGAGCGCGCTCCACGCCGGCGCCGGCGCGCCGCGCACCGGCCTGGCCCGGCAGCTGAGCGCCGCCGAAGGCCGCGCCGGCACGCCGCCGGCGCGCGCGCTGTCCGACGGCGATCTGGCCGGCTACCAGGCCGGCTTCGTCAACCGCAGCCTGGAGGCGCTGTTCGCCAGTGCCGGCAGCGCCGACGCGCTGCGTGACGTCTACCACGGTTCCAACAATGTCTACGCCAAGCTGGAGGTCGCCGAATTCGCCAAGGTCTACCATCAGCTGTCGCGGCAGCCGGGTCTGAGCGCCGAGGCGCGCGGCGTGCTGGACGGCCAGGCGCGCCGGTACGCGGAACAGATCTTGAAGGACGGCCTCGGCGAGCGTTCGGCCTTCGGGCCGTGGACGCCGAAAACCGCCAAGGGCTATCAGTTGCGCAGCGCGCTGGAGCGCCAGCTGGGTCAGTTCGCCGGCAAGCATCTGGCCGGCGACGCCGCCAAGCTCGGCGACGCGATGATGCGTGACGAGGTGATGCCCTTCGTGCGGCAATACCTCGAGCACCAGCTGGGCGGGCGCCTGAGCGAAGACGCGCTGCGCCAGCTGTGCGGCGTGTTCGACCGCGCAGCCTTCCAGGCCTTCGAGGCCTTGCGCGAGGCGCGCGGCCACTTGCAGGAGCTGCACGGCCTGGGCGTCGGCAAGCTGGCGCGCGATCTGGACACCGTGGCGGTATTGCCGCTGCTGCTGCGCAATGTATTGGCGCAGTTGGCGCCGCCGCCGCCGAACGGCGCGCGGCCGGAGCCGCCGGCCGCAGCCGAGCCGACCGGCGACAACGGCCCGACGCCGCCGCAGGCGGGAGGCGTGACGATCAATATCGGCGACATCCATATCGACAACAGCCGCCACACCGATAATAGCCGGCGCGTCGTCCACCGCCATGGCGGCAGGCGGCGCGGCGACGGCCCGACGCCGCTGGCGGTGTCGCTGCGACTGCGGCAGGACGGCGCGGCGCAACGGGCCGATTCCGGCCGCGACCGCGGCGCCGAACGCGCGGGCAACCGCTCCGTCGGCGTTGACGCGGCGACCGGGCGCGAGACCGGCGTCAGCAAATCGGGCGTCGACGCCTCGACGCAGACGACGGCAGGCGCCGGGCGCTCAAGCGTAGTGGACGCGCCGCGCGATGCCGGCGTCCAGGCGGGCCCCGTTGCGGATGCGCCGACACCGGGCCCGGCCGCCTTGCCGTTCGCAACGTGGCGCAGCTACTACCCGGAGGCGGTGCTGCGTTCGGTCGGCTTTCAGCAGAACGGCGACGCCCATCCGGCGGCGCGGGCGCTGGTCACCGATTTGCGCAACGCGCTGAGGCTGAACGGCGGCGAGTTGGGAGCCGTGCCGGCGCAGGCCGCCCTGGTCGCGGTGCGCGACGGTTTCCTGCGCGAGGCGCCCGGCAGGGACGGCGCGTCGCAGCCTTACCGGCAGCCGCTGGACGACGGCCAGTGGGAGACGCTGAGGGGCGCGCTGGACGCCCACCCGCAACACGATCAGTTGCGCGGCCAGGTGCAGAGGCTGGCGCGGCTGACCAATCTGACCGGCGGAGACTGGCCGGCCGACAGCGCCGTCGCCAGGCTGCTGGACTGGGCGCGGCCGACGCAGGACGCGCGACAGGCGCCGCCGGCGCCGCAGCCGTCGCTTGCCGCGACCGAGCCGGCCGGCGACCTGGCCGGCGCCGGTCTGGATTTCGCGCCGATGCGCGAGCTGCCGACCGCCGCCTATCTGCGCAGCCTGCAGTTCATCAGCCAGCCGCGCGCGGCCGGAGACCTGCTGCTGGGCACGCTGCGCGGCGCCCTGCAGGTCGACCCGGCCACGCCGGCGGCGCGGCGGGCCGACTTCGAGAAGAGCCGCGACGCGCTGTTGCCGAGCTTCAATCGGGGCGCGGTGCTCGACGACTTCGCCGCCGGCCGGACGGAAAAGCTGGAACCGGCACTGGAGCGGCTGCTGCCGGCGCTGGAGCGCCATCCGCAACGCGAGAAGCTGGCCGGTTTCGCTCGGCAGATGGCGCGCGACACCGCGCTATTGCGCGGTGGCGAGCCCAATCCGCTGCTGAGCCGGCTGTTCGGCGCGCTGGGTCTGGACGCGGCGGAAGAAGCCGCGCGCCGGCCGCAGCCGGCGGCGGCGTCCGACGTCATCCTCACCGTCGACGGCCAGCATGTGAACGCGGCCGCCGTCCGGGAGCGCGGCGATGCGAAGCGTTGACGAGCAGGTCAGGGCGGTGATCGAGGCCAGCCTGGCCGCCGACGCCGCCCGCATCGAGCCGCAGGCCCGGCTGGTCGACGATCTGTACGCCGACTCGCTGGAGCTGCTGGACATGGTGATGGCGCTGAACGACGCCTTCGGCATCGAGATCGGCGTCGACGACATCGCCGGCATCCGGACGGTGGCCGATGTCTGCGCCGTCGTCCGGCGTCTGCTGGGGGCGGGCGAGCCTGCCTGACGGCCGCAGCGGGCCCCGTGAGGGGCCCGTCGTCATCGTCCGCGGATCGGGACCGCGGCAAACCGGTGTATGCTAGCCGGTTTGATCGATACGGAGGAGGTCGCGATGAAGCGGCTTGTTGCGGTTTTATCGTTGTTGCTGGCCGGCGGCGCTTGCGCGTCCGGTCCGGCGCCGTCGGAGCCGGCGCTGGCCGGCCATTACTACCTGCAGGGCGTGCGCGAGGTCGGCGGCGAGCTGCTGCTGAAACCGGACGGCAGTTTCGAATGGGGGCTGAGCTACGGCGCCGTCGACCAGTACGCGCAGGGCCGTTGGACGCTGCGCCAGGGCAAGGTGGAGCTGGATGCCGCCGGGCCGGACAAGGAGCCGGCGTTCCGTCCGTTCCGGGACGAGGAGATGCGGGTGCGCAGACCGGCCGAGCCGGGGCACTGGATCGCCATCGTCGGCATGCCCGGCGTCGGGCCGATGCAGGGCGTGGAGGTCAGCTTCGTCAGCCGCTCCGGCAAGACGGCCTCCGCCGTCACCGACGCCAACGGCGACGCCAGCGTGGAAATGCCGGAGACGGAGCGCTGGACGCGCGCCGGCCTGCGCCGGACCGGCGCCGCCCCGCAGCAATGGTTCGACGTCGCCGGCGACCGCGCCGACCGGCGTCTGGCGGCGTTCGCGGTGGACGACGCCGCCTATCTGGCGCGCGCGCCGTTCCGGACGATGACGCTGACGCCCGATGGGGACGGCGGCCTGGCGACCGACGACGACGGCGGCCGCATGGTGTACCGTCGCCGCTGATCCGTATCGCCCGGCGCTTGAGAGCGGCCCGCAAGCTTGGCTATAGTTTGAGCTAACCGACAGCGAGGACGTGACACGCATGAGGCGTCGCCAATTCTTGAGCACGGCAGCGGGCGGTTTGCTGGCCCTGCCGTTTTCCTTCGGAGCCGCGCGCAAGCCGACCATCACGATTGCGCTGAAGTCGCTGCGCAACCAGTTCTTCACGATGATGATCGCCGGCGCGGACCAGCATCGGGTGACCCACGCCGGCGAGTACCAGCTGACCGTCGAGGGCGTGCAGGAGGAGACGGACGTCAAGGGCCAGCAGGCCATCGTCCAGCGCTGTCTGGAGCGGCGCGACGACGCGCTGATCATCGCGCCCGCCGATTCCAGCGCGATGATCCCCATCCTGCTGAAGGCCATCGCCGCCGGCACGCTGGTGATCAATGTCGACAACAAGCTGGACGAGCGGGCGCTGGTGAAGGCCAACGTCAACATCCCCTTCGTCGGCCCCAGCAACTTCAATGGCGCGCGCGGCGTCGGCGACTACATCCTGCGCGGCCTGAAGCCCGACAGCAAGGTCGGCATCATCGAGGGCTTGCCGCAGTCTATCAATGCCAAGGCGCGCAGCGACGGCTACCGCGAATCCATACGCAGAGCCGGCATGACGCTGGCCGGCATGCGCTGGGGCTACTGGGTCAGCGACAAGGGGCGGCAGGCGGCGCTGGAATTGCTGGACGCGGCGCCGGACCTCGCCGCGCTCTTGTGCGGCAACGACAATATGGCGATAGGCGCGGTCGAGGCGGTCGCCGCGAGGCACCGCATCGGCAAGGTGCTGATAGGCGGCTACGACAATATCAGCGATGTCGCGCCGTATCTGGCCAGCGGCCGTATCGCCGCCACCGCCGACCAGCATCCGGAGCTGCAGATGCAGTACGCGCTGGACCTGGCGCTGCAATCGCTGCGCAACCATACCCGGCAGGCCGATATCCAGACCATCATGCAGACACCGGTGGACCTGGTGAAAGGACGCTGACATGAGGCGGTCGCAACGCTGGCTGGGCCTGGCGCTGGCGGGATGCTGCCTGCAGCTGGCCGCCCAGCCGCTCAAATTGACCGTGGTGGCCGACGAGTCTCCGCCGTTCCTGGTGCACAGCGGCGGCGGTCTGACCGGGCCGTACGCCGACGCGTTCCGGCTCTTGATGAGCAAGGCCGGCGTCGCGGTGGTCTATCAGGCGGTGCCGGCCAAGCGCGCCTTCCTGGACGTGGCCACCCGCGACGATACCTGCGCGCTGGCCGTAAACTTCGACCAGGGCGAGAGCGAAACCGTCAATTTCGTCGGCGTCGTCGGCCCGATCGCGCTGACCGCCTACAAGCGCGGCGACGACAAGGCGGCCATCGCCAACGCGGCGGCCTTGCGCAAGCGCAGGCTGGGCGCCGTCGACATCGCCGAGGTACGGGACTTCCTCGGTTCGGCCGGCTTGTCGTTCACGCCGGTGAAAAACGCCTCCAGCGGCTTTTTGATGCTGGCCGCCGGCCGTTTCGACGTCTTCATCAGCGATGTGCCGCCGGCCCAGGCGCCGGGCAAGGACGCGCGGGCGCCGGCGCCGTTGTTCATGCTGGCGCAGGTGGAACGCTGGGTGGCCTGCAATGCCGGGCTGCCGCCGGCGGTGCAGGCGAGGATGAGGGCGGCGCTGAAGGAGGGCGTGTTCGCCGAGGAGGCGTTGCCGGTATGGAGCCGTTACGGCATGGCGGACTATTACCGCGAGACCCGGAGCCGCTGGCTGAAGTGAGCGCCGGCGCGGACGCAAAAAAACCGCCATGACTACAGGGGGGCTGCAAGGTCACGGCGGTGAAAAGCGGATGTCGTCCGTCAGTAGCTGAGGCTGCTGACGGTCGGGCTGGCGGCGGCGTTCAGATTGCAGCCGGCCTGTTGCTGCAGCACATTGGCGCGCCAGCCCAGCTGGGAGGGCTGGGTGATCGGCTGCTTGTTGACGTCCAGCAGCCTGACGGCGGTGAAGCTCATCGCGCCGTCGCCCGGATAGTCGTCGCAGCTGTTGACGCCGTACACCTCCAGCACGCCGCCGAACGCCCAGTTGAAGGTCTGGCCGTAGTTGCTGGTGCGGCTCAGCGTGCTGGCGACATTGCTCGTCGCGTCGCGCGTGACGATGTTCCACGACGAGCAGGTGGCGGTGCCGGCGGCGCAGTTGTTCGCGACGGTGCCGACGATCTGGTTGCCGCTGGCCGTCGGTTGCGGCGTGCTGTAGTTCACCGCGCCGTCGCGGCAGCAGTTCCAGCTCGCTATGGTCCAGCGATTGTCGTTGAAGGCGTTCCAGCCCAGCACCGGCTGCAGGATGCTCTGCACATTGTTGCGGTCCTGCAGGCCGGGGAAGAAGTAGACCACCTGGCCGTCGCTGGAGGCCGGCGCCGCAGGCACCGTCCAGTTGGCGCTGATGCCGGCGTAGGCCGAACGGGTGATCAGCTCGGTGTCCAGCACCCAGCCGTTGACCTGGTCCAGGGTCGCCGCCTGGGGCCGCGGCGCCGGGCCGTCTGCCGCGACGGCCTCTCCATTCGGGCCAAAGCGCGCGTGCCGGCAACGGGCGCCGGCGCGCAGGCCTCCGCCGACGGCGCGGATGCGGCCGTCGGCCAGCAGCGTTTCGCCGGGACGGACCTCCTGCACGCAGCTCGGGTGGAAGTAGCCGAACGGCGTGATCACGTAATCGGCCGGCACGCCGGCCGGGCGGTGGGCGGCGGCTGCGGTCGGGCGGACGGCGTCCGCCGCCAGGGCCGGGGCCTGAAGCGCCGCCAGCAGCGCGACGCCGCGCAGCAGGCGGCGCATCCATGCTTGCCTTGTCGGAATACTCATGCTCGCTCCTTTCCTGGATGGGGCGGGCGTGTTCTGGCTGCGCGCGCCGGTCGTCTCCGAATGAGCGTAGTTGCTCCTGCCGGTTTCAGGCCTGTCCCTTCTGTCAGCGGAAAACGTCGGCCGGCGGCGGCGATGGCGGCTATGGGGAACTTGCGTCGGACGCCGGCGTTCCAATCGAGTTTGAGCGCCGCCGCCCTGCAGGCGGCGGACATGCCGAGGGGTGGATATGACGAAGGTGATGGCGGTCGTGGCCGCATGTCTGGCTTTGAGCGCCGCGATGGCGCTGGCGGACGGGCATTATCCGGTACGCAGTTCCCAACATGTCAGCGACAGCGACTTCAACAATCAGGTGATTTCCTGCTTCCAGGGCGGCGTCGAGATCATCCACGTCGACGGCGCCCGCAACATCACGATGAGCTATGTCGACGGCGAGCTCCGCCAGCTGTCGTACTACACGAACGAGCGCCCGATGGAGCAGCGCTCGCTGGCGGTGCCGCCCAGCCTGGCTTGCCGCGTCGCGCGGCAGTGAACGACCGCAGCCGGCAGCGGCTAGAATGAAGTGAGGAAACCGCGCAGGCCGATCGTCCATGATCCGTCATCTGCTGCCGTTATGGCTGGCCGCCGCCAGCGCCGCCGCCTGTGCGGCCGCGCCGCCGTTGAACATCCTGACCGAGGACGACCCGCCGTTGAGCTTCGTCCGGGACGGGCGTCCGGCCGGGCTGGTGGTGGAGGTGGTGCGCGAAATCCAGCGCCGGGTCGGCAACCATGACCCCATCTTGGTGGTGCCCTGGGCGCGGGCCTATCGCCAGGCGCAGCAGGAGCCCAATACCGCGCTGTTCAACACCAACCGCATCGCCGAGCGCGAGCGTCTGTTCAAGTGGGTCGGGCCGGTCACGGTGACGCAGGGCAGCTTCTTCGTCCGTCGCGACAGCAAGCTGACGCTGGATTCGCTGGACGGCGCCAAGCGTCTGGGCCAGGTCCTGGTGGTGCGCGACTGGTATCTGCAGCTGGCGCTGACGGCGCACGGCTTCGCCAATCTGAAGCCCATCGCCACGCCTAGCCAGATGGTGTCGATGCTGATGCGGGGCCGGGCGGATGTGATCGCCAGCGAGAACACCACGCTGCCGACCCAGCTCAGACAGCTGGGCTACCGCCCGACCGACGTCCGGCCGGCGTACACCTTCATCCACACCTACGGCTATATCGCCTTTTCGCCGCAGACCTCGGACGAGGTGGTGCGGGCCTGGCAGCGGGCGCTGGACGGCATGAAGCGCGACGGCGGCTTCGCCGCCATCTACCGGCGCTGGCTGCCGGGCGAGCCGGTTCCCGAGCTGCGCGCCGCGCCGCCGAAAAGCGGCTGAGCCGCTCTTAGAGCCTGTTCAAGGTCTTACGCCGCCACCATCGCCGAATAAAGCTTGCCGCGGCGGGAGCGGGCGTCCCTGGCTCCATCGTCCGGGCCGCCGAACACGCCGCCGCCGTGGCTGGCCGCGTTGTGGCACAGCAGCATGCCGACCAGGCGGACCGGGAATCCGGTTTCCGGCTCGGCGAATTCTCGCTGCTCGACGTATTCCTGGAACATGTAGCGCGGCCATTCCCGCCGCACCAGCCGCCGCCATTCGTCGGCGTCGCAGCCGTGGCTGACGCGGGAGCCCGCTTCCCGGCCTCCGCTGTGGGGCTTGGCGATCAGCCGGCAGGACCGGGCCAGCAGCGCCTCGGCCTCCTGCTGGCTGGACAGCGCGAACGACGGGATCAGAAAGGGGCGCAGCGCGGCGTAGTCGGCGGCTTCCATGCAGTCTCCCATGATGCCGGCGTGGTTCAGCGCCGCCAGCAGCCGCTTGTCGTCCACCAGGATCAGCGTGCGCACGTCGTTGCAATAGGCGCCGGTCTCGATCAGCCGCGCCAGCGCGGCGGCCGGTATCAGCGGCAGCTCGCTGCGGTCCATTTCCAGAATGCAGCGGTCCACCGGCTGATCGCGAACCCGGACGCGACCGCCTTCGCATTGCAGCTCCATCGGATGGGCTTGCAGCAGGCGCACGCCGCAGCGGCGCAACTCGTTTTCCAGCAGCAGGACTTCCCCGCCGCGCTCGCCGGTGTGGACCATCGCCGCCGCGCTGCCGGGCGGGTGCATCTCGCGCAGCATGCGCAGGAAGGCGTCGTGGCCGGGCCGCCGTTCGGGGGCCTGGGCGTGGAAGGCGTCCATCAGCTGGCCGGCCATCCAGCCGTTCAGCGGATAACGCGCGCCGAGCCCGCAAAGGCGGGCCTGGCCGTCGCGGTCGTAGACGAATTCGGGCCGGTAGAAACCGACCTGGTATGGGCGGCGGCCAGCTGCGCGCAGCAGGTTTTCGCTCGCCGCCGGCAGTCGGTAGATCGCGCGTATCCGCCGATCGCGGAAATACTGGCCGACGACGGCGCGCAGCGCCGCGTCCAATAGGCGGCTGAGCTCCCGCGGTACGGCGGGGACGGCGGGCCAGGGCGGGGAGCCGCCGGCTCGGTAGGCGGGGCCGGGCGCATCGTCCTGCGTCGGGGTGTCGGTCATGGCTTTTCATCCGCTCGGGTCGACGCGATCGCCGCGGAAAGACCGCGGGCGCGCTGTCTGACCTGTTCTTTGGGACGGTTGAAAAAAATATAGGAGTGGAAATTTTGAATGGATATAGGTACTTACACTGTCTTGCAAACCGGACGGGGTGAGCTATCGCTTGGAATGGGGGGACCATTTTCGACACGGTTCTCGCGGCGAGTCATAAAAGCGTCATACCGTCGTTGACAGCATTGTTCGATTGATCTAGATCGAACAGAAATGTCGGATTTATTTTTACGCCCTTGATTTTATTAAAGATAGATTGAACGCTGCCGCGCGCGCCGCAACGCCGCGCCAGCCTTGCGCATGGTTTCGTGGGCCGGCTTTCCTTCAATGCCAGGGAGCAAGCAAATGGTCCGGATCGCAACTCCAATCAGTGAAATCAAGGAGCGTTACGAAGTCGTGGTGATCGGTTCCGGCTATGGCGGCGGCATCGCGGCGTCGCGGATGGCCCGGGCCGGACGCACGGTCTGTCTGCTGGAGCGGGGACGCGAGATCGTTCCCGGCGAATACCCGAACACGCTGGTCGAGGCGACCGAGGAATTCCAGGTCCACCACCCGGAAGGCCATCTCGGTTCCCGCACCGGACTGTACGACCTGCACGTCAACGCGCAGCAGAACGTCATCGTCGGCTGCGGCTTGGGCGGCACCTCGCTGATCAACGCCAATGTGTCGCTGCAGCCGGAGCCGCAGGTCTTCGACGACCCCCGCTGGCCGGAAAGCATACGCGCCCACGCCGACACGCTGCTGCGCGACGGCTACGCCCGGGCGCGTGACATGCTGAAGCCCGTCCCGTATCCGGACGACGCGCCGCCGCTGCCGAAGATGCGGGCCAATCAGAAATCGTCGGAGCGGCTGACGGCGCAGCACACCTTCTACCGGCCGCCGATCAACGTCAATTTCGATGCGCTGCCGGACGGTCGCAACCACGTCGGCGTCGAGCAGCTGCCGTGCAACTACTGCGGCGACTGCGTCTCAGGCTGCAACAACAAGGCCAAGAACACCACGCTGATGAATTATCTGCCGGACGCCTGCAATCACGGCGCCGAGATATTCTGCCAGGCGTCGGTGCGGCATCTGGAGCGCGACGGCGACGGCTGGATCGTCCATTTCCAGTACGTCGGCACCGGCCGGGAGAAATTCGACGCGCCGACGCTGTTCGTCAAGGCCGACATCGTCATCGTGTCGGCGGGCACGCTGGGCTCGACCGAAATCCTGCTGCGCTCGCGCAATATGGGCCTGGCGCTGTCCGGTCAGCTGGGCCGGCACATGAGCGGCAACGGCGACATCCTGGGCTTCGGCTACAACAACGACGACAAGATCAACGGCATAGGCTTCGGCACCCATGCCGCCAGCGAGGTGGGCCCGGTCGGCCCCTGTATCACCTCCATCATCGACATGCGGGACGAGTCGGACTGGCGCCGGCGCATGGTCATAGAGGAGGGCTCGATTCCGGGCGCCATCGGCGGCGCCATCGTGCCGGCGATCGCTGCGGCGGCGGCGGAGATAGGCCAGCCTACCGAAACCGGCGCGCTGGCGCGGATACGGCACGCCGCCAGAGAGGTGGAGAGCGCGCTGCTCGGGCCCTACCGCGGCGCGGTCAACCGGCTGCAGACGTATCTGATCATGAGCCACGATAATGGCGGCGGCACGATGGCGCTGGACGACAGCGACCAGTTGCGCATCGACTGGCCCGGCGTCGGCGAACAGCCCAACTTCAAGATAGGCAACGACCGCCTGTACCAGGCCACCCGCGCGCTGGGCGGCGATTACGTGCCCAATCCGATCTGGACCAAGCTTTTCAAGCACAGCCTGATCACCGTGCATCCGCTGGGCGGCTGCGTGATGGGCGAGAACGCGGAGCAGGGCGTGGTCAACCACAAGGGCCAGGTGTTCAGCGACGTGGCCGGCGACGCGGTCTATCCGGGCTTGTACGTCACAGACGGCTCGGTGATCCCCACCTCGCTGGCCGTCAATCCGCTGCTGACCATCTCGGCGGTCAGCGAGCGGGCGATGGCGCTGCTGGCCGCCGATCGCGGCTGGACGATAGATTACGCGCTGCCGTCGGTCTCCAGCCGGGCGCCGCAGCCGCTCCGGCCCGGCATAGAGTTCACCGAGACGATGAAGGGTTTCTTTTCGACCGCGCACCGACAGGCGGCCGGCGTCGACCTGGCCGCCTACCAGGCCGCCGCCGACGCCGGCCGCGAGGCCGGCTCGACGATGGGCTTCACGGTGACCGTGGCCTCGGACGATCTGGACAGGCTGATCTCCGACCCCAGCCACCCGGCCGCCATCGTCGGCACGCTGGACGCGCCGGCCTTGTCGCCGCTGCCGCTGACCGTCAGCCACGGCGTGTTCAATCTGTTCGAGACCTATCCGCAGCAGGTCGGCGTCCGGCATATGAACTACAAGATGCGCTTGAGCGCCGAGGACGGCGCCGAGTACTTCTTCAGCGCGTTCAAATCGGTTCCCAGCGACCACGGCGCGCTGCGGGCCTGGGCCGACACCAGCACGCTGTACGTGACGGTCTACAAGGGCGTGGACGCCGGCGGCGAGGTGGTCGGCAGCGGCGTGCTGCATATCGAGCCGGCCGACTTCGCGCGGCAGATGACGACGATGAAGGTCCTGAACGTCTCCGGCGAGGAGCAGCGGCTGAAGCAGTTGGCGCGCTTCGGCGAATACTTCGCCGGCGTGCTGTGGGAGAGCTACGGCGGCGTGCTGGCGCCCAATGTCTACTTCAATCCGGACGCGCCGCCGCGCAAGAAGCGGCCGCTGGCGGTCGACGCGCCGACGGTGGAATTCTTCCGCACCGAGGACGGCGTCGATCTGCGCTTGACGCGCTACCATGGCGGCGACAAGGGACCGGTGATGCTGGTCCACGGACTGGGCGTCGGCTCCAACATCTTCTCCACCGACACCATCCCGACCAATCTGCTGGAGTTCCTGTACAAGCACGGTTACGACGTGTGGCTGCTGGACTTCCGCGTCAGCATCCTGCTGCCGGCCAGTCAGCGGCAATGGGACGGCGACCAGGTGGCCCGCTACGACTATCCGGCCGCGATAGACCGCATCCGCCAGATCACCGGCGCGCGCGACGTGCAATGCGTCGTGCACTGCTACGGCGCCACCACCTTCTTCATGTCCATGCTGGCCGGCCTGGAGGGCGTGCGCTCGGTCGTGTGCTCGCAGATCGCCACCGACATCGTCGTGCCGGCCGCCACCGCGGTGAAGACCGGCCTGCACCTGCCAACGGTGCTGGACAAGCTGGGGGTGAGGTCGCTGAGCGCCTATACCGCGTCCGATTCGGACTGGTTCGAGAAGCTGTACGACGTCGCGCTGAAGGGCTACGCGCTGGCCGAGGCCCAGGGCTATTGCAACAATCCGGTCTGCCACCGCATCACCTTCATGTACGCGTCGCTGTACCGCCACGACACGCTGAACGAGACGCTGCACGACAATCTGCACGAGCTGTTCGGCGTCGCCAATATGCGGACGATGGAGCATCTGGCGCGGATGTGCCGGGAAGGGCGGCTGGTGGCCTTCGACGGCGCCGACGTCTACATGCCGCACTTCGACCGGCTGCAACTGCCGATGCTGTTCATCAGCGGCGGGCAGAACGAGTGCTATCTGCCGGAGAGCACCGAGCGCACCTACGACAGGCTGGTGAAGCTGTTCGGGCCGCAGCGCTACGACCGGTTGGTGGTGCCGGGCTACGGCCACATCGACTGCATCTTCGGCAGCCGGGCCGCCGCCGACGTCTATCCGGCCATCGTCGCCCATCTGGACAAGACCGCAAGCGCCTGACGCCGCCGGGCCGGGACCGCGACGGTCCCGGCCGCGCCGCCGTCCTCACGAGGGATTCGACATGAACAAGACTAGTTGCGCCGAGCGCGGCCTGCGCTGGTTCCAGCGCTTCATCTGGATAGGCATCGCCGTCAATATGGTGTTCGCGATTCCGGCGCTGTTCTGGCCGGACTATCTGAACGGCAGCTTCGGCCTGCCCGGCCAGGCGGTCTATCCGTGGCTGCAGAACGCCGGCATGCTGCTGGTCGGCGTCAGCCTGTTCTACGCGCCGGCCGGCGTCAATGCCGCGCGCTATCCGGTGTATTCCTGGCTGTGCGTGCTGTCCCGGCTGATCGCGGTGGCGTTCTGGATCTATCTGATCCAGACCTCCGGCTATCCGGACGCCTTCCAGCCGCTGCTGTACACCGACGGCGCGATGTTCGTGATCCTGGGCGTCCTGCTGTACATCGGCCTGCCGGCGGATCAGCGGCCGTGGCCCTTGATCCGGGCCGGCCTGTGCGGCTTGTGCCGCTGTCTGGCCAAGTGCTGTTCCGGCGCCCGCCGCAAGATCGCCGTAGTCGTGGTGCTGGTGTTGGCCTTCGTCGGCTACGAGGCTTGGGCCAATCTGCTGCGCGAGGTGCCGCAACCGCCGCTGGCGTCCGACGTCGACCACTTCAAGTACGCGGCGATAGGCCTGGGGCCGGACGCCCGCATTCCGCTGTACGTGTTCTCGGTGCTGCCGCAGGTGTGCGCCGGGCGCATGCCCAGGATGGGCAGCGGCTGGCGGACCTTCGGCTTCATCTACGAGGGCGGGCACGATCTGCCGATAGGCCTGGCCAAGCGGCAGATAGGCTATCCGTCGGTCGAGCCCAACTGCGCGCTGTGCCACACCGGCCAGTACCGCAAGAGCGCCGCCGACGTGCCGGTGCCGGTGCCGACCGCGCCGGCGGCGCTGCTGGATCTGGAATCGTTCCAGTGGTTCCTGTACGACTGCGCCGGCGACGCCGATTTCAACGCCAAGGTGATGGACGCCATCGAGCAGCATTACGATCTGGGGCCGATAGAAAAGCTGTTCTACCGCTTCCTGATCGTGCCGGCCACGCGCCAGGCCTTCCTGAAGCAGAAGCAGCAGTACGCCTGGCAGAAGCTGCGGCCGCTGCAGGGGCCGGGCCGCACCGACACTTTCAATCCGACCAAGATGGTGGTGTTCGGCTTCCCGGACGATTCCACCATCGGCACCGTCGACCTGCCGCAGATCTGGAACCAGAAGCCGCGCGAATCGCTGTATCTGCACTGGGACGGCAATAACAACGACATCCACGAGCGCAACTACGCCGCGGCGATGGCTGTCGGGGCCACGCCGCAGTCGGTGCTGCCGGACGAATTCAAGCGCGTGACCGACTGGCTGCTGTCGCATCCGTCGCCGAAGTGGCCGTTCGGCGGCCTGGACCAGGTCAGGGTGGCGCGCGGCGGGACGCTGTGGCAGCAGAACTGCGCCGCTTGCCACGACTTCGGCAAGGCCGCCACCGGGCAGGTGACGGTGGGGCTGGACGAGCTGGGCACCGACCCGTACCGGGTCCAGTCGTTCACCGTCGGCCTGGTCGACAAATTCCATCAGTTCAAGAAGCCGCCGTTCGACTTCGGCGCCTACCGCAAGACCCAGAGCTACAGCAACACGCCGACCGACGGCATCTGGCTGCGCGCGCCGTATCTGCACAACGGCTCGGTGCCGACGCTGTGGGATCTGCTGCAGCCGCCGGACAAGCGGCCCAAGGTGTTCTATCGCGGCTCCAGCGTGTTCGATACCCGCAAGGTCGGCTTCAGCAGCGCCGCGCCGGACGCCGGGGACGGCGGCTATTTCAAGTTCGACACCAGCCTGCCGGGCAATCACAACAGCGGTCACGAGTACGGCATCCATTTGAGCGACAGCGAGAAGTGGGACCTGATCGAATACATGAAGACCTTGTAGCTGGAGGTGTGCGATGGATTTCGGAGACTGGAAGAGCCGGGTCGAGGCCGGCCTGAGCGACGTCAGGCAGACGCTTGAGCAGAAGCAGCAGATACTGGACCGGCTGCAGCAGGTGCATCAGCAGGTCAGGGCGGTGATAGACTCCGGCAGCACCGAGTCGGGCGGCATCCCGTGGGAGCTGGCGCGGGGCCTGTCGATACTGGACAAGGTGCTGGACGGCAAGCCGCTGCCGACCACCGAGGACGAGCTGCCGACCCGGGTGATGGACGACGGCACGCTGCTCGGCTGCCGCAAATGGGAGCTGCTGGACCCGCTGTGGGGCGAGGCGCTGGTGCAGTGGATAGGCCATTTGTGGGACTACGCGCCGTGGCCCGGCCAGCCGGGCCGGGTGCAGATCGCCGACAAGGTCAGTTTCTCTATCGCCGGCGACTGGGGCACCGGCGACTACATCGCGGCCAAGGTGGCCGAGGCGATGCGGCGGCAGCCGGCCGACTACACGATACATCTGGGCGACGTCTACTACGCCGGCGTCGGCACCGACGAGAGCAACGACCTCGCAGGCTGGCCGCCCGGCCTCAGCGGGCAGTTCACGCTGAACTCCAATCACGAGATGTACAACGGCGCGCTCGGCTATTTCGGCGAATTGTCGAGCAAGTTCCCGATGCAGCAGGGCACCAGCTATTTCAGCCTGCACAACGGCAACTGGCTGATCGTCGGCCTGGACAGCGCCTACCACTCGGACAAGATGAGCCTGTACATGGACGGCGCGCTCGGCGACGCGCAGACCGCCTGGCTGAAGCAGCTGGCCGCCGGCTGGGGCGGCAAGATCATGCTGCTGTCCCACCACCAGGGCTATGTGATGGACGGCTCGGCCACGACGCCGCTGTACCAGAGCGTGGTCGCGGCGCTGGGGAGGGAGCCGGACTACTGGTATTGGGGCCATCTGCACAACGTCATCTGCTACCGGCCGCAGGGCAAGCTGGTGGCCCGCTGCGTCGGTCACGGCGCGATCCCGTACGGGCCGGCCAAGCTGCTGGACGGCAAGCCCGGTGTGGAGTGGGCGGAGACGCGTTCCGCCGACGACAGCCAGTATCCGGAGCGGGTGCTGAACGGCTTCGTCCGGCTGGAACTGGACGGGGCGGCGCTGAGCGAGCGCTTCTACGACGAAAACGGCTGTCAGCGCTGGCCCGAGCGCTAGCCTGCGCGCCGAGTCAGCACGGCAGGCTGGCTCGGCCGCTTTCTGTTTCCATCATCACGGCGCGCGCCGGCGTTTTCAGATGCCGTTTCTCTTCCCCCCTTGGGCCAGGAGTCGATCCGGCGCAGCGTGCCGATGGCGTCCACCAGACTGATCAACGCGATCTGAACAGTGAAGCGGAAGCGGCGGTAGGCGGTGATCGCGTCATGGCGGTCTTCCGGATCGGTGTCCGGAATCGACGGCTGCCGCAGAACCTGGATGCGCCCGGTCTCGTTGGCCGGTATGCCGGGAAGCCGCATGACGCCCCCTTCCAGCATCAATAAGCATTTGCATGATAGAGCGGGTTGGGTATCAGAATGCGGCAGCGATAATGCCAAATGGGTATTTAGGATAATTCTGATAGCGTAAAAGATACTAATAAGAAGTAGAACTTATGCATCTATTATGCGTCTGTAATAGTGTTAGGGTATTTGCTCTAACGGTTACTCATCCCAAACGAATGAAAAGGAGATCGCGATGAACAATCAAGTCCAAACCGCCGACATCGAACTGGACGCCTGGTTCCAGGAGGAAACCTTCGCCGAGGCCGTGGAAATGCTGCAGGACAAGGCGGTGATCCCGTTCGGCACCGCGCTGTGGCCGGTCTAGCAGACCATGCCGTCCAGGTAGTTGACGACGGGGCCTCGCGCCCCGTTTTTTCAGAGGAGAGTTCGATGCGCATCAACGACGATCAGGCGCAAAGCGTCCGCAATATGTATGCCTGCCTGGCCCTGCATCCGGCGGTCAGCGGCAAGGCCGCCGCCGGCGGGACCGTGTGCCTGCTGCTGGGTTTCGACGACTACCACCGCGAGGTCGCCGCCGACATCGCCGAGGGAGCCGGCGCCGGCCTGAAGCTGGAGCTGCAGCTGGCCGCGCTGGAGAGCGCGGCGGCGGACGAGGTGGCGGCGGCGATCGCGCAGTGCGACGCCTTCATCTTCCTGTATCGCTCGTCGACAATGCCCGCGGTCGATCCCAAGGGACCGGCCTTCCTGCTGCCTGTCAAGCAGGCGATGCAGGCCAACTGGAAGAAGTCCATCGTGTTCAAGGACTACGGGCCGCATTTCTACGAGGCCTTCGCCGAGAATCGCGAGCGCATCGCCGCGCGCAACCGCCGGCTGATCGAGCTGGCCGGACAGGCGCGGCAGGTGGTGTTCGAGCAGGCCGGAGGCGGGCGGCTATGCGGCTCCATCGCGCCGGACCAGTCGTGGACCTCGATAGACGGAGACGGCAACGTCGACCTGGTGCCCGGCGAGATCGCCACCTCGATCAAGGACCTGGAAGGCGAGCTGCGCTTCGGCGGCGCCTTCCTCAGCACGATACCGTTCGCCGTCAAATACGGCGTGGTCAGCGATTTCGCGACGCTGCGGATACGCGGCAGCCGCGTCGTCGATTTCAGCTGCGACGACGCGCGCTTCGCGGCGGACTTCGACAAATACCTGAGCGCCAACGCCGGCAACGCCGTGGTGGAGGAGTTCGGCATCGGCACCAACTGCGGCATCCGGGGGCTGTACGGCTTGAACGCCGGTTTCGAGGAGCGCCATCCGGGTCTGCACCTGGGCTTGGGCGGCGGCGCGCTGGGCAGCCATCACCTGGATCTGATCTTCTCGAGCGGGCGCCTGAGCTTCGACGGGCAGGCCTGCTTCGACGACGTTTTCCTTATTTGAGCGGATCCAGCCTGCAGGCCTTGCCGGTGCCGGCGAAGCCGCCGTACAGCTTCATCTGGTCCGGCGTCTTGCGCGAGATGAAGAAGCTGTCCGGCAGCGCCTTGCCGGCCAGCGGCTTGGGCCAGGTCAGCAGGCCTTTCTCGTCCATGTATCCCTTGAAACTCTCGCCGCCGCGGACGACCTCCACCGTCTGGGTGCGCCGGTCGAAACGGAAGCGGATCTGATCGTCGCAGTGGTAGTCGGCCTGGATGCGCTGCGGCGGCTGGCAGCCGCCCAGCGCGGCCAGCAGCAGGCAGGCTGCGGACAGGCGGAAGGGGGTAGGCATGGCTTGAAGCTTTCTACTGGGAGAACCGGGGCCACACTATACCATGCGAGGGCATGCCGCTTGGACCGGCGGCCTTGCAGGCCGACGTCCCCGACTCGGCTCCATGCCATTTATTTAGGGTATTTACTTTATTTTTACAGTAAACCATCTGGCAACACCGAGGCTTTGACCATTATCTTGCGGGTTCCGACAGGACAATCGGCAGCAGGAATATAAAAACACGCCGGTTGCGTATCTTTGCTTACAAAGGAGAACCCATGGAGGAGTTGGTCAATGTCGTCAACGGCGTGGTCTGGAGCCCGGCGCTGATTTACCTGTGCCTGGGCGTGGGCCTGTATTTCTCGCTGCGCACCCGCTTTCTGCAACTGCGGCATTTCAAGGAAATGCTGCGCCTGATGTTCAACCGCCAGAGCAGCAGCGCCGGCGTGTCGTCGTTCCAGGCGCTGGCGATGACGCTGGCAGGAAGGGTGGGCACCGGCAATATCGCCGGGGTGGCCACCGCCATCACTTTCGGCGGGCCGGGCGCGATGTTCTGGATGTGGCTGGTGGCCTTTCTCGGCGCCAGCTCCGCCTTCGTCGAATCCACGCTGGGCCAGGTGTACAAGGAAAAGATAGACGGGCAGTACCGCGGCGGTCCGGCCTTCTACATCGAGAAGGGCCTGGGCATGAAGTGGTACGCCTGGCTGTTCGCGCTGACCACGGTGGTGGCCACCGGCGTGCTGCTGCCCGGCATCCAGGCCAATTCCATCGCCAATTCGATGCAGTCGGCCTTCGGCATCGCGCCGACGGTGACGGCCGCCGTGCTGGCCGTCATGCTGGGCTTCATCATCTTCGGCGGCGTCAAGCGCATCGCGGTGTTCGCCGGGGCGGTGGTGCCCTTCATGGCGCTGGGCTACATCATCGTCGCCTGCGTGGTGATCGCCCTCAACATCGAGCAATTGCCGGGCGTGGTGGCGCTGATCTTCAACAGCGCCTTCGGTCTGGAGGCGGGCATGGGCGCGGTGCTGGGCTTCGCCATCCAGTGGGGCGTGAAGCGCGGTATCTACTCCAACGAGGCCGGCCAGGGCACCGGTCCGCACGCATCCAGCGCGGCGGTGGTCAGCCATCCGGCCAAGCAGGGACTGGTGCAGGCGTTCTCGGTGTACATCGACACCCTGTTCGTCTGTTCCGCCACCGCCTTCATGCTGCTGATCACCGGCCAGTACAACGTTCAGGGGCCGGACGGCGCGGCGCTGTACACCGGCATCGCCGGCGTGGCCGCCGGTCCCGGCTATGTGCAGACCGCGATGGAGAGCATCATGCCCGGCTTCGGCTCGGTGTTCGTCGCCTTGGCGCTGTTCTTCTTCGCCTTCACCACCATCATCGCCTACTACTACATCGCCGAGACCAATATCGCCTTCATCAATCGCAAGGCGCGGCGGCCGTGGCTGATGTTCGCGCTGAAGGTGGGCCTGATGGCGGCCACCGTCTACGGCACGGTGAAGACCGCCGACCTGGCCTGGGGCCTCGGCGATATCGGCGTCGGCCTGATGGCCTGGCTGAACATCGTCGCCATCATCCTGATGCAGAAGCCGGCGCTGGCCTGTCTGCGCGACTACGAGGCGCAGAAGGCGCTGGGCGTGGACCCGGTGTTCCATCCGGAGAGACTCGGCATCGCCAATGCCGCCTACTGGGCAGGCCGTCGCGCCGAAGACAATCTGGATGGGGAGCGGGACGGTCCGCCGCCGGGCGGCAAGCCGGAACCGGTCAGAGCCGGCTAATCATCGTGACGCCCGCGCAAGCGGGCGTTTCATCGACCGCCGCCGGACAAGGGGTCTGCGTTCACGGGCGGCGCGAAGGCGTGCCGCCGGCTGGCAGATTCGGGTAGGTGGTTGCCACAAGGGACAACGGCGTCCTCTCCTGTTTTGATAGCGGAGAGGGCGCCGTTTTGTTTGACGATCCGCATGCGCGCCGGGAGCGATCATGGACCGTACCTTCTGGCAGGCCGGACACCGGCCGACGCTGGCCTGTGCTTTTCTGTATTTCGACCTGAGCTTCATGGCCTGGTACCTGCTGGGGCCGCTGCAAGTGCCCATCGCCGCCGCCTTGCGGCTGTCCACCGGACAGCGCGCGCTGATGGTGGCCGTGCCGATACTGGCCGGCGCGCTGCTGCGTCCGCCGATGGGCATGCTGGTGGACCGCATCGGCGCCAAGCGCGCCGGCCTGCTCGGACAGGCGGCGGTGCTCGCCGCGCTGTTCGGCGCCTGGTTGGCGCAGCTGTCCAGCTTCGGCGGCATGCTGTTGCTGGGCGCCTTGCTGGGCGTGGCCGGCGCCTCGTTCGCCGCCGCGCTGCCGCTGGCCTCGCGCTGGTATCCGCCGCAGCACCAGGGCACGGCCTTGGGCATCGCCGGGGCCGGCAATTCCGGCACCGTGCTGGCGGTGCTGTTCGCGCCGGCGCTGGCCGCCGCCGTCGGCTGGCGGAACGTGTTCGGCCTGGCCTGCCTGCCGCTGGCCCTGGTCTTGCTCGTCTACGCCGCCTTCGCCCGCGAGGCGCCGGCGGCGGCCCCGCCGAAGCGGCTGGCCGATTATCTGCTTGTCTTGAAACAAGGCGACGCCTGGTGGTTCATGTTCTTCTACTCGATGACCTTCGGCGGCTTCTCCGGCTTCGCCAGCGCCTTGCCCGGCTATTTCCACGACCAGTTCGGCTTCGGCGCCGGAACGGCCGGCCTCTACACCGCGGCCTGCGTGTTCGCCGGCTCGGCGATGCGGCCGCTGGGCGGCGTGCTGGCCGACCGCTGGGGCGGCACCCGCTCGCTGCTGTCGGTCTACCTGGCCTGCGCGCTGCTGTTGGGCGCCGCTGCGCTGAACACCGGCGCCGGCGCGGCGCTGATGCTGTTCGTGCTGGCGATGCTGTGCCTGGGCGCCGGCAACGGCGCGGTATTCCAGCTGGTGCCTCAGCGTTTCGGCCGGGAGCTGGGCGTGGTGACCGGCCTGGTCGGCATGGCCGGCGGCATCGGCGGTTTCACGCTGGCGGCCGGCCTGGGCATGATCAAGCAGGCCGGCGGAGACTACGCGCCGGGCCTGTGGCTGTTCGCCGGCCTGTGCCTGCTGGCCTGGCTGGGTCTCTCCGGCGTGCAGCGGCAATGGCGCGACAGCTGGGCGGCGGCGGCCGCCCGCGTCTAAGCGCCTGTTCAAAGCCTTTATTTAAGAGCGGAATGAGCATGGAAAACGGGCCCCGAGTCTGCACGCCGGACGACATCCCGTCGCTGGACGGCCGCATGCTGATAGGGCCGGGCAGCGATATTGCGCGGTTCCGCGCCCGGGGCGGTCCGCTGCGCGGTTGGAACATCGACCTGGCCTGCGGCGAGGCGCGGGCGTCGGTCCGGTAGCGGACGGGGAGGCACGGCATGGCGAAGACGGAGACCCGATCGACCTGCTGCTACTGCGGCGTGGGTTGCGGCGTGCTGATAGAAAGCGAGGACGGCCGGATCACCGGGGTGCGCGGCGACCCGGATCACCCGGCCAACTACGGCCGCCTGTGCGGCAAGGGCCTGAGCCTGGCGGCCAGCGCCGCCGGCGACAGCGGCCGCGCGCGGTTTCCCGAAATGCGGCCGGCCAGGGGCGAGCCGCGCCGGCGCGTGTCCTGGGACAGGGCGCTGGACGAGGCGGCCGACCGCTTTGCCGACATCGTCCGCCGCCACGGCCCGGACGCGGTGGCCTTCTACGCGTCCGGCCAGCTGCTGACCGAGGACTACTACCTGTTCAACAAGCTGGCCAAGGGCGTGGTCGGCACCAACAATATCGATACCAACTCCCGGCTGTGCATGTCCAGCGCCGTCACCGCCTACAAGATGGCCTTCGGCGCCGACGGCCCGCCCACCTGCTACGAGGACCTGGAGTCCGCCGGCTGCGTGCTGTTCGCCGGCAGCAATATGGCCTATGCGCACCCGGTGCTGCTCCGCCGGCTGGAAGACGCCAGGCGCACCTGGGGCGACACGCGCTGGATCGTCGTCGATCCGCGCCGCACCGACACCGCCGCGATGGCCGACCTGCATCTGCAGATCCGGCCCGGTACCGACGTGGCGCTGTTCCACGCGATGCTGCACCACCTGATCCGGGAGGGACTGACAGACCCCGGCTACATCGCCGCCCACACCGTGGGCTTCGAGGCGCTGAAGCGCATGGTGCGAGACTGCACGCCGGCGGCGGCGGCGGAGATCTGCGGCGTCGGCGCCGACGACATCGTCACCGCGGCCGAGTGGTTCGGCCGCAGCCCGGCCAGCCTGTCGCTGTACTGCATGGGTCTGAACCAGTCCAGCCAGGGCACGGCCAAGAACCTGGCGCTGATCAATCTGCATCTGGCCA
Source organism: Chromobacterium sp. CV08 (assembly GCF_051129845.1). NCBI lineage: Bacteria > Pseudomonadati > Pseudomonadota > Betaproteobacteria > Neisseriales > Chromobacteriaceae > Chromobacterium > Chromobacterium sp. CV08. Next base: position 2,517,700 of record NZ_CP150453.1, read on the forward strand.
CCGGCCAGATCGGCCGGCCCGGCGCCGGTCCGTTCTCCTTGACCGGTCAGCCCAACGCGATGGGCGGGCGCGAGGTCGGCGGCATGGCCACGATGCTGGCCGCGCACCGCGACATCGCCGATCCCGGGCACCGGCGCGAGGTGGCCGCGCACTGGGGCGTGCCCGAGGGGCGGCTGTCGCCGCGGCCCGGCCTGCCGGCGGTGGCGCTGTTCGAGGCCCTGGCGCGCGGCGACGTCAAGGCGGTGTGGATAGTCTGCACCAATCCGGCCCACTCGATGCCGGATCTGGCGATGGCGCGGCGGGCGCTGGCGCGCGCCGAGCTGGTGGTGGTGCAGGACGCCTATGCCGATACCGACACCACCGCCTTCGCCGACATCCTGCTGCCGGCGGCCAGCTGGGGGGAGAAGGAGGGCACGGTCACCAATTCCGAGCGCCGCGTCAGCCGGGTGCGGATGGCGGCGCCGCCGCCGGGCGAGGCGATGCCGGACAGCTGGATCGCCGTCCAGTTCGCGCGCCGGCTGGCGGCGCGGCTGCATCCGGGCGAGGCCGACCATTTCGACTATGCCGACGCGTCGGCTGTCTTCGACGAGCACCGCGGTCTGACCGTCGGCCGCGATCTGGACATCGGCGGCATGGACTACCGCCTGCTGGAGACGGCCGGGCCGCAGCAGTGGCCGCTGCCGGCGGGCCGCGGCGAAGGGCAGGCGAGGCGCTATGTGGACGGCCGCTTCGCCACCGGCGACGGCAGGGCACGCTTTCACGCCATCGCCTACCGGCCGCCGGCCGAAACGATATCGGCCCGCTATCCGTTCCGGCTGATCACCGGCCGGCTGCGGGACCAGTGGCACGGCATGAGCCGGACCGGGCGGGTCGCGCGCCTGTTCGCCCACAGTCCGGAGCCGGAGTTGCGCATGCATCCGGAGGACGCCGACAGGCGGAAGCTGCGGGACGGCGATCTGGTCCGCGTCGTCAGCAAGCGCGGCCAGTGGGTGCTGCCGCTGAAGACCGACGGCGACATGGCGCGAGGCAGCGTGTTCGCGGCGATGCACTGGAGCCGGCAATTCCTCAACAGCGGCGGCAGCAACGAGGCGACCGTGTCGGCGGTGGACGGGCTGTCGTTCCAGCCCGAGCTGAAGCACGCGGCGGTGCGGGTGGAAAAGGCCGGGCTGCCGTGGCGGGTGCTGGCCGCGCTGCGCGTCGAGGATCCGCCGGCGCTGCAGTCCAGCTTGGCGCCGCTGCTGGGAGCCGTCGGCTATGCGGCGATTTCGCTGGCCGGGCCGGACGTCCTCTTGCTGCGCGGCGCCGACGCGGCGCCGAGGCCGGACTGGCTGGCCGGCGTGCTGGACGCGCTGGCGCTGCAAGCCGGACCGGATGTGCTGGAATACCGCGACGACGGCCGCGGCGTGTTCAAGCGCGTGGCCTGGCGCGGCCAAGGCCTGGCCGGCCTGCTGTTCGCCGGCGGAACCGAGGCCGACAGGGAGGCCGGCGAGCGGCTGCTGCAATGCCTGCTGGCCGGCGAGCCGTGGCAGGAGCCCAGGCTGGCGGCCTTTTCGCCGGGACGGGAACGCGCCGTCAGGCGCGACCGCGTCGTCTGCCAGTGCACCCAGGTCGGCGAGGCCGCCATCGTCGACAGGCTGGAGCAGGGCCTGGATCTGGCCGAGCTGAAGCGGACGCTGGGCTGCGGCACCGTCTGCGGCTCCTGCGGGCCGGAGCTGGAGCGGCTGGCCCGGGCCTGCCCGGTCCGTTCCGCCTGATCCCGCCTAGAGGGACGCCGCCTCGTCCCCGTTCATCGCGATCCATGTCATCACCCGCGCCGCCTCGACGGCGAAACGGACCGGGAAGCGCTGGCCGGCCCGATAGGCCCGGCCCAGGTCCTCGGTCAGCGTCAGCGTCAGTCGGCCGGCCGCCGCGTCCAGCTCGCCCAGGGACGCGGCCTGGAAGTCGAAATACGCCCCCACCCGCGGAAACAGCGCCTTGAACAAGGCCTCCTTGGCCGAGAACAGCAGCGTCAGCGCCGTGTTTTCGCCGACCGGCGAAGCGTTCAGCAGCGGCAATTCCTCATCGCGCGTGCACATGCGCAGCACCGCCTCGCGGCCGCTCGCCGCCAGCAGGTTCTCCACGTCTATGCCGACCAGCGCGTCGGCCGCCGTCGTCGCCAGGCAGACGGCCAGATCGCCGCTGTGGCTGATCGAGCCGCGCACGCCGCCGGGCCACAGCGGCTCGCGCTGCGGGCCGATGGCGATGTCGGCGGCATGGCCGGTCAGCCGGACGACGGCTTCCCGGCCCAGGCGGCGGCCGGCCAGGAATTCGGCGCGGCGCTTGGGCACCGCCCGTCCCAGGCTGTCGGGGAAGGCGACGCCGAAATCGGCGAAACCGTCGTCGTGGTAGGCGGCCAGCTCGAAGCGCGAGGCCAGGCAGACCCAGGGACCCGGCGGCAGGGCGATGGCCGCCGGCTCGGGCGGCGCCATGAAGGCGTCGGCCTGCCAGGTGGTCGGGCGATCCAGGGCTGCGGGGCTGGGCATCATGCCTCCTTCTTCGGGTGTGAGAGTCCGGGCGGATGATGATACCCGCGTTTCTGCCGCCGATGTCGGCGCCGGTATCGGAACGCTCCGAAAAGGCGGCCGCCTCCGGCCGCCGGCGCCGGGGCGGCGTACGGTTGGCCTTGCGGGGCCGCTTCTGGCTGCAGTCCGGTGGTGGAGCCGGACAGGCGGACGGGGAGGAGCGGTCCCGCACCCGATTCAATGGAGAAGAGGAAAGACCCGAATGCCGGCAGACTATGGAAAAGTGCAATGCATCGCCCACGTGCTGGATACCAGTCCGCTGATGGCGGGCAGCCGGGAGCGCTACATCGGCCTGGCCGACGAGGCGCAGGACATCCGGGAGCGCGCCAGGCTGGTGGCCGCCGTACTGGACGCCGCGCACGGCTTGCCGGCGGTGTCCGGCGCCGACGACACGCTGAAAATCCTGATGCTGCCCGAGTTCTTCTTTCGCGGCGCCGGCGGCGCCTACGGCATGGACGGCATCCAGGCGGCGGTGTCGGCCCTGCAGGACCTGGTCCGGGACGCCAAGTGGCGACACTGGCTGTTCGTGTTCGGCACCATCGTCGGACAGTCCTCCCCGACCAGGGACGTCGCGTCGGGCGCGGACAGGCATCCTGTCGACGCCGACGCGAAGGTCGAGGTGTACAACTACGCGCTGGTGCAGAAAGGCGGCTTCGGCAGCGGGGAAGGCGCCGGGCCGGCGGCGGCCCACGCGGTGATCAAGCAATACCTGTCCGGCATCGACTTCATCGAGCATGCCAGTCTGGCAGGCAAGGGCCTGAGCGAGGAGTGGGTCCACCATCTGCAGCCCGAGGGCGACAAGCGCGACGAACGGCAGTCCGTCCCCTACGACGGTTCGGCGGTCTTCCGGCTCGACGGCCTGAGCTTCGGCGTCGAAATCTGCCTGGACCATCTGAACGGCAGGCTGGCCCGTTCGCTGAACCGGCCCGTCGTCGACATCCAGCTGATACCGTCGTGCGGCGGCTATATCAAGCCCAGTTCCGTGGTGGCGCGCCGGGGCGGCTACGTCTTCAACTGCGACGGCTCCGACTATCCGCTTTGCCGTTTGCAGAAAGTGGGCAGCGGCGATCTGGTCGCGGCGAAGACACTGGTGCTGGATGCCGGCTCCACGAGGGTCGGAGAGTTGTTCGCGGCCGGCATCGGCAGGCTGGTCGCGTATCCGGCGCAGGATCTGTAAGCCGGTCCGGGCGACGAGGAGCGGAAGGGAGACGATATGCCGAGGTCTGACATCGCGCCGGCCGTGGGCCGGCTTGCGCGGAGCCTGTTCATATTGGCGATGGCCTGGCCGGCGCTCGGCGCCGCCGCCGAACGCCCCGCCGCCTGCGTGCCGGTGGAGGGGAGGCGTCCGCCATGGCTGGCGGCCATGGATGCCGGGGCGCGGGATGCCTTGCTGGGGACGTCGTGGTATCGGGACTGGCGGACGGTGACGGCCGACCTGTGCACCGATGTCACCCATATCGGCCGCGACAACCCCGGAGTCAAGATAGTCTGGCGCGGCCGGGCCGCCGCCGACGACAAGCTGCTGTTCTACGGCGCCGGCAACCGCCATTACGAGCCGGACACGGTTTTCGGCCAGGGTCTGCAGGTGATCCGGGCCGATGGCAGCCTGAAACTCCGGCCCGGCACCGGCGTGGGCACCGCCAGCGCGCTCAAGAGTTCGACGTATCTGTATGCGTTGGCGGAGCGCTTTGCGCTGGTCAGCCACAACGAGCGCCATTATGTCTACGTGATCCATGCGCCGGGCGGCGTCGCCGTCGACGAGTCGATCGGCATCGCCGGCCCCGACGTCGAGATCCCCGGCGCCGGCAACGAGGAGGAAATCGCCTTCCCGGGCGGCGTGCGCTCGCGCTTTGTCAAAGGCCTGTTCGAAAGCCGTCTGGTCCGTGACGCGGCGTCGCGCGTGTCCTATGTGGAAACGCTGAGCTACACGCCCAACCCGGGATACCTGCAAGGGGCCGGGCCGGCCGGCGACGGCGAGGTGGACGTGATGGTCGCGTCGCACGCGGCGGTGGACGTCGCCGGCGGGCGGTCCGTCGATGCCTCGACCTGGCGCTTTGCCGCCAGGGACGCCGGCGGCGCGGCCACCCAGGTGCGCCTGGCCAGCCATGACGGTTCCGCCGCGCGGTGGGTGGCCACCGGGCGCCGGCAGATGCGCTTTCCGCCGCCGGCCGGCTATGCCTGCGCGCTGGTGGACACGGCCTTGCAGCGCAACCGCGCGCTGGCGGTGACCCGGACGCCGATCGACGAGGCGGAAACGCCCAGGCGCAATGCCGGCACCTGCGTCTATCTGTCGGACCGGGACATCGCGGTGCGCAATGCGTCCGCCGTGGCGGTGCGGGGGCCCGATCATGTCTGGACCCGCCTGTCCGTGCATTGGGACAAGCCGGCCGATACGGCGCGGATCAGGGGGTATCGCCTTTATCTGATGGATATCTACGGCACGCCGGTCCGGCTGATCGGGGAGGTCGACAATCCGGAGGCCACCCGCTACGCGGTGGCGGAGGAAATGGCCCGCAAGCTGGGCCTGAGGGATGCCGTCGACGGCCTGATACAGGGCGCCATCGCCATTTACACCCTGATCGACGGGGCGCCGGAGGCGGAGTCGTCGGTTCCGGTTCGGGTCGGCGTCAGCCACCCGCCGGCCGGCGCTGATCGGCTCACGGTGGCCGGGGGCGCCGAGCGGTGAGCGGCTGCGTACTGGCTTGCGCAGGCGAGCGTTTTGACCCGGTCGGCGGGATGTATCTGCCGGGCCGGGGCGCACGCGGCTACCGTCCGGCGCTGATGCGCTTCGCCGGTCCCGACGCGCTCAGCCCCTTCGGCGCCGGCGGCGTCAACCCGTACGCCTATTGCGACGGCGATCCGGTCAACCGCGCCGACCCGTCCGGCCATTTCAGCGTCGGCGGCGCCGTCGGCCTGGGCCTGGGCTTGCTGGGCGTGCTGCTGACGCCGCTCAGCTTCGGCACCACGCTGGCGGCGGCCTTGTCGATAGGCGCGGTGGTGGCCGGCATCGCGTCGGTCGGCTTGGGCGTCGCGGCGGAAGTGATCGACGACCGCAAGACGGCGGAGATACTGGGCTGGTCCAGCCTGGCGGCAGGCATTGCCAGCTGTATGGCGCCAAAGGCCGAAGCGCTGGTCGGCGCGTTGGATCGCAAGCTGGGTACCTGGCTGCAGCGCCGCAGCGGACTGCTGGGGCGCATCGAGCGCGGCGAGCGCGGCGCTTACGGGTACGCGTTGGGCGGGCGGTTGGGCAGGTGCCTGCTGCCGGCCGCGGAGCCGGAGACCGCGCCAGGCGAAACCGGTCTGGCGCCGTCCCCCTTGTCGATGCTGGACATGAGAATCGTCCTGGCCCTGCCGGAACGGCAGCGCCCGCTGATCGCGATCGGAACGCAGGGCGCGGTTTACGGCGTCGGCAGCTATTGGGTGGTCAAGGCGGCGATGCAAGGGGTGCATGAGTTGTGCGACTCCGCCGCCTTGCAATGCGAGGCCGATATCTTCAACAGGGTATATGGCGCAGGGGCGGCGTGGGTGGTCGAGGACATGTTGTGGATGCGGAAAATCCCGGGCCGCCCGGTCGGTTCGCTCGATCTTTCCGGCAGCGCCGGCAGGGCGATGGGGCGGAAGATCGTCGCCGAGCTGCGGCGCTTGTCGGCGATGGGCATCAGCCATGGCGATCCCCACTGGGATAATGTGCTGGTCGATGATAGGGGCATCGTCAGATTCGTCGATTTCGGCAAATCGGTGCTCCGGACGCCGGCCGCCTAGTCGCGCGGCAGCGAGCGCTGCGGACGGTTTCCGAGGACAGGGGCTTGCGATGAACGAGTGGACGATGGGCTACGATGGCGAGCGTCTTGACCCGGTCGGCGGGATGTATCTGCCGGGCCGGGGCGCGCGCGGCTACCGTCCGGCGCTGATGCGCTTCGCCGGTCCCGACGCGCTCAGCCCCTTCGGCGCCGGCGGCGTCAACCCGTACGCCTACTGCGACGGCGATCCGGTCAACCGCGCCGATCCGTCCGGCCATTTCAGCGTCGGCGGCGCCGTCGGCATAGGCCTGGGCGTGCTGGGCGTGCTGCTGACGCCGCTCAGCTTCGGCACCACGTTGGCGGCGGCCTTGTCGATAGGCGCGGTGGTGGCCGGCGTGGCCTCGGTCGGGCTGGGCATCGCGGCCGAGATGGTCGACGATCGCGGGCTGGCCGACAAGCTGGGTTGGACCAGTCTGGCGGCCGGCGTCGTCGGCTGCGTCGCCGCGATCGGTGTCGGTCGCCTGGCATTCAGGGCCGAAGCGCTGTTTGGCGCGGCCAGTAGCCGCTTGCCGGGGAGTGCCGTCCAGGGCGGCGGGGGGGTATTCGGCCGTTCGCTGCTTGCGCGGCTGGGGGCTCGTTTCCGGCCCGGCGCCGGGCGGGAGGCGGCGGCGATCGGGATCGGGGAGATGAGGCGCGCGTCGTCGACACCGGACATGGCCGCCTTCCTGGCCTTGCCGGAGCAAGAGCGAACCTGGCTCGCGCAGGGCTCGCAGGGCGTCGTCTATGACGTCAGCGAGCACTGGGTGGCCAAGGCGCCGATCCCGGGTGCCGGCAGCCCGAGGAGCGTCGACGCGCTGCGGCGGGAGGCGGATATTTTTAGAAAAGTGTACGGCGCGGAATCGGCGCGGGTCGAGCATGGCATGCTATGGATGCGGAAAGTCCCCGGCCGCCGGGTGCAGGAGCTTCCTCGCAGTGAATACCGGCGGATAGAGGGACGGATCGTTGCCGAATGGAGGCGGCTGGAACGGATCGGCATCCATTACCGGGATCTCAACGGAGAAAATGTGCTGGTCGATCATGACGGTGTCGTCCGCTTCGTCGATTTCGGCATGGCGACGCTCCGGGCGGACTAGGGAGGCGGTCTCAATGAATGGCCTGGCACTGGCTTGCAACGGCGAGCGTTTTGACCCGGTCGGCGGGATGTATCTGCCGGGTCGGGGCGCGCGTGGCTACCGTCCGGCGCTGATGCGCTTCGCCGGTCCCGACGCGCTCAGTCCCTTCGGCGCCGGCGGCGTCAACCCGTATGCCTACTGCGACGGCGATCCGCTCAACCGCGCCGACCCGTCCGGCCATTTCAGCGTCGGCGGCGCCGTCGGCCTGGGCCTGGGCGTGCTGGGCGTGCTGCTGACGCCGCTCAGCTTCGGCACCACGCTGGCGGCGGCCTTGTCGATAGGCGCGGTGGTGGCCGGCGTGGCCTCGGTCGGCTTGGGCATCGCGGCCGAGGTGGTCGATGATCGCAAGGCGGCGGAAATCCTGGGCTGGACCAGCCTGGCGCTGGGCGTCGTCAGCTGCGGCGTGGCGATGGGCGTCAGCCGGCTGGCGCCGAAGGCCGCGACCTTGATCGGCGAGGCGGACATCAAGCTGGGCGCCTGGCTGCAGGGCCGCGGCGGGCTGCTGGCGCGGATCGAGCGCGGCGAGCGAGGCGGCTTCGGACTGGCGCTCGGCGGACGGCTGAGCCGATGCTTCCGTCCGGCCGCGGAACCGGCGGAGGCGCCGATTGAAATGACCGTGGCGCGACGCTCCTCCTTGTCGTCGGAGATGGACGCCTTCTTGGCCTTGTCCCGACGGCAGCGCCAGGGCCGGCTGATCGGGACGGGGACCCAGGGAAGCGTTTACGCCGTCGGCGAACGCTGGGTGGTCAAGGAGCCGCTGCTCGGCGTCCGCGCCGCGCGGGACATCTTCGCGATGCAAAACGAAGCCTATGTTTTCAGCCGCGTGTATGGGGAGGGATCGGCCGTGGTCCGCCACGACAGGCTGTGGATGCGGAGGATTCCCGGCAGGCCGGTCAGCTCGCTCGATCTTTCCTCCTATGAAGTCTGGGAGCTGCAACGGAAGGTTGCCGCCGAACAGCGGCGGCTGGCGGACATGGGCATCTTCCATGGCGATCTCAGCGGGGATAATGTGCTGCTGACCGACGAGGGCGAGGTCCACTTCATCGATTTCGGCAGGGCCACGCACCTGAGGGTTTACTCGGGCTGATGCGCTTGCGCCGTGTCGCGCCGCCGCAGGCGGCTGCTGTCTATCAGGTGGGCGGCGCGCGCCCGCAGCTGGCCGCAGCCGCCGTCCACGTCCTGGCCGGCGGAGTCCCGCACCTTGGTCAGCACGCCGTTGTCGTGCAGATGGCGGCGGATTTCCGCGACGCGCCCGGCGTCCGGCCGCTGGAATTCGTCGCCGTCCACGCTGTTGTACGGAATGATGTTCAGCACGCCGTACTTGCCCTTCAGCAGCCGTATCGCGGCGTCCATCTCCTCGCGGCTGTCGTTGACGCCGGCCAGCAGCGTCCATTGATACTGGATCGGGTAGCCGGTCGCGCGGGCATAGGCCTCGCCCAGCTCCACCAGCTCGGCCGGAGCGAGACGCGGCGCGCGCGGCAGCAGCCGCTCGCGCAGATCGGCGCGGGTGGTGTGCAGCGACAGCGCCAGCGCCGGCTTGACCCGCTGCTGCGGCAGCCGCTCGAACACGCGAGGATCGCCGACGGTGGAAAACACCAGATTCTTGTGACCGATATTGCCGTCGGTGCCCAGCCAGTCTATCGCCTCCAGCACATTGTCCAGATTGTGCGCCGGCTCGCCCATGCCCATGAACACCACCTTCTTCACCGGGCGGATGCGGCGCGCCAGCGCCAGCTGCGCCGCGATCTCTGCGCTGCCCAGCTGGCGCAGCAGGCCGGACTTGCCGGTCATGCAGAAGGTGCAGCCAACCGCGCAGCCGACCTGGCTGGACACGCAAAGCCCGTCGCGCGGCAGCAGCACGCTCTCCACCATCTGGCCGTCGTTCAGCGCCACCAGCAGCCGCAGCGAGCCGTCGGCCGCCGTGTGCTGCGAATGGATGCGCGCCAGGCCCTCCAGCCGCGCGGCGATCGGCGCCAGGCCGTTGCGGACCGACAGCGGGAAGTAATCCTCGCTCTTCTGATGGCGGGTGCCGGCGTCCAGTGGCTGGCCCTTCAGCCAGGCGCGGTTGATGCGGCCGACGTGGCAGGGGCGGGCGCCGATGTCGGCGAGGGCTTGGTGGAATTCCTGGATGCGCATGGTCTGGATACGGTAGTGTCGCCGCGCGGCCGGGCCGCGCGTTTTGCTCAAGGCGCGTAGGGTAGCGCAAGACGGCGGCGAGCGGGCGACGATTTTGCCGGCCGTGGCCGCCGTTTCGCGCGGTCTCAGCCGCGGGCCGCCTGTTCCGCCGGCTGTATCAGCAGCCGGTTGGCGAAGAAGCAGATCAGCGCCAGCACCAGGTAGACCGCCAGCAGCGCCGGCGCGTCGTGGATGGACAGCAGGCTCAGCAGGAAGGACGTCGCGCTGGTCATCAGGATGTTGATCAGGAACATCAGCGCGGTGGCGGTGCCGGCGATATGGCGGAACAGCGCCAAGCCGCGCCCCATCGACATCGGGAACAGCATGCCCTGGCCGAAGAACATCAGCGCGCTGACGGCGCACAGCAGGGCCAGGCTGTCCGGCCACAACCACGACAGCGCCAGGCCCGCCAGCGTGACGGCCAGCAGCAGCCGGGTCATGCCCTGCTGCACGCCGGCCACCGGGAAGCGGCTGAGCAGGTAGCGGCAGATGAAGGTGGCCAGCAGGAAGACGCAGCCCAGGCCGAAGGCGATGTGGCCGAACACGATGGGCGAGTAATGCCAGCCGGACTGGATGATGAACGGCCCGACGGTATTGAAGGCGATGCTCATCGAGTAGATGGCGCCCATCAGCACCACCATGCCCATGAACTGGCGGTGACGGACCACCTCGCCGAGATTGCGGCGTATCGTCGGCAGATTCAGCGGATGGCGGCGGAAATGCGTCTCGGGCACGAAGCGGGCCACCAGCGCGCCCATCACGGCCATCGAGGCGGCGAAGAACACGAAGCAGGCCTGCCAGCCGGCGTAAACCTGCAGATAGCCGCCCAGCACCGGGCCGATGATGGGGCCCAGGCCGAACATGCTGCCGGACACCACGCCTATCTTCACCAGCTCCTGCGGCGCCAGCACGTCCGGATAGACCGAGCGCGCCACCACCGAAATGGTGCCCACCATCAGGCCCTGCAGCAAGCGGGTGGCCAGCAGCGCCGGCAGCGTCGGCAGCCACAGCGGCAGCAGGCTGATCAGCGCGAAGCCGGCCATGCCGCCCAACAGCAGCTTGCGCCGGCCCCAGGCGTCGGTCAGGAAGCCGGAGCAGAAATTGCCCAGCGCGTAGCCCAGCAGATAGAGGCTGATCAGATTCTTGATCGAATTGTCCGATTCGCCCAGCTGGGCGGCCATCGCCGGCAGCGACGGCGAGACCAGGTCGACGGCCATGCCGAAGAACGGCATCACCAGCAGCAGCACCAGGATCAGTCGTTTCAGCTGCTTCTGCGGCAGCGGATGGATGTCCACGCTCATCGCGGGCTCCCTTCGTCTTGCATCTGCATATTGGCTTGCATCCTGTCCAGCAGGCGCTGGGTCTGCTGCAACTCGTCGGCGCTGAAGCCCTGGAACAGCCGCCGGTCCACGCTGTCTACCGCGGCCAGCAACGCCGGCATCAGCTCGGCGCGGCAGTGCTCGGTCATCTCCACGAACATGCAGCGGCGATTGGCCGCCCAGGGGCTGCGCCGCACAAGGCCGTCCTTCTCCAGTCCGTCCAGCGTTCTGGCCAGCTGCGCCGGGTCCATGTCCAATTGGCCGAGCAGGGTCTTCTGCGTGCAATCGCCGCATTGATGCAGCATCAGCAGGATCTGGCGCTGCGAACGGGTGATGGTTGTGTTTTGCAGGCGGCTGTCCATCAGGCGCCGCTTCAGGTTGACGATATGCGCCAAGCGATGGCCAAGGAGGTGGATCATGTTTGTTCCGATATTGACTTTGCAAACAATTGTATTAGTCAATTGTTGATAAAGTCAATTTAATTGGAGGGGACTGTCTGATGTCGGATCGCGGCGGGCGCATGAGGATGGCGCCGCTCAATCGCCGGCATGGTCGTTTCACGCAAGCCCATGCCATTGCCGTTTGCTAGCCTGGCCGGCGACAACCTATCGACAAATCGCACAGGAGATCGAAGCATGCCCGTCGTACCCGTACCCGGTAAATTATTCGTGCCCAGAAAGCACTGCATGAGCGCGCAGACGCGCGCGACCGAGCTGGGGGCCCGGATCCGGCAGGTCCGCCACGATGTCGCGTCGCCCGCTCGGCATGCCGCCAGCCATGGGGGAGGCGGGGCCGCGGACAGGCCGGGCCTGTTCGACCTGGCGGTCAGGGACCAGCAAATCCGGGGCGGGCAGTGCGGCGGCGGGCTGCGGACCGAGAACGGCGCGCTGGCCCATGTCAGACGGCTGGTGGTGATAGGCGACAGCCTGTCCGACTCGGAAGGGCGGATGTGGAAAAAGACCTGCGGCATCATGCCCTCGTCGCGCCAGTATTACGATGGGCGCTTCACCAACGGCTTCGTCTGGACCGACTTCCTGGCCTCACGGGCCTTCTTGGACAAGGAACTGGTCAATTACGCCGAAGGCGGCGCCGTCGCCGGCAAGTATTCCAAGCTGAATCCGGTCTTCCTGTTCATTTCCCATATGGAGCGTCAGATAGACAAGCATGATTTCCGGCCCGGCGACATGGCGGTGCTGGCGCTGGGCAGCAACGACTACATGACCTTCGGCAAGACCGACGTCGGCAAGGTGATGCGCAGCTACCAGAAACAGATAGACCGGCTGGTCGACAAGGGCGTGACGGACATCCTGGTGCTTGGCGTGCCGGACCTGTCGAAAACGGCGTATGCGCGCACCCAGCCGCAAGCGTATCGCGACACGATGCAGGCATTGTCGCGGCAGCATAACGACGAGTTGCGGCAGAAGATCGCGGAGCTGAACGACAGCCAGCGCGGCAAGCAGGTGGCGATCCGCTTTTTCGACACCGCCGGCGAACTGGATGGCCTGATGTCGCTGGCCGACGAGATCGGCTACGACACCCGCCATCCCAATCACGAAGGTTATATCGACTTGCCGCGCGTCATCGGCCTGGCCGGCGACAGGCGGCCGCTGGACACCGCGCCCCGCCGGCTGTTCCACGACACCGTGCATCCCAGCCAGGAGGCGCATCAAATCCTGGCCTCGCGGATGGCGGACTTCATCCGCGAGCAGTTCGGCCGGGAGGCCCCGGCAGGCTGAGCGGCGCAAGGACGGTGGCCCGCCCCCCGCGGCCGCCGTTCACTGCGGGATCGGACGGATGGATGCAGCCGGCGATGCCGAAACCGCCTTATTCCGCCTGCTGCCCTGCCATCTGTCCGCCGCCGGGGCCGAGGCGGACGGTGCGGCTGAACTGAGGCTGCGCGCCGCCCTGGGTGCAGTTCATCCAGTCGGTGGTGAAATCCTTGCCGCTATGGTCCGGGTAGACGGCATAGTATTTTATCCCGGCCGAAACACCGCCGTTCTCCGCCTTGCCCGAAGCCAGTTCCAGGTAACAGGACTCGTACATAAGCATCGTGCCGTACGAGTAAGTGCCGATGCCGTCGATGAAAACCGGCGGGACGATGGCGGAAGCGTCGGGAATATACGGGTAGATGCGAACGTTTTTGACTGGATGTGGAATGGGGGTCATGACGATTCTCTCCTGATAAATGGCGCGGGCTTGAAAAAATAATCAGCCGCGTCGGGTTGGAAGGCCCGCCCACCTTAAATTAAAAGAAATGCCTTATCGCCTGCCTCAAAGGGTAATATTTGATTGCGGAGCATGGTTTGGCGATTGTCGGCGTATTTTCAGGAAAGTCGTATTTGCTCATTGATCTATTGATTTGTCTTGTCGATTTATTTGCCGGGTCGGATTCGTCCGATATTCACGGCGGCGGCGAACAATTGCGGCGGGCTTCAGTCATATAATCGCGAATATCACTTGGTATCCATGCCTTAAAATGAAAATCGACAGCGTCTTGGGATTCAATGGAGAGCGTATCGATCCGGTCAGCGGCGCGACGCATCTGGGCAACGGCTACCGGGCCTACAGTCCCGCCCTGATGCGTTTCCATTGTCCGGACAGCCTCAGTCCGTTCGGCGCCGGCGGCGTCAATGCCTACGCCTACTGCGACGGCGATCCGGTCAACCGGGCCGATCCGTCCGGCCACTTGGGCTGGCAGGCCTGGACCGGCATAGGCCTGGGCATCGCCGGCCTGGGCTTGGCGGCCATCAGCGCGGGGACGTCCATCATCGCCTCGGGCGGCATCATCGCCGCGCTGGAGAGCGCCTCGGCCGTATCGCTGGCGATAGGCGGAGCGGCGGCGGTGGCCGATGTGGCGGCGATAGCCAGCGGCGCGATGGAGGAAATCCGTCCGCGAGCGTCGGCGGTACTGGGATGGGTGTCGTTGGGGGCGGGCGTCGCGGGGGCCGTGCACGGCGCCTTCGGCCTTGGGCGGATATTGACGGCCGGGCTGCGCCGGCGGCTGGGCACGCTGATGAGCATCGGCCTCAGCGGGCGGGGGGCCGCGGCGATGGCGGACCCTATTATCGTCTCTCGCATCAGCACCTTGCCGCAGAGTGGGGTCTATACCCTGGGCATTAGCACCAGGCTCAATTCCGGCGGCGAGATCGAGCGGGAGGTGGCCCTGGCTTATCGCGGGATCGCGAATGCCCCGAATCATCTGGACGTGGTCATCAATATGAGCATGCGCCAAAACAGGGGCGCCCACGTCGCCATCAACGGTGTGTCATGGGAACTGAAGCGACTGGTCAAAGAGCTTAAAAAGGTGGTGCCCGATTTCGATCAGATCAGGAGCGTCAGAATACTGGGCAGAGGAACCGGCAGGATGGCCCATTCGCTGCCAAGGGGAAGCAAGTTCCGCATGTACACTTTTGGCGGCAATCATTTTTTTACCCATGCCAATGATAATTTCCTGTACCGGAATGTACTCAGGGCGGCCGTGGAAAGATTTGACGCGATTGGTCTTGAAGGCGGGACGTATAATCGCGCCATTGCCGAAACGAATGCCTTTTTGAATGCCGAGCTGACTCAAATACCCAACGAAAACACCCGGATATTGACGATAAAAGGCATACGGAACAGCGATGTCTGGCTTACGCCGGCATCGGCTTGAGCGGTGGGTGCGCGCCGGGTCGCGATGCTCGGCGCCGCGTCGTTTGCCATCCGCTTAGACCCGCTAACAAAACCGCGCAGCGTACCTGAGCCAAGGCGCGCCGACGCAGGCAGGACAAGTAGTACGACAAGGAGGCGCAACGCAGGATCAGGGGTTTTGTTAGCGGGTCTTAGCGCAGTACCTCGGCTTCCAGCCGCTCCAGGTTCTGCTCATTGGCCGGGACGACGATGGCGGCCATGCGCTCGGCCAGCTCCGCGCTTTCAAACCGCTGGACCCAGGACACCCGCGTGCCGCCCGGCGTGGCGGCCAGCGATATCGTCAGCCGGTATTTCGGATTGGCGACATGCTGCACCACCACGGTGGTCGGCGCGGCGATCTCGGCAAACACGTTCTCGTTCGGGTAATGCCGGCCGTCCGGCCCGTGCATCGTGAATGCCCAGCGGCCGCCGGTCCGGAACTCGCACACGTCGAAGGTATTGCTGAAGCCGGCAGGCCCCCACCAGCGGGCCAGCCGCGCCGGATCGCTGATCGCGGCGAAGACCTGTTCCACGCTGGCGGGAATCTCGCGGGAAGTGGTGAAAGGATTCATGGCTTGCTCCATTGCAATGCCTGCCCCGGATGGGGCGAAACCGGCTGAATCCTGACAGCATAGCAGCTGGATCGCCGGACAGGGCAGGCCCGAACACGGTTTCCCGCGTGTTCAAGAGGCGCCGGTCCAGGGCTCCAGGGGGAGCAGGCCGTCGATTTCCGTCTGCGTGACCTCCGAAATGTCAGCGACGGTGATGCTGCTGAGGCGGACGTGGGCCTCGGTCAGGATATTGGCGCCGCCGGTCTGTCGGAAGAGCTGTTCCTCGGTCCGGATTTCCAGGCTGGGCCGAACGGGAACGAACGAGGGGATTTTCAGCAAATGGCGGCTCAAGGCGGCAGACGGGAAATTGCGCAGCAGGGAGACGCCTTCCACCCGCTCCGCCTTGATCCGGTATAGAAAACCCGCGCCGTTCAAGCCCAGTGGCGACTGCTTCCAGTGCAGTGCGCCGATCATGGTCTCCGAAACAATCAGCGTAGGATCCGCCGCGCCCCGCATATCGGGGACGCCCCTGAATTCGGTGGACGGCGGGAAGCCCGTCCGGCGTATGGTGGCTGGCGAGCGCATATCGGCACGATACAGTCCTCCGGCAAACCCCGTTTGTTCGATCAGCCCCAAGGCGTTGCGCGTCGCCGTCGCCGGGGGAAGCGCCGCCGGGGCCCCGCGTCCGCTTAGCCCCGCCTGCAGTAAATTGCCCAGCCTGGCCCGGAGACCGGCCGTGGCCCTGAGCGCACCGGCCCCGATGGCAGCCATGCCGCCCGCCGCGCCGGCGCCCAGCGACATCCAGGCGAGTATCGCCGACGCCTGCGGGGCGCGTTCCTCCAGCGAGCCGCTGGCGATCGCCGCCGCATCGGCCGCCACGACGGCTCCGCCGATGGCCAGCGATAGGGCCGAGGCGGTTTCCAGCGCCGCGATCACTCCGCCGGAAGCGGCGATCGAGGCGCCCGCGGTGACGGCGGCCAGCGCCAGGCCGGCCACGCCCAGGCCTATCGACGTCCAGGCCTGCCAGCTCAGGTGGCCGGACGGATCGGCCCGGTTCACCGGATCGCCGGCGCAATAGGCGTAGGCATCGACGCCGCCGGCGCCGAACGGACTCAGGCTGTCCGGGCAGCGGAAGCGCATCAGCGCCGGGCTGTAGGCGCGATAGCCGTTGCCCAGGTGATACTGCCAGTTGGCCGGGTCTGACCGCTCGCCATTGAATTGCAGCGCACTATCGCTCATCGTCCACCCCCATTCTGCAATCAGCCCAGGCTCTCATTGCGAGCCGTTAACCATGCCGGCACCGCCCGTATCGGCGCCGCTCGCTTCTGGCGCGCTGCGAGGTTTTTCGGCGGCGAGTGGTCGGGAAATCAATAATAGGCGCCGATATGTTCTTCCAATATGCCCGGGGAAATCGGCCGATAGGTGACGGGAACGCCTTCCGTTATCTGCAATAATTCCGAGCTGCGGCCGACATTTTCCACGAAGTGATTCGCGACACCTTCCGTAAACAGCCGGTTGCCGGGGAATTCCACATCCATATTCGTGATCAGTACATCCAATGGGCCGCCAATGACGAGACGTCCTCGCCAGCCGGTTGTCGTGATGCCGGACTTTTCCGCAAATTTGGCGGCGAAACTGCCGTAACCATTTGTCGCGCTATCGCACATCAGAAATCGAACTCTTTTGATGACGCCGGAGTCCAGCGGATAGTTTTTGTTTCTGAGCCATGCGAGCGCCTGGGTCACGGTGAATCCCTCGTCGCCGGCATCCGCCACCAGCAGGCGGGCGACCCTGCTGCTGGTGCCGTGCACTGCCAGGGTCAGCCTGAGTTCGTTATCGGCATGATCATAAAAAGAGTAATCCAGCCAGATGCCGGGCACGCCCCATGGAAACCCAGGCGATTGTCCCAATAGGCTGAAGTTATGCGGGTTGACGCCGTCCAGCGGCGATATCGATGGATGCCATGCCGGTCCTCGGCCGCTCAAACCGTTTTTCAGAAGCGGTGCGATATGGGATTGCAAGCGTTTCAGCCCGGCCGCAACGCGACCGGCTGCTTGAGCCGCGCCGACGCCGGCCCCCGCCGCGCCGGCGCCCAGGGATATCCAACCGAGTATCGCCGACGCCTTCGGGTCGTATTCCTCCAGCGCGCCGCTGGCGATCGCCGCCGCATCGGCCACCACCGCGGCGGCGCCTATCGCCAGCGAGACGGCCGAAGCGCTTTGCAGCGCGGCGATGATTCCGCCGGAGGCGGCGATCGAGGTGCCCGCGGTGACGGCGGCCAGCGCCAGGCCGGCCACGCCCAGGCCTATGCCGGCCCACGCCTGCCAGCTCAGATGGCCGGACGGATCGGCCCGGTTGACCGGATCGCCGGCGCAGTAGGCGTAGGCATTGACGCCGCCGGCGCCGAAGGGACTGAGGCTGTCCGGACAGCGGAAGCGCATCAGCGCCGGGCTGTAGGCGCGATAGCCGTTGCCCAGATGGACGGCGCCGCTGAAGGTATCCCGACGTTCGCCATTAAATCCCAGCACACCGTTCTCCATTGATTTTCCTTTCCGGACATAGTAGATCAGACTCAATCGCCTCATGCGGCTTTTCCATATTGTTCTGGGCAATATCCGATATGGGCTGCTGCCTGCTCCGCATGGCCCGAGTCTGAGCGTCAGCTTACCGCGCGTCCTGCGCGCAGTTTGTCGCGAGGCGCGTGAGCCACGCGCCACGATGTCTGCGCATGGCTTTGCCGATCATGCATTACAATCGTAAGTCCGCATGCGGGAGGCAATTCATCCGAGGTAAATCATGCGGGCTTGGCCGGGCAGGGCGGCTGGTGTCGGACGAGGTTGGGTCAACGGCGATGAGTGTTCATGCGATGAGTGATGAGATGCGGAAAATAAAGATAAGCGAAGGAAAAAGGTTTTTGATCCTGACGGTGAGCTATTGGGTGTTCGCCATCGCGTGGTTTTGGCGCGCAACGGATGGGGAGTGGATGTATTTCATGGTTTTCCTGCAGATGGCGGCGATGTATTTCCTGCCGATAATGGGGGCGCTGTGGATGGCTTGCTCGGCCATCTCATGGCTGCTTTCCCGCCATGCCGGGCGCAGTCTGGGCTGAGTGCCGAGGAGAATCGGGCCGCGCCCCCGTATGGTGCATCGCCCCGAGGGGTGATGCATCCTACAGTCTTCCTTTTGGCGATGTGTCACGCAGCTGACAGGCGAACTGGCTGGCTGTGCATGTTCGAACCTTGCGCACCACCCGCTAGGCGGATTGCGTTCAGCCCGCTTGCCCATACGCTTCGCAAGGCGGCAAGTGTCGAGCTTGTCAATTCGCTTCGCCAGGCGCAGCTGGCGGGCGGTGGCCAGCTTGAGCAGCTCCGCGCTGGTGGCTGGCATCCTGCCGGGCGGGGCGATCAGCTCTGCCATGCCGCTTAGCGTGGAGACGCTGCTGGAGAGGCCGATCAGCCTGCCGTGCGGCCAGCGATGTCGTTTGTTCGGCGCAAAATCCGGTAGGGTGCGTCACCCCGCAGGGGCGACGCACCAACAATGAAGTGTCATCGTCGGATAAGGCCAAATTAACCGGCCATCCGCCAATAAACCCAACATCAAGCTGTCATCCGCCCCATCCGCTCGGCCAAGCGCAAATGGCAGGCCGCCGCCAGCTTGATCAACTCGACGGTGGTGACCGGCAGCTTGTCCGGCTCGGCGATCCGCTCCGCCAAGCCTCCCAAGGTACTGACGGTGCTGGACAGGCCGATCACCCGGCCGTGCGGCCAGCGTTGCTGGTTGTTCGGCGCGTAATCCAGCGCCACCACCCAGCGCGAGTGCTGCCACGGGCCGGGGCCGCGCAGCACGTCCTCCATCACCGCGCGGCTGACTTGCTGCGCCGCCTCGGCGGCCAGCGCCAGGGCCAGATGCAGGCGGGCCGCCGTGCCGGCCGCGCCATTCGTGCCATTGTCCCGCAGCAAAGCCGGCCGGGTTTCCTCCTCCCACCAGCGCCGCAGTCGCCGCGCGCCCGGCTTCTTCACTCGCCGCAAGGCCTCGTCCAGCTCGCCCTCGGACAGGCACAAGGCCGGTTCCTCGCCATCGGCCAGCCGCAACAGCCGCCCGGCCGGCTCGCCCAGGATTTGCAACAGGCCGGCCAGCTCCAGCTTCATCGCGGCCGCGACGTCCGCCGCGACAAACCAGAAGCCCTCCGACCGCCGCACCACACGCATCGCCAGGCTCTTGGCGTAATCGAGGCGCAGCGGCGTCTCGATAGCCTGATCGTTTGGCGGGTTCATGGCCGGATCTCCAGTGCGAGCTGGCTTGAGTCGTTCGGATACAAGGGCGGAGCAGGGCGCTCAAGGCAACGGACGGGATGAGAATGGAGAGAAGAAAGAGAAACGACAAACACAAGACGAGCATCCATGGTCATGGACTCCTAGCGGTTTTGTCTAAAGCGCCCCCTGTTGAGAGGGGCGGCCGGGTACTTCAACACCGCCGCTAGACGGCCCGCAGATTTTCCCCGTTGCCGGGGTATTGTATGGCTGCACGCTACCCGGCCATAAGCTTTGGGCGTGCCGGGACAGCGGCACGACAGGAAACCTATGGACGCAAAAGCCACGACTTACGGGCGCGGGCTAACCGCTAGCGGAGAGGTGTGTTGAGCACCAGAGGCAAATCTAACAGCGACGCTGCTTGGGGTCAATAAATTCTGGACTTTCTCGTATTCCTATATAAATTAGCGATGAGCTGACTAGCTTTCGTTGATTTATTTTCACTGCTGGGGTGGGTTTATGCGCCAAATCATGTTAAACGTAGTTTGATTCCGTCTCTTTTTTCAGTTTTATTTTTATAAATATGGCAGCGGAAATACATATTGCTGTGAATGCCAGGCCAAAAAGATAGATTGCGGGCAGGGTTTTTTTCTCACTCCCGTAGGTGCCGTGGCCGGCGATGGTGATGAAGAGAATCAGGCTTGTGATATACATCCCTACGACTATTTTATTTGCATTATTTTGCCATTTTCCATTTGATGTGGCACCAGCCAGCAGGACAACGATGGGCGGCAGGGAGAATATTGACGATGCAAGGTAGGTTTGCCAGTTTTGCAAATCAGAGCCTTCGCCACCGAATACCATGCCAGTCGTAAACCAATAGATCACTGCAAAAAAAGAAACTAAGAGAGAAAAATTCATTTGGCAGGCTCCAGGCTGTCGACGTCTATCCCCATCGCTTGCCCTATCTTTTTCCGCTGATAGCAAGTTCTACAGCCTTCGCCGGCTTGTATCTTGTTGGATGGCAGGCCTTTATTTTTGGCAAGAAAGCGCTTGAAATATACCGGACCTTGCTTGAAGTATGTAACCAGGACAGCCTCTTGCTTTCTTGGTGGCAAGTCTTTAATTGCGGGCCACATGTCTTTTTTTTGCATGCATAATTACAAGTGCAGAGAAGTGTGCGCGTCCTTTAGAGCCGCTAACAAAACCGCGCAGCGTACCTGAGTCAAGGCGCGCCGACGCAGGCAGTACAAGTAGTACGACAAGGAGGCGCAACGCAGGATCAGGGGTTTTGTTAGCGGGTCTTATTGGTCAAAATGGGTCACGCTGGCGATGGGGCGGGCCATGTTCATGATGATCAAACCTCTTAGGTATTTGACTGATTTGAAAAAAAACTACTCAGATGAGTCGCCATCTCCGGAGTGGGCGGTTTAAAGTCGACATCGGGAGTAAAGGTTAATAGGAATTATTGTCGGTAACAGATGGTATGCGTTTCATCTGCGTTCTACCTCAATTACTCTCCCATAACATTCCGCCAAACACGGTATCGACCAGTTCAATAAGTATGCCAACGCAAGAATGATTTCATTGGCATAGTCCCCCCCTCTGGGACGTAATGCCTTGCAACGCAGGGATGCAGTTTCGCACATGGAACGCACTGTAGGGCTATTTACGGGGCAGGAGTCGCCGCCTTGCTGCACAGCATGCCCCTGCGGGGCTGTTCAGTGCATCAAAGGACAGGTTTCAAAACTCACCAGTGTGGTAAGGTACTACCCTGCTTACAATCTCGGCATGTCCATGAAATCGCTCTTCCCCCTCCTAGCCCTGTTGACCGCCTGCACTACAGCCAATGCGGATGATCCCTACCTGCGCAAGGGCATCAGCATGGATAATGCTGCCTTGAACTACGTCAATCGCGGAGTCTTCTTCCGCCTTGACGGTGGGTACAATGGTGGCGGTCTTGCGCGAGCGGCAAAAGACGATAAGCTCGGTACTGCTGGTTCTTCATGCTGCTTTACAATTACTGATTTGAAGAAGCCCGTGCAGGTTGAGCTGAGGTGGAGCCCGATCAATGAACCAACTGTTCTAGACTCAAATGGAAGGTTGGTTTTCGGAAAAGAATTAACTCCTGCAGTTACAAAAAATGTAACTGTAAACCTCCCACATCGCTTACCTAGGATTATACCAAATGATTACAAGAACAGTGAAGACGTGATGTGCCTTGTAATCAAAGGACTTGAAGACGTAGAGCTAAAGTACTCCAAGGGCTATGATTGCAAAGATGAATGAATGGCACTGAGGCAAGCTGGCGCATATATCGAAGATGAAGTGCTATTGGCTGCGCACAAGGCTGCCAAAATGGCCAAGCTATCGTGCGAACTCGGTGGTCAGACTTGGAAAGAGCGCATTGAATGCAAGTTCTTCCCAAAATTCACCATGTTTTTCGATGGCACGATGAACAACCTGAATACCTCGCCAGACAACAAGTCCAATGTGGCGCGGCTATTTCTGGCCGCCTACGACGACAGGGGGAAGGAATACTATCCCCGCTACATCACCGGCGTTGGCACCTTATACGAACCCAAAGACAACCCAGAGGTCGGAGTAGACAAGGGTGGTGCGATGGGTGCTGGCTTTGGCAAGGGTGGCGACATGCGTTTAAAAGACGCCATCCTCTTTATCGAGAAGACGCTAGGCAAGAATTACACGACGGCTATCGCCCATATCAAAATGCTACGGGTGAATGTAATTGGTTTCTCGCGTGGCGCAACCCTTGCCCGGGCATTCGTTAACAAGCTTTTGAATGAAAAATCCGGCGAGGACTCGAATGGTCGACTGGTTTACAAGCTCGACTACTACGGCATAACTGTACCGCTGGAAATCGGATTTCTCGGCATATTCGATACTGTGGCCTCGGTAGGTGGTCCACAGCTGCATGCGGATTGGGCTAAGGATTTGCGTGTACCTTCCGCAGTGAAGCACTGCCTCCACCTTGTGGCCGCGCACGAGGTCCGGAACGCCTTTCCACTGGATTCAATTGAATACAAAAACAACTATCCCGACAATAGCGAAGAGGTTGTCTATCC
Source organism: Chromobacterium sp. CV08 (assembly GCF_051129845.1). Taxonomy (NCBI): domain Bacteria; kingdom Pseudomonadati; phylum Pseudomonadota; class Betaproteobacteria; order Neisseriales; family Chromobacteriaceae; genus Chromobacterium; species Chromobacterium sp. CV08. The sequence goes on from NZ_CP150453.1 coordinate 2,540,223, forward strand.
GGGCGTACATTCCGATGTCGGTGGCGGCTATTACCCGAATGAGCAAGGGCGAAGCCTGGAATACACCAAAATACCTCTGCGGGAGATGTATTTTGAGGCGCTGAAAGCCGGTGTAGGGCTACAGTCGCTTATGGAAATGGAAGACGAAGTCAAAAAAGAGTTTGTTCCTGTAGAAAAAGATGCGCTCATCCAAAAATACCATCAGTACATGGAATATGTGAAAGCACCATCCGATAATCTAGTTTCAGCGGTCCAAGGCCACCGTCCTGTATTCTTCAGATGGCACGCGGATGTAGAGCGCAGTGGCAATAAGACTCGATTGTTTGCCGGTTTGGCTAAAGAAGCCGACTGTTCCGAATGCCTATCTGCGCCAGCAGAACGTATTCGAGTCGAGCGGAACGAAAAGATGTGGACAAGCAGGAAGATGAAGGACGCGACAGGGCAAGGCAAGGAATTGGTCACCGAGCACAAACGACTGGTTCGTCGCATACCGTTCATTAAGGACCCGTACGAGCGCGTCGGTGGTGAAACTGTCGGTCGGCCCAGGAATGCCTACGAGGAGCTAATCTACAGCGCCTGGACCAGCCCGCATCCGCTGCCTGGCTACATCAACGAATTCTTTGAAAATTACGTACACGATTCGGTCGCCGCGTTCGATAGCTGGCCATGTGCCCTGTACGATCCTCGGAAGATATTCATGCATGAGGATACGGTGCTTGCCCAGAACAGGAAGCCCGAAACGGACGCGATAGCGTAACCATCGGACAATATTGTCCTAACTCGCTTTGGCGTGCAAGAGCCGCTAACAAAAATCAGTTTCACATCTGGAGCAAGGTGCGCTGATGCAGGCTAGAAATCTCTACTTTTCGCCGCTACAGTTTTAGGAAGAAGGTCATTTGTATATACCATGGTTGGTGATCATCGAGTAATCGCATATATGCATGTATTACGTAGATTACCATTTGGTTCTCTACGTTCATTAAGCATGATTCCTTCTAGATGGTACCCTGCGCGCTCTGCAACTAACCGACTTGGCCAGTTTTCACTATCTGGAAAACATTCCAAACGGTTTGCGTTCAAGTAAGTGAAGGCGAATTCTGTGATACCCTTTACGGCTTCTGTAATGAGCCCTTTCTTACAAAATCGGGTTCTTCCCCAATAACCAACTTCAAATTTTGGAATGTCCCAATTTATGCGGTGAAGCCCTGTAGCCCCGACAAGTGCGTTATCTGATTTTTGAAAAATTAGCATCGGAAGATCTTTACGTGCAAGGAACGCAGAATGGCAAATTCGGCAATAAGCCTCGGATGAGTCAAGAGAAGGTTCCTCAAGTGACCAAGGCAGTGATGCTGGCCATTTTCTCAATTCGGCTAGAGACTCGATAACAGCCTCATAAACAATTTTTCCATCCCCCGATAGGGGGGAGCGAATAATGAGGCGTTCGGTCTCGAAGTGATCGGGAAAGTTTAGAAGAATCTCTGCCATAGACAGCCTTTTTTAGAATATAAAATAAAAAGCGACGTTAGTCGACATTTTTCCAATTGACATGTTGCTGATTAGGTGGCAATCCGATTTGGTGTTCCGGTTGATGGCACGCAGGATGTCGCCTTTGTTGTCCAAGCAGGGGAAGACTGCTTTTTTGCCGAGGAACAGCAGAACAAGGTCTATCTGTTCAAGTGGTTTGAGTGTGACGACCAATCTGGCGGGACGCCTGACGGGGCTGACTTCAAGGTTCAGAAGTAAGAAGAACCACGCTGGGCTAAAAGGAGAAGCGCAGTAAAACGGACAAGCTTGCACACTAAATGTAAGTTGTGCCCGAATCCGCTATCTCTCGTAGGTAACTGCCACTTGGTCCACTTAATGGGCCGGGTTGGTAAATATTGGGTATTTTTGGCTTTAAAGTTTATTGTGTTGGTTTTGCTCTCCGGATGTAAATGACTCGGACTTTGTCATTGAAAATGCCAGCAAGAAATGAACCAATCTTCAGCTTGATATCGAAGTCCTCATTTTTCGACGTGTAAACCTTCATTTTCACCACGACAGGCCAGCTCCATTTGGATGACTCCATCGATCGGATATAGCATCCGGCATAGTTGGTCTGCAACCAATCCTTGGCCATGTCTCGAGCGATGTTTTCACGTCTCTTGTTTTCGAGAGATGCGCCGTAAATAAATAATGGTGCGATGAGGAGTGTTGGTAAAAATTTCTCCCAGGCCATTTTGTAGTATCTCGCTATGTATGGTTTTCAAGCTAGTATGATCGAATCAACTTGCCAGAATCTCCATCAGCGCAAGCCGGCTTTCGAATCAGACTCTGGGTTTCAAGCTGCCGGTTGTCCGACGTGGGGAGACGGTAGCACCTACTGCTGAGCGGATCAAAGATTCGCACGCATGTAGTTCCGGCAGCTCCCCGAGTCTGGTTTGAAAGACGGGGTTTCGCAGCGCGGTAGGGGCGGCCTGGGGTTGTCTGCGTGCGAACGGGACATGCTAGGTTGGCCCTGCATGTCCCGTTCGCTCAGCGATGGGATTGGTCGCACAATCCTTTTGCCTGTTTGCCAAGCGGAACTGGCATGAAAAACATTATCCGCGAAGCGGATTCCAAAAATATAATAATCGTCTCAATGGGTTGTTTCAACTTCGCAGTAAACGTTGGGCTTCACAAGTTCAGCCCGACCTGCCGTGCTCGTGATGGGAGTAATTGGGCAAATTTTAGATCGTTTGGGCTTAAAAAGATGCTTGATTAATATGTGACATCATCAATTGCATGTGCAACCATTTTTACAAATTCTAAGACTTTCTGTACTTCTGTAATATCAATTGGCCAAAGCTCAATTGGTAGTCCAGGTCTTATATCAGCTTCGTGAGCAATTTTGTTTCTTCTTTCGATGATTAACTCTAATCTTCGTTTGACTTCATCTGCTCGTTGGCCCAATTTATTGGCTACTTCTTTCCATAGTTCTACATTGGAAAAGAGGCGAATGGCGTCAGATATTTTGTCTGGCCTTTGAAAAGATAGGAATGAATGTTTTGTTCGGACCTCTTCCAAAAGAACATCTCTTACATCTGCACCTCGGGAAATTGCGAGTAAGCTGTTGGCCCCGACAGGAAATTTTCGGAGGGCGTCCGTAATGGGTCTTTTCCCCTCGGCAATTTCTGCAATCCTAGTTAAAGATATTTGATGCACATACTGGTCGAGGGCGCTTACTATTTGAACTAGTGTGGAACGTAGTAAGTCGCTTAAATCGATGATGGCTGTAGTACTCTTGGAAAGGTGCAAGTACAGACCAATGTTGTTGTTTATCCTCTCTGTGCTGAGGTTAAATTGCTCTATGGGGGTCATTTTGATGTTAATGTTATCAGGCGGTTTGCTGCGAGATTAAATAATTCATCAAACTCTTGCATTGATTTTTTGGTATTTTTTAAAATGGCCCCGCCTAGTTTAAGCTGATCATCGCTTAGTGCGAAGATGGGTACTTGATGTTCCTGAGATGCGGCGATTAAACTGTTGAAGTCGGACATTTGAATTAGTGGCTTGTCTGGGGTGAAGCCAGCGTCAGTATACTTTTGAGAGTCTAGCAGCATGCCGTTGGAGATGAGAGCTGGTAGAAGTACATCTCTAAGCCCGGCTTCCAATTCATCAATCCAGCGTTGGAAAGCACGAGAGGCCTTGCCATTTCTGGGGCGGTACTTCTGAATTATCGCTCCAAGGAATTTTGGGCTTACCTTAGGGAAAGGGTAGCTCGCTTCAAGCAAAGACTTGCTCTCGCTGGCGATGGAAGACCAATTGCGCCATCTTGGTAAAACAGCCGCTAGTGAGTGAACTGCCATTGTGGAAAAATAGTCTGGATGCATCGGTACAATAAAATAGTCCGAAGTCATTGTCAGGTTTTGATTCATGGGTCCAAGACTAGGGCTCATGTCAACCAGTACGCAATCAATCTTATATTTTTTGGCAGTTATGTCTATCAAGTAGCGCACAGAGCCTGGTAGGTTCCGAAGTGCTCCGAGGGAGCCCGATAGTTCTTGAGCAATGCCTAATGTTACCTCGTACTCGGCTATCCCAATATGACCCGGCAGTAGAAATAAATTCGCCTGATCACCCACTTGAGCGCACGAGACGGGCTTAATAGGGCTTGGCCTGGATTCAAAGGCTGGGGCTAATCCATCACGTAGATTGTAAGGTTGCTTGTCGGATGCAAGTGCCGAAAAATCATCCAATCCCTTGAAACCCATCACCATGCCTGTAAGGTTACATTGGGGATCTGCATCTACTAGAAGGGTTCGTACTCCCTTGGAGGCTAGCTTCCAGCCGAGATTGAAGGCAGTTGTTGTCTTACTAACGCCACCTTTATGGTTAAATAAACTAATAACAGAAGCCATAAGAATTCCTTCTAGGTGTATTGTTTCTTAATTTTGCATTTTAAAGTGCTTAAGGGTTTTCTCTGTCTAGATGGACATAAAATAAAAAGGCATACCGAAGTATGCCTTTTGACTTGTTGCTTTGCAACTTTTACGACATATCAATCCCAGCTCAACGCCCCGCCAGTCTGATACTCGGTCACGCGAGTCTCGAAGAAGTTCTTCTCCTTCTTCAAGTCGATCATCTCGCTCATCCACGGGAAGGGGTTGTTCACGCCCGGGAACAGCTGATCCAGACCGATCTGCTGCATGCGGCGGTTGGCGATGAAGCGCAGGTATTCCTTGAACATGCTGGCGTTCAGGCCCAGCACGCCGCGCGGCATCGTGTCTTCGGCGTAGGCGTATTCCAGCTCCACGGCTTGCTTGAACAGCTCGACGATCTCGGCCTTGAAGCTTTCGGTCCACAGCAGCGGGTTTTCCAGCTTGATGGTGTTGATCAGGTCGATACCGAAGTTGCAGTGCATCGATTCGTCGCGCAGGATGTACTGGTACTGTTCGGCGGCGCCGGTCATCTTGTTTTGGCGGCCCAGCGCCAGGATCTGCACGAAGCCGACGTAGAAGAACAGGCCTTCCATGATGCAGGCGAACACGATCAGCGACTTCAGCAGCTTCTGGTCGTTTTCGACGGTGCCGGTCTTGAATTCCGGGTTGCACAGCACGTCGATGAACGGGATCAGGAATTCGTCCTTGTCGCGGATGGACTTCACTTCGTGGTAGGCGTTGAATACTTCGCCTTCGTCCAGGCCCAGGCTTTCGACGATGTACTGGTAGGCGTGGGTGTGGATGGCTTCGTCAAAGGCCTGGCGCAGCAGGAACTGGCGGCATTCCGGGCTGGTGATCTGGCGGTAGGTGCCCAGCACGATATTGTTGGCGGCCAGGCTGTCGGCGGTGACGAAGAAGCCCAGGTTGCGCTTGACGATGCGCATTTCGTCTTCGGTCAGCTGGCCGGTTTTCCATTGCTCGATGTCGCGCTGCATGTTCACTTCCTGCGGCATCCAGTGGTTGGCGCACTGCGCCAGGTACTTTTCCCAAGCCCACTTGTGCTTGAACGGTACCAGCTGGTTGACGTCGGTCGTGCCGTTGATCACCTTCTTGTCCACCACGTTTACGCGGCCGGTGCCATGGGCGTCCATGGAGGAGGGGGCGGCGGACGGGGCGGGGACGGTGTCTTCGAAGTTCAGCATGGATGCTCCTGATTTCTGGTTTTGCCGCGCCGGGCGCGGCGGTTGCTTATGCGGTTTTGACTGCTTGTTCTTTGCGCAGCTGCGCGGCCTGGGCCGGCTGCAGCTGGTCTTGCCGGTCTATGCGGACCTCGCCCGGCGCCGGCGGGTCCGGCTCCTGTTGCGCGGCCGGCACGGCCACGGCATGGGCGCCGACGTCCACCATGGCGGGGCGGCGGCCGCTGATGCTCTTGCGCAGCAGGTAGTAGGCGGTGGTGCTCATGGCGTCTCCCGGGATTAGAAACGCAGTTGTTGGGCCAGTTGGCGGATCAGCCGGCGTTCGCAGGCTTCCTCTTCCACCTGCTCCTGCAACCGCTTGCGCTGGGCGCGCAGCGCCAGCAGCTGACGGTATTGCAGGTTGGCGGCGGCCAGGTCCTGTTTCAGCGTTTCGATCTCGGTCTGCAACTCCTCCGGCTGGCAGTAGACCACCAGGGTGTCGCCTTCTATCCAGGCCTTGCGCCAGACGCTGCCGCGCGGCAGGCGGCGCGATTCGTTGAAGTAGTCCTTCCACTCGCTGGGCGGCGCCAGGCTCAGCTGCAGATACATATTGAACAGCAGGAACTGCTTGTCGGGGTTGTGCGATTTGTCTTCGCAAAAGCCGGTAATGCTGATGTTTTCAAATGCCTGCATCTGACCCTCCCATACTGCCTGTTGCAAAGCTGCCGGGCCGGCGGCGCCGCTGTCGCGGTTTGCCGCCCTGCCTGGCGGCGGCCTGCGGAGGCGACGCTTCAGGCGTCGCCATCGTGCACTGCATCGGCATCGGTGTCGTACTGCACCACGCCGTCAATCTTCCAGTCGTCGGCTCCGTGGCCGGCGCGGCTAGATGAAACGCCATCGATCTGTAACGATCCGGCCGGACCGCCGCATCGCGGCGGGACCTGTGGTCCGCATCCCGAAACCGCCTGTCGCCAGGCGGCTTGAGGATGGGGAGGCTGGCGGCCTCCCTGGCTGGCGTCGCCTCGCCGGTTTGGTGGAGCACCATCGTTAGATGGTGTCCCAAGAGTGATGCCTCTTTTTCAACGCAATTTAGTTGAAATTGGTTTGAAGAAGAGGGCTGGCTGTATTGCACAGCCAGCACCCCCAAAAATAATTGGTTCAATTACTTCTTGTTGCTTACGGGGTTGAGCTCAAGTGAGCTTTTAATGCGAGGGGCACTAAGAGAGCCCTTCACCGAGTAACCGTTCGATACTGCGAAAACAATTACCCCTCCAATTACCAGCACAACCACTACAGTAACCACAACCAAGCCTATGACGGAAGATTTATCCATGTTGTGATGCGATCCATCACTGGCAGGATTCGCAATCGGGATTGTCGATGCTGCAGAACTTGGCGTCGGTGGCCGGGGTGTTGTCCACCGCGGCGGCCGGAGCCTGTTGCACCTGGCTGGACACGGCGTTCAGCTCGCCGCCGCGGCCGGTGGACTTCTCGGCGCTGGTGGCGGCCAGGGTGCGCAGGTAGTAGGTGGTCTTCAGACCGCGCAGCCAGGCGTGCTTGTACAGCTCGTCCAGTTTCTTGCCGGAGGCGCCGGCCATGTACAGGTTCAGCGACTGGGCCTGGTCGATCCACTTCTGGCGACGGGAGGCCGCTTCCACCAGCCATTTCGGATCCAGCTCGAAGGCGGTGGCGTAGATGGCCTTCAGTTCGGCCGGCACGCGGTCGATCTGGCCCAGGCTGCCATCGAAGTACTTCAGGTCGGCGACCATCACTTCGTCCCACAGGCCGGCTGCCTTCAGGTCGCGCACCAGGTATTCGTTGGTGACGGTGAATTCGCCGGACAGGTTGGATTTGACGAACAGGTTCTGGTAGGTCGGCTCGATGGATGCGGACACGCCGATGATGTTGGCGATGGTCGCGGTCGGGGCGATGGCCAGGCAGTTGCTGTTGCGCATGCCGTGCTGCTTGATGCGCTCGCGCAGCTTGTTCCAGTCCATCCGCTCGGTGCGGTCCACTTCCAGATAGCCGCCGCGTTCGGCCGCCAGCAGGTTCAGGCTGTCGTGCGGCAGGATGCCGCGGTCCCACAGGCTGCCCTTGTACGACGGGTAGCGGCCGCGTTCCTCGGACAGCTCGGTGGAGGCCAGGTAGGCGAAGTAGGCCACCATTTCCATCGATTCGTCGGCGAATTCGACGGCGGCGTTGGAGCCGTACGGCACGCGCTTGATGTGCAGGCAGTCCTGGAAGCCCATCACGCCCATGCCCACCGGACGGTGCTTCAGGTTGGAGTTGCGCGCCTTCTTCACCGGGTAGAAGTTGATGTCGATGACGTTGTCCAGCATGCGCAGCGCGGTGCGGATGGTGCGTTGCAGCTTTTCCGCGTCCAGCGAGCCGTCGGCCTGCAGGTGGGCGGCCAGGTTGACCGAACCCAGGTTGCACACGGCGATCTCGTCTTCATTGGTGTTCAGCGTGATCTCGGTGCACAGGTTGGAGCTGTGTACCACGCCCATGTGCTGTTGCGGGCTGCGGATGTTGCACGGGTCCTTGAAGGTCACCCACGGGTGGCCGGTCTCGAACAGCATGGTCAGCATCTTGCGCCACAGCGACAGCGCCGGGATGCGCTTGTATACCTTCAGCTCGCCGCGCGCGCCGCGGGCTTCGTAGGCGGTGTAGGCCTTTTCGAATGCCTGGCCGAACAGGTCGTGCAGGTCCGGGGTTTCGGACGGGGAGAACAGGCTCCACTCGCCGCCTTCCATCACGCGCTTCATGAACAGGTCCGGAATCCAGTTGGCGGTGTTCATGTCGTGGGTGCGGCGGCGGTCGTCGCCGGTGTTCTTGCGCAATTCGAGGAATTCCTCGATATCGGCGTGCCAGGTCTCCAGGTAGGCGCAGACGGCGCCCTTGCGCTTGCCGCCCTGGTTCACCGCCACGGCGGTGTCGTTGACCACCTTCAGGAACGGCACCACGCCCTGCGATTTGCCGTTGGTGCCCTTGATGTGCGAGCCCATCGCGCGCACCGGGGTCCAGTCGTTGCCCAGGCCGCCGGCGAACTTGGACAGCAGCGCATTGTCCTTGATGCCTTCGTAGATGCCGTCCAGATCGTCGGCGATCGTGGTCAGGTAGCAGCTGGACAGCTGGCTGCGGCGGGTGCCGGAGTTGAACAGCGTCGGGGTGGACGACATGAAGTCGAAGCTGGACAGCACCTTGTAGAATTCCACGGCGCGGGCTTCGCGGTTCACTTCGTTCAGCGCCAGGCCCATGGCGACGCGCATGTAGAAGGCCTGGGGCATTTCGATGCGGGTGCCGTCGATGTGCAGGAAGTAGCGGTCGTACAGCGTCTGCAGGCCCAGGTAGCCGAATTGCAGGTCGCGTTCGGCGTCCAGTGCCGCGCCCAGCTTTTTCAGGTCGTATTCGGCCAGCCGTTCGTCCAGCAGCTCGGCGGCGATGCCCTTCTTGATGTAGTCGGCGAAGTAGGGCGCGTATTGCTTGCCCATTTCGTCCTGGCTGACGGCCTCGCCCAGGATCTCCAGGCGGATGTTGCCCATCAGCAGGCGGGCGGTCACGTAGTCGTAGGCCGGGTCCTGCTCGATCATCGAGCGGGCGGCCAGGATGGCGGACTTGCCCACTTCTTCTTCCGGCACGCCGTCATAGATGTTCTTCAGCGTCTCGCCCAGGATGGCGTCCACGTCGATGCCGGCCAGGTTCTTGCTGGCGGCCTCGATATTGGCGCGCAGACGGGCCACGTCCAGCGGCAGCTTGCGGCCGTCCTTGCGCAGCACGTTGATCTGCACGCTGGTCAGCGCTTCGCCGCGGGCGGCGCGCTCTTGCGAACGCTGTTCGCGGTACAGCACGTAGGCGCGGGCCACGTCGTGCTCGCCGAAACGCATCAGCGACAGTTCGACCTGGTCCTGGATGTCTTCGATGTGGATGGCGCCGCCTTCCGGCTTGCGGCGCATCAGCGCGTTGACCACCTGTTCGGTCAGCTGGGCCACCTTGTCGCGGATGCTGGCGGAGGTGGCGCCTTGCTGACCCATCACCGCCAGGAAAGCCTTGGTCATGGCAATGGAGATCTTGACGGGTTCGAACGGCACCACCGCACCATTGCGACGGATGGTCTTGTACAGGCTGAAATCGGCTTGCGGTGCTGCTTCGCGGCCGAGTTCCGCGGCGGTTTGCCCTTCAAAGGTGGTCAGTTGCATGTATCCCTCGATAAAGAGAAGTTTACGTCCGGCCGCGCTGCGTTCTTGAGGGGCAGGTCGGCTTGTGGACAATTCTGTTGAAAAGCTGTGTGCGGGCTGTGGGTAAACACAAGATGTACCGTTTGCACCGCTGAATCTGCCCAAATTCTAGTGGTGGGGGTGACGTAGTTCAAGTCTTGACTTTAGGCGGGAATCTGGCAGCTGGGGCGGAAAGCCGCGCCGTTATTGGCTTTGCGGCGACAGAAATTTTTTGATGGCCGATTTTGACTTGAAATGCGGCCGTCAGAAAATTGCAGAAAGTCGCCGGAATCCTAGCAGCAGGTGCCCGTGGTTAGGCCGTCACTAGATGTTGTGTCATCAACTGTTGCGTGGCCGCTACGCTGTTGGCGTAAAATTGCGCGGCTGGCGGGTATGGCAGCGGTCGGGGAGAGGGTGGCAAGCCGAAAACACGCCAAAAATGCCAATGACATATCCTTTGTGCCGGTTTTGCGCTCCTGTCCGCATGGTATATGGTGGCCAAGTGTCCGCCATGCCGTATCGGAGCCTGTCATGCCAAGCGTGATGTCGTTCGCCGCCGCGGCCAGCAGCGAGGCGGGGGCAAAGTCCTGTAGCTTGCAAGCCGGCGGCGCCTGCCGTTCGGCCACCCCATGGAGAACGCCATGCCTTCGCCGCGAACGCAGTATATACACGCCCTCCGGTTTTCCAGCCTGACCTCGCTATACGATCCCCTGATCGCGCTGACCGGGCGCGAGCGCCACGTCAAGGAAACCCTGTTGACCATCGCCCGGCTGCAGCCGGGTCACTGCGTGCTGGACGTCGGCTGCGGCACCGGCACGCTGGCGGTGATGGCGGCGCGCAAGGTGCCGGCCATCGCGCTGCACGGCCTGGACGGCGACGCCGAGATCCTGCGCCGCGCCGCGCTGAAGGCGACCGAGGCCGGCGTCGGCCTGCGGCTCAGCCACGCGATGTCGGATCGCATGCCGTACGAGGGCAGGCTGTTCGACAGGGTCCTGTCCAGCCTGTTCTTCCACCACCTGCCGATGGATGGCAAGCGGGCCACGCTGCGCGAGATGCTGAGGGTGCTGAAGCCCGGCGGCGAGCTGGTGATAGGCGATCTGGGCAAGCCGCAGAATGCGCTGATGCGGGTGCTGAGCCTGACCACGCAGTTTCTGGACGGTTTCGAGACCACGCGGGGCAACGTCCAGGGGGTGCTGCCGCGGCTGATGCGGGAGGCGGGCTTCGCCGAGGTGGCGGTGGCGTGTCAGATTCCCACTTTCTACGGCACTGTGGCCATCTACCGCGGCATCCGGCCTTAGCCCGCTGACAAAACCCCCGACCCGGCGTTGCGCCTCCTTGTCGTACTCGCTGTACTGTCTGCGTCGGCGCGTCTTGGCTCAGGCGTTCTGCCAGGTTTTGTCAGCTGTTCTTGGCGCCGGCTTGCGATTTCACGAGCAGCGCAGTCCGGCCCGGCAGGCCGGATGCGTGGCGGCGGACATAGGACCGGAGGGGCTAGGCCTGCGTCTTCCCGCGAGGCGGCCTGTCGGAGGCGGCGCGCGGTTTTGCGGCTTGACGGGCTTGCCGGCAGGCGTCAAACCCTTGCGTGGCAGCGGCCGCGCAGGCGGGTGCAGGCGGCTTGCGGTCCCGGCATGGTTCGCTTGCCGTCCCGGCCGTGCGCGGCCCACTGACGCGCGCTGCCAGGCGGGTTCAATTGCCGGCGGGGTCGGGGAACTTCAGCATGTCCGCCGCGTATTTCTCGCCGACGTATTTGGTGTAGATCTTTTTCAGCGTGCCATCGGTCACCATGCTTTTGACGATCTTTTTCCACATTGCGATCTCCTCCTTGGTGAAGGCTTTTCTGGAGAAGACCAGGTTGTGGATGATGGGCGGATCGGGAAACCAGTCCGCTATCACCACGCGATCCCGGATCATGAACTGGTCGAGATAGAACATGCTGGCCGGCGGCAGGGCCACGATCAGGTCCAGGCGCTTCGTCTGCAGCATCCGGTACAGCTGTTCCTGTTCCGCCACTTCCAGCACGCGATGCTGCGCGCGCAGCGCGTCGATTTCGGTATCGGCGGCCGTGCCGTGCTTGTAGCTGCGGATCACGCCCACCATCTTGCTGCTGGCCTTGAACTGCTCCAGGCTTCTGAACGGCTCGTCCTTGTTGAAGATCACGTAGTTTTTCAGTTGCATGCAGGGAATGAACCAGGCGAATTTTTCCCGGGCGTCGTTCTGTATCCCGCTGCCGGTCATCATCACCGTGCCGTCCTCCAGCTTTTTCCAGATCCTGGCCCTGGGCATGTACTCCAGCTGGAATTCCCGTCCGCTCCGCTTGGCCAACTCGTTGGCGATGTCCTTGTCTATGCCGGCCTTGGTGGCATCGTTATACAAATAACCCAGCTCATATAAGGCAAAACTTATCGGTTTGGTATCGGCGTAAGTCGTCGATGCCGCATTTATGCCGATAATGCATGCAAATATGCTGGGAAGAACACTCGGCTTTCCAAAATTCATACGTTTCTCCCGCGACCTCAGCCACTTCCGATTGCCACCTTATATCCGTATCGAATTTGGTTTTCCATTTTTGATCTATCTGGTTTTTATGATCGAAATTTTGATAAGTGTATGAATGTTTTAGGAATATTTCCGATAAATATCGCCGGTTCGGCGCCTTGCTTCGGCCGTGAAACTGATTTCTGTTCGCCGCGCCTAGGAATGATCCTAAAAACCGTCGCTGACGCATCGTGGGCTGGGCCGCTGTGTTGTCCTTCACGTCGGGCCTGCTTGCGGCGTTACGGCCCGGCGGTGGGCGTGGTCGGGGAGGCCGCGAGCGGGGGCGGGTGATCCGTCCGTTGATGCTGTCACGGATGGCCGACGCTTCCGGCGACGCGAGGATTCGCGGCGCGCGCTGGTCGAAGCGGCCCGGCCATATTGAGGCAACATCGGTTTCCAGGAGTGTAAATGTCATCAGGCGCGGATATCCGGCAACAGTCGTCGGCGCTGCCGCTGTTCATCGGCTTCACCGAGGCGGGCGAGGCGGGCTTGCATTTGTTGCATGACTGGGAGGATTACAGGCATTGGCTTTGCGCGGTGATTCCAGATCCGCTGGAGCAATCGTTCTTCGCCTGCCATTGCCGTTTGCAGGCCGCCGTTCAGCGCTATTTCGACAGCGGTGGCGAGGCTTGCCTGGTCTATTCTGTGGCGACGTACTCGGAGGTGTTCAGCTATTCGGCCGCCGGTTTGCAGTCGGCGCTGTGCTCGGACGAAATGTTCTACCGGATCACGCGTCAACCCGGCATCACCGCGCTGGCGGTGCCGGATCTGTCGGTGCTCGACGACGGCAGCGCCGATGCCGGCGACGAGTTCATCAAGGCATGGCACCGGATGCTGGCATTCTGCCGATGCCTGCGGATGCCGTTCAGCGTGCAGGATGTGCCCAGCCATCCGGACGCGGCGCGAATCTGCGTGGCGCTGGCCAGGGAAACGCTGGGGGCCGAATACTGCATCGCGCACTGGCGATAAGGGGCTTGGCGGCGTATCCCCGGCGACGGAGCGGTGGGGGGCTCGGGCTGTTGTTGCCGAAGACGCGGCAGGCGGAGCCCGGATCGTCGATTGGAGATCGCACCGGACCCGAACCCCGTCGATGTGGATGGCCGGCTGGCCTCGGCCGGCCGCGGCTGACCTTATTCCGTCATCAGGCGGTAGAACGGCTCCTCCCGCAGGGCCTGGCTTTGCGCCTCGCCGCCATCGCGGTCGCTGCGCAACTCGTTGCGATAGCTGACATATCGCCAGCCGTCGGGACGCACATCCGACTCCGGATAGTGTCCGGGCTCGATCCCTTGTTCGAACAGGCTGTTCTCCAGATTCTCGATGAAGTGCCGGGTCTTGTTCAAGGCCGCGGCGCTGTAGATCGAGTCCGCTTGATCAGGCTTCACATACAGCGTGATTTGCGCGCCGGCCCCGACGCGGGCTTGGTGGTCGACGCGCGCCATATCGGTGACTTTCCACTTGTCTATCGGGCTGTCGTCGGAAAACAGCAGGCCGGTCAGCGCCTGAAACGCTTGCGGCACTTGTTCGCTGTGGATGCTGATATGGAACTTGTCGCCGGCGAACTCGCCCAGGTTCTGCGGATTTTCGCGGCGGGCGTGCATGAAGACATCGCCGCCATGGTTTTCCATCCGGAAACCGTTGCTGACGGCCGAGAAACCGCTTTGACGCATGCCGGCATAGTCCGGCGCATGAAACGCCTGTCGAAAACTCGGCAGCGGCAGTTCCCGCATTTGCTTGCGCAGGCCGTCAAAATGGCTGTGCAGCTGCTCGCGGGTCGAGGGCGCGTTTTTCTCCATCGGAGAGCTGAAATCCAGAGGCGTCAGGTTCAGTTTGAATTTGGGTCGGATCGGCATGGTGGGCGCTCAAGGGAAAACCGGATATTCCATTGCCGTGTCGACTTTCTCTTTCAGAAAATGTCCATTCAATAACGGTTGCGACGGCTGCCGCGGCGGCGCTAGCTCAGACGCTGGACCGGCACGGGATGCGCCGCCGCGCATCGGCCGTTTTTTGAAAGTGGATCTTCGGACCGCCTGATATAAGAGCCCGTTCAACGTCTTTTGCGGCAGCAGCCAGCTCTGCCGGATACCGGGCGGCCAAAGCGGCTTGCCGCAGCGCATTCACTGCAACAGACGTTTGACAATGCCATGTGCCGGCAGAAAACGGCCCCGGAGGGCAGCCCACGACAGCTTGATGCGGCGCCTGGGCCCTCCCGGTATCGGTGGTTTTCAATGACTTATTTTTGGAGCGTCAAGACATGTATGGAATTACAGCTTCGGGCGGTTTGAACACGATCCAGAGCCATGCGCCTGAGCATTCCTCGGTGGGGGAAAGCAAGCGGCTGGAAGTGGCGGATTTGAAAAAGACGATGCGGCCGGAGGACTTGAAGGCCAGAGGGGCGGCGATATCCGAGTTGTCCAAGCTTGCGCCGAGCAATGGCATGAACTTGTGGAAGGTCAATGTCGACGGGGCGGAGCTGCATCTGCTGGGAACGATGCACAGGGAAGGCATCATCCAGGACAAGCATCATGGCGTTGAGCTGTTGAATCTCGTCCGGGACAAGAAATTCGATGTGGTCTACCTGGAAGTGCCGGGCAACTCGACCGGGAAAAGCCTGGATGAGCTGGCCGGGCAGGTCCAGGAGGTGCGGAAAGGCCGCGAGCAGCTGGCATCGGCGCAGGAGGGCGGGAAGCGGGCCGATATCCTCCGCGCGGAGATGAGGTTGAAGCAGTACGAGTCGGTTTGCGAGATCAACAAGGCGCCATACGACGATTTGTTCCTCAGCGCGGCGGGCAAGGTCGAATATCTTGAAACGGCCGATTCGCGGGTCCAGCTCGCCAATCATTACAAGGATGACGGGGACCAGGTCAGGACTTATCGCCAGGGCGGGGAGACGACGGACGCGGATCATGGCGACGACACGTTCATGACCGGTAACGAGAACGCCAGCTTCCTCGAATATGGCCAAAGGCTCGCGGAAGAGGGGAACGATTACGCCTGTTGCGAGGCGCGGAGCAATCAATGGCTGAGCGACAAGTTTTTTGACAACAAGGGCGATTACGAGAACCGGAACATCCTCTGGGTGGTTGGTGCCAATCACATCCCCGGGCTGCTGGTGACGCTGCAGGCGATTGGCGGCGACGGGGTGAGTTTCGAGCCGGTGCTGCCTCGCGGGCAGTAACGGAGGAGTCGATACCCAAAGCATTTCAGGATCATGCAGCGGATCCCATGCCTGTGTGCCCCTCATGACCGGATCCGCGAGCAGATCAGGACGCCAACACTCCTGGCGGCCTGGTCGCCAAGGAAGTGAGCGGCGTTTCACTGATAACGACGTGCCGTAGCGGCAGATGTTCCCTTGAACGTACAGAAGCCCGTATCTACAGCCAAGGGCGGCTCGCCATCCCTCCATGCTCCATTTGGTATTCAATGCGTCTTCCTAACGCTGCCTCTATGCCTGATGTTGCTGGACGATCATAGGGGACGGCCATGCCATTAAAAAAAGAATTTTAAGATTGGTCTTATTTCGGGTGGGGCATGTGAAAAATAAAATTTGTTGAACGCTACTTGAGAGGAGTTGATGTTGATGGAAGATCACGCGGCTATCGACGGATTGACGAAAATCCTTATATCTACTTCTGAAAAAGGAAAGGATATCAGCCCTTTTCTACTTCGCCGCGTAGACAATCTCTTGAAGGCGGCACAAGCCAAGCAAACGGATAGGCGCAAACTCCATGTCTTAATTGTTGCACGAGCTAAGTGTAGAAAAATAATAGCAGAAACCAGAGCGGGATGGCCGAGCAAATTAGCCAAGCAAGATGTATGTCTGCTGATCAAAGCATTTAGAGATAACTTGACAAGCAAATGTGCCAAAAGCTTAACTTAACCAATCGATTAAGCTCAAGCATTCTGAGTCGGTTTTGTTTTAATGCTTTGCGGTGAAAATTCATATCGCAGGCCAACTTATCTTTTCCTCCGCGTCGTAGTGATGAAAGATGGGCGTGAAAATTTCTCCCCCAATTTTTTCATCATTTGTGCGGAGCTTTTCCAGGCAAGCGCAACAAGAGGCGCTTTCAACCCACGAAATTGGGGCCACCCGCCGGTTACGAAGCTTCGACCGGCCTGGCAGACGTTGAGCTCCCGGACGACGTCGTCGGCCTCGGCGGCGAGCCGGGAAGCATCGTCTCCATCCACGGCAGAAAGGTCGGCTGGCGTCGCCACTGCGGCAAGTACCAAACAGCCTAATGGGATGTCCTGCGTGGCGACTGCTCCGGCTTTGGGACTTGATGGAAGGGGGGAAGCGGAGTGCCCTAAAATTTGGGGCAGATTTGGGGCACGCTAAACCACTTAAACCCGTCTTGGGCGCTGAGCGTGCCCAAAAGGAAAACCGCCGAAACCCGCACCACGTCTAGACTGTACGTGGATTAATGCGGATTTCGGCGGCTAGTATTTGGCGGAAGCGGTGAGATTCGAACTCACGGTGGGCTCGCACCCACGACGGTTTTCAAGACCGTTGCATTAAACCACTCTGCCACGCTTCCTTAATTCGGTAAGAGCCCGCAATTCTATAGCGAATCGCCGTTTCTGCCTAGAGGGCGGCGGCGTTGGCGGCCAGCATTTCCGCCGCGTGCTCGCGCGTGGTCTGCGTCAGCTCGGCGCCGCCCAGCATGCGGGCGATTTCCAGCACCCGCTGTTCGGCGTCCAGCGGCGCGATGCGGCTGAGCACCTGGCCCTTGTGCTCGCGCTTGCTGACCTGCCAGTGATGGCGGCCGCAGGACGCGACCTGCGGCAGGTGGGTGATGCACAGCACCTGGTAGCGCTGGCCCAGCTCGCGCAGCATGTGGCCTATCACCTCGGCCACCCGGCCGCCTATGCCGACGTCCACTTCGTCGAAGATCAGTGTCGGCACGCTGGCCACCTGGCTGATCACCACTTGCATCGCCAGGCTGATGCGCGACAGCTCGCCGCCGGAGGCCACCTTGGCCAGCGGGCGCAGGCTGGTGCCGGCGTTGGCCGCCACCAGGTATTCTATCGACTCCATGCCGTGGGCGCCCGGTTCGGCCAGCGCCGACAGCTCGATGGCGAAGCGGGCGCCGCCCATCGCCAGCCGCTGCATTTCCTTGCCGATGCGCTCGGACAGCTCGCTGGCGGCCTGGCGGCGCTTGGCGGACAGCGCCTCGGCCAGCGTGCGGTAGCGGGCCAGGCTGGCGGCCTCGGCCACGCTGAGCGCCTCGACGTCGACGCTGGCTTCCAGCGCGGCCAGCTGCTGCTGCCAGTCGGCCAGTTTGTCGGCCAGGTCGGCCGGCTGCACGCGGTATTTGCGCGCGGCGCTCATCAACAGGTCCAGCCGGCGTTCCATCTCGGCCAGCTGGCTCGGGTCCTGCTCGATGTCGCTGGCGTAGTCGCGCAGGCTGTACACCACTTCGCGCAATTCGGCGTCCACCGAGTCCAGCAGCGACAGCGTGTCGGCGAGTCTGGGGTCGAGGTTGGCCAGCTTGGACAGCCGGTTCTGCACATGGGCCAGCTGCGTCAGGCAGCTGTTGTCCTGTTCGGACAGCATGTCCACCGCCAGCTCGGCGCTTTGCACCAGTTCGGCGGAGTGGGAGAGGCGGGTGTGGTTCTGGCTCAGCGCGTTCCATTCGTCCGGCTGCAGGTTCAGCTCGCTCAGTTCGCCTATCTGCCAGGTCAGCCGCTCGCGCTCCACTTCCGATTCGCGCGACAGCCGTTCGGCGTCCTGGCGCGCCTGGCGCGCCGCCTGCCATTCCTGCCATACCTTGTGGGTGTCGCGCGCCAGCGCGGTGGAGCCGGCGTAGGCGTCCAGCAGCTGGCGCTGGGTTTCGCTTTTCATCAGCGACTGGTGGGCGTGCTGGCCGTGGATGTCGACCAGGAACTCGCCCAGCTGCTTCAGCTGGGCCAGCGTCGCCGCCTGGCCGTTGATGAAGCTCTTGGAGCGGCCGCTTCGGTCCACCAGTCGGCGCAGCAGCAGCACGCCTTCGTCGCCGGCCAGCTCGTTGCCGGCCAGCCAGGCCTCCACTTCGGGGCGCCGTTCTATCGAGAATTCGGCGGTGATTTCGGCGCGCTCGGCGCCTTCGCGCACCTGGGCGCCTTCGGCACGGTCGCCGAGCAGCAGGCCCAGGGCGTCGAGCATGATGGATTTGCCGGCGCCGGTCTCGCCGGTCAGTACGGTGAAGCCGGCGGCGAAGTCCAGCGCGATGCTGTCGACGATGACGAAATCCTTGACGGTCAGCGAGAGAAGCATGGTGTGGTCTGTTCCGTTCAGATCAGGCGCTCGCCCCAGTGCAGCTTGTGGCGCAGCATGTCGTAGTAGTTGTAGCCCTCGGGGTGCAGGATGCGCAGCGGGTTGCGGTAGCGGCGGATCAGCACCCGGTCCATTTCCATCAGGTCGCAGTGCAGCTGGCCGTCGAAGTGCACGCGCGCGTCCAGGCCGCGGGTCAGCATGAACTCCACCTCACAGGAGTCGTTGACGGCGATCGGACGGTTGGACAGCGACTGCGGGCAGATCGGCACCAGCGCGATGGCTTGCAGCGTCGGGTGCAGGATGGGGCCACCCGAGGCCAGCGAGTAGGCGGTGGAGCCGGTGGGGGTGGACACGATCAGGCCGTCGGAGCGCTGGCTGTAGACGAACTGGTTGTCGATGAAGACTTCGAATTCGATCATCGAGCCCACCGCGCCGCGGCTGAACACCACGTCGTTGAAGGCCAGCGCGCTGGCCACCTCGGCCTCCTCGCGGACGACGGCGGCCTGCAGCAGGATGCGGTCTTCCGGCACGAACTGGCCGTGCAGGATGGCGTCGATGGAGCTGAGCATCTCGTGCAGCGGGATGTCGGTCATGAAGCCCAGCCGGCCCTGGTTGATGCCGACCAGCGGCACGCGGTACGGCGCCAGCAGCCGGGCTATCGACAGCATGGTGCCGTCGCCGCCGAGCACGATGCAGAGATCGGCCAGCTTGCCCATGTCGTTGCGGTCTATCAGCACGTGGCCGTTGGCTTCGTCCGGGCCCACGCTTTCCTTGTCGATCAGCACCGTGGCGCCGCCGGCGGCCAGGTGGTCGGCCAGCAGCAACAGCGACGGCGTGATGCCGGGCTTGCTGTGGCGGGCTACCAGGCAAATATGTTTGAACAATCGTTCCATGCGGCGATTCTACTGGGTCGGCGGCGTTTCTGTGAGGGAAATATCCTTGTTGCGCTTTTTGCCTGTGGCTTCAAGCGCTTTCAGATAGAAGCGGATCAGGTCGGCCAGCGAGTCCACGCCCAGTTTGCTGAACAGATTGGCGCGGTGCACTTCGATGGTGCGCGGCGACAGATCGAGCTCGCGGGCGATCTCCTTGCTGGACAGGCCGTCGGCCACCAGCTCCAGCACCTCGCGCTCGCGGCCGCTGATGCGGGACAGCTGGGTCATCACTTCCTGGGTTTCCTCTTCCTGCTGGTGCTGCTGGATGCTGATCAGGATGCACTTGCGCAGGCTGGAGATCAGCCGCGCCTGGTCGATCGGCTTGGTCAGGAAGTCGTTGGCGCCGTTCTGGAAGGCCCGGCGGCACTGTTCGATGTCGCCGTGGCCGGTGATGAAGACGATGGGAATGTGGATGCCGCGCTCCAGCAGCTGTTCCTGCAGCGCGAGGCCGGTGATCTGCGGCATGCGGATGTCCAGCACCAGGCAACAGATCTGGTTGCCCTGGTAGTCGTCGAGAAACTCCATCGCGTTGGGATAGGTGACGGTGCGCATACCCTGGGCCGTGATCAGCATGGCCAGGGAGTCCAGTACCGCCGTGTCGTCGTCCACGATGAAGACGGTCGGGGTGGTGTTTTGCATCAGGCTTCTACTCCGGAAGGTACGGCCATGCTGCGCGCCGCGCATGGCAGGTCGATGATGAACTCCGCGCCGGATCCGGGCTTGTTGCCGGCGCTCAACTTGCCGCCGAAAGCTTCGATCGCGGTCTGGCAGATCGCCAGGCCCAGCCCCATGCCGTTGGGCTTGGTGCTGAAGAACGGGTCGAAGATCCGATCCAGCTTGTCGGCCGGAATGCCGCTGCCGTTGTCGCTGATGATCAGCTGCACCCGCTCTCCTTGCTTGCGGGTGGTGATGTTCAGCCGCCCCCATGGCCGGGTGTGCTCCATGGCTTCCACCGCGTTGCGCGCCAAGTTCAGCACCACTTGTTCCAACTGGATAGTGTCAGCGTATACCACTGGCAACTCGGGCGCGAAGTTTTGCTCAATATGGATGTCGTGATCCTGCAATTCGTAATCCAGCAGGGACAGCGCGTTGTGAACAGCCTGATTCAACTGTACCGGCACCAGTTGCTGGTTCTTGCGGGTGACGAATTCGCGCAGTCGGTGGATGATGCGGCCGGCGCGGTCGGCCTGATTGACCGACGAGGTCAGCGCGCGGCGCAGCATGGCCATGTCGATCTCGTCGTCGTCCAGCAGGCTGAGGCCGGCCTGGCAGTAGCTCATGATGGCCGACAGCGGCTGGTTGATCTCGTGGGCGATGCCGGAGGCCATCTCGCCCATGGTGTTGATGCGGGCCACCCGCGCCAGTTCCATCTCGTGCTGTCTCAGCCGGGTCTCGCTCGCTTCCAGCGCGGCCAGCATGCGGCGGCGTATCGGCGCGGTGTCGCGGAAGGTGAGCACGGCGCCTATCAGCTGGCCGTTGCGGCCGAGCAACGGCGCCACCGCGCCCTCCACCAGCAGTTTCTCGCCGCTGTGGCGCTTCAGGTAGCAGTTTTGCGCCAGGTGGACCACTTGCCGGCTGGCGATCGCCTGCTCCATCGGGTCCTGCGTCGGTTGGCGCGAGAATTCGTAATGCAGCGGCGCCACCTGCTGCAGCCGGCGTTGCAGCGCCTGGGCGGCGGGCAGGCCCAGCAGCGTTTCCGCCGCCGGGTTCAGGTACTGGATGATCTGGCGGGTGTCGACGCTGATCACCGCGTCGCCGATGCCGCGCAGCGCCACGCTGGCGTATTCGCGCTCGCGAAAGATGTCGTCCTGTATCTGCTCGCGCGCCTGGCGGTTGTATTCCAGCAGCGACAGCGCCGTCCACAGCAGATAGGCGGGGACCAGCGCGAACAGCATGCACAGCGCCAGTTCGGCGGCGGAGAGGCGCTCGAACTGCAGCTGCCGCTCCAGCACCAGCTCGTAGGGCAGCGACGGCAGGGCGCTGCGATGACTGAGCCGAGGCAGCAGCCGGGCCAGCCGTCCGCCGTCGCGCTCGGCCACCAGGCGCAGCGGCGCCGCCTCGCCGTCCCGGCGCAGCAGTTGCACCGAATAACGAGCGGCCTGCGACGGCGGCAGGGCCAGCAGCGGCTTCAGGTAGAGCACTTGCATCACCACGCCGGCGGCCTGCTCGATGCGCACCATGGGCACGGGCGACGGCGGCGCGGCCTTGTAGACGGTCTGGAACAGCGCGATGCCGAATTCGCCGTTGCGCAGCCGCAGCGTCGGCGACACGGCCTGCATATGGCCGAGCGCCCGGTTGATCGACGAGGACAGCACGCTGTCGTTCAGCAGGTCCAGACCCATCTCGCGCCAGTCGGCCGAGCCCAGTCCTGGTTCGGCCATGCTCAGCGGCAGATAGCGCGAGCGCGGCGGGGCCGGGCGCCAGGCGGCCGGGTCGCGCCAGTCGTTGCGCTGGCCGTGCAGGTAGTCGCGGATGGCGTAGCGCTTGCCTAGGCGCTGCGACAGGCGGGTCTCGAAGTCGGCCCGCTGCTCCTGGGCTATCAGCGGCTGGTAGCCGATGAAATAAAGCTGGGGCTGGCTCTGGCCGGCGGTGAGCGCCAGCGCGCGGATGCGGTCCTGGCTGTCGCCGCGGGCGAGGCCGGCGATGTCGGCCGCCTCAGCCTGCAGCAGTTCGCTGCCGCGCAGCCGATGGCTGCTGTTTTGCAGCAGTTGCTCGGCCGCCTGGTGGAAGGCCTGGCGTTGCTGGCGCAGATCCTGCAGCAGCGCATGGGCCAGCAGCAGGCCGAAAGCCAGCAGCCAGCACAGGGCGCCCAGCCATTTGCTGCGTGTCGTGGAGGCGCGCAGCAACTGCAGATGGATCTTGAGCGCGCGAAGGGGGGAGGGGCGGGGCACTTCGACGTCTGGCATGCTTCTGGTTTCGATGAATGCGGGTATGGGGCTCGTGCCGCAGGACGGCCGACATTATACCGGCCGCATTCAGTTTTGCGCCTCCGGGTTTTGCAGCAGATGGGAAAATTTTCGCCGGATCTTGGCCAGCTTCGGCGATATCACCAGCTGGCAGTAGTTCTGCTGCGCGTTCTGCCGGTAGTAGTCCTGATGGTAGTCCTCGGCCGGATAGAAGCGCGGCGCCGGCGCGAGCCGGGTGACGATGGGATCGGCGAACACCTGCTCCCGCTCCAGCTCGGCGATGGTGCCGGCGGCGGTTTCGCGCTGGACTTCGTCCAGGTGGAAGATGACCGAGGCGTACTGGCTGCCGACGTCGTGGCCCTGGCGATCCAGCGTGGTCGGATCGTGCACGGCGAAGAAGACCTGCAGCAGCGTGGCGTAGTCGACGACGGCCGGATCGTATTCGATCTCCACCACTTCGACGTGGCCGGTGGCGCCGGAGCAGACCGCCCGGTAGTCCGGATCGTCGACATGGCCGCCGCAGTAGCCGGACACCACGCGCCGCACGCCCTTCAGGCCGGAGAAGGCCGCTTCCAGGCACCAGAAGCAGCCGCCGCCCAAAATCGCTTTTTCCATGATTCCTCCGTGGATGGTTAACCGTGCCGCGCCGCCGCCTGGCGGAGCGCGGCGTCGCCGAACAGCTGACAAGCCAGTCTGACGGTTTCGGCCTGGATTGTCACGGTGTCGGCGATGGGATCGGCGTAGCCGCCGCCCATCGCCACCACCAGCGCCGTGTCGTGGCGCCGGCAGGCCTCCATCACCAGCCGGTCGCGCGCCGCCAGCCCTTCGAACGACAGCGCCAGCCGGCCCAGCCGGTCGCCGCGGTAGGGGTCGGCGCCGGCCAGGTAGAACACCAGGTCGGGCCGCGCGGCGGCGAAGACGCGCGGCAGCGCGTCCCGCAGCGTGTCCAGATAGGCCGCGTCGCCGGTGCCGTCGGGCAGGTCGATGTCCAGCGAGCCGGCGACGCGCCGGAACGGGAAATTGCGCTCGCCGTGCATCGAGAAGGTGAAGATGCGCGGCTCGCCGGCGGCGATGGCCGCGGTGCCGTCGCCCTGGTGCACGTCGAGGTCGATGACCAGGACGCGGCGGGCGAGCGCCTCGTCCAGCATCAGCAGCGCGGCCACGGCGATGTCGTTGAACACGCAGAAGCCGGCGCCGCCGTCGCGGCAGGCATGGTGGGTGCCGCCGGCCAGATTGACGCCGCAGCCTTGCTGCAGCGCAGTGCGGCTGGCGGCGATGGTGGCGCCGACCGAGCGGCGGCTGCGCTCGGCCAGCTGAGGCGACCATGGCAGGCCGATCTCGCGCTGGGCGCGGGCGTCCAGCGAGCCGTCCTCTACCGCGGCGACATAGTCCGGATCGTGGGCGCGGGCCAGTTCGTACGGCGTGGCCGCGGCGGCGACTTCCATCCACGGCGCGGCCCAGACGGCCACCCGCTCCGCCAGCAGCCGGTATTTCTCGGCCGGAAAACGGTGGCCGGCCGGCAGCGGCAAAGGGAAGGCGTCGGTGCGGTACAGGCGCATCGGTCTACAAGGGCTGGATCAGCGCGAAGCGCGGCACCCGTTCGCCCTCATGTTCCACCGTCTCGTCGAACATCGCCGCCGGGCGGGCCCACAGGCCGTAATCGCCGTACAGCGCGCGGTACATCACCATGGGCTCCTGGGTCTCCGAATGCTTGGCGACGCCCAGCACCTGGTAGAGCTGGCGGTTGCGGAAGTGCTGATAGATTCCGGGAGACGGCATGCGGGCTTCCTGTGTGGATTGGGAACGGGCGCCGAGGATGCCGCAGCCGGCCGGCAGCGTCAAGACGCGTCGCTGCTCCAGTAGTAGACATGAAAGTCCTGGTCCTGGACGAAGCCCAGCCGTTCGTATAGCTGCTGTGCGCGCAGATTGTCGTGGGCGGTCTGCAGCATGATCTGGCCGCCGCCGAGATCGCGCGCATACTGCTGGCAGCGCGCTATCAGCTGGGCGCCTATGCCCAGGCTGCGCGCTTCCGGCGCCACGAACAGGTCGTGCAGCATCCAGCACGGTTGCAGCGTCAGCGAGGAAAAGCCGGCGTACATCAGGGCGAAGCCTTGAGGACGGTTGCCGACGCTGGCCAGGAAAGCCACGGCCTGGCGCCGGCGCAGCCGCTCGCCCAGGTATTCCAGGCAGGCTTCGGGAGGCTGGCTCACCCGGTAGAAGGCGAGGTAGGCGGTGAACAGCGGCAGCCAGCTGCCGACCGATTCCGGCGTGGCGATGGTGAGGTTGGCGCTCAATCGATAATCTCCGTCATGTTTTTATCCGCGCTGCGTTACAATAACGCCCTTTTTCAGCAGGTTAGATAATGAAGCTGGTGCTTGCCCCGATGGAAGGGTTGGTTGACGATGTGATGCGCGACGTGTTGAGCCGCATCGGCGGCATCGATCTGTGCGTCACCGAGTTCGTGCGCGTCACCTCGGTGCTGCTGCCGACGCGTACCTTCATGCGGCTGGCGCCGGAGCTGGCGAACGCCGGCAAGACCCGCGCCGGCGTGCCGGTCCGGGTGCAGCTGCTGGGCTCGGACGCGGCCTGTCTGGCCGAAAACGGCGCCAAGGCGGCCAGCCTCGGCGCGCCCGGCGTTGATCTGAATTTCGGCTGTCCAGCGCCCACTGTCAACCGTCATCGCGGCGGCGCGGTGTTGTTGAACGAACCGGAGCTGTTGCATGAGATCGTCGGCGCGGTGCGGCGAGCGGTGCCGGCCGCCACGCCGGTCACCGCCAAGATGCGGCTGGGCTACGAGGACAAGAGCCGGGCGCTGGAGTGCGCCCAGGCCATCGCCAGCGCCGGCGCCGACGAATTGACGGTGCACGGGCGGACCAAGGTCGAGGGTTACCGGCCGCCGGCCCACTGGGACTGGATCGCCCGCATCCGCGAGGCGGTGGCCATACCGGTGACGGCCAACGGCGAGGTCTGGACGCTGGACGACTATCGCGCGATCCGAGCCGACAGCGGCTGCGACACGGTGATGATAGGCCGCGGCCTGGTGGCCTGTCCGGATCTGGCGCTGCGCATCGCCGGCGGCGGTCCCGCCGAGCCGATGCGCTGGGACGCCATGCTGCCGTGGGTGAGGGATTTCTTCGGCCAATGCCGCGACAAGTCCGGCGAGAACCGCTACCCGGTGGCGCGGCTGAAGCAGTGGCTGGGCCTGCTGAAGCGCACCTGGCCGGAGGCCGGCTATTTGTTCGATGAAATCCGCCGCGAGCAAGAGCCTGAAATCATTGATGATATTCTGATGGCAAAATTGGGTAAGTAGATATACTCATACCGGAAATCGGGAACAGTTGTTAACATGAAATGGTGTCCTGTTTTGGTAAAACAGGGCTCTGTAATTTCTGCCGGCCAGCTCGGCCGCGGATCTTACACTTCCCCGATACCTTGCACCCCTCCCTCGCGGGAGGGATTTTTTTTATCCGCCGCCGTGAGCTATGAATAGAGCAAAAATCATGGCGGAGCAGGCATGGAGTCCACCCCCGCGGTCGGCTGGCTGGAAAAACTGATTCCGGCGGTATGGTATGGCCCGCTGACGGTTTTCGTCGGCGTCACCGCCGCGTTCGCGGCGCTGCTCTACCTGTTGCGGCCGGACAGCCGCAAGCGGGTGCTGCGCACGCTGCTGATCGCGTTGGCGGCCTTGCTGGTGGTCAATTTCAGCGGTCAGGGCGCCGCCGGCCAAGTCGTCCGGCAGACGGCGGTGATCGTGATGGGGCTGGCGCTGATCCGGCTGTGGGCGATGCTGCTGTTCCGCCTGCTGATGCCGCTGCTGCGGCTGCATCCGCCGCGCATCCTCGAAGACATCCTGGTCACGATAGGCTACGTCGGCTGGGGCCTGGTGCTGCTGCGGCTGGCCGGCCTGGACTTGAGCCACATCGTCACCACCTCCGCTGTCATCACCGCCGTGCTGGCGTTCTCGATGCAGGACACGCTGGGCAATATCCTGGCCGGCCTCTCGCTGCAGTTCGACAATTCGGTCGAGATCGGCGAATGGATCAAGGTCGGCGACCTGGTCGGGCGGGTGGTGGAGATCAATTGGCGCGCCACCACGGTGGAGACGCGCAATTGGGAAACGCTGGTGATCCCGAACAGCGTGCTGATGAAGAACCATTTCGCCATTCTCGGCAAGCGCCACGGCTGTCCGCAGCAGTGGCGGCGCTGGGTGTGGTTCAGCATCAGCTGGGACACGCTGCCGACCCAGATCATCTCGGTGGTGGAGAAGTCGCTGCGCGAGGCGCAGCTGCCCGGCGTGGCGCTGACGCCGGAGCCCAACTGCATCCTGATGGGCTTCGAGAACGGCTACAGCCGTTACGCCGTCCGCTATTGGCTGACCAATCTGGCGGCCGACGACCTGACCGATTCCATCGTGCGCACCCATATCGACGCCGCGCTGCGCCGGCACAATCTGCGCATGGCCTCGCCGCACTACAATGTGCTGACGATCAAGGAGAACGAGAAGTATATGGAGGCGCGGATGAAGAAGCACCTGGAGGAGCGGGTGCAGGCGCTGCGCCGGGTGGAGTTGTTGTCCGGACTGAACGACGAGGAGATGGTGATCCTGGCCGATCAGCTGAAGTTCACCCCCTTCGTCACCGGCGACATCATCATGCACCAGGGCTCGGTGGCGCACTGGCTGTACATCATGCTGTCCGGCGAGGTGGAAGTATGGGTGGCGCTGCCGGACGGTGAGCGCAAGCTGGTCGATGTGCTGAAGGCCGGCAGCTTCTTCGGCGAGATGGGGCTGATGACCGGCGAGTCGCGCTCGGGAACGGTGATCGCCCGTTCCAATGTGGAGTGCCTGAGACTGGACAAGGAGGCCTTCCAGTCGATACTGGAGTCGCGCAAGGAACTGGCCGAGGCGATTTCGGCGATATTGGCCGAACGGCTGGAGGAGCGGCGCAACCGCCTGCCGGAGGACTGGCAGGATGTCGCCGGCAACGCGCCGCGCCGCGGCGAGCTGGTGGACCGCATCCGCAATTTTTTCGGGCTCAGCAAGCACTGAGCGTCTGTTCGGGGGCGGCCCGGCATTGTCGACTCTCGCCGGTGTGCCGCCCAGTATCCGCGCGGTGGGCCGGAACGCCCGCAGCGGCCACTCAGACGAACTGCACCGGCATGTAGTAGTCGCGGCCCGGCCGGCTGACCAGCACCTGGGGCTGGCCGGCTATCATCGCGCGGTAGGAGCGCGGCAGCCGCTTCCAGTCGTTGAATTTCATCTTGATGCTGTCGTTCTGCTGTCCCATTGCTGTCTCCGTCGCTGGCTAGTCCACTTTATGGATGACGTTGGTCACCACGCCCCAGATATGAAACGAGGCATCCTCGGGCACGTCTATCGGCCGATAGGCCGGGTTTTCCGGCAGCAGCCGCAGGCCGTTCGGGCCGCGCTCCAGCCGCTTCACCGTCAGTTCGCCGTTCAGCGCGGCCACCACCACCTTGCCGCTGCGCGGCTCGCGGCTGCGCTCCACCAGCAGCAGGTCGCCGTCGTGTATGCCGGCGCCCTGCATCGAGTCGCCTTTCACCGTCACCATGAAGGTGTCGCCGGGGCGGCTGACCAGATGGGTGTTGAGGTCGATGTCGGCTTCTTTCAGATCGTCTGCCGGCACCGGCGAGCCGGCCGGCACGCTGCCGGCGAACAGCGGCAGCGAGAGCTCGCTGAGCTGGGCGCCCAGCGTGCGGAAGTCGGAAGCCTGGGCGCTGTCCGCCGTGCGCCAGCTGCGATAGTCGTCCAGCCACTGCTGCAGGATGGGCTTCAGCGGCTCCGGCACGCGCAGGGCGACGGTCTTGTCGCCGCCGAAGACCGATTTCCGGCCGGCGCCGGAGCGCTTGCCGCCGTGTTGTCTGGGTGTGTCCTTGTCCATGTTTTGATTCTGTACAATATCAAATGGAAT
Source organism: Chromobacterium sp. CV08 (assembly GCF_051129845.1). Lineage (NCBI taxonomy): Bacteria > Pseudomonadati > Pseudomonadota > Betaproteobacteria > Neisseriales > Chromobacteriaceae > Chromobacterium > Chromobacterium sp. CV08. The sequence goes on from NZ_CP150453.1 coordinate 2,568,565, forward strand.
TGCAAGAAGGCCGGCGCCGCATCGGGGCCAGGGGATGGTTCAAAGGCGTCGGAGCCGCGCCGTCAAAGGCTTGGCCGGCTGTTGGCAATCGGAGACAGGAGACGGAAAGCTTGCCAGTGGCCGCCAACTAATATACGTTCCATATATTAAACGTATATCGAGGGGCGCCGATGGGCATCGTCAAGATTTCGGAGCAGATGCATGACAATCTGCGCGCGGCCAGCGAGGCGCTGAGCCGTTCGATCAATTCCCAGGCCGAGCACTGGCTGCGCATAGGCATGCTGGCCGAGCTGAATCCGGACCTGCGCTACAGCGAGATCTGCCAGTTGCTGCTGCGCGCCGGCCAGGATGGAAGCGGACTGGATATTCAGCGGCAGGCGGAGGAGGCGGCGCGATGAGCAAGGTGGTGATCAAGTCGCCGGCCGAGGTGGCCAAGGCGCGCGAGGCGGGCAAGCTGGTGGCGGAGCTGCTGGCGATGATAGGCGAGTATGTGAGGCCCGGCGTCAGCACCGAGGAGCTCGATGCGCGCTGTCACGAATACATCGTCAAGGTGCAGCGCGCCAAGGCGGCCAATGTCGGCTACTACGGCTACCCGAAGGCCATCTGCTCGTCGGTCAACCAGGTGGTGTGCCACGGCATTCCGTCGACGGAACAGGTCTTGCGCGACGGCGACATCGTCAACATCGACGTGGCGGTGATCAAGGACGGCTGGCACGGCGACAGCAGCCGGATGTTCTACGCCGGCGCGCCGTCGCCGGAAGCGCGCCGGCTGGTCGAGACCTGCTATGACGCCACGCGCGCCGGCATCCTCGCGGTCCGTCCCGGCGCGACGCTGGGCGACGTCGGCCACGCGATCCAGAACGTGACCGAGGCCGCCGGCTTCAGCGTGGTGCGCGAATACTGCGGCCACGGCATCGGCCGGGTCTATCACGAGGAGCCGGAGGTGCTGCACTACGGCCGCCGCGGCGCCGGCCTGAAGCTGAAGCCCGGCATGGTGTTCACCATCGAGCCGATGATCAACGCCGGCAAGGCGGGCACCCGGCAGTTGAGCGACGGCTGGACGGTGGTGACGCAGGACGGCTCGTGGTCGGCGCAATGGGAGCATATGGTCGCCGTCACCGACGACGGTTTCGAAGTGTTGACCGCCTGGCCGGACGGGCTGGGCGGCTATCCGGCGCTGGCCTGAGCGATGGCGCGTTCCGAGCGCCTGCTGGCGCTGTTGCAGCTGCTGCGCCGCCACCGTCGCCCGGTGACGGCCCAGGCGCTGGCCGACGAGCTGGCGATCAGCGTACGCACCGTCTACCGCGATATCGCCAGCCTGCAGTTGCAGGGCGCCGACATCGCCGGGGAGGCGGGCATAGGCTATCAGCTGCGTCCGGGCTTCCTGTTGCCGCCGCTGATGTTCGCCGAGGAGGAGATCGAGGCGCTGGTGTTGGGCATGCGCTGGGTGGAAAAGCGGGCCGACCCCCGGTTGGCCGGCGCCGCAGGCAATGCGCTGGCCAAGGTGGCGGCGGTGCTGCCGGACGATTTGCGGCGGCGGCTGGACGACGAGACGCTGCTGGTGGGGCCGGCCGAGGCGCCTGACATCGCGGTGGACATGGGCGCCTTGCGCGACGCGATACGCCGCCAGTGCAAGCTGGTCCTCTGCTACCGGGACGCCGACGGCGGCGACAGCCAGCGGGTGGTGTGGCCGTTCGCGCTGGGTTTCTTCGAGAAGGCGCAGGTGCTGGCGGCCTGGTGCGAGCTGCGCCAGGACTTCCGCCATTTCCGCTGCGACAGGATAGGGCGCTGCGACAGCCTGGACGAGCGCTATCCGCGCCGGCGCCAGGCCTTGCTGAAGGAATGGCGGCAGCGCCTGGGCATCGCCGCGGACGCGCGCTAGCGTTTGCGGTGCTCGGCGGCGTGCAGCGCCAGATAGGCGTCCAGATCGGCGCCGCCGATGTCCAGGGCGGCCAGGATCTCCTCCATGAAGCTGACCGGCGCGGTGCCGGGCGCGGTGACGACGCCCCGGTCTCCGACGGCATGGGGCACGTTCTGATAATGGGCGCCGCCGGCGTAGCCGGGCAGCGCCAGGTTGTCGGCCGAATTGGAGGTGTGGCGCACCTTGTCGAGCACGCCGGCCTGCGCCAGCACGCGGGTGCCGTCGCAGATGCCGGCGACGACGACGCCGCGGGCGTGGGCGGCGGCGACCAAGCCCGCGATGTCCGGCGCCTGTTCGGTTTGCCAGATGGTGCCGCCGCAGACGATCAGCAGGTCCAGCGGTTCCAGTTCGATCGCTTCTATCGCCAGATGCGGCGTGACCATCAATCCGCCGGCGGAGGTGAGCGGCTTGCCGCCGGGCCCGGCGTAACGCACGTCGAAGCCGTAATAGCCGCGGGCTGAGGCGTTGATCAGCGCGGTTTCCCAGTCGGAAAAATTTTCGGTGATGATGGTGAGGGCGCGTTTCATCGGATTGCCTTGAAGTGTTTGGAGGGGAACCGGGACCTTGCGGGGTCCGCAGGTGGCCAAAAGGTAATCGATGCCGCTGTCAGTTTCTGTCAGCAGTCTTTGTCGACGCTGTTTTTGTGAAGCCAAACCTGCGCTGCGCGACGGTTTGCGATGCCCATTGCTCGGCCGCGAGATAGATCAGGTCCACTGCGGGGTCTTTCACGTCCGGATAGCTGTCCGGATCGGCCAGACCCGCCGCCAGGCGCCGTTTCAGTTCCCCATAGGCGTCCACCGTCGCCGGATGCGCGCGCAGGTAGTCGCGGAACAGCAAGGCATAACGCTGGTTGGCGCTGCCGGCGCGGCGCACGTGGATGTGCGCGCGGCGCAGACCTTCCGGTTCCCGGAAGAAGAATTTGCGCCATTGCTCCGGCGCGGCGTCGCTGCCCGGCGGCAGGTGATCGCGATTGAACGGCTTGCGCTCGAAACCGGCGTCCTGCAAACGATTGGCAACCGCCTCGTCCAGTTCCGCGACTGTGATCTGGATATCGATCACATCCTTGGCTGCCAGGCCGGGCACCGAGGTGGAGCCGATATGGTCGATGCTCAGGGCCAAATCCCCCAGCGCGGCGCGCAATCTTTCCGCCATGGCCTCGAACTCGTCCGCCCAGCGCGATTGATGCGGAATGATCGTCACCGCTTCAGTCATGCTTGAGCTGCTCCGAGAAATGGTGGGCGACGATGTCCATATTGCGGTTCAAATAGAAGCGGTGGGCGCGGTGTCGCTGCACGCCGGAATCCAGATGGATTTCGCCGCAGCCCTCGGCTATTGCCAGCTGGCGCAGCCAGGCCATCATCGCCGCGCCGTGGCCGCGCGAACGGGTGGTTTCATCGGTGGCGAGGTCGTCGACGTACAGGCTTCGTCCGGCCACCAGCGTGCGTTGCAGGCGGAAGCCCGCCACGCAGGCGACGGCGCCATCTTCTTGCAAGTAGGCCAATTGGTAGCCTTCGGCCATTTGCGCGCGCACCGCGGCGACGAAGGTCTCCGACCGCAGATGCGGCCGCAGTTGCCGCATCACGGGGAAGCAGCGCTCGATTTCCTGGTCCTGCCGGGCCGGTTGGATCATAGGTTTCTCCTAATCCTTGATGTGGCTGTACATCCAGAAGTCGCGCGACGGGCCGCGCACCTTGCGATAGCTGCGCATCAGGCCCTCGCGCTGGAAACCGTTGCCTTCCAGCACCCGTATCGAGCGGATGTTTTCCGGCAGCGCCGTCGCCTGGATGCGTACCAGGCCGGCATGACCGTGGCCCCAGTCGAGCAGGGCGGCGCAGGCCGCTGTCGCCAGCTTGCGGCCCCAGGCGGACGGACTCAGGTCGTAGGTGATCTCGGCGCTGGCATTGAGCGGCGAGACGGTATGGAAGCCGGCGGTGCCGAGCAGGCGGTCGCTGCCCCTATCGGCGATGGCGAAGCGCAGCGCGCTGGATTCGGTGAAGCGCTCCGCTTGCCAGGCGTAGTCCGCCAGCTCGGACTGTGCCCGCAGATTCCAACTGGTGTGTTCGAACACCTGCGGCAGCGTCAGGTAGTCGTACCAAGCCAGGATGTCATCCGGGTACAGCGGGCGAAGAATGGCGTCAGGGTGGTCCAGCGTGGGCATGGCGTCGAACAGCATCGGTTTTCCGTTTCGTGCGTGGTGGGTCTGCGGCCGCAGCACTCGGCGATGAGGTCCGCCATCGCCTGCATTGTCGGCAGCTCGGGCATTCGGTCAATATGATGTCATGTTGGCGGCATGCCCGCCACAGGCGGAAACCGGCGGCGCATAGGATTATCAGGTTGACAGGCATCGAGCCGTTTACTGAAATTCGAACAGGCTCCGGTATGAGGATGTGCTCAAATGCGGGCAATTCCATTGCGTTGGTCTTTTCTGCTACCGGTGGCGCTGCTGATCGCCTGCGGCTCATCCCAGGGCGTCGACGGCTATGCGATTTCCGGCACGCTGTCCGGGTTGCCGGCGGGCGCCCAGCTGGTATTGGCCAATAACGGAGCGGATTTTCTGACGCTACGGGCCAACGGCAGTTTTGTGTTTCCCAAACGAATTTCCGCAAAGCAGCCTTACAATGTGACGATCAAGTCCATCGCGGCCGGAGAGTCCTGCCTGCTGTCGAACGCTTCCGGCACGGCGGCGTCCGATGTCAGCGATATTTCCGTCGTTTGCGCCAGTACGCCGAGCACGCAGTCCAGCTATATTGTCGGCGGCACCGTTTCCGGCCTGGCGGGCGGGGGCTCGCTGGTCTTGCTCAATAACGGCTCCGACGCCATCACCTTGAGTGCAAACGGGCGCTTCCAGTTCGGCGCGTCCGTCGCCTCGGGAAATGCCTTTGCCGTTTCAATCAAGACCCAGCCGACAGGGCAGGTCTGCAGCTTGACGAATAATTCGGGCATCTCGATTGTCGATGTCGGCAGTCTCGCCGTCACTTGCGCGAATACTTCGTCGACTCCGCAGCAGCGCTACACGGTCGGCTTGACCGTGAGCGGCCTGGATGCCGGCAGCGCGCTGCTTCTGAAGAACAACAACTCCGATACGCTGAATGTGTCCGCCAATGGCGCGTACACCTTTGCGCTGCCCTTGCTTGCCGGCAGCCAGTACAACGTCACGCTCGCCTCCCAGCCGGTTTGGCAGTCCTACTCGCTGAGCAATCCATCCGGCACCGTCACGGCCGATGTGGCGAATATCGCGGTCAGCTGCTCCGACAGGGTGGCTACGGTGACCACGCTGGCAGGATCGGGCGCCGCCGGTTCCGCCGATGGGCAAGGGGCCAGCGCCTCGTTCAATTTTCCGGCGGGTCTCGGGCTGGACGGCAGCGGCAATTTGATCGCCTCTGACTACGGCGACGGGACGATACGCAAGATAGACGCGGGCGGCAATGTCACGACCTATTCTTCGTTGACCTATGTCGGAACCGGCGCCATCAGCCAGCCCTTTGGCGTAGCGGTGGCGGCGGACGGCTCCATTTACGAGGGGTGCGGCGCTTGCAATCTGATTTACAAGATCATTCCGACCGGGACGAACAGCGCCACCGTGACGGTATTGGCCGGATCGGGCGCGACCGGCTCCGCCGACGGGCAGGGCGTCGGCGCGTCGTTCAACTCCCCGCTGGGCGTGGCGGTGGACGCCGGCTCCAATGTCTACGTGGCGGATACCGGCAACAATCTGATCCGCAAGATAGATCCGAGCGGCAATGTCGTGACCCTCGCCGGGTCGGGAACGCCCGGGTCCGCCAACGGCCAGGGGACCAGCGCGTCGTTCAACTCCCCCGCGGGGATCGTGATCGACAGCGGCGGCAATCTCTACGTGGCGGAGGCGGGCAACGGGCTGATCCGCAAGATAGATCCGAGCGGCAATGTGGTGACCTTCGCCGGGTCGGGCGGGCCCGGTTCCGCCGACGGCCAGGGGACCAGCGCGTCGTTCAATGCGCCCACGGGTCTAGCGATAGACGGCAGCGGCAATATCTATGTGGCGGACTCGGGCAACAATCTGATCCGCAAGATCGATCGGAACGCCAATGTCGTGACGCTGGCCGGCTCGGGAACGGCCGGTTCCGCCGACGGCCAGGGCGCGGCCGCGTCGTTCAACGGCCCGACGGGCATTGCGCTCGATGGCAGCGGCAATGTCTATGTGACGGACCAACTCAACAATCTGATTCGCAAACTATCGCCATGAGCGCTTGTTTGGGCGCGCGGCATGCGATGGCCGGCGCGGGCTTCAGCCCAGGCAGTGGGCCGCGATGAAGTCCGCCGCCGCCTGCAGCGTGGCTTGCGGCGCCTCCAGGTGCGGGCTGTGGCCGCAGCGCGGCAACGTCGTTTGCCGGCCGTTGCGCGTTTGACCGGCGATGGCGTCCAGCTGGGCCGCGCTGCCGTACTGGTCGTCGGCGCCCTGCAGCGCCAGCAGCGGGCAGCCGATGGACGGCAGCGCGTATGCTATGTTCCAGTGGGCGAAAGCGGGACTCAGCCAAGTGCCGGACCAGGCGTGGAACAGCGTCTCGGCCTTGTCTCCGTGGTATTTGACCAGGCCGTCCAGCTTGCCGGCCCGCCAGGCGTCGACAGCCGCGCGTACGCCGGCGAGCGTGGCATCCTCGACGAAGACATGGGCGGCGACGGTGATCGCGCCCTTCAGCCGGGCCGGCTGTTCCGCCGCGTGCAATAGCGCGATGCTGCCGCCGTCGGAATGGCCGATCAGGATGTAATCCCGCTCGGGCAGGCAGGCCGCCAGCACCGCCGGCAGCTCGTTCAGCGCGTATTCGTGCAGATAGTGTATCGTCCGCGGCCGCGCCAGCGGCTCGGACCGGCCGTAGCCCTGGCGGTCGTATACCAGGCCGGCCAGTCCGGTGGTCTGGCACAGCCGGTCGGGAAAGCCGCCCCACATCGCGTCGCAGCCCAGGCCTTCGTGCAGGAAGACCAGGCAGGGGCGCGACGGGTCGCCGTCTATGAGCCGGTGGTGGTGTCGCATGCCGATCTCACTCCGCGCTGCCGCGTTTCCCGTCGTTCGTCAATTGGCCGGCGTCGCCCCGGCTCTCTTCGAGGGTTTCCCGGATCACGATATGGCTGTGTTCCGGTTTCTTGCCCGGATGTCGGACCCGCGACGCGCGGATGTCCTTTACCCGTTCGGCTTTTTGTCGGCGGGGCGCGCAGGCGGTGATCTGCGCGTTGACATCGGGCATGGCTTGAATCCTTCGTCGGTATGCCGGGTGGCGCCATTGGCGGATGGCGCGATCATGTTGTCATGGTTGCCGGATGATCGCTACTGACAGAAACTGACAGTAGCGGGGAGTAGCATGGGGACCTGCCGCAAGAAGCGGCATCAACCAGGAGAACCATCATGCAATATCCCGACCTTGTCATTCTGTATGTCGAACAGCCGTCGCGGAGCGCGCGTTTCTATTCCCGCCTGTTCGATCTGGCACCATTGGAGGAGACGTCGACTTTCGCGATGTTCCGCTTCGCGTCGGGCATGCGTCTGGGACTGTGGGCGCACAAGGAGGTGAAGCCGGACGCGGAGCTCGTGAGCGGAGGAGGGGAGCTGGCCGTTCGGCTGGACGATTTCGCCGCGCTGGATGCCTGCTTCGACAGTTGGCGGGCGCAGGGACTGCGCATTGTCCAGCCGGTCACCGACATGGATTTCGGCCGCACCTTCGTCGCCCTGGACCCGGACGGCCATCGCCTGCGGGCCTATGTGGCGACGGAGTGATGGGCCTCAGTCGGTGTGGAAGCAGTTGCCGCACACGGCGCGGTAGCGCGCCTCTCCGCCGATCTCCACTTGCGGGCCTTCCTTGACCCGCTTGCCGGAGTCGTCGATTCGGATGTGCATCGTCGCCTTGCGGCCGCACTGGCAGATGGTCTTGATCTCTTCGACGTCCTCGGCCAGCGACAGCAGCCAGGCCGAACCGGGAAACGGATGGCCCTGGAAATCGGTGCGCAGGCCGAAGCAGATCACCGGGATGTTCCGGGTATGGGCCAGCCGGTGCAGCTGCTGAACCTGTTCCGGGGTCATGAACTGCGCCTCGTCCACCAGGATGCAGGCGGTATCGCCGTAGTCCTGGGCCAGGAAGTCGAAGCCGGCGTCGAAGGTGTCGGACTCGCGCTGGATGTTGAGCCGCGAGGTGATCATGCCTATACCGTAGCGGTCGTCGATGGCGCTGGTGTACAGGGCCACCTTCTTGTCCATCGATTCGTAGTTGTTGGCGATCTGCAGCAGCTGGGTGCTCTTGCCGCTGTTCATCGCGGCATATCGGAAAAACAGTTTGGCCATGGCGTTTCTGGGCGCGTGGGAGCATTGCCGGGCGCGCAGCATACCATGGCCGGCGCGTTCAATAGAAGCTGGCGATCTCGTCCAGAGGCTTTTTGCCGATATTGGGCACCATGCAGCCGTCCGCCGGGTAGCCGACCACCAGCAGGATGTAGGGCTTCTCGTGGGCGGGGCGGTTCAGCAGCTGGTTCAGGAAATTCATCGGGCTGGGCGTGTGGGTCAGCGTGGCGAGGCCGGCGTGGTGCAGCGCGGCGATCAGGAAGCCGGCGGCGATCGATACCGATTCCGGCACGTAGTAGTTCTTGATCTCGCCGCCGTCGGCCAGCATGGTTTTCTTCTGGCCGAAAATGGCGATCAGGTACGGCGCGGTTTCCAGGAAGGGCTTGTCGGCGTCGGTGCCCAGCGGGGCCAGCGCGTCCTTCCATTCCTGCGGCGCGCGGTGTGTATAGAATTCGCGTTCCTCGGTTTCGGCGCCTTCGCGTATCTTCCGTTTCAGCTCCGCGTCCTCGACGACGACGAAATGCCAGGGTTGGTGGTTGGCGCCGGACGGCGCGGTGCCGGCGGCGAGCAGCGCGTTCTCTATCACTTCGCGCGGAACCGGCTGGCTGGTGAATTCGCGCACCGTCTTGCGGCGGCGGATGTCGGCGTAGAAGGCGCGGGAGCGCTCCACCATCTCGGCTTCGGGATAGCGTCGGTAGGTGCTCAGCGGTATGAAGGCCGGCTGGCCCTGGTTGAACGGCAATCTGCTCATGGCGGCTCCTGTCGGTGGGCGTAGCGTTGCCGGCGCGTCGATCCGGCGGTTTGGCGGCGACGCGGCTTTCCGTGCCCGTGTCCGGGCGGCCGGTGGCCGATTCGGTCGCCTTCCGGCGATAGCATGGCAGCCTTTTTCGTTGAAATGCAATCGGCATTATGCATTTGAGTAGCTGTTTGTCATGTAATTTTATTTCATGTCAAAATACTTCAAGTAAAGCGATGCGACTTGACGGGGCGGGGCGGCCGGACGTAAAAAAGCGCCCTACGCGGGCGCTTGTCTCCGAGTGGCGCGAGGTTTTACAGATCGCCGCCGGTTTCCAGCACGAAGCCGGCCTTGGCGTCCCGGCCCAGATGCGCGACCAGGTAGGGCAGCACCTCTTTCAGCGTCTGCGGCAGCGTCCACGGCGCGTTCAGGATGAACATGCCGCTGCCGTGCATGCCGAAACCGTCGGCCGACGGGCCCTGCACCTGCAATTCGGCGCGCAGCCAGTTCTTGGCCGGCAATTTCTTCAGTTCCGGCAGCATCTCCTTCATTTCCGCCCGTTGCAGGCACGGATACCACACGGCGTAGACGCCGGTGGCGAAGCGCTTCAGCCCTTCTTTCAGCGCGGTGGCCACGTTCTGGTAGTCGCGCTTGTCCTCGTACGGCGGGTCGATCAGCACCAGCGCGCGGCGCGGCGGCGGCGGCAGCACGGCCTTGATGCCGTCGAAGCCGTTGGCCTGCTGGATCTGCACGCGGCGGCCGCTGCCGTCGAAATTCTGCTGCAGGATCTGCGCGTCGCTGGGGTGCAGCTCGAACAGCCGCAACTTGTCGCTTTCCGGCATCACGTCGGCCGCGCACCACGGCGAGCCGGGGTAGAACTTCAGCTCGCCGTCCGGATTCATCCGCTTGACCACGTCCACGTAGTTGCGCACGGCCTCCGGCAGGTCGTCGCGCTGCCACAGCCGGGCGATGCCGGTTTCGAATTCGGCGTTCTTGACGGCGTAGCCCTCGGTCAGCGAGTAGGCGCCGGCGCCGGCGTGGGTGTCGATATACCAGTAGGGCTTGTCTTTCTGGCCCAGGTAGTTCAGCAGCTCGATCTCGATCAGGTGCTTGAGCACGTCGGCGTGGTTGCCGGCGTGGAAGGCGTGGCGGTAGCTGAGCATGGTTCTTGTTCTTTCAGATGGTTGATTCGATTCCGGCGGCGCCGGCGGCGTCTAGCCAGCCCAGCCGCGACAGCAGCGCGGAGAAGTCGCGCTCCAGCGGACAGCGCAGCAGCAGCGGGCCGCCGTCGGGCAGCGTCAGCCGCATTTCCACGCAGGCCAGCAGCATCCGGCGACAGTCCAGCTGGTCGGCGAACATCCGGTTGTGGCGGCCCTTGCCGTAGGTGGAGTCGCCGATGATGGGATGGGCGATGTGCTTCAGGTGGCGGCGCAGCTGGTGGCGGCGGCCGGTCTGCGGCGACAGCTCCAGCAGGCTGTAGCGGCTGCTGGGATAGCGTTCCACCATGATGGGCAGCTCGACGCGGGCCAGCGTGCGGTAGTCGGTGACGGCCGGCTGCGGCGCGGTTTCCACCGCCTCGCCTATCCATTCCAGGTCGTCGGGGCGGCGGTTCAGCGGGTGGTCGATGTGTCCGGCGCCGTCGGTATGGCCGCGCACCACCGCCAGGTAGCGTTTCTCCACCTGCTGGCGCTCGAACTGCCAGCTCATCTCGCGGCCGGCATCCTTGTCCAGCGCGAACAGCAGCGCGCCGGAGGTGCCTTTGTCCAGCCGGTGCACCGGATAGACGCGCTGTCCTATCTGGTCGCGCAGCAACTGGACGGCGAAGCGGGTTTCATGGCGATCCAGCACGGTGCGGTGCACCAGCAGGCCGGCGGGCTTGTGGATGGCGATCAGGCGATCGTCCCGATAGAGTATCTGAAGCATGGAAACGGAGGTCTTGAGCAGGGCGGAATTGTAGGGCTTGCACGCTGCTTTGGATATAGCCCTTATGTTTTGTGTTGGATCAATTCAGTCATTGACAGTCATGACAATCGGTAAATGTCAATCGCATAATCCAGCACTGGCGCGGCTTGCGGGCGAATCAGTATTTTTAGGTGAAGAAATGTTTGCGACACGGTATTTCAAAGTCGAGAGGAAATTGTTTACAGGCAGGTTAACGCTCATTACAATTCGCCGCGCTCAGAAGAACGACAAAGTGGTGTCTGCAGCCGGTTTTTGCATTGCGCAGGAGGCGGTTCAGGCCGCTTAGGCACAGCTGGAGCTGTAGTCGGCAGGTTACATGCCGATCGCAATTCGGCTGTCACCATCAAAGTCCGCGCTGTTGCAATCGCCGCGCCTGCATGGAGCCTGGCGCGTTGACCCAACTCAACCAAGAGTTATAGAGATGACCATCCAACTGAAACGACTCAGCTTCGCGGTTGCCGCCGCGGTCCTGTCCGCAGCCGCCTGCGCCAAGGACTTCACTCCCGCCGTGATCTACGATCAGGCCGGCAAGTTTGACAAGAGCTTCAGCGAAGCCGCCTACAACGGCGCCGAGCGTTTCAAGAAGGACTTCAAGGTCAGCTACCGCGACGGCCAGATTTCGTCCGACGCCCAGAAGGAACAGCTCTTGCGCAAGATGGCCGGACGCGACACCGACATCGTCGTCGCCGTCGGCTTCAACTTCGCCCAGGCCGTGGAAACCGTGGCCAAGGAATTCCCCAAGGTCAAGTTCACGCTGATCGACGCCGTGGCCAAGGGCCCGAACGTGCAGAGCATCGTGTTCAAGGAGCAGGAGGGCAGCTTCCTGACCGGCATGGCCGCGGCGCTGAAGTCCAAGACCGGCAAGGTCGGCTATATCGGCGGCATGGACATCCCGATGATCCGCGCCTTCGGCTGCGGCTACGCCCAGGGCGCCAAGTACGCCAACAAGAACGTCGTCGTGCTGCAGAACATGACCGGCACCACCCCGCAGGCCTTCAACGACCCGGCGCGCGGCACCGAACTGGCCAAGAGCCAGTTTGACCGCGGCGCCGACGTGATCTTCGTCGCCGCCGGCGGCACCGGCCTGGGCGTGCTGCAGGCCGCCAAGAACGCCGGCAAGTTCTCCATCGGCGTCGACAGCAACCAGAACTACCTGTATCCGGGTTCGGTGCTGACCTCGATGGTGAAAAAAGTGGACGTCGCCGTCTACAACACCTTCAAGGAAGCCAAGGACGGTTCCTGGAAGTCCGGCGTGAAAGTGCTGGGCCTGAAGGAGCATGGCGTAGACTGGGCGCTGGACAAGTACAACCGCCCGCAGATCACGCCTGACATGGAGAAGAAGATCAACGAGGCCAAGGCCGAGATCATGGCCGGCAAGATCAAGGTGGTCGACTACCGCGCCAACAACAGCTGCCCGGTGCAATAAACCGGCAGCGACTTCCCCGGAAAGTGGGGCACAGCCGCGGTGATCCATCATCGCGGCTGTTTGTTCATGCCGCCGGGGAAACACGAATCGAAGAAGAATCGGGAACATATCAAGCATGACCGAGTTTGCCATTGAGCTGGCCGGCATCAACAAGAGTTTTGGTGCGGTCAAGGCCAACCGCGACGTGACGATGAGCGTGCCGAAGGGAAGCATCCACGGCATCATCGGCGAGAACGGCGCCGGTAAATCGACGCTGATGAGCATTCTGTACGGCTATTACCACGCCGACAGCGGCACCATCCGCGTGGACGGCAGGGATGCGCGCATCCGAAACAGCCAGGAAGCGATCCGCCTGGGGATAGGCATGGTGCACCAGCACTTCATGCTGGTGGAGACCTTCACCGTGCTGGAGAACATCGTGCTGGGCGCCGAAGGCGGCCGGCTGCTCAAGGGCGGCATGGACGAGGCCCGCGAGCATCTGAAGCAGCTGAACGAAAGCTACTCGCTGGAGGTGGACCCGGACGCGCTGGTCAGCGATCTGGGCGTCGGCCTGCAGCAACGGGTGGAAATCCTGAAGGCGCTGTACCGCGGCGCCGACGTGCTGATCCTGGACGAGCCGACCGCGGTGCTGACGCCGCAGGAGGCCGACCACCTGTTCCACATCCTGCGTTCGCTGAAAGAACAGGGCAAGACGGTGATCCTGATCACGCACAAGCTGCGCGAGGTGATGGACATCACCGACAACGTCAGCGTGATGCGCGCCGGCACCGTCGTCGACAATGTGCGCACCTGCGACGTCGACAAGGAAAAGCTGGCCGACCTGATGGTGGGCCGCAAGGTGTCGCTGAAAGTCGACAAGGCCGACTGCAAGCCCGGCGCCGCCGTGCTGGACGTCAAGGGCCTGACGCTGATAGACGCGCGCCAGGTCAAGCTGCTCGACAATCTGAACTTCCAGGTCAAGGCCGGCGAGATCGTCGGCGTGGCCGGCGTGTCCGGCAACGGCCAGTCCGAATTGCTGGAAGTGCTGGCGGGCATGCGCGAGCCCAGCGCCGGCAGCATCGTCTACAAGGGCGAGGACCTGCTGAAGCTGCCGTGCCGCCGCAAGCCGCGCGCCGCCGTCTACCGCCAGCGCGGCATCGGCCACGTGCCGGAGGACCGCTCGCGCGAGGGCCTGGTCAAGGCCTTCTCGACGTTCGAGAACGCGATACTCGGCTACCACGACGACAAGTCGCTGAGCAGCGGTCCGCTGTATTCGCGCAAGAAGCTGGTGGAGCGCACCCGCGACTTCATCGCCCAGTTCGACATCCGTCCGGGCAATCCCTTGCTGCGCGTGGGCCTGTTGTCCGGCGGCAACCAGCAGAAAGTGGTGCTGGCGCGGGAGATACACGCCGACCCGGACCTGCTCTTGATCGGCCAGCCGACGCGCGGCGTCGACATCGGCGCGATCGAGTTCATCCACAAGCGGCTCGTCGAGCTGCGCGACCAGGGCAAGGCCATCTTGCTGGTCTCGGTGGAACTGGAAGAAATCCTGGCGCTGGCCGACCGCATCCTGGTGATGGCGGGCGGTCAGATTACCGGCGAAGTGGCGGCCAAGGACGCCGATACCATTTCCCTCGGCCTGCTGATGGGGGGGCACAAGCATTGAAATTCGGACAACCATCGACCTTGCCGCGTTGGGCGCAGCTGACCGTGCTGCCGGCGCTCAACCTGCTGGCCGCCTTGCTGGTGACGGGCCTCGTCACCTGGATGATTGGCGAGAATCCGTGGGAATGCCTTAAGCTGCTGATCAACGGCGCCTTCGGTTACGGCGAGGGCATAGGCTACACGCTGTTCTACACCACCAGCTTCATCTTCGCCGGTCTCGCCGTCGCCACCGCCTTCCATGCCGGCCTGTTCAATATCGGCGGCGAAGGCCAGGCCTACCTGGCCGGCCTGGGCGTGACGCTGGTGATGCTGGGCCTGGACCACGTGCTGCCGTCCTATGTGCTGATTCCGCTGGCGGTGCTGGCGGCGATGGGTTTCGGCGCCGCCTGGGCCTATATTCCGGCCTATCTGCAGGCCAAGCGCGGCAGCCACATCGTGGTGACGACGATCATGTTCAACTTCATCGCCTATTCGCTGATGTTGTACCTGATCAGCCACCAGCTGATCGAAGCCGGCTCGCAGAATCCGACCACCCGCCTGTTCGGCCAGAACGGCTGGATTCCGCAGATGCACGAACTGTTCTCCGGTCTGCCCAGCTCGCCGCTGAACCTGTGCTTCGTGTTCGCGCTCCTGGCCGCCGGCCTGTTCTACCTGATCGTCTGGCACAGCCGCTGGGGCTTCGAATTGCGCACCGTCGGCACCAACGAGCACGCCGCCGGCTATGCCGGCATGAGCGTCAGCCGCGTCATCATCGTCGCGATGTGCGTATCGGGCGCGCTGGCCGGCCTGTCCTCGGTCAACGATCTATTGGGCTCCTCGCACCGGATGAACGTGCTGTTCACCAACGGCGTCGGCTTCGTCGGCATCGCCGTCGCGCTGATGGGCCGCAACCATCCGGTCGGCATCGTCCTGTCGGCGCTGCTGTTCGGCGCGCTGACCCAGGGCGGTTCGGACCTGTCGTTCGAGAAGCCGATGATCACCCGCGAGATGATCCTGTTCATCCAGGGCCTGATCATCCTGTTCTGCGGCGCGCTGGAAAACCTGTTCGAGCCGTTCATCGCCGGCCTGTTCAAGCGCAAGGACAAGTAAATGGAAATGTTCTTCAGTCTCCTCGATTCCACCGTGCGCGTGGCCACGCCGCTGGTGCTGGCGGCGCTGGCCGGCATGTTCTCCGAGCGCTCCGGCGTGGTGGACATCAGCCTGGAAGGCAAGATGCTGGCGGCGGCGTTCGCCTCCGCGGCGGCGGCCTATCTCACCCACAATCCGTGGATAGGCCTGCTGGCCGGCATGATGGCCGCCGTGTCGCTGGCCATGGTGCACGCCTTTGTTTCGGTCACCTACAACGGCAACCAGCTGATCTCCGGCATGGCGATCAACACCATCGCCTCCGGCATCACGCCGGTGCTGGGCCTGGCCTGGTTCCAGCAGGGCGGCAACTCGCCGCAGCTGCCGGACGACGGGCGCTTCCACGAGATCACGCTGCCGTTCGCCGACGCCGTGCGCGACGTGCCGGTACTGGGCCTGGTCTACAGCAAGCTGATATCGGGCCACAGCATCCTGGTATATCTGACGGTGCTGGTCGTCATTCCGCTGGTCACCTGGGTGCTGTACAAGACCCGTTTCGGCCTGCGCCTGCGCGCGGTCGGCGAGAACCCGCACGCGGCCGACACCGCCGGCATCTCGGTGGCCAGGGTGCGCTACACCGCGCTGTTCTGGGGCGGCATATTGTGCGGCATGGCCGGCACCTATCTGTCCGTCTACCAGACCGGCAGCTTCATCAAGGAAATGACCGCCGGCAAGGGCTTTCTGGCGCTGGCCGCGCTGATCTTCGGCAAATGGCGTCCGGTTCCGGCGGTGATAGGCTGCCTGCTGTTCGCCTTCGCCGACGCGATCCAGATCCGCCTGGAGGGCGTGGCGCTGCCGGTGATAGGCCAGATTCCGTCGCAGGCTATCGCGGTCATCCCCTATGTGCTGACCGTGCTGCTGCTGGCCGGCTTTGTCGGCCGCGCGATGGCGCCGAAGGCGATAGGCGTGCCCTTCGTCAAGTCGCGCTGAACCGGCGGCCCTGTCTGCAAAAGCCCGCCCGGCATGGCCCGGCGGGCTTTTCTCATGGCGGCCCGTGCTATGATGGAGGCTTGTCAGGCGGGCGGGGCCCGCCCATCAACAGGACGTTTCGCATGCTGAGCTATCAAGAGGCGCGCGACTGGCTGCAACAGCGCGCCAGGCCGCTGACCCTGCGTCAAACCGTGGCGCTGCCGCAGGCCGCCGGCCGGGTGCTGGCCGAGCCGGTGGAGGCCGGCATCGACGTGCCGCCGCATCCGAACAGCGCGATGGACGGTTACGCCGTACGCTGCGCGGAATTGAGCGGGCCGTTGCCTGTGTCGCAACGGATACCGGCGGGCGCGGACCCGCAAGCGTTGCAGCCGGGCAGCGTCGCGCGCATCTTCACCGGCGCGCCGATTCCCGCCGGCGCCGACGCGGTGGTGATGCAGGAGCAGGCGACGGTGGACGAGGCCGGCCTGGTGAGCTTCTCCGTCGCGCCGAGGCCGGGGCAGAACATCCGCCCGCGCGGCGAGGACATCGCCCGCGGCCAGTGCGTCATCGCCGCCGGCCGCCGGCTGTCTCCGGCCGACCTGGGCCTGGCCGCCTCGATAGGCCTGGCCGCGCTGCCGGTGCTGCCGGCGCTGCGGGTGGCGGTGTTCTTCACCGGCGACGAGCTGGTGGAGCCCGGTCAGCCGTTGGCGCCGGGGCAGATATACAACTCCAACCGCTACTGGCTGCAGCCGGCCTTGCAGCGGCTGGGCTGCGAGGTGATAGACCTCGGCCGGGTCGGCGATGCGCTGGAGCCGACGCGGCAACTGCTGCGCGACGCGGCGGCGGTGGCCGACGTCATCGTCACCTGCGGCGGCGTGTCGGTCGGCGAGGAGGATCATGTGCGCGCGGCCGTGGAGGCCGAGGGCGAGCTGACGCTGTGGCAGGTGGCGATCAAGCCCGGCAAGCCGCTGGCCTTCGGCCGCGTCGGCGAGGCGGACTTCATCGGCCTGCCGGGCAATCCGGTATCCGGCTTCGTCACCCTGCAGACGCTGGTCCGGCCCTTCCTGCTGCTGCGCATGGGCCTGAAGCCGGACGAGGCGGCGCCGGCGCGGCACCGCGCCGATTTCGAATGGACGCGTCCCGATCCGCGGCGCAGCGAATTCCTGCGCGTGCGCAAGGTGGCCGGCGACGGCGGCTGGATGCTGCAGCTGTATCCGCAGCAAAGCTCCGGCGCGCTGACCTCCTGCGCCTGGGCCGACGGCCTGGCCTGGCTGGCGCCGGGGCAGGCGGTGTCGCCGGGCGACGAGCTGGCCTATCTGCCGCTGGACGGGCAATGAGCCGCATCCGCTTCGTCGCCGAAGACGGCGCCTTGCTGAACGAGGCCGAGGCGACGGCCGGCGACAATCTGCTGGACGTCGCCCGACTGGCCGAGGTGCCGCTGCACTGGCGCTGCGGCCAGGGCACCTGCGGCACCTGCAAGGTCCGGATAGCCGGCATGGCCACGCCGCAGCGGCCCGGCCGCAAGGAACGCAATGTGCTGCTGCGCGCCGGCGCGATAGACGCCGAGCTGGCGGCCAGCGACGAATGGCGGGAGGCCGAGCCGTGGCGGCTGGCCTGCCACCTGGCGGTGGAGGAGGGCGCGGACTGGGAAGTGCTGTGTCCGGACTATTGAGCCGGCGCGCGGCGATGACGAGAAAAGCCCCCTGACGGGGGCTTTCGCTTTACGGCGGGGCGGGTTCAGCCCTGCTCGCCCTCGCAGGCCAGCTCCTCGTTGTCGTCCTGTTCCAGCCAGTGACGCAGCATGGTCAGGCCCACCGCCAGCAGCGTCGGGCCGATGAACAGGCCGATCACGCCCCAGGCGATCAGGCCGCCGATCACGCCGAGGAAGATCACCGACAGCGGCATCTGCGCGCCCTGGCTGATCAAGAGCGGCTTCAGGACGTTGTCTATCGTGTTGATCAGCAGGAAGCCCCAGATCAGCAGGAACACGCCCAGGCCGGTGTGGCCGGTGTAGAACACCCAGGCGGCGGCCGGCAGCCAGACGATCAGCGTCGGCAACTGCGCCACCGCGACGATGAAACAGACGAAACCCAGCACCAGCGCGCCGGGCACACCGGCGATCAGCAGGCCGATCACGCACAATATGGTCTGAGCCAGCGCGGTGCCGACGACGCCGGTGGTGACGCTGCGTATCGTGCGCGCGATCACTTCCGGCAGCTCGCTGGCGGTTTCGCCGCCCAGCTTGACCACGATGCGCTCCACCAGGTCCCACAGCTTGTCGCCGTTGATCAGCAGCAGGCCGGCGACGGCGATCGCCAGCACGATCTCCAGCAGGCTCAGGCCCAGGTTGGCGCCGCCGGACAGCAGCCACAGCGCCGCCTGATTGATCGCCGGACGGACTTTCTCGAAGAAGCCGGGCAGATCGGCCTGGGTGTTCTGCCACAAGGTCTGCAGGCTGTTGCCGACCACCGGCAGGTTGATCAGCCAGGCCGGCGCGTCCGGCAGCCGGAAGCTGGTCAGGTCGTGCGCCAGATTGGCCAGGTGCGGCAGCGTGTCGGCCAGCGTCAGCGCCATCAGGCCGATGGGAATCGCCAGCGCGGCCGACAGCGCGAGCACGATCAGCAACGCCGCCAGCTTGTGGCGGCCGCGCAGCCGAAGCTTCAGCCGGCAGTACAGCGGCCAGGCCGAGATGGCGATGATGGCGGCCCAGGTCAGCGCGCCGAGGAACGGTTGCAGCACTTTCAGGCAGGCGACCACCAGCAGCGCCAGTATGGCGACGCGGAAGACCCCGAGTATGCTGACATTGGAAAAGGCATTGGACAGGGGAGGCATGGAGGCATCCGTTCAAGGTGGCGGAAATGGCGGCCGGCGCGACGGCGCCGGCCGGATACGGCGCTAGTTTGCCACCTTGCCCAGTTCGCCGGCAAATGCGGCGGCCGGCGTGTAGCCGACGACGCGGCCCGCCTCGCGGGACTGCGGGTCGAACAGGATGATGCCGGGCGGGCCGAACAGGCCGAAGCGCTTCAGCAGCGCCTGATGCTCGGCCTTGTTGGCGGTGACGTCGGCGCGCAGCAGCACGAAGCGCTGCATCTGCGAAGCCACCTGCGGCTGCGGGAACACCTCGGCCTCCATCTCCTTGCAGGCGATGCACCAGTCGGCGTAGAAGTCCAGCAGCAGCGGCTTGCCGGCGGC
This sequence comes from Chromobacterium sp. CV08, assembly GCF_051129845.1. Classification (NCBI taxonomy): domain Bacteria; kingdom Pseudomonadati; phylum Pseudomonadota; class Betaproteobacteria; order Neisseriales; family Chromobacteriaceae; genus Chromobacterium; species Chromobacterium sp. CV08. The sequence continues at coordinate 2,587,784 of NZ_CP150453.1, forward strand.
CTTGGCCTCGGCCAGCTTCGCGTCCAGCTCGGCGGTCGAGCCGACCGGCTGGAAGTTCTGCTGCGCGTGCGCTGCTTCGGCGTTGCCGGCGGCGATCAGTTTCAGCGGATAGCGCGGATTGTCGGCGCCGGACAGCAGGCCCAGCAATTGCGCGCCGCCGAGCAGGAACAGCAGCAGGCCCAGCGCTTTGCCGAGGCGCGCGCGCGCGCCGGAGCCGGCGGACAGGCTGTCGAAGGCGCCGAGGAAGACCGCCGCGCCTATCAGCAGCGCCGCCCACAGCAGCATCACCAGCGAGGCCGGCAGGAAGGGCGTGGCCAGCCAGATGGCCAGGCCCAGCATCACCACGCCGAACACCGACTTGACCGCCTTCATCCAGTTGCCTGCGCGCGGCAGCACGTGGCCGCCGAAGGTGCCGATGACGATCAGCGGCAGACCCAGGCCCAGCGCCATCGCGTACAGCGCCGCGCCGCCGAGGGCGGCGTCGCCGGTGCTGCCGATATAGCCGAGCGCCAGCGCCAGCGGCGGGGCGACGCAGGGGCCGACGATCAACGCCGACAGCGCGCCCATCAGGAAGACGGTGACGGCCTTGCCGCCGGACAGGCGGTTGGAGGTGTCGGCCAGCCGCGACTGCAGGCCGCTGGGCAGCTGTATCGAGAACAGATCGAACATCGACAGCGCGAACACCACCATCAGCGCGCTGGCCGACAGCACCACGGCCGGCTGCTGCAGCCAGACGGTCAGCAGCGAGCCGGTCAGGCCGGCGACGACGCCGACGGCGGTGTAGGTCAGCGCCAGGCCTTGCACATACAGCAAAGACAGCAGGAAGCCGCGGCGACGGGTGAGAGTGGCGCCCTGGCCGGCAATCAGCGACGAGACGATGGGCAGCAGCGGATACATGCAGGCGGTGAACGCCATGCCGAGTCCCGCCAGCAGAAAGGTGCCCAGTGTGGCCAGCCACCCGCGGCCGGCCAACTCGCTGTTACCGGCCGACGCTTTTCCCGCGGCGTCGGCGCCTCCCGTCCACATGCCCAGCTTGCCGCCGGCGCCGCCGACCTGCAGCTTGTGGGTGTACGGCGGATAGCAGACGCCGGCCTCGGCGCAGCCCTGCAGCTTCACGTCCAGCCGGAAGTCGGCCGGCGCCCCGGCGGCCAGCGGAATGGTGACCAGCTGCTTGCCGTGGTAGATGGTCTGCTTGCCGAAATAGGGGTCGGATTTCTCCTGGCCGGCAGGCAGCTCCGCCTTGCCGGTCAGGTCGGCCGGCACGGTGCTGATATGGATGCGGTCGCGGTACAGGTAGTAGCCGGGCGCGACGTCCAGCGTCAACCGCAGCGTGTCGCCGTCGCGGCTGACCTGGGCGGCGAAGGCTTTCTCCGGCGGCAGCAGGTCGTCCTGGTTGACCGCGTGGGCGGGCAGGGCGATGCTCAGGCAGGCGACGAGCGCCGCCAGCCAGCGCCAGGCCGAGCGGTAAAGGGAGTTGAGGTATGCTTGCACTTGCAGACTCTGTTCTGGGGTTGGCGATAGGGTTCTGACGCGGCGGTCGGAACATCGGTTCCGTGTCGCCGGATCGTGATGCAATATGCATTAAATCGCCTGATCCGGCAAATGGCGCGGCAGGGGGCCAGTATAGCCCCGCCGACCGGACGGCGACAGCGCCCGGCTTGTGAAAAATAAGAATGAGCATATCAGGCCCGCTCAAGGATTTTGAACGGGCTTTCAGAGGGATCTATGAGGGAAACCATTCATTTCGCCCACGCCAACAGCTTTCCGGCGTCGGTCTACCGCAAGCTGCTGTCGCGGCTGGGCGAGCATCACCAGGTCGGCTTCCTGGACACGATAGGCCACGACCCGGCCTATCCGGTCACCGACTGCTGGCCGCATCTTGTCGACGAGAGCATCGCCCACATCGAGGGCCACTACGCCGGCCCGGTGGTCGGCGTCGGCCATTCGCTGGGCGGCTTCCTGATGTTCTACGCCGCGTTGAAACGGCCGGACCTGTTTCGCGCCATCGTCATCCTCGATTCGCCGCTGATGGGGCCGTCGCGCTCGCTCGGCATCTGGCTGGCCAAGCGCTTGGGCTTCATCCAGCGGGTGACGCCCGGCGGCAACTCGCTGAAGCGGCGCGACAACTGGGCCTCGGCGGCGATGGCGCGCGACTATTTCGCCCGCAAGGCGATGTTCGCGCGCTTCGACCCGGACTGCCTGGACGACTACGCCGAGCTGGGCACGCAGGAGGACGGCCGCGGCGGCCGGCGGCTGAAATTCCGGCCCCGGGTCGAGCACGACATCTACGCGACGCTGCCTCACGACTTTCCGCGGCATCGGGGGCGTCTGAAAGTGCCGGCGGCCGTCATCGCCGGCGAGGAGTCCGATGTGCTGGGAGAGGCCGACATCCGTTTCATGCGGCGCCATTTCGGCCTCCGGGTCGAATTCCATCCCGGCAGCCACCTGTTTCCGCTGGAGCGGCCGCTGCAGGCCGCCGAACACATCCTCGAGCTGCTGGAGCGGCTGCCGCGCGGCTGACGGCGGTCTTGCTGCGGCGCGACAAAGCTTGCGACGGATGATGTTCTCGCGGAAACTAAGGCTAACTCCAGCCTGCATGAAAGACCGAAGCCTGTGACGATGGAACACCTGCTGAAGCAACACCGAGACGCCATCGACGCCATCGACGTCGAAATCCTCAACCTGCTGAACCGGCGCGCCAGCCATGCCCGCGAAATCGGCGAGATCAAGGGCGGCGGCGTCATCTACCGCCCGGAGCGCGAGGCCCATGTGCTGCGCCGCCTGAAGGATCTGAATCCGGGGCCGCTGCCCAGCGAGTCGATCGCCCGCCTGTTCCGCGAAGTGATGTCCGAGTGCCTGGCGCTGGAAAAGCCGTTGTCCATCGCCTACCTGGGACCGGAGGGCACGTTCAGCCAGCTGGCGACGATCAAGCACTTCGGCCACGCCGCGCGCACCGTCGCCTGTAGCTCGGTGGACGAAGCCTTCCGCCTGGTGGAGTCGCGCGCGCTGGACTACGTGGTGGCGCCGGTGGAGAATTCCACCGAGGGCGCGGTCGGCCGCACGCTGGACCTGATGGTCAGCTCGCCGCTGAAGATCTGCGGCGAAGTGGTGCTGCGCATCCATCATCATCTGCTGCGCCAGGCCGAGGGCCTGGACGGTATCCGTCGCGTCTACGCCCATGCGCAGGCGCTGGCGCAATGCCACGAATGGTTGAACAAGAACCTGCCCGCCGATGTCGAACGGGTGTCGGTGGCCAGCAATGCCGAAGCGGCGCGGCTGGCGGCCGAGGACGAGTCGGCCGCCGCCATCGCCGGCCAGGCCGCGGCTGAACGCTACGGCTTGCTGAAACTGGCGGAGAACGTAGAGGACGAGCCGAACAACACCACCCGCTTCCTGGTGCTGGGCCTGCAGGACGTCGGCGCCACCAGCCAGGACAAGACCTCCATCGTCGTGTCGGCGCCGAACCGGCCGGGCGCGGTGCACCAGTTGCTGGAGCCTGTGGCGGCCAACGGCGTGTCGATGAGCAAGTTCGAGTCGCGTCCGTCGCGGGCCGGCTTGTGGGACTATGTGTTCTTCATCGACCTGGAGGGCCACCGCCAGGACGAAAACGTGCAACGCGCGCTGCAGGGCTTGTCCGAGCGCACCTCCTTCGTCAAGGTGCTCGGCTCCTATCCGACGGCGGTGTTGTGAGTCTTCCGGCATGATCGGGGGGCGGAATCTTCCGGCCCTTGTTTTTTAACGGATAAAGAAAATGAAATCGATCTGTCTGTTCTGCGGTTCCAACAAGGGGACGCGGCCCGAGTACGAGGCCGCCGCGCGGACGTTCGGCCGCACGCTGGCCGAGCAGGGCATCACCCTGGTCTACGGCGCCGGCAAGGTGGGCCTGATGGGCGTGGCCGCCGACGCGGCGCTCGAAGCCGGCGGCCGGGTGGTCGGCGTGATTCCGGAATTCCTGAAGGCCAAGGAAGTGGCCCATATGGAGCTGAGCGAGCTGCATGTCACTGAAACCATGCATCAGCGCAAGGCCATGATGGCGCAGCTGTCCGACGGTTTCGTCGCGCTGCCGGGCGGCTTCGGCACCTTCGACGAGCTGTTCGAGATACTGACCTGGGCGCAGCTGTCGGTGCACGACAAGCCGGTCGGCGTGCTCGACGCCGGCGGCTTCTACCAGCCGCTGAGGGCGCTGGTCGAGCACGCGGTAGGCGAAGGCTTCGTGCCCAAGGGCAATCTGGACCTGTTCCGCATCGAGCGGGACCTGCCGACGCTGCTGGACTGGATGGGGCAATACCGGCCCAGCCGCGTCGCCAAGTGGCTGGACCTGACCCGCACCTGAGCGCGCGACATGGGAAAGGCTGATACGCGGGCGTCGCCGTGGTCGCGCGCGCGGCGGGCGATGGCCTGGCCGCTGGTGCTGCTGCTGGCGGCGGTCATCGTTTTTGAAGAGTGCGCGTGGGACGAACTGGCCGCGGCGCTCGCCAGGCTTGGCCGCTGGCCGCCGTTCGCGGCGCTGGAACGCTGGGTGGCGAGTCGCGCGCCGAAGACGGCGCTGGCCCTGTTCCTGGTGCCGGCGCTGGCCCTGCTGCCGGTCAAGCTGGCGGCGCTGTTCCTGATCGAGCAGGGACATGCCCTGCTGGGCCTGGCGGTGATCCTGCTGGCCAAGGTCGGCGGCACCGCGCTGGCGGCCTGGCTGTTCACGCTGACCCGGCCGGCCCTGATGTCGGTGCCGTGGTTCGTGCGCTGGTACGAGCGCTTCGGCCGGCTGCGCGCCTGGGTGTTCGAGCGATTGCGGACCTCGCTGCCGTGGCGCTGGGCCAGGCTGGCGAAAATGCGGGCGCGCCGTTTCTGGGCGCAGCCATCGCCGCTGACGCGTCTTGCCCGGAGACTGGCCGATCGCTGGCGCCGGAACGCTTCCGCCGGAGGCAGGGGACAAGGAGACTGAGTAGATGATCGTCGTGATGAGAGCCCGCGCGAGCGAGGCCGAAGTGCGGGACGTGGTGTCCAGAATAGAGGGAGCCGGTCTGGCTGCCCACGTGTCCCGCGGCATCGAGCGCACGGTGATAGGCGCGGTGGGAGAGGAAAGGGGCATGGACGCGGCCGCGTTCGAATCCATGGCCGGCGTCGAGCGCGCGCTGAGAGTGGTCGGCGATTACCGCATCGTGTCGAGGGCGGCGCAGCCGCAGGATACGCGGGTGAGGATGGGACGGACGGTGTTCGGCGCGGGCGGGACGGCCTGGCTGGGCGGCTGCGCGCAGGACTGGAGCGAGGACGCGCTGCGCGCCGTCGCGCGCCAGGTCGCCGCGGCCGGAGGCGGTCTGTTGTACGCCGGCGGCGGGCGCAGCCACGCCAGCCCCTACCATTACCGGTCCCTGGGCGTCTCCGAACTGGAGTGCCTGCAGGACGTCGCCGGAGAGGTCGGCCTGGGCGCCGTCGCCGAGCTGTGCGACGTCCGTCTGCTGGATGCGCATCTGGAGCGGCAGACCGAGGCGCTGCTGCTGCCGCCGCAATCGTTGAGCAATGTGGAATTGCTGCGGGAAGTCGGCCGCATCAATAAAGCTGTCATCTTGCAGCGGGACAATCGTCTGAATTTGGACGAGTGGCTGACCGCGGCGGAACACGTCGCGCTCGGCGGCAACCATCAGATCGTGCTGTGCGAATGCGGCGGCGACGGCCAGTCCGTCAGCCTGGACGTCGGCGGCCTGGCCAGTCTGCGCAGGCGGACCCATCTGCCGCTGATCGTGGCCGCGCCGATGATAGGCGGAGTGGCGCTGGCCCGCGCGGCGATGATCGCGGGCGCCTGCGGCCTGATGCTGGATGGCGCGGCGTGGACCGAGGAGGAGACGCCCGCCTGGCGGGAATGGTTGCTGGCCGGCGCCGCCCCATGAGCGCTCTGGAGGGCTTGCTGACGGAGATCGCGGCCTGTCGGGCCTGCGAGGCGTCGCTGCCCTGCGGCCCCCGGCCGGTGCTGCGGGCAGCCGCCTCCTCGCGCATCCTGCTGGCCGGCCAGGCGCCGGGACGCAAGGTGCACGAGAGCGGGGTGCCCTGGGACGACGCCAGCGGCAAGCGTTTGAGGGAGTGGTTGAGCGTCGACGCGGATACGTTTTACGATCCGGCGTGTTTCGCCATCGTGCCGATGGGCTTCTGCTACCCCGGCACCGGCTCGAACGGCGATCTGCCGCCGCGTCCGGAATGCAGCCGGCTTTGGCATCCGCGCCTGCTGCCGCTTCTGGGCCGGGTGGAACTGGTGCTGGCGGTGGGCGCCTACGCGCAGGCCTACCATCTGCCCGCGCGAAAGCGCACGCTGACGGAAACGGTGGCCGCCTGGCGCGAATATTGGCCGGCCGTGGTGCCCTTGCCGCATCCCAGTCCGCGCAATCAGATGTGGCTGGCGCGCAACCGGTGGTTCGAGGCCGAGTTGCTGCCGGCTTTGCGCGGAAGAGTGGGGGAGGTGTTGGCGCGATAGTTCGGAGCGTTTTGCGCAAGCATGAGCAAAAACTCTAAAAATATGGATTTCCACCGTTCCGCAGGTGATAATTCGGCCCAGTTCTATGGAGAGACCCGTCACGATGAAGTGTGTTGATGATTTTCGCCTGAAACTGGGCAGGCACGAACTGGTGCCCGTCGTCATCGGCGGCATGGGCGTCGACATTTCCACCGCGCAACTGGCGCTGGAAGCCGCTCGCCTCGGTGGCGTCGGCCATATTTCCGACGCGATGGTGCCGACGGTGACCGATCGCCGTTTCAATACCAAGTTCGTCAAGAACAAGCTGGCCCAATACAAATTCAATGTCGAGAACCCGGACAAGTCCGTGGTGCGCTTCGATCTCGGCGTGCTGGAAGAGGCGACCCGCCTGCACGTCGGCAACACCATGCAGCAGAAGCGGGGCGATGGCCTGGTCTTCATCAACTGCATGGAAAAGCTGACGATGAACGCGCCGAAGGAGACGCTGCGGACGCGGATGCGCGCGGCGCTCGACGCCGGCATCGACGGCATCACGCTGGCGGCCGGCCTGCACCTGGGCTCGTTCTCGCTGATCGAGGACCACCCGCGCTTCCATGACGCCAAGCTCGGCATCATCGTCTCGTCGCTGCGCGCGCTGCAGTTGTTCCTGAAGAAGAACAGCCGCAGCGGCCGCCTGCCCGACTACGTGGTGGTGGAGGGGCCGCTGGCCGGCGGCCACCTGGGCTTCGGCATGGATTGGGCCGAGTATGACCTGGGCACCATCTTCGCCGAGATTCGCGACTGGCTGCGCGCGGAGCAACTCGACATCCCGCTGATTCCGGCCGGCGGCGTCTTCACCGGCAGCGACGCGACCGCCTTCCTAGAGGCCGGCGCCGGCGCGGTGCAGGTGGCGACCCGCTTTACGGTGGCCCGCGAATGCGGTCTGCCGGAAAAGGTCCAGCAGGAGTACTTCAAGGCCAGCGAGGACGACATCGAGGTCAATCAATTGTCGCCGACCGGCTACCCGATGCGGATGATCAAGCGTTGTCCGGCCATCGGCGACAGCATACGGCCGAATTGCGAGGCCTATGGCTATCTGCTCGACGCCAAGGGCAGCTGCTCCTACATCGACGCCTACCACAAGGCCCAGGCGGAAAATCCGGGCGCCAAGCGCGTGCCGGTGTGGGAAAAGACCTGTCTGTGCACCCATATGCGCAATTTCGACTGCTGGACCTGCGGTCATTACGCCTACAGGCTGAAGGACACCTCGCACCGGCGCGACGACGGCAGCTACCAGCTGCTCAGCGCCGAGCATGTGTTCCACGACTACCAGTACAGCCGCGATCACAAGATCGCGCTGCCCAAGCGCGAAGAATACCTGCTGGTGGGCTGACGGCTGGGTTTCGAATGGGGCGGCATTCCTCGCAAGGGGAATGCCGCTTTGTTTTGCTTGTGATAATGTCAATGTCAGGTATTGCTACTGCGCTTTCAATTATATAGCATTAATGATTTGCGCCCGACGTCCGCGGGCGCGGGAAGGGCGGCGATGCCAGCGTTTGCATCGAATTGCCGGCTGATCTACCATCGGCGCACCATGTCAGGCTTCCGGCATGTTGATGGCAGACCAGGCTCTTGCAGCCGCGCCGCGCGGTTGCCACCTACCCGGAATGATTTCCATTTTCTTGCGAACAAGTAATAAACAATGAGCAAAATCGACAAGCAGAACCAGCAGGAAGCCGTTTCCCACAAGATCCGTTACCGTCTGCAGCAGGCGGGCGCCCGTTTCCATGCCAACGATAATATCGCCGACTTCATCGAGGACGGCGAGCTGGACGCATTGCAGGACGAAGTGCAGGCCAAGCTGAAGGGCGTGCTGGAAAGCCTGGTGATCGATACCGAGAACGATCACAATACCCAGGACACCGCCAAGCGGGTGGCCAAGATGTTTCTGCGCGAGGTGTTCCGAGGCCGCTATGTGCAGATGCCGGCCAGCACCGAGTTTCCCAATGTCGAGCGGCTGAACGAATTGATGATCGTCGGCCCGGTCACCGTGCGCAGCGCCTGCTCGCACCATCTATGCCCCATCATCGGCCGCGTCTGGGTGGGCGTGATGCCGAACGAGAATTCCAATCTGATCGGCCTGTCCAAGTACGCCAGGCTGATAGACTGGGTGATGACGCGCCCGCAGATCCAAGAGGAGGCGGTATCGCAGATCGCCGACCTGCTGATGCGCAAGCTGCAGCCGGACGGCCTGGCCATCGTGATGGAGGCCGACCATTTCTGCATGCACTGGCGCGGCGTCAAGGACAGCAACAGCAAGATGACCAACAGCGTCATGCGCGGATCGTTCCTGACCGATGCCAATCTGCGTCGGGAATTCCTGTCGCTGATGCATAAACCGTAACGGAGGCATGGCCATGCTGGTTCGCCTGATTTATTGCAGCCGAGCGCAAGAGCCGATCAGCGAGGCTCTGGTCGACGAGATTCTGGGCGTCGCCAGGCGGAACAATCCGGCGCAGGGGATTACCGGGCTGCTGTGTTACAGCCAGGACATCTTCATGCAGGTGCTGGAAGGCAGCAGGGCCCATGTCAACCGCCTTTATCTGAAGCTGGCGCACGACGCCCGCCATCATTCGCTGACGCTGCTGTCCTTCCAGGAGATCGAGCAGCGCAAGTTCGCCAACTGGAGCATGGCCGAGGTGGCGCTGGACAAGCTGAACGCCTCGTTGATCCTGCGCCATTCCCCGCTGCCGATGCTGGAGCCGTTCACGATGCCGGGCGCCGGCGCCGAGCGCCTGCTGGAGGATCTCGCCGAGTCCGGCAGCATACAGTAGCGACGCATTCGCACCGGCGGGCCGTCCGGCCCGCCGTTCATCAAACCCATGGAAAGAATCATGTCCCGACTCAGCATCATCGCCGCGCTGGCCCTGCTGGCCGGCGGCGCGGCCGCCCAGGCCGCCCCCGTCACCAAGACGCTGCCATCCGGCGTCAGGATAGAGACCCTGGTCGCCGGCAAGGGCGCGCTGCCGAAGCCGACCGACACCGTCAAGGTCAACTATCGCGGCACCTTCAAGGACGGCAAGGAATTCGACAGCTCGTACAAGAACGGCGGCCCGATCAGCTTCCCGCTGAACCGCGTGATTCCGTGCTGGACGCAGGGCGTAGGCACGATGGCAGTCGGCAGCAAGGCCAAGCTGTTCTGCCCGGCGGCCACCGCCTACGGCAGCCGCGGCGCGCCGGGCGCGATCCCGCCCAACACCGACCTCTACTTCGAGGTGGAGCTGCTGGACATCCAGAAGTAGCCCGCGAAGCGCCGGAAAAGCCCGGACCGGCCTAATGCCGGTCGGTTAAGAAAAAAGCACCGTGGTCCAAAGATGGGACGCGGTGCTTTTTTGTGATTTCACCTGCGCTTGGCAGCAAGAATGACTGAGCGTGCTTGGCCGCTCGAACGGGTTTGATCGGCTAGGAGCCGCTAACAAAACCGCGCAGCGTACCTGAGCCAAGGCGCGCCGACGCAGGCAGTACAAGTAGTACGACAAGGAGGCGCAACGCAGGATCAGGGGTTTTGTTAGCGGGTCTAAGGGAGAGACCGCTTTTCACTATGCGGGGGCATTCATGCCCCCGCCGTCGTTTTGAATGTCGGAAGTCGGCTGACCGGCGGCGGGTATCCAAGACCCGCATGCGGGCGGTGCCGATTGTACCGATGCAATGTACGCGGATGCCGGCATCGCGCATCGGACGAGCCACACGCTGCCGACTGATGCGGATGCCTGTTCTGACGCGGCATGCCGGGAGGGAGAGCGTCCAGCTTGAACGAGTCCGGCGATCTGTTGACGGAATGCTTGGGCTCCTTGAGCACAAGCAGTGATGTGTCTACGGAACGGAGGCAACGTCAGTGGCGGAAATTATATTGTCTATATTTGACTTGTCGAGTATTCACAAGTGTTGCATTGCCGCGCCGGAAAGATTTGGGTGACGATTGAAGTTGCTCGATTTTTTAATTCCCTGCCTCATTATTGCCTGATGATTTGGGAGAGGAAGTGTGATCAATAGAATTGTTGGATTAGTCATTGCCTTATGGCTTGTGCCAATCTGTATGGCGGAAGGCGTTCTTTCCATCCAATACCGAGACAAGCCTCCTTATAGCTACGAAAAAGATGGCAAGCCTGCAGGTTTTTTGATTGAGCGAACGGTTGAAGTGCTACGTTATGCCGCAATCGATGCCGAGTATGTGGAGGTTCCCATTAAAAGAATTGTTGTGGATATTAAGGCAAATAAAAAAGCCATTTGCTCTCCGGGATGGTATAGGACCCCTGATCGAGAGGGTTTTGCTCAGTTCTCGTTGGCAATTCATAAAGATAAGCCGCACATTGTATTGGCCAATGCCAACGTGGCAAGGAAAATTAAAAGCAATGGCACTTTGAAAGAGTTGCTTTCCAATAAGGGATTTGTGCTTGGCAGGGTGGTAGGAGTCTCTTATGGCCCAGAGCTGGATGCCATGATGAATAGTGCAACGGCTACAGTCATGAGCGCCACGGTAGAGCCAGGCGATCTCGCCAGGATGATTGCCACTCATCGCGCAGATTATATGCTGATTGATGTGGAGGATTACAATTTTTTATTAAAAAACAAGGTGGTGGATCAGGCTGATTTGACGGTTGTAAAGTTTGATGATATTCCGGCTGGACTGACGCGCTATATCATGTGCAGCAAGAATGTTTCCGCTGAGACTATGCGGCGTATCAATAAGGCCATACAAGCCGTTCTGTCGGATGTTCAGGCGCAATAGCTTTTGACCGCCTGGTTTGGGGGCGGTGTGGCGAGGCCGGTTGAAATGTCAGCCCAGAAACCGGTTGACGATCTCTTGAGTAGCAAGGCGAGGATGGGAAAGTAAGCAACTTGAATTGATATGGCAATCGAGCGGCATCAAGACGGGGGCTGCCAGACCAGGTCTGAATTCATATGTCAGTAAGATTCATTCTCCATGAAAAATGCCGCCCACTTGGCTTAAGACCCGCTAACAAAACCCCTGATCCTGCGTTGCGCCTCCTTGTCGTACTACTTGTACTGCCTGCGTCGGCGCGCCTTGGCTCAGGCACGCTGCGCGGTTTTGTTAGCGGCTCTAAGTGAACGGCATTGCGGACCGGCCGGCTTTTTCCATTGCGGCCGCTGTCCGGCGGCTTCAGCCGGCCGGGAACAGCGCCGCCAGCGGCGCGACGATGCGCTCGAGGTAGTCGGCGTCGGTCTGGTCGAAGCTGGAAAGCTGGTCGGAATCGATGTCGAGCACCGCTACGACCTGGCCGGCGGCGTCGCGGATCGGCACGACGATTTCGGAGCGGGCGCTGGACGAGCAGGCGATATGGCCGGGGAAGGCGTCGACATCGTCGACCAGCAGCGTACGGTTCTGCGCCCAGGCGCTGCCGCACACGCCGCGGCCGTAAGGGATGCGGGTGCAGGCGATCGGCCCCTGGAACGGCCCCAGCACCAGTTGTTCGTTCTTCACCAGATAGAAGCCGGTCCACAGCCAGTCGAAGGTGGCCGCCAGCGCGGCGGACAGATTGGCCAGCGCGGCGACGAGATCGGTCTCGCCTTGAATCAGCGCGTGGGCTTGCGGCAACAGGGTCTGGTATCTCTCCGCCTTGTCGGCGCCGTCTATGATCAGGTGTTCTGCCATCGGTATCGCAATGTTTCGGGATTATGGAGCTGACAGCATACACGGCTTCAGCGAAAAGAAAACGCCGCCCGGAGCGGGGCGGCGTCAATGGGGTCTGAGGAATCTTGGCAGCCCGAGGGCTTACATCATGTGCTGGCCGCCGTTCATCGCGATATTGCTGCCGGTGATGAAACCCGCGTTGTCGGAGCAGAGGAAGCCGACCAGCGCTGCGATCTCCTCGGGCTTGCCGAGGCGGCCGACCGGTATCTGGGCGATGATCTTGTTGCGGACGTCTTCCGGCACCGCCATCACCATTTCGGTGGCGATATAGCCGGGGGAGATGGTGTTGACCGTCACGCCCTTCTTGGCGACTTCCTGGGCCAGCGCCATCGTGAAACCGTGCATGCCGGCCTTGGCCGCCGAGTAGTTCGTCTGACCGAACTGCCCCTTCTGGCCGTTGATCGACGAGATGTTGACGATGCGGCCGAAGCCGGAATCCAGCATGCCGTCCAGCACCGGCTTGGTCATATTGAACACCGAGTCCAGATTGGTGCGGATCACGGCGTCCCAATCGTCCTTGCTCTGTTTCCTGAAGCTGGCGTCGCGGGTGATGCCGGCATTGTTGACCAGGATGCCGACCGGGCCGATGTTCTTGGCGATGCGCGCCGCCACTTCCTGGCAGGCGGCGAAGTCGGTGACGTCGCACAGATAGCTGTGGATGTCGTTGAAACCCAACCCTTTCATGTCGGCATGCCAGGCCTGCTCGCGGCCGGGCCGGCTGTAGGTGGTCACCACCACGTGTCCCGCTTCGGCCAGGGCCCTGCAGATGGCGGTTCCGATACCGCCCATGCCGCCTGTGACAAGCGCAATCCGTTTCGTCATGATGCTGGCTCCTCAGTTGGATTTGAAATTTTATGCTTGCGTGATACCAATCCCTTTTGTTACAGCATATTCAGGCAGCGATGAAAAGTAAATAAAGAGTGTGTGCTTTCTTATTTACAATCTGGCCGGCGCCAACTCCTGCGTCAGCCTCTGTAGCAAGTTTAGCCGATGCCGCGCGATGCCGCCTTTTTCCGCTGCGGCCATAATCGCACAATTCGGCTCGACGCAATGCGAACAGTTATGGAACCGACACTGGCCAATATACTGGCGCATTTCCGGAAAATAACGGATCAAATCGGATGCTTGCAGGTGTTTCAAGCCAAACTCCTGCAATCCGGGCGAGTCGATCAGGTGGCTGTCGGCGTCCAGATGGTAGAGCGTCGCGTGGGTCGTGGTGTGACGGCCGGAATCCAGAGCGGTGGAGATATCGCCGATGCGGGCGTTGGCATCCGGCAGCAGCGCGTTCGTCAGCGTGGACTTGCCCATGCCGGACTGGCCGACCAGCACGCTGGTATGGCCGCTGAGCAAGGGCCGCAGCGGGGAGAAGTCCTGCTTGGCCGACAGGGTCAGCAGCCGATAGCCTAGGTCGGCGTACAGCTGCAGCTTGTTCAGCAGCGCCGCGGTTTCCGGCAGGTCCGACTTGTTGACGACGATGACGGGTTCGATGTCGCCGGCCTCGGCGGCGATCAGGCAGCGCCCGAGCAATTCCTCGTTGGGGCTGGGTACGGCGGCGACCACGAACAGGATGCGGCTGACGTTGGCGGCGATCACCTTGGTCTTCCAGTCGTCCTGGCGGTAGAGCAGGCTGCGGCGTTCGTGCGCGCGTTCGATGACCGCCTGTTCCTGGTTCTGGATCAGGATGTCGACGTGGTCGCCGCAGGCGTAGTCGACGCGCTTGCCGCGGGTGGTGCAATCGTAGACGCGGCCGTCCGCTTCCACGATGAAGCGACGGCCGTGGCTGCGGATGATCTGTCCGGTGCTGGCGGTCATGGGCGGCGCATCAGCGCTTCGGTCTTCGCCGCGCAGATGAAATCGTTGAGGGTCAGGCCGCCGGCGTCGTGGGTGCTGAAGTTCACCACGGCGCGGTTGTAGTGCACGGACATGTCCGGATGGTGGTCCTCACGATGGGCGATCCAGGCCAGCGCGTTCACGAAGGCCATCGTCTCGTGGTAGTTGGCGAAGCGGTAGGTCTTGTTCAGCTCGATGCCGTTGACCTGCCAGCCGGGCAGGCCGGACAGCAGCTGGGTCACGGTGTTTTCGGCCAGCGGGTCCCGGCCGTGTTGCGGGGTGCAGGACAGTTCCAGCAGATTCATGCTCGGTTTCCTTTCAGGTGTTGGATGCGCAGCGCGGCGGGCGGATGCGAATCGTAGAAAGTCGAATGGATGGGGTCGGGCGTCAGCGTGGACGCGTTGTCGCGGTACAGCTTGACCAGCGCGGAGACCAGATCGTCGGCCCGGGTCTGCTCGGACGCGAAGTCGTCGGCCTCGTATTCATGCACGCGGGACAGCCGGCTGGACAGCGGCGTCAGCGGGAAGGTGAAGGCCGGCGTCGCGGTGAAGAACAGGATCAGCGCCATCGCGGTGCTGGGCGCGGAGACGCCGAGCCCGGCGTAGAACCACGGCGCATGCAGCAACTGCCCCAGCAGCCACAGCAGCGCCAGCGACAGGACGAAGACCGTCGCGATGCGCTTGGCGATGTGGCGGCGCTTGAAATGGCCGAGCTCGTGGGCCAGCACCGCCTCGATCTCGGCGTGGTTCAGCTGAGACAGCAGCGTGTCGAAGAACACGATGCGCTTGGCGGCGCCGAAGCCGGTGAAATAGGCGTTGCCGTGATTGGAGCGGCGCGAACCGTCCATCACGAACACGCCCTGGCTCTGGAAGCCGGCGCGCTGCAGCAAGGCCTCTATCCTGGTCTTCAGCGCCTCGTCCTCCAGCGGCTGGAACTTGTTGAACAGCGGGGCGATCAGCGTCGGGAACAGCGCCACCATCAGCAACTGGAACGCGGACCAGACCAGCCATACCCACAGCCACCACAGCGGACCGGACACGTCCATCAACCACAGGATCAGCGCGATCAGCGGCAGGCCGATCGCCGCGCCTAGCGCGATGCCCTTGAGCTGGTCGACCAGATACAGGCCAGCCGTCATCTTGTTGAAGCCGAAACGGCTCTCGATGCCGAAGGTGCCGTACAGCGCCAGCGGCAGCGACACCAGGCCGGAGACGACGGTGACGGCGGCGATCAGCGCGACGCCGGACAGCAGCGGCTGGGGAAACCATTGCATGCAGCGTTCGGCCAGCCATTGCAGGCCGCCGCCGAAAGTGAGGGCGGCGATCAGCGCGGTGTCCACCCATGCGCCCAGCAGGCCCAGCCGGGTCTTGGCTATGGTGTAATCAGCGGCGTGGCGGTGTTGTTCGGCGGTGATGCTGTCTTGGAAATCGGCCGGCACCCGGTCTCGGTGGCGGGCGATGTGGCGGATATGCCGCCAGCCCAGCCACAGCTTCAGGCACAGCGTCAGCGTCAGCGCGGCGGCGAATAGCAGGGAGAATGCTTCAGTCATGGGTGTCCGTGCAGGTATCGGGTTTGCCGCGCGGGCGGCAATGAAGGAAAATGGCAGGGTTTTCCAAAGATTGACTAGTATGGCACAAGATACCAATAACCTCATCTGGCTCGACATGGAGATGACGGGCCTGAATCCGGACAGCGACCGCATCATCGAAGTGGCGATGATCGTCACCGACAGCAACCTGAACGTGGTGGCCGAATCGCCGGTGCTGGTGATCCACCAGTCCGACGCCATCCTCGACGGCATGGACGACTGGAACAAGAACACCCACGGCAAGAGCGGGCTGATCGAGAAGGTGAAGAACTCGGCCGTCAACGAGACCGAGGCCGAGCAGCGGCTGCTGGACTTCATGGCCCAGTACGTGCCGGAGCGCGGCAGCCCGATGTGCGGCAACACCATCCATCAGGACCGCCGCTTCATGGCGCGCTGGATGCCCAGGCTGGAAGCCTATTTCCACTACCGCAACCTGGACGTGTCGACGCTGAAGGAGCTGTGCAAGCGCTGGAAGCCGGAAGTGGCCAAGGGCGTGGTCAAGCGCGGCAAGCACGAGGCGCTGGCCGACATCATGGAATCGATCGAGGAAATGCGCTACTACCGCGAGCACTTCCTCAAGCTGTAGTTAAGAGCGGCTAACAAAATTCCTGGTGCGGCGTTGCGCCGACTTGTCGTACTCAGGTACTGCCTGCGTCGGCGCGCCTTGCCCCAGCCGTGAAAAAGATTTTTGTTAGCCACGCCGGTTCAAGGTCTTTTTGCGAGCAGCGCAGCCCAGCCGCAGGCGGCCTGCTGGCTGGGCTGTCCTCCGGGCCGTTTTCTGCCGGCACATGGCATTGTCTAACGTCTCTGGCGGTGAATGCGCTGCGGCGAGCCGCTTCGGGCGGCCTGTATCCGGCAGAGAATGGCGGCTGCCGCAAAAAGACTTTGGACAGGCTCCAAGAAGCTCCAAACGCGGCGGTTGCCGCGACGGCAGGGCCGGCCGGATACCGGGCGTCCCTTTTCCTGGCGTTCACATTATTCCATTGGCAGGAAACATGGTTTCTCAGCGCCACACCGACATCAATTCCACCCAGATCTGGTCCAAGCTGCACCAGCATCAGCGCGCGACGCGCCATATGCACATGCGCGAGCTGTTCGATCTCGATCCGCAGCGCTTCCAGCGCTTTTCGCTGGAGCTGGACGGCCTCTTGCTAGACTATTCGAAGAACCGCATCACCGAGCGCACGCTGGAGTTGCTGTTCGAGCTGGCCCGGGCGGCCGATCTCGCCGGCTGGATGGAGAAAATGCGCACCGGCGCGCACATCAATGTCAGCGAGGGACGGGCGGCGCTGCACACGGCGCTGCGGCTGCCTGCCGACGCGCGGCTGAGCGTCGACGGCCGCGACGCGGTCGCCGACGTCCACCGGGTGCTGGCCCGGCTCAAGGATTTCAGCGAAGAAGTGCGCGACGGCCGCTGGCTGGGCTTCACCGGCCAGCCGATACGCGACGTGGTCAATCTCGGCATCGGCGGTTCCGACCTGGGGCCGCTGGTGGTGAAAGAGGCGCTGTCGGCCTATGCCGACCGGCGGCTCAATGTCCATTTCGTGTCCAATGTGGACGGCCAGCACCTGGCGCGCACGTTGGAGGGGCTGGATCCGGCCCGCACGCTGTTCATCGTCGCCTCCAAGTCGTTCACGACGCCGGAGACGCTGCTGAACGCCCAGGCCGCGCGCGGCTGGTTTCTGCAGGCCGGCGGCGAGGCCGACATCGCCCGCCATTTCGTCGCGGTGTCGACCAATGAGGCCGCGGTCAGGGCCTTCGGCATCGACCCCAGGCATATGTTCGGCTTCTGGGACTGGGTGGGCGGCCGCTATTCGGTATGGTCGGCGATAGGCCTGCCGGTGATGCTGGCCATAGGCTACGACCATTTCCGCGCCTTCCTCGACGGCGGCCATGCGATGGACCGCCATTTCTTCGAGGCGCCGTTCGCCGCCAATATGCCGGTGCTGCTGGCACTGATCGGGATCTGGTACAACACCTTCTATCGCGCGCATACTCATGCGATCATGCCGTATGACCACGGCCTGCGCCGGTTGCCGGCCCATATCCAGCAGCTGGACATGGAGTCCAACGGCAAGCGGGTGGGCCGGCTGGGCGAGGCGCTGGATTTCGACACCGGTCCGGTGATCTGGGGCGAGGAGGGGGCGAACAGCCAGCACGCCTTCTTCCAGTTGCTGCACCAAGGCACCCGGCTGGTGCCCTGCGACTTCATCCTGCCGCTGAACAGTCATTATCCGCTGGCCAATCAGCACGACGTGCTGGTGGCCAACTGCCTGGCGCAGACCGAGGCGCTGATGCGCGGCAAGACCGAGGCCGAGGTGATGCAGGAGCTGAGCCGCTTGACGGGAGAGGAGCTGGACATGCTGCTGCCGCAGAAGCTGTTCCCCGGCAACCAGCCGTCGAACACGCTGGCGCTGGACAAGGTGACGCCTTACAGCATGGGCATGCTGATGGCGCTGTACGAGCACAAGGTATTCGTGCAGGGCGTGATCTGGGGCATCAATTCATTCGACCAGTGGGGCGTCGAGTACGGCAAGCAGCTGGCGCGGCGCATCCTGCCCGAACTGGCCGGCGACGCCGGCGGGCTGGCGCACGACAGTTCCACCAACGGTCTGATCCGACATTACAGGGAGCGCCATGTCAAATAACAGGCAATTGGCCGCCGATCTGGGCGCGGCCCTTCTGTCGCGCGGCGAGAGCGTGGCGACGGCCGAATCGTGCACCGGCGGCCTGATCGCCGCGGCGATCACCGACGTGCCCGGCAGCTCCGCCTGGTTCAGCCACGGCGTCGTCAGCTACGGCAACCAGGCCAAACAGCAGCTGCTGGGCGTGCAGGCGTCGTCGCTGATGAATCACGGCGCAGTCAGCGAGCTGGTCGTGCGCGAGATGGCGGCCGGCGCGCAGGCGCTGGCCGACGCCGACTGGGCGGTGGCGGTGTCCGGCATCGCCGGACCGGACGGCGGCACGCCGGAGAAGCCGGTGGGCCTGGTCTGGCTGGCCATCGCCCATCCGGGCGGCCAGACCGAGGCCTGGAGCTGCCGCTTCGCCGGAGACCGCCAGCAAGTGCGGGAGCACGCGGCGGCCGAAGCGCTGTCGCGGCTGATCGAGCGCATCCGCGGCCACGTCAGGCCGGCCTAGTTCTCGTCGTCGTCCGGCTTGCGCCCCTTGCGCGCCCGCGGATGGGCCTTGTCGTACACCTTGGCCAGATGCTGGAAATCCAGCGCCGTGTAGATCTGGGTGCTGGACAGATTGGCGTGGCCCAGCAGCTCCTGCACCGCGCGCAGGTCGCCCGACGATTGCAGCAGGTGGGAGGCGAAGGAATGGCGCAGCATGTGCGGATGCACGTGCTGTTCGGCGCCGGTCTTGATCGCCCAGTCGCGCAGCCGCTTTTCCACCTGGCGCCCGCCTAGCCGCCTGCCGTGGCGGCCGGTGAACAGCGCGGCCTCGTCGGCGGACGCCTGCCGCGACTCCAGCCACTGCCGCAGCCTCTGCATCGCCTCGGCGCCTATCGGAACCAGCCTGGTCTTGCCGCCCTTGCCGCGCACGCGCACCAGACGGTCGGAAAAATCGACGTCCTGCAGGTCCAGCCCCACCGTTTCCGACAGCCGCAGGCCGCAGCTGTAGACCAGCTCGAACAAGGCGCGGTCGCGGATGTCGAGTTCGCCGTCTCCGTCTATCCGGTCCAGCAGCGCGGCGGCGCCGTCGACCGGCAGCGCCTTCGGAAGCAGCTTGTCGCGCTTCGGCGGGCGCAGGCCGGCGGCGGGGTTGTCGTCGCGCTGCAGACCCTGCTGCAGCCAGTGGTAGAAGCGCCGCCACGACGACAGCCGCCGCGCGAGGCTGCGGCTGCCCAGGCCCTGGGCGTGCAGCCGAGCCAGCGCCTTGCGCAGATCCGCCGCGCCGGCGTCGCGCAGCGGCAGCGGCTGCAGCAGCTCCTGCAGCAAGGAAAGATCGGCCCGATAGGCTGCCAACGTGTGCGGGCTGCGGCCGGCCACGGTCAGGTGGGCGGCGAAGCGGGCGATCAGGTCGTCGTCCACGTCAGCCCCGGCGCAGCCGCGCCATCTGCATCAGCCGCTCGAACAGCTGCAGGTCCTGTTCGTTCTTCAGCAGCGCGCCGGCCAGCGGCGGCGGCGCGCTCTGCGCGTGGCGGGCAGCCAGCTCGTCCGGCGCGACCGCCTCGCCGACCAGCAGCTTCAGCCAGTCCAGCAGCTCCGAGGTGGTCGGCTTCTTTTTCAGGCCGGGCAGCTCGCGGATGGAGAAGAATACCTCCAGCGCCTGCTTGACCAGCTGCTGGCGGATGTCGGGGAAGTGGACGTCGACGATGGCCTGCATCGTCTCGGCATCGGGAAAGCGGATGTAATGGAAGAAGCAGCGGCGCAGGAAGGCGTCCGGCAGCTCCTTCTCGTTGTTGGAGGTGATGATGATGATCGGGCGCTGGCGCGCGCGGACGAATTGCTGGGTCTCGTGGACGAAGAATTCCATCTGGTCCAGCTCGCGCAGCAGGTCGTTGGGGAATTCGATGTCGGCCTTGTCTATCTCGTCTATCAGCAGCACCGGCGCCGTCTCGGCCTCGAAGGCCTGCCACAGCTTGCCCTTGATGATGTAGTTGGCGATGTCGTGCACTTTGGCGTCGCCGAGCTGCGAGTCGCGCAGCCGCGACACCGCGTCGTATTCGTACAGACCGTGCTGGGCCTTGGTCGTCGACTTGATCGGCCAGATGATCAGTTCTCGGCCCAGGCTGGCGGCCACTTCCTCGGCCAGCATGGTCTTGCCGGTGCCGGGCTCGCCCTTGATCAGCAGCGGGCGTTGCAGGGCGATGGAGGCGTTGACGGCCATCATCAGGTCGTCGGTGGCGATATAGCGTTCGGTGCCGGTAAAGCGGGTAGTCATCGGGATAGGCTGTGGTACGTGGTGGTGGGTGGTCGAAAGGGCGGCGCCGGATCCGGGCCGCCCAAGGGATCAGCGGGTGAATTCCCGCGCCAGGTCGTCCAGTGTGACGCCCCAGCTCTTCATCATGTGGCTGAGCAATGCCATCTCGCTGTCGCTGATGGTGCCGTCCGACTTGCCGATGTCCATCGCCAGCACGCAGGTCAGGATGCGCTTGCGGCGGTCGGTCACGTCGGCCAGCAGATTGTCTATCCGTTCGCGGTCGAGCAGGCGGATCGAACCGTCGTCGCCGGCCTCGTCGGAAATGTCGTCGCACAAGTCGCGGAAGACCTGGGCGAACTGTTTGCGCGGCAGATTGATCAAATGGTAGACGTGCAGTTTCTCCAGCAGCTCGAGTTCGCGCGGATCCATGTTGCCATCTGTGATCATGAACATGGCCAGGAGTCTGGCCATCGCCTCTGGGCTGTTGGGCGGGTAGTGTCTCATGGCGCCATTCCTTGTTTGCTATTGGCTGAGCTTCCCGGAAAAGGCTTCCGGCATATGGGCGATCTTGCGTATCCGGTAGTCGA
The DNA here is from genome assembly GCF_051129845.1 of Chromobacterium sp. CV08. Taxonomy (NCBI): domain Bacteria; kingdom Pseudomonadati; phylum Pseudomonadota; class Betaproteobacteria; order Neisseriales; family Chromobacteriaceae; genus Chromobacterium; species Chromobacterium sp. CV08. Next base: position 2,608,807 of record NZ_CP150453.1, read on the forward strand.
AAAAAACGATACCTGTCTTCAATCTTGCCACTTCTGCACCGCTGTTGTCATCGACTGCCTGATAAATCAGATCCAGCCCGTAGCGGCCGGGGTCGGCGACGCCGATGCGGAAGCGCAGCCTGTCGCCGTGAAAGGCCTCCGTCTTGTAGCAGGCGGCGATGTCGGCGACGACCAGGCCCAGCCCCTCTATCTGCAGCTCGTGCGGGTAGCCCAGGTGCTTCAGCAGCCGTATCCTGGCCTCGTGGGCCAGGCGGAGCATCGCGTCGTTGCCCAGGTGGCCGGCGTAGTTGATGTCTCCGATGCCGACGTCGAGGCAGGTCTCGAACACAAAGCGTTCCGGCAATGCCAGTTCGATGCGGGCCATGCTGGGTCTCCGAGTGGGTCATGGCATTTATGTCAAATAAAACCGGCCGCTGTCAAACGCCGGGCGGCAGGATTTGATAGACTGAGGGCAGGCCCTCTCTATAGGAGTGGAACATCATGTACCAGAGAATCTTTGTTCCGGTCGACGACAGCGATACCTCCAATCTGGCGCTGAGCGAGGCGTGCAAGCTGGCCAAGGTCTTCGGCTCCTCGATCAAGCTGGTCCACGTGGTCGACCTGGCCCAGTTCGGTTGGGGCGGCACCGAGTTCCTCGACGCGACCGAGTTGCAGAAGTCGATCAAGCAGGCCGGCGAGCAGGTGCTGGGGCAGGCCGGCGAGCGCGCCAGGGCGCAGGGCGTCGAGCCCGAGTGCAAGATACTGGAGAGCTGGGGCGACAAGATCGCGGCGGTGCTGTCCGACGACGCCTCGGAGTGGGGGGCGGATCTGATCGTGATGGGCACGCACGGTCTCGGCGGGCTGATGCACCTGCTGATGGGCAGCGTCGCGGAAGGCGTGCTCAAGGTGGCCGATATGCCGGTATTGTTGCTGCGCGCCCCGGAAGACTAGCCGCTTGCCATATTGACGGCGGTGAAGCCGAGGAGGGTCCTCGGTGGGCCCGGCGCCGTTTTGTCCGACATTCGGGCGATAAAAAAGCCAGCCGGGCGTCGCCGGGCTGGCTTTTCTGCGGGGAGGGGCGCTTAGCCGGCTGCGACTTCCGCGCCGCCTTCCTGTGCCTCGATCTTGGTACGGACCGCCTTGCGCAGGCTCTTGTACAGATCGGGGTGGGTTTCCTTCAGGTATTCGACGATCTCGAAGTCCTCGCGGCGGACCTTGGACAGGTCGATCTGCTCGACGTGCACCAGGCGCAGCAGCTCGCGTACCGGCTTCGGCATGTTGCGACCGCTTTCATAGCGGGAGCCGCCGGACTGGGTAACGCCGATGCGGCTCCAGAACTCTTGTTGGTTCAGGCCCAGCTTGCGGCGGATCTCCCGCGGATTCGGGATTTTTTCAAACAGTTTCATGAGTGTTCCTCTCGTATCTGAAACAAATGGTTCTAATATTTTTTTAGGACTTCGCCCTGCTTTTTAAAAATAGCAAAAAAAATCCAACAGGAATATTTATGATGCAGGGAAATTAGTGAAGTTCCATGAATTTGAAAATTCAGCTTTGCTAATGTTAGCGGAATCTAATCGTCAAGGACAATGGAATCAGTTCTGAACGATGTAATATGGCTGAAAAAGTGTCGCAATTTTGCAATTGTACTGGGCACAAACAGGGAAGGGAGGGGTGGCGAGCCCGACCCCCGGCACTTGCACTAAATAACTGTGGCTGCTTCCTTCCGGACCTGACCAGGTTCGCTACCGTGCAATGCGGGGAGGCCCGCCATAGAGAAAACGGATTCTATCCAACGATTCGCTATTTGCCAAGCATTTTTTGCATGGAATGATGCCGCCGAAGACGCTATTGCCTGCCGGGCACGGCGGGTGCAGACTCTGCCGATACCGCTACCGACAGGATTGCCCATGCCCAACGACGCTCGAAGCCTGCTGGCCGAACTGATACGCTTCGACACCACCAGCCGTTATTCCAATCTGAAGCTGATCGAATGGGTCCAGGCCTATCTGGCCGGCTTCGGCATCGCCGGCCGGCTGACGTACAACGACGACGGCAGCAAGGCCAATCTGTTCGCGCGCATCGGCGCGCCCGGGCTGCCGCTTGTCGTGCTGTCCGGCCATACCGACGTGGTGCCGGTGGACGGTCAGGACTGGAGCCGGCCGCCGTTCGAGCTCGGCGACGGCGGCGACGGGCGGCTGTACGGGCGCGGCAGCGCCGACATGAAGGGCTTCATCGCCTGCGTGCTGGCCCGGGTGCCGCTGTTCGCGGCGCTGGCGGCCGACGGCAAGCTGGCCCAGGGCATAGGCATCGCGCTGTCCTACGACGAGGAGGTCGGCTGCCTGGGCGTCGGGCGCCTGATCGACGGCCTGCAGGCCGACGGCGAGAACATCGCCGGCTGCCTGGTCGGCGAGCCGACCTCGATGCGGCCGGTGATCGCCCACAAGGGCATCGCCCATTACCGCTGCAAGGTGAAGGGCAGGGCCGCGCACTCGTCGCTGACTCCGCAGGGCGTCAACGCCATCGAATACGCGGCCCGGCTGATCACCCATATCCGCAAGCTGGCCGACGCGGAGGCCGCGTTCGGTCATCGGCAGTCCTTATATGATGTGCCGTTCACCACGATGCAGACCGGTTTGGTGCACGGAGGCGTGGCCTGCAATATCGTGCCGGCCGACTGCGAATTCATGTTCGAGTGCCGCTGGCTGCCGGGCGACGATCCGCAGCGCCTGGTGTCGTCGGTGTCCGATTACGCCGCCAATCTGCTGTTGGAGATGCGAGCCGTGGCGCCGGAGGCCGACATCGTCATCGAGCCCATGGTGTACAGCCCGGCCTTCGAGTCGGACCCGGCTTCGGCCATCCGCCAGTACGTCGCCAGCCTGTGCGGCTGCGACGGCGGCTCCGGCGTCGCCTATACCACAGAAGCGGGGCTGTTCAGCCAGGCCGGCATACCGTGCGTGGTGCTGGGCCCGGGTTCGATCGAGCAGGCGCACCGCCCGGACGAGTATATCGAGGCGTCGCAGTTGCAGGCCTGCTACGACTGGCTGGGCGCACTGGCTAACAAGTTAATCAAATAGACGTAAAAAATGCTTTGCCTGTATCAGCGTTAGGCCTCAAAATTCTGCCCCGGTAACATCGAAGGTCGACGAGTCGCCAACAAAACCACGCAGCGCATGAGCCGGACGCGCCGGCGAGGCGCGGTATCCGCGGTTTGTTGACGGCTCCATAAAGAAGCCCGCTCGGAGATTTCCGCGCGGGCTCGTTACATTAGCGAGAGAACAATATGCAGGACAAATCGAAATCGGGTGGAGAGGCGAAGTCGCGGGACGGATTCACGTCCAGCTTCGGCGTGCTGGCGGCGACCTTGGGCTCGGCTGTGGGACTGGGCAATATCTGGAAGTTTCCGTATCTGACCGGCACCAACGGCGGCGCCGGCTTTCTGGTGGTGTATGTGCTGGCCACGCTGGTGGTCGGCCTGCCGGTGATGATTTCCGAAATCATGCTGGGCCGCAAGGCCAAGCGCGACGCCGTGACCACGCTGGCCAAGCTGGCGCCGGCGGGTAAGCCTTGGTGGCTGGTCGGCGCTTTCGGCGTGTTCGCCGCCTTCCTGATCATGGCCTTCTATTCCGAGGTGGCGGCCTGGGTGTTCGCCTACATCTTCAAGGCGATAGGCGGCGAAATCCTGTCGCGCGATCCCAAGGTCACTTCTGACGCGTTTTCTTCGCTGATTTCCGATCCGCTGCAGTCTCTGCTGTGGCAGTGGCTGGTATTGGCGCTGATCGGCGGCATCCTGCTCTTGGGCGTGTCCAAGGGCATAGAGGCGGTGACCAAGAAGCTGATGCCGCTGCTGTTCGTGCTGCTGCTCGTCATCGGCGCGCGCAGCCTGATGCTGCCGGGCGCCGGCCAGGGTCTGGCCTTCCTGTTCGCGCCCGACTTCTCCAAGATCAGCGCTGCGGTGGTGTTGACGGCGATGGGCCTGGCCTTCTTCAAGCTGTCGATAGGCATGGGCACGATGATCACCTATGGCAGCTACTTCCGCGACGACCAGGATATTCCGCTGACGACCTTCCGCGTGATGTGCGCCGACCTGTTCGTGTCGCTGCTGGCCGGCATCGCCATCTTCCCGGCGGTGTTCGCCTTCGGCTTCAAGCCCGAGGCCGGCCCGTCGCTGCTGTTCATCACCATTCCGGCGGTATTCGCCAGCATGCCGCTGGGCCATCTGTTCATGGTGGTGTTCTTCGTGCTGGCCGCCATCGCCGCCACCGGCGCGATGCTGTCGATACTGGAAGTGCCGGTGTCGGTGCTCAGCGAGCGCTTCGGCATCAGCCGCGTCCGCTCCACCGTGATCAATCTGCTGCTGCTGGCGGTGGTCGGCGCCGGTTGCGCGCTGTCCAACAGCCTGACCGCCGACTTCAAGATCCACGGCATGACGCTGTTCGACCTGTTCGACTTCATCACGTCCAATGTGCTGATGCCGCTGGGCGGCATCTGCCTGTGCCTGTTCACCGGCTGGGTCTGGGGTTTCGACCGCTTCCGCGATGCGCTGAGCAACGGCGGGACGCTCGGCAACGAGCGCCTGCTGAGGGGGCTGTTCTTCGTGCTCCGCTTCGTTTCGCCGCTGCTGATCCTGGCGGTGATGCTGAAGGGGTTGAAAGTGTTCTAAAACGGAAAGGCCGGACGATGTCCGGCCTTTTTCGCATCGACGTCCGGTGCGCCCTCAGGGCAGCGGAATCTCCTCGTCGGGCGCCTGCGCCGGCGGCGGGGTGAAGCCGTTGATGTCGCGGGCGCTCTTTTCCAGCAGCAGCACGATGGATGTGTTCAACGCGCCGAAGGCCCAGCTGGCCAGCAGGAACACCGAATAGGCGCTCAGCTTGTCGGCGAACAGCGCGTGGCCGTGCAGCGTCAGTTCGGCGGGGTCGAAGATGGAGTAGAACACGCCGGTGGCGATGACGGCGATGATGAACGACGGCCAGAACAGCAGGATTCCCTTTTTCATCGAGTGTCTCCGGATGGCATGGAGCGGCAGGTAAGGCGCCGCGCGCGCGGCGTCACGCTTCTGATTATGCCATCGGCGGGCATTTGTCGATGTGCGGTCGCAATATCCTGCCGTGCCGGCCAGGGCCATGGTTTGTCGCCGGTCGGCGCGCTCGTGTTAGACTGTTGTTCGACAGCGAACAGCCTTGCATTCGGAAGGCAACAGCACGATACGGTTTTTCTTATGGCCGGCGCCGAGCCGCCGGCCGATCTGCAAAGCAATGGAGCCTGGTATGACTTCTTCGATCTTCGCCGGCGTGGAGCTGGCGCCGCGCGACCCCATTCTCGGTTTGAACGAGGCCTTCAACGCGGACGGCCGCGACACCAAGGTGAACCTCGGCGTCGGCGTCTATTCCGACGACAACGGCAAGATTCCGCTGCTGGCCGCGGTGCGCGCCGCCGAGAAGGCCAGGCTGGAAGCGCTGCCGGCGCGCGGCTATCAGCCGATCGAGGGGGGCGCCGCCTACGACGCGGCGGTGCAGAAGCTGCTGTTCGGCGAGGGCAGCGAGCTCTTGGCCGCCGGCCGGGTGGTGACCGCCCAGGCGCTGGGCGGCACCGGCGCGCTGAAGATAGGCGCCGATTTCCTGCGCCGACTGAATCCGAAGTCCAAGGTCTACATCAGCGACCCGTCGTGGGAAAACCACCGCGCGCTGTTCGAATCGGCCGGCTTCGAGGTGGAGAACTACCCGTACTACCACGCGGCCAGCCGCGGCGTGGACTTCGCTGCGATGAAGGCCTTCCTGGCCTCGCTGGACGCAGGCTCCGTCATCGTGCTGCACGCCTGCTGCCACAATCCGACCGGCGCCGACCTGTCGGCCGCGCAATGGGAAGAAGTGGTGCGGATTTGCCGCGAGCGCGGCCTGCTGCCCTTCCTCGACATGGCCTACCAGGGCTTCGCCGACGGCATAGACGCCGACGCGCTGGCGGTACGGCTGTTCGCCGGCTCCGGCCTGCAGTTCTTCGTCGCCAGTTCCTTCTCGAAGAGCTTCTCGCTGTACGGCGAGCGGGTCGGCGCGCTGTCCATCGTCACCGCGTCCAAGGACGAGTCGGTCCGCGTGTTGTCCCAGCTGAAGCGCGTGATCCGCACCAATTACTCGAATCCCCCTATCCACGGCGCCGCCATCGTCGCCGCGGTGCTGTCCAGCACCGAGCTGCGGCAGCAGTGGGAGGACGAGCTGGCGGGCATGCGCGACCGCATCCGCGCGATGCGGCTGGCGCTGCTCGAGGCGATCCGGGCGCGCGGCGTCGCCGCCGACTTCTCCTTCATCACCGAGCAGCGCGGCATGTTCTCCTACACCGGCCTGAGCGCCGCGCAGGTGGAGCGCCTGCGCGAGGAGTTCGGCATCTACGCGGTGTCCACCGGCCGCATCTGCCTGGCCGCGCTGAACAGCCGCAACGTCGAGTACGTGGCCGGGGCGATAGCCGCGGTGGTGCAGGGTTGACAGGCCTGGCCCGACAAAGCGAACCCCGGCATCCGCCGGGGTTTTCACATGCTTTGCCGCCGCGCTGATTAAGTGGATGGCAGTTTTGGGCGAATTTTTAATGCATTTGACATCAATGGCTTGCGCTTGTGACGCGGCCGTCCAAAAAGCAGTGGCCAAAAGGACAGGTTTGGTCTAGTAGCCATAGGATTTGCCCGCTGCGCCATTGTCTACGCCGAGAAATATCCGCATGATGCTGGAAGACATCAATGAATGTCGGATTGCTGACCCTGGTTCAAACGGGGCGGCAAGAACAATAATCCAACAGCTTGTTTAGAGGGGAAACCCTCGGGGTAGATGCCATGACTGCGACTTTTCCTGAAGTGCTGGTTCCGCAGGCCATCTCTGCGGGTGCTTTTGACGCGGACGATGCCGATGTCCGCAACAACCTGGGCCTTCTCGGCCTGCTTGACGTTTATTCCCGCGACAGCCGCTATCGGCTGACAGTATCGCTGGAGCCGGTGGATCCGGATGCGCGCCCCGCGCTCTGGAACCTTGAAGTGGAAATGGAAGTATGCGCCGACGGCAGCGTCGCCCGTCGCGCAGGGCGGCAGCTGGAGTACTCCGGCTCGGCTCCCGGCAGTCATTTGCGCAAATTGTTGGCCAATGGCGAATTGCTGGGCTATCTGATGCCCGGCACCGCCGCAGCAGCAGCCTGAAGCGGCACGCGCCAAACGAAAAGCCACTCCCAGGAGTGGCTTTTTTGCTTGCCTGCGCCGGGTCTTACACTGCGTGGCGCTCGCACAGCGAGCGGAAGGCGTGCATGTACTCGGGTTGAACGTAGGGCTTCAGCAGTGCCAGCACCTGCAGGACGCCGCGATGGCCCGACTCTTCGGTGATCGGGGCCTTGGGCCGCGAGGTCTGTTCGAAGGCGAACCAGAATTTCACCACCAGCCAGATATTGATGCTGACCGCCTCGATGTCCTCCTCGTCCATTTTCAGCAGGCCGAGGCGGATGAATTCGCGGAAGTGCTCGCCCAGGATGTTCTTCAGCTCGGTGTTGACGAACTGATGGTACTCCGACTGCATCTGCGGATTGCGCGCCAGCATGCCCGGCAGGTCGTAGAACATGAAGCGGAACTGCCACATCGCCAGGAAGGCGGTGTCCAGGTAGTTGACCAGGTCGTCCACCGTCATCTTCCGGTCTTCCGGCACGGCCAGGCGCTGGTTGATGAACTCGCGGTACATCGTGAAGATTTGGTAGACGATTTCTTCCTTGTTGCGGAAGTGGTAGTAGAGATTGCCGGGGCTGATGCCCAGATGCGCCGCGATGTGGTTGGTGGTGATGCTGCGTTCGCCCTGTTCGTTGAACAGCTTCAGGCTCTCTTGGATGATGCGGTCGTAGGTCTTGATTCTGGTTTTACTCATGAGGCACCGGCTGGGAGGAACTTCGCATAGCGCAATTGTATACGATGTTTGGAGTTGTTGCTCTATTCATTGCGGGTTGACGACGGGATAGCAATCGGCCATGAATCGATGCAGGATGGCTTGCTCGATACGTTGCCGCTCCCGCGCCGGAATCGCGATGCGCAGGATCAACTGGTAGCGTTTTTCGTCGACGGGCTGGATGGAAATGCGGGGCTCGACCGACGGAATGTCGACCAGGTAGCGCTTGGCCATGTCTTCCATGTGGCGGCGCGCCACGTCCACATGCGACTGGCAGGCGCCCTCGGCCGCCGACATCAGCATCCGCTCGGCCTGCGTCGGCGGCACCGAGTAGGCCATCGGCACGTTGATGATGTGCATCACGTACTCGCCCATATAGTTTTCCCGTATCACCGGCGTCGACAGCAGCAGGCTGTTGGGAAAGGTCAGCGCGCGGCCTGTCATCTGGTGCGAGCTGTGGTTCGGTCCGATCTCCATCACGGTGGTCGACAGCAGGCCGATGTCGACGACCCGGCCGCGCACCGTACCGACCTCGATGTGATCGCCCAGCGTGTAGCTGTTCGACATCTGCCGGACCACGCCGCCGGAAAGGCACATGATCAATTCCTTGGTGGCCAGGATCAATGCGGCGGCGAAGGCCAGCATCGACACCGCCAGCGTCTGCAGCTCATTGGCCCAGATGAAGCCTATGCCGGCCAGGCCGGTGAAGAACAGGCCGTTGCGGGTGTTGATGGACCAGCGCCGGCGCGCCTCGACCGGCACGCGGCTGTTGGCCGCCAGCAGCCGGTCCACCGCCACGCGGGTGATCAGCAGCGTCAGGATCAACAGCAGCGAGCGGGTGATCTCGTGCGAGTAGTTCTCCCGCAGGAAGGCGATCAGGTCGAGGATGGTCCGCATGCCTCAGTCGTTCAGTTTCACCGCATGTTCGCGGGTTTCGTGGAACACGATGTCGGGCCAGCGCTCCTGCGTCAGTTGCAGGTTGACGCGGTTGGGCGCCAGATAGGCGAGGTTGCCGCCGGCATCGGTTGCGATGTTCATCTGCAGCGTCTTGACGAATTCGTCCAGCTTCTTGCGGTCGTCGCAGCTGAACCAGCGCGCCGACCAGATGCTGGCCGATTCGAAGATGGCGTCGACGCCGTATTCGGCGGCCAGCCGGCTGGCCACCACCTCGAACTGAAGCACGCCGACGGCGCCGAGGATCAGGTCGCCGCCGCTGTGCGGCTTGAACACCTGCACCGCGCCTTCTTCGCCGAGCTGTTGCAGGCCCTTTTGCAGTTGTTTCAGCTTCAATGGGTTTTTGATCCGCACCGAGCGGAACAGTTCCGGCGCAAAGAAGGGGATGCCGGTGAAGGCCAGGTCCTCGCCCTCGGAGAAGCTGTCGCCGATCTGGATGTTGCCGTGGTTCGGGATGCCGATGATGTCGCCGGCGAAGGCCTCTTCCACGATTTCGCGGTCGTGCGACATGAAGGTCACGACGCTGGAGGCGGCGATGTCGCGGTTCAGGCGCAGGTGCTTCATCTTCATGCCGCGCTCGAACTGGCCCGAGCAGACGCGCAGGAAAGCGATGCGGTCGCGGTGCTTCGGATCCATATTGGCCTGGATCTTGAACACGAAGCCGGAGAACTTGGCCTCCTTCGGGTCCACGCTGCGCGAGGTGGCGTCGCGCTCCTGCGGCGCCGGCGCCCAGTCGATCAGCGCGTTGAGGATTTCGCGCACGCCGAAGTTGTTGATCGCGGAGCCGAAGAATACCGGCGTCAGCTCGCCGGCCAGGAATTCGTCCAGGCTCCATTCATTGGAGGCGCCCTTGACCAACTCGATCTCCATCCGCAGCTGTTCCATTTCCAGCGGGAACAGTTCGTCCAGGCGCGGGTTGTCTATGCCCTGGATCACCTCGATGTCGGAAACCAGTTTTTCGGTGCCGGCCTCGAAAAGGATCACCGCGTCGTTCAACAGGCTGTACACGCCGCGGAAGGTCTTGCCCATGCCGATCGGCCAGGTGATGGGCGCGCAGCGGATCTTCAGCACGTTTTCCACTTCATCCAGCAATTCCAGGCTGTCCCGCACTTCGCGGTCGCACTTGTTCATGAAGGTGACGATGGGCGTGTTGCGCAGACGACAGACGTTCAAGAGCTTGATCGTCTGTTCTTCGACGCCCTTGGCGGCGTCGATCACCATCAGCGCGCTGTCGACGGCGGTCAGCACGCGGTAGGTGTCCTCGGAGAAGTCCTGGTGGCCCGGGGTGTCCAGCAGGTTGACGGTGTGGTCGCGATAATCGAACTGCATCACCGACGACGCCACCGAAATGCCGCGCTGCTTCTCGATCTCCATCCAGTCCGAGGTGGCGAACTTGCCGCCTTTCTTGCCCTTCACCGTGCCGGCCATCTGGATGGCGCCGGAGAACAGCAGCAGCTTTTCCGTCAGCGTGGTCTTGCCGGCGTCGGGGTGGGAGATGATGGCGAAGGTGCGGCGGTGCGAGACTTCTTCGGCGATGCGGGAGAGTTCGGCGGACATGGGCGATGGCTTGAGAATTCAGTAAAACCGGGCATTTTACCGGAGTTGAGGCGGCGATGAAATTTATATGTTAATATTTGATAACGATTATCAATTACAAAAATGTCCACCCCGTGATGTTGCACCAGAAAAGCATGGCCAATGGCCGCAGTCCGTCCGCAGTCTTCCCATTCTGCCTGACCGTCCTCTCCCTCAGTCTCGCCAGTTCGCCGTCCCGGGCCGCCGAAGCCGGCCTCCAGCTCGACACCGTCAAGGTCAGCGCCGACGCGGTCGCGCTGACGCCGGCGGTCAGCAAGCTCGGCCGGGAGGAGATCGCCCGTCCGCAAGCCCGGTCGCTGGCCGAGGTGCTGGACGCGCTGCCGGGCGTCAATGCCGGCGGCTCGCCGCGTCCGGGCGGCCAGACCATCAATGTCTGGGGCTTCGGCGACGTCGAGCAGGTGCAGGTCTATCTCGACGGCGCCGGCCAGGGCTTCGACAAATACCAGCAGGGCACGTCCTTCGTCGATCCCGAGCTGCTCGGATCGGTGGAGGTGATCAAGGGCGGCCATTCGCCGTTCTACGGCAACGGCGCCTTCGGCGGCGTGGTGAAGGCGGAAACCAAGACCGTCGACGAGCTGCTGCTGCCGGGCCGCAGCGTCGGCGGTTTCGCCAAGCTGGGCTACCAGGACAACGGCCGCCGCTTCAGCCAGTCGCTGGCCGCCTACGCCGGCGGCGCCGGCAAGCCGGCCGACATCCTGGCCTACATCACCCACAGCCGAGGCGAGGACGGGACGCAGCCGGACGGCACGCCTTATCGCTTCTCTGGCGGCGAGCAGCAGGGCGGCATGCTGAAGCTGGGCTGGCGTCCGGCCGAAGGCCACAGCCTGAAACTGGGCCTGGTGCGCCAGGACGACGAGTTGCGCACGCCGTGGGCCGCCAGACGCGGCGACATTCCGGCGCCGTCGGCGGCCGACATCAAGAAATACGGCCTGGACCAGGCCTGGCTGTTGAAGACGGTCTGGCGGGAGCAGCGGATGGATTCGATGAACGCCAGCTGGAACTACGTCGGCAGCCGGATGCCGTGGCTGGACCTGACACTGAGCTACGCGCAGTCGCGCCGCTTCCAGCACGACACCCGTCCCGACAACGCCAGCAGCACCGCTTTCGACTCGCAGTTCGGCAAGGAGAGCTGGGTGACCCAGCGCGACAAGCAATGGGATCTGCGCAACGTCGCCAATATCGGCGAAGGCTGGAGCAGCCAGGTGGTGACCGTCGGCGCCAGCTGGTCGCGCAAGGACCGCGACGCGCTGGCCTATATGCCGAGCAAGGCCAAGGACAAGGCCTATAACTATGGACTGATGAATCCGCGCTACTCGCCGCCGGGCAGCGAGACGATGCAATCGGCCTATTGGGTGCACGAGTGGAAGCCGCTGGACGGCGTCAGCCTGACGCCGTCGCTGCGCTACGACGACATCGAGGTGCGCGGCAGGCGGAATCTGGCGTCCACCTACAACAACCCGGCCAAGGGCCACGACTACAGCCCGCTGCATTTCTCCGGCTGGTCGCCGCGACTGGCCGCCAGCTGGCGCTTCCTGCCGAACTGGACGCTGGACGCCGGCTATGCCCGCACCTGGCGCGCGCCGAACGCCGACGAGGTCTACGACGTGCAGACGCTGGGCAGCACCACCGCCAGCAGCCGTCAGCTGCGGCCCGAGAAATTGAAGGCGCTGAAGTTGGGGCTGTCCTTCGACGGCGGCGGCGTGCTGGCCGCCGGCGACAGGCTGGCCGCCAGCCTGACCTGGTTCCGTCAGGACGTCACCGACGCGATAGGCCAGCGCATCGGTCCTAACCGAGGCGACGCGCCGGGCGCGCCGCTGCCGGCGGTGATAGGCTTCTACCGCAATCTGCCGGGCTATGTGGTGGACGGCTTCGAGTTCGACAGCCGCTACCAGTGGCGTGGCTTCTTCGCCGGTCTGTCCTTGTCGTCCATCGTAGGCGAACGCCGCCACAGCCTGCGCGATCCCTGGGGCAGGGACGAGCCCATGGTGGATGTGCCGCCGCGCAAGGCGGTGCTGTCGGCCGGCTACACTTTCGCGCCGATAGGGCTGACGCTGGGCGCCCAGGGCAAGTTCGTCCGCGCCCAGGACCGTGTGCCGCAGAACGTCAATCCGGAGGCGGTCAGCTACGCCTATCCGGCCCAGCACGGCTATGCGCTGGCCGGTCTGTTCGCGGTGTGGCAGCCGAAGCAGGCCGCGTTGAAGGGCATGGAGGCGCGGCTGTCGGTCGACAATCTGTTCAACCGCAGCTATCAGCCGTATCTGACCGAGGGCGCCGAGGGCATGGGCCGCGCGATCCGCAGCAGCGTGTCCTGGCGTTTCTGATCCGTCGCGCAGCTTTCCCGAACCGGCCTCTGGCCGGTTTTTTTATGCATGCCGCGGATTGGAAAACGGCCGTTCGGCTACAATATCGTCCAAACGACAATCAAAGCGAAGGAGCTTGCCGTGTTCACCGGTATCGTCCAGGGCGTGGCCGAAGTGGTCGCCATCGAAGAAAAACAGGATTTCCGCACCCATATCGTCCGTCTGCCCAAGGACATGCTGCCCGGCCTGCAACTCGGCGCCTCGGTGGCCCATAACGGCTGCTGCCTGACCGTCACCCGCGTCGACGGCGACCTGGTCCATTTCGACCTGATGCAGGAAACGCTGCGCGTGACCAATCTGGGCGCGCTGAAGGCCGGCGACGGCGTCAATGTCGAGCGCGCCGCGCGCTTCGGCGACGACATCGGCGGCCACGCGATGTCCGGCCATGTGATGGGCCTCGCGGCGGTCTCCGACGTCATTGAATCCCCGAACAACCGCACCGTCTGGTTCGAGCTGCCGGCCGGCCTGGAAAAATACGTGTTCACCAAGGGCTATATCGGCATAGACGGCATCAGCCTGACGATAGGCGCCGTCGAAGGTCGCCGTTTCTGCGTCCACCTGATCCCGGAAACGCTGAACCGGACCAATATCGCCGGCCGCAAGCCGGGCGACAAGATCAATATCGAGATCGACCCGCAGACCCAGGCCATCGTCGACACCGTCGAGCGCGTTCTGGCGCAGCGCGGCCAGGCGTGATTTTGCGCGATCTGCCGGTGCTGGCGTCGTGGAGCGGCGGCAAGGACAGCTGCCTCGCGCTGTGGCGTGCCGTCCAGGCCGGCGCCGAGCCCAGGGCGCTGCTGACGATGCTGGACGAGGCGGGCGGGCGCTCCCGCTCGCATGGCGTGCGACCCGAAGTGCTGGCCTTGCAGGCGCGGGCGATGGATTTGCCGCAGCGGCTGGGCCGCGCAAGCTGGGACGATTACCGCGAAGTCTTCATCGGGCAGTTGCGCGCGGCGGTGGCCGAGGACGGCGTCGAGGCCGTGGTGTTCGGCGACATCGATCTGGACGGGCATCGCGAATGGGAAGAGAGTGTCTGCGTCGAAGCCGGACTGGCGGCCGTGCTGCCGCTCTGGCGGCAGCCGCGGGCCGAGCTGGCGCGGGAATTCGTCGCCGCGGGCTTCGTCGCCCGCGTCGTGATGGTCAACACCGCGCTGACAGACGAAAAGTGGCTGGGCCGGACGTTCGACCAACGCTTGATAGAAGACATGATGGCCGACGGCGTCGATCCGTGCGGCGAGGCGGGCGAGTTCCACACGCTGGTGCTGGACGGACCCTTGTTCAAACGGCCGCTGGCGCTGCGTGACGGCGCGGTGGCGAGGCTCGGCGAATACCGGGCGCTGGATTTATTGCCCGCATGAGACGGGCGGACAGACAAAGGAACAGAGAAATGGCCATTTCCCCGATTCAAGACATCATCGCCGACATCCAGGCCGGCAAGATGGTGGTGCTGATGGACGCCGAAGACCGCGAGAACGAAGGCGATCTGGTGATGGCGGCCGAGTTCGTCACGCCGGAGGCGATCAATTTCATGGCCAAGCACGGCCGCGGCCTGATCTGTCTGACGCTGAGCGAGGAGCGCTGCCAGCTGCTGAACCTGCCGATGATGACCGGCAACAACGGCACCAGCTTCGGCACCAATTTCACCGTGTCCATCGAAGCCGCCGAGGGCGTCACCACCGGCATTTCCGCCGCCGACCGCGCCCACACGATCAAGACCGCCGTGGCGAGACTGGCCAAGGCCGGCGACCTGGTGCAGCCGGGCCACGTGTTTCCGCTGAAGGCGCAGAACGGCGGCGTGCTGATCCGCGCCGGCCACACCGAGGCCGGCTGCGACCTGGCGATGCTGGCCGGCGTCGAGCCGGCCGGCGTGATCTGCGAGATCATGAACGACGACGGCACGATGGCGCGTCTGCCGGAACTGCTGGAGTTCGCCAAGCAGCACGGCCTGAAGATAGGCACGATCGCCGATCTGATCCAGTACCGCAGCCGCACCGAATCGCTGGTGGAGAAGGTCGGAGAGCGGCCGGTGGAGACGCCGTTCGGCAGTTTCGACCTGCACGTGTTCCGCGACATCACCACCTCGGCCACCCATCTGGCGCTGAGCAAGGGCACGATCCGCGCCGACCGCGAGACCCTGGTGCGGGTGCACGAGCCGCTGTCGGTGATCGACGTGCTGGCGCCGTTGTGCAGCCATCATTCGTGGACGCTGCCGAATGCGCTGGAGACGATAGAGGAGGAGGGCTGCGGCGTGATGGTGTTGCTGTACCGCGACGAGACCGGCGTCGACCTGGCGCAGCGGGCGCTGGGCCAGGAGCCGCAGCGGCAGAAGTGGGACAGCAAGACCTTCGGGATAGGCGCGCAGATGTTGAAGGCGCTCGGCGTCGGCAAGATGAGGCTGATGTCGAGTCCGGTCAGCCTGCCGTCGATGGCCGGCTTCGAACTGGAGGTTACCGGCTTCAGCCAGCCGGGCCATTTCCATGTCGACGGCCAGGACGGCGCGGGCGTGGCCTAATCGCCGCGCTTGGGGTACAATCGCCGGCTTTCCTTAGTGTTTTCGCCGCGAGGACTCCCATGCTTGAAACCATCCAGCGTATCGAACCCAACCTGTCCGGTCAGGGCCTGAAAATCGGCATCGCGATGGCGCGCTTCAACACCCCGGTATGCCACGGCCTGCGCGACGCCTGCCTGGCCGAACTGAGCCGGCTGGGCGTGGCCGCCGCCGACGTGACGCTGGCCACCGTGCCGGGCGCGCTGGAGGTGCCGCTGGTGCTGCAGACCATGGCCAAGACCGGCCGTTTCGACGCGCTGGTCGCGCTGGGCGCGGTGATCCGCGGCGAAACCTATCATTTCGAGCTGGTATCGAACGAATCCGGCGCCGGCGTCACCCGCGTCGGGCTGGACTTCGACATTCCGGTAGCCAACGCCATCCTGACCACCGAGAACGACGAGCAGGCGGAAGTCCGCATGCAGGAGAAGGGCGGCGACGCCGCCCGCGTCGCGGTGGAGATGGCCAATCTGCACAAGGCGCTGCGCGGCTGATCCGGCCCGCCGCCATAGACGGGAAGCGCGCGCCATCGCCGCTTCCCTTGCTCTTTTCAAGGAATCGCCAACATGAAAACCGCCCGCCGCCGCGCCCGTGAATTCGCCGTGCAAGGCATTTACGAATGGGAGCTGAATCCGGACCGTCCGGCTTCGCTGATTGAAAAGCACCTGCGCGAGAACGAATACTTCGCCAAGGCCGACGAAGCGCTGTTCCGCAACATCCTGTACGGCGTGCTGAAGGACGTGGGCACGCTGTCCGTCCAGATCGGCCGCTATTACGAGCGCGCCGAGGACGAGGTCAGCCCGGTCGAGCGCGCCGTGCTGCTGATGGCCGCGCTGGAACTGACGCAGAGCCCGGAAACGCCGTACCCGGTGATCATCAACGAGGCCATCGAGATCACCAAGACCTTCGGCGGCACCGACGGCCACAAATTCGTCAACGGCGTGCTGGACAAGCTGGCCGCCGAAGTGCGCGGCGACGAAGTGCTGGCGCAGAAGCAGCGCCGCAAGCAGGACTGAGCCGGCGCCGCCGTTCGATCACACCCGCCGCCGGCGGGTGTTTTTGCGTGAGGGGCCATGAAGGAATTCGAACTGATAGGCCGTTACTTCCAGCGTGCCGCGCCGTCGGCGCTGCTGGGCGTCGGCGACGACGCCGCCATCGTGCGGACACGGCCCGGCCATGATCTGCACGTGTCGGCCGACATGCTGGTCGAGGGACGCCATTTCTTCGCCGACGTCGCGCCGCGCGCGCTCGGCCATAAGACGCTGGCCGTCAATCTCTCCGATATGGCGGCGATGGGCGCGACGCCGCGCTGGGCGCTGCTGGCCATCGCGCTGCCGCGCGCCGACGAGGCCTGGGTGGCGGAGTTCGCCGCCGGCTTTTTCGCGCTGGCCGACGCGCACGGCGTCGAACTGATAGGCGGGGACACCACCGGCGGCCCGCTGACGCTGTCGGTCACGATAATGGGGGAGGCGCCGTCCGGCCGAGCCTTGCGGCGCGGCGCCGCCAGGGCCGGCGACGATATCTGGGTGTCCGGCGAATTGGGTCTGGGCGCGCTGGCGGTGCGCCATCGCCTGGGATGGCTGAATGTAAACGATGCGGAACTGCTGGCCGCGGCCAGACACAAACTGGAGTATCCGGAGCCGCGGCTGGCGCTGGGCGCGGCGCTGCTGCCGCTGGCCCATGCCGCCGCCGACGTGTCCGACGGATTGATGGCCGATCTCGGCCACATCCTGAGCGCCTCCGGCGTCGCCGGCGAAGTCTGGGCAGACAGCCTGCCGTCGCATCCGCTGCTGGAGGCCGACAGACTGGCATACCTGGACTGCCTGGCCGCCGGCGGCGACGATTATGAACTGGTGTTTACCGCGCCGACGGCGAAGCGAGACCGCATCGAGGCCGCCGCCGCGGCCTGCGGCTGCCGCGCCACCCGCATCGGACGCGTGCTGGACGGGCAGGGCGGCCGCCTGCTGGACGCCGCCGGCCAAACCGTAAAATTGCACAAGGAAGGTTATGACCATTTCGGCTGAGACTCCGAAACCGGCGCCGAACTGGCGCTTTCTGCTGAGCCGGCCCGAGCATCTGCTGGCCTTCGGTTTCGGCAGCGGCCTGATGAGGAAGGCGCCGGGCACCTGGGGCACGCTGGTGGCCTACCCGTTGTTCTTCCCCTTGCAGGCGCTGGGCGTTTCCGGCTGGATGCTGACGGCGCTGTGCCTGCCGCTGTTCCTGCTCGGCGTATACGTATGCGAGGTCACCGGCAAGGCCTTGGGCGTGCACGACTACGGCGGCATCGTCTGGGACGAGATCGTCGGCATGCTGCTGGTGCTGGCTTTCGCGCCGGCCGGCTGGGCCGGCTGGATCCTGGCCTTCGCGCTGTTCCGCCTGTTCGACATCGTCAAGCCGTGGCCGATACGCTGGTTCGACCAGCGCGTAGGCGGCGGTTTCGGCGTGATGGTGGACGACGTGATCGCCGCGCTGTTCGCGCTGGCGGCGCAAGCGCTGATCTGGCGCTGGCTGTAAGAGCCTGTTCGGGCGGCCCTTCGGGGCGCTCTTGCCGGTGCATGGCTTTGTCGAACGTCTCTTGCGGTGCGCGACGCTGCGGCGGGCGGTTTTCCGCGAGATGCCGTAAAGGATCGTAAACCGGCGCCAACGCAAATCGGCCTGCCGGGCAACGGCAAAGTCGTTACAATTCGACGATAAAAGTGACAGGCGGCTTGATGGATGCGTGCGCGCATCTCGCCGCCATCGACCAAAACGCGCCCGCGGCGACGGCGGGCGGCTAGAATTCGGGGTTTTCGACTGTGTGGTTTGTAGTCCTACTGTTGCCGCTGCTGGCGCTGGCCGGCTGGTTGATCAAGAGCGGAAAGCTGTCCTTGCCGATGCTGACGCAGAAGCTGGACCGCATGCTCGGCGTCGAGGGCCGGGCCGAGCGTTACGAGCCCGATTACTTCGCCGACGAGCCGCGAGAGGCGGCTGCGGCCGATGCGGAAACCGCGGTGGCGGCCGAGGCCGCCGAGATCGAATCCCCGCCCGCGGCGCCGACCGCGCCGGAGCCGGAGGCGGTCCCGCCGGCGGTACGCCCCGCGCGCAGCGAGACGGCCGCCGAGCCGGCGCGCGAAACCATCGTGCTGCCGCCGCGGCAGCCGGCCGCGCGGCGGGATCCGCCGGCCGTGTTGCCGACGCTGGAGCTGTCGCGCGACTACCGCAAGAAAGCGCGTCCGTTGCCGCGCGTCGCCGAGCGCGACGACCTGCCGGTGATAGGCCTGTCGGAGATGCAGGACAATCTGAAGCAGGACTACCGCCGCCGGCAGCACGCGCGCGGTGCCGAAACCGATAAGGACCGCGGCGGCGAGTTGCCGGTGATCGGCAGCCACGAGGTGCGCGCCAAGATCGCCAGCCTGCACGCCCATCGCCGCGCGGCCTCTTCCGCGCCGGCGCCGCTGCCCCCCGTGGAGCTGGTTCCGATTCCGCGCGCCAAGCCGGCGGCCCGGCCCGAACCCGTCAGGCCGCTGCCTGTCGTCGAACTGCCGCGTCCGCCGCAGGCGGCGAACCCGGGGCCCGCCGAACCGCCGGCGGCGCCGATAGCCGAGATCATCGTCGAGCCGGTGGGCATCCCGCTGGCCGAAAACCTGGCCGTCGAGTTTGAAGCGTCGGCGCCGCTGCCGCCGGAGAAGACCGTCGCAGAGGCGTGCCACGCAAGCGCCGAAAGCGTCGAGTCGTGGCCCGGTATAGGCGAGCCTGAGCCGGCGGCGGTCGACTCCTTGCCCGAACTCCCGTCTCCGATCGAGGTTGTCGCCGAAGCGGAAGTCGAAGTCGAGGCGAAAGTCGAGGCGAAAGTCGAGGCGAAAGTCGAAGTCGAGGCGGACGCGCCGGCGACTCAGCCGGAAGCCGAGCCGCCCGCCGTCCGCACGCCATGGCGCTGGCCGCAGACGCGCGACGTATTGGTTCAGCAGCAGGACGCCAAGCCGGCCATCGTCCAGCAGACGGTGCTGCAGGAGCCGGCGCCGACACTGGCGGCGACCGCGGAAAAGCTGGCCGCCAGTCCGCTGCCTTGGGTGTTGATGGATGCGCCGGCCGCGTCGCCGGCGCCGCAGGAGCCCGTCCCGCCGACGGTCGCGGCTACGATCGATGCCGATGCCGAAACGCCGCCTACGCGCGTCGATTACGACGACTCCATGCTTCCCGGTCTGGACTTGCTGAATCCCGCCGATGCGGCGATGGAGGTCTGCAACCAGGACGAACTGATCGAGCGCGGCATCGTGATCGAGGAGAAATGCGCCGAATTCAAGGTCAAGGTCAGCGTGGTGGACGCCTACGCGGGTCCGGTGATCACCCGCTACGAGGTCGAGCCGGCGGTCGGCGTGCGCGGCAACCAGGTGGTGAACCTGATGAAGGACCTGTCGCGCGCGCTGGGACTGGCCTCGATCCGGGTCGTCGAGACGATACCGGGCAAGACCTGCATGGGCCTGGAGTTGCCGAATCCGAAGCGGCAGATGATCAGGCTGTCGGAAATCTTCTCCGCCGACGTCTTTCGCGACTCGGCGTCGCGGCTGACGATGGCGCTGGGCAAGGACATCACCGGCGAGCCGGTGGTGACCGATCTGGCCAAGGCTCCGCACCTGTTGGTGGCCGGCACCACCGGTTCCGGCAAGTCGGTCGGCGTCAACGCGATGATATTGTCGCTGCTGTACAAGGCGACGCCGGACGAAGTCCGTTTCATCATGATCGATCCGAAGATGCTGGAGCTGTCGGTCTACAACGACATCCCGCATCTGCTGGCGCCTGTGGTCACCGACATGAAGCTGGCCGCCAACGCGCTGAACTGGTGCGTCGGCGAGATGGAGCGCCGTTACCGGCTGATGAGCGCGCTGGGGGTGCGCAATCTGGCCGGCTACAACCAGAAGGTGTGCGAGGCCGCCGAGCGCGGCCAGCGCATCGTCAATCCGTTCAGCCTGACGCCGGAAACGCCGGAGCCCTTGGACAAGCTGCCCTTCATCGTGGTGGTGGTGGACGAATTCGCCGACCTGATGATGGTGGCCGGCAAGAAGATAGAGGAGCTGATCGCCCGTTTGGCGCAGAAGGCCCGCGCCGCCGGCATCCACCTGATCCTGGCGACGCAGCGGCCGTCGGTGGATGTGATCACCGGCCTGATCAAGGCCAATATCCCGACCCGTATCGCCTTCCAGGTGTCCAGCAAGATAGACAGCCGCACCATCCTGGACCAGATGGGAGCCGAAAGCCTGCTGGGCCAGGGCGACATGCTCTACCTGCCGCCGGGCACAGGCTATCCGCAGCGCGTGCACGGCGCCTTCGTCACCGACGACGAGGTCCACGCGGTGGTCGAGCATCTGAAGCAGTTCGGCGAGCCGGACTATGTGGAAGGCTTGCTGACCGGCGAGAGCGAAGCCGACGACGCTTCCGCGGACGCCACGACCAAGGCGCAGGCGGCGACTGAGAGCGATCCGCTGTACGACGAGGCGGTGGAAATCGTGCTGCGTACCCGCAAGCCGTCGATCTCCGGCGTGCAGCGCCATCTGCGCATAGGTTACAACCGCGCCGCGCGGCTGATCGAGGAGATGGAGGCCGCCGGCATCGTCAGCGCGATGGAAAGCAACGGCAACCGCACGGTGCTGGTGCCGCAGCGCGATTTCTAGCGCGGCTCCCGCATCGCCCGCAATGAAAAGCGCGCCTTTCGGCGCGCTTTCTTCATCCGGGGCGCTGGACGAGGCTTACGGCCACAGCTGGCAGTATTCGGTATTGGACTCGTAGTTGCCGCTGACGGAGCCGTCGCTGTTGATCTTCTTGGTCCAGCCGTTGGGCTGGCGGCTGCTGGGTTTGACGCCGCAGTTGATGTGCACCCAGTGGATGCCGACGCCGCTGGTATAACGCTGGCCGCACAGCTGCAGGCGGTCGCCCGGCTGGATGGTGTTCAACGGGTAGGGCACGCTTTCGCCGGCCGAATCGTAGCCGGATGCGTACACATTATCCATCGCCACGTCGTAGGTGCGGCCGTCCTGGTCGGCTTGCAGCGAGACGTGGGTGTGGGACAGTTCGACGCCGTTCAGCATCTGGCCGGAGGCGAAGCTTGGTCCGCTTACCACGGTGCCGGTCAGATAGCTGCCGGCGGCGGCGCGACAGTCGGATTTGGCGTCGGCGAGCGCCGAGAACGAAACGCCCAGCAGACAGGCGGCCAAAGCGAGTTTCTTCATTTGATGACCCTTGTAGAATAATGATGTTGTTCTGTTGCGTGGGTCATTCTAGTGAGAATGGGTATCGCCAATGTTTCAATTGCGATAATAATGATGTGTTTGTTTTGCAATGGTGAATAAAGTGTTAAGGCAGGCCGCCGCCGGCGGACGCCGGCAATAAAAAAACGCGCCCGGGGGCGCGCTTTGCCTGCTGCGGTCCGATCAACGGCGGCGGCGTTGCGTCTCGTCGCTCCGGATCCGGATCGGCACCAGTTTGGCTTGCTGTTGTACCGGGGTAGCCAGCAATTTGGCGACTGCGACCACCGCGACGATGAGGGCGGCGAAAAGAAGGATTTGCATGGTATGACTCCCCGTGGCTGAAGCTGAGGCCGATTTCGGATTTGTGCTGCGGCCCCTGAATTCCATTCTGGGCTACAACCTGCCTGCGACTCAAGCAGAAAATTGTGTGACTACGTTAATTTTTCAAGCCGGCGCGGCAGTTTTTTTCAAATCGCGCATCGCGAGGTCCAGTCCGGCCAGCGTCATCGGCCGCATCCGTTGCGCCATCAGTTGGCGTATCATGCCCACCGACTGGGTATGGCTCCAGTATTCCTCGGCCAAAGGGTTCAGCCATACCGCGTGCTTGAAATGCTCGAGCAGCCGCCTCAACCAGACTTCGCCGGACTCCTCGTTCATGTGCTCGACGCTGCCGCCGGGGTAGGCGATCTCGTACGGACTCATGCTGGCGTCGCCGACGAAGATCAGCTTGTAGTCGCGGCCGAAGGTGTGGATCAGGTCCCAGGTGGGAAAGCGCTGGCTGTGGCGGCGGGCATTGTCCTTCCACACCGATTCGTACACGCAGTTGTGGAAGTAGAAGTACTCCAGGTGCTTGAATTCGGTCTTCACCGCGGAGAACAGCTCCTCGCAGGCGCGGATATGGTCGTCCATCGAGCCGCCGACATCGAACAGCACAAGCACCTTGGCGCTGTTGTGCAGCTCGCGCTGCATCTTCAGGTCCAGCATGCCGGCCTTGCGCGCGGTGGCGGCGATGGTGGCGTCCAGATCGAGGATGTCCTCGGCGCCGTCGCGGGCGAATTCGCGCAGCCGGCGCAGCGCCAGTTTGATATTGCGGGTGTTCAGCTCGGTCTTGTCGTCGAAATTGCGGAACTCGCGCTGGTCCCACACTTTCACCGCCCGGCGGTGGCGCGAACGGTCCTGGCCGATGCGGACGCCCTCCGGATTGTAGCCCCAGGCGCCGAACGGGCTGGTGCCGCCGGTGCCTATCCAGCGGTTGCCGCCCTGATGTCTTTCCTTCTGCTCGTCCAGCCGCTGGCGCAGCGTTTCCATCAGCTTGTCCCAGCCCAGAGCCTGAAGCTGCCGCTTCTCCTCGTCGCTCAGATATTTCTCCGCCTGCTTGCGCAGCCATTCCTCGGGAATCGCGCGCTGCAGGTCGTCCAGCGCCAGCTCCAGGCCCTTGAAATGATGGCCGAACACCTGGTCGAAGCGATCGAAGTACTTTTCGTCCTTCACCAGCGCCGTACGCGCCAGATAATAGAATTCGTCCAGATTGCCGAAGGCGACATTGCGCTGCAGCGCCTCCAGCAACAGCAGGAATTCTTTCAGGGTGACCGGCAGGCCGGCGGCGCGCAGCGCGTAGAAGAAATCGATCAACATGATGGACAGGACGGGCTAGGGTTCGGGACAACAAGCATCTTGCCGCGCATCATACTATGTCCTGGCATGGCCGGGCAGCCATTCGTCGCCGGCGCGCCATGCCGGGACGACGGCCCGGCATGGCGCGATGCCTCAGCGCAGGCGGAACCTCAGTTCTTCGCCCGCCTGGCGCAGAGCGGCGCGCGTGGCCGGCAGTCCGGACAAGGCGTTCAGCAGGCCGAAGTCGTGGATCATCCCGTTATAGCGGGTGGCCACCACGCTGACGCCGGCGGCGTCCAGCTTGCGGGCATAGGCTTCGCCCTCGTCGCGCAGCACATCCTTTTCCGCGGTCTGCACCAGGGCCGGCGGCAAGTCCCGCAGCTGCCGCGCCGTCGCCTGCAGCGGCGAGGCGTAGATATCCCGCCGCAGCGCCGGATCCGGGGCGTAGGCGTTCCAGAACCACTTCATCATCGCCCGGGTCAGGAAATGGCCGTCGGCGAACTCCCGATAGGACGCATCGTCGAAATCGGCGTCGGTCACCGGCCACAGCAGTACCTGGGCGCGCAGCTTGGGACCGCCGTTGTCCTTGGCCATCAGGGCGACCACCGCCGCCATATTGCCGCCCACGCTGTTGCCGGCCACCGCCAGGCGGCGACCGTCCACTCCGATTTGCGCGCCGTTCTCCGCCACCCATCGGGTCGCGGCATAGGCCTGCTTGATCGCCACCGGGTAGCGGGCTTCCGGCGACGGCGTGTAATTGATGAATACCGCCGCCGCGCCGGACTCGACGACCAGGTCGCGCACCAGGCGCTCATGGGTCGGGTAGTCGCCGAGTATCCACCCTCCGCCGTGGAAGAACATGAAGGCCGGCAGAACGCCCTTGGCGCCGGCCGGGCGGACTATCGTCAGCTTCAGCGGCTTGCCGTCGACTTCGATCAGCTTGCCGCTGATGTCGGCCGGCGGCAGCTTGACGCCCTGCTGCGCGCCGGTCAGCACCTGCCGAGCGGCGGCCGGCTCCAGCGTCTCCAGCGCCGGGCCGCCGCTGCCGGCCAAGGCGTCGAGAAAGGCCTGGGTGCGGCCTTCGATGCCGGGGCTGCCGGCAGCCGCAGCGGATCCGGCAAGCAGGACGGCGAACGAGGCCGCGGCGATATGGCGTTTCGGTTTCATGGCATTCCTTTCGGTCTCTAGTTGGTTCAAACCAGGAGCAGGCGCACGTCGATATTGCCGCGGGTGGCGTGGGAGTAGGGGCAGACGATGTGGGCCTGCGCTATCCAGTCCCGCGCCTCATCGTCCGACAGGCCGGGCAGGCTGATCCGCAGCTCCACTTCGATGGCGAAGCCGCTGGCGATGGTGCCGATGCCGACCACGCCGGTCGCGCTGGCCCCGGCCGGCAGGGTCCGCTTCTGCCTGGCGGCGACGAAGCGCAGCGAGCCGAGGAAGCAGGCGGCGTAGCCCGCGGCGAACAGCTGCTCTGGGTTGGTGCCGGGACCGCCGGCGCCTCCCAGTTCGCGCGGGTTGGACAGTTGGAGATTCAGCGCGCCGTCCGGCGATTCGGCGCGTCCTTCGCGACCGCCTGCGACGGTGGCCTCGGTGCGGTACAGGATTTTTTCGATAGCCATATTGTGCTCCTTGTGGTTTGGCGGGTTTCAGTCGGGCCGTTTGGCGACGACAACTGTATGCCGGCTTCGAATACGATAAGATTCATAAAATCCTGAAAATTTGATAGAGAGTATTTTTATGGCCGATGCGTGCGTGAATCGCCTGGACACGCTGCTGCACCGCTTTCCGGTCCGGGCGCGGATGTTCCATTCCGGCGCGCTGTGCGGCGTCACCGACTTTTCCACGCCCGGCGCCGGCGGCCAGCTGCACCTGCTCAGGGCCGGGGCAATGGAGGTCGTCCATCCGGGACGGACGCCCGCGTTGAATGTGAATGTCCCCAGCCTGCTGTTCTATCCGCGGCCCTTGCCCCGCCGTTTTATGGTGGATCCCGAACGGCAGGCCGAGCTGGCATGCGCCGAGTTGCTGTTCGACGGCGGCGTGGAGCATCCGATCGCGGCGGCGCTGCCGGAAGTCGTCTGTCTGCCGCTGGCAGACATCGCAGGCATGGAGCAGGTGCTGACGCTATTGTTCGACGAGGCTTTTGGCGACAACTGCGGCAGGGAGGCCGTCGTCGACAGGCTGTTCGAAGTCGTGCTGGTCCGGCTGCTGCGCCATCTGCTGGAGGCCGGGCAGCTTCGAGGCGGCATGCTGGCCGGCCTGTCGCACCCGAAGCTGAGACACGCGCTGACGATGATGCACGAGCAAGCGGGCAGGGCGTGGACGCTGGAGGCGCTGGCCGATAGCGCCGGGATGTCGCGCAGCGTGTTCGCCGGCGTCTTCCGCGAAGTCGTCGGCTGCACGCCGGGCGCTTATCTGCAAGGCTGGCGGGTCAGGCTGGCGCAACAGGCCCTGGGCAGGGGGCGGAGCCTGAAGATGATCGCGGAAGAGGTCGGATACGGCAGCGAGGCCGCGTTGTCGCGGGCGTTCAAGGCGCAGTGCGGAGCGACGCCGCGGCAATGGCGGCAGCGCCGCGACATCGATTGAAGCCGCCAGGCGGGCCGGCGGCATGACATCCGGGCATGGTGACAGTGGGGCGGGCTGATGCTAATCTTGCCTAGAGCCCCGGCTCTAATATTTGGCTTCGATAAATAAGGATAACATCATGGACGCCATCAAGATGCCCACCGCGGAGGAAAGCGCGCTGCTGGAGTCGTTTTCCAGGCTGAGGACCGCTTCGCGCGCCGCGCCTTACCCCACGGCCGAGACCCGCAGGTCCTGGCTGAACGCGCTGGAACGCCTGCTCCAGGAAAATCGCCAGGCGCTGGTGGACGCGGTCAGCCTGGACTTCGGCCAGCGCAGCAGCGTGGAAACGCGGCTGGCCGAGCTGTTTCCGTCGCTGGAGGCGGTCCGCCACGCGCGCCGCCATCTGAATCGCTGGATGCGGCCGCAGCGGCGCGGGGTGTCGATATGGTTCCAGCCGGCCGGCGCCAGCGTGCTGCCTCAGCCGCTGGGCGTCGTCGGCGTGGTGGTGCCGTGGAATTATCCGCTGTTTCTGTCATTCGGGCCCATCGTCGCCGCGCTGGCGGCGGGCAACCGGGTAATGGTCAAGATGTCCGAATACACGCCGGCAACCGGCGCCTTGCTGGCGCAACTGGCGGCGCGACATTTCGGCGACGACCTGCTGACCGTAGTCAACGGCGGCCCGGAGCTGGCCCAGGCCTTCACCCGCCTGCCGTTCGACCACCTGCTGTTCACCGGCTCCACCGCCGTTGGCCGCCACGTGATGCGCGCCGCCGCGGAGAACCTGACGCCGGTGACGCTGGAGCTGGGCGGCAAGTCGCCGGCGCTGGTGGCGCGCGGCGCCAACCTCCGGCGCGCCGCCGAAGCCATCGTCGCCGGCAAGATGATGAACGCCGGCCAGACCTGCGTGGCGCCGGACTATCTGCTGGTCAACGACAAGGACCGCAGCCTGCTGCTTGACGAAATCCGCGCAGCGGCCCGGCGCGCCTATCCGACGCTGGCCGGCAACCCCGACTACACCGCCATCGTCAACGATCGCCACTATCAGCGGCTGCGGCAGTGGTTAGACGGCGCGCGGCAGGCCGGAGCCAGGGTAGAGGAGCTGAATCCGGCCGGCGAGGATCCGGCGGCTGCCCGCAAAATGGCGCTGACGCTGGTGCAGGACTGTCCGGACGATTGCGCCTTGATGCGCGAGGAAATCTTCGGCCCCATCCTGCCGGTGGTCAGCTATGACAAATTCGACGAGGCGCTGGCCTATATCAATGCCCGGCCGAGGCCGCTGGCGCTGTATCTGTTCGACGACGACGCGCTGCGCATCGAGCGGGTGCTGAAGGAGACCGTATCCGGCGGCGTCAGCGTCAACGACACGTTGCTGCACGTGGTGCAGGAGGATCTGCCCTTCGGCGGCGTCGGTCCGTCCGGCATGGGGCATTACCATGGCCGTGAGGGCTTTCTGACCTTCTCCAAGCTGAAGCCGGTGTTCCGCCAGAGCCGCCTGTCCGGCACCTGGCTGACCCGCCCGCCATACGGCGGCGCCGTCGAATGGCTGCTCAAGCTGATGCTGCGCCGCTGACATGCCCAGCCGCCGCCGATTCCTGCAGGCAGGCGCGCTGGGCGGCGCGGCCTTGCTGCTGGCCGCTTACGGCGCCATGCCGGCGGCCGATCCGGCGCCGGCCGACGGCCGGTGGCGCTGGCTGCAGCCGCGCGACGCCGAGATCGTCGCCGCGTTGGCCCCCGCGATACTGGGGCGGAACGATCTGCCGTTGGCGCAGGTGATCGACGGCGTCGATCTCGCTGTGGCCGGCTTGCCGCCGGCGGTCCGCCAGGAAGTGCGCCAGCTGTTCGACCTGCTCGGCAACCGCTGGGCGCGGCGCTGGCTGGCCGGAATCAGATCGACGTGGCGGCGGGCGGAGCCGGGCGAGCTGGCAGGCTTTCTGCAACGCTGGCGGGACAGCCGCTTCTTGCTGCAGCGCAGCGCCTACCAGGCGCTGCACCAGCTGATAGGCGCCGCCTGGTATGGCAACCCGGCCAGTTGGGCGGCCATCGGCTATCGCCTGCCGGCCGGCGTGATGGAGATGCTGCCTTGAGCGGCAAGATTCCCGATCCGCTGCGCGCCGGCCTGGCCTCCGGCTGGAAGGTGTTCGACGGTTCGCGCCAGATTCAGGATCTGGACTGGAATGCCGACGTGGTCATCGTCGGCAGCGGGGCCGGCGGAGGCATCGCCGCCGAGGTGCTCAGCGCGGCCGGGCTGGATGTATTGATCGTCGAGGAGGGCGGGCTGTACAGCTCGGGCGATTTTCGTCTGAACGAAGCCCGTGCCTATCCCGAGCTGTACCAGGAATCGGCGTCCCGGCAGACCGCCGACAAGGGCATTTCCATTTTGCAGGGACGCACCGTAGGCGGCGGCACCACGGTCAACTGGACCAGCGCTTTCCGCACGCCGCCGGACACGCTGCGCTGGTGGCAGGAAAGCTATGGCCTGGCGACGCTGACGCCAGAGACGATGCGTCCCTGGTTCGAGAAGGCCGAGCAAAGACTGGGGATCGCGCCGTGGCAGGGCGTACCCAATCCCAACAACCTGGTGCTGGAGCGCGGCTGCCAAGCGCTGGGGCTGCGCCACGCGCGGATCAGCCGCAATGTCCGAGGCTGCTGGAACCTGGGCTACTGCGGCATGGGCTGTCCGACCAACGCCAAGCAATCGATGCTGGTGACCTGCATCCCGGCCGCGCTGGAGCGGGGCGCGCGCCTGCTTACCCGGGTGCGGGTGGAGCGGCTCCAAGGCGACCAGGCGGACAAGCGCATCGTCAGCCTGCGCGGCAGCCTGCTTGCCGCCGACGGCCTGACGCCGTCCGGCCGCAAATTGACGGTCAGGGCCGGCCACGTGGTGCTGGCCGCCGGCGCCATCGGATCGCCGGCCATCATGCTGCGCAGCGGCCTGTCCGACAGCGCCGGGCTGACCGGCAAGCGCACCTTCCTGCACCCGGTGGCCCTGTCCGCCGCGTTGATGCCGGAATTGATCGAACCGTATAACGGTGCACCGCAAACCGTCTATTCCGACCACTTCATGCATACCCAGTCGCTGGACGGACCATTGGGCTTCAAACTGGAAGTGCCCCCGATCCATCCCTTGCTCGCCGGCGTGACTTTTCCGGGCTTCGGCGCGGCGCAGGCGGAGCTGCTGGGGCGGCTGCCGCATCTCCATGCAAGCCTGGCCTTGTTGCGGGACGGCTTTCACCCGGATAGCCAGGGAGGGGAAGTCGGTTTGCGCAGCGATGGTTCGCCGCTGCTGGATTATCCGCTCAACGATGTCGTGTGGGACGGCGTTCGCCGAGGCTGGCTGGCGATGGCGGAACTGCAGTTTGCCGCCGGCGCCAAGCGGGTGCTGCCCCTGCATACCGGCGCCGAGCCGACGTCCTCCTGGGCGGAGGCGCGCGCGATGATAGAGGACTTACCGTTGCAGGCGCTGCGCGCCAAGCTGGTGAGCGCCCATGTCATGGGGGGCATGGCGATGGGAGACGACCCCGCGCGCGGGGTCGTCGACGAATGGGGAAGGCATTGGTTGTGGCGCAACCTGACGGTGGTCGACGGCTCGATATTCCCCACCAGCGTCGGCGCCAATCCGCAACTGTCCATCTATGCCTTCGCCTGGCGAGCCGCGTCGGCATTGGCCGCGCGCCTGACCGCAGGCTAGCGGCGCATGCGCCGGCCGACTGCCGGTTCCGATGGCGCCGTTTGGGCCGGAGCAGGGCCGGCGGAGGGGCGCGCTTTGTCCCTTTCGGCGGTAGTGATAAGAGCCGCTAACAAAACCGCGCAGCGTACCTGAGCCAAGGCGCGCCGACGCAGGCAGTACAAGTAGTACGACAAGGAGGCGCAACGCAGGATCAGGGGTTTTGTTAGCGGGTCTAAAACCGCTTGTCAATCGATATCAGCTTTGTCTTCGATTTTAAATTCGCCTGCATTGCGCGAAGAGTCTAACTCTGTCATGGATTTTGATTAAATAAACATCATTGGGAAATCGATCTATGGAAAAACTGACCGTTTGTCTGGGTGAGAGATAGTAATGATCGGGAAGCGATCCTTCCGGATTGGACTCCATTGTGTCGATATTTTTTATATCTATCGTGGAGATTTTTCCAAATAGATTGATTGAAGGATTAAATGCGATGTCGCGCCGCACCCTATCGCCCCGGTTTGATTCGCCATAAAATATAAATCGTCCGACCACTTCATTAAAGTAGAATTTTCCGCTCAAATAGATGGGCTCTGATTGGTAAACCGCATCAAACCGCATGCTCCTGAAATCCCCCGAACACTCCAGTCTAGATACCAGCAGATAGTCGCAGAGGAAGAAAACAGCATAAAAACTCAGAAAATACATTGCAACTTTTATTGCAACTTTTCTTGATTTATGCATTTCCAAGCCTCATAGCTTTTTGAGCAGATAAAAAAAACTGCTCGGCCACTTTCTGAGTATGCATAAACTCGGGAAGCGGCCTTTGCCTTTTCAAGTGATTCAAGGTCTATTTTTGATAGGGCACCTTTGATGTGTATGGTAGTGGTTTTTCCTTCTATTTTTTTAGTGGAGGTATCGTAGGTGCTGACTGAAAGAAAAGAAGCTGCGATACCCAGGGCGCAACTTGAGACAATTAAAGCTATATGTGACAGCAGGTTGGCATGTTTGAGTTTTAATACCAAGCTCTTGCTTGAAGGGCTTGCATCGTAGCGAGTTCCGCCGTCACTCATCACTTTTTTCAAATTCAGCGGTTCAAAATTTCCGACATAATAACAGGCCTTGCGTGGCACTGTCTTGATCAGTGGGGCATCCAATCCGACCTGTTTCAGCTGAGAGCGCAAATCAAAGATGGTCTTGTTATAACTGCCATTCCCCACTACGGTATCCGGCCATACGGTCGAAATAATCTCTTTCTTGTCGGTAATTCCATTCAGCAAGCAATGCAATAATTCGCATTCCGCCCTTCTTAACTCAGCCTTCTCCCCATTTTCAGACTCTAGCAAGCTTTGATTGTAAAAAAATGAAACTGCGCCTTCTCCTAACTTGTAGTCCATGACAGCCGTCTCCAATGATGCTTTTTTTGTAGTTCTTCAATCATACCCATCATCTGTTTATAGTAAAACTTTAATTTTATCTGGAGCTTATTCCATACACACGTCAATCATGAAGAACGAGTCGCATGTAAAATGCAAAATAAATGCACAAACCATTTGGAATGTGCATTTAAGCTAAAAAATAGATATGTACTACTTTAAATGAAAATAATCATCATCCAAACTGCAGAGGTTCAGCCGGGAAGCAATAGTATTCGACATCAAGCGTTGATTCGACATTGACCTCGACCATGTCGCGGAATGTTCCCAGGCCCAGCTTTCCGATATCACGGGCAACCATATGAGTGTGGGGGCTGCCTGATTTTTGCGGCGGCACCTGAGGGTAGACCTTCTCCGGGTACTCCACCGTCACATAGCCTTCGAAAGAGTAAGGCACGATGTACAAATATTTTGTCACCTGCCGTTTTTGCACCGCCATCACTCTCACTGATGAGTTGGCCGGAATCTCGCCCGATATCTCGGCATCCGCCCGGACTTCCATGGAGGTCTCTCCTCCCAGGGATGGGTCAATATGAACCTTGCCCATGGCTGCGGCCTGAGTTTCCAAAGTCGTAGTTGTGGAACCGGAAAATTCGTCGCGATATTCATAATCATCGCATTTGGGGTTGACGGTTTCCTGTCTTGTTGCTGCGGTTTCGGCAATGGCCGGGGCAATGGAGTATGAGCCGGCGTACTCGATGCCGGTAATGACATTCCATGAGATTTTGTTGAAAATGGAAAATTGAATCGAATCGGCAAAATGTTTTCCAACGCCTGAAAGATTCGTGTACACCCGATTGCTGAGCAATATCGGATCGGAGTGCAGAGTCGTATACTCCTCCACAATTGCAGGTGTGCCGGCTTTCAGATATGCCTGCCAGCTTATCGGAATCGGCTCGGTACCCTGCAGCGCGCCGAACTCAACGTCATTGATCGATATCCAGTTTGGTTGGTATCCACTGTCGGCCAAGGCCGGCGAGGCGAGAATGGCATCACTGACTCCGATTGCCAAAATCTCTTTCGCTGTAATCAGCCTCCTGGGCTTGATGTCCAGTGCGATATGAGGTGCATTGTTATTAATCATGACAAAGCCTCCATATGGCTGGGGTATCGGGATGACTCATTGTTGACTGGTATTCTGATCAAGCAAATCGGTCAAAGATCGATATCCCATATTTTTGATGAGAGACGACGATGGCGTGGCCTCCAAAACGTCCCCCGTGCTGGACCATGCATTGCTAAAGGCTTGATTGAAGCTGGCAAGACCTGCTTTCCCCATCAGGAACTGCGTGGCATCCAATACAACATTCATAGAGGTATGCATATTTTCAATTCCCTCGCCGGCAGATAGCCGACGCTTGATTTCATCCAGAGTAGACATTTTCGATTCCTTATCAATTTGAACGAGAGTAGAGTGCTGGTCATGTGCATTCACGGTGTGCATTATCCTATTTTGATATCCTCCTGATTGCATGGTTGTAAAAATCAGCCACAAACAAACAGCCATTACGTCCCATTGCCAGTCCTGTTGGGTAAGCATATCTCGCAGCTGCGGCGGATCCGTCTTCAAGTCCATAGGTGGATCCTGACAATGTTGTGACGTTTCCTCCTGGATCGATTCTCCTGATTTTTTGATTGTAACTATCGGCCACATATACCTCTCCATCAAAACCGACCACGATACCTGTTGTGTAATATCCATAAAAATTGAAGCTTGCGATGCTAGCTTTCCCATCGCGGGCACCTACGGCTCCGCTTCCGGCCAGGGTTGAAACAGTATTATTGTTGATATTCAGCTTTCTTATGCGATTGTTACGGCTGTCTATTACATATATCAACCCGGTTTCAGCATCGATGGCCACGCCTGACGGATAATAAAACTTTGCCTTTCTTAAACTGCCATCCGCAAAGCCGGCACTGGATCCCGAGACGGTGGTGACCGTGCCGTCTTCGGTAATTTTTCTGATCAAGTTATTGCCGCTGTCGGCCACGTAAATTGAACCATCCACGCCCACGGCAATACCCATTGGTATATAAAATCTCGCTTGACTTCCCTTGCCATCCAGATAGCCTGCCGCATCATCTCCTGCGATTGTTGTAATGGACCCATCAGCAGAAGCCTTTTTGATTTTATTGTTAAAGCTATCGGCGATATAAACATCGCCTTTTCTGTTGACTGCGACGCCGCCTGGGAAGTAAAGACTTGCTTCACGGCCGGCAATCGTAGTGACCAGCTTTGTGGTATTGTTGATTTTTCTTATTTTATGATTCCAGAAATCAGCAACGTATACATTGTTGTTGGAGTCAGTGGCTATCGAGATCGGATAGAAGAATTGTGCAATTCTTGAATAGCCATCACGATAGCCTGCAATGCCGGATCCTGCGATGGTCGTGACAGGAGGCATTCCCCAGGCCGAGGCCTGCACGTCGACCGAATGCATCCCCGCGATCATTTTCGAAGCATCAACCATCAAACTGCCTGGTGCCGGCTTTTCGGCAGCGGGAAAATGAATGTCGTTCTGATATGGAAGGAATGTTTCCGCCACGCGCGGCACTATGGGGCGCAATGTCATCCTGTCGCTGTGTTTGCTGTTTTCAGTGATCCAGGAGCGGCCAGGTTGATAGCGGTAAGCTGAGTGCATGATTGACCCCGACTCCAGCTTTATCGGCATGATTGCCAATCTGCTTCGGTCAACTGATCTGCAAGCGCCGTCACCACAAGCGACCATGAACAGCATTAATAGAGCAATCACTGTCCGCGACAGGCTTTCCCTCATGATGGCCTCCCTTTGGCTTTGATTAAGTTGACAACCATGCGTACATCGCAACTCTAGTAAGCTGGCTGGGTGGCCATCAAGGAGGGTAATTGATAAATAATGAGGAATTTTTTTGATAATTTCAGATGCTTGTCAGGTATTGGATCGGGTAATGATTTCAGCAGCCCGCTCCGCAGTTATTACTTGATTGATTCCTGATGGGTGTCGGTTGTTATTGCGCGTATTGCTCAATGACCCGGTCTTGCCGATCCCTTATCCAAATCTGATTTGAACAGGATTGCCGGGGGGCGGCGCCGTTGTTGCGTCGGATTCGAAATCAGCAGAAGTCGAAGTCGATTCGGCAATGGAAACGGGCACCGGAAGTCAGGGGGGGGCGGATGATCGCGATGGTCGGCTGCCGGCCGGGCTTCCCGCGCGGCAACAAGACTTCATCATTTCCCGCGGCACCAATCGCCGTACCGGCTGTCTGTGCCTGTCCGGCGCTGACGACCGTCAGCAAGGCTGCGTTCCGCCGCCGGCGTACGATGGAGCGCGTTTTCAATTGGATTGACGGCAAGTTTTGCGCCGGCGCGCCGCATGCAGTAGCATGGCGGCCCCGTCAAGCGGCCGGCACGAGGCTGCCCGCGGCGGGAGCGGCTGCGCGTCGGACAACAATATGCCGCGGGGAATATTACGATGGTTGCAAGAGAAAGCGGCAGGGTGGCAGGATGATGGTGGCGACGCATATCGCGTTTGGCGCGTTTTGCGCGGTGTCGGCCGCGTTGTGGCTGCACTTGCCGGCGGCCGCGGCGCTTGTGCTGCTTGCCGGCGGGCTGGCCGGCTCCTTGTTGCCGGACATCGATCATCCGAAGAGCTGGCTGGGCCGGCGCATTCCATTCGTTTCCGGACCGGTGGCCTATTTGTTCGGGCATCGCGGCATCACCCACAGTCTGCTGGCCGTGATCGGGGTGTTCTATGCCTGCGCGGCCTGCCTGCACGGCTGGGGCATCAAGCTGGGACACGCGATGCCGCTGGTGCTGGGCATTTGCGTCGGCTACGCCTCGCATCTGGTCGGCGACTGGCTGACGCCCGCCGGCATCCCTTTGCTTTGGCCGGTGAGGACGCGTTTCCGTGCGCCGCTGATGCTGTTGAGCGCCAAAATGGCCGAGCCGCTGATGGTGGTCGGATTGTGGTTCGGAGCCGGCTTCCTGATGTCCAAAACCTTTTAGAGCCTGCTTTCAGCCATGCCGTAGGCTGGCGGCGTGGGGCAGGCCCTGCAGCGCGCCTCGGAGAATGCGCTGGCATCGGAGCAGGGCGGCCGGCCCTTGCTCGAGCAGATCGTACAGGCCGGTGAACAGGCAGACCAGGTAGTCGGCTGTCAGCGCCGCGTCCAGCGTCGACGGCAATTCGCCGATAGCGACGGCCCGGCGCAGCTGGCGGCGAACGTAGAGCATCGTCAGCCTGTCCATCATCTCGCGCCGGCGCAGCACGCTGCGGTTTTCCGCCACCTGTTCGCACTTCAGATACAGTATCTGGCTGACCCGCTGAGGCGAGCCAGGCTCCAGAAACTGCGCCAGATAGTAGCAGCCCACTTCCAACAGCGTCTCGCAGGCCGATTCGCGCGGGGCGGGGAAGCGCAAGGCGTCCAACGCGAAAGCCCGGTCTATCATCGCCTGGCACACCTGCAGCTTGTTATCGTAGTGGCCGTATACCGCGCCGCGCGACACGCCGGCGGCGTCGGCGATTTCCGCCATCGTCGCATTGGCCACGCCATTGGCGAGAAAGACCCGTTCGGCGCCGTCCAGAATCGCATCCCGGGTTTTCTGCGAGTCTTCCTTGGTCTTGCGGGCCATATCGTTTCCATTCCTGATTTGCTGTCGACCGCATTGTGCTGGAAATTAATTAATCATGCATGACTGATTAAATGATAGAATGGCGCATTGTCAATTATCCAAGTGATGTACGATGCCGAGCGCGCATACCAAAGACCTCGACACGCTTCCCGTCGCCACGCTGTTCTGGCGCTACGCCATCCCTTCTATCGCCGGCATGCTGGTAACCGGCTTGTACGCCGTCGTCGACGGCGTCTTCGTCGGCCATTACGTCGGCAGCCACGGCTTGGCGGCGATCAATCTCGCTTACCCGCTGGTGATGTTGCAACTGGGACTGGGCGCGATGATCAGCATGGGCGCCGCCACCCGCATCGCCATCCAGCAAGGCGCCGGCAACGATGCCCAGGCGAGGGGCACGCTGTTGTCCGCGCTCTTGCTGCTGGCCTTGCTGGGCGCGGCGATTCCGGCGCTGGGCCTGCCGAACCTGGAGCGTCTGCTGGGCTGGCTGCATGCGGACGGCCAGCTCGAGGTGGCGGAGCAGGCGCGCGGCTATCTATGGTGGATGCTGGCCGGCGCGGGGTTGACCATCGGACCGATGCTGCTGACTTATCTGATGCGCAATGACGGCCGTCCCGGCTTGTCCACCGCGCTGATGGTGCTGGGCGCCTTGCTCAATATCGTGCTGAACTATCTGTTGGTCGGCGTGCTCGGCATGGGACTGAAGGGCGCGGCCATCGGCACCTTGATCGCCGAGGCGGTGGTGATGGTGCTCGGCCTGGCCTATTTCCTCAGTCGCCATGCCGGCCTGCGGATCCGGCTCGGGGCCTTGCGCGCCGATTGGGGCGGGCTATGGTCGATCGCGTCACTGGGCGTTCCCAGCCTGCTGATGGAGCTGAACCTGGCGCTGCTCCTGTATGCGCACAATCGCCAGTTGTTGAACTGGGGCGACGACCTGAGCGTGGCCGCCTACGCGGTGGCCGGATATAGCGAGTCGCTGTTCACGTTGGTGATCCACGGCCTGGCGGTGGGCATGCAGCCCTTGCTCGGCCACGCAACCGGCGCCGGACAGCCGGAGAGGGCGCGGGCGGCGCTGCTGCACGGACTGAAAGTCAGCCTGGCCATCGGCGTGGCGGCGCTTGCGGCCGTGCAGCTGTTTCCGGCCTTCATCGCCGGCTGGTACAGCGATGGCAGCCCGGAGCTGATAGCCGCGGGCAGCCGAGCCTTGCGCCTGCATCTGATGGCAATGCCGCTGGACGGACTGGTGGTGGTCGGTTGCACGGCGCTGCAGGCGATGGCATTGACGCGACTGGCGCTCGGCGTCACGCTGGGCAAGACCGCGCTGCTGTTGCCGTCGCTGGGCCTGCTGCCGCTGTTGCTGGGGCTCGATGGCGTGTGGCTGGCGATGCCGCTGGTCAATCTGCTGCTGGGCGCGCTGGTGGCCGGCGTGCTGTGGCGCCAGCTTCGCCAGCTGGGCGCCGCGGGCCGACCCGTCGATGCCTGATGGGGAGCGGCGCTTATTCTGCTATGCCATATTGATATCTCTACGGTTGGATTGGGATGGAGACATGGCACGATTCGAACAAGCGCGTCAGCAGGACATGGAGCGCCGCGACCGATTGTTGCGCCAGCGCCTGCAGGAAGCGGGCATCCGGCAATACGTCGCCAGCGGCGCGGAAAGCATCTACTACCTCTCCGGCATCAGTTACGAGCCGCTGGAGCGTCCCTTTTTCCTGTTGCTCGATGTCGACAGCGGCCGCCGCCGCCTGCTGGTTCCCCAATTGGAGCATGCCCACCTGAAACAGGCCTGGGGCGTGGCAGCGGACGATGTCGGCAGCTACCGCGAATATCCGGCCCCGTCCGGCGAGCGTTGGCAGGACAAGTTGTCTCCGTTGCTGCAGCCCGGTTTCGCCTTCGATCCCTCCGCGGCCTTGCCGCTGGCGGAGTTTCTGCAGCAGGCCGGCGGTCATGCCGACGACGCGCTGGACCATGTCCGCATGATCAAGTCCCCATGGGAAATCGCCAAACTGGCGCGCGCAGGTGCCTACGCGGCGGAAGGCGTGAACCGCCTGTTGGGCGGCGCCTATGACGGCGCGTCGGTGGCCGAAGGCTTCGCCGCCGGCCAGCAACTGCTGCGGCGCATCATCCGTGACGAGCCGGATTTCGATCCGCTATGCACCCGCGTGCTGCTGGCGCCGTGGCCGGCGCCTCTCAGCGCTCAGCCGCACGCGATTCCGCAGTTGTCGCAGCGTCTGAACGGCGGTCCGCACGTGGTGATCTCGGTGGTCCGGCTGGATGGCTACACCGCCGAATGCGAGCGCACGTTCTTCACCCGGCCTCCCGGCGCCGAACAGCGCGAACGCTTCGCCGCAATGAGCCGCGCGCGCCAACTGGCGATGTCGATGCTGCGGCCGGGCGTGGCCTGCGCCGAGATAGACGGCGCGGTGAACGATTTTCTCGGCGGACAAAGCTTTGGAGACTGGAGGCTGCGCCTGCACCGTTGCGGCCACGGCCTGGGGCTTGGCAACCACGAGGCGCCGTGGTTGGCCCAGGGCAGCGCCGATGTGTTGCGGGCGGGCATGGTGGTGTCGATAGAGCCCGGCATTTATCTGGATGGAGAGGGGGGGTATCGTCATTCCGACACGCTGGCGATCACCGACGACGGCTGGCGGAATCTGACGGGAGAGGCCGGGGTCGATTTGGAAAGTCTGGTTGTCGACGATATGCGGCCGATGGCCAGGATGAAAGGTTACTTCATCAGAAAGTCCGTTGCCGCTTGATTGTTTTTGTTGAGCTAATTTTTTTAAAAAACCTTCCAGCTGAATATAAATAATATCCGCACCAAATAAAAGGCCAGTCTTGAGACTGGCCTTTTTTGCTGCTGCCATACGGTGTGCAATTTGAAAAACCTGTCGCAACCAATCTGTGGAGATCGCTGCAGCGAAGGCTACCCATTGGGAAAGGCATTGCGTGATGGGTTGATTTTTGTTGAGGTAATTTTTTTAAAAAATCTTCCACTGGTATATAGGCAATGTCCGCATTGTTAAAAGACGGATTTAGACTGGCCTTTTTTACCGTTGAGATCATACAAACGATTGAACTAATCTTTTCTAAACATTTTCCACTGAATTGGGATTGAAAATTCCAATTTGTGAAATATCAATGCAATTTACCGTTTAGATAGGATGGGTTTGATATGTCTAGAATGGGAAAGTCCGAGGTTGTAACTCCGAGCGCATTGTCGGTTCTCGATCGTGGCAAATTGGTTGATCAATTATATGGGGTGCATTGCGACATATTTGATGGTGTCAGCAAGGAGGATTTTGCCAATTACGTGGTTCATTCAAAGGCAAACCAAACGCGCATTCTGATTCATAACAATATAGAGGGGCGGCCTGTCGGATATTGCGCGATCCATTTTTTCGAGCAAAGGCTCGATGGTCGCGATGCGACGGTGATCCGGATGGAGGCGGGGCTGATGCGGGCGTACCGCGGACGCAACCGCAACGCGCCCTTCGTTTGCCGGCAGGTGCTGGGATATCGGCTTAGCCGGCCAGGCAGGCGCATTTATTATCTGGGCGCGCTGGTCCATCCTTCCAGCTATATGCTGCTGGATAAATATGCGCCTCGAGTGTGGCCAAGCGTCGACGCGTCCTCCGAGCTCGATTACGGCGGCGTGATCGGTCAATTGAGCCGATTGTTCGGTTTGCAGCCGGTCGACCCGGCGGAGCCGGGCATCGTGCATGTAGGTTGGCAGACCCGGGACGACGAGCTGGACCGCCTTCGCTGGCGGCAGCATCCGAATCGGGCGGCCCAGTTCTACATCCAGCGCAATCCCGGCTATCACCTGGGCCATGGCTTGCTGACGCTGGTGCCGGTCACGCTGGGCGGGATCGTGCACGCCGGCGGACAGCTGCTGCGCCATCGACTGGGTTTGAGACCGCAGGCCCTGTCCCGCGGTTGATCTGCCGCCACGAGGGCGCGGCGCGTCCTGACTTTGACGGGTGGCGTAGGCCCTGGACTCATCATGGCCTACGCCATCCGCCTTGTATCCGGCCTTCTGTTTGGGCTGCGCTGCTCGCAAACAAACAGGCTCCCGGGACCCGCGCGCGCTTGCCGTGCCGCTCGCGTCGTCCTTTCCCGTACGCCTTGCCCACGATACTGTACGAGCCACTCTCCGAGGCCGCCAATGGCAAGACCCCGCGGTGTCGCGGGGTCTTGATCCGGTCGCTGCGCCGTGTTTCAGGCGGTTTTGGCGTTGGGCGGAATTTCGATCAGGCCTTTGCGTCCTTCACGGGGCTGATAATCGACATGCGCCACTTGCATCAAGGCCATGTCTTTCAAGCGCCGGCGCAGCGGGTGAGCTTCTGCCGTATCCTCCGCGCCCCCGAGGGCTTCGTTTGAGGATGTTTGCAGCTTCTCCTTGATCTGTTGCTTTTCAAACCAGGTCAGGGGACGCTGCAGGATGGCCTCCAACGGCTCATCCAGTTCAAAATTGCTGTCAAGCATGGCACTCACCTCTTGAAAAAGGGGTCTCCGCCTTCAGCTGGTGGCGTGGGGCGGGCTGAACTTTGCCTTTACATCATATGTAGGTTCTACAGGTTTGTTTATAAGTAGGAACCGCTAGCTCTCCTGAAAATGGCCGTTGGAACAGTAGCTTACAAATTTTCTCGACTCGTCCCTGTCTGAGGGAGCCGGCAGGGACGTGCGCATCGGGGAGCGAGGGCGGGCTGGTTTGTGCTATCATTCCCGGTTCGGTGTCGGGTGCCCGGGGCAAGCGCCGTCGCTCCCGACTCATTAAGAGGTAACCGCATGACGACCATCGTGGCCGTGCGCAAGGGCAAGCAGATTGCCATCGCAGCCGATAGCCAGACCACCTTCGGCGACGATCAGAAATTACTGGCGCCGTACGACTGCTTCCACAACAAGATCTTCCGCCACGGCGACAGCTATCTGGCGGTGTCGGGCTCCGCCGCGCACGACCTGGTGCTGCAGGGCGCGCTGAAAGAGTTGAAAAAGAAGGATCTGGGCAGCCGGCAGGGTATTTTCGAAACATTCCGCAAACTTCACCCGAAGTTGAAGGACGCGTTCTACCTGCGTCCGGAAGAGGATGAGGAAGACCCGTACGAATCCAGCCAGATGATGGTGGTGATCGCCAATCCGCAGGGCATCTTCGGCGTCTATCCCATGCGCGAGATTTACGAATTCTCCCGCATCTGGGCGATAGGCTCCGGGCGCAAGTTCGCGATGGGCGCGATGTACGCGGTTTACGACCAGGACCTCTCCGCCAAGGAGATCGCTGAAATCGGTGTGCGCGCCGGCTGCGAATTCGATGTCAGTTCCTCGCTGCCGCTGTCCATCTACACCGTCGAAGTGGCCGCCGAGGCGGCCAAGGAAACATCAGAATGAACCAACACGACACACTGCAACGATTTTTGTTTGACGGCGCGCCTGTCCGCGGCGCGCTGGTGCGGCTGGACGGCGCCTGGCAGCAGGTGCTGGCCCGACGCGCCTATCCCGAGGTCCTGAAAACCATATTGGGCGAGATGATGGCGGCCTCGGTGCTGATGGCGGCCAATCTGAAATTCGACGGCGCGCTGATCCTGCAGATCCACGGCAGCGGCGCGCTGAAGCTGGCCGTGGTCGAATGCAATCATGACCGCACGGTACGGGCCACCGCAAAATGGGACGGCGAGCTGGCCGACAAGCCGCTGGCCGAACTGCTGGGCGAAGGCGGCAAGTTCGTGCTGACGCTGGAGCCTCGGCTGGACAAGAACCAGACCTGGCAGGGCATCGTGGCGCTGGAAGGCGCTTCGGTCGGTGAGATGCTGGAAAACTACATGCTGCGTTCCGAGCAGCTCGACACCACCCTGGTATTGGCCAGCGGCGACGATGCCGCCGCCGGCATGCTGCTGCAGCGGCTGCCGGAAGGCCATGGGGAGCCGGAAGGCTGGAACCGCATCCAGATGCTGGGCCGGACCTTGAAGGCCGAGGAGCTGCTGGGCCTGGGGGCAGAAGACATCCTGCATCGCCTGTTCCATGAGGAGCAGGTTCGGGTGTTCGAGCGGGAAGCGGTCAGTTTCAACTGCAATTGCTCGCGGGAACGCGTCGGCGACATGCTGACCATGCTGGGCGGCCAGGAGGTCGGCGATGTGCTGTTGGAGCAGGGCAGCATCGAGATCGTTTGCGACTACTGCAATCAGCACTACGTGTTCGACGAGGAAGACGCCAACCAGCTGTTCGACTACGACGTGGTGACCGCCGCACGCGAAGCCCGCCATTGATCGAAGGCATGTTTTGACGAAAAGGCCGCGAAAGCGGCCTTTTTTGCGCCTATCTAGGCGTATTTTTGCGTGAAAATTACCTTGTCGGTTTTATTGTTTAAAATCAGCCTTTGGTCTTAAACACAATACTCAATTCTATCGTCATCCATTATGCTTCGCCTCGCCAGGAAAAATAGCCTGGCGTCATTTCAACGAGCTTATGGATGACAGAATGAATAAAACAATACGTCCCCGCCGCGGCCTGGCATGGGGATTGTCCGTGATGGCGGCCGCCGCGCTGTCCGCCTGCGTGGCGACCGATGGCGGCAAGCCGGCCGCTTCCAGCCAACCGGCGCCGCAGGCCAATCAGCCCTCGGCCCGCTACTCGTCGCACTCGCCGGCCCTGGGCGAGAAGCCCGACTACCCGCACGGCCTGCCGCCGGCCGCGCCGGAAGGCGATGGACCGGCTCCGGCGGCCAAGCCTCAAGGCCCGCAGGGACAGGCCGCCCATCGCTTGGCGGCCCGCGCGCAATCGACGGCCCCGAGCTACGCCGACTGCGATCCCGGCAAATTCGGCCAGCTGTCCGGGCAGGAGCTGGTGCGCTATGTGGCCAGCGTCGACGGCAGCTGCGTCAATCGCCTGTTCCAGGCCGACGCCCTGAGCTACCGCGCGGTCTCTCCGGCCAATATGAAGCTGGTGGCCGCCGAGGCCCGCCGGCGCGCGGCAGTTTGGGACGGCCAGAACGCCAACGGCCTGTGGCCGCTGGCGGTCTTTCTGAAGGCAGGCTACTTCCTGCAATACAGTCATGCCCAGGAAGTCGGTGATTACGGCCCCGCCGTCGACCAGCCGGTGATGCAGGTGGTGGAGGCGATGGCGGCCAATCCGGCGCTGTGGGAGGTCAAGGCCATCGACGGCCGCGGCGACCACGACGCCTGGTACCGCGAG
Source organism: Chromobacterium sp. CV08 (assembly GCF_051129845.1). Lineage (NCBI taxonomy): Bacteria > Pseudomonadati > Pseudomonadota > Betaproteobacteria > Neisseriales > Chromobacteriaceae > Chromobacterium > Chromobacterium sp. CV08. Next base: position 2,651,433 of record NZ_CP150453.1, read on the forward strand.
CGCGACGCGCGCCAGAGCGTGGCCGAAACGCTGATTCTGGCCGACTCGGTGCGCAAGGCCGACTACGCGCTGCCGCTGCTGACCCGCTTCTTCGGCCGCTACAACGCGGCGGCGAAAGACAACTGGGCCCGCTTCGCGCTGCATCCGATGCAGACGCTGCTGTTCAATATGCATTACCAGCAGGGCTTCGCCCAGAAGGTGGAGCAGGGCCAGCTGGACGGCCTGGTGGCCAGCCTGGCCGCGCTGACCCGTGCCGGCCAAGCCGCCTTCGCCGATGAACAGATGTTCCTCAACACCCTGCGCGAGACCGGCCGCTTCATGCAATACCCGCGGACCGCGCCGCAGGCCGAGGCCGCCATCGCCCAGCATTTGAACGGCGAGAAGTTCGGCGCTGCCTGGGCCGAGGCCGTCTATGCCTTGAAGACGCTGGGCAAGGTGCCGTGCGAACGCTACGGCATCTGCCAGGCGGAGCAGGAACTTCGCGCCCGGCTCTTCCCCAATCGCTGGAGCTTCGACAACGGCAAACTGGTATTCGAAACGCCGTTGAGCCTGGCCGAGGTGGAGCCGCTGTACTACGCGATGAAGCAGGTGCAGACCCAGCTGTTCCGCGTCGCCGGCACCAATCAGCCGGTGGCGGACGATCCCAACGCCAAGCTGCGCATGGTGATCTACGGCAGCAAGACCGCCTACCAGCGCTTCCAGGGCCTGCTCAACGAGCTGTCCACCGACAACGGCGGCATCTACATCGAAAAAGACGGCACTTTCTACACCTTCCAGCGCGAAGTGCCGAAGGAAAGCTATCTGACGCTCGAGGAACTGGTACGGCACGAATACGTGCACTACCTGTCCGGCCGCTTCATCCAGCCAGGCATGTGGGGCACGTCCGAGTTCTACCGCGACGACCGCCGCATGCCGTGGTATGACGAGGGCTTCGCCGAGTTCATGGCCTGGAGCACCTCGCGCGACGGCATCAAGGTGCGCGGCCACGTGGTCGACGTGGTGGCGGGCGGCTGGCCGGCAAGCTTCCTGGAGCCGTCCCGCATCATGCGCTCCAGTTACAGCGACGGCTGGGACTTCTACAGTCATTCCGCGCTGTGGTTCTATTATCTGAACCAGCAGCAGCCCGGCAAGATCGCCGACATCCTGGCCTCGCTGCGCGCCGACGACGTCAAGCGCTTCGACGGCCTGGTCCGCGACATGGGCGGCGACGCCGCGCTGGTCGCCGGCTTCCGCAGCTATGTCGACCAGCAGGTGAAGCTGGCGCAAGCCGGGCAACTGGGCAACACCTCCACCGTCGAGGGCACGGACTGGATGGCGCAGGACAAATGGCAGACCGTGGACGCCGCCGCGGTGGAGGCCGCGCTGCGCCGTTCGCTGCCGGTGGGCTGCCAGGTGTGGGCCGACGGCAAGGACAGCGCGCTGCGTCGTTTCGAATGCCAGGGCACGCTGCCGCTGGCCGCAACCGACAACACCCAGGCGCGCCAGGAACTGGACAAACTGCTGGACGGCGCGCTGCAGAATCTGGCGAAGACCGGCGGCCTCAACAACCTGATGGCGACCAACTGCTCGGCCACCGACTACGACTTCAAGCGCAAGACCGCCGCGCTGCGCTGCGAGGGGCCGCTGGGTCCGGCCGGCGGCGCCAAACCTCTGCCGCCGAAGGATGGCGAGCTGGGCCTGGCGAGGCTGAGCTACGGCGGCGCGGCGCGCTGCCTGCGCGGCCAGCTGCAGGGCGTCGGCGGCGTGGAGCGCTATCAACTGGTGCAGGCGCCGCAATTGGGCCGGGCGGCGCTGTCCGACTGGGGAACGTTCACTTATCGCCGCGATCTCGATCAGCCGGGCGTGGCCGACAAGATGACGGTCCGTCTCAGCAAGGGCGCGCAGTTCCGCGACGTGGTGGTGGAATTGAACGCCACGCCGCGCGACATGCCGGAAGAGCAGTGCTGGGCGCAGGCGGGCTAAGGCCGCTCTGAGCCGATGGAAAACCGAAGCCGGGCGATGCCCGGCTTTTTCGCGCCCGAATGGATCCGGGGCCGAGGACGGGCGGGTTTGGCCGCCGTCTACAAGGCTTGCACCGAGATGGAGCCCGGCTTCTCCAGCCATTCGCGAAAGGCGTCGCCCAGCCGCTCGCTTTCCGCCGTCGCCGCTCGCCAGTGCCGGCGGCGCAATTCGTCTCGGCCCAGGTGGCGGCGAAAGTCCCTGCGGTCCGGCAGGCCGTGGCCGGGAAGGGCGGCCAGGTATTCGCGCGACGGCGCCAGCAGTACGGTATTGGCGTGATTGGCGGCGCTGGGCCGGCGCCAGGGCAGCGTCTTGTCGAACCAGCCCGGCACGATGCGGTCGGTGAAGTGCGGGTACAGCGCGATGTCGTCGCCGTGGGCGAACGGAAAGTCGATGTGGTAGTCGGTCAGCCCGCCATCGCGGTAGACGGCCGACGGTGCCTCAGGCAGCTGCACGCCGAGCAGGACGCCGGGAATCGCCACCGTGCCCATCAGGGCGGTTTCCAGATTGTCGGCATCGAGCGCCTGCAGCCGCGTCGGAATGGCGTCCCTGGGCGCGAAGCGCAGGCTGCTGCGCGCGTCGTGGCAGATCACCCGGCTGAAGCTATGGCGGATCAGCGGCCGCGACACCGCGTTCAATGCGGCGGCCAGCGCCAGTCCGGACAGCAGCGCTGCCTTGTTCTCGCGGTTGGCGAGCCCGCGCGACTGCACCAGCAGCAGATTGAGCCGATAATGCGGGTGGGCGAGTATCGCCGCCAGGCCGCCGTCGCCGAGGATGTCGCGCAGCATCTGCCGGGTCTGGGCGGTGATCTGGCCGGCGGTGACGCCGGGATGATAGCTTTCCGCCGTGTAACGCTCAGCCAGCCGCGCCAGCGCCTGCGCCGGATCGTCCTGCATCGCGCAGGCGAAGCGCCAGCCTCCTATCGAGGCGCCGACCAGTTCGCGCTCGCGAGGCGCATCGGCCAGCCAGCCGAATACCGCCTGATCGAGGCCGGTGATGCCGACCGCCTTCGGACCGCCGGCGGCGCCGGGCAGGAAGGCCACCTGCTCGGGGCGCAGGCCGTCCTGCAGCAGCTTGCGGGCGCGGGCGCCGGCCTTGACGGTCAGCGCGGCTTGGCGAATATGAATGGCGGTCATGACGATATATGAGTGGTGGTCATTACGATATAAGAGCGGCGAAATGGCGAAGCGTGGTCGGGTTTGCTATGCTGTTCCGTTTCGAATCACGCGCGCGTCGTGCCGCGTCGCGCGCCGCAGCCCAGGAGTTCCCCGATGATACCCGCAAGCCAGCTGACCGACTATCTGCGCGAACAAGCCCTGAAACTCGACATCACCGAATTGCAGATCGCGGTGATGACGCTGCAGGCGGTGATCGCCATCGACAAGCCGGCGCCGCGCCGCGACCTGTACCGCTACCAAGTGCCCAAGCTGGGCGAGGGCGGCAGTTGCTCGCTGTTCGACGAGCTGGACGAAACGCCGTACGACCTGGCCGCTGTCCTGGGCGGCGAGTCGGCGGAGACCACCGCCGCGCTGGTCAACCTGGCGGCGCTGCTGGATTCGGTCAATGCCAAGGTCGGCGCCGACTGGCTGGGCATCTACCGCAAGATCGGCGTCGGCGGCGATGCGGTGCTGGTCAAGCTGGCCTATCATGGCGTCGAAAGCCGTGCCGAGTTTCCGCTGACCGAGGCCTTCGCCGAATTCAGCAACAATAGCCGCGTCGGCCTGACCGGTTGGGCGGTGCTGATCGACGATGTGGCGCAATGGCGCGCCGAAGGCGGCGGCTACTACGAGTGTGACCCGAAGGTGAAAAGCGAGATCTGCCTGCCGGTGCTGGGCGCGGACGACAATGTGCTCGGCATCATCGACGCCGAATCGTTCACCGCCGGCCACTTTACCGAGGAGCGCCAGGTATGGCTGGCCGCGCTGGCCATCGTGCTGCCGCAACTGCTGATCAAGCTGCCTCCGCTTGAAAAAGCGGAATCCTCCCCCAACTAAGCGGTCCGGGCCGCTTGAGCGGCCTGTTCGCATTGCCATTGAAATACTCCGGAGAAGTCATGTCGTCGCAACCCCAGCCCGTTCCCGAACCCGTTATCCATTACATAGCCAGCTGCAAGCTGCCCACGCCGTGGGGCGAATTCTCCATGCACGGCTTCGAGGAGGAAAGCGGGCAGGAGCATGTCGCGCTGACGCTGGGCGAAGTGGCCGACGGTAATCCGGTGCTGGCGCGCCTGCATTCCGAATGCCTGACCGGGGACGCGCTGTTTTCCCTGCGTTGCGACTGCGGCTTCCAACTGGAGGCTGCGATGGAGGCGATCAGCAAGGAAGGCAGGGGCGCGCTGCTGTATCTGCGCCAGGAAGGCCGCGGCATAGGCCTGATCAACAAGATCCGCGCCTACAAGCTGCAGGATGGCGGCGCCGATACGGTCGAGGCCAACGAGCGGCTGGGCTTTCCGGCCGATATGCGCGATTTCCGCATCGCCCGTCACATGCTGGAGCATCTCGGCATAGGCAGCGTCCGCGTGATGACCAATAATCCGCGCAAACTGGCGACGCTGCAGAATGCCGGCATCAATGTGGTGGAGCGGGTGCCGCTGCAAGTGGGGCGCAATCCGTACAACGACCGCTACCTGGATACCAAGGCCGCCAAGCTGGGTCATATGCTGTTCAAGTAAATTGCGCAGGCGGGCCATGCGAAGGCTCGCCAAGCGATGATAGTTGTAATACAATGACTGTCTTGTCTGGGGGCGACCTGGTTTCGACGGGGGTTGCGAAGCAGATGAGGGCATACCGGGATTTCAGTCACCCCGTAAAACGCTGAATTTATATAGTCGCAAACGACGAAACTTACGCTCTGGCAGCCTAACGGCCGGCCAGACACTACAACGGTTCGCAGATGGGCCGGGGGCGTCAAAACCCTGTAGTGTCACTCTACATCTGCTAGTGCTGTTCCGGGTTACTTGGTTCAGTGCGAAATAATAGGTAACTCGCCAAAGTCCAGCCTGTCCGTCGGCGTGGCAGCGGTTAAATCCAAATGACACGACTAAGTATGTAGAACTCACTGTAGAGGACTTTCGGACGCGGGTTCGATTCCCGCCGCCTCCACCACCAATTCCGAGCAAAATCAATTGCTTGCAAAAAAAGCCCTGCTTCTGCAGGGCTTTTTTTCGGCCTGCGACATGCCGTTTCCATCCGGGCGCAAAAGGTGTGCGGCGGCATCAATCGAAGAAGCCGTCCCTTAGCGCCTGGGCGAACATTTCCCCCCAGGCGTCGTGCAGTACCTGCAACTCCCAGGCCTTGTCTTTCGAAAGTCGGTAAACCCTGATGTCGATTCGCTGGGACTGTTCGCGGCCGAGCCTTGGATGGCTGAAGGCGAAAGCAAAGTCGTTTTGATCAAAACCTTTATCGTCCAGAACCGGCTGGATCACGTCCCGGACCTCCTGAGGTAACTGAGCGAAGAACATCAAGTTGACCATAGCCGGCCTCCCAGGCCCGATGCCTTGCAAATCCTTTTATCGTCCAAGCAACGAAGCGCGGCCTCTTTGCAAACCGACGGCGAATGGGGGCGGATGCGCGGCCGGGTCAGGAATCGCCCTGATCGCCTCCCGTGCTGCCGGCGTCCACCAGCGGGGCATCGGGTCGCGGTGTGCGATGCAGGGTTTCCTGGACGATTTCGGCAAACAGCTTGCAATCCGTCTTGGTGCCGATGAATAAAAGCGCGCCATCGCCACCATGCCTTCCTCCCCGGTGGCGGCGGTTGAAAGCCCTGCGGTTATGATCGATGTATCGAGCGAGAGGTTCGATGCACAGTGCCGTCTGCGCGGGCTGCCACGCGACGCACCACAGGTCTTTCGGCTCAATTCTTTTTAGTACAGACAGTTCCGTTTCGGATGAGTGCATGATCGGACGATCCTTTGCCGACTTTGAATGACATGGGCATTTTGCCTGATGGCGCCGGCAAATGCATGCAAGAAGCCGGTTTCAAGCATAGGATGCGGGTTTGGCGAATACCGGGGGAAATCATGGACCGTTTCGCCTCGCCTCGCTTTGGACTTCCGCCCGGCATGTGTTCGGAATAGTCCGTTATTTTCTGCTGCGCGACCCGATCCCAGGCTGGCGCATCCATCATGTGCCCGTGGCGACTCGAGCTCGTGGGCGGCGCGAGGGGGATGGGGTTCCCAGAGCCTGCTCAAGGTCTTTTTGTGAGCATCGCAGCCCAGCCTGCAGGCAGATGCAAGGAGGAGGGCGTAGGCCTTGTGCTTCCAAGACCCAGCCGCAGATGGTCTGCCGGAGGGCTGCCCTTCGAGGCCGTTTTCTGCCGGCGCATGGCTTTGTCGAACGCCCCTTGCCGTGAACGACATTGCGGCGGGCCGTTTTTCGCGCCCTGAATCCGGTAGAAAACGGCCGCCGCCGCAGAAAGGCCTTGAACAGGCTCTCATAGGAATACTCTGAATATTTCAGGAAGCCGCGGCAAGAAGCGGCAGGACCGCTCATGCTGCGTATGTGGCGTGCCTTGCTCGTCACAGTCTTCTCCAAGGATGTGTTGGCCCGGCTCGCGCCGGGTCTCTTTTTGTCGACGCCATCCTTGCGCCGTTTGGGAGCGGGCTGTCGCGGGATGCGTACTCACATGTCGTTATCTCGGCAACTACCATTGCCCGGCCCTGTGCCGGGCTTTTTTTGCCTGCGCGGAATGATTCGATCGGCGGAGCCGGAGGGGGACTCAGTTTTCATTGCGAATGTTGCAGTGCAGCATTCTGCGGGCTATGCTGAAGTCGTCTCATCCGGGAGCTCACGCCATGCCTCTTTCCCAGACCGCGGACAGGGCCGACATCCGCCTGAACGAGCATCCGCAACGCCGGCAGCTGAATCGGGAGGCCCATCTTCGCGCGCCCCAGCATCTGGCCGCCGGCATGCGCGCCAGCTACCTGGCCTATTTACACCGCCATGTCAGCCGAGAGCGGGAGAATTGGCTGTATCGGGAACTGGCGGCGCAGTTGCAGCTGTCCTGCCCGGCGCTGGACGACGGCCAGTTCCTGCTTAAGACGGATTTCGGCAGCATACGCTGGGAAAGGCACGGCGAGTTTTCCGCGCTGACCGTCATCGCCGACGACGCGGAGCCGCAGGCGTTCGCCGAGCCGGCGCTGCAGGCGCTGCCGGCCGACTGGCTGGCCTGGCTGCCCGGCAATGTGCTGGTGGCCGCCCACGCGGTGCTGATGACGCCGGCCGTCCTGCCCTTGCTTGTCGAAGATCTGTCGGCGCAGCATTTCGGCGGCAATGAGCTGGTCGGCGCGGAAATCGGCGATGGCGCCGGCCGTGCCTACACAGACTTGCGCATCCACGACGACGGTTTTTCCCGATATGTGCTGGTCGATTACTATATGGGCCGGCATCAGGCCGGCCGCATGCTGCAGCGCGTGCTCGAGCTGGAGACCTACCGGATGTTGGCCTTGCTGGCACTGCCGGTGGCCAGGACCATCGCGCCGGAACTGGCAAAGGTGGACGAAGAACTGGCGGAATTGACCGGCGCGATGTCGTCGGCAGGCGCCGACAGCGAGGCGCAGCAACTGCATAGACTGACCGAACTGGCCGGCGCCGTCGAAAACGCGCTGTCCCGCACCGACCACAGGCTCAGCGCCTCGCAGGCCTATTACGATATCGCGCGCAACCGCATCGCCGAATTGCGCGAACGGCGCATCCAGGGTCTACAACCGTTCCAGCAATTCGTCGAGAGACGGTTGGCCCCGGCGATGGACACTTGCCGGGCTGTCGCGATGCGGCAGCGCGAACTGGCCGAGCGGGTGAACCGCGCCACGGCATTGTTGCGCACCCGGGTCGACATCCGCCGCGAGCGACAGAATCAGGCGCTGCTCGCCTCGATGGAGCGTCGCGCCGCGATGCAGCTTCGCCTGCAGCAGGCGGTGGAGGGCTTGTCCATCGCCGCCATCACCTATTACGCCACGGGCCTGCTCGCCTATCTGTTCAAGGGGGCCAAGGCTGCTGGGCTGCGGCTGAACCCCGAGGTCGCCACCGCCGTTGCCGTGCCGGCGCTGGCCTTGCTGATTGCCTTGGGTCTGCATCGGATGCGGAAAAGCTTGCACCGGGACGAGGGCGATCCGGCCGTCCGATGACGGCGTCGGTTCGACAAGCCGCCGTCAGACGCAAAACGCCCGGCGGCGCGAAAGGCGCCGCCGGGCGCGACACGCTCTTTACAGTCCGTTAAACGGCCCGATGAGAACGCTCTTTCCATCGGCGGCCGGCACCTTCGCCCCGTCCATCGCGAAATACAGCGTCTTGCCATAGAAGTAGGGCAGGCCGATCAACACGTCCTTTTTGCTGCGGCCGCCCAGCTGACTCAGGGCCGCGTACTCGAAATCGGCCGGTATGGCCGGCGCGACGGTGAACGAGTAGCCCGACATGGTCGTTCCCTTGGCGTCGGTAAGCGTCATCGACACGACTTCCGGTTTCGACGGGTTGTACCACCATTTGTTCGGATAGGTAGCGGTCAGTCCCTGCAAGCCGGGGAAGCTCAGAAAATTCGTTCCGCTGTCGATGGCGTCGTAAAACTTGCTGCCCTCGAATGTCGATGCCGGATGCGAACCCACCTGCAGCTTGATGCTGGCCATCCCGGTTTGCTTCGTCATGTAGGCGATTCTGGTGTTCGAGGCCAGTTGGTTGTTGACCTGGGTGCCTATGCCCAAGATCAGCTTGCCGCCGACGCTTTCCTGCTTGTTGCCGGCATGGAGCGGATCGAGTTGCAGGATCACGCCGTTATTGTCGTCAGGCAGGCGGCCTATCGGATTGGGCACCATCCGTTCCAGGCCGACCTTGGTCTCCTGGCAACTGGTGGCGTTGCAGGTGTAGTACAGCGGATTGCGGTCCACAATGTCCGGCGACACGCCGATGGTGCCGTTGGCGCCGAAAGCCTTGACCGTGTCCTGCACCGGTCCGTTCGACGCACAGTCTTCCGGGGCGTCCGGAATGCCGTCAGCGCCGATCAGCTGAAAGGGCACGCTCTTCCCGTACTGGGGATTGAGCGCCTTGCCCTGGGTCGGGTCGGTGCCTAGCCAGACATCGGCTTTCGAAACGCTGCCCCAGACGGCGCTCTCCACATACTGCAGACATTCGGTGACAGGCTTGCCCTGATACATTTGCGGAGTCAGGGCCTTGCGCACGCCCGGCTTCAGCACCGAGGAGACGATGCGCAGGCCGGCGGCTCCGGTGTCCACCAGGATGTCGGGGATGGTCTGGCAATGATCGGCGTCGGTATGGCCCGGCGCGCACAAGGTGATGCTGACAGTCGGGATATTGACGTCGGGGATGGCGTTGCTGTGATGCACGGTCATCGGCAGCACATTGGCAGGATGGGGGACGGCGGCGTGGGCGGAGGCAAGGCTGCCGGCCGCCAGCAAGGCAACGAGGGTCGAGTGGCGCATGGTCATCCCTTTCATTGAATATCGCTGACGGCGACGCCGGCCGGCACCCGTTGCGGGATATAGGCCTGGCCGGAGAAATTCGGCACTTTGCCGAAGGAGTCGACGACCAGTGTCGAAGTCGAAATCGACAGCATCCGGCGCGAGCGCTGGGCAGGTTCCCGCGACTGGAGCGCATTGCGGTAAGTGGCGTAATTGGCGAGGCCGAACAGCTGCCGCAGATTCGGAATCACCGGGCCGGCCCAGGTCACGCCGAACACGACGTCCTTGTGCAGGTATTCGCGCACCTCGGTGCCGTTCTTGGTGATGAACTTCTTCACCTGGTAATTGCGTCCGCTCGGCGTGACATCGATCGTCTGCTGGGTCGCCTGCTGAGCTGCCGCGGTTTTTTCCGGGGCGGCCCGCAAGGCTGAGAAGTCCTGCTCGACGCTTTGGGCATTCCCCCCAAGCGAGGCCGAGGCAGACAGTGGCGATAGCATCAACGCCAGATAGATTCCTGTTTTTTTGAGTTCCTTCAACGACATATCTGTAGCACTCCATGCATGCGTGTAGATGGGCGCGGGGGGCCGGAAACTGCCGTAGATGCCTTATCGCTCGATACTCCGCTCCCGATTGGAATGCGCGGCCGACATATTGCGCCGCGCGCCGGCTGCGAACCTTGAAACTACATCGGCATAAAACCACCTCCAATCCATCGTCATCTTGAATGCCTTGACGCTAACTGACCGATTGGGCGGCGAATGTCGGGACGGGGTTTTTCAGCCAAATCCTATGCGGACCATTTCGGATAGACGCGCCGCGACTCCGCCGGAATCGGATCGATCCGAATAAGGCTGGCGGTGGTTGGCGACAGGGCATGGCTGGCGCCTACGATGCAGTCGCGGCTTTACCAACGCCCGCCGGCGACATATTCCGCATCGTCATCATCGTTAGCCGGGGACTCAGGGGGGAATGGTAATGGCAGTCGGCTTGTGCGATCCGGTGATTTACTCCAGCGATGCCGATGCGTCGCTGCCATCGTGCTCCGTACCGGAAACGGCCGCAGTGACGCGGCATATCCTGTTGAGCAAGACCGACCGTTCGCGGCATTTTTCCTATACGGCAAACGCGGGGCATTTGACGGCACGCGCATCCAATGGCGATGCGCAAGCGTCGATATTCTATGTCGCGTATACCGTGGACCAAAGCACACGGCCTGATCGCCCGGTCACCTTCTTCTTCAATGGCGGGCCGGGCGAGTCCAGCATCTGGCTACACCTGGGATCATGGGGGCCATATCGCGTTCAGACCGGCATGCCCGATTCAGCCGTCACGACTTTCTCGTTGACGGAGGCGGAGGATACCCTGCTGACCGAGTCCGACCTGGTATTCATTGACGCCCCGGCAACCGGTTACTCGGAGGCGATTGCGCCGAACACCAATCAGACATTCATGAACGAATCGACGGATGCCATGGTATTCCGCGACTTCATTCTTCGCTATCTGTCCGCCAATCAGCGCATGACATCCCCGGTTTATCTATACGGCGAATCGTATGGCGGCTATCGCGCATGCCTGGTGGCGCAGCTGCTCGTTGCCGGAGACAAGCCACTGAATGGCTTGATTCTTCAATCTCCGGCACTATCGTTCATGCCCGCAACGGAATCGTATTCAGTGGATTCGTTGCCAACGGTTGCCGCGATCGCCACCTACTTCGGCCGCTCGGACAAGCCGGACACGATGGGGCTGGACAGCTATTTACGGTCAGTTCAGCAGTTTGCCGTCGGGCCGTTCGCACGCCTGGCACGGCAATATGAAGAGGCGAGGAGGAAAAAGGCCATCCCTCCGGTGATGCCCCCGGAGATGCTGAAGCGCCTCGAGGGCATCAGCGGTTTGAACAGGGCGTTGCTGATTGAACATTTCCCATATTTTGGCGGCATCCTGGCGCTGGATTTTATTCCGGGGAAAATACTGGACTCATACGATGCCAGAATCGTGATGCCGCGTTCAGGCGATTTGCCCTTGGCTTATCAATGCATACGCGCGACGCAGCCGGCTTATTTTTCGAATTTTCTGCAATACCATGGCAGCACTCCCTACGTATTTCACCACGACATTCCCTTTTCGTCCTCATCGCCGATAGTCGATCCTGTCGCAGGCAGAGGGCGAAAAGAAGCGGTGTCAAACCTATCCAAGGCGATTTCGCTGCGTCCAGGCTTGAAGGTTCTGGCGATTACAGGAATGTACGACCTGATTGTGCCGTTCACTTCGGTGGAAAATGCGCTGGCGGATCTTGGCAAGCGTGAAATGATTCAAATACTGCGAGTGGAAGGCGGGCATATGTCCTATTTGGCGGACAAGGCGCGGCCCGTCATGCGCCGGCGATTGCGGTCTTTCTACCGCTGATTCGGCCGAAGCGGGCGGGCCGGAGGGGGAGGGAAGGCCTTGCCTGACCAAAGGCCGCGCCGATATGCCGGCCGCGTCCGCTCCCGAAGCGCGTCGCAAGCATCCCCCGAGATGCAGGGCGGGGCATGGTCGATCCGTCTCCCGAGCAAGAGACCGTCGTGTCTTCAGAGCCTGGGCTTCGGCTACTGCTACAATTGATCGTCAGGCATTTCATTCCCAGGCATCCATTCTTGGCGCACTTCCAGGTCGACGTTCAACAGGTGGTGCGCAAGTTGTTGTTTTTATATGAAATCCATCTCCGTCATAACCTACAACATCCACAAAGGCATGTCCCCTCTGAACCGTCATCTGAGGGTGGGCGACATGGCCGAGGCCTTGGCCGAGCTGGCGCCGGACATGCTGTTCCTGCAGGAAGTGCAGGGCAAACATCTGGAGCGGGCGCTGCGGCATCAGCGCTGGCCGGCGCAGCCTCAGCACGACTTCCTGGCCAGCCGGCTGGCGCACCGGGCGGTGTACGGTTTGAACGCCAGCTACGAGCACGGCCACCACGGCAACGCGCTTTTGACCCGCTTTCATGTCAGCCACTGGTGCAACCGCGACATCTCGGTCAACCGCTTCGAGAGCCGGGGCGTGCTGCAATGCCAGTTGCAGCCCGACGGCTGGCCCCAGCCGGTGGTGGCGCTGTGCGGACACTTCAATCTGCTGGGCTTCGACAGGCGCAAGCAATACCGCGGGCTGGCGCGCTATGTTCAGGAGGCGATAGCCGAGCACACGCCGCTGATCCTGGCCGGCGATTTCAACGACTGGCGCGGCGAGGCCAGCATGCTGCTGCGGCGCGAGCTGGGCTTGCAGGAGGTGTTTTTAGAGACGCGCGGCAGCCATGCGCAGAGCTTTCCGGCGCGGATGCCGATGCTGCCGCTGGACCGCATCTATGTGCGCGGCTTGCGGGTGGAGTCGGCACGGGTGTTGTCGGGCAAGCCGTGGTCGGTGCTGTCCGACCATCTGCCGCTGTGCGCCCAACTGAGTCCCTTGTGAGTCGGCGGGGAGGATGGCGCGGTTCAAATAAAACTGAAAATTCTAAGAAAAGAACGGATTTTCATATTGCAAAGCATTTTTTGCAATATGGCGACAGTTCCATATAATTTTTCACAAGGCGGTTGACGCTAAGCGAAAAAGCATGTTCAATCTCAATCAAATTTATCGCCGATTTGAACACAGCTTGCGGGCGTAAAACAGCTAAAGCGTGGGTAGACAGACCCAGCATCACCGAATCCGTCTACATCTAATCTCCCGGATATTCCGAAGATTTCCACAGCCAAAGCCCGCCGCAGCAATCGGCGGGCTTTATGCTTTTGGGAGTGTTTGGAATGATTCATCTGCAAAATGTCCATAAACGGTTCCGCCGCCCGGATGGCGGCTGGTTCGACGCCGTCGCGGAAACCTCGCTGACCGTCAAGGCCGGCGAAGTCTTCGGCCTGATCGGCTTCTCCGGCGCCGGCAAGTCCACCTTGCTGCGCCTGATCAATCTGCTGGAGCGTCCGGATGCCGGCGCCGTCATCGTCGACGGCCAGGACCTGACCAGCCTGTCCCCGAAACAATTGCGCGCCGCGCGCCAGAATATCGGCATGGTGTTCCAGCAGTTCAACCTGCTGGCCAACCGCACTGTTGCCGGCAATGTGGCCTTCCCGCTGGAAATCGCCGGCTGGAGCAAGGCCGACATCGAAAAACGCGTCGCCGAGTGTCTGGCCGTCGTCGGTCTCGAGGACCGCGCCGAGCATTATCCGGCCCAGCTGTCCGGCGGCCAGAAGCAGCGCGTCGGCATCGCCCGCGCGTTGGCCCCGCGGCCGCACGTGATTCTGGCCGACGAGCCGACTTCTGCGCTGGATCCGAAAACCACCCAGTCCATCCTGGATTGCCTGCAGGACATCAATGCGCGCTTCGGCGTCACCGTGGTCATCGTCACGCACGAGATGCACGTGGTGCGCAGCATCTGCCATCGCGCCGCCGTGCTGGACCAGGGGAGGGTGGTCGAGATCGTCGATGTGAACAATCGCGAGGTGGAGGCCGATTCCGACCTGGCCCGCTCGTTGCTGGAGGCCGCGTAATGGATGCCGCAAGCTTGAACGAAGCGCTGCAGAACCTGCAATCGATGGGCCCGGAAATCCTGCAGGCCGTGCAGGAAACCGGCGTGATGCTGGGCGTGGGCCTCGCCGCCGCCATCCTGTTCGGCGGCCCGCTGGGCGTGATTCTCTACCTGTCCCAGCCGGGCCAGATGTTCGCCAACCGCGCCGTCAACGGCGTGCTCAGCTGGCTGGTGAACCTGGTGCGCTCCTTCCCCTTCATCATCCTGATGGTGGTGCTGATCCCGCTGACCCGCGCGCTGGTCGGCAGCACCATAGGCCCGGTGGCCGCGTCGGTGCCGCTGTCCTTCGCCGCGATTCCGTACTTCGCCCGCCTGGTCGAGCAGACGCTGCGCGAGATTCCGCGCGGCGTGGTGGAGGCGGCCGAGGCCATGGGCGCGAGCCCGATGCAGATCATCTTCAAGGTGCTGGTCAACGAGGCCCGCGCCGGTCTGATCTCCGGCCTGACCATCCTGACCATCAGCTTCCTCAGCTACACCGCGGTGGCGGGCGTGGTCGGCGGCGGCGGCATAGGCGACCTGGCCATCCGTTACGGCTACTACCGCTTCCAGACCGACGTGATGGTGGCCATGGTGGTGCTGCTGGTGGCCCTGGTGCAGATCATCCAGCTGCTGGGCAACCGCCTGGCGGCCAAACTGGACAAACGCTGATTTTCAAGACGCGCAGAATTTATAAGGAGAGAGTAATGCGTAGATTCGTCATCAAGGCAGTTGCAGCATCCATCGTGGGCCTGGCCCTGGCAGGCCAGGCGCTGGCCGCCGATCCGGCCAAGAAGGAAATCGTCATCGGCACCACCGTCGGCGACTTCGGCGACATGGTCAAGCAGTCGATCAAGCCTATCCTGGAAAAGCAGGGCTACGCCGTGAAGCTGGTGGAGTTCACCGACTACGTGCGTCCGAACCTGGCGCTGCAGGAAGGTTCGCTGGATGTCAATGTGTTCCAGCACAAGCCCTACCTCGACAACTTCGCCAAGGAGCACAAGCTGTCTCTGAAGGAGGCCTTCCAGGTGCCGACCGCGCCGCTGGGCATCTACCCGGGCAAGCTGAAATCGCTGAAGGACGTGAAGCCGGGCGTGACCGTGGCCGCGCCTAACGATCCGTCCAACTTCGCCCGCGCGCTGGTGATGCTGAGCGACCTCGGCTGGGTGAAGCTGAAGCCGGGCGTCAACCCGCTGACCGCCTCCGAGCGCGACATCGCCGTCAATATCAAGAAGGTGAAGATCGTCCAGCTGGAGGCCGCCCAGCTGCCGCGCTCGCGCAGCGACGTGGACTTCGCCGTCATCAACGGCAATTACGCGACCAGCTCCGGCATCAAGCTGACCGACGCCGTCTACCAGGAAAAGAGCTACGCCTACGTCAACTGGGGCGTGGTGCGCGCGGCGGACGCCGCCAAGCCGTGGGCCAAGGACGTGGTCGCCGCCTACAATTCGCCGGCTTTCAAGGCCTATACCAAGCAGAAATTCGCCGGCTACAAACTGCCGCAGGGCTGGAACTGAGTTTTCTTGTAACACTCCTGGCTACAAGACTTGCGGAGGGCTGCGGCCCTCCTTTTTTTATGCCCGCGCGCCCCGCCGCGAGCCGCCCGGCGGGCAGGCATGCGGCCGGCCTTTCATGGTAGAATGGAGGATTGCCACATCATGTCGGTCGCCGCCGCGGAGCGCGCCATCGTCGATCAGACGACGGCCCCCGTCGCGACGGCCGGATCCATCCTTACGAATCAAGACACTTATGACCGATAACCTGTTCGCCAAGGAAACGATTCCAATCAGCCTCGAAGAGGAGATGCGCCGCTCCTACCTCGATTACGCGATGAGCGTGATCGTGGGCCGGGCGCTGCCTGACGTGCGCGACGGCCTGAAGCCGGTGCACCGCCGGGTGCTGTACGCGATGCACGAGCTGTCCAACGACTGGAACCGTGCATACAAGAAATCGGCGCGTATCGTTGGCGACGTGATCGGTAAATACCACCCGCACGGCGACACCGCGGTCTACGACACCATCGTGCGGATGGCCCAGGACTTTTCGCTGCGCTACCCGCTGGTGGACGGCCAGGGCAACTTCGGTTCGGTCGACGGCGACAACGCCGCGGCGATGCGTTACACCGAAATCCGCATGGCGCGCATCGCGCACGAGCTGCTGGCCGACATCGACAAGGAAACGGTGGACTTCGGCCCGAACTACGACGGATCCGAGCACGAGCCGCTGATCCTGCCGGCCAAGATCCCGAACCTGCTGGTCAACGGTTCGTCCGGCATCGCGGTCGGCATGGCCACCAACATCCCGCCGCACAATCTGAATGAAGTCGTCGATGCCTGCCTGGCGCTGCTGGCCAACAGCGAGCTGACGATAGACGAACTGATCGACATCATCCCGGCGCCGGACTTCCCGACCGCCGGCATCATCTACGGCACCGCCGGCGTCAAGGAAGGCTACCGCACCGGCCGCGGCCGCGTGATCATGCGCGCCCGCACCCACGTCGAGCCGATAGGCAAGGGCGACCGCGAAGCCATCATCGTCGACGAGATTCCGTACCAGGTGAACAAGGCGCGCCTGCTGGAACGCATCAGCGAGCTGGTGCGCGACAAGCAGATCGAGGGCATCTCCGACCTGCGAGACGAGTCGGACAAGTCCGGCATGCGCGTGGTGATCGAGCTCAAGCGCGGCGAAATGCCGGAAGTGGTGTTGAACCACCTGTTCAAGCTGACCCAGCTGCAGGACAGCTTCGGCATGAATATGGTGGCGCTGGTCGACGGCCAGCCGCGCCTGCTGAACCTGAAGCAGATTCTGGTCGAGTTCCTGCGCCACCGCCGCGAGGTGGTGACCCGCCGCACCATCTTCGAGCTGAAGAAGGCGCGCGAGCGCGGCCATATCCTGGAAGGCCTGGCCGTCGCGCTGTCGAACGTCGACGAGATCATCGCGCTGATCAAGGCGTCCGAGGCGCCTCCGCAGGCCAAGGCCGCGCTGATGGCGCGCGCCTGGCGCTCGTCGCTGGTCGAGGACATGCTGTCCCGCGTAGAGGGCGACAAGGCGCGTCCGGATAACATCGATCCGGCCTTCGGCATGAAGGACGACGGCTACCACCTGTCCGACACGCAGGCGCAGGCGATACTGGACATGCGCCTGCAGCGCCTGACCGGCCTGGAGCAGGACAAGATCGTCGGCGAATACCGCGAGATCATGGACGTGATCCAGGACCTGCTGGACATCCTGGCCCGTCCGGAGCGGATCAACCAGATCATAGGCGACGAGCTGACCGCGATCCGCGCGCAGTTCGGCGACCCGCGCCGCTCGGAAATCGAGCCTTACGGCGGCGACATCAATATCGAGGATCTGATCACCCCGCAGGACATGGTGGTCACGATTTCTCACGGCGGCTACATCAAGGCCCAGCCGATAGATGACTACAGCGCCCAGCGCCGCGGCGGCCGCGGCAAGCAGGCGGCGGCCACCAAGGACGACGACTTCATCGAGACGCTGTTCGTCGCCAACACCCACGACTACGTGCTGTGCTTCTCCAGCCGCGGCCGCTGCTACTGGCGCAAGGTCTACGACCTGCCGCAGGGCGGCCGCCAGAGCCGAGGCAAGCCGATGGTCAACGTGCTGCCGCTGGAAGAGGGCGAGAAGATCAACGCGCTGCTGCCGGTCAAGGAGTTCCGCGACGACCAGTATGTGTTCATGTGCACCGCCAGCGGCACGGTGAAGAAGACCCCGCTGGTCGACTTCTCCCGTCCGCGCACCGCCGGCATCATCGCCGTCAACCTGGAAGACGGCGACAACCTGATCGGCGTGGCGCTGACCAACGGCGACGACCAGATCATGTTGTTCTCCGACGCCGGCAAGGCCGTGCGCTTCAGCGAGACCGACGTGCGCCCGATGGGCCGCAACGCCACCGGCGTGCGCGGCATGATGCTGGGCGACGAACAGCAGGTGATCTCGCTGCTGGTCAGCAACTCCGAGCAGCAGATGGTGCTGACCGCCAGCGACGGCGGCTACGGCAAGCGCACCTGCGTCGGCGATTTCCGCCGCACCAGCCGCGGCACCCAGGGCGTGATCGCGATGGATCTGACCGACAAGACCGGCCTGAAGCTGGTGGCGGCCAGCCTGGTCGAGGAAACCGACGACATCATGCTGATCACCACCGGCGGCGTGCTGATCCGCACCAAGGTGGCGGAGGTGCGCGAGACCGGTCGCTCGGCCCAGGGCGTGCGCCTGATCAATCTGGACGACGGCGAGAAGCTGATCGGCCTGGAGATCGTCGCCGAATCCGAGGCCGAATGCGAAGAGGGCGACGGCGAGGCCGCGCCGGAGCAGGGCGAGGCGTAATGATCCCGACTCCCGCCAATCCACGGGTGCTGGAGATGATGAGCCAGCTCTTCGTCTCCTTTCCGCACTGCGCGACGCTGGGCTTCGAGTACGTCGGCACCGAGGGGCGCAAGCCCACGCTGCAGCTGGCGTGGCGGGAGGGCCTGGTCGGCAATCCCGCAACCGGCATCCTGCACGGCGGGGTGATCACCTCGCTGGTCGACACCTGCAGCGCCATCGCGGTGACCGCCCAGCTGCCGGGCCTGGAAACGATAGCGACGCTGGATCTGCGCATCGACTATCTGAAATCGGCGACGCCGGGCAAGGCGATACGCTGCACCGCCGAATGCTACCGGCTGGCCAGCCAGATCGCCTTCACCCGCGCGGTGTGCTATCACGACGACCCGTCGGATCCGATCGCCCACGGCGTCGCCACCTTCATGCGGGAATCCAGCCGCACGCCGATGGTGCAGGAGGGCGGACGATGAGCGAGTTCATGCAACGCTTCGCCGAACTGCGCGACCGCAAGGCCTATGCCGAGATCGTGGCCGCGCTGCCCTATGTCAAGCTGATGGGCACGGTGATGGCCGAGGACGAGGGCGGCGAGCTGCGCTTCGAACTGCCCTTCCTGGAGCGCAATGTCGGCAACACCGCATTGCCGGCGCTGCACGGCGGCCTGATCGGCGGCTTCATGGAAAGCGCGGCGATGATACATCTGATGTGGAACCGTGAATCGCTGGAGGCGCCGAAGATCGTCGACTTCTCGCTGGACTACCTGCGCCCGGGCCGACCCCAGACCCTGTTCGCCCAGTGCGAGATCACCAAGCAGGGCAAGCGGGTCGCGCATGTGCTGATCGAGGCCTGGCAGGACGACCGCGCCAAACCGGTCGCAGTGGCCCGCGCCCACTTCTTGCTGAACAATTGAACACGCCATGCAGGCTGTTTGTCAGAAAACCGGCGCTTTCCCTGGCGGGAGACGCCGGTTTTTTCATACACTCGAGATGAGGGCCCGGAGCCGGCCCAACCCGAACACGCAAAGAGACAGAGGATAGACATGGCCAAGGTTTACAACTTTTCCGCCGGTCCCGCCGTACTGCCGCACCAGGTGCTGGCCGAGGCGCAGAGCGAATTGCTGGATTGGCACGGCTCCGGCATGAGCGTGATGGAGATGAGCCATCGCGGCAAGGAGTTCATGGAGATCATCCATGACGCCGAGCACGATCTGCGCGAGCTGATGCGCATTCCGGCCGGCTACAAGGTGCTGTTCCTGCAGGGCGGCGCCTCGCTGCAGTTCGCGATGGCCCCGCTGAACCTGCTGGGCGACAAGGACAGCATAGACATCGTCAACACCGGCCACTGGTCAAAGCTGGCGATCAAGGAGACCAGGCGCTACGCCAAGGTCAATGTGGTGGCCAGCAGCGAAGACCGCAATTTCTGCTATATCCCGGACGAATCGGCCTGGCAGCGCGATCCCCGGGCGGCCTATCTGCACTACACCTCGAACGAGACGATAGGCGGCCTGCAGTTCCCGGACATCCCGGGTACGCTGGACGATGTGCCGCTGGTCTGCGACATGTCGTCGGACTTCCTGTCGCGCGAGATCGACATTTCCCGTTTCGGCATGATCTACGCCGGCGCGCAGAAGAATATCGGCCCGTCCGGCCTGACCGTGCTGATCATCCGGGAGGATCTGCTGGGCCGCGCGCGCGCCGACATCCCGACGATGCTGAATTACCAGGTCCACGCCGACGCCGATTCGATGTACAACACGCCCGGCACCTATCCGATCTATATCGCCGGCCTGGTGTTCAAATGGCTGAAGGAGCAGGGCGGCGTCAAGGGCATCGCCACCCGCAACGAGGAAAAGGCCGGCCTGCTGTACCATGTGATAGACAGCAGCGGCGGTTTCTACTCGACCCATATCGAGCAGCCGTTCCGCTCCAAGATGAACGTGGTGTTCCGGCTGAAGGACGAGGCGCTGGACGAGATCTTCCTGCTGGAGGCGCGCAAGAACGGCCTGGCCCAGTTGAAGGGCCACCGCGCCGTCGGCGGCATGCGCGCGTCGATCTACAACGCGATGCCGATCGAGGGCGTGAAGTCCTTGGTCAACTTCATGATGGACTTCGCGCGTCAGTACGGCTGATCGGGACGGCGTCCCACCGTCCGCTCAGGCCACGGCCCGGCCGGGCGGCTCGTCTCGGTCGGCGTCGGCGCGGGCTCTGAGCGCCAGCCGTATACCCCGGCTGATATTGCCGTCCCCGAGCGCCTGGGCGATATCTATGCTTTCCGCGTCCAGATAGACATTGTGCCGCGCGCCGCCCTCCATTCTCGGCGGCGCGCCGGCATTGGAGGCGATGCCCAGCGCCATTTTCACCAGCCGCTGGTCCAGCGGCCGCAGGATGCCCGAGTTGGCCATGCTGTAGACGCCGTTGCTGTATTTCCTCAGCAGTGCGCCGCTTCTCCCCGCCAGTGTGATCACGCCGACCACCTCGTAGCCGGGCATGTCATCGAACTGATACAGCCTGGGCCGGCCGGGCTGCTCGATATAGATGCGGCGGCCGTTGTTGTCTCGCATGGGTTTTCTGCCTTTGTCTCTCCTTATAATCCATTTTGTACACATGGAATCAAAGCGCAAGCCGAATATGTGTGTATGGCGGAAAACGACGCCGCCGGCCCGGCGGTGATGCAAAAGCCCGGCGGCGCCGGGCTTCGGGTGGCGGGCCGCCCCGGCGGCGGCGCCGTCTATCGCGGCGCGGCGGCCTGCTGCGCGCGCGGCGCCGCGTGCCTGACGTACTGATCCAGCCAGCGATCCTCCTCCCACAGCATGTGCAGAATCGATTCGCGCGCGCGGTAGCCGTGGCTTTCCGCCGGCAGCATCACCAGCCGCACCGTTCCGCCCAAGCCCTGCAGCGCCTGGTACATCCGCTCGCTCTGCAGCGGAAAGGTGCCCGGATTGTTGTCGGCCTCGCCGTGGATCAGCAGCAGCGCGTCCTTGATCTGCTCGGCGTAATTGAACGGCGACATCGTCTGATACACGTCCTTGGCCTGCCAGAAGCTGCGCTCCTCCGACTGGAAGCCGAACGGCGTCAGCGTGCGGTTGAAGGCGCCGGAGCGGGCGATGCCGGCGCGGAACAGACGGGTGTGCGCCAGCAGATTGGCCGTCATGAAGGAACCGTAGGAATGGCCGCCGATGGCGATGCGGTCGCGATCGGCCACGCCGAGACGCACCACCTCGTCCACCGCCGCCTGCGCGTCCATCTTCAGCTGTGGCAGATAGCTGTCATTGGGCTCCTGCTTGCCGACGCCGATGATGGGCATAGAGGGGTCGTCCAGCACCGCGTAGCCGCGCGTCAGCAGCGCTTCCGGCCCCCAGTACCCGATTCGATTGAAGCGGTACGGCGAATCGGTGACCTGTCCGGCGGTGTCGGCGCTCTTGAACTCGGCCGGGTAGGCCCACATCAGCATAGGCAGCGGACCATCGCGTTTGGCATCGTAGCCGGGCGGCAGATACAGCGTGGCGCTCAGATCGACGCCGTCGGCGCGCTTGTAGCGCAGCTGCCGTTTCTGCACGCCCTTCAACTGCGGCGTCGGGTGAGGGAAGAAAGTCAGCTGGCGCAGCCCGTCGGCCTGGTCCAACCGCCTCAGATACAGATTGGCCGGCGTTTCCGCCTGTTCCCGGCTGAGCAGCGCGCGCTTGCCGTCGTCCAGAACCGCCAGCGGCTGTTCGTACCACGGCGCTTGCGAACGCCACAGGCGGGTGGTCTTGTTGCCGGCCAGGTCCAGCCGGTCGATGAAGGGGCGGTCGCCGTCGGGGCTGGCGCCGTCTCCAAGCAGATAAAGGCTGCCGCCGTCGGCGCTGGTCTGCAAGACCGGCTGGCCGTCGGCGTTGCTGACCATCGCCGGGCTGCCCGGATCGGCATAGCGGTCTTCGGAACTGCGCCGATTCAGCAGTTCGGCCGGCTTGCCCGGCTCGGCGGGCCTGACGCGCCAGGTCTTCAGATCGCGCGTCTTCCACCAGTACTCGCTGACCAGGGCCAGATCGCCGCGGCCCCACTGGATGTCGGCGAAGCGGCTGGCCAGCTCCTGCAACTTGAACGGCGGCTGCTTGAACGGCGCCGCCTGAAGATACAAGGCGTCGCGGACCTTGGCCGCGGCCTCCGGATCGCCGCCGTCCTGGGCCTCGGCCCAGAACAGCGTCGCCGGCGCGTCGGCGCGCCATTCGACGCTGCGCGGGCCGGTTTCCACCGCGTCGTTGCCGGACGGCATCCGCTCCAGCAGCGGCCGTTGCGCCAGCAGGCGCAGGCTGCGGCCTTGAAGGTCGAGCACCTCTATCCGCTGCGGAAAGCGGTTGATCGGCACCAGCGTGGAGTAGGGGCGTTGCAGACGCGCCGACAGCAGATACTGACGGTTGGGCGACGGCTGCACGGCCAGGTAGCGGTCGGGCTGGCCGATCAGCCGCGTCTTGCCGTCCATGTCCACCAGCGCCAGTTGGCTGCTCAGCTGATAGTCCAGCAGATCGGCATCGTACGGGGTCTTCAGCAGATCGGGATAGGTGCGGGTCTGCGACAACTTACCGCCTATGCTCTGCTGGATGTTGGGGCCGGTCGGCGTCGACGGTTTCAGCGGCGCCGGTCCCTGCCGGGCCGGAACCAGCTTCACCAGCAACTGATTGCCCATCCAGGCGAAGCCCCGCCCGCTGACGGCGTTCAGGTGAAAGGCGCCCAAACGGCGGGCGCGGGCGCTGGACACGTCAAGCAGCCACAATTCCACCCCTTTGGCGCCCCACAGCGCCAAGGCCACGCGCTTGCCGTCCGGCGCCCACTGGCTGTCGGCGATGCGGGGGCTCTCCGGCAGGCCCGCCACCGCCCGGCTCTTGCCGCTGGCGATGTCGAGCAGGGTCAGGCCGTTGCCGAAATCGAAGCGGCTGGCGGCGCGCATGCCAGGATTGATGCGCAGGCCGGCCAGCCTCAGCTCCGGCTGCGATACGTCGGCGATGCCGGGCAGGCCCGGCCGGCTGGTCTGCAGGATGGTGTCGCGCTGCGGATTCAGCGACTGCAGCGGGGTGCGCGGCGCGTTGACCAGCGCCGCCAGCTCGGGCGGCGGCGTCTGGTAGCCATCGGCGGCGCCCGCCGCGCCGGGTGCGAGAAGAACGGCCAGAATCCATCCGGCCAACGGTGTGCGGCTGAGGGTCATGCAATCTCCAAGGGCAATTCGGCTGACGTAAAGATGCCAAACTGCGCCATTGCGCCGCCGTCGTCAAGCGACTGGCATTCGGACTCAGGCCACCTGGGTCCCCAGCAGCGCCTGCGGCTGCAGGCCCTGCGGCGATACCGTCGGATAGTCGAAGAACTGCAGCGCGAGCCCCGACTCGTCGGCCTCAAAGCGCGCGGGGAAGCCGAGCGGCAGCGTCGTCTT
Source organism: Chromobacterium sp. CV08 (assembly GCF_051129845.1). Taxonomy (NCBI): domain Bacteria; kingdom Pseudomonadati; phylum Pseudomonadota; class Betaproteobacteria; order Neisseriales; family Chromobacteriaceae; genus Chromobacterium; species Chromobacterium sp. CV08. The sequence goes on from NZ_CP150453.1 coordinate 2,675,099, forward strand.
GTCGGCGATATGGCCGAAGGGCAGGCCGGTGAACACCGGCACGCCGCTGATGCGGCGCAGCTCGGCCACCACCGCGTCGAAGTCGTAGCCCGGATCGTAGACGTCGACATGCTTGCGCATGGAGAAATCGCCGAGGAAGATCGCCCGCTGCTTCGTCAGCACGCCGGACAGGTAAAGCTGCTGCAGCATCCGCTCCACCCGGTACGGCTGCTCGCCGACATCCTCGAGGAAGAGCAGGCCGCCTTTGACGTCCGGCAGATAGGGCGTGCCGACCAGACTGGACAGCACGCTGAGGTTGCCGCCCCAGAACAGCCCTTCGCCGCGGGCGCTGGCATGGGGGCCGGCCACGTTCAGACTGCGCTGCGGCGTGGTGACGGTGCGGAAGAATTCGTCGATGGCGTAGGCGCTGGGCGCGGCGCTGCCGAAATCGCCCAGCATCGGACCGGCGAAGCTGCCGACGCCGCTCTTGGCCAGCAGCGCCAGTTGGATGGCGCTGAAGTCGCTGTAGCCGACCAGCAGCGAGCGCGCTTCGCGAACGCGCGCCCCCAGGCGAGCGAGGTCCAGTTGCGGCAGCAGGCGCATCGCGCCGTAACCGCCGCGCGCGGCCAGCACCATTTGCGGCAGCTGCGGCTGGGCCAGCAGGCGGTTCAAATCGGCCAGCCGCTCGGCGTCGGTGCCGGCGAAGCGCTGATGGCTGCGCGCCAGCGCCTCGGTGTTCTCCAACGCGAAGCCCGCCTGCCGCAGTCGAGGCAGCGCCAGCTGCTGCTGCCTGGCCGGCACGATGCCGGAGCAGGCGGTCAGGTACAGGCGGTGGCTGGCCGGCGGGGCGGACGGAACGTTCTGGTCTATCATTGTGCGGCATCCTTGCAGGGCGGCTGCGCCGGCGCCTATGGTCAGGCTTTGCAGCAGCCGGCGGCGGGAGAGGTCGATATCGGGAATCATCTAGAGTCGGACGGATAAGGCTGGCATCGGTTCCATTCGCCACGGGCCGGCGACGGAATCCCCGGAGTATACGCCAAAAGAAAAGGCGGCCTCCAGAATGGACGCCGCCCGACAACGATCGGAGCGCTCAGGCGATCAGGTTGGCCATGCTGGTGGAGGCCTGCTCCATCTGCGCCAGCTCGCTGTTCAGGTTGGAGTATTCGGTCAGCAGATTGGTCTGCTCGGTGCTCAGTTGGCTTTGCAGTTGCTGCTGCAATTGCTGCTCGGTCGTCACCTGGCTGTTGATATTGGTCTGGTCACTGGTGATCATGCCGCCCGGCCCAAGTAGCGAGTTGATGGTGGTGTTGAACACATTGCCTATGCCGGTATTCTGCGGATTGCCGAACAGATTGCTCACCGCCGACGGGTTGGCGGCCAGGGCCGCGTTGAACGTGGTGGAGTTCAGCGACAGCGTGCCGTCGGCGTTCTGCGTGATGCCCACCTGGGCGAGATAGGCGTAGGAGTTGACCGGATCCACGCCCGACACCGGCGTGCCGAGCAGGCCGGCCAGCTGGTCGTGCAGGCCGGTCAGGTCGGAGCTGATGTCGGTATTGGTCGGCGTGCTGCCGACGGTGGTGGTGCTGGTGGTGGCCGAGTTGGTGGTGCTGACCACCTGGTTGTAGGCCGAGATGAAGGTCTGCAGCGTCGAGGCGATGCCCGACGTGTTCTGGCTCATATTGATCGTGGTCTGCCCCAGTTTTTCCAGCGTGATGCTGGCGCCGTTGACCACATTGGTCACGGTATTGCTGCTGGACGAGACACTGACGCCGTTCACCGTCATCAACGCGTTCTGGGCATTGGCCGATTCGCTGGCGGCGGTGCTGCTTTGCTGCAGGCCGGCCAGCGTATTGCCCGACGTGCCGTTGCTGTCGGTGCCGCCGGCGGTGATCGAGAAGGTGTTGGTGGAGCCGGACTGCGACGAGTTCAGCACCAGCGAGTAATTGTTGTTGTACTGCACGATGGACGCGTTCACGCCTATGCCGGCGCTGTTGATGCTGCTGGCGATCGACGACAGCGAGACATTGCTGCCCAGCTGGACGGTGCTGCTGGTGCCGCCGACATTGAAGGTCAGCGACGACGGCGCGCCGGACAGCGTGGCGTTCTGATCGGTGATGGACGTACCGCCGGAGGTCCGGTCGAACACCAACTGCCGCGACTGCGCCATCTGCGTGACATTCAGCGCATAGGTGCCGGCGGTGCCGCCGCTGGTGGCGGAGACGCTGGCCACGGTGCCGTCCGAGGAGGAGGCGGTGAACTGCTGCAGAAACGTGCCGGAGGCCAGCGTGGTGGCGGCGCTCTGCAGGCTGGACAGCGCGGAACTGACCTGGCCCAGCGTGCTCAGCTCGGACTGGTAGTTGCTGACGCGCTGCTGGCTCTGGGTGAGCGGCTGCGAGTCGGCCTGAATCAGTTGGCTGACGATGGATTGCACGTCCAATGGACCTGCTGTGGCGCTGATGGATGACATGACGTCGTCTCCCAGTGGCCCCCCTGAGCTGCCATCAGGCGGGCGTGTTGCGTTTAGGGCTGTTGTCTGGCTGTCATCACGGAGTGCGCGGTCTGTCGCCGCTGTCTTGCCAGCGTGGTGCGATATGGCACCGGTTGACGCTTTATCGGCGCCGGCGGACAAAACTTTAGCCGGGTATCTGGATTGATCTTAGCACCGCGCCAGCCCGCTCGGCTTGCCCGTAATCCATATTCCAGCATTGAAGATTTTAAGATTTGCTAAGCTTATATTGATATATCCAATCGGTTTTGAATACCCTCGAATATTTCCGGTAGATTGACTGCAACCATAGAACAGGCTGCAAGCATGGATATCGATCAAGCAAGGCTGACCCACCTGCAACAACTGGAAGCCGAATCCATCCACATCATCCGCGAGGTGGCGGCGGAATTCGAAAACCCGGTGATGCTCTATTCGATAGGCAAAGACTCCGCGGTGATGCTGCACCTGGCGAAGAAGGCGTTCTTTCCCGGCAAGCCGCCGTTCCCGCTATTGCATGTCGACACCACCTGGAAGTTCCGCGACATGATCGCGCTCAGGAACAAGCAGGCGCGCGAGAACGGCTGGGACCTGCTGGTCCACGTCAACCAGGACGGCGTCGACGCCGGCGTCAATCCGTTCACCGCCGGTTCGGCCCGGCACACCGATGTGATGAAGACCGAGGCGTTGAAGCAGGCCTTGAACAAGTACCGCTTCGACGCGGCCTTCGGCGGCGCGCGCCGCGACGAGGAGAAGAGCCGCGCCAAGGAGCGCGTCTACTCCTTCCGCGACAAGAACCACCGCTGGGATCCGAAAAACCAGCGCCCTGAGCTGTGGAACATCTACAACAGCCGGATAGACAAGGGGGAAAGCATACGGGTGTTCCCGCTGTCGAACTGGACCGAGCTCGACATCTGGCAATACATCTATCTGGAAAATATCGAGATCGTGCCGCTGTATTTCGCCGCCGAACGCCGGGTGGTGGAGCGCGACGGCATGCTGATCATGATAGACGACGAGCGCATTCTCGAGTACCTGACGCCCGAGGAGAAAGCCAGCATCACGACGCGCAAGGTGCGCTTCCGCACGCTGGGCTGTTATCCGCTGACCGGCGCGGTGGAGTCGGAGGCGGCGACGCTGCCTGAGATCATCCAGGAAATGCTGCTGACCAAGACCTCGGAGCGGCAGGGCAGGTTGATAGACCACGACAGTGCCGGCTCGATGGAAAAGAAGAAAATGGAAGGGTATTTCTGATGTCGCACCAATCCGAACTGATCGCCGGGGATATCCTGGAATACCTGCGCCAGCACGAGAACAAGGACCTGCTGCGCTTCATCACCTGTGGTAGCGTGGACGACGGCAAGTCCACGCTGATCGGCCGGCTGCTGCACGACTCCAAGCTGATCTTCGAGGACCAGTTGGCCGCGATCGCCCGCGACTCGAAGAAATACAATACGACCGACCAGGACATCGACCTGGCGTTGCTGGTGGACGGCCTGCAGGCCGAGCGCGAGCAGGGCATCACCATAGACGTCGCCTACCGCTACTTCAGCACCGACAAACGCAAATTCATCATCGCCGACTGCCCGGGCCATGAGCAGTACACGCGCAATATGGCCACCGGCGCCTCGACCAGCAATCTGGCCATCATCCTGATCGACGCCAGGCGCGGCGTGCAGACGCAGACCCGCCGCCACAGCCACATCGTCAGCCTGCTCGGCATCCGCCACGTCATCGTCGCCGTCAACAAGATGGACCTGGTCGACTACAGCGAGGAAGTGTTCAACCGCATCCGCGACGAATACCTGACCTTCGCCGCCCACCTGAGCATTCCGGACATCCGCTTCGTACCGATCTCGGCCTTGCGCGGAGACAATGTGGTCGGCCGCACCGAGGCCGCGTCGTGGTACAAGGGTTCGACGCTGATGCATCTGCTGGAAACGATACAGATAGGCCACGATGCCCCGCTGTCGGCCTTCCGGCTGCCGGTCCAGTACGTCAACCGGCCCAATCTGGACTTCCGCGGCTTCTGCGGCACCATCGCCAGCGGCGCCGTCCATCCGGGCGACACGGTGCTGGCCCTGCCGTCCGGCAGGCAGAGCCGGGTCAAGGAGATCGTCACCTTCGACGGCCGGCTGGCTCGCGCCCAGGCCGGTCAGGCGGTGACGCTGACGCTGGAGGACGAGATCGACATCTCCCGCGGCGACATGCTGGTGCGCGCCGACGAGGCCCGTCCCTATGTGTCCCGCAGCTTCAACGCCCATCTGGTGGCGATGGGCGAGACGCCGCTGCGTCCGGGCAAGGAATACGGCTTCAAGCTGGCCGGCAAATTCGTGACCGGCCGCATCGAGGCCATCGTGCACCGCACCGACGTCAACACGCTGGAGGACAGTCCGGCGGAGACGCTGGCGCTGAACGAGATCGGCCTGTGCCGGATCACGCTGAACAGCCCGGCCGCCTTCGACCCTTACCGCGACTGCCGCGGCAGCGGCAGTCTGATCATCATAGACCGGCAAGGCAACGGCACCGTCGCCGCCGGCATGATCGCCTCGCCGAACGACGACGCCGGCGTGACCGAGCTGACGCCATGGCAGCACTTCGAGCTGGAGCTGGACCAGCTGCTGGGCAAGCATTTTCCGCAGATGACGCGCGCCGAGCTGGCGCGCCGCTTGAGCGGGGGCGGCGAAGCCTGAGCAGTCACACCGGCGACGATGCGATGCAAAGCGCCCCGGCATGCCGGGGCGTTCGTCATTCGCTCTGGCGTCCAGAAGCCAGGCGTGCCTGGCAGGCGCGCTATTTGAGGACGATATCGACTTCGATATTGCCGCGGGTGGCATTCGAGTACGGGCACACCTGGTGCGCGGCATTCAGCAGTTCCTGCGCCACCGCGCGCTCCAGGCCGGGCAGGCTGACCGTCAGCTGCGCGGCGATGCCGAAGCCCTGCGGAATCGGCCCTATCGATACGCTGGCGTCGATCGCGGCGTCGGCCGGCACCGCGATCTTCTTCTGCCCGGCCACATGGCGGAGGGCTCCCATGAAGCAGGCCGAATAGCCCGCCGCGAACAGCTGTTCGGGGTTGGTCGCGCCGCCGGCGCCGCCCATCGCCTTCGGCACCGCCAGCTTGACGTCCAGCAGGCCGTCGTCGCTGACCGAGCGGCCGTCGCGGCCGCCGGTGGTATGGGCCCTGGCGGTATACAACACTTTTTCCAGTTTGTTCATCTCATCGCCTTTCATGCGGGTTGAAAGCGGGACGATTATCGCCCGCGGGGAACGGCCGGAGCCGGCGCGCCGTCTCAAAGGACGGTGTGCCGATGTTTACGGCTGCGCCGTCAGCCAACGCGCGGCGAAATCGTCCGCCGGTGCAGGGCGGCCATAATAAAAACCCTGGATCACCGTGCAACCGGCCGAACCCAGGAAATCCACCTGGCTGGCGCTCTCCACGCCTTCCGCCACCGTCTCCAGCCCCAGGCTGGCGGCCAGCGACACGATGCTGCGGATGATGGCCTCGCCGCCGCCGGCGCCTATGCCGAGAATGAAGGTCCGGTCTATCTTCAAGGCCTGCACCGGCAGCTGGCGCAAATAGGCCAGCGACGAATAGCCGGTGCCGAAATCGTCGATGGACAGCCGCACGCCCTGCGCGCGCAAGGCCTCCAACGCGGCCAGGGCGTCGTCGGCCGCCATGATCACGCTTTCGGTGATTTCCAGCTCCAGCAACGCCGGCGACAGGCGATGCCGGTCCAACACCGCCCGTACCCGCCCGGGAAAGCCTTCCAGCTCCAGCTGACGCGCCGACAGATTGACCGAAACCGGGGGCAGGGCGACGCCGTCGTCGCGCCATTGCGCCAACTGGCGGCAGGTCTTCTCCAGCACCAGCTCGCCAAGCGCGACGATCTGGCCGCTGTCTTCGGCGATGGGAATGAAGCGGGCGGGGCCGACCGTTCCCAAGGCCTCGCTATTCCAGCGCGCCAGCGCCTCGGCCCCGACCAGCGCGCCGCTGGAGGAGTCAACCTTGGGCTGGAAGTGCACATCGATCTCTCCGCCCTCTATCGCCCGGCGCAGATGCCGCTCGATGGCGACGCGTTCGGCTGCGGCGGCCGACAGCTGCGGCGTGTAATGCTGGCAGCGGTTGCGGCCTGCGGCCTTGGCCTGGTACATGGCCAGGTCCGCGTTGCGCACCAGCGTGTCGACATCGACGCCGTCGCTCAGCGCGAAGCTGATGCCGATGCTGGCGGACAGATAGATATCGTTGCCGTTGATCGCAAACGGCTTATTGAACAGCGACAGCAGCTTGCGAGCCATATCGTCGGCGGCGGCGCGGTTGCCTGGCTGCTCCAGTATGCAGACGAATTCGTCGCCGCCCAGCCTGGCCAGCAGATCGCCCGAACGGACATGGCCGGAGAGGCGGGCGGCGACCGCGATCAGCAGTTGGTCACCGATATAGTGGCCCAGCGTGTCGTTGACATCCTTGAAACGGTCCAGGTCGACGTACAGCAGTGCCAGGCCGTGTTCGCCAAGCGAGGACCGTTCCAACAAGCGATGCAGGCGTTGCTGGAACAGCAGGCGGTTGGGCAGGCCGGTCAGCGGATCGTGATGCGCCAGCCTGTCCAGCGTCTCCTCGGCGCGACGGCGTTCGGCGATCTCGTCCTCCAGCCGGCGGTTGGCGCCTTCCAGTTCTCGGGTGCGCTCGGCGACGCGATGGTCCAGATCGCGGTTGGCGTCGGCCAGCGCCCGGGCCTGACGGGCGATGACGCGGCCGGCATGGCGCACCACCAGCATCTGGGCCACGAACAATACGCCCATCAGCCCGCAGATCGCCAACGTCAGCCACATCAGCTGACGCGCCGTGCTCGAGATGAAGGGCGTGGCGTCCAGATAGATCTCCAGCACGCCCTCGACCTTGCCGTCCGGCCCATGCACCGGCACATAGGTGGAAATGATGTCGCGCTCGGTCAGCGTATGCTCGAACGCGTCTATGCTGTGGCTGTGCGCCAGTTCGCTGGCCGGCGTGTTCGACGCCGCCGAGCGGAAGCCGGGATTATCGCTTTCGTCTTCGCCTATCTGCCGCGTGTCGGTGGAGAACAGCGTCAGCCCGTTCAAGGCGTAGACTTTCAGCTTGATCGCGTCCGTGCCTCGCATCAGCCGCACCACGGCGTCGCGCAATTGCGCCTGGCGCGCCACCTGTCGCAGGCGGTCCGGCTGTCCGGCCAGCGGAATCAGCGGGCGAAAGCCCGGCCACAGTGAATTCTCGAAGATCTGCGCCAACGAAGCGGCCCGGCTCTTTTCCAGCTTCAGCAGTTGCTCCGCCGAGTAATGCCGCAGATAGCCAGCCATCAGCGCGGTGGCGCTGCCCATCAGCAGCAAGGACAAGATGAAGAAGTAGGGCACCAGTCGAAATGGCCGGCCGGCTGCGGATGAACGGTGTCTGGCCATGGCGGGCTCGCGCGCTCACGGGATGATAGTCAGTGTAGGCCAAGAGTTCGCAGTGCATGGTCGTAACACTCGGCAGCTTCCATAACCAATAATTCGCAAACTTGGTAATTGCGGTTCATGTTGCACCAACAAATGGCTTGTAAAATATAGAAATTTTAGAGAAATGGCTTTCAAAGCCGTTGCGTATGGCTGATGGCGCTATTTGTTGCGCAACATCGTCTTGATGGTAGCAACACCCGATGGTGCAAAATGACCTGATATGCTCGCACCGTCACAGTGACTGTTGCGTAAGGAGGAAGCAGGAGAGCGCTCAATCGTCCCGTTGAGCTTGCCAAGCATGGTAGCCACACAGTCCTCCATATTCCTGATCGTCAGGCCCAAGTGCCTCACCACACACCTCACAATTCGAGTGGTGAAGACCTTCCTCGCATGCAATGCAGACACCGTTTTCGCAGATAAATGTATGCCTGACACAATTGGGGCACATTGCCACAGGCTCATCCCCTCCATCCTTAATGGCAATGTAGCTGTCAACTGCGTAGCAGTCGTCAACCGCGTCCTCAATGATTTGATCGAAGTTCGAGTCTTGCGCGCAAGCCGCGCAATGGAAGATCAGTTCTTCGTGGTACCCGATGTTAGGGTCTAAGGGCTTCACCAATTCAGAGCCACAGTAAACGCAGCGAATGTAAGCGGCGATCCGGCTTCCAGGTGCCAACTTCCACCGTATTACTCCCATGGCGTCGTGGCATGAGGCCAGCTCACGCTCATACACTTCGTTCTGTGTCAGCAATACGCTCCAGGCCTGGTCACCCAAAAGGTCGGCGGGTTCCTCTTCGAGTTGGATAGCAATAAAGTCGCGAATGACAACGAACGACTTTGCCAGTACTGCACGAACAGTCTCGGCCGTAGCAGTTGTCATGTAGTGTTCGATGTTGTTGCGTAGCTTGATAACTTCGTCTAAATGGTTGAAATCTGCTGTTATGCCAAGTGACATGAAGCGTTCTTTGATCTGTTGAACATCAACAGTTGACTTGCCATACCCGCAGAAAGTAACGCTCCCATCTGGGAGATGTACAGGCCGCATGTCTTTCTTAATGAGTACCTCATCAGATCCGGGGGGCGAGAGCTGACGTAGCTTTTCCTTGAAAAGCAGCAAAATGCCGGCTGTGACGTTGCGTATGGCCGAAAGACTTCGCCGATCATCCCCGACAAGATAGTCCTCGACACCGATTTGGATCGAGGCAATGGCATTTTTGAGGATCGTGTCCATGGATAGATCTCAACGGGAATGACCGCAATCCCTTTAGTCGAGTATTTGGCGTGTCAGTAGCGAGGCCCGCTTGCTGGCGAAATCGTGTTTGACCTTCTCATGTCGGATGCCGGGATCCGCATCGTCCAGAGCAGCTTGGACCGCTTGACGAAAATAAGAATCGTAAGCAGACGTTGAAGCGGTGCTCGCAGGAGGTGTAGTCGTCACTGGTATGATTGATTTGAGCTTGGGCATGGCTTTACCCTTAGTAGACAGAGCATTGATTTTGAAACTAAACCGGCAAACCCCAGGAAATCGAGTGGAGAATCCGTTTCACCAGCGTAGCGCCAAGAGCAGTATCAAGTAAGTCTAGCGGACGGCAACCCAATTCGGGATGATGGTGACTTAACCACTCGCAGGCCATTACATCACTTCCTAGTACGGCAGCCGCATCCATGGCAAAACTTACTACTCGCAGTAGCCTTTCGCTAACTGCTGGATCCAAAGTCCCAATTGTTTCGTGGTTCTTGGAAGGAATATGAGGGACGAAGCCAATGACATCGCAGAGCATTTCTCTAGGTAGCTGCAGTTGCTCGGCCGCAAGAGTCAAAAAACTTACGGGCAGCCCTGTACGAATTGCATGGATTTGCTCGTTTACTGGCGCATCAAGCAATGCCCACTTTTCTAATGCCATGGCCCGTTACTCCGTGATGAGGGACTTCATCAATATACTTTCTCACACATACTCTAATTAAAACCATAATACGCAGAAATCGACTGACTCAGCAATCCTCCGGCTACAGCGATCGATACGTTCCAAGCACCATCAGCAGCTTTTGCAACCATTCCTGCGATCCATTTTTTAACCTTGGGCCCCATTTCTTTTCGCATGACCGCTTCTGACCCGCGATCTTGATCTATAGCCATTTCCATTTCCTGTAAATCTTGCTCTGAAATCCCTTGCTCACGAAGGCCTTGAACCAAGCTGCCCATGTCATTTTGATGGATTTTATTAATTACTTTCTGCGAGTTTCCATCACCAATAAGAATGGTTGTATTGTCGCCAAATACTGTATTCCGAAACAATTCAGACACAGCAATCTCCTTAGAAACTTGCTTGATAGATTCGGGATCTGGCTCCTGAGGTATTTTATCTGAAACCTGAAGAACTAGTTCTAGCAATCGACTTTTAACTTCAGACTTTATTTGAGTAAAGGCCCCAGGTGAGCACTTTCCCCAAGCGTTTTGAATGACAAAGCCAGGACTAAGGGCTTTACTTAAATAATGATAGTACTCTGGCGGAATAATCAGAGACATATCATTACCTTCCTTGCCCCATTTCTCAACAACAGAAATGCTATCTCTGGCATAATAGATTTCAATTTGCTTACGGACTTCAGCTTCTATCCCTTTTGTTGCTAGTGCAATACTTTTATGCATCCATGCCACATTTGCAACGTTGCCAAAAATGGTGACTGGCAACTTTCTATAGTCCGGCAGAGCAACATCTTTGTGATAGCCTTTTATCTCACTTCCGACCCATTGCTTCATTTCTTCTTCACCAAGCTTATGAGCTAAGACTTGGGCCTTAAATAAAGCATTTTCTAAACTTTGATCATTTGAGCTCAGAGTGTCAATTATTTCGTTAAGCAAACGCATTTGCATCGCCTATGGTTAAATTTGGGATAATTTTACATCTCCAGCAACTCCTTCATTCTAAAATAATTTTTTGCGTGATGCTTGGCAATGTTGCATTTGCTACATATGGTTTGTCCATTTTTGTAACAGGTTTTTCCGCCATCCTCCCATGCTAGAGTATGGTCTACCTCTAAGTGAAAGCCAAGTTTCATAAGTTTAATTTTATGCATTCCGCACGCTTGACAGCAATGCTTGTCACGCTCAAATATAATAGCCCTCAAGGTTGGTGGGAATACCCTGGAGGCATATACTTTATCTTGGATCGCTTTTATTCTACTTAAAAGATTCAGCTCGGATCGATCATTTTTCTCTCGTATGGCGTTCTGTTCGTGGAGTTTTTTTGTAAAAAATTTTGATACTTTAATGTAGCGAAACTCTGCCACGGGATCGGAGTATTTTCCGTATTCACCATCTTTCAAGCCAACATAAAGCCGGGCCTCAATTTTTGCTGTATTGTCTTGACCTGAAATTCGCTTGGCAAGGTTGGCTTTAAAGTACCCTTTGAATATATCAATGGAGTATTTTTTATAACTTATTACATCTGATGTTATTTTATCTTCAAGTTTGTAAACTTTTCCATTGAAATATGCCCCTGCGCGAATTGCAAAAATAGCCAACTCCCATATTTGCCCATTCTCCTCGGTGGATTTTACTAATTCGTTGAACTTATTTTCTAGATAGCGAGGCATGCCCATATAATTAATCTCTGTTTTGGTTTTGATTGGTGATTTATACTGATACAGTATGTGTTGCTTCTTGCAGCCCAAGACACAGCATGAAAAACTACCTTAACTCAATCTTCGGCAGGAATCATGATCTTATACAAATACGTTAGTTACGAGACTGCGAAAATAATTTCCAAAACCCCAGGGCTAAGATTTTCTCCTAGTGATTCGTTTAATGATCTGTTTGAGACGTCGTGCCATTTCTTTAAAGACTACAAGACGGAAGAGATTTTTGGTGAATTCAATCGAGAAAATGCATTGCGCAGGTATGGTATGCTTTGTCTCTCCAGAAGTCCAATCAATCAATTAATGTGGGCACATTATTGCAAGGATGATGTGAATGGGTTGCACTCCGGCGCAGTCATCGGGATTGATGTAGAGAAAGCGGGGCTGAAAAGTGTGGGCAATCTATTGATTCCTGTTCAGTATGGAAGTGTTATTTACACCGCAACCAAGCCTGATTATAACTACAAGGACTCATACTCGGATAGTCTATTTAGTGGTGATGCAAGTGCCTTTTCCTCTGTGGACTTAGAAGCGCTGCAGCGCGTTTTTCTGCATAAGCATAGCAGCTGGGGTTACGAAGAGGAAATTAGAGCAGTCAAAAGGCTGGAGGAGAATGGGCCATATATTTATCAAATTCCAGCAGATGCAATTGTTGATGTGACTTTCTCGTATGGTCTTGATTTTGGAGATCATGCCGACAGTCTTTTTGATATATTTAAAACCAATTTGCCGAATTGCGTGCCTTACTTGTGCTTCCCGGATAAAAAAACATGGCAGCTTGATAGAGTGACTTATGAGAAATACATTTCGCTAGCTCAAGGAGAGAATTAGCCTAAGTATGAGGGCTCTCAGTCCAAGGGGAGGGTGGGGGTCACAGCTTTTCCACACGTGGCCTTGGTTTCTGCTGCTCCTGCCAAAGCTCCCAGGCGGTTTGCATTCCTAACCACAACTCTGGGCTGGTACCCAATGCCTCTGCTAAACGAAGCGCCATATCAGCACTAATGCCGGTATGGCCGTGCAGGATGCGAGAGAGGGCGGTACGCGTTACGCTTAGCTTACAAGCGGCCTCAGTTATGCTGATGCCCTGCAGCCAGTCCTTAAGTACTTCGCCAGGATGTGCTGGATTGTACATACGGCTCATTCAAGCTCTCTCCCATTGCAGACTATATGATGATATCAAGCTCTTTTGCTCAATCGACATTTATGTACCCTTCTCAATACCAGTTCTTACTAGCTTTGACGCTGCGTTCCACTAGCAGCATCACCAGTGCCTCGGTCAGCACACCTATTTACCGTAGCTAACGCAGTGTCAGACGGATAGCTGGCATTAGTCATTTTGAGTAAATATTGGTCATTTTGAGCAAGGACTTATGCTGCCATTCAATGCTTATCACATAAAGGCCAGCTGCCGACGGTTATGATGCCAAGGTTGTCAGGCGAGCGATAAGTCAGGGGCCCTACCCATTGCCGTCATTTTGTCTCAGGAATCTTGCCGGCGGCGCCGATAGCCGATGCCCCCGTTGCCTCCTGATAGAAGCGGTCGATGACTTCGACCATTTGCGACAGGCCCGGCTGTTCCAGCGGATAGTGTCCGGCATTCTCTAGCATAACCACCTTGACCGGGACTCGGCGTACCCGGTTGAGGAAAGGCGTGCTCAGATGCAGCGGCGTCCAGCGGTCCTGCGCCGGCTGCGTCAGCAGGATGGGGCAGACGGCGAAGTCTTCCGGCTCCTGCGCCGGCTGGTAGCTTAGGTAGGAGCTGAGAAAGGCGATGGACATGGCGTTGCCGGCGGAAGAGCGGTCGCGCATGAAGGCTTGCAGCGCCTGCTTGTCGTTGACCAGCGCGTTCATCTTGCTGGTCAGGCTCATCGGCAAGCGCATGCCGGCCAGCGGTGTTTTTGCCGTCAGGTTCAGCATCGGGCCGCCCACCCGGCTCATGAAGCGGTTCAGCGCCGTTTCGTCACGAACTTGGGCATCGCGCTGATCGAGAAAGGTCATGCCGGCGATGGCCTTGACCCGGCGATTGCGCGCGGCGACGTGATAGGTCTCCATGCCGCCGGCGCTCAGGCCGTAAAGCACGACTGGACGGTTGTCGCGCGCCAGCTCCGCGTCTATCAGGTCGCTGCCGGCCTGCACCCAGTCGCTGCTGCCGCTGTGGTTCGTCCTGGGGCTGGGGTGCTGCCTGGTGCAAACGCCTTCCGGCCGGTTGCTGTGTCGTTCGGCGCATGCCGAGGATAGGCCGGCGCTATTCGCCGCCCAATTCGCGCTATCACACGTGAGCATGTTTTTGTGATCGACGACCTGCATCCCCGCTGGTCAAGAGCTTGACTGAAGTGGTGCTTGCTAGTTTTTATCAAAAGAGGGCATAGGAGATATCTCTGCTAGAGGAAGAGCCCCAAGCTGTTCTAGCTCGACCCGTGCCTCGCGATAGTGGGCGAAGAACTGAGCCCACTTGCTAAATCCGCCCAATTCTCCGACTGCCTGTATCATTGCTACATGTGAGGCCGTCAGCAATGTGACCTGTTTTTCAAGTTCTGCGATGCGTAGATCCTTATCTGCCAGCGCCTCAGCAGTAGCAGCCTTCGATTGCTTGGGAATCCTGTCGCTCCAGCGGCGATATTGTTCCTGACGTTCCTGGTAGTGCTTAAGCAATTTGGAACGCGCAGGATGCCGAGTGATCGTTGACGCCGCACTCATCTTCGAATGGAGGCGAGAAACGGCTCGAGCGGTGATGGGTTCATCGCTCGCCAGCAGGTCTTCCAGAATCTTTTTCATCTCGGCATCCTCGAATGCCGGCAGAGTGTTTTCGTTAGACATCCATTACCCCACGTTTTTGTGTCTTTGATAAGTCAGGCCCACTCGGGAAAGGGTGTTCTCCCTTTGCGGTGGCAAGTATCTTTCTGACACCATCCAGACGCTCAGTGACATGCGCAATCTGGTTCTTCCAGCCAACACTCTTCGATGACCGTGATTGAGCAAGATCCAGCGCTGAAGAGAGCTTACCTTCCAAGCGAATCAATGCAGCCCTTTGCTCCGGCAGATTGGTAGCTGAGAGGTGGCGGCAGCCAGAAAAACACTCTAGGTGTTTCGGGCATGGATCAACAGTGAAGCTATTCAGACAATGTCCATAGGGTGTAGCGTGGAAACCGTCAGCTTCTGCTTTGAGATATTCAAACGCTGCAGTATCGCCTTCGGTTGCCTGGATACGCTTGAACGCTTCCACAATCGGACCGTGCGCCTTTCCGGTGGCGATCATCTTGGCAACCGTAGTAGCTTTTTCTCCCAGGGTGAACTCAACCTCCATTGGAAGTTCCATTGTGTCGAGTTCCTCAGCTAGACTGCGATGATCGTACTCATAGCTTTGGGCGACGCTACGGCGATTGAATCGTTTCGAGATGATGGTGTCTGCGACCCCAAGCCGGAACAGCTCGGTGTTTTGCAAGTGGCGTAAGGAGTGGGAGGTCAGTGATAAATTACGGTCTTCCTCGCCCATGCCATAGCGTGTAAATAAGGTCTCTGAATCTTTTTTCGGCATTAGCGCACAGGCGAGAAATGAAGGGTCGGGAACATTGACAGCCATATACCGAGTAATGTCACAGAGTCCGCCATTCCGCTCCTCTATAAGAGATCGCTTCGGGTGCAACAGCAGCAATTCCCATGGTTGCAGCTGCCCATTGGCCAGCTTGAATGGCGCAAGATCGGACACCTTGGTTGGCACGTTGTCACGCAAATAATTTTCTAACTCGCCAATATGCAGGAACGCGCCGCCCCAGCGCATCCGAGTACCGGGGGAAATGGCACTACCATCACTTCTCCGATAGAAAATATCGCAAGCACTCATTGCCTTGCCAAGGCGAGTAAAATATTGATAGGCAGCCATGTCCAATCGACCACCAGTAGGTGAGAAATACTCGTCTACTTGAATGCGGTGCAGCGTATCAAAAACTGAGGCGTCAAATCTATCCTTGTAACGGCCCAACCAGTATGCACGCGTATCCTCGGGAAGTTGGGCCCAGAAAGGATTGCCGGCTAAATACGGATATAGCTGCGTTATTGGTACTATGTCATCGCGCTCAAACCAGGGTAAAAGCCGGCCTGTTTCAGCCTGTCGCCGGAGTGTGGACCGCAATGGTGCTGTTAATTCAGCAGCCCGGTCCAGCGCATCAGAAATCAATTCCTCGAACACTTGAGGGACATGCTGGGTGGCTTCGACCAGTACGTGGCTGTCACTTCCCTCCGTTTGCTGTTTCTCGGCAAAGTGGCGGATCATTAACGAACTGGATATGCCGCCTAGTTCACCTGCCAACCCGCCGTGCCGGTTGGTATATTCACGTCGCCGGCCCCAATCTAGTGGCAGTAGTGCGTTTTCTCCGATGCGAAAGCCCGTGGCTATCATTGTTTTTAGGCCAATGAAGCGTAGCTCATCAACGAAAGTTTTGGGCTGCTCCGTCATGATGATGCGAATGAGTTCCCAGAAGGCTCGTCGTTCAGGCAGGCGTTCGGCACGCTTACGTTCGTCCAAATCATGACGCAGTTCATCCTCAGATTTGACGTGCTTGGCTTTTCTGGTTTGACGGGTCTTTAACCGTTGATCAGCCAGAGCAGGGTAGAGCGGGCTGGCGTCAGTGAGATGGTAGACATCGAGAACTGTTTTCACAACGCCAGCTACTTGATCTCCCAATTTTCCCGAAGCTTGGACTACTTTCCCGACTTGCACGGCGAGTCGCACATCATCATTAACTAGAGCCCATGGGGCTTTGTTTTCCACGCAAGTCGCAATGACACGTAATGGACGAATGACATTGTTTGCCACATGGTTAACGGAATTGCGCTTGGAAAACAATTGAATCGTGACCGCTGCCTTTATCAGGTCTTGCCAGAATTCTGACAAAACAAATGGCTCTACCTGAGGGGCATCTATACTGGCTCGCTGTGCATTCAACGTTTGTAGCGATTTTACATCGCAGCCAAAATCACGTAGATAGAAGTAGGGCGGATGGTCGTCCTTAACCAATTTATTGAGATTCCAACGCTCTTCGGTCGAAACTGCTCCCTTTTCATCAACAGACATTACCCATGAAATGTCACGTTCCTCAGCTAAGCTTTGGCCGAGCTTGATAAATGATAGGTAATGCTGGTTCATTTAGCGTCCCCGCGAAGTTCTTCGATGATCGCCTCGACGGATGAGATTGTATGTTGCAGCTGTAGATACGCTGGGGAATTTTTGTCGCCACGCGACGACTCGTGAAAGAATAGTACAATGCCCCGAAAATCGGAAAGCACCTGCTCGTGAATACGAATCTCGTGGACTGGCATAAACTTGTGACAACCATAGCAGGCCAAGATGGGGTTGGATGGACACAGGGGTTGTCCGCTAGAACAGCCTCCGATGCCGGCAATTGAAATACCGTGCGGAACCCCTGCGATCTGCTGATCATCTTTCAGATCGGCCAATTCATCAGAGCTGATGAATTTGTCGTGGGCAATTCTTGCTACCTTGGTATAGATGTCAGACAGACCAAGTGCTTTGTTCACCAATTCTGCTTGGTTGGCGGATGATCGGTAATACACCAGACCGGTGGTAATGTCGGAGTGCCCCATGAACTCTGCAAGCTCCTCCTGGCTGGCGCCCGCATCAACCAAGCGCTGGGCCGCAGTATGACGAAGATCCGTGGCGGCGGCCCTTTCTGGCAGGATTTTTTCAAGCACAGCGGCGATGCGGGGACCAGGAGGCTGCTGAAACGCGTCAAATAGTCGGTCTTTACCACTTCCCCCTTCTTGCCTACGCCGCATGTAAAGCTCCTTGATCAAAACAGACCATTCGCGTTTCACCTTGCGAGTCATAGGGGTGGTCTTTGATGCGCTTTTCTGCTTTGCCATGTAAAAGGTAAGGTGCACAGACGGGGAGGCTGGATCATCGTTCCACACGCGTACATCGCGCAGCTTGACCATCGCAATCTGAATCGGACGCATTGCAAATTGATAGGCACACAGCAGCATACCTGTATCGCACAAGGCCGGCGTGTTAACCCGATTTGGCGTAAGCCTCAACCACTCGGACATTTGATCCAAGTAACGAACGATCAACGCCTCTTCCTCTGCCAACAAAAAGGCATCGCCGGAACGTACGCTGGCGTACTTATCCTTCGTCGGCAAGGGGAGAGCATAGGCTAGGAAGTTTGCATAGTTATTTGACCAGCCTTGCAATTGATGGGCTGCAAGTAGCCTCAATAATGATTTAGCTAAGAGAAAAGCCGATTCTGGCATTTCTCGTGCTCGCAGTATTGTCCATACCAAGCCCACGCTGGTTGGGCCGCTCGCTACCAACGCCTCCAGATTTTGCCGTAATAGATGTGGCGCCCCACCAAAATACATCAGAACAGTTAATGGACTCAGATCTTGCGCCAACAGGAAGGCAAAGACATGCTTCAATAGCAATGTGTGCACGGAATCATAAGAAGAAAAATCGATACCCGACTGTCGGCCTTGGGCAATGATCTCAAACCGCATACTGCTTTCAGGCTGCGGGATTGAGCGTACAACATCCTCAAGCTCATCGTAATAGCGCAGCGAAGAAGGGAGGCGAGGCAATTGCTTGACCACTTCCGTCAGAACGTCGGGATCTGGTTGCGTAATAGAGATAAGAGGGTGTGTTTGCATGGCCACAGCTTATTTAGGGATCGCGCGCAACAACTCGGCGCGATCATCAAAGGCATTGTTCCAAACTTCGGCCAGACGATCTTCGAACACAGCGCGCGCATAGCGTGCGGGCATGTTCGAGGCTTTCGACCAGCCAAAGAAGGTTCGCAGTTTGGCGAGAGCGACATCCATCGGGTCCTCTTGAACTAACAACTGATTCAGTCGAAGCACGGCGCAGGTGTGACGCAGATCGTGCGGAGATACTGAACATTTACCCGTTCTATCCTCTAGCTCTTTTAATACGGCCGTCGGCAAGGCTTGGGTAATGGCCGAAAATGCCTTGCTGATGGATTCGGTCGAGAGTGGGCTGTCTAGCTGTGAATTCAGCAAAAAAGGATGCTCGGGCTTGCCACGAAAATTCTCGGTATAGATTTGGATGATGCTGGCGACTAACTCGCTTACCGGGATTTGCCGTATGGAAGTCTCGGTTTTTATGCTGGGTCGTGAGTGGCGGGCATCGATGACTTCATCGTCATAAGGATTTCCTTGTACGTTCAGCCAATACCGCTGCCGACCCTGCTTGCGATCAAATGCGGACTTGATACTGTCGGTGGCCAATAACAGTAGTTCGCCACGACGTAGGCCTTGATGCAACATTAGGATGAAAATCACGTAGACCCGCCAACGAGTCCTCGCTTGCTTGAACGGGTTTTTTGATGTCTCCGGATCTAGGACGTCATACATTGCCTGCACAACTGATGCAGGCAGAGACCGAACCGTCTCGACACTTCGTCTCGGCCTGATGTGTAACTGGCCGTAGAGCAGGTTGAGTTGATACAGTCGCTGCTCAATTGCGGGCAGTTTTTTGTTAGCCGGGTGGCCCTTGGACAGCCACGTAGTCGTATTGACTACGAACTCCAACCCTGTTTTCCAGCACAGTTCGTCCGCCCCGGAAATCTCCGGCTGGTTATGTATGGTAACAAACCAAGACTCTAGGATTTCGGCTAGCGCCACGTGATCGATAGCACCCAGGGCGTCATCTAAGGCCCCGGGACCACGAAGCTGGTCGGCATGGCAATACAAGCGCTCGATATAGCGCAATTTTTTGACGCGGGTCGTATCCGCGAGAGCGCTCAAGTTCATCATGGCCCATACGGTGGACCAATAACGTGGCAAGTTGTATTGATCGACTAGCAGCGCCGAGCGCAGCGAGCGCGGTAGACCAGCATCCCAATGCTCTGTGAACAAATTCATTCTCAGCTGTTGACATGGCGGATGTTCGTACCAATGCCTGATGTAAAGAGTCAGCCAGGCTCTCGCAATCTCAAATAATATGTCAAGCTATTTGTACTTTTCAAGCGGGTGAGCTCTATCGGGAAATACAGTCCGTAGGCAACAGAGTTCAAAGAAAAACATACCAGATGCTCGATTTCGTGTTGCAGTACAAATCACTGAAGGCATACGAATTATGCAACACTGAAAAACTTACCAGGACTTCGCATAATCTATATTATGTCAAATTATGGATGTATCGGTAAAAGCGGCTCGCGCAATCAGCGTCAGCGCCCAATAACTGACTTGCTGATGGCGCGGCCGTGAACCGGTGCCGCGCGTAGTGCATCCATGGCTGCGCCATCACTCAGAAACGGCGCTGGGTGTTCAGCGACCGACACGGCACGCACATCATCCACCCATGCACAGCCCAGTAGGTCTCGTAGCCAGGACGCACACGCAGGAATGACAGCCCCCGATCCAGGTCATCAACAAGCAGAACATACCGACAGGACCGCCCTCACATGCCATAGGTCAGCACGGTAACCTCAGCGGCAAGAACCAAGCTCAGCAAAACAAGAAATGCATCTGCAAGCCCTATCCGCTACTTCACTCTTTTCAACAGAGCCAAGCTTCATTAGCTATCAGTCGGTCCACTCTTTCAATATCACCATCGAACCGCCGAAGCAATGTTGCATATCCGTCCATATGCACTTCAGATGGCTTTGATAATAAATATTTCTTAGTCGGCTTTCGTCGATATGCTTTGGGACGAACCACTCGCAACTGCTCTGATGCAGAGGAAGCCTTGCCCAGGCAATATGAAACCCAACAAGCCATTCCAACACTAAAAATCAACAAGCAAAACATCAGCTCTATCTCGAATACCATAGAAAAACATAATAAAATCGATGGCGCCACACCAAACTGACCGTTCTATCCGCCCGCGCTACTGACCTGAAGCAAAAGCAAAATCTCATCCACGCCGAGGCGGGAACAGCGTGCAGGCTGTTCCCGCCCTCCGGCCAAGCCTCATCACGGAAGGCGGTGCAGCGCCTGCGTCAGCAGGTTCCATTGCTCGATCGACACCGGCACGCCGCCGGCATTCAGGACCTTGTTGCTCATAGAGCCGTCGGTGACGATGCCCAGCGCCTTCGCCTGCCAGTCGCCGTTCTCCTGCAACAGGATAGGTCCGCCGCTATTGCCGCCCTTCGGGCCGCAGTTCGACGACACGAACTGGCCATTGACGATGGGCTGCACCGTCCACTTGCCCAGGCATCGCAGCATGCTCCTGCCGTCGTATCCGGAGTTCGGATAGCCGACCAGGTATCCTGTGAACGAGTTCTCCAGCGGCCGCTCCTGGAACACCAGGCTCAAGCCGCCCGTCTTCTCCTCTATCCGGCCCTGCACCCTGACCGCCGCCACATCCAGGCCCGGCAAGGAACCGTCGTCCAGCGTGGCGGCCTGAATCCCGGGCCAGACTCCTAGCGGACTCGGCGCGACGGAGGTGCCGTCATAGGCCGGCACGAAGGCGAAGTCCTTATTCCACTGCGGCGGCTGACCGGAACGCACGCAGTGTCCCGCCGTCAACAGCAGGTCATGCCGCGGCGCATGGACCACGCTGGCGCTGCAGGAACCGCGTTCGCCATTCCGGTGGCGGAAAAACAGCCTTCCGATGGACTTGGACGCCGGTACTTTCCCATAGGGGCGGGACACCTCTGCATAGCCGTTTATATCGGCCCCAGGCGTCAGAATATTGGAGTTTCCCGTCGCGATCGCATGAGTCTGCGGATCCCGATTCAGCTTGGCCATCTCCGAAGCCGTCCATACGGTAGACAGCTGCGTCGCATCGATGGTGCCGGAAACCTGTACCGCGGCCATCGCCGCGCATGGCGCGCTGAAACATAAAACGCCGAGCAGCGCTGAAAAATCAGACCTCATCTCACCCTCCTCGATCGGCATCGCGATCAACTGGTGCAAGCTTGTCTGAATAATTACCGCTGCATGGCGCTGCGGGATTTATTTTGGGAAAAATCTGATATGTTCCGATGCGCCGTCCCATCTCCACTTCATGTGTTATCCCGAACGCTATCCAACAAGCTATTTTTTTGCAGCAAAAGCACTAAAAGCTGCATATCACGGGAAAAACAAAAAAGCATTCATCATTTTTTTATGAAGCCCGGCGATTTTGCAACACGTACGAATCGGGAAGCGAACGTTTGCTTGCGTTGTTGGTTTCGTCTGACTACACTGCACGCCTTTTATCATGTCTAGCCAATATAATTGGCGAGCCATATAGATTCAATAATTCAATTTTTATGGCACTTTACTCCAGATTGCACACGGGGTATTGGCTATCAGGTGATGATGTGAAGTATTTTGCGGTATTTGTTTTCATGGCATTCTTTGCTGTCGGCAATGCATTCCCCCAAGACACCGGCAACAATATCAACCCGTTCGGCAGCACCACGATGGACGGTAGGATCAAGGACTTCCCGCGGCTGAAAGTCACCGCCGGCGTCGCCTCCGTCAGCGACATCCACGAAGCCTGCGGCATGACCAAATGGATATGGGCGATCGGCGCCTTCATGCAAGGCTGCACCAGCTTCGGCCAGGACATGCAGTGGGCCCATATCCGCATCGCCAAACACGCCGCCACCCGCGATCTGCGCCACGAGGTGTCCCATACCTGCGGCGAATATCATGGCGACACCATGCCCCGTTATATCGATAACTGGAAACAACGCACCGGCTGGCAGCCATCCGCCGACAATGTCTGCACGCCCGAATACGAGGCGGAAACCTATCAGCGGCTTTACCTGGAACTGAAGCAGGCCGGCTGGCAACCCGGCGACGAAGAGCAGGCCAGAATCGCCGAGGACCGCGCCCGCCGCGGCGTCGGCAAGTAGACGCCCGCGGGCTGACGACTAGGCACTCGTCAGAATGGTTGGCCGCTTTGGCCAGCCGACATCCCTTTCCCGCTCCAGCAGGCAACAGGCTTGCGGGCTGTTTTCTGTCGCTGCGCGTCGGCAGTGCCGCTATTGCGCCTGCGGAAAGATGGGCTCGCCGGTCTCCAGCAGCGATTTCAGATTCGACAGGATTCGCGGCCAGCCCCAGGCGACGGCCTGAATGAAGGCCGAAGTTTCGCGCTCCATTTCATGGGAGACGAGCAGCTTGACCACGCCCTCCTCTTCCTCCAGCACGATATGGCAGACGCTGTCGCCCTCTTCCCGCATTTCCGGCTTCCATTCATTGTGCCAGCGCAGCGTCAGCCGATATGGCGCGTCGACCATCAGCACCTGACCGCTGTCGGCCAGTCGACCATCGGGAAAAACCAGCCGCCATGGCGCGCCGACCTGCCATGTGGTTTCGATATGCATGCCGAACCAATAGAGCCGCGTCAGCTCCGGCTGGGTCAGCGCCCGCCAAAGGCGTTCAGGCGCGGCCTGGATATAGATGCAATAGGCGAATGTCGACTTGGCCATCATTCCCTCCTGTCCGGCAAACAACCATGCTGGCATGGGTCACTTTCATCGTAGGCGGCCGCAGCGGCGCATGACAAGCGCGAGCGGCGGGATAGGCGGACGGGCAGCCGGCACGGCGCCGGCTGCCTTCGGAACCGCCGGAAAAACAAAACGCCGCCCAGTTTTCACTGGACGGCGTCGCGCCGAGACTAGCGGCTTTCAGGCCATCAGGCCTTGCTGGCGGCCAGTTCCTGGTATTCCTGGATCTGGTCGAAGTTCAGGTATTGGTAAACTTCGGCGCTCTTCTCGTTGATGATGCCGATATTGGCCTGATACTCCTCCACGGTCGGGATCTTGCCCAGCTTCGAGCAGATCGCGGCCAGCTCCGCCGAACCCAGGAACACGTTGGAATTCTTGCCCAGACGGTTCGGGAAGTTGCGGGTGGAGGTGGACATCACGGTCGCGCCTTCGCGCACCTGCGCCTGGTTGCCCATGCACAGCGAGCAGCCCGGCATTTCCATGCGGGCGCCGGCGCGGCCCAGCACGCCGTAATGGCCTTCCTCGGTCAGTTGCTTGGCATCCATCTTGGTCGGCGGCGCCACCCACAGCTTCACCGGGATGTCGGCCTTGCCTTCCAAGAGCTTGGACGCGGCGCGGAAGTGGCCGATATTGGTCATGCAGGAGCCGATGAACACTTCGTCGATCTTGGTGCCGGCCACTTCGGACATGAACTTCACGTCGTCCGGGTCGTTCGGGCAGGCGACGATCGGTTCCTTGACGTCGGCCAGGTCGATGTCGATCACGGCGGCGTATTCGGCGTCGGCGTCGGCCTTCAGCAACTGGCCGTTGGCGATCCAATCCTCCATCGACTTGATGCGGCGCTCCAGCGTGCGGGCGTCCTGGTAACCGTCGGCGATCATCGCCTTCATCAGAGTGATGTTGGAGCGCATGTACTCGACGATCGGCTCCTTGTTCAGGTGCACGGTGCAGCCGGCGGCGGAGCGCTCGGCCGAGGCGTCGGTCAGCTCGAACGCCTGCTCGACCTTCAGGTCCGGCAAGCCTTCGATTTCCAGGATGCGGCCGGAGAAGATGTTCTTCTTGCCGGCCTTGGCCACGGTCAGCAGGCCTTGCTTGATCGCGTACAAGGGGATGGCGTTGACCAGGTCGCGCAGCGTCACGCCCGGCTGCAGCTTGCCCTTGAAGCGCACCAGCACCGATTCGGGCATGTCCAGCGGCATCACGCCGGTGGCGGCGGCGAAAGCCACCAGGCCGGAGCCGGCCGGGAAGGAAATGCCGATCGGGAAGCGGGTGTGGCTGTCGCCGCCGGTGCCGACGGTGTCCGGCAGCAAGAGGCGGTTCAGCCAGCTGTGGATCACGCCGTCGCCCGGACGCAGCGAGACGCCGCCGCGGGTGGAGATGAAGGCCGGCAGTTCCTTGTGCATCTTGACGTCAACCGGCTTCGGATACGCGGCGGTGTGGCAGAACGACTGCATCACCAGGTCGGCGGAGAAGCCCAGGCAAGCCAGGTCCTTCAACTCGTCGCGGGTCATCGGGCCGGTGGTGTCCTGCGAGCCGACGGTGGTCATCTTCGGTTCGCAGTAAGTGCCCGGACGCACGCCCTTGCCTTCCGGCAGGCCACAGGCGCGGCCGACCATCTTCTGGCCCAGCGAGAAGCCCTTGCCGGAATCGACCGGCGCCTTCGGCAGGCGGAATTCGGTGGAGGCCGGCAGGCCCAGCGCTTCGCGCGCCTTGGCGGTCAGGCCGCGACCGATGATCAGGTTGATGCGGCCGCCGGCGCGCACTTCGTCCAGGATCACTTCGGACTTCAGCTTGAACTCGGCGACGACGGCGCCGTTCTTCTCGATCTTGCCGGCATACGGGTAGACGTCGATCACGTCGCCCATCTCCAGCTTGGACACGTCCACTTCGATCGGCAGCGAGCCGGAATCTTCCTGGGTGTTGAAGAAGATCGGCGCGATCTTGCCGCCCAGCGTGACGCCGCCGAAGCGCTTGTTCGGCACGAAGGGGATGTCCTGGCCGGTCGCCCACACCACCGAGTTGGTGGCGGATTTGCGCGAGGAGCCGGTGCCGACCACGTCGCCGACGTAGGCGACCAGATGGCCCTTCTTCTTCAGATCGTCGATGAACTGCATCGGGCCGCGCTTGCCGTCTTCTTCCGGCTTGAACGCCGCGTCGGCGCGGGTGTTCTTCAGCATCGCCAGGTAGTGCAGCGGGATGTCCGGACGGCTCCAGGCGTCGGGGGCCGGCGACAGGTCGTCGGTATTGGTCTCGCCCGGCACCTTGAACACGGTGACGGTGATCTTCTCGGCCACTTCGGGACGGCTGGTGAACCACTCGGCCTTGGCCCAGGACTCGACCACTTCCTTGGCGATGGCGTTGCCCTTGTCCATTTTTTCCTTCACGTCGTGGAAGGAATCGAACATCAGCAGCGTCTTTTTCAGGCCGGCGGCGGCGATCTTGGCGACGGCGGCGTCGTCCAGCAGGTCGACCAGCGGTTTGATGTTGTAGCCGCCCAGCATCGTGCCGAGCAGCTCGGTGGCCAGTTCGCGCGAAACCAGCGGCGACTTCACGCTGCCTTCGGCGACGGCGGCCAGGAAGGAGGCCTTGACCTTGGCGGCGTCGTCCACGCCGGGCGGCACGCGGTGGGTGATCAGCTCGACCAGCGTGGTTTCCTCGCCCTTCGGCGGGTTCTTCAGCAGTTCGACCAGTTCTTCGACCTGCTTCGCCGACAGCGGCAGGGGCGGAATGCCCAGCGCGGCGCGCTCGGCAACGTGCTGACGATAAGCTTCTAGCATGACTCGGGACCTTCTTGGCTTTGGTTGTCGGCAAGCCTGGCGGCGCGCGGGCGCCGGCAGTCTCCACTCGTTAAGTTTGCATCATTGCCGGGCGTTTGGCGCCGGAATATGCTCTTTGTAGTGATTGAAGGTTACGCTGTTAGGCGCTTGCATACAAACGAGTAATAGCAACATCGATTGTGAGTTAAAATCACAGCATGAGCACTTACCCTCCGCTGAACTCGCTGCGCATTTTCGAGGCCGCCGCCCGACTGGAAAGCTTTTCCGCCGCAGCCGGCGAATTATTCGTCACGCATGGCGCTGTGAGCAAACAGATTAAGCAATTGGAAGATTGGCTGGGCCTGCCGCTGTTCGAGCGCAGCGGCGGCAGGGTGCGGCTGACCGACGCCGGCTGGCGCTACCTGGTGCAGGTGCAGGACGGCCTGGACCTGATCGCCAACGCCACCGCCCAGCTGCTGCAGCCCAACAACCAGCGCCGCCTCAGCATCAACTCCACCCCCACCTTCGCCACTTATTGGCTGCTGCCGCGGCTGCCGGGCTTCCGCGCCCGCTTTCCGGAGCTGGAGCTGCATCTGGTCACCTCGGACCGCGACCTGTCGCGACTGGACGCGCCGTTCGACATCGCCATCCGCCGCGGCCCCGGCGACTGGCCCGGCCATATCGCCAAGCCCTTCCTGAAGGAATGGGAGCTGCCGCTGGCCAGTCCGGCGCTGCTGGCCAGGCTGCCGCTGGCCTGTCCGGCCGACCTGGTATCGCATACGCTGCTGCATGCCGACACCCGCCCCACCGCCTGGCCGCGCTGGCTGACGCTGGCCGGAGTGCCCGAGCTGAAGCCGGCCAGCAGCATGCATTTCGACAAGTTCTCCCTGGCCTTGCAGGCCGCCGCCGACGGCCTGGGCGTGGTACTGGGGCCGATGCCGATGGCGCAGGCGCTGATAGACGCCGGCAAGCTGGTATCGCCGTTGCCGGCGCCGGTGGTCACCGTGCGCGACTATTGCTGGGTGGCGCCGCGCATCGCCGCCGAGGATCCGACGGTGACGGCCTTCTGCCGCTGGCTGGAGAGCCAGGCCGCCGACACCGGCGCCTTCGGCCCGTGAGCGGACTCAATGCCCCGGCGGCACGCCTATCAGCCGCAGCTCCATCGGCGGCGTGTCGCGAGGCAGCCATTTGTTGTAGATGCGCTTGAAGCTGCCGTCCCTCTTCACGGCCGCGAAAGCGTCCTGCCAGCGGCGGATCTCGTCGCCCGGCGTGCCTCGCGAGAACGCCAGATACAGCTCCAGCGACTCCAGCACCCGCACGACTTCCACCGCGTCCGGCGGCTGATGGATGTCCTTGAGCACCGAGGCGACGACGAAACCGCCCTCCACCCACATATCGTAACGGCCATGCAGCAGTTTCTGGGCCGTCACCTGCGGCGTCGGCGCCAGGTCAACCTCGACGAAGCCGGCCGCCGAGGCCGCGTCGGCGAAGATGCTGCCGCGGTAGGCGCCGACCGGCCGCTGGTAGATGCCGGAACCGAGCGCCAGCAATTTCGCCGCCTCGCCCTTGCGCGCCAGCAATACCGTTTGCGACACCGCGATCGGTCCCAGCAGCGACATCTGCTTCTCGCGCGCCTCGCTGCGCCCGACGGTGAACAGCATCACGCCGGGACTGGTCAGCAGCTCCTTGTAGCCGCGCGCCCACGGCACGACTTCGACGGGACTGTTGTCGTGGAGGCGGGTCTGGATCTCTCGCACCACCTCCACCGCCATGCCGTCGGCGACGCCGTTGTGCTGATAGGTGATCGGCGGCCAATCCTCGGTGTAGAGGATCAGGGCCGCGGCCGGGGCCGACCAGGTGGCGCAGCCGAACAACAGCAGAAAGAGGATGCGGATCAGCATGGCCACTCCCAGAACGAAACACTCGTCTTCTTTTGATAGCCGCTTCCGCCCGCCTGCGCCGGCTTATTCGTTATAATGCCGCGTTGTGTCGGCACCCCGCCGGCATTATCATTCGCGCACCCACACCCCCATCCCGAGGAAAGTCATGAGCCGCATCACCCTCTCCCGCTTTTTGATCGAACAGCAGCGCAAGGCCGGCACGCTGCCGCCGGAACTGCGTCTGCTGATCGAGACCGTAGGCCGAGCCTGCAAGGCCATCAGCTACTCGGTGAACAAGGGCGCGCTGGCCGGCGTGCTCGGCGAGGCCGGCACCGGCAACGTGCAGGGCGAAGCGCAGAAGAAGCTGGACGTGATCGCCAACGACTTCCTGCTGGACGCCAACGAATGGGGCGGCAGCCTGGCGGCGATGGCGTCGGAAGAGATGGAACTGCCCTACCACATCCCCGGCGAATACCCGAAGGGCGAATACCTGCTGATGTTCGACCCGCTGGACGGCTCGTCCAATATCGACGTCAACATCTCGGTGGGCACCATCTTCTCCATACTGCGCAGCCCGCAGGGCGTGACGCAACCGTCGGAGCAGGACTTCCTGCAGCCGGGCACCCAGCAGGTCGCCGCCGGCTACACCGTTTACGGCCCGCAGACGATGCTGGTGCTGACTTTCGGCAGCGGCGTGCACGGCTTCACGCTGGACCGAGAGCACGGCTCCTTCGTGCTGACGCACCCGGACATGAAGGTGCCGGAACGCACTGCCGAGTTCGCCATCAATATGTCGAATATGCGCCACTGGGAAGCGCCGGTGCGCCGCTATGTCGAAGAATTGCTGGCCGGCAAGACCGGCCCGCGCGGCCGCGACTTCAATATGCGCTGGGTCGCGTCGATGGTGGCCGAAGTGCATCGCATCATCACCCGCGGCGGCATCTTCATGTATCCGAAGGATGCCCGAGACCCGTCCAAGGCAGGCAAGCTGCGCTTGATGTACGAAGGCAATCCGATGGCCTTCATCATCGAGCAGGCCGGCGGCGCCGCCACCAACGGCCACCAGCGCATCATGGACATCGTGCCCAGCAAGCTGCACGAGCGTGTGGCGGTATTCCTGGGCTCCAAGGAAGAAGTGGAACAGGTCACCCGCTACCACGCCGAACAGCAGTAATCCCGGCAGTCGGCGGCTTGCCGGGCGCGTCCATGCCCTCGGCAAGCGCCGGATCGCCGTCGCACAGCGCATCGACCGCACGCGCGGTCTTGTCCAGGGTTTCGGCCAGCGCCTGCCGCTGGGCGCCGCTCAGCCCCAAAGGCGTCAGTGACCGTTCGAGTTCCTCGCACATCGCGCCGAACAGCGCGCGGACCTCATGCCGATGGCGCTGCGCGACGGCATCCCGGCTGTCGAGCGCCAATGAATGCAAGCGTTCCGCCGCCCCTTCCGCCATCAGTGCCAGATAGTCCTTCAACTTGCCGTAGCGATCCGGATCGTCGACAGGCATGTTATTGATCAGGATCGATACCGGGCCGTAGTGGAAAGCGGTGCGGCTGCCGCTGGAAACGATGTGCCGGCGATCCGCCGACAAGTCCTCCAGCAGCAGCGACTCCATCGGATTGCTGCACCGCTCCGAGTTCAACGTCCTGGCTTCGCCGCCGACGCGCAGCTGAACCGCGCCGTTCAGACCGAATTCCCCGACGGCCTCCAGCGACGCCTCCATCAGCGCCTCGGGACCGGACACACTGAACAGACGGCGGAAATAGTGCAGACAGGCGCCCAGCGCGCTGCTGTCGGTCATCGCCGACATCGCCACCGACATCGCGCCCTGGGTCTGCTTGCGCAGCTCGTTGATTTCATTGCGGACGCGCAAGGCCTGCTCCACCTTGCGCGTCAACTCCTCCGCTTGCAGCGGCTTGCCGACGAAGTCCTCGCCGCCGGCGTTGTAGGCCGCCAGCCTGCGCACCGGATCGCCATCGGCGGAAACGAAGATCACATAGGGCTGGTTCTCCAGCTCCAGCAGCCTCATGCGCCGACAGGTCTCGTAGCCGTCCATGCCGTCCATCTGTATGTCCAGCAGCACGATGTCCGGGCCTTGCTCCGCCACCGCTCGCAGTCCCTCCTCGCCATCGCCGGCGCACGTGACGCAGAGTTTGTCGTCAAACAGCACCTGCACGATCCGGACCACGATGGGATCGTCGTCTATCACCAGTATCCGGTGCTTTTCCATTTCGTCGCCCCTCCCGACCTCCCAGGCTTTCGGGTATTACAGCTATAGCCCGTCGCCGACGGCAAAACCGGCCAAAATCACCAGCGTCCCGCCAGGGCCGCCATGCGATGACCGCGCGGCCAGGCGGGCGGAAGATAAGCAAGCGCACTGGCTTGAGTGCCGGCTATCTGGTGTAGAATGGAGGAATACCAATCATTAGCAGCCAGCGCGGGCTTGCGAATCGCGGGAGGATTGCCGGAACAAACGGAATCCAAGCAGGCTTGCGCTGGCAATCAACTGAATATAATAGGTTATTAGAATTACATGGCAATCCAACTGAAAGACGCGCAAGACATCGAAAAAATGCGCATCGCCGGCCGGCTGGCCTCCGAAGTCCTGGACTTCATCACGCCGCACATCAAGCCGGGCGTCACCACGGAAGCGATCGACAAGCTGTGCCACGACTATATGGTCAACGTCCAGGGCACGATACCGGCGCCGCTGAACTACGCGCCGGACGGCCACGTGCCCTATCCGAAGTCGGTCTGCACCTCGGTCAACCATGTGATCTGCCACGGCATTCCGAACGACAAGCCGCTGAAGAACGGGGACATCGTCAATCTCGACATCACCGTGATCAAGGACGGCTACCACGGCGATACCAGCCGCATGTTCTACGTCGGCGATGTCAATCCGCACGCGCGCCGCCTGTGCAAGATCACCTACGAGGCGATGTGGAAGGGCATAGAGAAGGTGAAGCCCGGCGCCAAGCTCGGCGACATCGGCTACGCGATCCAGAGTTTCGCCGAGGCGGCCGGCTACAGCGTGGTGCAGGAATTCTGCGGCCACGGCATAGGCAAGAAATTCCACGAGGAACCGCAGATCCTGCATTACGGCCGCCCCGGAACCGGGCTGGAAATCCAGGCCGGCATGATCTTCACCATCGAGCCGATGATCAACCAGGGCAAGCGCCATCTGCGCATGCTGGCCGACGGCTGGACCGTGGTCACCAAGGACCGCAGCCTGTCCGCTCAATGGGAACACACCGTGCTGGTCACCGAAACCGGCTACGAAATCCTGACCCAGTCCGCCGGCACGCCGGAAAAGCCCAGCTTCAAGTAAGCCGGCCACCCGATCGCCCCCAGCCCCGCCCGGCTTGCCGCGCGGGGCTTTTCACATCCGGCGGCGCAATCAATTGTTGCCAAATATTGCATGCTTTAAATAGCCCTTGTGCGCGCAAGCGTTTGTTTCTAAACTGAAACCGAGTTATTGCCCTCGTCGGGCGAAGCGTTCGCGGGAGAAACATCATGGCGCTGACCGTCAATAGCAATCTGGCTTCGCTGTCCGGCCAATACCAGCTGAACAAGACCCAGCAAGCCACCAAGCAGGTCCTGGCCCAACTGGCCTCCGGCTCCAAGCTGAACAGCGCGGCCGACAACGCCGCCAACCTGGCCATCGCCCAGCAGCTGCAGGCGCAGATCAACGGCAACAACCAGGCGATCAACAACGCCAGCGACGGCGCCTCGCTGGTGCAGACCGCCGACGGCGCGCTCAGCCAGCTGCAAAGCAATACCCAGCAGATCCAGACGCTGGCGATCCAGGCCGGCAACGGCGCGCTCAGCAGCAGCAACCGCCAGGCGCTGCAGCAGCAGGTTGACCAGCTGACCCAGGCCAACTCGCAGATCGTGCAGAGCACCCAGTTCAACGGCACGCCGCTGCTGACCGGCGGCAACGCCGCCACTTTCCAGGTCGGCCCCAACGGCACTTCGTCCAACCAGGTGACGGTGCCGGGCATCGATCTGTCCGGCGCGCCGGCATCCGGCGGGCTGAACAGCTACAACGCCAATCTGGGCGCGACCAAAACGATAGACATCACCACCCAGGCCAATGCGCTGACGGCGCAGCAAAGCACGCAGAGCGACCTCGGCACCATCAGTTCGCAGCGCGCGACGCTGGGCTCGGTCAGCAACAGCTTCGACGCGGTGATCAACAATCTGCAGTCGAGCAATATCAGCACCCAGGCCGCCAACAGCCGCATCAACGACACCGACTTCGCCGCCGCCAGCGCCCAGCTGGCGTCGCAGCAGATTCTCGGACGGTCGGCCGCGCTGACCCAGGCGCAGGCCAATATCGCGCCGCAGGCCGCGCTGTCGCTGCTTGGGTGAGCAATTTTATTTGAAAGTTCCAATAAGAATTAAAAAATAATTTCAATTACAGGCTTGTTTCAAGCGCAAGCCATCCCTTATGATCGGCATATGAATCGATTTGATCAACGGGCACCCGTCGCGGTGCCCTTTGTCCATCCGTAAGGAGTTTCCTATGCCCGCCACTCCGGCCATCACTCTTTCCTCGCTCGACTACGAACGCCTGACGGCCCTGCTGGAGACCTGCGCCCACGACCATCCGGTGGCGGGTCGGCTGGAAGCGGAGCTGGACCGCGCCGAGGTCGTCGAGCCGCAGGCGATGCCGGCCGGCGTGGTGACGATGAACAGCACCGCGCGCATCCTGCTGGACGGCGGAGAGAAACTGCTGACCCTGGTCTATCCGCGCGACGCCGACAGCGAACAAGGGCGGATATCGGTATTGGCCCCGATAGGCGCCGCGCTGCTGGGCCTGTCCGCCGGCCAGACCATTCAATGGCCGACGCCGTCAGGCAGCGCGCAGCTGACGGTGCTGGAAATCGCCTATCAGCCGGAAGCCGCCGGAGAATTCCACCGCTAGCCCTACTCGTCGGCGTAGCGCAGCGCGATCGCGTGGAACTCGTCGGCGATCCGTAGAAAGACCGCGACGATTTCCGGGTCGAAATGACAGCCGCTGCCGACCCGTATCATTTCGACCGCAGACTCGTGCGGCAGCGGCGGCTTGTAGACGCGGCGCGAAATCAGCGCGTCGTAGACGTCGGCCACCGCCATCAGCCGGGCCGACAGCGGAATCGCCTCGCCGGCCAGGCCTTCCGGATAGCCGCTGCCATCCCACTTCTCCTGGTGGCAATGCGCGATTTCGCGTGCCAGGCGCAAGAAATTGCTGGGCGCGTCCAGCATCCTTTCCGCCGCCGCGATGGTGTCGCGGCCGAGCACCGTGTGCGTCTTCATGATGTCGAACTCTTCCGGCGTCAGCGGACCGGGCTTCAGCAGGATGCAGTCCGGAATGCCGACCTTGCCGATGTCGTGCAGCGGCGCCGACTTGTACAGCAGCGCTATGGTCTCGTCGTCCAGCTGCTCCCGGTAGGCCGGGTTCTTACGCAACGCTATGGCCAGCGCGCGCACATAATTCTGCGTGCGGCGCAGATGATTGCCGGTCTCGTGATCCCGGGTCTCGGCCAGCGAGGCCAACATCATGATGGTCGCATCCTGTATCACCTGCACCTCCCGGGTACGGCGCTCCACCTCGCGCTGCAGGAACAGCGCCTTGTCTTCCAGGAAGTCCGATGACGCCTTCAGCCGAAGATGGGTTTGGACCCTGGCCTGCAGTATCGGCGGCGAGATCGGCTTGATGATGTAGTCGACGGCGCCGGCGTCGAAGCCGGCCTGCTCGTCCTCGTACTCCCCCATCGCGGTCAGGAAGATCACCGGAATGCCCGCGGTGCGCGGATCGTCCCGCAGCCGGCGGCACACTTCCAGCCCGCCGATGCCCGGCATCATCACATCCAGCAGCACCAGGTCGGGCAGCGTCTCGCCGGCGGCGATCTGCAGCGCCCGCTCGCCGCCGTTGGCGATCAAGGTCCGGTAGCGGTCCTTCAGCAATCCGTACAACTGGGTCAGATTCTCCGGGGTGTCGTCGACGATCAGGATGACCGGCTTGCTCGAATCGGACGCATCGTTCATTGTTCCTGCCCCGGAAAGCGCAGGCCGCCGGCGGCCATCGCCGCGCGCAGCTCGGTCAGCGCCGCAGCGAAGTCGAAACGCGCCAGCGCCTGCTCGAATGCTTCGCCGCCGCCGGGAAAGACGGCCCTCACTTCGGCAGCGTGCGCGAGAAAATAGCCCAGCGCCTCGCCGTCGCTGGCGGCCAGCAAGGCCGCCAGCCGCGACAACAAGGCGGCGCCCTGAGGCTCGCCGCTGTCGGCGGCCGGCGCCGTCCGCTCCAGCGCAGACTGCAGTCGCTCCACCATCGCCGCCAGATCGCGCTGCAGCGCCTGCAGCAGCGGCGCGCAGTCGGCGCGTCGCTTGATCGCCTGCTCCAGCCGCAACGCGGCCTCCTGCAGCTCGATCAGCCCCAGGCCGCCGGCGGCGCCTTTCAGCGAGTGGGCGATGCGGGCCGCAGTTTCGCGGTCGTCGGCCGCCAGCGCCGCCTCGGCCCGTCCGGCCGCGCCCGACTCGGTATCGATGAACTGTCGCAGCAGATACCGGTAGAGTTCGCGGTTGCCGGCCACCCGCCGCAAGCCGGCGATCTGGTCCAGCCCCTGGACCGCCGGCAGCACCAGCGAGTCCAAGGCCTGCCGCTCCGAGGCGACGCCGGCGGTCCGGGTCCAGCGCGCCAGCGTGTCGTACAGCATGCGCGGGTCCACCGGCTTGGCGATATGGTCGACCATGCCGGCCGCCAGACAGCGCTCGCGCTCCTCGGCCAGCGCATCCGCCGTCATCGCGATGATAGGCAGCTCGGCGAAGCGCGGGTCGGACTTCAGTTGCCGCGTCGCCTCCGTGCCGTCCAGCACCGGCATCTGCACATCCATCAGCACCGCGTCGAATCCCTTGGGCCCATAGGCGCGCAGCTTGTCCAGCGCGGCCTGGCCGTTGCCGACCACGGTGACGGTGGCGCCGGCGCCCTCCAGTAGCTCGACCGCGATCTGCTGATTGATCAGATTGTCCTCGACCAGCAGCAGGTGGATCCCGTCCAGGTCCACGCCGGCGCCGGGCGTCTCCGCCGCAGGCTCGCCGGGCGAAACCGGACCGAACACTTCCAGCACCACGTTCAACAGCGCGCTCTGGCTGACCGGCTTGACCAGAAAGGCGTCGCAACCGGCGGTCCTGGCCTCGGCCCGGACGTCCTCGCGGCCGAAGGCCGTCACCAGCACGATGCGCACGCTGCGGCTGATCTCCCGGATCCGTCGTATGGTCTCGATGCCGTTCATGCCCGGCATCATCCAGTCGACGAAGGCCGCGTCGAACGGCTGGACGAGATTGGCCTGCCGCACCAGCGGCACCGCCTCGCTGCCCAGGCCGCAGGCGGTCACCTCGAAGTCGAGCGCCCGTAGCTGCTCGGACAGCACGTCGCGCGCGGCATCGTTGTCGTCCACCACCAGGATGCGCAAGCCCTTGGCCTCCTTCGGCAAGGACTTTCGACGCGGATCGACGGCATCGGTGACGTCCAGCCAGCAGTTGAAGATGAAGGAACTGCCCCAGCCCGGCGCCGACTCCACCCGCATCGTTCCGCCCATCAGCTCGACCAGCCTGCGGGCGATGCTGAGGCCCAGCCCGGTGCCGCCGAATCGGCGCGTGGTGGAGCCGTCAGCCTGGCTGAAGGCCTGGAACAGCTTCGCGATCTGCTCCTCGCTCATGCCTATGCCGGTATCGTGCACGCAGAAGCGCAGCTGGGCCTTGCCGCCTATGCGGTCGTCGACCCCGATGATGATGGCGACCTGGCCCTTGTCGGTGAACTTGATCGCGTTGCTCACCAGATTGGTCAATACCTGGCTCAGCCTCAGCGCATCGCCGACCAGGCCCTGGGGCACGTCGCGCTCCATCTCGAACAGCAGTTCCAGCCCCTTGGCGGCGGCGTCCTGCGCCACCAGCGCCGATACGCCGTCCAGCACATCGTCCAGCCAGAACGGCCTGGCCTCCAGTTCCAGCCTGCCCGCCTCCACCTTGGAAAAATCGAGGATGTCGTTGATGATGCCCAACAGCGAGGTGCCGGCATTGTGGATCTTGCCGATGTAATTGCGCTGCTGGTCGCTCAGATCGGTCTTCAGCGCCAGATAGGACATGCCGATGATGGCGTTCATCGGCGTGCGGATCTCGTGGCTCATATTGGCCAGAAACATCGACTTGGCCTGGGTGGCGCTTTCCGCCGCCACCTTGGCGGCGTGCAGCTCGCCGGAGGCGACCGCCAGCTGCGCGTACAGCTTGCCGTTCTCCAGCAGCAGCACCGCCAGCACCACGCTGGCCGCCAGCAGGCCGTAGACGCGGCCGGCGTAGAAACCCAGGTCGAAGCGGCCGGCATTGAAGACGACGGACAGCGCGATGTCGAGTATCCAGCTGCTCATCACCACCATCAGCCACAGATCCAGCAGGCTGCGCGGCTGACGCAGCCCGACCGCGGCCAAGGCCAGCATGCACAGGCCCCAGACGCAGGAGACGACACCCCACATCAGCGGCGAGTAGCGGCTGCCTTGCATGATGACCGGCAGCAGTTCGTGGCCGCGGGTGGCCAGCACGCCCAGCGCGACGACCGCCAGCGCAGACGACAGCACAGACAGCGCGATCGCGCGGCCGGTGCGGGCGCCGGAGACCTTGCCGCCCATCTGGCTGTAGACGATGACCAGCAAGGGGAAGCCCCCGTGCCACAGCATGTACAGCCAGGCAGTGGTCTGCGGGCCGGAACCGAACATGCCGTGCTCGGCGAACAGGCCGGGAAAGCTCAGCGCGTGCAGCATCGCCATCAAGGCGGTGAACAGATAGGCCGTCGCCAGCACCTGCAGCGCGCGCCGCCGCAATATGGCGAACTGGCCGAACAACAGCACGGCGGTGACCAGGTCGTTGACCGCCATCGCCGACTGGTACACCGGGATGAAGGCCCATACCTTGGCCAGCTGCAATTTGGCGAAGGGCAAGATCGCCAGGAAGACCAGCACCGAGACGGCGACGACGCCGAACGCGAGCCGGCTTTGCCCCCGGGTGGGCGGCAAGGTCGACAGGAAGGCGGAACTCGGGCGGGTTTCGGGACCGGATGGCTGCATCGGCGTCGCTCTTTGCTGGGGTGGAAAGTTCGCGCTAACACCTTCCTATACAGCATAGCCATCAGCCCCCCCGGCCGCACCACCGATCGGCGCGCGCCGGAACGAAAACGGACGCCTGCCGGCGTCCGTGTCGGATGTCCGCCTCGACGCCGCCGGCTAGGCCAGCCAGCCCCGCGACCTGGCGTCCAGCAGCCGG
Organism: Chromobacterium sp. CV08; assembly: GCF_051129845.1. NCBI lineage: Bacteria > Pseudomonadati > Pseudomonadota > Betaproteobacteria > Neisseriales > Chromobacteriaceae > Chromobacterium > Chromobacterium sp. CV08. The sequence continues at coordinate 2,712,013 of NZ_CP150453.1, forward strand.
CCTTCCAGATACGCCCACAGCGCCGGACAGCCGCTCCGGATCGGCGGACCGATGCGGTCCAGCACCTGCTGGTGGCGGATGCCGTTCTCGCGCCAGCTCTGGCCGTTGTTGGCGAGGTTAAGCAGCACCGGCATCGCGCGGTCGGCGGCATTGGCGAAGCGCGCGTCGGCGGTTTCGCCGGCCTCGAACTCCTTCCACAGCGCGAGGAAGCGCGGCCCCTGCTCCGGCAGCATGCCGAAGAGGCGGGTGACGCAGGCCAGCTCCTGCGCCTTGCGCTCCTCCCAGCCTCCCTCGGCGTAGACTATGGTGTCGCCTGTCTCGATTTCGCCGATGTCGTGCACCAGCAGCATCGCCACCACGCGGTCGATGTCGACCGGCTCGACGGCGTAAGCCTGCAGCGACGCCGCCAGCAGCGCGATCTGCCAACTATGCTCGGCGGAGTTCTCGTAACGGTCGCTGTTCAGCACGCGGGTCTTGCGCGTCACCTGCTTCAGCTTGTCGATTTCCAGCACGAAATCCACGATGTTCTGCATATTGCTTTCTTTCCGTCGATACAGCAGACCGGAGTCCGCTTGCGCCGGCGCCTACCAGCACCGTTGAATCATCTGCGCCAGCTGCACCAGCCGGCCGTGGAAGAAGTGGCCGGCGCCCGGAAACACCAACACCGGCAGGTTCTGCGGCCGCGCCCAGTCCATCACCGCGGCCAGCGGGATCACCTCGTCCTCTTCGCCGTGTATCACCAGCGTGTCGGCCGGCACCTCCGGCGTCGGGATCGGATACTTGCCGACCGCGACGCCCATCAGCAGCAGCTTGTCCGCTTCGATGCGGGCGCGGGCGCGGGCGGCGACGAAGCCGCCGAAGGAGAAGCCGGCCAGCGCCAGCGGCAGGCCCGGATGCTGAGATTTCGCGTATTCGACCACCGCGATCGCGTCATCCACCTCGCCGTTGCCGTAGTCGTGCTCGCCCTCGCTGTCGCCGACGCCGCGCAGGTTCGGGCAGTAGCAGGCGTAACCCAGCTGCGACAAGGCCTTGGCGGCGGTCTGCACCACCTTGTTGGTGTGGGTACCGCCCTGCAGCGGATTCGGATGGCAGATGACGGCGACGCCGGCGGCCTCGCCCTGGGCGGGCACGTAGATGGTGTCCAGCATGCCGACCGGGCCGGCGACTCCGACTTTGTTCATCGCCTTCAGCATCAGATCTTCAGCCTTTCCACGACCCGGCCGTGCACCATGTGTTCGTTGACGATCTCGTCGATGTCGTCCTTGTCGACGAAGGTGTACCAGGTCTCCTGCGGATAGACCACCATCACCGGACCGTCGTCGCAACGGCCCAGGCAGCCGGCCTTGTTGACCCGGATCCTGCCCTCGCCGGCCAGGCCCAGGGCCTTGACCTTGTCCTTCATATAGCCGAGCAGCTCGCTGGAGCCGAAGTTGTTGCAGCAGCTCTCGCCGGCGGCGCGCTGGTTGCAGCAGATGAATACGTGCTTGTCGAAAAAGCTCATGGAATGTCTCGCTTAGCTGTCGCTGTCCGCCCAGCCGGCCGCGCCGACGGAGGCGGCGTTGTCGAACTTGGCGTAATGGCCGATGAAGGCCAGCCGCACCGCGCCGGTCGGACCGTTACGGTGCTTGCCTATGATGGCCTCGGCCAGGCCCTTGTCCGGGGAGTCCGGGTTGTAGTAGTCGTCGCGGTACATGAAGATGATCAAGTCGGCGTCCTGCTCGATGGCGCCCGATTCGCGAAGGTCGGACATCATCGGCCGCTTGTTCGGACGCTGCTCCACCGCCCGCGACAGCTGCGACAGCGCGATCACCGGCACCTGCAACTCCTTGGCCAGGCCCTTCAGGCCGCGGGAGATTTCGCCGAGCTCGGCGGTACGGTTGTCGCCGCGGCCGGAACCCGACATCAGCTGCAGGTAGTCGATGACGATCAGGCCGAGCTTGCCGCCGTGCTGGCGGGCCAGGCGTCGGGCGCGGGCGCGCAGTTCCAGCGCGGTCAGCGCCGGCGTCTCGTCGATATACATCGGCGCGTCGGACAGCTTGCCGATCGCGTAGGTCAGTTTCTGCCAATCGTCGTCGCCCAGCTTGCCGGTGCGCAACACGTGCTGGTCCAGCCGGCCGACCGAGCCCAGCATACGCATCACCAGTTGCGCGCCGCCCATTTCCATCGAGAACACCGCCACCGGCAGATGGGTTTCCACCGCCACGTGCTCGGCGATGTTCATCGAGAAGGCGGTCTTGCCCATCGACGGACGGCCGGCGACGATGATCAGGTCGCCCGGCTGCAGGCCGGAGGTCTTGGCATCCAGGTCGATGAAGCCGGTCGGCACGCCGGTCACCTCGTCCGGATTGTCGCGGCTGTACAGCATGTCGATGCGCTCGACCACCTCTTTCAGCAGACCCGGCATTTCCAGGAAGCCCTGCTTGGACTTGGCGGTCGATTCGGCGATGTGGAAGACCTTGCCCTCGGCCTCGTCCAGCAACTGGGCCGCGTCCCGGCCCATCGGGGCGTAGGCTGCCTCGGCGATTTCGGTACCGACCTGGGCCAGCTGGCGCATCACCGAGCGCTCGCGGACGATTTCGGCGTAGCGGCGGATATTGGCCGCGGACGGCGTGTTCTGCGCCAGCGTCGCCAGATAGGCCAGGCCGCCGATCTCGGCCAGCTCGGCGTTCTTGTCCAGCGCCTCGGACACCGTCACCACGTCGGCCGGACGCGCCATCTCCACCAGCTTGGCGATATGCTTGTACACCAGTCTGTGGTCGTGGCGGTAGAAGTCTGCCTCGGACACCACGTCGGCGATCTTGTCCCAGGCGCTGTTGTCCAGCAGCAGGCCGCCCAGCACCGATTGCTCGGCCTCGACCGAATGCGGCGGCGTGCGGATGGCGACCATCTCGCTGTCGAAATTATCGTACTGTTCTGTCATGTAGACCCGGAATGCGCGCGCGGAATGGCGCGCGTAAGGCAAAACGCAATTCTAACCGAAACGCCGCCGCTTTGGCGCGGCGGCCCAAGCGCCTGCTCACGATCTTTTGCGGGAGCCTCGGGGACGCAGCCGCAAAAAGGCCATAAACAGGCTCTAGCAGTTCAGCCCCGCGACATAGCCCGACGACCACGCCCACTGGAAGTTATAGCCGCCCAGCCAGCCGGTGACGTCGACGACTTCGCCGATGAAGAACAGGCCGGGCACGTCGGCCGCCATCAGGGTCTTCGACGACAGCGCCTTGGTGGAGACGCCGCCCAGCGTCACCTCGGCCTTCTTGTAGCCCTGGGTGCCGTTGGGCTTCACGCACCAGCGGTGCAATTGCTCGGCCAGCTGGCGCCGCTGCTTGGGCCCCAGGTCCTTGACGCGCTTGTTCAAGCCTATGCGGTCCAGCCAGGCGTCGGCGAAACGGCGCGACCAGCCGAGCTCGCTCAAGGCGTTGGCGATCAGCTGTTCGCTGTCACCCTTCTCCGCCAGCCAGGCCTCGGCGTCGCCGCCCGGCATCAGGTCCAGCAGCAGCTCCATTCCCGGCTGCCAATACGAGGACACCTGCAGGATGGCCGGGCCGGACACGCCCTTGTGGGTGAACAGCACGTTTTCGCGGAAACGTCCCTTGCCCGCCCTCGCCTCCACGTCCACAGACACGCCGGCCAGCGGCGCGAAAGTCTCGGCGTCGTCGACGTGGAAGGTCAGCGGCACCAGGGCCGGACTCAGCTCGGTCACCGGCAGGCCGAACTGCTCGGCCAGCCGGTAGCCGAACGGCGTCGCGCCGATCTGCGGTATCGACAGGCCGCCGCTGGCGACGACCAGCGACTGCGACAGGAAGCGGCCGCCGGAGGTCTCGACGGCGAAGCCGCCGTCGTCGGCGCGGGACACCGACTGGATGCTCGTCTCCATCCTGCGGTCGACGCCGCCGGCGCGGCACTCCTCGTCCAGCATCGCGATGATGCGCTCGCTGCCGTCGTCGCAGAACAGCTGGCCCAGTTTTTTCTCGTGATAGCCGATGCCGTGGCGCTCCACCATGGCGATGAAGTCCTGCGGCGTGTATTGCGCCAGCGCCGAGCGGCAGAAGTTCGGATTGGCCGACAGATAGCAGTCGAAGCGGGCATTGACGTTGGTGAAGTTGCAGCGCCCGCCGCCGGAGATGCGGATCTTCTCCGCCAGCTTGGCCGCGTGGTCCAGCAGCAGCACGCTGCGGCCGCGCTGGCCGGCCGTCGCCGCACACATCAGACCGGCCGCGCCGGCTCCGATGACGATTACATCGAATTGCAAAAACTTATCCTTATCATTTTAGTCAACTATTGGCCACGCAGAACATATTCCAGTAAACTGCGGTTAACGCCACCGCTTATGCGGATTACTCTACTCAACAAGGAGAGCATAATGGAACACAAACTGCCCGAACTGCCGTACGCGCTGGACGCCCTGGCCCCGCACATCTCCAAGGAAACCCTGGAATTCCACTACGGCAAGCACCATCAGACCTATATCACCAATCTGAACAACCTGATCAAGGGCACCGAGTTCGAGAACGCCTCCCTGGAAGAAATCGTCAAGAAATCGTCCGGCGGCATCTTCAACAACGCCGCCCAGGTCTGGAACCACACCTTCTACTGGTTCGGCCTGGCCCCGAACGCCGGCGGCGAGCCGACCGGCGCGCTGGCCGACGCGATCAAGGCCAAGTGGGGCTCGTTCGACGAGTTCAAGAAGGCCTTCACCCAGACCGCCATCGGCACCTTCGGCTCCGGCTGGGCCTGGCTGGTCAAGAACAGCGACGGCAGCCTGGACCTGGTGTCCACCAGCAACGCCGCCACCCCGCTGACCACCGATAAGAAGCCGCTGCTGACCTGTGATGTGTGGGAACACGCGTATTATATCGACTACCGCAACAGCCGCCCGAACTATCTGGAACACTTCTGGGCGCTGGTGAACTGGAACTTCGTGGCGAAGAACTTCGCCTGATTCCCGTCGCACGCGAACAAGGGGCCTTGCGGCCCCTTTTTTCATGCCTTCGACAGCGGCGCCCCTCGAATCCCGGCGATCAGCCTGTCGCCGTTTTTCGCCTCCTCCCCCCGACACAGGCCGTTCAGCCAGTCCGCGAACGAGGCGGTGAATTTTTCCGGCATGTGCGGCACCACGGCGACGCCGGGACAGGTGGCGGGCAGCTTAAATTCAGGGCGGAACCCCCGCAAGCAGGCGGGCGTAGCTGCCGTCCAGCCTCATCGACGCCAGCGCGGCGTCGAAGCGGTCGCGCAGCCCGGCCAGCTCGGGCTTGCGCGCGAAGGCGATATAGCTGGGAATCTGCTCGATGGGCGGCTGCAACTCGCGCACCCGCCCCTCGGCGTGCTGCCGCCGGATGATGACCCAGGCGCCGAGGCGGTTGCTGACCAGGATGTCGAAACGACGCGCCAGCAATTTGTCCATATTCTGCTCGCCGCTGGCGGCGGTCTCGGCGATGCGTATGCCGCCCCGCCTGACCGCCTCGTCGAAAACCGCGCCGTAGTTGACGGATCTGACCACGCCGAAACGGTAGCCGGCCAACTGCTCGAGCCGCCCGTCGAAACGAATCGCGGCATCCTTGAGCACGAACAGCGACACCGCCTGCGGCACCAGTACCTGGCGGGAATAATCCAGCCTGGCCTCGCGCTCCGGCGTCCTGTACAAGGTGAAAATGGCGTCCGCCTGCCCGGCCTCCACCATCGCCAGCGAACGCCCCCACGGATAGATGGAGACGTGAATGGGCCGCCCCACCCTGCGGAAGGCCTCGCGCACGATGCCGACCGCGACGCCGCCGACCTCGCCGCCGTCCTGGTACTGGTACGGCGGATATTGCAGCGTGACCAACTGCAAGGGCTGCTCGCCGGCGCGGGCAAGCGCCGGCAACAACAGCGACAGCAGGACGAGCAGCCTGGTCAAGATTCGCGCGCTCCAAAGGCAACGGGGCGTCCCGCTGCCGGAACGCCCCCGTTGGCGCCTGGGCTGCCGGAACTTCTTAACGATAGTTCAGGCCGCCGGGCGGATCAGATCAGATTCTGCTCGGCCACGTTCAGATTCAGATCGATCATGTGCTCGCTGCCGCCGTCGCCGCTCTTCAGGTCCAGTCGCGCGCACTCGATGGCGTCCAGATAGGCCTCGGTGATGTCGCCGGTGATGTACTCGCCGTCGAAGCAGGAGCTTTCGAAGGCGTGCAGTTCGCGGTTGACGCTGCGCACCGCGTCCTGCAGCGCGCCCAGGTCCTGGTAGATCACCGCGTCGGCGCCGATCTCGCGCGCGATCTCGGCCTCGTCGCGGCCGGTGGCCAGCAATTCCGCGCGGGTCGGCATGTCGATGCCGTAGACATTGGGGAAGCGCACCGCCGGGGCCGCGGAGGCGAAATAGACGTTCTTGGCGCCGGAGTCGCGCGCCATCTGCACGATTTCCTTGGACGTGGTGCCGCGGACGATGGAATCGTCGACCAGCAGCACATTGCGGCCGGCGAACTCCAGCGGCACCGGATTCAGCTTCTGACGCACCGACTTCTTGCGCACCGCCTGGCCCGGCATGATGAAGGTGCGGCCGATGTAGCGGTTCTTGATGAAGCCCTCGCGGTACGGCAGGCCCAGCGCGTTGGCCAGCTGCAACGCGCTCTGGCGGCTGGAGTCGGGAATCGGGATCACCACGTCGATGTCCAGGCCCGGCAGGTCGCGGCGGATCTTGTCGGCCAGCGCCTCGCCCATGTTCAGCCGCGACTGATAGACCGAAACGCCGTCTATCACCGAATCCGGCCGGGCGAAATAGACGTATTCGAACAGGCAGGGGGCCAGCCGGGTGTTCTCCGCGCAGATCTGGCTGTGCATGTCGCCGTCGAAGGTGACGTAGACGCATTCGCCCGGCTGCACGTCGCGCAGCAGCGTGAAGCCGGAGCAATCCAGCGCCACCGACTCGGACGCGAACATGTATTCGGTCTTGCCGCCGGAATCGGTGCAGCCCATCACCAGCGGCCGGATGCCGTTCGGATCGCGGAAGGCCACCAGGCCGAAGCCGGCTATCATCGCCACCACGGCATAGGCGCCGCGCACGCGGCGATGCACCGCTTCCACCGCGCCGAACACCGCGTCCACCGTCAGTTCGTGGCCCGTCACCCGCTGGGCCACTTCGTGGGCGAACACGTTCAGCAGCACCTCGGAGTCCGAGTTGGTGTTGATGTGCCTGAGGTCGTGGCGGAACATGCTCGCCTTCAGCTCATCGGTATTGGTCAGATTGCCGTTATGCGCCAGCACGATGCCGAACGGCGAATTGACGTAGAACGGCTGCGCCTCGGCCAGGCAGGATGCGGAGCCGGCGGTCGGATAACGCACGTGGGCGATGCCGGCATTGCCCAGCAGCGAGCGCATATTGCGGGTGCGGAACACGTCGCGCACCATGCCGCTGCCCTTGTGCATGTGAAAGGTCTTGCCATTGGCGGTAACGATGCCGGCCGCGTCCTGCCCGCGGTGCTGCAGCACCTGCAAGCCGTCGTACAGCAGCTGATTGACCGGCGACTGGCCGACCACGCCTAGAATTCCACACATCTTGAAAGCCCTCTATCCAACTACCTGAAAACGGAATGACAAAAGAAAAAGGCGGAATCTCGAAGTGAAGATATCAAGAGATTCCGCCTTTCTCACCTAACTGTCCGGCGCCTGGCCGGGAGAGTCGTAGTGCAAATTGTCCGCCAGTGTCGGCGGCAGCCATGGCCTTAATGACAAGGCCAGCGATTCGAACGGCGCCGCCAGCACGGCGTTCCTCCACATCGGTTTCTGCGGCAGGCTGCTCAAGCCGCCCAGCAGCACCAGCACGGTGACCAGCACCACGCCGCGCGCCAGGCCGAACACCGCGCCGAACAAGCGGTTGACCGCGCCCAGGCCTATGCTGTCCACCAGTCCGGTCAGCGTCACCCGCAACAGCGCAGTGGCCAGCCAGACCAGGAAAAAGACCAGCACGAAGCCGGCGACCGTGCGCACGCCCTCGCCCGGCAGGCTGGCCGGCAGGAATTCCGTGACCAGCGGCGAAAACTGCTTGGCGCACCAGAAGGCGATCAGCCACGAGCCCAGCGACAGCACTTCGGCGATCAGGCCGCGCATCAAGGCCATCAGCACCGAACCGGCGACGACGGCAATAGCGATATAGTCGAATGCGGTCATGACGGCTACTTATTGATGATGATGCCGCTGACGCCGGCGCGGGAAAGCTTCTGCAGCGCATGCTGCGCCTCGGCCTGGCTGGCGAACGGACCGACGCGGACGCGGGTGACCTCGCCCTTGCTGGTCTCGACCTTGGAGAAGTGCGCGGTCACGCCGATGCCGGCGAGCTTGGCGCGCAGCGCCTCCACCTTGGCCGGATCGGACAGCGCCGCCAGCTGGATGATGGACTTGCCATGGGCCTGCTCGCCGCCGGAGGCGTGGCTGTCCGGGTCGACGCGGCCTTCGAGTATCGCCGCCGGGTCGGCCTTGCGCGGCTTGGGCGCGGGCTTGGCCTCCTCGGTCTTGCGCCGCGGCTCGGGCTTGGCTTCCGGTTTGGGTTCCGGCTTCGGCCGCGCCTCGACGACGGCGGGCGCCGGGGCCGGCTTCTCGACCGGTTTGGCGGCTTCGCGCTCGGCCGGCGGCGGCGCGGTGATCGTGGACAGATTGGCCGGCAGGTCGGTGGCCGGCGCCTGCGGCGCCTCGGCCACGGCCTGCGAGGCGGCGCGCTTGGCGGCCGGTGCCGAGGCGGCGGGCGCCGAGGTCTCGCCCATGATCTCGATGGACTCGGGCTTCATCTGCTGCTCCGGCAGATGGCCGACGACGTTCCACAGGACGACGGTGGCAATCGAAACCAGCACAATCGCGCCGACCAGACGGCGGCGGGCGCGCTTTCTCAGCAATATCAGTTCATCGTGGCTGGACAGTGCCATGCATTCCTCAAACCGGGTGACGCCGGGCTTCCAGTACTTCGGCTACGGTGTGGAAAGACCCGAAAACGACGATTCTATCATTGTCGCCGGCCTGCGATAAGGCGGCCGACCATGCGTCGGCGACGCGATCGAAAGCCTGGACGTCGGCGATGCCCGCCGCGGCCAGCGCGGCGGCGATGGTTTCACCGCTCTGGCCGCGCGGCATCTCCAGGCCGGCGACCAGCCAGCGGTCGAATTCGCCGCGCGCCAATTCGACCACCGCCTCCATGTCCTTGTCGGCCAGCATGGAAAACACCGCGTAACGGGTCTCGGCATACGGCAGCTGCTTCAACGCCGCCGTCATCGCCTTCACCGCGTGCGGATTGTGGCCGACGTCCAGCACCACCGTCGGCCGGCCCGGCAGCACCTGGAAGCGGCCCGGCCACTCGACCTGCACCAGGCCCTGCTTGACGGCGCCAATGCCGACCGGCAGCTTGTCCTTGATCGCCTCCAGCGCCGCCAGCGCGCCGCAGGCGTTCATCATCTGGTAGCCGCCGCGCAGCGCCGGAATCGGCAGCGCGTGGCGCTGATGGTCGCCATAGCGGAACGACCACTGGTTGTCCATCCGGGAATAGCCGAAATCGCGTCCGTACAGCTTCAGATCGGCGCCGATGGCCAAGGCGTGATCCAGCAGCCTTTGCGGCGGCTCCGGATCGACGCAGATCGCCGGCTTGCCCGCGCGGTAGATGCCGGCCTTCTCGAAGCCGATGTCCTCGCGGTCGTTGCCGAGTATCGCCTGGTGGTCCAGATCGACGCTGACCACCACCGACACGTCGGGCTCGAAGATGTTGACGGCGTCCAGCCGGCCGCCCAGGCCCACTTCCAGCACGATGACGTCGACCTTCTCGGCGACGAAGCTGTGCACCGCGGCCAGCGTGCCGAACTCGAAATAGGTCAGCGAGATGTCGCCGCGGGCGGCGTCTATCGCCTCGAAGCTGGCGATGATGCGCGCATCGGACGCCGGCTTCAGATCGATGGCGATGCGCTCGTTGTAGCGCAGGATGTGCGGCGAGGTGTAGGTGCCGACCTTGAAGCCGGCGGCGTGCAGCATGCTGGACAGCATCGCGCAGGTGGAGCCCTTGCCGTTGGTGCCGGCCACCATGATGACCGGGCAATGCGGCCTCAGGCCCATCGCGTCGCGCACCCTGGCCACGCGCTCCAACCCCATGTCTATCGCGCTGACATGCAGCCCTTCCTGCCAGCGCAGCCAGTCGTCCAGTGTCTTTCTCAAGGTCATCGTGGGGTTTCCGTATCATCGGTGGGCTGCGGCGGATGGAACCACAGCAGATAGGCCCGCAGCAGCCGGCGCGATTCGGCGCCGGACGAGTCCGGCCACAGCATCACGCTGAGCCGCCGTCCGTCGGCGCTGGCGTTCAGCACGGTCAGCAGCGGCGTGACGAAACAGTCGTCCAGCGGTTCCGCCGCCTGCCGCTCACCGCCGCGGCACAGGAACAAACGGCCCTGCGGATCGACCTCCAGCCGGTCCGGCGCGTCGCGCCGCCACCAGCCATCGGCCCGCAGCGCGCGCCAGCCGAACCAGGCCGCCGCCGGCAGGCTGATCGCGTACGCCGGCGGCAGACAGGCCAGCAGCGCCGCCGCGTAGCCCGCATATGCGGCCAGAACCAGGGCCAGCCATGCCCGCGACGGCCTCAAGGGCACGGCGAACGGCTGCAGCAGGGCCCGGTCCCGGCTCATGTCCGCCTACAGCTCGGCGGCGGGCAGGTTGGAGATGTCGGCGTCGACGCTGTCGATCACCGTCGAATGGATTTCCACGTCGAACCATTCCCAGAACGCCTTCAGCGACAAATCCGCCGGCCACAGGCCTTCGTCCTCGTCCCAGGAGGCAAGTTCCATCTTGAACAGCTGCTCGCTGATTTCGTCGATGTGGGCGACGCCCTCCTCCGGTTCGACGAACTCGGGCAGCAGGATGGCGGTGCAGTCGCTGCGCAGGCTGTCCAGCGTCAGATCGACCATATCGGTGTCCGGCAGCTGGTTCAGCCAATCGAGGAACGGTTGTTTCGGCTTGATGACGGCGACGGCGCGGTCGACGAAATACATGGCGGGGCCTTTCGCAAAGGAAGATTCGGCGCGCATTGTAGCAGCCCGTCCGCGGCTAGGCGACCCGTCCGGCAGCAAGGCCTCCGTGGTAAACTGGCCGCCGTTTTCCTCATTTAGCAAGACACACAGAACATGGCCCTGATTACCGTCGAGAAAGCCTGCCTCGCCTTCGGACACCACGCCCTGCTGGACAACGTCGATTTCGCCCTGGAACCGGGCGAGGCGGTCGGACTGATAGGCCGCAACGGCGCAGGCAAATCGTCGCTGCTGAAGAGCATAGCCGGCGCGGTGCAGCTGGACGACGGCCGCATCAACGTCAAGGGCGACGTCAAGGTGGCCTATGTGCCGCAGGAGCCGGAATTCGATCCCGGCCACAGCGTGTTCGAAGCCGTGGCCGAAGGCCTGGGCGACTTGAAAGCGCTGCTGACCGACTATCACAAGGTCACCCAGCAGCTGACCCAGCCGGACGCCGACCACGAGCGGGCGCTGGCGCGGATGGAAGACATCCAGCACCAGTTGGAGGCGCGCGGCGGCTGGCAGTTCGACGCGCTGATCTCGTCGACGCTGAGCCACCTTGGCCTGGACGCCGAGGTGCTCGTCGGCGAACTGTCGGGCGGCTGGAAAAAACGGGTGGCGCTGGCGCGCGCGCTGGCGTCCAAGCCCGACGTGCTGCTGCTGGACGAGCCGACCAACCACCTCGACGTCGCCGCCATCGAATGGCTGGAAGGCCTGATCAAGAATTTCGCCGGCAGCGTGCTCCTGATCACCCACGACCGCCGCTTCCTGGACAATGTCGCCAGCCGCATCGTCGAGCTCGATCGCGGCGTACTGCGCAGCTATCCGGGTAGTTTCTCCGCCTACCAGGTCCGCAAGGCCGAGGAGTTGGCGATAGAGGAGGAGCAGAACCGCGTGTTCGACAAGTTCCACGCCCAGGAAGAGGTGTGGATACGCAAGGGCATAGAGGCGCGCCGCACCCGCAACGAGGGCCGCGTGCGCCGGCTGGAGGCGATACGCCGCGAACGCGCCTCCCGACGCGAGCGCGTCGGCCAGGTGAATTTCCAGCTGGATGCCGGCGAGCGCTCCGGCAAGCTGGTCGCGGAACTCGAGCACGTCGACAAGGGCTTCGACGGCAAGACGCTGATCCGCGACTTCACCACCCGCATCCTGCGCGGCGACAAGATAGGCCTGATCGGGCCCAACGGCGCCGGGAAGACCACGCTGCTGAAGCTGATCCTGGGCGAGCTGCAGCCGGACGCCGGCGCCGTCAAACAGGGCACCAAGCTGGAAATCGCCTATTTCGACCAGTTCCGCGAACAACTGGACGAGGAGACCAGCGTCGCCGACATCATCAGCCAGGGCAACGACTTCGTCGAGATCGGCGGCGTCAGAAAGCACGTGATGAGCTACCTGGAGGATTTCCTCTTCTCGCCGCAGCGCGCCCGCAGCCCGGTGCGCTCGCTGTCGGGCGGGGAACGCAACCGGCTGCTGCTGGCCCGGCTGTTCACCCGCCCGGCCAATGTGCTGGTGCTGGACGAGCCGACCAACGACCTCGACATCGACACGCTGGAACTATTGGAGGAAGTGATCGCCCAATACTCCGGCACCGTGTTCCTGGTCAGTCACGACCGGGCCTTCCTCGACAATGTGGTGACCCAGGTCATCGCCTTCGAGGGAGACGGCAGGCTGGAGGAATATCCGGGCGGCTACCAGGACTGGCAGGACACCCGGAAACGGATGGCCGCGCTGGGCGGCGCCGACAACAAGCCCAGGGAGGCGGCCCCGGTCCAGCCGGCAGCACGGCAGGATAAACCGAAGGCGGCCCGTAACAAGCTGTCCTACAATGAGGGGCGCGAGCTGGCCGCGCTGCCGGACCAGATCTCCGCCCTGGAAGCGGAGCAGGCCGAGCTGAACCAGCGCCTGCTCGATCCCAATTGCTACCGCGACGCGCCCAAGGAGGCCATCGCCTGGCAGCAGCGCATCGACCAGATCGACGAATTGCTGCTGGAGAAGCTGGCCCGCTGGGAAGAACTGGAGTCCAAGCAACAATGAGCGAAACCAAGCTGAGCGAAGGCGGCGCCGTCCGCCGCCAGCTGCTGCAAGGCGCGGCGATGGCCGGCCTCGCCGCCCTGCTGGCGGCCTGCGGCACCACGCCGGTGAAGACCAGCCAACGCCCCCGGCCCGGCAGGCCGTCCGGCGACACCTCGCTGTCGGGCATCAGCGCCGACGGCAACGGCCGCGAAATCCTGCTGTACACGATAGGCCTGCTGGACGGCGGCTATCAGTTCGGCGGCAGCAATCCGGAGGCCGGACTCGATTGCAGCGGCATGGTCAGCTACATCTACCAGAACGCGGTCGGCATCAAGCTGCCGCACAACGCCGCCCGCATCGCCGCGCTGGCCAGGCCGATTCCGGACAGCCAGATGCAGGTCGGCGACCTGGTCTTCTTCAACACGATGAACCGGCCGTTCTCGCACATGGGCCTGTTCATCGGCGACGGCAAATTCGTCCACGCGCCGCGCACCAACAGCACGATACGCGTCGCCCGGCTGGACAACGTCTACTTCGCGCCGCGCTACGAGGGCGCGCGCACCGTGCTGCGCGCCTGAGCGCGCGCGGGGCGCCCCGCTCCCCGCCCTGCCCGCCGGCCTTCGTCCGGCGGGCGGCCCCTCCCGCAAAAAATCTTCCCGCCTCGGGAATATTTCCCCTCGCCGCCTCGTATACCCTGGTGGGAGCGAGATTCGACATGCCGCTCCTTCTCCAGCCCGGTCAGCGGTCCCGCCCTGATCGACACCCCGAATCACCAGTGGAAGCGAATATGCAAAAAATCCTCTTATTGGCCGCCTCGCTATTGTGGACCGTCGCCCGGTCGGCTGCGGCCCAGCCCTTCGACGCCGACATCCACAACAATACGCTGGCGGTCAGCCCGGACGAGAGCGTCGCGATCGCCGGCAACAGCCGGACCGCCGAGCTAAAGGTATACGATCTGGTCAGCGGCAGGCTCACGGCCACGCTCCCCGGCTTCGTCACGCCGCGCAACATCGTGTTTTCGCCGGACGGGCAGCGCATTTACGTGACGGACAGCAGCAAGGGCGTGCTCGAGCGCTGGAATGCCGGCACGCTGAAGCTGGAAGCCAGCCTGGCGCTGGGACCGGGCGCGTTCGGCAGCGCCATCGACCGCGCGGGCGCCCGCCTGTACGTGAACAACCAGGCCGCCAACACCGTCAGCGTGGTGGATCTGGCCGAATGGCGGGTGCTCAAGGTGATCACCGGCTTCTCCGGCCCGCGCCAAGGCGTCAAACTGTCCCCCGACGGCGCCGATCTCTATGTCACCAACTTCCGCAGCGACAAACTGAGCGTGGTGGACACCGCGACGCTGACCCTGCGCCGGGAGATAGGCGGTTTCGACAAGATACGCGCGATATCGGTGTCCGCCGACGGCGGCACCCTGTACGCGGCCAACAGCGGCGCGGACACGCTGGCCCGGGTGGACACGAAAACGGGTCGCATCACGGCCACCGTTCCCGTCGGCCGCGAACCGTACGGCGCTGCGCTGCGACCCGACGGCAAGGCCTTGTACGCCGGCAATCTGAAAAGCGGATCCCTGACCGAGGTCACGCTGCCGGACTTCAGGCCCGCCGCCGAGATCGGCGGCCTGTCCGGCCCCCGCCAGGCCATCAGTTTCAGCCGCGACAGCCGAAAGGCCTGGGTGCTGAACGAGGATCTGAGCTTGGCGGAGCTGAATCTGGCCACGCGCGGCATCGTCCGGGAGATCAAGCCATCGGCCAACTGACCCCGGAGCGCCGGTTTCACCAACTGCTGCTGGACAATCTGGACCGGCTGCGCCGCTACGCGCGGGTCTTGGAGCGAAATCCGGCGGCCGCGGACGACCTGGTGCAGGACGCGCTGGAATCGGCCTGGCGCAACTGGCGGCAATGGCGGCCCGGATCGGACATCCGTCCCTGGTTGTTCAGCATCCTGCACAACCGGCATGTCGATCACGTCCGGCGCGCCAGGCCGCCGACCGAGCTGTCCGACGCGGAATGGGAAAGGCTGGCCGTGCCGCCCTGCCATGAGCGCGAATCGCGGATGCGCGATCTCGGCCGCGTCCTGAACCGGCTGCCGGACGAGCAAAGAGAAGTACTGCTGCTGGTGGTGGTCGAGGAAATGCGCTACCAGGACGTGGCCGGCATGCTCGGCGTGCCGGCGGGAACCGTGATGTCGCGCTTGCACCGCGGCCGGGAACGGCTGCGCCAATTGATGATGGAACAGGGAGGCATGGAGCCATGACCGAGCCGAACGCGGATAAGCTGCAAGCCTATCTGGATGGAGAGTTGAGCCCGAGCGAGGCCGAAGCGCTGGAAGCCTGGCTTGAGCGGCATCCGGACGCCGCGCGGCAACTGGAGCAATGGCGACGCCAGGACGAGGCGCTGCGCGAACTCTGGGCGTTGCCCGGACGCGAACCGGTGCCGGCTCGCCTGCTGGACGCGGCCAGGCCGCTCGCGCGCCGCGCCGCGCCGGCCTGGTGGGGCCAGGGCCTGGCAGCCGGCCTGGTGTTCGCGCTGGGCCTGGGAGGCGGCTGGTACGGGCGGCTGGCCTATCAGGCCGACCGCCCCGCCGTGGCGGCAAGCGCGCCGACGGACAGTCTCCCAAGGCAAGCCGCGATGGCGCACGTGGTCTACAGCCCGGATATCCAGCGCCCGGTCGAGATCGGCGCGGACCAGGAAGCGCAGATGGTGTCCTGGCTTTCGCAGCGCATGCGCAGCCAGATCAAGCCGCCGCGCCTGGCCGCGGCCGGCTACGAGCTGATAGGCGGGCGCCTGCTGCCAGGCGATCAGGGGCCCGTCGCGCAGTTCATGTACCACGACGCGTCCGGATTGCGCGTGACGCTGTACGTGGCGAACGGCGTCAGTCCGCGGGCGGAAAGGGGCTTTCATTTCGCCAGCCAGGGCCCGGTGAATGTTTACTACTGGTGGGACCAGGGCCAGGGGTACGCGCTATCCGCCGGTCTGCCGCGCGAGCGGCTGGCCGACCTGGCGCAGCTCGCCCAGCGCCAGCTGGCCGCCGGCTGAGCGGCGCGCCCGCTCCGCCGGCCCGCGGAGTGGGCGCGCTCCGGCAGATGTATCGCTCGAAAGGCTGTGCTAAGCTGCCCCATCCACAAAGCATCGCCACGCGACACCGATGAAACTGAAATTCAGCAAGATGCACGGTCTGGGCAACGACTTCATGGTCGTCGACGGCGTGCGCCAGACCGTATCCCTCAGCCAGGAACAGATACGGCTGCTCGGCAACCGCCAGTTGGGCATAGGCTTCGACCAGCTGCTGCTGGTGGAGCCCGCCCGCGAGGCCGGCCATGATTTCCGCTACCGCATCTTCAACAACGACGGCGGCGAGGTCGAGCAATGCGGCAACGGCGCGCGCTGCTTCGCCCGCTTCGTCCGGGACGAGGCGCTGACCGGCAAGGACCGCATCCTGGTGGAAACCGCCCGCGGCGTGATCGCGCCGGAATACCTCGGCGACGGCCAGGTCAGGGTCGACATGGGCGTGCCGCGCTTCGCGCCGGCCGACCTGCCCTTCCTGGCCGACGCCGAAGCCCTCAGCTACCCGCTGCCGCTGGGCGGACGCGCCGTCACGATCAGCATCGCCTCGATGGGCAATCCACACGCGGTGCAACTGGTCGACGACGTCGACGACGCGCCGGTCGCCGAGACCGGACCCGAGATCGAGAGCCATCCGGCCTTCCCGCAGCGGGTCAATGCCGGCTTCATGCAGATCGTCAACCGCGGCGAGATCCGACTGCGCGTCTACGAGCGCGGCGCCGGCGAAACGCTGGCCTGCGGCACCGGCGCCTGCGCGGCGGCGGTGTGCGGCATCCGCCTGGGCCTGCTGGACGCGCGCGTCACCGTGCACGCCCGCGGCGGCGACATCGTCATCGAGTGGGCCGGCGAAGGCAGTCCGGTGATCATGACCGGCCCGGCGGTCACCGTTTTCCGCGGCGAAATCGAACTTTAGGCCCGTCGGCGACACCAACGGGTTTCTGCATCACAATTGGAAAGGGCGCGGCACATGCACAGCGAACAGGTCCTGGCTTTTCTCGACGAACATCCCGAACTGCTGCAGCAGGTGGCGGCGCGCTACGGCCTGCAGCCCTCCCCGCAGAACGGCGAGCGCGTGGTGGTGTCCTTCGTCGAAAGGCAGATGCTGGAATTGAAGGACCAGAACCGTCAGCTCGAGGCGCAACTGCAACAGTGGGTGGAACGCGGCCAGGACAACGACCGCATCCTGGCCAAGCTGCACCGGCTGACGCTGGCACAGTTGGCCGCCCGCGGCCTGGAATCCCGCATCGCCGCGCTGCGGGGCAGCCTGCGCCAGGAATTCCAGCTGGAGCGCATGGCGCTGAGGCTGTGGCACCCGGCGGCCGACGGCGCCGGCGAGCACTACAACGCGCAAAGCGAGGTGCAGGGGCTGGCGCGCAATCTGGCGGCCCCGTATTGCGGCCCCTATGTCAACGACGAGGTGCTGAGCTGGTTCCCGCCGACACCGGTGCTCCAATCGTTCGCCCAGGTGGCGCTGCGCGGCTCCGACGGTCAGGCCTTCGGCATCCTGGTGCTGGCCAGCGACGACGCCCAGCGCTTCACCTTCGACATGCACACCCAGTATCTGAGCCAGATAGGCGAACTGGTCTCCGCCGCGCTGCTGTCCGCGCTGGAGGCGCAATGACGGCGACGCCGGGAGGCTTCCTGCTGCTGCTGATCATCGTCCTGTTTTTTCTGCACCTGTGCTGGCGGCTGGCGCACAGCCGCGACGGCAGCGCCATCGCCTGCTTCGCAGCCGCCTATCTGGTGCTGGCCCTGCTGCTGGACCGCCACCCTGAACCGGTCTCCATCGCGCCGCTGCTGCTCCCCTTCCTCTACCCCTATGCCTGGCTCGGCCTGGCCGCCTCGATGTGGGTGCCGGCCAATATGCGGGTGGAACGGCGCGCGCTGGCCTTTCCGGGCCGGGATCCGCGCCTGGCGGCGCTGTTCTGCAGCCAGCTGGCCCTGCACATCGGCGTAATCGGGCTGTCGCCGTGGCTGGAATGGCGGCCGCTGGCCGTCTATGTGCTGGCGCCGCCGCTGACCGCGGCGATAGGCTACGCGGCCTATCTTCTGCAGCTGCTGGCGATCCGCCGCGCGCAGGACTGCCGCGCGCCGTGGGCGAGCTGGGCCGCGCTGTGCCTGTTGCTGCCGCTGCTGCTGGCCGGCGTGGAGCGCTGGCTGATGCCGCTGCTGCTGGACTTCACCTGAAACGGAAAACGGGACCGGCAAGCCGGTCCCGTTTCTTTATCAGCCCCGCTCCACCGCCGGCGACGGCCGCGGAACGCTCTCCGCCGCGGGCCGCGCGCGCATCAGCGAGCTGAGCGCGATGCCGCCGAAAATCGCGGCCAGCCCGGCCGCGTGATACCAGCGCAGTTCCTCCCCCAGCAACAGGATCGATTGCAAGGCGCCGAAAGCCGGCATCAGGTACAGGAAGCCGGCCGCCTTGGCGGTGCCGACCGCCGCCACCGCGCGGTTGTACATCAGATAGGCCAGCACCGACGGCAGCAGGCCCAGATAGATCAGGCTGGCCCAGGCGCCGCCGCCCAGCGACGGCCACCCCGAGCGGCCGGCCTCCCAGGCGAACGGTCCCAGCAGCAGCAACTCTCCGACCAGCAGCAGCGTCGCCATCAAGACCAGCGGATCGATTCCGGGCTTCAGCTTGCGCAGGCCCAGCGTATACGCCGCCCAGCTCAGGCCGCCGGCCAGCACCAGGAGATCGCCGCCGCCGAAATGGAAACCGGCCAACGCGCGCGGATCGCCCTTGAGCACGATCAGCAGGGCCCCGCACAAGGCCAGTGCCATGCCTCCCCACTGCCGCCGGCTGAGACGCTGGCGGAAATACAGCGAGCCCAGCAGCAAGACCATCACCGGCGTGGCGCTGTTCAGGATGACGGCGTTGGTCGCGGTAGTGGTGCGCACCGCCCAGTACAGGAAGCTATTGGTCAGGCCTATGCCGAACAGGCCGAGCAGCACCAGCAGGCGCCATTGCCGACGCAGGCCAGGCCACTCGCGGCGCAGCCGCGGCAACGCGACCGGCAGCAGGCAGCACAGCGCGATGCCCCAGCGGGCGAAGGCCAGCGTGAACGGGCCTATCAGGCCGTGCAGCGCGCGGGCGATGACGAAATTGGTGGACCACATCAGCATGGTCAGCGTCAGCAGGATGTAGGCGTTTCGGTGGGATATTGCGGGCTTCATGGCGACTCTTGAAACAATTTGCGCCATTTTAGCGATTTACCGAAAAACAATTGTCCAAATATCGCCAATATTTGGCATATTAAATCCACAAAATACGGCAATTAAAGAACTAAATTTCAACTATCAAACATTTCCGGCAACGACCACCCCAATATCGTTTAAGGCGCGCGGCCAACAGCGCCGGCCAGCCAGCCGGCGATGAAGTCCGCCACCGCTTCCGGATCGTTCAGGTCCAGCACCGGCACGCCGGCCTGCAGCGGCGCGTCGCAGGCCACCGCGATCACATCGGGATCGACATCGTGGAGCGCCGGTTTGCCCAGCGCCGGCCGATAGACTTCCAGCTTGGCCAGCGGCAGCGTCTTCTGCCCTTCCAGCAGCACCAGATCGCAAGGCGCCAGCCGAGCCAGCTGCTCGTCCAGCGTCAACTCGCGCGCGGTTTCGGCAAACAGGCCGAAACGACGCGGCGACACCACCATCACCTCGCGGGCGCCGGCCTGTCGGTGGCGGAAGCTGTCCTTGCCCGGCGTGTCCAGTTCGATATCGTGATGGCTGTGCTTGATCACCGATACCGCGACGCCCCTCGCGGCCAACGCCGGCAACAGCGCCTCCAGCAAGGTGGTCTTGCCGCTGCCTGAGTAACCGCAGATGCCCAGAACTGTTGGCATTTTCTCTCCCGCCCATCGGTGGCCGCCGGACTCGCCGGCCACTATTTTGTGATTTTCATATTGTTAAAACTAGAATCAACTAAGGCCGCCCTCGCCTGCCGCATTGTGCCGCGTCCGCTCATCGCTGGCCATCCGTCGAAAGGATAAAGCATGCCGCCGTTCGAACCGTCCTCCAGCCCCGGCCGTTTCCACAGCCTGGCCGGCAAGCTGCTGGCCGTGTCCCTGCTGGCGCTGGCGACGGTTCTGGCCTTCACCGTCTACGCGCTGATACTGTCCTGGAGACTGGAGGGCGGCGCCGCGGCGATCAACGACGTCGGCAGCCTGCGCATGCGCAGCTACCGGCTCAGTTATCTGCAAACGGACCAGGCGGCCGCCCAGCAAGTGGAAAACGAGATCGACATCTTCGACCAGATCCTGCTGCGCCTGCGCCACGGCGATCCGGCGCGACCGCTGTTCCTGCCCGACAATCCGACCGTGCGCAACCAGGAAGGACTGATAGAGCGGCAATGGAGCCAACAGATTCGGCCATTGCTGCAACCCGGCTCCGACGGTCCTCAGCTGCGGCAAGTGCAGGCTTTCGTCGTGGAAATAGACCGGCTGGTCAGTCTGGTAGAGCGCGACAACCAAAACACCACCCGTCTGCTACGCCTATGCCTGACAAGCTTGATCGCGGCGGCGGTGGCCGGCACGGCGGCCATCGTCTATCTGCAACAGCGGCAAGTGATCGGTCCGCTGAAGCGGTTGAACCAGGCCGTCGGCCGGCTCGGCGACGGTCAGCTGGAAACGCGGGTGAAGCTCGACAAGCTCGACGAATTCGGCTCGCTGGCCGCCGGTGTCAATCTGATGGCCGGCCGGCTGCAGGACCTTTACCATGATCTGGAAACCCAGGTACGCGACAAGACCCGCGCGATGGAGGAAAAGAACCTGCACCTTCAAGCGCTTTACGACATGGTCCCCTTCCTGTACCAGCCGCGTCCGCCGGAGGAGACCGGCCAGGGCTTCATCCGCCACCTGATGGAAAAAACCGGCGCCGACGCCGCCAGCCTGCGGCTGCTCGACGCCAAGCGCGGCACGCTGGAAGCAATCGCCCAGTTCGGCCTGCCCGACCCGCCGGCCGAGCACGCGGCCGGCGACGAAAACTCGTCTCAGCGCCTTGTGCAGGACGACGAAGTCGAACGCGCGCACTGCCAGCGCGCCGGCCTCGCCTCCTTTGCGCGCTTCCCCATCGACGGCGGCCACGGCGACATCGGCGTCCTCGCCCTGTATTTCCGCCAACCGCGCACCCTGTCCGAAGCGGAGCAGACGCTGATACAGACCTTGAGCCACCATGTCGGCATGGCGATGGAAAGCCAGCGGCCGACAGCGCGGAGAGCCGGCCATCTGCAGGATTGAAGGCTGCGGCGAGCCGCCGCCGTCTCCGGAGAGGCATTGGAGCCTGCTCGAACACCGCTGGCCGGCATTCTCCTTTTGGCGGATTGTCTCGACCGTCGATAAAAGCTATGTTAAGACAGTCAATATCAAAATAGAAGTCGCGGCCGATACGCCGCGCCCCGCCGCCTCCGTCCGTCATTCCACCATGCCCATGCCCGACATCCGCTCCTCGCTTCCCCGCTTCCGGACCCTGGCCAGCAAGCTGCTGGTGCTGTCGCTGCTGGTCCTTTGCGTCGCGCTGGTTTCGATAGGCTACACGCTGGCGCTGTCCTGGCGGCTGGAAGGCGGCGCCGCGGCGATCAATGATGTCGGCAGCCTGCGGATGCGCACTTTCCGCGCCGCCTACCTGCTGTCCGTCGGGGCGCCGGAGGCGCGGCTGCGCGACGAGATAAGCGGTTTCGACCAGACGCTGGCCCGGCTGAGGCACGGCGATCCGGCACGACCGCTGTTCCTGCCTGACAACCGCGACATCCGCGAGCAGGAAAGACTGTTGGAGGCGCGATGGCGGAACGACATCCGCCCGCTGCTGCTGACGGCCGACACCCGGCCTTCGGCACAGCAGCTGCATGCCTTCGTCGCCGAGATAGACAGCCTGGTCGGCCTGTTGGAACACGACAACGAAAAGCACACCAATCTGCTGCGGATGTTCCAGATGGTGCTGATCGCGATGGCGCTGGCCGGCGCGGTGACCATGGCTTACATGCTGTTCCTGATGGTGATCAACCCTGTAAGCGCGCTGAGCGACGCGATACGCCGGCTGCGCGAAGGCGAGCTGGACACCCGGATCAAGGTGGACCGGCAGGACGAGTTCGGCATGCTGGCCGCGGGTTTCAACCAGATGGCCTGCCGCATGCAGGATCTGTACCAGAATCTGGAAAGCAAGGTCAGACAGAAGACATTCGAGGTCGAGGAGCAGAATCTTCGCCTGAAGACCTTGTACGACATGAGCTCCTTCCTGCACCAGCAGCGCGCGCTGGATGAAACCTGCCGCGGCTTCCTCGACAGGCTGATGCGGCTGACCGGCGCCGACGCGGCCAACGCCAGGCTGGTGGACCCGGAGCGCGGCAAGCTGGATCAGATCGTCCAGAAGGGGCTGCCCGAAGACATGGCGCAGAGCGAGGAGTGCATCCCCGACGACGCCTGCCACTGCGGCGAAGCGATGCAGCAGCCCTTCGCCGTGCTGCGCCACATCGGCGAACTGGAAGGCGAGGAAATCCGCCACTGCCGCAAGGCCGGATTCGCCTCCATCGCCGTGTTCCACATCCGCAACCAGCGAGAGGATGTCGGCATCTTCACGCTGTATTTCCGTCAGAAGCGCGTGCTGTCCATGGCCGAGCAGATGCTGATCGAGACCCTGGGCCAGCATCTCGGCGTCGCCATCGAAAACCAGCGGCTGGGCGCGGTGGAGCGGCAGTTCGCCGTATCGGAGGAGCGCAACCTGATGGCCCAGGGCCTGCACGACAGCATCGCCCAGTCGCTGTCCTTCCTCAACCTGCAGGCGCAAATGCTGGAAGAAGCGATGAATTCGCGCGAAGAGGAACTGGCGCGGGAGAACCTGGCCTTCATCCGCGCCGGCGTGCAGGAATGCTACGAGGACGTGCGCGAGCTGCTGCTCAACTTCCGCACCCGCATCAGCCAGCAGGAGTTTCCCGAAGCGGTGCGCACGCTGCTGCAGCGCTTCGAACAGCAGACCCGGGTGCCGGCGCGGCTCCAGATGCGCGGCGAAGGCAAGCCGCTGGACCCGCAACAGCAGTTGCAGGTGTTCTTCATCCTGCAGGAGGCGCTGTCCAATATCCGCAAGCATGCCGAAGCCAGCGAGGTGGAAGTGGAAATCGACAACACCGCCAGTTTCAGCATGCGCATCCGCGACAACGGCCGCGGCTTCGATTCCGGCCAGCTCGCCGCCAAGGCCCCGCGCCATGTCGGCGTGTCCATCATGCAAGAGCGGGCCAACCGCATACACAGTCGGATCCAGATCCGTTCGGCGCCGCAACAAGGCACCACGGTGGAACTGACCCTGCCCAAAGAGGAGCGCACCAGCGCATGACACAAGCGATACGCATTCTGTTGATCGACGACCACACGCTGTTCCGCAGCGGCCTGAAGGCGCTGCTGCAGCGGCAGGACGATTTTCTGGTGGTCGGCGAGGCCGCCGACGGGCTGGACGGCGTCAAGCAGGCCGAGCTGCTGAAACCCGACGTGGTGCTGCTGGACCTGGACATGCCGGTGATGAACGGCCGCGAAGCGCTGTTGCAGATATTGAGCGGCTGTCCCGATATCGCGGTGCTGATGCTGACCGTGTCCGAGGACGGCGACGATCTGGCCGAATGCATGCGCGGCGGCGCCCGCGGCTACCTGCTGAAGAACATCAACGCCGACTTCCTGCTGGACAGCGTGCGCCGCGCGGTCGACGGCGACAGCGTGCTGTCGCCGGAAATGACCGCCAAGCTGCTGGCCCGCCTGCGCCAGCCGCAAGCGGCCAAGGCCAGCGAGGCCGACGCGCTGACGCCGCGCGAGCGCGAAACGCTGGGCTGGCTGGCCCGAGGCGCCAGCAACAAGGAAATCGCCCGCGCGCTGGACCTGGCCGAGAGCACGGTCAAGGTCCACGTGCAGAACATCCTGCGCAAGCTGTCGCTGAGCAGCCGGGTGCAGGCGGCGGTTTATGCGGTCGAGCATGGGCTGGACAAGGTCTGAGGGTGCCTCGGGTGGGGTATTTGCTGCGATGGCGCGCCCCATTCCCATACCAGAGCATGCGCCGACCGCAGCAGAGCTGGCCAAAGGCCATGCCCGCGAGCAATGCAACAACAGACCTCAACGCAAAACCGACGACGAGTAGCAGGTATTGCCAGCCCCACCAAGCCCCGCTACTTGGCTACCCGCCGCACATGAGTTCGGCGTTGAATGGCCATGCCTGGCAGGTGGCATGTTTCTTCCAACGTTAGGCCCCACAAGAAACACACCATCATCATTCTGATTTAAATAAAATAATGTTGACAGCATATTTTTTATGCTTCAAGATTTTCCGATCCTCACTCGACATTTCGGGTGGATAATTACAAATTAGGTATCGAAAAAGCAGATACTCAGCATGGCAAACCCACAGATTCATCCGCATAAGGTAACCAAACCCATCCAGCTAGTCGCAGCTTGGCTAGCTGGCTTGGTAGTCGTCAATGGGATGTTTCTTGCCACAGCCGCGACCATCGGCGGCAATGGGTGGATACAAAATGCGCTCGTTACGGCGGCGATTGCGAATGTTCCTATCTTCCTACTTGCGATCTTTCTCCTGCAGACGCGTTTTCGAGCTGAGCTACAGGAGGACTCCTACTATTCGGAGTACCTCAGCAAGAGCAGCAGCCAGGTGATTAGAATCGACAAAAACACCGAACAAGATGCCCGAATTGAATCGATTAGCGCGAGTGTGCAGGAACTTCAGCGGTCATTCCAGGCTGGAGGGTTCAATGGGGAAAAACTCGTCCTACCGGTGACAAATATCCCTTCACCTTTGGACAATTGGCGTATAGCAGTAAACCGTCTGCATCCGCAGTTCAAGGAAATCGTGGCCGCTCTTAATTCAGCCGGAATTACTGTTGCAGAGACCTTCGCAGCGGAAAAGAACGCAGAAACCCCAAAACGCTGGGTCATTTCAATAAGTCACCATCTTCCGGTAACACTCCAAGTAAGACTGCTCGCACTACTGTGTACTTTTGAGTTCGAAGGCTTCCATCGTTGGGAACCACTATACGAAGCAGAGGAGTACGAGGATGTCTACATCGGCAGTTACGGCAATGAATCAATCGTTCCGTTCACAGAGAGGCTAAAGAGCATCCTTGCATCTCCGTCCGCCACCAGAGTGCTCAATGCCTACTATCGCAATCACAGTTACAACGATGATGCCTAACATGGCACTGCAATCGCCCCGTTACTCGCTTCTAAGGACCATATGATCCACGAATCCAGCTACTGGAAAGACGATCTTCTCAAGCTTGCAAATAGGCTTGAACTTAGACTTATACAAACGCGCTGGGGCGAAAAGAATCTTTACACCGTAGAGAAAGAAATATTCATTGGATTCTATTCAATCAGAAAATTAATTGAGTCAAAGAAAGTCTCCGACAGCATCTCTAGAAAAAAATACTCAGTTCATGAATTTCCTTATCGTGGAAACCCCATCTCTTTCGCAACTCACTTCAAAGATTCAGAGTACGACTTAAGAAAATCAAAAATCACTGAAATGCCAGTATCGGCACTGTGCAATCAGTTTATTCATAGCCATCACTTCCTTCCCTTCCTTCCGAACAGTAAAAATCTAATAGGTTTTTTCTTCTGCTCAGACCGCCAAAGAACTGCAGGACTTTACCTGATAACCCTATTTGACATAGTTGACATTTATCGCTCAGTAGGCAACAACCACCCACATACCATACAAATAAAGCGATTGCCTAATGGCAAACCCACCACAACCATCGAATAAGCACATAATAATGCGCTACAATTCCGGCAGCAGGTCACTCCCAACATTATAGCGCAATCCAATGGATTACCTGTCACTATTCAGAATGCCAACCCCGGTGAAAATCACGGGGCGTAGCTCAAGCATCACGAATGCTTTCATCAATTCGATAATTCCGGTCGTACCCCCCAGCGAAGAAGAAGTAAAGCAAGCGTTGGAGATACTCGGGATGACTCCTGACACTTTTCAATGCGCATACTGTGGCGGCGTTGCTTCGGAATGGGACCACCTCCGCCCGCTTGTCAAAGACAAGAAGCCAACAGGTTACATCTCGGAAATCCACAACCTTGTGCCATCTTGTGGAAAGTGCAATCAATCGAAGGGAAACAAAGAATGGAAAACTTGGATGCTCAGCACCGCGAAACTATCTCCAACAGCACGCGGTATCAAAGACATTCCTGAACGGGTCCAGCGGCTGGAGGCTTACGAAAACTCCAAGGCTCCGACAAGAATGGATTTTTCAGCCATCGTAGGGCAAGAGGTTTGGGCACGCCACCAAGACAATCTGGAACGGGTGCAGTCCCTCATGCGCGAGTCGCAAGAACTCGCATCAAAGATCAACGCTGAAGTTGCCAATGCATACAAAGCACTCTAACCCGGTGCTCAACCTCGCTCCCTCTTCGGTCGCTGTGCGATAAAGTCGCACAGCACCGGTTAGCTCCACGTTAGACCCTGGGCCAGCCGCAACCGAGTGCCAAAGAACCGCGGCATGGCCTGAATAAACCAAGCCGCGCTCCCTCTCCGGATGCGCGGCGTTTTCATGCCCAGGCGTTCAACCGCGCGGGCGTACCAGCTGCCAGGCGCGTCCCAGGTAGGTCACCGCGCCGAAGCCGCTCCACACATGTACCAGCCGGGTGAACGGGAAGATCACGAACAGGCTCATGCCCATGAACAGGTGCAGCTTGAACACCGGCGAGGCGGAGACGATGAAATCCGCCGCGTCGCCGCGAAAGGTGACGATGTGCTGCGCCCAGCTCATCAGCAGCACCATTTCGTGACCGTCCAGGTGCTGGGCCGACACGAAGATGGTGGACAGGCCCAGCAACAGCGTGGCCAGTATCCACAGCAACACCAGCTTGTCGCGCCAGGTGGTGTTGGCCGCCAGGCGGTCGCACAGGAAGCGGCGGTGCAGCAGCAGCGCGATGCCGATCAGGCACAGGCCGCCCATCAGGCCGCCGGCGCTCATCGCGAATAGCTGCTTGAAGCTGTGGGTCACGCCCAGCGCCTCCCACACCGCCAGCGGCGTCAACAGGCCAACCAGGTGGCCGAAGAACAGGCCGATGATGCCGAGGTGGAACAGAATATTGCCCAGACGCAGCTGGCCGCGGTACAAGAGTTGCGACGACTCGCTCTTCCAGCTGTACTGCTCACGCTCGAAGCGGATCAGGCTGCCCAGCAGGAAGATGGCCAGCGCGATATAGGGATAGATGCCGAATACGAATCTATGCAGGTAATCCATGTTTGTCTCCCGATGGCGGGCGTCAACGCCGCCCGCCGCCCCTCTCCCGCGCCGGGGAGAAGGGGTAAGGTTTCAGGCGCGCGCGCCGCGCGGATAGAAATTGACCGGGGCGATGGCCGGCATGGTCGGCTTCAGCAGCGGCTCCACGCCGTCCGCGCCGGGGCCGAAGGTTTCCAGCATTTCGTCCATGTCGCGGATAGGCGGCGCCTGCAGCGGCTCAGGCCGGACCGGCGACAGCGTCAGCAGCGCGTCGAACAGGCCAGCATAGGCCGACCCCGCCTCGTTCAGCCTGCCGGCGATATGGCCGATCACATGCACCGCGTCGCCCAGCAGCCGCTCGGACTCTTCCTTGCCGCACTGCCCCAGAAACTCAAGGAACAACGGCAGATAGTCCGGCAGCTCGCTGCACGTCGGCTCGAAACCGTGCCGGCGGTATTCCTCCAGCAGGTCCACCATGGCCTGGCCGCGGGCGCGGTCCTCGCCGTGGATGTGCTCGAACAGGTGCAGCGAGTGCGACGGGTTGCGGTCGAAGGTGAGCACGTAACGCTGCTGCAGCTCGATCAGGTCCTCGTTCTGCAGCGCCTGCAGCAGCGGTTCCAGCAGGCTGGCGGTCTGCAGGTGCTCGGCCGCCTCGGCGCGGATTTCGTCCACCGCGGCGACCAGCTCAGCCTCCGGGTAGCACAAGAGCGCGGACAGAATGGCGTGGATGCGCATATCGGTCTCCCTCAGTTGCCGGCATTGGACTTGCGGTCGCGCCGCATGTCGTGGAACACGATGGGCGTGGCCTTCTTCTTGCCGAACAGGCTGGCCTCGGACTCGCCGCCGGAGCAGCCGTTACCGAAGCTGAAGCCGCAGCTGGCCTTGTCCTCGAAGGCGTTCTCCACCATTTCCTTGTGGCTGGACGGAATCACGAAGCGGTCCTCGTAATTGGCGATGGCCATCACCTGGTACATTTCCTCCACCTGGGTCGCGCTCAGATGGGTGCCGGCCAGCGTGGCGGCGTCGCTGACCTTCTCCACGCTCTTCTTGCGCATGTAGCGGCGCATCGCCACCATGGTCTCCAGCGCCTTGAGCACCGGCTCTTCCTGGCCGGCTGTCAGCAGGTTGGCCAGGTAACGGATCGGTATCCGCAGGCTCTTCACGTCGGGGATGATGCCGCCCTCGCCTATCAGGCCGTTTTCCATCGCGCTCTGGATAGGCGACAGCGGGGGGATGTACCACACCATAGGCAGGGTCCGGTATTCCGGATGCAGCGGGAAAGCCACCTTCCACTCCATCGCCATCTTGTACACCGGAGAGCGCTTCGCGGCGTCCAGCCAGCTTTGCGGGATGCCCTGCTTCAGCGCCTCGGCCGCGATGGCCGGGTCGTTCGGATCCAGGAACAGGTCGAGCTGAGACTGGTACAGGTCCTGCGTATCCTCCACCGCCGCCGCCTGTTCGATCTGGTCGGCGTCATACAGCAGCACGCCCAGGTAGCGGATGCGACCGACACAGGTTTCCGAGCACACGGTGGGTTGGCCGGATTCGATGCGGGGGTAGCAGAAGATGCACTTCTCGGCCTTGCCTGACGTCCAGTTGTAATAGATCTTCTTGTACGGGCAGCCGGACACGCACATCCGCCAGCCGCGGCACTTGTCCTGGTCGATCAGCACGATGCCGTCGTCTTCGCGCTTGTAGATGGAGCCGGACGGACAGGACGCGACGCAGGCCGGGTTCAGACAGTGCTCGCACAGCCGCGGCAGATACATCATGAAGGTGTTCTCGAAGGCCGAGTACATCTCCTTCTGGATGCCTTCGAACAAGGCGTCCTTGGCGCGCTTGGAGAATTCGCCGCCCAGGTCGTCCTCCCAGTTCGGCCCCCACTCGATCTTGTCCATCTTCTTGCCGGTCAGCACCGACACCGGACGCGCGGTCGGCGGCGTCTGCATCTTCGGCGCGTTCTGCAGATGCTCGTAGTCGTAGGTGAACGGCTCGTAGTAGTCGTCGATGGCCGGCAGATTGGGATTGGCGAAGAGATTGGCCAGAATCTTCAACTTGCCACCCTGGCGCGGCTCCAGCTTGCCGTCGGCGCGGCGTTTCCAGCCGCCCTGCCACTTGTCCTGGTTTTCCCAGTCCTTGGGGTAGCCGATGCCGGGCTTGGTCTCCACATTGTTGAACCAGGCGTACTCGATGCCGTCGCGGCTGGTCCACACGTTCTTGCAGGTGACCGAACAGGTGTGGCAGCCGATGCACTTGTCCAGATTCAGCACCATGCCGATTTGCGCGCGTATCTTCATTGCTTCTCTCCCGCGGACTGAGCCGTCTCGTCCATCCAGTCGACTTTGTCCATCTTGCGCACCACGACGAACTCGTCGCGGTTGGCGCCCACCGTGCCGTAGTAGTTGAAGCCCCAGGACAGCTGGGCGTAGCCGCCTATCATGTGGGTGGGCTTGGTCACCGCGCGGGTCACCGAGTTGTGGATGCCGCCGCGCTTGCCGGACACCTCGGCGCCCGGCACGTTCACGATCTTCTCCTGGGCGTGGTACATCAGCGTCATGCCTTCCGGCACCCGCTGCGACACCACCGCGCGGGCGGTCAGCGTGCCGTTGACGTTGAACACCTCGATCCAGTCGTTGTCGGCGATGCCGGCCTTCTTGGCATCGGTCTCGGACAGCCAGACGTGGGGGCCGCCGCGGCTCAGCGTCAGCATGCGCAGATTGTCGGAATAAGTGCTGTGTATGCCCCATTTCTGGTGCGGGGTGATGAAGTTGAGCACCAGCTCGCGGTTGCCGTTGCCGTGCTTGCCCAGCACCGCCTGCGTGGTCTTCAGATCGACCGCCGGCTTATACACACATAATCCCTCGCCGAAGGCCCGCATCCACTGATGGTCCTGGTAGAACTGCTGGCGGCCGGTCAGCGTGCGCCACGGGATCAACTCGTGGACATTGGTGTAACCGGCGTTGTAGCTGACTTCCTCGCTCTCCAGGCCGGACCAGGTCGGCGAGGAAATGATCTTGCGCGGCTGCGCCTGCACGTCGCGGAAACGGATGCTGTCGTGCTCGCGCGGACGGGCAAGGTGTGTATGGTCGCGGCCGGTCACCTTGGACAGCGCGTCCCAGGCTTTCACCGCCACATGGCCGTTGGTTTCCGGCGCCAGCGTCAGAATCATCTCCGCGGCGTCGATGGCGGTCTCCAACTTGGGCTGGCCCTTGCCGGCGCCGGACTGGGCCACCTGGTTCAGGCCGCGCAGGATGTCCACCTCGTGCGCCGTCTTCCAGCCTATGCCCTTGCCGCCGTTGCCGGCTTTTTCCAGCAGCGGGCCGATGGTGGTGAACTTGTCGTAGATCGCGCCGTAGTCGCGCTCCACCACCGTCATCGCCGGCATGGTCTTGCCCGGCACCGGCTCGCACTCGCCCTTCTTCCAGTCCTTGGGATCGAAAGGCTGGCCCAGCTCCTGCGGGCTGTCGTGCATCAGCGGGGTCAGCACCAGGTCCTTTTGCACGCCCAGGTAGTCCTTGCCGATCTCGGACAGGCTCTTGGCGAAGCCCTTGTAGATTTCCCAGTCGCTCCTGGCCTGCCACAAGGGCTGCACCGCCTCGGACAAGGGGTGGATGAAGGGGTGCATGTCGGAGGTGTTGAGGTCGTCCTTCTCGTACCAGGTGGCGGTGGGCAACACGATGTCGCCGTACAGGCAGGTGGTGGACATGCGGAAGTCCAGCACCACCATCAGGTCCAGCTTGCCCTCCGCCGCCGGACGCACGGTGATCTCGGACGGCTTGATGCAGTCGTCTTCCGAACCCAGCACCGCGTTCTGGGTGCCCAGCAGATACTTGAGGAAGTACTCGTGGCCCTTGCCCGAGCTGCCCAGGATGTTGGAGCGCCAGACGAACATGTTTCGCGGGAAGTTCCGCGGGTTGTCCGGGTCGTTGCAGGCCATGTCCAGCCGGCCGCTCTTCAGGCCCTGCACGGTGTAGTCCACCGGGTCCTGCCCCGCCTCGGCGGCGGCGCGGACAACGTCCAGCGGATTGGCGGACAGCTGCGGCGCGGACGGCAGCCAGCCCATGCGCTCGGCCTTGGCGTTGTAATCGATCAGCGCCATGTCGCCCATCTTGCCGTCGGCGGTCGGGCACAGGATTTCGCCGACGCCCAGCTTTTCATGCCGCCACTGGCTGGTGTGGGCGTAGAAGAAGCTGGTGCCGTTCATCTGCCGCGACGTTGCCGCCGCCGAGGCCGCGGTCCAGGCCGTAGTTGGCGGCCATCAGGTCGAACACCGTGGCCACCAGCGCCTCGCCGCCGTCGGCGAGCTTGATCTTCTTCACCGGAACGTTGCGGGTCAGCAGCTCGTCGTGCTCGGCGCCGAAATACGGGAAGCCGACGCCGACCACCTCGTCGCGATCTTCGATCAGCGACAAGCGCCCCGACACCTCGCGCGCGCCCTCGGCCTTCTGCTCCAGATTCCACTTGCCGGTCTGGCCCTCGGCCTGGCCCCAGCGGAAGCCGATCGATCCATTGGGCGCGACGATGTCGCCGCTGGCCTCGTCGATCAGCAGGGTTTTCCAGTCCGGGTTGTTGTCTTCGCCGAGCTGGCCGTCGAGGTGCGAGGCGCGCAGGAAGTAGTCCGGCAGCCAGCGCTCGCCGTCGCGGCGCAGCGTCACCAGCATCGGCATGTCGGTGTAGCGGCGGATGTAGTCGGTGAAATAGGCGGACGGCTGGTCGAGATGGAATTCCTTGAAGATCACGTGACCCATCGCCATCGCCAGCGCGGCGTCGGTGCCCTGTTTGGGCGCCAGCCAGATATCGCCGAACTTGGCCATTTCGCCGAAGTCGGACGACACCGCCACCGTCTTGGTGCCCTTGTAGCGCACCTCGGTGTAGAAGTGGGCGTCCGGAGTGCGGGTCATCGGCACGTTGGAGCCCCACACCATCAGGTAGCTGGAGTTGTACCAATCGGCGGATTCGGCCACGTCGGTCTGCTCGCCCCAAGTCTGCGGGCTGGCCGGCGGCAGGTCGCAATACCAGTCGTAGAACGACAGCGGCACGCCGCCGATCAGGCTGAGGTAGCGGCTGCCGGCGGCGTAGGACACCATGGACATCGCCGGAATCGGCGAGAAGCCGACCACGCGGTCCGGGCCGAATTTCTTGATGGTGAAGGCGTTGGCGGCCGCGACGATCTCGTTGGCCTCGTCCCAGCTGGCGCGGACGAAACCGCCCTGGCCCCGCGCGGACTTGTATTGCCTGGCGAGCTCCGGCGTCTGGCTGATCTTCTCCCAGGCCTCGACCGGACCCAGGCTCTTGCGGGCGTCGCGCCACAGCCTGGCCAGCTCGCCGCGCAGCATCGGGTATTTGACGCGCTGGGCGGAGTACACATACCAGCTGTATGACGCGCCGCGCGGACAGCCGCGCGGCTCGTGGTTGGGCAGATCGGGCCGGGTGCGGGGGTAGTCGGTCTGCTGGGTTTCCCAGGTGATCAGGCCGTTCTTCACATACACCTTCCAGCTGCAGGAGCCGGTGCAGTTCACGCCGTGGGTGGAGCGGACGATCTTGTCGTGCTGCCAGCGCTGGCGGTATGCGTCCTCCCAGCCGCGGTCCTCGTTCACCACCGCGCCGTGGCCGTCGGCGAAGGTGCTCTTCACCTTGCCCAGGAAATTCAGTCTGTCGAGAAAATGGCTCATCTTGCCTCCATGCACGCCGGGAACCCAGCCCCGCGTCGCCGCCGTCCGGCAACCGATACTGGTTGCGATAATCCTTAGCCTACAGTCCGCCCCCTCGCTGCCCAATCGGCCAGTAGGGGTGAGCGGCACAGGCATAGGAAGGGGTCCGGCTAAGCCTTAAGGAGTAGTCCGGGATAGAACGAAAGCCGGACAGGAAAAAAGCGCCCGCGGGCGCTTTTCATTCCGTCCAACCGTAGGGTGCAATACCCAGCTAGCACGCTCTGCCGGGCATTGCGCCGGCCAATCAGCAACGCACTTCCGCCTTCTTGCGGGCGTAGTACCAGCCGTTGATCGCCAGACAACTCAGGTAGAAGGCGATGAACACGTACAGCGCCGCCTCCACGCCGCCGGTCATCGCAATCGAGGTGCCGTAGCTCTTCGGGATGAAGAAACCGCCGTAGGCGCCGATCGCGCTGGTGAAGCCCAGCACCGCCGCCGCCTCGCGGGTGGCGTCCTGCGTCGCCTGCCGCTGCGCCGCCTCGCCCGGAGCCGCCATGCGCTGGTGCAGCGTCAGGAAGATGGCCGGCACCTGCATGAAGGTGGAACCGTTGCCGATGCCGGTCAGCGCGAACAGGCACAGGAACATAGCGAAGAAGCCGGCGAAGCTGCCGCCGTGCCCGCCGTGCGGCAGGAAGAAGATCACGCCGAGCACGCCCAGCACCATCAGCGAGAATGCTGCCTGCGTCACCTTGGCGCCGCCCATCCTGTCAGCCAGCCAGCCGCCCAGCGGGCGTGTCAGCGCGCCGACCAAGGGGCCGACGAAGGCATAGCGGGTGGGGTCGATTTCCGGGAACTGGCCTTTCACCAGCAGCGGAAAGCCGGCGGAGAAACCGATGAAAGAGCCGAAAGTCCCGACGTAGAGCCAGCACATCAGCCAGTTATGCTTGCGGGTGAAGATCACCGCCTGCTCGGAGAACGAGGACTTGGCCGAGGCCAGGTCGTTCATGCCGAACCAGGCCGCCAGCGTGGACAGGATGATGAACGGCACCCAGACGAAACCGGCGTTCTGCAGCCACATCTGTTTGGCTGCCGCGCCCTTCACCCAGTGCTGCGGATCGCCGCCCAACTGGCCGAACAGGCCCATGGTGATGACGATGGGAACGACGAACTGAACGATGGACACGCCCAGATTGCCGAGACCGGCGTTCAGGCCCAGCGCCGTGCCCTTCTCCGCCTTCGGGAAGAAGAAGCTGATATTGGCCATGCTGGAGCTGAAATTGCCGCCGCCGAAGCCGCACAGCAGCGCCAGCACCACCATGGTCACATAGCTGGTGTCCGGATTCTGCACCGCGAAACCGATGCCGACGGCCGGAATCAGCAGACTGGCGGTGGAGATCGCCGTCCACTTGCGGCCGCCGAACACCGGCACCATGAAGGAGTAGAAGATGCGCAGCGTCGCGCCGGACAAGGCCGGCAGCGCCGCCAGCCAGAACAACTGGTTCTGGCTGTAGCCGAAGCCGATATTCGGCATATTGAGCACGGCCACGCTCCACACCTGCCAGATCGCGAAGGCCAGCGTCAGCGCCGGGATCGAGATCCACAGATTGCGCCGCGCCACCGAGCGGCCCTGCTGCCGCCAGAACGGAGCCGATTCCGGCTCCCAGTGTTTGATCAGATAAGTCATCGATGTCTCCCGCGCCGCGTTCAGCCGCGCGCCTTGGTCAAGGGGATGGAATCGGCGGATCCTGCCGCCGGCTTGAAGGAAAAGTGCATCCACACCAGGCTGACGCACACGGTGCCGTACAGCAGCATGAAGGCGCTGGAACGTATGCCGGTCAGGTCCAGCAGCACGCCGAACAGCACGGGCAGCAGGAAGCCACCCAGGCCGCCGGACAGGCCCACCACGCCGGACACCGCGCCGATGGAATCGGGGAATTCGTCGGCGACGAACTTGAACACCGAGGCCTTGCCTATCGCCATCGCCACGCCGACGACGAACAAGAGGCCGGTGAACAGATAGACGTTCAGACCGATATGCAGGCTCATCGGCCCGTTCGCGGTGGCGACGCGCATCTCGGTCTGCGGATAGGACAACAGGAAGAAGGCCACCCAGCACACCCACATCACCGCCCAGGTGACCGCGCGGGGACCGAAGCGGTCGGACAGATAGCCTCCGGCCGCGCGCAACACCCCGCCCGGCAAGGAGAAGCAGGCCGCCAGCAGCGCCGCGTGCTTCAAATCCAGCCCGTATTCGCCGACGTAGTACTTGGTCATCCACAGCGCCAGCGCCACATAGCCGCCGAACACCACCGAGTAGTACTGGCAGTAGCGCAGCACCGCCGGGTGCTTCATCAGCGCCAGCTGCTGGCGCAGCGTCACCGTGGACGGCGCCTTGTGCGCCGGATCGCTGAACGAGAACAGCCAGAACAGGACGGCGGCGGCCAGCATGATCAGCGCATAGGCGGTGGGCACGCTCTGCCAGCCCCAGGCGACGATCAGGGCCGGAGCCACCAGCTTGGTCAGCGCCGATCCGGCGTTGCCGGCG
This sequence comes from Chromobacterium sp. CV08, assembly GCF_051129845.1. Classification (NCBI taxonomy): domain Bacteria; kingdom Pseudomonadati; phylum Pseudomonadota; class Betaproteobacteria; order Neisseriales; family Chromobacteriaceae; genus Chromobacterium; species Chromobacterium sp. CV08. Next base: position 2,747,511 of record NZ_CP150453.1, read on the forward strand.
CCGAAAATGCCCATGGCCAGCCCCTGCTGTTCCTGGCGGAACCAGCGCGCCACATAGGGCGTGCCGACCGAGAACGAGCCGCCGGCCAGGCCGACGAAAAGCCCGGCCAGCAGGAACTGCCAGTAGGCGTCGGCGAACTGCATCAGGAAGATGGGGATCACGCAGCCGAGCATCAGCGCGAACATCACCGGCCGGCCGCCGTAGCGGTCGGTCCAGATGCCCAGCGGCACGCGGATCAGCGAACCGGTCAGCACCGGCGTCGCCGCCAGGATGCCGAACTCGGTTTCGTTGAGGCCCAGCTGCTGCTTGATCGGGATGCCCAGCACCGCGAACATCATCCAGACCATGAAGCAGACGGTGAAGGCCAGCGTGCTGCTCGCGAGCACGCTATAGCGTTGGAATGCGGGAGAACTCATGGCGCCATACCGATAAAGTGGTCATGGCTGCCACGATAAGCGGCTGCGGCGCGCGCCGGAATTGATCCGTCGCAGGACTATCCGCCGGCAGAATGACGAGCCCGTCTAGCTCTTACGGCCGGGACCGGCTACTTCCAATGGCGGAGGCTCAGCCGGCGCGCCACCATTCCGGATGCTGGATCAGCGGCGCGGCGATGTCGGCGGCCAGGCCGTCGAGCAGCGTCTGCAAGCCGGCCACCAGCGCGCCGGGCTCGCTGGACGCCACCGGCTGGCTTCGGCTGAACGCGCCGCGGGCCAGTATCCTGCCGTCGACCGCGCTCTGCAGCTGCCACGCCGCCTCCAGCGCCGCGCCCTGTCCCGGCCGCAGGCTGAGGCTGCGCACATCGACGGCGACGCGCAGCTCTCCGCCGTCCATGCCCGGCTGCGGGTAGGCGTAGACGCTGGCCACGCCGCTGGCGCGCGCGACGCCCAGGCTGAGCCGCTGCGCCATCAGCCGGTCCAGCGGCGCGCTCCAGCGATCAAACTCCTGCAGTTTCAACTGGCCGCCGCCGATGTCCAGCACCAGCTGCGGCCGCTCCAGCGCCGCCGGCAGGCTGATCGGCCCAAGCAGCACGCGCTTGCCGAACTGCGCCGGCGCCGGCGCTGCCGCCGTCGCATCCAGACCGTAGAAGCGGGACTGCGGCGACGCGCAGCCCGTCAGCGCGGCCGCCAGCGACACGGCCGCTATCAAGTGTCTGATCATCATGGCTGCGCCTCCTTGCCGCGCACCAGCGCCTCCGGGTGGCGGTCCAGATAATCGGCCAGCGCGCGGAAGCTGCGCGCGGTTTCCTTCACCTCCTGCGCGGCGGAACGCACATCCTGCTGCAGCGGCGAGTCGGCCCGCATCGTCTGCTGGGTGGTTTCCAGCGTCCGCTGCAGCTGCTCCAGCGTCTTCAGCATCTGCGGCAGCGCGTCGCCGTTCAGGCCGTCTGACAGTTTCTTCACGCTGTCCAGCGTCTGATGCAGCGACTTCAGCGAGGCGTCGGCCTCCTTGCCTATGCTGTCGAACGGCACCGCGTCCAGCTTCTTGGCGATCCGTTGCAGCACGCGCTGCAGCTCCTCCAGATCGCCCGGTATCGTCGGCAGCTCGGGCACGCCGCCCTTGACCACCAGCTTGGCCGGCGGCGCATCGCGGAAGAAGTCCAGCGCCACGTAGAGCTGGCCGGTGATCAGGTTGCCGGAACGCAGCTGGGCGCGCATGCCGTTGGCCACCAGCGTCTGCGGCGACAGCTTGCCTGAGATGCGGCCGCCCCGCGACAGGCTGTCCAGCCGGCTGGGATAGGTGCGGATGTCCACCGTCATGTCGAAATCCTTGCGTTCCGGCACGTATTCGACGCCGATGGCGCCGACCTCGCCGATGACGATGCCGCGGAAGTCCACCGGCGCGCCGACGGCCAGGCCGCGCAGCGACTGGCGGAAGCGCAGCCGGAATGCCTGCATCTCGCGGTCCGGATTCTGCAGCGCCTTGTCCCGGCTGTCGTGCAGGATGAAGTTTCGGTCCGACAGCGGGATGCCGGCATTGTCGGCCAGCGGCGTCTCGAAGGCGATGCCGCCCAGCGCGATCGCCGCCAGCGACTGCGTGCTGATGTTGAGTCCGCTGGCGCCCAGCGACACGTCTACGCCGCTGGCGTGCCAGAAGCGGCTGTTGGCGGACACGAAACGGTCGTAGGGCGCGTTGATGAAGATGCTGACGCGGACGAAGCCGCCTTTCGGGTCGAGCTCGTAGCCGACCACCTGCCCGACCGGCACCCGGCGGAAATACACCGGCGAACCGGTGTTCAGCGAACCCAGGTTATCGGCGCGCAGGAAGAAGGTCTGCCCCGGCAGGTCGGCGTTGATGATGGGCGGCGTCTCCAGGCCGACGAAATCGGTCTTGCGCGCCTCGCTCTTGCCTATGTCCATGCCGATGTAGGAGCCCGACAGCACCGTGCCCAGGCCGGACACGCCGCCGCCGGACACCCGCGGCCTGACCACCCAGAAGCGGCTGTCGGCGACCAGATAGTTGTCCGCCTCCTTGCTCAGCTGGGCCGTGGCGATGATGGCGTGCCGGTCCGGGCTGAGCTTGACCGAAGTCACCTCGCCGATTTCCACGTCCTTGTACTTGATCCGGGTCTTGCCGGCTTCTATGCCCTCGGCGTTCTGGAAGGAGATGGTGACGGTGGGCCCGCGCGACAACACGGCGTGCACCGCGAGCCAGCCGCCTATCAGCGCCGCCACCGCCGGAATCAGCCAGACCAGCGACGGCGCCCAGCGGTGGCGGCGCACCGGCACCGCCTGCGGCAGCTCGTCCTGTTCCGGCTTTTGTCGATTGTCACTACTCATCGTGTACCTCTACGGGGTCCCAGATCATCCTGGGATCGAAACTCATCGCGGCCAGCATCGTCAACACCACCACCGCGCCGAAAGCCACCGCCCCCGGTCCGGCCTTGATGCTGGCCAACGATTGCCATTGCACCAGCGCCACCATCAGCGCCACCACGAAAATGTCCAGCATAGACCACGGGCCGATCACCTCTATCATCCGGTACAGCCGCGTGCGCTGGCGCGGCGCCCAGCTCCAGCGCCACTGCACGCTGCATAGCAGCAAGAGCAGCGCCAGTATCTTCAACAGCGGCACCAGCACGCTGGCGGTGAACACCACCAGCGCCAGCGGCCAGGAATCGTTGTTCCACAAATAGACCACGCCGCTCATGATGGTGTCGCGCTGAACGCCTGTCAGCGCGGTGGTTTCCATGATGGGGAGCAGATTGGCCGGCAGGTAGCTGATCATCGCGGCCAGCAGCAGCGCCCAGCAGCGCTGCAGCGCCGCCGGCCGCCGCAGATGCAGCGGAGCGGCGCAACGCGGACAGACGCCTGCCTCGCGCGGCGACAGCCGCACCAGCAGCCCGCAGCCATGGCACAGGCAGAGATTGCGCGAGGCCGCGCTGTTCAAGGGGTAGCGCGGCATGCCTGATAACGCTCCCACAGTTCATGCGGCCGGAACCGGCTGGCGCTGGCCGCCATCAGCACGATCAGGCCGAAAAACGCCCACAGGCCGATGCCCGGTTCCACGCTGGCCAGATGGACCAGCTTGACCAGCGAAACCAGCACGCCCAACAGGAAGACCTCCACCATGCACCATGGCCGCGCCAGGCCGCGCACGCGCATCATCGCCGGGAAACCGGGCAGCGCGCGGCCCAGCAACAACGGCAGCTGCAGATACAGCATGCTGGCCAGCTCCAGCGCCGGCATCACGATGCCGGTGAACAGCACCAGCAAGGCCACTTCCGGCATGCCCTGCCCATAGAGCGCCAGCCCGGTCTGCCACAGCGTGGCGGAATTGCGGTTGCCGGCGATCTCCAGCGTCAGCACCGGATAGGCATTGGCGAGCGCGAACATCACCGCGCCGGCCGCCAGCAGCGCCACGCCGGCCTGCGGGCCGCTGTCCGAACACTCATACAGCTGGGCGCCGCAGCGCGGGCAGCTCACGCGCACGCGCCCGGCCTGCGCGCCGGGCAGGCGCAGCAACAGGTCGCAATCGTGGCAGGCCGTCAGCCCCCCTTGCCGGCTCACACCGTCCATTTGCGCTTGCGCTCCGCGGTGAAGCTCCACCAGCTTCGGGCCTCGCCTGTGTCTGCGTAATGGCAGACAGACATCAGCACGTCGAGCACGCAGGGATCGTGGCGCTCGCCGGTGGCGTCGCACAGCTGCAGATAGAGCTGGAGGGGATCGCGGCCGCGCAGATCGGCGGGACAGCTCAAGCCGAGCAGCCGCAAGTCGGCCGCGGCGCGGGGGCCGACATTGGGCAACTGCAGCAAATCGGTGGCGGCGTCCGGCGGCGGACAGCGGGATGGGTGCATGAAAGGCGGCCGTGGCGTAGTCATTCAGGCTATATGATAAAGGAGCGGCCGCCGCAGTTCAAAGCGGCCGCTCCCAGCCTGTCCGCTCAGCCTAGCAGGATGTCCCAGCCCAGCTTGCAGATCAGCACGCTGGTCAGCAGCAGGAACAGCACGCGGACGAAGCCGGCGCCCTTCTTCATCGCGACGCGGGTGCCGACCATGGCGCCGGCCATATTGGCGACCGCCATCGGCAAGGCATAGGCCAGCAGCACGTGACCGCCCAGCGAGAACGACAGCAGCGCGGCCACATTGGTGGTCAGATTGACCACCTTGGCCGCCGCCGACGCGTGCAGGAAGTCGAAGGCGAAGAAGCGGATGAACAGAAACATCAGGAAGCTGCCGGTGCCGGGACCGAACAGGCCGTCGTAGAAGCCGATCGCGCAGCCTATCGCCAGGCCGACGGCCATTTCGCGGCGTCCTATCTCCACCGGCTTGTGCAGCTTGCCGAAATCCTTCTTCCACAAGGTGTAGGCGGCCATGATCACCAGCAGCGCCAATACCGTCGGCCGGATCACGTCCTTCGGGATCAGCGACACCACCTGGGCGCCGACGAAGGAGAACACGAAGGCCGCCACCGCCGTCGGCAGCACCAGCCGCCACGGCAGGCGCACCCGGCGCAGATAGGAACGCGCGGCCGACAGCGTGCCGACGGCCGACGCCAGCTTGTTGGTACCGAAGACGGTGGCGGGCGCCACATTCGGCAAGGCGCTGAACAGGCCGGGGATCTGGATCAGGCCGCCGCCGCCGACGGCGGCGTCGACCAGGCCGGCAAAGAAAGCGATCACGCACAGGAAACTCAAACTCAACAACATCGTCATTTCTCCTTCCTGGCGCATTGTACGTTCTGGCTGGAACGATTGCTTGCAATGTAATATTGCATTATTTGCAATGCTGGAGTCGTCATGAAGCCGCTATGGGGGATACGGGTGTTCTGCGCGGTGGTGGAACAGAAAAGCTTCGTCGCCGCCGCCCGCCTGCTGGGCACCTCGCCGAGCAGCGCCACCCGCGCCTTGCAGGCGCTGGAGGAGGAGCTGGGGACGATGCTGCTGGCCCGTTCCAGCAAACAGGTGGAGCTGACGATGGCCGGCGAGGCCTATTATCCGGCCGCCCGTCAGATGCTGGACCTGCAGCGGCAGGCCGAGGAGGAGCTGAGCCAGCAGGCCGGCGCGCCGCGCGGCCTGCTGCGCTTCTCGGCGCCTGAAACGCTTGGCCGCCGCCTGTTGCCCGAGTTGCTGGCGCGGTTGGCCGACGACAATCCCGGCCTGCGCTTCGAAGTGCTGTACAGCGACTCGATACTGGAGCCGATACGCGAGAAACTGGATTTCGCGATACGCGGCGCCTTCCCGGCCTCCAGCGAGCTGATAGGCCTGCCGCTGTGGGACTACCGCCGCCACCTGTACGCCAGCCCGGCCTATGTCGCCCGCCACGGCGCGCCGGCCCACCCGCGCGAGCTGCCGCAGCACCGGGTGGTGATACATACGGCGCCTCGGGTACTGAAGGCGTGGAACTTCGTCGCAGGCGGCGAAACCGTCAGCCTGAACCTCGGCGCCTGGCACCGCAGCAACTCCGGCAACGGCGTGCTGGAAGCGATGCTGGCCGGCATGGGCGTGGGCCGGCTCGGCGACTGGCTGGCCGAGCCGCTAGTCGCACGGGGGGAGCTGGTGCGGCTTTGCCCGGACTACCGCATCGTCTCCAGCCACGGCGACGATCCGCAGATGCACGCGGTGTTCGCCGGCCGCGCGATACCGCGCAAGGCCAGGCTGCTGCTGGACGCGCTGCGCCAGGAAGCCGGCTCGCGCGGCTTCGGCCGCTATCCGTCGCGCTGAAAGCAAAAAGCCCCGCATGGCGGGGCTTGGCATCCGGACCGGCCGGATCAGTTGGCGTCGTTCAGCGACTGCTTGCCGGCGCTGACCGGGTACTTCTCTCGCAGCGCCTTCAGATAGCCGGTCAGCTGCGCGTTGGCGCTGATCTCGCCGAGCAGGCCGCCCAGCTGCGCGCGGTCGGCGTCGCTGACCGCCGGCGCCGGGATCACCTTGTTGACGCGATAGACCGCGTACTCGCCGGTATCGTGGCGCACGCCGGCGAAACCGGGCAGCTTGCCGGCGGGCACGGCGAACACGGCGCGCACATCGGCGGCCGGCATGCCGGCGGCGGCGCGGCGGGAAACGGTCGCGGAAGCGCCCCAATGCTGCGCGTCCACACCCTTGCCGGCCTTCAGCTCGGCCAACAGCGCCTGGCCCTTCTTCTCGGCCAGCTTCGCGCCTTCCCGGGCGATCAGCTCGCTCTTGATCTGCTCGCGCACCTCGGCGATGGCCTGCTGGTGCTCCGGCTGGTGCTCGGCGACGCGCGCCACCACCAGACGGCCGCCGCCGACGTCGACCGGCTCGCTATTGTGCTTCTTCTTCAGCACATCGTCGCCGAATGCCGCGGCCAGCAGCTTGGCATTGCCCAGCACCTCGTCCTGCGACGGCTGGTTGCGCTGGATCCAGCCGGAATGCTTGACCTCAAGCTTCAGCGCGTCGACAACGCCCTTCAGCGAATCGGCCTGCTGGTAGGACACCTCGTTCAGCTTGTCGGCCTGTTCGCGGAACAGCGCCGCGGACTTCTGCTTCTGCAGCTTGTCGACGATGGCGGACTTCAGTTCGGCGAAATCCTGCGCCTTGATCTCGTCCAGGCGGATGATGTGGAAGCCGTACTCGGTCTCGACCAGGTCGCTGATCTGGCCCGGCTTCATCTTGAACACCGCGTCGTCGAACGGCTTGACCATCACGCCGCGGGCGTTGAAGCCCAGGTCGCCGCCCTTCTCCGCCGAGCCCGGATCCTGAGACTTGGCCTTGGCCAGCTCGGCGAAGCTGGCCGGATTGGCACGGACGTCCTTCAGGATGGCCTCGGCCTCGGCCTTGATCTTGGCCTTCTGCTCCGGCTTGGCGCCCTTCGGCACCGTCAGCAGGATGTGGGAGGCGCGGCGCTGCTCGCCGGCCAGATCGCCCTTGTGCTGCTCGTAGTACTTCTGCGCGTCGGCATCGCTGATCTTGATGCCCTGGGCCAGCGCGTCCTGCGACAGCACCACGTAGTCCAGCTTGATCTGCTCCGGCGTGACGAAACGCTTGGCGTTGGCGTCGTAATAGGCCTTGACCGCGGCATCGTCGGTCTTGACCTCGGCGGCGAAGTCGGACGGCTTCAGCAGCAGCGTCTGCAGCTCGCGGCCCTCGCCCATCAGCGCGGCGACACGGCTGACCACGGTGTTGGAGACGAACTGGGTGCCGGCGACGCCGGTCAGCTGGCTCTGCACCAACAGGTCGCGGCTGACCTCGGCCTCGAAGGCCTCTGCAGACGGATAGCGGTTGTTCAGGAATTCGCGATACCGCTCCTGGCTGAACTTGCCGTCCTGCTGGAACAGCGGAATCGCGGAGATGAATTTGTGCAGCTGGGCCGGGCTGATCACGGCGCCGTGGGCGCGGGCGTCGGCCAGCAGCAGTTCGCGCCGGATCATGTTTTCCAGCATGGACTGGCGGGTGGCCGGATCGCTGGGCTGCCCTTCCAGCGCGCGATCGAGGTCGCGCTTGTAGATCTTGGAATCGCCCACCTTGACCAGATAGGGATCGTCGCTGGCGCTGGTATAGCTGCTGACGCCGAAGCCGACGAAGGTCAGGGCCACGGCGCCCAGGATCACTTGGATAACGGTTTTGTTGTTCTGGACAAACTCGAACATGACGATTGGCTAAAGCCACCCCTGTAAAAAAAAAGGTGAACGCGTTGAACCGGTTCACCTTCTCTCGTGTATTTGGCGGAGTGGACGGGGCTCGAACCCGCGACCCCCGGCGTGACAGGCCGGTATTCTGACCAACTGAACTACCACTCCGTACCGTGGTGGGCGTTGACGGAGTCGAACCGCCGACATTCTGCTTGTAAGGCAGACGCTCTACCAACTGAGCTAAACGCCCCTCTGCCTTGCCGGCCCGACCGAAATCAGGCTCCGACAAGGCCGCCGATTATAGCGCGTCTTTCAGTGCCTTGCCAGCACGGAACTTCGGAGAACGTGCCGCCGGGATCTTGATGGTGGCGCCGGTCTTCGGGTTGCGGCCGCTGCGCTCGGCGCGCTCGCCCACATAGAAGGTGCCGAAACCCACCAGAGTCACGGTATCGCCTTTTTTCAGGGCATCGGTAACGGCAGCAACCATGCCGTCCAGTGCCTTGGCGGCAGCAGCCTTGGAGATGTCGGCTTCAGCCGCGATGGCGTCAATCAGTTCAGACTTGTTCACGTAAGTCCCCTTTCGTCGTTCTCGGTCTACGTAATTCGGATAAAAACGCTTGCTTTATAGCAAGGCGGAAATCCTTGTGTCAAGCGGCTTCCACGGGTGTTTTGCTAATTTGCAAGCACGATTGGAAGCCGCGAAAACACAAGATATTCACAGCTTCGGTAAGGCCATGATTCTTAATGCTTCAAAACCGACACGCCACTGCCCGCGTCCTGCGACGGCGGAATATCGCCAGACTGTTCTTCTTGCGACAATTCCTCCGGTTGGCGCTCCAGCGCCAGCGCCAGCACCTCGTCAATCCACTTGACGGGGTGGATTTCAAGCTTCTGCTTGATGTTGGCCGGGATCTCCGTCAGGTCCTTTTCGTTCCCTTTGGGGATCAGCACATGGCGGATACCGCCCCGATGCGCAGCCAGCAATTTCTCTTTCAGCCCGCCGATCGGCAGCACCTCGCCGCGCAGCGTGATCTCGCCGGTCATCGCCACGTCGGCACGCACCGGGATGCCGGTCAGCACCGACACGATGGCCGTGGTCATCGCGATACCGGCGCTGGGGCCGTCCTTCGGCGTCGCGCCCTCCGGCACGTGGATGTGCATGTCGCTCTTCTCGTAGAAGTCCGGCTTGACGCCTAGGCTTCTCGCCCTGCTGCGAACCACGCTCATCGCCGCCGTGATCGATTCCTGCATCACTTCGCCGAGCTGGCCGGTGCGAACGATATTGCCCTTGCCCGGCAACGATACCGCCTCTATCGTCAGCAACTCGCCGCCGACCTCGGTCCACGCCAGACCGGTGACCTGGCCGATGCGGTTCTCTTCCTCGGCCAGGCCGTAGTCGAAGCGCCGCACGCCCAGATACTTGTCCAGATTCTTGGCCGATACCGTCACCTTGCCCGTCTTGGCCGGCTTTAGCAAGGCGCCGGTCACCACCTTGCGGCAGATCTTGGCCACTTCGCGGTCCAGGCTGCGCACGCCGGCCTCGCGGGTGTAGTAGCGGACGATGTCGCGTATCGCCGATTCCTGCACCACCAGCTCGCCGTCGCGGACGCCGTTGGCCTCCATCTGCTTCGGCAGCAGGTACTTCAGCGCGATATTGACCTTTTCGTCCTCGGTATAGCCGGAAAGACGAATGATTTCCATCCGGTCGAGCAAGGCCGGCGGAATATTCAGCGAATTGGCGGTCGCGACGAACATCACGTCGGACAGGTCGTACTCGACTTCGGCGTAATGGTCGATGAAGGCGTGGTTCTGCTCCGGATCCAGCACCTCCAGCAGCGCGGACGACGGGTCGCCGCGGAAATCGGCGCCCATCTTGTCGACCTCGTCCAGCAGGAACAGCGGATTCTTGACGCCGACCTTGGACATGTTCTGCAGCACCTTGCCCGGCATCGAGCCGATATAGGTGCGACGGTGGCCGCGGATCTCGGATTCGTCGCGCACGCCGCCCAGCGCCATCCGCACGAACTTGCGGTTGGTCGCGCGGGCCAGGGACTGGCCCAGCGAGGTCTTGCCGACGCCCGGAGGACCGACCAGGCACAGTATCGGCGCCTTCAGGCGATCGACGCGCTGCTGGACCGCCAGATACTCCAGAATGCGTTCCTTGACCTTCTCCAGGCCGAAGTGATCCTCGTCCAGCACGGCCTCGGCGGCGGCCACGTCCTTGCTGATCTTGGTCTTCTTCTTCCACGGCAGCTCGAGCAGGATGTCGATGTAGTTGCGCACGACGGTGGCCTCGGCCGACATCGGCGACATCATCCGCAGCTTCTTCAGCTCGGACTGCGCCTTCTCGCGCCCTTCCTTGCTCATGCCGGCGACCTTGATGCGGCGCTCCAGCTCGTCGAGATCGCTGGCCTCGTCCATCTCGCCCAGCTCTTTCTGGATGGCCTTGACCTGCTCGTTCAGGTAGTACTCGCGCTGGCTCTTCTCCATCTGGCGCTTGACGCGGCCGCGGATGCGCTTTTCCACCTGCAGGATGTCGATCTCGCCCTCCAGCTGAGACATCAGGTGCTCGAGACGGGTGGCCACGTCGAACATCTCCAGCACTTCCTGCTTCTGCTCGAGCTTCAGCGGCAGGTGGGCGATGATGCTGTCGGCCATGCGGCCGGCGCGGTCTATGCCGGCCAGCGAGTTCAGCACCTCGGGCGGGATCTTCTTGTTCAGCTTGACGTACTGCTCGAACTGGGCGAGCAGCGCGCGCCGCATCGCCTCGGTCTCGTTGGACTCCTCCAGCTCGCTGGACAGCGGCGCGAATTCGGCGACGAAGCAGCCGTCCTCCTCGCCGACCTCGTTGATGGTGGCGCGCTGGCGGCCCTCGACCAGCACCTTGACGGTGCCGTCGGGCAGCTTGAGCATCTGCAGCACCGTCGCGATGGTGCCGACGCCGTACAGATCCTCTGCGGACGGCTCGTCCTTGGAGGCCGAACGCTGCGCCACCAGCAGGATCTGCTTGCCTTCGTCCATCGCCAGTTCCAGCGCACGGATCGATTTGGCCCGCCCGACGAACAGCGGGATGACCATGTGCGGGAAGACCACCACATCGCGCAGCGGCAACAGCGGCAGCGTGGTCTCTTCTCTGATTTCTGCGGGTTGCGGCATATCACCTAACCTTAGCTTGGGGAAACAATGCTTGGAAAATGGGGTGCAAGGCCAGAATATCAACACCCCATACTAAAACAGATTACATCGGTGACAAATAAAAAACCGCCCTGCCGGGCGGTTCAGACATTCAGGCCAGGCCGTCAGGCGGATTGTGCCACACCGCCTTCTTCACGGTAGATGAAAAGCGGCTTGTCGCCCTTCTCGATCACTTTCTCGTCGACGACGACCTTTTCCACGTCCTGCATCGACGGCAGCTCGTACATGGTGTCGAGCAGCGCGCGCTCCAGGATGGACCGCAGGCCGCGGGCGCCGGTCTTGCGGGCCAGCGCCTGCTTGGCGATGACGCGCAGCGCCGACGGACGCACCTCCAGGTCCACCGACTCCAGCGAGAACAGCTTCTGGTACTGCTTGATCAGCGCGTTCTTCGGCTGGGTCAGGATGGAGACCAACGCCTCCTCGTCCAGCTCCTCCAGCGTCGCGACCACCGGCAGGCGGCCGATCAGCTCGGGGATCAGGCCGAAGCGGATGATGTCCTGCGGCTCCACTTCCTGGAACAGCTTGGTCAGGCTCTTGCCGTCGTCCTTCGAGGAGACTTCGGCGCCGAAGCCGATGCCGCCCTTCTCGGAACGCTGGCGGACGATCTTGTCCAGGCCGTCGAAGGCGCCGCCGCAAATGAACAGGATGTTGGTGGTGTCCACCTGGATGAATTCCTGGTTCGGATGCTTGCGACCGCCCTGCGGCGGCACCGAGGCGACCGTGCCCTCGATCAGCTTCAGCAGCGCCTGCTGCACGCCCTCGCCCGACACGTCGCGGGTGATGGACGGGTTTTCCGACTTGCGCGAGATCTTGTCGATCTCGTCGATGTAGACGATGCCGCGCTGGGCCTTGTCCACATCGTAGTCGCACTTCTGCAGCAGTTTCTGGATGATGTGCTCGACATCCTCGCCGACGTAGCCCGCCTCGGTCAGCGTGGTGGCGTCGGCGATGACGAAGGGCACATCCAGCAGGCGCGCCAGCGACTGGGCCAGCAAGGTCTTGCCGGAGCCGGTCGGGCCGATCAGGAGGATGTTGCTCTTGGCCAGCTCGACGTCGTCCTTGCCGCCCTTGTTGTACAAGCGCTTGTAGTGGTTGTACACCGCCACCGACAGGGTCTTCTTCGCGAAGTCCTGGCCGATGATGTACTGGTCCAGATCCGCCCGGATCTCCTGCGGCGTCGGCAGCGGATGCTCGGCGGACGCGCTGCCCACCACTTCACTGCCGCTGCCCTTTTCCAGCTCCTCGCGGATGATGTCGTTGCACAGCTCGACGCATTCATTGCAAATGAACACCTGCGGGCCGGCGATCAAGCGCTGCACCTCGTGCTGGCTCTTTCCGCAGAAAGAGCAATAGAGAAGCTTCTCGTTGCTGTTTTTGTCAGCCATTAGCCTGTTCCACTACTTAGGCCGTCACATCCCGGCGGGAAGACAGCACTTTGTCGATCATGCCGTACGCGCGAGCCTCTTCCGCCGACATGAAGTTGTCACGCTCGGTGTCGGACTGCACGCGCTCCAGCGTCTGGCCGGAGTGCTTGGCCAGCAGCTCGTTCATCTTGGCCTTCACCTTGACCAGCTCGCGGGCATGGATCTCGATGTCGGTCACCTGGCCGGACAGACCGCCGCCGTACAGCAGCGGCTGGTGAATCATCACCCGGCTGTTCTCCAGCGCGAAACGCTTGCCGTGGGTGCCCGCCGCCAGCAGGAAGGCGCCCATGCTGGCCGCCTGCCCGATGCACAGCGTGGAAACGTCCGGCTTGATGAAGTTCATCGTATCGTAGATCGACATGCCGGCGGTGATGGAACCGCCCGGCGAGTTGATATAGAAATGGATGTCCTTGTCCGGATTCTCCGACTCCAGGAACAGCATCTGCGCCACAACCAGGTTGGCCGATTCGTCGGTGACGGGGCCGACCAGGAAGACGATGCGCTCCTTCAGCAGGCGAGAGTAGATGTCATAGGCGCGCTCGCCCCGACCGCTCTGTTCCACCACCATGGGCACCAGGCCCAGTCCTTGCGGTTCCATCATAGATTTCATCGGCCACTCCGAAAGTTGTTATCAGGCTTGGCTGCCCATCAGTTCGTCGAAGGACAGCTCCTTGGCTACTACATTGGCCTGGGACAGCACAAATTCAACCACATTATCTTCCAGGACCATCGAGGTCGGGCCTTCCAGGCGGTCGGCGCTCTCGTAGTACCAGGCCAGCACGTCTTCCGGCTGCTCGTAGCTGTCGGCGAATTCGGCGATCATCGCGCGAACCTGCTCCGGCTTGGCTTCCAGCTTGTTGGCCTCGACGATCTCGGACAGGATCAGACCCAGCTTCACGCGGCGTTCGGCCTGGGCGGTGAACAGTTCCGGCGGGAAGGGCATGTCCTTGACGTTCATGCCGCGCTGTTGCATGTCGCGGCGGGCCTGCTCGACCAGACGGCCGACTTCCAGGCCGATCAGCGCCTTGGGCAGCTCCAGCTCGGTGGCGTCGATCAGCGCCTGCATCACGTTTTCCTTGATGCGGGCCTGCAGGCGGCGCTTCACTTCGCGCTCGACGTTCTTGCGGATTTCGCCGCGCATCTTTTCCACGTCGCCTTCGGCGATGCCCAGCATCTTCGCGAACTCTTCGTTCACTTCCGGCAGCGTCGCTTCGGCCACGTTCTTCACCAGGATCTCGAACACGGCCTTCTTGCCGGCTACGTCCTTGCCATGGTAGTCCTCGGGGAAGTTCACTTCCACGCTCTTGATGTCGCCTTCCTTGGCGCCGACGATGCCGGCTTCGAACTCGGCCAGCATCTGGCCCTGGCCCAGCACGAACGGGAAGTTCTCGGACGAGCCGCCGTCGAAGGCCACGCCGTCGATGGTGCCCTTGAAGTCGATGATCACGCGGTCGCCTTCGGCGGCTTCGCGCTCAACGCGGTTGTAGCGGGTGCGCTGCTTGCGCAGGATGTCGATGGTCTTCTCGATTTCGGCGTCGCCGACCGTGGTGTTCGGCTTTTCGATTTCCTTGCCGGCCAGCTCGCCGACCTTCACTTCCGGGTAGACTTCGAAAGTGGCGGCGAACTTGAAGTTTTCCTTGTCGTCGCCGGCGGCCACCGGCTCGAAGCTCGGGTAGCCCGCCACGCGCAGCTTCTGCTCGCTCACGGCCTTGTAGAAGCCTTGCTGAACCTGTTCACCCATCACTTCTTCACGCACCTGGGCGCCGTAGTTCATTTCCACGATCTTCAGCGGAGCCTTGCCCGGGCGGAAACCTTGGATCTTGGCGCCACGGGCCACGCGCTTCAGGCGCTCGGCGATTTGCGCGTCGATGCCGGCCATCGGCAGGGCGATATTGATGCGGCGCTCAAGATTGCTCAGAGTTTCCAGCTGTACTTGCATGTTAAATCCTTCGAATGTGACAGGTTGTAGTCATCTGGGACGGTACGACGCCTCGCTCGCCGGGACCCGGCACATGCCGAATCCCGCGCGCCAGGCGCTGCGCGGAGTTACACCGCGCACCCAACGAAACGCACAGTATATCACGCGGTCCGCGCTTGTCTGCACCTGGCGGCGACGGGCTGAGCGCCGCGCCAGGCCTGGCGCGCGGACCATTTCGGCTAGAACGGAATCATCCCGCCGGCCTTGCCGTTTGATATTGCTCAGGAATTTCGCCGCCCTCGCGCGGGCGCCGCCCGCCTCTGCTATCATGGCCTGTCATGCAATTTGCCATTTCCGCCCGGAAAAATATCCTTACAGAATGACGATGCCGCCCCAATTCGCCATGGTGAAGCCATGAAAACACCGTTCCGCCACAGCCTGTTTATCGCCGCGCTCGCCGTTCCGGCCGTCGCCTCCGCCGCCGGCGTCGTCACCTTCAGTCCGCAAGGCGAGGTCAAGGAAGTGCGCCAGGTGCGCGCCACCTTCTCCAGCAGCATGATCGCGCTGGGCAACAGCGCGGCGCCGGCGCCGTTCAGCTGGAGCTGCCGCCTGAAGGGCAAGAGCCATTGGGTGGACGACAAGACCTGGGCGCTGGACCTGCCCGACACGCCGTCGGCCAATACCGACTGCCGCTTCAGCCCCAGACCGGGCCTGAAGGACCTGCAGGGCGACGCCGTCGGCGCCGCGAGCTTCCGCTTCTTCACCGGCCAGCCCATCGTCGAGCGCAGCTGGCCGTCGGACGGCCGCATAGAGGAAGACCAGGCCTTCGTGCTGCGCTTCAACGCGACCGGCGTTTCGCCGTCGTCGCTGTACTGTCAGTCGTCCAGCCTGGCCGAGCGCATCCCGGTGCAGCCGCTGGTCGCCGCCGACCGCGCCGCGCTGCTCAAGCATCTGGATCTGCAGAAGGACGCCGCACGGGTGCTGACGGTGCGCTGCGCGCAGCGGCTGGCGCCGGACAGCAAGCTGGCCCTGGTCCATCTGCGCGGCGCCGGCCAGCCGGACAAGCAGGATTACCAGGTACGCCCGGCCTTCAGCGCCGCGATGAGCTGCCAGCGCGAGAACGCCAGGGGCGCCTGCATCCCGTTCAAGCCGATCACGTTGAACTTCAGCTCGCCGGTGCCGGAGAAACAGGCGCTGGCGATACGGCTGGCAGGCGGCGGGGCCGAACGCGCCCCCGAAGCCCCGCAGCACAGCAAGGGAGAACCGCTGGACAGCGTCAGCTTCGCGCCGCCGTTTCCGGCGCTGGCCGCGCTGACGCTTAAGCTGCCCGAGGAGCTGCGCGACGAGGTCGGCCGGCCGCTGAGCAATGCCGGCCGCTTCCCGCTGGCGATCAAGACCGCCGACTACCCGCCGCTGGCCAAATTCTCCGCCGCGCCGTTCGGCATCATAGAGGCCGGTCCGGACGCGGCGCTGCCTATCACGCTGCGCGGCGTCGAGGGCAATCTGAAGATCAAATCGGTGCAGTTGGGCGGCCAGGCGCTGCGCCTCAGCGGCGACGCCGACATCATGCAATGGCTGGCCAAAGTCCAGCGCTACCATGAGAGCAATCTGCCGGCCGGCAAGGACAAGACCGTCGAGAGCCGGCGCGTGTCGCTGCTGGCCAAGAACCGTGACGCCGTGCCGCTGAAGCTGCCGACGCAGCCGGACAAGAACGGCCAGTGGCCGTTCGAGGTCGTCGGCATCCCGCTGCCCAAACCCGGCCTCTACGTGGTGGAGGTGTCCTCGCGCCTGCTGGGCAAATCGCTGCTGGGCGCGGACAAGCCCATGTATGTGCGCACCGCCGCCCTGGTCACCAATATGGCGGTGCACCTGAAGCGCTCCGGCGAGAACGCCGCCGTCTGGGTCACCACGCTGGACAAGGGCAAACCGGTGCCCGGCGCCCGCGTCGCCGTCTACGACTGCAAGGGCCAGGCGCTGTGGAGCGGCAAGACCGGCGACAACGGCGTCGCGCCGATCAAGGCCCCGCTGTCCGCCGGAGGCGATTGCGGCGACGAGGAATTGTCCGGCTTGTTCGTCACCGCCCGCGCCAAGGACGCGCAGGGCAACGAGGACGTGTCCTTCGTCCGCTCCGGCTGGAACCGCGGCATCGAGTCGTGGCGCTTCCCCTTCCCCACCCAGGGATTGTCCGACGGTCCGTCCATCGTGGCCCACACGATACTGGACCGCGCGCTGTTCCGCGCCGGCGAGACGGTGTCGATGAAGCATCTGCTGCGCGTGCAATCCGGCAAGGGGCTGGCGCAGCTGAAGCCCGGCCAGCTGCCGCAGCAGCTGCGCCTCGTCCACGACGGCAGCGGCGACGAAGTCAGCCTGCCGCTGAGCTGGCGGGCCGGCCGCTACGCCGAAAGCAGCTACGCGCTGCCCAAGGAGGCCAAGCTAGGCGAATACACGCTGTATCTGGAGCGCAAGGGCACGCGCGGGCCGGCCGACCAGGGCAAGCCGTCCAGCCCGGAACTGGACGGCTATTCGCTGCGCAGCGGCGGCTTCCGCGTCGAGGAATTCCGCCTGCCGGTGATGACAGGCCGCATTTTCACCGCCAAGGGCGCCAATATCGGCGCCCAGACGATGCCGTTGAACGTGTCGATGTCCTGGGGCAACGGCGGCCCGGCCAAGGACTGGCCGGTCGAGGTCAGCGCGATGCTGGCCGACGCCTACACCCGCATCAAGGGCTATGACGACTTCAGCTTCTCGCCGCCGCAGCGCGGCCGCGAGAACAGCGAGGCCTCGCTGGACGGCAAGGTGCTGCTGGACAAGGCCGCGCTGAAACTGGACGCCAACGGCAACGGCAAGGCCGTCGTCGACAAGCTGCCTAAGCTGGACCGCCGCTACGACCTGGTGACCGAGGCCGCCTACCGGGACCCGAACGGCGAGACCCAGACCATCACCCGCCGCCTGCCTCTGTGGCCGGCCGCGCTGCAGGTCGGCGTCAGCGTCGACAGCTGGATCACCGCCGGCCGCGCGCTGCGGCTGAAGGCCGTGGTGCTGGACACCGCCGGCAAGCCGATCTCCGGCAAGGACGTCAAGGTCACGCTGCGCGAGCACCGCTACCTGTCCAGCCGCAAGCGGCTGGTCGGCGGCTTCTACGCCTGGGACCACAACGAGGAGACCGACGAGCGCGGCAAGGTGTGCAGCGGCACCACCGACGGCCGCGGCCTGGTGTTCTGCGACATCAATCTGAAGGACCCCGGCGATATGGAACTGATCGCCGAGGCCGCCGACGACAAGGGCAACGTCGCCCGTGCGGCGCAGTCGGTATGGGTCAGCCGCCAGGACGAGCTGTGGTTCGACGTCGACAACAACGACCGCATCGACGTGCTGCCGGAGAAAACCGGCTACCTGCCCGGCGAGACCGCGCGCTTCCAGGTGCGGATGCCGTTCCGCAAGGCCACCGCCTGGCTGGCGATAGAGCGCGAGGGCATTCTGGAAACCCGCGTCGTCGAACTGGAGGGCAAGAACCCGACGATAGAGCTGAAGGTCGGCCCCGACTGGACGCCCAATGTCTATGTGTCGGTGCTGGCCGTGCGCGGCCGGGTCCGCGACGTGCCGTGGTACTCCTTCTTCACCTGGGGCTGGAAGAGCCCGTCCGAATGGTGGGACGCCTATTGGAACGAGGGCGGCGACTACGCGCCGCCGACCGCGCTGGTCGACCTGTCTCGGCCGGCCTTCAAGTACGGCATCGCCGAGATCCAGGTCGGCGACGCCGCCAAGCGGCTGGACGTGACGGTGACGCCGGCGAAGAAGAGCTACGGCATACGCGAGACCGCCGACGTCGCCATCCAGGTGAAGCTGCCGGGCGGCAAGCCGGCGCCCGCCGGCACCGAAGTGGCCTTCGCCGCCGTCGACGAGGCGCTGTTGGAGCTGCAGCCCAATCACAGCTGGGAGCTGATGCAGGCGATGTACCAGCGCCACAGCTACGGCGTCGAGACCGCCACCGCCCAGCTTGAGGTCGTCGGCAAGCGCCACTACGGCCGCAAATCGCTGCCGCCGGGCGGCGGCGGCGGCAAGGCGCCGACGCGCGAACTGCTGGACACCCTGCTGGTCTGGCTGCCCCGCGTGACGCTGGACGCCAACGGCAGCGCCCGCGTCAAGGTGCCGATCAACGACGCGCTGACCCGCTTCCGACTGGTGGCGGTGGCCGATGTCGGCAATGACATGTTCGGCACAGGCGAGGCCGGCTTCAACGTGACGCAGGACCTGCAGCTGACGTCCGGCATTCCGCCGCTGGCGCGCGAGGGCGACCAGTTCCAGGCCGGCGTCACCGTGCGCAACGGCGCGGAGAAGCCGCTGAAGGTCAAGGTATCCGCCGCCGCGTCCGGCCTCACGGCGATGCCGGCCAGGGAAATCAGCCTGCCGGTCGGCGAGGCGCGGCTGGTCAGCTGGAACGTGACAGTGCCGGAAGGCCTGAAGGAGGTCCAATGGACCTTCGCCGCCCAGCAGGTGGACGGCAAGGCCGCCGACAAGCTGGCGGTCAAACAACAGATAGACCCGGCGGTGCCGGTGACGGTCGAGCAGGCCACGCTGCAGCGCGTGTCGCCCGAGCTGACCCTCCCCGTCGCGCCGCCGCCGGGCGCGCTGCCGGGCCGCGGCGGCATACGCGTCAGCCTGCAGGCCAGGCTGGGCAACAGCCTGCCCGGCGTGCGCCGCTGGTTCGAGGACTATCCGTACGCCTGCCTGGAACAGCGCAGCTCCATCGCCATCGGCCTGTCCGACGCCAAGCGCTGGAACCAGCTGATGGGCGAGCTGCCGCTGTATCTGGACGGCAACGGCCTGGCCGCCTACTTCCCGCTCGCCGAAGGCGCGCCGGACCGCGGCAGCGACGTGCTGACCAGCTATCTGCTGGCGGCCGCCAACGAGGCCGGCGTCGAGATCCCGGAGGGCCCGCGCGGCAAGATGCTGGACGGCCTGTCGGCCTTCGTCGAAGGCCGGCTTAAGCGCGAGCTGCCCACCGGCCGCCAGGACGCCGACGCGCGCCGCCTGGCCGCGATGGACGCGCTGTCGCGCTACGGCCGCTTCCGCCCGGCCATGCTGGACGTGCTGGAGCTGAATCCGAAGAAGATGGGCACCGCGATGCTGGTGGACTGGCTGTCGCTGCTGAACCGCGCGGCGGACATCCCGCAACGCGCCGGCCGCATCACCGAGGCCTCCAATCTGCTGCGCGCCCGCCTGAGCTACCAGGGCACGAAGATGGGCTTCAGCACCGAGGCCGACGACTACGCCTGGTGGCTGATGGGATCGGCCGACGTCAACGCCGCCAAGCTGCTCCTGGCCGTGCGCAAGCTGCCGGACTGGCAGGCCGACATGCCGCGGCTGCTGAGCGGCCTCTTGGCCCGCCAGCAAAAGGGACACTGGGGCACGACCACCGCCAATCTGTGGGGATCGCTGGCGACGGCGCAGTTCTCGCGCCAGTTCGAGACCGTGCCGGTGACGGGCCGGACCGGCGCCATTCTCGGCAAATCCAGCCTGAGCCTGTCCTGGCCGCAGGAAGGCGTCAAGCTGCTGGGCCTGCTGCCGTGGCCGGCCGGCGCCGGCAGCCTGCAGTTGAAGCACGCCGGCGCCGGCTCGCCGTGGGCCACCATCCAGGCCGAGGCCGCCATCCCGCTAAAGGCGGCGCGCTACGCAGGCTACAGCGTCAAGAAGACGCTGACGCCGGTCAGCCAGAAGGTGGACGGCCGATACCAGCCCGGCGACGTGGTCAAAGTGACGCTGAGCATCCAGGCCCAGAGCGATATGAGCTGGGTGGTGGTGGACGACCCGATCCCGGCCGGCGCGACGATACAGGGCGGCGGCCTGGGCCGCGACTCGGCGATAGACGCCAAGTCCGGCAGCGGCGGCGACTACGCCGATTACATCGAACGCCGCTTCGCCGGCTACCGCGCCTACTACAGCTACGTGCCGCGCGGCGAGCTGAAGGTCGAGTACACGATGCGGCTGAACAACCCCGGCACCTTCAAGCTGCCGCCGACCCGCGTCGAGGCGATGTACGCGCCGGACGTGTTCGGCATGCTGCCGAACGCGGCGTTCAAGGTGACGGACGGCAAGTGAGCACGCGGCCTCTTCCGGGAGGCCGCTTTTTATCGAAACGGGAGCGAAAGATGGCGTGTCTGGGGTGCCGGCTGGCGAACGGCGGCGAAGCGGTGCACATGGTCTACGAAGACGAGCATGTGGCGTGCTTCCTCGATCACGAGCCCTTCGAGGAAGGACATACCTTGATCGTCCCCAAGCGGCACGTCGTCGAGCTGGAGGAGCTGGACGAAGAGCAGACGGCGGCCGTCATGGCCGCGGCCAGGCTGGTCTCGCTGGCCATCAAGCGGCTGTACCGCCCGGACGGCATCACCGTCTGCCAGAACGGCGGCGTCTTCAACGAGCTCGCCCATTTCCACCTGCACGTCGTGCCCAGGCGCGCGGACCGTCCGTTCGCGGAATTCTACTCGGAGGCGCCCGCCGAGCCGCGGAATCACGGGCTGGACGGCACGGCAAGGGCGTTGAGAGCAGCGATGGGGTCAAAAAACCTTAGTCTTAAGAGCCGCTAACAAAACCGCGCAGCGTACCTGAGCCAAGGCGCGCCGACGCAGGCAGTACAAGTAGTGCGACAAGGAGGCGCAACGCAGGATCAGGGGCTTTGTTAGCGGGTCTAAGTCGCCGGCTGTTCGACGCCGCGCGACCTTGGCGCGCGACTAGTTCCGGCGACGCCCTGCCCGGCGCTGTCGGGGTTTCGCGGGCCGAGGGGCGGCCCGGGGCTGCAAGCGTGCGAATCGTTGATTCGCTCAGCGTAGGGGCTGGCCGTACAGCCCCTGTCTGCCCGCCGGGCGGAACCGGCACCTAGATATTTGGCCGCGAAGCGGACTCCATAAAGCCTTAAACTACGGCCTACGCCCAAGGCAGCAACCATTAGCATCAGACCAGACCGCCCCTCACCCACAATGAAAAAGCAAAAGCCGTGATCCAAGCCAGCACCGTCATCGTCGTCCTCGCCGCCCTGTCCGCCCCCGCCTGGAGCCAGCCCAGCTTCCAGGAAGTGAAAGCCGGCTGGAGGCCGTCGGACGCGGTGCTGCTGGACCGGCACGACCAGGTTTTGCAGCGCATCCGCGTCGACAGGCAGGCGCGGCGGATGGACTGGGTGGCGCTGACCGACACCTCGCCGGCCTTTCGCCATGCGCTGGTGCTGTCCGAGGACAGACGCTTCTACCAGCACAGCGGCGTCGACTGGTCCGGCGTCGCGGCGGCGGCCTGGGGCAATCTGTGGAACAGCCGCACCCGCGGCGCGTCGACGCTGACGATGCAGCTGGCCGGCCTCCTGGACGACGATCTGAAGGCGGCCAAGGGCGGGCGCAGCCTGTGGCAGAAGATGGGCCAGAGCTGGTCCGCCGGCTGGCTGGAGAAACACTGGACCAAGGCGCAGATACTGGAGGCCTATCTGAACCTGGTCGGTTTCCGCGGCGAGCTGGTCGGCCTGTCGGCGCTGTCGGCCACGCTGTTCGGCAAGCTGCCGGCCGGCTTGAACCTGGAGGAATCGGCGATCGCGGTGGCCTTGGTGCGCGCGCCCAACGCCTCGCCGGACCGGGTGGCCGCCCGCGCCTGCCGCATCCTGCAGGACATGGGCCGCAAGCCCGACTGCGGCGTGGTCGGCGTCCATACCGCCCAGGCGCTGGCCCGCAGCCGCGCCGCCAACCCGCTGGCCGAGCAGGACGCGCCTCACTTCGCGCAGAAGCTGCTGCAGAGCCGCCGCCTGGCGGCCGGCGACAGGATACGCACCACGCTGGACCTGCCGCTGCAGCGCTTCGCCGCCGCCGCGCTGCGCCGCCATCTGGCGGCCTTGTCGCAGCGCAATGTGCAGGACGGCGCGCTGGTGGTGCTGGACAACCAGAGCGGCGACATCCTGGCCTGGGTAGGCTCCAGCGGCCGCGGCCTGTCCAACGCCGCCCAGGTCGACGGCGTCACCGCGCTGCGCCAGGCCGGCTCGACGCTGAAGCCGTTCCTGTACCAGCTGGCGCTGGAGAAGCGCTATCTGACCGCGGCCTCGCTGCTGGACGACAGTCCGCTGGACCTGCAGACCGGCGCCGGCCTGTACGCGCCGCAGAATTACTCGAAGGACTTCAAGGGCCTGGTGCCGGCGCGCACCGCGCTGGCCTCGTCGCTGAACATCCCGGCGGTGCGGACGATAGAGATGGTCGGCCCCAACGCGCTGCGCGACCGTCTGGTCAAGCTGGGCTTTTCCAGCCTGACCGAGGACGGCGACTACTACGGCTACAGCCTGGCGCTGGGCGCCGCCGACATCCGTCTGCTGGACCTGGCCAACGCCTACCGCACGCTGGCCAATCAGGGCCTGTCCACGCCGCCCCGCTGGACGCTGGCCGACGCCAAGCCGAAAGCGGCGCGGCTGCTGGACGCCGCCAGCAGCTTCATCATCGCCGACATCCTGTCCGACCGCACCGCCCGCGCGCTGACCTTCGGCCTCGAAAGCGCCCTGTCCACCCGCTACTGGAGCGCGGTCAAGACCGGCACCAGCAAGGATATGCGCGACAACTGGGCGGTGGGCTTCTCGCGCCGCTTCACGGTGGCGAGCTGGGTCGGCAACGCCGGCGGCGAGCCGATGTGGGACGTGTCCGGCATGCACGGCGCGGCACCGGTATGGCAGACGGTGCTGGACCGCGCCCAACAGTCGGCGCCGGCCTCGGCGCCGCCGGCGCCTCCGCCCGGCCTGGTTCATCGGCCGGTGCGCTATCAGGGCGAGGTGGCCGCCCCGCGGACCGAATGGTTCCTGGCCGGCACCGAGCGCACACTGATCGTGCCGCAGAAGGGCGGCGCCGCCGGCCTGGCGCCGGGCATCGCCGCGCCGGTGGACGGCAGCGTGTTCGCGCTCGATCCGGACATTCCGCCGGCCAATCAGCGCCTGGTGCTGCGCGCGCGCGGCGTCGCCAGGCCGCAATGGTGGCTGGACGGGAAAAAGCTGGGAAGCGGCGTCGCGCTGGCGTGGTTTCCGTGGCCGGGCCGGCACAGGCTGGAACTGCGCGGCGGCGACGGCAAGGTGGTGGAGGCGGTGAAGTTCGAGGTGCGCGGCGCCTCCTTGCGGCCGAAGCCGCGCCAAGGCGCCGCGCGATGAGCGCTAGCGGGGCTTGCGCTGCTGCAGGGTTTTCCAGAGCTGATCGGCGCGCTGGGCGGCGGCGGCCTTCTGCTGATCGCCCATCGCCTGGTAGTCCTTGGTCTTCAGGAACCAGTCGGCGCTGAGCGTATCGCCGGCGCGGCGCGCCACCAGATTCCAGGCGGCGGCTTCGTCCACCTGCTTGTCCAGCAGATAGCTTTCCGAGATCATCGCCGCCGCGTGCGCATTGCCTTGCGCGTACGCCTGCTGCAAGGCCTCGCGCGCCTCGTCCCGGTAGCGGAAGCCCGGCTCGTAGTCGGGCTCGCGCGGATGGCCGTCCAGCTGGAACAGATAGCGCTCAGCCAGATGCGTCAGCGCCTGCGGATTGCCGAGCCGGGCCTGCTCGCGCAGCTCGGCCAGCGACATCCGGTAGTAGCGCGCCTCGATCTGGTAGCCGAGCTTGCGCATCTGCTGCTTGCGCGCCTTCTCGGCCGCCGTCTCCGGCGGAGGCGCCGCCGCGCCCTGGCCGAGCTGGCCCGGATCGCCGCCGACGGCGAAGCTGAGGCCGTCGGCGCCGCGTCCGGCCGCGGCGGTCTTGCCGGCCGCCGCCGCATCGGCTACGGCCACCGGCGCGCGGGCCGAGGCGGCGGCCGCGCCGGACCGCCCCGGCTGCCACAAGCAGGCCGCCGCGACCGCCGTCCCGACGGCCGCGACGATCAACCACGGTGCCCCCTTCATGGTCAGATCCGGTTCATGCAGGAGGAGAAGCCGTTGGCGTAGCCGTAGCGGGAGTAGTAGTCGCGCTGGGACGGCGTGCCGTGCTCGCCGTAATCGGCGGCGTCGCGCGCCGAGGCGACGGCGTTCTCGATGAAGCTCGGATAGCGCAGACTGGTCTCGGCGTACTTGGCGAAGGTGCCGCCGACGCAATCGGCCTGCAGCTCCTGCATCGGCGGCTGGCGGTTGATGCCGCGGGTGAACTGGATGGTGTGGCCCCATTCATGCGCCAGGATGAACTTGGCCACATAGTTGCCGTAGCTGTTCTCCTGCTGCTGCAGGAAGCCGGTGCCGACGCTGATGGTGTAAGGACCGCAGGCCATCGCGCTCAGTTGCGGCTCGCCGCAGGCGTACTGGTCCAGGTAGACCGTCGGTCGCGAGTAGCCGCCGAGGAAGCCTCGGATTTCGCCGGCGCTGGCCTGGACATAGCTGTTGTTGACCGGCATCGCCAAGGCGGCCTGGCCCGCCAAGGCCGCGCCGAGAACCAGCAAGCTGATGATTTTCCTTGTCATGATCTCTTTCTCCTTTGAGTTTTAACGTCACGGAGATTTAGTTATGCGATATGGATATTGAAATTTGAAAGAACTATTTTTGCTAAAAGATAAACTCAATATGCATATTTCATGATTTGATTTTGACGGAAAAATCCTCGAATCATGCCGGCGAAAAGCAGGCGTCCTCGCGGACGCCCGCTATTTCAGGCGCCCTGACCGGTCGCCGCCAGCACGATCTCGCGTATGCAGACCCGCTGCGGCTGCCGGTAGGCGTAGGCTATGGCCTCGGCCACATCGTCCGCCTCCAGCACGCCGCCCATCTGCCGCTTCCAGTCCTGGTAGCCGGCCTTGATCGCCTCGTCGGTGGTGTGGCCCAACAGCTCGGTCTCCACCGCGCCCGGCGCGATGGTGATCACCCTGACGCCGCTGCCGGCCACTTCCTCCCTCAGGTTTTCCGAGATCGCGTGCACGGCGAACTTGGTGCCGCAGTAGACCGCGTGGCTGGGGAAGGTCTTGCGCCCGGCGACGGAACTGACGTTGATGATGGTGCCGCGCCCCCGCGCCACCATGCCCGGCAGCACCGCGTGTATGCCGTTCAGCAGCCCCTTGACGTTGACGTCCAGCATCCGCTGCCACTCGTCGGGATCCTGCTTCGCCATCGCGCCCAGCAGCATCACGCCGGCATTGTTGACGATGGCGTCGGCCGGGCCGAAGCGGGTCTCGGCCTCCTCCACCGCGGCCAGCATCGCGGCGCGGTCGACGACGTCGACCCGGCGGGACAGCGTGTCGGGCAGTTGCAGCGCCTCCAGACGCTCCAGACGCCGCCCCAGCAGCAACAAGGGGTGTCCGGCCCGCGAAAACAGCTGGGCGGTGGCGGCGCCTATGCCGGAGCCGGCGCCGGTGATCACGATCAAGGGTTTACTCATACCATCATCCTTCCATAAAATTTATCGATGAGAGAAGATGCCAACGAGTATATTGGCCGCACAAACTGCTGAAAAATGATAAAAATCTCTAACTGACATAGGCTGGATCTATGGATATTCGACAATTGAAGGCCTTTGTCGCCGTTTTCGAAGAACGCAGCATCACGCTGGCCGCGCAGCGGCTGTTCGTCACCCAGCCGACGCTGTCGGTGACGATACGCCAGTTGGAGGAGACACTGGGCGCCACCCTGTTCGAACGGCTGCCGCGCGGCGTGGCGGTCAGCGAAGACGCGCGGCTGCTGTATCCGCAGGCCCGCCGCCTGCTGACGCAGGCCGAGGCGCTGTCGCGGATGTTCCGCCAGCGGCGCGACTGTCCGCCGCTGACGCTGGGCGTCGACGCCGACATAGGCAGAAGCCAGCTGGAAGCGCTGCTGACGCGGGCCGGGCGGGCGAGCCCCGCCATCCTGCTGGACGTGCGCGAGGGGTGCTGCGGCGACGCCAGACTGGCCGCCGAGGATCTGCGTTGCGAGGACGAGCTGTTCCTGCCGCTATGGGAAGAGGATTTCGTGCTGGCGGTGCCGGCGGGCCACCGGCTGGCCTCGCTCGAACGGGCGGACCCGGCCTTGCTGGACGAGACGGACTGGATCGTCTGCCAGGACCATCCCAGCCATCAGCGGCTGCTGGACCTGCACGGCGCGGCCGCGCCGGCGCTGGCGGTGGCCGCGCGGGCCGGCAGCCTGCGGCTGGCCGCCCATATGGCGGCCGCCGGCCTCGGGGTGGCGCTGCTGCCGGCCTCGCTGGCCGGCGACCACCCGGGCCTGAGAGTCGTCCTGCTGGCCGGCGCGACGCCCAGCCGACGGGTCGGACTGTGCCACGCGGCCCAGGCGCTGGAGTTGCCGGCCCTGCAGGCGCTGAAGGAAGCGCTGGGAGACTACAGCGGCAGTGGCGCCGACAGGCCGTAGTTGTAGATCAGCATGGACGCGGTGAACAGCATGACGAAGCCTATCAGGCAGTCCAGCACCCGCCAGCTGGACGGCTTGGTGAACAACGGCGCCAGCTTGCCGGCGAACAGGCCGATGGCGCCGAACCACAGCACCGAGGCGCTGAGGCTGCCGATCAGGAAGGACGGCGCGCCATGCTCGCCGTACACCGAGGACACGCTGCCTATCAGCACCACGGTGTCCAGCCAGACATAGGGATTGAGCAGCGTCACCACCAGGATGGTGCGGATGGCGCTGTTCCGGTCGCGCTCGACGCCGCCGTCAAGCGCCATGCCGCCGGCGCGGAAGGCGGAACGGAACGATTTGAAGCCCAGCCACAGGATGAAGGCGGCGCCGGCCCAGGTGACCACGCCGACGAAGCCGGGGATGCCGGCTACCAGCTTGCCGACGCCGAGCACGCCGGCGGCGATCAGCAGGATGTCGGCGACGATGCAGATGGCGACGATGGGCAGCACGTGGCTGCGCCCTATGCCCTGCCGCAGCACATAGGCGTTCTGCGGGCCGATGCCGACGATCTGGCTGAAGGAAATCCCCAGCGCCGAAAGAAATACACTGAAATTGAACACTGCCTGCTCCTGAAAAGTCTGCAGGCAGATTAGCCGCGTCAATGTATTAAGTAAAACTAATAAAAATTATGGCGCATAAGAAGAATTAATAATGTCGGCATCCTCGCCGGCCCTGCTCCATTCGTGCACCCATTCCGGCAGCTCGTGCGCCGCCAGCGGCGGCGAAATGCCGTAGCCCTGGCCGTCGTGGCAGCCGATTTCCAGCAGGCGCTGCCAGATCGCCCGGCTTTCCACGCCCTCCACCACCAGCTTGCGGCCGGTGTAGTGGGCGAAGGCCAGCATGCTGCGGATGATGGCCTCGTTGCCGGGCATTTCCAGCAGCAGGCGCACGAAGCGCTGGTCGATCTTGATGGTGTCGAACGGCAGTTGCTGCAGATGCACCAGCGACGAGGCCCCGGTGCCGAAATCGTCGAGCGCGATGGACAGGCCCAGGTCGCGACAGCGCTCCAGCCTGGGCGTGATCTGCTCGGCCTCCTGCTGGGTGACGCTCTCCAGCACCTCCAGCTCGAGAAAGCCGGCCGGCAGCGGATGGGCCTCCAGCAGCGCCTCCAGCGTCAGCAGGAAATCCTCGTGCTTCAGCGTGGCGGCGGACAGGTTGACGCTGACCGGAATGGCCTGCCCGCGCCGTCTCCACTCCCCGGTCTGACGCACCGCCTCCCGAAGCACCCACCAATCCAGCTCGCGGATCAGCCCGCTGTGCTCGATCGCCGGGAAGAACTCTCCCGGCGCGATATTCCGTCCGTCGCGCACCCAGCGCACCAGTGCCTCGGCGCCCTCGACCCGCCGGGTCTGCAAATTGATCTTGGGCTGATAGTACAGCGCCAGCTCGCCGCGCGGAATCGCCAGCGCGAACGCGCCGCGCAGCGCGTGCAGCTTGCGGATTTCCTCGTCCATCGCCGCGTCGTAATGGCGGTAGTGGCCGCCGCCCTGCTCCTTGGCTCGGCTCAGCGCCAGGTCGGCGCGGCGCAACAGGCTGGCGGCATCGCCCGGCCCGGACGAACTGACCGCGACGCCGACGCTGCAACGCAGCTCCACTGTCGTCCCCATCGCCTCCGCCGGCAGCGGCAACTGCCTCAGCAGGCGCTCCACCAGGCCCGCCAACTGGTCCATCCGCTCCGAGCAGGCGATGAAGCGCGACGCGCCGACCCGGCCGACGTAGCCGAACGGATAGATGGCCTCGCGCAGGCGGCGCGCCGTCTCGCACAGCACCAGGTCGCCGCCGTCGTAGCCCAGACGGGCGTTGACTTCGTGAAAGCCCTCGACCGCGATCGCCAGCACCGCCACCTGGCCGCCGCCGAAACGCGCCGCCAGCAGGCGGTCTATCAGCTGCTGCATCTGGCCGCGGTTCGGCAGGCCGGTCAGCGCGTCGTGCTGGGCCAGGAAGGCGAGCTCGGTCTCGGCGCGGTGGCTGCGCTCCAGCGCCTCCTGCCGCTCCAGCGCGCGGCCGGTCTCGCGGACCATCGCGTCGAACAACGCCAGCCGGGTCTGATCGAAGAAACCGGCCTCGGCGGCGTGCAGCGCCAGCACGCCGACCACCTGCTGGCGGACCTGCAGCGGCGCCACCAGCAGGCTGCCGTCGCCGGCGATGCCCAGGGCCTCGTTCCACGGCCTCAACGCCGGCTCCGACCGCAGATCGTTGATCACCTGGGTGCTGCGGCTGCGCATCGCGCGCGCGGCCGGATTGCCGCCCTGCTCGCCGCCGCCGCGGATCAGCGCGTCCATCGGCCCGCCGACCGCGTCGTGGCTGTGCGCCAGTGCGGCCAGCCGCAGACCGTCGTCGTCCGGCAGCGCGGCCCAGGCGGCGGCGCAGCCGGCTTCGCGCGCGCAGATCTCGCACACGGCCTGCAGCAAGGCGCGCCTGTCGGCGCCGTCGGCCAGCGCCAGGCTGAGGCCGCTGAGCGCGGCGTACAGGCCGGACATCGAGTGCAGGCGATTCTGGCGCGCGGCGGCCTCGCTGCGCAGATTGCCCTGATAGCCGTCCAGGGTCAGCATCTGCTCCAGCAACACGCGCTTGCGCAACAAACGGGAGAATTCATGTTCGGACTCGACTGGCAGGCCGGCCTCGGCCAGGCTGCCGGCCAGATTGGCCAGCCCGCGTTCATACAGGCCAGACAGCCAGTCGACGCCTATGCCGAGGCGGCAATAGCGTTCGCCCTGACGCTGCAGCCGCCGCGCGGCCGCGGCGTCCAACGGCTCGAACAGCAGGCGCCGCCACTCCCGCAACAGCCGGTCGGCCACCGCCTCCAGGCCGGCGGCGTGATGGCGCTGCAACAGCTCCGCCTCGCGCGGGCTTTTCAGCAGATACCAATACAATTCCTTGGCCAGCAATTCGCGCCGCGCGAAACAGGCGTCGGCGCATAAGGCCAGCCGCGCCAGCTGCTCGGCGCGGATTCCGGTAAAGCGGCGCATCCCCGCCAGGAGCGCCATATCGTCCGTCTGCATCTTAGTCTTCTGCGCCTGTCGTGGCCGGGGCGCCGCCGGCGCCCCTACAATCGAGCCCACCTGCCCAGGAGCAGGTATTTCTTGTATCTTGTGGTCTGTCGGCGGCGGCGGCGAAGCCCCCTGCCAGGGCCTGCCGCGCCGCAGCCTGCAACATGCCACGGCGCCGGCTTTTAAGCAAGCCGAACGGCATTATTAATCGAACAATTGTTTCACCAGCTGCGGCGACCTCAAACGTGATCGATCCCCGACAATTGCAAACGCTGGCCGCCGTGGCCGAAACCGGCGGTTTCGACAAGGCGGCGAAGAAGCTGTTCCTGACCCAGTCCGCCGTTTCCCAACGGATACGCCAGCTGGAGGAGCAGCTGGGCCAGCCGGTGCTGACCCGCACCTCCCCGGCGGAGGCCACCGAGGCCGGCCGCCAGCTGCTGCAGCACTACCAGCAGCTGCTGCTGATGGAAAATCAGCTGCTGCAACAGCTGAGCCCCGGCGCACGGCCGCGCGAATTCACCACGCTGGCGGTGGGCGTCAACGCCGACAGCCTGGCCACCTGGTATCTGGACGCGGTGGCCCCGGCGCTGGCGGAACACAATCTGCTGCTGGACATCGTCGTCGACGACCAGGACCACACCCACGAGCTGATGCGCACCGGTCATGTGATAGGCTGCGTCGGCACCCGGCCGGCGCCGATACAGGGCGGCATCCAGCATTATCTCGGTGCGATGCGCTATCTGTGCCTGGCCACGCCGGACTTCGCCGCCCGCCACTTCGGCGGCGGCGTCGACCACGCCGCGCTGGCGCGCGCGCCCAGCATCATCTTCAGCCGCAAGGACGCGGTGCACGGCCAGTTCCTGCGCCAGGCGGCCGCTTACGACGGTGGCTTCCCCGGCTTCACCGTGCCGTCGGCCCAGGGCTTCGTCGAGCTGACCCGCCAGGGGCTGGCCTACAGCCTGCTGCCGGAGCTGATGCTGGACGACGATCTGAGCAGCGGCAGGCTGGTCGACCTGTTCCCCGGCCGCTACATAGACATCCCGCTGTACTGGCACCACTGGCGCGTGGAATCGCGGCTGTCCCAGGCGCTGACCGAGTCCATGCTGGCCTATTGCCGCCGCCGTTTGCGCCAGGACAAGGACGCAGGCGCGGCCGTGGCCGGACAATAGCGCCGGACCGCATTGACAAGGTCCCGCACCCTGACGCATCATCCGTCGCCGACCTGGTTTTATGGAGAAAGCATGACCAGTCATCAACACGAACCCAGCAACGAGCAATGGGCCGAACTGGAAATGGCCGCCCAACTGGCCGCGCGCCAGGCCTACGCGCCCTATAGCAAGTTCTCCGTCGGCGCCGCCATCCTGGACGGCAGCGGCAAGATCCACATCGGCTGCAACGTCGAAAACGCCTCGTACAGCCTGGGCAACTGCGCCGAGCGCACCGCCGTCTACGCCGCGCGCGCCAACCACGGCATGCAGGAGGTCCTGGCCGTCTGCATCTACACCCCCACCGCCTCCGCCACCCCGCCCTGCGGCGCCTGCCGCCAGGTGCTGAACGAGTTCGGCCCCGGCATGCGGGTGCGCGCGATCTGCGACAGCGACGAGGTGATAGACACGACGCTGGACGCGCTGTTGCCCGGCGCCTTCGGCCCGAAGAATCTGCAGGACGCCGCCGGCTGAGACCGCCGCGCGCCGGACAAGAAAAAACGGGAACCGGAAGGTTCCCGTTTTCATTCGCGCAGGCGCGCCCCGTCAGCGGCCGGCGACGATGGCCTGGGCCACCGCCTCCGCAATCTTGATGCCGTCGACGCCGGCGGACAGGATGCCTCCGGCGTAGCCGGCGCCCTCTCCGGCCGGGAACAGGCCCTTGATGTTCAGGCTCTGGCCGTCGTCGCCGCGGGTGATGCGCAGCGGCGAGCTGGTGCGGGTTTCCAGACCGGTCAATACCGCATCGTGCAGGTCGTAGCCGCGGATCTGGCGGGCGAAATGCGGAATCGCCTCGCGCATGGCCTCGACGCAGAAGTCCGGCAGGATGCGCGCGAGATCGGTCATCGTCACGCCCGGCTTGTACGACGGCTCCACGTCGCCGAGCCTGGTCGACGCCTTGCCTGCCATGAAATCGCCCAATAGCTGCGCCGGCGCGAAATAGTCGCCGCCGCCCAGCTCGTAGGCCTTGCTTTCCAGCTCGCGCTGAAAATCGAGACCGGCCAGCGGGCCGCCCGGATAATCGACCTCGGGCGAGATGCTGACCACGAAACCGGAATTGGCGTTGCGCTCATTGCGCGAATACTGGCTCATGCCGTTGGTGACGACGCGCTTCTCCTCCGAAGTCGCCGCGACCACGGTGCCGCCCGGGCACATGCAGAAACTGTATACCGCGCGGCCGTTGCCGGCGTGGTGAACCAGCTTGTAGTCGGCCGCGCCCAACAGCGGATGGCCGGCGTACTTGCCCCAGCGCGCCTGGTCGATCAGCGATTGCGGATGCTCGATGCGCACGCCGATCGAGAACGGCTTCGCCTCCATGTACACGCCGCGCCGCTCCAGCATCTGGAAGGTGTCGCGCGCGCTGTGGCCCAGCGCCAGCACCACGTGGTCGCTCAGCACCTCGCCGCCGTCGGCCAGCCTGACGCCGCGGATGCGGTCGCCGTCGAGGATCAGGTCGTCGACGCGTTGCTCGAAGCGGATCTCGCCGCCCAGCGCGATGATTTCGGCGCGCATGTTCTCCACCATGCTGACCAGGCGGAAAGTGCCGATGTGCGGGCGGGCGAGGTAGAGGATCTCCTCCGGCGCCCCGGCCTTGACGAACTCGACCAGCACTTTGCGGCCCAGGTGGCGCGGATCCTTGATCTGGCTGTACAGCTTGCCGTCGGAGAAGGTGCCGGCGCCGCCCTCGCCGTATTGCACATTGGACTCGGTGTTCAGCTGGCTCTTGCGCCACAGGCCCCAGGTGTCCTTGGTCCGCTGGCGCACTTCCTTGCCGCGCTCCAGCACGATGGGCTTGAAGCCCATCTGCGCCAGGATCAGCGCGGCGAAGATGCCGCAGGGGCCGAAACCGACCACCACCGGGCGCTGCTTCAGATCGGCCGGCGCCTGCGCGACCGGATAATAATTGGTGTCCGGCGTCGGCATCACCCGACGGTCGCCGCCAAAGCGGGCGAGCAGCCTGTCCTCGTCGGCCACGTCGACATCGACGATGTAGACCAGGCTCATCACGCCCTTGCGCGCGTCGTAGCTGCGCTTGAACACGGTGAAGCCGCGAACGTCGCCCGCCGCCACTTTCAGGAAGCCGGCGACCGCCTCGGCCAGCGCCTCCTCGCTATGGTCCAGCGGCAGTTTCAGTTCGGAAATACGCAACATAACAATCCAGTCCAGGTTGGTGTCTATTCAACGAGGCGCCATTGTAGCGGCAATCGGCGCCGCCGGCACGCCCGGCCGCGCCGATTGCATTCGTCCGGCAGCTCGGCTATAGCGTACTGTGGCTCTCGTCGCGGTCGGCCCCTCGGGTCCGTTCCTGTCCACCACCTCCAGGATGACGAGACATGCCGCCCTGCCGCCCGTTCCAGACTGTCCGGCAAGGAACTAAAAGCTGCAAGTTATCGGGACCGTTTCTGAAGCACCGCTTCCGCTTGCCACGACAAGGCGGCCATCGCCGCACGCGTCCGCAATCGGAGCGGTGTCAGGAGACGAAAGGCATTTGCATCAAGGAGAACCATCATGAATCTGGAAATGCTTACCCAGCCGGTGGTGCGGCTGGCGATCGAGGCCTTGCAACAAGGCGACCATGCCGGCTGGATTTCCCTGTTCAGTACCGACGCCACCCTCACAGACGACGGCCTGCCGGCCAACTTCCGCAAATTCAGCGAACATGCGATGGGCCACGAGCGCTTCACCCGGATAGACCGGGTGGAAAACCAGGGCCTGGACATCTACGGCGGCTTCCACAGCGATCGCTGGGGCGAATTCGATACCTATTTCAAATTCCACCTGGACGCCAGCGGCAAGATCAGCCAACTGGACATCGGCCAGGCCGGCTGAGCCCAGCGGCGCCCGGGTCCCGCTCGGGCCCGTCCTTACACTCCGAAACGCCCGGCTATAATGCAAGACATGCCAGCCGTGCGATAGGAGTGCCCATGCAGCAAATCCTGGTCGTGGACGATGACGCCGTCACCCGGCAGTTCCTGGTGATGGTGTTGCTGCGCCTGGGTTACGACAATGTCGCGATCGCTTGCGACGGCATGGACGCGCTGATGCAGCTTGACGCCGGCGACCGCCACTTCGACGCCATTTTCTGCGACCTCGACATGCCCCGGATGGACGGCGTCGAATTCGTCCGCCACCTGGGCGAGCGCGGCTATCCGGGCAAGGTGCTGATTTCCAGCGGCTTCGACGAAAGGGTGCTGGACTCCGTCGCCGAACTGGCCAGACTATACGATTTGTGGCTGGGCGGCGTGCTCCCCAAGCCGGTCCAGCACGCGACGCTGCAGGCGCTGCTCGATCAGCCGCAGCCGGCGCGGCGCCGCGCCTCCCACCCGACCAACGCGCCCAGCGCCGAGGAATTGCGGGTCGGCCTGGCCCGCGGCGAGTTGGAACCGTTCTTCCAGCCCCAGGTGGACATGCGCTCCGGCAAGGTGTTGTCGGTGGAGGTGCTGGCCCGCTGGCAACATCCGCGCTTCGGACTCACCGGCCCGCTGCAATTCATCGAACTGGCGGAAGACAGCGGTCAGATCACCGAATTGAGCCGCGTGCTGCTGCGCGACGCCGCCCGCATCGTCGCCCGCCTCCCCGGTCCGCCGCTGGACATGTCCATCAATCTGTCCATGTCCTCGCTGAACCAGACCGGACTGGTCGCCGAGTTCGCCGCCATACTGGAAAACGCCGGCCTGGCCATGAACCGCCTGACGGTCGAAGTCACCGAGAGCGGACTGATGGCGGATCCGACCCGCGCGCTGGAGGTCCTGTCCCGGCTGCGGCTGAAAGGGGCGAAGCTGGCGATAGACGATTTCGGCACCGGCTTCGCCAGCATGGACAGGCTGTCCCGCATCCCGTTCACCGAGCTGAAAATCGACAAGAGCTTCGTCATCAACGCCGCGTGCAACCCGACCAATCTGTCGATTCTGCGCGCCAGCGCCGAACTCGGCCGCCAGCTCGGCATGACGGTGGTGGCGGAAGGCGTCGCGACGCTGACGGAGTGGCGGCTATGCCGCCGTCTGGGCATAGAAAAGGCCCAGGGCTCGTATATCTCCCCGCCGATAGACGTCGAGAGCTTCCAGCATTGGCTGCTGAAATACCAAGACGGCTTCCCATTGCCGGCAGACGAGGACGATGCCGCCCCCTCCGAAAGCCAAGGAGTGTCCCCATGCTGAAAACCGCCCGCCTCCTGTGGCTGCCGTTGCTGCTGCTGGCGCCGCCGCCCGGCCGCGCCGAACCGGCGCTGGAAATGCCCGTCGGCAAGGTCGTGCTGGTGATATCGGGACAGATCAGCAACAAGAACCGCGACAACGAGGCGGTCTTCGACATGGCGATGCTGAGCAAGCTGCCGCAGCACACCATCGTCACCCACACGCCGTGGATGCCGGGCGTCAGTCGCTTCAGCGGTCCCTACCTGCGCGACGTGCTGAACCTGGTCGGGGCCAAGGGGCAGACGCTGAAAGCGGTGGCGCTGAACGACTACAAGACCGACATCCCGATCGACGACGCCGCGCGCTTCGGCCTGGTGCTGGCGCGGTTGCTGAACGACAAGCCGATGTCGGTCCGCGACAAGGGCCCGCTGTTCATCATCTACCCCTTCGACAGCCAGCCGGAACTGAGGGCCGAAATCTACTACAACCGCTCCGCCTGGCAGCTGAAATCGCTGCAAGTGGAGTGACGCGGATGGTCGACGCCAAGCGACAACACCCATCGTGGCTGATGTTGATCATGATAGGCGTCACGCTGACGGCGGCATTCGCCGGCGTCGCCTATCTGCAGTTCCGTCAATCGCAAATACTGAGCGGCGCGCTGCAATACCAGGACGACAATATCGCCTGGTCCTACTTCCAGCTGGAAACGGAGCAGATGCGGCTGCAGTCCGCCCTGCACGACGCCCAGCACGGCTTGCAGACACCGGATCAGCTTCAGCAGCGTTACGACATCTTCGTCAGCCGCATCGGCATCATACGCGGCGGCCTGTACCGCAGCCTGCTGCAGGCGCTGCCGGAATACCAGCGCTTGCAGGCGCCGCTGGACGCCTTCATCCGCCAGGGCGACGCCAGCCTCGAAAACCGCGACACCCTGCCGGACAAGGCCACGCTTGCCCGGCTGGAGCGCCAGCTTGGGCAGTTGAACGACGGCCTGCACGACCTCTCGCTGCAAGCCAACCGGGCCGTCGCCGAGCGGGTGGACAGCCGCAATCGCACGATGCTGCAGCAAATCGCCATCGGCAATTGGCTGATGGGCTTCGAATGGGTGCTGATCCTGGGCTTCGGCTTCACCGTCATCCGCCAGCTGCGCCAGCTCGAAGGACGGCGGCTGGCGCTGGAGTCGCTGACCGTCAGCCTCGAGGAGGCGCGCAGCCAGGCCGAGGCCGGCAGCCAGGCGAAGAGCGCCTTCCTCGCCAATATGAGCCACGAAATCCGCACGCCGCTGAACGGCGTGCTGGGCATGCTTTCGCTGCTGGCCGACGACGCGCCCCGCCCCAGCCAGGCCAGCTACATCGCCACCGCCGACGCCTCGGCCCGCCACCTGCTGCTGCTGCTGAACGATGTGCTGGACGCCAGCAAGCTGGAATCGGGCAAGCTGGAGCTGGCGCCGGTCACCTGCAACCTCGGCTACCTGCTGCGGCAGATCGTCAGCCTGATGACGGCGCAGGCGCAGGCCAAGCAATTGATGCTGAATCTGGAGCTGGCGTCGGAAATTCCGGAATGGGTGGAGCTGGACCCGACGCGGTTGCGCCAGATCCTGCTCAATCTGCTGAGCAACGCCATCAAGTTCACCGAACGCGGCGGCGTCACCGTCAGCGCCTCCAGCTCGCCCGGCGCCGTCGACGGCGAAGCCACGCTGCTGCTGATGATAGCCGACACCGGCATAGGCATGGACCCGGCGACGATGGCCCGGCTGTTCAAACGCTTCTCGCAGGGCGACGGCTCCATCGCCCGCCACTTCGGCGGCAGCGGCCTGGGCCTGGAAATCTCCCAGAGCCTGGCGCTGCTGATGGGAGGCCGCATCACCGCCACCAGCGTGCAAGGCCAGGGCAGCTGCTTCCAGCTGGCGCTGCCGCTGAAGCTGATCGACGCGCCCGAAATGCCGGCGGCGGGCCAGACCCCGACGCTATTCCCCGATCTGTGCCAGCCGCTGCGCATCCTGGTGGTCGACGACAACGCGGTCAATCGCAAATACATGCAGGCGCTGCTGGAAAGAATGAACCAGATGCCGGTGCTGGCCGAAGACGGGCCGCAGGCGCTGGAGGCCGCCGCCGCCCAGCCGTTCGATCTGGTGCTGATGGACCTTCACATGCCCGGCATGGACGGCCTGGAGGCCGCGCGGCAGTTGCGGCGGCGGAGCAAGACGGGCCAGCTGCGCATCATCGCGCTGACCGCCGACGCTTTCCCGGAGACCCGCCAAAAAGTGCTGGACAACGGACTGGACGATTTTCTCGCCAAGCCGCTGAGCCGCGAACAGCTGCTGGCGACGCTGCAGCGCCATTTCCCGCCGCGGCCGGATTCCCCGCCGCTGCCGCTGGAACCGCCGCTGCTGGACGCCCAGGCCATCGCCGACTTCATCTCCCTGCTGTCCGAAGGCACGTATCGAGAATTGGCAGAGCAGTATTTCTCCGATCACGAAGCCACGATACGGAGGCTGAGCGGCGAGCTTCCGTCGGAGCCGGAAGCGCTGTTCCACCTTGCCCACAGCCTGAAGGGCGGCGCGGTGACGCTGGGCTTCACCACGCTGGCCCAGCGCTGCCTGCGGCTGGAACAGGAGGCGATCCGCTCAGACGGCCCGCCGCTGCAGGCCGCCGCAGAGACGGTGGCGGCGTTCAAGCAGACGCGCGCGGCCTGCGTGGGCCAGGGCTATCTGTTCCCGGCCACCAGCTAGGCCAGGCGGGAGACCGCCGGGCTCAGGCCACCCGCACCAGCCTGCCGCCGTCCTGCTCGGGCGTCTCGAAACGCTTCCAATCGACTATCATCACCTGGCTCAGCCCGCAATCCAGCGCCAGCCGGGATTCGATCTCCTCCAGGACTTCATGGCCATGGATCACGCCGTTGATGGACACTTCGGCGCGACGCATGACGCTATCGTCGACCGTGACAAACCAGATGCAGTAGCGGCTCATCGACAACCCTCCGGCTGGGTGATGGGCGAGACGGATGCTCAGAACTGTAAATATCGTCCGAATCGGCGTCGGACTGCAAGTTTTCGCGACGCGATCAGCGCCTGTCGGCGGCGGCGAGCGCGTCGCCGAGCGACGACCAGACCCGCTGCTTGTCCGCCAGGGCCAGCGTGTGCGCGGGGCTGGACGAAGGCAGATCGATCAATTGCAGCCTGTCGGCGACGGCCTTCAACTGGCGCCTGCCTATCCGCGCGGCGGTGCCGCCATTGAAGGCCACCGCGCGCAGCGCGGGCAGCGAGGCCGCCAGCTCCGCCAGCGCGTTGCCGGTCTGATTGCGTATCGCCGCGTCGAGGCTGCCCTTGCGCTCGGCCTCGGCGATCACGTCCCACAGGCCGACGCCGCGCGCGAGCAAGGCCTCCAGCCGTCGCGGATAGTCGAGCGCGCGCAATTCGACGCCTATGGCCTGGCCCAGCAGCTCCCAGAAGCGGTTGCGCGGATGGGCGTAATACTGGCCGGCGGCCAGCGAGGCGTCCCCGGGCAGCGAGCCGAGGATCAGCAAGCGGGTCCGCTCGTCCGCCACCGGCAAAAAGCAGCGCTTGCTGACTGCGATGTCGGCCGCCATCTAGAACAACATGCCCTGCTGGCGCGCCAGCCAGGACTTGACCGGGCCGAAGCTCTTGCGATGCGCGTCCAGCACGCCGTGGGCCTCTATCGCGGCCAGGTGCTCGGCGGTCGGATAGCCCTTGTGGCGGGCGAAACCGTATTGCGGATGCAGGGCGTCCAGCGCCACCAGTTCGGCGTCGCGCGCCGTCTTGGCCAGGATGGACGCGGCGGAGATCGCCGCCACCTTGGCGTCGCCCTTGACGATGGCCTCGCCGGGCACCGACAACTGCCTGGGCACGCGGTTGCCGTCTATCTGGACCAGGCCCGGACGCACCGACAGTCCGTCGACCGCCCGGCTCATCGCCAGCATCGTCGCATGCAGGATGTTGAGCCTGTCTATCTCGTCGACGCTGGCGCTGGCGATGCACCAGGCCAGCGCGTCGCGCCGGATCAGCGCGGCCAGTTCCTCGCGCCGCGCCTCGCTCAGGACTTTGGAATCGGCCAGACCGGCGATCGGCTTGTCCGGATCCAGGATGACGGCGGCGGCGAACACCGCGCCGGCCAGCGGTCCGCGGCCGGCCTCGTCGACGCCGGCCGTCAGCGCGCTCAATGGCATCGCGCCACCTCCAGCACCGCCCGCGCGGCGCGGGTCGCGGTGTCCTGGCGCAGCGCCAGATGCAACTCGGTGAAGGTCTTCACCATGTCGGCCCTCGCCGCGGTGTCGGTGTACAGCCGCTGCATCTCCTCGGCCAGCTTTTGCGGCGTGGCCTGTTTCTGCAGCAGCTCCGGCACCACGAAGCGCCCGCACAGGATGTTGGGCAGGCCGACGTAGGGCAGCTTGATCTTGCGCTTGACCAGCCGGTAGGTGAAGGCGGACAGCTTGTAGCTGATCACCATCGGCCGCTTGGTCAGCGCCACCTCCAGCGTGGCGGTGCCGCTGGTGACCAGCACCACGTCGCTGGCGATGGTCGCCATCTGCGCGTGGCCGAACAGCTTGCGTATCGGCAGATCCCGCGCCTTGTAGCGGTACAGCATCTGCTCGAACAGATCCATCGTCGCGCGGGTGGCCAGCGGCACCAGGAACTGCGCGTCCGGATACTGGCGCAGCAGCAGGCGCGCCGTGTCCAGATAGATGGGGACCATGAACTCCAGCTCGCTCTTGCGGCTGCCCGGCATCAAGGTGAACACCGGCACGTTCTGCGGCAGGCCCAGCTGCTCCCGCATCGCCTCCATGTCCGGCTCCAGCGGGATCTCGCTGGCCAGCGGATGGCCGACATAGGTGACCGGCACGCCGGCCTGGCGGTACAGCGGCGGTTCCATCGGGAACAGGCACAGCACGTGGTTGACGGCGCGGCCTATCTTCTGCACCCGCTCCGGCCGCCACGCCCACACCGACGGACTGACGTAATGGACGGTGGGGACGCCGGCCTTCTTCAGGCCGGCCTCCAGGCCCAGATTGAAGTCCGGCGCGTCGACGCCGATGAAGACGTCCGGCCGTTCCGCCAGCAGCCGCTCCCGCAGCCGGCGGCGGATCTTCAGCAGTTCCGGCAGGCTTTTCAGCACCTCGGAATAGCCGCGCACCGCCAGCTTCTCCTGCGGCACCATGCTGTGGAAGCCCCTGGCCTCCATCCGCGGGCCGCCGATGCCCGCGAACTCGATGTCGCTGCGGTGCGCCCGCAACGCATCCATCAGATGGGCGGCCAGCAGGTCGCCGGAAGCCTCGCCGGCCACCATCGCAACCTTCAGCGCGCCCTTGCGCTTGAACAGGTGGTCGCTCATAGTCTCAGCGGATGATCCCCCGCGCCGACGCCTCGAAGAATCGCACGAACGGCTCCAGTTCGCCGTGGCCTTCGGCGGCTTCGGCCAGGATCGCCGCCTTGGCCTCGTCGTAGCCCAGTCCCTGACGGTACAAGGTCTTGTAGGCGTTGCGGATGCGACGGATCTGCTCCGGCGTGAAGCCGCGGCGCTTCAGGCCCTCGGCGTTGATGCCGGACGGCACCGCGCGGTTGCCGTGGGCCATCACGAACGGCGGCACATCCTGCGCCACCGCGCTGGCGAAGGCCGTCATCGCGTGCTCGCCGACGATGGCGAACTGATGCACGCTGGTGAAGCCGCCGAGGATCACCCAGTCGCCGATGTGGACATGGCCGGCCAGCGTCGCGTTGTTGGCGAAGATGGTATGGTCGCCCACCTGGCAGTCGTGCGCGATGTGGACATAGGCCATCACCCAGTTGTCGTTGCCGATGCGGGTGACGCCGACGTCCTGGGCGGTGCCGGTGTTGAAGGTGCAGAACTCGCGTATCGTGTTGTTGTCGCCGATCTCCAGACGGGTCGGCTCGCCGGCGTATTTCTTGTCCTGCGGCTGAGCGCCCAGCGAGCAGAACTGGAACACGCGGTTGTTCCTGCCTATCGAGGTGTGGCCGTCTATCACCACGTGCGGGCCTATCCAGCTGCCGGCGCCTATGCTGACGTTCGGTCCGATGATGGAATAGGCGCCGATTTCGACGTCGTCGGCGATCTGCGCCTTCGGATCCACGATTGCGGTCGGATGGATGGCCATGCTCACACCTCGCGACGCGCGCACATGATCTCGGCCTCGCAGGCCACCTGGCCGTCCACCAGCGCGCGCGCGGCGTACTTGCCTATGCCGCGCTTCAGCGTCAGTTCGCTCACTTCGAAGACCAGCTGGTCGCCCGGCACCACCTGGCGCTTGAAGCGGGCGTTGTCGATGCCGACGAAGAAGTAGAGCTCGTTCTCCTTGCGCTCGCCGGCGCTCTTGATCGCGAGGATGCCGGCCGCCTGGGCCAGCGCCTCGATGATCAACACGCCCGGCATCACCGGGTATTGCTCGAAGTGCCCGACGAAGAACGGCTCGTTGATCGTCACGTTCTTCAGCGCCTTGATGCGCGCGTGGGGCTCGAACTCGGTGACGCGATCGACCAGCAGGAACGGGTAGCGGTGCGGCAGGCAGCGCATGATCTCGCGGACGTCGATCGATACGGCATGTTCACTCATGAGGTTCTTCCTTCGATTTTTTCAATGTTTCCAGTTCCCGCTCAAGCTGCTTGACGCGCTTGGCGAAATCATCGAGATGGCGCACGTGGACGGCGTTGGACAGCCAGTCCTTCATGCTTTGCAACGGGTAGGAGGACGCGTAGGTGCCCGCCTCCCGGATAGTCTTGGACACCAGGGTGCCGCCGCCGATATGGGTGCGGTCGGCCACCTCGATATGACCGACGAACATCGCCGCGCCGCCGACGGTGCAGCGCGCGCCTATCTTGGTGCTGCCGGCGATGCCGACACAGCCGGCGATGGCGGTATGCTCGCCGATTTCGACGTTGTGGGCAATCTGCACCAGGTTGTCGATCTTGGCGCCCTTGCGGATCACGGTGTCGACCAGCGCGCCGCGATCCACTGTGGTGTTCGCGCCGATTTCGACGTCGTCCTCCAGCACCACGCGGCCGGTCTGAGGAATCTTGAACCAGTGGTCCTTGTCCCAGGCCAAGCCGAAGCCGTCGGCGCCGATCACGCTGCCGGAGTGCACGCCGACGCGATTGCCGATCACGCAGCCATGGTAGACGGTGACATTGGGGTAAAGCGTGACGTCGTCGCCGATCACGCAGCCGTCGCCGACGACGACGCCCGGCATCAGCCGGCAACGCTCGCCTATCCGCACATTATCGCCCAGCGTGACGTTGGCGGCGATCTCGCTGCCCTCGCCCACCAGGCAGCCGTCGCCGAGCACCGCGCGCGGATGGATGCCGGCGCGCGGCGCCCTGGGCGGATGGAACAACGTGGCCAGCCGCGCGAAATACAGATAGGGATCGGCGGCGACGATCAGCGGGCGCCCCGGCAGCTCGGCCGCCAGCGCCTCGGTGACGATCAGCGCGCCTGCCGCGCTGTCCAGCATCTGGCGGCGGAACTTGGCGCTGGCGACGAAGGC
This sequence comes from Chromobacterium sp. CV08, assembly GCF_051129845.1. Classification (NCBI taxonomy): domain Bacteria; kingdom Pseudomonadati; phylum Pseudomonadota; class Betaproteobacteria; order Neisseriales; family Chromobacteriaceae; genus Chromobacterium; species Chromobacterium sp. CV08. The sequence continues at coordinate 2,790,252 of NZ_CP150453.1, forward strand.
GATCTCGTCGGCGCCGGCGCTCTCCAGCGGCGCCAGCCGCGTCACGGCCGGATTGCCGCCCCGCCTCTCGCCGCCCAGCTGCTCAACGATATATTCGAGTGTGTAGGACATCAAAAACAAAGCCGACTCGGGGTCGGCTTCTCCGGTAACGGGTTGAACGGCTACTTGTCCAGCTCTTTCAGCACCTGGGGCGTCAGATCGAACTTGGGATTGATGTATACCGCTTCCTGCAGGATCAGATCGTACTGCTCGCGCTGGGCGATATCCTTGACCACGCGGTTGGCCCGCTCGGTGACGCTGGCGAATTCCTCGTTGCGGCGCTGATTGTAGTCCTCGGCCAGCTCGCGCGATTTCGCGCGATAGTCGCGGTCCAGGCCGGCGAACTCGCGCTCGTAGCGCTTGCGGTCGTCGGCCGACAGGCTGCTCTTGCCCAACATGGACTCCAGCTCCTTCGCGCGCGATTCCATCTTCTTCAACTCGTCGCGGCGGCCGGCGAACTCCTTGTCCAGCTTTTTATAGATGGCGACGGAGGCGCCGGCCTCCCGATAAACGCGTTCGATATTGATGAAGCCCAGCTTGAAGTCGGCAGCATGAACCGGCAGGGCCGCAACGCTGAGTACCGCAAGCCACCATTTCAATGCTTTCATGATTCCATCCTGAATATCGGTTTAGAACGACGCGCCCATCTGGAACTGGAAGCGCTGGATCTTGTCATTCGGCTCTTTCTTCAGCGGATTGGCGATACTGAACTTCATCGGCCCCATCGGCGACAACCAGGTCAGCGCCAGGCCGGCGGAGTAACGGAAGCCGTCGCTGGCCGAGCTGACGATGCCGCTGGCGTTCTGCTGAGCCGTCAGATTGGTGTTCCACAGCGTGCCGGCGTCGAAGAACACGCTGGCCCGCAGCGATTTATTATCCTTCATGCCCGGGAAGGGGAACAGGATTTCCGCATTGGCCACCGCCTTGCGGTTACCGCCCAGATAGGAGTTGGACGCCGCGTCGTACGGGCCAATGCTGCTGGTATCGTAGCCGCGCACCGAGCCCAGGCCGCCCATGTAGAAGTTCTGGAAGAACGGCAGCACGCGGGTCTTGCCGTAGCCGTCGGCGTAGCCCAGCTCGCCGTTCAGCATCAAGGTGAAGTCCTTGGACAGCGGGAAGTACCAGGTCTGCTGGTGCGTCAGGCGGTAGTACTGCAGCGAGCCGCCCGGCAGGCCGGCGTCGGCGTTCACCTTGATCGAGGCGCCGCGGGTCGGCCACAGCGCGCTGTCGCGGGTGTCGCGGCCCCAGCCGACGGTGCCGAGCACGGTGTAGTTGCTGCTGCCGTACTTGTTGACGAAATCTATGTACTGCTGAGGGCTGTTCGCATAGGTGGTGATGTCGGTCTTTTCCGCGCCCAAGGTGAAGTTGATGCGGTCGTACTCGGTGATCGGCACCCCGAAGCGCACGTCGGCGCCTATGGTGCTGGTCTTGTACGCGGAAATCGACGTGGCGTCCGGGTTGTAGACGCGGTCGTACAGGTCGTAGCCCAGGCTGACGCCGTCCGGCGTGAAATACGGGTCGGTGAACGACAGCGCGTAGTTCTTGTTGACCTGGCCGGTCGACATGCTCAGCGACATATACTTGCCGGAGCCGAAGATATTGCTCTGCGAGATGCTGGCGCCCAGCACCAGGCCCTCGCCCTGGACATAGCCCAGGCTGCCCGAGATGCTGCCGGTCGAGCGCTCCTTCAGGCTGATGTTCATGTCGACCTGGTCCGGCGCGTCGGCGACGGCCGGCGTCTCGACGTTGACGTCCTCGAAATAGCCGAGCAGCTCCAGGCGCTCCTTGCTTCGCTTGACGTCGGCGGCGTTGTACGGCGCGCCCTCCATCTGGCGCAGCTCGCGGCGGATAACCTCGTCGCGGGTCTTGCTGTTGCCGGCGACATTGACGCGGCGGACATAGGTCTTGCGGCCCGGATCGACGAAGAAGGTGAACGAGGCGGTCTGCTTGTCGTGGTCGATGTCCGGCAGCACGTTGACGTTGGCGAAGGCGTAGCCGGCGACGCCCAGCCTGTCGCTGATCGCCTTGACCGACTCGGTCACCCGTTCGTTATTGAAGGTGTCGCCGTTCTTGATCAGGATCAGCTTGCGCAGTTCCGGCTCCGGCACCTTCAGGTCGCCGGCCAGGCGCACGTCGGACACGGTGAACTTCTTGCCCTCGTGCACGTTGATGACCAGATACATGCTTTCCTTGTCCGGACTGATCGACACTTGCGACGAATCGATGCCGAACTCCATATAGCCCTGGTTCTGGTAGAAGGCCTTCAGCTTCTCCAGGTCGCCGGTCAGCTTCTGCTTCGAGTACTGGTCGTCCTTGGTCATCCAGGACAGCCAGCCGCCGGTGGTCAGGCTGAACTCGTCGAGCAGCTTGGACTGGGCGAAGGCGTTGGCACCGACGATGCGGATTTCCTTGATGCGTGCGGTCACGCCCTCGTTGATGTCCAGCGTCACCGCCACGCGGTTGCGTTCCAGCTTGGTGACGGTCGGCGTGATCTCCACCGAATACTTGCCGCGGCTGTAGTACTGCCGCTTCAGCTCCTGCACCGCGCTGTCCAGCAGCGCCTGGTCGAAGATCAGCGATTCGGAGAAGCCGTTGTCCTTCAGCGCCTTCTTCAGCTGGTCCTTGCTGAACTCCTTGGCGCCGTTGATGTTGAGCTGGGTGATCACCGGCCGTTCGGCGACGGTGACGATCAGCGTGGCGCCGCGGCTCTCGACGCGCACGTCGTTGAAAAATCCGGTATTGAACAGCGCCTTGATCGATTCCTGCGCCTTGGCGTCGGTAAAGGTGTCCCCGACCTTCACCGGCAGGTAGTTGAAGACCGTGCCCGGCTCGGTACGCTGCAGGCCCTCAACGCGGATATCCTTGATCACAAACGGGTCGGCAGCCATGGCGACGGCGGCCATCGACAGGCCGGCTACGGCCGCTGCGAGTAGCTTCAATTTCATAGGTTTGTTTTAACCCCCAAATAGGCGGCTGAAATCATTCAGCATGGCAAACGCCATCAAAGACGCCAGCAATATGAAACCAATTCTTTGTCCGAGCACTTGCGCCCGTTCGCTGACGGGCTTTCCTCTAACCAGCTCCGCGACATAATACATTAAGTGGCCGCCATCCAGAACTGGTATGGGCAGCAGATTGAGCACGCCTATGCTGATGCTGATCAGCGCCAGGAATTCCAGATAGGCCGTCAAACCCTCGCGGGCGGTCTGCCCGGCGACGCTGGCAATGGTCAGCGGCCCCGAGAGATTGTCCAGCGAGGCGCGGCCTATCAGCATATTCCCGAGGAATTTCAAGCTCATCCAGGCGGTGTCGCCGGTCTTGCGCCAGGCGGCGCCCAGCGCGCCGACGGCATCGTAGTGCCGGGTGAAGCCCAGACTGTCGTTCCAGGCGCGGTCCGGCATCGGGCCGACGCCTATCCGGCCCACCACCTCGTCGTCCTGCGTCACCGCCTGCGGACGCAGGCGGATTTCCATCGTTTTGCCGTCGCGGCCTATGCTCAGCGACAGATCCTTGCCCGGACTGTTGCGGACCACCTGCACCCACTGCTCCCAGCTCGCGACCGGCCGGCCGCCCACGGCGAGCAGCTTGTCGCCGGTCTTGAGCCCGGCGCGCGCGGCCACGCCGCCCTCTTCCAGCGCGCCCAACACCGGCAGGAAGCGGCCCGGGGACAGGCCGGGATCGCCCTGCTGCAGCGCCAGCACCGCCTTGGCGCCGAAATGGCCGGCGTCGATGCGGCGTTCGCGCTCCGCGCCCGAGGCTTCCCTGACCCTGACCGTCACCGCGTCGCCGGCCATCGCCGCGTCGACCAGGGCCAGCCGGACATCCTGCCAGCTGGAGACCGGCGCGCCGGCGACGGCCAGCACCCGGTCGCCCTCCTTGAAGCCGGCCGCCGCCGCCGGCGTCTGCGCGATCACGGTGCCGACCAGCGGCCTCAGCTGCGGCACGCCCTGGGCGGTCACGCCCCAGTACAGGAACAGCGCCAGCAGCAGATTGGCGAACGGGCCGGCCACCACGATGGCCATGCGCTTCAGCACGTGCTGATTATTGAACGCCCGGCCGCGCTCGGCCGGCTCGACGAAGCCTTCGCGCTCGTCCAGCATCTTGACGTAGCCGCCGAGCGGAATCGGGCAGACCACCCACTCGGTCTCCCGCGGGCGGAAACGGAACAGCGGCGAACCGAAGCCGATGGAGAAGCGCAGCACTCTCACGCCGCAGAGCTTGGCCACCCAGTAGTGGCCCAGCTCGTGAAAAGTCACCAGCAGGCCGATCGCCGCCAGGAAGGCCAGCAGCGTCAGCATGCCGCCACCTCGGCCTCGGCGAAGCGGCGCGCCTCACGATCGCGGGCCAGCAGCCCGTCCAGGCTGTCGCTGGCGGTGCAGGACACGCCCGACAGCGTGGCGGCCACCACGCGCGGAATGTCGACGAAACGCAGTCCGCCGGCCAGGAAGGCCGCCACCGCCACCTCGTTGGCGGCGTTCAACACCGCCGGGGCATCGCCGCCGGCCGCCAGCGCGTCGAAGGCCAGCCGCAGACAGGGGAAGCGCTGCAGGTCCGGCTTTTCAAACGTCAGATCGGACAAGGAGAAGAAATCCAGCGACTCGACGCCGGCCTCGATGCGCTCGGGCCAGGCCAGCGCGCAGGCGATGGGCGTGCGCATGTCCGGCGAGCCAAGCTGGGCCATCACCGAACCATCGCGGTACTGCACCATCGAATGGATCACGCTCTGCGGATGGACCACCACCTCGATCCGCTGCGGCGCCACGCCGAACAGCCAGTGCGCCTCTATCACTTCCAGGCCCTTGTTCATCAGCGTGGCGGAATCGACGGAGATCTTGCGCCCCATGCTCCAGTTCGGATGGCGGCAGGCATCGTCCGGACCGACGCCGGCCAGCTCGGCCATCGTCTTGTTGCGGAACGGGCCGCCGGAAGCGGTCAGGATGATCTTGCGGATGCCGGAGGCTTCCGGGTCGCCGGCGTAATCGGCCGGCAAGGACTGGAAGATGGCGCTGTGCTCGCTGTCCACCGGCAGCAGGCTGGCGCCGCTGGCGCGCACCGCGTCGATGAACAGGCGGCCGGCCACCACCAGTGACTCCTTGTTGGCGAGCAGGATGCGCTTGCCGGCACGCGCGGCGGCCAGCGCCGACGGCAGGCCGGCCGCGCCGACGATGGCGGCCATCACCGCGTCCACCTCGGGCAGCGACGCGACCTGCTCCAGCGCGCCGGCGCCATGCAGCACCTCGCCGGACACGCCGGCATCGGCCAGTCGCTCGCGCAGGCTGGCCGCGGCATCGGCGTCGGCCACCACCAGGTAATCGGGACGGAAGCGGCAGGCCTGCTCGAACAGCTTGTCGAGCTGGCGGTGGGCGGTCAGCGCCACCACGCGGTAGCGCTCGGGGTGACGGGCGACCACGTCCAGCGTGTTGCAGCCGACGCTGCCGGTCGCCCCCAGTACGGCAATACCCTGAGGTTTGGTCATATTGATTCCAGAATTACATGCCGCCCAATACGCGCAGGGCGTTGCCGACCGCCAGCACGGCGATCAGGCTGTCGATGCGGTCGTAGACGCCGCCATGGCCCGGCAGCAGGCGGCTGCTGTCCTTGATGCCGGCCGAGCGCTTGAACCAGGATTCCAGCAAGTCGCCGCAGACACTGACGGCGGTCAGCGGCAACGCCAGCAGCAGCAGGCCCCACAAGGGCAGCTTGATGTCCAGCCAGCCGAAATGGTCGACCAGCGCCACATACAGCGCCACGCACACCACGGCGCCGTAGACGCCCTCCCAGCTCTTGCCCGGGCTGATGGCCGGAGCCAGCTTGCGGCGGCCGAAGGCCTTGCCGGAAAAATAGGCGGCCACGTCGGCCACCCATACCAGGCCCATCACCGCCAGCAGCGCCAGCGCGTCATGCGCCGTCGGGTGCGGACGCCATTCGACGAAGGCGAACCAGGCCGGCAGCATCAGCGCCCAGCCCAGCCCCCAGGCCAGCGGGCCGCTCGGGATGCGCCAGCGCTTGAACAGCCAGGCCGGCACCAGCAGCAGCCACAAGGCCAGCACCGCGCCGTGCGCGGCCGCGCCCATATGCCAGTGCCCCTGCCAGGCCGCGGCGGCGAACAGCGTGGACAGCGCGAGATAGCCCACCTGCTGCGGCAGGCGCATGCCGACCATGCGGGAATATTCCCACAGGGCCAGCACGACGATCAGCCAGGAAAAACCGGTCCAGGCGTCGGCGGGAAACAGGAACAGCGCCGCCAGCATCAGCGGCAGCAGCACCAGCGCGGTCAGAATTCGCGTTATCAGCATCGATCAGGGCTTGTCGCGGCGCAGATGTTCCGGCAATTGCTCGCTGGTGCGACCAAAGCGGCGTTCACGTTGCCAGTATGAGGAAACGGCCTGCTCCAGCGCGGCGCGGTCGAAATCGGGCCACAGCAGGTCGGTGAAATACAGTTCGGAATAGGCCAGCTGCCACAGCAGGAAGTTGCTGATGCGCTGCTCGCCGCCGGTGCGGATGAAGAGATCGGGCTCGGGCGCCCACGACATGGCCAGCTTCTCGGTCAGCTCGGCCTCGCTGACCCGCTGCTTGCCTTCCGCGATCAGCTCGTTGACCGCGTTGACGATGTCCCAGCGGCCGCCGTAATCGGCGGCGATGGTCAGCACCAGGCCGTCGTTGCCGGCGGTCTTGGCCTCGGCGCGGGCGATACGGTCCGACAGCTCCTCGCTGAAGCGCTCGCGCGACCCCAGCACCTGCAGGCGGATATTATTGCTGTGCAGCTTGCTGACCTCGTGCTCCAACGCGCGCAGGAACAAGTCCATCAGGAAGCTCACTTCCTCCTGCGGGCGCCGCCAGTTCTCGGTTGAAAAGGCGAACAGCGTCAGATAGCCGACGCCCATTTCCTTGCACGCGCTCACCACTTCGCGCACCGCGTCCAGGCCGCGCTTGTGGCCGGCGACCCGGGGCAGGAAGCGTTTCTTGGCCCAGCGGCCGTTGCCATCCATGATGATGGCGATATGCCGGGGAGGCTCGCGCCCCTCCGGCGTCTGCGTGATAGAACCAGCAAACAAGATGCGCGCCCCTTGATTACACTGCGAGCAGGTCGGCTTCTTTGGCTGCCAGCGTCTTGTCGATTTCCGCGGTGTACTTGTCGGTCAGCTTCTGGATGTCGTCCTGGCCGCGGCGCTCGTCGTCCTCGGTGATGGCCTTGTCCTTCAGCAGGTTCTTGAATTCGGTATTGGAGTCGCGGCGGATGTTGCGCACGGCCACGCGAGCGCCTTCGGCCTCGCTGCGCACCACCTTGATCAGGTCGCGGCGACGCTCTTCGGTCAGCATCGGCATCGGCACGCGGATGATTTCGCCCATCGAAGCCGGATTCAGGCCCAGATCGGAATCGCGGATGGCTTTTTCGATCTTCGCCAGCATCGGCTTTTCCCACGGCTGCACGCCTATGGTGCGGGCGTCGATCAGGGTCACGTTGGCAACCTGGTTGACCGGCACGTCGCTGCCGTAATAGTCAACCATGACATGATCCAGAATACCGGTGTGGGCGCGACCGGTACGGACCTTGGCCAGGTCGTTCTTGAACGCTTCCAGCGATTTCTGCATTTTTTGTTCGGCCGATTTCTTGACGTCGTTAATCATGTCGCACTCCCAAAGCGAAACTTCAAATGACAAGGCGAAAACGGCGATTGCCGTTTTCGCCTTCAGCAATTTTCAAACTCAGCAGTGTACCAGCGTGCCTTCGTCTTCGCCAAGCACGACGCGGCGCAGCGCGCCGTTCTTGAAGATGCTGAACACCTTGATATTCAGGTGCTGGTCGCGGCACAGCGCGAAGGCGGTGGCGTCCATCACCTTCAGGTTGCGCGAGATGGCCTCGTCGAAGGTGACGCTTTGGTAGCGCACCGCGTCCGGGTTCTTTTTCGGATCATCGGTATACACGCCGTCCACCTTGGTGGCCTTCAGCATGATGTCGACATTCATTTCCATGCCGCGCAGCGCGGCGGCGGTGTCGGTGGTGAAGAAGGGGTTGCCGGTGCCGGCGGCGAAGATCACCACCTTGCCCTCTTCCAGGTACTGCATCGCCTTGCCGCGCACATAGGGCTCGGCGATCTGCTGCATCGTCAGCGCCGACTGCACGCGGGCGATCAGACCGACCTTGGTCATCGCGTCCTTCAAGGCCAGCGCGTTCATCACCGTCGCCATCATGCCCATATAGTCCGCGGTGGCCCGGTCCATGCCCGCCGCCGCCGGGGCCACGCCGCGGAAGATATTGCCGCCGCCGATCACGATACCGACCTCCACACCCAGCTCGACCACTTCCTTGATCTGGCCGACGATCTGTTCGATGGTGGTGCGGTTGATGCCATAGCTGTCATCCCCCATCAGGGCTTCGCCGGAAAGTTTCAACAGAATGCGTTTGTAGGCGGGAACTTGGCTCATGATGTCCTCGGATTGGCTGTGGTGTTTTCAGTTTGCAAAACGGCACCCTGCAGGCAGGGTGCCGTCGATAAAGCGGTAAGGTCCGGCCTTACAGCTTGGCAGCAGCGGCGACTTCGGCTGCGTAATCTACTACCTTCTTCTCGATGCCTTCGCCGACCACGAACATGGCGAACGCCTTGACGGAAGCCTTTTGCTCGGCGAGCAGCTTCTCGACGGTCACATCCGGGTTCTTGACGAAGGGCTGGCCCAGCAGGGTCACTTCGGCCAGGTACTTGCTCACGCGGCCTTCAACCATCTTGGCGACGATGTCGGCCGGCTTGCCGGATTCGGCTGCCTGGGCGGAGTAGATCTTGCGTTCCTGCTCCAGCGTCTCGGCCGGAACCTGGTCCTTGGACACGCAGATCGGCTTGGAGGCGGCGATGTGCATGGCCACGTCCTTGCCCACGCTCTCGGCGCCGGCGTAGTCGACGATCACGCCGATCTTCGCGCCGTGCAGATAGGTGGCGATCGCGCCTTCGGTCTGGTAGCGCACGAAGCGGCGAATGGTCATGTTCTCGCCCAGCTTGGCGATAGCGGCCTTGCGGATGTCTTCAACGGTCTGGCCGTCGACTTCAACCGCGGACAGCGCTTCGACGTCGGCCGGATTGGCGATCGCGGCGGCCTTGGCGGCGGCGTTGGCCAGCGCGATGAAGGTCGGATCCTTGGCGACGAAGTCGGTTTCGCAGTTCACTTCCACCAGGGCGCCGACACCGGCTTCCACGTGGGAGCCGATGATGCCTTCGGCGGCCAGACGGCCGGCCATCTTGGACGCCTTGTTGCCGGACTTGATGCGCAGGATTTCCTCGGCCTTGGCCGCGTCGCCGTCGGCTTCGACCAGGGCCTTCTTGCATTCCATCATGCCCAGGCCGGTGGCCACGCGCAGATCCGAAACCATTTTTGCGGTGATTTCCGCCATGCTTCACTCCTAAAAATATGGGATTACGTAATCGATCGGGTCCAAAAAAAGGGGCTTGCGCCCCCTTTCGTCTGCTTACTCGGCCTGGGCCGTTTCAGCAGCTGCGACGATCTCTTGCAGCGAGTGCGCGCGGCCTTCCAGCACCGCGTCGGCGATGCCGCGGGCGTACAGGCGGATCGCGCGGGAGGAGTCGTCGTTACCCGGCACTACGTAATCGATGCCGTCCGGGGAGTTGTTGGTATCAACAACGCCGATAACCGGAATGCCCAGCTTCTTGGCTTCGACGACGGTACCCTTCTGGTAGCCGGTGTCGATAACGAAGATAGCGTCCGGCAGGCCCTTCATATCCTTGATGCCGCCCAGCGAGCGCTCGAGCTTCTCGACTTCGCGCTGCAGGTCCAGCAGTTCCTTCTTGTTGTAACCGGTGTCGCCGGCGGATTCCAGGATGGCGCGCTTCTCTTCAAGACGCTTGATCGACTGCTTCACGGTCTTGTAGTTGGTCAGCATGCCGCCCAGCCAGCGGTGGTCGACAAACGGCATGCCGCAACGGGCAGCTTCTTCACGGACGATCTCACGCGCCTGGCGCTTGGTGCCCACGAACATCACGGAACCCTTGTTGGCGGCCAGACGACGCACATACTCCTGGGCCTCTACGAACAGCGGCAGGGTCTTTTCCAGGTTGATGATGTGGATCTTGTTGCGGCTGCCGAAGATGTACTTGGCCATCTTCGGGTTCCAGAAGCGGGTTTGGTGGCCGAAGTGAACGCCGGCCTCAAGCATTTGACGCATGGTAACGTTGGTGGACATGCAAAAACTCCTAAAAGGGTTAAGCCTCCATCCGCGCAGACAACCCGACCGGAAACAAGTTTCGTCGCGGGCACCCTTTGGCGCGGATGTGCGTAGTTTGGTTGATATCCCCCACCGGAATGGCAGGGAACACGAGATTGTAGCACCCGAAAGCCCTGCCGCTCAAGCCTGGCCGCCGTTTTCCCGTTCGGCGCGGCGGCGGCGCAGCCGATTGCGTGCCGCCCACGCGACAAACCAGGTCGGCAGCACGCCCAACAGCAGAAAAACGACGGCGCCCGCCGCCACGCTGCGCTGCCCGACGGCGAACATCAATACCGTGTACAGCCAGCCCATCAGCACAATGATGCGGATCATATTAAAACATTCGTTTGAATTTCAGGACGAATACATCAACAATAGAAGGTCATTGTAACCCGCCCGCGCCCGCCCCATGCATACCGCCCTCACCCGCCTGTTCGGCATAGAACGCCCGCTGCTCTGCCCCGGCATGAGCTATATCGCCACGCCGGAACTGGTGGCCGCCGTCGGCAACGCCGGCGGACTCGGCATCCTAGCGACCGGCCCGCTGAGCGCCGACGCCACCCGCGCCGCCATCCGCCGCATACGCGAGCTCAGCGACAAGCCGTTCGGCGTCGGCTGCACGCTGATGATGCCCGGCGCCGCCGACAACGCCAGGGTGGCGCTGGAGGAAAAGGTACCGGTGATCAACTACTCGCTGGGCAAGGGCGACTGGATCGCCGAGGCGGCGCACCGCTACGGCGGCAAGGTGCTGGCCACGGTGACGACGGAGAAACACGCGATATCGGCCGAGAAGTGCGGCGCCGACGCGCTGCTGGTGACCGGCCACGAGGCGGCCGCCCACGGCGGCAGCGTCACCTCGCTGGTGCTGATTCCGGCGATACGCAAGGCCTCGACGCTGCCCATCGTCGCCGCCGGAGGCTTCGCCGACGGCGACGGCCTGGTCGCGGCGCTGGCGCTGGGCGCCGACGCCGTGGCGATGGGCACGCGGCTGGCGATGACGCGGGAAAGCCCGGTGCACGCCGCCACCAAGGACATGGTGCTGCAGCGCGGCGTCGCCGACACGCTGTACTCGAAGAATTTCGACGGCTTGTGGTGCCGGATGATGGACACCCCGACGGCGCGACGCGCCTGCCGCAAGCCGCTGGGCCTGATCCCGGCCGCCTTCCGCGCCAGCCGCATGGCCAGCAGAATGGGCATGCCGGTGATCAAGGTCGCCCTGGGCGGCATGATCAGCCAGCCGCAGGCGTTGCGGCAGCTGGCGCTGTTCGGCGCCGCCACCGAATCGATACGGCTGGCGATACAGGAAGGCGACCACCAAAGAGGCGTGCAGCTGATCGGCCAGGCCCAGGGCCTGATCGACGACGTGCCGACGGTGGCGGCGCTGTTCGAGCGCGTCATCGCCGAGGCCGAGCGCTGCCGCGCCAGGCTGGCCGGCTGCTGACGGGCGGCGCTCAGCGCGGCGCCGGCTCCACCACCTCCATCGACTCGCCGCGGCGCTCGACGCTGAAGCGGATCAGCACCGCGATGGCGACGGCGACGATGCCGGCCACGATGGCCATCGCCATGCCGTAGTCGCCGCCATTGCCCTTGGCGATGTGCGCCTGCAACGGACTGTTGACCGAGGCCAGCAGATTGCCCAGCTGGTAGATCAGGCCCGGAAAGGTCGCGCGCACCGCCATCGGCGAGATCTCGTTCAGATGGACCGGAATCACGCCCCAGGCGCCCTGTACGGCGATCTGCATCAGGAAGGCGCCGGCGGCCAGCATCAGCGGCGTTTCGGAGAAGGCCCACAGCGGCAGCACCGGCAGCGCGATCAGCGCCGCCAGCGTGATGGCGTTGCGGCGGCCTATTCTCTCCGACAGGGCCCCGACGGTGAGGCCGCCGACGATGGCGCCGACATTCAGGCAGATGCCTATCATCTGCACCGTGTGCGGATCGAACTTGTGCTGGACGCGCAGGAAGGTCGGATACATGTCCTGGGTGCCGTGCGAGAAGAAGTTGAAGCAGGTCATCAGCACGATGGCGTACAGCGACAGCCGCCACTGCGCGCCTATGGCCTGCAGCAGCCCCGGCTTGTCGCGATGGCGGGCCGCCTCCCAGGTCGGACTCTCGGGCACGTTGCGGCGGATGTACAGCGTCAGCAGCGCCGGCAGCAGGCTCAGCATGAACATGCCGCGCCAGCCTATATGCTCGAACAACTGGCCGAAGGCCAGCGTCGCCAGCAGATAGCCGCTGGGATAGCCGGCCTGCAGCAGGCCGGAGACGAAGCCGCGCGACGCCTTCGGAATGGTCTCCATCGTCAGCGAGGAGCCGACGCCCCACTCGCCGCCCATCGCCACGCCGAACAGCGTGCGCAGCACCAGCAGCACGATCAGATTGGGCGCGAAGGCCGACGAGAAGCCCAGCAGCGAATACAGCACGATATTGGCCATCAGCACCGGGCGCCGTCCGAAGCGGTCGGCCAGACGGCCGAAAATCAGCGCGCCGACCGGCCGCGCCGCCAACGTCAGCATCGTGGCCCAGCTGACCGCCTCGATGTCAGTGCCGAAATCGCGCGCGATGTCTTTCAGCACGAAGACCATCAGGAAAAAATCGAACGCGTCCAGCGTCCAGCCCAGATAACAGGCCAGCACCGTCTGTTTCTGCTCCTTCGTCCAAGCCATGGCCTTCTCCTCGGCATCATTGTTTTTACGTCTCATTTGATGATAAGCAAGTTTATGAAAGGCGGGACCGGAATACAGAATTCGCAACAACTTTCCCGTCGTCAGGGCGCCGGCACCCCGTCGTAGCCGCCGGACAGGAAATCCCGCTCCATCCGGCGGTACTCGCCACTGGCGCGCAGCCGCGCCAAGCCCAGGTTGAAACGGGCCAGCAGCGCATCGGCGTCGGGCTGGCGACGGCTGATCATCAGGCAGTAGTCGAAACGGGAAAAGGCATGGGGCTCGGCGACGATGGCGGCCCGCTCGGCGGCGGTGAAATGCCGGCGCAGTTCGCTCAGGCCGACGGCGCGGACCACGGGAAAGAAGTCTATCCGTCCCAGCAACAGCTGGTGCATGCCGGACTGCACATCCTTGGTGACGTAATGATGGATGCGGCCGGCATCCACCGCCCGCCGCCAGGCGCCCAGCCTCGAACCGTTGGGCGTAGCCATGTCCAGGCCGTAGAAATCTTCCACCCGCCTCGCCCGCATCGGCCGCGACGCCAGATGGAACACCACCTCCTCGTCCGACACCACCGGATCGCTGAACAGCGCGAACTGCCGCCGCTCCGGCGTGACCGACCACACCACCGAGCCGGCGATCTCGCCGCCGCGCACCATGGCCTCGGCCCGGCTCCACGGATAAAAACGGTAGACGACGCGGATGCCGGCCAGCCGAAACGCCTCGCTGACGATATGCGAGGCGAAGCCGCGCTGCGGCAGGCTCTCGGACAGATACGGCGCCCACTCGCCATTGGCCAGTTCGAGCTGGCCGGGCGTCAGCGCCCCGGCCGCGCCGACGCGCCAGGCCAAGCCCAGACAAAGCATACCCAGCCAGAAACCGCGCATCCCTCTCTCCGCCATCCGCCGCCTATCCAGCCTAGCTCGCGGCGGCGCGCCCCGCCAGCGCGGCGAACTCAGCGGCGCAGACGGATCAGCCGCTGATTGTCGGAGCCGCGCCAGGGCTTGCTGGTCGGCAGGTCCCGGCGGTAGCGACCGTCCACCAATACGTCGACGAAGCGCAGGACCTCGAGATCGGCCACCTCCTCATGCCGATAGCCGGTCCACAGCCAGATGTCCTTGTCCGGATAGCGCACCCTGAACTGCCGGCACAGCTCCTCCACCGCCTTCCGGTTGGCCGGATGCAGCGGATCGCCGCCGGACAGGCTCAGGCCGTCGTGCGTGGCGCACAGCTCCAGCAACCGCTCGCGCACCTCGGCCGTGAACGGCCGGCCGGCCTTGCGGTCCCAGGTCGACGGATTGTGGCAGCCCGGGCAGGCGTGCGGGCAGCCGGTCACGAACAGCGTCACCCTCACCCCCTCGCCGTTCAACAGATCGCAAACATAATAGCGCTCGTAGTTCATCGCCGGTTCAATCCCCGCCGCCGTAATGCTTGACCCGGCGCATCACTTCCTTCTGCTTGCCGGCGTTGAACGGCCGCGCATTGGGGCTGCCGAGATAGCCGCACACCCGCCGCGTCACCGACAGCGAGGCGCTGTCGCGGTTGCCACATTGCGGACAATGGAAACCGTCGGCGTCGGCCGTCGCCTCGCCCATGAAGCCGCAGGCGCCGCAGGAATCCACCGGCGTATTGCTGCCGAAGTAAGGCACCCGCTGCAGCGCATAATCCCAGATCGCCTCCAGCGCCTTCAGGTTGTGCCGCATATTGGGTAGCTCGACATAGCTGATGTGGCCGCCGCTGGCCAGCTCGGCGTAACCGGCCTCGAAATCGATCTTCTCGAACGGATTGACCTTGCGGAACACGTCCAGATGGAAGGAATTGGTGTAATACCCCTTGTCGGTGACCTCGGCGATGACGCCGAAGCGCTCGCGGTCCAGCTTGCAGAAGCGGTGACACAGCGACTCGCTCGGCGTCGAGTACAGCGAGAAGCCCAGGCCGGTCTCCCGCCGCCAGCCGGCCGCAGCCTCCGCCATCCGCGCCACCACCCGGCGCAGAAAATCCTGCGTCGTCGCGCTGTCGGCCGGATGGCCGCCGAACAGCAGCACGCCGACCTCGTGCAGGCCGATATAGCCGACGGAGATCGAGGCGCGGCCGCCTTCGAACAGCCTCATGATGTCGTCGTCCGGATCCAGCCTCGCGCCGAAGGCGCCCTCGGTGTACAGAATCGGCGCGACATTGGCCTTGACGCCGCGCAGCCGCTCCACCCTCAGCATCAGCGCGCGGAAGCACAGGTCCAGGCGTGTCTCGAGCAGGCGCCAGAACGCCTGCTCGTCGCCCTCGGCCTCGATGGCGATGCGCGGCAGATTCAGGCTGACCACGCCCAGATTGTTGCGGCCGTCCAGCACCTCCCGTCCGTCCGCGTCGCGCCACACCGGCAGGAAGCTGCGGCAGCCCATAGGCGACACCGGCACCGAGGAGCCGGTGATGCGGCGATTGAGCCCGGCCGAGATGATATCCGGATACATGCGCTTGGACGCGCACTCCAGCGCCAGCCGCTTGATGTCGTAATTGGGGTCGCCCGGCTTCAGATTGACGCCGTCGTCGATGAACATCACCAGCTTGGGGAACACCGGCGTGATGCCGTCCTTGCCCAGACCCTTGATCCTCACCTGCAGGATGGCCTGCTGGATGATGCGCGCCTCCCAGGCCGTGCCCATGCCGAAGGAAAAGGTGACGAAGGGCTGCTGGCCGTTGGAGCTGAACAGCGTGTTGATCTCGTATTCGCAGGCCTGGATGCCGTCGTAGCACTCCTTCTCCGTCCGTTCGCGCGCATAGCGCTCCGGCTCGCCTATGCCGTAGCGCGCCGCCAGTTCCAGATTCTTGCGGTAGCTTTTCATCACATACGGCGCCAGCGCCTGGTCGATATTGGGTATCGTCGTGCCGCCGTACTGGTGGCTGGCCACCTGGGCGATGATCTGCGCGGTGACGGCGCAGGCGACGCCTATCGATTTCGGGCTCTCTATCCTGGCGTTGCCGAGACGGAAGCCCTGCTCCAGCATGCCCCTCAGATCGACCAGGCAGCAGTTGGTGAACGGCAGGAACGGCGAGTAGTCCAGATCGTGGAAATGGATGTCGCCGCCGTCGTGCGCGGCCAGGATGTCCTTGGGCAGGAAATTGCCGGCGAATTGCCGGGACACGATGCCGGCCATCAGGTCGCGCATCACAGGAAAGACATTGGCGTCCTTGTTGGCGTTCTCGGTGGCGGCCTCCCTGTCGGTCTTGTGCACCAGGCCCATCAGCTTGGCGTGCAGCTCGGATCCGCGGGCGCGCACCGTGTCCCGGTCGTGGCGGTATTCGATGTAGGCGCGCGCCACCTCCGGGTAGCGGCGCATCAGCGCGTCCTCCACCCGGTTCTGGATGGCCGGGATATCCAGCCGGCCGTCGCGGGCCAGTCCGCGGCACTCGCGCTCCACCTCGGCGGCGATTTCCAATGCCAGCCTGGCCGGCTCCGCATGCCCGACCGCCATGGCCGCCCGCTGGCAGGCGTTGGCAATCTTGCCGATATCGAATCCCACTACCGCGCCATCGCGCTTGCTCACTTGCAGCATCGCCTGTCTCTCTCCCGACTCCCGGCCGTTTTCGACCACCTGAAACACGCCTGCACCAGGCAGGCCCGAACCGTCGATACTGTAGGCGATTTGTCCGCACTGCGGGCGGGCTTTTCTTCAAAATATGGATGCCAAGCTTGAGTACGATCAAGATATTGTGTTCATCGTCTAAAAATGAGGCAACGAAGGCCAGGGTTGCAATCGTCATTGAATTGCGATCCAATGTCATGTCATTAGATTTTGGGAAACCGCCAATGGGACGCCTGCTCCGCCGAAGCAAAGCCGCCGACACCGAACACATTCAAGGCCAGGGCGGCCGCATCCTGCGCTATAGCTCCACCCAGATGCGGGTGAAGCCATCGGACGACGAATTGAGCAATTATCTGCAGGCGCGGGACGCGCGGCTGGAGGACGCCAGCGCGCCGATGGCGCTGCAGGCCGGCCGCGAGGCGCTGGAGCGGCTGGGATACAAGCAGGTCGACGTCGACGCCGACTATGGCGTCATCCGCGCGGAAAAAGACGAGGTGCTGATCAGCGGGACGCGCCAGATGCTGCGCGGGCTGCTGAGGTGGAAGCTTCCGCTGCCGGGCAAGCCGGATCACCAGACCACCGAGGTGCTGCTGACGCTGAAGCCCGGCGGCCAGCCCCGGCAGGTGCTGCTGCGCGCCAACGTCCGCCAGATCGTCTGGGACAGCAACGGCAACTCGCGCACGCTGCTGTGCAGCGACCCGGCCGTCTATCGCCAGCTGTTCGACACGCTGAACGACGCCCTCTCCCGGCCGGCCTAGCGCGCAAAAACAAAAAGCCCCGCTTTCGCGGGGCTTCGTTGATGCCGGACCGGGTCCGATCAGAGGCTTTCGACCTTGGCCATCTTGCGGCGCTCGTGCTCCTGCAGGTAGCGCTTGCGGATGCGGATCGATTTCGGCGTGATTTCCACCAGCTCGTCGTCGTCGATGAACTCGACGGCCGATTCCAGCGTCAGCTTGATCGGCGTGGTCAGGCGCACCGCCTCGTCGGTGCCGGAGGCGCGGACGTTGGTCAGCTGCTTGCCCTTGACCGGGTTCACCACCAGGTCGTTGTCGCGGCTGTGGATGCCGATGATCATGCCTTCATACAGCTTGTCGCCCGGCGACACGAACATGCGGCCGCGGTCTTCCAGCTTCCACAGCGCATAGGCGACGGCTTCGCCGTTTTCCTGCGAAATCAGCACGCCGTTGTGACGACCCGGCAGATCCGGCTTCACCGGCGCGTAGTCGTCGAACACGTGGCTCATCAGGCCGGTGCCGCGGGTCATCGTCATGAAGTCGGACTGGAAGCCGATCAGGCCGCGCGCCGGAATGTGGTATTCCAGGCGGGTCCGGCCCATGCCGTCCGATTCCATATTGGTCAGCTCGCCGCGACGGCGGCCGATTTCTTCCATCACGCCGCCCTGGTGGTCGTCTTCCAGGTCGATGGTCAGGTTCTCGTACGGCTCGCACTTCTGGCCGTTGATTTCCTTGAACACGACGCGCGGCTTGGCCACGGCCATTTCGAAGCCTTCACGACGCATGCTTTCCAGCAGGATGGTCAGGTGCAGCTCGCCGCGGCCCGACACGCGGAACACGTCGGCGTCATTGGTGTCCTCGACGCGCAGCGCCACGTTGGTCAGCAGTTCCTTGTTCAGGCGGTCGCGGATCTGGCGGCTGGTGACGAACTTGCCCTCGGTGCCGGCCAGCGGCGAGGTGTTCACCATGAAGTCCATCGTCAGCGTCGGCTCGTCCACCGACAGCACCGGCAGACCGACCGGCTGCTCCTTGTCGCAGATGGTCACGCCGATGCCGATATCCTCGATGCCGGAGATGATCACGATGTCGCCGGCTTCGGCTTCCGGCACTTCCACGCGCTCCAGGCCCTTGAAGCCCAGCACCTGGTTGATGCGGCCGGTGGCCACCTGGTCTTCATGGTTCATCACCACGACCTGCTGACCGGACTTGATGCGGCCGTTCAGGATGCGGCCCAGGCCCAGGCGGCCGGTGTAGGTCGAGTAGTCCAGCGCGGAAATCTGCAGCTGCAGCGGCGCGTTCGCGTCGCCGGCCGGCGTCGGCACGTGCTTCAGCACGGTCTCGAACAGCGGACGCATGTCCTTGGATTCCTCTTCCAGCTCATGCTTGGCGAAACCGGACAGGCCGGATGCGTAGATGATGGGGAAGTCCAGTTGCTCGTCGGTGGCGCCCAGCTTGTCGAACAGGTCGAAAGTCTGGTCGACCACCCAGTCCGGACGCGAGCCCGGACGGTCGATCTTGTTGATCACCACGATGGGACGCAGGCCCAGGGCCAGCGCCTTCTTGGTGACGAAACGGGTCTGCGGCATCGGGCCTTCGACCGCGTCGACCAGCAGCACCACGCCGTCCACCATGCCCAGCACGCGCTCCACTTCGCCGCCGAAGTCGGCGTGGCCCGGGGTGTCGACGATGTTGATGTGCACGCCTTCGTAGTTGATGGCGGTGTTCTTGGCGAGAATGGTGATGCCGCGCTCTTTTTCAAGATCGTTGCTGTCCATTACGCGTTCGTCGACCTGCTGGTTTTCGCGGAAGGTGCCGCTTTGCTTCAGCAGTTGGTCGACCAGGGTGGTCTTGCCATGGTCGACGTGGGCGATGATGGCGATGTTGCGGATTTGTCGGGTCATGTTTAGCGTGTTTCGGCTGGGAATTCTGAAAACAGAAAAATCGAAAGATTATAGCATGCTAAGCGACCCTCGAGAAAATTTCGCTAAAAACGGATGACAGTCCCATAGTTTTTCCGTGAACGCGCGCCGGATTCGTCTCCGTCGGCGTTTGGCGCTACACTGCCGGCCATCCGGCAACACGAGGACATGGAATATGTATGACTGGAACGCCCTGTGGCACCAGCGAGAAGCCTGCCGCGCCGGCTTCGACGCCGGCCACCACGACGCCAACGAGCTGGCCGACGCGCTGCAGGCCCGGCTGATCCACCCGGCCGCCTCCATTGGCGACGTCGCGGTATACGAGGACGCCGAACGCTACCTGCTGGCCGGCCACTCCGACGGCCTGCAGCTGCTGGAAGTGATGAAGCACGGCCTGTTCGACATCACGCTGCGCTTCGTCAGCGAGGACGAGGGCCAGGACCTGCCGCTGCCCTATGTCGAAATCCACGTCGACAATCTGGCCACCGAGGAGCAGGCGGTATGGCGCGGCGAGGCGCGGCTGGACGACGACGGCCATATCTGGATAGGCAAACGCACGCTGGACGAGGATGTCCTGCCGGCGCTGCCGTTCGACGAGCTGTCGTTCACCGACAACGCCGAATTCCGCGAGGCCCTGGCGCGGGTCTGGCACGAGGATCTGCCGCAATTGCGGCCGTTGATCGAAGCCTGGTTCCGTCACGGCGACGCCGGCATCGCCGACGAAGAGCCGGCCGCCCACTACGGCGACGCCGCGCGCGTGCAACAGATCTGCGACCGCTACGCCGAAATCGTTCGCCGCGAGCAGGCCGTCCTGTCGCGACTGTTCAGCGACGACGAGCTCAGGCTGATCGCCGGCGTCATCGGCAGCGTGGAGTTCGACAGCGCCGCCTCCTGCCGCGGCGTGTGGCTGGCCGTGGAGGCCCGCATCATCGAGGACGAGCTGGACCAACACCACCAGGTCGACGGCGAGGCGCTGCTGGCCAGGATGAAGACGCTGAGCTACGCGCAGGAAGTCGCGCTGATCGAGGCGCTGTCGCCGCTGCCTGAGTAAGCGCCGACGGCCGGCCCCGCCGCGGGCGGGCCCGACTAGCCCGCCTGCGGCGCGAACATCGTCAACGCCACCTTGCCCAGGTTGCGGTTCTCCGCCACGTACTGGTGGGCGTCCTGCACCTGGGTCCACGGAAAACTGCAGTCGACGGGCGCGCTCAGCCGGCCGGCCTCGATGGCCGGCACGATGCGCTCGCGCAACGCCGCCGCCAGCCCGGCCTTGACCGTCAGCGGCTGCGGCCTCAGCGTCGAGCCCATCAGGCTGATCCGCTTCATCAGCAGACGGCCGAAATCCAGTTCGGCACGATTGCCGCCCAGCAGGCCGATATTGACCAGCCGCCCGTCCGGATTCAAGGCCTGCAGATTCTCCGCCAGATACGCTGCGCCGACAGGATCCAGCACCACGTCGGCGCCGCCCCAGTCTTTCACCAGCGCGCCGAAGGCCGGCGCCTCGCGGTAATTGAATACCCGTTCCGCGCCCAGCTCGCGGCAGAAGGCCAGCTTTTCCTCGCCCCCGGCGCTGGCGAAGGCCCGCGCGCCCATGAGGCCCGCCAGCTGGATCGCCGCCGCGCCGACGCCGCTGGCGCCGGCATGGACCAGCACCGCCTCGCCGCCCTTGATCCCGGCCTTTTCCACCAGATTGAACCAGGCCGTCATCCAGGCCTCAGGCAGGCTGGCCGCCATCAGCCACGACCATTCGTCCGGCTTGGCGATGGCCAGCGCCTCGTCCAGCAGCGCGTACTCTGCGTAGCCGCCGCCGTCCACCAGGCCGAACACCGCGTCGCCGGGCCGGAACGCCGACTCGCCGACCACCTCCTCCACCCAGCCGGCCACCTCCAGCCCCAGCAGCGGGCTGGCGCCCGGCGGCGGCGGATAGCGTCCCTCGCGCTGCATCAGGTCGGCGCGGTTGACGCCGGCCGCCATTACCCGCACCAGCAGCTTGCCCGGCGCCGCGCGCGGCTTCTCCCACTCGCCGATCTCCATCGTCTCGACGCCGCCCGGCGTCCGCTGCACGACCGCCAGCATCTTTTCCATCATTCCTCCTCGTCGACTGAGAGCCTGTCCATGATCTTTTTCCTAGCGTCTCGGGGCCGTTCATGCCGCTGCCGGAACAAGATCGCGAACAGGCTCTGATATCCGGCAAATGCGGACGGATGCCCGGGCCGCAAGCCCCGCACCGAAATAATCCTCATTGAAAAACGCCGCCATGAGCTGGATCAAGCAAGGCGCGCGCGCTTTGATTACAATCCTCCGTCATGAGCGAGAACTGTTTCCATTGCGGCTTGCCGGTCCCGCCCGGCGTCCGCTTCCCCATCCATTATCGCCAGCGCGAAGAGGCGGCCTGCTGCGCCGGCTGCCAGGCGGTGGCGACCACCATCATCGACGCCGGCCTGTCCGACTACTACCAGCACCGCACCGAGGGCGCCGCCCGCGCCGAAGCCTTGCCTCAGGCGCTGCTGGAACAGATCCGCCTGTACGATTCCGACGAATTGCAGCAAAGCTTCGTCCACCATGCCGACGGCCAGACGCGCGAAGCCGCGCTGATGCTGGAGGGCATCAGCTGCGCCGCCTGCATCTGGCTCAACGAGCAGCAGTTGCGCCGACTGCCCGGCGTGCTCGCCGTCGACATCAATTACAGCACCCAGCGCGCGCGGGTGCGCTGGGACAACGATCGCATCCGCCTGTCCGCCATCCTGGAGGCCGTCGCCGCCATCGGCTACCGCGCCCATCCGTACGACGCCGAGCGCCAGGAGAGACTGCTGCAGAAGGAGCGCAAGCAGGCGCTGACCCGGCTGTGGGTGGCCGGCCTGTCGATGATGCAGGTGATGATGTACGCGGTGCCGGTCTATCTGGCGCCCGACGGCGACATCGCGCCGGACATGCTGTGGCTGCTGCACTGGGCCGGCCTGATCCTGACCTTGCCGGTGCTGCTGTACTCGGCCTTGCCGTTCTACCGCAATACCTGGCGCGACCTGAAGACCGGCCGCGTCGGCATGGACACGCCGGTCGCCATCGGCATCGTCACCGCCTTCGGCGCCAGTTTCTGGGCGCTGATCAATCAATACCAGCACGGAATCTACTTCGACTCGGTGTCGATGTTCGTCTTCCTGCTGCTGGGCGGCCGCTACCTGGAGGGCGTGGCCCGCCGCAAGGCCGGCGCCGCCAGCGAGAGCCTGGTCAAGCTGGTGCCGGCCTTCGCCCACAAGCTGGACGGCTGGCCGGACAGCCGCGACAGCCGCGAAGCCACCGTCGCCAGCCTGCGCGCCGGCGACGTGATCCTGCTGAAGCCCGGCGAAACCGTTCCCGCCGACGGCGTCGTGCTGGACGGCGCCAGCGCCGGCGACGAATCGCTGCTGACCGGCGAGAGCCGCCCGGTGCCGAAACGCGCCGGCGACGCGCTGATCGCCGGCAGCGTCAACACCGCCAGCCCGCTGGTGATGCGGGTGGAGCGCGTCGGTCAGGCGACGCGGCTGGCCGGCATCATCCGGCTGCTGGACCAGGCGCTGGCGGAAAAACCGAGGCTGGCCCGGCTGGCCGACCGCTTCGCCAGCTGGTTCGTCGCGCTGCTGCTGGCCGCCGCCGCCGCCAGCTACCTGGCCTGGCACTTCATGGATCCGGACCGCGCCTTGTGGATCATGGTGGCGGTGCTGGTCATCTCCTGCCCCTGCGCGCTGTCGCTGGCGACGCCGGCGGCGCTGACCGCCGCCTCGGGCCGCCTGGCCTCGCTGGGCATGCTGACCGCCCGCGGCCACGCGCTGGAAACGCTGGCACGCGCGACCGACGCGGTCTTCGACAAGACCGGCACGCTGACCGACGGCCGGATGCGGATCCTGGACGTCCGCGGCGAGCTGGGGCGCGAAGCGGCGCTGGCGATCGCCGCCGCGCTGGAAAGGGGCTCGGAACACCCGCTGGCGCGGGCCATCTCCGCCGCCGCGGCCGGCCTGGCGCTGCCGCCGACCGAGGCCCCGATCAACCAGCCCGGTCACGGCGTCGCCGCCCGCATAAACGGCCGCGAATGGCGGCTCGGCTCGGCGCCGTTCATTTCGGCCTGGCTGGGCAGTCCGCAACAGGACGACGCCGACTGGCATCCGGGCGGCACCCAGGTGCTGCTGGCCGACGCCGGCGGCGTGAGGGCGCGATTCGCCATCGGCGACGCCGGACGCGACGACGCGGCCGAGCTGGTCGGCCGGCTGCGCGCCCAGGGGCTGACGGTGCGCCTGCTCAGCGGCGACGGCGAGCAGGCCGTCTCCGCGCTGGCAGGCCGGCTGGGCATCGAACACTGGCGCGCCCGCGCGACGCCGGAAGACAAGCTGGACTTCGTCCGCGCGCTGCAGGCCGACGGCCGGCGCGTGCTGATGGTGGGCGACGGCGTCAACGACGCGCCGGTGCTGGCGCGGGCCGACGTGTCGATCGCGATGGGCGGCGGCACCGATCTGGCCCGCGCCAACGGCGACATGGTGCTGATAGGCGAAAGGCTGGGTCCGATCGGCGACGCCGTCGACGTCAGCCGCCTCGCGCTGACCGTCATTCGCCAGAATCTGTCGTGGGCGGCGGGATATAATGTAGTGGCGCTGCCGCTGGCGATAAGCGGCCACGTCACGCCCTGGCTGGCCAGCCTGGGCATGGCGCTCAGCTCGCTGCTGGTGGTGGGCAATGCGCTGCGTCTGACCAAACGGGACCGTTGATGGAAAGCCTCTACCTGCTCATTCCGCTCAGCCTGGCGCTGGCCTTCGTCATCGGCGCCATATTCTGGTGGGCCACCCGCTCCGGCCAGTTCGACGATATGGAGGGCCCGGCCCACCGCATCCTGATGGACGACGACACGCCGGGGCGGGAGGCGTCGGGCAAGGCGCCCCTGGACTAGCCGGAAGCGAGGCCGGCAGAGGCCGGCAACAGGACCCTGGACATCTTGCAGCGGAAAAATCCTTCATCCTATAACTAAGCCACCTGTCACTCACCCGGCGATCGGCGATGCACCTGCGCACCCTCCTGCTCACCCTACCGCTATGCCTGCTGCTGCCGCTGGCCTTCGCCGCCGCCCAGGCCTCGTCCACGCTGGTTTTCCTCAGCGGCTGCGTCAGCAGCGTGCTGGCGGTGCTGCTGCACCAATGGCTGCGCCAGCGCTTTCTGCTCGGCCCGATGCTGGAGATGGAGGGCCTGCTGGACGAATTGCTGAAAGAACCCATCCATCTGGGCAAACCGCTGTCGCCGCTGCAGGCCGACCACCCGCTGCACGGCGTCGTCGCCAAGATCAACCGGCTGCTGGACCGCGCCGACATCTCCTTCCGCGACGTCGCCAGCACCACGGCGCGGCTGATGCCGATGGCGCAGGAACTGACCGACACCTACAGCACCATGCTGCAGAAAAGCCTGTTGCAGGCGAATCACGGCAAGGTGCTGCTGGAGGCGATAGATACGATGATGGAACAGGCGCAGCGGCTGCGCGCCAGCCTGGAAGAGATCACCCGAGCCACCGGCGACGCCGACTCCGACATGCAGCAAAGCCGCCTGACCACGCTGGAGGTGATAGACGGCGTCACCGAGGTGGCGCAGCTGCTGGAGAAATCGGCGCAGGAAGTCGGCGCGCTGCAGCAGGCTTCGGGCCAGGTCGGCAGCATTCTGGGGACGATACAGGACATCGCCGACCAGACCAATCTGCTGGCCTTGAACGCGGCGATAGAGGCGGCTCGGGCCGGCGAGATGGGACGCGGCTTCGCCGTCGTCGCCGACGAGGTCCGCAAACTGGCCCACCACACCCAGGAGGCCACCCGCCACATCCAGACCATCATGCAGCAGGTGCAGCAAGGCACCGCCAAGGTCGCCGAGGTGATGCAGGCCTCGCACCGCCGCGCCGACGCCGCCGCCGCGCACGCCGGCAATTCCCGCGAACAGCTGGACAAGATCACCGCCTCCATCGCCAATATCGCCCAGGCCTCGCAGGCGATAGGCCAGGCGGTGATGGAGCAGAACAGCTCGGTCCAGGCCTCCAAATCGTCCGGAGACATCCTGATCCAGTTGAACCAGGACGCGCTGGACTCCAGCCGCATCCTGTCGGTGTCGCCGGACGACCTGCGCAAGCTGGCCAAGAAGCTCAGCCAGGGCCTGGAGGCGTTCGACACCGGCGACGCGATGCAGAACGACCGCCGCCGCGGCACCGCCCGCAGCCAGGAGTTGGCGCTGAACGCGGCCAAGGGCGGCGACGCCGGCGGCGTCGAATTATTTTGATGCGGAAGCGCTTGTCGACAAACGACAAATTGACAAATTACCGTCCGCTTATATAATCGCCCTCTTTTTCTCCGACGGCGGCCCGTCAGCGCGCCATCCGCCTTGCCCGCCGTCGCATACTAAGGGCGTCCGTGAATACCATCCAAGCACTCGCCGGCATGCTGCTGCTGGTCGGCGTGGCCTATCTCTGCTCCACCAACCGCCGCGCCATCAACTGGCGCACCGCGCTGACCGGTCTGGCCATCCAGAGCGGCTTGTTCCTGCTGATCAATTTCGTGCCCGCCATCCACCACGGCGTCGA
Organism: Chromobacterium sp. CV08; assembly: GCF_051129845.1. Lineage (NCBI taxonomy): Bacteria > Pseudomonadati > Pseudomonadota > Betaproteobacteria > Neisseriales > Chromobacteriaceae > Chromobacterium > Chromobacterium sp. CV08. The sequence goes on from NZ_CP150453.1 coordinate 2,815,966, forward strand.
CGCCTTCGGCGCCGGCTTCGCCAAGGTGCTGAGCTTCGCCGGCGACGGCGCGCGCTTCATCTTCGGCGACCTGGCCAATCCCGGCGGCAAGCTCGGCTTCCTGTTCGCCTTCACCGTCTTGCCGGTGATCATCTTCTTCTCCGCCTTCAGCGCCCTGCTCTACCATTTCGGCGTCCTGCAGCGAGTGGTGGCCGGCCTGGCGTGGGCGATGCGCCGCAGCATGCGCATCTCCGGCCCGGAGAGCGTGGTCGCGGCGGCCAATATCTTCCTCGGCCAGACCGAGGCGCCGCTGCTGGCCCGCCCATATATCCGCCACATGACGCGATCCGAGCTCGCCTGCATCATGATCGCCGGCATGTCCACGCTGTCCGGCGGCGTGCTGGCCGCCTACGTCGCCTTCCTCGGCGGCAACGACATGGCCGAGCAGGCCCGTTTCGCCACCTATCTGCTGACGGCCTCCTGCATGAACGCCGCCGGCGCGGTGGTGTTCTGCAAGATCGTGTTTCCGGAAACCGAGCCGCACGCGATGTCGTGCAGCAAGCTGGCCGCCGGCGCCGAAAAGAGCGAGGGCAATTTCGTCAGCGCGGTGGTGACCGGCGCGCTGGACGGCATGAAGATGGCGGCCGCCGTCGCCACCATCCTGCTCGCCATCGTCGCGCTGATCGCGCTGGCCAACTATCTGCTCCGGGACGGCCTCGGCGGCCTGCTGGGCGTCAACGGCGCCATCCGCGCCGCCACCGGCGGCCTGTTCGACGGCCTGACGCTGCAGTACCTGACCGGCCAGGCCTTCCGCGTGTTCGCCTTCCTGATGGGCGTGGGCTGGCAGGAAACGCTGAGCGTAGGCAGCCTGCTCGGACAGAAGATCGTGCTGAACGAGTTCATCGCCTACCTCGACCTCGCCAAGATGAAGGCCGCCGGCGCGCTGTCGGCGCCGACGGTGATGATCGCCACTTTCGCGCTGGCCAGCTTCTCCAACCTGTCGTCGGTGGGCATCTGCGTCGCCGGCATCGGCGCGCTGGCGCCGGAGCGGCGCGACGAGCTGGCGGCCATCGGCATGCGCGCGCTGCTGGCCTCGGTGCTGACCGGCTTCATGACCGCCTCCTGCGCCGGGCTGTGGATGTCGCTGTTCTGAGAGCCTGACAGAGGGACGTGAATCCGCTAGCATGCGGTCCACGTCCCTTTTGATGACCCGCCAACGTGAAATCCGACTTTTCCTTCTTCGCCAGCCGGCGCTTCCTGCCGCTGTTCGGCACCCAGTTCCTCGGCGCCTTCAACGACAATATGCTGAAGACCGCCATCGTGGTGCTGATCAGCTTCCACGGGCTGTCCGCCGCCGGCCTGCCGCCGCAGCAGCTGGTCAATCTTGCCGCCGGCATCTTCATCCTGCCGTTCTTCCTGTTTTCCGCCAGCGCCGGCAAGCTGTCCGAGCGCTACGACAAGGCGCGCGTGGCCCGGCTGATCAAGCTGGCCGAAATCGCCATCATGCTGCTGGCCGGCGCCGGCTTCCTGACGCACTCCGCCGCGCTGCTGCTGGCCGCGCTGTTCCTGATGGGCACCCACTCGGCCTTCTTCGGCCCGATGAAGTACTCGGTGCTGCCGCAGTACCTGAAGCCCCACGAGCTGGTCGGCGGCACCGGCCTGATCGAGATGGGCACCTTTCTCGCCATCCTGCTGGGCCAGCTGCTAGGCAGCGTGCTGACCCACAGCGGCGCGGCGCTGATCGTCGGCGCGCTGCTGCTCACCGCCGTGCTGGGCCTGTTCAGCAGCATGGCCATGCCGTCGGTGCCGCCGGGCGCGCCGCATCTGAAGCTGTCGTGGAACTTCCTCGGCGACTCGGTGCGGCTGATCCGCGAGGCCTGGCGCATCGACGACGTCCGCTGCGCCATCATCGGCATTTCCTGGTTCTGGCTGATGGGCGCGATCTACACCACCCAGCTGCCCACCTTCACCCGTCTGCACCTGGGCGGCGACGCCGACGTCTACACGCTGCTGCTGGCGCTGTTCTCGATAGGCATAGGCGCCGGCTCCATGGCCTGCGCCAAATTGTCGCGCGGCCGGCTGCAACTGGGCATCGTACTGGTCGGCAGCGCCGGCATGACGCTGTTCGGCGGCGATCTGGCGCTGAGCGCTATGGCGTCCTACCACGGCCCGCTGGCCACGCTGGCCGAATACCTGGCCCGCCCCGGCAGCTGGCGCGCCATCGTCGACGTGACCCTCTTGGGCTTCTTCGGCGGCTTCTTCACCGTGCCGCTGTACACCTGGCTGCAGACCGGCAGCCCGGACGAATTCCGCTCGCAGGCGGTCGCCGCCAACAACATCATCAACGGCTTCTACATGGTGGCGGCCGCCATCGGCAGCGCGCTGATGCTGAAATGGTACGACAGCATCGCCATGCTGCTGCTGGCCGCGGCGCTGCTGAACGTACTGGCCACCGCCCACCTCGCCTGGTGCGCGCCGGCGATCTGGCGCCAGCGCTTCGACTGGCTGCGGGCGCTGCGCAACGGATAGGCGTCGCCGCCAGCCGCCGAAAAAAAACCGTCCCGGACCGGGACGGTTTTTTCTTGCGGCCGGCTTCCCCGCGCTAGGCGAGCAAGGCGTCCAGATCGTCCCGGTGCGATTCGGACAACAGGTTCCGGTCGGCCCCGTGCTTGATCAGCGCCGCCACCATTTCCCGACTGTCGTATTTGACCGCATTGTCCAGCATCGTCTCGCCGCGGTTCACATGCTCGAACGGCGCGTTCACCGCCGCCCAGCCGCGGGACAGGAACTGGTCCAGGATATACAGGCTGGCGCCGCCCTTGCTCAGCGCGTAGTTAAGCTCATAGTAAAAACCGGGCGGCGCGCTGGAAAAATCTTTGGCCTCGAACTGCCAGTTGTCCAGCAGATGGGCCGCCACCTCGTCCTTGCCCTTGTCGATGGCGTGCCACATCGCGGTCACCGCGTCGCCCTTGTTCGAGACCAGGCCGGACAAGACCGGCAGATTGACCGAATCCACCGCCTCCTTCAGCAGCATCGGCCGCAGCGGGTGCTTGGCGTAGTCCGTCGTCGCCATCAGCCGCGGGATGTGGAACTCGGCCTGGAAGACGCTGTTCAGCACCCGGTCCAGCGCCGGACCGGATTGCATGGCCTGATCGAACACATAGGCCTTGAAAGCCTCGTCCTGGCTGCTGCGCAGAAATTCGATCAGATGCAGCGCCACCGCGGCCTTCATGTCGCCGTAGCTGAATACCGGGGCGTTCTGGCGGTATTTGCCCTCGTGAATCCAGCGGCCCGACTCCCGCCCCATCTGCGGAAAGCGTTTGATGAAGTCCTGATGCTCGGCCTCGTGCCCGCCGGGCACCAGGTTGAAAAAATGATCGGTCAGGGTCAGGTAGCCGTTGCGGCACACGGGCAGCGTGTCGGAAACGACGTAGGCGTTCGCGCCGAAATCCATCGTGCTGTGCTTGTGGTTCAACGGTTTGTCGCTGCGGTCCCGCCCGGAGAACTCGACGCCGAAAAACACGAAATCATGATTGCTCAACCGCTCCTTGTCGGCAGCGAAGGTATTGCTGCCCGAAGACCGCGATTGCCGGGACAGCAAGTGATTGGACGCGATCGTCGCCTTCTCGCCGTCGTCCAGCGCCGCATTGGACTGGTGGCGGAAATGCCAGGCGCCGGCCATGATGCGCTCCTTCAGGCCGAGCTCGGCGGCATCCAGCGCACCCAGCCTGGCCTCTACCGCGTCCAGATTGCGCCGGGACAGGCCGTCCAATCGCTTCAAGGCGCTGAAGCCGTATTGCTCGCGCTTTTCCAGCGCATCGCCGGTCGCCTCGAACAGCTTGCCGTTCGCGAACATCAGGCCATAGGACTGCGCCGCCACCGCCTTGCGCAGGAACGCGCCGATCTTGCCGACGGCAACGGCCTCCCCGTCCCGGCCGGCCGCCGCATGCTGCAACGGCGCCCGGCTGACACCGCACAGGCTCCTTCCGATCGCGGTCGGATCGCCGACGCTGGCCTCCGGCGGATTCAGCTTCGCTAAAGACGGGGAATGGTTTTCTACTCGCATCTGGCCTCGGCTCCAATATCATTGAGCGTGCATTTTTATCAAATGCCCGGGCAGTCGCTTGCAAAAACCAGCCACTGGGGCGCCGGCGGCCAAAGCTTCGCGGCTTGCGCAGTGAGAGCCGCTAACAAAACCGCGCAGCGTACCTGAGCCAAGGCGCGCCGACGCAGGCAGTACAAGTAGTACGACAAGGAGGCGCAACGCAGGATCAGGGGTTTTGTTAGCGGGTCGAAAAGCCCGCGATGGCAAAACCATCGCGGGCCGGAGACTTCCATTGAAGAGGCGGACGCCCGGCTCAGTCCCGGGCCAGCTTCGCCGCTGCATCGCGCAAGGCGGTGCGCAGGCCTTCCTCTATCACCGGATGGTAGAACGGCATGTCCAGCATCTGCTCGACGGTCAGCCGCTGCTGATGGCTCCAGGCCAGCAGATGGGCCAGGTTCTCGGCCCTCGGCCCTATCATCTCGGCGCCGAGGAAGCGGCCGTCGGCCTTGTCCGCGTAGACATGCAACAGGCCGGTATTGACACCCATCACCCGGCTGCGCCCCTGGTCCTCGAAGCTGACCGCGCCGATGACGAACTCGCCGTCGGCGAGATCGGCGAAGCGGCTGCCGACCATCATCATCTGCGGATCGGAAAACACCACGGCGATGCCGGAGCGGCGCAGACCGGCGCCGACGTCCGGGTAGGCGGCGGCGTTGGCCCCGGCTGTCTTGCCCTCGTCGGCCGCCTCGTGCAGCAGCGGCAGGATGTTGTTGGCGTCGCCGGCGATGAAGACCGGGGAGTCGCCGCACTGCATCGTCTTGGCGTTGAACAAGGGCACGCCGCGGGCGTCCAGCTTCAGACTGGTGTTCTCCAGCCCCAGGCCGCGGACGTTGGGCGTGCGGCCGGTGGCGGCCAGCACGTAGTCGAAGCTCTCCGCCGTCTCCTCGCCGTCCAGCGCGACGAAGCGTATCGCGGCCCGGCCGTCGACGACGCCCATCTCCAGCACCTTGGCTTCCGGATCCAGATAGAACTGCGCGGACAGCGCCTCGCGGGCATAGGCCTTCACCGCCGGATCGCTCAGCGGACCGACGCCGCCGCCGACGCCGAACACGCGCACCCTGACGCCGAGGCGCGACAACGCCTGACCCAGCTCCAGGCCGATCACGCCGGGACCGAAGACCGCTACGCTTTCCGGCAGCGTCTCCCAGTCGAACACGTCGTCGTTGACGATCAGGCGGTCGCCGAAGGCGGTGAACGGCGCCGGCAGCGACGGCGACGAACCGGTGGCGATCACGACGCGGCGGGCCTGGACGATGGTGTGGTTGTCCACCTGCAGCGTGGTGTTGTCGACGAAACGGGCGTAGCCGGCCAGCTTGTCCTCGGCCGGGATGCCGTCGACGCCGCGGACGACGAAGCCGACGAAGCGGTCGCGCTCGCCCCGGACCCTGGCCATCACCTCGCGGCCGTCGACGCGAATGTCGCCGTCGACATGGACGCCGAACATATCGGTGTGGCCGGCATGGTGGGCGGCCTCGGCGGCGGCGATCAACAGCTTGGACGGCATGCAGCCGACGCGGGCGCAGGTGGTGCCGTACGGACCGCCCTCTATGATCAGCGCGGAGGCGCCGCCGGCCTTGGCGGCGCGGTAGGCGGCGAGACCGGCGGTGCCGGCGCCGATGACGGCTACGTCGATATGAACGGTTTTCATCGTTATTGTCCTCTATCTGGCGGGGATGCGGCACGGCACGCGGCCGATGATGGACATGTCGTCCCGCATCCCGGCTGGAAAAAACGGCCGGCAGGAGTACCGGCCCAAAGATTGCCGATGGCGTCAGGGCCCGAAGCCATCGGCACGAACGTCTTACTTGGCGAAGCGCTTTTCCACTTCGTCGGCCGAGCCGATCAGCTCGCCGTTGATGAACACCTGCGGCGCGGTCATCTTGCCGGACACGGCGCCCAGCACCTTGCCGCGCACCTTGTTGTCCAGCGGCACCTCGACGAATTCATAGCCGTTTTCGCTCAGCACGGCCTTGGCGCGCGCGCAGTGCGGGCAACCGACCTTGGTGAACACCACGACCTGGTCGGGCTTCTTCGCGCTCGGGTTGATGTAGTCCAGCATCGTGTCGGCGTCGGACACCTTGAACGGATCGCCCGGCTCCTGCGGTTCGATGAACATCTTTTCCACCACGCCGTCCTTGACCAGCATCGAATAGCGCCAGCTGCGCTTGCCGAAGCCCAGGTCGGCCTTGTCGACCAGCATGCCCATGCCTTCGGTGAACTCGCCGTTGCCGTCCGGGATCATCACGATGTTGGCGGCTTCCTGGTCGCTGGCCCATTCGTTCATCACGAAGGTGTCATTGACCGACACGCACAGGATGGCGTCGACGCCGTTGGCGCGGAATGCCGGCGCCAGTTCGTTGTAGCGCGGCAGGTGGGTGGACGAGCAGGTCGGCGTGAACGCGCCCGGCAGCGAGAACAAGGCGATGGTCTTGCCGGCGAACAGCTCGGCGGTGCTGACGTTCTTCCACTCGTTGTTTTCGCGGATGCGGAAAGTGACGTTCGGTACGCGTTGGCCTTCACGGTTTTGCAGCATGCTTATCTCCTGGGTTGACTTCGGTTAAATTCAATCGATGGGTGGATTCTGATAGCCAAGGGCAAATTCGTCTAATTGATTGTCCAAAGAGACTTGATTGTCTTTATCAATAGGCACCGCCGCGACTGGGCAGCCCGCCCGCCGCGACGCTAAAATGGCGGCATCCGGCAACACCCAGCCTCAACAGCCATGCATATCACCGGCCTGCACCATATCGCCATCATCGCCTCCGACTACGCCCGCTCGCGCGACTTCTACCACCGCGTCCTCGGCCTGGAGGTGATCGCCGAGAACTGGCGCGAGGAAAAACAGTCCTGGAAACTGGACCTGGCCCTGCCCGGAGGCGGCCGGATAGAGCTGTTCAGCTTCCCCGCCCCGCCGCCGAGGCCGACCCGGCCGGAAGCCTGCGGCCTGCGCCACCTGGCGCTGGCCTGCGACGACGCGGCGGCGATGCGCGAGCGATTGCGGGCCGACGGCGTCGCCGTCGAGCCATTGCGGATAGACGAATACACCGGCGCGCGTTTTTTCTTCTGCGCCGACCCCGACCAGCTGCCGATCGAGTTCTACCAGGCCGAGGCCGGAAATTGAGCGGCGGCGGACCGGCGCGAAAGCCAGCGCGACGCGCCGCCGCCTGTCATAGTGAAAAATATCGATGCGCGCGGACGGCCTCCGTCCGCAGCGGCCGCGACGCGGCCACCACCCACCACACGGAATGCACATGAAAGTCCTGACCTCCACCTTCCGCCTGGCCGCCATGGGCCTGGCCCTCGGTGCCGCGCTGCCGGCCCTCGCCGGCCCCGACGACACGCTGCTCGCCGCCCGCGACGCCTACCGCGCCAACGACCTTGCGCGGCTGGCCCAGCTCGGCGACAGCCTGCCGGCCTCCTACCCGCTGAAGGACTATCCGGCCTACTGGCTCGCCTGGAAGGCGCTGGACCGCAACGACGACGTCGAGGTGATGCGCTTCCTGGCGCGGGCCCCGGGCGGCCTGATGGCCGAACGCATACGCAATGAATGGGTGAAGAAACTGGGCCAGCGCGAAAACTGGACGAGCTTCGCCGAGGAGTGGAAGAAGCTGCCGGAGGAAGGCCGCGACGAGGAGTCCGGCTGCTACGGCCAACTGATGCTGCTGCGCCAGGGCCAGAAGCCGGACAATCTGGACCGCTTCCTCGAAGGCAAGTCGGCGCCGGACGGCTGCAACCGGCTGATAGAGGGCGCCTATGCCCGCAGCCTGATCGACCAGGACTGGCTGTGGCGCCGCACCCGGCTGCTCTTGGCCGGCAACTTCGTCAGCCAGGCGCGTCAACTCGCCGCCGACACCCAGCTGCCGCTGGACAACGCCGCGCTGAACAAGCCGGCCTATGCCAACCTGGCGACGCCGGGCGGCCAGGAAGCCGTGCTGTACGACATCGTCCGCAAGGGCAAGACCGACCTGGACGGCGCCGCCTCCGCGCTGCTGCGCGCCGCGCCGGAGATGACGCCGGACCGCCGCGGCTTCGGCTGGGGCCAGCTGGCGCTGTTGTCGGCGCGCAAGCAACTGGCCGGCCAGGCCCTGCAATGGTTCGACAAGGCCGATCCGCGCCAGCTGACCACCGAACAATGGGAATGGTGGGCGCGATCGGCGCTGCGGCTCGAGCAATGGACGCAGCTGGACGGCATCATCCGCCGCATGCCGCAGGCGGTATCGTCCCGCCCGGCCTGGCGCTACTGGCTGGCCCGCTCGCTGAAGCAGCAGGGACGGCCGGTCGAGGCGGCGCCGCTGTTCAGCCTGGCCAGCGTCGGCCACAGCTATTACGCGCTGTTGTCGCTGGAGGAATTGGGCAACAGCCTGTCCGCCTCCGCCAGCAAGGGCACGCCGGGCCCGGACGAGGTAAGCCAGATGCGGGCGGACCCGGCGATACGCCGCTCGCTGGCGCTGCTGGCCGTCGCCGAGGTCTACACCAAGCCCGAATTCCGCACCGACGCGCAGCGCGAGTGGCGCTGGGCGATGCGCGGCCGCGACGACATGGAATTGCTGGCCGCCGCCGAGATCGCGCGCAAGGAAGGCTTTTACGACATGGCCATCTACAGCGCGGAGCGCACCAAGGAAGAGCACGATTTCTCGCTGCGCTACCTGACGCCGTATCGCGAGATCACGCGTAAATACGCCGGCCAGCTCGACATCGACGACGCCTGGGTCTATGGCCTGATCCGCCAGGAAAGCCGCTTCATCACGATGGCGCGCTCCGGCGTCGGCGCCTCCGGCCTGATGCAGCTGATGCCTGCCACCGCCAAATGGGCGGCCAAGAAGATAGGGCTGACCCATTTCGCCGTCAACGACATCGACACCAACGTCCAGCTCGGCACCTGGTATCTGCGCTACGTGCTGGACAATCTGTCCGGCAATATGGTGATGGCCACCGCCGCCTACAACGCCGGCCCGGGCCGCGCCCGCAACTGGCAGGCCGACCGGCCGCTGGACGGCACCATCTACGCCGAAACCATCCCGTTCAGCGAGACCCGCGACTACGTGCAGAAAGTGATGGCCAACGCCGCCTACTACTCCAGCACCTTCGGCCACGCCAATATCTCGCTGAAGAACCGCATGGGCGTGGTGCCGGCCCGCTGAGGAAAATCGAATGAGCACGCAAAAGATTTGCCTGATAGGCGGCAGCGGCTTCATCGGCCGCCACCTGGCCGCCCGGCTGGCCGGCCTCGGCCACCGGCTGACCGTCGCCAGCCGCCGGACCGACCTGCCCGGCTTTCGCGTACTGCCGTCGGCCGAGCTGGTTCGCGCCGACATCCACGACCCGGCGGAACTCGCGCGGCTGGTCGCCGGCCACGACGCCGTGATCAGCATGGTCGGCATCCTGCACGGCAGCCGGGCCCAGTTCGAAAAGGCGCACGCCGAACTGCCGGAGAAGATCGCCGCCGCCTGCCGCCGGCAGGGCGTGCGCCGGCTGCTGCACATCAGCGCGCTGGGCGCGGCCCAGGACGCGCCCAGCGACTACCAGCAGACCAAGGCGCTCGGCGAGCTGGCCGTCGAGTCCAGCGGCCTGGACTGGACCATACTGCGCCCGTCGGTGGTCTTCGGACAGGACGACGCCTTCCTCAATATGTTCGCCGATTTGCAAAGACTGCTGCCAGTGCTGCCGCTGGCCGGCGCCGGCTGCAGAATGGCGCCGGTCTGGGTCGACGACGTCGCCCGCGCCGCCTGCGAAAGCCTGGCACGCGGCGAAACCGTCGGCCGCAAGCTCGACCTGGCCGGCCCGGAAATCTACACGCTGGCGGCGCTGGCCCGGCTGGCCGGACGCGCCAGCGGCCACCCGCGGCCGGTGCTGGGCCTGCCCGACGGCCTGGCGATGCTGCAGGCCGCGCTGATGGAATGGCTGCCGGGCCCGACGCTGATGAGCCGCGACAATGTGCGCTCGCTGCGCCGGGACAACGTCAGCGACCGGCCCTTCCCTTCCGAACTGCTGGGCTTCGAGCCCGCCGCGCTGTCGGCGCTGGCCCCGGACTGGCTGGCCGGCCGCGACCGCAACGACACCATGTCCGGCTACCGGACGAAGGCGGCGCGCTGAGATGGAGATTTACATCGTCGGCGGCGCCGTGCGCGACCGCCTGCTGAATCTGCCGGTCAAGGACAGGGACTGGGTCGTCGTCGGCGCCAGCCCGGACGAGATGCTCGCGCGCGGTTACCGCCCGGTCGGCAAGGATTTTCCGGTCTTCCTGCACCCTGAGACGCATGAGGAATACGCGCTGGCCCGCACCGAGCGCAAGATCGGCAGAGGCTACCACGGCTTCACTTTCCACACCTCGCCCGACGTGACGCTGGAGGAGGACCTGGCCCGGCGCGACCTGACCATCAACGCGATCGCCGAAGCGGCCGACGGCAGCCTGACCGACCCGTACGGCGGACAGGAGGACCTGAAGGCGCGCCTGCTGCGCCACGTCAGCCCGGCCTTCGCCGAAGACCCGGTGCGCATCCTGCGGCTGGCGCGCTTCGCCGCCCGCTTCGACTTCGCGGTGGCGCCGGAGACGATGGCGCTGATGCGGCGCATGGTCGACGACGGCGAGGTGGACGCGCTGGTGGCCGAACGGGTATGGCAGGAACTGGCCAAGGGCCTGATGGAGGACAAGCCGTCCCGGATGCTGCTGACGCTGCGCGAATGCGGCGCGCTGGCGCGCGTGCTCCCGGAGGTGGACGCGCTGTTCGGCGTGCCGCAGCGCGCCGACTACCATCCGGAAATCGACTGCGGCGACCACACGATGCGGGTGCTGGACTATGCCGCCGCCGCCGGCTACCCGCTGGCGGTCCGCTTCGCCGCGCTGGGCCACGACCTCGGCAAGGCGCTGACGCCGGACGAGGTGCTGCCGCGCCATATCGGCCACGAGGAACGCGGCATCGCGCCGCTGTCCGAGCTGTGCCGCCGGCTGCGCGTGCCCAGCGACTGCCGCGACCTGGCCCACATCACCCTGGTCCACCACACCAAGGTACACCAGGCCCTGCAACTGCGGCCCGCCACCGTGCTGCGGCTGTTCAAGGACTGCGACGCGCTGCGGCGCCCCGAGCGTTTCCTGCTGATGCTGGACGCCTGCCTGGCCGATGCGCGCGGCCGGCTGCATTTCGAAAACGCCCCGTATCCGCAGAAAGACTATCTCGCCGAGCTGCTGGCTGCTACGCTGAAAATTGATGCCGGCGCCATAGCCGCCGCCTGCGTCGACAAGGCCGCGATTCCCGCCACGCTGGACGCGGCCCGGACCGAAGTCATCGCCAACTGCAAGGAGCAATGGGAGAGACGCTGATGGACAACGTCTACCGCCTGCCCGCCATGCTGATGCGAGGCGGCACCAGCAAGGGATTGTTCATTCGCGCCGACGCGCTGCCCGACGACACCGAATGCTGGGAGCCGATGCTGCTGCGCGCGCTCGGCAGCCCCGACCCGCACGGGCTGCAGCTCGACGGACTGGGGGCTGGCCTGTCCAGCACCAGCAAGGTGGTCGTCCTGAGCCCGTCGCGCCGCGACGATTGCGACGTCGACTGCCTGTTCGGCCACGTCGCCCTGCGCGAGGCGCGGATAGACTGGTCCGGCAATTGCGGCAATCTGGCGTCGGCGGTGCCGCTGTTCGCTGTGATGGAGGGGCTGGCGCGGCCGGGAGACGGCGTCGCCACCCTGTCGATCTGGCAGGCCAATGTCGGCAAGCGCATCCTGGCCGAACTGGAGATCTTCCACGGCCAGCCGGTATGGCAGGGCGACTTCCGCATAGACGGCATCGCCACGCCGGGCGCGCCGATCCGGCTGCGCTTCCTGGACCCGGTGGGCGGCTGCTCCGGCGAACTCTTTCCGACCGGCAGGCTGATAGACGAGCTCAAGCTGCCGGACGGCAGTCATGTAGAAGCGACGCTGGTCGATGCCGGCAACCCGACCCTGTTCGTCCGCGCGCGCGATTTCGGCCTGCAAGGCCACGAGCGCAACGGCGAGATCGAACTGGCCGCGCTGCGCCGGCTGGAGTTGGCGCGGGCGACCGCGTCGGTGGCGATGGGCCTGGCCTCCGATATTTTCGAGGCCGAGCGCGAACGGCCCGGCACGCCCCGGATCAGCTTCCTGGCGCCCAGCCGAGAACCGGATCGCCAGATCGAGGCCCGCGTGCTGTCGGGCCGGCGGCTGCACCACGCCTACTCCGGCACCGGCGCCATCGCGCTGGCCTGCGCCTGCGCCGTCGAAGGCACGCTGGCGGCGGAACTGGCCGGCGGCGCGGTGCGCGGCATGCCGCTGACCTTCGGCCACGCCAGCGGCCAGCAGACGCTGGAGGCGGTCCTGGGGCTGGGAGAGCTGGGCTGGACCATAGACGAGGTGGTGATGACCCGCACCGCGCGGCCGCTGATGCGCGGCGAAGCCTTCATTCCGATGGAATAACACCCTCCAACTCCGCCACGCCCTCGCGTCCACAGGACGCGAGATGAGACACCGTGGGCGCGAAATCGTTCCTGGATTTCATTTTTTTTATTTATAAATGTAAAATCGCAGACCATTTGTTTGCGTACCGATATTACAAGTTTTTGCAATTCCATTTAGAAGCATGAAGCCACGATGTCATCCAGTCTGCATTTCTCCATCGACAAGCTGATCAGCTGGCCCAGCCACGCCGAGGTCGATAGTCAGACAAGCCAGCCGCCCCTGCCCCAAGTGCCCCCTATGCAGCGCCGCCGCATGAGTCCCTTGTGCAAGGCTTCGCTGCATGCCGCATTCGGTCTGCAGGAGCACGGCGACGCGCCGCTGGTTTACGCATCGCGCTATGGCGACATCGCCCGCTCCATCGAGCTGCTGACCCAGCTCAGCGAAGGCGAAGGCCTCTCGCCGACCCAGTTCAGCCTGTCGGTGCACAATGCGATCGCGGCGCTGCACGGCATCCTCACGAATCACCGCGGCCAGTACACCGCGATCGCGGCCGGCCCGGAAACCGTCGAGGCGGCCTTCTGCGAAGCGCTGGGCATGCTGGCCGACGGCGCCGAGTCCGTGCGCCTGATCGCTTGCGACGCCCCGCTGCCGGAGCCTTACGCCGGCTACGAAGCAGACGCCCCGTCATTGCAGGCCTGGGGCTGCGTGGTCCGGCTCTCCGACCAAGGCCCCCGCATCAGCCTGGACATCGCCCCAAATGAACAACAAGACCAGGGCCATCCCTGGCCTTTTCTGCGCGGCGACGCCGCCTCCCACTATCATCAATGCGGCAAGCACGCCTGGCTCTGGCAACGACATGGCTGAGCGCTGCAACTACTTATGGCGCCTGCTCGCCACGGCCATCGCCTTTTCCGTGTTCGGGCTGGGCGGCGCGCTGTTTTCGCTGAGCGTCTTTCCGCTGCTCTTCCTGCTGGTCCGCGACGCCGGGAAACGCGCCCGGCTGTCCCGCCGCGTCGTGCAAGTCAGTTTCGCGACTTTCGTTCGCCTGATGCGCGCGCTGGGCCTGCTCAGCTACCGCATCGTCGGCGCGGAAAAGCTGGACCGCTCCGGCCTGCTGATACTGGCCAACCATCCGACGCTGATCGACGTGGTCTTCCTGATTTCCCTGCTGCCCAACGCCGATTGCGTGGTGAAATCCTCGCTGGCGCGAAACCCGTTCACCCGGGGCCCCGTCCGCGCGTCCGGCTATATTTGCAACGACTCCAGCGAAGGGCTGATCCAGGATTGCATACACTCGCTGCGGGCCGGCAACAATCTGGTGATCTTCCCAGAGGGAACCCGCACGCCGCTCGACGGCTCTATCAGACTGCAGCGCGGAGCGGCCAATATCGCCGTTCGCGGCCAGCGCAGCATCACGCCGGTCACGATACACTGCGAACCCCGCGGACTCGCCAAGGGGCAGCCGTGGTGGCGCATTCCCGCGAGGCCGATACGCTTCACGATAGAAGTCAGGGACGATCTGCCGATCGAGCCCTTCACCCGGGACTGCGGCGAGGCGATCGCCGCCCGCAGCCTGACCCATTATTTGCACGATTTTTTCCTGAGCCAATCAAAACCGCATGCAAAACCTGGAACTTGAGATCAAGACGCTATTGATCGACGCGCTGAACCTCGAAGACATCACCGTCGACGATATCGCAAGCGATGCACCGCTATTCGGAGAAGGCCTCGGGCTGGACTCCATCGACGCGCTGGAACTCGGCCTGGCCCTGCAGAAACGCTACGGCGTGACGCTGTCCCCGGACGCCGAGGAAACCCGCCGCCACTTCGCCAGCATCGCCGCGCTGGCGAGCTTCGTCGCCGGCGCCCGCAAACTGTAACAAGCCACTCACCCCGGAGACTGCCATGACCAAAGACGAACTCTTCGAGCGCCTGAGCAAGGTGTTGCAGGAAACTTTCGAGATAGAGGCCGACGCCATCCGTCCCGACGCGCGCTTGCGCGAGGACCTGGACATCGACAGCATCGATGCGGTCGATCTGATCGTGCAATTCCGCCCGCTGATCGGCAAGCGCCTGCAGCCGGACGTGTTCAAGTCGGTGCGCACGCTGCAGGACGTTGTCGACGCGCTGCACGGCCTGATGCAGGAAAACGGCTGAACGATGTCGACTGCGCTGGCCGGCCTGCTGACCCTCTGCTACCCGTTCCTGATCTATTTCGGCCAGGGACGCGTCGATCCGCGCCTGCTCGCCGGCGCGCTGGTCTGCATCGCCTTGCTGCGCGCGCTGAGCACGCGGCAACGGGCATGGTACTGGGCCTGCGCCGCTACGCTGCTGCTGGCCGCGTTCAGCATGCTGGGCAACGGCCTGCTGCCATTGAAACTCTATCCATTGCTGGTCAACGCCGTCCTGTTCTCCGTCTTCGCCGCCAGCCTGCGCTTCGGCCCTCCGGTGGTCGAACGGCTGGCCCGCCTGACCGAACCGGAACTGGATGCCGCCGGCGTCCGTTACACCCGCACCGTCACCCAAATATGGTGCGGCTTCTTCATCGTCAACGGCAGCCTGTCGCTGGCTACCGCGCTATGGGCGGACAATGCCGCATGGGCCGCCTACAACGGCTGCGTGTCCTATCTGCTAATGGGCGCGCTGTTCGCCGGCGAGTGGCTGGTGCGCCGACGCATCCGATCCCGCAATACTCTTCATGGCTGATTTCCTCCCCTTGCAGCGGCTGCTGAGCGCAGGCCGCGCCGACGCCCATCCCGTTGCCTATTCCGGACAGCGGAGCCACGCCTTCGCCGATTTGCGGCGCCTGGCCGCCCGCTGGCGCGCCGCGCTGGCCCGTCTGCCGGAAACCGCCGTTTCCCTCCACATGGAAGACGGCTTCGAATTCGCCGCCGCGCTGCTGGGCGCCTGGCATGCAGGCAAGACCGTCTGCCTGCCTGCCGACGACCTGCCGGCCACGCGCGAACGCATCGCCCGGCTGGGCATGCCCAGACTGGACCAGCTGCGGCCGGCTGCGGACGGCGACGAAGCCTTCGCCCCGCTTGCCGACGACTGCGGCCTGCTATTGTTCACCTCCGGCTCCACCGGCGAACCTCAGACCATAGCCAAGACCTTGCGCCAGCTGGCCGCCGAAACGCTCACGCTGTCGCAGCGCTGGGACGGTTCTCTTCCGGCGGGCTGTCGGATCGAAGCCACCGTTTCGCACCAGCACATCTACGGCCTGCTGTTCCGAGTGCTGTGGCCGCTGGCCGCCGGCAGACCGTTCGCCTGCGGCCGCCACGCCTTTCCGGAAAGCCTGCTCGCGGCGCTTGGCGGACAGCCCTGCATGCTGATCGCCAGCCCGGCCCATCTGAAGCGTCTCCCCCGCCATCTAGACTGGCTGGCGGCCAGGCCGGCGGCGGTCTTCTCGTCGGGCGGCCCTCTGGACGAGGCCGGGCTGCAAAACTGCCGGGAAACGCTGGGCCAGGCGCCTTACGAGGTATTCGGCAGCACCGAAACCGGCGGCATCGCCTGGCGACGCCGCGAGCCGGGCGCCGTCGACGCCTGGCAAGCGCTGCCAGGCATTGAGATCAGGATAGCCGGCGAGAGTCTGGCCCTGCGCTCCCCGCATCTGGCCGATGACGGCTGGCACGCGACCAGCGACCGGGTGCGAGGCCAGGACGGCGGTTTCGCGCTGCTGGGCCGGGCCGACCGCATCGTCAAGCTGGAAGAGAAGCGCGTGTCGCTGGACGCGGTGGAAGACGCCCTGCTTGCCGGCGGCCTGTTCGAGGCGCTGCGCGCGTTGCCGCTGCCCGGCGCGCGCGATCTGCTCGGCGTCGCCGCGGTGCCCAACGCCGCCGGCTGGGCCGAACTGGCGCGCGTCGGCCGCCGCGCCTTCGCCGCCGCGCTGCTGGACCGCATCAAGGACAGCGTGATCGCCGAGGCCCTGCCGCGCCATTGGCGCTACGGTTTCCGCCTGCCGGTCAACGCCCAGGGCAAGATCACCCAGGCGACGCTGCTGTCGTGGTTCGAACCGAGCCGCCCGCACGCCACGCTGCTGGAGCGCTCCGCCGAGCACGCGGTGCTGCTGGTGGAGGCCGCGGCCTCGCTGCCGGACTTCGCCGGCCACTTCCCCGGCTTCCCGCTGTTGCCCGGCGTGACCCAGCTGGACTGGAGCGTGCGTTTCGCCCGCGAACTGTTCGAGCTGCCGCCGGCCTTCTGCGGCGTAGACAATCTGAAATTCCAGCGCATCATCGATCCGGGCGCCGTCGTGCGACTGGAGCTGCGCCACGACCGCGAGCGCGGCTGCGTCAGCTTCGGCTACGCCAGCGACGGGCATGCGCACGCCAGCGGCAAATTGCGTTTCTCGGAGCCGGCATGCTGATCTGCGCGGTCGTCCCCGTCTACAACCATGGCGATGCGGTCGGCCGCGTCGTTGCCGCGCTGCGCGCCCAGGACCTTTCCTGCGTGCTGGTAGACGACGGCAGCGACGCCTATTGCGCCGGCGTGCTGGACGCGCTGGCCGCCGGCGACGAGCGCGTCCATCTGGTCCGCCTTCCGCTCAACAGCGGCAAGGGCGGCGCGATGATAGCCGGGCTGCGCGCGGCGCAGGCACTCGGTTTCAGCCACGCGCTGCAGATCGACGCCGACGGCCAGCACGACAGCGCCGACGTCCCGCGCTTCCTCGACCTGGCCCGGCGCCATCCGGAGGCGTTGATCTGCGGTTGCCCGCTATACGATGCCGACGCGCCGAAGAGCCGCCGCTACGGCCGCTACGCCACCCATGTCTGGGTCTGGATCAACACGCTGTCGCTGGACATCGCCGATGCGATGTGCGGCTTCCGCGTCTACCCGCTGGCCGCCACCGTGCCGCTGTTCGATCAGGCCAGGCTGGGCCTGCGCATGGATTTCGACGTCGAAGTGCTGGTGCGCCTGAGCTGGCGCGGCATGCGCTTCGTCAACCAGCCCACCCGCGTCAGCTACCCGCTGGACGGCGTGTCCCACTTTCAATTGTGGCGCGACAATCTGCGCATCGGCCGCATGCACGCCAAGCTGTTCTTCGGCATGCTGCCGCGCATGCCGATGCTGCTGGCCCGCAAGGTGGGGCGATGAAGCGGCCCCGTCACTGGGCCGGCATAGGCGAAAACACCTTCGTCGCCGGCATCGCACTGCTGTACTGGATCCACCGCCTGCTGGGACGGCGGCTGTTCCGCGCCTGCCTGCTTCCGGTCGTCGCCTGCTACTGGCTGGCCTGCGCCCCTGCCCGGGCAGCCTCGCTGCAATATCTGCAAAGGCTGCAGGCATACAGCGGCGCGCTGGGCCGGGCGCCGGGCAGGCTGGACACCTTCCGCCACCTGATGCGCTTCGCCGACACCATGCTGGACAAGCTCTTGTCCACCGCCGGCCATTATCCGATGGACAAGGTGGCGATAGACGGCGCGGATGAGATCATCGCCGGCCTGCGGCAACGGCGCGGCGCGCTGATCGTCACCGCCCACATCGGCTGCCTGGAGCTGTGCCGCGCGCTGGCCGATCGCTCGCCCGAGGTGACGGTGAACGTGCTGGTGCACACCCGCCACGCCCGCCGCTTCAACGATCTGCTGGACAGGCTCAATCCGCAGCAGTCGGTACGGCTGATCGAGGTCACCGACGTCAATGCCGCCACCGCGGTGCTGCTACAGGAGAAGATCGCCGCCGGCGAGATCGTGGCCATCGCCGGCGACCGCGTGCCGGTCCGGGGGGACCGCACCGTCAGCGCGCCCTTTCTCGGCGTCGATGCGCCCTTTCCCTGCGGCCCCTATCTGCTGGCCCACTTGCTGCGCTGTCCGCTGTATCTGATGGCCTGCGTGCGCGGCGGACCGGGCTACAGGCTGAGCTTCCTGCCGCTGGCCGGGGAAGTCCGCCTGCCGCGCCTCGGCCGCGAGACCGAGATGGCCCGCCACGCCGCCCGCTACGCCGACGAGCTGGGCCGGCTGCTGGCCGCCTCGCCTTACGACTGGTTCAACTTTTTCCCGTTCTGGGACCAGAAATCGACATCATGAGCAATACGCAAACCGACGCAGTCGTCTTCGACGGCTCCTGGCTCGGCCTGGCCGACATCGACGCCATCGCCCGCGGCGACAAGCGCGCCCGCCTGTCCGCCGACGAGGCCTTCCGCCAGCGCATAGACAGCGGCAGCCGATTCATCGACCGCCTGCTGGCCGAGGACGGCGTGGTCTACGGCGTCACCACCGGCTACGGCGACTCCTGCACCGTGGAGATTCCGGCCGAGCTGGTGGGCGAACTGCCCCATCATCTGTACACCTACCACGGCTGCGGCGCCGGCCGCTTCCTCGACGCCGAGGAGACCCGCGCGGTGCTGGCCGTGCGGCTGGCCTCGCTGTGCCGCGGCGTATCCGGCGTCAGCTACGCGCTGCTGGCCCAGCTGGCGGCGCTGCTGGAACACGATATCCTGCCGCTGATCCCGGCCGAGGGCTCGGTCGGCGCCAGCGGCGACCTGACCCCGCTGTCCTACGTCGCCGCCGCGCTGTGCGGCGAGCGCGAGGTGATGTTCGGCGGCCAGCGCCGCCCGGCCGCCGACGCGCTCCGAGCCGTCGGCCTGGCGCCGCTCAGGCTGCGTCCGAAGGAGGGCCTGGCCATCATGAACGGCACCGCGGTGATGACCGCGCTGGCCTGCCTGGCCTGGCAGCGGGCCGACTACGCCTCGCGGCTCGCCGCCCGGCTGACCGCGATGAACGTGGTGGCCTCGGCCGGCAACGCCCATCACTTCGACGAGGCGCTGTTCGCGGTCAAGCCGCATCCGGGCCAGCAGCGCGCCGCCGCCCGCATCCGCGCCGACCTGGACGCCCCCCGCCCCAGCCGCAACGACAGCCGGCTGCAGGACCGTTATTCGCTGCGCTGCGCGCCGCACGTGATCGGCGTGCTGGAAGACGCGCTGCCCTTCATGCGCGGGCTGATCGAAAACGAGCTGAACAGCGCCAACGACAATCCCATCATCGACGCCGACGAAGAGCGTGTGCTGCATGGCGGCCATTTCTACGGCGGCCATATCGCCTTCGCGATGGACGGCCTGAAAAACGCCGTGGCCAATCTGGCCGACCTGATGGATCGCCAGATGGCGCTGCTGGTCGACACCCGCTACAACCACGGCCTGCCGAGCAACCTCAGCGGCGCGCCGGCCGGCCGCGCGCCGATCAACCACGGCCTGAAAGCGTTGCAGATCAGCGTGTCGGCCTGGACCGCCGAGGCCTTGAAACAGACCATGCCGGCCTCGGTGTTCTCCCGCTCGACCGAATGCCACAACCAGGACAAGGTCAGCATGGGCACCATCGCCGCCCGCGACGCGCTGCGGGTGCTGGAACTGAGCGAACAGGTGCTGGCGGCACTGCTGATCACCGCCCGCCAGGGCGTGGAGCTGCGCGGCGAGATCGCCGAACTGTCGCTGAGCCCGGCGCTGGTCCGGATGCAACAGGATCTGGCCGACCGTATCCCGCGCATCGCCGAGGACCGCGCGCTGGACAAGGAACTGGTCGCGCTGATCGCGGCCATCCGCGCCCGCGCCTGGAGCCTGTATGACTGAACTGTCGCACTCGATAGAGCTGGAGCCGGCCTTCCACGACCTGGACCCGATGGACGTGGTCTGGCACGGCAATTACGTCAAATACCTGGAAATCGCCCGTTGCGCGCTGCTGGAACGCTTCGATTACAACTATCCGCAGATGCGCGACTCCGGCTACGCCTGGCCCGTCGTCGACATGCGGCTGAAGTATGTGCAGCCGATCCGCTTCGGCCAGAAAGTGACGATCGAGGCGACCATAGTCGAGTGGGAAAACCGGCTGAAGATAGCGTATCTGATCCGCGACGCCGCCACCGGCCGCAAGATCAATACCGCCTACACCATCCAGGTGGCCGTCGACATCGCCAGCCAGGAGATGCTCTACGTCTGCCCGCCTGTATTGTGGGAAAAGCTGGGAGTGCCTGCGCCGTGAAAAAACTGATCGTATCCGCCTGCCTCGCGCTGCTGCCGCCGGCCGCCGGCGCCGCCGACCTCGCCTCGTCCATAGGCAAGACGCTGGCCCGTCCCGCGGTGTTGCGCGGCGCATTCGAACAGAGCAAGCAGGTGAACGGCTTCGCCAAGCCGCTGCGCTCGCGCGGCGTCTTCCTGGTCTCCCGCGACAAGGGCGTGCTGTGGGACACCCAGAAGCCGTTCGCCAGCAAACTCCGGCTCACCCACGGCGAAATCGTCGCGACCCAGAACGGCGCCGTGTCCTTCCAGCTGTCCGCCGCCAAGGAGCCCACCGTGCGGGTCATCAACGAACTGATGTTCTCGCTGCTGGGCGGCAATCTGCAAACGCTGGACAACTACTTCGCCATCGCCGGCGGACAGGACGGCAAGTCTTGGCGGCTGACGCTGACGCCGAAACAGGCCGCGCTGGGCAAGGTCATGAAACGGATCGAGCTGTCCGGCGACCAGTATGTCCGCTCCATCGCCATCGATGAAAGCAACGGCGACTCCACCCGCATCGCATTCAGCGGCCAGAGCGCCGTTCCCGCGGCGCTGAGCCGCGACGAAGAGGCCCGCTTTGACTGAGTCCGGCGGCCCGTCCCGCGCCCACCGTTGGCTGGCCGCCGCCTGGCTGGCCCTGCTGCTCGTCGTCGCCGGCCACAACGGCTGGCTGTGGCTGGGCGGCGGCGCCCGGCTGGAAACCGACATCCTGGCGATGCTGCCGCAAAACCGCCAGGACGCGGCGGCGCAGGACGCCACGCGCCAGCTGGCCGACGCCGGCGCGCGCCGCGTGGTGGCGCTGCTGGGCGCGTCCGACTGGAGCGACGCGCGATGCGCCGCCGACGCCTACGCCGCGGCCATACGCGCCTCCGGCCTGCCGCTGGCGCTGCGCTACCGGATAGGCGCGCGCGAAAGCGGCGACTGGCTGGGCTTCTATGCCGGCTACCGCGCCCAGCTGCTCGGCGACGACGCGCGGCGCCGGCTGGAAGACACGCCGGTCCCGATGCTAGCCGAGCAGGCCGCGGCCGCGCTGTTCCAGCCTGTGGGCATGCCCAGACAGGGCCGCTGGCAGGACGATCCGCTGAATCTGTACGGGCAATGGCTGGGCGAGCGGGCGTCGCAGAGCAAGGTGCGCGTCCGCGACGACCGGCTGTCGCTGTCCGACGGCGACGATCACTATGCATTGGTGATGCTGGAACAACAGGGACCGGCGTTTTCGGTGTCGGCCCAGCAAGCGATGCTGCCGGCGCTGGCCAAAGCCCGCCGGGCGGCGCTTGCCGCCGCGCCGAAAGCGCGGGTGATCGAAGCCGGCGTGCCGCTGTTCGCCGCCGCGGCCTCGACTCAGGCCGAGCGGGAAGTCCACACGATAGGCGCGGGCTCCCTGCTGGGCATCCTGCTGCTGACGGTGCTGGCCTTCAGCGGCGTGCGGCCGCGCATCCTGGTGACGCTGTCCATCGCCGCCGGCCTCGCTTGCGCCATATCGCTGACCATGCTGCTGTTCGGCAAGCTGCATCTGATCACCCTGGTGTTCGGCGCCAGCCTGATAGGCGTGGCCGAGAACTACGGCAACAATTACTACGCCTATCGCCTGGGCCGGCCCGCGCACGACCGCTGGGCCATGTTGCGCGGTCAGCGTTCGACAATGTGGCTGGCCTTCGCCACCACCTCGATCGGCTACGGGCTGCTGGCGCTGGCGCCGTTCCCCGGCCTGAGGCAGATGGCGGTATTTTCCGTGACCGGCCTGTTCGCGGCCTTTGTCACCGTGCTGTGCTGCCTGCCGTTCGCCGATCGCGGCGAGATGCCGTTCAATCGTTTTTCCCGGACCGTCGGCAACTGGCGACACGCCTGGCCGCGCTGGGGCCGCAACCGCTTCACCGCGCTATCCGCCCTCGTTGCCGCCGCCCTCTGCCTGGCCGGCCTGGCCAGGCTGCACGCCAACGACGACGTGCGCGCGCTGCAGAACGCGCCGCGGCAGCTGCTGGAAGACCAGCGCAGAGTCGGCGAACTGATGCAGATGGCCGGACCCGGACAGTTCTTCGTGGTCAGCGGCGCCAGTCCGGAGCAGGTTCTTCAGCGCGAAGAGGCGCTGAAGGCGCGCCTGGCGCCGCTGATCGCGGCGGGGAAGCTCGCCGGCGTGCAGGCGATATCCGACTGGGTGCCGTCCGCATCGCGCCAGTCCGCCGACCGGGCGCTGCTTCAACGCGTGGTCTTTGCTTCCGGCGGCGTGCTGGAGAGGGCCGCCGGCCTGCTCGGGCAGGCGACGCCCGAGGCGTCCCTGCCGCCGTTGCGGCCGCTGACCATCGATGCCTGGCTGGCCGCGCCAGTGTCCGAGCCGCTGCGTCCGCAATGGCTGGGCCGCTTCGGAACGGGCTACGCCAGCGTCGTGATGCTGCGCGGCCTGGCCGGCCCGGCCGCCTTGCCGGCGCTGGCCGCCGCCGCGTCGGCCTCGGCCGGCGTGCGCTTCATCGACAAGGTCGGGGAAATCTCCGGCCTGATGCGGCACTACCGCCAGCTGATGACGTGGGTGATCGCCGCCAGCTATCTGCTGGTGCTGGCCATGCTGTGGCGCCGTTTCGGCCGCCGCGCCTGGCGCGCGCTGCTGCCGACCTTGCTGGCCAGCGTCTTGACGGTGGCGCTGCTGGCGCTGCTCGGCCAGCCGCTGCAGCTGTTCACCATTCTCGCGCTGCTGCTGATCCTCGGCATGGGCGTCGATTACGGCGTATTCCTGCTCGCCGACGCCGATTCGCGCGCCTTCCTGTCGGTCACGCTGGCCGCGGCCGGCACGCTGCTCGCCTTCGGCCTCTTGGCCTTGTCGTCGACGCCGGCGCTGGCCGCCTTCGGCCTGACCATGCTGCTGGGCATCAGCCTGTGCTGGCTGCTCAACCCCCTGTTCATCCCCAGAATCTAAAACAAGAAACGAAGAAACAATGGAAACCGGCTCTCAAACCTTGCAAGACAAACGTTTCGCCCCGGCGCGCCAATCGGTGATGGACGCGCGTTTCGACGCGCAGAAAATCGCCTTCGGCCCCGTGGTCTTCCAGTGCGTGCGCCTCGCATGGAAGCGCGGCATCCTGCAAAACCTGGCCGAAGCCGGCGAGCGCGGCCGGAGCGTGGAGGAGCTGGCCGCCGACGGCAAGCTCAGCCGTTATGCGCTGAACCTGCTGCTGGAAACCTGTCTGTCGGCAGGCGTCGTCGAATTGCGTGCAGGCCGTTACGCGCTGGACAAGACCGGCTATTGCCTGCTGTCCGACCCCATCACCCAGATCAACCTCGATTTCATACACGATGTCTGCTATCAGGGCCTGTTCGAACTGGAGCGGTCGCTGGACGAGGAAAAACCGCACGGCCTGGCCGCGCTGGGCTCATGGGACACGCTGTACCAGGGACTGGCGACGATGCCCGAGCCGGCCCGCAGCAGCTGGCTGCGTTTCGACCACCATTATTCCGACACCTCGTTTCCGGAAATCCTGCCCGACGTCTTCGCGCGGCGCCCGCGCAAGCTGATGGACATCGGCGCCAATACCGGCAAGTTCACGCTGGCCGCGCTGGCATACGATCCCGAGGTGGAAATGCATCTGCTGGACCTGCCCGGCCAGCTGGCGGTGATAGAAAAGACGCTGGAAGAAAACGGTCTGTCGCAGCGTGCCAGTCTGCACCCCACCGACATGCTGGATTCCACACAGGACTTCCCGTCCGGCATGGACGTGGTATGGATGAGCCAGTTTCTGTCCTGCTTCAGCGAAGAAGTCATCGGCGGCATCCTGCGCCGGGCGGCCGCCGCGCTGGCCGCCGGCGGCCGGGTGATGATTCTGGACACGCTGTGGGACAGGCAGAAATACGATATCGCCGCCTACTGCCTGATCAACACCTCGCCGTACTTCACGGCGATGGCCAGCGGCAACAGCAAGGTATACCGCGCCGACGACTACATCCGCCTGTGCCGACAGGCCGGCCTGCGCCTGGTCGCGGAGCGCGACGGCATCGGCTACTGCCACACGCTGCTGCAGTTCGAACGGGCCGACTGACATGCGCCGCCTGCCGCTGCTCGTCCTCGCCCTGCTGCTGGTCGCCTGCCAGAGCGCGCCGCCGCGCCCGGCCATGCCGGCGCTCGCGCTCTCACCGGCCAGTCTCGGCGCCGAGCTGAGTCTGGCCCAGCGGCTGCGCGCCGGCCCGCTGAACCCGCGCGACGGCCAGGCGTCGCCGTCGCTGGACGTGCAGCTGGAAATCGACGCCGCGCAGCTGAGGCTGGCCGGCCTGGCGCTGGGGCAGCGGATACTGACGCTGAGCTGGGACGGCAAGGCGCTGCATAGCCAGCGCAGCCCGCTGTTGCCCGCCAGCGTCGACGAGGCCCGCATCGTCCGCGACGTCCAGCTGGCCTACTGGCCGCTGCCGGCCCTGCGCGCCGCCCTGCCCGCCGGCTGGACGCTGGGCGAGGAAAACGGCGCGCGCGTGCTGCGGCAAGACGGCGAAGAGGCCCTGCGCATCGAGAGCCAGGCATCGCCGGCCTGGCTGGGGCATAGCGAATTGACCAACCGGCGCGAAGGCTACCACCTGAGCATAGACTCCGCGCCATTGCAGTGAAAACACCATGACGACCGACGTCTACCTGAACCATCTCGGCGTGCTGTGCAGCGCCGGCCGCGGCCACCGGGCGCTGCGCGAGGCGCTGTTCGCCCCGCCAAGCGACGCCGCCCGCCCCCGCCTCGCGCTGCCGGACGGCCGCGACTGGCCGTCGGCGCCGTTCGACGGCCCGCTACCGCCGACCGGCCATTTGCCGCTGCCGCTGCGCAGCCGCAACAACGCGCTGCTGCTGGCCGCGCTGGAAGACATCCGTCCGCAAATCGACGAAGCCGTCGCCCGCTTCGGCGCGAACCGCGTCGGCATCGTTCTGGGCACCAGCACATCCGGCGTCGGGGAAAGCGAGAATGCCTTCCTCGCCCGCCGCGCAAACGGAACGCTGCCGGCAGACTTCCACCCCGGCCAGCAGGAGCTCGGTTCCCCGGCGATGCTGTTGCGCGAGGTTCTGGGCGCCGGCGGCCCGGCGCTGGTGATCTCGACCGCCTGCTCATCCAGCGCCAAGGCGCTGGCCAGCGCCGCGCGGCTGCTGAAAAGCGGCCAGTGCGACGCGGTGATAGCCGGCGGCGCCGATTCGCTGTGCAGATTCACCGTGGCCGGCTTCGCCGCCTTGGACTCCGTCGGCGCAAACGGCTGCAATCCTATGAGCCGGAACCGCGACGGCATCCATATAGGCGAGGCCGCGGCCTTGTTCCTGATGAGCCGGGAGCCAGGCCCGATCCGACTGGCCGGCTGGGGGGAAACCGCCGACGCCCACCACATTTCCGCGCCGGACCCGAGCGGCGGCGGCGCGCTGTCGGCGATGCGGGAAGCGCTGGAAAGAGCGGCGCTCGCGCCTTCCGACATCGACTACATCAATCTGCACGGCACCGCCACCCGACAGAACGACGCGATGGAAAGCCTGGCCGTCAGCCAGCTGTTCGGCGCCGACGTGCCGGCCAGCTCCACCAAGGGATTGACCGGCCACACGCTGGGCGCGGCCGGCGCGCTGGAGGCCGCCATCTGCTGGCTGACGCTGCGGGACAACGCCGAAGGCCTGCTGCCGGTCCATCAATGGGACGGCGAGGCCGATCCCGAGCTCCCGCCCTTGCGTTTGGTGCGGCCCGGCCAAAGCCTGTCGCGCCAGCCGCGGCGCGCGCTGAGCAACTCTTTCGCTTTCGGCGGCAGCAATGCCTGCCTGATTCTGGAGGCCGCCCCATGAGCGACGCGATTCCCGCCATCGAACACCTGGTGCCCCACTCCGGCGACATGTCCCTGCTGGATCGGGTGCTCTTTGCCGACGACAGCAGCCTGGTCG
Organism: Chromobacterium sp. CV08; assembly: GCF_051129845.1. Classification (NCBI taxonomy): domain Bacteria; kingdom Pseudomonadati; phylum Pseudomonadota; class Betaproteobacteria; order Neisseriales; family Chromobacteriaceae; genus Chromobacterium; species Chromobacterium sp. CV08. The sequence continues at coordinate 2,842,318 of NZ_CP150453.1, forward strand.
CCGAAGTGACGCCGAAGCCGGGTCAGCTCTTCTGCCGAGACGGCGAGATAGGAAGCTGGGTCGGCATCGAATACATGGCCCAGGCCATCGCCGCCTGGGCCGGCCTGCAGGCCAGGGCCCGCGGCGAGGCGCCCAAGGTGGGCTTCCTGCTGGGCTGCCGCCGCTATCAGGCCCTGGTGCCGGCTTTCGCATTCGATGCGCCGCTGCGAGTTCGCATCGAACTGCAATTCCTGGCCGACAACGGCCTAGGGCAGTTCGAATGCGGCATAGACAGCGCCGGCCAGCGGCTCGCCACCGCGCAGCTGAAGGTTTTCGAGCCTTCGGACACAGAACAATTCATCAAGGAATCGATGCAATGAACGACCAAACCGTACTGGTAACCGGCTCCAGCCGGGGCATAGGACGTGCAATCGCCCTGCGACTGGCCCGCGACGGCTACGACGTGGTGGTGCATTGCCGCAGCCGCCGCGACGAAGCCGATGCCGTCGCCGCCGAAATCGCCGCGATGGGCCGCCAGGCCCGGGTGCTGCAGTTCGACGTCACCGACCGCGAGGCGGCCTCGGCGGCCCTGCTCGCCGACATCGCAAGCCACGGCTGCTATTACGGCGTGGTTTGCAATGCCGGCCTGGCGCGAGACAACGCCTTCCCGGCGATGCCCCCCGAGGATTGGGACCTGGTGGTCAATACCGATCTGGGCAGCTTCTACAATGTGCTGCAGCCGCTGACCATGCCGCTGGTTCGCCGCCGCAAACCGGGCCGCATCGTCACGCTGGCATCGGTGTCCGGCCTGATAGGCAACCGCGGCCAGGTCAACTACAGCGCCGCCAAGGCCGGCGTGATCGGCGCCACCAAGGCGCTGGCGGTCGAGCTTGCCAGCCGGGCCATCACCGTAAACTGCGTGGCGCCCGGCCTGATAGACACCGAAATGATGGAAGCGCACGTGCTCGAAGAGGCGATGAAGATGATTCCGAGCCGCCGCGTCGGCAAACCGGAAGAAGTCGCCGCCGCCGTAAGCTTTCTGATCAGCGAGGATGCCGCCTATATCACGCGCCAGGTGATTTCGGTCAATGGAGGGATGATAGGATGAAGCGCGTCGTGATTACCGGCGTCGGCGCCATCAGCCCTCTGGGCCATGACTGGGCATCGGTGAAATCGTGGCTGCAGTCCGGCCGCAACGCCGTGCGGACCATGGCGCCCTGGGCCGAATACGATGGCCTGGGCACCCAGGTCGGCGCGCCGGCCGCACCATTCGAATTGCCCGCGCACTACAACCGCAAGACCACGCGCAGCATGGGCCGCGTCGCGCTGATGGCCACCCGCGCGACGGAAATGGCGCTGGAACAGTCCGGCCTCTTGAACGATCCGCTGCTGCGAAGCGGCAAGATGGGCGTCTCCTACGGCTCATCGTCCGGCTGTCCGGCCAATATCGGCGATTTCGGCCGCATGCTGATGTGCAAGAGCACCGAGGGCATCAACGCCAACACCTATATCCGCATGATGTCGCACACCGCGCCGGTGAACATAGGCGTATTCTTCGGCGTGACCGGCCGGGTGATCACGACCTCCAGCGCCTGCACCTCGGGCAGCCAGGGCATAGGCTACGCCTTCGAGGCCATACAGAGCGGCCGCCAGGTGGCGATGATAGCCGGCGGCGCGGAGGAGCTGGATCCGACCCAGGCGGCCGTGTTCGACACCCTGTTCGCCACCAGCACCGAACACAACGACACGCCCGCGCTGACCCCGCGCCCGTTCGACGCCAAGCGGGACGGTCTGGTGCTGGGCGAAGGCGCCTGCACGCTGATTCTGGAAGAGCTGGAGCATGCCCGCGCCCGCGGCGCCGACATCCTGGCCGAGATTCTCGCCTTCGGCACCAATAGCGACGGCCAGCACGTCACCCATCCGCAGGCGGAGACGATGGCCGGCGCGATACGGCTGGCGCTGGACGGCGCTGGCCTGGCCCCGTCGGACATCCCCTACGTCAACGCCCACGGCACCGCCACCGATCAGGGCGACGTGGCCGAATCCCAGGCGACCCACAGCGTCTTCGGCGAAAAGGTCGCCATCTCCTCGCTGAAAAGCTATATGGGCCACACGCTGGGCGCCTGCGGCGCGCTGGAAGCCTGGATGACGATAGAGATGATGCGCGACGGCTGGTTCGCTCCGACGCTGAACCTGACCGAAGTCGACCCGCGCTGCGCGCCGCTGGACTACCTCGCGGCGGAGGGCCGCCGCCTCGAAACCGAACTGGCGATGAGCAACAACTTCGCCTTCGGCGGCATCAACACTTCGTTGATCTTCCGTCGCTGGCGCGACTGATTTTTCACCGTGCCGGCCCTGGCCGGCACCGACCGTCAATCAAGGAGACATAAACATGCGTTTCGTCATTCCCCTGCTGGCCCTGTGCCTGGCCTCCGGCCACGCGATGGCCCGCGACACCGTGGTCAAGGTCCCGCTGTCCGACGTGCTGGCCATGCCGGAAGCCAAGGAAAAGCTCGACGGTTCCGTCCGTTTCTTCCTCGCGGGCCAGCACACGCCGGCCCTACACCAGAAGCTGGGCAGCGACGTGTCCAACCAGAAGACCAACGCCTTCAACAAGACCGATGTGGAGGCCTGCCGCTGGGCCATCCTGTCGACGCTGATCTCGTTCCAGAACTCCGCCAAGCGGCGTGACGCCAATGCCGTGGTCGACATCGTCAGCTACTACAAGAAAGACGAGGTCCGCGACAGCCAGACCATCGAATGCCATGCCGGGGCGGTGATAGCCGGCGCGGCGATCAAGGGCGAATACGCCAAGATAGGCAAGTGACGATGTGGGTCGACAGCTGCCGGCTGAGCGCACTGTGCCAGCGCGACTGGGACGATGCAGAAGCCTGGCTGGGGCAGGCCGAGCGTCTGCGGCTGTCGACCATGGGCCGGCCGTCGCGGCGGCTGCAATTCCTGGCCAGCCGCTGGCTGCTGCGCAAGCTGGCCGGCGACCAGCTGGGCACGGCGCCCGAACGACTGGCCCTTGGCGCCACCGAAGCCGGCGCTCCGTGCTTTCCGGACCACCCCGACTGGTTTCCCGCGATCAGCCACAGCGGTGAAAACGTCGCCTGCGCGCTGGCGCGCCGGCCCGTCGGCCTGGATCTGGAAACGCCCAGCCCCAGGCGCTCCATCGAGCAAATCGCCGACTGGCTTTTCTCTCCGGACGAACGGCGCGCCCTCCGCCTGGACGCGGCGAAGGCGCCCGAGCTGTTTCTGCAAATGTGGACCCTGCGCGAAGCCTGGCTGAAACAGCGCGGCCTGGGCCTGGACGGCGACGCGATGCGCGCCTTGCGCTGGCTGCGCGCGCCGCCGGGCGACGCCGACGCGCTGACGGTCGCGCTGAGCGATGGCGCCATGCTGGCCCTCAGCGGCGCAAGCGGCCAGTTCGCCTGCCCGGCGCTTCCCGCCGATACCGTCGGCGAGCCCCTTCACTGGCGGTCGCAAACCGTCTGATCACCCCTCCAGCTGCCGCACCCGCTCGAACAGGCACACCGTGGCCGCCATCGCCACGTTCAGCGACTCGGCGTGGCCCGGCATCGGGATGCGGATGCGGGCGTCGGCCAGCGCCAGCAGCGCGTCGCCGACCCCGGCGCCCTCGTTGCCGAACACGAAGGCCACCGCGCCGGACAGGTCGTGGCCGTACAAGGAGCTGGAGCCCTCCAGATGCGTGACCAGCTTGCGGCCGGCGAAACCGCGCAACTCGGCCTCCAGATCGGCGTGCTCGTGTATGCGCAACGCGAAGTGGGCGCCCATGCCGGCGCGCAGCACCTTGGGCGAGAACACGTCGACGCAGCCCTTGGACAGGAAGACGTCCCAGACGCCGGCCGCCGCCGCGCAACGCAAGATCGTGCCCAGATTGCCGGGGTCCTGGATGTCCTCCAGCAGCACCCGCGCCGCCGCCGCGTCCGGTGCCCGCGGCCTGGGCCGCGGCGACAGCGCCAGCAGCTCGCCGGCGCTGGCCAGCGCGGTCGCCTTGGCCATCACGGCCTCCGGCAGCGTCACCACGACGCTGTCGGCCGGCAGCCTGGCCAGCAGCGCCCGGACTTCGGGCTTGCCGGCCGCCGCCTCGTTCAGATACAGCCGCGGCAGCGCGCCGCCGGCCTGCAGGCAGGACTCGGCCAGATGTATGCCTTCCAGCACCATCACGCCCTCCTTGCGGCGGTCGCGGCTGTGCTGGACCAGTCGGGCCAGCGCCTTGACTTCGTCGTTGTGCGGTGAGGTGATGGTCTTGGCGATGTAATGCATGATGGATTCCGCTGAAAGCCGGACAGAAGGGGCTAGAGTGTACCCGCCCCCGCGCCTTCTTGCATTACTGCGGCAACAGCGTCAGCCGGGTGACCAGATCCTTGAAGCGATGATAGGTGCCGTCGTCTATCGCCCTGCCGCTGCGGGCGTTGTCGACGTAGAACACACCGCTGAGCTTGTGGCCGCCGAACAGCGTCATCAGCGCGAACTCGCCGTCGCCGACATGCTGGAAGAAGGCGTCGTCGTAGCGTCTGGCCAGTTGCTGGCGCACCGCCGCCGGCGCGTGGAAGCTCTGCGGCTTGCTGGCGAACACGCCGAAGAAGCTGCCCGGTTCCAGCTCCAGCTGCAATTTGCGCAGCGGGCTGTCGGCCGCCACGCCGACCTGGTAGCGCAGTTTCAACGCGTGCTGCTCGTGCTCGTAGTGGTAGTAAAGCACCCGCTCGAACTTCAGATCGTTGGCCAGGAAGCGTATCGACTCGCGTATCGCGTTCTCCAGCTGGCCGCCGTCGGCCAGCGCCTCCGCCTTCTTCATCTCGGCCTTCGGCGCGTCGCTGGGCAGCATCAACAGCGCGCGCGCCGGAAAGGTGTAGCCTATCTCGTGCGGCCGCCGCGCCACGCTGAGCACCGAGTGCACCACCGCCATATAGGCCTGCTCCGGGTGGCCGTTGATCATCTTGGCGGCCGCGTCGACGCCGACCAGCCAGGTGCTGCGCTCGACGCCGTGCTCCAGCGAATTGGCGGTGGCGATGGCCAGCTTCAGCAACTGGCGCCGCTTGTTCGGCTTGCCCGGACCGATCAATCCGTTGAAGCCTGCCGGCAGCGGCATGTGCTTGATGAAGGCCTCCAGTATCTTGGCGTAATCGGTGTCGAAGGCCTCCGACATCTCCTGCAGCAGCGGCTTGTCCGGCAGCCGGTTGCGCTGGATCATGTAGAGGCAGCCTGGCAGGTTGTACAGCAAGGCGGCGACGAAGCAGTCCTCGACCTTCAGGTCGCCCATGATGGACAGCCATTCCTTGACCAGCAGCGCCGCCACCCGGCTGCGCCCCATCCAGTCGCCGACCGCCTCGTAGACCTCGGGGTCCAGCCGGCCCGGCGCAGGCTCCATGCCCTCGACCCGGTTGAAGCGGCCGACCACCGCCTCAAGCCCCATCAGCATCAGCGTCTGCTCGACCGACGGAATGCTCTCGTTGCGCTGCAAGGCGCGCGAATTGCCGACGACCCGCAACAGATCCAGCAGCAGGAAGGGATCGGACAGGCAGAGATTTGACAGGTCAGAGAAATTGACCAGATCGCTGTGGCGGGCGCAGGCGTCGCGCAGTTCGGCCAGCGTGTCCGGCAGTATCGGCCAGCGCTTTTCCGCGACGGCCTTGCTCCAGTTATTCAGATCCATGTGGGTGACGCCAGATCAATAGTTCTTTTTGCAAGGGGCCGCCCAAGGGCAGCCGTTCATCGGGTTCGACATCGGGCACGACGAAAGTGTTGCTGATCAGCAGGCTGCCCGGCGCGCCTTCGGCGACGAATTTGCGCCACACCCGCGGCATCGGCTCCGGCGACAGAAACACATAGATCGCGTCGTACGCCCCCCAGTCCTCCCCCCAGAAGCTGCGGCAGCCTATCGCCAGCCGCGCCGGCCTGCCGGCCCCGAGCCAGCGCAAGCGGGCCAACAGCCAGCTGCCCGGCGCGTTTTCCAACGCCGACAGGTTCAGATCGGGTCGCAGCCGGCACAGTTGCAGCGCCAGGCGGCCGTCGCCGCAACCGGCCTCGAGCACGCGCCAGCCGCTCCCCAGCCTCTCGCCCAGCCGCTCGGCCACCCGCCGCGCCGAACGGTACAACGGCACCCGTTCGACCAGGGCGTTCCGCCCCAGCGCCAGCGTCGCCAGCAAGGCCAGCAGATAACACCACGGCGGGATGCCCGCCTGCCTGAGCAATACCGCCGCCGGCACGAACAGGCCGTGCGCCGCCCGCTGCCAGCCGGGCAGACGCGACAGCGTCGCCAGCAGCGCCGCCATCCCGCCCTGCAGCGCCGCCCAGACGGCCGGATCCTGCCCCGGCGCGACGAATACCCAGGCACCGACGCAGGCCAGCAATTGCAGCAGCGGATGGCGCAGGCGGCCCATCGCTACGGCGAGCCGGCCGCCGGCGCTTCGCCGCTATTGGCCGGCCCGCCTATCACTTCCTGGTTCATCTGCGGCTTGAAGCCGTCGTTCAGGATGGACGACTCGGCGTCCTTGTTCAGCACCACGATGGTGATGCGGCGGTTTTCCGGACTGAACACGTCGCTCTTGATCAGCGGATTGGCCGAGGACAGGCCGACCACGCGCAGAACCTTGCTCTCGCTGAGGCCGCCGGCGATCAGCTCGCGCCGCGCGGTGTTGGCGCGGTCGGCCGACAATTCCCAGTTGCTGTAGCCGCCCTGCCCGCCGGCGAACGGCTTGGCGTCGGTATGGCCGGAGATGCTGATCTTGTTCGACATCTGGTTCAGGTCCTGCGCCAGCTGCTGCAGCAGCACCCGGGTATGCGGCAGCATGCGCGAGCTGCCGGAATCGAACATCGGCCGGTTCTGCTCGTCGACGATCTGGATTTTCAGCCCTTCCGGCGTCATTTCCAGCTTCAGCTGGTTCTTGTACTCCTTCAAGAGCTCGCTGTGCTCGATGTTCTGCTGGATCTTCTGCTGCAGCTGGTTCAGGCTGGCCTGTTCCTTCTGCTTCTGCATGATTTCTTCCTGCTTGGCGCCCGCCTTGTTGACCTGGCCGGCCTGCTTGGTCAGGTCGTTGCCGCCCCCCTTGACCACCGAGGTGGCGTCGCCGGCGCCGGCACCGCCGGACAGCGCCACCTTGAGCGGCGTCTTGAAATATTCGGCGATGCCGTTCAGCGTGCCCTGCGAGGCCGAGCCCAGCAGCCACATCAGCAGGAAGAAGGCCATCATCGCCGTCACGAAGTCGGCATAGGCGATCTTCCAGGCGCCGCCGTGATGGCCGTGCCCGCCCTTCTTGATCTTCTTGACTATGATTGGCCGTTGCGATTCGTCTGCCATATCGGTGCCGCTCCCGCTTATTTCTTCTGCTTGACGTGATCTTCCAGTTCCTTGAAGGACGGACGATCAATCGAAGTCAGGGCCTTGCGGCCGAACTCCACCGCCACCTGCGGCGCATAGCCGTTCAGGCTGGCCAGCAGCGTCACCTTGATGGTCTGGTAGACGCGGGTGCCGTCGCCGAGCTTGTGCTCCAGAATGGTCGCCAACGGGCCGACGAAGCCGTAGGCCAGCAGAATACCGAGGAAGGTGCCGACCAGCGCGTGGGCGATCAGCATGCCCAGCTCGGACGGCGGCGCGCCCACCGACGCCATCGTGTGCACCACGCCCATCACCGCGGCGACGATACCGAAGGCCGGCATGCCGTCGGCCAGGCCCTTGACCGCGTTGACCGGCACCTCGCCCTCGTGGTGGTGGGTCTCGATCTCGACGTCCATCAGGTTCTCGATCTCGAAGGCGTTCAGATTGCCGCCGACCATCAAACGCAGATAGTCGCAGATGAACTCGACCACGTGATGGTCATGCATGACCGTGGGGTACTTGGAGAATACAGGACTGGCCTCGGGATTCTCGACGTCGGCCTCGATGGACATCAGGCCCTCCTTGCGCACCTTGGTCAGTATCTCGAACAGCAGGGAGAACAGATCCATATAGAAGGCCTTGCTGTAGGGACTGCCCTTGAATACCGTGGGCATGGCCTTGATGGTGGCCTTCAGCGGCGCGCCGCCGTTGGCGACGACAAAGGCGCCGATGGCGGCGCCTGCGATCATCACCACCTCCAGCGGCTGCATCAGCGCGGCCAGTTCCCCCCCTGCCGCGACAAAGCCCCCAAGCACCGATGCGAGGATAAGGATGTACCCGATTGCGACGAACATGCGTCAAGTCCTGTTGTGTGCGTTACTCGTGCCGGCGTCCGTATTACCGCCAACCTGTTTGCAATTCATTATAGAAATAATAGAAAAAGCGGGTGGAATTGTACCAACCCGCCTCATCCGCTGCAAAACCGGGGCGGGAACAAAATTACCGTTCCCACACCAGCATAGTCGCCGTCACACCAGTCCGCGCTCCTTCAGCGTCCGTTCGAACTCCTCCAGGCAGCGCGCCGCCACCGCCAGCATTTCGTCGACTTCGGCCCGCGTCATCACCAGAGGCGGCGCCGACACGATATGGTCGCCGCAGGCGCGCATGATCAGATTGTTGCGGAAGAAGATGTCGCGGCACAGCGTGCCGGCATCGCCGAAATCGTCGAACAGCTCGCGCGTCGCCTTGTTCTTGACCAGCGTGAAGGCCTGCACCATGCCGACGCCGCGGACGTCGTCGACATGCTCGAAGCGGCTGAAGGTCTCGCGCCAGCGCTGCTGCATGTACGGACCGATGTCGTCCTTGACGCGCTGGACGATGCCCTCGTCGCGCAGCGCCACCACATTGGCGTGCGCGACGGCGGCGCAGACCGGGTGGCCGGAATAGGTGAAGCCGTGGTTGAAGTCGCCGCCGGCGGCCAGACCTTCGGCCACGCGCTTGCCGACGAAGACCGCGCCTATCGGCAGGTAGCCGGAGGACAGGCCCTTGGCCGCGGTGAACAGGTCCGGCTGGAAGCCGAAATGCTGGTGGCCGAACCACTCGCCGGTGCGTCCGAAACCGCATATCACTTCGTCGGCCACCAGCAGCACGTCGTACTTGCGGCAGATGCGCGCTATCTCCGGCCAGTAGGTGGCCGGCGGCACGATGACGCCGCCGGCGCCCTGTATCGGCTCGCCGACGAAGGCGGCCACCTTGTCGGCGCCGATCTCCAGTATCTTCTCCTCCAGCCAGCGCGCGGCCACGACGCCGAACTCGTCCTGCGTCATGTCCTTGCCGTGCTTGTACCACCACGGCTGCTCGATGTGGGCCATGCCGGGGATGGGCAGGTCGCCCTGCTCGTGCATGTATTTCATGCCGCCGAGGCTGGCGCCGCCTATCGTCGAGCCGTGATAGCCGTTCCAGCGGCCGATCAGCGTCTTCTTCTGCGGCTTGCCCTGCACGTCCCAGTAGCGGCGCACCATCCGTATCATCGTGTCCACAGACTCGGAGCCGGAGTTGGTGTAGAACACATGGTCGAAGCCGGCCGGCGTCACCTCGGCCAGCAGACTGGACAGCTCGACCACCGCCGGGTGGGTGGTCTTGAAAAAGGTGTTGTAGAACGGCAGCTCGTCCATCTGGCGGCGCGCCGCCTCGGCGAAGTCCTTGCGGCCGTAGCCGACATTGACACACCACAGGCCGGCCATGCCGTCTATGATCTTGTTCCCCTCTGAATCCCACAGATAGACGCCGTCTCCGTGCGTCATCACTCGGGCGCCCTGCTGGTTCAGCGATGCGGTATCGGTGAACGGATGCAGGTGGTGGGCGGCGTCCAGTTCGCGCCATTGGCTGGTGGTACGTTGCTTCTGCATAACAATCCTTCCAGTTTTCTCCGACGGGGCGGACAGATGTCCGCCCCTGCTGCGCCTGCGGCGTCGTTCTATTTCGTTGTCCTGTCTGTTCGGTGATTCTAACCGCGAGACTATGATGCGCGCATCAAACGTGCAGCAGCAGGAACTTGCGCTCCCACGGGCTGATCACGCGGAAATACTCGGCGAACTCCTTTTCCTTCATCGCCACATACATGCTGACGAAGCGCGGCCCCAGCACCTCGGCGATCTCGTGGCAGCCGGCCAGCCGCTGCAACGACTCCTCCGAGCTGTTCGGAAACTGGTAGGGCAGCTCGTAGGCGTCGGTCTGCCTGGGCTCGGACGGCTGCAGCTTGTTCACCATGCCCAGGTAGCCGCAGGCCAGCGTGGCGGCGATCGCGATATAGGGATTGACGTCGACGCCGGGCACCCGGTTCTCGATCCGGCGCGCCGCCGGCGAAGAATGCGGCACGCGCAGGCCGACGGTACGGTTGTCGTAACCCCATTCGACATTGGTCGGCGCCGCGGTGTAGCGAGACAAACGACGGAATGAGTTCACGTAGGGGGCGAACAGCGGCATGGTCTGCGGAATGTACTTCTGCAGACCGGCGATGAAGTGGAAGAAGATGTCGGACGGACTGCCGTCCTCGTTGGTGAACACGTTGCGGCCGGTGTTCTTGTCGACCAGGCTCTGATGGATGTGCATCGCGCTGCCCGGCTCGTTCTCCATCGGCTTGGCCATGAAGGTGGCGTACATATTGTGGCGGAACGCGGCCTCGCGCACGGTGCGCTTGAACAGGAAGACCTGGTCGGCCAGCTCCAGCGGATTGCCGTGCAGGAAATTGATCTCCATCTGCGCGGTGCCGATCTCGTGGATCAGCGTGTCCACCTCCAGGTTCTGCGCGTGGCAATAGTCGTAGATGTCCTCGAACAGCGGGTCGAACTCGTTGACCGCGTCTATCGAGTACGAGCGGCGGCCGAACTCCGCCCTGCCGGTGCGCCCTATCGGCGCCGCCAGCGGGATGTCCGGATCCGGATTCGGCGACAGCAGGTAGAACTCCATCTCCGGCGCCAGCACCGGCTCCAGCCCCATCTCGTCGAACAGGCCCAGCACCCGCTTCAACACATTGCGCGGCGCCACGTCCACCGGGCTGCCGTCGGCTCGGCAGCAGTCGTAGATCAGCTGCGCCGTCGGATCGACCGCCCACGGCACATAGCGCAGCGTGTTCGGATCGGGCTCCAGCACCATGTCCGGATCGGTCAGGTCGAGCAGGCTGTCGTCCGGATAGTCGCCGGTGACCGTCTGGATCAGCACCGCCTCCGGCAGGCGCATTTCCGGGTCGGACACGAACTTGTCCTTCGGCACGATCTTCCCGCGCGCCACGCCGGTCATGTCCGGCACGATGCATTCGACCTCGGTGATTCGGTGCTCTCGCAGCCATTCGTTGATCTGGTGATTCATAACGCTTCCTCTGTTGACTCCCCGGCCGCTGGCTGCGGCTCTGGATCGGGAGGTGTGTAGAGCCTGTCCGCGACGTCCCTGACTGCGCCGCCGAGACGACCGCGGCAAGAAAATCGCGGACGGGCTCTCTATTGAGTCATCGCAATGCGCGCCGGGTTCACCGGCCGGCGCGCAGACACCGATCTAGCCGACCCGCTCCGCGTGGCGGGCGCGGCAGGCGTCGCCGAAAGCCTGGAAGATCGCCTGCGACACCGGATTGTCCCAATAGCACCATTCCGGATGCCACTGCACGGCGAAGCCGAAGCGCTTGGCGTCGCGGACGCGATAGGCCTCGATCAGGCCGTCCTCGGCGTAGGCCTCGGCGTCCAGTCCCGGCGCCAGCCGCTTGATGCCCTGCTGGTGCAGCGAGTTGACCATGTCCTCGCCGCGGCCCGACCATCGCGCCAGCAAGCCGCCGTCGACGAAGCTGACCCGGTGCGCCGGCGCGTACATCGCGCCGATGTCCTCACCCTCGATCTCGCGGTGGTCGCGCAGGCCCGGCTGCTCCTGCACATGCTGATGCAACTCGCCGCCGAGCGCGACATTGATCTCCTGGAAACCCCGGCAGATGCCGAGCAAGGGCACGCCGGCCTCCAGCACCATGCGGATCAGCGGCAGCGTCGTGGCGTCGCGGCGCGGATCGTGCAGCGTGCCCTGGCGGCTGGACACGCCGCCGTAATGGTAGGGCTCGACATTGGACGGCGAACCCGGCAGCAGCAGGCCGTCCAGCGTCGCCAGCGTCGCCCGCAGGATGTCGGTGTCGCCCAGCGCGGGGATCAGCAGCGGCAGGCCGCCGGCGCCGCCTGCCGCCGCCGCGATGTATTTGTCGCCCACCGCGTGGAACGGCAGCAGGCCTATCATTTTCATGTCACACGGAATGCCGATGATTGCTTGCGACATAGAATGCAAAGCTCCTCTTTCAGCTGGCGGCCTTGATGGCCTCGATGGGGTCGACGTAGGGATGGCCCAGATCGTCAGCGACGGCGCGATAGGTGACGCGGCCGCGGCAGATGTTCAGGCCGTTGCGCAGATGGGCGTTGTCCAGCAGCGCCTGGCGCCAGCCCTTGTTGGCCAGCTCCAGCGTATACGGAAGCGTGGCGTTGGTCAGCGCCTGCGTGGACGTGCGCGCGACGCCGCCCGGCATATTGGCCACGCAGTAGTGGACGATGCCGTCGACGGTGTAGATCGGGTCCTGGTGGGTGGTGGCGCGGCTGGTCTCGAAACAGCCGCCCTGGTCTATCGCCACGTCGACCAGCACCGCGCCCGGCTTCATCGTCTTCAACATCGCCCGCGTCACCAGTTTCGGCGCCGCGGCGCCGGGGATCAGCACCGCGCCTATCACCAGGTCGGCGTCGCGGATGCTGTCGTCGATATTGGCGCTGTTCGACATCAGCGTCTTGATGCGGCCGCCGAACACCATGTCGATTTCCTTCAGGCGCGACAGCGACTTGTCCAGTATCGTGACGTCGGCGCCGGCGCCCATCGCCATGCGGGCGGCGTTCAGGCCGACGACGCCGCCGCCGATGACGACGACCCTGGCCGGCGCCACGCCGGGCACGCCGCCCAGCAGCACGCCGCGGCCGCCCTGCGCCTTCTCCAGCGCATGGGCGCCGGCCTGTATCGCCATCCGGCCGGCCACCTCCGACATCGGCGCCAACAGCGGCAGGCCGCCGCGCTCGTCGGTGACGGTTTCGTAGGCGATGGCGATCGCGTCGGATTCGGCCAGCAGCTTCGCCTGCTCCGGATCCGGCGCCAGGTGCAGATAGGTGAACAGCACCTGGCCCGGCCGCAGCAGCCGGCATTCCACCGGCTGCGGCTCCTTGACCTTGACTATCATGTCGGCGCGCTCGAACACCTCCTCGGCATTCGACGCGATGGACGCGCCGGCCTGGATGTACTGCTCGTCGGTAAAACCAATGGCCAGTCCTGCGTGGGTCTGCACCAGCACCTTGTGTCCGTTCGCCACCAGCTCGCGGACGCCGGACGGGGTCAGACCCACCCGGTACTCATGGTTTTTGATTTCCTTCGGAACGCCGATCAGCATAGTCGTCTCCAAACTGGTTCTGTCCATGGGCAGGCAAACAACAGCCGTTTAAGAAAATTCACATTGCGCTTGCCCGTTCAAGCTGATTCTGACTATAAACCCTCATCCATGCAAAGATATTCGTTTTTGCGACGCAGCAAGCACATCGCCGCCGGCACGAGGTACAATACCGCATTTGTCTAAAATTATTAACATATTGATGGAGCAGCAAGAATGGACGTCGGCGCACGGTTGAGAATGGTCAGGACACGCTTCGGCCTGTCGCAGCGGGAGCTCGCCAAACGGGCCGGCGTCACCAACGGCACCATCTCGCTGATCGAGCAGAACCGGGTCAGCCCGTCGGTCAGCTCGCTGAAGAAGGTGCTGGAAGGCCTGCCGATCACGCTGGCGGAGTTCTTCACCTTCGACGCCGCGCCGGAACAGCCGCGCGTGTTCTACCAGGCCGACGAGCTGCCCAATCTCGGCAACGAGGACATCAAGCTGATGCTGGTCGGCACCGCCCACGACAAACGCGACATCGCCATCCTGCGCGAGCACTACCAGCCGGGCGCCGACACCGGGCCCGACATGCTGGTGCACGACGGCCAGGAAGGCGGCGTCATCATACGCGGCAGCATAGAAGTGACGGTGGGCAACGACAGCCGGGTGCTGGGTCCGGGCGATGCCTATTACTTCGACAGCAAGCTGCCTCACCGCTTCCGCAATGTCGGCGACGATATCTGCGAGGTGGTCAGCGCCAGCTCGCCGCCCACTTTCTGACAGGGGGGAAACATCTTGAAGCTGGCCTACACCATTATCTATGTGCCGGACGTCCCGGCTTCGCTGCGCTTCTTCGAGGCCGCCTTCGGCTTCCAGCGGAAATTCCTGCACGAATCCGAAACCTACGGCGAACTGGACACCGGCGAAACCACGCTGTCCTTCGCCCAGCACGAACTGGCCGCCGGCAGCCTGCCCGACGGCCATGTCCGCGCCGACCAGTCCGCCAGGCCGCTGGGCATGGAGATAGGCCTCGTCACCGACGATGTGGAAGCCGCCCACGCGAAGGCGCTGGCGCACGGCGCGGCCGAGCTGTCGGCGCCGAAGCGAAAACCCTGGGGGCAGACCGTGTCCTATGTGCGCGCGCCCGACGGCGCGCTGATCGAACTTTGCAGTCCCATACCCGCTTGAAAGCCTGATTCCGCCAAACAACACCATATGACGAGGAGAGCCGCATGTCCCGCAGTCACGCCGAATGGAAACAATTTGCCGCAGAACTGAAGATTGAAGGCCGCGCCTTCATCGACGGCGCCTACCGCGCCGCCGCCGACGGCCGACGCTTCGATTGCGTCAACCCGGCCGACGGCGCCAAGCTGGCCGACATCGCCCATTGCGGCGAGGCCGAAGTGGAAGCGGCGGTCAAGGCTGCCCGGCGCGCCTTCGACTCCGGCGCCTGGTCCGGCCTGGCGCCGCGCCAGCGCGCCGACATCCTGAAACGCTTCGCCGCGCTGATCCGCGAGCACGGCGACGAACTGGCCTTGCTGGAAACGCTGGACGCCGGCAAGCCCATCGGCGACACCACCTCGGTCGACGTGCCGGCCGCCGCCTATTGCGTGGACTGGTACGCCGAGGCGATAGACAAGGTCGGCGGCGAAGTGGTGCCGGTCGATCCGAAGCTGGTCGGCCTGGTCACGCGCGAGCCGGTCGGCGTCGTCGCGGCCGTGGTGCCGTGGAACTTCCCGATACTGATGGCCAGCTGGAAATTCGGCCCGGCGCTGGCCGCCGGCAACGCCGTCATCGTCAAGCCGTCCGAGAAATCGCCGCTGACCGCCATCCGCGTCGCCGCGCTGGCCAAAGAGGCCGGCATCCCCGACGGCATCTTCCAGGTGCTGCCCGGCGCCGGCGACGTCGGGCGCCTGCTGGCGCTGCACATCGACGTCGACTGCGTCGCCTTCACCGGCTCCACCGCCGTCGGCAAGCTGATCGCCGGCTACGCCGCCCAGTCCAATCTGAAGCGGGCCTGGCTGGAGCTCGGCGGCAAGTCGCCCAACATCATCCTGCCGGACTGCCCGGACCTGGCCCGCGCCGCGCGCGCCGCAGCCAGCGGCATCTTCTACAATATGGGCGAGGTCTGCACCGCCGGTTCCCGCGTGCTGGTGCACAAGGACATCAAGGAGCGCTTCATCGAGGAGTTCAAGAAGGCCGCCTCCGGCTTCTTCCCCGGCGACCCGCTCGATCCGGCCACCGGCATGGGCGCCATCGTCGACGAAATCCAGTACCGCAAGGTGCTGAACTACATCGACAAGGGCCTGAGCGAGGGCGCCACGCTGCTGTTTGGCGGCAAGGCCGCGCATACCGACAAGGGCCTGTTCATCGAGCCGACCGCCTTCGATTGCCCCAGCGACGATCTGACCATCTGCCGCGAGGAGATCTTCGGCCCGGTGCTGTCGGTGATCACCTTCAGCGAGCTGGACGACGCCATCCGCATCGCCAACGACACCGCCTACGGCCTGGCGGCAGCCGTGTGGACCTCCAACGTCAGCACCGCCCACCAGGTATCGCGCCGCCTGCGCGCCGGCACCGTGTGGGTCAACTGCTACGACGAGGGCGGCGACATGAACTTCCCCTTCGGCGGCTACAAGCAGTCAGGCAACGGCCGCGACAAGTCGCTGCACGCGCTGGACAAGTACAGCGAGCTGAAGAGCACGCTGATCAAGCTGTAATCGTCCACGCCGGCCAGGCCCGTCCGGGCCGGCGTCTTCCCGCCTCCCGCTCCCGGCATCCGCCCGCCCCCCCCAAACCCCGCCGTCGCGTCGCTGCCTCCCCCGGGGCGAATGGCTCGTCCACAAGCGGGGTAGCAGCCGCCGACAGCGCAGCTATGATTGAAATCAAAGACTTCCGGGGTGGCGCGCCAGCATGCAGCAAATCTACAGACTCACCGTTGTCGGCTTCTTATGGCCAAGCCCCTTCGTCCACGCAGCAGAAAACCATCGCGCCTGCCCTTACGGACCACTGAAAGTGGGCTTTTACGAATATGGCCTGGCCTATCGAGGGTGACAGACGAAATGCGGCGACACATCCGGCTCTTGCTTGCCCTGCTTCTCTCCTCGGCCTGCCAGGCCGCGCCCGGCCCTGCCTGTCCGCAGGGGGCGCTCAAGATCGGCTTCTACAAGATAGGAGCCGCCTATCGAGACAAGCATGGCTATGACGTGGATCTGGTCCGCGAGCTGGCGCAACGGCTGCGCTGTCCGATCGCCAGCGAAACGGAGCTGCCGCGCCTGCGGACGCTGAAGATGCTGGAAACCGGACAACTGGATATCGGCACCTCCACCATCCCTACGCCCGAGCGGCTGGCCTATGCCTGGATTTATCCCTACAACCACAGCAAGAACATGGTGTTGCTGCATCCGAGCGTCAAGGCCCGCTCGCTGGCGGAACTGCTGCAGGACCCGAAACTGCGCTGGGGCGCCGTCCGCGGCTATCACCATGGACCGGAACAGGACAAGCTGCTGGCCGAGCTCGCCGCGCGGCGCCAATTGCTGATGGCCGAGGACGAGGACGATCTGTACAAGATGCTGGCCAACGGCATCGTCACCGCCGCCTTCGCCCAGCCGTTCAGCTATGGCCGCTGGCTGCGGGACCCGCTGATGGCCCGGCAGGTCGTCATTCTGGATCTGTATCCGCAGACCGACAGGGTCGCCAGCGGCCTGGTGCTGAGCAAGGCGCGCTTCAGCCAGGGCGCGGCCGAGCGCTGGCATCGAGAACTGGTGAAAATGTATAAGGACGGCACCCTATACGACATTCTGCGCCGCCATTTGAACGATGGCGCCGCCAAGCAGATGCTGCAGGTACCGATAGAATGACGCCGGCACAGCCGGTACCGCGGGAGAAAACGATGAGATGGCTGGCAATCTGCGCCTTGCTGTTGTTCCTGCCCCTGGCCCGGGCCGCGCCGAACCCGGCCTGCCCAAACAGTCCGCTGGTGGTCGCCTATTACGACTTCGGCGTCGCCTACCACCAGGGCAAGGGCTATGACCCCGACATCATCCGCGAGCTCGCGCGGCGGCTGGGCTGCCCGATACAAAGCGAGGCCGACTTCCCGAGGCCCCGGGTATTGAAGCTGCTGGAAATCGGCCAGGCAGACATCGGCGCGTCCACCACCATCACGCCGGAGCGCCAGCGCTATCTGTGGCTGCTGCCCTACCACCACAGCAAGAACCTGGTGCTGCTGCACCGCGGCGTGCAGGCGAACACGCTGCAGGACTTGCTGAAGCTGCCGCAGTTGCGCTGGGGCGTGATCCGCGGCTATCGCCACAGTCCGGCCGAGGACAAGCTGCTGGACGAGCTGACCCAGCAGCGGAAGATCGTGGTCGCGTCCAACGAGGACGATCTGTACCACATGGTGTGCACCGGGGTGGTCACGGCGGTATTCGGCCATCCGATCAGCTTCGACCCGTGGCTGCAAAGCCACCAGGCGAGCCAGCAAGTGACGGTGCGGGACTTCTTCCCGGACAGCGAGATCATCGCCGCCGGCATCGCGCTGAGCAAAGCCCGCTTCAGCCAGGAAAGCGCCGCGCTGTGGAACGCCGAGCTGCAGCGGATGTACCGCGACGGCAGCCTGCGCGCGATCATGCGCCGCTACCTTAGCGAGCCCAGCGTCGAACAATCGTTGAAACAGCCGCTGGATTGAACGACAAAGGCCCGGCGATGCCGGGCCTTCTTGCGGATTACAGCGCCAGCTTGGCGATGGCCTCCTTGGCCAGGTGGATGGACGTGGCGCGCTTGTCCGGGCCCATGCCTATGGCCTCGGCGCGGATGATCTCCACATCGGTCACGCCGAGGAAGCCCAGCACCTTGACCAGGAAGTCCTCCTGGAAATCCATCAGGCTGCCCTGCTCGGTGCTGTGCACGCCGCCTCGGCCGGACACCACCACCACCTTCTTGTTCGGCACCAGGCCCACCGGGCCGTTCTCGGTGTACTTGAACGTGCGCCCGGCGGCGGCCACGCGGTCTATCCAGCTCTTCAACTGCGTCGGGATGGAGAAGTTGTACATCGGCGCGCCGATCACCAGCACGTCGGCCGCGAAGAATTCCGCTATCAGCTGGTCGCTCAGCGCCGCCTCGCTGCGCTGCGTCGGGGTCCAGTCGGACTCCGGCGAGAAACGGGCGCCGACGATCTCGCCGGACAGGTGGGCGATCGGGTTGGCGGCCAGATCGCGGTAAACGGTTTCCACATTGGCGTGGCGCTGGCGCAGCGTATCGGCGACGACGGCGGACAGTTCGCGGGTGACGGAGTTGTCGGCCAGGATGCTGGAGTCCAGATGCAGCAGTTTCATATCAGTTCCTTCCATTGTTCGGCTGTGATGGAGCAATGATAGGCATGCGCGACAATCCGGACTAGACTGCTAAAATTGGAAACATTGTTCCATCAGCGAGACAATCATGCAGGACCTGAACGATCTGTTGTACTTCGCCAAGGTCGTCGAACACGGCGGCTTCATGGCCGCCGGCCGGGTGCTCGGCATCCCGAAGTCGCGGCTGTCCCGGCGCGTGGCCGAACTGGAGGCCCGCCTGGGGGTGCGCCTGCTGCAACGGACCACGCGCCGGCTGGCGCTGACCGAGATCGGCGGCCAGTACTACCGGCACTGCCAGGCGATGCTGGCCGAAGCCGACGCCGCCGACGAGGCCATTCTGCAAAGTAGCGCAGAACCGCGCGGACTGATACGGGTCAGCTGCCCGGAACTGTTGTCCAAGACCATGCTCAGCGCGCTGCTGCCGCGCTTCCTGGCCCGGCACCCCCAGGTGCGCGTCGCGCTGGACTCCACCAACCGCCGGGTGGACCTGATAGAGGAAGGCGTCGACGTCGCGCTCAGGGTCCGCAACGTGATAGAGGACAGCGCCAGCCTGGTGGTGCGCCGGCTCGGCAAAAGCCGGGTGATCCTGGTGGCCAGCCCGGCCTTTCTGGACAGCCGCGGCGAGCCGCAGACCCCGGAGAGGCTGGCGGCGCTGCCTGCGCTGACGATGAGTCGGCCCGACGGCCGCGGCCAGTGGCTGCTGCTGGACAACGTCGGCCAGAGCTACACCATCCACCTGGACGCCCCGCGCCTGATGACCGACGACATGATCGTGCTGCTGGAGGCGGCGATCGCCGGCGTCGGCATCGCCGCGCTGCCCGCCAACGTCTGCCACCAGGCCCTGGCCGACGGCCGCCTGCGCCGCATCCTGCCCGAGTACGACTTCCCCTGGGGCATACTGCACGCCGCCTTTCCGACCCGGCGCGGCCTGTCTCCGGCGGTGCGCGCCTTCCTGGACTTCGTCGCCGAGGAGTTGATCAGCGAGGAAATGGCCGGCGACTGGCAGCGCGCCGACATCCGCCCGGCATGACATCGGCCTTCCCCCGCCGACAGGCCTGAGCCGGCGTGGAGATGGTCAAGGAACTGCAAACGGCCGCCGCGACTCGAAGCCCGGCAGGCGCCGGGACCGGTTGATGGCTTCGCGCCACACATCGTCGCCGGACCGTCGGCATTTATTGCGTTGCAGCAAATAACGAGTACAGTGACGGCCATGGCCTGTCGTCGGCCGCGGCCCGTTCACGGTCCCTTTTCGGCGGCGTTCGTTTTCCGAGGGTCGTCAACAGGCTGCACGCGTCTTTTCCTACCGTTCAAGAACAAGGGGTTGCAATGTGGTCGACTGCTGCGGTTCAAGGCGGGAAGTTCCCGTTCCCTCAAGCGCTGTTTGATTACTGGCTGGACGCCTGCCAGCGCGGCATCCTGTACTGGGACACGCAGTACCGTCGCGGCGCCACCTATCTGGAGCACTGCGAAAGCGGCAAGCCGCCGGTGCTGGTCTTCGAGTACCGGATCATCGTCGACGGCCGCGAGCTGCCGGATCCGGCCAACTACGCGCTGGCCGCGATCAAGCCTCCCGCCGGCTGCCCGGCCACCGATCCGGCCAAACGCCCCTTCGTCGTCATCGATCCGCGCGCCGGCCACGGCCCCGGCATCGGCGGCTTCAAGATGGACAGCGAGATCGGCGTCGCGCTGCAGCAGGGCCATCCCTGCTATTTCGTGATGTTCTTCCCGCAACCGGTCGACGGCCAGACCATAGAAAGCGTGACCAAGGCCGAAGGGCACTTCCTCGCGCGCGTCAACGAGCTGCATCCGGACAGCGACGGCAAGCCCTTCGTGATCGGCAACTGCCAGGGCGGCTGGGCGCTGGCGATGCTGGCGGCGGTGGCGCCGGATCTGGTCGGCCCGATACTGCTGGCCGGATCGCCGCTGTCGTACTGGGCCGGCGTGCGCGGCAAGAATCCGATGCGCTACGCCGGCGGCCTCGCCGGCGGCACCTGGACCGCCTCGCTGGCCGGCGACCTGGGCAACGGCCATTTCGACGGCGCCCATCTGGTCGAGAATTTCGAGAAGCTGGACCCGGCGAACACGCTGTGGAAGAAGTCCTACAATCTGTACGCCAAGATCGACACCGAGCCGCAGCGCTACCTGGATTTCGAGCGCTGGTGGGGCGGCCACTACCTGCTGAACAAGGTGGAAATGGAGTGGATCACCCAGAAGCTGTTCGTCGGCAACGAGCTGGTGCACGGCAGGATAGCCAGCCACGACGGCAAGGTCCGGGTGGACATGCGCAACATCCGCTCCCCCATCATCGTGTTCGCCTCCTGGGGCGACAACATCACGCCGCCGCAGCAGGCGCTTAACTGGATCGCCGATCTGTACGACAGCGTCGACGACATCCGCGACAACGAGCAGACCATCGTCTACTGTCTGCACAACAAGGTCGGCCACCTCGGCATCTTCGTATCTGCCGGCGTCGCCAACAAGGAACACAGCGAATTCGCCAGCGCGCTGGACCTGATAGACGTGCTGGCGCCGGGCCTGTACGAGGCCGTCATCGACGACATCGCCCCGGACGCGCCGGGCCTGGAATACATCGAGGGGCGCTACATCATCCGTTTCGAGGCGCGCGACGTGCAGGACATCCTGGCGCTGGACGACGGCCGCGACGACGAACGCGCCTTCGAAGTCGTCAAGCGGGTGTCCGAGATCAACCAGGGCGTGTACGACCGTTACCTGTCTCCGGCGGTGCGCGCGCTCAGCAACGAGACCAGCGCCCGCCTGCTGCGCGAGCTGCATCCGGCCCGGCTGGAGCGGACGCTGATCTCGCCGAAGAACCCGTGGCTGTGGTGGCTGCCGGACCTGGCCGCCAAGGTGCGCGAACAACGCCGGCCGGTGGCAGAAGACAATCCGCTGTGGCGCTGGCAGCAGCAGCTGTCCGACTTCGTCGTCCGATCGCTGGACCACTACCGCGATCTGCGCGACGCCGCCCAGGAGCAACTGTTCCGCGCCGTCTACGAATCGCCGCAGCTGGCGACCCTGGTCGGCGTCACGCCCGCCAGCGAGCCGCGCAGCCGGGCGCTGGCCTGGGAAAGCCGCGAGCTGGCCCGGCTGAAGCGCGAGGCCCTGGACCCGGGTTTCGAGCAGGGCACGCTGGCCGACGGTTTC
The DNA here is from genome assembly GCF_051129845.1 of Chromobacterium sp. CV08. Classification (NCBI taxonomy): domain Bacteria; kingdom Pseudomonadati; phylum Pseudomonadota; class Betaproteobacteria; order Neisseriales; family Chromobacteriaceae; genus Chromobacterium; species Chromobacterium sp. CV08. The sequence continues at coordinate 2,864,081 of NZ_CP150453.1, forward strand.
GTGCGGCTGCTGCTCTATGTCAGCAACGGCAGCGGCGTCGTCGACGAACGGCCGTTCAACGCGATCCGCCGCGTGATGCGCGACGTCCGCCACGAGTATCCGCTGACGCTGATGCAATTGAAGGACATCGTGCGGCGCCAGGTGGCGCTGGTGCGGCTGGACGCGCCGCGCGCGCTGCGCGGCCTCGCCCTGCTGCTGCCCGACGCACACCGCCGCCATCAGGCCTGGCTGCTGGCCCGCGACCTGCTGGCGCTGCGCGGCGCCATCGAGCCCGTCCATCAGGCGCGACTGGACGAAGTCGCCGCGGCGCTGGCGTTGCAGGTCCCCCCGCAGACGGCCGCCGCCGAAGCGACGCCGGCCGCCTCGGGCAAGCCGCCGGCCAGGGCCGCCAAGCCGGCCGCCGCCGCAGCCAAACCTGCGGGCGGGCGCAAGACCGCGCCCAAGACGGGCGCGGCCAAGACGACCACAGCCAAGACCGCCGCATCCGGCAAGGCGCCGACGGCAACCGTCGGACCCGCGGCCAAGGCCGTCAAGCCGGCAATCGGGCGCAAGGAGGCGGGGAAGACTGCCGGCGGCGCCGAGCCGAAAACGGCGGCGCCCCGGAAGGGGCCGGCCAAGGCCAATGGCCGCACGCCCGGCGGCGCGGCCCAGCCCGTCTCCGGCGAGCCCGACAAGCACTGAGAGCCTGTTTACGATCTTTTGCGGCATCGGCCATCTCTGTCGGGGCAGAAACGGCCCCGAAGGGCCGCCGGGCCGGGGCGCATCGTCGCGCCGGCCCGGCATTGACGACTTCAATAGCGAAAGCTAATATAGCCGGCTAACTGCGGGAGAGAGGGGCATGGCCCCCGCCGAAGACGCAAGCTCCCATAATCGCTCAGGCAAGCCGTACCGCAGTGTTTCATTGAATCAAGCCGATTGGAGAGAGGCTGCCCCGAGCAGCCCACCGAAGGGGCAAGTGGCCGCCGGCCATGCAACTCTCAGGTAAAAGGACAAGGGGAGAGGCTGTTCCGTAGCCCGGAATCCACCCAGGAGTCTGCCTTGTCCCGCGCACCCGCCCCGCGGCGCGCCCGGCTTTTGCCCGCGCCCTGCCCTCACCCGATGTCCCGCTCCGCCAAGCCGGCGGCGCCGGCAACCGCCATCCGCAAGGACGCCACGCCATGCTGACCCTGATCTATCTGATCGCCATCACCGCCGAAGCGATGACCGGCGCGCTGGCGGCCGGCCGCCGCCACATGGACATCTTCGGCGTCACCGTCATCGCCTTCCTGACCGCGCTGGGCGGCGGCACCGTGCGCGACATCGTGCTGGGCCGCTACCCGATAGGCTGGACCCAGCACCCGGAATATGTGCTGCTGGTGGTGGCCGGCGGCATCGCCGCCGTGCTGATCTCGCGCTATATGCGCCATCTGAACCGGCTGTTCCTGATCCTGGACGCGCTCGGCCTGGTCGCGTTCACCATCATAGGCTGCGATGTCGCGCTCGGCATGCACTACCACCCGGTCATCGTCGTGATGGCCGGCATGATCACCGGCATCGCCGGCGGCATCCTGCGCGACGTGCTGTGCAACCGCGTGCCCATCGTGTTCCGGCGCGAACTGTACGCCAGCGTGTCCTTGCTGGTGGCCGGGCTGTATCTGGGCCTGAACTGGCTGGGCGCCCAGCACGAATGGAACGTCGTCGCCAGCTTCGCCTTCGGCCTGGCCTTGCGGATGACCGCGCTGTGGCGCGAATGGCGGCTGCCGGTGTTCGCCTACCGCCACGACAGCCACTGAGCCCGTCTTGCCGACGCGCGCACGGCGCTGCGGGCGCCGTTCGGCCAGCCGCTGTTCCGGCATCTCGGCCGCTGACTCCCACCGTCCCGTGACACCCCACCGACACAAATAATGCTAATATCATACAAAAGAAAGCGATAACAATCCGCCCGCATGGCGGCCCATCCCAAAACAGGAGTCGCCATGAACAAGCCGCTGGTCGCCCCCGTCCCCTCGTCCGCCGCCCGCCCGGCCTCGCCGCGCCGCACCCTGATCGCCATCGCGCTGGGCAACTGGCTGGAATTGTACGACTTCACCGTGTTCAGCTTCTTCGCCGTATTGATAGGCAAGCTGTACTTTCCGTCCGACAGCGAATACGGCTCGCTGCTGATGGCGCTGGCCACTTTCGGCATCGGTTTCGTGATGCGCCCGCTGGGCGGCCTGGCGATAGGCCGCATCGCCGATCGCTCTGGACGCAAGCCGGCGCTGACGCTGACCATCTGGCTGATGGCCGCCGGCACCGCCTTGATCGGCTTGGCCCCCACCCATGCCGACATCGGCACGGCGGCGCCGCTGCTGATCGTCGCAGGGCGCCTGCTGCAGGGCTTCGCCGCCGGCGGCGAAATCGGCGCGTCGACCAGCTATCTGATGGAGTTCGGTCCGGCCAAGCGCCGCGGCTTCATGGTCAGCTGGCAGACCGCCACCCAAGGCGCCGCGGTGCTGGTCGGCGCCGCCAGCGGCGCCTTGCTGACCGCGCTGCTGCCCGTCGACGCGCTGGAAAGCTGGGGCTGGCGGTTGCCCTTCCTGTTCGGCCTGCTGATCGGTCCGCTCGGGCTGTACATCCGCGGCCAGCTTGGCGAGACCCACCATCCGGAAACGCGGCGGCCTGTCGGCCTGCTGCGGCTGGCCGGTGAACACCGGCGCACGCTGCTGCTGGGCAGCATGCTGGTGATGGGCATGTCCGCCAATACCTATGTGGTGGCCAACTACATGCCGTCCTATCTGAACAAGGTGCTGCACCTGCCGGCATCCTCCGCCCTGCTCAGCGGCTGCGCCGCCGGCCTGATGATGATGCTGGCGTCGCCGCCCGCCGGCTGGCTGGCCGACCGCCTGAACCGCCGCAAACCGCTGCTGCTGGCCGTCAACTCGCTGTTGATGCTGCTGACGCTGCCCTGTTTCGCCCTGCTTCTGGGCGAACCGAGCCTGGGCAACGCCCTGGTGCTGGCTACGCTGCTGACCACCGTCCTCGCGCTGGGCTGTCCGGCCGGCTTCCTGCTGGTGATGGAGGCCCTGCCCCGCGACGGCCGGGCCACAGGCCTGGCCGTGGTCTACGCCTGCGGCGTCACCCTGTTCGGCGGCTTCGCCCAATTCATCGTCACCTGGCTGATCAGCGTCAGCGGCGATCCGCTGGCTCCGGCCTGGTACGCGATGAGCTGCACCGGCCTCAGCCTGCTGGCCTTGATGCTGTTCCGCGAACGCCCCGCCGCCGAAGCCGATTGAATCCGGCCGAAGCCAAACGGCCGCCGACGGAGAGCGGCCGTCTGGTCAACCGCGCGCGTCATTTCGGCAGCTGGCTCCACGGCACGGTGACGTTCTGCCCGGCCTGGCCGTAGAAGGTCACCGTCTGCGCGACGTCGTCGACGGTGACGTTCCACAGATAGCGGCCGCCCTTCAACTCCTTCTCGACGTATTTGCCGGTCGTCCCCTCGTAGCCGACCAGGCCGAAGGAATAGCGGTTGTCGATATAGGAGTAGGCCCAGTAGCTCAGGCCGTTGTAGCGGACGATTTTGCAGGTGCTGCTCTCCCCGTCCGGCGTCGGCGAGTTGGGCCCGGTCATGAAGGCCACCTTCAGGCCGGACGGAATCGGCGGATGGGAGCTGACCTGCACCGTCTCGACCACCGGGGCCGACTGCCCGACCGTGATCGGAATGCCGGCGCCGGATCCGGCGCCCTCGGTATACCAGACCACGCCGTTGCCGGCGCTTCCGCTGCCGGCATGCTGGGCGCCGCCATTGACGTTGAACGCGAAGCTCCACGGCCCGCCCCAGTTGATGCCGACGGCCATCACCTCGTAGTCGCCGGCCGGCAGATTGACCGTATAGCTGCTGTTCAGCGGCCCGTTGACGCCGTTCTGCACCGGCGGCTCGGTGTAGCTGCCGGTGCCGATGTTGACATTGACGCTGACCGCATTGCTGTTGCCGCTCTGGATATGGGCCAGCTGGTAGCTGGCGCCCCACTGGTAGGCGACGATATACAGTTCATTGTCGCTGGCTGTGATGCGCAGGGTATTCGAAGACATGAGTTTCTCCGATGCCGGGACCGGCCTCAGCCGGATCCGGGCAAATCAAGTGAAAGTCGGAACGAGACTGCCGGGGACGGAAAGCCGCTGCGGCGCGCCAACGCCGGGCGGCTCCGCTCGGGGAAGTATTCGGGCATGCGTGCATGCCAAGCTGTTTTATATGCCGCCGGCGCGGAAAATCATTCCGAACAAATACCTAGAGCGGACAATATGCATGAAAATCGACAAAAGGTTCCCTCGCGCAACTCCCTCTTAAGACCAGCTGAAATCCCTCCCCGCTCCCGATATGGTCCCAATGCCGGTCGCAGTCCGGCCAAGACGAAAACCAGAAAGGAGTCCGTGATGATCAAAGTCCCGATGCATTCGCTGTGCGTCGCGCTGCTCGCCTTCGGCGCCTCCGCGGCCCAGGCCGCCGTCGAAACACAGGACCCGGCGCTGCGCCGGGCCGCCGCGGCCGCGCTCGCGCCGCTGGCGCCGCTGGCCAAGGGCGTTCAGCCGGCCCCGCTGGTCGAGACGAATCGGGAAAGCCGGGACGGCCAGTGGGTATTGGGCTCGGCGACGCAGCCGCTGCCGGCGCTGGCCGGCGCCGAAGACCGCGTGCCGCTGTCGCGGCTGTTCCTGGCACGCAGGAGCGCCGACGGCTGGCGGCTGGCGCTGGAGGACGACGCCGGCTTCGCCGAACTGCTGGCCGCCGCGCCGGCGGACTGGCTCAGCGCCGACGAGCGCCGTGCCTGGCTCAGCCAGGCGCGGAAACAGAAGCGGCTGGCGCCGGAGGCCACCGGCCTCGGGCTGCCGTGGCAGGAGGGCGCGGCCTGGAGCCTGACCGGCGGCGCGCACGGCTACAGCGGAGAAAGCCAGCCCTACGACTCGATAGACTTCGCCGGCGGCGACGGCCGCGTGCTGGCACCGCGCGACGGCGTGATCTACAAGAGCTGCATGCGCGGGGGCAGCGCGCTGGTGAAGCTGGTGCACGACAACGGCTATTCGTCCACCTATTACCACATGATCAAGCTGAACACGGTGGCCGACGGCCAGCGCGTCGCCAAAGGCGCCTATCTCGGCACCATAGGCAACGGCCTGCCCTGCGGCGGCAGCACCACCGGTCCGCACGTGCACTTCTCCCTGGTCCACCAGGGCCAGGCCGAGCCGGTGAACCGCAAATGGCTGGGCGGCTGGCAGTTCTTTGCCGGCAGCCGGGCCTACCAGGGCTACGCGGCGCGCAACGGCAGCCGCGTCAATGTCGGCGGCAGGCTGGTCAACTACGGCGGCGGCGACTCCGCCCCGGGGCCGGGCGGCGCCAGCGGCACCGCGACGCCGGGCGGCGGCGACAATCGCGTCAATCTGCGCAGCGCCCCCAGCCTGTCCGCCGCCATCGCCGGCAGCGTGTCCCGAGGCGAACAGGTGGCCTTGCAATGCCATGTCCGCGGCGAGGCGGTGAACGGCGTCTGGGGCCGCACCGACATCTGGAACCGCACCGACAGCGGACAATGGATCAGCGACGGCTTCCTGGACACCGGCAGCAACGCGCCGGTCGTGCCCTTGTGCGCATCGGCCGGCAGGCTGTGGTGAGCTAGCCGGAATGGCGCGCGGCGGCCATCCGCCCCGCGCCGGCGCGCCGGCGGAGCAGCCAGTACAGCGCCGCCGGCGCCAGCCAGCCGACCAGCCAGGACAGGTCGACGCCCAGCAGCCGCGCCGCCGGTCCGGTGAAGAAGGCGCAATCGATGAAGGGCAGTTGCAGCAGCACGCCGGCCAGATAGGCGGCCAGGCCTGGCCAGGCGTAAGCGGGGCAATCGCCGCCGCCGGCCAGCGTCGCCGCGTCCGCCTTGCCGCCGGACAGCAGGTAGAAATCGACCAGGTTCACCGCGCTCCACGGCGTGAAGAAGGCCAGCAGCAACAGCAGGAACGATTTGAACAGCGGCAGGAAGCTGTGCTGGGCCCAGACGGCGAGCGCCACCGAGGCCAGCACCATCGCCGCCACCGTCAGCCAGCGCCGCAACGGACCTATCGCGGCGGGCCGGCCGCCGAAGGAGGCCGCGATGGTGCTGACGCACATGAAGCCGCCGTACGCGTTCAACGTCGAAATGGTGATCTTGCCGAAGGCGACGCAGAAGAACAGCGCCGCCGCGACGGCCCCGGCGGCGCCCAGGCCGACGAAGTAGGCGACCTCGTGCCCGCGGAAGGCCGCGCCGCCGACGGCGGCCACCAGCACGCCGAGCGACATCGCGATCTGCGCGCCCAGCGCCGACCCCAGCCCTATCGCCAGCGCCACCCGGGCCGGCGGCGTCGCAGACGGCAGATAGCGCGAGTAGTCCGACACATACGGCGCGAAAGCGATCTGCCACGAGGCGGACAGCGAAACCGCGGTGCAGAAGGCCGCCGCATCGAAATGCTGCCTGGCCAGCGCCAATTGCAGCAGGTCCGCCCTGCCGGCCAGGCGGACGAACAGGTAGAGGAAGGCCAGCAAGCCGAGCGCGCTGGCCACCCGTCCCAGCCGGTGTATCGCGCGGTAGCCGAGCGCGGCGGCGGCCATCACCGCCAGCGCGAACAAGACAATGCCGGCGCGGTCGTCGACGCCCAGCAGCTGCCCCAGCGCCTGGCCGGACAGGATCATGCCGGTGGCGTTGAAACCCAGGTACATCGCGCAGGCCAGCGCCAGCGGCAGCACCGCGCCCCGGACGCCGAACTGCGCCCGGCTGGCCAGCATCTGCGGCAGTCCCAGCCTCGGCCCCTGCGCGCCGTGCAGCGCCATCACCAGGCCGCCGACGGCCTGTCCCAGGCCCAGGCCGACGATGGACCACAGCACATCGCCGCCCAGCACCACCGCCAGCGCGCCGGTGACGACGGCGGTGATCTGCAGATTGGCCGCCAGCCACAATGTGAACTGGCTGAAGACGCGCCCATGGCGCTCGGTCTCGGGAATGAAATCTATCGAGCGGCGCTCGGTCAGCGCCGGACGGGACGATGCTTGCGTTTGCATGACGGTTTCTCCTTGCGCGGCCGGGCGCAGCGGTCTCAGCGCGTCCGCAGGCTGCGCCGGACAATCTATACCGTCAGCATGACGGCGGGCAAATCAAAGTCATGCGGCATTGCGGCATTCAAGCGGCGGCGCGGTTTATTCCCGCCCAGGCAGAGGCCGGATGATATTTGTCCTAATATTTCGTATGAGAATCTTATAGCCGGCTCGCGGAATGGAATGCAGTGCATAGACTCACCCTGTTCCTAACGGAATTCAAACGCCGCTTGCTGCACGAGCGATATCGATTGCTGACCGCTGCGGCCGGACTGTTTCTGATGCTGCTCGGCGCCGGCGTCATCGGCGGCTGGCTCTCCCGCTCCCCCGCCCTGGTCCCGCAAAACATCCACATGGTGATCTCCACGGCGTTCTGCCTAGCGCTGTACGGCCTCGCGCTGACGCTGGCGCTGTGGCGGCCCCGGTGGCGGGCGCACCGTCCGCTGGCCGCGGCCGTGCTGGCGCTGGCGACGCTGGCGCTGCTGGAGCTCGCCAGCGGCCAGACCTGGTGGCTGGACCTGCCCCAGCTGCACGCCTGGCGCCACGACATGGTGCCCCATCCGGGCCGGATGGCGCCGCCGACCGCCGTGGCGCTGGTCGCGCTCGCTTGCGGCCTGCTGCTGCAGCCCGGCTCGACGCCGGGCCGGCACCGGGCGGTCAAGGCCTGCCTGCTGTCGCCGCTGCTGCTCGGCGTACTGGGCATGGTGGCCAGTCTGGTCGACCTGGAATTGCTGTACAACTGGGGCGCCTCGGTACGGATGGCGCTACCGACCGCGCTCGGCATCATCATCGCCAGTCTGGGCCTGTATGCGCTGACGCGGATGACGCCGCGCCCCTATCCGCGTTCCCAGGACATGGCCGATTCGATTTCGGTGACCGCCACCGTACTGCTGGTCTCCATCGCGCTGACCACCGGCCTGCTGATCTACCGCGTCTCAAGCGAAGCGCACGAGAACAGCCTGCGGACCGTGATGTCCGGCAATGTGCGGCAGCGCGCCGCGCTGCTGACGGCCCAGTTCGCCATCGGCGACAGCATCGCCCACCGCATCTACCAGCGCCCGGCGGTGCAGAAGCTGCTGGAGGATGCCAGCCGCGGCAAGCTGGACGCCAGCGCCGCCGCCGCCGAGCTGGCGGCCCGCAACCACATGACCGTGAACGGCATCGCCATCGAGGACGGCAAAGGCCGCACCCTGGTCCAGGTCGGCTATTTCGAGACCCGCCCGCGCCAGGCGCAGGCGCTGCGCTCGCCCATCGGCGCCCGGCTGCTGTGGAAAGGCCACTACCTGTACCGCACCGTCGACGTCTACCATACCTCGGCCGGCGCATCGCGGCTGCTGATCGAGCAGCGGCTGGACATGTTCGACCGCATCGTCATGGACACCGCTCCGCGCGACAGCCTGAGCGGTCTTTATTCGCTGTGCGGCCACGATGAGCACGATCTGCGCTGCTTCTCGCAATCGCCGCAGGATGCCGGCACCACGATACCGATAGCCGGCAACCTCCACCATTTCACCATGTGGCCGGCCTTCTCCGGCAAAAGCGGCTCGCTGCACACCGTGGACTTCTCCGGCCGCAACGTGATCGCCGCCTATGCGCCGGTCGGCAACAGCGGACTCGCCTTCAGCTACAAGATCCGGGTGGCGGACCTGCTGGCGCCGATCCGCCGCGGCCTGGAAATCGACGTGCTGATCATGCTGGCCATGGTCACCATAGGCACGCTGATCCTGCGCTGGCGAACCTCGCCGCTGCTGCGCGAAGTGCTGAGCTCGAATCTGATGGCGGAACTGGCGGCCGAGCGTTTCCGCAACGCCGCCGAGGCCAATATGGACGCCTTCATCATCATGGAGGCGCTGCGCGACGCCTCCGGCGCGGTGACGGACTTCCGCGTCGTCTACATCAACTCCGAGGCCGAGCGGATGTGGCATCTGCGCCGCGACGAGGCGATAGGCCGCAAGCTCAAATCGCTGACCGAGCAGCATCACATACTCAATCATTTCGACAGCTACCGCAGCGTGATCGAAACCGGCCGCGCCATTTCGGAGGAAATGCCCAAGGCTTACGACGCCACCCACCCGACCTGGATACACCACGAGATCGTCCGCGCCGGCGACGGCGTCAGCGTCAGCGTCCGCGACATCACGCAAAGAAAGCTGGCCGAGCTGGATCTGGTCTTGCGCGAGGCCCTGCTGAAGACCGTCACCGACTCGATCCCGGCACTGGTGGCCTTCATAGACAACGAGCAACGCTACCGCTATTGCAACAAGGCCTATATGAGGCTGTTCGGCATCTCGCCCGGGCAGATCATCGGTTCGCGGATGCGCGACTTCCTCGGCGACGAGGCCTACGACACGGTGCGGCCCTATGTCGAGCAGGCGCTGGCGGGCCAGGCCGTATCGTTCGAGCGGGAAATGATGGTGCGCGGCGAGAGCCGCTATGTCGAAGGCCGCTACATTCCGCAGCAACACGCCGACGGCGCGATATCGGGCTTCTACGTGATGATCTGGGACATCACCCAGGCCCGCGCCCGCGAAATCGAGCTGCGCAGCAAGGTGACCCAGGACGCGATGACCGGCTTGCTGAATCGGACCGCCTTCATGGAACTGCTGCAAGACGAGATCAAGCACCACTACATCAAGCGCCTGGCGCTGGCCTTGCTGTTCCTGGACATCGACCGCTTCAAACAGGTCAACGACACGCTGGGCCACGCCGCCGGCGACGAGCTGATCCGCGAATTCGCGCGCCGGCTGCGCGGCAATGTGCGCGCCACCGATCACGTGGCGCGGCTGGGCGGCGACGAGTTCGTCATCCTGCTGATAGGACTGGATTCCGAGCAGACCGCCGTCGCCGTCGTCGAGAAGCTGCTGACGGTGGCGCGGGAGGATATCGAGCTGCACGGCCTAAGGCGCCGGATGACCACCAGCATAGGCGTCGCCTACGCCTCCCGGCCCGACGTCACGCCGGAGAGGCTGCTGGAGATCGCCGACGAAAGCCTGTACCGGGCCAAGGAGGCAGGTCGCGACACCTTCCGGCTGCAATGGGTGGGCTGAAGCCGCGCGGCCGGCTATGCTGTATGCAGGATCGGACGCATCGCGATCCGGTCTGACGCAACGCGCATCGCTCCCTCCCAAGCCACGAGGAGTCGCCGTGCAACAGCTGCAAAGGATTCTGCTGATCGCCGTGCTGTTTCTCGCTGTCGCCGCCGTTTCGAAGTCTCTGGCCAGCGCGGCGACCGAAACGATACCGGTCTGGCTCGGCAGCGGCGTCACCTTCTCCGCCCTGCTGATCTCCGCCCGCTGGTGGTGGCCGGCCACGCTGGCCGGCGCCGCGCTGGCGGCCGCCGCCTGGGGCGTCGCGGCCCACGGCCTCGGTCCGCTGGGCGCCGTCGCCTTCGCCGGCGTCGAGGTGAGCAGCGTGGCCGTCGGTGCCTGGATCGCCACGTTGGGCGGCCGCGATCCCGACAGCCCGGCCGGCGCCGCGCTGTTCATCATAGGCGCGCTGGCCGGCTCCGTCCTCGGCGGCGCGCTGGCCGTTGCCTTGTGGCAATGGCAGCGTCCCGACCTCAATCTCTTGCTGGAGGGCGGCACCTGGACCCTGTCCACCGCCGTCGGCACCCTGTTGCTGACACCGGTGGTGACGGCCTTCCGCGGCTTCCGCCTGCGCCGTTCCGGCGGCATGCCGATGAACCAGTTTCTCGGCGGCGCCGCCGCCTTCGCCGTCTTCCTGGTCGCGGTGGCGCTGGTCTTCATCGACCACGGCCAACAACGCTACGGCCATGTCGCCGCCACGCTGGCCTATCTGCCCATGCCCTTTCTGCTGATCACCGCCGCGCTGTGGGGACCGCGCGGCGGCGCGCTGGCGCTGCTGGCGGGCGGGCTGCTGATCATAGGCCGCACCGCCGCCGGCGGCGGGCCGTTCGCCGTAGACGAGGGCTTCCACGGCGAGGCGGTGATCGAGGTCCAGGGCTTCGTCACCATCTGGGCCGCGGTGATGATAGCGGTGCGCGCGCTGTCCGGCGAACGGCGCCAGGCGCGGGACGACGCCCAGGCCTGGCGGCTGCGCTACGAACGCATCATGCAGGCGGTCGGCGTGGCCAGCGTCGAATACGACGCCGTCACCGGCCACGCCACCTGGAGCGAGGGCGCCGACCGCGTGCTGGGCGCCGACGCCGCCGCCATCGCCAGCCTCGACGAGTGGCTGGAGCGGATAGACCCGGCCGAGCGCGATCTGGTCCAGGCCACCTGGCTGCAGGTGGCCCAGGGCGGCGCGCGCGCCAGCGAACAGAGCTACACGCTGCGGCTGGAGGGCGGCCGCAGCGTGCGCGTGCGCGAGAGGCTGGCCGGCATACGCGGCGCCGACGACGCCGTCGAGCAGGTCGTCGGCCTGCTGCGGCTGGACAACGGCGATGGCTGAGCCCGGCATCCTGCTGATCCACGGCCTGGGCGGCACCCAGTACGATCTGGGCTCGATGCACAAGCGGCTGAAAAACGCCGGCTTCGCCACCCACGCGCTGACCTTGCCGGGCCACGGCGGCCGTCCCGAGGACTTGAACGGCGTACGCATGGAGGACTGGCTGGAAGCGGTGCGGGCCAAATACCGGGAAGTGGCCGCCCGGCATGAGACGCTGCACCTGATGGGCATGTGCATGGGCGCGCTGCTGGCGGTGGAAACCGCCAAAAGGGAACGGCACGACAAGGGCCGTCTGGTGGTCTTGGCGCCGCCGGTCTACATCGACGGGTGGGCCACGCCGTGGTACCGCGGCCTGCGCCCGTTGCTGTACCGGGTGCCCGGCCTGCCGGAACGGATGAAGGTGGCCGAAGAGGAACCCTACGGCATCAAGAACGAGCAGCTGCGCGCCATCGTCAAGGCCAAGTTCGAGCGCGGCGAGAATTTCCATTACGGCTGGGTTCCGCTGGCCTGCATACGCGAGGTGGACCGGCTGCGCGCCGCGGTGATGCGCGGCCTGGACCGCATCGCCTGCCCGACCCTGGTCGTCCACGCCCGCGAGGACGAACTGACCAGCCTGCGCTCCGCCCACTACCTGGTCGAGCGCATCGGCGGCGGCAAGCGCGCCGGCCAGGCCCGGATGGTGGTGCTGGAAGACAGCTACCACATGGTCTGCGTCGACAACGACCGGGAGATCGTCGGCAAGAACGTGCTGGAATTCCTAGAGGCCAGCGCCGCCGGCTCGCTGGGCATGGCCGCGACCGATCCGCGGATGACCTCGGCCGAGATCGCCGAACTGCTGGCGGCCGCGCGCGCCGAGCTGGAACGCGGCGACTTCGCCGCGCTGTACCGGCTGGGCATCCCCGATTTCGCCTGGCTGCAACCGGGCGCCAACCGCAGCAGCGGCGCCTTCTCCGGCCGCAAGGGCCTGCAGCGGCTGCTCGCCTGGGCCGGCGACGGCGCGGCCTTCACCGCCTTCGGCGCCGCCGTGGTCAACGCCGGCATGGTGGTCTTGCCGGCCACGCTGCGCCACGGCGAGCTGGCCTCGTCCGGCGTGCTGGCGCTGCAGATGCGGCAACGGCGGCTGCTGGAGGTGCGCTGGTTCCCCGACGACGTCGCGGCCGAGGATCGCCATTTCGGCGGCCGGCCGCTGCCGGACGGACCCAGCGAGGCGGAACAGGCTTTCGAGGCGGCCGCCGCGCAGTCGCGCACGCTGCGCAAGGCGCCGGACAAGGACACGCTGCTGGCGCTGTACTCGCTGTACAAGCAGGGCTCGGCGGGCGACGTCGCCGGCGAGCGGCCCAGCATCATGGACATGGTCGGCCGGGCCAAATACGACGCCTGGGCCGCAAGACGCGGCCAGGCGCGCGAACAGGCGATGGCCGACTACGTGGCGCTGGTCAAGCGGCTGAAGGCCGCCGACGCCGAAAGCGCCTGAACCGTCCCTCAATCGAACAGCGAACCCTGCGGCGACGGCGGCGGCATCTCGGCCTCCGCCGTCAGGCCATCCCCGGACCAGGCAGCCAGCAGGGCCCGCGCGCGCTCCGGCTCGCGGCAATCGAGCCAGGCCTCGTACAAGGCCGGCGGCACGACGACCAGCGCGCGCTTTTCGTCGCCCGGCTTGTGCATGCGCCGCATCAGCGGATGATGGTCGGCGTTGACGGTGATCTGCGCGAAGGCCGCGCTGATCGAACCGTCGGCCTCGCGCCACTCCCGCCACAGGCCGGCCACCGCGAACGGCGCGCCGTCGGCCAGGCCTATCCGGGTGCGCACCGCCCTGCCGCTTTCGTAGCACGGCTCGTAGAAGGCCCGCATCGGCACCAGGCACAGCTGGCAACGGCGCCAGGCGTCGCGGAAGCTGCGCAGCTGGCCTATCGTCTCCGCGCGGGCGTTCATCGTCGACAGCCGCAGGCCGGTCGGTTGGTGGCGTTTCGGCACGAAGCCGTACGAGGCCAGCCGCGGACCGTCCCGCGTCAGGATCGGCGCCGGGTAGTCCTGCCAGGCTTCGTCCGGCCACTGCCAGTCCGCGGCGGCCTCGATGCCGAAATGCCGCAGCAACTGGCCGGCCGACGGCGGAATGAAATTGACACACATCGCGCCATTATCGCCCAGCCGGACCGCCTGTCGCCAGGGCCCCTCTTTTGAAAACGCGCGGCCGCCCCCATGTCATCGTCTCCATCACCGACAGCAGGAAGGCCATCATGATCGACCTGTATTACTGGACCACGCCCAACGGCCACAAGATCACCCTGTTTCTAGAGGAAGCCGGGCTTCCCTACCGCATCGTCCCGGTCAATATCGGCCAGGGCGAGCAATTCCGGCCCGATTTCCTGCGCATCGCGCCCAACAACCGCATCCCGGCCATCGTAGACACGGCGCCGGCCGACGGCGGCCAGCCCGTCAGCCTGTTCGAATCCGGCGCCATCCTGCTGTATCTGGCGGACAAGACCGGGCGCTTCCTGCCCAAGGACCTGCGCGGCCGCAACGAGGCTCTGCAATGGCTGTTCTGGCAGATGGGCGGGCTGGGGCCGATGGCCGGACAGAACCACCATTTCACCCAGTACGCGCCGGAGCCGATTCCCTACGCGGTCGACCGCTACGTCCGCGAGACCGCGCGCCTGTACCGGGTGCTGGACACCCTGCTGTCCGACGGACGCGACTACATCGCCGGCGAATACTCGATCGCCGACATGGCCTGCTACCCGTGGATCGTTCCGCACGAGAAGCAGCGGCAGGACCTGAGCGACTTCCCGGCGCTGCAACGCTGGTTCGAGCGCATCCGGGCGCGGCCGGCGACGCGGCGCGCCTACGATCTCGCCGCCGGAATCAACACAGCGCCGACCGTGGACGAGAAATCGCGCGCGATACTGTTCGGCCAGGACGGCCGCCCTCACGGCTGAGCGGCGCGCATAAAAAAACCCCGGCCAGGAGGTCGGGGCAGATTCAACCGACCGCCCTGAGGCCGATTGAAACTCTCGTTAATTCAGCATAGTCCGTCGCCGGGACGCTGCATGCCTTTCTCAAGGCCAGCCCGCCATCAGCCGTCGCCGAACTGGCGGCGCAGCTCGGCGATGTCGTCGCGGCGGACGCGCACCGGCAGCAGCGCGCGGCGGACCGTCGGCTCCCGCCCCAGCGCCACCTCCTTCAAGCCGAGTTCGGCGACGCCTTCGCCGCCCGGCTCCGACTTGATCCCCATGCGGTTCAGATGCAGCGTGACGGTCTGCAGGCTGAAATGATCGGCCGGCCGCTCCAGCATGCGCCTGACCACGCGCAAGGTTCCTTCCAGGCCGGCGTCGTCGCGCAAGGCCTCCAGCCGCGTCTCCAGCTCGGCCAGGCGGGCGTCGACGCCGGACAGCGTGTCCGGCAGATCGTCGCCGTCGGCGTCGCCGTCGGCGCCGCAGTCTATCACCGTGCAATCGTCGGCCCGCAATGCGCGCCGGCGCAGCTGCAGCCGGGTCTGCTCGGCCTCCGCCTGCAGGCGCGCGCGCTCCAGCTCGCCCAGCTGCCGGGCGATCACCGCGCACAGCACATCGAGCGCGTAGGCGCCGGATTGCCGCAACAAGGCCTCGCGGCTGGCGCTCGGCATCATCAGCCGGTGGCCGTCGAAGCTGACCACCACCTGCGCCACGTCGCTACGCAGCTCGCCGCCCTCCAGCGCGGCGCCGAAACGGCGGGTCTCGCTGCGCTGCATGCTCAGCAGCGCCCAGGCCTCGTCGCCGTTGGAGGCGGACAGGAAGAATTCGCGCAGTTCGCCGCTGCCGTCCAGCAGTTGCAGCAGGCTGGCGGGGCCGGAAAACAGCAGCCCCAGCCGCGGATCGCGCGAAAACGGCAGCGACAGCTCCAACAGCGGCGGCAGCTGCTCCAGCAGGCCGGACAGATAATCCTGGGAAACGCGCAGGCCCGGCGCCAGCGCCCGCTGGTAGTCCGGCAGCAGCCGCAGCCGGCGGTCGCAGCCGTCGATCAGCTGTTCGACCTGAGCGGCCAGCGCCTTCGCCCGTCGCCGGCTGCCGGCGTCCAGGCCCAGCTTGCGCAGCACGGTCTCGAACATCGTCCTCCCCTCGCGCTCAGAACCGGCGCGGAATCAGAATTGCTCGTCGTCGCGCAGATAGCGCCATTGTCCGGTCGGCAGATTGCCCAGCTTGACCTTGCCGATGGCGATGCGCTTCAGCCCCACCACCCGCAGGCCCACCAGCTCGCACATCCGGCGGATCTGCCGCTTCTTGCCTTCCTGCAGCACGAAACGCAGCTGATCGTCGTTCTGCCAGCCGACCTTGGCCGGCCGCAGCGGCTTGCCGTCCAGCGACAGGCCGTGGTTCAGCAGGGCCAGGCCGCCCGGAATCATCTCGCCCTCGACCCGCACCAGGTATTCTTTCTCGACCGACGAGTTCTCGCCTATCAGATGCTTGGCGACGCGGCCGTCCTGCGTCAGCACCAGCAGGCCGACCGAGTCGATGTCCAGCCGGCCGGCCGGCGCCAGTCCGCGCAGGTGCGAAGGCTGGAAGCGCTTGCGGCTGCCGTCCTCGGCCCAGTGGTTTTCCGACTTGATCAGCACGACCGCCGGCTCATAGCCGTCCTCGGCCTGGCCGGACACATAGCCGACCGGCTTGTTCAGCAGGATGGTGACGCGGGCGGATTGGGCGTCCTGCGCCTTGCGGTCCACCTCGATCAGGTTGTGCGGCAGCACTTTCTGGCCCAGCACCGCGACTTCGCCGTCCACCTTGACCCAGCCTTGCTCGATATAGCTGTCAGCCTCCCGGCGCGAGCACAAGCCCAGTTCGGCCATGCGTTTTGACAGGCGTACAGGTTCCATTTGGTCTTTCCGTAATGAAAAAGCGGACTCCGGTCACACGGAGGCCGCCATTGAATCGATCGATATTGTAGGGGATTGCGCCCCGGCTGACCATGGCGGCCGGCGCGGCGAAAAGAAAAGGGCCGCCTCGGCGGCCCCTGCCCACGACAGGCTAGACCGTCAAGGCCGGCGGCGCGCCGCCCGGATTGACCGGCTGCGGCGGCGCCACGGACGGCGCGGCGGCCGGCGCGGCGACCCCGCCGCCCTCGCGCGACTTGATGCCGACGTAGAGCGCGCTGCTGACGCCGAGGACGCCCAGCCACATCGGATCGATCTCGTAGAAGCGGTCCAGCGCTATCGACTTGTAGATGAAGACCAGGCCCAGGCCCAGATTGGCCAGCACGGCCTGGTAGCGGTGGACGGAGACGCCCTGGCCGTCGTCCAGGACATCCTGCAGCCAGCCGCGGGAGGCACCCAGCGGCGCCGGCGCGCCGTCCTGCCGGTCCACCAGGCCGGCCACGCCGGAGGTGACGGCGCTGATGCCGAGCAAGAGCAGCACCTGCGGCGTCGGCGACAGCAGATTGCCGGTCAGGATCAGCTGCCATCCGGCCACCAGGGCGATCGCCAGCGTCCACCACAGCAGCTGGCTGCGCGCCAGGCTGAAAGTCTGCGCGCCGGCCGCGACGCCGGGCGCCAGCGGACCGCGGTCGCGCAGTATCGCGGTTTTCCAGGCCACCGCGGCAAACAGCAGCAGGACCAGCACCACATAGAGTACGGCGTATCCTTGCACAGTCATTGTCGGCTCCTTGAACGAGTGGAACTCATTCAGCATAGCCGGCCGGCGACGGCGCTCAAGCCGTCCAGGCAGTCGGGACAGGTGGCCTAGGTCCGCGGCTCCAGCAAGGCTTCCAGCCAGGCCCGGCGCGCCTCGGGCTCGGCCGGCGCCTCGGTCGAGGCCAGCGCGGCTTCGACGCGCTCCAGCCAATGCTCCCGCTGCAGGCGCTGCCGCTCCTGCAACCGCGCCAGTTCGGCCGCCTGCTCCAGCACCCGCGCCGCGGCCGCCTCGCCGGCGCCGCGCTGCCGGTCCAGCTCCTCGCGCGCCGCGTCCGCCTGCTGCTGCTGCAACTCCAGCCGCGCCAGCAGCCCGCCGTTGTCGCGCTCGCGCTCCAGCATGCGCTCGCGCCACAGGGCCTCCACCTTGGCGGCGTCCTGCCGCGCCTGCTGCAAGGCGGTTTCCAGCTTCTGCAGCTGTCCCTTCATGTCCTTGCGCTCGTCCTCCACCTGCTGGTACAGGCGGACGCGCAGGCCCTCAAGACGCTCGTAGGCCAGCGCCTCCTTGCGTTCGGACTCCGCCCTCGCCTCGCGCAGCGCCTGCTCGTGCCGCTGCTCCTGCTCCGCCTGGCGCGCGTCGGACGCCTGGCGCGCCTCTGCCAGCTCGCCGCGCAGCGCTTCCGCCGCCGCCGACAGCGCCTCGCGTTCCCGCTGCAGCGCCTCCGTCTGCAGCCGTTCGCGCCGCAGCGCGTCGTCCAGCTCGACCTGGCGGGCGGCGCTCAACTCCAGCTGATGCCGCAGCGACTGCGCCTCGGCCTCGGCGCGCTGCCCGGCCGCCGCCAGTTCCGCCGACTCGGCGCGCAGGCCGGCGGCCTCGGCCTCCATTTCCTGCCTTAGCGATTCCAGCTGCCGCTCCGACTCGTCGCAGGCCTTCTGCCACACCTGCTCGAAGGCCTCGACCAGGCTGGGCGGCCAGTCCGGCCGCCGCGACGAGACCGCCACGCGCGCCAGGAACTCCTGGCGCCACGCCTTCAGCGTGTTGTTGATCGTGGTGTTGGAGCCGCTGCCCAGGCGGGCGCGCACCTCGACCACCGTCGGCCACACGCCCTCGCCGACCAGTTCGAACGCCGTCTGCCGGATGCGCGCGTAGATGTCAGCCGCCATCGTCTTCCCCGTCAATGATTGTTGCCGGCAGTGTAGCAAAAGCCTTGAAATAAATATATTACGTATAACGTTATTTATTTATCTTTTTCCGATAAATTTTCCGATAATTATACTTATCGGAAGTTTATCAATGAAAAAGCCCGCCTTCCCCGGCCCGCGCGGTGCCTTCCCCGGCGCCAGGCACGCCCCCCGCTCCGCAGCCCGGCCTCCGGCGCAGGCCCAAGAAGCTGTCCCCCTTTCCGACGGCGCTTCCCGGCACGGGCGCCCCGCCGCCAGCACGCTGCCGCCGGCCGCTTGCCGCGCTCGGCATCCGCGAGAACCTCGTCTATGCCGTAAAAAGACCTTGAGCAGGCTGGAAGCACCTGCTCAAGGTCCGAATGGCGGCCGGCCCCTGCGGACCGCCCGCCTCGCGCGCCGCTCCCCTTCGGGCTCAATAGCTGTAGAAGCCCCTGCCGGCCTTGCGGCCCAGATGGCCGGCGTCGACCATGCTGCGCATCAGCGGACACACCCGGTATTTCGAGTCCTGAAATACCTGGTAGAGCACATCGAGGGAATTGACCACGGTATCGACGCCGATCAGGTCGGCCGTTTCCAGCGGTCCCATCTTATGGCCAAAACACTCCTTGAAAATGGCGTCCACGTCTTCGGGCCTGGCGATGCCGTCCTGGATCGCGAACGCCGCCTCGTTCATGAACAGGTGGGAGATCCGGTTGGACACGAAACCCGGGCCGTCCTTCACCACCACCGCCTTCTTGCCCAGCGTCGCCAGCATTTCCAGGCAGCGCGCCCGGGTCTGCTCCGAGGTGTTCAGGCCGACGATGACCTCGACGGTATGCTTCATGTAGACCGGATTCATGAAGTGCACCCCTATCACCTGGGACGGCGTCTTGTGGAAGGAGCCCAGCTTGGTGATCGGGATGCAGGAGGTATTGGCCGCCAGCACCGCGTCGGGCGCGATGTACTCGGCCATCCGCGCATACAGGGCCTGCTTCAGCTCGATGTTCTCCGGGATGTTCTCCACGACCAGGCCGCAATCGGACACCGACTGCAATTCCGTCGACCAGACGACCTTGCCCAGTATGTCCCCGGCCTTTTTCCCCCTGGCCAGCGGGCTGAACAGCGGCGCGTAGGCCGCGGTCTCCAGCATCCTCTCCCGGCTCTGCTCGCAGGACGGCTCGTCCTTTTCCACCACCACCACGCTCTGCCCGCGCAGCGCGCAATCGAAAGCCAGGCTGGAACCGATATTGCCCCCGCCGACCACTGCCACTTTGAGTTCCGACATCACGATTTCTTCCTTGTCTTAGAGTCTGCCGCCGTTCACTCGGCGGAATCGGGCGAGATCACTTCCCATTTGCCGAACCATGTCAGGCCGGCGGCCCTGGCCAGCGCCGCCGAGGCCAGGTTGTCGAACTGGCAACGGTATTGCGGCTCGTGGCCCTGTTCGCAGGCATGCCCGCTCAGCGCGCGCACCACCCTGGCGGCGTGCCCCCGGCCGCGGAACGGCGGCAGCGTCAGCACGCCCATGTCGGCGATGGCCGCGTCGCCCCAGCGATACATGCTGGCGGCGCTGACCAGACGCTCGCCGTCCAGCGCGCCGAACACCGCCCAGTGGTCCAGCTCCACATAGGCGTCGTCGAGGTCCTGCTCGGACGCGGACGCCTGAAACTCGGCGAAGATCGCCTGATCCCGCTCCGTCAGCAGGCGCGGCTCGCCCGCCCCCCCCTGCCTCGGCAAGGCGCGCTGCTCGGTTTCCGTGAAATAGAAGACATGGTCTGCGCCGTGCAGCGCCACGCCGCCGTCGCCCAGCCTCTGCCGCAGCGCCGGCTCGGACAGGTCCCGCTGCCCGTAGAGGCCCAGCCTGTCGGCCAGCGCCGGCGTCAGCGTCGCCATGAGCCGCCCGTCGGCGGTCTGCAGCAGCATCGCGCGGCGATCCTCGCTCAGTCCCGGATTCGCCGACAGCGTCAGCTTGTCGTTGCGGAACAGGATCTCGCCGCCGAGGAAGGTTTCCTGCCAAAAATCGGTAATCGTTTGTGAAAACATGTCTTTACTCAGTCAGGTGAAAGTCACGCTCAAGCGAGCGCCTCGCTCAAACGCTCGGAAACAGGATGGACCTGCGCGGCCAGCGCCGCGGCCCTCTCCTCTATCCAGGGAATCAGCCGCGGCTCGGAAAACAGGTAGAAGTGCCCGCCGGCGAAGATCCGCGGCGCCGCCGGAACCGACAAGGCCCGTCCCCAGCGCGCCAGGCCGGCGGGCGGAACGCGGTGGTCCAGATCGCCGCCGACGACGTCGGCGCGGACGTCCAGCGCCGGCTTGGGCAGGCCGCACAACGATTGCAGCAGGCGCAGGTCGTTGCGCATCGCGTCTATCACATGCCGCCTGAGCTCGGGCTGCGCCAGCACCTCCGGCGGCGTGCCCCCGTACTGCTCCAGCAGCCGCAGGATCTCCGCGTCCGACATCGTCGCGTCCGGCCCTTCCGCCGATTCGCCCGGCTCGACGAAACCGCGCCCGGAGAGGATCAGGCCCAGGCGCATCGCCGGCGACTCCCGCCGCAGACGGCGGGCGAGCTGGTAGGCCAGCTCCGCGCCCAAGCTGTGCCCGAACAGCAGCAGCGGCTTCGCCCGGCCCAGGCCCCGTCGCCGGATCGCCGCCAGTATCTCGGCCAGCGTCGCCTCGGCGTCTTCCTGGAACGGTTCGAGGAAGCGCGAACCTCTGCCGGCCAGATCGAGGCAGAACGGTTCGATCGCCGCGGACAGGCCATGGGCCAGTTGCATATAGGCAAAGCTGGAACCGCCGGCGTGGTGCAGGAACAGCATCTGCACCGCCGCGTCCGGCCGGTTCTTCATCGCGGACAAGACGGAATCAGGCAAGGCGCAGCTCCTTGTCGGCGGGACCGCGGACCGGCTCGCCGCGGCAGCGGTCGGCGAAGGCCGGCGCCGCGGCGATGGGCGCGTCGGCGATCCAGCCGGCGCCGCGCTCGGTCTTGAAACGGAAATAATCCCGGCTCTCCGGATTGGTGACGAAGTTGTAGGTCAGCGAGATGCTCGGGGACAGCGTGTGGACCTCGTGGGCCAGCCCCTTCGGGATCAGCATGATTTCACCGGGCGCCAGATCGAAGCGCCAGATCCTGTCGGCCTCGCCGTCCGGACGGACGACGCCGGTTCCGACGGATCCGCGCCCCTCGGCGACGCGCCGGGCGGCGTCCTCCAGCGAGGCGGAGAAAATCCAGCCCGCCTTCGTGCCCGCCACCTGGCACAAGACCGCATTGCTGCGCATGCCGTCCACGTGCAGCCGGGTGCAGGCGCCCGGCGCGGAAAAGTAGAGCCCCCAGTCCTGGCACATCCGCTCATTCGGATGCAGCTCGCCCAGCTGCACCCACGGGATGCGGTAGCCGCCCGCCGGCAGGAAATAAGGACGCCGCCAATGCTCCCGCAGCCGCTGGAAGGCCAGGAAGCTGAACGAGCGGGTCTTTACCCGGTGGCCAAAGCCCCAGGTGAACAGCAGGTGCTTGAAGAAGGAGTCGTAGGTGTAGCGCAGATAATCGAGATCGGCGCCGATCTGCCCCAGCTCCACCGGCGGCAGCGAGGCGATACGGCGCAGATAGGCGCCCAGTTCGACGCTGTCGCGCGGCTTGAAGCCGGCGTCCTGCAGCCGCACCGTCATGTCGCCGAATTCGCGGCGAAAATAATCGAAGCTCCAGATCTGCCGCGCCTGCCAGTCCCGCATCCCGTCGGCGACGATGACCGGCTCGCTGCGCATCAGATAGCGTTCGCCGAATTCGGCGACCGAGATGCCGCTGACGCGCTCGACCGTGCGGTAGTCGGCCGCCCGCAGCCGCGCCGCCGCGTCGCCGTCGTCGCCCGGCGCCGTCCGCGCGCCGCGCCTGCGCCGATAGATGCTCATTTCCTCGTATGCCCACAGCCCGACATCGCCGAGCGCGTTCCATGCATTGCCAACAAAGCTCATCGTTTGCCCCGTGCTAGAAATCGAATTCCAAATCGGCGTCCTGATCGGCCGCCGGCGAAGAAGCCGGCGGCTGCGGCCGGAAGTTCAGGCCGGGCAGCAGGCTGCCCAGATCGGCGCCGGGGTCGGCGAGCACTTCGTCTATCAGGGCGAAGTAGTAGCCGAACAGCGCCTCGATCGCGGCGGCGCCGAACATGCTCTCGCGGTACTGCATCGTGCAGTCGAAACCGTCACCGGTCTCGGACACCTCCATCACCAGGTCGAACTTGGCGGTGTCGGCCGCCAGCTCCAGCCGGGAGAAGCCGCCGTCCGGCTGCCGCGTCCCGGCGCCGTTCAGGCTCAACGGCAGATAGCCGAACACCACGTCGAACAGCGGATGCCGGCCCTGCCGCCCCTGGCAATGCGGCTCGGCGCTCAGGTCCTCCAGCAGCGCGCTCATCGGATAGCCCTGGTAGGGCACGCTTTCCAGCCATTGCGCGTTCAGGTCCAGCAGATAGTCGGCCGCCGGGAAGTCGGCGTCCGGCTCCAGCCTCAGCGCCAGCATATTGACCAGATAGCCGACCAGGGCCAGTTCCTCGGGCTGGGTGCGGCCGGTGACCGGCACGCCGAGCAGCAGCGAATCGGCGCGCGCCACCCGGCCGATCAGCACGCCGAAGAGGCCGAGGAAGAAGGTGAAGGCGGGCAGGCCCAGTTCGCCGCACAGCCGTTGCACCGCCGCGCCGGTTTCCGGGGCGAGGCGCTCGACCCGCGTCGCGCCGCGGTGTCCGCCCCTCCCTTCGCCGCCGTCCGCGGCCGGCAGCGCCAGCGGCGCCGGCAGCGGCAGCAGGTTGGCCAGCCAGTAGGCCCTGTCCTTGCGCGCCTGTTCCGCGCTCTGGGACGCCTGCCGGTGGCGGCGGTAGGCGGCGAAGCTGTATTCGGCCGGCGGCAGCGCCCCGCCGCCCAGCGCGCGCTGGAAATCGCCGCCCAGTATGCCCAGCGACACCGCGTCGCAGACGATGTGGTGGACCACGATCAGGACCCGCTGCGGCTGGCCCGCGGCCGCAGCCTTGATCATCATCGCCCGTATCGGCAGCTCGCGGTGCAGATCGAAGGGCTGGCCGGCGAAACGCTCCAGCCGGGCCAGGTCGTCGGCCGGTTCCGCCGAGGCCTCGCACACCGTCAGGCCGACCTCGGCATCCAGCCGCGGCAGCATCATCAGCTCGGCGCCCTGCCTCTCGAACACGCATTTCAGCACCGGGTGCCGGTTCGCGGTCCGCTCGATGGCGGCGGCGATCGCCGCCTCGTCGAAGTCGCCGGGACACTGGAACGCCACCGGCATGTTGTAGCTGGCGTCGCCGAAGGCGGTCTGGTGTATGTACAGCAATTCCTGGTCGGCGCTGGCCGCGATGGGCTCGGCCGGATCGACCTCGGGCGGCGCCGCGGCGGCGTCCCGGTCCAGCAGGCACTGGCGCTCGATCTCGCGTATGGTCGGCAGCGCGAAGAACTCCGGTATCGCGATGCGCTTGCCCAGCGTCTTGTACACTTTCTCCGCCATCACGATGGTCTTCAGGCTGTCGCCGCCCAGCTCGGTGAAGCGGTCGTCGACGCCGATGCCGTCGACGCCGACGATCCCGCTCCAGATCGCGGCGATCTGCCGCTGCAGCGCGTTGTCCGGCGCCCGGTAGACGGCGCCCAGCGTCGCCGGCCTCGGTTTCAATCGGACGCCGGCGGCGGACGGCTGCGCGGCGGCGCCGGCGCCGGCGACGGCGCGCCTGCCGCCCCAGGCGTACAGGCGGTCGACGAACTGGCCGGCCGAGAATATCTTCTGATTCTCGCGGTCGTGCTCTCGCAGGCTGCGCTCGAACAGCGCCGGGAACGCCGCGCCGGACAGCGCCACCTCCCCGCTGCCCCAGGCATGCGGCTCGCCATGGCGCTCCGCGTCGAAATGAACGGTCTCCCAGTTCACCACCACCCAGCGCGTCGCGCCCGGCCGACGGTTCTGCAGCCGGCCCCAGCCGTCGAGGAAGAGATTGGCGGCGGCGTACGGCGCATGCGCGATGCCGCCGAAGAAGGCCGACATCGACGAGGTCGCGAAGCAGTATTCGACCGGAACGCTGTCGAATACCCGCGCCAGCACCTCGGACGCGCGCGCCTTAGGCGCCAGCTGCGCCAGATAGCGCTCGGCGTCGAGCCGGGCCAGCGGGGCGAAGGAGTCGCCGTCGGTGACGCCGGCGGCGTGGATGACGACGCAGATCTCGCCCAGGCGGCCGCGTATCGCTTCGAACAGCGCCAGCGCCTCGGACTCCGATTCCAGCGCGTACGGGAACACTTCCACCGCCGCCGCGCCGGCCGCCTCCAGCTCGCGCCCGAGGTCCCGCATCGCCGGGGCGTCCGCGGCCTGCCGGCTGATCAAGGCCAGCCGCGCGCCGAAGCGCCGCGCGGCGGTCAGCGCCATCGCCCTGGCCATGCGGCCGCCGGCGCCGGTGATGACAAAGGTCTTGCCGGCGAAGCGCGCCTCGTCGAGCACCTCGTTTTCCTCGGCGTCCGGGCAGCGGAAGTCCTCGACGAACAGGCCCTCGTCGCTCAGCTTCAGCGGGCCGTGCATCGCCGTTCCCAGCAAGCCGGCCAGCGCCGCCGGCGCCGATTCGCCGTCCGGATCGGCCATGCCGACGAAGGCGCAGCCGATGCCGGGAATTTCCTGGGGCGCGACCAGCGCCAGCGCCTTCAGCGCGGCCACCGTCAGCACGTCCCCGGCCGCGCGCTCGCCGCCGGCCGCGACCAGGTAGACATGCGTCGCGGCGAAGCCGGAGAAGTCGGCTTCCGCCAGCGTCCGCCCCAGCTCGGCCAGGACCCGGAGGTCGTCGGCGGCCAGCGAGAAGCTGTCCGCCGGAAAGGCCAGCGCCAGCGTCAGCGACTGCTGGCGGTCCGCGCCGGCCGCCAGCTCGGCCAGCGCGGCGCGGAAGCTCGACGGGCACAGCATGTCCAGGCCGGCGGTCTCTATCCCGAAGCGCTCGACCCCGCCGCGCAGCGCGTCCAGCGACGCGTCCGCCAACAGCACCGCCCGATTGTCCGCCCTTGCCGCCGGCGCCGGCGTGCGCAGCGGCCGCCAGAACGGCGTCAGCAGCCCGGCCGCGTTTTTCGACGCGTCGCCGTCCGCGCCGGCGACGATGCCGGCGATGCGCGCCCAGGTCTTGTCGCCGATATGCGCGATGCCGTGCTCGTCGCGGGCGAAGGCATAGCCGGGCACGTCCAGCAGCGGCCGACCGCCGAATCCTGCGACCGGCAGCGCGCCGGCGGCGCCGGACAGCCAGGCGGCGATCGCGTCCAGCCGTTCCGCCGGCATCGCCGGCGAGCGGCCCTCCAGCGCGCGGCGCAGGCGCGCGGCCTCGTCGGCGTCGTCCTCCAGCGACAGATGGCGCTCGATTTCCCGCATCAGTTCGAGCTTGCTGTCGGCCGCAAACAGCGCGCGGCAGCCGAAGGCGCGGCGCCGGCACAGCGTGTCGGACAGCGCGGCCAGGTCGGGGCCCGCCTGCGACGCCAGCCAGCGGGACACCGATTCCAGCTGCCGCGCCAGCGCCTCCCGGCTGACGGCGGAGAACGGAAACAGCCGCAGCGCCGCGTCCCCGCCTTCGGCCCCCTCCTGCGCGGCCTCGGCCACGGGCAGGTATTGCTGCAGCACCATATGCGCATTGGTGCCGCCTATGCCGAAACTGCTGACGCCGCCGGTGCGCGGACGGCCCGCCGTCTGCGGCCACGGCTCGGCGCCGCCGTTGATGTAGAACGGGCTGCTCTCGAATTCCAGCTGCGGATTGGGCCGCTGGAAATGCAGCGTCGGCGGGATCACCCCGTGCTTCAGCGCCATCACCGTCTTGATGAAGCCGGCGACGCCGGCGGCGGAATCCAGGTGGCCGATATTGCCCTTCACCGCGCCCAGCGCGCAGCGGTTCGGCGTCGTGCCGGCGCCGAAGACGTCACGCAGCGCCATGAACTCTATGCTGTCGCCGAGCGCGGTCGCGGTGCCGTGACACTCGATGAAGTCCAGATCGGCGGCGTCGACCTCGGCCAGTTCCAGCGCCGCGCGTATCGCCTCCGCCTGCCCCTTGACGCTGGGCGCGGTGTAGCCGACCTTGCGCGCGCCGTCGTTATTGATCGCCGAGCCTTTCAGGATGGCCCAGATCGGATCGTTGTCGGCGATGGCGTCCCCTGCCCGCCGCAGCACCACCGCGCCGAGGCCGCTGCCGAAGACGCTGCCGCTGGCCTCGGCGTCGAAGGCGCGGGTCTTGCCGTCCCGTGAGAACAGCATGCCGTCCTGGTAGGTATGCCCGTTCTGCTGCGGTAGCAACAGGCTGACGCCGCCGGCGACGGCGAAGTCGCATTCGCCGCTCAGCAGGCTCTGCGCCGCCTGGTGGATGCTGACCAGGCTGGTGGAGCAGGCGGTCTGCAGCGTGAAGCTGGGGCCTTCCAGGCCGAGCTTCCAGGAGATCAGCGTGCTCATCGCGTCCTTGTTGGCCAGCTGGGACGCGAGGAAGCCGCCGACATTCTCCACCTGCTCGGACAACATCGCCTGCATCGTCCACTGCACGCTGCTGCGCGCGCCGAGGAACAGGCCGATATTCCGGCCCCGCCTGTCGGGGTCGACGCCGGCGTTCTCCAGCGCGTGCCAAACGCACTCCAGCATCAGCCGCGTCTGCGGGTCCAGCAGGGCCGCCTCGGCCTGGCTGTAGCCGAAGAATTCGGCGTCGAAGCACTGCGCGCCCGCCAGCACGCCGTTGACCGGCACGAAGTCCTTGTTGCGTATCTTGGCCGCGTCATGGCCCGCCGCCAGCAGCTCTTCCTCGCTGAAGCGGGAAGTCCCGTCCACGCCCATCAGCAGGTTGCGCCAGAACTGGCCGCAATCGTCCGCTCCCGGAAAGCGGCCCGCCAGGCCGATGACGGCGATATCCAGGTCTTCTCTTATTTCCACGCTCATATTTCCGTACCTTGCTCAAGTTTCCAGGCTATCGTTCTCTGAAATTCCCGCCCGACGCCGGCCTCAGGCCGGCTCGGACAATCTTGCCGACGGCGTCCGCGCCGGCCCGGCCAGCTCGTCGATGCCGAGCCGCTTGACGAATTCGGCATGGCCGCCCGGCATCCGCCGGACCGCGCCGCGCCCTTGCAGCGCCAGGGCCAGCGCCGCGACGCCCGCCTCGTCGGCGTCGTCTGAAAACAGCAGCGTGGCCGCCACGCCGTCCAACGGCAGCGCCCGCTCGGCGAAGGTCCGCCGTTGCAGGAAGCCATGCTGCAGCCGGTAATGGCACCATTCCCGATGCAGCGCCGGGAAGGTGTCGCGCAGCGCCTCCTCGTCGAGGTCGGCGAGCGCGTCTCCGGCGCCGGCCAGGCGGTCCAGGTCGCCGAAGAAGTCGAGGAACTCGGCGTACAGCGCCGGACCGTCGAAGACGCCGGTGCGCAGATTGGGGTCGAGGAAGACCAGCCGGTCTACGCCCTGCAGCGCTTCCGGCCGCCTCTCCAGCAGCGCCGCCAGCATCTCCGCTCCCAGCGAATAGCCGCCCAGCCACAGCGGACGGGTCCGATCGCCGGCATGCGGCCGCAGCGCGTCCAGCAGCGCCCGTTCCAGGTCAAGCGGCGACAGATGCCTGGCGGCGTCCTGCTCCAGCGTCAGCGCAGACACCGCCACCAGCCCGTCCAGCCGCTCGGCCAGCGCCTGCAGCTCGACCAGTCCGCCCAGGACAGGCGGCAACATCAGCAAGCGGGGCGTGCCCGGCACGTCGGCGTTCAGGCGGCGTTCCCGTATCGCGTCGGCGGTCGCGGCGACGCCGCCGCGGCGCGCCTCGATCAAGTCCCGCTGCGCGCCGACGGTGGCGTTGCGGAACACGTCGGCCGGGCTGAAATCGACGCCGAACTCCGCCTCCAGCCGGCTGGCCAGCCTGACCGCGCTCAGCGAGGAGCCCGACACCAGGAAGAAGTCGGAATCCGGCGCCAGCGCGCCCTGGTAGCCGAGGCACTGGCGCCAGCAGGCGATCAGCCGCCGCAGCGCCGGCTCCAGCGCCTCCTCCCCGTCGCCGCCGGCCGGCTGGGCATGCGCGCGCCACGCCAGGAAACGCGCCACGATGCCGGCCCGGTCCAGCTTGCCGGTGTCGGTGCGCGGCAGGCTGTCCACCGGGAAGATCGCCGACGGCAGGTGCGAGCGGGTGTAATGGCGCGCCAGATGCTGCTGCAGGCCGGCCAGCGTCCGAGGCGAGCCCTCGACCGCCAGCACCAGGCAGGCCTCAGGCGTGCCGGCGAAGGCCACCGCCGCGCCGGCCGCGGCCACGCCCGGATACTGGCCGGCCTTGCCTTCCAGCTCGCCCAGCCCGATCAGGTTGCCGCGCACCTTGCAGCTGTCGTCCATCCGCCCCTTCAGGTGGAACAGGCCGTCGCGGTCCGCCATCGCGAGATCGCCGGTGCGGAAAAAGGTCCCGGCCTCGTCGCGGCCGAACCTGGCCGCGGTCTGCGCCTCGTCGTTCAAATAGCCGTGCCGCTCGAAATCCCCGTAGATCGCCAGCTCGCCCCACTGGCCGGGCCGCAGCCGGCGGCCCGCCGGATCGAGCACCGCGAAGGCGACGTGGGCGAACGGCGCGCCTATGGTCAGCGTCGGCCCGGACGCCGCCGCGCAATCGGCCATCGAGGCGGCGATGCAGGTTTCCGTCGGGCCGTAGCTGTTCCAGATCCGCATGCGCTCGAGCAGGCGGTTGATGTCGCCGGGCGCGAGAAAGTCGCCGCCGCTGATGCCGACGCCGGGCAGCGCTTGCAGCTCCGGCATCCGGTTCCAGGCGGAGAACAGGGCCGGGGCGGCCGAAATCACGTCGGGGCGGCGGCTGGACAGGAAGGCCTGCGCCCGGCGCGGGTCCAGCAGGCTGTAGCGGTCGGCCACCACGCTGACGCCTTGCAGCGCCCAGGCCAGCAACACCTCTTCGAGATAGCCGTCGAAGCTGGGCGAGAATTGCTGGACCACCCGCAGGCCCTGCCCCAGCCCCAGCGTCCTGACCAGAGAATCGACATACTGGGCCGCCGTCTGCGCGGCGACGCAAATGCCCTTGGGCCGGCCGGTGGTGCCGGAGCTGTACAATATCCAGGCGATAGGATTGTCGGCGCGGGACTTGACGCTGTCGAAGGCGCGCCAGTCCATCGCGGCCGGCTCCGCCTCCTCCTCGTCGGCCCGGATCACCAGATCGGGCTCGGCGTGCCGCAGCACCTCGTCGACGCGCGCCTCCGGCGTGCCGCTCTCCAGCGCCAGATAGGTGGTGCGCGTCAGGAAGCAGGCCGCCAGAAAGGCCTGCAGCCGGCGACCGGTCCGCCCCAGGATCAGCGCGCGCCGGACGGCGCCGTGGTTCAGCCGCCGCGCATAGTGGGCGGTCAGCGCGGCGAAGGCCTCCCAGTCGAGCTCGCCGTCGTCGTCGATCACCGCGGCCTGGCTGCCCAGCGTCAGGAAACCGTTCCTCAGCATGTCGTCGATCTGCCGATACTCGGCCAGCCGCTGCGGCGGACGGAAAGCGGCGGCGCCGGACGGCCGCAGCAGCGCCGCCAGCGGCAGTTCGGCGGACGCGGCCGACAAGACCTGCCGCAGGATGTCGCGGCAGGTGTCGGCGATCGCCGCGATCCGCTCCGGCGCGAAGACCGTCTGCTGGTACTCCAGCGCCAGGCTGCAGCCGGACGCGGCGTCGACGACGGCGAGATTCAGCGGCCCGTGTGCCTCCGTCTCGCCGCCCACGGCCTCCTCCCGTCCGTCGCCGCCGTCGATATAGGAATAGGCGACGTTGAGCAGCGGATTGCTGCCGAAGCGTCGGGGGTCGTTCGTCAGCAGCGGGAACACTTCCTCCACCGGGAAGAAGCGCTGCTCGGCCTGCCGCCACTGCGCGTCGGCCAGCGCCCGGACGTAGTCGGCGAGACTGCCGTCGGCCTCGCCGAAGCGGAAGGCGCACGGCAGCAGCGTCACGAACATGCCGACCGTCTCCTGCGCCTGCCGCGGACGCAGCGCGTTCGCCACCGAGACGGAAAACGCGTCGCAGCCGGACTCCCGCGCGACGGCGAGGCCCCACAGCGCCAGAAAGCATGCGGCCGGCGTCACCGCCAGCTCCGCGCACAGGCGCCGCACGCCGTCCCTCTGCTGCGCCGACAGCCGCCAGGCCACGGTCCGCGCCGGCGCGCCGGCGTCGGCCGCGCCATGGCCGAAGGGGTCGAATTCCAGTCCCTGCAACTGGCTTTGCCAGAACGCCCGCGCCGATTCCCACAGCGGGCCGCCGCGCGCTTCGGCCAGCGCCGCCGCGTAGCGCCGGTAGGCCGGCGCGGCCGGCGGCGGGGTTTCGCCGCGCAGCAGCGAGCCGAACTCCCGGTCGAGCACCTCCAGCGCCGGCTTGTCCACCAGGATGTGGTGAAGCTGCAGCCTCAGGCGGGCGGCGCCGCCGCCCGCGTCCATCAGGCAGCCGCGCAAAGGCGGTGCCTGCTCCAGCGCGAACGGCCGCCCGCTCGCCTCCGCCCAGTCGCGCTCGTCCAGCAACACCCGTTCCGCTTCCAGCGACGGCAGTATCTCGGCGAAGGGCGTCCCGTCGGCGGCGGCGCGATAGCGGGTGCGCAGGATGTCGTGGCGATCGATCAGGGCCTGCAAGGCCCGCCTCGCCTCGGCCTCGGCCGTCCGCTCCGGCAACTCGATGTCCAGCGTCAGCACATAGGCCGTCGAGTCCGGATACAGCCGGTACTGCGCATACAGGCGGGCCTCCTGCGCCGACAGCGGCCCGCCGTCCCGCCCGGCAGCGTCGTCGCTCGCGTCCAGCAGGCTGGAGAAGGCGTCGTCGGCCGCGCCGCCGCGACTGTCGTCGACCAGCCGCGCCAAGGCGGCGATGGTGTCGTTGCGGAAGAAGGCCGGCAACGACACGTCGCATCCCAGCGCCTGGCGCAGTTCCGCCAGCATTCTCGCCGCGCGCAGCGAATGGCCGCCCAACGAGAAAAAGCTCCGGTCCGTCGACAAGGCCTCGGG
This sequence comes from Chromobacterium sp. CV08, assembly GCF_051129845.1. Taxonomy (NCBI): domain Bacteria; kingdom Pseudomonadati; phylum Pseudomonadota; class Betaproteobacteria; order Neisseriales; family Chromobacteriaceae; genus Chromobacterium; species Chromobacterium sp. CV08. The sequence continues at coordinate 2,895,257 of NZ_CP150453.1, forward strand.
CGCCAGCTCCAGATGGCGCGCCCAGCATGCGGCCAGCCATTGCTCGGTCTCGCCGCGCGGGCGGACCACGGCCCCGCCGGCGGTCGCCTGGTCCAGCGCCTGCTTCAGCGCGCGCCGGTCCAGCTTGCCGTTGCGGGTCAGCGGCAGCGCGGCAGACAGGATGATCTGGCCGGGCACCATATAGGCCGGCACCCGGCCGGCCAGCCCGGCGCGTATCTGCTGCTCGTCGACGCCGTCGTCGGCGACGACGAAGGCGCCCAGCCGGGCGTGGCCCAGCTTGTCGGCCACGCCTATCACCACGGCCTCGGCGACGCCCGGCAGCGCCAGCAACTTCTGCTCTATCGCGTCCAGCTCGACGCGGAAGCCGTTCACCTTCAGCTGGCGGTCGCGCCGGCCCAGCACCTCGATTTCGCCGCGGACGTCCCAGCAGCCGAGATCGCCGGTGCGGTAATAGCGGCCGCTAGGCAGACCGGCGTCCAGTTGCAGGAAGGCCCGCTCCGTCAGGTCCGGACGGTTCAGATAACCGGTGCCGACGCCGGCGCCGCCTATCAGCAGCTCGCCGGCGACGCCTATCGGGCAAGGCTCCAGCGTGCCCGGGAAGACCACCACGCACTGGCAGCCGCCGACCGGCTTGCCGACCGTGATCTTCCCATGGTCGCGGCCTATCGCCGCGTAGCTGGCGAAGACGCCGGTCTCGCTGGGACCGTACACATTGAACAGCTCGTAGTTGTTCTTGTGGTAGCTGCGCAGGCTTTCGCCGCCGAAATACAGTTGCGACAGCCCCGGAACGTCGCCGAGCGCCATGATGTCCTCGGCCAGCACCGTCGTCGCGAACAGCATGTCGATGCGCTGCCGGCGCAGGAATTCGACGCACTTCCCGGCGTCGACGCGGGCCTCGTCCGGCACCATCACGATCACCATGTCCTGGCTCAGCGCCTCCACGCACTCCAGCACGAAGTAGTCGAACATGTGGTTGGCCGTCGACGCCGCCCGCGGCCGGGCGACGCGATACAGCGCGCGCTTCTCCTGGCTCAGGTTCAGCAAGGCCCGGTGCGTGTTGACGCTGCCCTTGGGCTGGCCCTCGCTGCCCGAGGTCATCAGCACGCACAGCGCGTCGTCGGCCTCCGCCGCCTCGCCCAAGCGCAGCCATTCGGCCAGGAACGGCGCCGGCGCCGGGCTTGCCGCGCCATGCCGCGGCAAGTCGATCACCCGGCAGCCGCGTTCGGCGAAGAAGGCCGCCAGCCCGCCATGGTCCTCGCAGTCCCGGTCCAGCAGCACCACCCTGGTGCGCTGCAGCGCGACGATGTCGGACAGCTGCTGCCGCGGAACGCCGTCCGACTGCAGGCAGAACGGCTTGCCGATGCGGATGCAGACCATGGCGGCCAGCGTGGTTTCGACGCCCTTGGGCCCGACGATCAGCACGCAGTCGCCGACGGATTCGCGCTCCGGCCAGCCCGGCTCGCCCAACAGCAGCTCGGTGTAGCGCGCCAGCTGGGCGAAATCGACGCTACGCCCGTCGCATTCGAGAAAGATCGCCTCCGGCCGGTCCCGCAGCGAGGCCGCGATGGCATGCGCGACATTGCGGTGCGCCAGCGGCCGCGACGGGGCCGGCGCCGACAGCGCGTCGACGCGCTCGCGCTCCGCCTGCGGCATCCAGGGCATCGCGCCGAGCTCGCCTCCCGGCTCGAACGCCATCGCGTGCAGCAGCAGGGCCAGCCGCGCCATCAGCAGCGACGCCAGCTCCGCCTCAACCTGTCCGCCGTCGAAGCGCATGTGCAGCCGCGTTCCGGCCGGCGCGGCCTGAATCCAGATCGCCAGCGCGTATGCCGACGCGTCGACGCCGTCGAAGGGCTCTCCGGCCTCCGAATAGCCCGCCAGCACCTGCGGCGCCGGCGCCAGCGCCGCCGTTTCCGGCGGCAGGCCGGCCCCCAGCGCGTCCACCTGCCGCCACTGCGCCAGCTCGGCGCCTATCAGCCGCTTCGCCGGCTGGGCCAACGCCTCGGCCGTCAGCCGCCACGCGGCGGGAACGAGGTGGACGCCGCCGTCTGCCGGCATCGCCCAGGCCAGCACGCCCTCCTCTTCGCGGCAATGCCGGTAGGCCAGCAGCTTGAGGCAGGCCGAGAACAAGGACTGCCGGTGCAGCGGGGACGCCGACGCCATCGCGAAAATGCGGGCGTTGAGCGCGTCCTCCAGCGCGAACGAGGCCGTCGCCGCCGCGCCGGCGTCCGCGGCCGGCCGGGCCGTCGCGAAGAACGGACACTCGCGGTACTCCGCGGCCGCGTGTTGGCGAATGTAATCTTTGAACGCCTGTTTTCTCGCGTTCAGGACAATCGGATCAGTCATCTGCGTTCCCGCCGTTTTCCACTTCGCTTTCCCCGCGCCGCGCATCCAGCGCGCGCTCCACCACCGCCTCGAACCGCTCAGCCCAATCGCCGTCCCCGTCGGAGACCGGATGCGCCAAGGCTTCCAGCCGCACATCGAAACCGGCGTCGTGCTCGGCGATTTCGCAAACCAGGCTCCAGTGCGGCTGGCCGCCGGCGATGCCGGACGCTTCCAGCTGCCGGCAGTCGACGCCGGCGATGCGACCGGCGAAGCCACGCCGCTCGAAATAGCCGAAGAAGGCGTCGGGGAACAGCGCCTGCCGGGGCAGCCCGGCTTGCCGCTGCGCCAGCGTCTCCGCGTCGAACAGATAATGGCTGCAGGCCTCTCGCACCGCTGCGCTGACGCCGCGCAGCGCCTCCCCCGACAGGCCGGCCTCGGCCCTGACCGGCAACACCGTCATCAGCGGCGCGACGACGGCCTGCTGCTCCAGCCGGTCCCGCCCGTGGAAGATCATCGAGGCCAGCTGCTCGGGCCGCCGCTCCAGCTCCGCCTTGAAGCCGAGGAAGGCCGCCATGAAGAACTCCGGGACGCTGATCCGCAGATGCGCCGCCAGCGCCTCGATCCGCGCCTTGCGCGCCGCATCCAGCCGCAGCAGCCAGACGCCGGTGCGCGGCCGGGCGCCGTCCGGCTGCGGGGCCGGGCGCCAGTCCCGCAGCCGCTCGAGCCAGAAGTCGGCGTGCGCCTGCCGCATGGCGGCGAAATCGGCGCCGTGGAAGCGCTCCGCGTACTCGGCCAGGCTGGAGCCGGCCGGGGCCTGCGCGCCGTCGTCGGCCAGTTCGTCCAGTATCTGCCGCAGGCCTGAGCCGTCGATGCAGGCGTGGGAAAAGTCCAGCAGCAGCCAGCGCCGGTCCGCCACCCAGCGGCCGCGCGCGTTGACGCCGTCCTCCAGCGAGAACGGCCGGACGAAGTCGCCGAGGTCCTCTTCCAGCGACCCCAGGCTCTGGCGCTTTTCGAGCCGGAACAGGAAATGGCCGGCCGGCCGCAGCGTCAGCTCGCCGTCGTCCAGCACGAACTTCGCGCCCATGCCCTGGTGCCGGCCCAGCACCGTCTGCAGCAATGCGCGCAGCCGCTTCAGGTCCGGTTCCGCGTCGAAGGCCAGCGCGACGAAGCTGTTGTTGCCCAGGTCCGCCGGATCGAGCTTGACCGCCTTGTAGATGGCTTTCTGCGCCGGCAGCGCGCGTATGGCCCCGGCGGCGGCCGGCCGCGGCGATTCGGCGGGCCGGGCCGCGCCCCGTTCCAGTTCGGCGTCGATCAGCGCCGCCTGCCGCGCCAGTTCCAGATGCGCGACGATGGCGCTCAGCGGCAGCGACAGGCCGAAAACCTCGCGTATCCGCGCCATCAGCGACACCGCCAGCAGCGAATGGCCGCCGGCCGCGAAAAAGTGGCTTTGCCGGCCTATCGCGCCGACATTGAGCAGGTCGCACCACAGCCGCGCCAGCCTGGCCTCGGTGCCGTCGCGCGGCGGCTCGTCCGCCTGGCCGGCCGGCGCGCCCGACGGCGCCGGCAGCGCCTTGCGGTCCAGCTTGCCGTTGCCGGTCAGCGGCAAGGCGTCCAGCATCACGATATGGGACGGAATCATGAAGGCCGGCAGCCGCGTCTGCAGATGCCGGCGCAGCGCCGCGTCCAGCGCCGGACCTGCGTCGGCGTCGGCCGGCATGACATAGGCCACCAGCCGGGCGTCGCCGGCGACGTCCTCGCGCACCAGCGCCACGCACTCCTTGACGCCGTCGTGCGACTGCAGCGCCGCCTCCACCTCGCCGAGCTCGATGCGGAAACCGCGCAGCTTGACCTGGAAGTCGTTGCGGCCCAGGTATTCGATGTCGCCGCCGGGCAGATGGCGCGCCAGATCGCCGGTGCGGTACATCCGGCCGTCGGGGCGGAACGGATCGTCGACGAATTTCTGCGCGCTCAGCTCCGGCTGGTTCAGATAGCCGCGCGCCACGCCGACTCCGGCGATGTGCAGCTCGCCGGCGACGCCGGCCGGGCACGGCAGGCCGTAGGCGTCGAGGATATAGAGCCGGATATTGTCTATCGGCCGGCCGATCGGAATCACGCCGTCGTCGCCGGCCTGGCGGCAGTCCCAGGCGCTGACGTCTATCGCCGCCTCGGTCGGGCCGTACAGATTGTGCAACTCCACCTCGGGGAAACGTTCGAGGAAACGGCGGACGCTGTGCGCCGGCAGCGCCTCGCCGCTGCAGAACACCCGCCGCAGGCCGGCGCCGGCGCCGTCGTCGGCCTGGTCGAGGAAGACCGACAGCATAGACGGCACGAAATGCAGCGTGGTGACCCCGCTCGTCCGGATCAGCTCGCCCAGATAGGCCGGGTCCTTGTGCCCGTCGGGCTTCGCCACCACCAGGCGGGCGCCCTGCATCAGCGGCCAGAAGAACTCCCAGACCGACACATCGAAGCTGTACGGCGTTTTCTGCAGCACCGCGTCGCTCGCGTCCAGCCGGTAGGCCTTCTGCATCCACAGCAGGCGGTTGACGACGCCGCGGTGCTCGTTCATCACGCCTTTCGGCCGTCCGGTCGAGCCGGAGGTGTAGATGACATAGGCCAGATTGGCGGCGCCCAGCCCGATGCCGGCCGGCGGCAGATCGGCGTCGGCCTCTCCGGCCCAGCCTGCCGCGTCGCGGTCCACGTCTATCAGCGCGGCGCCGGCGTCGCAGGCGTAGCCGGCCAGCAGCGCGCGCGCGCCGGCCGGAATCGCCGCGTGCGTCAGCACCGCCGCCGGCGCCGCGTCGCGCAGCATATAGTCCAGCCTGTCGGCCGGATAGCCCGGATCCAGCGGCGCGTAGGCGCCGCCGGCCTTCAGCGTCGCCAGCAGCGCCACCACCATTTCCAGGCTGCGCTCCATGCACACGCCGACCAGCGCGTCCGGCCCGACGCCCAGCGCCGTTCTCAGGTGGCGGGCCAGGCGGTTCGCGTCTCCGTTCAATTGCGCATAGCTCAGCGTCCGCCCGTCGAATTCCACGGCGACGGCGTCCGGCGTCCGTCGCGCCTGCGCCTCTATCAGCTCGTGCAGGCAGGCCTCGTCGGCGAAGTCGGCGTCGGTCAGGTTCCATTGCCGCACGACCAGGTCCCGCTCCGGCTCGGGCAGGACGCCGATGCGGCCTATCCGTTTTTCCGGCGTACGCTCCAGCGCCTCGGCCAGCGCGCCCAGCGCCGTCTCGAAATGGTCGCAGACCCGTTCCGGGTCCAGCGCCTGTCCGACCTGGGCGTTGACGACAAAGTCGTCGCCGAAATCGTCGACATTGACCGCCACCGGATAGCTGGTGCGTTCCATGATGCCGGAATAGCCCACGCCGGCCACCGCCGAACGGTTGACGGCGCCGAACGGATCAGCCGACGGCACATTGCGCACCTCGCTGTGGCGGTAGTTCAACAAGGTGGTGAACAGCGGCGCCGCGCCCGGCGCCGACTGCTGCGCCTCGGCCAGCGAGGCCTGCTCGTGCCGGAGCAGGCCGGTCAGCGCGTCCTGCGCCCCCTGCAGGCACTCGGCCACCGGCGCATTGTCCAGCCGCAGCCGGATCGGCAGCGTATTGATGAACTGCCCCATCGCGTCGTCGGCGCCGTCGCTCATCCGCCCCAGCAGCACCGTGCCGAAAGCCACGTCGGCGCGGCCGGACAGACTGCCGACCGTCCTGGCCCAGGCCAGATGGAAGACGGCGGCGACGCTGACGCCGTGGTCCCTGGCCTGCCGGCGTATCTGCCGGCACAGCGGCGGGGGCAGCGTCCGCCAGGCCTCGATGACGACGGCGTCGCCGGCCAGCGGCTCGGCCGCGCCGAACGGCGCCGGACCCGGCTCGAAATCCCGCAGCATCTCGTCGAAGAAGGCCTTGCGCCCGGCCGCGTCGGCGGCGGCGAACAGGCCGGCCCTGGCCCGCTCGAAGGAGACCGGCGACAGCGGCGCCAGCGGCTCGCCGAGCAGCCTCGCCTCGATTTCGCGCTGCATCGCCTCCACCGTTGCGTGGTCCACCGCCAGGTGGTGCAGCAGATGCAGCAGCACCCATTGCCCCCGCCGTTCATCGCGGCAATAGAAGCAGCGCTGCATCGGCGCCCTGGCGATATCGAAACGCTGCGCCGCCGGATCGCAATGCCGCCGCAGCGCGGCCAGGGCGTCCTCGCCGTCGCTTCCCGGCCCCACCTCCTCGACGCTCAGCTCGACCTTGCGCCAGACGACCTGCAACGGTTGCGACAGGCCCTGGTACAGCACGCCGGCGCGCAAGGCGTCGTGGCGGTCTATCGTGCGGCGCAAGGCGTCCAGATAGGCCCGCAGCTTGTCCTCGTCGTCGAAGCGGACGACTTGCCACAGCACATAGGGGTCGCCGGAAACGCTGGCCAGCGCGTGGTAGAGCATGCCCTGCTGGAGCGGCCCCAGCGGGCAGACCGCCTGGACATTGTCGGCGCCTCCGGGCACGGCGGCGGCGACGATGTCCCGCTCCTCCGGACTCAGCCGCGTCCAGCAGGACGTCTCCTCGCCGGCCGGCCCCGGCGTCCTCAGCAGCGGCGCCAGTTCGGACAGCGCCGGATGCTGGTACACCTCGTGCGCGTCGACGGCGAAGCCGCGGCGGCGCAAGGCCAGCATCATCTTCACCACCGACAGCGAGTGGCCGCCCAGATTGAAGAAATGGGCGTTCCTGCCGATGTCGGGCACGCCCAGCAGCTCGCTCCACACCTCGGCCAGCGCCTGCTCCCGCGGGTTGCGCGGCGGCGCGAACTCGCCCGCCGCCAGCGGCTGGACGGCGACGACCGGAAAGGCCTTGCGGTCTATCTTGCCGCTGGCGGACAACGGAAAGCGGTCGACGATGGCCACGGCGGCCGGCCGCATGTATTCGGGCGCGGCGTCCCGCATATGGCGCTGCACGCTCTCGCGCACGCCGTCCTCGCCCTGGCGCGCCAGCGCCCGCTCCGCGGCGATGACGAAGGCCGCCAGCCGCTTGTCGTCGCCGCCCTGCGCCACGACGACGGCGTCTCTGACCGCCGGATGCCGCATCAACAGCGCCTCGACCTCGCCCGGTTCCACCCGGTGTCCGCGTATCTTGACCTGGAAATCCATGCGCCCGAGGATTTCCAGCTGACCGTCGGCACGCCGCCGCGCCAGATCGCCGGTCCGGTACCAGCGCCGGACGCCGCCGCCGTCTACGTCGATATCGACGAAACGGGACGCGTTCTCCTGCGGACGCCGGTGGTAGCCATAGGCCAGCTGGACCCCGGCGATGCAGAGCTCGGCCGGCTCGCCGTCGGCCGCCTCCCGCATGTCGCCGTCCAGCAGACGGATCTCGACATTGTCTATCGCCGCGCCGACAGGCGGCAGCTCCGGCCATTGCCCGGCCGGCCCCGACAGCGTGCAGGCGGTCACCACATGGCTTTCCGACGGGCCGTAGTGATTGTGCAGCCGGCAGCCGGGCAGGCTCTTGAAGAATTGCCGGATGGCGGCGGTGACGACCAGCTGTTCCCCGGCCGTCACCACGTCGATCAGGCTGCTCGGATACCGGTCGCCGGCCGCCGCGGCCGCCGCCAGACTGTTCAAGGCCACATAGGGCAGGAAGATGCGCTCGACGCGGCGCTCGTCGATGAAGGACAGCAGCGCCAGCGGATCCAGCCGCAGGCGGTTCGATATCAACACCAGCTCGCCGCCGCCGGCCAGCGTGGCGAAGATTTCCTGGAAGGACACGTCGAAGCTCAGCGGCGAGAACTGCAGCGTCCTCCGGCCGGCTTGCTCGCCCTGCTCGCGCAGCTGCCAGGCCAGCAGGTTCGCCAGCGCCCGGTGCGGCATGCACACGCCCTTGGGCATGCCGGTCGAGCCGGAGGTGTAGATCAGATAGGCCAGGTCCTCCGGCGTGCACGAGGCCGGCAGATTCCCCGACTCGCCGAGGCCGTCGTCGGAGAAGTCGTGCCGCGCCATGTCGATGACGGCGCAGCCCTCGGGCAGCGGGTCGGCGAGCCCGCCGCTGACGATGAGCACCGAGACTTCTGCGTCGTTCAGGATGTAGGACCGGCGCTCGGCGGGATAGCCGAGATCGATCGGAGCGTAGGCCGCCCCGGCCTTCAGCGCGCCGATGACGGCGACGATGGCGTCTATGCCCCGGTCCAGGCAGATGCCGACGACGGCGGTCTCGCCAAATCCGCGGATATGGCGGGCCAGGCGGTTCGCCCGGCGGTTAAGCTGGGCGTACGACAGCGATTCCTCGTCGAAGCTGACCGCGACGGCGTCGGGCGTCCGCGCCGCCTGCCGCTCGAACAATTCGTGAACGCCGCGCGGCGCCGCCGGCGCGACCTGGTCCGGACTGCGTCCCGGCAATGATTTAGCAAGCATGGCTGTCTTCTTTTGATTCGACCAGTCGGCCGTTTTTCATGGCGATCAAGGCGTCGGCCTCGGCGAAATACTCGTCGTCGTGGGTCACGACGAACACGATGCGGCCCTGGGCCTTCAGCAGCGGCAGCCACTCCTGGTAGAAGCGCGCCTTCGACCGGGGGTCCTGGTCGGCCGCCCATTCATCCAGCACCACCAGCGGGCTGGGGTCGGCCAGCAGCATGGCCAGCGACAGCCGCTTGCGCTGGCCGGTCGACAGCCTGATGTTGTCGAAGGCCCCGTCGTCCTGCAGCGTGGCCTTGCCGGCCAGGCCCAGCTGCGCGATGCGCTGGTTGACCGCCTGCGGCGACTGCGCCAGGGCCGGGTCGTAGACCCGCTTGAACAGCCAGTTGTCGCTGAAGATGGCCCGCGTCAGCTCCGGCAGCTGGCCCGGCGCGGCCTCGACGCCGTCGATCAGCAGCGCGCCCTGGGCCGGCGCGTACAGGCCGGCCAGTATCATCGCCAGCGTGCTCTTGCCCGAACCGTTGCCGCCGGTCAGGAAATAGGTCTTGCCGCTTTCGGCCCGCAGCGAGATCGGCCCGATGCCGAAGCGCTCGCCTTCGGCCCCGGCCGCCGGGTACTGGAAGCGGACCCCGCGCAGCTCCAGCGTCCGCACCCGCTGTTGCGGCGCTTCGGCGCCCGGCGCGCCGGCCGGAATCGACTGGCCGAAGGCCGCCATATTGCGCATCAGGCTGCGCAGCCGGGTCAGTTCCGGCATCGCCGACATCACCGCGTTCAGCGGGCCGATCAGGTAGAGCAGGATGATCAGGTATTCCTTGGACGTGTCGCCGCCGAAGTGCGGGATCAGCACCGGGAACAGCAGCGCCACCGCCACCAGCAGCACGGTCAGCAGCGACTCGCCGACGAAGAAGGCGCTCAGGAATCCCCGGTCGTACTGGATCCTCAGGGCCTTGAAGCGGTCGGACACCGCCTGCGCGTGGCGCAGGAAGCTGCGCCGCACCGCCTCGCGCCGCAAGCCCTTGTAGCCCTTCTGCAGATCCTCCACCACGTCCATGAACTCGCTGCGGGTGCTCAGCGCCTGCGGCATGATGCGGTTGGCGCGCTCGGACACGTAGTAGAACAGGCCTATCATCGGCAGCGCGCAGGCCAGCAGCGCCGAGGTGGCCAGCGCCGACTGGAAGGCCATCAGGTAGGCGAACAGGAAGACGATGGTCAGCAGATTGGCGAAGAAGGGCACGAAGGCCAGCACGCTCTTCGCCAGCTCCTGGGAGTCCTCCCCGACCACCGACTGTATCTTGCCAGGCGACAGCTGCTCTATGCTGCGGTAGTCCGACGCCAGCAGCTTGCGGATGATCTCCATCCGCCAGCCCTGCACGAAGGCGTGGCCGAAGCGCATGATCTGCTGCTCGGCCGCCTTGCGGGACGAGATGTAGAAGTAGATGCAGTTGAACAGCAGCACCGCGCTGTGCCACCACGTCCCGGACGGGCTGTCGACGGCCTTGACGATGCACAGGACCAGGGCCGAGTTGAGCAGCCCGGAAATCACCGTCAGGCCGACGACCTTGGCGACCATCAGCCGGGAAAACGCCTGGCTGGAAAACTCGTCGCCTCGACGCGCCGCGACGAAGAAGAACAGGCTGACGGCGTTGGCGAAGAACATCAGTCCCAGCGCCGCCGCCGGCAGGCTGAGCGGCCCCCATACCAGCAGATTGGGCCAGCCCATGCCCAGCAGCAGCGCCGGCGCGACGGCCAGCGCCGACGCCAGCGCCGCGTTCATCACCAGGAGCCGCGCGCCGAATGCCGCCCAGCCGGTCTTCTCGGCCGACTGCGCGAAGCTCTGCTGCGCGATCTCGGCCTCGACGCCGCCGGCGCCGTCCGGCTCGCCCCGCCGCCGCTTCCTTCGCACCCACGCCAGCCAGGGCAGGATGCCGCCGAGCCAGGCCAGCGCCGCCACGGCCATCGCGCCCCGGTCGCCGCCGTCGGCGGCGAAGCGCGCCGGCAGCGGCTGCGGATCGACGCCGCGCAAATGCGCGAAGATCGCCTTGCCCAGCTGCATCACCTGCGGACTGTTGCTGTTGCCCAGCAGCGAAACGCCGACGCCGCTCTCCGGATCGAAGGCGACATAGGACGCCGCGTCGGGGTTCTGGCCCGGATGGCTCCAGCTGGTGGTGGCGCCGGCCTCGACATCCCAGCCGTAGGCATAGCCCGAGGCGCCGTCGCCGCCGTAAGGACGCTTGGCCAGCGTCAGCGCCGCGTTCAGCGTGGCCAGGCCAGGCCCGCCGTCGCGCGGCGGCCGCTGCAGCAGGAAACGCAGCCAGGCCGCCATATCATCCGGCGTGCTGAGCACATAGCCGGCCGGCGCGTTCTGCAGATAGCGCGGCGCCTGATCCGGCCGGGCGGCGGCGAAGCTGATCCGATAGCCCGGCACCCTCGTGGCGGCCGCGGCGGCCGGATCGCCGTCGACGAAGGTGTGCCGCATGCCCAGCGGCAGAAACACCTTTTCGCGCAACAGGGTCGCGAACGGCTTGCCGGCGGCCCTTTCGGCCACCAGGCCGAGCAGGCTGTAATTCAGCGTCGCATACTCCTCCTTCGTCCCGACCGGATAAGCCAGCGGCACGTCGCCCAGCAGCGCCGGCAGCCGTTCCAGCGCGCCGGGGCCGCCGTCCGGCCTCAGCAGGTCCAGCGTGTCCTCGGACAGGCCGCTGGTGTGGAACAGCAGGTTCTTCAGGCGGACGGCGGCATAGCCGGCCTGCCGGTTCTTAGCCAGTTCCGGCACCCATTTGGTCAGCGCGTCCTCCCGGCTCAGCGCGCCCTCGCGCTCCAGCACGGCGATCAGCATCCCGGTGAAGGCCTTGGAGCAGGAGGCCAGCTCGAAAGCGCCGGCCTCCGCCTTGCCCAGGCGCAGCGTGCGCACCCGGTCGCCGACGACGATGCTCAGACTGCCGCTGGGCACCTGGTCCGCCTCCCAACGCCGGCTCAATTCGGCGACCACCTTGTCCAGATCGTCGCCCGCCCTCGCGCGGACCGCGTCGGCACCGGCGCTGCCGGCCAGCGCCAGGCAAAGGCCCAGCGACAGCAGGGCGCAGCCGAGTCTCCATCCCGCTTTAACCATTGACTTCGTCCTCCTGCCGCGAGGCGCCGCCGCGCAATTTCCGGCGGGCCTGCAATGCGCGCCGCTTGTCGTCCACCGCCGCCTGCGGCGCCGTCTCCACGATCGCCGCGGCCGGCTCCGGCGCCAGTTCCCTGCTCAGCTCGCGCAGCGAGGCGGCCTTGAACAGCAGCGCCACCGGCACGTCCCGCTCCAGCCGCTGCCCCAGCCGCTTGGCGAACTGGATCAGGTCCAGCGAGGTGGCGCCCAGCGCGAAGAAACTGGCGTCGACGTCCAGCCTGTCCAATCCCAGAAAGCCCTCCAGCATCTCGCGCATCGCCGGCAACAGCGTCTCCGCGTCCGCCCCGGCCAGCGAATCGCCGGCGCCGCCGGCCTCGGCGGCAGGCCCGGCGCCGGCGGCGCCGAACAGCATCTGCTGCGTGCCGGCCTGCTTCTCCAGCACCGCGCCTATCGGCAGCTTGGAAACCGCGACATAGGGCAGCCGGACCTGGCGGACCAGCGCCGCCATCGCCATCGCGATCCGCTGGCCCTCGTCGTTCGACAGGCCTTCTTCGCGCAGCTTGGCGACGAAGCCGCCGTCCCGGGCGGGCGCGTCCTCCATCGCGATGACGATCTTGCCGATATGGCGGCCCTGGGCCATGAAGCGGAAGGCGTCGCCGAGCTCGCCGGCCGGATAGGCCTTGGTCGGCAGCGGCTTCAGCGCCTCGCTGCCCAGCAGCGCCGCGACTTCGGCCCAGGCTTCCCGGTAGGCCGGATGCTCGGCCCCGGCCTGCACCGCGTGGAAGCTGCCGCCGTCGGCGAACAGGGACAGGCCCAGCCTCCAGTTCTGCAGGATGTCGCGCAAGCCCAGTTCCAGGAAACGCCCCTGCGGCGCCAGCAGCGACAGACTCTCCTCCAGCAGCTCGCCGGCCAGGGCGTTCAGGATCACGTCGAATGGCCGATCGCCGAGCTCGCTGCGGAAAACGTCGCCGAATTCGCGCGTCCGGGAATGGGCCGCCCCGCGGGCGCCCATGCGCATCAGCAACGCGCGCTTCTCCTCGCTGCCGGCGGTGACCCAGACCTCGGCGCCCAGATGCAGCGCGATCTGCAACGCCGCCATGCCGACGCCGCCGGCCGCCGAGTGGATCAGTATCCGTTCGCCCGGCCGCAGATTGGCGGCGTGCCGCAAGGCGATCCAGGCGGTGGTGAAGGCGACCGGCACGCCGGCGGCCTGCTGGAAGCCGAGCGTGCGCGGAATCGGCGCGACCACGCGCTGCGGCATCAGGACATGCTCGGCCAGGCAGCTGTGCCCGGCGCACATCACGCGGTCGCCGACGCGGATGTCGACGACGTCGCGGCCGACCCGGGTGACGACGCCGGCCGCCTCCTGGCCGAAGGTCATGCTCGGATCCGTCGGGGCCGGCAGCACGCCCAGCGCGATCAGCACGTCCTTGAAGTTCAGACCGGCCGCCCTGACGCGGATTTCCACTTCCTGCGGACCCGGCGCCCTGCGCGGCTCCTGCCGCGTGACGAAGACGAAGTCCGCCGCGTCGGCGCCGCCGTCCAGCCGCATCACGCCGTGGCGTGCGGCGCCGCCGTCACGCAAGGCCGACGAGGCGTCGGCCAGCAGCAGATCGTCTATCTCGACCAGCGGCTCGCCCCGCTCCGAATCTATCCTCACCTGCAGCAGCTTGCCGGCCGCCAGGTCCCGGACGCGGACATGGCTGCGCACGGCGTCCTGCATCGGCGCGAACTGGGCGAAGCGGCCTATCGACACCGGGGCGAACTGCCCGCCCTCGGCCTCGGGCGACGCGATCAGCGTCGCGGTGTCCAGCAGCGCGACATGCAGGCCGCAGGCCTCGGCCTCGCCGCGATAGGCGTCGGCCAGCCGCAGCCGGTTGACGACGGCGTCGTCGCCGACGCGGTCGACGGCGACGACATTGCGCCAGCGCGGGCCGAAGGCCAGCGCCCCGCTGGGACTGACCCCGGCGCCGTCCGCCGCGCGGAACAGCGGCTCGCCGGCCATGTCGGCGGACGCGGCCGGCGCGTCGCCGCGCGGGGCTATCGTGCCGCCGGCGTGCCGCGCCCAATCCAGGCGGGAGAATTCGCCGCGGCCGGAAAAGATCTCGAAGGCGCCGAAATCGGCGGAGAACGCCACGGCGACCTCCAGGCCGTCGCCGTCGGCCACCACCAGCGGCCGCTCGATCGCGATGCCGGCCAGGGAGAACGGCTCGCCGGCCGGCCGGCTTTCCGACAGCGCGCGATGCACCAGGGCCACCATGCCCATCGCCGGCATCACCGAGGTCGCCGCGTCGATGCGATGCTCGTCCAGCCACCAGTCCCGCCCGGCGTCCAGCGGGCGCCGCCAGACGGCGGCGTCCGCCGCGCCCGGCCTGAGCGCCTCGTCCAGCTGCCGCGCCGAACGCGTCGCCATGCCGGACTCCGCCCAATCGTCCCAGGCGATGGCCAGCGCCTTGCCGCCGTCGGCGCGCACTTGCTCCGCATAGGCTTCGAGGCAGGCATTGGCGGCGACATAGGCGACCTGGCCCACTTTTTCCTTCGGCAGCAGATTGCCCAGGCTGGAGAACAGCAGCAGCGCCGGATTGCCCAGCCGCCGCAGATTGGCGCAGAGGAAGCGCGTGCCGGTCACCTTGGGCGCCAGCGTGGCGATGGACTCCGCCTCGGAGCGCATCTGCATCATCGCCCCCTCGCCGCGGCCGGCGGTATGGAAGACGAAATCGATGCCGTCGCCCTGCTCGGCCAGCCGGAATACCGGCGCGAACGCCGTCGCCAGCGCCGCCTCGTCCCCCAGGTCCGCCTGCAGCAGCTCCACCCGGCCGCCGGCCGCCTCCAGGCCCTGCACCCAGCGCAGAAACTCGGCATCCGGTCCCTGCCTGGCTATCTCCGCCGCCCAGTCGCGCCGCCGCGGCAGCGATTTGCGCACCAGCAGCAGCAGGTGGCAGTGATAGACCCGCGCCAGATGGCCGGCGATCGCCGCGCCCATGCCGCCGTTGGCGCCGGTGATCAGCACGCGGCTGTTGCGGCCGATCTCCGGCAGCGCGTTGCCCAGCGGCAGCTGCTGCACCCGCGAGCTGACGCGCCGCCCCCAGTAGGCGCCGCGGCGGAAGCAGTGGAATCGGCCGCCGTCCCAGCGCAGCGCCAGCCACGGCTTCAGCCCGCGGGCGATGTTTTCCGGCCCGGCGTCGTCCAGGTCCAGGCACAGCGCCGAGACGTCCGGATACTCTTCCGGCGCGATCAGCAACGGCCCCAGCAGCTGGCTCTTTTCGGCGTCCGGCCCCGGACCGCCGTCCCAGGCCGCCATCCGCGTCGCCGGGAAGAGCAGCCGCAGCTTCGGCGCCGGCGCCTGCGCCGCGCTCCAGCGCGCCAGCGCCAACGGCAGCCAGAACGCCCAGAACTGCGTCTGGCGCGCGTCCAGCTCGTCCAGCAGCCCGGTCACGACGATGTCCATCGCCGCCGATGCCCGCAGGCCCTGCCGCGACAGCCAGTCATGCAGCTCGGTCTGGATGGCCGCGAAATCGCCGTCCCAGGACGGACACTCGATGAAGGCGCAGCGGCCGTCGCCCCAGCCCAGGGCCTCGGCCAGGCCGCGTTCCCGTTCTCCGGCGCGGCGGCACAGCATCCAGGCGGCCGGCTCGACGTCGCCGCCGTCGCCGTCGGCCTGCGGCTCGCCGACCTCCTCCCACTCCATGCCGTGATAGCGGCTGCCGAAGAACAGCGAGGACACGGTCCCGCCCTGCCCGCGCGCCGGCGGCGCGCAGACGCGGCGCTCGAAGGCGTGGCCCGGCAGATGCGCGCGCGGCGCCTCGCCGTCGCCGTCCGGACGCAGCCGCGCCCAGTCCATGTCGCCGCCATGCCGCCAGCTCGTGGCGACGAAGCGCAGCGCGGCGTCCGCCTCGCCGTCGGCGCCGTCGGCGCCCAGCGTGGGCGCCAGCCGGCCGGCCGCCAGGCCCAGCCATTTTCGGGCGTGCAGCAGCAGGTCGGTTCCCGGACCGATCTGCGCGTACAGCGCCGCCGGATGCGCCCGCTCCGCCTGCTGCAGGGCGGCGCCCAGCTTGACCGGCTCCAGCATCTGCTCGACCCAGTATTGCGGATCGCGCATCTCGTCGGCCGCGATCGCCCGGCCCAGCGCGGTCGAATAGATCGTGCATTGCGCCGCTTGCAGCGCGTGGCCCCGCAACAGCTCGCCGAAGGCGCGCGCCGCCGGTTCGACCAACGGGGTGTGGAAGGCGTGCGATACCGCCACGCGCTTGAAGGCGAAGCCGTTCCGCGTCAGCCAGTCCTCTGCGTCGGCCGCCAGCGCGTCCGGCGTCGCCAGCGTCCAGGTGCCGGGGCTGAGCTCCGACACCCGCCACAGCGTCGCCGGCAACTCGCCGTCGAAACCTTTCTTGCGGCTGGCGGCGAACACGGCGCCCCTGGGCATCGCGTCCATCAGCCGCGCGCGGGCGACCACCAGCTCCATGCCCAGCTCGGCGCTGAACACGCCGGCGACCGCCGCCGCCGCGAACTCGCCCAGGCTGAAGCCGAGCAACGCCGCCGGTTGGCAGCCGACATCGCGCAGCCACAGGCCCAGCGCCGCCTGCAGCGCGTACAGCGTAGGCTGCAGATGCAGCGTGGACAGCCGTTCCGGCCGCTCCAGGCCGTCTATCAGCACGGCGCGCTCGACGCCCAGCAGCGCCGCCGCCGAATCCAGCAGTCCCAGATAGCGGGCGCCGAACGCCGGCTGGCTCTCGGCCAGGCGCAAGCCCATCCGCGGCGATTGCGCCCCTTGTCCCGGAAACAGCCAGACCTGCCGGTCCATGGCCGGGCCGGCGCCGTCCATCAGCGTCCAGTCGTCCAGCTGCCGCTTCCAGTCGGCGGCGTCGGCGGCGACGAAGGCGGCGCGGCAGCGGTATGCCGTCCGCCCGTCCTGCAGCTGGCGCGCGATGCCCGCCAGATCGGCCGCCGCGCCCCGCTCGACGTCGAGATGGGTCGCGTAGGCTTGCGCCAGCCGCGCCAGCGCCTGCGGGGAGCCGGCCGACAGCGGCAGCAGCTGCGAACGGGCCGGGCCCGCGGCGCCGGGCCGGCCGGCGGCGGACGACGGCGCCTCTTCCAGCAATACGTGCACATTGGTGCCGCCTATGCCGAAGGAACTGACGCCGGCGCGCCGCACCGGCTGCTGCGCCGGCCAATCCGTCGCCTGCGTCGGCACCCAGAACGGCGTCTTGTCGAGCTCCAGGTGCGGATTGGGCCGGCTGAAATGCAGCGATGGCGGAATCCTGCCGAAGCGGACGCTCAGCGCCGCCTTGATCAGCCCGGCGATGCCGGCCGCGGCGTCCAGATGGCCCATATTGGATTTGACGCTGCCGATCGCGCAGCGGAAGCCATCCCTTTCCTCCGGCGCCAGCGATTCGGCGGCGACCCGGTTCAACGCCTGGATCTCGATCGGATCGCCGAGCACGGTGGCGGTGCCGTGGGCCTCTATCATGCCCAGGCTGGAAAACGGAACGTCGGCCATCCGGTACACGCGGGAGATCACTTCGGCCTGGCCCTGCACGCTGGGCGCCTCGAAGCTGACCTTCCTGTCGCCGTCGTTGTTGATGCCGGACTCGACGATGACGGCGTGGATGGGATCGCCGTCCGCCAGCGCGTCCTCCAGCAGCTTCAACAACACCACCGCCGCGCCGTTGCCGTTGACGGTGCCCTGGCCTTCGTCGGAGAAGGTCCGGCAATGGCCGTCCGGCGACAGGATCATGCCGCTCTGGTGCTGATAGCCGCCGACGGCCGGATCGGTGATGCACGCGCCGCCGGCCAGCGCCGTGTCGCACTCGCCGGCCAGCAACGCGCGGCAGGCGAGGTGGACGGCCGACAAGGAGGTCGAGCAGGCGGTCTGCACATGCACCGCCGGCCCGCTCAGCTTCATCCGGTAGGCGATCTGCGTGGCGAACGAGGCCGGATCGTTGTAATTGCCGACATCGAACATCTCGGAGATGTCCCGGCTGGCGCCGGCGAACTGCTCCAGCCGCTCCAGGTTCAGCGTGGAGCCGATGAAGACGCCGGTGTTGCGCTCCGCCTCGCCCGGAACGAGTCCGGCGTCGACGAAGGCGTTGTAGCCTAGCTCGTGCAGCACCCGCAGTTGCGGGTCCATTTTTTGCGCTTCGCGCTGCGTATAGCCGAAGAAGCCGTAATCGAAGCATTCGGCGTCCTCCAGCACGGCCTTGGCCGGGACGTAGCCGGGCTGGTCCATCGCCTCCTCCGGCACGCCGGCGGCCAGCAGCTCGTCGCGGGAAAAGAAGGACACCAGCTCGCGTCCCTCGAGCAGATTGCGCCAGAAGCTCTGCCAGTCTGGACTCTGGGGAAATCTGCAGGCGATGCCGATGATGGCGACTTCGTTGCCGGTATATTCACGTTTCATGACGCTGAACTTCCTTTTGCTTTGCGCCGCCGTTCCGCCAGCCTGTTCTTGCCGGACAGCGCCGCTGTGTGTTCTTGCGATGCCGGCGCCCCGGCGCCGGCGGTCCTCGCGGCCGGTGCGTCGCCGCGCCGTATCCAGTCCGCGAAGGAGAGAATGGTCGGATGCTCGAACAGGACCGCGACGCCGACATCCCGGTCGAAGGCCTGCTGCATCCGCGACTGCAGCGCGATGATCTTGATGGAGTCGCCGCCGGCGTCGAAGAAGTTGACATCGGTGGCCGCGACCGGGCTTTGCAGCACCTCGCTCCAGACCGCCTGCACCTTCGCCTCGACGGCGTCGGCCGCCGGCATCGACTCGACCGCCGCCTGCGGCTGCCGCGCCGCGTCCTCCTGCAGGCGCTTGCGGTCTATCTTGCCGGTGATGGTGCGGGCGAAGCCGTCCACCGCGACGATGCGCGCCGGCATCCAAGACTCCGGCAGATCCCGCCGCATGCGCGCCCTGAGCAGCGGCTCCAGCCTGTCCTGCGGCACGGCGCTGTCGACGAAGAGCCGCCATTGCCGCCTGCCGCCCGGTTCGGTCGCCGGCAGCAGGCAGCAGGCCCTGACCTCGTCCAGCGATTCGACGACCCGTTCCAGCTCCCTGGGCTCGATGCGCACGCCGTTGACCTTGGCCTGGTCGTCCAGCCGGCCCAGATAATGGAAGCCGCTGGCCGGATCAAACACGACCGCGTCCCCGGTGCGGTAGAAAACCTGCTCCCCGTGCCGGACGAAGGATCGGGCCGATTCGAGCGGACTGGTGGCGTAGCCGCGCGCGACCGGCCGCCCGCCCACCCGCAATTCGCCGCGCACGCCGGCCGGCAGCGGCTGGCCGAAGACGTCGGCGCAATAGGCGACGGCGTTCTGGATCGGCCAGCCTATCGCGACGCCGCTGCCCGGCGACTGCCTGGCGCTGAGGCAATCGACCGTGGTTTCGCTCGGACCGTAGTGGTTGCTGACGGCGTAGCCCTGCGCCAGCAGCGCGTCGCGCAGCCTCGGCGGCAGCGCTTCGCCGCCGAATATCCACAAGCGCATCGCCGGCAGCCTGGGCGCGCCCTCCAGCAGCTGCGCGATGGCGCCGGGTATGAAGTTGACGATGGATACCGCCTCGTCCCGCATCCGCTCGATGAAGGTCTGCCGCTGCAGCAGGACCTCGGGCTCCGGATAGATCAGCGTGGCGCCGGCGACGAGGCTGCCGAACAGGTCCTCGACGCTGGGGTCGAAATTCAGGTCGGTCAGCCCCAGCACCCTGTCGTCGCCGGCCAAGCCGGTCTCGCGGACGAACCAGTCCAGCAGGTTCGCCACCGACTCGCTGCGTATGGAAATGCCCTTGGGCGTGCCTGTCGTGCCCGAGGTGAAGATGAAATAGAACTCGTCTTCCGGCCGTCGGCCGCGCGGCGGCTCCGCCTCGCCGGCGTCGGCCGGCGCCGCGCCGACGTCCAGCAGCAGGCCGGCGCCGGCGCCCAGCTCGGCCTCGTCTCCGGCGCCGCACAGCACGATGCCGCAGCCGGCCAGCGCCAGCAGCGTCCGCTTGCGCTGCGGCGGGTCCTTGGGGTTGACATAGAAGTAGCTGCCGCCGCTGAACGCTATCGCCAGTATCGCCTGCGCCGACAACCGCCCCTTGGGCAGATGGACGGCCACGCGGTCGCCGGCGACGAAGCCGGATCGCCGCAGCATGCGCTGCACCGCGCCTATGCCGCGCGACAGCTCGAGATTGCTGACGCGCCTGCCGCCGTCGACCAGGCGCTCCGCCTGCGGCGAGGCCGCCAGGCCCTGCCACATGCGCAGCAGCAGCGCGTCGATGTCCGGCACCTCGGCGTTCTCCTCGCCGCGGACCAGCGAAGTCGTCCCGGCGCCGTCCCGGCCCAGCCTCAGCGGCAGTCCGGAAACCGGCGCCCCCGGCGCGGCGTCGACCAGGTCGGCGGCCAGCGCCTCGAAGGCGGCGAACGCCGCCTCCACCGCGGCCGGATCGCCGTCGTAGCCGGCACCGGCGCTGAGTCCGACCCGCCATTGCTCGATGCCGGAAACGGTCAGCGTCAGGCCGAAGTGCGTGGACTCCTCGCTGTGCAGCGCCGCCAGATGCGCGCCCTGCGCCGCGTCCTGCAGATCGGCGTCGATCGGATAATTGTCGAAGACGACCAGCGTGTCGTACAGTTCGCCGCGTACGCCGGCGGCCTCCCTGACCATCAGCGGCGGCGTCTTTTCGTGCGCCTGGGTCCGCTGCAACACGCGGAAGACGGCCTGCAGCGCCTGCTCGACGGTCCAGCCGCCGTCCAGCGTCAAGACCAGCGGCACCGTATTGGTGAACAGGCCCAGCGGCTGGCGATCGGCGCTCTGCGCCAGCGCGGCCTCCCGCCCGGAGAAGGCGCAGCCGAAGGCGACGCTTCGCTGAAAGGTCAGCTTGGCGAGGACCAGCGCCCAGCACAGGTAGACGAAGCTGGCCGGCGTGACGCCGGCGCGTCGGCAGAGCGCCTCGATCGCCGACTTGCGCGCCGCGTCCCACAGGCCGTCGGCCGCGGCGGCGCCGGCAGGACCGCTTCCGGCGCGGAACAGCGGCTCCGCCAGCAAATGCGTCGCGGCGGCCGCCTCGGGCTCGGGCAGTTCCTGGAAAACGGCATCCCAGTGCTCGCGGCTGAGCCGCAGCGCCTCCCGGTCCAGCCCCTTCCAGAGCTGGCGCGCGTACAGCCCGGCGTCCAGCGACGCGATCATCCGGCCGCGCAGGCCCTGCAGCCAGGCGGAGATCAGCAGCGAACTGCTCCAGCCGTCCATCAGGATATGGTGGAAGGAGAAGGCGATATTCAGCACGCCGGCGCCCACGTCGTGGAAGCAGGCGATGCGGAACACTTCGGCGTCCAGTTCGAACGGCCGCTGCTTAGACCGCGCCAGCCACTCCAGGCTGCACTCGGCGATCGCGTCCCCCGGCAGCTCGGCGCCGGCGTATTCCAGCGCGATGCGCGGCTCGGCGTGGATCAGCTGGTGCGGCACGCGTATGCCCCGCCAGGCGAAGACCGAGCGCAGCGCCGGCTGCGCCTGCTGGATGCGGCGCCAGACCTCGCGGACCGCCTCCTCGCCGGCGCGGGTCCGCACGCTGAAGGCGACGCCGATGTGGTAGGCGCTGTTGCCGTCCTTCAGCGCGTGGAACAACAGCCCGTTCGCCTGCGGCGTCAGCTGCAGCAATTCCTCGATATGGTTTGCCGGTTTCATCGTCAACGCCCCGCCGCTTCGTACATGCGCTGCAGTTTCAGCCTTTCCATCGCCAGCGACGCCTCGCCGCCGTCCTCGGCGATGTCCAGCCACTGCCGGACGCGCTGCAGCAGGAAATCGCACTCGGCCATCGTCGGCGGCGCGCCCGTCGCGCGCGGCCTGAGTTCCTCCCGGATCCGACGCAGCTGCTGCGCCGCGGCCGCGTCGACGGCCGGCAACCTGAGGCCGTACAAACGGGAATGGCAGTGCCGGACGAAGCGTTCGCGTCGGCGCGCCGGATCGCTGGCCTGCTCGACGAAGCCGAACAGCTGCTGCGGCTCGCACAGCGGACGCATCGGCAGTCCGGCGCGCTGGGTCAGGTAGTCCAGCACCGACTTCGGCGAGATCTCCAGATAGCGGGTGACGCCCTGGTCCGCCACGTACTGCAGGCTGCGCAGCCATTGCACCGGCGAGGTCAGGTGCCGGAGTATCGACGACTTCAGCTCCGCCGCCGGCAGCTCGGCGGCGCTGACGTTGCAGACCAGCCGCGACAGCAGCGGCCGCGGCTGGTCCGCCGGCGGCAGGAAGTCCAGCGCCTGCTCGAGCTGCGCCCGCGCCCCGGCCATCAGCGGGGAGTGGAAGGGACCGCCTATCTTCAACGGATACAGCAGGCCGCCCAGCGCTTCGATGCGCGGGGCGAAGCGCCGGATCTCGGCCATTTCGCCGGACACCGTCGCCTGATCGAAGGCGTCGACGGCCGAGACGTGGATGGCCGCGCCGTCGTCGGCACGGGCCCGCTCGACCTCCTGCGCCACCACCTCGGCCGGCACGTGCAGCACCCAGCACATCTCGCCGCGCTCGAACCGGCCGGCGCAGGCTTCGGCCGCCTCGGCGCGCAGGCTGACCACCCTGGCCAGCGTGCCCAGGTCCAGATAGCCGGCGGCGCACAGCGCCGGGTATTGCCCCAGGCTGTGCCCCATCATGAAATCGGGCACCAGGCCGCAGCGCTCGCGCAGGATCGCGGCGATGGCGACCGTGGTCGCGGTCAGCGCCAGCTGGGCGACGCGCACCTGTTTCAGCGCATCGCGGCGCTCGCCGTGTATCGCCTGGTGCAAATCGATTCCGGACTGTTCGGACACTTCGTCCAGGCAGGCCCGGTACTCGGGATAGGTCCGGAATTCGGCGAACATGTCCGGCTGCTGCGCGCCGACGCCGGGGAACAGGAATACGGTTTTGGCCGAATCGATGGCGGCTGTCATGCTGCGACTCCATTGACGATGAGATCCAGCTCCGCCTGGGAGAGCTGGCCAAGTGGGAAATCCGAGGGAATCAGCGCCGCCTGCGTCGGCCGGGCCAGCAGCGACGCCAGTTCGGCGTCCAGCCGCATCAGGCGGTCGCGGGCGCCGTCGGTGTCGCCGCCGCTCAAGCGCAGCTCGACCAGCACGGCGCCGGAGTCGCGGCAGTCGCGGATCAGCAGATCGAAATCGGCGGTACCGGCCTCGTCCGGATGGCGGAAGCCGCCGGACAACGACGGGATCAGCTCGAAACGGCCCCAGTTGCCGCCGTCCAGGCCGAAGCCGATATCGTTGACGCTCAGCAGCGGCCGCTCGCGGCCCCCGCCCAGGCCCAGCCGGCCGCGCCAGTCGGCCACGCGCTCGTGGGTTTGCGCCTTCATGTCGCGCAGCCAGGCCTCGAAGCCGTCGGCGGACGGCTCCAGCCGCAGGCGCTTGAAGCCGGTGAACCAGCCGACGGCGCCGGCCAGTTCGGCGCTCCAGCCGTCCGGCGCGCCGGCCTCGGCGAAGACCCGTCCGTCGTTTTCGAACAGCACCACGGGCTGCGGCGGCAGCAGGCCGTCCCGCCTCAGCAGCGCCAGCAGCGCGGCGGCGATCAGCTGTCCGCGCTCCGCCTTCAGACGCCGCGCCATCCGTCCGAGCTCGGCGCCGGACGCCGTCAGCGCCACGGTTGCGGCGGCGCCCGCCGCCGGAGCAGGCTCGCCGTCCGTCGCCGGCATCGCCGCCTCCTCGTCGTCGCCCAGCCACCGCCCCCACAGGAAGGCCCCGCGCTCGGCCTCGCCGGCCGGCGGCGCGGCGCCCTCCAGCGCCTGGTCCAGCTCGTCGAGCAGGAAAATCCAGGAATGCACGTCGCAAAGCAGGTGGTGGCACAGCCAGATCAGATGGAGCCGGCCCGAGGCGGCGTCGCGGACGATCTGGTGGACGCTGGGCCGCTCGGCCAGGCTGACCTCTTGCTGCAGCGCGAGCAGCCTGTCCTCCAGGCGCTCGCCCGCCGCCAGCTCCCGCACGCCGCCGCGCCGGGGCGCGCCGGCATCGAAGCGGCCGGCGCC
Source organism: Chromobacterium sp. CV08 (assembly GCF_051129845.1). Taxonomy (NCBI): domain Bacteria; kingdom Pseudomonadati; phylum Pseudomonadota; class Betaproteobacteria; order Neisseriales; family Chromobacteriaceae; genus Chromobacterium; species Chromobacterium sp. CV08. Next base: position 2,919,011 of record NZ_CP150453.1, read on the forward strand.
GAGGCCGGCGTCGGTTCGCAGCGCGAATATCGCGTGCCTGGCCTGGACCGCCGCCACCGCGGCGTCGATTCGCTCGGGATCCAGTTCCGGCGCCATCCGCAGCACGACGCCCTGCTGCAGCCGGTCGCCGTGCCGGAAACGCTGCTCGCGGAACCAGCGGGCGCTGGGCAGGCGCGCGATCCAGCCGGCCTCGACCGGTTCAGGCGCCGCCCGATCGGAGGCGGCATCCGGCGCCGCGGCGGCGCACGCCTTCTCCAGCGCGGCGCCCAGCGAGCCCGAAGCCAGCAGCTCGGCCGCGCCGACGGCGACGCCCCGCTTGGCCAGCAGTGCCGCCAGGCGGATCGCCTTGATCGAGTCGCCGCCCAGCTCCAGGAAGGACAGGGCCAGATCGACCGGCTGCGGCCAGATCGGCTGCAGGAAGGACGCGTCCAGCCAGTCGGGCAAGACATGCGACGGCGCCGTCCGCCCGAGCGCTTCCCCGCCGGTCCGGAGCGGAGCGGCGTCCGCCTCCAGCCGGCTCCTGGCGGCGGCGGCCAGCGCCGCCATGTCCACCTTGCCGTTGGCGTTGACCGGCCAGGGATTGACGGTGCAGTACAGCGCCGGCAGCCAGGCCTCGGGCAGCCGCTCCCCCAGCAGGCGGCGGAATGCCGCGTCGCCGCCGGGCACGGCCTCGCTGCTGCACAGCGCGACGATTTCGCGCGGTGCCGACGGATCGGTCCCGACCGCCAGCTTCAGCGCCTTCAGCTCCCAGCGCTGGCTGCCGCTGCCGAGCGCCGCCAGCACGCCGGCCACCGCGCTCTCGATTTCGGCCGGATGGATGCGGTGGCCGCGCACCTTGAACTCGTCGTCGATGCGCCCCAGGCAATGCCACACGCCGCGCGCGTCCACCATGCCGAGGTCGCCGGTGCGATACCAGCGGCCGCCGCCGTCGGCGACGAATTTCGCCGCGGTCTGCTCGGGCCTGTTGACATAGCCGTCCGCCAGCACCGGCCCGCCTATCCAGATCTCGCCGTTGAATCCCTGCGGCATCGCCTGGCCCCAGCCGTCGCGGACCGACATCCTGGCGGCGCCCAACGGCGCGCCTATCGGTGTGATTCCGTCGGCCGTCCCGCCCGCGTCGGCGCCGCCGACCGAATGGACGCAGCACCCGACCGTCGCCTCGGTCGGGCCGTATTCGTTGACCACCCGGCTGCCCGGCGGGAAGCAGGCCAGCGCCCTGCCGACCAGCGCGGCGGACAGGTTCTCGCCGCCGACGACGAAGGTCAGCGGATTCCGCCTCGGCGGACTGTGCTCCATCAGCAGCGACAGATGAGACGGCGTGCATTTGACCCCGCTCAGCGCCTCGTCGGCGAGCAGGGTCCGCAGCAGCGCCGGATCGTCGCGCAGATCCTGCTCCCAGGTTTCGATGAAGCCGCCGGACAGCACCGGAACCAGGATGCTGGTCTGCGTCAGGTCGAAGCCGAAGGACGTGAACAGCGGCGCGCTGAACGGCCTGTCGGCGGCGTAGTCCGCGGCGGCGGCCAGCGCGTAGTGCGCCAGCGCCGTCGGCGAGATCGCCACGCCCTTCGGTTCCCCGGTCGAACCGGAGGTGTACAGGATGTAGGCCGGCCGGCCATGGTCGACCGCCGGCCTCGCGGCCTGCCGCCCCGCCGCCGGCAAGCGCGGCGACACCGGCAGCAAGGGCAGGCCCAGCGTTTGCGCCAGCGTTTCGTCGGCGTCCGCGTGGACGCACAAGGCGGCGCCGGAGTCGCGCACTATCGTCGCCAGCCTGGCCGCCGGCGTCGTCGGGCAGACCGGGACCACCGTCACGTTCGCCATCAGGCAGGCCAGGTAGGCCAGCGTCGTTTCCGGCGCGCGCCGGCCCAGGATCAGCACCGGTCCCGCGTCCGGGCCCAGCCGGGCATCCAGTTGCGCGCCGAAGGCGTCCATCCACGCCAGACCCTGGTCGTAGCCGAGCTCGGCCCCGTCCCGCCCGGTCTTGAACAGGCGCTTGCCGGCATGGCGCTCGAACGCTTGCCGCAGATGGACGCCGATAGGCGCGACCGCGGCCTCCTCCGTCTCGCCGTCGGCGCCGCGCGCCTCTCCCAGTTCCTCGGCGGCGGCCTCCATCGCATAGCCGACCACCGCCCGCAGGAACGAGGCGCACTGCCCGTCCGACCACTGTCTGCGGAAGTCCGCCTCCAGCTTGAATTGCCCGCCGTCGAAGCGGTCGTGGATGTGGATGGTGGCGAACAGGGCCTCGACCGCCTGCAGATGGTCGATTTCGACGCCGGCGCCGGAGACGGTCCGCTGGAACTGGCCGGTCTGATAGGAGACGCCGAAGGCCGGCACCGCTCGCTTCCACTCCGGCGACGCGAACTCGCCCCATCTGGCGCCGGGCGCGTAGCGCGAATGCGCCACCGCCTTCTGCAGCGGCCGCTTCAACGCCCGGTAGCAATCGGCCACGGTCTCGCCGGCCGAGCGCGACACCGCGACCAGCACCGGCGCCACCGCCATCGCGACCGCGCGCTTGTCGTCTTCGCTCCAGCGGTTCAGCATCGGCGCCTGCAGCAAGACGCCGTCGCCGTCCTCGACCACCATCTGCGCGTAGGCGACGGCGGCGAAGAACAGCCGGAACACCGAACCGCCGCCGTCCCTGAAGCGGTTCAGCCGCGCGTTGTCCTCGTCGTCCAGCGCGACCCTGACCCGCCGGGACCGCGCCTCGGCGCCGCGATAATCGCCTATCGGCGCGCGGCAGGCCAGGCCAGGCGCGCCGCCGAAGGCCTGGCGCCAATGCGCCGCGTCGCGTTCCATGCGCCGGGAGCCTTCGTATTCCCGCTCGCCGTCGGCGATGGCGGAGAAAGGCACGGATTCCGTCCGGGCCGCCGGACCGCCGTCCGCCTCCAGCGCGGCGGCCAGATGCTCCATCAGCAGCGCCATCGCCGCGCCGTCGGCCGCCGCGTGATGCGCCTTGACGAACCATCCGGACTGTTCGCCGGCAAAACGCACGGCGAATATCCGTATCGGCGCCAGCGCCAGGTCCTCGTCCAGCAGCAGCTGCCGTTCCGCCCAGCCGGAAAACGCCTGCGCCGGATCCGGGTGCCGGCTGAAATCGACCGATTCCACGACGCTGTGCGGCCGCTCGTGGCGGATGCCGCGCCACCGGTCGCCGGCCTCGTCGGCGACGAAGCCGATGCGGAAGGCGTCCTGCGCGTCGCGCACCGCCGCGGCGGCCCGCGCCAGCGCGTCCAGCGAGACCGATCCGTTCAAGCGGGCGACGCCGCCGAGGTAGAAGCGGCGGCCGGCCAGCTGGAAGGCTTCCATCGTGAAAACGGCCTGTTGCGACCGGGACAATTCGAAAGTCGGCTTATTCATCGCTCAGGCCACCGTGTCTGCGAAAAACCGTTCCCGGACCGCGCCGGCGATCGCCGCCCGGTCCAGCTTGCCGGAGCCGGTGCGCGGCAGCGTGCCGGTCTGCCAATACCGGGCCGGCAGCATATAGGCCGGCACCTGCTCGGCGAGAAAACGGCGCAGCGCCTGCGGATCGATCTCGTCGGCGCCGGCGACGACGGCGGCGACCAGCCATTGTTCGCCGTTGCCGTCGGTCACCACGCAGGCCGCGGCCTCGATGACGGCCTCGTGATTGAGCAGGTGGTGTTCGATCTCCCCCAGCTCGATGCGCAGCCCGCGCAGCTTCACCTGGGTGTCCTTGCGGCCCTGGCAGAAAAAGAGCTCCCCGTCCTCGCGCCAGCCCAGGTCGCCGCTCAGATAGACGCGCTCGCCCAGGTCCGGATGGAAGACGAAGGCCTTGTCCGTCAGGTCGCGGCGATTGTAGTAGCCGTCGGCCAGGCAGATGCCGCTGATGGCGATCTCGCCGACCTCCGAGTCGGCCTTCAGCGCCAGCGTGTCCGGATCGACGATATGCAGCCGGCAGCCGCTGAGCGCCCGGCCTATCGGCACCGCGGCCGGCGCCGCCTCGTCGCAGTCGTAGAAGCTGACGTCGATGGCCGCCTCGGTCGGACCGTACAGATTGGTCAACAGGCAGCGCGAGCCGAACTGCCGCCGGAAGCGGTCCACCAGGCTGGCCGGCAGCGGCTCGCCGCTGACATAGACCTGGCGCAAGGCCGGCAGCGACAGGCCGCTGTCCTGCAATTCCTGCAATACCGGTTTCAGCAGGCTGGGGACGAAATGCACCACCGTGACCCCCTCCGCGTCCAGCGCCGCCGTCACGCCCCTGGCGAACGACTCCAGGCCCGGCTGCAACAGGTAGTGGCTGGCGCCGTTCAGCGCCGGCAGGAACAGCTCCCACAACGAAACATCGAAAGTCAGCGCAGTCCGCTGCAGGATGATGTCGGCGGCCGTCATCCGGCTATGCAGCTGATGCCACTGCAGCCGGTTGATCAAGGCGCCGTGATTGACCAGCACGCCCTTGGGCGCGCCGGTGCTGCCGGAGGTGAAGATCAGGTAGGCGGGATCGTCGGCCCGCAGGCGGGGCGCGTCGTAACCGGCATCGCCGCCGGCGCGGCAGATCGTATCCAGCTGTTCGCGCGGGATCAGGGCCAGCCCGGCGGCCGCCTCGGCGAAGCGGCCGGCCTGCGCCTCGGCGCAGAACGCGAGACGGCACTGCGCGGTCTCCAGCATGGCCGCCATCCGGGCGGCCGGGGTCTTGGCGTCCAACGGAAAATACACGCCGCCGGCAAGCAGCACCGCATAGGCCGCGACCAGAAAATCGGGACTGCGCTCCAGGCCGATGGCGACGCAGTCGCCGCGCCGCAGGCCGCGCTCGACGGCCAGATGGCGGGCCAGCCGCCGCGCCCTCGCGTACAGCTCGAGCCAGGACAGGGTCATGCCCTTGCCCCACCGTATTGCCGGGTCCGGGTTGTCCCGCGCCGTGTCGGCGAAATAATCGGTAATCAGTCGATTGGTTTGCATGACGCCGAAATCCTCCTGCTTGCTGACGGTGTCGCCGTGGCGAGCCACGGCGCTGGACGCGCGCCGCCCCATCCGCGCGCGTCAGCGCCCGGGGCGGAACGGATGCGCGCGGCGGCGCCGCCCGGCGGCGGCTGGGCGTGCGCATCCTTGTCGATTCGGGAAAGTTTTAGTCGCGGGCCGCGCTCATCCGGGCAGCTCCGCCGCGAGATAGCGGTTGCACACCGCCTTGCCGATCAGCATTTTCTGCAGCTCGTTGCTGCCTTCGACAACCTGCAGAATCTTGGCGTCGCGATAGAGCCGGCTGACGCCGTTGCCCTCGTCGCAGCCGTGGCCGCCGTGTATCTGCACGGCCTTTGCCGCCGCGGCGCCGGCCTCGTGCGACGCGAACAGCTTGGCCTGGAGGATTTGCTCGAGCGCGTCTTCGTCCCTGGCATCCTTGGCCCTGGCCGCCGACAGACACAGCAGCTGCGAGGCGAGCAGGCTGCCCGACATTTCCGCCAGATAGCCGCGGATGATGCCCTGATCGGCCAGCAGGGAGCCGAATGTGGAGCGAGTGCCGGCCCTGCGGGCGGATGCCGCCAGCGCCGCCTGCTGGATGCCGAGCGCGGCCCAGGCCACGCTGATGCGGCCGTAGTCCAGCGCGCCGCTGGAGATCAGGCTTTGCCCGAAACCCGGCTTGCCGACGATGTTCGCCTTCGGAATCCGGCAATCGGCGAAATCCAGCACCGCCAGGTGGGCGCTCTTGAAGCCCAGCATATTGCGCTTGGCGCTCACCGTCAGGCCCGGCGTGTCGCCGGGCACCAGGACGGCGGTGTCCAGGCCCTGGAATTTCCCGAACACCAGGAACAGGCCGGCGGTCTGGGCGAAGGTGATCCAGGTCTTCTGTCCGTTGACGATCAGATCGTCGCCTGCGTCCTCGAAGCGGGTCGACAGATTCCCGGAGTCGCCGCCGGCGGCCACCTCGGTCTGCGCGAACGCGCCTATGACCTCCCCGCTGACCAGCGGCGCCAGGAAGCGCCGCTTCTGCTCCGGCGTTCCCCAGCTCTCTATGGTCTTCAACACCATGGAGTGGACGTTCAGCAGGCCGGTCAGCGAGCCGCTTCCGGCCCCGATCGCCATGTTCAGCAAGCCGAAGGTGACGGCGTCGAAGCCCAGCCCGCCGTTCTCCGGCTTCGCCAGGCCGCCCAGCCAGCCGTTGCGCGCCAGCTTTTGCACCACCGCCGGCGGCGTCGCTTCCCGCAGATCCCATTCGTCAGCGTGCGGCGCGACCTCCTCCGCCGAAAACTGCTCGAACGCCTGCAGCCACTCGTTCTGCTCGGGCGACAGGAAGCGCTTAAACATTTGCCTCGGCCTTTCCTGCCAGGAAACCGCAGATCGCCTGGATGCTGGAGAAGTTGGCCAGATCCAGATCGTCTATCTCGACCTTGATCCTGAAGTTCTTTTCGAGGAAGGAAATCAGCTGGATAACGGCCAGGGAGTTCACCAGGCCGGTTTCGAAGATGTTGACCGACTCATCCAGATCCTGCTGTCCCGCCAATTTGCACAGGTATTCAGATACAAGCTTCTTGCGCGCGGATACGTCCATTGCGATTCACCACTTCCTTTGCAAACTCGAATTCGACGGGTCCCCGGCCGTTTCAACAGCGCTCGGGGGCACAAAAGCGATTAAGCACTTCAATGTCAAAAATTCATGACATTTGGAAATTATACTACCTCGACATAACTTCATAAGCAATACATGACGAGTAGATATCAGCCTGAATCACTAGTTCCCCGCGGCGGTAATAATCACGATGCCGGCAGCGCTTCCGCCGTCGGGAAAATCCGCGTCCGCCCGTCCCGCGCGCCGATGCGAAAAGCCCCTGGCGGAAACTTCCTCCAGGGGCTTTTCTCAAGGCCAGCTCACGATATTCTCCGGGCAACGCGACCCGGACGGCCCGCCTGGCAAGACGGCGGCCGCGGGTCCGACGGCGCAGGAACCGCCAAACCATTTCCATGGCATTTTAAGTAATAAACATTATTGCCATTCGCTTGTCGGATTGCGTACAACACAATGGCCCCAGAGTCTGTTCAAAGTCTTTCTGCGAGCAGCCCGGCCGGCAGACCACAGCTTTCCACATGACGACTCGACGATTGGAGCAGCTATGAAAACCCGTCTTTATCCGGCGTTGGCCATCCTCTCGGCCATGGCCGCGTCCCCGCTGGCCCATGCCGACGCGATCGGCGACCAGTTGGCCGATTCGGTCTGCCTGTCGCTGAGCTCGCCGGCGCTGCCGCCCACCTATGTGGCCGGCAACGACGTCGACGTCAGCAGGCCCGGCCTGGCCGACACCGGGCTGATTTTCGAAGAACACGGCAGGAAATGGTATCGCTGGACCAAGCTTGCGGAAACCGGCGCGACCGAGGCGAGAAACCACTTCTACGCCCAATGCCAGGTATACGCCCAGACGGAGCGGCCGTCTCCGGCCACGCCCCCGTCCATCGCCTTCGTGCTCCGGGCCGACAAGGCCGTCGGACCGGGCACGGCGCACTGGTTCGCCTACCACAAGAACCCGTGACCGCGCGGGCCCGGCGCCGGACTCAGTCGTCGGCCCCGCCGCCCAGCGCGCGGTACAGCGCCACCATATTGCCGGCCTCGGCCAGGCGCGCGGCGATAGACAGCTGGCGCGCCGCCTGCGCCGCGCGCTGCGCCTCCAGCAGGCTCAGATAACCGTCCAGGCCCAGCCGGTAACGCGACTGGGCCAGGCTCAGGGCGGACTCGGCGCTGGAGAGCGCGGCCTGCCGCGCCTGCCGCTCGTCGGCGATGGCGACGCGCCTCTCCAGCGCCTCGGCCGTTTCGCGGAATCCCGTCTGCAACGCTTTTTCATAGGCCGCCAGCGCCGCCAGCCGCTGCGCGTCGGCCGCATCGACGCCGGCCCGGGCGGCGCCGCCGTCCAGCCAGGGCATGCCGACGTTCAGCGCCGCCGCGAAGGTCCGCGCCGGCGTCGCCAGCAGCCCGCCCAGCGTCAGACCGCCGAGACCGCCGCTGGCATCCAGGCCGAACCGCGGCAGCAAGGCCGCGCGCGCCGCGGCGACATCGGCGTCGGCGGCGCGCAGCAGGCGCTCGGCCTGACGCACGTCGGGCCGCCGCAGCAAGACGCCGGCCGGCGTGTCCAGCGGCGGCACCGTCAGCGTATAGTCGCCCTCGTCCAGACCGGCCGGCAGCCTCGCCTCGTCCAGCGCGTCGCCGACCAAGAGCTGCAAGGCCAGCCGGTCCGCCTCCGCCTGTCCCTGGTAGCGGGCGACATCGGCCCGCGCCTGATGGCGCAGCGCCTCCATCGCGTTCAGATCCAGCCGCGACGAGGCCCCCAGCCGCAGCCGCTCGCGCGTCAGCGCCAGCGATCGCTCGGCGCTGTCCAGCGTGGCCCTGGCCGCCGCCAGCTGGCTGCGGTCTGCGGCCAGCGTCAGATAGGCGTCGGCGGTTTCGGCGATCAGGCTGACCCGCGCCGCCTGCGCGCCGGCCTCGCTGGCCAGGTAGCGTTGCCACTGCGCTTCGCCCAGCTTCCGCACGCGGCCGAACAGGTCCAGCTCGAAGGCGCTGACGCCGAGGCCGGCGCCGACGCTGCGGCTGTCGGCATCGAGCGCCGCCGCGCCGCCGCGCGTCAGCTGCCGATTGGCGTTGCCCTGCAGTTGCACGGCCGGCAACCGCGCCGCGTCCTGTATCCGGTACTGCGCCCGCGCCGCCAGCACATTGGCCGCGGCCGCGCGCAGATCGCGGTTGTTGGCCAACGCGGCCGCTATCGTCTCGCGCAGGCCGGCGTCGATGAAGAAACGCCGCCATGCCGCCGGCGCCTGCGCGGCCCCCGCCTCCACCGCCGGCCAGCTGTCCGGCACCGGCGCGGCCGGCGGCCGATAGGCCGGCTCCAGCGTCGCGCAGCCGGCCAGCGCCAGCGCCCAGCACCATGCCGCCGGCCTCATGGCCGCGCCTCCGCGACGACCGGCCTGCGCCCGGCGACCCGCCGCGCCAGGCCGCGTATCGACAGATGCGCCAGCGGCACGAAGAACAGCGTCAACAGCGTCGCCGACAACACGCCGCCGAGCACCGCGGCGCCTATCGCGTTCTGGCTGCCGGCCCCCGGCCCGCCGGCCCAGACCAGCGGCGCGACGCCGACGCCGAAGGCCAGCGAGGTCATCAGTATCGGCCGCAGCCGTTGCCGGGCGGCGGCCAACGCCGCGCTCAAGGCACCGTCGCCGCGCCGCATCGCCGCCTCGGCGAATTCTATGATCAGGATGGCGTTCTTCGCCGACAGGCCCATCGTCGTCAGCAGGCCCACCTGGAAATAGATGTCGTTGGCGAGACCGCGCGCCATCACCGCCAGCACCGCGCCCAGCACGCCGAGCGGAATCGCCGTCATCGCGGCGCAGGGCACCAGCCAGCTTTCGTACAGCGCCGCCAGACACAGGAAGACGAACAAGATCGACACCGCGTACAGCAGCGGCGTCTGGCCGCTGGACAGCCGGTCCTGGTAGGACAGGCCGCTCCACTCGTACTGGGTGCCCGGCAGCTTGCCGGCGATGGCCTCCACCGCCCGCATCGCCTCGCCGGAACTGACGCCGGCGGCGGCCGAGCCGGACAGCGGCAGCGCCGGCAGGCCGTTGTAGCGATTCAGCTGCGCCGGGCCGTATTCCCAGCGCGCGCGCGCGAAGGCGGAGAACGGCGTCATCGTGCCGTCGGCGCCGCGGACGAACCACAGGCCCAGGTCCTCCGGCTTGGCGCGGTACGGCGCGTCGGCCTGCATCATCACCTTCTTCACCCGGCCGCGGTCGACGAAGTCGTTGACGTAGCGCCCGCCCCAGGCCGCGCCCAGCGTGTCGGCGACATTCGCCGGGTCCAGCCCCAGCGCGGCGGCCTTGCCCTGGTCGACGTCCAGCCTCAGCTGCGGCTTGTCGTCGGCGGCGCCGGAGCGCACCGCGCTCAGTCTGTCGTCGCCCTGGGCGGCCTTCAGCAGCCGGTCGCGCGCCTTGGCCAGGCCCTCGCGCCCGATGCCTGACGCGTCCTGCAGCCAGAATTCGAAGCCGTTGGTCTGCCCCAGGCCGCCGATGGGCGGCAGCACCATGCCGAAGACCTCGGCGTCGCGCTGAGAGGCCAGCGCAGCGGTGGCGCGGTCGGCGATCGCCTGCGCGCTGTTCTCCGCCCCCCGCCGCTGCGACCAGTCCTTCAGCGCGACGAAGGCCATGCCGGCATTCTGGCCGGAGCCGCCGAAGCTGAAGCCGGACAGCATGTAGACCGACTCGACATTGGCCTTCTCGGTCTCCAGGAAATGCTTCTCCACCGCGCGCGCCACCTTGTCGGCCCGCTCGTGGGTGGCGCCGGTCGGCAGCGTGAACTGCACCATCACCGTGCCCTGGTCCTCGTCCGGGATGAAGGCCGTCGGCAGCCGCGGATACAGCGCCGCCAGACCGGCCACCAGCGCCAGGTAGACCAGGCCGCCGCACAGCGGGCGATCAAGCCAGGCCGGCAGCCAGTGGCCGGCATAGGCCGACTGCAGGCGCAGGAAGCGACGCTCGAACGCCGCCAACGGACCGCTGTCCGATGGTTTTTCCGGCCGCAGCAGCGTCGCGCACAGCGCAGGCGTCAAGGTCAGCGCCGTCAGCACCGACAGCGCCATCGCCGCGACGATGGTGATGGAGAACTGGCGATAGATGACGCCGACCGAGCCGCCGAAGAAAGCCATGGGCAGGAACACCGCGCCCAGCACCAGGCCGATGCCGACCAGCGCGCCGCCTATCTCGCCCATCGAGCGGACGGTGGCCGCGCGCGCGTCCACCCCCTCCTCGCTCATCACCCGCTCGACGTTCTCGACGACGACGATGGCGTCGTCCACCAGCAGGCCGATGGCCAGCACCATGCCGAACAAGGTCAGCGTGTTGATGCCGAAGCCGGCGACCGACAGCACGCCGAAAGTGCCCAGCAGCACCACCGGCACCGTCAGCGCCGGAATCAGCGTCGCGCGCCAGTTGCGCAGGAAGACGTACATCACCAGCACCACCAGGGCCACCGCCTCCAGCAAGGTCTCCATCACCGCGCGTATCGACAGCCTGACGAAATGGGTGGTGTCCTCCGGATAGGCGACGCGGATGCCGGGCGGGAAATTGCGCTCCAGCTCGGAGACGCGGGCCTTCACCGCCTCGGCCGTGGCCAGCGCGTTGGCGCCCGGCGCCAGCATCACCGCCAGGCCCGAGGCCGGATGGCCGTTCAGCCGCGAACTGCTGCCGTAGTCCTCCTGCCCCAGCTCCACCCGCGCCACGTCGCCCAGCCGCACCGCGCCGCCGTCCGGCAGCGCCTTGACGACGATGTCGCGGAACTGCTCCGGCGTCGACAGGCGCGACCAGGCGGTGACCATCGCGTTCAGCTGCTGGCCCGGCGGCGACGGCAAGGCGCCCAGCTCGCCGACCGAGACCTCGGTGTTCTGCTTGGAGATGGCGGCGCCGACGTCGGACGGGATCAGCCCGTAGCTGTTCAACTTGTGCGGGTCCAGCCACACCCGCATCGCGTACGGCGCGCCGAAGGCCCGCACCGAGCCGACGCCGTCGACCCGGCTCAGCGGGTCCTGCACATGGCTGGCCAGCCAGTCGGCGATGTCGGTGTCGCCGCGCTGGCCGCTGACGTCGTAGAAGGAGGCGATCAGCAGGAAGTCGCCCTGCATCTTCTGCACCGACAGGCCGTTCTGCTGCACCTGCTGCGGCAGCCGCGCCAGCATCTGGCTGACCTTGTTCTGCACCTGGACCTGGGCGGTGTCGGGATTCGCGCCCTGGCGGAAGGTCAGCATGATCTCGGCCTGGCCGGACGAGGAGCTGGTCGAGCTGAAATACATCAGATTGTCCAGGCCCTTCAACTCCTGCTCCAGCACCTGGATCACGCTGGTCTCCACCACCTGGGCCGAGGCGCCGGGGTAGCTGGCGCTGACCATCACCGTCGGCGGCGCGATGTCCGGGTATTGCGACACCGGCAGCGCGCGCAGCGCGAACAGGCCGGCCAGCATGATGACGATGGCCAGCACCCAGGCGAAGACCGGGCGGTCTATGAAGAAACGCGCCAGCATCGTCTAGCCCCTCCCCGCCTGGACCGGAAGCGCCGCCTCGCCCGGACGGGCGCGCTGCAGGCCGTCGACGATCAGGCGGTCGCCCGCCTTCAGTCCCTTCGTCACCAGCCAATAGGCGCCGTGGGTGCCCTCGGTCGTCAGCAGGCGCTGCTCGACCTTGTCGCCGGCGGCCAGCACCAGCGCGGTGGCGCGGCCCTTGTCGTCGCGCGCCACGCCCTGCTGCGGCGCCAGCACCGCCTGTCGGCGCACGCCCTGCTCCAGCTCGGCGCGCACATACATGCCGGGCAGCAGCAGGCCTTCGGGATTGGGGAATTCGGCGCGCAGCGTCACCGCGCCGGAGACGCGGTCCACGTTCAATTCGGCGAAGCGCAGCTTGCCGGCATGCCGGTACGGCGCGCCGTCCTCCAGCTTCAGCCTGGCGGCCGCGCCACCAGGCGCCAGCTCGCCGTCGGCCTGGCGGCGCTTGAAGGCCAGCAGGTCCTGGCTGGACTGGACGATGTCGACATACATCGGGTCCAGCTGCTGGATGGTGGCCAGCGGCGCGCTCTGGCCCGAAGTCACCAGCGCGCCCTCGCTGACGGCTGAGCGGCCGATGCGGCCGGAAATCGGCGCCAGCACGCGGGTGCGCGACAGATCCACCATGGCCGCCGCCACCGCCGCCTCGCCGGCCCTCACCGCGGCCAGCCCCTTGCGGTAGTCGGCGTCGGCCTCCTCGCGCTCCTGACGACTGACGCCGTCTATCGCGGCCAGTTCGGCATAGCGCTCGGCGCGCCCCTTCAAACTGCCCAGCGCCGCGTGGGCCGAGGCCAGCGTCGCCTCCGCCTGCCGCAGGGCCGCTCGATAGCCGGCCGGGTCTATCTGATAAAGAAGCTCGCCGGCCTTGACCGGGCCGCCCTCGATGAAATGCCGTTTCAGCACGATGCCGTTCACCTGCGGCCTGACTTCTGCGCTGCGATAGGCCACGGTGCGGCCGGCCAATTCGGTCCTGACCGTCACGTCCTTCGCCTCCAGCCTCACCACGCCGACCTCGGGCGGCTTGCCCGCCTCCGGCGCTTGTTCCTTCCCCCCGCAGCCGGCCAGGCCCGCCGCCATCGCAACAACCGTCAATATCCGCATCATTCCGTGCATTCCGGCCCGACGCACTGCGCGGGCGCATTCCGTATCCAGAGTCAAAGCCGCGGGCAGCCGCCGTCCCAGCCGGCGCGCCGAAGACGCCGCGCTTGGCCTGGGCGGAAATGTTAATGATAATACTTATCAATTGCAATAAAATAGCATGACAACACTGTAGAACAACGAGGACTATCAATGCCTGATGCTCACGCAAGCCGCCGCGACGCCCTGCGGCTGACTCTCGCCGCCGGCCTGACCCTGCTGCTGGCCGCCTGTGACGCGCCGGCCCCGCAACAGGCCGACGCCGCGCCCCAGACCGGTTGGCCGCGCACGCTGGACACGCCGAAAGGCAAGCTGACCTTGCAAGGCGTGCCGCAGCGCATCGTCTCCACCAGCGTGACGCTGACCGGCACGCTGCTCGCCATCAACGCGCCGGTCGTCGCCAGCGGCGGCAGCGCCGCCCATTCCAAGGCCACCGACGACCAGGGCTTCTTCACCCAGTGGGGCGAGGTCGCCAGGCAGCGCGGCGTGACGCCGCTATACCAGGGCGAGCCGAACGCCGAGGCCATCATCGCCGCCCAGCCGGACCTGATCGTGATGGCCGGCACCGGCGGCGACTCAGCGCTGAAGCTGTACGAGCAATTGAGCCAGATGGCCCCGACCCTGGTGATCAACTACGACGACAAGAGCTGGCAGGAACTGGCGACGCTGCTGGGCCGGGCCACCGGCCACGAGGCCGACGCCCGCGCCGCCATCGCCGGCTTCGACGCCGAGGCCGCCCGGGTGAAGGCGGCGCTGAAACTGCCGCCGCAGCCGACGGCGGCGCTGGTCTATTACGAAGACGGCGCCGGCGCCAATCTGTGGACGCCGCAGTCGGCGCAGGGCAAGCTGCTGCAGTCGCTGGGCTTTCAATTGGCCACCGCGCCGGACAGCGTCAAAGGCAATACCAGCATGGGCGTGCGCCACGACATCATCCAGCTGTCCGGCGAGAAGTTCGCCGACGGCCTGCGCGGCCAATCGATGATCCTGTTCAACGCCGACCAGTCCCAGGTGCCGAGCGTGCTGGCCAACCCCTTCCTGGCCGGCAACGCCGCGGTGAGGAACAAGCAGGTCTACGCCGCCGGCCTGGACACCTTCCGTCTCGACTACTACAGCGCCCGCAATCTGCTGGAGCGGCTGCGCAAGCAGTTCGGCTGAGTCCCTCCCGAACAGCGGAAATGAAAAAAGCGGACCGAAGTCCGCTTTTTTCATTTCCAACGCATCAAGCTCAAGACCCGGCAGCCTGCTCGGCCGGCTCGCCCGCCGCCTCGTCTTGCCCATGCCCGCCGGCCAAGCGGCGCAGCGAACCGAAGCCGGCGCTCATCAGCAGGCCGGCCGCCGCCGCCGCCATGCCGAAGCAGCCGACCGCCGTCAGCGGCGCCAAGGCCCGCGCCAGCGCGCCCAGGCCCAATGCGCCCAGACTGTCGCCGACGACGTCCTGCGCGTTCCACAGACTGTTGACGCGGCCCAGCAGGTGGTCCGGCGTCTGCCCCTGCACCAGCGTGAACTGCAGCAGCGAGGCGATGGACCCGAGATAGCCGAGCACCGCCAGCGCCGCCAGGCCGTAGGCCAAGTGGGTGAAGGCGCCCAGCGACGCAATGACCAGCGAGGAGACGGTCACGCAGGCCAGCATCATCGCGCCGGGACGAGCGAGGCCGCCGACCCAGCCGCTGGTGAAGGCACCCAGCATCGCCCCCAGCGGCACCGCCGAATACATCAGGCCGACCTCGAAGGCGCCTCCGCCGTAGCCGTCCTCGGCCAGCGACGGGTAGAGCACCCGCACCGCGCTCAGCAATGTCTGCAGCGTGCCCACCGCCACCACCGCGCCGACCACCTTGTTCTGCCACAGGAACTCGAAGCCCTCCAGCAGCGAGCGCAGCGGGTGCGACGGCTCGACGTCCTGCGGCTTCAGCGAAGGCAGCCGGGTCAGCGGGATCAGCGTCGCCAGCGTGCCGATGCCGGCCAGCAGGTAGTTCCAGTTGACGCCGGCGGCGGTGATGATCAGGCCGCCCAGCAGCGGCGACAGCACGGCGCCGAAGCGCACCGTCAGCATGCTCAGTGCGCCGGCGGCCGGCAGGTTCTCGCGGCCGACGATGACCGGGATGGACGCCATCAGCGAGGTGATGCCTATGCCGGTGAAGAAGCCGTCCCAGGCCGACACCGCGTACAGCGCCGTCACCGACGGATGGGTCATGAAGCCGTTCAGCGCCAGCGCCAGGAAGCCCAGGCCGCAAGAGCTGCGGCCGAGCAGGATCAGCCGGCGGCGGTCCATGCGGTCGGCCAGCACGCCGCCGCACATCAGGCCGGCGAACATGCCTATGCCGTCCAGCGCCATCGCCATGCCGACCTGCAGCGTGGAGCCGGTGAGCTGGTGGATCTGCACCGGCACCGCCACCATCAGGAGGCCGAAGGCGAACACCGAGATCATCCGGGCGATGAAGATGGAACGGAAATGCGGATTCAGCCTTAGCAGGCTGAAATCGACGAAGATAGGCGATTTTTTCATATTATCAGCGCAGTGATTCGACAATGGTGGCGGGCGCGCCGCACGGACGGCGCAACGACGGGAATGACAGGCCGTTTCGCGGGCCTGTCCCTGCATGTGACAGGCATGGTAACATTGGCAATTGTTATTAGGAATCATTTTCATTATGCCGACAAGCCCCGCCTCCTCGCCCGGACGCCGCGCCGCCCTGCTGCTGGCCTGCCTGGCGCTGCTGGCCGTCGTCGCCGCGCTGAGCCTGGCGCTGGGCGCCAAGCCGATACCGCTGTCCATCGTCCGCGACAGCCTGCTGGGCCGCGCCATCGGGCCGGACAGCGTGATCGTGCTGCAGGGGCGGCTGCCGCGCACGCTGCTGGGCCTGTTGGCCGGCGCGGCGCTGGGGCTGTCCGGCGCGCTGATCCAGGCGCTGAGCCGCAACCCGCTTGCCGATCCCGGCATACTCGGCGTCAACGCCGGCGCCAGCTTCGCGATGGTACTGGGCGTCGCCGTCTTCGCCGTCGACAGCCCGCTCGGCTATATGGGCTGCGCGGCCGCCGGCGCGCTCTGCGCCACGCTGCTGGTCTACACCGTCGGCGCGCGGGGCCGCCGCGCCGATCCGCTACGCATCGTGCTGGCCGGCGTCGCCGTCGGCGCGGTGCTGATGGGCCTGTCGGCCGCGATCACCCTGCTCGATCCGGTCGCCTTCAACCGCCTGCGCTACTGGAACGCCGGCACGCTGGACGTGCGCGACCTGGCCGTCGTCGGCATGGCCGCGCCGGTCATCGTCGCCGGCGGCCTGCTCTCGCTGCTGCTGGCGCGGCCGCTTAACGCGATGAGCCTCGGCAACGATCTGGCGCTCAGCCTGGGCAGCCGCCCGCTGCTGACCCAGGCCGGCACCGTCGCCGCCGTCACGCTGCTGTGCGGGGCCAGCACCGCCGCCGCCGGACCGATAGGCTTCGTCGGCCTGATGATCCCGCACGTCGCGCGGCGCCTCGGCGGCGTCGACCTGCGCTGGAGCCTGCCGTTCACCGCGTTGCTGGCGCCGATACTGCTGCTGGCCTCCGACATCGTCGGCCGGCTGCTGACGCCGGGGGAGTTGCGCGTGTCCATCGTCACCGCCTTCATCGGCGCGCCGGCGCTGATCTGGCTGGCGCGCGCCCACGGCGGCGCGGGGGGCAAGGCATGAAGACGGCCGAACTCAGGCTCGGCCATCCGGACGGCCGATTCAATCTGCGCATCCGTCCGGGCCGGCTGTGGCCGGCGCTGCTGCTGATGGCCGCCTGCGCCGCGCTGGCGCTGCTCAGCCTGCGCGCAGGCGCCCTGCACCTGAGCGTCGAACAGGTCTGGGCGGCCTTGCAGGGCCGCGGAAGCCGGCTGGAAGTGGCCGTGGTCCAGCAATGGCGGCTGCCCCGCGTGGCGATGGCGCTGGTCATAGGCGCGGCGCTGGGCGTCAGCGGCGCGATCTTCCAGTCCCTGCTGCGCAATCCGCTGGGCAGCCCGGACGTCGTCGGCTTCAACACCGGCGCCTACACCGGCGCGCTGCTGGTGATCACGACGATGGGCGGCAGCCACTTCGAAGTCGCCGGCGGCGCGCTGGCCGGCGGCCTGGCATCCGCCGCGCTGGTCTATCTGCTGGCCTGGCGGCGCGGCGTGCACGGTCTCAGGCTGATCATCGTCGGCATCGCCGTCAGCGCGATGCTGAGCGCGCTGAACAGCTGGTTGATGATCAACGCCAGCCTGGAATCGGCGATGAGCGCCGCGATCTGGGGCGCAGGCACGCTGAACGGCATGACCTGGGACAAGGGCCTGCCGTCGGCGTTGTTCTGCCTGCTGGCGATGCTGGCGGCGCTGGCCTTGAAGCCGCGGATGCGGTTGCTGGAAATGGGCGACGACTGCGCCAGCGCGCTGGGCGTGCCGGCCGAGCGCACGCGGCTGTGGCTGATGGCCATAGGCGTCGCGCTGATCGCCTCCGCCACCGCGGCGGCCGGGCCGATCGCCTTCATCGCGCTGGCCGCGCCGCAGATCGCCCAGCGGCTGCAGCGCGCGCGCGCCACCAGCCCGATGACCGCCGCCTGGACCGGCGCGCTCTTGCTGCTGGCGGCCGATTACGCCGCCCAGCATCTGTTCTATCCGCGCCAGCTGCCGGTTGGCGTCGTCACCATCTGCATCGGCGGCCTCTACCTGCTGTGGCTGCTGCTGCGCCAAACCGGAGGCGCGAAATCGTGACCACCCTGTCCCTGAAGCTGAACCCCGCCGCGGCCGCCGACGCCGCCACTCCGGCCGCCGGCCTGCCGCGACTGTCCGGCGACGGCCTGAGGCTGGGCTACCGCCAGCGGACGATCTGCGAACGGCTGGACCTGCGGATTCCCGACGGCGCCTTCACCGTCGTCATCGGCCCCAACGGCTGCGGCAAATCGACGCTGCTACGCAGCCTCAGCCGCCTGTTGAAGCCGCTGCACGGCCAGGTGAGGCTGGACGGACGCGACATCCACAGCCAGCCGGCCAAGGCGGTGGCGCGCCAGCTGGGCCTGCTGCCGCAAAGCGCCGTCGCGCCGGACGGCATCACCGTCGCCGACCTGGTCGCCCGCGGCCGCTACCCGCACCAGGGCCTGCTGCGGCAATGGAGCCGCGACGACGAGGACGCGGTCAACGAGGCCCTGGCGGCCACCGGCACCGCCGAGCTGGCCGACCGGCTGGTCGACGAATTGTCCGGCGGCCAGCGCCAGCGCGCCTGGGTGGCGATGGCGCTGGCCCAGCAGACGCCGCTGCTCTTGCTGGACGAGCCGACCACCTATCTGGACATCGCCCACCAGATCGAGCTGTTGGAGCTGTTCCGCCGGCTGAACCGGGACGGCGGCCGCACGCTGGTGGCGGTATTGCACGACATCAACCACGCCTGCCGCTACGCCACCCACCTGATCGCGATGAAGGACGGCCGCATCGTCGCCGAGGGCCCGCCGTCCCGCATCGTCAGCGCCGAGCTGATCGAGCAGGTGTTCGGCCTGCCCTGCCTGATCATCGAAGACCCGGTCAGCCGTACGCCGATGGTGATTCCGCGCTGATCTCGTTTTCGTCCCCCCATGAAAATGGCCCCTTTCGGGGCCATTTCCATTTGCCGTGAGCGATCACCCCAGGCTGTCCACCTCCTTCAGCATGCTGTCAAGCAACGGCCCCAGCGTCTCCAAGGACTGCGGCGATACGATGTCCTCGTGCGCGCAGTCCAGCTCATGGACAGTCAGCCCGGCCAGGTGCGGCCGCCACGTCGCGCGCACGTCCATGCCATCGGGCAAGGTGCGGCGGGCGACGAACAGCGTGGCCTCGCCGTCGTAGCGCGGCGTGCGGGCCTGCGACAGCAGACGCACCGCGTCCTGGTAGTTGGCGACGATATGGCCGAACATCTCGGTCTTCTCGCGCAGCATGAAGGCGTCGGCGGCGTCCTCGGTGGCGGACATGAACTGCTCCTGCTCGCGCGCCACCTCGGCCTTGGCCTCCTCCTCGGTCGGGCCGTTCCAGTCCTGGCCCTCCGGCGGGTAGGTGTCGAGCAGGCCCAGGAAGGCCACCTCCTCGCCCAGCCGCCGCAGTCTGGCCGCCAGCGCCTGCGCCACCGTGCCGCCCAGCGAATAGCCGATCAGGTGGTACGGGCCTTGCGGCTGGATGCGGCGCAGATTGGCCAGATGGCGTTCGCACACCTCGTCCATGTCGGCGCAACGGGCGATGGCGCCGTCCGGGCGCGGCGACTGCAGGCCCACCAGCGCGAGGCCCGGCCGCAGATAACGCGACAGGCCGCTGTACTGCCAGGCGAAGCCGGAGGCCGGGTGGATGCAGAACAGCGGCCGTCCCTTGCCGGCGCGCAGCGGCAGCACCTCGCCGAAGCCGGCCAGCGCCGGGTCGGACGCCAGACCGGCGTCGGACAGCACCGCCGCCAGCTTGGCCACCGTCGGCGAGCTCATGATCTGGCCGACCGAGACCGGCAGCTTCAGTTCGCGGCGCAGCGTCGCCGCCAGCCGCATCGCCAGCAGCGAGTGGCCGCCCAGCGCGAAGAAGTCGTCGTCGGCGCGCACCGCGTCGCATTCCAGTATCTCGGCGAATTGCGCGGCGATCCGGCTTTCCAGGCCCGGCCGCGGCTCTCGGCCCTCGGCCGCCGCCGTAGCCGACGGCTCCGGCAGCGCCTTGCGGTCCAGCTTGCCGTTGGCGCTGAGCGGGAAGTCGGCCAGGCGCATCACCGCCACCGGCACCATGTGCGCCGGCAAAACCTTGGCCAGCGCCGCGCGCAGCGCGTCGGCCTCGGGCGGGTTGTCCGGATCGGAGGCGATCACATAACCGACCAGCTGGCGGTTGTCGGCGCCGGCGGCATGGGCCGCCTGGCCGCCCAGCGCGCGGGCGTGGACCACGGCGCGGGCGACGCCCGGCTGCGAGAGCAGCGCCGCCTCGATCTCGCCCAGCTCGACGCGCTGGCCGCGTATCTTCAGCTGGTCGTCGCTGCGGCCCAGGTACTCGACGGCGCCGTCCGGCAGCCAGCGCGCGATGTCGCCGGTACGGTACATCCGTTCGCCGTCGGCGTACGGGTCGGCGACGAAGCGGGCGGCGGTCAGGTCCGGCCGGCCCAGATAGCCGTGGGCCAGTTGCACGCCGCACAGATAGAGCTCGCCCGGCGCACCGACCGGCACCGGCCGCAACGCGGCGTCCAGAATGCGCAGCGCGGTGTTCCACACCGGCAGGCCGATCGGCACGCTGGCCGACTCCGGGGCCGGCTTGGCCGCCGGCTGGTAGCTGACGTCGACCGCCGCCTCGGTCGGGCCGTACAGATTGTGCAGCGGCGCGTCTATCAGGCCGGCGTAGCCGTCGGCCAACTCGCGCGACAAGGCCTCGCCGCTGCAGAACACCCGACGCAGACCGGCCGCCTGGGCCGAACGCGCCGCCGGGTCGCCCCGCATGTGGGCCAGCAGCGCCGCCAGCATCGACGGGACGAAGTGCAAGGTGGTGACGCCGCGCGCGGCGATCAGTTCCAGCAGCGCCTCCGGGTCGCGGTGGGCGTCCGGCGGCGCCATGAACAGCTTGGCGCCGACGATCAACGGCCAGAAGAACTCCCACACCGACACGTCGAAGCTGCAAGGCGTCTTCTGCAGCACCACGTCGTCGGCGCCCAGGCCGTACTCGTGCTGCATCCACAGCAGGCGGTTGACGATGGCCCGGTGCGAGACCAGCACGCCCTTGGGCCGGCCGGTGGAGCCGGAGGTGTACAGCAGATACGCTGCGTGGTCCGGCGTCAGCGCCGGCGCGTCGAAGGCCTGCGGCTCGGCCGCCAGCTCGTCCTGCAGCAGCAGCGTGCCCATCGCGGCGAAGCGCGGCGCCAGCTCGGCGCAGGTGACGATCAGCGCCGGCTTGGCATCGGCCACCATATAGGCCAGCCGCTCGTCCGGGTAGCCGGTGTCCAGCGGCAGATAGGCGGCGCCGGCCTCTTGCGCCGCCATCAAGGCCAGACTCAGATGCACCGAGCGCGGCAAGGCCACGGCGACGATGTCGCCCGGCTTCACGCCGGCGTGCGCCAAGCGGCCGGCCAGATGGGCCACCTGGGCGCGGGTCTCGGCGTAGCCTAGCGCGTGCGCCTCGTCCAGCAGCGCCGGCGCGTCCGGCGTCTTGGCGGCCTGAGCCGCCAGCAGCGACGGCAGCGTGGTTTCGGGAATGACGGCGGCGGTGGCGTTGACCTGCTCGATCAGCTCGCGCTCGGCGCCAGTCAGCGGGTCGAAGGCCGACCACGGCAGCGCCGGCCGATAAGCCAGATGCTCGAGCAGCGCCAGCATCCGTTCGGCCAGCTGTTCCGGATCTTTGACCAGATCGCGGTACTCGATCAGCAGGCGCAGCCGATCACCCGGCAGCGCCAGCACCGTCAGCGGATAGTGGGTATGGCCGCGGTTGCGCAGTGCGGCGATGCGCGCGCCGTGGTAGTCGCGCGACTGCATGTCCTGGTCCGGGTAGTTCTCCACCACCAGCAGCGTGTCGAACAGCGTCGTCGCGCCGGCCAGGCGCTGGATTTCGGCCAGGCCCAGTCCGTCATGCTCCAGCAAGCGGATCTGCCGCGCCTGCAAATCGGCCAGTTGCTCCCACAGCGGCGCGTCCGGCCGCAGGACCACCCGCACCGGAATGGTGTTGCTGAACAGACCGATATGCTCGTCGATGCCGTCCACCGGGCTGAAGCGGCCCGACACCGGCGAGCCGAACACCACGTCGCTCCTGCCGGTCAGCACCGACAGCAGCGCGCCCCACATGCCCTGCATCGCGGTGTTCAGCGTCAGGCCGCGTTCGCGACAGCGCTCGGTCAGCGCGTCTTCCAGCGCGCGCGGCAGGACCAGTTCGAATTCCCGCACTTCCGGCGCGGCCGTCTGCTGGCCGAACAACAACGTCGGCTTGACGCCGTCCAGCGTCCGCAGCCACAACTGGCGCGCCGGCGTCAGATCGCGCGCCGCCAGGGCGCGGACCACGCTGGAGTAGTCGACGCCGATGACCGGCAGCGTGTCCGGCCCGTCGCCGTAGGCGGCGAGCAGATCGCGCAGCATGATGGGCGTGGACCAGCCATCGACAATCAAATGATGCGCGGTCAGGAACAGCGTGGACTGACTCCCGTGGCGCGCCAGCGTCGCCTGCAGCAGCGGGCCGTCGCCCGGACCGCCGACCGCAAAGTCGCGGTCCAGTTCCTCGCGCTCCAGCGCCTGCAGCGCCTCGGCCTCGTCGGCCGACGCGGCCAGTTGCAGCTCGCGCCACGGCCATTGCGGCAGAACAAGCGGCAGCAGTTGCAGCGGCTCGGCCTGGGCCTCGCTGTCGAAGCCGGCGGCCAGCTGCGGGTGGCGGCGCAATACCGCCGCCAGCGCCGCGCGCAGCCTGTCGGCATCCAGCGGTCCTTCGAAGGTGACGCGGGTGATCGAGTTGTACTTGCCGGACGCCTCGCCCAGCTGGGCGTGGAACAGCAGGCCCTGCTGCAACGGCAGCACCGGCAACGCGGCGGCCAGACTGCCGTGCCGGGCCCTGAGCGCCTCCAGCTCGTCGTCGGACAACGGCGCGCCGCCGACGCCCAGCGTCTCGGCGGCCACCAGCGTATCGGCGGCGGCCAGCGGGTCGCGCTCGGCCAGACGGGCCAGCGCGGCGATGGCGCTGTCCATCCGCTGCCCCAGCCTTTCGATGGCGTCGGCGCCGAACAAGGCGTCGGCCCAGGTCCAGTTGACCGCCACACGCGGCGCGGCGCCGGACTCGTCGACGAAGACATTGGCCTCCAGCCCGTATTGCAGCGGCAAGGCCGGATCGATGTCGACGGCGAAGGCGTCGGCGAAGCGGCCGCCGGCGGCCAGCGGCGTCCATTCGCCGTCGCCGGCCTGGAAGCGGCCCAGGTAGTTGAACAGCAGCGCCGGACGGTTCTGCGCTTCCAGCGCGCCCAGCGCCGGACCGTGCTCGCCGTCCAGCTGGCGCAGCACGCCGTAGCCGAGGCCGTGGTCCGGTATCGCCCGCATCACGCGCTTGACCGCGCGCAGCGCCGCCAGCGCGGCGGCGTCGCCGACCACCTGGGTCGACAGGTCGAACAATGCCGGATATTCGGCGGTCAGCCAGCCTACGGTGCGGGCAAGATCGATGCCGTCGTCCGACGCATGGCGGCCGTGCGACTCCAGGCCGACGCGCAGACGCGGCGCGTCGAATTCGCCGCGGCAGGCCATCAGCAGCGCCGCCAGCAGGATTTCCTCGGTGGTCGCACGGCAGGCGTTCGGCAAGCGTTGCAGCAGCGCCGCGCTGGCCGCCTCGCCGAGCAGCGCGCGGCTGTGACGGGCCGTCTCGTGGCGGTCGCGGGAAACATCGAGCGCCTTGGCGCTCAACGGGTCGGCCTGTCCGGCCAGCATGCCGCGCCACATCGCCAGCTCGCCGCGGCGGGCCGGCACCTGGGCCGCCAGCGTTTTCGCCCATTCGCGCAGGCCGAACTCCTCGCGCGGCAACTGGACGGCCTGGCCGGCCATCGCCGCCTCGCAGGCGGACTGCAGCGCCGGCAGCAGCACGCGCCAAGACACGCCGTCGACCGCCAGGTGATGGATGGCCAGCAGCACATGCTTGCCGTCGGCGCCGTTACGCAGCGCGGCCTGCAGCATCCGTCCGTTTTCCGGGTCCAGGCGCGCGCAGGCGGTTTCGAACAGACTGTCCGGCGTCGCGTCCGCCGCCGCCTCGATCAGAATCCGCGCGTCCAGCGCGGCCGGGGCGGCGTCCAGGCTCAGCTGGCCGTCGACGGCGCGGCTGCGCAATGCCGGGTGGGCGCGCTGCAAGGCCAAGAGGCCGGCGGCCAGGTGCTCGGCGTTCAGCGCCGCCGGCGCCTTCAGCCACACGCCCTGCACGAAGCGGCTGGCCATGCCGTATTGCTCGGCGAACCAGGCGACGATGGGCAGCCTGCCCACCGGCCCCGCCTTGTCGTCGGCGGCCGGGTTGGCGGCGCTCAAGGGCTGCAGCGCCGCGGCCATGCCGGCCGGCGTGCGCTTGGCGAACACGTCGCGCGGACGCAGCAGGAAGCCGGCGCGGCGCAGCTCGGTGCCCAGGCTCATCGCCGAGATGCTGTCGCCGCCCAGCTGGAAGAAGTCGTCGTCGGGGCCGGCCTGCTCCAGATTCAAGACTTTGGCCACCGCCGCGCACAGCAGGCGCTCGGCCTCGTTGGCCGGCTCGCGTCCGGCGACGGCGTTCTGCGGCCGGATCGCCGGCAGCGCCTTGCGGTCTATCTTGCCGTTGATGTTGACCGGCCATTCCGGCAGCACCGCCAGCGCCGACGGCACCATGTAGTCGGGCAGCGTCTCGGCCACTTGCGCCAGCAGAGCGGCGGACAGGCCGGCCTCCTCGTGGCGGCCGGCCTCGGCCATCGTGCAATAGGCGATCAGGCGGTGGCTGCCGCCCACCGCCTCGGCCAGCACCACGGCGGCGTTGACGCCGGGCAGGCTGGCCAGCGCGTGTTCGACCTCGCCCATCTCGATGCGGAAGCCGCGCACCTTGATCTGGTGGTCGACGCGGCCGATGAAGTCCATCTGGCCACGGGCGTTCCAGCGCACCAGGTCACCGGTGCGGTACATCAGCTCGCCGTCGCCGAAGGGGCTGGCGACGAAGCGGGCCGCCGTCAGCGACGGGCGGTTCAGATAGCCCAGGCCCAGGCCGGCGCCGGCCAGGTAGAGCTCGCCGGCCACGCCTATCGGCGCCGGCCGCAGCGCGGCGTCCAGCACCAGCGCGCGGGTATTGGCCACCGGCCGCCCCACCACCGGCTCCTCGGCTATCGTCCCCGGCGCGCCCAGCGCCGAGATCGTGTATTCGGTCGGCCCGTAGAAATTATGGAAGTGCAGCTGCTTGTAGCCGCGCATCTCCTTCCACAGCGCCGGCGGCACCGCCTCGCCGCCGACCATCACCATGCCGGGCTGCCAATGGCCGTCGTCCATCAGGCCGCAGTCCAGCATCTGCCGCAGCAGCGACGGCGGCACGTCCATCTCGTCTATGCGCTCGCGGCGCACCAGTTCGACCAGTTGCTGCGCGTCGCGGCGCAGCTCCTCGTCGCACAGATGCACTTCCTGGCCCATGAAGAGCCAGAACAGTTGCTCCAGCGCGCCGTCGAAGGACAGCGAGGCGGTCTGCATCGTCCGCACGCGGCGGCCGCGGGAACGGACGAAGTCGCCGAACAGTCCGCTCTGCTGGCTCAGCAGCAGATTGAGGAAGCTGGCGTGGGCGATCATCACGCCCTTCGGTTTCCCGGTGGAGCCGGAGGTGTAGATCATGTAGGCCAGCCGGTCGCCGTCCAGCGGCCGCAGCCGTTCCGCGTCGCCCAGCGTATCGGCGGCATGGGCCGCCAGGCGCGCGCGAGTTTCGGCGTCGTCCAGGCACAGCGCCGGCAGGTCCGGCAGCCGCTCGCGCACGTCGGAGCGGGTCAGCAGCAAGGCCGGCGCCGCGTCCTCGCACATCAGCGCCAGCCGTTCGGGCGGATAGTCGAGGTCCAGCGGCAGGAAGGCGGCGCCGGCCGCCAGCGTGCCCAGGATCGACACCACGGTGTCGACGCTGCGCGGCACGGCGACGCCGACGACGCTGCCGTCGCCGATGCCGCGCGAGAGCAGCCCGCGCGCCAGCTGCGCGACGCGGACCGACAGCTGGCCGTAGCTCAAGCGCTCGCTCCCGCACGCCAGCGCGGTTTCTTTTTCGTATTGCGCGGCGCTGGCGAGGAACACGTCCAGCGACGTGCGCACGCCGGCCGGCGCGTTGACGCGCGGGCCCTGCGACCATTCGTCCAGCGCCGCCTTCTCGGCGGCGCTCAGCAGCGGCGCCTCGTCCACCGTCGCGCCGCCGGCCAGCGCGGCGATGAAGCCGCGCAGCCGCCAGGCGTGCCATTCCAGCTCCGCCTCGTCGTAGCGCGCCGGATTGGCGCTCAGTTCGACCATCAGCGCCTCGCCCTGCTGCCAGATGCCGAATTCGATGTCCTCTATCGGCCCGACCGCCAGCGGCAGCGTGACGCCGTCCACCTCGTCCAGCCGCAGCGACTGATCGTAGATCTTCAGATTCAGCGTCGCGCCGTACAGCGCGCGGCGCGAGCCGACCATGCCGCTGTCGCGCTGGATCTGCTCGGCGTCGTAGCGCTCATGGCGGCGCACCCACTTCAACTCGTCGGCCAGCCGACGCGCCAGCGCCGGCAGATCGTCGCCGCCGGCCACGTCCAGCGCCACCGGCAGCACATTGACCACCGGCCCGGTCGCATGCAGCGCCGCCGACCCCATCCGCCGCATGAAGGGCAGGCCCATCGCCACCCTGCCCTTGCCGCTGATCCGCGACAGATAGGCGAAAGCGGCCGCCATCGCCCGCTGCGGCGCCGCCGCGCCGCCCAGCGCGCGCGTGGCCTCGCCGCGCAGCTCGAAACGCCGACGCAGCACATCGATGTTGGCCGCCTCGTCGCCGGCCAGCGCGTCGCGCGACGACAAGGTCGACGGCGCCGGCAGCGCCGCCGCGTAGTCCAGCCAGAACGCGCGGTCTTCGGCGCAGCGCGGGCTGGCCAGGTAGGCCTCGCGCTCGGCCGCCACTTCGGCGTAGCAGACGAACGGCGACGGCGGCGGCGTCTCGCCGCGCCCCAGCGCCCGGTAGATGTCGGCGATGCGCCGACTCAGCGCGGCGAAGCTGTAGCCGTCGACGCAGACATGATGGTAGCGCTGGTACCAGAACCAGCGCTCGCCGGCGCCGCCCGCCAGCTTGAACAGGGTATGCAGATACAGCGGGCGCTCGCCGTCGGCGGCCAGATCGGCGGCCAGGTCGGCGCGCATCCAGTCGCGCGCCAGCGCTTCCGGATCGGCCTCGGCGCTGAGATCCCGGCAGTCGGGCAAGGCGGCGGCGCCGCCGGCCCGCAGCACCGGCCCCGTCGGCGTCTCGGCATAGGCGGCGACGACGGTGTCGGCCTCGGCCAGCCCCTGCCGTATCGCCCGCCGCAGCCGCTCGGCGTCAATCGCGCCGTTCAATTCGACGCAGTGGGCGACGGTATAGGTATTCCTCTGCTCGGCGATCTGGTCGGCGAGCCAGATGCCCAGCTGCGAGCCGAACAGCGGCAGTTCCCGCTCGATGGCGGATGGTCTTGTTTCAATGCTCAACACGATGTTTTCCTGAATGCGGATGATTCGGAACGGCGGCGACGCCGCGGCCTAGGCGCCGCGCAGCGCCCGCGGCCGGATGTCGGTCCATTGGCGGTCGAGATAGTCGACGCAGGCGGCGCGGCCGTCCGGCCCGAAGACCGTCCGCCAGCCGGACGGCACCGACAGCTGCGACGGCCACAGGCTGTGCTGCTCCTGGCTGTTGACCAGTACCAGAAAGCTCAGGCTCTCATCATCGAAAGGATTGGTTTGTTCGGTGCTCATCGCGAATGCTCCGGCAAGCGAGCCGTCCCTCCGGCGGGACGATTCAATGTTGTTCTCAAGGCGCAGCCAACGGCTGCCACAAACAGCCCAGGCCCTGCAGCAGGCCGCCGCGCCAGCACAGCCAGTCATGCCCGCCCTCGAACACCTGGTAATGCACCCGGTGGCCGGCGCGCAGCAGCGCCGCATGCAGGCTGTCGTTGACGTCGACCATCACGTCCTCGCGGCTGCCGACCTCCTGGAAGACCCGCAGCCGTCCGGCCGGCATCCCGCCGGCCTCCAGCTTCTCGGTCAGCAGGCCCTTGCTGCCGGGCAGCCGCCCTCCCGGCGCGGCCCGCGCCTGCTGATGCAGTTCGACATAGGGCCACCAGAACGAGCCGGACTGGCTGAGCACGCAGCCGAAACGCTCCGGCCAGTTGAGGCCGGCGAACATCGCCGCCAGGCCGCCATAGCTTTGTCCGGCCACCACGGTGCGCTCGGCCAGCCCGCTGAACGGCGCGACCAGCGCCGCCTGCGGCAGCAGCTCCCGCTGCAAGGCCAGCCAGAACTCGGCGTTGCACGGCAGGTCTTCTTCGCGGTGCCTGCCGTCTATGCTGTCGATCAGCAGGTAGACAGCCGGCGGCAGCCGACCGCGGGCGGTATCCTCGTCCAGCGCGGCGAACACCGGCAGCCGCTCGGCCCAGCTCTGGCCGTCCAACAGCACGGCCAGCGGCCGCTCGGCCCAGCGCTCGCGCGGCGCGTCGCCGGTCTGGTAGATCCAGACCCGGCGCGCCTTGCCCAGCCGCGGGCTGTCCCAACGGATCTCGCTCAGCCGGCGCGGATCGGCGCCGCGGCGCTCGCTGTCCCACGCCTGCCAGGCGGACTGGTCCGGCGCCTCGCACAAGTGCAGCGCCGACAGCGGCGCGCCCCAGCCGCTGCGGTAGCCGGCGTCGCGGTTCAAGGGGTCGGCCACCGAGCGGCCGATGACGTCCACCCACCATTCGCGATGGCGCTGGCGGTTCCGCTCCTCGTCGGCGCCCCGCTCCGGCGGCGTCCGACCGGCGTCGACCGGAATGTAGGCGTAGCTGCCGCGCCAGTCGGCCGGCAGCACCGCCTGCCACCACCAGACGTCGGTGTCGCCGAGCCGGGCCAGCGTCTGCGGCTGCGGACTGTGATGGTCGGTGACGGAGTTGACGTCGGCGTAGACCCGGACCGTCGAAGAGGTTTCGCCCCCCCCGGCCGGATCGCGCCACAGAAAGGTGACGCAGACCGATCCGTCGGCCAGCCGCTCGCAGAGCGGAGCGCCCTCCGCCGCCAGCCGCGCCCACCAGCCGGACGATCCCGCCTCCGGGTGTTGCAGCCAGGCGGCACTGCGCGCAGCCATTTGATTCAACTCCATTTTTCCCTCCAAACCGACATGCCAGAAGATTATTTAAAGCGTTGTTTCCCGCACGAAACGACTTGTTTGTTGCATATTGTTAATGATAAATATTATCATTCGCATCAACTGATCGCAATCACCACGCGGATCGGTACCGGTCCTGACAGTTTCCACCCGCCGCAGCAGCCAACGATTCCTCGCCAGCCAGACGACGCCATAGAACTGCCATGGGCCGGGCTGAAACACTTTCCAATAATGGGGAACATGAAACGATGGGAACAATCCCGCGCCGCAAACTCTCGCACCTCGCCCAGGCCACCCGGCTGGCCCTCGCCTGCCTCGGCAGCGTGGGCGCCGTCCAGTCGGCATGGGCCGACGCCGCCCGACAGGATGATCAGACCGCCCTGCCCACCGTCACCGTCACCGGCGAGAAGGTCAATCGTTCGCTGAAGGACACCACCACCGCCGTTTCGGTGCTGCGCGACGTCGACACCGGCGACAGCAAATCCGTCTACGACTCGGCGGCGGCCACGCCCAACGCCACGCTGAACGGCGCCGGCATCGTCAACATCCGCGGCATCGAGGGCACCGGCCCCGGCACCGGCTACAACACGCTGGTCTCCGGCTCCCGCCCGCGCGTCAGCACCACGGTGGACGGCATGGCGGAAAGCTGGACCGGCCAGCGCTACGTCGACGCCAGCCCGTGGGACGTCGAACAGATCGAAGTGCTGCGCGGCCCGCAATCGACGACCCAGGGCCGCAACACGATGGCCGGCGCCATCGTCGTCAACACCAAGGACCCGACATTCGACTGGGAAGGCGCGCTGCGCGCCGGCTACGAGAACCAGGGCGGCCGCGCCACGCTGGCCGGCATGGTCTCCGGCCCGATCACCGACGAACTGGCCTTCCGCCTGACCGCCGAGGGCCTGAACGGGCACGGCTACATCGACTATCCCGGCCAGTTGCCGTGGGACGCGTCCCAGATCAATCACAGCAGCTATCGCGGCAAGCTGCTGTGGAAGCCCGGCGCGCTGCCCGGCTTCAGCGCCAAGCTGACGGTGTCGCACCGCAAGGACAAGGGCGAGTACCTGAA
This sequence comes from Chromobacterium sp. CV08, assembly GCF_051129845.1. NCBI lineage: Bacteria > Pseudomonadati > Pseudomonadota > Betaproteobacteria > Neisseriales > Chromobacteriaceae > Chromobacterium > Chromobacterium sp. CV08. The sequence goes on from NZ_CP150453.1 coordinate 2,948,967, forward strand.
CTACGTCGACGGCAACTACTTCGACTACCAGTACCGCCGGCTGTCGACCCAGGCCCGCTACCAGGACTCGTTCAACAATACCGTCAGCACCGATCTGCAATACCAGTTCAACGACGCCTGGAGCGCCCACCTGCTGCTGGGCCACGCCGACAACGTCAGCGCGTTCAAGGACACCGACACGCCGCCGTTCAATATGCGGCTGGACGAGAAGAGCAACACCGTCGAAGCCCGGCTGGCCTACGCGCCGCAGAACGGCTGGTTGAGCGGCATGATCGGCGTCTACTACTACGACCGCGACCAGGATCTGCGGACCATGCTGTATCCCAATCTCGCGGCGAAGGACCGCCTGAAGACCGAGGCCTTCTACGGCGAGGCCACGCTGGCGCTCAACGACAAGTGGAGCCTGAACCTGGGCGGACGCGCGGAACGCGAAATGCAACGCCGCAACACCACCTTCAATCCGGCGACCAGCAAGGAAAGCCAGGCCAGCTACAACGTAGGCGAAACCCTGTTCCTGCCGAAGGCAGGCCTCAGCTACCGCTACAGCCCGGACACCACGCTGGGCCTGACAGCGCGCAAGGGCTACAACGCCGGCGGCTCCGGCCTGGACAACGACTACGTCTACTACACCTACAACAAGGAACAGGTCACCGCCTACGAACTGAGCAGCCGCTCGACCTTCATGAACAACCGGGTCAGCCTGAACGCCAACGCCTTCTTCAACCAGTACACCGGCTACCAGGCGATCCTGAACTCGCGCTTCACCAATATCCCGAAAGGGGAAAGCTACGGCCTGGAAGTGGAGACCCAGGCCAGGGTGACGCCGACGCTGACCGTCAGCGCCGGCATCGGCCTGCTGAACACCAAGGTGACCGGCACCGACGCCGCCAACCCCGGCATCGAGGGCAATCAGTTCAACTACGCGCCGCACACGACGGTCAACCTGGGCTTCAAGCAACGGCTGCCGCGCAACTTCTACGTCGGCGGCAGCCTGAACCGGGTCGGCTCCTACTATTCCGACATCGTCAACAATCCCAATCTCAAGGCCGGCGACTACACCGTGGTCAATCTGAACACCGGCTACGAGGACGCCCGCTGGGGGGTTCGCGCCTACGTCAACAACCTGACCAACCGGGGCGTGCTGTATTCGCAGATCTCATCCCGCAGCAACAATCTGGGCGTGGTCGGCGCGCCGCGCACCGTGGGCCTGACCGTGGACTACCGCTTCTTCTGACAGCCGCCTCCCCGGTCCGACCGGGGCGGAACGCCATCCCGCCGAATGCCGGCCAACAACTGTTGGCCGGCATTTTTCTTGCCGCCGCGGAGCATGACAAAGACAGGCATGGGACACTTTCTTGCAGCTGGGTGCATAATTCACAATGGAACGACAGGGCGGCGCCCCGCCCTGCAGCCATTGCGGAAACCGAAAACATGCCTGATAGCCAAGCAGTTCCCCGTCCGGTGCACGTCGCGCTGCTGGACGACCATCTGATGATTCTGCACGGACTGGCCAGCCACCTCGCCGGAGAGAACGGGCTGCGGATCTGCGGCAGCTTCAGCGCCAGCGCCGATCTGATGCGCGCGCTGAACGACGGGCTGGACGAGACCGCCGACGTGCTGGTGCTCGACTATTCGCTGCGCCCCGACGACATCGACGGGCTGAACCTGATCCGGGCATTGCGGATACGCCATCCGCAGCTGCGCATCCTGGTGATGTCGGCGCTATACACGCCGGCCACGGTGGCGCTGGCCTTGCGCGGCGGCGCCCACGGCTTCATCGGCAAGGAACAGGGGCTGGACGAGCTCACCGCCGCCATCCGCCGGCTGGCCGCAGGCCAGGGCTATCTGAGCGAACAGATGGAACTGGCGCTCAGCCAGCGCAGCACCGAACCGGCAGCCGAGTCCGCCCCGCCGCCGACGCTGCTGGACCATCCGGAGTTGTCGCCACGCGAGCGCGAGGTGCTGCGCTGCTGCCTGCTCGGCCTGTCGGTCAGCGACATCGCCGGCAAGTTCTCTCGCAGCATCAAGACCATCAGCAATCAGAAGCAGTCGGCGCTGAAGAAGCTTGGGCTACGCGGAGACCACGAATTGTTTCAGCTGCAGCAGCGGCTGGAGGACAAATGACGCCCCGATGGCGGCCGGCCGCGCTGCTGGCGCTGTGCCTGCTGCTGGGACAGGGCCGCAGCTGGGCCGCCGGTCCGTACAATGCGGCCGAGCGCGCCTGGCTGGCCCATCACCCGGTGGTCCGCTACGCGATAGACCCGCACGGCTGGCCGATCGAATACCTGGAGGACGGCCAGCACAAGGGACTGACCCAGGAGTATCTGCAGCGCATCGGCGACATCAGCGGCATCCGCTTCCAGCTGGTGCCGGTCGAAAACCGCCAGCAGGCGATGACCATGATGCTGGCCGGGCGGCTGGACCTGCTGACCGCCACCTCGCCGAAGCTGATTCCGGCGCCGTTCAACCGCCAGCTGCTGTTCAGCGACCCCTATTTTTCCGGCAGCACGCTGCTGGTGACGCGGCCGGACAAGCCGATAGTCTTCGATCCGGCCAAGCTCGCCGGCAAGACGGTGGCGGTCGAACAGGGCGACCCGTACGAGTACTTCCTCCGCCAGTACTATCCGGAAATCCGCGTCGTGCCCGTCGCCACGCCGCTGGCTGCGCTGGACGCGGTGGCCGACGGCAGCGCCTACGCCGCCGTCGGACTGGACGCGATACTGCAGGCGGTGATCCAGCGGCGCTATTACGGCGCGCTGCACATCGCCGGCAGCGTCAGCGAAATGCCGCGGCTGGTATCGATGGCGGTCAATCAGAACCAGCCGATGCTGCGCGACATCATAGACAAGTCGCTGGCCCAGCTGACGGCCGAAGACACCGACACCATACTCTACAACTGGCTGCACACCACCGACTACGGCATGCCGTCCTGGGGCTCCATCGCCCGCTACTACGCCTTCGAGCTGTCGGCGCTGGGGCTGGGCCTGCTCTTGCTGCTGCTGTTCGCCCGCAACGCCCATCTGGCGCAACGCGCCGCCCAGCGCAGCGAGGCGGAGAAGTCCTTGTTCCTGGCGATGATGAGCCACGAGATACGCACGCCGATGAACGCCATCCTTGCCTCGGTCGAACTGCTGCGCCGCGCCGCGCTGCCGCCGCGCGAACAGGAGCTGGCGGCGCTGGCCAACGCCTCGGCCGTCAATCTGCTGGAGCTGCTCGACAATGTGCTGGACATCTCCAAGCTGGACGCCCGCAAGCTGGCGCTGGAACCGGTGGCCACCGACATGGCCGCGCTGGCCAGCGGCGTGGCCGCGATCTACCGGCCCTGCGCCGAGAAGAAGGGGCTGACGCTGACCGTGCAGCTGGCCGGACTGTGCGCCCAGCGCCTGCAGATAGACCCGGTGCGGATGCGGCAGATACTCAGCAATCTGCTGAGCAATGCGGTGAAGTTCACCCACCAGGGCGAGATCCTGCTGAGAGTGGAATTGCAGCCGGGCGACGCCGGACGCGGTCTGCTGCTGCTGACGGTGAAAGACACCGGCATCGGCATCGCGCCCGAGCAGCAGGGCAAGCTGTTCGACGCCTTCAGCCAGGCCGAGGATACCGCGCGCCGCTATGGCGGCTCCGGCCTGGGCCTCACCATCTGCCGCCAACTGGTGGACATGATGGGTGGCGGCATAGAGCTGGCCAGCCTCCAGGGCGAGGGCACCACGATGACGCTGAGGCTGCCGGTGGCCTGCGAGGCTGCGCCGATGCTGGAGCCGACGCACGACGCGCCGGCCGCCGCCATCGCGCAACGGCCGCATGATCCGATACTGGTCGTCGAAGACCAGCCGGCGAACCGCTTCGTCATCGAACAGCAATTGCGGGAGCTGGGCTACCGTACCGAGATGGCGGAGGACGGCGACGCCGCGCTGGCGCTGCTGGACCAGGGCCGCCGCTTCGCCATGGTGCTGCTGGACTGCAATCTGCCCGGCGCCAGCGGCTATGAGCTGGCGCTCAGGATGCGCCAGCATCCGGCGCTGAAATGGCAGCCCTACCTGCCCATCGTCGCGATCTCGGCCACCACCGGCATCGAGCACCAGCAACGCTGCCTGGAAAGCGGCATGGACAGCTGCCTCTCCAAACCGCTGCGGCTGGAACAGCTGGAGCAGATGCTGGCACTGTGGCTGGACCATCGGCCGCGCACCGGGCCGGCGGCCTCCTCCGCCTCAAGCGGCGCCCAGGAGGACCTCTACCTCAGCAGCTGCGCCGACGACGCCGACCGGCTGCGCCGGGCAATGGACGACCGGGACTGGCCACTGGCCGCCCATCATGCCCACCGCCTGCGCGGCGCGGCGCTCAGCGTCGGCCACGGGGAACTCGCCGATATCGCGGCGTCGATGCAGCAGGGGCTGCAGCAGCCGCAGCCGGACCAGCGGCGGCTGCTTGGCCACCTTGACGCGGCGCGCGACGCGCTGGCCCGCCGCCGGGCGGCACCGTGACGCCGGCCTCTCAACGCGGCGGAAACCACCATTGGTCGCGGAAGGCGTCGCGGATGCGGGATCGGCTCAGATCGCCGGTCTCCATCTGCCGGGCGATCAGCGCGTAGCGCAGGGCCAGCACCACGCCGATGGCCGAAGCCATCATCAGATTGTAGGCCAGCAGATACGGCAGGCCGTAGCACAGCGCCAGCGCCGCCAGCAGCGGCCCCGCGGCCGTGCAGTACCAGATCAGCCGCGAGGTTTTCGCCGCCACGGCGCGAATCGCCTGATGATTGTCTGGCCGAAGCCAATCCTGGCCGCCCCCGCCCATCGGCCGGCGCTGCAACAGGCGCCTCAGCGTCGTGAAGGCCCGGAACGGCGCCAGCAGCGGCGCCAGGAAAAATCCAAAGAAACGCATATCGATTCCCGCTGTAGTCGAACGATAGCCTCAGTCGGCCGCCTCGCCCTCGGATATGAACAAATGATTGCCGCTGACGCCGAACAGGCCGGCGATCTCCTCCGGCGCGAACTGGCCGTCCCGGACGCCGGCCCGGAACGCGGCCTGCGGAATATGGCCGGAGGCGCCGCCGGCGGCGTGCGCCGCATGGTTCAGCGAACGGAAAAACTGCCTCAGATCGCTCTGGCTCAATTCGTCCACCACCACCTCGCCGGCCGCCGGGCGCCGGGCGGAACCGCCGCCCGCCCGCGCGCGCAGACGAAAGCTCGCGTAAGCCCGCATCGCCGAGCGCTTGCGCAGCACGCGCAACTGCGAATGGGCGCGCTCCTCGCGCTCGAACAGCCATCGCGCCCTGCCCTCGTCCCGGATTTCGGTCCGGCGCCGCGCGTCGTCGACGAAGGACTGCCAGGCGCAATAAGCGGCCCCCAGCGCCGCCAGCGCGCATGGAATGGCGAAAGGGACGGACAGCACGGCCAGCATCGCGGCGAAACCGAGCGCCCCGCCGGCCAGCAGCGCTGTCTGCAGCGGTCGCTCGGGCCCGCCCGCCGGCTGCGGCGGCATCGCTTCGGATGCCGGCTCCCCCAGCGCGGACTGCAATTCGGCCAAACGGCTGCTCGCCCGTCCCGGGCGCATCGTCTCGATCGCGCTTTCCATTACGGTACCTAAATTAATTTACTAAGATTGGTATTTTAATAAACTTTTTCTAGCCTTGCCAATAACGAAGCCGCCCCGTGTCGATATGAACGAAGCCTTTGCCCGGATAGTAGCCGACCCCGCCGGCGCGCAGCGCGGCGGACATCTGCCACAGCTGCGCCGTCGTCAAGCCGCGCACCCGCATATCGACAGCCTTGCCGTAGGTGTGCATGGAATTCCTGGCCGCGCCCTCTATGCCGCGGTTGCGCACCGGATTGCGATAGCCCGAGGTGACCACCAGCGGTTCGTAAACGCCGTTGGCCAGATACCAGCTCTGTATCGCGTACAACATATTGAGCAGTCCGAGATCGATCTGCCTGACCTCTCCGGCGACTACGTCGCGCAGCATACGGCAAGCCTCGACATAGCCGTCGCGCAGCCAGCCTTCGCGCGGGTCCCACAACAACAGACGGCGGCGCTCGCCGGTCGCCTGCCTGTGGATCACCACCTCGCGCGGCCGCTGCCAGATCGCGGCGAAGGGATTGCCGGCCTGGGAGGCGGCGGCCAACTCCTCCGCGGCGGAACGCTCGGCCAGCGCCGGCAGTCCCGCCAGCGCCAGGAAGGCGCCGCCGGCCTGCCTCAGAAAAACACGCCGGGACAGATCGCCCGGCACCTCGACAGGACCAGCCACGCTACATCGCCAACGAAGAGGGAGCGGGCTTGGGATTGCGCGCGTCCTTCATCACGTCGGCCGGGGACTCGCCGTTCAACAGGCGCTTCACCAGCGCCTGCTCGGTCTCGCCCAGCGCGCCCATCCGCCGCTCCACCCGCTCGGCCAGGCCCTTGGCGCCGTGCGCCTCCTCCAGCGCCACATTGATCATCAGATCCTTGCGGTACTTCGCATTGCCGCGCATCTGGAAGAAATCCAGCAGATTGCGGTCGACATTGACGCCTTCCGGCTTGGCCTGGGCCGCCTGCTGCATCGCGGCCATCTTCTGCACTTCCCGCGGCGCCAGCGGCGTGACGTCGGTCGGCCGGATCGCCTGATCCACCAACTCCCGCGTCAGATTGGCATGGCCGGAAACCGCGGCGCGGCGCACGGCGGAGGCGTCCAGCGCCGTGATCGGCGCGCTGCTCATCGGAAACAGCGCCGACAGGGGCATGTCGCCCAAGGCGTTCTGCCGGCTCAGCGCCTCGGAGCGCAGGAAAAACTTGGCGACATTGCTGTCGGTCATCGACGCCGGCGGCGCGCCGTCCAGGAAGGCTTCCCGTTTCCACTCGTCGAAACGCTCGCGCAAGGCTTCCGGCACCTCGCCCTTGAAATAGCTCGACCTCAACTCTTCCGGCAGAACGGCGGCAAGCTGACGCTCATACACAGGTATGTTCACCGTAGACATCCATCACACCCTTTTGCGTTAGACCCGGTCATTACCGAATGATACCTTGCTCTTTCAGGGCCGGCGTTTCGCCGGCGGCCACCCGCTCCATCCCAGCCTGCAATCCCAGCAGCTTTGCCAGGCTCACCACGCCGGATACCGACAGGCTGGCCATCGCGCTTTGCTGCAGCATCGACGCCTCGGCCTCGCTCTTGGCCGCCACGAAGTTGACCACCGGATCGCGATCCGGCGAATGATTCTTGGAAAAGCCCACCACCACGAAAATCTGCTCGTCGGGCAGCCTGCCGTCCGGACGGCGCTTGACGCCGTCCTGCATCAGGCAGATTTCATCGCCGGATGCGATACGCTGCATATAAGCCACATACCGGCGCACCTCGGCCAGACTCATCACGCCGGCCGGCTGAAACTGGGGCATGCAGCGCTTGGCCAGGCTGGAAGCGACGGTCGCCGTATCCGCGATGACATACACCGAGGCGGCGGCGAAAGCTTTCTTGAGCTTGGCCCAATAGCCCGCCACCATGAAAATGCGTCCGTCATCGTACATATTGATTCCCTTCACTCAGTCGCCGCGAGCGAACAAGACTCTTGGCGCCAAGACCAGGAGATTTAGCGTTTCTTTTAGTTCCATTACTACTAGAGTGTACCACAAGGTCACAAAAAATCATTTCCCAGGAGTGCAAGCAGTTATTAAGCCAAATGAAGCGTTATTCGCGAGAGTTTGCGCCCGCCACGACAAAATACCGCCGCGCCCGCACGGCGAACAGGCAAAAAATGCCGCCATGCGGCCACCGGCCCGCAACGGCGCCCAAGCAGCCGCAGCCCCGCGGCCATGATAGACAGGATAACTTCCGGATTGTTTCATCCGCGACGAAAATCGCCGCGCAAGACGGATTCCGGGACGCCGGTCTCACGCCACCTCTTCACCGCTCAGGGCATGCCTGAGCTTGGCCGCCGTGCCATCGACCCACAGCAGGAAATCGCGGATGCTGACCACCAGCTCCTGGAACTCCTCGGCCAGGGCCGGATCGTTGAGATCCTTGGCTGTCCAGTACGCCATCGTCTCCAGGCTGTTGGCCAAGTGCCCCCGGATGCTGACGCCGTGGGCCAGCTCGTTCGCCTGTTCCTGAGTCAGCACGCCCGCCTTCACCGCCTCGTCGATCAGGCTGGCCAGCGACAGGGTCTTCTGCGCAATCTCCTTGAGCACCGCTTGGATTTTTTTCATATGCAACCTTTCAAGCCCTTCCCGCCTCGTCAAGAGTCGTCGACAAAACCTCGCAGCGCATCCAGACCGGGGCGCCGGCGCAAACGCACGCCCAAGCGGCACAAGGCAGGACGACCCGGCCGACAAGCCCGCGTCCGCGCCGTCCGCACCATCCTCCGATGCAAGCGAAGTGGGGCGAGAATATCACAGAAAAGAAAAATGTTATAGTAAGATATATACTTTAATACAACTGAAAATGAACAAGCAGCGACTCGCCAAGCAGACGGCCGGCATCCAGAGCAAGAATTCGCATTCGATATCATCGACATGCCTGCCGCCCCGCCCGCCCGTGACGCCGCATCACATGACCTCGACGACAGCGTCGGCGCAACAGGGCCTTATTGCCAGCGTCAAAAGATAAAGATATAGTATGATTAGTATCTTGATTAACATTTTTAAAGCACATCCAGGCCGCGCAAGCGCCTCCTCGCAAGGAGAGCAGGATGCCCAAGCAAGACCATGCCGGCGACGCTTCCGTCGCCCCGAAAGAAGTGGAAGTGGAACTGAGCCAGGAAGACCGCAACAACTTTCTGCGCATCGCCGAAGCCGCGCAAAGGCGGCAGGCGGCCGAACTGCGGACGGACCGGCCTAGCGCGCCCTCCCCGCAGACCAAGGCCCCGATGTAAGGCTGATCGCCACGAGGCCGACATGCTTTCCCACAACGTACTTGAGAACTACCGATTGCAATGCCTCGCGGTGCGCATGCTGGAACAGGCCGCGCTGGATCTGGCTTCCCAGGCGCGCAGCCCGGCGGAGGCCGGCCTGAGCAAGCAGGAGCGCTACATCAGGAATCAGGCCGCCGCCAATCGCCGCGAGGCCGAGCGCTGGCTCAGCGACGACGACGAAGCCAGGCGCGGCTTCAATTTCCGGCTGTGCTCCGCCGTCATCGGCGACCATCTGCGGCTGGACCACGTCCCGACAGAGGAAATCGCCTCCCATCTGCGCAAGGCGGTCATGCGGGCCCCGGCGGAAATGGCCCTGATCCTGAGCAATCTGCGCAGAAACATGATGAACGAAGCTTCGCCGACGGCGGAGCCCGCCCCCAGAGCAAGCCCATGAACGTCAAAAAGCTGAATATTTTCGACTACAACCCGTTTCTGCTCGACGAGGACCGGCGCAACCACGCCGATCCGCTGCGGGCGGCGAAACCGATCCTGGCCGGCGGCGCCGTGCTGTCGCACGGCTCCTTCGTGCTGATCGCGCGGCTGGGCGGCTTCGCCCAGCTCGGTCGGCTGGTGGTTCGCGCCTTTCTGCGTCAGGACGGACGGCGGCTCACCGCCCGCGCGCTGGTCAGCGAACACCATGAGCACCAGGACGAAAAATGGCATAACGGCATCATCGAGCAGCAGGATGTGCTGCAGGACTTCGGCTGCTACTCCAGCTACATCGCCCGGCCGGAAAACATCCAGTGGCATGAGACGGTGCTGCGGCACCAGTCCCGCTGGCACGGCTCGCTGGACATGATACGGCTGGTCGAATTCCTCAAGGCCGGCAATCCGGCCATGCACGCCGGCGCCGTCCAGGAAGCGGAGCGCGATCTGCGCGACTGGTACCGGCATGCCGCCGGCGCCTCGCGGCCGGAAACAGACGACAAGCGCCTGCTGCATGTCTGAGCCCCGGCGCGAAACCCTGGCGTTCGAACTCGCCAGGCCCTTCCTGAGGTCCACGTCGGCGCGCGTCGTCGTCGAACTGCTTGCCCCGGCGAATGCCCGCGGCACCGTGAATCTGACGATGGAGCGCTTCGACGCCCGCGGCGTCTTCCTGTCCGCGACCGAATGCCGCATCGCCTTCGACGGGCTCGACGCCGCCTTCATGATCGACCACGGCAGCAACGAGGATCTGCACATCCTGCTGCAGCAATGCCGCCGGCAACTGCGCCGCGCACTCCGGGACGACGCGGCCGCCGACTGCCCCGACCGGGCCGAGCTGGGCCGCATCCTGTCGCTGCCCTGGACCCTGGCCGTCTGAGCCGGAAACAAAAAAACCCTCCGCGTCGCCGCGGAGGGTTTTTCATTGCCTGGGCCGCGTCAGTCGCGGTTGCCGGCGAAGGCCAGCAGCAGCTGCAGCAGGCTGGTGAACAGATTGTAGATGCTGATGTAGATAGACAGCGCGGCCGAGATATAGCTGTTCTCACCGCCATCCACCACCATCTTCACCTGCCACAGGATCATCAGCGAGCTGAACAGCGCGAAAGCCGCGGAAATCATCAGCTGGAAAGCCGGCATGCGCAGGAACAGATTGGCCACCACCGCCACCATCAGCACGATGGCGCCGACGGTCAGGAAGTTGCCGAGACCGGACAGGTCGCGCTTGGTGGTGCTGGCAATGCCGGCCATCACGAAGAACACCGCCGAAGTGGCCGCGCCGGCGGTCATGATCAGCTGGCCGCCGTTGGAGAACTTCAGCGCGAACTGCAGCAACGGTCCGAGCAGCACGCCCATCATGAAGGTGAAGCCCAGCATCAGGAACACGCCCAGCGAGCTGTAGCGGTTCTTCTCGATGGCGAAGACCAGGCCGTAGAACACCGCCATGATCAGCAGCATGCCGATGATGGGGCTGCCCGCCAGAAAGGCGAAACTCATATGGGTGCCCACGATGGCGCCCATCACGGTCGGTATCATCGACAGGCCCAGCAGGCCGTAGGTGTTGCGCAATACCTTGTTGCGCGCATCGGCCATCGGGGTCGATTGATAGGCCGTCTGAAAATCCGGGTGCATGTGACGCTCTCCTGAGTTGTGTTGTGCCGGAATCGCTTGGAATTGTAAGCAACAGACCATGATAAAGGGAATAAGTTTCCGTTTCCCGCCCAGACTTGTCATCCGGCATCGCCTGCGCTATGATTCCGCCTCTTCCGCGCTTTAAGGCAGATGCGGCCATCAGGCCGTTTTTGCAAGCGCCGGGATTGCGAGAGTGGCGGAATTGGTAGACGCACTGGATTTAGGTTCCAGCGCCGCAAGGCGTGAGAGTTCGAGTCTCTCCTTTCGCACCATCTAGGTTTTTGCATCCCTCCTCAAAAACCCATAACACCCCTCAAAGCCACGTCATTAAAGGGTTTAGCCCTTTCTCGCCCTCCACCATCCACCACCAAAATACCCCAAATTTCCGATATAGTTGTCCCATATGTGTCCCACTGAGTGTCCCATGTATGGCAACGATAGAACCGCGCGGCGACAAGTGGCGGGCCAAGGTCCGCAAAGGAAAAATCTACCGCTCCCAGACGTTCAAGCGGAAGGCCGACGCCCTCGCCTGGGCGACAAAGCTTGAGGCAGACATAGACGCGGGACGCGTAGGCAGTGTCCCAGACAAATCTTTTGGTGAGCTGCTGAAGCGCTACGGCCAGGAAGTCAGCGTAAACAAGCGAGGTGCACGCTGGGAACAGCTCCGCATAGAACTATTCATTCGCGAGTACCCGTCCCTATGCGAAACGCGCTTGCCCGATATCGGGCCGGAGACATTCTCCGCCTGGCGCGATGAACGCCTGAAGGCGGTTAGCCAGCTAACCGTTCGCCGCGAATGGGCCATTCTGATGCATGCCTGCAATATCGCGATCAAGGAATGGCGCTGGCTCACAACGAATCCGATCAGCACCGTAAAAAAACCAGACACGGCCAGGGCGAGATCCCGGCGCCCGGAGGATGAGGAGACAGAGGCCATCTTGCTGGCCTGCGGATACAGGCATGACGACCCGCCGTCGATGCAGATGAATCGCGTTGGTGCTGCGTGGCTTTTTGCTATTGAAACCGCTATGCGTGCTGGGGAGATTTGCCGGGTGCGGCCGGAGGAAGTGAGTTTCGATAAGAGACTGCTGCACATCCCTACCAGCAAGAACGGCCACTCCCGCGATGTTCCATTATCGCGGGAGGCCGTGAGATTGCTAAAGCAGGTCATGCTGGCTACAGAGGGGAAGGAGACGGTATTCGAATTGACGGCGGCCAACCTTGATGCGCTGTTCAGGCGTGCCAAGGAAAAGGCGCTGATTGAAGACTTGCATTTCCACGACTCGCGCCGGGAGGCGCTGACGAGAATGGCAAGGAAGCTGGACGTGATGACGCTGGCCAAAGTGAGCGGCCACCGGGACTTGCGGATACTTCAAAACACCTACTACGCGCCCAATATGGAGGGCGTCGCCAGCCTCCTCGACTAAGCGACGCGGCGCACTCGCTGGCGCTCCACCCAGGCAATTATGTCCTTTGCCCGATATCGGGCGACAAGGTTCCGTTCCCCGGCCGATATGTTGAACGGCTCGGGGAATCCAGGCTTGAGCGCCAGGCGTTCAGCAAAGTGGCGCTCAGACACACCCAGGTATTGGGCGCACGTCGCCGGGCTCCATATCGCCTTATCAACCGGCACATGCGCGCCAAGGGACTCTATCTTTTTCGATAGCTCCGAAAGTACCTCAATCAGCTTTTCGTCCATACATCCTCCAAATAATCAGGGCCACCCTCTGGCAGCCCTCAAAACACAATCTCCGGTTCGGCCCACTGGCCGCCCCACTCTCCCGACCCGCTCAGCCACTCCATGCGGGTGCAGCTGCTGCCGGGTTCCGGCTCCGGCGGCTCCGGGCCGACGTAGACGACAGCGCCGCGGCGGCGCAGTGTGTAGCGGTAGACCGGCGCCGCCGGCAACGCGGCGGTCACGCTACCTCCGGCGGATGTCGTGGGCACGGCCAGCGGAGGGAACCGTCACCAGACGGGCAAGTGCAGACGGTGTTCCCGATGGCGCCGATCATCTCCGGGTCGAGCTCGTTGTAAATCTCGACCAGTTTCGCGCGCGGCTTGCGCAGCAGGACAGAGGCGGCGCCGCCGAATGGCTCGGTGTAGACCCGGTGCTCGGGAAAGTGCCGGCAGATCCACGGCGCCAGCATCCATTTGCCGCCGTGGTATCGCAGTGCGGGGCGGATGACTTTCATGATCGCGCCTCCACTCGCTTGAACTCGATTACCCACACCCACGGGTTGGCATTCCACCCGTCGTCGCCCCAGCCGTAGATTTTCGTCCAGAGCATTGAGTACAGTTCTTCTGGCGCATAGTAGTAGCCGTCGGTCTCGAGCTCGTCCTCGCACGACTTCACGCCCTCGGCCAGGGCGTCCGCTTCTCTGATTTCCTGCAGCTGCTCGATGCGGACGTTGGTGATCTCCAGCAGGATACGGCTGGCCCAGCGTGGCATGGTATTGGCGGGGCGAGGTTGGCCGTTGGCGTTGCCATGGAATGCGCCGCAGGCGTGTGCTTTGCCGTCAGCCAGGTAGCGGACAGGCCATTTGGCAAACGACGCAGGGTCTTTGCCGTCCTGGGTGCAGTCAGTAGACCAGTCCTCTTGAACCCACAGCCGGTCGCCGGGTTCGCCATAATGGCATTGGGCGTCGATGAATCCGTGTTGCCACGCCCCGTCGACTTGCTGGCTCAGCGTAAATCCATCGATCCATGCGTCCAGCTCGCGCAACTGCGCCTCTTTTACCGTCGGTTGCGGCTTCACGATGCGCCGCGTCTGCGTTTTGGTGCCGGCCAGCAGCGCTCGGACCATTTCGCCGCTGAACAGGATTGGCCTCTCTTTGATGGTGGACATGCCTACTCCTCGCTCATGTCGATGATCCTGGCCACGTGGGCCGCGTTGACTGCGGCAATCGCCGCGCCGGTGTCGGGGGTGTCGTGCAGGTGCGTCGGATTCATGCGGCGGCCCTCCCGCGCTGTTTCAGCTCGGCGCCGCTCCAGGCCATCATGTCCGCGCAGTTGGCGCGCACCAGGGCTTCCGCCAGGGGCGGGCAGACGCTGTTGCCAGCCATCCGTACCTGCGCGTGTTTCGGCAGGCGCCGGCCGTTGATGACGGGGTCAATGACGTAGGACTTCGGGAAGCCCTGCGCGGCGTAGAGTTCGCGCGGCTCCAGCATCCGCATGCCGATGTCGGCGATCTGGTAATCCACGCCGGAGACGGTCACCAGGCCAATGCGGTCCTTGGTAGTCACGGTGTGCAGCGAGTCGCGCAGGCTCTGTCCCTGCGTGGCATCCCCGTAGTACTTCACCAGGAAGGCGCGCACCTCGGCGATGTGGTTGCCGCCGGCGGTCACCGTGGGCATCGGCTGGCTGGCGGCCTGTCCGTCCTGGCTGGTGCCGTACAGCTTCAGCAGGTTGGCGGCCACCAGCTGGGTCTTGCCTCCGCCTCCAGCGGTGACGGTCCCGACTGGCGCGTCAGCCGGCGCTGCGTCGCTGTTGCCGAATTGGCGGACCAGATGGGCGGCGACCACGCCCATTGCATGCGGCGCACCGGCGGGGTTTTCTTTGGGGCCAGCCGTTACCGTGTGCAGAGGTTCGTCGGCTCCAAATCCGGTCGATCCAGAGCGGAACTTGGTGATGTGGGCGGCGACCAGCGCGTGATGATCTACAGTGGTGGCAGTATGCATCGGGCCGGACAGGTCCACGCCGGCGCCCTTGTAGTTGCCGCCGTAGTGCTTGATCAGGGTAGCGGCCGCCACGGCATGATGCGATTCTGTCGTGAGGGTGGCCATTGGCTGGTCCGCGCCCCGCGGCTTGCCTTGGTATGTAGGGCCGCCTGCACCGACAAGCGTGGCACCGATCAATGCGTGATGGCCGCCCTTTACCTCCGCGCAGACCGTGCGCAGCGGCTCATCGGCCGGCATGCAGCGCTGGCTGCTGGCATTGGCGCATTCGGTCATCACCGGCGCCACCAAGCCATAGCCATGTGTGGCGGTAACGGTCTGCATGGGATCATCGATCGCCTGGCCGCGGAAATAGTCGTACCCGTGGTTCACCTTCACGATGAACGGCTTCGCCGTGTTCAGGACATAGCGGTTGATGCCGCGGGCAATGCGGCGCAGCGTGTTCTCAGCCAGCGGCCTCGTGCGCTCGAAAATGCTCGGGCATGGGATGCTCCAGTCGATCACGTCATTGCCCGCCGTAGGCCACGGCTTGAGCTTGCCCGCTTTGACATCCGCGCTTTCCGGGTCTCCATGGGTCGGTGCCGGCCAGACGATAGCCTGACCATCGCTGCGGGCGATGAGGAACAGGCGCTTACGGATGGTCGGCGCGCCGTAATCCATGCCGCGCAGTTCCCGGTGCTCGACCGTGTAGCCGTGGCGAGCAAGGGCGTTCAGAAAGCTATTGAAGGTGCGGCCCTTTTTCTTCGGGCACGGCTTTCCATCGGTCAGCAGCGGCCCCCACGTGCGGAACTCCTCCACGTTTTCAAGGAAGATCACGCGGGGCTTGCTGGGATACGGCAGCGACGCCCAGCGCAGCGTCACCCAAGCCAGGCCGCGGATGCGCTTGTTCCGCGGCTTTCCGCCTTTAGCCTTGCTGAAGTGCTTGCAGTCCGGGCTGAACCAGATCAGACCGATCGGACGCCCTTTCGTCACCTCACGCGGGTCCACATCCCAAACACTTTCGCAGTAGTGCTCGGTCTGTGGGTGGTTGATGCTGTGGAGCGCCACGGCTTCCGGGTCGTGGTTGATCGCGATGTCGACGTGCCGCCCCAGCGCCAGTTCGATGCCGGTGGATGCGCCGCCGCCGCCGGCGAAGTTGTCGATGATGAGCTCGCGGTTTAGATCGAGCGTGAATTGGTCGCGGATCATCGCGCCTCCTCAAAAAGAAAGAGGCCCGCGCGGGGCCTCGTGTTTTGGTGCTGGCGGTAATCACGCTGCGCGCAATTCCCGGCGCCGGTCATCGGCCACCGCCTCGCGATCGACAGCAGCCTCAGCAGCAAACAGCCGCTGCGTCGGCACGGTCTCGACCCAGCTCTGCAGGTCTGCCACAGTGCGTCGCAGCACCGCCCACTCGTCGCCGGTGACGCCATAGTGCCCATGCTCCCGGCGGCGCCGCTTCACCTCGCTCAGCACGGCCACCAGCTCATTCCCGGCGGCCAGGCGCGCCGGCGTGCTGTACTGCGGCCAGCGGCGCAGCAACTCGCTGCAGGTGTTGGCCAGGTAGATCAGCTCGTTGACGTCGTGAGCGGTCCACTCCGTAGCCGGCCGCGCCGCGGTGAGCAGCCGCTTGATGGATTTGGACTGACAGCGCTCCGCTATCGGGCTGAATGCGGCGCCGGCCGGCAGGCCGGGAATGCCCTGCGGCAGCTGCCAGTGGCGCCGCGGAGTGCGCTTTTTCATAGCTCGCCCCCGTCGCTCTCGACGCCGTCGTCGGGATAGCGCGGCGCGGTGTCCTGGCCGGCGGGCGCCGGCGGCGGTTCATGGCGCGGCGTGACGTGGAAATCCTCGCCGTATTCCCGGTAGGTCACGCTGCCTCCCGGTGCCGCAGGATGCCGAAATACACCGCGCGGCAGCCGGCCACGTCGACCATCGCGTTGTGCGCGCCCTCCAGCCGCTGGCCGGTAAAGAACTCGTAAGCCTCGGCCAAGGTCGGCGGCTTGGCGTTCTTCTTGCCGGCGGCGAGCATCTTCTCGGTCGGCGGCAGGTTGACCAGCTTGGTGCTGTTCGAGCAAGTGCAGAACGACGCCCCCGCCTTCCATTCGTCGGCGCGCTCGTCGCCATACAGCCGCATCAGCTCGATGCGGATCATGCGCGCGTCGAACGTTTCGTTATGCCCGACGCGCCGCTCCACCTGCGCCCACAGCTTCAGGAACGCTTCCATCGCCTGCGCCAGCGGCACGCCGAATTCTGCGGCGCGCTCGGTGGTGATGCCGGTCAGCTCGGCCACGTCGTCGGGGATCGTCCAGCCATCCGGCTGGATCAGCATGTCCATGCTGTCCAGCACTTCGCCGCTGTCCTCGTCGACCAGTTCGGCGGCCAGCTGGGTGACATGCGGCTGCGACGGGTCGTCAGAGGGTGCGCTCCAGTTCGGCAGGCCGGTGGTTTCGGTGTCGTAAAACAAAATGGGTTTCATGGGTTGGTCCTTGGGATATGAGGGGATGGTCAGGCGGCTTGCGGCAGGTCTTCGGTTGCGACTTCGCCGGCTTCGATCCAGCAGACTTGCATGATCTCGTCGCTGGCCGGGCGGTCTTTCAAGGTGCCGAATACCAACGCGCTGTCCAGCTCGTCGTCGAGCGCTTCCAGCATTGCCAACAACTCGCCCCGCCCGCGTTTGCTCAGCACATCAAACCGGTCCAGCAGCACCAACCGCAGGCCGCTCATGAGCGACAGTGCCAGGGCGATGACGCAGTCCACGCGCCATTTCTCGGACTCGGACAGCAGGCCGTAGGCGCGGCTGTCGGCGCTGATCGCCATATCGTTGGCGATGATCGGCCGCGCCCAGCCGGCCAGGCGCGCCAGCTCGAACAGGCGATCATTCACCGGGCGCAGCGCGTCGGCCAGGATCTCCCCGGGGATACCGTCCGGCGCCATGGCGTCGGCGATCAGCGTCCAGGCCTGCACGTCGGCGTGGTGCTGGGCGGCCAGCTGGGTGCGCTGGACGGCGCCGACCGCCTCGCGGTGCTGGTCCTGCAGGGCGGCCAGGTCGGCGACCAGCTGCTTATGGCTGGCCTGCAGCGTGTTGATGCGCTCGATCAGCGCAGCCGCTTCCGCCTCCGAAACCGGCGCCGGCGGCTCGCTACCCTGCAACGCCTGCAGCTGGGCGGCGGCGTCCGCGGCGATCTTCAGGTCGCGTTCACCGTTGGCGACCGTGCGGCTCATCATGTCCAGCGAGTGCTGGAGCTGCGGCAGGCGCGCCAGATCCTCGGCGCTCGGCGGCACGCCGTCGTCTGCCAGGCTGCCATGCTCGGCGGCGTACTGGTCCAGCGCCGCGCCGGCTGCCTTCAGGTGCTGGCGCTGCTCCGCGCTCATATTCCCGAACGGGATGGCCATCGTCAGCGACAGATTCAGCGCGCGCGCCAGGTCGTGGACGAGCCCGACGCGCAGCGCCGGGCCGGCCGTGATCGCCTCCACTTCATCGCGAACGCGAGCCAGTTCCACTTGATCCACATTCAGGCGCGTCTGGATGCGTTCCAGCGGGGCGGCAATCTCGGTCAGCTTGACCACTTGGCGCTGCCGGTCATCCTGCTGTTGCCGGCGCGCGCGCAGCTCGCCCAGCTGCTGCTGGCATTGGGCGATCTCGTCCTGCACCGCCTGCGCGTCCTGCTGGGCCTGCTGGATGGCGCCGTCCTGCACCGCCTGCGCGTCCACGCTCCAGTCCACGGCCTTCTTGTCGCCGTATACCTCGCCGGTGATGCCCTTCCACGCGCCGCGCGCCTCGGCGGCGCGGGCCTGGGCGTCCTTCAGCGCCGCCGGGAAACCGCTAAGCACCAGCGGCAGGATGGCGTCGATGTGGACCTGATCCGCGCCGCGCTTCTTCAGCCGCTTTTCTACCTCGTCGGTGTTGGCGTTGCAGCCCGTCAGCGCGAACAGCAGCGCGCGCCGCGCATCCGCTGGCGCAGCAGCAAACAGCGCCGGGTCCAGCACATAGGGCAGCGTGGCCAGCGCTGTGTCGTTGTCGATGGACACGCCGGCCAGCTTGCCGTCGGGCAGTGACACCGCAGCGTGGCGGCCGTCCTCGAAATCAACCCTGACGCCGCTGTTTTTGGCGCCCTCGCTCACGAGCTGGCCGTAGTCCTTCTTGCGCTCCACGCGGGTGGCCGTGCCGGTCAGCGCCATGGCGATGGCGTCGCGCAGGCTGCTCTTGCCGGCGCCGTTGTCGCCGGCGATCAGCGCGATGCGGCTGGAAAAGGAAAGGGCCGCGTTACGCAGCCCCTGGAAATTCTTGATGGTGATGGATGAGATTTTCATGCTGCAGTCTCCCGAAGCAGTTGGATAACGTTGTTGCGGGACTCCGGCGGCAGACGCGCGACGCCCAAGGCGTGGCGCAGCTCCTCGCATTCGCGGTCGCGCGCCTCCAGCTGGTCCTGCAGCTGCTCGGCCTGCTCCGCCTCGGCGCGCAGCGCGGTGATGGTCTGGCCCTGATCCGCCAACTGCTGGCGCAGCATGCGGACCTCAATTTCCAGCCCCTGGCGCTGCTGGTAGTGGAACTCCACTGCGCAGCGCTCTCTGCGCAGCTGCTGCTCCAGCGCGCTGTTGCGCGCCTTCAGGTCAGCTTGCACCTTGCGCAGGCGCTCGTGATAGCCGGCGTCCTGGCCGGCGGCAGGGGTAACGATGGCGATGATGGTCATGGTGTGGTCCTCGGCGGGCGGCCACGGCCGCCCTGGTGATGTTGGTTATGCGGCATCGGGCTCGTCGTTGACGGCCAACTCCTCCAGCGTGCCGCCGGCGTCCAGCCACGCCTGCACCCATGCCGGCCGGCGGCCGCGACCGGTCCAGGTCAGCATTTCGCTGGTCGGGTGGCGGTAGCGGATAGCCGAGACTGCCGGTGTGGCCGGCCTCTCCACCTCGGCCTCAGCCTCGGGCTGCTCCCCGAACAGTTCCGGTTCTGCGGTGGGGCCGCCGGCTGCGTCGTCCGCTTCGTCCTTGGCAGCTTTCCACCCCTTCACCCACTCGATGCAGAGCTCGCCGCGCATCACCGGGCACGCGCTCTCCGGCTCGCCGGCCTCGTAGGCGTCATAGCCGGCGTCGAACGCCGCATCGAGCTCCGCCTCCGTCGGCGTGGTATCGCCCGGCGCCGGCAACTGCGGCACCTCCTCGAACTCGGCATCGACCACGTCACCACCCTGGATGTCGTCCATGCCGCCGCCGTCGTTGTCGTGGTACTCATGGCCCAGGTCCATCGCGCGCTGGTCCGGCTCGCCCTGGATGTCGTCCATGCCGGCCAGGTTCTCGCCGGCGTCCGCGATAATGATCAGGCACGCCTTGCGCTCGCTGTCGAACAGCTCGTGCCGGCCTTCGGCGTTGCTGTTGATTTTGAACACCGCTTTGATGCCGTCCTTGCGGACCACCTGATCCAGTTCGCCGACCACCGTCGTGCGGCCTTGGCTGGCCAGCACATGCACCGCCATGCGGATATTGGTTTCTACCCGGTTGCGCAGCCGGTCGATCACATCATCCTGCTTGTCCTTCGGCAGCTTCTGCCAGACGTCCGGCAGCAGCTTGAACTCTTGCAACAGCGCGCCCAGCAGGTCTTTACCAATGCTGTCGGCGGTCATATTGCGGAAATCGATCGGTGCATTCATGGTCTGTCCTTTTCAGAAATTTGAAGCGATGCGCTCCAGGTGATGGCGTTGCAACGTGCTGATGTGCATGCCCATGCCGTACTGCTGCAGCCGGGCCTGCATGGTGTCGATGAAATCGCGGTCCCAATCGCTGCTAGCGTTGTTCTCCGCGTCTTTGAGTAGTTCGCGCAGCCGGTCGGGCGTGTAGAGCGAGCTGGCCGGCCGCGTGGCGATGACGCGGCCCATGGACTATTCCAAATCGCGCTGGCGGCGCGGTCGGCTGGTAGCCGCGTCCCGCTGCTGGTTGGAGATCGTCTGCTCGACGATGGCCTGGTCTTTCTCGGACAGGCTGCGCGCCATGTCGCGGGCGTCGTCCAGGTTTCCGGCGCGCACGGCGGCCAACGCGTCCTGCAGGCCAAACATCTGCGCGGCCTCGGCCGTCTCATCGCCTCCGGCGTCCTGCGGCATCTCGACAGGCTGGCGCCGCTCGCGTATCACGGTGCGTAGCGGCTGGCCGCCGCGGATCTCGCCGGTGTCGGTGTCGACGTTCTCGGGCGCGGACAAGGCGGCCGGCGGTGCCTCGTCGTCCTGGCCGGCATCTACCAGCGGCGCCCCATCATCAACCACGCTGTATTCGCCCTGCAGCACGTTGTCCAGCCCCTGGCTGGTCCCATCGCTGGCGCGCCCATCCAGCGCCGCGGCGGTGGCCAGCTCGATGGAGACCGGCAAGTAGTTGAACAGCCGGCGCAGCACCGTTTTGCGGCCCATCTGGACGAAATGCTGGCCCCACACGCTGTCACCTTCCTTGTTCTTGCGCTTGGCCGACTGCCAGCCCTGCGAGGCGTTGCGGATCTCCTCGATCTGCTCGCGGCTCATCACCTCGAAGGCATGGCCGCCTCCGACCAGCTTGGCGACCGCGTAGAAGGCGATCACCTCACCGCGGTTGCTCATCGCCGGCCGGTGCACCAGCTTTTCGTCGAGGCCGTAGCTGTACTCGAAGAAATCGCTCTGGCAAACCTCATGCGCGGAAATGCTGATGATCTGGCCGGAGCGCCGCGCCAGGTCGATCAGCCCCTTGTAACCGAAAACGATCTGCACCTCGGTCTTCTCCACCACCCACTGGCCGTCCACCTTCTTGTTCTTGTCGAACGGGATCAGGTAGGCGTGGCCCAGGGGGGTATTCGGCTCCAGGCCCAACTGCGAACACTGCACCACGGCGCCCATCAGGCTTTCCACGGTGGCGTTCATCAGCTTGGGCGTGGTGCGCAGCGCGCCCAGGGCGATCTTCAGCATCCGATCGGCGTTGACGTGCTTGGGCAGCACCGCGACCAGCGTGGCTTTCTGGCTCTCGAAAAAGGTTTTGACGCTGCCGATGCCGGCCTGCGCGGCCTGCATTTTCGAAACCCGCTTCAGCTCGGCGAGGTTGGTGTTTGCTGCTGTAGTCATGGCTGGTCGTCCTTGAATTTGCACACGCGCCACCGCGCGCAATAGCGCGGGTTGCACAGGTGGCTGGTTGGGTTGGGGGGAAACAGGCCGCTACGGAACATGTCCGCCGCGTAGTCCATCAGGCCGGGTTCATCGTCCGTGCCGATCAGCTGCTCGCGGGCGTTGTGGATCTGGCCGACGGCCACCGCCGGCACGCCGCTGGTTTTGAGGCCGATGATGTCGGCCGGCTCGGTTACGGGCGTCCCGGTGGTGGCCTCGTACAGCAGCTCATAGGTGCCGATCTGCGGCGCGTGGCCCTTGGTCTTGGCGCGGCCATCGATCACCGCGTTGACGCCGCTTTTCAGGTCGCAGATACCGACGCCGGCGGCGTCCTGGCGCGCTCGGCTCCGGTCAAGCGTGCCGCGGATCTCGATCACCGTCCCGCCGCCGCAATCGATCTGCCACGGCCGCACCTCCAGCTCGACGGCGACATACTGGTAGCGCGGCGCGATCTCCAGGCAGTACCGCGTCACCAGCTGCAGGCCGATGCGCTCGGCGTCGCGCCTGGTCAGCTCGTCGGCGTGCCAGTCGACATCGCGCTCGGGGTTCCGCAGCTCGTCGACCAGCACCGGCGAGACGTCGACGGGCCGCAGCGTCTGGCCGGCCAGCGCCGCCTGATCAAATGCCGCCGTGGCGGCGTGGATGGCGGTGCCCAGTTGGGCGCGCGGGCTGCTGGGCATGTGCATGCCGAGAATGTGCGTCCCCTCCCAGCGGTGGGCGCAGTCGAACAGGCTGGCCCAGCTGCTGGCGCGCACGCGGAAGGCGTCACCCATGACGACTCTCCTCCACTGCGGCAACGGCGGCGCGGGCCTGCCTTGCGGCGGCGACCTTCTCGGGCTCCTGGTGATATTCGAAGACCTCCATAACTGCGCTTAGCGCCGCCAGCAGCTGGTTGCGCTGATGCACCACCGTAGAATGCTGACTGGCGGGCACGAGTCCGTGCGACACCACGGCGTCGGACAGGCCGGCGCAGGCGTTCACGCAGGCCACGATGCGGCGGGCGTTGGCCAAAGGCATATGCTTCGAGCGATCGCTATATCCGAGCGTCTGGAACAGGTCTCGGCCGGTAGCATCAATCACCACTACGCACGCTCCGCCATGCGACGTCAGATACTTCCACGGCTCTTTCGTGTGCTGGTCCATCACGCGGCCTCCCTCTGCTCGCCAACCCGCTCATCCAGGACGGCGGCCGCCGAAGCATCGACGAACGTGCGCGCGGCGCGCGCCAGCTGCGCATAGCTCGGCCCCATCGGATTGCCGTCGTAGACCCGGCGCAGCAGCTGCTGGCCAACGTAGAGATGCAGCTCGGCCATCAGGTCGGCCGGCGCGCCGGAGATCAGCAGGTCGACGAACGACTCGCCCATGGCGCGGGCACAATCGATGTCGGCCAGCATCAGGTCGGCCTCGTGTTCGACTGCGAGCGCCAGGCGCTCATCGCGGTCGCCGGCGGCGACGTTGCGGTCCAGGTCATT
Source organism: Chromobacterium sp. CV08 (assembly GCF_051129845.1). Classification (NCBI taxonomy): domain Bacteria; kingdom Pseudomonadati; phylum Pseudomonadota; class Betaproteobacteria; order Neisseriales; family Chromobacteriaceae; genus Chromobacterium; species Chromobacterium sp. CV08. Next base: position 2,972,123 of record NZ_CP150453.1, read on the forward strand.
CAGGACCGCGCAGGACAGGTTATGCAGGCTCATTTCATCTGCTCCAAAGCTTGGGCCGCCGCGACGACGGCAAAATAAAGGGCCACCACCAGCAGGCCGCCCAGCGTGTTCTTGATGGAGGGTCTCATCGGCTCCTTCCCCACCCCGACAGGATGTAGCCCGGCAGCAGGGCATCAGCGCGATCCAGGGCCTCGCCCATGCTGCGGGCCAGGACGATCAGGCCGGCGCGCTGCCGCGTCCGCGGCTGCTGGAAGTTGACCCGAAATCCCGCCAAAGACCGGGTGGCGTAGCTGGCCGAGTTGGCGGCCTGCATGCCGTTGCAGTTGATGGCGATCTGGGCAGCGGCCGGCGCCGCGGTAGCGTGGGCAATCATGGGGGCCTCCTGGTGCTGGGCAAAAAAGAAGCCCGGCGCGTGGCCGGGCAAGGGGGGTAGAACAGTCGCACTCCACAGCAGTCTGAAAACAAACCGCTCGGGGATGGGGCTGCCAAAAAAAGGCCCGACGCGAGCCGGGCCAAAACAATCAGAGAAGAGTGGTATGTCGCTACCACGTGCGCAGAATGAGCCTAGCGGAGCCTGGCATCAACGCCGCCCCGAAAACAATCAGAACAATCCGATTTCGTCTCATTCCTCAGCAGCCGGTGGCCAGCTGCTCAGGGATGCCGCCGGCAGGCGCCGGCGAGTAGATCAGGCCGCGTGTCGCAGCTGGCTGGCTCGAACGAAGGTGAGCGTTTTCTTGCCCTCCTCGCGAACTCCGAAGAAATCGCCTTTGGCGCTCGGCCGGATTTCCTCGATGTGGCCCTTGCCGGATCGACCGGCACCACGGCCGCCGCTGGTGGTGAAGGCGACGTGGTGCTTGACCTCGAATTTCTTCGCTTCCTGTTTGCTCATCTCGATTCCTTGTGGGGTTGTGGGGTGGCCGCTTACGACCGGCCAGTCGTCTCAGCGATTGGATCAGGCCCGCCGCTTGCCTGTTTGTTGCTGCGGTCTCTCCCGCCGTCACGAATCTTTCGCCCATCGTCGCGCCGCTATCGGCAGTGCGGTATGCCGTTCAGGTAAAATGGAGATTCCACTCGCCATCAACCTGAAAGGAATTTCATGAAGGACGCCTACATTTCTGCCGCAGCTCATATTGTTCCCCTGGTAATAGACCTCCCCACCTTCCTGGGTCGCAATCAGACCGACATGAGCGCCCTGGCAGACGAAGTCGTTAATTTCGCCACCTTGCTGGAAGAAAAGTTCGAGGCTGCTGCCAAGGAGAAGGCTGCTTCCGCAAAGGCCGAGCAGGACACACGTTTTATGGAGACTATGGAGAAGCTAGCCCCGTAGGGGTTTTCTTCCAGTCTCGCAGCCGTTGATAGGCTTGTAGCAGACTGCCCATTAGCTCATGCGGCGGCAGTGTGGTGTTTCCCCCTGCCGCCTGCATCACGGTTGAGAATGCCCGCTCTCGAGCACTCACCAACTCCTGAAACTCCAGTACCCTGATCACGTCCTCCGCGGACATGGTGACTCGCAGTACAACTTCGCTTTTCACTGTCCCCGTCTGGCCAACCGTCAATTCGCTCATCTCTCAGTTCTTTCCATTCACATTTCCCCGGCGCCGCTCCAGCGCCCGATCTACCCAGGCGAAGAACTTTTCGCCGAGCCAAAAGCTACCCATCAGCAAAACGAATACGCAGTAGTGGACTGCACAGATGAATATTGCGGAGTGGCCCTTGTAAAAGGCCATCCCGTAATCGGCCAGAAGACCAAGACACAAAAACCCAAGAGGCGCCGTAACAAACAGCGCAGACCTTGCAAGCGGCGACATGCTCACCTCCTTCGTTGATCACCCAAACTCTCTGTCACAGGTCTTGGGTGATGGCCCTCTTGCGAAGGCTCACTCTCCATGTTTCGCACATGGCAGCGGCTTACTGTGTAAGCCAGCCCGTTAACGATGCTCCCCGCAGTCTCCCTTAGGGCTACACCGACCGGTTATGGCTCTCGCCACCATCCTCCTGGGATGCGTCCCTAGTTCCCCGGCTTGTCTCAGCTGGGTCAGCTACAGATTTCGTGTCCGTCGTGCTGGTTCTCTAGTTTTACGAGTTGGTTGCCTAGTCCTCGGCCGGGGCCGCTTCGCTTCCTCGCGCCCCGTAAGCCGGGCGGTTTCTGGTTGTTAAGGATCGTTGCAGTTGTGGCTGCTGTTGATCCAAGTATCACAAACGTGTTATCAGCAGTCAACACAATTGTGTTTTTTGTGTTGAGGACTCCCGCCAGGAGTGTTGCGCGCAACGCACACATTTGTGTTGGGAGTGAATGACATGTAGATGCGGCAAGGCTTTCAGCGGGGTAAAATGCCAATGTCACACTCCTGTCGGAAGCACCTTCCCCGCGTACGCGGGGATGAACCGTGGCGGTCTTGGCGGCGGCAATGGCGCTGGTCACGTTCCCCACGAGCGTGGGGATGAACCGACCTGCCGGTATGTCTCTATCTGGTACGTGTCGATATCCAACCTCTGCTCCACCACCTGAGTGGTGATAAACCGGCCGAGGCCTGACGCAGTTGCTCGTTCCCCGCATGGTGGGGATGGACCGTCCATGATGAACACGTCGTCCGGTTGCGGCATGTGTTCCCCACGGACGTGGGGCTGAACCTCGGCAGATACAGGGCCGATTCCTGTCGGAAGTACGTTCCCCACATGCGTGGGGATGAACCGCATGGGCATTGCCGCTGCTATGCAGAGGTGGTGATCCTGAGATGACCGCCGCCAACAACCCACTCTGCAACGTCGGCGCCGTCGCGGCGCTGGACCCGGCCGGGTGCCGGCTGGTGACGATGCTGGTGGTGCTGGTGGTGCTGGTGGTGCTGGGCGAGTGGGTGCTTTGGTGAGTGGGTGCTTTGGTGAGTGGGATGCTGACAAAAAAGCGAACCAATGAAGTCCTACGTTCTCGCTACCACAGGCGGAAAAGTGAAATAGCACGTCTACAAGCGGGGCAAATCGGAGGCCGGCTACGCGCTTGCCGACGAGCTGTATCTTAGCAGTACGCCGTGCTGGTTCCTGAGCATGTATATCGCATTCACAATGATTGTCGCTGTGGTTGGCTGGTCGATCTAAGTTGGGGTGTGGTGGCTATGGAGCTCGATTTAGTAGAAATACCTCTACGAGCTTATCGGCAGTGGCGCATATAAACAACTAATGAACAATCTAACTGGTGGGGCTATGGCTCAAAAAGAATATAAAGTTCGCTTCTATGCTGCATCCTTTCTTCAAGACAACATCCCGACATCCCTAATTGACTACTTTACACAATTGCATGCGACATACGGAGAAACGCTAAGAGCGATTACCATTGGTGAAAATCAATATCAAATAAAAAATCTCACTCCCTCTGCCGATGGAAGATACATTTCAGGAGCATTTGCCAAGTACAGAAAAGATTCACCCCTAATTGGCTCCCCAACGGGTGATGAAGAGGTTTTCAAACTAACCGATGGCAAAAGCTTTTTAGAAAAAAATAATTTCATCCTACACAGAGAGCAAAACGACTGCGAATCATTGATCTATCAAATGAGCTTGGAGGGAGGGCATCCAGCTTCATTTTCCAGGTACATAAACTTAACCAATCCAGATAGGCTATGTTCATTTGACGACATATTAACTTCAAAGTCACTGGAAGAGTTATTTCGCGGACGGCTTATTCGCGCCGTGGCATTTAGAATTGCCAAACCACAAAACAAAACTTATCAACCGGACCCAGAAGACACCTGGACAAAAGATGCTCTAGAGTTCCTAGATTCAACAGGAGGAACATTCATTACAAGCAAAGTTAGCATCAAAGCTCCCCACAAGGGTCTAAAAGATGGAATCATAGAAAAAATCAAAAACTTGCTAAATTCAAGCCAAACTAGAGCATTGCGTATAAAAGTTGAAGATGCGGATGAGCCGATTGACTTGATGGCAGAAAGAGTAATGGACAAAATTAGAATTGAGTTGAATGATAATGGCCACCCAGCTATAATCGACATTATAGCAGCTCTCATCACGTCCAGAGCAAGACAGCTACACCATCTGGATCATCTATTTGGCGGATAGTATGAAATACTGGTTTTCTTTAACCTTAGTATTCGCGGTGACAATCACTTTCTTTGCGTACCATTGCCGAGGATTTATTGATCTCGAGGTTTCTGAGATTAGGAGTTCCAATGGTATTGCTGCGCAAATTGGAGGCACGATGCTAGGGTTTATGATTGCAGCCTTATCTATTCTGGCATCAATTTCAGGCGCTAGAATTATAAAGAAAATGCATACGCACGGACACTATGCAGTTCTTTTAAAGCGACTGTACACCAATTCAATATTTTACGGACTAACACTAATATTTGGATGCATAGGCGTTATTGCTCCGAAAGCATACTGCCCAGAGGTATCTCTAGTTGTATTGTTCGTATTTATTGCAGCCAATCTACTACTTATTGATGTAGGTTATCGATTCTGGTTAGTATTAATGTTTATTGCGAACAATCCTTAAGGAAACTCTCGCTGGGCTTGGTCGTCAAACTGGGGCTCGGTTTTATACCTGAAATGTCTTGCCCCAGCCCTACGCCCTTCCAGGCTAAACAAGCAGCTATGACTAACCCTCCACAGTTCGGATAAAAACCTGGCGCCCGCAGATCAGCCCGCCCCCCGCGGGCTTTTTTGCATCAGAAATATCCGATTTCAGGTATCCAATACCATCTTTGTGTTTGAGTGGTGCGGCACCATGCCGCGATGGATAGCTTCTCCGATCGACTACGGAATGCCCGCGAGAAGCGCGGCATGTCTCAAGAGGCGCTGGCCACCCGTGCGGGTGTGTCCCAGAGCACAATCTCGGCCCTCGAGCTTGATCCGACCAGAAAGCCACGGGACTTACTGAAACTCGCCAAGGTACTCATGGTCTCGCCAGACTGGTTGCAAAGCGGGAAAGGGCCGCGAGAGCCCGCCGTTCGGGGCGAAAAGCTCTACGTCGCAGCCGAATCTCTGGATGAGCTGGCTGAAAGGCTGCTGGATCTCGGCCCTGAAGAGGTCGGCCGGCTGATGGCTCTCCTCCTGCGGAAGCAGGCTGAGCGCCGATAATGCTGTCAACTGGCATACCGAACACTGTCTCATCCATGCCAATCGGTTCTGTTGCATTTTGCAACATCATGGCGCGGAGCAGCTGCTATTGTGGATAATACGTATAAATGCGTAATATCCGCACGTGTCAGAAAATTCGTTCCACACCCGCCTGCGGGCCCTCTTGAAGGCCCGTGGCATCAAACAAGACGCCGTCGCAAACACACTTGATGTCAGCCGGTATACCGTAGGACGCTGGTGCAAATCCAAAATGCCAGACCGCAATCAATTGGCAACCCTCGCAGCATACCTGGATGTCTCTGTCCCCTACCTCGTACACGGCACTCCCGTGGACTCTGACCATGCCGCGCGCTGCAGGCATCTGCACGATCTCGCAACTGCCCTTCATGCCAGTGATGTCGAGGCCATGATCCAGCTGGCGAGCTCGATTCTTGCAACAAAAATGTTGCAAAAGTAGACAGATGAAATTCTGTGCATCTACCCGCCCCGAGATCTCTGGCGTACGCTCCTCCCTCAGCCCGACGAGGGCGAATGAGATAACAGAGAAAACGGAATGGAGTAGGAAATGGCTTGCACCAGCAGCACAGCAGAACCCTGCATACACTCGGGAAATTGCCACCACTATCGGCCGGCCAGTGCCTACGAATGCCGGGAGCAGCCGCCCATTGGGCAATTGCTGATCAGCCTATTGCAAAGCGGGGAGTTTGTGGTTGAAAAGAAGGGTGACGTGGAGTCGATACTGCAGATGTTTGGTAGGTAGGTGAAAAAGGCGTCTGCTCAGGACGCCTTTTTGTTTGCTGCATACTCCAAGGCCTTCGCAATGAAGGCATGCAGCTGGTCGGTATCCATGCCGCCGACCGCCTGGGCGAGCTCGTCCAGGTTCTTGGCAATGGTGGTATCAACGGTGCCAATCGACGGAGCCAACTGCAAAGGCGGCTCTTTCTCACCCTCGCCCGTCTCCAGCCACTCGTAATTCACGCGCAGGGCCCTCGACAGCTCCAGCGTGTATCTGGAAGAGCCGTTTCTATTCTCAATGTTGCCGATGGTCGATTGATTCTTCGCGCCGATCAGCTTTGCCAGCTCACCCTGGCTCATGCCGAGCTCGACCCTGCGGGCCCGGACACGCTCACCGTATGTGTTCATATACAACATCGTAGCCACTTCACCGAACACGATGGTGTTCACTTGCCTTGCCGATGTGTTGAATCCATAAACACATTTGTGTTGTAATGCCTGCATGGACTGGACATTCATTATCTCATCCCTCGTGGAGTCTGGCGTTGACCGCGAGACGATCGCTAAAGAAGTGGGGTGCTCTCGCTCTCTCGTGAACGCCCTTGCCCAGGGGAAGAGAGGGAAGCGCATCTCCTTCGAAATTGGTAACAAGCTGCTCACCCTGCAGAGGCGGACCGTCGCATCTGCTACTGAGCGGTTGAGTGAAGTATGACAAGCCCCTCAAGCCGGGCAAACGTGAAACTCCGACAAAAGTGATCATTATGACAACGTCATTGAATGTTGCCTTAATCCAAACAGTGCGCCGCGCTGGCGGCGAAGACGTCGTCGCTAAGTGGCTCGGCAAATCTGCCGGCCACGTCCGCGCCTGCTGCAATCGGGACGGCGACCGCTCGTTCACCCTGCGAGACCTCCAGCTGATTTTTGACAACTCGGGGGACCTCGAAATCATTCGGCAGCTGGCCGCGCTCTACGGGATCAACATCCCCGGCGAGTCGGATGCGCGCCTGCCTACGGACACGCTCCTGCTGAAGAAGCTGCTCGGCGACAAGATGACGACGCGCGTGAAGGCCTCGGACGAGCGCCGGATGCTGCTGGACGTGGAGGACCACGATTCCGCTATCGATCAGCTCGTCGAGCTGGTTGCCTCGATAACCGACTGGATCAAGGTGCTGAATGAACAACGCTCGCGCGCACTTCAGTACCGGTGATGACGAGTGGCCGACGCCGCAGCTGCTGTTCGATGAGCTGCATGCCGAGTTCACGTTCACCGTCGACGTGTGCGCCACGCCCGGCAACGCCAAGTGCCGGCGCTACTACACGCGCGCTGACAATGGCCTGGCCCAGTCCTGGGCCGGCGAAACGGTGTGGATGAATCCGCCGTTCGGTCACGGCATCAAGTTCTGGATGGAAAAGGCGCTGAAGAGCGCGCGCGCCGGCGCCACGGTGGTCTGTCTGGTCCCGGCCAGGACGGATACCCGCTGGTGGCACCGCTACGCAATGTGGGCGGCGGAGATCCGCTGTCTCGACAAGCGGCTGCAGTTCGACGGTGGTAGCGCCAAGGCGCCATTCCCGGCAGTTGTGGTCGTGTTCCGCCCGGACCATCTGGGCGCGGCCCGCCTGGTGGCTCTGAAAGTGCCGGGCGCGCAGAAGGTGCGGGAAGCAAGCGTAGAAACGATGGCCGGCCAACGCCGGCTGAAACAGGGACAGTAGCCGCCCGCAGCGTCGCGGGCAAAACAAAACCCCCGGTCATCGCCGTTGGCGCGGCTCGCGGGGGTTGTTCGGAGGACTGCGAGGACCAGTATGCACAAGCACAGCGAACAGATCAACAAAAACATCAGGGCATAGCAATGAACATCCGCCCTCTTACCCCGCCTGATTGCGACCTGCGCGATTTTGCGTTCATCCCCCTGGATGTCGTGCGTCTGCGTGATAGCGACTTTGCGGCAGTCACCAGCGGCGAGGAGTTCCGCGCCGGCCTCCTCCTGTGGTGCACCAGCTGGCACCAAGTGCCGGCCGCCAGCCTGCCCGACGACGACGTCGTACTGGCGCGCCTAGCCGGCTATGGCCGCGTCGTCAGCGAGTGGCAGAAGGTCCGCGGCGGCGCCCTGCATGGCTGGCTCAAGTGCAGCGATGGCCGCCTGTACCACCCCGTCGTTGCCGAGAAGGCGAACGAGGCCTGGCGCGCCAAGCTGACGCAGCGCTGGAAGACCGAATGCGCGCGCATCAAAAAGCAAAACCAGCGGCAAAGGACGAATCTGCAGCCCCCAGAACTGGACGATTTCCTTGACGCGCATTGTCCCCAGGGACAGGCCCTCGTTGTCCCCAGGGACAACCAGGGGCAGAAAAATGGCCAGCCGACTGAAAACCGGGTACAGGCTAGCGAAATCGCAGGCTCAACCGAAGATTTTCAGTGTCCCCAGGGACAGACGGGGGATGTCCCCGAGGACACTGGCAGTTTGTCCCCTTCAATTTGCGATTTGTCCCATGAATTACCCATCTCGTCCCCGGTTTGTCCCTCGGGAAATGGCATCCAAGGGACAGGGATAGGGACAGAGACAGGGATAAATAAAAGCAGCAGCAGTAGCAACGTCTCTACTCACTCGCGAGGCCAAGGTACATCCAACCCGCTGCCGCCGCTGCCTGAACCGTCAGGCACGGTGGAACGGATCGGCCTCGTCTGCCGCTTGCTGCGCGACAAGGGCGTCCAGTGCAGTCCCTCGCAGTTCGCTGCCGGCGGCAAGTTCGCGGGTCTGGAGCAGCACAGCGACGACGACTTCCACCTGGCGGTGCAGACGCTGCAGATCCGCGGGGAGACGCGGATCGGGATCGGCCTGCTGGCCGCGGTGCTGGGGGACATGGCCGGCGCCAGGAACAGTAAGACGGGGGGGCAGCAATCGAGAGCTCCCCGTGCCAAGCCCTGGTTCCTGTCGTCCTCCGGGATCGAGAGCAAGGCCGAGGAGCTCGGCTACACCCCGCCGGCTGACGCCCCTCTCGGGGAATGGAAGTACGAGCTGTTCAAACTGGCTGGCGTGACTCAGCAGGATTACAGGGCCGCCACGGCCGACTTCGCATGAAAACTTCGAAAACCAACCCCATGGAGGACGCGGCGTGAACCCGATCCGCTTCACAGTCCCCGGCGCCCCCGTCGGCAAAGGCCGGCCCAAGGTTTCCACCCGCGGCGGCAAGTTCGCTCGCATGTACACGCCGGAGAAGACCGCCAGCTACGAGAACCTGATCGCCCTCGCCGCCCAGGCCGCCATGGCCGGCCGCGAGCCGTTGACCGGGCCCGCAGACGTCACCATCCACATGCTGCTGCCGATCCCCACCAGTTGGAGCAAACGCAAGCAGGCAGCAGCCCTTGCCGGCCAGGTCTACCCGACCAAGAAACCCGACGGTGACAACGTGCTGAAGGCCATCTTCGACGGGATGAACGGCGTCGTATGGGTTGACGACGTTCAGGCCTGCGACTTCGCGGTGCGCAAACGCTACGGTGCCACGCCAGGGGTGATGGTGGTGGTCCAGGAAATCCAGGGCGCGCTGTTCGCGGCCTGAGCAGCAGATTCAACGAAACAAGGGGGTGGTATGCAGTTTTCGACGATTGGCGCGCTTGTCGGCTGGGCTTTCCAGATCGAGACCGTCAGCATGGTCAAGGTGCAGAAGTTCGGCGAGGCCTTGGCGCCGGCGTTCGAAGGCCTGTCACCTCACGACCTCAAGGCCCAGTCGGCGATGATCATGGCCAAGATCAACCGGTTGCCGTTCGAGCAACGCGCGGTACTGTGGGCGCTGCACGTCCAGCGCGACACCGAGATGGTCTACCTGACCACGCACACGCCCTGCAAATACGGGTTCAAGACCGACCTGGACATCATCCGCAAGTGGGCTACAGGCAAGGGGCCGGGTTGCCGCGACCTGGGTGACCGGCACAACGTCCACCACACCACCGCCCACCGCTACGAGAAGGCTGTGATCCGCCAGCTCGAGCGGATGATGCATCAGGCCTACGCTGCACTGGAGGTGCCGATGGCTGAGGTGTTGGACCGGATGAGCTATGCGGCCGCGGCGTGATGAGATTACCCCTCAGGCTGTGGCTTCACCTTGAAGGTCGGATAACTGACGGTTCGGCCATTGATAACATACGACCTCGGTATCTGTATTTCAACAAGACCACGCTCTTGCATGTCCGCCAAGTTAGCATCAAAAAAATCTTGACCAACCCTCTCAATTTCGGCCCTAGAGTCCAACACAGAGCCAATAGATTCAAGATCTTTCATTCGAATAATCAATTCGCGCTGGTATGTTTGACTGAGCAGCATGTATCAACCTTTCTGTGAAATTTGACCCCGTCTCTTGACAGCCAAGTGCAACAAAACTACGATAATTGCAGCAGCCCGAACTACGTCCAGAGTTCGGGCTTTCTTCATTTCAGGTGTTCAACATCTCCGTAGTCAGTAGCTCGAAACGACTGCCGTGTCGATGGAGCACCGTTTCGATTGCAGGCTTGAATTCCTCCCAGTGCCTGTGTAACGCCCCTGCGGGTGACAGCTCCCCCACTTGTCGCCCATCCAGTTGTCGCCTCTCCATGAAATCAAAAACCGCCTCATGCGACATGATGAAGTGGAAATTGTGCTGGCCGTTGATCTGCACGGATACCTGAGCATCGCCACCTGCATTAACTGCATTTACGAACGTGATCATGTGTAACTCCAATTTGTCACTGGAGATTACATTTCCCGACAGACCGACCCAGTAGTCAATAGCGCAGCTCTCGAACTGAGGTATCACCATGCACATGGAACACGCCCGCGCCGTTCTCGACGCCTGCCACCTGCGCGAAGGCCAGCACGTGCTGATGGCCACCGGACGCGCCGCCCAGGTGCACAACCTGAAGCAGACCACCATCGTGTTCAGGTACTTCGGGCTCGGCCCGGACGACTACGTCGAGATCCCCCGCCACCGCGTTCCGGAGATGGTGCGCGTCTGATGGCTACCCCATTCATCTCGGTTAGCTCTAATGTGCAGCAGCTGCGTCGTAAGCTGACAATGGTTCAACGCGATCAGCTGCCATTCGCTGTAGCGCAAGCCCTGACGGCAGTGGGCAAGCTCGTCCAGCGTGGCGAAACGGAGCAAATCGGCAACAAGTTCAAGAATCCGACACCGTTCACCCGAAACAGTGTGGGAATGCGTGCGGCTCGCAAGAGCAGCCAGGAGGCAATGGTCTTCATAAAAACCCAGGCAGCGCGTTATCTGGCGCCGTATGAGTCTGGCGGCGAGCACGTGCTGAATGGCAAGGCGTTGCTCAATCCGAAGGACATCAGGAAAAACGCCTACGGGCAGCTATCCCGCGGCACGCTGGCCCGGCTCAAGGCGCGGCCGGACGTGTTTATCGGCAAAGTGCGCTTCAAAGACGGTCGCGAAGTGAATGGCGTCTGGCAGCGGCCGCCTCATGGCGAGCGCAGGCGCGGCCGGAACGGGTCCAGGGGTAATACCTGGAACAAGGTGGATGGCAAGCGGACGGGCGGTTTGAAGCTACTGATCCGTTTTGGTGATGCGCTGCCGGTGGACATCCATCTGGGCTATCACGACCTGGCCGGTCGGCTGGTTCATCGGAACTTCAACCGCGAGATGGGGCGCGCGCTGGCGAAGGCACTGGTGACATCCCGGTAGCCATCGGGCGGGTCCTTCCGTAGGGGTGGAGTTCCACGGGCATTGCGCGCCGCGATCCCTCCCCAGCTATAGGTCCTGAAAGGTGTTCGCACCCATGTCTGAACTGATCTCGCTCAGAGAATTTGCGCGCCGCGAAAATTGCTCCGACACACTGGTACGCCGCGCCGTAAAACAAGGCCGGCTGGTGCTTTCGGACGGTGGGAAGCTTGATTCAAGATTGGTCGGCACGGCATGGCGCGAGGCCAATGCAAAGGGTGCGAACACTGCGAACACAAGTGCGAACAGTTCGCAGGGTGTTCGCAGTTCGCAGTTCGCACCGGATGACGACGCGAACCGATCTCTAGAGGACACCGCGCGCAGCATGATAGCCAGTGGCGCGGTGCCAGATCGCGACTATGCCGAGGCATTGCGCATCAAGGAAAACTATCTCGCCCTGCTCCGCCAGTTGGAATACGAACAGAAGTCTGGACAGTTGATTGAACTGGGTCTGGCCAAAGGGGTGCTTTTTGAATGCGCCAGGGCGGCGCGCGACGCCTGGCTTAACTGGCCGGCCCGCGTCGGGCCTCTTGTTGCCGCCGACCTCGGACTGGAGGCCGACCGCGTAACAGAGGTATTGACCGAGCATGTCCACAAGCACATTCAACAGCTCGGCGAACCCGAGGGGGACTTCAGCGCAGAAAGCTGACGCACTGCGTGTGTCCTTTCTGCATGGCTGGACCCCTCCTCCGCGGATCAGCGTTCCTGAGTGGGCGGACAGATACCGCAAACTGGCAAAAGAAGCCGGCAGCACATCAGGTAACTGGGAAACCGCGACTGTAGAGGTCGCCCGCGGCCCCATGCTGGCGGTCACAGAACCAGGCGTCCACGTCATCACAACGATGTGCTGCACGCAGTTGATGAAAACGGCGCTAATCGAGAACGTGTTTGGCTACTTCGCCCACCTCGATCCCTGCCCTATTTTGCTGCTGCAGCCGAAGGAGGATGCTGCTGAGCAGTTCTCCAAGGAACGCATCAGTCCGATGATCCGTGTCACACCGGTACTACGCGATTTGATCGGCTCCAGCAAAACCAGAAATGCGGACGAGACCCTGCTGTATAAGTCGTTCCCTGGCGGATTCTTGGCCCTGGCCGGCGCCGGCAGTCCCGACAACCTGGCTCGACGTCCCATTCGCGTTCTGCTGTCCGACGAAGTGGACAAATACCCGGTCACACGCGAAGGCGATCCAATCACGCTTGCCGAAGAGCGGACAGCAACGTTCGGCGTCAATTGGCTTTCAGTTCGAGCCTGCTCCCCCACTCTGGAGGATGAAAGCCGGATCGCCGACAGCTATAGCGAATCCGACCAACGGCGGGCATCTGTTGAGTGCCCGCACTGCGGCGAGCGCGTTTTTCTCGACTTCTTCAAGCACGTCAACTGGGACAAGCCTGACGGCCGGCACGAGCCAAAGACTGCGCGAATCTACTGCGACTGCTGCGGATCCGGCTGGTCTGAAGGCGAGCGTCTACGCGCGCTACGCACCACTCGCTGGCATCAAACACGGCCCTTTGACTGCTGCGGGCATCGGCACGCCCCTCTGGACTTGTACGAGCAGGCCAAGCAGACCGGCGGAGACTCGGTCTCAGCAGTCTGGGACTGGTGGGATGGTGACCGGCACGCGGTATACCGCGCCAAATGTCCGGACTGCGGTGAATGGAGAGTGGACAACTCCCATGCGGGATACCAGGCCAGCAAGCTTTTCAGCCCCTGGCAAAAGGATAAGCCGTCCGATATCGCCAGGAAATTCTTGGCAGCCAAAGGCGATGCCGACAAAGAGCAGGCATGGTGGAACACCCAAATGGGGTTGCCGCATCGACCACACTCGGGCAAGGAACTGCGTCTAGAGTCGCTGGTAGCGCGCTGCGAAGTTTGGCCAGGCGAGGTACCAGAGGGAGTGGCTGTCCTCACGGTTGGCATTGACGTTCAGGACTATCGATTGGAGATGGAAGTCGTGGGTTGGGGGCGAAATGAAGAGTCCTGGTCCATCGACTACCACGTGATCGACGGGGAAATGAGCGAGCCCGAAACCCAGAAACAACTGGACGAGTACCTGAAGCGGATATGGAGGCGAAACGATGGCCGTGGCTTTAGCGCAATGGCCGCGTGTATCGACTCGGGTGGCCACCACACCCAGGCGGTATACGAGTTCGCCAAGGCACGCCTCGGTCGGAAGGTTTGGGCCATCAAGGGCGAGTCGGCAAGAAGTGGACAACGAAACCCCGTTTGGCCAACCAAGCGCCCACGATCGAGGACCAAGGCCACCTTCCGCCCCATTATCTTGGGGGTCAATGCTGCCAAGGACACTGTCAGAAATCGGCTGCATTTGGAGACGCCAGGCCCTGGCTACATGCATTTCCCCATCGATCGCGACATCAACTATTTCGCTCAGATAACAGCTGAGCGAATTGTGGTGAAAGAAGCCGGCGGAGTTCGCTACCGGGTCTGGGAGCAACCATCAGGCAAGGCCAATGAGGCGAGCGATTGCCGCATCTATGCCTATGGAGCTCTGTGTGGATTGCTGCACTTCGGATTGAAACTAAACCAACTTTCGATATCGACCGCGGCGAGAGCCGAACAGGCCGCCCAGCCCAGTGCTTTGCTGGACGAAGCAAAGCCCCAAGCCAAATCTCGTTCACTCGTCCGCCGCATGGCATAGGAGCTCATGTGTTCACGCCACAAACCAGCAACTTCACGGGTATCCCCCAGGCCACGCTGCAGCAATGGCTGGTCGAGGCTCAGTCGGCTCTCCACCGCCTGAGCACCGGCGGTCTGGGGGAGTCGTACTCGTACACCCAAGGCGACGGCACCAAATCTGTAACCTACACCCGCGCCAACCTGGCCCAGCTGCAGCAGCACATCAACGATCTGATGTATGCGCTGGGGATGCGGAGGCGCAGGCCTATCCGACCGGTGTTCTGATGGCAAACGAAATCTCGCTGCTGGGCGCCGATGGGCGCCCGTTGCCGCCGGCGCGCGCCTCGTTCGGCGATTCGACCGTCAGGACCGAGGGGCTGCCGCTGGCGGGCTCGTCGGTTTTCCCGTACGAGGCCTCCAGCTGGTCGACACAGGAGATGGGCGGCTGGCTGCCCTGGATCCGCTCGCCGGATGCGGAAATCAACCAGTTTCGCGATCGGATGGTGGCACGGAGCCGCGATCTGGTCCGCAACGATGGCCTGGCCCAGGGCGCGGTCACCCGGATTCTGGACAACACCGTCGGCGTGTCGATGCGCCTGTCGGCCATGCCGGATTACCGCGCGCTGGCCACGATTACCGGGATGGATGCGTTTGATGCAGTCTGGGCTGACGAATTTCAACAAGCCGCAGAGGCACTGTGGCGGGGCTTCGCCGACGACATCGGCCGCTACAACGACCTGTCGCGCCAACTGACGGTATCGCAGCAGCTTCGCCTGGGGCTGCGCCACAAGTTGGTGGACGGCGACAGCCTGATCGTCAACTACTGGAAGCCGGATCGGGTTTACCCCGGCGGTGCACGCTATGCCACTTGCTATCTGGTCGTGGACCCAGATCGGCTATCAAACCCCTGGCAGATGGTAGATACCAAGTACTTGCGCAACGGGGTGGAGATAGACGACGACGGCGTGCCCATCGCCTACCACATCCGGAAAGCTCACCAGAACGACTGGTACAACGCCATCGAATCCAACGAATGGGAGCGGGTCGAGCGCGAGGATGGCGACGGCTGGATGCGCGTCATCCACGATTTCGAGCGTGATCGCGCCGGGCAGAACCGTGGCATCGGCATTTTCACGTCGGTTCTCAGCCGGTTCAAGATGCTGGCTCGCTATTACGGCGTGGAGTTGCAGGCGGCCACCATCGCCTCGTCGTTCGGCACCTACATCACCAGCCCATTTGACGCGGCTCAGGTGGAGGAAGCAATCAACGGCACTGATGAGCTTTCCGCTTACCAAAACCTGCGCGCCGATTTTCATGAAGCACGGCCGGTCATGCTCAACGGCGCACGTATCCCAACGCTGGCACCGGGTGAGTCCATCGAAACAGTTGCTGCCGCACACCCGCACAGCGGATTCGGCGAGTTCGTCAGAGCCATGCAGCTGACGTTTGCAGCCGCCTCCGGCGTGTCGGCGGAGCAGATCACGCAAGACTGGTCGCGCACCAACTACTCGTCGGCGCGCGCCGCGCTGTTGGAGAGCTGGAAAACGTTGGAGCGCCGCCGCACCGAATTCAAGATCGGTACCGCCTCGCCCATGTACGCCACCTGGCTGCATGAAGCGATTGATAACGGCGATCTGCCGCTGCCGCGCAACGCGCCGGATTTTCTGGAGTTCCGCACGCAGTATGCGCGGTGCGATTGGCTCAGCGTCGGCCGCGGCTGGGTAGACCCCGTCAAAGAGCCGCAGGGCTCAGTCCTGAAAATGGACGCAGCCCTGTCCTCGCTGAAGCGTGAGTGCGCGGAGCAGGGCCTCGACTATGAGGAGGTCATCGCTCAGCGCGCTCTGGAAGCCCAGAAGTTCAAGGCCGCCGGGCTGCCGCCGCCTGTCTGGTACGGCGCTGGCGCGACGGATGCTGCAACCCCTCAAGAAAGCCCAACCCCGCAATGATCAACTACCCACATCTGGCGCAGCGGCTGTTCAACGTGCCGCTGGCCATCACCCCGCAAAAAGCGGAGGTGGTGATGGCGGCGCTGGCCGATCGCTTTGGCCTGGCCCGGCTGTTCCACGCGGATGGCCGCGTGGTGGCGCTGGACAGCTGGGATGGCGACGTTGGCGCGCCAGCCGAGACCAAACCCTACCAGGTGGTGGCCGGCGTGGCCGTCATCCCGGTCAGCGGCACGCTGGTGCAGAAGCTGGGCACCATGCAGCCGTACTCAGGCATGACGGGGTACGACGGCATCCGCGCCAACCTCAGCCTGGCGCTGGCCGATGATTCGGTGCATGGCATCGTGTTCGACATCGATTCGCCGGGCGGCGAGGTGGCTGGCTGTTTTGACCTGGCCGACGCCGTCTACGCCGCCCGCGGCGAAAAGCCCATCTGGTCCATTCTCACCGAAAACGCCTACAGCGCCGCCTACGCGCTGGCCAGCGCCACCGACCGCATCATCGTGCCGCGCACGGGCGGAACCGGCAGCGTGGGCGTGATTTGCATGCACGTCGATATGTCCAAGGCGCTCGGCGCCGCGGGCGTCAACGTCACCATCATCCACTACGGCGACAAGAAAGCGAACGGCAGCGATGTGCGGCCGCTCTCCTCCGAGGCGCTGGCCGATTTTCAGGCCGATGTGGATGAGATGGGCGAGCTGTTCGTCGACACTGTCGCCCGCAACCGGGGCCTCTCTGCCCGCGCAGTTCGCAGCACTCAGGCCGGCACCTTCATGGGGGCCGCTGGCGTCAAAAACGGCTTTGCTGACGCCGTGATGGCGCCAGATGCCGCATTCCGTGCCCTGCTGGCCAAGCTGGGCTAATTCCCTGGAGATATCTATGTCTTTGATTTCCCGCCTGACGGGCAGCCTTTCCTTTGCTCATCTCTCCGGCGTGTCCGCAGCCCGAGGGCGGCGTGCCGAGGACGACGACAGCGACTGCGATGATCGCAAGAGCAGTCGTCGCGCCGAGGACGACGATCGCGACGATGATGATGACGATCGCAAAGAAAGCCGCCGCGCTGAAGGCGACGACCCGGACGACGAGGATGACCGCGACAGCGGCAAAGGCAAGCGCGGCAAAAAGGCCAAGCGCGCCGAAGAGCCCGACGCGGACGACGATGACGACAGCGACCCGGATGCAGAGGATGACGAGGACGAGATGCGGGGCAAGAGCGCCGCTGCTCGTGCCCGGCGCCGCGAGCGCGCGCGCTGCGCTGCCATCTTCGGTAGCAAAGCGGCTGCCCGCAACCCGGTGCTCGCCGCCAACCTGGCGTTCAACAGTTCGATGACTCGCCATGAGGCGCTGGCAGTGCTGCGCGATACCCCGGCGGCAGCGCCGGCCGGAAATTCCAGCCGCGCCGCGCGCAATCCGTCGCTGGGTGCATCCGATGGCGCGCCGCCGAGCCGCAAGGCCTCGCTCGCCTCTTCGTGGGATCGTGCGTTCAAGAAAGCCAGCCGCTAACCCCAGCCTAGAAAGGACTTTCCATGGGTAACCCTACTGTCGCACCGCTGCAGGAGTGGTGGCATAACGGCGGATTCCTGGTTTCGGAAGCCCCCGGCCACCAATCCCGCGATCAAATCCTGCTCACCGGCGGCCAGCTCGTGCTGGCCGGCACGGTGCTGGGCCAGATCACCACCAGCAATGCCGCTCCCGTTGCCACCTCTGCCGCCAGCGCGGCCAACGTAGGCAATGGCACGCTCGCCATTGGCACGCCGCCGCAGGCTGGTTTCACGCCGGCGGGCGTGTTCACCATCACGCTGACGGCGCCGACGGTGTATAGCATCAGCGGCCCCAACAATTTCAACGAAGTGGATCTGCCCGTTGGCGCGGCCTTTGACGCCGATGGCATGGTGTTCACGGTGTCCGCGGGCAGCACGCCGTTTTCCGCCGGCGACACGTTCGCTATTACCGTCACGTCGCCGGGTACCGCCGGCCAGTGGAGGCCGTTGAATCCGGCAGCCACGGATGGCTCGCAAGTGGCCGCCGGCGTGCTGTTCGCCACCAAGGACGTGACCAGTGGTCCGAAACCGGCGCTGGGCATCACTCGCCTGGCGGAGGTGAATGGTTCCGAACTGCTGTGGCCGACCGGCATCACGCCGACCCAACAGGCTGCTGCCGTTTCCCAACTGGCTCAGGCCCACATCCTCGTCCGCTGACTCTCCAGCACACATCCAGAAAAGCCGCCCTCCGGGGCGGTTTTTTTATTCCCGAAAGGCTGAACCATGTCCGGCAATATCCTCGATGTCTTTCACCAGGATGCGTTCTCGGCGATCACGCTGACCGAAGCCGTCCAACGCAACCCCTTCCAGCCCTCCGGTCTGGGTGAACTCGACATCTTCACTCCCGATCCGATCCGCACCAAGGCGCTGGCCGTCGAAGAGCGGCAAGGCAAACTGACGCTGATTCCGTTCTCCGAGCGCGGCGCCGAGGGCACTCAGCGCACCACCGAGAAGCGCAAAATGCGCTATTTCGAAGTGCCGCGACTGATGCACGACGACACGATTTACGCCGAGGAGCTGCAGGGCATTCGCGAATTCGGCGAGGAATCGGTCTTGATGCAGGTGGAAACCGAGGTGGCTCGCCGGCTGCGCGGTCCCACCGGCCTGTTGGCCAACGTCGACTACACCAAGGAATTCCTCCGGCTGGGCGCAGTGCAAGGGCTGTGTCTGAATCCCGGCGACGGCAGCGTGCTGTACAACTGGTTCGACGAGTTCGGCATCAAGCAGGCACCTGAAGTAGCGTTCAACCTCGCCGCCGGCACCGCCAATACCTTGCGCCCAATCTGCAATGCCATCACCCGCGCGATGGCGCGCGCCGCGCAAGGCTCGTTCACCTCCAACACGCGCGTCCATGCGCTGTGCGGCGACAGTTTCTACGACCAGTTCTCCAACCACCCGGACGTGATCCGGACCTTCCTGAACTGGAGCGATGCGGCCGAGCTGCGTAATAACGGCCAGGGCGGTGCCTTTGACTCGTTCGAGTTCGGCGGCATCCGCTGGTGGAACTACCGCGGCTCGGACGACAACGCCACGATCAAGATCCCGGACGACAAGGTCAAGTTTTTCCCGGTGGGCGCCCCCGGCATCTTCCGCGAGGCCAATGCGCCGGGCGAGACCGTGGACTGGGTGAACACCCCGGGCAAACCGGTGTACGTGCTGCCCATCTTCGACCTGCAGCGCCGCATGTGGTGGAAGATGGAGACCTACTCCTACCCGCTGTTCATCTGCACGCGCCCTGAGGTGCTCATGTCCGGCCGCGCCGAGGGCTGACCGTGATCAACTGGGACGAAGCAGTTCTCGCGCCGCTGCAGGAGGTGTTCGGCGAGCCGGTGACGTACACCACGACCACCGGTCAGTCGATCGCCATTTCCGGCGTGTTCGATGAGGCATACCACCCGGTCGATGGGTTGGGCGGGTCGACTTACACCTCCACCGCCCAGCCGGTGCTGGGCATTCGTGCGGCCGCGCTGCCGTTTCCGCCGCTGGCGGGCGATGTCGTCGCCATCCAGCGGACGGGCATCGTCTACTCGGTGGCGGATGTTCACCCTGACGGCCACGGCGCCATCAAGTTGATGCTCAACTACGTGTCCGGAGGCTGACATGCTGTACCGCACCCAACTCCGAAACGCGGTGGTGGCGGCGCTGCAGGCGGCCAACACGTTGGCCGGCCAGAAAGTCTATGCACCGCGCGACCTCCCCGTAACGCCGCCCGGCATGCCGCTGATCCTGGTGCAGACCCCGCTGGAGCGCAAACAGGGCCGCGGCCCGCTGGGCGCTCCCCAGTTCTTGACCACGGCTACGGTGGCAATCAATGCCAGGGTGTCCGGCTCCAGCGCTGGTCAGGTCGAGTCGCTGCTGGACACCATCTGCGATCAGATCGAAAGCGCCGTACTCACCGACTACACCGTGCTGCGCATGGTGCAGCAGGTGCTGGCGGTGGAGACCGAGATCGAAGTGACTGGCCAGCAGCGTGAGCACCTGGGCGAGGCCTGGCTGCGCTTTGACTTCGAATACCCCGAGGTTTTCGAGCCTCCCATCAACCAGCAGCTCATCGATGTCCACGGTGCGGTGTCGGTTACCGTCGGCACGGCAACTGCCCAGCCGGTCGAGTTCGATATCCCCATCCCTCAGGAGTGATCCATGTACGTCAAACCCAAGGCCGGGTTCGCTATCCGCGACCCCGACCTGCTCGACCTATTGCCCGCCGCTGGCCGCGAGGTGCCCGACACCGAGTACTGGCTGCGCCGGCTGCGCGATGGCGATGTTGAGCAGGTGGCGCAGGTGGTGGTCGTGGATGCCACCGACACGGCCAAGAAAGGCGGTGATAAATGACCATCCCCTTCAAAACCATTCCGCAGGCGCTGCGTGTCGGGCTGTTCTACGCCGAGATGGACAACAGCCGCGCCAACACCGCGCAGGCCAGCCAGCGCGCGCTGATCATCGGCCAGGCCACCTCTGCCGCCATCGTAATGGGAACGGTGCCGAATGTTCCCGTCATCAGCCAGGGCGTCGCGGATGCTCAGACCGTGGGCGGCCCCAACTCCATGCTGGCGCTGCTGACCGCGTGGTATCGCAAAAACGACCAGTTCGGCGAGGTGTGGTATCTGCCGTTGGCTGATGACCCGGCCGCCACCGCGGCCGCCGGCAGCATCACCATATCCAGCGCGCCGACGGCGGCAGGGACGTTCTATCTATACGTGGCTGGCATCCGCTATGCCATCCCAGTGCTGCCGACGCAGCAGCCGGCGCAGATCGCCGCGTTCATCGCCGGTGTTCTGGCTGCCGATTCCGGCTGCCCGGTGATCGCTACCAATGCGGCGAACAGCCAGACGGTGACGCTGACGGCGGTCAACAAAGGGCCCTGCGGCAACGACATCGACCTGAAGCTGAACTATCTGGGTCCGACTGGCGGGGAAACTATGCCGGCTGGCCTGGGCGTGCAGATTGCGGCCATGTCCGGCGGCGCTACGGCGCCCAGCCTGGCGGCGGCGCTGGCGAACCTGGGAGATCAGCCGTTCGACTTCATCGTCTGCCCGTTCAACGACACCACCAGCCTCAACGCGCTGCAGCAGTTCATGAACGACCAGACCGGCCGCTGGAGCTACGCCAAGCAGTTATATGGCCACGTGTTCACCGCGCTGCGCGGCACGCTTGGTGCCCTGACCACCTTCGGCGTCACGCGCAACAACCAGCACGAAACGGTGATGGGGTTCTACGACAGCCCGACGCCGGCTTGGCTGTGGGCTGCGGCGACTGCCGGCGCCACGGCCGTCAGCGTGCGCGCCGACCCGGCCCAGCCGCTGCAGACCGTGCCGCTGATCGGCGTGCTAGCGCCTCCGGTGCAGAGCCGTTTCCAGCTGACCGATCGCAACACCCTGCTGTACGACGGCATCAGCACGTTCACCGTGGCGCAGGATGGCACGGTGGCGATCGAGAACCTGATCACCACCTACCAGAAAAACGCGTTCGGCAACGCTGACAACAGCTACCTGGAGGTGGAGACGATGTTCACCCTGGCCTATGTGATGCGGTTCCTGCGCACCCGGGTCACCAGCAAGTTCGCGCGCGTGAAGCTGGCCGCCGACGGCACCAAGTTCGCTCCAGGCTCCAACATCGTCACCCCCTCGACAATCCGCGGAGAGTTGGTGGCGGCGTATGGCGAGCTGGAGCATGCCGGCATCGTGCAGAAAAGCGCCGCATTCAAAGCGGCGCTGATCGTCGAACTGGATGCCAATAACCCCGGCCGCGTCAATGTGCTGTTCGCGCCGACGCTGGTCAATCAGCTCCGCATTTTCGCGCTGCTCAACCAATTCCGGCTGATGTAAGCCATCACCCACAGAAACGCCGCCTTCGGGCGGCGTTTTGCATTTCTGGGAGCCAACATGGCAGTAGACAACACTTACCTGCTCGCCGGCACCTGCCAGCTGAGCGTCAATGGCACCTCGTACATGGTGGCGGGCGATTTCGGTTACAGCCCGGCCAAAGTGAAGCGCGAGACCAAGGCCGGCCGCGACGGCGTGCACGGCTATTCGGAGACGCCGATCCCCGGGTTCATCAAGGCCAAGCTGCGCGACAGCGGCAACCTGACCGTGGCCGAGCTGAACACGATGACCAACGTTACCGTCACGCTGCAACTGGCCAATGGCAAAACCGTGGTCGGCCGCAACATGTGGACGGTGGAATCCCCGGAAGTTGACTCGGTCGAGGCCGAGATCGACGTCCGCTGGGAGGGCATGAGCGTGGAGGAGGCATGATGAGCGAAACCCAAAAAACGGAAGTCGCCGATGAGCTTACCCTGGCGCTGCGCAAGCCAATTGCGTTGGGCGATGAGAAGTACCACGTTCTTGAATTGCGGGAGCCGCTGGTGGACGAGTTGGAAAAATTCCACGAGCAGCTGGAGAAGAAGACGCCGATCTTCGCCACGAAATTCCTGATTTCCCTGGTCAGCGACGTGCCAGTTGCGGCGATCGGCCGCCTGGGCGCCCGCGACTTCAAGGCCGCTGAGGCATACCTGGCCAATTTTTTCTGACCCAGCCAGCCGGCCAGCTGCCGGCCGACTGGCAGGACATCGTGGCAGACGTGACCAAGTTTTACAGCTGGGGGCCTCATGACGCCGGCAGCCTGACCTGGGCACGGCTGGCGCGATGGCACCGGCAAATGCTGAGGATGTGCAATGGCGGCAGCTGACAATCAATTCCGGATCCGGATCACGGCGCAAGACCAGGCCGGCCCAATCGTCCAGAAGCTGGAGGCGCGGCTGGGCAAGTTCGCCACCCGGCTGGCGCTGGGCAAGAAAGTCGACGACCTTTCCAAGTCGCAATTGGAGCAGCGCGTCACCCAGCGTTTCGACGGGCTGGCCAAGAAAATCCAGGGCATCGGCAGCGCGCTGGGCAGTACCGCCAGCAACCTGTCCGCCCCGGTGTCCGCCATTGCTGGCGGCGCCATCATCGCCGGCATCACCGCTTCCGCCACCAGTTGGGCCAGCTATGGCAATTCCGTGCTGCGCACGGCGCAGATGACGGGCGTAGGCACCGACGAGTTGCAGAAGCTGCGGGGCGCCGCGAAGCTGGCGGGCGTCGAGGCGGAACAACTCGATGGCGGCATCAGCGCGCTGGGCAGCACCCTCAACGATGCCGCGAACGGCCGCAACATGGCGGCGCTGGCCATGCTCAACCGGCTGGGCATCAGCATCCACCGCACCAAGGACGGCGCAGTGGACACGTCTGCAGCGCTGAAGGACCTGGCGCAGGTGATGGCCAGCCCGAAGATGTCGGCGCAGACCAAGTCCATGATCGCCGGCCAGTTTGGCGTTCAGGGCTTGATGCCCATGCTGATGGATGGCCGCAAGAAGCTGGAAGACGACATGGCCAAAACCAAGGCCATGGGCGCCGTGCAAACCCCGGCGCAGTTGAAAGAGGCCGACCAGGCCAAGCGGCATGAGCGTGAAGCCGGACTGGGCCACCAGCGCGCCAGCAACTGGCTGGGGGACTTCGTCGGCCCGATCTACAGCAAGCTGATGGAAGGCGCCGCCAAGATGCTATCCGAGCATCCCGGCGCGACGCTGGCCGGCGGCGCGGCTGTCGGCTTGGGCGGTTCGTGGCTGCTGCGGAAGGGGTTGTCCTCGATCGGCAATCGGATGATTGAGTCCGTGGTCAAGCAGGTCAGCCAGGAATTGGCAGGCGGCGCGGCGAAGGTCGCCGGGCAGGCGGCATCCGAGGCAGCGGCCGCCGCCAGCGCCGGCGTCAAGCAGATCAGCCGCGTCACGTTGCCATTTTTTGGCGAGTTGGCCAGCCGCCTGTCGCTGGGGCTGGGCCTGCTGCTGGAGTCGCCGGAACTGAACCGCGGTGAAAACGAGTTCGTTCGCGCGCAGCAGCAGCGAAACGGAACCGCATCGAGCCGCTGGCATGGCCTGGACATGAACGGCAAGGCGTTCGCGGACCTGAAGAACAGGGCCAAGTCGGCTTA
This sequence comes from Chromobacterium sp. CV08, assembly GCF_051129845.1. NCBI lineage: Bacteria > Pseudomonadati > Pseudomonadota > Betaproteobacteria > Neisseriales > Chromobacteriaceae > Chromobacterium > Chromobacterium sp. CV08. The sequence continues at coordinate 2,996,233 of NZ_CP150453.1, forward strand.
CCAGCCCTGGTACGAGTTCGGCGACGAGAACGCTCTGCAGTACATGAGCCGCTATATCAAGGAAAATCCGCAGGCCAAGCCGGCCGGCTGGACCGATGCGGCGCAGGCCGCGCCGGCGCCTGGCCAGCGGCTGGCCCAGGCGGCTCAGTCGGAGTTGCCGCAAAAGGCGCAGTCTGCCAAGGCGCTGCCCCGCGGCGTCCGGAACAACAACCCGGGCAATCTGCAGTTCGTGGGCCAAGCCGGCGCGGTGAAAGAGGCTGGCGCCGGCGGGCGGTTCGCCGTTTTCGAGACGCCGGAAGCGGGGCTGAATGCCATGGCCAAGCAGCTCGTGCGGTATGGCAACTCAGGCCTGACATCGGTTCAGTCCATCATACGCAAATGGGCACCCAGCTCGGAGAACAACACCGCCGCGTATGCGGCGGCTGTGGCCAAACGCATGGGGGTGGGTGCCAACCAGTCGCTAGACATGGGGCGGCCGGAGGTGATCCGGTCGCTGATGGACGCGATGATTGTGCGCGAGAACGGCTACAACCCATATGCCCGTCAGATGCTCGATGCGTCAGCTGCGGCTGGGGTCAGCCCCAAGGGCGCAGCTAGGTCGGTGGTGGGGGCTGCGGTGGCGTTGACTGCGGGTAACCCGGCTGTCACATCGCCGGCGGCGGCGGTGACGGATCCGGCTCAGAAAATGCTGATTGACCAACTGCGCTCCCTGCAAGATGCGGTGGCCAAACTGGCGGATGCGAAGATCCAGATAGCAGTGAGTGGCTTGCCTGCCGGGGCGCGCGCTACTGCCACAGGAGGCCCGGCGGCCATGAGCAGCGCATCAAAGTACAACTACTCAATGCCGGAGATAATCTCGCCATGAGCTTTCAGGACGTATTGAACACGGCCACCCGCGCCGCGGGCGCGCTGGATGGCGTGGCTTCCGCTGCCGGCCAGCTGACCAATACGCTGGGGCTGGGTGGCCCTACCTTCTGGGACCAGTTGCGGCCGGCGAGCTACCGCGGCATTCCATTTGCGGTGCTGGCATCAGATGGTGAGTTCGGCCGGCGACTGGCTGAACACGAGTACCCGAACCGGGATGTGCTGTGGGTGGAGGATATGGGCCGGCGTGGACGCCGCATCAATATGATCGGCTTCCTGGTTGGCGACGTCGTCATCAGCCAGATGCAGCAGATGATCGCCGCGGCGGAGCAAGAGGGGCGCGGCGAACTGGTGCACCCGACGCTGGGCACGCTCTACGTCAGCCTGGGGCCGATGCGCGTGTCCGAGCGCTGGGACCAGGGGCGCTATGTCGAGCTGTCCATGCAGTTTGTGGAGTCCGGCGACCGCGAGTTCCCGGACGAGCAGCAAGACACTGCCAGCTGGTTGTCCAATCTGGCAGACGAAGCAGGACTTTCCGTTGAGGCGGATTTTGTCGCCGACCTGATCGGCCAGGTGAAGCACGGCGCGGCGGTGGTGCAATCCGTCGTCAACACGGCCGCCCAATGGGCCGGTCGCATCAACCTGGTGATCAATGCCGCCAAGGGGATTTACAACTCGGTGGCCGGTATCGCTGGCCAGTTGCAGGCGTTGGACAGTTTTGCCAATCGCTATGGCGACCCGCGCGGCGTGGCTGCGCCCAGCACTCCTACGCCGTCGCCCACGCGCCGCGCCGTCGCCGCCAGCGCCGTTCAGCGCCAGGCGGTGACGGCATTGGCGGCGGCGGTGCCGACGGCTGCAGGTCAGCTAGGCGCCCAAGCGGCAGCCATTCAGCCACTGCCAGCGGCGGTGACGCAATCGGTGGCGGCGCTGGTTGCGGCCTGCGCCAGCCCTATGGACGCCATCAACGCGTTGACGGCGCTCAGCCAGCTGCCCATGCCTCACGGCGTGGACACCTCGCCCATGGGCGTAGCCATGACCACGGCGCAGCAGCTGACGGTAATGATGATGCGGCGCGCAGCGGTGATCGGCGTGTGCCGCTCGGTGTCGTCGTACCAGCCTGCCAGCTATGACGACGCCGCGTCATTGCGCAGCCGGGTGTCGCAGTTGGTCGAAAGGGAGGCAGTTGCGGCAGCGGATGCTGGGAATATGGCGAGCTATCAGGCGCTGCGCGACCTGCGCACCGCGGCGGTGGCGGACCTGACAGCCCGAGGCGGGTCGCTGGCGCGCATGATGCCAGTTTCCATTCCGCAACCGATGCCGTCCATGGTGCTGGCGCAGCGGCTCTATCGCGATCCGTCGCGTGCTGGCGAGTTGGCGCAGCAGGCCGGCGCCATCCACCCGCTATTCATGCCGACGCAGTTCAAGGCGCTGTCTCAGTAGCCGGCGCTTGTGAGGCGGCTGGTTCGGTCGAGTCCGAATAGGGGTTCACCGGCATCTGGTACTGGATGTTCTTGTACTTCTCGGCTTGCTGTTTGGCCCACTTCTCTCGCATTTGCGGGGTGATGCCCGCCTCGCTCCATTGCTGGTTTTTCGGCACGACTTTCCGTTGGCAGTAGAACGTGGATGGGTGCCCGATGTTGTTGTTTCGGATGACCCACCGCGGGCCGGCCTGCTGGCACTCCGTCTCTGTTTTGTAGATGGCCTGCGGCACCACGCCGCCTTGCCAGCCATCCGACATCACCATCACAAGCAAAAAACCAATCATTGCCCACCCCTCATGACATTGAGCTGACATTATGGATGACCTTACCCTTCTCACCAACAGCCAGCGCATATCGGGGTGGACCACGATCAATATCGTGCGTGGCATCGAACGATTCCCATCCGGCTTCCAGATCGGCATGACAGAGCTTTTCCCTGGCCAGTTCGGCGACATACTGCTTCATCCCGGCGACCCGGTGCAGGTGCTGCTGGGCAGCGATATTGTGGTGACTGGCTACGTGGATGACTTCTCCTCCACTCTCACCGCAACCACGCATGCGATCACCGTGAGCGGCCGCGGCAAATGCCAGGACCTGGTCGACTGCAGCCACTTTTTCAACGGCTGCCAGATGACCAACATCACTCCGCTGGCCATGGCCATCCAGCTGGCCACGCCATATGGCATTGATGTGGTGTCGGATGTTGGCGCTGGCGAGGTGGTGCCGGTATGGCAGTTGCCATGGGGGGAGACCCCTTACAACATCCTGGAGCCGGTAGCGCGTAACAGCCAGATGCTGGTCTACGAAAACCCGGATGGATCATTGAGGCTGTCGCAGGCGATGCGGGCTTCTGCCGGCGTTCGCTACCCGGTGGTGGCGGAGGGGGTCAACATCGAGTCCATCACCATGCGCTGGTCCATGGCACAGCGCTTCAGCCAGTACATTGGCCGCAGTCTGCCGATGGACATTATGAGCGACATGGGCGTCGGCCCAGACGTAGTGGCGGTGGTGAACGATCCTGGCGTGCCGCGACTGCGCGTGCGCAGCATCATCGCCGAGACCGGAGATACGTCTGATTTCCAGATCACCAAGGCGCGCGCCAACTGGGAGGCGGTGCGGCGCGCCGGCCGCAGCATGCAGGCCACGGTAACGGTGGATAGCTGGCGAGATGAGGCTGGCAACCTGTGGCGGCCCAACACGCTGGTGACACTGGTGGCGCCGACGGTACATGTACCGCGCGTCAACTGGCTGATTTCTGAAGTGGCCTACCGGCGCGACGAAACCGGCACGCATGCGGACCTGACGCTGATGCCCCCAGAAGCGTTCGCCGTGCAACCCGTCAACCTGTTTCCGACCATGCGCGACGTTGTCGCCGGCGCCGCCAAGGGAGGCAACGGATGATTCAACAAATAGAGCGACTGGCACGCCGGGTCTGGATGCTGCTGGGCCGGGGCCGGATTACGGCGCCGGCTAGCGATGGCGGCCCGGTGCAGGTACTGCAGGTCCAGCTGGGCCGAGATGAAACCCGCGACCGGCTGCGCCGCCTTGCGGAGTACGGGTTCACCAGTCATCCGCCGGTGGGCGCCGACGCCGTCGTGCTGTTCCCGTTGGGCGACCGCAATAACGGCGTGGTGATCGCCACCAACCACCAGGGCAGCCGGATGACCGGGCTGGCGCCCGGCGAAGTAGCGATTTTCGATAACCGCGGCCAGTCGGTGTATCTCACCGCCGCCGGCATCATCATCAATGGCGCGGGCTTGCCGCTCACGGTCAACAACACGCCCACGGTAACGATCAACGCCAGCGCCAGCGTGAAGCTCAATACGCCGGAGTTGGACGTGACCGGCTTGATCAAGGCCGGCGGCGACATCATCGACAATGCCGGCAGCAATGCCCACTCCATGGCGCAAATGCGCGCCATCTACAACGGCCATGACCACGCGGTGCACGGCATCCAGAGCGGCAATGCCACCGTTACCACGCAGCACCCCAACCAACAGGAATAGCGAATGGACATCTCCACCGTTTGGGTGGCCGGCACGCACGGCGACTGGGTGCAGGCGGGCTCAACGCTGTTGTCCGGCAATGACCTGCAATCTGCCATTCTGCTCAGCCTGGGTACTGACCGCGTGGCCGGCCCGGATGACGTCATCCTTGACGGCAGCGGCGACCCGCGCGGCTGGTGCCTGGATGATCCGGTGCGGCCTATCGGTAGTCGGTTGTGGCTGCTGGTGCGCGCCAAGCAGACTCGGGAAACCGCCAACCGCGCGCGCGACTACATCGCGGAGGCACTGCAGTGGCTGATCGATGATGGCGTGGTGGCCAAATTCGACATCACGACGCAGTGGGTGGCGCCCTCCACGCTGGGTGCGCAGGTTGTGTCATACAGCACGGCCGGCGCACGCAGTGCCGTGCAATTCAAGTGGGCCTGGAACGGAGTCAACTGATGCCCTATGCAACACCAACCCTCTCCGCGCTACGCCAGCAGGTGGCACAGGATATCGCGGCCAACTTGCCAGGCGGCGACGGTATGCTGCGATTCAGCAACCTCGGCGTCATGGCCGCTGCTCAGGCCGCGATGGCTTATGGCCATTACGACTACATCAGTTTCGTCGCGCGGCAGGCTACGCCATACACAGCCACGGGTGAGTTCCTACAGGGATGGGGCGCGCTCAAGGGCGTGTTCATCAAACCGGCGACGGCGGCCAGCGGCAGCGCCACGTTTCCAGGGCAAATCGGCCAGCCATTGCCGGCTGGTACCCTGGTCAATCGCGGCGATGGTCAGCAATATACGGTCACCGGCGGTGGCGTGGTCAGCTTGGCCGGTACGGTCACCGTGCCGATTACCGCTATCGCGGATCCGGCAGGACTGGTCGGCGCGGCGGGGAACTCCCCGGCCGGCACGCTCCTTTCGCTGGCCCAGTCTGTGCCAGGGATTCAAGCGGCTGGCAGTGCCGCCACGGCCCTGACGGGCGGCGCCGATCTGGAAGGCGACGAGCCCTACCGCGCGCGAGTGCTATCCGCATTTCAGTCCACGCCGCAGGGTGGCGCGCAGAACGACTACATCACCTGGGCCACAGCGGTGCCCGGCGTCTCCCGTGCTTGGTGCGCGCCCAGCGGATTCGGCCCAGGGACGGTGGTGGTGTATGTGATGCTGGATGGCGCCGAGTCTGCCAATGGCGGCTTCCCTGTCGGTAGTAATGGCGTGTCCCAGTTCGATCTGGGTCCGGGCGGCGTGCCTCGCGGAGTAGTGGCGACGGGGGACCAACTGATCGTTGCCAACGCCATCGCCCCCCTGCAGCCGGTAACGGCGCTGGTCTACGTGGTCGCCCCCATCAGCAATTCCGTGCCATTCACCATCAAGGGCGTGCCGGTGGCCAGCCAGGCTGCGGTCTCCCTGGCCATTGCCGGTGTGTTTTTCCAGTATGGCCAGCCGGGTGGCAGTATTCCCTTGCAGCTGATCTGGTCTGCCATCGCTACGGTCTCCGGCGTGAGCGACTTCATCGTGGTTTCCCCATCGGGTGCCGACATTACCAGCCCCACCGGCTATCTGCCGGTGCTGGGCCCTATCACCTGGCAGTGAGGTTCTATGCCGCTCCCCAACTACACCGCCCTGGACTACCAGGGCGCGTTGCAGCGCTTGCTGCCGCGCGGACGTGTGTGGCCGCGCGAGCCTGACGCCGTCCAGTCCCAGGTAGCGCTGGCGCTGGCGCAGGTTTATAGCCGCACGCATGCCCGGGCCAACAACTTGCTGGTGGACGCATTTCCGCCAACTGCATATGAGCTACTGCCCGAGTGGGAGGCCACGCTGGGTTTGCCTGACCCGGTGTTGGGGCCGGCAACGACGTTGCAGGGTCGGCGCGGTCAGGTCGTCGCGCAGTTGACCGCGGTTGGCGGCCAATCTGCCGCGTATTTTGTGCAGGTGGCTGCCAACCTCGGTTACACCATCAGCATCACAAATTTTGCTCCGTTCCGGATGGGGCAATCTGGAATGGGAAGCGCGCTTGGCGGCCCAGAGTGGGCGCACACCTGGGCGGTACACGCCCCGCTGAACACAGTGATCTCGTTCCGAATGGGGCAGTCTGCCATGGGAGAGCCGCTTAACAGCTGGGGAAATGCTGCGCTCCAGGAGCTGCTTCGCCGACTTGCGCCGGCGCACGCCATCCTTCAGTTCCATTACACCTGAGGTTTTCATGTACCAATACGATGATCCGTCTGCCGTCTCGCAGATGCCGGTACCCGGCGGTGCCGGCAAGGCCGGTTACTTCACCGATGGAAACCCGGCGACGGGTACGCCCGCGACGATGCTTCGAGCCGACTTCATGAACGCCATCATGATGGAATTGCTGAACGCCATCCAGGCTGGCGGCTTGGTGCCAACGAAGGGCGCAAACAATCAACTCGCCCAGGTGCTGCGGGGGTTCGCCCCTGTTGGCGTCAATGTTCAGTTCGTGCAGAAGAGTGGCGCGATCAGCCTCCCGGCCCATGGCATCGTCGAATTCAACGGCACCGTTGATGGCACGATTACCCTGCCGGATCCCACCCAGAGCACTCCAGTGTTCACCTACTTCTGGAACGGCTCCAGCGCCAACCAATTGACGCTGTCGACGGCGACCGGCGCCTTCTTCGGGCCTGGAGTGCCTGCGAATGGCGCCACATTCAGCATTGCGCCCGGCTACGGCGCTCTGATCGGCAGTGACAGCCGAAACTACATCGTGCTGCTCAGCGGCTACACCAAGTCGCCGGCGCCCGGCGACAGCTCAGGACTCATCGCCAATACCGCCTGGACACAGGCAGCGATCACTGCCGCAATCAATGCCGCAGTCGCACCACTCGACGCGCGCTATGGCCTCAACACCGGCGGCGCGAGTGGTGCCAACCTGCTGGCCAACGGCAGTGCCGAGTTGGGGACCAGCGGCTGGCCGACAGTCTGCGCGACGCCGATTAGCAACACGGGTTACCTGGAGGGCTCGTTCTGGCAAATGCCCATTACCACGACACCGAGCAATAACGTCCAGTGGTCGGCTCAGATCGCTGTCCGGCCGGGCCAGGTGGTCTGGCTGCAGGCAGAGATGGCCGCCGTCGGCGTCACTGCCGGGCAGTTCTGCTGCGACATCGTTTTCTACGACTCTACCAATAACGTCATCAGCCAGAACAATGCCAAACTCGTCGCAGCAAACGGCCAGCCGTGGACCTGGTTCAACAACAGCGCGACGGCGCCGGCGGCGGCGGTGGCGATGGCTGTCCGCTTCTACTACTTCAACGCGATCAGCGGCAGCGCGGCGATTCGCAGAATCAAGTTGAGCCAGGCGCTGACCCCGTATTCCCAGGAGGCCTCGATCGCGCGACCGTTGACAGTCGTGCGCCGGGTGATCAGCTCCAGCGGCGCGTACACGCCGAGCCCGGGAATGGTGTACTGCGACGTCGAGGTGCTCGGTGCCGGCGGTGGTGGTGGTGGTGGCCTGGGCGGCCAATCGTCCGCTAGCGTCGGTGGTGGCGGCGGTGCCGGCGGCTACGTGCGCGGGATTCTCACGGCCGCCCAGGTCGGGGCCAGCCAGACGATCACGATCGGCGGCGCGGGTGCCGGTGGCGCCGGTGCGAATGCTGGCGCTGCGGGTGGCTCTACGTCATTCGGTTCGCTGCTGACCGCCGGTGGTGGTGGCGGCGGGGTGGCCAGCATTGCCCAGCCTCAGGGCGCCAACGGCGGCGGCGGGGGCGGCGCGGCATCGGGCAGCGTGCCCGCCACTCCCGGCACGGTCGGCGGAATGGGATGGTGGGCGAACTACAGCATCGGCACGGCTGGTGCGGGGGCCGGAACACCCTACGGCGCCGGGGGCGCGCCGGCCGTGATAGCCGTCACGACGGCGGCCAACGGCGGGAGCGCCAGCGGATTCGGCGCCGGCGGCGGTGGCGCGGCGGCGAGCGGGATGAACTGCGTGGGTACTGGCGGCAGCGGAACGGCCGGTGTTGTTGTGATAACGGAATACGTGAGGTAGCAATATGGAAACGTCGAACTGGGCACTGGTCAACACGAAAACCGGGATCGTCGACAACGTGATCGTCGCGGACAGCAACTTTGCGGCGCCGGCCGGCTATCAGCTTGTCGCCGCTGCTGGCGCAGCTGTTGGAGTCGGGTGGGCATATAGCAATGGGGCGTTCTCGCCACCGGCCGCACCGGCCGACACTACGCCGATAGTCACCCTGCGCGCGCTGCGCACCGCAGCGCTCACGGACGCGATCGCCGCGCTTGAAGCTGAGCAACACCGCGCGACGCGCGAGGCGCTGGTGGCGCTGATGGCGGGCACTGCGCCGACCGATATCGCGAAGACGGCAGCCGGCCAGCGGCTGGCAGCCGTGGACAGTCAGGCCGCAACCCTGCGCGCGCTGCTGCCGAAAATCGCCGCCGCGGCGACAGCTGCGGATCTGGCCGCCATCACCTGGAGCTGATCCACCGCCACCTGCTGCACCTGAACGACAACAACAACCCGCCGAGAGCGGGCATTTTTTTGCCCAAGGGAGGGCACATGCCGGATGAAAAAGAAGTGCTGCAGCAGGAACGCACGCTGACCGATGCCGACGTCGACGCGGTCATCGACCGCATGTTCCAGCGGCTGCGCCTGAATGTCGGCGATGGCGTGCTGAGTCTGGCCTGGAAGGCGCTGCTGCTGGGCATTGTCGGACTCGCGTACTACGGACTGAAAAAGGGCTGACCGCCCTGCGCCACCCTCACCCACTGACACCCGCCACCCGGCGGGTGTTTTCGTTTCTGGAGACAATATGACTGACCCGAAACACCTGACCGCCGTCGGCGCCGCCGCGCCGGCGCGCGAGCACGCCCACCACGACACCCTGGCCGAGGACGTGTTTTACCCCGATCACCCGCCGCGCACCGAGTCGGCCACGTTCCGCCACACCAAAGCCGCCGGCCACGCCGCCCGGCTGCCTTGCGCCATCAGCGGCCACACCGAGGGCACCGAGTACCACCACCTTTTTTGCGAGTGGGCATTCAGCGGCGCCGTCGACTGGCGCGTCGTGCGCGGCGTGGCGCTGGGCGAGATCACCCTGCTGCCGGTGCTGGACCTGCAGACCGACTTGCCGATCGCTGGCCAGTTCTTCCCAGCCGAGCACTCGCTGCTGTGGGCGCTGTGCAAGCTGGCCGAGGCCAAGGGATTCGACTGGCGCGCCTTCGATCCGGACAGGCCCGAGCTGTTCGTCGACAGCATGGCCAACATGCTGGTCCTGCACAGCAAATTCCACCGCCACCGGGACCACGGTATCCACGAGATGAGTCTGCCCGAGTGGATTTTCCAGGCGTTCCCGCGCGTGCCCGGCTTCGTTTTCACCCCCGACGAGGTGCCCGCGCCGCCGGCGTTTCCCTACGACCTCAAGGCTGCATAAGGACCACGCATGACCACGCCGCTGAATGCCCTGCTCGCCCCGGCGCGAGCACTCTGCAAGATCGCCAAAGACTGCACGACCGACGAGTACGGGGTCGACTACGACACCGTTTGCACGATTGCCGTGCTGATGGTGCTGGTCGGCCTGGCGCTGGAAGTTGCCAGCTTCGTAACTGGCAAACCGTTCGACATGGTGGTCTACGCCACTGGCTGCAGCGGCCTGCTGGCCGTCATCACCGGTGCGCTGCGCTGGAAGCCCGCAGCAGTCCCCCCGACCGACCAGAAAGGAACCACCCCATGAAAACCAGCCCCAAGGGCATTGCCCTGATCCAGCAATTCGAGGGCCTGCGCCTCGCCGCCTACCAGGACGTCGTCGGCGTCTGGACCATCGGCTACGGCCACACCGGTGCCGACGTACGCCCCGGCCTGGCGATCACCCAAGCCCAGGCCGTCCAGCTGCTGGCGGCCGACCTGGCCCGGTTCGAGGCCGGCGTCGGCCGGCTGGTGACCGTGGCCGTCAACCAGAACCAGTTCGATGCACTGGTCAGCTTCAGTTACAACCTGGGATTGGGCAGTCTGCAGCAGTCGACATTGCTGCGGCTGCTGAACCAGGGCGATTACGCCGGCGCCGCCGGCCAGTTCCCGCGCTGGGACAAAGCTGGCGGCCAGGCGCTGCCGGGCCTGCTCAAACGCCGGCAGGCCGAACAGGCGTTGTTCCTGGAGCGCGCGTAATGCTGGCCCTGCTGAAGTACTGGCGAGAAGTGCTGATCGCGCTGACGGCCGCGGCGCTGATCACGCTGGGCTGGGAGATGCGGGCGGTGGTTGCCCAGCGCGACACCGCGGTGGCGCGAGCCAGCCAGGCCCAGCAGCAGGCAGCAGCCACCCAGGCCGCCCGGGTACGCGAGCGCCAGGCGACAGCAGATGACGCGGCCACCGCCGCGGCCTACGAGAAGGAATTGGAAGATGGGAAATTGGAACTTCAGGCGGCCCTTGCTCGCCATGCTGCTGCTCTCCGGCTGCGCCAGCAGCAACCCGCCGCCCAGCGCGTCGATCTGCCCGCAGTTGCCGCCGGTTCCGACCCGAGGATGGCCTGGCCTGGCGTCGGACTTCTCTCAAACCAGTTGACTTGAATTCCACTGATTATATGCGAGGAATATTTTTGGCTTTTACCTGATGGAAGAGAGCCATGAAGATCTTTGCCAAACCCGTCATCTGCATTGCCATGGTGATGGGGATTTCCGCTGTCCACGCCGCTGCAATTTGCGACGGCAAGTGGGCCTTCATCATGACATATACCTGCGATGCTCCCCCAACTGACGGGGAAACCAAATGCCTCCTGATCGGGCGCGACAAGAATCAGGATGGGAAGTGGGACGAGGGAGACGAGTTCAAGATCAAATTCGAGGACGAGGCCTGGAAGGACGTCAGCTACGAACAGGCCTGCACGGGCGGCAATGCCCATCATTTTTACAAAACCGAGATGGCCCAGTGCATCAAGTGATGCACTCCATATCGGCGAGATTCTTTCACCTGGAGCCCTCATCATAATGAAGAAAATGCTGTTATTTCCCACGATTCTGGCTATGTTGCCGGCTGGCGCAGCGGAAAACACCCCTTCTCCGCCCCCGTCTATCACCGTGCAATTCGGCAAACCAACCATCGAGCAGAAAGTGTTCTATGAAAAGATGTACGAGAAAAAGCCTTATCCCGACGCGACTTTGTATTACTACGATAACGGCGTCTACAAGATCATTTCGCCAGGCGAAGAGCATTACGGCGTCTATGTCGTGCGCGGCCACCTGACAGACGACGAATACGCGGTCCACTATATTTCGCTGCCGTCATCGGACTGGGGTGGAAAAACGGCCCACCATTATCTGAAATTCAACCGGAAAACCAGCACGTTCACGCAGCAGGCCACGTGGGAAGACGATCCAAACATCGCGCCTCAGCACGGACGCTTTTCTCAACGCGACAACACGATTGCCAATCCGCGCTCGATCACGTGGCAGACACACGCAGACCCAGAGCAGAAAAGCCGGTGAGCCAGTGTTGCAGATAATGTGAGTGACGTGGCCTTGTTTCGGGCAGGTAACAGCGTCGCCGATCAACGCGACCGATTGTTGGTCATCACCGGGTTAAGATTCCGTCGAGACTCCCCGACACATTCTCAAGTGATCGTTGCAGCTCCGGATCCAGAAACGGAATATCACCCAGTCGCGCGTCCAGAGGCATGCCCTGGGCGTGTGCTCGATCAAAAGCGCGGTCGAGCTCCTGGATCACGGCCAACTTGGCCGCGACGTCTTGCGCAAAGCCGGTGTCGTTGGGGAATAGATCGGAGACGATGAAGGCATCGCGGAACTGCTCGGTCAGCTGCTGAGCTTCCTGTAGCGTTGGCTGGCCGCGCTTGATCGCACGAAGGACGATGCCCAACTCGTCGGCCAGGATGTCGAGGGTGTAGGGTTTCATGATTGGTCCGCCATTTGAATTTGTACAAATTCAAAATACAGCCAGGGGCGCGCCGCCGGCAAGCGGCATCTGACGAGTGGTGAAAATATGCCACAATAGCGATAGACGCTCGCATTGGCCTGCGACTGGTGAGCGGTCGGCACATGTGTATGAAAAATCGCCGTCCCAAAGATGTCCCAAACACCGTCAATAGCCAGTATTAACAGCCTTGTTCGAGTCTCTCCTTTCGCACCATCTGGGCTTTTCTTCCTTAGCCCCATCTTCTGCAAAAACCACGCTAGAACACCATCGGCAAAGGCTTCCGGTCTTGCCGACAAAGCCGGCGACGCGCTAGTCCGCATTCGCGTCCAGCCAGGCGCGCGCGGCGTCCAGCACCCGCTGCAACTCCCGTTCCGCGCCATCGAGCTGGGCCGCCAATTCCCGGCTCCGGCCATGCCTGGCCGCATCCTCCAGTTCCCGCAGCCTCTCGACCAGGGCCTGCGCGCCGAAGGAGCCGACGCTGCCGCGCATCGTATGCAAACGGCGCGCGCCGTCGACCAGCTCGCCCGCCTCCAAGGCCTCCCGTATCTGGCCCAGCTGCCGCCCGCCGGTGTCGATCAGCAGCTGCATCAAGGCGCGAACCCGTCCGCGCGCGGCATCGCTGCCGCCGGCCAGGCGCATCAGTTCGGCCGAGAAGATCGGCGGCGGTCCCGCCGGCGGCGCCGGCTCCGCTACGCCCAAGTGCCTGGCCAGCACCGCGAACAATTGCCCGGCCTGCATCGGCTTGGCGACGAAATCGTTCATGCCGGCGTCCCGGCATTGCAATTGCTCCGACGGCGACACGGCCGCGCTCATCGCGATGATGGGCAGCGTCAGGCCGAGCTCCCGACGGATCAGCCCGGCGGCGGCGTCGCCGTCCATCTCCGGCATCTGCCTGTCCATCAACACCAGCGCATAATCCCGGCCGTTCTTGCGCAGCATGTCCACCGCCTGACGGCCGTTCTCCGCCACATCCACCCGCAAGCCGGCCAATTCCAGCATGCCGCAGGCGACCTCCCGGTTGATCTCGTTGTCCTCGGCCAGCAGGATGCGGGCGCCCCCGAAGTCCGGCGGCGCCAGCGCGTCCGCCCCGGCCGGGCTCCCGCGCCGCAAACCGGCCAGCCGCAACGACTCGGCCAGCGCGCCGGTGGTGGCCGGCTTGGCCAGCACGCCATCGGCCAGCGCGATGTCGACCGCGTGCTCCAGGCCGTTCCTGTCGTCAGCGCCCACCATCACCACCAGGCGCAGCTCGCTGCCGGGCCAGCGCCGCCGTATGGCCTGGCACAAGGCCAGTCCGTCCTGCTCCGGCATGCGCCAATCGACCAGCACGGCGTCCCACGCCTCCACGCCCTCGGCCTCCAGCAAGGCCAGCGCTTCGGCGGCGCCGGCCGCCTCGCTCGCCTGGCAATCCAGCCGTCGCGCATGGTTCAACAGGGCCCGGCGGCTGTCGGCATTGTCGTCCACCACCAGCAACTTGCGCACCTCGCCGCAATCCGGCCGCAAGCCCTGCGGCTCCGCCGGCCGCAACGGCAGGCTGAACCAGAAGCGGCTGCCCTGTCCCGGCCGGCTCTCCGCCTCCAGCCGGCCGCCCATCAAGCGCACCAGGTCGCGCGAGATCGCCAGACCCAGTCCGGCGCCGCCGAAACGCCGCGTCGTCGACGAGTCCGCCTGGGCGAAGGCGGTGAAAGCCCGTTCCAGCTGCGCCTCGCTCATGCCGATGCCGGTATCCCGCACCGAGCAGCGCAATCGCGCTCCGTCCGCGTCATCCTCGCGCTCCAGCGCCACCGCCACCTCGCCGCGCTCGGTGAACTTGATCGCGTTGCCGGCCAGATTCACCAGCACCTGCTGCAGACGCAAGCCGTCGCCGTCCAACAGCGCCGGCACGTCCGGACTCACGTCCAGCACCAGCTCCAGCGGCTTGCGCGCCGCGTTCATCGACATGATGGCCGCCAGCGTGCCCAGCACCTCGTCCAATTCATAGCGGGCGTTGCCGACATCCAGCCGTCCGGCCTCGATCTTGGAGAAATCCAGGACATCGCTCAGAACGGACATCAACGCGCGGCAGGATGCCTGTATCATGTCCAGATATTTGCGCTGGGTGATATTGAGCGAAGTGCTGGACAACAGTTGCAGCATGCCCATCATCCCGTTCATCGGCGTGCGGATCTCGTGACTCATATTGGCGACGAAGCCGCTCTTGGCGCGGCTGCTGCTCTCAGCCTGCTCCTTGGCCAGCTCCAGCATGCGCTTGGCCTCGCGTTCGACGCCGATGTCGCGGGCGATGCCGACAAAGCCGGACAGCCAGCCGTCCTGCCAGATGCCGGCGAACACCAGGCTGACCGGCACGCCGCTGCCGTCCTTGCGGCGATAAGTCCACTCGCGGGAGAAACTGCCGCCGGAACGGGTCTTCTCGACGAAGATGTCGAAGTCCTCGACCGGCCTGCCCAGCTCTTCGGACAAGGCCTGGCCGTACGCGTCCGTCTCTTCCCGCATATGCAGCGTCATCTGCGTGGACAGTCCCAGCAGCTCGTCCGCCCGGTAGCCCAGCATCTGCTCGGCGCCGGCGTTGAACACCGTGATCACGCCGCGCAGATCGGTGGCGACGATGGCGAACTCCACGGCGGAATCGATGATGCCGCGCAGTCTCGCCTGCATGGCCTCCCGCTCCCGCTCCGCCTGTTTCAACGGCGTGATGTCGGTGACGAACAGATAGAAGCCGTCCACCCGGTCGCCATCGCCATGCGGCACATACTGGGCCAGCAGATGGTGCTCGCGACCGTTCAAGTCTATGATGCAGCGCTCGGCCAGACTGGCCTGCCCCAGCAGTGCCCCCTGGATATAGGGCTGATTCAGACGGAAGCGCTCCTCCCCGGTCACCTGTCTCAGATGCTTGCCCCGCACATCTTCTTCGCTCAGCCCCATCCAGTCCAGATAGGCGCGGTTGGCGAACACATTGCGCAGCCCCTTGTCCCAGTAGCTGACCATGGCAGGCATCGAGTCCAGCACTCGCGGCAGTTCCGACTCGATATCGCCGCCGCCGTCCCAACCCGGCTCCGGGCTGCCGACGTCCCAGCACAGGCCGACCACCCGCGCCGGCCGCCCGCCCGCGTCCGGCTTGATTTCCGCCATCAGGCGCAAGCGGCGCTCGCCGCCGGCGCCGTCCACGACGCGGCAGTCCCAGCCCGGCGCCACCGCGGCCCGAAAATCCCCACCGGACAACAAGGCCCAGCGCGCCATCTCGTCCGGATGCAGGCAGGCCCGCCAGCGCTCCGGCGACACCGCCTCCGACGCGCCGACGCCGTGCAATTCGCGCATCCGGCCATCCCACGACAGCTTGCGGCCGGCGATCTCCCATTCCCACGTGCCCAGGCCGACGGCGGCCGCGGCCAGTTCCAGCCTCTCCTCCAGCGCCGCCGCGCGTTCCCGCTGTCGCCGGAACTCATCCGCCTCCTCGACCAGCAGCGAAAATGCGCCGTCATCCAGCCTGGCAAGACGCAGGCGACGCCATTGCGGTTCGCCGCCCCTGGGCAGCAGCCGCGCCTCCAAGCGGCATTCGGCCGACTCTCCGCGCCTCAGCCCCGCCAGCGCCTCGCCGGCGGCCTTCCAGTCGCCGGCGTCGCACAGCAGGCCGAACGGCCGCCCCAGCAGTTCCCGGCGCGAATACCCCAGCCATTGGCACAGCCGCTCGTTGGCCTCGATCAACCGCCACCTGCCGTCCAGCGCGCCGAGACCGACGGCCGCCTGCCCCAGCATGGCGCTCAGGCGCCGGCATTGCCGCGAGCCGCGCCATCGCGCCAGCCAGACGATCAACAAGGCCGCCAGCGCGAATCCCCATGGCCAGCCGGAGGCCACGCCCGGAACGCCGCCGGCACTGGCGAAGGCCGGCTCGGCGGCCAATGCCGCGGCCGCCGTCCACAACGACGGCGAAGGAACACAAGGACGCGGCGACAAATGATCGGGCACGACTACGTCTCCAGAAAGACGTCGGCGGCGCCGACGGGGACCACTCACAACAACAGGAATTCCGCTTCCACCTCGTTGCCGTGGCCGCGATACACCAGCCGCGAGCACAGCGCGCTCACCAATCCCACACCTCGCCGATGCCGGCTCTCGCCGGCGCGCTGGCCGAGCCGCTCCATCAGGGAATGATGATCGAAACCGTCGCCGCTGTCGCGCAGCCGGATGCGGATGCAATCCCCCGCCTCCTCGCGGCATCGCTCCAGTTGCAATTCGATCCCGGCCTCCTCCAGCGCCGCGAGTTTCTCGCGTCGCAACGTGAAATAACGCTCGTAGCCGTCCGGCTGTTCCTTGAGGCAGGAGTCGAGCCGAAGCACGCCGTGGTCCAAGGCGTTATTGAACAGCTCGGACACCACCAACAGCACTTGCTTGAACTGCCGGCCGCGCAGACCCAGCTGGTTCAACCAGCCTATCAGCAAGGGGATGGCCTGATCCCGCCGCAATTCGGCCGCATTGAATTCCAGCCGCACCAGCCAGTTGCACAGCTGGCCTCCATCCTCCCGGCCCGGATGATCGGCCGCCTGCTCCCGCGCCGCCTTGTCCCCGGCCTCCAGGCTCACCACGCCAAGCGAGATGTCGTCGCGGTTGGCGGCGCCCGCCAAATGCGCCATCACCGCCAATCGTATCGCATCCAGCGGCGATGGCCGCCCGCCGCCGGCCACCGCCTGCAGAATGCCCGAATTGCCGAACTGCTCTCCGGCGACGTTTTCCGCCTCGGTCAGGCCGTCGGAGCATACGACCAGCCGGCCGTTGACATTCCAGAAATACGATTCGCCGTCCCCGCGGAATTCACCGGCATCGAGAATGCCGAGCGGCGGATACCGCGACCGCCATTCCTTCAACAGTCCGCCCCGCTCCGACACGAACATCACGCAGGGAATGCCCCCGTTCCAGACCTCGATGCAGCCGATCTCCCAATCGATGGTGATCAGCGCCGCCGCGACGAAACGACCGACCGGCAGCAGCCGATTGAGCTTGGCGTTGATCTCGCGCGCCATCGCCGACAGCGGGAAGCCGCGTCGCGCCATCGCGTAGAAGATGTCCACCGCCGGCAGGCAGGCCAGCGCCGCCGACAGGCCGTGGCCGGTGCTGTCGGCCAGCATCAGGCACAGCTGGCCGGTCGGCGACAACGCCCGCGCCAGCACGTCGCCGCTGAACTGCTCGGCCGACAGCTGCCAGCTGGATACCTCCGACAGGTCCTGCTCCTCGCTGCCGACGATGCTGTCCATTACATGCTTGGCGAACAGCTGCTCCCGCTCGTTGCTGTTGAAATAGCTGAGCAGTTTCTGCGAGTCGGCGGAGATCCGGTTCTGCATTTCGCTGATGCGCTGCATCACGCGGATCTTGGCCGCCAGCACGGTCAGATTGATGGGCTTGTGCAGATAATCGTCGGCGCCGATGTCCAGACTGCGGATATAGGCCTCCTCGTCGCCGCTGGCGCTGAGGAAGATGATGGGCAGCCAGCGGCTGCCGCAGAGCTGGCGTATCTGCCGCGTGGCCTCGTGGCCGTCCATCACCGGCATCATCATGTCCATCAGGATCAGGTCGGGCAGCTGCAGGCGGCACCGCTCCACCGCCTGCAAACCGTTCTCGGCATATACGACGGCATGGCCCATCTCCTCGATCACCAGGCCCATCAACAGCCGCGTCGGTTCGGCGTCCTCCGCCACCAGCACGGTAAACCTATGCTCCATCGCCGCTCCCGCTCAAACGGTGTCCCGCCCCGTCCGCCGCCACGTCCGAACGCATTTTCCGCCCCCGGCAGCCCGGCGGCGGACTTGAAAAATGAATCCCCGCCGCGGCCGCAAAAATACATGCGATTGCTAATGCGATATGGCGCATAAGGCCGGCGCTGTCAAACCGGGGGACGACGGCAAGACCGCGGCCCAAGCCGGATGCCTCATTGTCGGAACGCTCCGACTTTTAAACGACAAAGGGAACGGGGGCGCCCGATCGGAATAGTTTTATCGGGCGGCGCGTCATTCTCAATGCGCTTATCTTGAAAATAGTTCCATTTATGATGATATCCACAATTACAAATTTAAAATTCTTGCGACATACCCCGTCCAGTCGATCCCATACGAAAATGTGCATGTTTTCCCTGGTATTGAGCCTTGCCGCCGCAGAGGGGGACGGGGCGCGACCAGCAAGATCAATAGCATGGTGGATAAAGATGAAGCTGCGGCGCCCGCAATTGGCCGATTTCGATTCGGACCGGCAATACACACCGTTCAGCGAAAATGCAGCGATCCGGGGAGGCCCGTCGGCCTGCGAACGACACGCCGCCCGGATTTCAGCCTGGCCGACTCATGGGATCATGCTTCGTTTCATTTCATTCGATTGCAGTACTACCCCACCTGATTTTGAACATGCACTCGGCCGCGGAAATAGACGATGACGAAGGCGCTCGACTGGAAAAGAGGGTCACAGACAATCATGTCGCCGCTTTTTTACGGCCACACCCATATCGTCGACGACAGGAACGGCACGCCGGGGAAAACGGAAACGATAGCGCGCACGATTTCTTTCCACTGAGCCCCGGACCGCATCCCGGGGTGGACAATCACGGTTCAGGAGAAGAGATGGACGACAGCGTGCTCGGATGGAACGGGGAGCGTCGCGACCCGGTCAGCGGCGCAAGCCACCTCGGCAACGGCTACCGGGCTTACAGCCCGGCGCTGATGCGCTTTCACTGTCCGGACAGCCTGAGTCCGTTCGGCGCCGGCGGCGTCAACCCGTATGCCTACTGCGCCGGCGATCCAGTCGATCGCGCCGATCCGTCCGGCCACCTGAGCTGGCAGGCCTGGACCATGATGGGCCTGGGCGTCGCCGGCCTGGGTTTGGCGGCCATCACCAAGGGAATTTCCATTGTCGCCTCCGGCGGAATCATCGCCGCGCTGGAAAGCGCTTCGGCCGCATCGCTGGCGATAGGCGGGGCCGCCGTGGTGGCTGACGCGGCGGCGATAGCCAGCGGAATCACCGAACGGAGCGATCCGAAGGCGTCGGCGGTGCTGGGCTGGGTATCGCTCTCGGCGGGCATCCTATCGCTGGGCGCCGGGCTGGCTTCCTCGGGATACCGGCTGCTGGCCCAGGCAAGGAGGGCCGGCGACACGATGACGATGAGTCTGGATGACGAGTTCCTGTTCATAGCCGCCCTCGGTCGCACGACGCGCAGAGGCGCCCTCCCCGATGCGATCATGTCGGTGGTATTTGAAGACCGGTTTGCAGATGCCTCGGAAACAGTCTATCGGAGGCTGAATATCTGGGCACACGGGCGACGCCCGGACCGCATCTTCATCAACGGAAGGGCATTGACCGTCGACCAGCTGCTTGACCAGTTGATCGCTTCCGGCATTGACGTGACGGATTATGGCGTCGTCAGGTTCCTCACCTGCGACTCGGTCAATCTAGCGCGGGCATTCACAAGAGCGACATCCCTGACGGCAACCGGCTTCCGCGGAGAGGTGACCGTGCAAGGCCATACCGTCACGGCATTGAGGCAGATATCCCGGGAGATATGGGAGCGTCCGGTCGATATCGGCACGGCACGCGTGCGCTTTGCGCAAGCCGCGCATCAATACCCTGACAACGCAAGGCTTTCCGGTGTCAATATTTTCGAAGACCATGAGTTCTTCCGTGTGGCCAGAGGGCATCCCGTCTCCTTCAGAAGCTTGCCGGAACAAGAAGAGCTCATAGAGCAAACGGAAGGATATCCGTTGCCTGGATGGTCCATAGACACCTGAGTCCGCCATGGCTACCCCGTCTTTTCGGCACTCGCCTCATGCCAACGACAAGCCCCGGACCATGCGGGGAACAAACCGTCCCGAAGACCGTAGCCGACAGCCGGCAAGCATGACGGAACCCCATCCACGACAAAGAAAGCTGCATGCCGGTTTCGGGGGAACTCCCGGTACCGGATGTGATCGGGTATAGTAAGTCGGATGACTACAGGCGCAGCTGGCAGCAAAATAAAAACCGGGTATAAAACCGGGTATGAAATAGCACGAATGCCAATACTGCCCAGCAAATACAAGGACTTGCGCTCAATATGCTATTGATGATCGACAACTACGACTCCTTCACCTACAACCTGGTCCAGTACTTCGGCGAACTGGGCCAGCAGGTGAAGGTGTTCCGCAACGACGAAATCACGCTGCAGCAGATAGAAGAGCTGCAGCCGAAATACCTGGTGGTCTCCCCTGGCCCGTGCACGCCGAACGAGGCCGGCGTGTCGGTGCCCGCCATCCTGCACTTCGCCGGCAAGCTGCCCATCATGGGCGTCTGCCTGGGCCACCAGGGCATAGGCCAGGCTTTCGGCGGCAAGGTCGTGCACGCCAAGCAGCTGATGCACGGCAAGGTGTCGCCGGTCAGCCACAACGACGTCGGCATGTTTCGCGGCCTGCCGAACCCGGTCACCTGCACCCGCTACCACTCGCTGGTGATCGAGCGCGAGACGCTGCCGGACTGCCTGGAGGTCACCGCCTGGACCGACGACGGCGAAATCATGGGCGTGCGCCACAAGACGCTGCCGATAGAAGGCGTGCAATTCCACCCGGAATCCATCCTGACCGAGCACGGCCACCGCATGCTGGACAACTTCCTGAAGGAATTCGCCTGATGCGGCCGCCGGCGATGTTGCTGGCCGCGCTGCTGGCCGCGCCGGCCTGGGCAGGCGCGCTCGACGATTGCACGCAGAAGCAGGCCGACACGCCGGCCGTCGCTGCCTGCCTGAAACAGCGCCACGACGACGCGCACCGGCAGCTGGCCGCCCAGGAAGACAAGGCGATGGCCGCGATGCGCCAGCTGGACGCCACCACCGACAACCGCTACCACGCGGCGCGCGCGCTCCGACGCGCCCAGCAGGCCTACGAGTCCTATCGCCGCCAGCAGTGCGACTGGGTGGAAGCCGGCTACGCCAGCGGCAACGGCGCCGCGCGCGCCCGCCTGGCCTGCGAAATCGACCTGGATACGCAAAGGCTGGCCGAGCTCGGCCGGCAAAGCTCATAGGAATACCGCACGATGATCAGTCCGCAAGCGGCACTGAACCGTCTGATCGACGGCAATGAACTGTTTTACGACGAGATGCTGGCGCTGATGCGCCAGATCATGCGCGGCGAGCTGACGCCGGCGCAGACGGCGGCCATCCTGATCGGCCTCCGGGTCAAGGTGGAATCGGTGTCCGAAATCGCCGCCGCCGCCACCGTGATGCGCGAATTCGCCACCCATGTGCCGGTGGCTGACCGCGGCCACCTGGTGGACACCTGCGGCACCGGCGGCGACAAGTCGCACACCTTCAACATCTCCACCACCGCGGCCTTCGTCGCGGCGGCGGCCGGCGCCCGCGTCGCCAAGCACGGCGGCCGCTCGGTGTCGTCCAGCTCGGGCAGCGCCGACGTACTGGAGCTGCTGGGCGTCAATCTGCAACTGACGCCGGACCAGGTCGGCCGCTGCATCGACGAGATCGGCCTCGGCTTCATGTTCGCGCCCAATCACCACAGCGCGATGAAACATGTGGCGCCGATCCGCAAGGAGTTGGGCGCGCGCACCATCTTCAACATCCTGGGACCGCTGACCAATCCCGCCGACGCCGACAATCAGCTGATGGGCGTCTTCCATCCCGACCTGGTCGGCATCCAGTCTCGCGTGCTGAAGCAGCTCGGCAGCCGCCACGTGATGATCGTCCACGGCTGCGACGGCCTGGACGAACTTACGCTGTCCGGACCGAGCCGGGTCGCGGAATTGAAGGACGGCGAAATCCTGGAATACCAGCTGGAACCGGGCGAGTTCGGCCTGGCGACATGCGAGCTCAAGGCCTTGCGCGCCGAGACCGCCGAGCAGTCGCGCGACCGCCTGCTGTCGGTGCTGGACGGCGAATCCGGCCCGGCGCGCGACATCGTGCTGTTCAATGCCGGCGCCGCGATTTATACCGCCGATATCGCCCCAAGCCTGGCCGACGGTGTTACCATGGCGCGCGAAGCGCTGGACAGCGGCCATGCCCGCCGGAAGCTGGATCAGCTGGTTGCCCTGAGCCACAAGCTCGCCCGCTGAATTCAAGACAAGGACAGCGGCGCGCCATACGCCGCCGCTCTTCTCCAACCGCATCGAAACCGTGCTGAAACCATCATGACCAAAATATCCAAAGACATCTTCAAGGCCTACGACATCCGCGGCATCGTCGGCAAGACGCTGACCGCCGCCGTCGCCCGCCAGATCGGCCAGGCTGTGGGCTCGGAAGCCCGCGCCCGCAAGGTGCAGGCTATCGTGGTCGGCCGCGACGGCCGCTTGTCCGGCCCGGAATTGTGCGAAGCGCTGGCCGACGGCATCCGCGCCGCCGGCGTCGACGTCATCGACATCGGCCGCGTGGCGACGCCGGTGCTGTATTTCGCCGCCCACCAGCTGGGCACGCTGTCCGGCGTGATGGTCACCGGCAGCCACAACCCGCCCGACTACAACGGCTTCAAGATGATGCTGGCCGGCGACACGCTGGCCGGCGACGACATCCAGCGGCTGTACCAGCGCATCGTCGACGCCGAGCTCGACGACGGCGAAGGCGGCTACAGCACCGCCGACGTGGCCGAGGACTATTTCGAGCGCATCACCTCCGACATCAAGCTGGAGCGCCCGCTGAACATCGTCGTGGACAGCGGCAACGGCGTGGCCGGCGCCTTCGGCCCGCTGCTGTACCGCCGCCTGGGCTGCAAGGTGCGCGAGCTGTTCTGCGACGTCGACGGCACCTTCCCCAACCACCACCCGGACCCGGCCAAGCCGGAAAACCTGAAGGATCTGATCGAGGCGCTGCAGAAGACCGACGCCGAGATCGGTCTGGCCTTCGACGGCGACGGCGACCGCCTGGGCGTGGTCACCAAGGAAGGCAACATCATCTGGCCGGACCGCCAGCTGATGCTGTACGCCGCCGACGTGCTGGAACGCAATCCGAAGGCCAAGGTGATCTTCGACGTCAAGTCCACCCGCCTGCTGAAGCCGTGGATCAAGCAGAACGGCGGCGTGCCGGTGATGGCGCGCACCGGCCACAGCTTCATCAAGGCCAAGATCAAGGAAACCGGCGCGCTCTTGGCCGGCGAGATGAGCGGCCACGTGTTCTTCAAGGAGCGCTGGTACGGCTTCGACGACGGCATCTATACCGGCGCCCGGCTGCTGGAAGTGCTGTCGCGCGTAGAGGACCCGAGCGAGCTGCTGAACGCGCTGCCCAACGCCGTCTCGACGCCGGAATTGAACCTGAAGATGGCCAAGGAAGGCGAGAACCACGCGCTGATCGCCAAACTGCAGGAATCGGCCAAGTTCGACGGCGCCGAGGAAGTCAACACGCTGGACGGCCTGCGCGTCGAATACAAGGACGGCTTCGGCCTGGCGCGGGCCTCCAACACCACACCGGTGATCGTGCTGCGCTTCGAAGCCGACGACGAGGCGGCGCTGGAGCGCATCAAGGGCGATTTCCGCCGCGTGCTGGCCACCGCCACCGACGCCAAACTGCCGTTCTGACGCCGTCGCGGCCCGCGCGGCCGCCGAGACATATTGCCAGGGGACATGGTCCAGCCATGTCCCCGTTGTATTGAAAGGAATCCCATGTACCAATTGGCCGCCAGCCACTTCACCACCGCGCGCGACCTGCTGCGCTTCGCCGTGTCGCGCTTCAACGAAGCCGAACTGACCTATGGCCACGGCACCCACAACGCCCACGACGAGGCGGCATATCTGATCTTGTCGGCGCTGCAATTGCCGATAGACACGCTGGACCCTTACCTGGACGCCAGACTGCTGCCGGAGGAGGTGGAGCGCGTGATCGAACTGATCCGCCGCCGCGCCGAGGAAAAGGTGCCGGTCGCCTATCTGACCAACGAAGCCTGGCAGGGCGAGTTCAACTTCTACGTCGACGAGCGCGTGCTGGTGCCGCGCTCCTTCATCTACGAGCTGCTGGGCGAACCGCTGGAGCCGTGGATAGAGCACCCGGAGCTGGTCCACCGCGCGCTGGACCTGTGCACCGGCTCCGGCTGCCTGGCCATTCAAATGGCCCACCACTATCCGGACGCCGAGATCGACGCCGTCGACATCTCGCTGGACGCGCTGGAGGTGGCGGCGGTCAACGTCGAGCACTACGGCCTGCAGGACCGGATCAATCTGATCCACACCGATATGTTCGAGGGGATAGAGGAAAAGTACGATCTGATCATCTCCAACCCGCCCTACGTCGACGCCGAGTCGGTGGAGGAGCTGCCGGAAGAGTATCTGCACGAACCGGAAATCGCGCTCGGCTCCGGCGAGGACGGCCTGGACGCGACCCGCGAGATCCTGCGCCGCGCGCCGGAATTCCTGAACGAACGCGGCGTGCTGCTGGTGGAGATCGGCCACAACCGCGACATGCTGGAAGAATGCTTCCCCTCCCTGCCCTTCATGTGGATGGAGACGCAGAGCGGCGACGGCTTCGTCTTCCTGCTGACCCGCGAAGACATCGTCAACGCCGGCATCTGATCGGAGCGCAAAGCCGCCAAGCCAACGGACTGGCGGCTTTTACCCCCTCCCCGCCGCCCGGCGGAGATTACCAGGCGCTTTTCCCTCCCGCGCCTGGCCGGTACGGCTCGAAATGCTTGTCCAGATGATTGACGAAGGCGCTCACTTTCGCCGACAGATGGCTCTTCATCGGATAGACCGCGTGAATGTCGGCGGGCGGAAACCGCCAGTCGCCGAGGACTTCGCGCAATCTGCCCGAACGAAGATAGGGCGCGACATTCCATTCCGAGCGCAGCAATATCCCCAAACCCCGCAGCGCCCAGCCGAGCGCCGCCTCGCCGTCGTTGGTCGATACCGCCCCGCGAACCTTCACATTGGCTTGCGCGGTCCCGGAATGAAGATGCCAGGCGCCATAGGTCTCATCGCTTTCCCGGATCACGATGCAGCGGTGGCGCTGCAGATCCATCGGGGAGGCGGGGAGGCCGAAACGCTCCAGATAGGCCGGCGACGCGCACAAGAGACGGCGGTTGCCGGCGATCCTCCTGGAGACGATGCGGGCATCGGGCAGTTCGCCGAAGCGGATGCAGACATCGAAGCCCTCCTCGATCAGATTGACCGGCCGGTCGGACAGATATAGCTGAACTTCGACCTCGGGATGCCGTTCGGCGAAATCGGCGATGGCGGGAGCGATGAACTGCCGGCCGAAGCCGAAAGTCGCATTGACGCGCAGCAGTCCCTTCGGAACGGCCTGGGCGCTGGCCAGCCTTTGCTCCAGTTCCTCCAGCTCGCCGAGGATCTTCTTCCCCTCCGCCAGATACAGCTCGCCTTCATAGGTCACGGCGGCCCGTCTCGTCGTGCGGTTCAGCAGCCGGATGCCGAGCCGCGCCTCGAGATTGGCCAGGCGCCGGCTGACGGCGGCTGTCGATACGCCAAGCTCCTGCGCCGCGCCGGACAGCGTGCCCGCCTTGACCACTTCCATGAAAAAAGCCACATCGGATACCGAGCTCATTTTTGCATTCAAGTTAAAAACAGTTTGATATTTCCATTATTGTACAAAAATCTGCAATCCAATAACTTGCCTCCCAAGGAAGCCCCCGCGCTTTCAGGCTCATCGGGAGACAGGAATGACCGCATTGCAAACCGCGCCCAGAACGCTTTACCGGAAACTGGTCGAAACCCATACGGTGGCGCGTCTGGATTCGCAGAACGTGCTGCTCTACGCCGACCTGCACATCATGAACGAGTACACCAGCCCGCAAGCCTTCGCCGCGCTGGCCAAGGCCGGCCGCGGCGTGATGCGGCCCGGCCAGAACGTGGCCGTGGTCGACCACATCATCCCCACCCACCCGGCGGCGATCCGCATCATCGAAGAAGCGGACTCGGCTTTGCAGGCTTCGAATCTGCGGAAGAATTGCGACTTCCACGGCATCCCGCTGCTCGATGCCAACGACCGTTTTCAAGGCATAGAGCATGTCATCGCGCCGGAGCTGGGCATGATACGCCCCGGCATGGTCGTCCTCTGCGGCGACAGCCACACGACGACCCATGGCGCGCTGGGCGCCCTGGGTTTCGGCATCGGCACCTCTGAAGTCGAGCATGTATTGGCGACCCAGACCCTGGTGTATCGCCTGGCGCGGACGATGCGCATCCACGTTGCCGGCCAGCTGCCGCCCGGCACCACCGCCAAGGACCTGATCCTGCTGATCATCAAGCGGATAGGCGCGCACGGCGCGCGCGGCTACGTGGTCGAGTTCTGCGGCGAAGCCATTGAATCGCTGACCATCGAGGCGCGGATGACGCTGTGCAATATGGCGGTCGAGGCCGGCGCGCGCGGCGCGCTCATCGAGCCCGATGCGCTGACGCTGGAATACGTCGCGCGTCATTGCCCGGATCTGGCCGGCGCGATGCTGGATGCCGCGAAGGCGGACTGGCGCGCCCTGCGCAGCGATGACGGCGCCCGCTTCGACCTGGAGCTGGAATTCCAGGCCGGCGACGTCGAGCCCTATGTGACCTGGGGCACCAGCCCGGAACAATCGATTCCGATCAGCGGCCGCGTCCCGGTCCTGGCGTCCGTGCCGGAAGGCACCGAGCGACTGACGATGGCGCGGGCGCTGCGCTATACCGGCCTGGCCGAGGGCGCCAGCCTGGAAGGTTTGCCCGTTCAGCGGGTCTTCATCGGCTCCTGCACCAATGCCCGCATCGAAGACTTGCGCGCCGTCGCGCAAGTCGTGCGGGGGCGGCGCGTCGCGCCTGCGGTGCGCGCCATGATCGTGCCGGGCTCCGGCGAGGTGCGCCGCCAGGCCGAAAAAGAGGGCCTGGCCCAGCTCTTCGTCGACGCCGGCTTTGAATGGCGCCAGCCCGGCTGCTCGATGTGCCTGGCCATGAACGACGACGTCCTCGCCCCCGGCGAGCGCTGCGCCTCCACCACCAATCGCAATTTCGAAGGCCGGCAGGGCCGGGATGCGATCACCCACCTGATGAGCCCGGCGATGGCCGCCGCGGCCGCCGTTGCCGGCCATATCACCGACGTTCGCAAACTGGGAGTGCAAGCATGACGGCTCAAACCCGCATCGAAGGCATGGCCGCGCCGTTGCCGGTCGGCAATCTGGACACCGATCAGATCATGCCCAAGCAATTCTTGCGGCGCATCGACAAGGCGGGCCTGGCCGAAGGCCTGCTGTACGATATGCGCTTCGACCCGGATGGAAAGCCCCGTTCCGATTTCGTCCTCAACCGGCCGGAATACGCGGCGGCCGAGATCCTGGTCGCCGGTCCCAACTTCGGTTGCGGCTCCAGCCGCGAGCATGCGGTCTGGGGCCTGATGCAATACGGCATCCGAGCGGTGATCGCGCCAAGCTTCGGCGAAATTTTCTATTCGAACGCGATGAACAACGGCCTGATGCTGGCTGCGCTGGCCGAGGCCGATGTCGAAATCATCCTGGCCGATGTCTCCAAGCCGGAACACAGCCGGCTGGTGATCGATGTCGCGTCGATGAGCGTGCGCAGCAGGAGCCTGACGGCGCCATTCTCCCTGTCCGAGCGCCATCGCCGGATGTTCGTCGAAGGCCTGGACATGGTAGGCGCGACCTTGGCCATGCGGGACCGGATCGACGCCTTCGCCGCCGGGCACTGGCGGCAGCGGCCCTGGCTGAAAGACATCGCCTCGATGACGAAGAAACGATTGGCGTAAAGGTCTTTTTGTGGCGGCGGCCGTTTTCTACCGGGTGCCGGGCGCGAAAAGCGGCCCGGCGCCGCCATCACACCCTATCCGACGAAACGAAAATGCAGGCCGGTCGAAGATGTGAAAACCGCGGCGGATGGCCGGGTGCTCGCCGCCGTTCGGCCGTCCGGCTCAGGACTCGACGGCCGCCGCCTATCCCGCGGCCTCGGCCAACAACAGCGCCAGAAACTCGCCGGCGTGCTCGCTGGCCAGCAAGCTGCCGGCCTCTGCGTCCATCTCGTCCTCGCCGCCGTCCGTCATGACTCCGGCCAGGCACTCGGCGACCAGATCGGCGACACGCGCCATCGCTTCCAAGGACTCCGCCTCCGCCACCAGTTCGTCGCAGGCTTCCCGCAGCGGATGCGGCTCGCCGCTCCCCTCTTCCGATCCGGTCTCGGGCTCGGCGCCGAAGAAGCCAGCCAGGTCGGCCAGGCCCCATTCGCCGTCATCCTCCTCCAGCTCACTCGCCTCCGCTTCGCCCGGATGCTCCAGCGACCTCCCCTCCTCGGTGGTCGCCTGGAAAAAGGCGGCGGCGGAAAATCCGGTCAACGGCAAGGCGTCGTCCGAAGCCTCGGCCTCCGCTTCGACCGCCCCACCGGCCCCGCTCTCCAGCAGCGCCTGCTCCAGCAGGCTGCCGGCGTAGTCGGCCAGTTCCGCCGCCGACATCCGCGCGCCCAGCGCCGCCTCGTCGCGCGCCGCCATCCTGTCGGCCATCGCCACGTCGGCGCCGACCTCGGAAACCAGTTGCGCCACCAGCGCCGCGCGCGACAGCTGGCGGTGCTCTGCCTGCAGCAGCGAGATCTGGCCGAAGGGATCGTCGACGGCCTCCGCCGGCGGCGCGTCCGCCTCGCCTCCGACGGGAATCTCCCGCAGCTCGGCCAGCCGCAGCCAGGCCTCGACATCGTCGAAGACGCGGCGCTGGAAGCGCATCACGCCATCGGACGCCGCGGGCTCGGCGCCCATCACCTGCTGCATGATCTTGCTGGCGGCCAGCTCCCGCGACAGGTCGGTACCCAGCGGGAACAACGTGTTGTGCTTGGCCTCCTTGGTGACCGCGCCGTCCAGCTGCACATAGAAGGTGTTCATCTTGATCAGGTGGTTGCGGTTCATGAACCAGGCCTGGCCCTCGGCCAGGTCCACCAGATCGAGATAGGTCAGCCGGTTTTCCTCGCGATAGCTGGCGTCGCCGGTATCGACCAACCGGTCCGAGCCCTCGGACAGGCGTTTGCCCCCGGCCCAGGCGTACACCCCCTGGCCGGCGCGCTTGATCGCGATGTCGGCGGTTTCCTGATCCTCTGTCTTCAGGAAGATCTTCATGCCGGTGTTGGCCAGGATGCGCGAGGCCTCGATTTCCGAACCCTTCTTGAACGAGGGATAGTCCTGGCCGGCGAAGATGACGCTAACGCCGAGCGAGCGCGCCTGCGCCGCCACGTCGCCGAAGCCCTCGACCGCGTAGGAGCCGTATTCGTCCATGATGGCCAGCAAGGCGGTGTCGGAATTGGTCGGGCGGGAATCGACGATGTCCTGCTTGCTGCCGGTCAGTTGCGCCTTCAGCGACACCGACAGCGCGTTCTTGATGCCGGCCACCGTCAGCCGGCCCAGATTGGCCAGCGACGACGGCGCCTTCTCCAGT
The DNA here is from genome assembly GCF_051129845.1 of Chromobacterium sp. CV08. Classification (NCBI taxonomy): domain Bacteria; kingdom Pseudomonadati; phylum Pseudomonadota; class Betaproteobacteria; order Neisseriales; family Chromobacteriaceae; genus Chromobacterium; species Chromobacterium sp. CV08. Next base: position 3,025,798 of record NZ_CP150453.1, read on the forward strand.
GCCGGCAGCATCACGTACAGGATGCGGCGGTTGTACACCACGTCCTGAAAATCGACGTCACCCCATTCGACGTTGCAGATATGGCCATAGGTACCCGACAGCAGGCCCAACAGCTCGGTGAACTGCATCGTCAGGAAGCCGTGCTGCTTGCTGGCCTGTTCCCAGTAAGTGTCGAAGGCCGACGGGTCGTCCTGCTTGGCCTTCATCGCCTCGCGGAAGCCCGGCAGCTCGTCCAGATAGCCGGTCAGCTGCTCGCGGGCGTAAGCCGGGATGCTGTCGTCGCCCTCCAGCTCGCCCAGCTTGTCCAGCCGCATGTAGTCGCGCAGCACCTGCACCGACAAAGTCACCTTGCCGGCGTCGCGCAGCGCCACCAGGCCGCGCATCAGCGAACGTATCATCGCCTCGGCGCGGCCGCGCCACATCGCGCCGTCGCCGCCGCCGTCCGGCCGCATCAGGCCGGTCACCAGCTCGGTCAGCGTGTCGGCCGAGCCGTAGGTGAAGGGATTGAAGGTGTTGGAGTGGATCTGGCCCAGCAGATCCATCTTGCCGCGCGCGCCGTCGGCGTCGTCCTCGTCCAGCACCGCCAGCTTCTCGTAGCCGGTCGACGAAATGAAGTTCAGCACCAGCAGATCGTCCTCGCGGCCGTACATCTTGGCCATGGTGACGATGTCGAACCAGGTTTTCGGGTCGGACTTGCCATCCACCATGATGACGCCGGAACCGTGGCCTATGGCCTGGCAGATCAATCCCTCCAGCGCCACGGTCTTGCCGCCGCCTGTGGTGCCGAACAGCGTGGCGTGCACCCGCATGGTATCGTCGCTGACCCAGATCTCCTCCTTGGTGTCCATCGCGTTGCCCATGCACCACACGCCCTTGCCGCCCTTGTCCGGCGGTCCCTCCATCCGCGTCCACGCCAGCTTCTTGTCGCCGCCGGCCACCGGCCGCCAGAACGGCCCCTTCGGATGGTCGACCACCTTGTTGCGCGCCATCAGCAAGGCCGCGCCGACCGCGGCTGCGGTGGCCAGCGGAAAGATAGGGCACAGCAGGTAGGCGATGCCGGCGGCGGCCAGGAAGCCGGGCTCGTTGCGGCGTATCCAGCCGAAAATCTTGTGCGAAAGCGGAACGACGTCGCGTTCCACCTGACTTCTGCGCATTGCTGTCGCCATCAATCCCTCTTGTCCGAAAACGTTTCCCGCGCCGGCCTCAGCGCTCGGCCGCGGCCTCCCTGGCCGCGCCTTCCATGCGCTGGCGCAGTCCCGCCTCCGCCGACTGGTACAGGCGGTCGAAGGCGCCGGCCTTCAAGGCGTTGTCGCGCGCCTGCTGCTGCCACTGCCTGACCTTGCCCTCCTGCGCGTACCAGGCGGCGGCGCCGACCGGCAGCACCACCAGCGCCGCCAGGATGGCGGCGCACATGCCGAACTGCGGCAGGAAGCGCCGCACCGTCATGTCGCTGGCGGCGAGCTTGCGCTGATGTTGCTCGCTCAGATTGATCAAGCGCGCCAGCGAGTCCTCCACCGCCATGAAGCGGTCGTCCACCATCGCGATCAGATCGCTTTCCAGTTTTTTGAATTCTTCTTCCATCGCTGCATCCCCCTGGCTTCCCGTCCAGCCTAGAACTCCATCGCCGGCGCGGCCGGCGTCGGTCCCGCCTCGCGGGCCGGCGCCGCGGCCGCCGGCCGGCCGACGAAATCGCCCTCTATCACCGATTCGATGAAGTCGTAAAAACGGCCGCTGCTCAAGGCGCGCTGCTTGTTGCCGTCGTCGAAGCTGACCACCCAGCCGCCGCTGCCGGACTTGGAGCTGATGCTGGCCACGCCCTCCACCAGCTTCAGGCGGTCGCCGACCTTGGGCATATAGCCGACCAAGGGCGCGAAATAGCTGGCATAGCTGCGGATCTGCGAATCGCGCGACTCCACATACTGCAGGAAGCTGACCTTCCAGCCGGCGGCGTCCACCGCGTCCATCAGCCTTTGCGCGTCGCAACGCGGCGCCTTTTCGTCGAAGGCCAGGTAGACGGCGCTGGGCGTCATCCGCGAATCCTCGTCCGCGACCTGGTCCACCAGCCCCAGCTCGATGATGTCCTGGTGCCCCACCTTCAACCAGCCGCCCTTGTCGTCGCGGAACGGCTGGATGGCGATCAGTCGTTCGGCCGAGCCCGCCGATGCCGGCAAGGCCTCGGCAACCGGCTCGATGGCGCCATCCATCCGTTGTCGGCGCTGCTGCGCCTCGTCCCGCCGCAGCAGTTCGCCCACATCGGCCTCCCTCTGCTCGAGGAAATGGCCGAACAAAGCCCGCGCATCGGCGGGCAGGGCATCGAAGCGGCCGGTCTCGATCTCGGCGCGCGCCCAGCGCTGGAAACGCTCGTGGATGGCCGAATCGGTTTCCGGCAGCACCTCACCGACGCCGAAACGGCCGGCCAGCAGATGCGCCAGCTCCGGCGCGGCCAGCAGCGCCACCTCGGTCAGCAGCGCGTGGCGGCCGGCCTCGCGCCTCTGCGCCTCCCGCTCGTCGGCTGCCGGTTCCGCGACGGCCTGCGACGGCGCCGGCTGCTCGCCGACCGGGAGCAGATTGTCACGGATGAACTGCGTCTCTTCCCGCTGCAAGGCGGCCAGCGTCGGCGACAGCTGCCCCAGCCAGGTCAACGCCAACTCCACCCGCTGCGCGCCCAGCAACAATTCGGTGAAGTCGGCGGCCCGCAGCCGCTGCAGCATCGGCACGGCCAGGCCGGACGGCCGGAACGGCGCCGACAAGTCGGCGCCCACGCCCAGCAAGCCCATCAGCAAGGAGGCCGTCAGCTGCGACCACAAGTCCTCCAACGGATCGTCCGGCGCGTGGCGGCGCGGCCGGCGCAAGGCGCGCGGCCGGTCTTCCCGCTGCTCCGCCCACTGCGCGGCCAGCCGCAGCCGCGCGGCGACCAGTTCCCGCAGACTGCGGAAATAGCCGGCCTGCGGCACGCGTATGCACTGGGCAACCGGATCGAACAGCGGCGTTGCGCCCTCCTCCTCGCGCACGCCCAGTTCGGCCAGAATGGCGTTGCCAAGCCGCTTGAGCCCGTCCTCGCCGGGAGCCTGCCGCGGCGGCCGCAGCGGCGCCAGCCCCCGCAACTGGGCGCCATTGAAGACCGAGCAGCCCTTGAGCGCGCCCATCGGCCCCGGAAACAGCAGCAGGCCCGCCTGCGCCCCCGGCTGCAGGCTCAGCGCCGTATGCCCTCGCTGCAACTGCTGGACCTGCTTATAGGTGAACCAGCGCGGATCGGACGAGCCGGCGGGCAACGCCGCCTGCAGCAGCAGGTGGTTGATGCCCCGATACACCGTGCCGCTGACCGGATTGAAATGGCGCGCGCCCCCCAGCGGCAGCCGCAAGACCGTCTCCGGATCCGACGCCGCCAGCGCGTCGTGCAGACGACGCGCCGCCTCCGCCGCGTAATGCCGACCTCCGGCCGGATTCGCCTGCATCATTGCTCCCTCCCCAGGTAGAGACCCGCCACCGAGCCATGCCATTCCTCTTCGGCGCGGCCGCTCATCGAAGCCAGTGTCGCCAACGCCGCCAGATAATCGTCGGCGGCCCGGACGAATACCGGATCGCCCTCGAAGCCCGCATGCCGGCGCAGCGCCGGCAAGGCGCCGGCCCCCAGCTCCGTCGCGCGGTCCTCGGCCAACAAGGTCATCACGCACATGCGCTCGACCGCCAGTTGCAGAAACGGCAGATAGGACCAGCGCGCGTCCTCCTCCTCGTCCAGCGCCTCCGGCGGCCACTCGCCGGCCAAGCCGCGCTCCGCCAGCGCAACCTCGAACGCCGCGTCCAGCGGCTCCGGCTGAACGTCGAAGCCGGTCGCCATCATGTCTCGCCCATTCATAATAGTTATATTTTAGTTACTATTTTAATATAATAATTAAAAATTCAGCCAAATCAGGACAGCCAAATCAGGACAGCCACTATCAGGCACTGGCGGCCAGCACGCGCACGCCCGCCGGACGGCTCTCGCTCTCCATGTTCAGGCCCTTGTAGAGATTCTCGATCTCGGCCGTCTCCTGCGCGTGGGCCAGCGGCACCGCGCGCACCACCGCGGACGGTATGGCCTCGGGCTCCACCGGCAGCACCGGAATGGCGTCCTCGTCGGCGCTCCGCCCCGGCAGCGCCCCCCTGGCGACCTCGGCCGGCAGCGGGGGCTGATCCAGCAAGGCGATGCGCTCGACGCGCCGCACCATGCCGGACAAGGCGGAACCGATGTCCTGCCGCAGCGTATGGCGGTAGTTGACAGTGCCGTTGACCCTGGCCGTCGGCATCAGCAGCACGTGGTCGGCATGGATGTCGCCGGACAGCGTGCCCGCCACCACCACCACCCGGGCGTGCAGATCGCCGCTGACGTCGCCGCCCTGGCTGATGATGACGATGGGGTCGCAGTCCGCCACCGATCCGTTGGGGATCAGGCTGCCCAGCACCTTGCCGGATACTTTGACGCCGCGGCCGATGAAGATGTCGCCATGGATTTCCATGTCTATCTCGATCAGCGAGCGAATCTGCTCGCGGGTAATGGTCGGCGTGCTGGGCTTGGGCGCCTCGGCCGCGTCGGCCCCGGCCAGCTTCTTTCCGGCCTCCTGCTCCAGCGCCTCCGCCTGGCGGATGGACTGCAGCTTGCTGACGGTGTCGCTGCCCAGCAGCATCTTCGCGAAAAACTTGCGCATATCGATAATCCTTTGCCTTGTCGACTCAGAAGCTGACCTTGTAGCGGCCGCGATCGGTTTCCACCACCTGGGCCTGCTGATCGATGCTCTGAATCACCTCGCCGTTCTTGAAATGATCGCCGACCCGCAATTCCGCGGCGCTGCCGTTGGCCTTGCGCACCCATACCGAAGTGGCCGACATGCCCAGCACCTTGCTGGCGCCGTCGCCGCCGCGCGTCTTTTGCTGCGCGCGCTCGGCATGGCCGGAACGGGAGGATTTGGCGGCGCTCAGCTGGCGGTTGCGCGCGGTCAGCGTCTTCACCTCCTTCTCCAGCCGGGCCACCTTGGCCTCCATCGTCTCTTCCGGCGCGGCGGCCTTGGGCTGCGAAGCGTCGCCATCGGCCGCACGTTCGGCCGCAACGGCCTTGCCGCCCAATGCGGACTTGCCGGCGGACGGCGCCAGCAGCGCCGGCTCCTTCTCCGGCGCGGAAGCCTCGGCGGCCAGCGGCGATGCCGCCGCCGGCGTCGTCGCCGGGCTCAGGGTCACCGGCGCCGCCTGCGGCGGCGGCTGGACGACGGCCGGTGCGGCGACCGCCGGCTGGAGTTGCTGCTGCGCGGACGGCAAGGGCCTGGCCGCTTCCATCGACTGCATCGGCGCGGCCTGTCCGGTATCGGGGATCGGCTGCGGCATGAAGAATTTCTGCACGATGGGCTTGCCCAGCATCACCAGCACCACGCCGCCGATCAGCACCAGCAGCGCGATGCGCTGGGCATTGCGCTTAGGTGCCTCCGCCGCGGGCGGCTCGTCGGACTCGTCCTCGAACTTGAGTTCCTGGTGGGAAGCGGCGGCCGCCGGCTTCGCGGCGCTGCGCGCCACAGGCGGCTCGTCCTCGAAGCCCAGCCTATCATCGTCCAGCGCCAGGCTTTCCGCATCGCCAAAATCGTGCACTCCGTTCATTCTGACACCTCGTCGAAGATTTAGATTAATCCGTTCGCTGAAAACTATGTTATATTGAAGTACATATTAAATCAAACTTTTTGGAGAACGCGATGCCCGCTTTGGACATGCCGACGCTGCCCGCTGCCGATCCGCTGACCATTCCCTACCGCAGCCCGGCGCCTCGCGACTACGCCCAGGCGCGCGACATCCTGGTTAAAGCGGGCCTGCGCGCGGCGGACATCGCCAAAAACCGGCTGAATCACCCGCCCGGCGACAAATCGCTCACCACGCGGCGCAGCAATTTCATCGTCAACCAAGGCCGGCTGCAAGCGGCTCTGGGCTTCGTCAAACTTGCCCTGCTGGCCGATGGCGGACCGCACGCGCCGATAAGCCTGTACTGGAAGATAGGCGAGCAGGCAGTCTTCCAGGCCAAGGCCGCGCCCAGCGCCGATGTCTGCGACGGCGTGCGCCGCATCTGGATGTCGGCCATCTGGCAGGACGTATGGGACAAGGGCGTCTCCAAGCAGCAGATCGATCTCAGCAAACTGCCCGCCGCGATGTTCCGCAGCGGATCCGAGTTGTTCCGCGACCCCGCCCTCGGCAGCGCGCGCTATAGCGCGCAGACGAGCGCGACGCTGGCCAGCGGCGGCGAGATCCTGGTCAATGGCAAACCGACCCGGCCATTTCGCAGCTTCAGCCTGGACGGCACGCTGTCACGGACCTGCCTGAACGGAGCGATGAGCTACACCGGCAACGGCGCCGCCCTGCCCTTGTACCAGGCGCCCTACCCCGGCCTGTTCCGCCCCTGAGCCTCGCCATGCCCGATAAAAAAGACCTGCTGATCATAGGCGGCCTCGCCTCGCTGCTGACCGCCGGCTTCGGCTGGCTGGGCGTCGCCGCCGCCGAACCGGCCCGAGCCGCCGCGAGCCTGATGGCGATAGGCCTGCTGCTCGGAAGCTTCCTGAATGTCCTGGTATACCGGCTTCCCCGGATGCTGCAGGCGGATTGGGAGCGGGAGTGCGCGGAATACGCCGGCCTGCCCCCGCCGCCGGCAGGGATCGGCCTCGCGCGGCCGCACTCGCACTGCCCGGGCTGCGGCAACACCTTGCGCCCCTGGCAGCTGGTGCCGCTGCTCGGCTATGCGCTGCTGCGCGGGCGCTGCGGCTTCTGCGGCGAAGCGATAAGCATGCGCTACCCGCTGGTCGAGCTGCTGACCGGCTGCGCTTTCGCGGCCATAGGCTGGCGCCTGGGCTTCCAGCCGGCCGCCGCCGCCCAGCTGGCGCTGTGTTATCTGCTGCTGGCGCTGGCCTTGATCGACTTCGACAGCCGGCTGTTGCCGGACTGCCTGACCCAGGCGTTGCTGTGGCTGGGCTTGCTGGCCAATCTGTTCCACCTGGTGACGCCGCTGCCGGACGCGGTGGCCGGCGCGATGGCCGGCTATCTGTCGATGTGGGGCATCGCCGCCCTTTTCCGCTCGATCACCGGCAAGGACGGACTGGGACAAGGGGACTTCAAGCTGGTGGCGGCGCTCGGCGCCTGGCTGGGCTGGTCCGCCGTGCCGCTGATCATCGGACTCGGCGCGACGATGAGCGCGCTGTCCGGTCTGCTGCTGCTCCGCCTCGGCCGCATCGACGCGGACCAGGCCCAGCCGTTCGGCCCCTGCTTGATAGCGGCCGGCGTCGTCGCATGGCTGTGGGGCGGCGAAATCACCGCCTGGTATCTCGCAACTGCAGGCTGGTGATGCGGCGACAGGACAAAACAAATGCTTAAAAAAACAAATAGCAAATGCCAATAAAATTTTTAGGCATTTTAAGTATATCTACGCATACAAGCTTGTTTAAAATATCAGTATCATCTGTTAGGTTCAAATAGTAAATTCAGAACAAAAACAAATGACCTGGCATATTGAAGACGATGTGGGCGTAATCATCAAAGGTTCCGAGGCGAGTTGCGCCCACTGGATGCGTCAGACGCGCCAGAAGCGCATGCAAGGCCATCCTTCCTCCACGCGCGGCACGCTGCGCATGGTCGACCATCGCGGTCTGGTTGTCGCCTGCCTGCTCGATTTCTCCGCGGCCAGGCCAGACAACGCGATCCATCCGTCGATACGCGCCGAGGCCGACGAGCCCCGCGCCTGGCTCGATCAGGACAGCGGCTGACGCGCCGGCGCCGCCGGCACCCCGCCGTCGGTCAGCATATCCCTCAGCGCCTGCTCCGACACCGCGGGCGAATACAGATATCCCTGCCAGTAGTCGGCGCCCATCTCGCGGATGGCATCGAGCTGTTCCAGCGTCTCCACCCCCTCGCACACCGTCTGCATGCCCAGGTCGCGCACCATGCGGATCAGGTTTCGCATGATGATGTGGTCGCGCTCGACCTGGAGCATCCTCCGGGTGAAGCTGCAATCGATCTTGATCGTCGTGGCCGGCAGGTGGCGCAAGTGCTCCAGCACCGAGAAACCGGTGCCGAAATCGTCGATCGCCACCCTGACGCCGATGGCGCGCAACTCCCGCACCACGCCGACCATGGTCGGCAGATCGTGGAACAGATAGGACTCGGTGATCTCGAGCTCCAGCGCCGACGGATCGACGTCGGCTCGCCTCAGCAGGCGCTCCGTCTTGCCCGGCAGAGAATCGGTGATCTGCCGCCCCGACAGATTGACGGCGACGGTGAAGCCGGACCGCCGCCACGATGCCAGCGCGCGCACTGCGCTCTCCATTCCCCAATCGCCCAACTCCACGATGAAGCCGCTCTCCTCCGCCTGCGGAATGAAGCCGGCCGGCCCCTCCAGGCCCGGATGTCCGGGTCGCGCCCATCGCATCAGCGCCTCCGCGCCGGCTATTCTCGACGTTCGGCAGCAAAGCTGAGGCTGGTAGTGCATCCGGAATTCGCGGTTGCGCAAAGCCGCGGCCAGGTTTTCCCGGCTTGGCGTCTCAAACGAATGATCATGCATCGTCACACTCTTCCGAAATCTTCATTTGCCCAAATCGCCGCCGATGGCCGACGAGCGGAACCCGCCCGCCGGCGCCGGCCTATTTGCCGACGCGCTTGTGGCCCCACACGGCGTTGCCGACCGTGGACGCGCCGCCGGACATATCGGTCAGCCGCGGCGTATTGACCACGCCCAGCTGGTTCTTGCCGTCCTGCAGCGAATCGGACTGCGGGTTGATATTCAGCCAGTTGGCGATCCGGTGCGGCAGCGAAACCATCAGGCCCATCGTCATGAAGGTGACGCCTATCACCACCGCGGCCATCAGCATCGGCTTGACCAGGAAATCCAGCGCGGCGCCGATGGCGGTCGAACCGGTCACCGACATCATCATTTCAAAGGCGAACGGCACCGCCACGTTGAATAGCGTCATCGACGCGCAGAAGCCCAGCACCACCAGCAAGGGGAATAGCGTGACGTAGGCCAGCAGCCCCCAGCCGGTCTCGGCGCGGCTGTGCACCAGCGAATCGCCGTCCGGCAGCATGTGGAAGATCATCCACAGCGGCGAGGCCAGCACCGCCACCACCAGCCAGATCACCCACTCCAGCGTCATCAGTACGAAGTAGATGGTCGGCAGCGACGGCAGCAGCATCGTCAGCACCATGCTGGCCATGATCGCGGACTTGGCCATCATCGTCGCCACATCGGCCATGCCGGCGCCGGAGATCGACTTCACGGCGTCCGAGATCATCGCGTTGTCGCCGGACGACTTCGCGGCCTCGCACTTGGCCGGCGCGCCGGCAGGACCGGCCACGGTGTCGCGGCTGTCGCAGACCAGCATGTCCAGCGTGGTGGTGCCGAACATGTTCAGCAGGCCGCCCAGCCGCTGCACCGCGTCGAAGGCGCCGACGTCGTAGGCGCTGTTGCCGAAGCCGAACAGCAGATTGCGCAGCACCCGGTTCTCCACCTGTATCTGCAGCTCGGTCAGCACCGACACCGCGCTGGCGTTGGCCGCCGAGGCCAGGTTGCCGAAGAAGCCGCCCAGAATGCCCTGCACCGAGAAGTTGACCGTCTTGAACGCGTTCTTGAACGCCATCCTGGCCTGGTCGTTCAGCGCCATGCCGGCGCGGGTCTCGTCGCCGATATCCTTGAACGTGAAGCTGGGCTCTCCGGAATAGTAGATGTAGTTGTCGATTTCGCCGCTGAACGACGAGTACTTCTGGTAGAAGTTGCCCAGTCCCGGCCAGCCCAGCTTCTGCACCGCCTTGACGTTCTCCTTGATCACATCGCTCATGTCCATGTCTATGGCGCTGTTCATCTGCGTCAAGTAGGAGCCCGCCAGCAGCGACAACGAATTCTCGTCCAGCACGCCGCCGGTCTTGCGCAGCAAATTCTCCACGGCCTGCCGCAGCCAGGCCGCCGCGCGCTGGATGGCGCCGCACTGACTGGACAAGGGCGCCCGCGAACAATCGACCTTGCTGCTGTCGTAGTTGGCCGGCGTGCCGGCCGCCGCCGTGCCCTGTCCGGACGAGGCCGGCGTACTGGCGCCGCTGCAGATGTCCGACACCGACTGGGTGATGGCCTGGGTCGAACCCGATATCGCACCCCACAGCGTCGTTGCGCTGCTCGCGCCGCCGCTGGCATCGCGCTTGCCGCCGCCGGACGCGCCCGGCGTCGAACCGGCCAGCCCCAGGTTCTTCGCCGAATCGACGCACACCACGCTGGCCGTGATCGCAGCGAAGGCGGTCGCCGCCATCGCGGTGTTGTTGAACAAGGAAACCGGCCGGTTGTGGACGTAGCCGTTGCCGGGCAGAAACACGCGGGACGCCAGCACATTGGCGGCCTCGTTGCCTATGTAATTGCCCAGCAGCGCCAGGCCCACCACCATCACCTGGATCGCGGACAGCCCGCCCGGCACCACAGGCGCCGAGAACATCAGGCCGCCGACGCCGCGCAGCGGCACGATCACCGCCGACCAGCGCTTGCCCAGCACCACCCCCTCCTGTGACGAATAGATCAGGCCCATCGCCATGATGTAAAACGTGATCAGCGGCGTGAACCACAAGGCCACATCGGCCGCCAGCGCCATGCCGGTTGTCATCGGCGCCGAATTCACCCCGGTGGCGTGGATGCCGTAATAGGACAAGGCGTCGCTGCCCAGCACCCGCTCCAGAAAAACGAAGCCAATGCCCTTGGCCCCTTCGCTCAATACGCTCATACCTTCCCCCTATCGCCCATTGATCGCGCCCGCCGGCGCGCCCTGGCCCAATCCGGCCAGCTGTCGCTCGCGCTCGGCATTGCCCTGCATGCCGGACGAGGCGGCGAACAGCCGCTCGAAGCGCAACTGCGATTGCGCGGTTTGCAACTGGATCTCCGTCGACAACTGCTTCAGCATCACCTTGCAGCCATTGGCCTGCCCGACGCTCAGCTGGTCTATCACCTTGGGCGTGAACATCTGCACCGTGCTCATCAGCTGGTTGATGCGATCCTGCGCCATCCAGCCCTCCAGATAGCTGTCGTAACTCTGGCTGAACACCGAGGCCTGCTGCGCCCGGATCGCCAACTCCTCCTGGTACGCCGGCGAACCCGGCGGACTGGTGAACGGCAGCGTCGGCTCCAATCCCAGCGTCAGCCAGGCATTGCGGCGCACCAGTTCCCTGTCGGCCGCGCCGGCCGGCTGCAGCCGGCCATCGGCGCCCAGCCTCGGCCCTATCGCATACGGCCGCATCACCGCCGCGCGGCGCTCGGCCGGGTAATTGCCCACCCAGGCGTAGAACGACACAGGCTGGTCGCCGGCCTGCAGCCAGCCGGCCAGCTCGCCGCGCTCCTGCCGCGCATGGCGCTCGATCACCTGCTGGTTGGCGCGCACGCCGCCCGAGGTGCCGAAGTCGGACGCGCCGTCGGCGTTCGGATAGGACGGCAGTTTCTGCTTGCCCCAGGTGGCATCTTGCTGCTGGCGGCCGATATTGCTTTCGAAACCCAGTTTTTTCAGATACAGCTCGAATTCCTTGCGCATCTCCTCGATGCGGTGTTTCCAGTTGTCCAGCTTCTGCTTCTGCGTCAGGTACCAACTGATGAACGGGCCGATATAAGGCACGTTCCTGATGGTTTCCGCCGAGATCCTGGTGGTGATGTTGTCGCGTATCACCTGCTTGATCCAGGCCTTGAAATAGTCCTCGACCTGTTGCTTGACATAGTCGGCCGCGGCATTGACCAGCGACTGCACGATCTGGTCGCCGTTCAGGCTTCCAAGGTACTGCACCGTCGGATTGCGCGACGCCCACACCACCGCGTCGGCGACCTGGCCGGCCAGGCCGGGCAAGGCCTTGGCCATATCCTGGGCGATCGCCTGGTTGCTCATATTGGCCAGCACCTGCGGCGGATACTTGCCCTGGACATACTGGATCAGCGCCGCCTGCATCTTGGCCACCAGCTCGTTTGCCAGCGCGTCGGGCATGCCGTAGTAGTCCAGGCTGGAAGCTTCCAGCAACTGCGGCCGCAGCCAGCCGTAGTCGCCGACCGCATCGCGGTAGGTCTGGCTGCCACCGCCGGCCGGCATCGCCTGGGCATCCTGGCGCAGCTTGGCCAGCTGCCGCTCGACATAGGCCTGCTGCAACGGCGGATAGCCGCTCAGCGTCTGGCTCTGCGCCAGCGCCTGCAGCCGCTGAGCCAGTTCCGCGCCGCCCCGGCCGGCCCCGTAGCCGGCCGCCGCCGCTTCCGCCCGCGCGGTGGCGATGGTGCCGGTCAGGCCGGGAACCATCTGCATGCCCAGCAGGCAGGCCAAGACCATCCCCGACACGCCCTGGACCCAGCGCTTGCCTGCCGCGGCCTTCAGGCGTCCCTTATTTGGCATAGCTCTGCACGGTCTGGCTTTGCCGGAGCTTGCGCAGGCGGTCGCCCATCGCCAGCCTGGCGTTGTTGGCCGCCATCACCGCCAACAGACGCTCCTGCCGCAGCGACGACTGGTACTGGCTGAGCAGCAGGCCGGACTGCACCGCCAGCAACTGCACCTGCGCCTTCATCGCGGTGCCGGGATTCATGTTCTCTATCGTCTGCTGCGACATCGACAGCAGCACGTCGGACACCGTCTTCACCTCCTCGGCCGACAGGTCGTACTGACGGTAACTGTCATAGGCTACCAGCTGCGCCGAGTTGTAGCCGATGCGGCGCGCCTCGTACTCCTGGGCCGCAGGATTGTCCTTGATCAGACCGGAGGCCGCCGGCGGCACCGGTTCCAGGCCTATGGTCAGTTTGGCGTTGTAGTCGGCCAGCTTGCGCTCATCGGCGCTGGGCACATCGCCCGGCGCGAACGACAACGGTTGCTGCACCTGCTGCTTCTGCTGCGGCGTGGCGCTCTGGAACCAGTTGGCCAGCGCGCCGTAATAACCCTGGATGGCCGTGCTCTGATCCATATTGCCGGCCATATTGCCGGTGACCGCCTGCAGCTGGGCGGTCATGCCGCGGCGCGCCGTCATCGCCGCGCCGGGCGAACCGGTGTTGTTGGCGTCCTCCGGCACCGAGCCCGGCTTCGGCAATGCGTTGCCGCACCAGATATCGCATTGCTGCTGGCGGGTCTTGTCGCCCTCCTGCCCCATCTTGTCGCGCATCGCCTCGGCCTGCTGGCGCAACTCCAGCATCTGCTGCACCTGCTGCGCCAGCTGCTGTATCTGCTGCTGGAGAATCTGCACCACCTGGCCCAGGATCTTGTTGAGGATATCGGTGGGCCAGTCGGCCAGCGCCGCCGTCGGCGCCAGCGCCAGGCCGCCGCCCAAGGCCAGGATCAGCACCCGCCGCTTCAGCGGCAGCAAACGGAATTTCGTCTTGATATGCATTGCATCAAACCTTTACTCAATACGGATTGGACGAACGGCCCGGCTCGTCCAGGCGCCAGCCCTGACTGGCGACCGGCGGCGGCTGGATAGGGCAGGCATCCCAGACCGGATCGGGCGCGTCGCTGTCCTTCGGCCATTCGACCGTGTTGTCCGGCTCGCCGGTCTCCTTGGCCTCGCCCTGGCCCTTGTCCGGCACCGATGCCTTGCCGTCGCACAACATCGTGGTCGGGCCCTTGGGCGGAAACGGGTTCTTGTAGACCTGCTCATGCGCCTCCCAATGCAGATTGGGACCGGTGTTGTTGCCGCCGCTGATGCCGGAATAGCCGAGCAGATCGCCGCTACGGACGCGCTGGCCGCTTTTCACCGCGATGCTGCCCAGATGCAGATAGCGGGTCAGATAGCCGTTGGGATGCTTCAGATTGATGAAATTGCCGGCGTTGCTGACGTTGTAGGCCACCCGCTCCACCACCCCGTCGGCCGGCGCGTAGATCGGCGTGTTCGACGGCAGGCCGATATCGTCGCCGTAATGCGGCCTAGTCTTACCCAGCACCGGGTTTCTGCGCGCAGCCGAAGCCGGACTGGTGACGCGCACCGACCCCTGGAACGGCATGGCGAAACAGAAACCGCCGTTGCCGCCGCCGACGACCGCCGAGTCCGCGCCGGCGCGGCCGGAAGTCAGCAATACGCCGGCGCTGCCGGCGGCGATTGCCGCCAGCGTGGCGGCGAAACAGGCCAGGAAAGTCTTCATTTGTCGAGCTCGTCCATTTTCAGCCAGACCGCGCGCGCGGCCGCGATCGCCCGGCGATGCCCGGCGTAGTAGGCATCGTCGCCGCCATCGTGCCGAAGACGGGAAAACAGGCTGCGGCTCAGATTGTCGGCCAGGATGGCGCAAGCCGCGTTGTCCGGCCGCTGCATCGCCGGGTCGTACAGGTCCAGCGCCGGCGAGGTGACGGCCGCGACGTAGTCGTAGCGATTGAAGCGGATGGTGGAAAGGTAGGCATTGCGGCCGGCGCGGGCGATCTCGGCCTGGCGCGCCAACTTGTCCAGGCGGGCCTGACGCGCCTGCGGCAGCGTCGCCGGCCGCTTGCAGCGCGGGGGACCCGGCTCGTCGCCGGTCAGCTCGACGCACCATGCCGACGCCGGTCCGGACAAGCGGTCGAAACGGGCGCGCGCGCTGCCGGGCTCGGCATCGCCGAGCGCCGAGAACTGATAGTTGTAGCGGAAATAATCGCCGGCCATCTTCCGGCATCCGGCTTCGAACAGCACCCCCGCCAGCGCCAGCGTCGCCTTGTCGCGACGGTCGCGGATGGCCGTCATCATCCCATCGGCGCCATTTTCGGCCAGGAAGGCGCTGAATGCCTTGTGCGGCCGGACGCGCGCCAGCCCGTCGATGGCCGCGGCCTCGACCGCCCGCGTGACCACGGCATCGGCGCGCACGGCGGAAACCGCCTCGGCAGCCGCGGTCTGCGCCAGCGTCAACAATAGCATCACAACGGGGATATCCCTCATTTCCTCACCAAAATGTTTATTAAAATGTATACTAAATCAAACTTTATCAGAAGCCGGGCAAAAAAAACACTGTTTTGTGACACCGCCGCACCATCCGTCATCGGACATGTACTTTATGCCAGGGGAACGGAACGCGTCCGCCCCACCCGGCGCGGCCGCTCACTCGTCGGCGACAGTCTGCTTTTTCTGCCTCACGCCCTTCCGGCGCGGCGGCGGCGCCGGAATCAGCGACGAATTCAGCGCGGCGATGTCCATGAACTCGTGCAGCATGTCCAAGCTGCGCGTCGTCGCCTCTTGCTTGACCACGATGTTCTTCTCCTCCATCAGCAGCGTCTCGCGGATGGCTGCGACGATTTCCGCCTTGCCGCGCAGCTCCTTGTCCGCCTCGATGTCGTCCAGCTTGGCCAACAGCCTCTGCAGCACCACCCGGGCGCCGTCGCGCTCCTGCTCGGCCTGATGTTCGTACGACTTCAGCAGATCGTCCATCTCGCGCGCGATGATCTGCACCTGCGGCTCCGGCTTCACCTGCTTGCGCTCCCAATGGGAGACCGCCACCTTGCGCCGGCCGAACAACTGGGCGAAGGAATCCTGGTTGATCGACAAGCGCAGTCGCAGCGTCGGCATGTCCACCTGCCCGAACGGAAAGCGCTCCGGATGCGCGGCGTACCAGCGCACCAGATTGGCGATCGCGCCGTCCACCGGCGTATCGGCGTTCTTCTTGACGATGGTGGACCAGCGGCCGTGGGTCTGGATACCGAGCGCCGCCAAGGCCTGAGCGACCGTGGCGCCGAAATACTCCTTGAACGCGTCCAGATCCCGCCCGACGATGGGCCTGTCCTCCGGAAACGCCAGCACCGCAGGCCGTCTGGCCGAGACGTCCATGACATCCTCTTTGCCTCCGCCGGGAAGCAGGGATTGTTGTTGGTTCATTCTGTACCCCAATACATTATGCAAAACATACACGCGGAATCGATGCAGTATACCTTACACCTTCCGCCACCACCGTCGGCCGATGGCGCGCCCATTGCCGTCCGGGCCGCGCTCCTCCGCCATCCGGCTCATCCCCAACCGGGATATTCCTGGCGCAGCGTGGCCCAGATCTTCAGCACATGCGCGGCATACGACCGCGCCCGCGCCGGATTCGGACTGTGATAGGCGCCGATGCCGGCCTCCCAACTGCCTCGCCTGCCGACTTCCGTCGACAACAGCCAGGCAGCGACATGCGCATTGACGCAAGGATCGTACAGACGCGCCCGGTCTATGCCGTAGCGCGCCAGCTTGGGCAGCCAGTAGTCGTTGATCTGCCAGTAGCTGATATCGACGCTGCCGTTGCGATTGCGTCCGGTGACATACGGATTGTCGAACTGCACGCCGGACTCCTTCACTTTCAAGGCCATCAACAGCAGATACGGCACGCCGAAGCGGCTGGACGCATCCAGCGCGCAGTTGGCCGTGCGGCGGACATCGAAGTGCTCCGGCGGGGCCGCGGCGAGCGCCGGCAAGGCAAGCACCGGCATCATGACAAGCATCCCCGCAATGAAAAGTTTTTTCATAATTACTATTATATTGAACTTTTATCTAAAAAAAAGCGACTCAGGATCCAGAATATCTCCGATCACGCCACAACAATTCTCTCGATGCGGGATGCCGCTCGGCCTTCCGGACAGCCTCCGCACGGTCCTCCGCACAGGCCAAAAACAAAATACAGACAATTCCCATTATAATTAGAACAACTGGCAGTCCGATACGACACTGCGCCCCGAACTCGATGCCGGAGCCTTCCTCGGCAATTCCCCCGACTGCGCCGCAAGCGTTTTGCGCGTCTACTGGGCCAAAATCGCAACGGCCAGACCCGCGCGCGGCAGCGGCCGTTCCGCGTAAAACAGGACGAGAATTACCCCCGGCATGCTCGCCCCAAGCAGAAAGCCGTTTATCGGCCCTCGACGCGCCGACTCAAGTGAAGACAATCGAAGCACATGGACCCGAATCAAAAACTCAAAGAAACGCTGGGCATCTACCGTGACAGAATCTCCATCCTGAAAAAGGGATACGCCCAAGAACGCTACCGCATAGAACAGATCAGCCGCTCGTTTCTGGGCGACCTGACCACCCGGGAGATCACCAGCGTCGATATCGCCAGCTACCGCGACCAAAGGCTGGCGCAAAACAATCCCAAAACCGGCAAACCGCTGTCCACCGCCACGGTACGTCTGGAAATGTCGCTGCTCAGCAACTGCTTCGACATCGCCCGCATCGAATGGGGCCTATGCGACAGCAATCCGGTTTCCAACGTCAGAAAACCCAAGATCCCGCCAGGCCGGGACCGTCGCATCACTCCGCGGGAAGAACGGCTGATCTTGCGCTACGCTCACGCGCACTCGAACCCCCAGCTCTACTCCATCGTCGTCATTGCGCTGCAAACCGCCATGCGCCAGGGCGAGATCCTCAATATGCGCTGGGAATACATCAACCTGAAAACCCGCGTCGTGCATCTGCCGGAGACCAAGAACGGGACCAAGCGCGACGTGCCGCTGAGCCTGAAGGCGCGGGATGCGCTGATCAGGCTGGGCGTGCAAACCAAGGGCCGGGTCTTCGGCTATAGCTCCGCCGGCTTCAAATCCACCTGGCGCGTGATGATGCAGGCCCTGGACATCCAGGACCTGCACTTCCACGATGCTCGCCACGAAGCCATCTCGCGGCTGTTCGAACTCAACAGCCTGGACATGATGGAGATCTCGGCCATCTCCGGCCACAAATCGCTGAGCATGCTCAAACGCTACACCCACCTGAAAGCGCACAAGCTGGTAAGAAAGCTGGAGGGAAACAAGAGCAAGGGTAAGCAAGTGGTATTGGATCACATGATCCCCTACCCGGCCGTCGTCATGCATCGGCAAAACACCGTCACCGTCCGTCTGCTGGATTTCGACGATCTGCAGGAAAGCGCGGCCGACGAGTTGCTGGCCATCCGCTTGGCGAGGGACGCCTTGCTGCGCCGCCTGATGACCAATATGCGGGACGCCATTCCAATTCCGCCGGCAGACCATTATCTGGATCGGGTCGATGAGCACAAAGTCATCATGATCGACCCATTGGCGGCCCATCATGTGGCATGAGACAAATTTTTCGAGAAAGTATCAATGAAAATACAGAAAAATCATAATTAAAACATAATGATACAAATCACATGATGTGTCAGAGACGGGAGATGCTCTTGCCAATCCGGTCGGTGGGATCGATACAAATCTTTCACATCGATTAACACTACAGTTTCAGCCGTGAATCAAGCATGTACAATTTTTGGCGACCCCAACCCTCCAAAATACAATGCACTCCAGTATCAGCTTACATGCGGATCTCGATATTGTTCTATCATGCTTGGTTACGGATTTGGAATGATTAATGAGAATGGCCCCGGCTATGATAACGAGAAGCCATTTTATTCCGATAAAGACGCTAGTGTGTCAATCGCATGTGCGAAATAGCTTTTTGCCAATCCGGTCGGTGGAAAAAACAACTGTCACCATCCGGTGGGCAGTATCAATTGAGAAGGTTTTACCACGGAGGTGGAATTATCTCTTCCGTAGGAAATCCCATGAATGATTGGTTAACAGCTTGCCCTGCTGGGTATTCAGACATTACATATTGGACAGGACAAAGCTATCAATACTCAGAATGGGATGCCTATTATGAAATGCATTTTTGCACTCCATCTAGCTAACATGCCTTGAGCATCTTGCCAATCCGGTCGGTGGACAAAGCAACTATCAAGCAAACCATATGTAACATACAGTCCCGTCATTGGGTCTGGACAAGTCTATCTTGGAATTCAAGACTATTGCAGCTTATCTATATACGCTCAGGACTATAGCAACTGGCGGCAATGTCAGGTTTCTTCTAACGGGCCAGGTTGGTATCTGACAGCAACTTCAAATTCCTCCTGGGTCCAATGCCAAGCCGTTTGTATTACTTATAAATAAAAAATAATTCAAGCTAATCAATCAAAAATCGACAGTTGCAAATTGGATTACATTGCCAATCCGGTCGCTGGCATTCCACATCTCAATCCCTATATGTTGCATGTGGAGCAATTGGAAGAAGTAGCTCTTTTTCAAACAGATACGGGGGGTCAACTTTCGCCACATGTGCTGCTGATGGAAACTGGCACACATTTGCAACCTGCGGAGGCGATAATCACTGTGGTGGCATTGGGGATTATATTGGAATTTGGCAGTAGCACTCTAACTTATGAGACCAACTAGTTACTGAAAACAATCGATTGACTGGTTACTTGCAAATAAATCTCTGTTCGTTATATATTTTATTAATTAAAGTATGCACAAGTAGCTCGCCTTGGCGGGCTATTTTATTTTAATTTTTCCCAAGTAAGATTGAAGAATTTTATTTTCTATCGAATGCATGAAGCTGGTCACTAACCCACAAAATGCAAAAGGCATAAAATTTATCATCCCGTAATTTACCTGCATATTTTAAAGTGGATTAAAATAAAATAAAAGGCCGAAGTGCCGGCCTTTTCATGTATCCGATAGCCTTCTAGGCTATGCTGCGCATATTGCCCATACTTTTGCGGTTTCCCCACCACTGCTGAGTGCTATCACAATTAAATTACCAAGCATTTCAACTGGCACAGAAAAGCAATCCAAAAAAACCACCATCCGTATCACATGCACCGCCACCGGAAATGACTTTCTCATTAGAATTGCATTGGATATTTTCAGACGGCCATTTTCATGCCCTTCCGGTTCCGACCACAATGCATACTGTGTGGTAGAGGTAGTCCTTTCCCACCAAATGGGTGGCAGGCTACTCAAAAAAACGAAAGAACTGGTTTCTAAATACGTTTCAGCGTCAATGACAACAATAAGCGTTTGTCCCGCAAGCGCCACCTGAACAACTGTAGTGAGTCACTACCCCCGTCATGGTCCACCCTGCAGGGCAAAATCCCGTTCTTCCCCAGTAGCCATCAGATGCCTGGCCAAACTCTGAGCAGGAGCTGAAGCTATTATCTTTTGACGCACTTTTCCAGCGACCGGATTGGCAAGAAAGTATTAACCCATTGGCATCTCTTGCAATCGTTCCGTCAGGACTACAACCATTCCCCTCCACGACCTGCTGCATCGGATACAGATACTGCCCCTTCACGAACCCATTATTCGAAATGACATCGCCGTTTGCCGTCATGCCGCCTCCAGCCGTCACACTCCCCCCAGCGGCCACGCTGCCTCCTGCGCTAACATTCCCATTCGCAGCTTTGATATCACCGTTGTTACTGGTAATCCCCCCGTTGCTCGTGATACTGCCCCCACTGGTGATGCTGCCGCCAGACGTCATCGTCCCGCCCATCGCCAGATTTCCTCCACCGGTGATGTTGGCCGCCGCCGCGATATCCTTCCCCCCCATATTGAGCGTGCCCAGCATCTGCTTGCTGCCATCCAGCCTCAAGAACACATTCATGTCCGAGCGGTTGTAGCCGCCGCGCACCGCGACGATGCCGCCGGGCGTGCCGCTCACCGGGTTGGCGATAGGCAGTGTGGTGTTGTTTCCGGTCTGGAAAGTGAATTGCGCGGTATTAGGCGGCATCGACGCTCCGCCGTCGGTGCCGATCTGCTGCACCGCCGCCCCTGCCGCCACATAGTCGACGGCGTTGGCCGCGCCCGGGAACGGCGTGCGCAGCGGCGTATCGACATAGGTCAGCGAGATGACGTTGCAGGTGCCGGGCGTGCTGGCACTGCATTGCCGACCGGCTTGGCTGGGATCGTCGCCGCTGATCACGATGCGGTAGCTGGCGCCGGCCAGCGGCGGGACAGTGCCCAGCCCGCGCATGCCGGTCACGGCGGCGATCTCGGCCGCGCTGGGACTCAATGGATTGGCGACGTTGGCGATGGTGCCGCCCTGGCCGACGATGATGCTGACCAGTTTGTCGTGGTTCTGCACCACATAGCTCTGCACGCCTTTGCCCAGGTCGGACAGCGCATTGCCCAGTATCTGCCCGCGGCTCACCCGCCATTCGTTGACCTGCCGGATGCCCAGATAGGCCAGCCCCATGCCTATCATGGCCACCGCGATGGCCAGGCCGATCAACATTTCGCCCGCTTGCTTCCTGCGCATCACGCCCCCCTGCCTTGTATGTTCTTGCGTCGCTGAATGTCGATCTCCCCCTCCAGCCGGGCGTACTCCCCCTTGTTGAGGAATTGGGACAGATCCTTGCGGTCGCGCAGGTCCAGCGAGGTGACCTGCGGAATGCCGTTGTCTAAGCGCTGGTGGAACACCATGCGCAGCGAGTCGGCGATGAATTCGTCCGCCTGCGCCTCGCCGCCGGCGCGAGCCAGCGAGGCCAGCCGGCGCAGCGCGGACGGGATGTCGCGCGAGTGGATGGTGGACAGTACCAGGTGCCCGTCCACCGCGATGCGCAGCAGTTCGGCGGCGCTGTGAGCATCACGCACCTCGCCTATCATCAGCATCGAGCGGTCGCGCGCCGGGAAGGAGCGCAGCGCGGTGGTGATGGCCTCGGCGTAGCGGCGGTCGAAATTGAATTCCTGCCCCGACGGCGAGTCGGCCACGTCTATCTGCGTGCAATAGCCGTCGCCGTGCCAGCCCTCGATGACGATTTCGACCGGATCCTCCACCGTTTGCGCGAAACCGCCGAACTTCTCCAGTCGCGACACCACCATCGCGTTCATCGTGGTGGTCTTGCCGGATCCGGTCAGTCCGGAGAACAGCACCAGGCCGCCGCTTTTCTTCAATTCGTCGGACAGCATCATCGAAGTGTGGAAGTCCAGCAGGCGCAGATCGCCGAGCCGAGGCGCCTTGTTCATCACCAGACGGCAGGCATAGCGGTACTGCTGCATGCGCTGCACCCGCCAACGCAAGCCGCCTATGGTGATGGTGAAGCCGGTACGGCGGCCCACTTCCTGCTGCTCGGTGAGCACAACCTCGGTCAGCTTCATCAGGAAATTCTTGTACTCCTCGCCGGGTTTGACCTGCCCGGGGAAAAGCACGCTGGATTTCCAGTCGCGCACATGCAGCTGGACATCGGTAATGATCTGTTGCGCCATGGACTTTCCACTGCTCCCTTGCATGCCCGTCAAAGCCTTGCCCTGCTTAACGGGCGAAGGTGAATTCCAATGTGGCCGGTGTTGTCGCGGTGGCCGTCGCGCAGTTCGTCGCCAACAGACCCATATTGATGTTGGTGCCGGCAGGAAGATCTTTCACTGCCACCGTCCCGACTCGAATGCGTCCAAACAGGGCCTGCACGTTCGGCACCAACTTGGCGCAGGCTTCAGCCGTGTAACCGCTGGAAGTGATCACGATGCCGTCGTTATTGCCAAACAGCGTGCCTGCCGTCCAATTCACCTGCCCGCCGAAGCGGTTCAGAATGGTGGTGCCATTGACTCGATCCGGCGGCGACAGCCGCAAATTGATTGCGGTCGCGGTATTCAATCCGGTCGAGTCCATGCCGGTGCCGAACACGCGCAAGGCGTTGGAAACCGATTGCTGGACATCCGAAGTCTCGGAGTTGACCTTGATATTGGTCATCACCGTCGGCACCACCAGGAAGCCCACCGACAGGATGAAGGCGATGATGCCGACCGCCACCGACAGCTGAATCAGGTCAATACCCGCCTGGCGCTTCAGCGAGCTGCTTCTGCCAGTAGCTACGCGCCGTTTCAAAGCATGCATGGAATCTCCAATGTGCTCATTAGTTGTTAAATAGAATACATACTATATCAAACTTTAAAAAAGCATGGCAAACGATAAATCAGATCCCGCCGCCGGTCATCTGCTGGATTTGGTTGCCGGCCTCCAGCGCCGTCATCATCATGCCGGCTATCGTCAGCAGGATGAACAGGCCCACCACCACGATCAGGATGTTCCGCATCACCGCCGACCTCTCGCCGATCTTCTCCGAGATCTCCTCAATCGTCGTCAGACCGATCTTGCGGATGCCGCTCTCGAAGTTGCTGCGCTCGGCGTATTCGGATATCCGGTCGAAAATCTCCTCCGAGAACAGGCCGGTATCGATCGCGTTCAGGATGCTGCGGTTGCTGGTCAGCGCCAGCCGGATGCGTGCCAGATGCCAGCGCATCCATGGCGTCGCGCCCTGCTCCAACAGCACCACCGCGTCATAGATGGCGGTATTGGCCTGCGACAGCGCGGCCAGCGACACCAGGAACTCGCTGGCCTTCAGGTCGCGGTACACCGAATACGGCAGATGCCGGTCCAGCCGACTGCGCAGGGGACTGGCCCAGCGCGGCAAGGACCAGAAGTACAGAACGGCCAGCAAGATGGGAACACCGTAGATCAAGTACCAGAAGTGGCGTATCGCCTGCGACAGGTAGTACAGCACCTTGCCGATCAGCGGAAACTTATCGGCCGGCATGATCTGCTCCATGATGGGCATCATGCCCAGCGCGACGCCCAGTTGCACGCCGGTCATCAGCAACAACAGGAAGATCGGCAGCGCGATGGCCATCTTGATCGCCTTGGCGTTGCCCTCGCGTATCTTCACCACCTTGGCCAGGAAGCGCAGCGCCTCCGGCAGATCGCCGCGTTCACCGGAGCCGATCACCATCAGGTCGTCGGCCGGAACCGTCCCTTCCCAGGCGCCGCGCAGATTCATCGACGCCGCGCGGTCGCGCCAGTAGGCGAACAGCGGAGCCATCGGATTGCCGCGCTCGCGCGCCAGCATGTATTTGTGCGAGAACAGCTCGTACGGGTTGGCGCCGTCCTCGATCGAGTCGGCCAGGTCGCCGTAGAATTTGGTGCGCAACGCCAGAAACTTGCGTCGCGCGCGCGGCAGACCGGCGTATTTCTGCTGCCCGGCCGGCCCCAGACCGAAAAAGCGCTTGAGCCAATCCAGCATCACGCGCCCTCCACACTGCGGTAATCAACCCGGCCGGCCTGGATCTCCTGCAGCAAGCGGGCGCTGATGCGCTGGTCCGGCCGCAGGCCCTTGTCCACCAGGTCGGCCGGCATGACCGCGCCGAAGTCGCGCTGGCACAGCTTGCCGTCCCACACCTCGCTGAGCCAGATCTCGCCGGCATAGCCGCTGCCGCAGCACGGCTGGCGGACATTGCGGGTCCGGATATGGCCGAAGTCGACGTTGCGGAAGTTGCTGACCACCTCGGTCAGTTCGCGGGCCGCCTGATCGGCGTCCACCGGTTCGGCGCACGAGGGACACAAGCCCGGCACCCGCATCGTGTTGACGCCCATCGTCACCCGCCCCCTGGCCCAGCCCGGCTGGTCTCCCAGCATGGCCAACAGGGCCGACTGTGCCGAGGCGTGACGCCCCGGATACACCGCCAGCACCGGCGCCAGGCTGTTTTGCAGCTGACGCGCATCGGGCTCGAGCAGGCGTTGCGGCAAGCCGGCGGCCCCCCCGCCCAGCGCCAGGCCCTGGCTCCAGGCCTCGGCCGCCAGCGCGGCGGCCAGCGGTTCGGCCATTTCGCCTGCGACGAAGACGATGGCGCCGGGGCGCGACAATTCCTTTACCAGCCTGTTGATCGCCATGCGGTCGTCCAGCCCGAAGGCGGCCAGACCGGCCGGCTTGCCATGACCGCCAAGGCTTAGCGCGGCGCTCCAGATGCCGTCGTCGTCCGACGCATCCGGCCTCGCCAGCCATTGGGCGGCGACATCGGACGGCAGCGGCGCCACCGCCTCCATGCCGAAGGCGGTCTCAAGCAGCAGCAGGCGCTTGCCGTCCGGCAGCGGCGCCGCGTGCGCGCGGCTGGCGCCGGCCACGTCCAGCGCCCTCCCGACATCGCCGCCGGCGACGATTTCGGCCCACAAAAAACGCCGCAGCGCCCAGCGGTAGGCGTAGGCGGGCAACAGCGCCACCCTGCAAGACTGGCCGCGACTTTCCAGCTCGCGATGGCAGGCGGCGACGTCGTCCACCGCACGCGGGTCTCCGCCGTCGACGACGATCAGCGCGCGCGCACCCACACTGTCGCCCTTCAGGTAGAAATAGCCGTTGCGGCCCAGATCGTCGCGTTCGCGCGTGGCCGGCGGCAGATCGGCGCGCGCGGCGACCGGCACCCGCGCCAGTTCGTCGAAAGCCATGGCCGCGGCCGCCACCGGCCAATGCGCGGCGATCTGCGCCACATAGCGCTCGTCATTGACCAGGCCCAGCGCGTCCAGGCTGGCCAGCACCTGCTCGGCGCTATGCCCCAGCATGCCCTGCTCGGCGGCGACCCTGGCCCAGGCCGGCACCGGCAGCGCGTCGTCGACTTCGCGCTCGTGCACCTCGATCGCCGGCTGGCGCACCGACTCAACCAGCGGCGCGTGGTAACCCATGTCGAAATCGTCGGCACCGTGCGCGCTCTCGCCGCGCGCCTCCTGCGCCAGGCGCTGCAACAGCGCCAACCGCTCCTCGCTGAGTCCTTCTCCCCGCCGCGCCGGCGGCGGGCTGGGCGGCAGCGGCGCCAGGATTTCCTCGACGGACGGCTGCGCGAAAAAATCGCGCGGTCCGGCGGCCGCCTCCGGCGCCGGGTCCTCGGACTCGACCGCCTTCGCTTCGGCCGGTCCGGCCACCGCCTGCAGCGGCAGACCGAAACCGCCGTCGCGGAACACCGGTTCCGGATGCTCCGGGAGCAGGTCGGGATCCACCGCCAGCGGCAGCACTTCTTCATCGTCCTCCGCCGGCATCGCGGCGGCGGCCCTGTCTCCGCCATGCTTGCCATAGCCGAATCTGCCCAGCAGACTCTTGAAGGCGTCGTCGCCATTGGCCATCTGTTTTCCTCGCATCAATCAATTGGCCAGGTTCAAAGGCCGGTATTTCTTCAGTTTGCGGAACGCCGATTCCACATCGCGCGGATCGAGCAAGCCCAGCGACATCTTGTAGATCGCATGCTCCATCGCGGTCTTGCCCAGCATGCGCGGATCGTGCAGCCTGCCGTTGCTCTTGGCGCGCCAGTATTTCTCCGCTTCCCAGAAACGGCCGTCGCGTATCATCGGCAGCATTTCCTCGGTCACCTCGCACACCTCGGCCACCACGGTCTGTCCCTTGGTGCCCAGGTGGCGGCATTGCGGGCAGCCGGGCCCCTCCACCTTGATCGCGCCGACGTCCAGGCCCAGCGAGGCGATGGTCATCAGGTAGTCGTCGTCCAGCACTTCCGCCGCCGGCAGGCAGCAGGCCGGGCACAGCACCGGCACCAGCTTCTGGTAGACCAGCGCGGTGAGGAAGTCCGGCGCCGCCAACGAATCGATGGGGATGCCGATCTCCTCGTCCGACAGACGCGGGATGATGCCGAAGCCGCTGGACGCGTGAACGGTGGACAGCACCTGGTGGCCGGTCTGGGTCATCGCCTTGGCGAAGGAGCCGGTTTCGGCGTCGCGGATTTCGCCGCCCATCACCTTGTCCGGATCGCCGCGAAGCAGCACCTTGGCCGCCGCGCCGAACGGCGTCTCGCCGCCGTCCTTTTCCTCCTCCTTTGCGCTGGATCGGAATCTGGGTGACGTGCGGCTGGATGTATTCGACCGGATCCTCGATCGAATAGAATTTCTTGCCGGAGTCCCGCTCGTAGGTCATCAGCGTGCGCAAGGTGGTGGTCTTGCCGGAGCCGGTTTCGCCGGCGATGATGGTCAGACCCGGCGAGCGGTAGACCGCATCCTCCAGCACCTCCACCTGGTCGTCGGAATAGCCCAGCTGCGCCAGCGTCAGGATGTCCTTTTCCACCGCCTCGTTCAGCAACACCCGCAGCACGATGTCCACGCCGCGGTTCTCCTTGACGCTCTGGAAGCGCAGCTGATAGCTGCGGCCGCGTATGCTCAGGTTGATCGAGCAGCTCTGGTGCTTGTTCTCGTCGAAGTGGTTGTGGCTGCGGCTGCTGGAGTCGGCGCGCGAGTTGTAGGCGGTGGATACCGCGTCCATCATCGCGTTGAAGTCGCGCAGCAGGCGGTCTTTCGGATCGCTGTCCCGCAACTTGCCGTGGATGCGGTAGCGCACCAGCACCTGGCTGCCGTCGCGGAACTCGAAGTGGATATCGGTGGCCTTCAGGTCCACCGCCTTCTCCACCACCAGATCGAAGTTTCGCTGGCCGCCGGTCTTGGCGTCGCCGTCTCGCTGGGCCGATTCGGCGCCGTGCTGCTGCAGCTGCGAGTGCACCAGCAGGATTTCCTCCATGGTGCCGACATAGATGCCGAAGCAGCTCCATTTGGTGCGCGAGCGCACGCCGACGTCGAAACGCTGCAGCAGGTCGGTGCCGTGCAGCTGTCGATAGGCGACGTCCTCAAGCAGCAGGATGTACTGCCTGGCCTTGGCCGATCCCAGCAGCAAGGCGCTGTTTTCATAGCCGGGCAGCGCGAGGTCGCCCTCCTGGCGCCAGCCGTGGTGGCGTATGGTTTCGGACTTCAGCCCGCCTATCCGGCGAACCGGGAGGCCCTGCGCCGCGAGCGCGCGCGCGCGTCGGGCCGGGCGGCCGCCTGAGCGCCGCCCTTGGCGTCGCCGCGTCCCATCACCTCAGAAAGCCAATTCCGCATGGCTCAACCTGCCTCTCGACTTCGCCTTCAACGCGGTTCCGGAACCGAGGGAACACCGGCATCCATCAACAGCCGCTTGCGCTTGCCGCCGTGGGCGATGTCGACATAATCGTCGCCGATCGCCACCACCTTCCACGACTGCACGGTGTCGCCGTCGCGCACCATCTTGCCGTATTTGTTGTCCACCACCAGATAGGCCTTGCGCAGCTTGCCGTTGCTCTGGATGAACACCACGTCGAACAGCTGCGACGAGCCGTCCTTGCCGCTATCGGCGTGCCGCTTTGCAAGACCGGCGGCGTAGCCGCCTGCGACGGCAGCGGCGGCAGGCCGCCCGCCGGCACCACCGGCGCCGGCGTCAGCGCGTTCTTGGCGAAGCTGTCTATGTTTTCCGCCGAGGCGCACAAAGGCAGCAGCAGCAACAGCGCGATCCATTTATTGGACATAGAAATTACCCTTCGCGGTGAATTCAGGTTTTTTGTCATTGATCGTCACCGCCATTTCGTCGATCGTCATATTACCCACCCGCCTCATCAGTCCCGGCACCGAGTCGATGAAGGCCAGGTGCCCCTGCATCGCCCAACTGCCCTTGATGATCTGCCGCGCCGCGGCGGACCGGTTTTTCAATGCCGGCGGCAGCGGCGCCAGCGGCTCCATCTTGCCCAGCGCCACCGCCATCAGCTTCTCCGCCTTGTCCCCGAGCTGCACCGTGCCCAGGTCTTCCAGTTCCTGCATCCGCACGCCGGCGGCCAGGTAGAAGTCACGCGACGGAATCGGCTTTACTTCTCGCGATGGCTTGCCTGCCAGAAAGGACACCCTCTCGATGGCGCTGCCCATGTCCTGGAATTCGATGCGCGGCCGCGCTTCCATCAAGGACTTGAAAGTGCCGCCGTCGTGCCGTTTCCAGTACAGTTCGCAGACGCCGTCCTTGCACATCGCCTTGTCCAACTGCCAGCTGCCCGCCTCGCGCGGCAACTGCGCTATCGTCTGTTGCATCGCCTGCGCATAGGCCGCGCCATGATCCAGCGGAGCGCTCTGCATCGCTTGCTCCTGCCGGCCGCGGAATTCCTGCAGCGGATCCGGCTGTGCCGCCGCCATCTGCGCCATCTCCCGAGCCTGCCGCTCCTGATCGGCCATCCACCACCAGGCGCCGCCGCCTGTCGCGCCCATGATCGCCAGCAACACCACCAGGCCCAGCAACTGCTTGCCCGGCAGCGGCAGCACGCGGCAGCCCGCCTTCTCCTCGTCGGTCAGCGAGGTGACGATGTCTTCCAGATTGACGTGGCGGGTCACCGCCAACAGGTCGTCGTCGATGTCGCCGAGAATGGTGACCCCGGTGCCGACCTCCTGGATGAACTGGCGCGCCGCGTCCAGCGCCGCCTCGCGGGCGATCACGCGGTCCTGCGCCGGCTTGCCGTCGTGTATCGCGATGAACAGCACGCGGCCGGGGTCTTCCGGGTCGCTGTGCAGGAACAGCAGATTGGGATCGTCCGACACCACCCGCAGCAGGCCGGCCAAGGCGAATACCTGGCTCTTGCGCACATTGGCGTTCAGGCTGGCCAGGCCGGCCACCCTGATGCCCAGCGAGTTCTGCAGCACCAGATACTGCTTGGCGCCGCGCCTGCCCGCCAGCTCGCGAACCTCGTCGGCCTCCTTGCTCAGTCCCAGCAGCGGTTCCCACTGCAGTTCCACCGCCAGGTTGCCGAACAGCAATCTGGCCATGTCACACTCCCTCGGTCAGTTGCGGCGAGATCACCACGATGACTTCCTCGTCGTCCTGCATCGACGACTTGGTGCCGCCCTCGTAAGCCACCACCCCCTTGCGCGCGGTATTGCTCTTGGCGCGGCGGAAGCCGCTCAGAATCAGCGTTTGCCCGGACTTCAGCGAGGCGCGCTGCATGGTCTGCACCGACGAGGTGTTCGGCGTCTGGATGGTGTTGTCGCCGGAAGTGACCTTGGTGATGTCTATCAGCTCGGACAGATCGATCTGCACCTGCAGCATCACGCTGCGGTTGTCCAGCAGCGTCGGCATCAGATTCATCACGAAGCCGGTGGTGATCAGGCCCGGCGTCAGGCCGGTGCTCGGCGCCGAGCCGTTGGTGCCGGCCGTCGACGTGATGCTGGCCAGATAACCCTGGTTATTGGTCACCGCCACCGGTGCCGGCTGATTGTTCAGCGTCACCACATTGGTGTTCACCACGGTGCTGACGCGCCCCTGCTGGCTCAAGGCCTGCAACAATATCTTGCTGCCGTTGAACTGGCCGGAGTTCATCGTGATGCCGAACACGCCGGCGCCGTCGGTCGCGCCGGCCGGCATCGCGAAGGTGCTGCCCCAGCCGCTGGAGGCCGAACGATAGACCAGGTTCCAGTCGACGCCGGAAGCGCTGTTCTCGTTCAGCTTGATCGAGAACACCTGCACAGACAGGTTGACCTGGCGGCCCAGCACGGCGTTTTCGCCGTCGATGTAGCGCCGCACCCGGTCCACCACGTCGGCGGAGTCGGTCACGGTGATCGAGCTGGTCATTTCCGACGGCATCGCCTTGCCCAGCGGCGACAGCATGCTGTTGACGGTATCGGCCAGCTTGTCCCAGTAGCGCAGCTCCGAGGTCATGCTGACCGAGGAATCGGAACCGAAGCTGAGCGTGGCGCCGCCGGTCGAGCCACCGCCGCCGCCGCTGCCACCGCCGCTGCCGCCCGAGGTGCTCTGCGAGCTCTTGCCCACCTTGGCCGTGTAACTGGACACGCCCGGCATGGTCTTGATCTGGAAGGTGCGCGTCATCAGCCGCGAAAACTCCACCACGCCGTTGCGATAGCTCCAATTGGTCCCGGTACGGTTGGCCACCGCGTCGAGCAGGCCCCGCAGCGTGCCGGAGTAGTTGATCTGGGTACGCGGCTCGGCGTCCATCGCCACCGAGGCCAGCGGCGAGTTCATGCCCGGCATCCCGCCGCCCATGCCTCCCGGCAGCGGCGGCATGCCGGTCGGCGGCATCGGCATGCCGCCCGGACCGGCGTTGTTGCCGCCGGCGCCCTGCTGCTTGGACTGGCTGATGCCGAAGATATCGCGCGCCAGCCGTATGGTGACGCCCTGCTCCTTGGAAATCTGCTCGGCGATCATCGACAGCGGCAGGGCGCGGCCCGAGGAGAAGCCTGCGGACTGCGAGAATCGCGCCGGCAGCGCGTCGATCTCGTCCATCACCACCGAACGCTGGGCGAACCAGGCGCCGCTGTCGTGCTCCATCAGTTGCGGCTGACGATAGGACAGATTCTCCTGCGCGCTGCGCAGCACGGTTTGCGCCGCCGTCACCCTGTCGTCGGTCTTCTGCAGCATGCCGGGCGTGCCGCAAGCGGACAGCACCGAGACGCCGCACACCGCGGCTACGATCTTCTTCATGCGTCTTTCCTTAGCGCGTCGCGTTGATCACGCGAATGACCTTGTTGGCGTCGTACACCTTGATGCGGATCGGGGTGTCGGAGTTCTGCAGCGATTTGGCCACCTGCTCCATCACCTCCAGAAAGGTGCCGTTGAACGTCGCCGGATAATCGATGGGGAAATCCCGTTCCAGCTCCCAGGCCAGCTCCCAGCCATTGGCCTTGGCATAGTCGCGCAGGGCGGCGGAGATCCTCCCCTGCCCGGGCGTCAGCCGCAGCGGCACGCGCGACTGGCCGAATTCGATCTGCCGGCCGTCGGCGCCACCGCCGCCCGCTCCGCCCGCCGCGGCGTCCTGCGCCGCCGGATTGTCCAGGTAGAGGAAACCGGCTTGGGCGTGCGCCGCGCACGCCAGCAGCAATGCCGCAATCAATGTCTTCTGCTTCATGGCCGAACCTTATAGATTCACTTCAATAGGTATGATATCAAACTTTATTACACAAGGGTCAAATAAAACCGCCGCGTCCGCCATCGGGTAGCGGCATGCCTTTCTGCTGCATGATCTGCTGAATGGTCAGATTCAGATAGCGACGCATGATCACCAGGCAACCGTAGAGCCGGATGTCGCGCAGCGGCTTGCGCTCGGCCAGTTCCATATAGTAGTGGGCCATCACGCCGGCCCCCTCCATGAACACCGTCTTGCGGCCGACGCTGGCCAGCGCCGCCCACAGCTCGGGGTGGCCGTGGCGGAACAGGATGGGCCGCGCCCAGTCGCAGCGCACCACGCCGTTCTTCTCGCGGTGATGGTGCAGGAGCCTGACCATCGCGGTGGAGCGGTAGGCATGCTTGTCGCAGGCCAGCCTGACCAGCTTGGCGCTGACGCCCAGCTTGCGGGCGAAGCCGACCAGCAGCGGATCGTCCGGATTGGACGGCACGCCGACCTGCTTCTCCAGCCGGGTCAGGAATTTCTCGTCGAAATCGGCCGCCTCGTGGTCCAGGCCGTTCAGCGTCATCCACTCCGACACCTGGTACAGCTGCCTCTCCTTCGGCTCCAGCCCGCGCGCCCGTATCACCCGATCGAACATCTTGCGGTTGGCCGGCCGGTTCGACCACACCCGGCGCACCGCGCGCTCCCTGCGGATGTGCCGCAGCAGCAAGGGCGCCGCCGGCAGGGCCGCCAGCCAGCCCAGCGCGTAATCGAGCGCGATGGTCCTGGCCATCGTCGGCTGCTCTCGCAGCCACTCGGCCCCATGCGCGAACGGCACGCCCAGCAGCGGAATCTTCGCCAGCAGCAGGTAGCGGCCGTAAGTGCTCTGCATCCATTTCAGCCACAGATGCGGCGCGAAATACACCGCGGCCGCCGCCAGGGCCAGCACGCCGATGACCAGGAACAGTCTGTCGTCGCCGCCGCCGCTGCCGCCCCCTCCGTTGCGCGCCGCCATCAGACCGGCCTCCTATAGCGCGGCCTCGCATGATAGAAGCGGCCGGACAGCTTGGCCCTGCCGTAGCGGAAGGCCTGTTCTATCGGCACGCCCTTGTATTCGAACAGGATCAGCACGCCGAAGATCAGCAGCATCGCCAGCACCGTATACCATTTGAACTTGAGGATCAGCACCGGCAGGATGTAGAAGGCCCGCGAATCCAGCCAGGGCGTGAAGCGCGGCGACTGCGCGGCGAATACCCACAATTGTCCGTCCATGCCTCACCTCACCACAGCGAATCTTTGTTGACGACATAGCGCGGGCGGCCGCGCTCGTCCTTGCCCTTGTACACCACGGCGGCGTCGCCGCCGGCGGCCGCCGGCGCGGCGCATGACGCCGGCGCCGAAGCGGTGCCGGAACCGACCGTGACGCCGGCCAGGAAAATCAGTATGCCCAGGCCGGCCAACAGCGCCTCGTACGGCAGGCGCTCGAAGGCCGTCCGCAGCAGCGCCGCCGGACCCGCCGCCTTGTTGTCTCGTTTGCTCATCGTCGCCTCATCCGGTCATCAGATAGGTAATCACGTCTTCCTGCCGCACCCGCCCCTGCTCGATCAGCTCCAGCGCGCTCTGCCGCATCGGTCGCCCGTACAGGTTCACCTTCTCCCGCATCAGCTGAAACACCCGCTCCGAGTTGGCGGCGATTTCCTGCGCCACCGAGCCGGCGCTGCCCAGACGGGTGAAGTCCAGGCACTCGCGCACGGCGACGCGCTTGCCGTCCACCGTCGGCACCAGATGCTGACACACCACGTATTTCAGCGTGGTGGCGAGGTTGTAGATCATGACGGCCCGCATCGCCTGCGGGAAAAACTTGGACCAGTAGTCGAACAGCTCCGGAATGGTGTTCGGGTGCATGGTGGCGTACACCAGGTGGCCGGATTGCGCCGCCCAGATCGCCGCCTGCGCCGTTTCCGCGTCGCGGACCTCGCCGACCAGCATATGGGTCGGCGCCATCCGCAGGTGGGCGCGGATGCCGTCGGAGAAGCTCTCGACCGAGCTGCCGACCTGCATCTGGTCGATGACCGCGGTCGGCGCCGCCACCCTGCCGTAGACGAACTCGACCGGGTCCTCGATGGTGCGCAGGATGCACGACGAATCCGGCCGCTCGACATGGTCGCGCAGCAGCGAGGACAAGGTGGCCGACTTGCCGGAACCGGTCGGCCCGGTCACCAGGATCAGGCCGGAACGCTGGGTGCGGCTGACATAGACCAGGTCCTCCGGCGCGTCGGCCTCGGCCAGCGTCCACGGCTCCGGCTTGATGCGGCGGAAGGTGGCCGACGGCCCGGCGGTCTCGCTCTGCATGTCCCGCGCCACCGCGACGCGGAAGCGCTGGCCGTCCAGGCCCTCGTAGACGAAGTCCAGCGAACGGGCCTTGCCCATCACCATGTCGTAGCCGTTGACGTTGTCCTTGTACGCCGCGGTCAGCAACTGGCGCATCTCGTTCTGCTGCAGCCGTCGGTTCATCACCAGCCGGTTGCGGCCGAAGACCTTGGCCACCGGATAGGTGTCCTGCTTCAGAAATATGTCGCTGGCGTCCGGAAAGCGGTTCAAAAGGCTTTCCAGATCGCCGCGGCTGACCTTGGAGCCGGCGTCGAAATCGTCGTCACGCGCGGACATCATTTGCCTCCATCGAAAAACTCGGCGGCGCCCAATTCGTCTATCGCCTTCCAGCGTGGCAGATCCTTGACGAAGACCACCGGCTGCGACACCACCTTGCGCACCACCTTGACGTCTATGCCGCCGTCGGCGTCCACCACCCGCTGCTCCTGCCTCACCACCTTGGGCGGATCCACCATCTTCTTCAGCCACAACATCTTGTAGAGCAGCATGCCGTTGAAGCTTTCCTTCAACTGCGCCAGCTTGCTGCCGTAGGCGACCTTGGCCGCCTGCACGCCGGCGGCCCAGCCCTGGCGCACGCCGTCGTCCCAGGCCGCCTTTTCCTCAGGCGTCAGCGGTTTCAGCGCGGCGTCCGGCTCGCGCACCTCGGGCACCGGCTGCTGCATGTAATCCCACCAGCTGGGCGGCGTGGTGACGAAGCGCGCGTCCTCGCGCACCCGGTACGAGGCCTCGACCGACACCATGCTGGTCGGGCTTTCCAGCCTGACCGTGTTCTTGGACGAGCTGAGCACCGGCGGCAGCAGCGAATCCGGCAGCAGCAGCCGCGAGAAGTCGAACACCTGGGACAAGGTGGCGTCCTGGGCCTGCAGCATCGCGTTCAGCCGCTCGCATTCGCGCGCCTGGCCGAGCTGGGCGCCGTAGGACAGGCCGGCGTTGAACACCGCCTTGACCTTCAGCGCCGCCTGTTCGGACAGATAGCTCTTAGGCTGCCAGTTCAGGGCGTCCCGCAGCGCGGCGCCGTCCTCCCCCGGAATCGGCGCCGCCGCCGCGCCGCCGGCCAGCCCGAACGACAACACCCACCACCACAAGCGCCTCATCTATGCCTCACTCCACCCGCTGGTGCAGTCCCAGCGTCTCGCGCACCCGGCGTTCGCCGGCGCCGTCGTCGACGAAGGGGCCGACCTCGATCTGGAACTTGCGCCCGACCGGCCGGATCTGGGACTCGAAGCCCTTGCTCTTGTAATCGCCGGCCACCCGGACCGCCAGCTTGCGGTCGGCGAAGATGCCGCCGTTCATCGCGTACTTCTGGATCAGCGGCTTGGACGCCGATGCCTGGAAGGCGGTCTTGGGATCGCGCGCGTCGTTGATCGAGCGCGTGTAGTCCAGCACGATGGTCCGCGACTTCTCGTCCACTGCCAGCACATAGGGGAACTGGTCGCCGATCGAGCGCAGCACCGCGATCGCCGGCTGCGACACGCTCTTGATCCGCACGATGCTGTCGACGTCGGCCGAACCGCGCTCTTCGAAGCGCCAGCCTATGGCGTCGGCGATGTTCTTGACGATGCCGTGCGGGACGCCGACGTATTCGGTGGAATACAGCCGATTCAGGTCGTTGCTGGGCGTGGCGGCCAGGCTGGCCTTCAGCTCCTGCATCGCCTTGTCGCCGCTGTTGACCACCGTCATCCGCGCCAGCAGCTGCTGGCTGCGGGCGGCGTCCTCGGCGGCCTTGGCCAGCATCGCCAACTCGGGACTGGCCGCCGGCTCCCTGGCGGCCGGCGCGGCGCAGCCGGCCAGCGCCAGCACGGCTCCGGCCATCACTAATGGCATTGCGGATCTCATCGCTCGATGCTCCATTTGTATATTTTGATAGTAATCATATCAAACTTTTTATTGCGCAGTTGAATTATTTCCGCTGCGCCGGCGGCAAGAGTTGCTCGGCCAGTTCCTCATCGCCCAGCTCCTCGGCCAGCGCCGCGCGGCGGCGGTCGAAATCGGCCTGCCAGCGCGCCACGCCCTGCGGCAGCCGCTCCAGCTTGCGGAACAGCATGCTGCGCGGATTGCGCCGCGCCCATTCGCACAAGGCCAGCAGGCCGCCATGCGGCATCGCCGCCAGCCGCTCCATCAGCACCGGCGACGGCAGCAGGCCGTGCAAGCGATACCAGATGCCGTCCTCGGCATCGTCCGGCGGCGCGGCGTAGCCTATCTCGTCGCCATGGGTCAGCGCCCACTCCTCCGGCGCCGACACGTCGCCCTCCTCGTCGGCAAACCAGCGCGCCATCGCGGCGCGGTCCATTCCGTCTTCCATCAACGCCCTCCCGCGATTTCCGCCACGATTTCCTTGATGATGTCCGCCTCGCGCTTGGCGCCGCCCCAGGCATCGATGCGCTTGTCGACCTCGGACACCGCGTCCCCGCCCGGAAAACGGCGCGCCAGCCGGCTCAGCGCCTCGCGATAGCCGACGAATTTCGCCACCTGGCCGCGGATCTCAACATTGGCCGGCGTGGTGGCGTAGGCCCACAGCTCGACGCCGCCCGGCTTGAAATACAGCACCCGCTCGACGATGGCGCCCTTGATCTTGCTGTACAGCAGCATCGGCGCGCCCAGCGGCGTCAAGCCCTGGATGCGGTTGGCCAGGGCCTCTTCGGCGTATTCGCTCAAATCCATGCTCTTCTTCAAATCCTCGCGCACCTCCTTGGAGTCGGCGCGCAGCACCCAGATATTGGTGGCCAGGTTCATGATGGATTTCGGGAAGTCGGTGTGCTCCTGCGATGCCAGCGCGATGTGCACCTTGTACTTCCGCCCCACCCGCACCAGGGTCTCGATCAGGCCGAGCACCATGGGCGAGCTGATGTTGTGCAGCTCGTCGTAGACGATGCGCTTGACCTCGTTGCGGTTCTTGCGCAGCTCGCGGCGGTGGTACTCCATGTACTGGCCGGGGCAATCCATCGTCGGCACCACGTCGTCGTCCATGTAGTAGCCGCGCGCCAGGAAGGCGCTGGTGGCCAGATACATCACCTCGCCCTGCTTCTGCGAGGCCGCGCCCTGACCGCCGGTGACGTCGGCCAGGTCCACCGCGACGATCTTGGCGTTGGCGAAGTCCAGCGCGGTCTCGTAGGCCAGCAGCGGGAAGCGGCTGCTGATCGAACCCAGCATCCGGTTGCAGAAATCCAGCATGGACGAGCCGCCGGGAATCACCGCGTCGGTATAGTTGTCCTTGATGCTGGGCGTGGCCTGCATCACCTGGCTGAGATCCGGGATGATGGGCACGGCGTAGCGCTGCGCCACGGTGGCGCAGCGGATCTCGCCACGCTCGAACAGCATGTCGACGACGCTCCACCAGGTCGCGCCCTCGTCCGGATGCAGGTTGTTGCGCTGCAACGCCTCGTCGACCTCCTGATTGCGGCGCGGCTGGTATTTCTTCGGCTTCTCTATCGAGAAGTAGCGGTAGGCCGCGGCGACCAGCGTGTCCACCAGCTCGGCGATCTCGGGCACCGGCCTGTCCTGGCCGACCGGCGTCAGCA
Source organism: Chromobacterium sp. CV08 (assembly GCF_051129845.1). Taxonomy (NCBI): domain Bacteria; kingdom Pseudomonadati; phylum Pseudomonadota; class Betaproteobacteria; order Neisseriales; family Chromobacteriaceae; genus Chromobacterium; species Chromobacterium sp. CV08. Next base: position 3,062,867 of record NZ_CP150453.1, read on the forward strand.
GCAAGGTGACGAAATCGACCAGGAAGGCCTTCTCGTCCGGCACCGCCGAGCGGCAGCCCAGCATGGTGTCGAACGGATTCATCGCATTGCGCTTGTCTATGGACAGCCGGTAGTGCTGGGCCAGGTATTCCCGGTCCGGCGGCAGCGAGGCCTTGACGGTGTCGATCAGGCCCTTGGACGAGTAGCCGACGTCCAGGATGGCCATGCGCGGAATGTCGTCCTTGCCCGGCTGCAGGATGGAGCCCAGGTTCAAGGCCTGCAGCAGCACCGACTTGCCCGAGCCCATCGTGGCGAACATCACGTCGACCCAGGCCTGCTGCAGCTGCGAGCCCACCTGGTAGACGAAGAGCTTGCCGTCCTCGGTCAGCATCATCATATTGCCGTAGTTCCACGGCGAGGCCGGCCGCTCGATGGGCAGGATGGCCGCCAGCATCTGCGCCGGCAGGATCAGTTCCGGCGCCAGGTTGCGGAAGCCCGGCAGCGTGCCCATCGCCATCTCGCAGGGATTGCCGAATTCCTGTATCACCTGGCCGCCGCCCCAGCCGTTCAGCGCCGCCGCCAGCTCGGTGAAGCGGTCGGTGGCCTCCTGCTTGCTGGCGCCCCAGGTCGCCACCGATATCCGCACGCCGACGAAGGTGGTCGCGCCGCTCTTCTCCAGCTCCTTCACCTCGTTGATCGCGTCGACGATCTTGGAGTTCTGCCCCCCGAAAGTGGAGAACTTCAGGAACTGCGCCACCGACTTCTTGGTGGAGAAGCGGCCGGACGCGCTGCCGGACAGCAGCTGGAACGCCATCCGGAACGGGATTTCCGCATGGATGCGGGCCGTCGGCAGAATGCGCAGCAGATTGTTGAAGGCCTCCGGCTGCGAGATCGGAAACTCGAAATAGCCGCTCGAGTAGTAACGGTTGCCTGTCCGGGCGACGCCCTCTTCCGGGATGTTTTCCGCCTGGCGGCGGAAGATCTGCAAGCCGGGCAGCGGCGGCACGATATCGTCGCGCTGGCCGGCGATGAGCGGCTCGGCGCGCGCCGGCGGCGCGCCGTTCTGCTTGACCGAGTCCGGCGTGATCGGCTGCAGGCCTTCGCCGCCGCCGTCCCACAGATTGGCGTCCATCACGATGGCCTCTTCCAGCGTCAGCGCGCGCGCCTTCAGGCTGAAGATATTGACCAGGCCCTCAACGTATTCCTTGCACACCCCCTGGTGGCGGTTGCGCATCGCCGGGATGAAGGTTTCGCTCTGCGCCATCTCGCCGCCGGACCAGTTGGCGGCGACCTTGCGCATCTCCTTCGGCAGGATGGACGGCGAAGTGGTGACCACGATCAGCGCGATCTCCGACGCCACGGTGCGCGACAGGATGTCCTCGCGCTCGTCCAGGATGAAGTTGACGTCCATGCCGATGCGCGCGGTGGCCGAGCGTATGCTGTTGGCCTGCTTCTTCACCTCCTTGCGCGAGGTCTCCTTGTCGCGCTGGAAAACGATGTCCACCACGATGCCGTTGCGACGCGGCAGGCTGGCCAACATCGCGGCCAGCTTGGCCAGCCGCTCCTGGTAGGCCTCGCCGTCGAACGATTGCAGCGCGCCGTCCAGCTTGTAGACCGTCATCAGGCTGCCGCCGCGCAGCGTGATCACCGGCCCGGAACCGGTGGTCCAGGCGCACTTGTCCCACAGCGCCGCCCCGCGGATCTTGGGCAAGCGCTTCATGAAGTTGTCAAACGCGTCAAATATCGTCGTCACTGCGCATCTCCAAACGCTTCACATCGCCGCCTGGCGTCGTCATTGTTCCGCCCTCGCCCTGTCGTGGCGGCGCAACTCGTCTATGCCGAGCGGCCGGTACGACGGCGGGAAGATCAGCCGCAGGCCGTTACGGGTCAGCAGCTTGACGGTGTCCTCGTACGAGTCCTCCCGGCTCTTCGCCAGCACCCTCAGGAAGGTGGCCAGGTTGTCCACCGTGCCGCGGCCGCCCATATAGCTCTCCATCAGGCGCGCCGACTGCTCGAAATGCTGCTCGAGGTGGCAATCCGGCCCGCCCGAGCCCAGCCAGGGCCAGGCGCGGCACAGCCGGTTCAGGGCCTCTTGCGAGCGCCCCTTCTCCACGCCCCAGAACGCGCCGGCGCGCAGCGCGGCCCCGACATGCTGGGTGGCGCGGCAGTAGTGGCACAACACCAGCCAGTTGTCCGGCGCCTCGTTACCATAGTCGTCGTCGAGCGGCTCGGCCTCCATGAACTCGCGGCTCCGGTAGCCGCAGAACTTGCAGCAATGGCGGTTGTACTCGAACAGCGAGCTGAGGAAGCCATGTGGCGGATGGCGGCTGACGGCATGCACTCCGTCCACGCCGCCCGGATAGTCGCGGTTGCGGTAGATCTGAGGCTGTAGCATTTAAATGTTTTATAAAATATATACTATAACAAACATTATACACGGAAGAACGGCAGTGAAAACATAAAAAAACCCGCCGATGGCGGGTTGCTTCCGTGCCGATGGACTCACATCAGCGTCTTGCCGCCCATGCCGATCCAGTCCGGCGCGAAGTAGGCGATCACGCCGCCCAGACCCGCAAACAGCGCGGTCTTCATATGGCCGCGGTCCTCGCGTCCCGGCTTGCCGGACACATAGATGTTCCAGCCGGAGAAGCCCATGCACATCACGCCGACCAGTTGCAGGCCCATCGCCACCACATCCTTGAACGTGGTGATCAGGTCCTTGGCCTGATTGGCGGTATCGGTCAGACTCTTGCCCGAGCTGTTGATGGCGGCGGTCGCCGAGCCGCCGGTGCCGCTGGCGGCCAGCGCCGCCTCCGCGGCGAACAGCGCCAGCATGCCCACCATCAGCATCATTCCGCGATTCTTGCTTTTGAACATCGTTCCACTCCCTGATTTTTTTAAAGACAGACAGATTCAGGACATGCCCGGAAAGGTATTCCTGACCAGATCCCAGACATCTTCCATGTAGTAAAGAAATATCCCCGACAGAAACAGCACGAAGATCTTCCAGCCGTCGCCGGCCTGGGTGAAGCGGGCGTCGCCGCTCTTGTACATCGTCCAGCCCGCCCGTCCCATCGCCGCCAGGCCGAGCAACTGGCTGAGCGCGTACACCACCTGCCGTATCGCATTGCCGGCGGTCATCGCATCGCCCGACAACAAGGTCTGATCAAACATCACGACCCTCCCGCAAACGCATCGTCCAGAAACAGCACGCCCACCAGTTCGCTCCTGTTCAGAATCACCTCCGATTTGTTGAACCGCGCGGCGCCGGCCGCCGCCACCTGGGAAACCGCCTCCACCGTCTTGCCCAGCGCGAACTTGGCCGGCTGGTCTATCTTGGGCACCGTGGTGACGGCGCCGCCGTTCACCACCGTGGTCTCGCCGCCACTGGTCAGCGCGGTGGCGTAGCTGCCGAGAAAGGCACCGGCCGCGATCATGCCGAAGCGGTCCAGATAATGGCCCTTGACCGCGCTGGCCACCGCCTGGGAATTGGTGTCCTTGTCCACCAGCACCGCGTCGACCGGCACCACCCTGCCGTCCGCCAGCCGCATCTTGCTCAGCTTCACCACCAGGGCGTCGTAGCCCTCGCTATAGGTGCCGAACAACTGGGCGTCGCGCTTGCCGCCGTCCTCGACGATGCGGACCATCACCGTCGTGCCCTGCTGATAGGACGAAGTTTCGTTCAAGGTCACCGCGGCGACCCGCTCGCCCATGAAGGCGACCTTGCCGCCCTTGTACTGGCCGCGACCGCCGTCGCCTCCGCCGTCGGTCGCGCGCAGGGCGACCGGCTGAGCCGCGCCGGCGCCGTACCAGTTGATCAGCTTTCTATCCTGCGCCGGTGCGTCGCCGCGGCCGGCCATGCGCTGGAACTTCTGCAGCCAGGCGCCCTGCTTCTGCACCGAGGCGGCGTCCAATGCCGAGGCCAGCGCGCCGCCCTGCGGCACCGGGGGCAGACCGCCGCCCTGACCCTGCGGCTGCGACGCCGGATCGGGACTGCGCTCGTTCAGCGCCCCGACCTCGGCGACATAGGCGCCGCCGCTGGCGATGGCGTTCTTCTCGCGCCCTGCCTGCTGGGTGTTCAGCAGCGCGTCGGCGGTGCCGTACAGCGCCGGCTGGTTGTGATTGTCCGCCTGGGCCAGCGTGCCGGCGTCCACCGAACCGGTGTCCTTCATCTTCTCCGGCGTGCTGGCCAGCGCCATCTGGTCCTGCGGCGCCTCCTTAGGCGCGGTGACTTTCTTGTAGATCAGCATCGCCGCGAAAAAGGCGATGGCCGCGACGCCGAAAACCGCAAGGCGCTTCTTGCTGGCGTCGACGCCGGCGCCCTTGGGCTGTTTGCCGAAATCGACCATATCGGGTTTATTGCTCATAGTTTCCCCACCGGATCACGATCGCGCGGGCGCCGCCGCCCATGCCCGCCACCATAGACGACGGACGGTAGTCGAACTCATACGCCGAGCCGCCGTCGTCGTCCCGGGTGCTGGTCCGGAAATTGCGCGGCGACAGCAAGGTCACGCCGGGCCGCACCTTGACGAAGACCCGGCTGTCCGACAGCCGGCGCCACACCTTGATCGCGTCGCCGCCGTTGTGCGGCACCGTCTGCATCTCCTCGCCGACGGTCTCCTTCAGCACCGCCATCAACGGACCGGACAACGGGGACTGGTACTCGTCGCCGCGGTTCAGCGCGTCGCCGCCCATCCAGGTCAGCCGCAGGTCGGCGGCGAAGTCGGCCTTCTCGCCGCCCTTCGGATAGATGGACTTCACCCGCACCACGATGGGGCGGAAGGAACCGGCGGCGAACACCGTCAGCGACGTGGTGCCGGAGCCGGAGGAGTCGATGACGATCGCGTCCTTCGCCTCTCCGCCCGAAGGCGCCGTCGCGGCCGGCGCGCCAACTCCGGCCAGTGCGGCCGCCTGGGACGCGCCGCCGCCGCCGCCGCCTCCGTCGCCTGGAATCGGATGCACGGTCAGGAAGGACATGCCGGGCACGCTGCCCGATATCTTCAATGGCTGGCCGGCGACGTCGGTCAGACGCACGGTCAGCGGATAGCCGACCGCCACCGTCAGATCGACGGTGCGGCCCGGCCGCACCGGTATCGTCCGTTGTTCGCCGGACACCGGCGGCGAATCCTTCAGCCGCTCCACCTTGTCCACCTGGCGGCGATACATGCGGATCTGGCCCGGATCGAACGGCACCGCCTCCTTCATCACCGAGCCGAACACCGGATCGGCCTCCATGGCCCGCTGCAACGGGTCGCGGGCGGGCGCCCGAGAGGCTGCCTGCGGCGCGGCCGACTGCATCGCCAGCCTCGGATCGCCGGCGCTGCCGGTATAGAACTGCCCGTCGGCGGCCTGCCCGGCCGCCGCCGCCGTGACCCATGCGCCGGCCAGCAGCAGGCCGGCCGCCATGCCTGTCTTCATCGCGCTCACACCCTATCCTTCGACATGTAAAGGGCCAGGATGCGGAAATCCCGGGTTCCGCCCACCTGCACCAGGCCCACGACGACGCGGAACTTCATCTGATTGTCCGAGCGCTGCGTGCGGTTCAGATAGCTCAGCGTGCCCTTGGCCTCGAACTCCCACGCGTCGACGCCGGCCTGCTGGCCCTTGTGGACCAGGATCGGAGAGCTGGTCAGCTTCATATTGCTGATCAGCTCGTTGTTCTGCACCGACTGGAAGGTCCCGGCCTCGTTCAGCTCGTTCTTGAAATTGAGCCAGGAGTCCTCGGTGAAATACTTGCTGGCGGCGTCGGCGAAGTGCGGATCGAGCTCGGTCCAGTTGTAATTCAGGATCTGCGACAGCGCGTAGCTGAGCCACTGCCCTGCCTGCTGCTCGTTCATCACCGGCGTGCCGCTCGATATCAGCTGGTACTGCCGGCCGTCCGGCGTCACCGCGAAGAAATGCGGCGGCGGCGCCTCCTTGCGCGCCAGCGCCGCCAAGGCCACCGCTTCCAGCAGGCAGGCCGCCGCCAGGCCGAGAATGATCAGCGTCTTGCGGCGCGAGTCGTAGCGCAGATTGCCCGACTCGCCCATGGTGTCGCGCAGCGCGCGGTCCACCTCGTGATCGTTCAACTTCATCAGTGACATTGGCGGATCTCAGATTTAATTAGTTCGATAAAATATACATCTTATCAAACATTTTAACCATGATCTCGCCGACTTGCCAACAAAAAAAACAGCCGCCCCCTCGGGGACGGCCTCGAATGCGACAGGCGCCGCTCAGTGCCGTTCGTCCGCCAGCGCCGCGTTCGCTTCGGCGGCGCGGGCCGCAGCGTCCCTCTGCAGCCTTTGCCTCAGGCCGGCCAGGTAGTCGGCGCGATGCCGGCGCAGGATGTAGTCGCGATAATTGCGCTGCCTCAAATCGTCCCAGGCCTGCGCGCGCGCGCGTTCCGAACGCTTTTCGGCCTGCTCCGCCAGCTCGTCGCCCAACGGCAGCCGGGCCGGCGTCAACAGCGTGTAGCCATAGCGCTGCATATAGTCGCGGCAGGCGGTCTCGATGATCTCGATCTCGCGCAGCGACAGCTGCTGCTTGAATTTGTCGGCATTGGCGACGATGGGCGGGAAATGGTTGGACGACCACAACGCCGACAGCTGCGAAATCTGCGCCGCCTCGGGCGAGTTGCGGATGTCCAGCATCTGCGGCAGGAAATCTATGCCGAAGAAATCGCAGATCTGCCGCAACACGGTCTGTTGATCGGCCAGGAAATCCTCGTAGCGTATCGTCAGCACCTTGTCCGGATGCTTGGCCAGCAGACGGTCGGCGGCCTGGTAGGCGGCCAGCCAGGTGCGGACGTTGAGCACGGTGTCGAAGTCGTGGATGATGGCGCGGTTGATCGACGACACCTGGGCCCGCGGATCGCGCACCACATTGAGGAAGCGCATACGCGGCAGCAGGCCCAGCAGCTCTTCGGCGTAGTGGACACAGTCCAGCGACTTGTCCATCGCCACCGCGGCGCCCTGCCGCTCGGCGCCGCGCAGCAGCATCTCCCACACCACCCGGTGCGGGCTGCGCGGCTGGTCGGCCAGCGCCTCGAACAACTCCACCGGATCGAAGGCGAGGTCCGGCCACTTCACCATGCTGGCCGCCTGCAGGCCCACCAGGTCCACCACCAACTGGAAGTAGTTGCGATCGTCGGCCAGATCGCCGTACAAGGGTAGCAGCGGCATGAAGTCGACGATGTGCAGCGGGTACGGCGAATAGAACTGCCGGCTGAAGTTCAGCCTCAGCCTCAGCGCGTGGCTGCCGCAGCGGCGCAGCGGAATCATCAGCACCGGCAGCGGCCGGTCGGCGTCAGATCTGATACTCATAGTCGTCCCTTTCCGCTGTCGCCGCGGGGCTGCAACAGTGCAGCACCATGTGGAACAGCCTGTCGACGGATTCGTCCAGCCGCAGCGCGCCGGTATCCAGCGCCAGCGCCGGGTGCGACGGCGCCTCGTACGGCGCGGAGACGCCGGTGAAATGATTGATCTCGCCGGCCCTGGCCTTGGCGTACAGTCCCTTGCAGTCGCGCTGCTCGCACACCGCAAGCGAGGTGCTGACGTAGACTTCGGCGAAACGGCGTTCGCCGACTATGGTCCGCGCCATCTCGCGGTCGCTGCGAAGCGGCGAGATGCAGGCGCAGACGACGATCAGGCCGGCGTCGTTCATCAGCCGCGCCACTTCGGCCACGCGGCGGATGTTCTCCTGACGCTCGGCGGCGGAAAAGCCGAGGTTGCGGTTCAGGCCGTGGCGCAGATTGTCGCCGTCCAGCACCACGGCGGAGAAGCCGCCGCCGACCAGCCTGGACTCCAGCTCGTAGGCGATGGTGGACTTGCCGGCGCCGCTCAGGCCGGTCAGCCAGATGGTCAGCGCGCCATGACCGAACAGCCGCTCGCGGTCTATCAGCCGTATCCGGCCGCCGGTCTTGAAGATATTGGCGGGAAGGCCCGCCTGGCCTGGCCTGCTGTCCATTGCCGCGCTCCTCCGGTGATTGGATGCCGCCGGCCGGAAGCGACAAGCGATTTGCAGCAATCACGCACTAGATATCTTGGTAATAGTGCGGAATATCCGGTCGATAATTGCTAAATGCCCACGCTAGTATTTGTACTGAGCCTTCGCCCGGAACGGCAACGCCATGCCATCGGCCTGTCTCGCCGCTGCGTCAGAACTTCATCCCGGCGCTGATCATCGCCAGGCTGCGGTCGGCCAGCGTGTTGTAGGCGCCGCCGCGGGTGTCCAGGTACAGCAGCTCGAACACATAGCGCTTGCGGTACTCGCCCTGCAGCCGCCACAGCAGGCTGCGCCTCCCCTCCATGAACTGACCGTCGTGGGAATAGCCGCTGATGTCGTAGCCGAAGGCCAGCGACGGCATCAGGTCCAGACCCGGCTGCGCCGCCGCGTAACGCACCTCCAGCTTGGTCCGCGCGCCCCAGGACAAGGGCGTGATGAAACCGTCCAGCGCGCAGCTCGGCCCGGTGCTGCTACAGGACGGCGTGGCCTGGCTGGGCGCCGGTCCGTAGCCGACCCGGCCGTAGCGCATCCGGTACGGGTCCGGCAAGCCGGCCAGATACTTGGCGCCGACCTCGCCCGACAATTTGGCGTCGCCGCCGAACATCCGCCCCAGCGGCCGGGCGGCGCCCAGCGTCAGCTGGCTGCTACGGAAGGTGTCGTAGCCGCTCGCCAGATAGCCTGTCGGCGTATGCGCCAGATAGCCCAGCGGCCCGGTGCCGGTCAGCACGCCGTACAGGAAGTCGGCGCCGTTCCAGGCCACCGGCTGATCGGGCCGGTAGCTGAATTCGCTGTAGATGCCGGTACCGCCCGGCAGCCTGGTCCGGAAATTGACGCCGAACATATGGATATGGTCCGGATAACTGCGCCGGAACTGGCCGGCGACGCCGGTCGGCTGCGCCAGCCCCAGATTGGCGGCGGCCGGCAGCAACACGCCGGGACCGGTGCGCAGCATCTGATTGAAGCTCAGCTGGCTGGTCTGATTGGAATAGAACAAGCCGAACTGGCCGATGCCGTCGAACAGATAGCTGGCGCTGAAACCGAATTCGCCGCCGTAGGGTTTGTCGTCCGGCGCACGCCGGATAAAGTCGAGCGGGTTGGCGATGGACTGCCCATCGCCGGTGACGATGTTGCGGCGGCCCAGGATGCTCAGCAGGCTGCCGTTCAGCGTCAGCTTGTCGCAGCCGGGCTGGGCGTAGTCGCTGCCGGAATAGAAGGTGCCGCAGGACGGATAGGCGTTGGGCTCGAACTGGAACTGGTAATAGCCGTCCAGCGTCAGCTTAGCCGTGGCCTCCAGCCTGGCGTAGAAGGCCGGCGCCGGCACGCTGGCCATGTCCGGTATCGCGCCGGCGCGGCCCAGCACGTTGAAGTCCATCGCGTTGACCTGCTGGATGCCGCCGAGAATGGTGGTCGGCGTCACCCACGGTATCACCTGCTGCCCCAGTCTCAGCAGCAAGGACGACTGCCCCAGGCGATAGCGGCCGTACAGATAGGCGTCGTCCACCACCGCGCCGCTGAAGCGGTCCAGCCGGGTGAAGCGCGCGTCGTTCAGCGGCGCGCCCGGCGCGTAGCCGTTCGGAGAATGGCCATGCTCCACCGAGCCGTGGATCAGGCCGTAGTCGTACCAGGCCTTGGCGCTGACGAACACGCCGGCGTCGCGGTAGCGGAAATCGCCCTGCAGATAGCCCTGCCACGCCTCCGACACCAGCGCGCCGCGCCGGTAATTCAGATCGCCGTCGTTCAAGGTGTCCATCTGATTGGCGTGACCGGTCAGCGCCGGATCGGGACTGCCGGTCCGGTAGACGCCGCCGATCGCCATCGCCCCCTTGGCCTCCAGCCGCACCGCGCCCAAATCGAACTGGCTGCCCTCGCCCAGACCGGACGGCAGCGTGCCGACCGTGATCTCGCTGGCCTGCCCGTTGCCGGCCAGCAATAGCAGCAGCAGCGGCCCACACGACGGTATCCGCTTCATCGGCATGTCTCTCCATTGTTCATTGTTCTGGTCGCGGCGCCGCCAACCGCCGCCATGCGCGCCGCGAGCGGGCGGCTATTTCAGATAGGCTTCGGCCAGCCTCGCCCAGTAACTGGCGCCGACGCTCAGGATCTCGTCGTTGAAGTCGTAAGCGGGGTTGTGGATCATGCAGCCGCCCCGGCTGCCGACGCCGTTGCCCAGCACCACGTAGCAGCCCGGCACCTTCTCCAGCATCCAGGAGAAGTCGTCCCCGCCCATCGCGCCGGCCGGCAACGACACGATGCCCTGCGGCCCGACCATGGCCTCGGCCACCTCGCGCGCGATCCTCGTCTCCTCCGGCGTGTTCACCAGCACCCGCGACACCGGCTGCCAGTCGATCTCGGCCGTCACGCCGTAGCTTTGCGCCTGCAGACCGACCAGCTCGCGCAGCCGGCCCTCTATCTGCCGCTGCACCGCCGGGCTGTAGGCGCGTACCGTCAGCTCCAGCCGCGCGCGGTCCGGAATCACATTGCAGGCCTCGCCGGCATGCGCCGCCCCCACCGTCACCACCGCAGGCTGGTCCGGCGAAAGATTGCGCGAGACTATGGTCTGCAGGGCCATGATGATGGACGCCATCGCCACCACCGGATCGACGCAGGTATGCGGCATGCCGCCGTGGCCGCCCTTGCCGGTCAGCGTGATGGAAACGACGTCGACCGAGGCCGCCAGCACGCCCGGCTGCACGACGAAGCTGCCGGCCGGCAGCGTCGGGCCGTTGTGCAGCGCGAACACCGCGTCGCACGGAAAGCGTTCGAACAAGCCGTCGGCCATCATCCCCGCGGCGCCGCCCTGCCCCTCCTCGGCCGGCTGGAAAATCAGGTTCAGCGTGCCGTCGAAGCGACGGGTCTCGGCCAGATGGCGCGCGGCCGCCAGCAGGATGGCGGTATGGCCGTCATGGCCGCAAGCGTGCATCTTGCCCGGCAGCTTGCTGGCGTAAGGCAGACCGGTCTCCTCCTGTATCGGCAACGCGTCCATGTCGGCGCGTATGCCCAGTCGGCGCGCGCCGCTGCCGCAACGCAGCTGTCCGACCACGCCGGTGCCGCCCAGGCCGGTGGCGACCTGATAGCCCCAGCCGCTGAGCGATTCGGCGACCAGCCGGCTGGTGGCCTCCTCCTCGAAGCCCAGTTCGGGATGGCTGTGGATGGCGTGGCGGATCGCGATGAACTCCGCCTCGTGCCTTTCGATAGCGGGAATGATGCCTGGCAGCTGGGCCATGTCTGGTCTCCGTTTCCATAGGGTGTGATGGGCGTCGGGATTGGGCCGACGGAGTCGACCCCGCCCTGATCCCAGTCTAGGAACGGACAGTCGCTGCGCAGAGGGGGGAGGACGGCCATTCGGCGGGCCGTTTTCGCCAATGGAAATCCGCTGCCGGCCAGACGGAGGTCAAGACAGCCGAATCAATATTGTCATGATATTGAAATACATAAAATGCCATTGAACTTGCATTTGTCGGCCGGTTTCGCCAAGGTTAAAGCGGATATCGCCAAGGCAGACCCCTGATGAACGCCTGCATAGACCTGCTTTACCTGCCCGATTGCCTCGGCGGCACGCTGTTTTCGGCCATAGACGTGCTGCGCGCCGCCAACAAACTGTGGCATCTGCGCCACCCCCGGCAGAAAACGCCGCTGTTCGGCTGGCGCCTGCTTGGCGCCGACGGCGCCCCGCTGCCTCAGCCGCCGTGGCTGCCGCCGTCCGACGGCCGCGACATGCCGGCCGGCCGCTCGGCGCTGCTGGTCCCCGGCCTGGACATGCACAGCGTGCCCCACTTGAAGCAGCAGTTGGACCGCCATGCCCAGGCGCAGCGGCTGATTGCCCGCCGCCATGAAGCCGGCGACCTGATCGCCACCAATTACAACGGCGCCGCGCTCTTGGCGCGCGCCGGCGTGCTGGACGGCCGCAACGCCACCATCACCTGGCTGATCGCCGGCTGGTTCTCGCAGAACCATCCGAAGACGCGGCTGCTGATGGACAGGCCGGTGACGGTGGACGGCAATGTGTTCTGCAGCGGCGCGCCGGCCTCGGCCGCCGAGCTGACGCTGGAACTGGTGCGCCATTTCGCCGGGGACGAACTGGCCGACAGCTGCACCAGCGGCCTGCTGTATCGGCCGGCGCGCTTCGAGCAATCGGCCCAGACGCTGGAACTGCTGAGCACGCCGACCCGCGACAGCGCGGTGTTCAAGGCACGCCGCTGGCTGGAAGGGCATGTGACCGAGCCGTACAGTCTGGAAAAAGTGGCCGAGGCCGCCGCGGTCAGCACCCGCACGCTGCTGCGCCATTTCCGCGAGGTGGCGGACATGACGCCGCTGGACTACCTGCACCGCTTGCGCATCGAGCGCGCCAAGCTGTTGCTGGAGATCACCACGATGGACCTGCCCGCCATCGTCGAGCAATGCGGCTACGAGGATGCCGGATCGTTCCGTCGGCTGTTCCGCCGCCAGACAGGCCTGACGCCGACCGCCTATCGGCGCGCCTATACGCTGCGCGCCTCCCGGCGCTGGTGGCGGGCCGAAGACGATATCGCGCCCGGCGGCGCGCCGCCGGGCGGCTGAGCGCGACGCCGCTCAGGGCGTCACATGCATATACGGCGTGGTGGTCAGATTGGCCGAGATCGAGCAGCCCCCGGCCAGCGGCGCGCCGGCCAGGCCGATGACGGTGGCGTCGACGCCGTTGTCGCTGATCTGTCCCGCCACCTGACTGGGCCCGCACTGACCGCCGAGGATGGGCGTGTTGACGTTGACCGTCACGCCGGTTATCGCCAATTGATTGAGCGCGGTCACGCGTCCGACCCACGGCGCCGCCACGGTGGCGCTGGCCTTGATCATACGGCACACCGGTATGCCCTTGAACGAGGCGCTGGTGATCAGGATGTTGCCGGCGCCGTCGACGGTGCCGCTGAACACCGCGTTGCAGTCTACGTCGACGCCGCCCTTGCTGACGGTGGCCGGCCCCACCGCCGAAAACGGGATGGGCGCGCCGCCGGCGCCCGGCGGCGTGATCGTGGCCGCGCCGGCAAACGAGGTCCAGGCCAATGCCAGCACGCTGGCGACGCGGATTTTGCTGATCTTGTTCATTTTCCAATTCCAGTCTGTTGTTTTGATGTGCACAGCTCCGGTCCGCCTGCTGCCGGACCGCGGATCAAAGTAAAATGACATGATCATTGCGGAATTGATCAGGATCAGATTCTGCGGGGCCCTGCCCGCCCCGCCTGGCTTTAAGAACAGCCCGTGCCGCCTTCTTCCGCGTCGCGCGCGGCTGGGCTGCCAACGATCGCGGACGGCGCGGCGCGGGCCAGGCTGCTATCTGGGCGGAGGGGGATTCGAGATGCGCGTCCCGGAACCGGGCGCGCAGAAAGCGCCGGCGGCGGCGCCTACCGCGGGGCGCCGGCTTCGGCATGGGCATGGCGCGGGAGGCGCAGCGCATCCGGCGATGGCGGCATGAAAAAGGCCGGGCGCATGCCCGGCCTTGTTGGACGAATGATCAGGCGCCGGTGCCGCCGACGGTCAGGCCGCCGTCTATCCGCAGCGTCGGCTGGCCGACGCCCACCGGCACGCTCTGCCCTTCCTTGCCGCAGACGCCGACGCCCTGGTCCAGCGCCAGGTCGTTGCCGACCATGGACACGTAGTTCAGCACTTCCGGGCCGCTGCCTATCAGCGTGGCGCCCTTGACCGGATAGCTGAGCTTGCCGTTTTCGATCCGCCAGGCCTCGGAGGCCGAGAACACGAACTTGCCGCTGGTGATGTCGACCTGGCCGCCGCCGAAATTGACCGCGTACAGGCCGTCCTTGACCGAGGCGATGATTTCCTGCGGATCGCGCTCGCCGGCCAGCATATAGGTGTTGGTCATCCGCGGCATCGGGATGCTGGCGTACGATTCGCGCCGGCCGTTGCCGGTGGACTCGACGCCCATCAGCCTCGAATTCATCGCGTCCTGCATATAGCCCTTGAGAATGCCGTCCTCGATCAGCACCGTGCGCTGCGTCGGATTGCCCTCGTCGTCTATCGCCAGCGCGCCGCGGCGGCCGCCCATCACGCCGTCGTCGACGACGGTGACGCCACTGGCCGCCACCCGCTCGCCGACGCGGCCGGAGAAGGCCGAGGTGCCCTTGCGGTTGAAATCGCCCTCCAGGCCGTGGCCTATCGCCTCGTGCAGCAGCACGCCGGGCCAGCCCGGCGCCAGCACCACCGTCATCTGGCCGGCCGGCGCCGGACGCGATTCCAGATTCACCAGCGCCTGCTTCACCGCCTCGCGCACATAACGCTCCACCACCGCCTCGTCGAAATAGGCGAGGTCGAAGCGGCCGCCGCCGCCGGACGAGCCCTGCTCGCGCCGGCCGTTCTGCTCGGCGATCACCATCACCGACATCCGCACCAGCGGCCGCACGTCGGCGGCGCGCACGCCGTCATGGCGCGCCACGTAGACCACGTCGTATTCCGAGGCGAGGCCGGCCATCACCTGGATCACGCGCGGATCCATCGCCTTGGCCAGCTTTTCCACCTTTTCCAGCAGCGCCACCTTGGCGGCCGCCTCCAGGCTGTGGCACGGGTCTATCGACGGATACAAGGATTTCGCCTTGCGCCGCTCGACCGCGCCGACCGAGCCGTCGCCGCCGGCCCGGCCTATCGCGCGCACCGCCTCGGCGGCGCGGGTCAGCGCCTCGGCGTTGATCGCGTCGGAGTAGGCGAAGGCGGTCTTCTCGCCCGAGACGGCGCGCACGCCGACGCCCTGGTCGATGCTGAAGCTGCCGGACTTGACGATGCCCTCTTCCAGATGCCAGCCCTCGTTGCGGGTGTACTGGAAATACAGATCGGCATAGTCGACGGCGTGGCTGCGCATGTGCGCCAGCGTGCGCTCCAGCGCGGCCTCGTCGAGTCCGTAGGGCTTGAGCAACAAATCCTGCGCGGTGGTGAAGGCATCTTGCATCGTGGTTCTTTCAGCGTATGACCCGGTGCGCCAGCGCCGGCAGGCGGTCGCGTACCGAGTGTATCAATTCGTGGTCGATCTCGGCGGTGATCACGCCCTCGCCTTCCGGCAGCTCGGCGAGGATGCGCCCCCAAGGATCGATGATCATCGAGTGGCCGTGGGTGCGGCGGCCGTTCTCGTGCGTGCCGCCCTGGGCCGGCGCGATCAGATAGCACTGGTTTTCTATCGCCCTGGCCCTCAGCAACGTTTCCCAGTGCGCCTGCCCCGTGGTGGCGGTGAACGCCGCCGGTAGCACCAGCAGGTCGAACGGCGCCATCAGCCGGAACAGCTCCGGGAAACGCAGGTCGTAGCAGATGCCGAAGGCGATGTCGGCCAGCGGCGTCTCGGCCTTCACCGGCGCCTGTCCGGGACGGATGGTGTTGGACTCGCAATAACTCTCGCCCTGGCCGGTGAAGCCGAACAGGTGGATCTTGTCGTAGCGCGCCGCCACCTCTCCCTGCGGATTGTAGAGCAGGCTGGTGTTCAACACCTTCTCGGCGTCGCCGCAGGCCAGCGGCACCGTGCCGCCGAGGAGCCACAGGCCGTGGCGGCGCGCCATGTCGGACAAGGCTTGCTGGATGGGGCCGGCGCCGAAGGCCTCCCGCAGCGCCACCTTGTCGGTCTCGTGCCTGCCCATCAGGCAGAAATACTCCGGCAGCGCGGCGAATTGCGCGCCGCGCGCCGCGGCCTCGCCCAGCAGCCTATCGGCGCGCGCCAGGTTGGATTCCCAATCGCAGCCGGACACCATCTGCACCGCTGCGGCAACAAACTTCTGTTTCATGGCTGTTTCCTCTTGAGCTTGACCGGATCGCCGACATTGACCCGCACCACCTGCGGATCCTTCAGCGAGCCGCTTACCGTGTAATCGAGAGATAGTATTTTACCTACGGGATCCTGCAACACTTTTTGCGCCGCCAGCGTGGCGATGCCGACCACCGGATTCAGCAGCGCCGCGCCGGCGGCCAGCGCCACGCTTTCCGCCACGTGCGGCACCACGTGCACCTTCAGCGCCTGGGTTTCGCGCGGCAGGTCGACGCTGCCGGAAATGCCCACCTCGGCGGCCGGGCTCTTCATCTCCACCCTGTCGGAATGGAACACGCCGTTGCGCACGCTGGCGTCCCCGCTCAGCGAATCGAAGGCGAAGCCCTCGCTGAACACGTCGGTGAAATCTAGACGGATGCGGCGCGGCAGCGACTGCAGGCTGAGCACGCCCAGCAGCCTGGCCACGCCCGGGTCCACCTTGGCGAAGCGGCCGTTCTTGAAATCGAGGGCAATGCTGCCGGACAGGCGGGCGGCTTCCAGATCGGACAGCCCGCCCGGCCAGCTCAACTCGCCGGACAGCCGGCCCTCGCCGTTGCGGAACACGTCGCCCTGACCGAAGCGTGCCAACAGCTTGCCGGCGTTGGACACGTCCAGCGTGAAACGGCTGTTGACGCTGCCCACCCCCTCGTCGTCCACCTTCATGCTGCCGGTCAGCACGCCGTCCGGCGTCGCCAGCCGCAGCGGCTCCATCTGCCAGACGCCGCCGGCGCGCCGCGCCGTCATGTCGAGCTGGCCGAGACTGCGCCCCTGCAGCGACAGCTCGCCGATATGCACTTTCATCGCCGGCAGCTGCCGCTTCAGCGCCGACGGCTGGGCCCCGGCCGAATCGGCGCGCAGCGGCCAGTTCAACGCCAGCCGCTGCAGATTGGCCTGCAGCAGCGGCCCGCCGTCCGCCTGCTGGTAGGCGAGCTCGCCGACCGCCTCGCGCGAGCGCAACTGGGCCGACCACAAGCCGGACTGGCCGCGCTTGGACAGCCTGGCGTTGACCTGGTGCAAGGCGAAGCCGGCGGCGGCCAACTCAGGCGTATCCAGCTCCAGCGTCAACGGCGGCGCGGCGGCCGACGCGCCGGCGTCGAGCCGGGACAGCTGCGGCCACCAATCGTCCAGATTGACGCGGGGCTGCTGCGCCCGCAGCGCGAGGCCGCCGGGAGGCCATTCGCCGGCATTGCGGCCCAGGCCGATCGCGCCGGCCTGCAACTCGCCGCCGTCGCCCAGCCTCAGTTTGCCGTTCAGCGCGTCGCCCAGCTCGAACTCCAGCCTCATCGCCTGACCGAAACGCGGCGGCGCCGGCTGCAATTGCAGTTGCAGCGGCATCGCCGCGCCGGCGGCCTTGCCCAACGGCGCCGGCGCGTCCAGCGCGACGCCCTGCAGGCTGGAATCGAGTTTCAGGCTCTCCAGGCCGTCATGGACGGTGAACTGGCCGTCGAAACGGCTGCGTCCGGACACCAGCGGCGCCAGCGCCGGCAGATACTGCCGGACCACGGCCTGGCCATCGGCCTCGCCGCCGATCTCGAAACGCATGCGTTTGTCTGCGCCGGTATGGGCCGCCAGACGAAACGGTCCGCCGAAGGCCTGCAGCGCGATGCCTCGGCTGTCCACGCCGCGCTCGGTAAAGGTCAGACGCCCCTGCACCGCGTCCAGCCGGGGCAGCGGCAAAGCGCCCAGCGTCAGCGCGTTGCGCTTGAAATCGAGGTCGCCGCGCACCCGGGTGGCGGCGTCGCCGGCCAGCGGCACCTCCAGGTGCAGCTTCAACGCGGCCGGCCCGACGGCCCGTATCCGGCCGGTGAAGCCGCCCAGCCAGCCGTCGACCGGGCTCTTGGTGGTGAAGGCCAGCATCCGGTCCAGCCTGTCGTCGACGTCGCCGTCTATCTTCAGCCACGGCTTCTCGGCCCCCAGCTGGTCTATCGCCGCCCGGACATTGCGCAGCGGCACGCCCACGGTGCCGGCGCGCCGGGCCTCGACCAGCATCGCCTCGTTGCGGAAACTCAGCCTGGCGTCGATATCGTCTATCGTCGGCCAGCCCGGCTGGTACAACAGCTTCGCCTTTTCCACATCGGCCTGCACCAGGAACTCGCCGCCCTGCCCGCCGGCGAAGGGGAAACGGTCCAGATCGCCCTTCAGCCACAGCGTCACATTGCGCAGCATGCCGTCCAGCAGCGATTTGCGCAGCCAGGCGGCGGTATGCTCGCCGACCTGGTGCGGCAGATAGGCGGCGACCCGCGCCGCCTTCACCTGATCGATCGCGCCGGTCAGCTCGATGTTGCCGGCGCCGGTCCCGGCGTAATGGTAGCTGCCGTTCAGCCGGCCGTTCAGATCGGCGTTGGCGAAAGCCAGCTGCTTGAAATCGATGTCCAGCAGCCTGCCCCGCTGCCGCCACGACACGTCGGCGGCGAGCCGGTCGAACGGCAGGCTCAGGGCGAACAGCGCCGGATAGCTGACCTCCGCCTTGCCGGTGTCCAGTTGCAGCCGGCCTCCGGTCTCGTCGAACTCGATGCGGCCGGTCACGCCGGACACGCCGGGCAGATCGGCGAAGGGCTGCCAGCCCAGCGCCAGGAAGCGGGTCTTGACCTTGAAGCTGCGCGGCGCCTCCACCGGCCCCTTCCAGCCGACGGTCAGATCGCGCAGCGCGCCGCTGGGCGAGAAACGGGCGAACAACGGATTGGCGTCGACGCCGAAGGCGTGGATGAAGGGCTCCAGATTGCCGACGTCGACATTGTCCAGCGTCAGCTCGCCGCCGCCCTGATCGCCGGGCCGCCATTCGCCCTTGATCGACGACTTGTCGAAGGCCAGGCCGTTGACGCTGGCCAGGGTCAGATCGCTGGCCAGTATCCGGTAGCTGCCGTCGGACTGGCGGTCCAGCTGCAGCTTGCCCTGCAGTTGCGGCAACACCAGTTCGCGCGCGCTCGGCGGCGTATAGGCCGCGTTCCGCACGCGCACGTCGGCGCGCAGGCTGCCGACGCTGCCGTCGGAAAACGACAGGTCCAGCGTGCCGTCGCCCTCGCCGCTGCGCAGCACGCCCAGTTCGCGCATATAGCGCGACCAGACGTCGGCGCGCGCGCCGTTCAGCGCCACCCGCACCGAGCCGGACCATTGCTGCCAATGGCCGATGTCGTCTCCGCGCCAGCCGGCGTTCAACTCGAAACCCTTGCCCAGCGTGGCGGCCGGCAGGCCGGACAACTGCAGCCTGTGGCCGAGCAGGCTTTGCTCCAGCAGCAGCCGGCCCTGCTTCAGATCCAGCCTCGGCAGCCCCAGCCGCTCGTCCTGCCAGCTGAGGCGGGCGTCGCGGATGTCCAGCGACGGCTGGCGCAGCAGCCAGTTGCCCAGCGCGTTGTCGGCGCCCGGACCGCCGGTCAGATCGAAGCCGTTCAGATAGATGGCGCCGTCGGCGGCGCGGCGCAGTTCCACCGCCGGCCCGCTGACCTGCACCGCGAGGCGCGGCTCCCAGGCCAGCAGCGAGGTCCAGGACGGCTGCACCGTCACCACGCTCAGCGTCAGCGCCTGGCCGGACACCGGATTGGCGATGGAGACGCCGTTGAGTTCGAACTGCGGCGCCAGCCCCAGCCAGCGGCCGGACAGCCGGGCGATGGTGGCGTGGTGGCCGAGCGCGGCCGACAGGCTGCTCTCCAGCCTCGGACGGTATTGATCGAGATTGGGCAGGATCCAGAAGGTGAAGGCCGCGAACGCGGCCGCCACCAGCGCGCACGACAGCAGCAGCGATGCGGCCAGCACCAGCAGGCTGCGCTTCAGCGTGCGCAGCACGCGGATATGGGAAAGCGGCGACGAGGGGTTTTTCAACTATGGCAAACCGTTACAATGGCGTTGTAGAAAAGCGCGGCGCGAAACCGGCCGCATCCGTCCCCAGCGCGGCGCCTGATAAGCCTGTTCAATTCCATTGCGCAGGCTCCAAACCGTCCGGAGTCATTATGCCAGCAAACACGAGCGCTGCCATTGCCCGCAGTTGCGAGTTTTCCCATTATCTGAGCCGGCTGCTGGCCGCGCGCCCCGAGGAGAGGCAGCGGCTGGAGGCCAGGCTGGATTCGCCGTTCGGCCCGGAGGAGATGCGGGACTTCGCCGACTGGCCCGCCCTGGCCGAGCCCGAACGACTGGCGCCGGCGCTGCGCCGGCTGCGCCAGGCGACGATGGCCAGGCTGATCTGTCGCGATCTCGCCGGCCTGGCGACGCTGGACGAGGTGGTGTCGACGATCAGCGCGCTGGCCGAATTCGCCGTGCGCCAGGCGCTGGCTTCCGCCTCCGCCTCGCTGCCGCAATACGGCCGGCCGATAGGCGAGGACAGCGGCGAGGCCCAGCAGCTGATCGTCATCGGCATGGGCAAGCTGGGCGGCGGCGAGCTGAACGTCAGCTCCGACATCGACCTGATCTTCATCTATCCGGAAGGCGGCGAAACCGACGGCGCGCGCAAGATCAGCAACCACGAGTACTTCACCCAGGTCGGCAAGCGGCTGATCGCGCTGCTGAACGACATCACCGCCGACGGCCAGGTCTTCCGCGTCGACATGCGGCTGCGCCCGTACGGCGACGCCGGCCCGCTGGTGATGAGCTTCGCCGCGCTGGAGAACTACCTGCTGTCGCAGGGCCGCGAATGGGAGCGCTACGCCTGGATCAAGGCCAAGGCCATCACCGGCGACGCCGATGGCCTGGAACAGCTGGTCCGCCCCTTCGTCTATCGCAAATACCTGGACTACAACGCCTATGGCGCGATGCGCGAACTGCACGCGCAGATCCGCCGCGAGGTGGCGCGGCGCGACATGGCCGACAACATCAAGCTCGGCCCGGGCGGCATACGCGAGGCCGAATTCATCGCCCAGGTCTTCCAGCTGATACGCGGCGGCCGCGACCGCACGCTGCAGCTGCGAGGCACCCGCGCCACGCTGGACAGGCTGGCGGCGCTGCGGCTGCTGGAACCGGACGCGGTGCGCGAACTGCAGGACGGCTACGCCTTCCTGCGCAATCTCGAACACCGGCTGCAATACCAGGACGACCAGCAGACCCAGACGCTGCCGACCTCGCCCGAGGCCCGCGGCCAGATCGCCGCCAGCATGGGCTTCGCCGACTGGCCGGCCTTCGACGAGGCGCTGTCGGCGGTGCGGGCCAGGATCAGCCGCCACTTCGAGCAGGTCTTCCTGCTGCCCAGCGAGGACGGCCCCGGCCACCCGCTGGCCGAGCTGTGGCGCGACGTCGCCGAGCAGAGCCCCGAGGCGAAGCTGGCCGAGCTCGGCTATGCCGATCCGGCGGCGACGGCGCGCCAGCTGAAGGGCCTGGCGCAAGGCCAGCGCTATCTGCAGATGCCGCTGGCCGGCCGAAAGAAGCTGGACGCGCTGATGCCGGCGCTGATCGAGGTGGCCGCCCGCTTCCCCAACGCCGACGACACGCTGTCCCGCATCATAGGACTGATGGAGGCGATCAGCCGCCGCGCCGCCTACCTGGCGCTGCTGACCGAATATCCGCAGACACTGCAGCGGCTGGCCTCGCTGTACTCGTCCAGCGCCTGGGTGTCGGCCTATCTGAGCCGCCATCCGATACTGCTGGACGAGCTGCTGGACGCGCGCGTGCTGTACGCCGCCCCGGACTGGCCGCAACTGGCCGCCCAGCTGGAAAGCCAGCTGCAGCAGGCCGGCGGCGACGTCGAGGCCCAGATGGACGCGCTGCGCCACTTCCAGCACGCCCAGACCTTCCGCCTGGTCGCCCAGGACCTGGCCGGCATGTGGACGCTGGAGGCGCTATCCGACGAACTTTCCCGGCTCGCCGACCTGGTGCTGGACGCGGCGGTGCGCCACGCCTGGCTAGACATCCCGGCCCGCCACCTCGACGTGCCGCGCTTCGCCGTCGTCGGCTACGGCAAGCTCGGCGGCAAGGAGCTCGGCTACGCCTCCGACCTCGACATCATCTTCCTTTACGACGACGACCATCCGGACGCGCCGGAGCTGTACTCGCGGCTGGCGCGCAAGCTGTCGACCTGGCTGACCAGCGCCACCGCCGCCGGCGTGCTGTACGACATCGACCTCAGGCTGAGGCCGAACGGCGCCAGCGGCCTCCTGGTCAGCTCGATCGCCGCCTTCCGCCAATACCAGGAGAAACAGGCCTGGGCCTGGGAGCACCAGGCGCTGACGCGCGCCCGCTTCGTCGCCGGCGACGAGGCCGTCGGCGCCCTGTTCGAGGCCGAGCGCCGCGACATCCTGACGCTGGCGCGCGACCCGGCCGCGTTGCGCGGCGAAGTGCTGGCGATGCGGCAGCGGATGCTGGACAGCCACCCGGCCCGCGACGACGACGTCAAGAACGCGCGCGGCGGCATCATAGACATCGAGTTCATCGTCCAGTACCTGATCCTGGCCCACGCCAGGACCCTGCCCGCGCTGACCGGCAACACCGGCAACATCGCGCTGCTGGCGGTGGCCGCCGACGCCGGCCTGATAGACCGCCAGCTGGCCGACGACGCCCGCGCCGCCTACCGGCAATACCGCCGGCTGCAACACGCCGCCCGCCTGAACGAGCGGCCGGCGGTCGAGGTCGACGCGGCGCTGCTGGCGGCCTACCGCTGCGGGCGGAGGCTCTGGCAACAGGTTTTCGAGCAAGCGCTCGATTTTTCCTGATCCCGGGTTCACAAGCCGGCGCGCGGCGGTATACACTGGTCCATCCACAGCGGCGGCGGCAGCGTCGCCGCCAGCAACGGGCGCCGGCCCGGACAAGGCAAATAAAACAGGAGAAGACCGAGATGTCGATGGCTGATCGTGACGGATATATCTGGTTTGACGGCAAGCTGGTGGAATGGCGCGACGCCACCACCCACGTCCTCACCCACACCCTGCACTACGGCATGGGCGTGTTCGAGGGCGTGCGTGCCTACGAAACCGCGCGGGGCCCGGCCATTTTCCGCCTGCAGGACCATACCGAGCGCCTGTTCCGCTCCGCCAAGATCCTGGGCATGACGCTGCCGTTCACCCCGGAACAGATCAACCAGGCCCACCTCGACGTGGTCAAGGCCAACGGCCTGAAGTCCTGCTATTTCCGCCCGATGGCCTTCTACGGCTCCGGCAAGCTGGGCGTCGCGCCGAAGAAGGACGACGTGCAGGTCATCGTCGCCGCCTGGCCCTGGGGCGCCTATCTCGGCGAAGACGGCCTGGAGAAGGGCATACGCGTCAAGACCAGCTCCTTCACCCGCCACCACGTCAACATCACGATGTGCAAGGCGAAGGCCAACGGCAACTACATGAACTCCATCCTGGCCAATAACGAGGCCACCGCCGACGGCTACGACGAGGCGCTGCTCTTGGACGTCGACGGCTTCGTCGCCGAGGGTTCCGGCGAAAACATCTTCATCGTTCGCAAGGGCAAGCTATATACTCCGGACCTGACCAGCGCGCTGGAAGGCATCACCCGCGACTCCGTGGTGCAGATCGCCAAGGAAATGGGGCTGGAGCTGATCGAGAAACGCATCACCCGCGACGAGGTGTACAGCGCCGACGAGGCCTTCTTCACCGGCACCGCGGCCGAAGTGACCCCGATCCGCGAACTGGACCGCCGCCCGATAGGCGCCGGCGGTCGCGGCCCCATCACCGCCGAGATCCAGAAGCGTTATTTCAGCATCGTCAAAGGCCAGGACGCCGAACACCAGCACTGGCTCACTTACGTAAAATAAGCGGTAGAATCCGCGACTCGCGCGCCAGCAGCGAACGGCCCACCGCCGTCCTGCTGGCGGCGTCTTGTCGGAGACCCGCTTGCCGCAACAAGGAACGACCATGGCAGAACTGAAAGAAAACACCGAACGCTATATCGAAGTCACCCAGCACGACCTGCCGCTGCACTGCCCGATGCCGGACATGAAGGCGTGGAATTCGCACCCGCGCGTCTTCCTGCCGGTGCACAAGACCGGCGAGGCCCTCTGTCCGTACTGCGGCACCAAGTACAAGCTGGTCGGCCCGGTCGGTCATCATCACTGAGCCTTTCGGTCCGCGCCGTCGGCAAAGGGTGTGGCGCGAGCCGCACCTTTTTTGCTTGCCGCCGCCAAGCGCAAGCCGGTTGCCGCAGCCGGCTTGCGCTTGACACCGGAAGCACCCGAATGAAGAAGAAGATCCTGGTCATCGGCCCGTCCTGGGTCGGTGACAGCGTAATGGCCCAGCCGCTGTACCGCCGCCTGCACCAGCTCCACCCCGAACTGGAGCTGCACGTGTTCGCGCCGGCCTGGACCCTGCCGCTACTGGCGCGGATGCCGGAAGTGGCCCGCTCCCATCTGAATCCGTTCGGCCACGGCGCGCTGCGCCTGGTCGAACGCTGGAAAGTGGCGCGCCAACTGGCGAAGGAAGGTTTCGACCAGGTGGTCGTGCTGCCGAATTCGCTGAAATCGGCGCTGATCCCGCTGTTCGCCGGCATCCCGCTGCGCACCGGCTTCCTCGGCGAATCCCGCTACGGCCTGCTGAACGACGCCCGCGAGCTGGACGAGCAGGAACTGCCGATGATGGTGGAGCGCTTCTGCGCGCTGGCCGAACCGCGCAAGAAGCCGCTGCCGCGCCCGATACCCTACCCGCGCCTCAGCGCCGACCCCGCCGCCCAGCGCCAGACCGCAACCCGGCTGGGCCTGGACCTGTCGCGGCCGGTCGTCGCCTTCTGTCCCGGCGCCGAATACGGCCCGGCCAAGCGCTGGCCGGCCCGCCACTTCGCCGAGCTGGCGCGCCGCTTCGACGCCGCCGGCTACGCGGTCTGGCTGTTCGGCTCCGGCAAGGACAAGGAGATCGGCGACGAGATCGCCCGGCTGGCCGACGGCAGCGCCGTCAATCTGTGCGGCGCCACCGGCCTGGACGAGGCGATAGACCTGATCGGCCTGTGCGCGCTGGCGGTATGCAACGACTCCGGCCTGATGCACGTGGCCGCCGCGCTGGACAAGCCGCTGGTGGCGCTGTACGGCTCGTCCAGCCCGGACTTCACGCCGCCGCTGTCCGAGCGCGCGGCCATCGTGTCGCTGAACCTGGACTGCAGTCCCTGTTTCGAGCGCCGCTGCCCGTACGGCCACACCGACTGCCTGGAAAAGCTGCAGCCGGACATGGCATGGCAGGCGGCGCAAAACCTGCTTCCCCCGACACCCGACCTCAGCCAGGACTGAAATGAGCGCAGCGGAAACCACCAGGCCCCCCGAAGAGAACAGCCGCCGCATGGAGCTGGTGCGCGCCGCCGCCGTGCTGTTCCGCGATCAGGGCTACGAACGCACGACGGTGCGCGATCTGGGCAGCGCCGTCGGCATGCAGTCGGGCAGCCTGTTCTACCATTTCCGCACCAAGGAGGAGATCCTGGTGGCGGTGATGGCGCTGGGCATCTCCAGCACCACCGAGCAGCTGGCCGCCGCGCTGGCCGCCGCCGACAACCTGGCCGACAAGCTGGCCGCGCTGTTCCGCGTCCACCTGCATTCGCTGCTCGGCGACAACCAGGCGGCGCTGGAAGTGATGCTGTACGAATGGCGCAGCGTATCGGAAGGCGCCAAGCCCGGACTGGTGGTGCTGCGCGACCGCTACGAGGCGCTGTGGCAGCAGGTGCTGGACGAGGCCGCCGCCGCCGGGCTGGTCAAGCGCGACACCAGGCTGCTGCGCCGCACGCTGCTGGGCAGCCTGCACTGGACCGTGCAATGGTACCGCCGCGACGGCGAACTGGATGTCGATGCGCTGGCGCAACACATGTTGCAGCTGGTCCTGCTCGAACAGCCGGGAAAAACTTGGACAGAAAATGAAAAAATGTTCTAATATCAGCGATATAGGAACATTGGGACTGTAGCAATGGCAAACATCGCCAGCGTAGGCAGCGCTACGACGCAACCGCTCTATGCCGCATTGAACACGCGGCAGGTGCAGTCGTCGCTGGACAACGCCCAGCCCGCCGTCCAGCAAGCCACCTCACAACCGCAAACGCAGGCCGCCGTCCGGCAGAATCCGGACTCCGCCCGCGTCGAGCAGCAGCTGCAGCAGCAACTGACCAGCAGCCAGAGCCAGCAGGCCCAGCAGCAGGCCGTCGCCGCCCAGCAGCAGCAAACGCAACAGACGCAGGCGGCCGCGCAACAGCAGGCGCCGGCCATCGTCAACAATTCCGCCGCCGTGCTGGCCACCGGCCCGCAGCCGGCGGCAGCCGCGGCCGTGGCGCCTGCCGTCAACGGCAACGCCGCGCCGGCCCAAAGCGGCAATGCAGGCAACGCCGCCAACAATGTGACGGCCCAGGCGGCGAACGCGCCGCAAGCGTCGCAGACGGCGTCCAAGCAGGCATCGCAATCGACGAACAATGGCGGCCAGCAACAGCTGAACGCGCCGTCCCAGCCGGCCACGCCGGCTCAGAGCGCCACCGCGCCGGCCACGCAGGCGACGCAGGGCGTCGAACAGGCGCAGCGCCGCAACCGCGGCGGCCAGCTGGCGGTATCGCAATACCAGGCCAACCAGTCGCTGCTGCAACCGAGCGTGTCCAGCACCAGCCTGTCGACGACGGCCTGAGCCCTCGCTCCGCCGTCATCGAACCCCGCCCGAGGCGGGGTTTCGCTTTTTGAGCGCCCGCCTCGCGGCCGATGGGCCGGTCAGCGCCGCCGGCTAGCCGACGGCTTGCCCCGCCCGCCCCTGTCCGGTCGCCCCCTGCGCTTCTGCGCGTTCTGCACCTGCAGCAGCCCGTCTATGCGCTCCGATGTCGACAGCATCAGCATCTGGGCCATTTCGCCGTCGGGGAAGGTTTCCGGCATCCGGTAGCCCAGCCAGGCGTAGGCGGCGTACAGCTTGCAGCTGTCCTCCAGGTATTGCAGCTCGTTGCGACCGCCTGTGCCCATCATCCTGAGCAGCGGCGCGGTCTTGCCGCGGGCGCGCTGCTCGGCCCAATCGTGCAGCGCGTTGTCCAGCATGGCGATCTTGGTCGACACCGGGCACAGGCTGAAAGTGAAGCGGTCCGCCAGGCTCAGCTGCAGGCCGTCCAGCCATTCGGCCTTCTCCATCTGATCGGACAGATTGGCCGGCAGGAAGAATTCGTCGTGCACATTGATATGCTTGGCGAACAGGCCCAGCAGCGGCTTCAGCTTGCCCTCGCCTGTGGCCTCGGCGATGGCTTCCAGATACTTCAGGCTGGGCGCGACGAAGAAGCCGTTGTTCGGCAGCGGCTCCGGCTTCTGCCTGAGCAGCGCGCCTATGGTCTTGTGGGTGAGACCGTCGAAACCGGCGACATAGCCGGTCTCGTGCTTGCCGAAACGGCCGGCGCGGCCGGCGATCTGCTTGGCCAGCGGCGCGGCGATGATGCCCTCGGCGTAGCCGTCCCATTTGCTGGCGGTGGTGAAGATGATGCGCCGCGCCGGCGTGTTCAAGCCCATGCCTATCGCGTCGGTGGCCACCACCACCTGGGTCTCGCCGGCGACGAAGCGCTCGGCCTGGGCCTGCCTCACCTCCGGCGACAGATTGCCGTAGATCGCCGAAACGGTCAGACCCTGTTCTATCGCCTTGTCGCGCCAGTTCAGCACCTCGCGCCGCGAGAAGGCGATCAACACGTCGCCCGGCCGCAGATTCTTCAGCGACAGCAGCGGCGCCTTGTCCATCTGCAGTGCGGTCTTGCGTTCCAGCGTGCGCACCTCCAGCGTGCCGCCGACGCGCGCCACCAGCGACTCTATCGCTTCGCGCGCCTCCGGCGCGCCGACCAGGTAGATGGTCTGCGCCGGCACGCCGCAGACGGCGGCGGTCCAGGCCGCGCCGCGGTCCGGATCGTCCAGCAGCTGGATCTCGTCTATCACCGCCACTTCGACCTGCCGCTCCGGATTCAGCATCTCGACAGTGCTGGCGACGTGGGTGGCATCCGGGTGCAGCTTGCGCTGCTCGCCGGTGATCAGGCTGACGGCGACGCCGGCCTGCTGCAACCGGGTGTAGTTCTCCAGCGCCAGCAGGCGCAGCGGCGCCAGGTAGACGCCGCTCTTCGCCTGCTGCAGATGTTCCATCGCCGCGTGGGTCTTGCCGGAGTTGGTCGGTCCCAGCACCGCGATGAAGTGGCGCTGCATCGCGTAGGCGGTGGCGAACGATTCCGGATAGCGCGACAGATTGACCGCGTCGCGGGTCTTGGCGGCTGCCTTGTCGGCGCTCTGTCGGCTGCGCGCGGCGGCCACCCGGTCCAGCGCGATATTGCAGCGCACCTTGGCGCGTTCGTACTTGGCCATGAAGGCGCTGAGCGCGCGCAGCGGATCGATGCCGCCGACGGCGAACACTTCGCGCGCGCAGGCGGCGAGCTGGCTTTCCAGCTTTTGCCGCGCGGCCTCGTTCCAGCGCTCCCTGACCAGCGCCAGCTTGGCCTCTGCGTCCAGCTTGCGCCACTTGCCGCTCTTGCCGAGAAAGCCCTCGTCCGGCACCAGGTGATACGGTATCCGGTGGCCGTCCAGCTCCAGCTCGCCGTGCACCGACACCGCATGACTGCCCTCGGTGGTGACGATGGTGGCGTTGTGTTCGGCCAGGTAATCGTCCATCTGGATTTCGGGCGGCAATGCGTCAATGGCGTCGGTCATGGCGGCTTTCGTTACGGTGCTAAAGGCGGGCGATGATAAAGCAGCGGGCGGCTATGCGCCAGCGCCGCGCGACTCTATCAAAATCCGCCATCGCCGCCGACAAGGCAAGCGACAAAAACAAACAGGCCGCCGGATATGCCGGCGGCCTGCGATGCGGAAGGACGCGACTAGATCAGTTCGACCGCCAGCGCGGTGGCCTCGCCGCCGCCTATGCAGAGGCTGGCCACGCCGCGCTTGCCGCCGCGCTGCTTCAGCGCCGACAGCAGCGAAATCACGATGCGGGCCCCGGACGCGCCTATCGGGTGGCCCAGCGCGCAGGCGCCGCCATGGACGTTGACCTTGTCGTGCGGCAGCTTCAGGTCGTGCATCGCCGCCATCGTCACGACGGCGAAGGCCTCGTTGATCTCATAGAGGTCGACGTCCTCGGCCTTCCAGCCGGTCTTGGACAGCAGCTTTTGCATCGCGCCGACCGGCGCCGTCGTGAACCAGCCCGGCTCGTGGGCGTGGCTGCTGTGGCCGACGATGCGAGCGATCGGCGTCAGGCCGCGCTTGGCGGCCTCGGCCGCCGTCATCAGCACCAGCGCGGCGCCGCCGTCGGAGATCGAGCTGGAGTTGGCCGGCGTGACGGTGCCGTCCTTCTTGAACGCCGGCTTCAAGGTCGGGATCTTGTCGAGATTGGCCTTCAGCGGCTGCTCGTCGGTGTCGACCACGGTGTCGCCGCCGCGGCCCGGCACCGTCACCGCCGCGATCTCGTCCTTGAACTGGCCGCCGTTGATCGCCCGCTGCGCGCGGGTCAGCGAGGCGATGGCGAATTCGTCCTGGTCCTGGCGGCTGAAGCCGTACTTCTCGGCGCACTGCTCGGCGAACACGCCCATCAGCGTGCCTTTCTGGTAGGCGTCCTCCAGGCCGTCCAGGAACATGTGGTCCTTGATCTCGCCATGGCCCAGGCGCAGGCCGCCGCGCGCCTTGGGCATCAGATACGGCGCATTGCTCATGCTCTCCATGCCGCCGGCCACCACCACGTCGCCGTTGCCGGCCAAGAGCTGGTCGTGCGCCATCATCAGCGCCTTCATGCCGGAGCCGCACATCTTGTTGATGGTGGTGCACGGCGTCGCCAGCGGCAGGCCACCGCCCAAGGCCGCCTGGCGCGCCGGCGCCTGGCCCTGGCCGGCCGGCAGCACGCAGCCCATGATCACCTCGTCGACGTCGCCGGCGGCGACGCCGGCCCGTTCCACCGCGGCGCGGATCGCCGCCGCGCCCAGCTGGCCGGCGGTCAGCCCGGACAGCGCGCCCTGGAAGCCGCCCATGGCGGTGCGCGCCATGCCCACGATCACGATTTCCTGTTGTTGCATCACAGCTCCTTTGCTTGGTTGTGGCCGTTGGCGCGCCGGTCCAGCGATTTCTCGCACTGAACGCGCAACTGGCCGATTTCGGTCAGCACCACCTTGATGTCCTCCATCTGCGCCAGAAGCTGCTGCTCCTTGCGCGCCAGGATGCGTATGAATTCCTGCAACTGCGGCGCGTCGTCGTGCGTCGCATCGTACAGCGCGAACAGCTCGCGTATCTCCTGCAAGGACAGGCCGATGCGCTTGCCGCGCAGAATCAGCATCAGCCGCACCCGGTCTCGCCGGCTGTAGATGCGCCGCTGCCCCGCCCGCTCCGGCTCCAGCAAACCCTGGTCCTCGTAGAAGCGGATCGCCCGGGTGGTGATGTCGAACTCCTGCGCGAGTTCGGTGATATTGAAAACCTGCTCGCCCATGCGTTTGTCCCTTTATCTTCCGACAGCGGCCACGCGCGCCACAGTCGGGTGCTTTTGTGATCATTGTCTGTTGACGTTGACGTAAACGTCAAGTTATCGTGGCCGCAATAGAGCAAATAATCCAGGAGAAAAGAAATGGGCCAGAAAATCGGTGTGGTCGGCGCGGGCACGATGGGCAACGGCATCGCCCAGGCATTCGCGATGAAGGGCTTCGAAGTGTTGCTGGCCGACGTCAGCGACGCGGCGCTGGTCAAGGGCATGGCCAATATCCAGACCAGCCTGCAGCGGATGGCCAAGAAGGAGCTGATCGCCGAGGGCAATATAGACGGCATCGTCGCCCACATCCGCACGACGACCGCGCTGTCCGAACTGGCCGGCTGCGACGTGGTGGTGGAAGCCGCCACCGAGAACGCCGAGATCAAGGAGAAGATCTTCCGCGAGCTGGACGCCGTCGTCGGCGAAACCTGCGTGCTGGCGTCCAACACCTCGTCGATCTCGCTGACCCGCATCGCCAGCTGGGTCAGCCATCCGGAACGCGTCGTCGGCATGCACTTCATGAACCCGGTGCCGGTGATGCAGCTGGTGGAGATCATCCGCGCGCTGCAGACCGGCGACGAGGCCTACAACACCGTGTTCCACCTGTCCGAGGCGCTGGGCAAGACGCCGGTGACCGTCAAGGACGGCGCCGGCTTCGTGTCCAACCGCGTGCTGATGCCGATGATCAACGAGGCGGCCTTCGCGCTGTACGAGAACCTCGCCACCGCCGAGGACATCGACACCGTGATGAAGCTGGGCATGAACCACCCGATAGGACCGCTGGCGCTGGCCGATCTGATAGGCCTGGACACCTGCCTGTCCGTCATGGACATCCTGTACCGCGAATTCCGCGACAGCAAATACCGCGCCTGCCCGCTGCTGGTCCAGCTGGTAGAGGCCGGCCGCCTGGGCCGCAAGAGCGGCCACGGCTTCTACAGCTACAACTGAGCAGCGCCATCAGCCCGCAGACAAATAGAGGAGGCAGTGCCATGAGCCAGTCGGTACCGAACATCAAGCTGTTGATAGGCGGCGAATTCGTCGAATCCAAGACCGCCGAATGGCGCGACATCGTCAATCCGGCCACCGGCGAAGTGCTGGCGCGCGTGCCGCTGGCCACCGCCGACGAGGTCGACGCCGCCGTCGCCGCCGCCAAGGAAGCGTTCAAGACCTGGAAGAAGACGCCGATCGGCGCCCGCGCCCGCGTCTTCCTGAAATACCAGCAGCTGATCCGCGAAAACATGAAGGAATTGGCCGCCATCCTGACCGCCGAACAGGGCAAGACCCTGGCCGACGCCGAGGGCGACATCTTCCGCGGCCTCGAGGTCGTCGAGCACGCCGCCAACATCGGCACGCTGCAGATGGGCGAATACGCCGAGAACGTCGCCGGCGGCGTCGACACCTACACCGTGCAGCAGCCGCTGGGCGTGTGCGCCGGCATCACCCCGTTCAACTTCCCGGCGATGATCCCGCTGTGGATGTTCCCGATGGCCATCGCCACCGGCAACACCTTCGTGCTGAAGCCGTCCGAGCAGGACCCGATGGTGACGATGCGCCTGGTGGAGCTGGCGCTGCAGGCCGGCCTGCCCAAAGGCGTGCTGAACGTCGTGCACGGCGCCGCCGACGTGGTCAACGCGATCTGCGACCACGCCGACATCAAGGCGGTGTCCTTCGTCGGCTCCACCCGCGTCGGCACCCACGTCTACCAGCGCGCCACGCTGAGCGGCAAGCGCGCCCAGTGCATGATGGGCGCGAAGAACCACGCCATCGTGCTGGCGGACGCCAACAAGGAGCAGGCGCTGAACCAGCTGACCGGCGCGGCCTTCGGCGCCGCCGGCCAGCGCTGCATGGCGCTGTCGGTCGCCGTGCTGGTCGGCGAGGCGCAGCAATGGATTCCGGACCTGGTGGCCAAGGCTCGCGGCCTGACCGTCGGCGCCGGCAAGGACAATCCGGACCTCGGTCCGCTGATCTCCTGCGCCGCCCGCGAGCGGGTCGAGGGTCTGATCGCCTCCGGCGTCGAGCAAGGCGCGAAGCTGGAGCTGGACGGCCGCGGCGTCAAGGTGGCGGGCCACGAGGCCGGCCATTTCGTCGGCCCGACGATCTTCTCAGGCGTCCAGCCGTCGATGGCGATCTACCAGCAGGAAGTGTTCGGGCCGGTGCTGTGCCTGATGGCCGCCGATACGCTGGACGAAGCCATCGCCATCATCAACGCCAACCCCAACGGCAACGGCACCGCGGTGTTCACCCAGAGCGGCGCGGCGGCGCGCAAGTTCCAGGAGGAGATCGACGTCGGCCAGGTCGGCATCAATGTGCCGATCCCGGTGCCGGTGCCGCTGTTCAGCTTCACCGGCAGCCGCGCGTCCAAGCTCGGCGACCTCGGCCCGTACGGCAAGCAGGTGGTGGCCTTCTACACGCAGACCAAGACCGTCACCAGCCGCTGGTTCGACGACGAGGCCAGCAGCGGCAAGGTGCACACCACCATCTCGCTGCGCTGATTCTCCTCGGGCGGGCAACCCGCTGCCCGCCCGGACACCGATTGGGAATGGAATATGAATTTCGAACTGACCGAAGACCAGATCGCCTTCCAACAGAGCGCCCGCGACTTCGCCGAGCACGAGCTGGCGCCGCGCGCCGCCGAATGGGACGCCGAGTCCGTCTTTCCGCTGGACGTGATCCGCAAGAGCGGCGACATGGGCTTCCTCGGCCTGTACACGCCGGAAGCCTACGGCGGCCTGGGCCTGTCGCGGCTGGACTCCGCCATCGTCTTTGAAGAGCTGGCCGCCGGCTGCACCTCCACCGCCGCCTATCTGACCATACACAATATGGTCAGCTGGATGATAGCCAGCTTCGGCAGCCGGGAGCTGGCCGAGCGGTGGGTGCCGAAAATGGTCAGCGGCGAAGTGCTGGGCAGCTACTGCCTGACCGAGCCGGGCGCCGGCTCCGACGCCGCCTCGCTGAAGACCCGCGCCGAGAAAAAGGGCGAGGTCTACGTGCTGAACGGCGGCAAGATGTTCATCTCCGGCGCCGGCAGCACCGAGGTGCTGGTGGTGATGGCCCGCACCGGCGGTCCGGGCCCCAAGGGCATCTCCGCCTTCGTCGTGCCGGCCGACGCGCCGGGGATAGGCTACGGCAAGAAGGAAAGGAAGATGGGCTGGAACAGCCAGCCCACCCGCGCGATCACCTTCGACAACGTCGAGATCCCGGTGGAAAACCGCCTCGGGGACGAAGGCCAGGGCTTCGCCTTCGCGATGAAGGGCCTGGACGGCGGCCGCATCAACATCGCCACCTGCGCCGTCGGCACCGCGCAGGCCGCGCTGAACGCCGCGCAGCGCTACGTGCAGGAACGCCAGCAGTTCGGCCAGCCGCTGGCCGAACTGCAGACCGTGCAATTCCGTCTGGCCGACATGCTGACCGAGCTGGTCGCCGCGCGCCAGATGGTGCGCCTGGCCGCCTGGAAGCTGGACCAGGCCAGCCCCGACGCCTCCGCTTATTGCGCGATGGCAAAGCGCCTGGCCACCGATCTGAGTTTCAATATCGCCAACAACGCGCTGCAGCTGTTCGGCGGCTACGGCTATCTGCAGGACTTCCCGCTGGAACGCCATGTGCGCGACCTGCGCGTGCACCAGATACTGGAAGGCACCAACGAGGTGATGCGGATGATCGTCGCCCGCAAGATGCTGCAGGACGGCGCGCTGGAAACGCTGCGCTAGGCAAGGCCGGCAAAATCCCTGATGCTGCGTTGCGCCGGCTGGCCGTACTCATATGTACTGTCTGCGCCGGCGCGCCTTGCCTCAGCCGCTGCGCTGGATTTTTCCAGCCTTGCCAGTTCAAAACAGAATTCATAAAGGTATGAATATGAATAGCTACGCCCACCTGAACGTGGAAAAACGCGGCCACACCGCCGTGGTGACGATAGACAATCCGCCGGCCAACACCTGGAACCGCGACAGTCTCGCCGCGCTGAGGCAGCTGGTGGCCGACCTCAACGCCGACCGCGACATCTACGCGCTGGTGATCACCGGCCAGGGCGGCAAGTTCTTCTCCGCCGGCGCCGACCTGAACATGTTCGCCGATGGCGACAAGAAGGTGGCCACCGAGATGAGCATGCTGTTCGGCGAGGCCTTCGAGGCGCTGTCGGCTTTTCGCGGCGTCAGCATCGCCGCCATCAACGGCTACGCGATGGGCGGCGGCCTGGAGTGCGCGCTGGCCTGCGACATCCGCATCGCCGAGGAACAGGCGCAGATGGCGCTGCCGGAGGCCGGCGTCGGCCTCCTGCCCTGCGCCGGCGGCACCCAGAACCTGCCGTGGCTGGTCGGCGAAGGCTGGGCCAAGCGGATGATCCTGTGCGGCGAGCGCGTCAACGCCGCCACCGCCGAACGCATCGGCCTGGTCGAACAGGTCGTGGCCACCGGCCAGGCGCTGGACGCCGCGCTGAAGCTGGCCGACGGCGTCGCCAAGCAGTCGCCGTCGTCGGTCGGCGTATGCAAGCAGCTGGTCCAGGCCGCCCGCCTGCAGCCGCCTGCCTGGAATCTGATCAAGGAACGCGAGGCCTTCATCAAGCTGTTCGACACCCAGGACCAGGCCGAAGGCACCCGCGCCTTCCTGGAAAAGCGCGCGCCGAACTGGAAAAACGCCTGATCCCGACCACTCCGGCCGGACCGCGTCCGGCCATCGCCCGCCAGAGGTCCGCCATGCAAGACGTGGTACTGTTTGACGAACTGCCCACCGGCGACGGCCGCCGCATCGCCATCGCCACCCTGAACGCCGAAAAATCGCTGAACGCGCTGACGCTGGACATGATACGGCGGCTGGACGCCCGCCTGACCATCTGGGAACGCGACGCCGGCATCGTCGCCGTGGTGCTGCGCGGCGCCGGCGAGCGCGCCTTCTGCGCCGGCGGCGACGTGCGCAGCCTGCGCGAGCAACTGATCGCCGAACCGCACTACCCGCATCCGCACGCGGTGGCCTTCTTCGCCGAGGAATACACGCTGGACTACCGGATACACCGTTATCCGAAGCCGCTGATCGTCTGGGGCGGCGGCATCGTCATGGGCGGCGGCCTGGGCCTGATGGCCGGCGCCGGCCACCGCGTGGTGACGCCGGCCACCCGCATCGCGATGCCGGAAATCACCATAGGCCTGTATCCGGATGTCGGCGGCAGCTGGTTCCTGCAGCGGATGCCGGCCCATCTTGGCCTGTTCCTGGCGCTGACCGGCGCGCCGCTGAACGCCCACGACGCGCTGATCGCCAATCTGGCCGACCACGTGCTGGCCGCCGATGCCTACCCGGCGCTGCTGGAGACGCTGCAAAAGGCGGACTGGAGCGGCGACGCGCACCGGCATCCGGCCCAGGTCAGCGCCCTGCTGAACCAGCTGGAAGGCCAGCTCGGCGACGCTCTGCCGGCGTCCAACGTCGAGCGCAATCTGCTGGCGGTGCACCGGCTGATGAACCGCGGCGACCTCGCCGCCGTCGCCGCCGCGCTGAACGAGACCGCCTTCGAGGACCCGTGGCTGGCCGACGCCGCCAGAAACTTCCGCCACGGCTGCCCGACCTCGGCCGCCGTCAGCTGGGAAATCCTGCGCCGATCCAAGCATATGTCGCTGGCCGAGGCGCTGCGGATGGAGCTGATCCTGTCGGTCAACTTCTGCGCCCGCTCCGACTTCCCGGAAGGCGTGCGCGCGCTCTTGGTCGACAAGGACCGCAATCCGCGCTGGAGCCGGCAGCTGGCCGACATCGACCAGGCCTGGGTGGACGGCCATTTCGATTCGCCGTGGCGCGGCGGCGACCATCCGCTGGCCGGATTGAAATAACGACAACAAGACACAGAGGAGAACAGCATGGAAAACATCGCCTTCATCGGCCTGGGCAATATGGGCGGACCGATGGCCGTCAATCTGCTGAACAAGGGCTTCAAGGTCAGCGCCTTCGACCTGTCGGCCGACGCGCTGGCCAAGGTGGCGGCCGCCGGCGGCCGCGCCGCCTCCAGCGCCGTAGACGCGGCCGACGGCGCAAGCGTGGTGATCTCGATGCTGCCGGCCGGCAAGCACGTGGCCGGCCTCTACCTCGGCGACGACGGCCTGTTCGCCAAGCTGCCCAAGGGCGCGCTGATCATAGACTGCAGCACGATAGACGCCGGCACCGCCCGCCAAGTCGCCGAAGGCGCGCAGGCAAAGGGCCTGTCCATGCTGGACGCGCCGGTCTCCGGCGGCACCGCCGGCGCCGCCGCCGGCACGCTGACCTTCATCGTCGGCGGCGCGAAGGAAGACCTGGCCCGCGCCCGCCCGGTGCTGGAGGCGATGGGCAAGAACATCTTCCATGCCGGCGGTCCCGGCGCCGGCCAGACCGCCAAGATCTGCAATAACATGCTGCTGGGCATCCTGATGGCCGGCACCGCCGAGGCGCTGGCGCTGGGCGTCAAGAACGGCCTGGACCCGAAAGTGCTGTCCGAGATCATCGCCAAGAGCTCCGGCCGCAACTGGGCGACCGAGCTGTACAACCCCTGGCCCGGCGTGATGGACAACGCGCCGGCCAGCCGCGGCTACGCCGGCGGCTTCATGTCCGAACTGATGCTGAAGGACCTGGGTCTGGCCGAGGAGACCGCGCTGCAGAGCCACGCCGCGAATCCGCTGGGCGCGCTGGCGCGCAATCTGTACGAGGAACACGTGCACCAGGGCAACGGCAAGCTGGACTTCTCCAGCATCGTCAAGCACTTCCACCGGCTGGACTGAATCGGCGTCGGCCTGGCCGACACAGCCGATATGACATGTGCTACATTAATTGTCCATGTCATTGACTCTTCGCGTCAAACCAACGGGAGCCGGCATACGCCGGCTCCCGTTGCGCATGAGATGAACACCGGGCTCCGCCCGGAAGAAAAACAGAACAGGAACACCATGTCTACATCCCGCATTCTGGCCGGCCACGTGCTGGCCGCGCTGGCAGCCTGCACGCTGCCGACGTCGCAGGCGCTGGCCGCCGGCTATCAGCAGCCGCCGGCCAATATACTGAAGGCGATGCGCGCGCCGGCGCTGCCCGGCCCCAGCGTCAGCCCGAGCAAGGACAAGATGCTGCTGGTGGCTTGGCAGGAATACCCGGCCATCGCGCGCGTGGCCGCGCCCTTCCTTCGCCTGGCCGGCACCCGCGTCGAGCCGGCCAACCGCAGCAAACACGATACGCCGGGCGGCTACGGCATCGCGCCATGCGCCGAGAGCTTCAAGCTGGTCGGCATTCCCGACGGCCGGGAAACGCCGATCGCGCTGCCGGCCGGCGCCTGCCCGGATGCGCCGATCTGGTCGGCGGACGGCAAACGCTTCGCCTTCGCCAACACCACCGGCGACGCGGTGGAGCTGTGGGTCGGCGACGCCGCCAGCGGCAAGATACGCAAAGTGCCCGGCATACGGCTGAACCCGATGCTGAACGACGAGCTGCAATGGATGCCGGACCAGAAGACGCTGCTGGTCAAGGCGGTGCCGGCCAAGCTCGGTCCGCCGCCGGCCAGGCAAGGCGGCCCGGACGGCCCTAACGTGCAGGAGGCCGACGGCGAGAAAGGCCAGAGCAGCACCTATGAAACCCGCGACACGCTGTCCAGCCCGCACGACGAGGCGCTGTTCGACTACTACGCGGCCTCGCAGCTGACGCAGGTGGACGCTGCCAGCGGCAAGGCGACGACGCTGGGCCGGCCGGCGCTGTACGACGGCGTCGGTCCGGCGCCGGACGGCAAGCACATCCTGGTTTCCAGCGTGCGCAGGCCCTATTCCTACGTCACCACCTACGAGCGCTTCCCGCACCAGGTCGAAGTATGGGACATCTCGCGTCCGACCCGCATCGGCGTCCACACCGTCGCCTCGCTGCCGCTGGCCGACCGCGTGCCGGTGCATGGCGAGCCGCTGGGCCCGCGCGACTTCTTCTGGCGCGCCACCGAGCCGGCCACGCTGCTCTGGGCCGAGGCGCTGGACGGCGGCGACTGGCAGAACACCGTGCAGGCGCGCGACAAGGTGATGATGCAGAAGGCGCCGTTCACCGCGGCGCCGGTCGAAGTCCTGCGCACCGCGCAGCGCTTCGCCGGCCTGGACTGGAGCGAGCGCGCCGATACCGCGCTGCTCAGCGAAGTCGACCTGAACAAGCACTGGCGCCAGACCCGCATCGTCAACATCGACGACGCCAGGCAGCCGGCCAAGCTGCTGTGGGATCTGTCCTTCGACAATAAATACGCCGATCCGGGCAGCCCGGTGCACCGCACGCTGGCCAACGGCGAGCGGGTGATCCAGCTGGACGGCGACGCCATCTACCTGGCCGGCGGCGGCGCCTCGCCCCAGGGCAACCGCCCCTTCCTCGACAAGCTGGACCTGAAGACGCGACAAAGCCAGCGCCTGTTCCGCAGCGACAAGTCGGCCTACGAACGCTTCATCGGACTGGCCGGCGGCAACGGCGGCTTCCTGACCTGGCGCCAGACGCCGACCGAGGCGCCGAACGCCTTCCTGCGCACGCTGGGGCAGCCGATCGCCGCCGCCCCGGGCGAGGCGTCCTTCTCGTCGACGCCGACCGCCGTCACCCGCATCGTCGATCCGACGCCGGAACTGCGGCAGATCAAGAAGCGGCTGGTCAAGTACAAACGCGCCGACGGCCTGGACCTGTCGTTCACACTGTACACGCCGCCGGGCTATAAGGAAGGCACCCGCGTGCCGGCCATCCTGAACGCCTATCCGCTGGACTACGCCGACGCCGCCAGCGCCGGCCAGGTCAGCGGCTCGCAGCAGACCTTCACCCGGCTCTACCAGTACAAATACCTGCTGCTGGCCGGCTACGCCATCATCGACCAGGCCTCGTTCCCGGTGGTCGGCGACCCCAAGGCCGCCTACGACAGCTATCTGGACCAGCTGAAGATGGACGCCGAGGCCGCGGTCGGCGAGGCGGTGAAGCTCGGCGTCGTCGATCCGGACCGCGTCGCCGTCACCGGCCACAGCCACGGCGCGCTGATGACGGCCAATCTGCTGGCCCACACCGACCTGTTCCGCGCCGGCGCGGCCACCAGCGGCTCGTACAACAAGACGCTGACGCCGTTCGGCTTCCAGAGCGAGCGCCGCTCGGTGTGGGAGGCGCCCGACGTCTACCGCAAGGTCTCCACCTTCTTCTACGCCGACAAGCTGAAGACGCCGATCCTGATCGTCCACGGCAGCGACGACGCCAATCCCGGCACCACGCCGCTGCAGGCCAGCAAGTTCTACGAGGCGATACGCGGCAACGGCGGCACCGCCCGCCTGGTGATGCTGCCGCATGAGCCGCACTGGTACGCCGCGCGCGAATCGAACGAGCAGCTGGTCTACGAAATGCTGAACTGGTTCGACAAATACGTGAAGAACGCGCCGCCGCGCGCGGTGAAGACCGCGCAAAGCCAGCCGACGCCGGCCCAGCCCTGACCGCCGGCCCCGCCTGATCGAACGCCCCGCCCCGCGGGGCGTTTTTGTTGAGCCTAGGCCGGCACGCTGATGCCGCGCCTGACATGCTGCAGATGGGCGACGATGGTGAAGCTCATCAGCGCCAGCAACGACCAGGAGCTCCATTTGCCGACATGCACGACCGACCAGGCGCCCAGCTGGTTCGGATAGCGCCACACGCCGTAGAAGGTGCTGACGTTCTCCGCCAGCCAGATGAAGAAACCGATCAGCACGAAGCCCAGCAGCAGCGGCATCCGGCGCTCGCGGTCCAGCGGCTGGAAGATCACGGTAGCGCGCGCGTAAAGGCCCAGCGCGCAGGCGGCGAGATACCAGCGGTAGTCGCCGATGTAATGGTGGGTGAAGAAGTTGGCGTAGATCAGCGCGGCCATCGCCGCCGCCATCCAGTAAGGCGGGTGGTGCTCGACCCGCAGCCTCAGCAGCCGCCAGGCCTGGACGATATAGCTGCCGACCGCCGCATACATGAAGCCGGAAAACAGCGGCACGCCGAACAGCTTGCTGTAGGCGAAGTCAGGATAGGACCAGGACTGGATGCCGCCGGAGGTCTTGAACGCCTCCAGCGCGAATCCGAGCAGATGGAACAAGGTGATCGCCTTCAATTCGTCCCGGCTCTCCAGCCCGGTCCACAGCATCCAGCCCTGGATGGCCAGCGCGATCAGCAGCAGCAGGTCGTAGCGCGGCACGCCGAACAAGCCGGCGCGCGGCGTCAGGAACACCGCGGCGAAGAACAGGCCGGCGAACAGGCAGGCGCGCGCCTCCTTCAAGCCGAAGAACCAGAACTCGCGGACGAAGCGCCGCCAGCCGCCCGGCCCGCCGCCCCTCGACATCAAATACGCGTCCAGCTCACGCAGATGGCGGCGCTCCGCCTTTCCGACAAACATGGCACTCCGTTCTCATTGGACGTTTCGGAACCGAAGCCGTCATTCTAACGCGACCTGGCCGCCTTGTTTCGCGCCTTCCATTCGCGCCGCTGCTGCTGCCGCTGCAGCGGGGTGCGCTCGTGGCGCTCCATTTCGCGCCGCAGCTTGTGGTAGTTGCGCAGCCGGTCTTCATCGACGCCGGCCCTGACCGCGCAGCCCGGCTCCTCGCGATGGCCGCAGTCGCGGAACTGGCAATGGCCTGCCAGCGCCTCGATGTCGGCGAAGCTGCCGGCCAGCGCGCCGGCGTCCGGCGGCGCCTGCAGCGTGCGCACGCCCGGCGTGTCTATGATGCAGCCGCCGTCCGGACAAGTCAGCAGCGTGCGCGCCGTCGTGGTGTGGCGGCCCCGGCTGTCGTCGGCCCTGACCCCGCCCGTCGCCTGCGCGTCCTCGCCCAGCAGCGTGTTGCTGAGCGTGGACTTGCCGGCGCCGGACGAGCCCAGCAGCACCAGCGTCTGCCCCGCGCCCAGCCAGGGCCGCAAGACGTCGCGGCAGGCCGGGTCGGTGCCGTTCAACAACAGTATCGGCGGCAGCGGACGCAGCCGCCCCTCCAGTTCGGCCAGCCTGGCCTCGGCATCCGCGCACAGGTCGGCCTTGCTCAGCACCACCACCGGCGCCACGCCGGCCGCCGCCGCCAGACCCAGATAGCGCTCCAGCCGCCGCGGATTGTAATCGCCGTCCAGCCCCATCACCAGCAAGGCGGTGTCGACATTGCTGGCGTAGGTCTGGCGCACACCCTCGTCGTTGACGCGGACCAGCTGGTTGAACGGTTCCAGACGCTCGAGCAGACGCCAAGGCTCATGCGCCCGCGGCTGGCACAGCACCCAGTCGCCGACCGCCAGCTCGGCGTGGACGCCGGGCAAGGCGTGAGCCAGGCGCTCTCCGTCGCCGTCGTGCACCGACGCGCAGTCGCGCTGCACGCGGCACACGCGCGCCAGTTGCAGATCGTCTTCGCCGGCCAGCGCCAGCGCCTGTTGCAACAATACCGGCGTCAGGCCTATGGCGGCCAGACGCGGAAAATCGAAATTCAGCATTGAAACTCCCGCGAACGCTCGCAAGCCGACGCCGCCGGGCGTAGCCGGACGCTATCGAGCATTCGGAAATGAATAGGGGAAACGCGCCTGTCGGGCAGGCTGATCACCGCGCGGATGCGGTGGAGGGAATGCCGGGGAACGGTCGCCGAACGGCGCCGCTTACAACGGGAAAACTTTCAGGAAATGAAACGACCGGGGCAACGGTTCAGCCGGCACGCCCTGCGAATGAAATATCTCGGCTCATTGGCTTCTCCTTTGCGCTGACTGAAAGATTTTCAGATTATGCTGATTGAAAATCGCGCGCGCAAGCGGAATCATCTCGATGTGCCATCCGGGCTTGGGAAAAAAATCCGTCGGTTCTATAGATAGAAAACACGCTCGGAGAAGCGCGCATGCCGGCACCCCGCCGTCCACCTGGAGAGTGAAACGATGAAACCCCTGCCGCTATTGATCGCCGCCGCCATCGGCGCCGCCGCCCTGACCGCCTGCGCCAGCCCCGAGGAGATCCGCGCGATGGATCAACGGACCTGCACCGGCTACGGCTTCCAGCCGGGCACCGACAACTACGCCAACTGCATGATGAAGCAGTCCGACAAGCGGGACCAGGAGAGCCGCGATGCGCGCGCGCGGATGGCGCAACCGGCTCAAGCCGCGCCGAACGCGCCGTCCACCACCGTCATCGTCATTCCCACCGACGGCAAGCCCAAGCTGCCGGACTGCCGGATGCAGGACCCCGGCGTGACGCTTAACATGGACGGGATGTGGGCCGGGCCGAACTGTACGCCGGCGCGCTGACGCCTTCCCGCCCGATCTTTCGACAGGCCGGCGCAACGCCGGCCCGTGTCGTTCAAGCTAGGGCAGCAACTTGCCGGCCGGCTGCGCCCAGAAGGCCGCGTCCAGCGCGTAGTCCCGCTCCCGCAACGGCTGGCCCGGATTGGCCAGCAGCAGATGCAGCCTGGGCGCCGCCCCCGCCGGCAGCGCCATCTGCCAGCCGGCCAGCGTGTGCTCGCGGCCGTCGCGCCACAGACTGTCGTCGGGACCGTCGTGGCGGTCCCGGCTCAGCGTCTCGAACTCGGAAAGGGTGTGCGCCGGATGCCGGGCCAGCAGCGCGCCGATGCGGGCGAGCCGCGCCCGGCTGCTCGGGCCGATTTTCTGCTCGCCGTCGAGCAGCGACGTGTCGGCGTAATGATTGGTGTGCGCCAGCACGCCGTTTTGCTGGCGCGTCAGCCGGTAGCGCCCGTGCTGGCCGACTTCCACCTGCATCAGGCCGCCGGCGTCGGCCAGCAGCAGAAACACCGGGCGCGCCCGCGGGAACAGCTGGTCCGCGGCGGCTGCCACCTGATCCAGCGAACCGTAATCGCGCAACAGACGCGTCATGACGCCGCGGCTATCGCCGTCGCCCTGCCGCAATTCGCGCGACAGGCTGCTGGCCTCGGCGCCGACCACGGCCAGGCCTTTTTCATTGACGCCGGCCTTGATGCCCGGCTCGCGGCCGTTGTCGGCGTACAGGCCCAGATAGGCGTAGCCGTGGGCCGGATGGCGCAGGCTCAGCGACTGGACGTGGTCGGGTTTCCAGTCGCGGTTCTTGGCCAGCAGCGTGCCGTCGGCGCTGGCCGCGCCGGCCGCGCCCCACAGCGTGCAGGCATGAGCCGGCAGCAAAGCCAGCATGCCGGCGACGCCGGCCACGACCAAGCATGAATGACGCATCGCCTTCTCCTGCGCATCGAGAGAGGAGCCGATTTTCACATGGCGCGGAAAGCGGCGAGCGCCTGGCTTGCAAACAAATGTTGGAATGAGCCCGAAGCCGCGTCAGACAGGCTCCGATGAAAACCGGTATTCCAGCACCTCGTCGCCATACGCATCGACTTCGCCGGTGGATTTCCAGCCCAGATGGCGATAGAAGCCGTACGAACGCACGGCCGGATCGCTGTTGCAACCAAGAAACAGACGCTCGTGGCCCAGCCCTCGCAGGATATCGATCACCCACGCCAGCAGCGCCTTGCCCACGCCCAATCGTTCGAACGCCGGCAGCAGGGCCAATACGACGATCTCCCCGCTGTCTGCGTCGCCGAAACCATAGCCGACG
The DNA here is from genome assembly GCF_051129845.1 of Chromobacterium sp. CV08. Taxonomy (NCBI): domain Bacteria; kingdom Pseudomonadati; phylum Pseudomonadota; class Betaproteobacteria; order Neisseriales; family Chromobacteriaceae; genus Chromobacterium; species Chromobacterium sp. CV08. The sequence goes on from NZ_CP150453.1 coordinate 3,106,407, forward strand.
ATGCAGCCGTCGGACTCCGCCACCACGCCGGGCAGCTCGCCGTCGGCGACGCCCTGCGCCCAGTTTTCCCGCGTGATGCCCAATTCGTTCAGGCGGGTCTCCGAAATGGCGTTCTCGCGGGTCTGGCCGCGGATGACGATGCAGGCCGCCACGTCGTCGGGACGGGCGCTTCGATAGCTGACGCTGCTCATTGGCTTTTCTCTTTAAAGAACGATGGACGTCCCCCTCAGACCCGGCCGCGGCGGAAATGGTTCGCGAGCCGGCGTCGACAACCGCCGGCTATCGACTTCCGCCCGCGCTACTTCGCGGCCCGCGTGCCCTGCCTCACCTCATAACCCAGCTGCTGCAACGCTTTCACCCACTCGGCGATGGCGATCTCGACCAGGGCCGGCTGGCCGCTGAAGCCGAACTCGATGTGCATCTCCGGAATCGCCTCGTTGCCGAAATTGGGCAGGCTGGACAGTTTCAAGGCCGGGTAGCGTGCGGTGAAATCCTGCATCAGGCCGATCAGATCGCCTTCGCGGGCCTGGATCGCGACGCAGGATTGCTCGATGTCCGCCTGCGCCTGGAACAGCTGCCGGTAATGGCTGTCCAGCACCCACTCCGCCATCGGCCAGGCCATGCTGGGAAAGCCCGGCAGGAAATGAACGTCGCCGTGGGAAAAGCCGGCGATCTGGTTGACCGGATTCGGAATGATGGCGGCGCCTTGCGGGAAATGGCCCATCTGGATCCGGTGCGGATAAGCCTCGGCGCCGAAACGTCCCTCGATCAGCGCCCGGGCCTCCGGATGCAGTTCCAGCGGCACGCCCAGCGCGCGGGCCGCGCAGCCGCGGGTATGGTCGTCCGGCGTCGCGCCGATGCCGCCGAAGCTGAACACCAGATCGCCGCCGGCGAAGGCGCGGCGCAAGGCCGCCTCGATGCGGGCCGGATCGTCGCCCAGATACTCGGCCCAGGCCAGCTTCATGCCGCGCGCGGCCAGCATGCGGATCAAGGCCTGCATATGCTTGTCCTGACGTTTGCCGGACAACAACTCGTCGCCGATGATCAGCGCACCTACCTGCATGGTTCTACTCCTTGCCCTCTTCCAGCATGCGCCGGCAGACGGCGTAGCAATCGTCGATATGGCTGTTGCCGATGTGGCGCATCGCCGCGAAGCCTATCGCCGCGTTCGCGGCCCAGCCCAGCACCGGCACCAGCTTCAGCGCCTGCCTGCCCGCCCAGCGCCCGGCGACCCGCCTGAGCAGCGCGCTCAGCAGCGTGCGGGTGATTTCCATCCCCAGCAGCGCGCTGCCGGCACGGCGGATCAGCTGGTACAGCATCTGCTTGCGCGCCGCGTCGTAGCCGTCCATCTGTTCCGGCGCCACGCCGAAGCGCTGGTTGATCGCCGGGATCAGCTGCAGCAGGATGGCCACGTCGGCGGCGACGTCGACGCCGGGCGCCGGCAAGACCGACGCGCCGGCCGACAGCGCCGCCCTGCCGTTGACCATCGCCCGGCACGCATCGCGGACCGCGTCCAGTTCGGCCAGGCTGGCCGGCAGCATCTCAGTGCGCCTCGCCGACCTGCGGGCCGGCCAGCGCGTCCTTCGGCATCGCCAGCTGCCGCACCACCGCCTGGGCGGCGGCGAAATCCGGCGTCGCGATCAGCCGCTGCCAATCGTCGGCGCCGCTCTTGGCCGCCATCCGCTGCAGCCGTTCGGCCAGCCTGGGCTGCGGCGGCGGAACCAGCGCCGCCAGCATCGTGTCGGCCTCTTCCGGCTGATTGCAGACCAGCACCATGTCGCAGCCGGCCGCCAGCGCCGCGTCGGCGCGCTGCACATAGGTGCCCGCTCCGGCCGCCCCGGCCATGTCCAGCGCGTCGGAGAAGATCACGCCGTCGAAGCCCAGCTTGCCGCGCAGGATGTCGGTCAGCCAAACCTTGGAGAAACCTGCCGGCTGGCCGTCCACCGCCGGGTACAGCACGTGGGCCGGCATCACCGCGCCCATGCCGGCGTCGGCCAGGCGGGCGAACGGCACCAGGTCGTCGCGCTCGATCTGGGCCAGGCTGCGCTCGTCCCGCGGCATCAGATGGTGGCTGTCGCCCTCGACATAGCCGTGGCCGGGATAGTGCTTGCCGCAGCTCATCATGCCGCCGCGGCCCAGGCCCTGCTGCAGCGCCTCGGCCAGCGCCGACACCGCTTCCGGATCGCGGTGGAAGGCGCGGTTGCCGATGACGGCGCAACGCTCCCAATCCAGGTCCAGCACCGGGGTGAAAGACAGGTCGATGCCGCAGGCGGACAGCTCGGCCGCCAGCACATAGCCGACGGTCTCGGCCAGCTTCAGCGCCTGCTCGCGGTCGGCGTCCCAGGCCTCGCCCAGCACGTTCATCGGCGGCAGCCGGGTGAAGCCGTCGAGGAAGCGCTGCACGCGGCCGCCCTCGTGATCGACGGCGATCAACAGATGCGGCGAACGCAAGGCGCGGATTTCGGCGGTCAGCGCCCGCAGCTGTTCGATGTCCCGGAAGTTGCGGCGAAACAGGATGACGCCGCCGACCAGCGGATGGGACAGGCGGGCGCGCTCCTGCTCGCTGAGCGTCAGGCCGGCGATGTCGACCATCACCGGGCCGCGCGGGAGGTTCAAAGTCGTTTGAGTCATGGTTTCATCCTCGACCATGGCGGGACGCGCGTATAGCCGACCCGGATATTGCACAGACAATGGCGGAGCGCCGACCGTTCCCGCGCCCGTCGCGCGGACGGCCTCGACCCGCCCTACGATTCAAGCACGACGAAGGCCAGGGCGTGGCCGCGTTCGTCGCTGATGGACAGATGCATGCGCGTGACGCCGCGCGCGGCGGCGAAGGCGGCCAGCTCGTCGGACAGGACCAGCAAGGGCTTGCCGAGCGCATCATGGCTGACGCCTATCGCCGTCAGCAGCGCCGGCGCCACCACGCCGGTGCCCAGCGCCTTGGCGAAGGCTTCCTTGACCGCGAAGCGCTTGGCGAGGAAGCGGGCCGGCTCGCCATGGGCCTCGAACTCGGTCAGCTCCGACGGCGTCAGGATGCGGCGGCCGGCCTTGGCGCCCCAGCGGCGGACCAGCTCGTCCATCCTGGCGATCTCGACCAGATCGGTGCCTATGCCGTGGATCATGTCCCCCTCCTCAGCCACCATCCCCTGCCCAGCCATAATGCGGCGCAGGGCAGCCAGACGTAGAGAAACTCGGTATCTACCACGCGCAGGCCCTTGGGACCGAACCAGCGTTTCAGGCCGATAGGCGCGCCCTCTATCGGCTTCCAATCGCTCAGATAGCGGTGATCCGACCACGGCATGAACAAAGCCGGACCGAAGCTGGCGTCGCAGATCATGTCCAGCGCAGCGTGGGAGACCACCGACAGCAACAGCAGCGCGGTCGCCGCCGCGGCGCTCAGGCCGACTCTGGCCCAGACCGGACGGCAGAGCCAGGCCAGCAGCGCCGCGAACAGGCCGGCGGCGGCCAGCGAATGGGAAAAGCCCCGGTGCCCCCATGGGCTGGCGTAAGGAATGCCCAGCTTGAAGGTGACCACGTCCAGGTCCGGCACCATCGCGGCCGCGCCGCACAGCGCCAGCCACGGCAGCACGCCGGGCTCGGACAACGGCTTGCGGCAGGCCAGGCCGACCAGCGTCGCGCCGGCCAGCGCGTGGGTGACGACGGTAGGCATCAGCGGGCGCGCGCGCTTTCCATCAAGGCCTTCATCTCGCGCACCGCCTGCGGGAAGCCGACGAACAGCGCGTGGGCGACGATGGCATGGCCGATGTTCAGTTCGGCGATCTGCGGGATCGCGGCGATCGGCTTGACGTTATGGTAGTTCAGACCGTGGCCGGCGTTGACCACCATGCCGAGGCCGGCGCCGAACTCGGCGGCCTCGCGGATGCGGGCCAGCTCGGCGTCGCGCTCCTTCGCGTGCGGCGCGTCGGCGTAGGCGCCGGTATGCAGCTCGATCACGCGCGCGCCGGCGTCGAAAGCCTTCTGGATCTGCTCGCGGTCCGGATCGATGAAGATGGACACGCGGATGCCGGCATCGGCCAGCTTGCCGGTGTAGTGCCTGACGTCGGCGTAGTGGCCTCGCACGTCCAGGCCGCCCTCGGTGGTGACCTCCTCGCGCTTCTCCGGCACCAGGCAGACGTCTTCCGGAGCCACTTCCAGCGCGTGCGCCAGCATTTCCGGCGTCATCGCCATTTCCAGATTCATCCGGGTCTTCAACACCGGACGCATCGCCTTGACGTCGGCGTCCTGGATGTGACGGCGGTCTTCGCGCAGATGCAGCGTGATCAGGTCGGCGCCGCTGCTCTCGGCCACCAGCGCGGCCTCGACCGGGCTCGGATAGCGGGTGCCGCGCGCCTGGCGCAACGTGGCGACGTGATCGATGTTTACGCCCAACAGAATCATTCGTTTCTCCTCAGCTTTTATGCCATCTAGTCCGACAGGGACTGGATGACCTGCAACAGTTCGCGCGAAGCCAGCGGCGTGTCGCCCAGCAAGGCGGCCAGCCACACCCGGCTCAGCTGGCGGGCCTGGCCGCGCACCGCCGGATCGCCGTAGTCGTCGGCGTCCAGCGCCAGCAGCGCCGCGCCCGACAGGCGCGCCGCGCCGCCGGACAGCGCCAGGTCCGGATAGTCGTCCGGCTCCGGCAGCGCCGCATTGCGGCACAGATAATGCCGGTCGGCGACGATGGCGTCGCCGCGGCTGTCGCGCGCCAGCGAAGGCGCGTAGCCCAGCACCTGCGCCAGCCGGATCTCGTAGCGGCGCAGCACCGGGGCCAGCGGCGGCCGCCCGGCCAGGTCGCGCACCGCCGCGTCGTAAACGGCGAAAGCCCGCGGTTCGGGGTCGTCCCTCGCCGTGAGCTTCAGCATCAATTCATTCAGATAAAAGCCGCATACCAGCGGCAGGCCGGACAAGGGCCGGACCCCGCCCTCCCAGTCGGCGCCGTGCAGCGTCCGCAACTCGTTCTTGCCGAACCACGACAGCGTCAGCGGCTGGAACGGCAACAGCACGCCGCGCAGATCGGAACGCGGCCGCCGCGCGCCTCGCGCCACCAGGCTGAAACGGCCGTGGTCGCGGGTCAGCACCTCCAGCAGCAGGCTGGTCTCGCGGTATGGCTGGGTATGCAGGATATACGCCGGCTGCTTGTCCACCCGTCCCGGCTGGCTCATGCGCCTGCGCCTTTCGGCAGGCTGCGGCTGACCTCGAAGCCGAACTCGCCGCTTCCCCGCCCCAGCCGCTGCTGTACCAGTTGCTCGACGCGGCCGCGCCAGGCGGCAATCGCGTCGACGCTGTCCCAATAGGTCAGCTGCGCCACCGCGTCGCCGCCCAGACAGCCCGGCTGCGCGGTGGCCAGGCGCAACGCGCAGATCGCCAGGCCGTTCAAGGCCGGCGTGTCGGCCGATAGCCGCACCGCCCAGCATGGCTGGGCCGGCGCCGTCTCCAGCGGCCTCATCAATCCAGACCGAACTCGCGCAGGAAGCGGACGTCGTCGGCCCAGCCGGACTTCACCTTCACCCATACCTGGAGGAAGACCTTGCCGTCGAACAGCTTTTCCATGTCCAGCCGCGCCTCGGTGGAGATCTTCTTCAGCTTCTCGCCTGCCCTGCCGATGACAATGGGCTTCTGGTGTTCCTTGTCCACCAGCACCGCGATGTGGATGCGGCGCAGCGCGCCGTCCATCTCGAACATTTCCACTTCGACGTTCATCTCGTACGGCAGCTCTTCGCCGAGGTAGCGGAACAGCTTCTCGCGGACGATCTCGGCGGCCAGGAAGCGCTCGTTCTTGTCGGTGATCATGTCCTCGGGGTACAAGGGCATCGACTCCGGCAGATGCGGACGGACCTGGTCCAAGAGCTCGGCCAGCCGCTGGCCGTGCTTGGCGCTGACGACCTCGACGCCGGCGAACTCGAACTCGGCCGTCACCTCGTCGATGAAGGCCTGCAAGGTCAGCTTGTCCTTGGCCTTGTCCAGCTTGTTCACCACCAGGATGACCGGGGTCTTCTTCGGCAGCAGCGCCATCACCTCGCGGTCGGCGGCGGTGAAGCGCATCGCCTCCAGCAGGAAGAGCACGCAATCGACGCTGCCCAGCGAGTCCTTGACGCTCTTGTTCAGCGCCTCGTTCAGCGCGCCCTTGTGATAGGTCTGGAAGCCCGGGGTGTCGACGAAGACGAACTGCGCCGCGTCCTCGGTGTGGATGCCGGTGACGCGGTGGCGCGTGGTCTGCGATTTCTTCGAGGTGATGCTGATCTTCTGGCCGATCAGGTGGTTCATCAACGTGGACTTGCCTACGTTGGGACGGCCGACGATGGCGACGAAGCCGCAGTGGAATGGGGTATCGGTCATGATTTTTTCTTGATTGCTGCGAGTTTCTGTTCCAGCAGGACGATGGCCGCTTCGGCGGCCTGCTGTTCGGCGGCGCGGCGGCTGCCGCCGTCGCCGGTCGCGATCAGGGCCATCTCGCCCAGGTCGCACTCCACCTTGAACCATTGTTCGTGCGCCTCGCCGCTCTGCGACAGGATGCGGTACTTCGGCAGCGCCAGCTTGCGCGCCTGCAGCGCCTCCTGCAAGCGGGTCTTGGCGTCCTTGGCCTGCCGGGTCGTGTCTATCGTCGCCACGCGCTGGCCGTACAGCTTGCGCACCACCTGCTCGGCGGCGGCGAAGTCGGCGTCGAAGCTGACGGCGGCGAACGTCGCCTCCAGCGCGTCGGCCAGGATGGACGGCCGGTTGAAGCCGCCGCTCTTCAGTTCGCCCTCGCCCAGGTACAGATAGTCGCCCAGCTTCAGCTCATGGGCGATCTCGGCCAATGTGTTCTGATTGACCAGGTTGGCGCGCAGCCGGGACAGTTCGCCCTCGGTCAGCTGCGGAAAGCGGTCGAACAGCATCCGCGCGACCGTGTAGTTGAGAATGCTGTCGCCGACGAATTCGAAGCGCTCGTTGTTGACGCTGCTGTAGCTGCGGTGCGTCAGCGCCTGCCGCAGCAGTTCCGGCTTCTGAAATGCATAATCCAGCGCCTGGGACAGGCGCCGGAATCGGTTGTCGATTTGAGTCACGATGTGATTATTGGGCGGGCGGCTGGCCCGCCTGGGTGTCGAAATGGAAAAGCAGGCCCACGTTGCCGAACAACGGCACTTCCCGCTGGTACTGCGCGCGCAGGTAATTGCTGCTGTTGCCGGCCACCACCGTCAGCTGGCCGCCCTTGATGGAAACGATGCCTGCCACCGACGCCTTCTGGTCGAACTCCTGCCGCAGCGTCTGCTCGCCGACATTGGTTTCGCCGGCCAGCGTGCCCAGCGCGGTCTTGACGTCGCCGTATTCGGTGTACACAGGCACCACCTTGAATACCAGCAGCAGGGCGGCCCCGGCCAGCAGCAACACCACCAAAACCGCAATTACCGACATGCCTCTTTGCTGTTTCATGCGCTTCTCCCGGTCATGGCCGCCCGTGGCCTGAGGATGGTTATTGCACCTTGGTGCCGATGCGCGACAAGTCGCCGAAGTTCATCCAGATCATGAAGGCCTTGCCGACCATCAGATCGTCTTTGACGAAGCCCCAGTAGCGGCCGTCGGAGCTGTTGTCGCGATTGTCGCCCATCATGAAGTAATGGCCTTGCGGCACCTTGCACACGAAGCCGTCGTCGTCATAGCGGCAGTTGTCGCGGTACTGGAAATCCTGCACCTGGCTCAGCGCCACCACCGGCGTGCCCGGGTTGTTCAGCACCTTGTAATTCTTGCCGCCCTGGCTCTCGCGGAACTGGTTGGCGCTGATCTGCTGCAGGCCCAGCTCTTTTTCCAGGTAGTCGTAGCTGCCGTCGGCGGCATCCGGCAATGGCTTGCCATTCACCGTCAGCCGCTTGTTGCGGTACTCGACCGTATCGCCGGGCAGGCCGATCACCCGCTTGATGTAGTTGATCTTGGGATTCGGCGGGTAGTTGAAGACCACCACGTCGCCGTGCTGCACCTGACCGACCGGGATCAATACATTATTGAGCACAGGCACGCGAATACCATAGGCGAACTTGTTGACCAGGATGAAGTCGCCGACCACCAGGCCCGGCCGCATCGAACTGGACGGGATCTGGAACGGCTCGACCAGGAAGGAACGCAGCAGGAAGACGACGAAGATCACCGGGAAGAAGCCGCGCGAATAATCGACGAAATGGCCGGCCTCGGCGCCGGCCGCGGCGCGCTTCCGCGCCAGCAGCCACTTGTCCAGCAGCCACACCGCGCCGGTGATCAGCACGAAGACCAGCATCACCGCGGTGAAGCTCATGTAGTTGGACAGGAAGCCGAAGCCGCCTATCACCACCGCCAGATAGCCCCATTGCACCGACTGAGGCCAATCGCTGGCGCCCTCCTTCTTGGCGCCGCCCAGCAGGATCAGCAGCACGCCGACGACGGCGAGCGCCACGAACACCCAGTACAAGTTTGCACCCACTTATTTGTCCCCTACTTGAAGAATGGCGAGGAAAGCCTCTTGCGGGATTTCCACGTTGCCGACCTGCTTCATCCGCTTCTTGCCGGCCTTTTGCTTTTCCAGCAGCTTCTTCTTACGGGTGATGTCGCCGCCGTAGCACTTGGCCAGCACGTTCTTGCGCAGCGCCTTCACCGTCTCGCGGGCGATGATGTGGCCGCCGATGGCGGCCTGCACCGCGATGTCGAACATCTGGCGCGGAATCAGTTCGCGCATCTTGGACACCAGCTCACGGCCGCGGTACACGCTGGAGGCGCGGTGCACGATCAGGCTCAAGGCGTCGACCTTCTCGCCGTTGACCAGCACGTCCAGCTTGACCAGGTCGGCGCTCTGGAATTCCTTGAATTCGTAGTCCAGCGAGGCGTAGCCGCGGCTGGTGGACTTCAGCTTGTCGAAGAAATCCATCACCACTTCGTTCATCGGCAGATCGTAGGTCAGCATCACCTGCCGGCCCATATACTGCATATTGCGCTGCACGCCGCGCTTCTGGTTGCACAGCGTCATCACCGCGCCGACATAGTCCTGCGGCACCAGGATGGTGGAGGTGATGATGGGTTCGCGCAAGTCGTCGTACTTGCCGGCGTCCGGCATCCGCGACGGATTGGACACCACCTCGACCGTGCCGTCCCGCATCACCACTTCGTAATTCACCGTCGGCGCGGTGGTGATCAGGTCCATGTCGAACTCGCGCTCCAGCCGCTCCTGGACGATCTCCAGGTGCAAGAGGCCGAGGAAGCCGCAACGGAAGCCGAAGCCCAGCGCCTGCGACACTTCGGGCTCGTACTTCAGCGAGGCGTCGTTCAGCTGCAGCTTCTCCAGCGCGTCGCGCAGCGCTTCGTAATCGTGGCTTTCCACCGGATACAGGCCGGCGAACACCTGGGACTGCACGTCCTTGAAGCCCGGCAGCGCCTCGGCGGCCGGCTTGGACATCAGCGTGATGGTGTCGCCGACCTTGGCCGATTTCAATTCCTTGATGCCGGCGATGACGAAACCCACCTCGCCGGCATTCAGGCTTGGACGCTGGACCGACTTCGGCGTGAACACGCCGACCTGCTCGCACAGGTGCTCGGCGCCGGTGGCCATGAACTTGATCTTGTCCTTGGGCTTCAAGGAACCGTCGATCACGCGCACCAGCATCACCACGCCGACATAGTTGTCGAACCAGGAGTCGACGATCAGAGCCTTCAGCGGGCCATCGGGATTCCCCTTCGGCGCCGGGATCTTGTTGACCACCTCTTCCAGGATGTCTTCGATGCCGATGCCGGACTTGGCAGACGCGCGCACCGCCTCGACGGCCTCGATGCCGATGATGTCCTCGATTTCCTGCGAAATGCGCTCCGGATCGGCGGCCGGCAGGTCGATCTTGTTCAGCACCGGCACCACTTCGACGCCCAGCTCGATCGCGGTGTAGCAGTTGGCCACGGTCTGGGCTTCCACGCCCTGCGACGCGTCGACGACCAGCAGCGCGCCCTCGCAGGCGGACAGCGAGCGCGACACCTCATAGCTGAAGTCCACGTGTCCCGGCGTGTCGATCAGGTTCAGGTGGTATACCTGGCCGTCGCGGGCCTTGTACTGCAAGGCGGCGGTCTGCGCCTTGATGGTGATGCCGCGCTCCTTCTCGATATCCATCGAGTCGAGCACCTGGGCGCTCATTTCGCGTAATTCCAGACCCCCGCAGAACTGAATGAAGCGGTCGGCCAGGGTGGATTTGCCATGGTCGATATGGGCAATGATCGAAAAATTTCGGATGTTCTTCATCGGTTTCCAGCAAAAGATAAGGGCACGCTAGCGTGCCCGGGGCTGCTGACGGATGGCCCTGCCGGGCCCATCGGGGTCCGGCGGCTGCCGGAAGCCGGTCAGCAAGCGGGGGCGCGGTCTGCGCGCCCCCGGTTTGACTCACACTGGCGCGGATTTTAGCCGATTTCGCCCAAGTGTGCAGCCAATCTCGCGGCATCCAGATGCCAGTGGCAGATTTCCGCCTCGCCATCCATCAGCACCGGCACCAGTTCATTGAAGCGCGCCTCAAGCAGAGGATCGGCGTCGACGTCGACGACCTCGAGCTCGAAGCCGTGGCGCTGGCGCCAGGGCTGCAGCTCGGCCAGCATCTGATGGCACAGGCTGCAGTACTCGCGGAAATACAGCGTCAGCTTCATTGCGCGTCGCCGACGGTCAGCGGCACGAACTGCACCTGCCCCTGGCGCATCACCTGCAACGCCACCGTTCCGCCCTTCTTCACCTGGTCAAGCGCCTTCTTCAGCTGGGCGAAGCTCTGCAGCGGATCGCCGCCTATGCCGACGATGATGTCGCCCGGCTGGATGCCGGCCCGCATCGCCACGCCGTTGGCCGCGCGCACCAAGAGGCCGTAGCCTATGCCGGCGCGCTGCAATTGCGCCGGGCCCAGCTCCTGCAGGCGCAGGCCGATCTGGGCCAGGCTCTGCTCGTTCTCGCTCCCCGGCTTGCGGTATTCGCGCTTCGCGACGCGGGCGTCCTCTTCCACCAGCTCTTCAGGCACCACGCGGATGCCGGTCTGGGCGCGGCTGCGCCAGACGTCCAGCGTGATCGCCTTGCCCGGCAGCATCTCGCTGATCAGGCGCTGCATATCGCCGCCGTTCTCCACCGGCTGGCCGTTGATGCGCAGCACGATGTCGCCCGCCTTCAAGCCGGCCTTCTGCGCCGGCCCCTTAGGATCGAGGGCGTTGATCAGCACGCCGCTGGGCTTGGCCAGACCGAACGAAGCCGCCAGCTCCTTGCTCAGCTCCTGAACCACGACGCCGATGCGGCTGCGGGTCACCTTGCCCTTGGTCTTCAGCTGGTCGGCCACATTCATCGCGGTATCGATCGGGATCGCGAAGGAGATGCCCATGAAACCGCCGGAACGGCTGTAGATCTGCGAATTGATGCCGACCACCTCGCCCTTCAGATTGAACAGCGGACCGCCGGAGTTGCCGGGATTGACCGCCGCGTCGGTCTGGATGAACTGCACGGCGCTTTCGTCGGGCAGCATGCGGTTCTTGCCGGACACGATGCCGGAAGTGGCGGTGTTCTCGAAGCCGAACGGCGAGCCTATCGCCAGCACCCACTGCCCCACCTTCAGGTTTTTCGGGTCGCCCATCCGCACCGTAGGCAGGCCCTGGGCGTCGATCTTCAGCAGCGCGACGTCGGAGCGGGCGTCGGACCCGATCACACGCGCCTGGAATTCCCGCTTGTCGTTCAGCTTGACGGTGATCTTGTCCGCGCGGGCCACCACGTGGGCATTGGTCAGCACATAGCCGTCCTGAGAAATGATGAATCCCGAACCCAGCGAACTTTCCTGGTGCTCGCGCTGCTGCGGCGGCGCGAAGCGGCGGAAGAATTCGAAGAACGGATCCCCCTCCATGCCCTCGGGCAGGCCGGAAGTCGACTCCTTGACCGTGGAAGTGGTGCTGACGTTGACCACCGCCTTGCCCTCGGCCTCGACGATCTGGGCGAAGTCAGGCAGATCCGCCGCCATGGCGGCGGGAAGCTCCGCCGCGAACACGGATGCCGCCAGCATTGCGGAAACGATCAGTTTTTTGACCGACATGTGCGCTCCATCTTTGAAATATTGTGGATTAATGCCCCGGAGATCACCGGTGATTGTCATTGCGGAATGGCGCGCCGACAGGCGCCCCCTCCATCTCCCCAGGCGCGCCCGACGGCGCGCCATGCGAAACTGGCCGTCTTCCGACGGAAAACGGCCAGTCCTGACACTGCAGGCGGGAGCGCCGCCGCACGGCGGCCGCTCCCGCGCCGACATCGCTGGCTCAATCGCCCTTGCCGTTGACGTGCATCGCCTTCAGCAGGGCCATCATCGCGGTCTGCGGCATATCGCCGACCGCCGTCAGCTGCATATCGTTCTGATAGCTGGTGGCCATATTGATCGCGCCGTGCAGATTGCCTATCCGTTCCAGCCTGGCGTTTTCCGGCGGCGGCGGCTCGACGAAGACCGACAGCATCACCAGCCCGTCCGACAAGACCAGATGACGCACCGGCTTGCCGCCCTGACCGGGCAGGACCCGCTGAACCGAGCGCAGCAGGCGGAAGCCCTGCGGCAGGCCGCTGACCTCGTTCTGCGACACCGACGGATCGGCGCCTGTCGGCGCCTTCGCCGGCCGCAGCAGGAACTTCTGCGGCAGCTTCGGCCGGTAGGCCTTCTTGTCCCGGGCGCCGGCCAACTCCACGTCGGTGAAGGTGAACTGCTCGACGCTGTCGCCGCGCGGCGACAACGTGATCATCTTCAACGGCAGATAGGTGGTCGGATCGACGCACATCCGCATCGAGTAGCGTTGCGGGTCGCGCGGCTGCAGATCCAGCCACTGGCAATCGCGCTTGGCCACCCGGTCGAAGCCGGTGCGCTTCAGCACATAGGAACGGGTGATGTCTTCCAGATCGTCCGGCAACAAGGCCGGAAACAGCCGCATCGCACTGATCTTGCACGCCATCAGCGCGCGCTTGTCCGACGCGTAGCAGGTCAGTTCGCCGCCGTTGCGCACGACTTCCCGCGACGGGCCGTCGAGCGAGCTGCGCTTCTCGCGCACCCCGTCTCCCTGGCCCTGGCGGACGATACGGAAGGTTTCCAGCATGCCGTTCATCTGATGCAGATAGGTGCCATCCAGCGCCTGCTGCCTGCCGGCGTTGCCGACATTCCGCAACAGCTGCATGTCATCTTCCGCGTGGGCCGCACAGGCGGCCCCGAACATCAAAACACCAATCAGTGGAACGACACGCATCAGTGGCGAGCTCCGTTCCCGTAGGAAACCCGCATCACGCCCTGATCCGCCGTCACCTCCTGGTGCGCCAGCACATAGGGATCGTCCTGCTCGGCCGCGGCCGGCTGGGCGATCTGGACCGGCACACCGCGGTCGGCGATCACCGACGGCGCGGACGCGCGATGGCCCAGCTGTTGCCAGCCCACCACCGCCGCGAAGCTAACGCTGGCGGCCAGCGCCACTGCACTGGCGGCGCGGGCGCGGCGCGGGCGCATCCAGCGGCGCGGCGCCAGCACCGTAGGCTCCTCCGCCAGCCGCTCGGCCACCCTGGCGCGTACGTCCAGCCCGGCCATGCGGCCGGAACGCATCGCGTCCCCGATCAGGTGATATTGTTCCCAGGCCGCATCCAGGTCCTGATCACCGGCGATGGCGGAGATGGCCTTGTCGGCCGCCGCTCCGTCCAGTTCGCCATCCACCAACGCGGATATCGTTTCTTTCATAACTTACCACCTTCTGTTCTTGGCCGTGTCCAGCAGAGGCCTGAGCTCAGCAGCAATCGCCTCGCGAGCGCGGAATATCCGCGAACGCACCGTACCTATTGGACAATCCATCACCCTGGCAATTTCATCGTAGGACAGGCCCTCCATCTCCCTGAGGGATATGGCGGTGCGCAATTCCTCCGGCAAAGCTTCCACGGCGGCATTGACCGTCGCAAGAATCTCCTTGTTCATCAGCTCGGTTTCGGGCGTATTCATGTCCGGGATCTGCGACGCCATGTCGAAGCTCTCCCCGTCCTCGTCCTCTATCTCGCTGTTGACCACCGGACGACGTCCGCTGGCGCTGAGGAAATTCTTGGCCGTGTTGATGCCTATCCTGTACAGCCATGTGTAAAACGCGCTCTCGCCCCGAAAGGACGGCAAGGCACGATACGCTTTGATAAACGCCTCCTGCGTCACATCTTCGATGTCCGAACCGTCGCGTATGAAACGCGACAACAACCTAGCGAGACGTCGCTGATACTTGGCAACAAGCAGATCGAAAGCTCTTTTTTCACCTCGCTGGGCACGTTCCACCAACTGTTGATCGATATCCCGATCACTCATGTCGTTGTTATGCTCCCTGGTTTGCCCACTGTTTTATGTGGTCGTTACGTGGACTGTGATCTAGACCACAGCCTTTGCCTTGAGTTCCCACTGGCGAGGACGATGCGAAACATATCATTCCCACGGCAAAACTTGAACATCCTAATGACAACTATTGCCAGCATTTTGTAGAGCCTTTACACTCCGACCAAGCACTTGCTTGAATGACAGGCAACTAACCCAACCTACCATCAGGAGCACCAGATGAGCACTCCCGGGCAACGCTTCCGCCAGGCCGTGGCCGCCGAAAAACCGTTGCAAGTGGTAGGGGCGATCAACGCCTATGCTGCACGTTTGGCCGAACATTCGGGTTTCAAGGCCCTTTATCTGTCCGGCGGCGGCGTCGCCGCCTCATCCTGCGGCATCCCCGACCTCGGCATCACCACGCTGGAAGACGTGCTGATCGACGCCCGCCGCATCACCGACGTCACCGATCTGCCGCTGCTGGTCGACATCGACACCGGCTGGGGCGGCGCCTTCAACATCGCCCGCGCGGTGCGCAGCCTGGAAAAGGCCGGCGTCGCCGCCGTTCACATCGAGGACCAGGTACAGCAGAAGCGCTGCGGCCACCGGCCGAACAAGGCCATCGTCCCCCAGGATGAAATGGTGGACCGGATCAAGTCCGCCGTCGACGCCCGCCGCGACGACAGCTTCGTCATCATGGCGCGCACCGACGCGCTGGCGGTGGAAGGCCTGGACGCCGCCATCGCGCGCGCCGTCGCCTGCGTCGAAGCCGGCGCCGACATGATCTTCCCCGAAGCGATGACCGATCTCGCGATGTACCAGCGCTTCGCCGACGCGGTGAAGGTGCCGGTGCTGGCCAATATTACAGAGTTCGGCGCCACGCCGCTGTACAGCGCGGAACAATTGGGCGCGCACGGCGTCGGCCTGGTGCTGTACCCGCTGTCCGCCTTCCGCGCGATGAGCAAGGCCGCGCTGGAAGTATACGGCGCGATCCGCCGCGACGGCGGCCAGCAGGCGGTGCTGGACAAGATGCAGACCCGGATGGAGCTGTACGAGCACCTGGACTACCACGCCTACGAACAGAAGCTGGACGCGCTGTTTCAGCAGACGCGCTGACATGCCGGACAATCTGTTCGACGGCATCCCGGCCGACCTGCCGCAGGAGTGGCTGCAGACGCTGTTCAGCGGCGACCGCGGCTTCCGCGTCGAACGCATCGTGTCGCGCGGCCATGTCTCGCCGGAAGGCTTCTGGTACCAGCAGGACGAAGAGGAGTGGGTCTTGCTGCTGTCCGGCTCGGCCGAGCTGGAATACCAGTCGCCGCCCCGCCGCGTCGCGCTTCGGCCCGGCGACGCCGTCGCCATCCCGTCCGGCTGCCGCCACCGCGTGTCGTGGACGGCGCCGGACCGCGACAGCGTGTGGCTGGCCGTTTTCTACAAGAAATAACCAGGTCCGCAGGACTGCAATCAGGAGAAAGCAATGAGCGAAACCGTATTGACGAGCAAGCCCAAGAAATCCGTGGCGCTGTCCGGCGTGGCCGCCGGCAACACCGCGCTGTGCACCGTCGGCCGCAGCGGCAACGACCTGCACTACCGCGGCTACGACATCCTGGACCTGGCCGACAAGGCGGAATTCGAGGAGGTGGCCTATCTGCTGGTGCACGGCAAGCTGCCGAACCAGGCGGAACTGGCCGGCTACAAGAAAAAACTGAAATCGCTGCGCGGCCTGCCGGCCCCGGTCAAGACGGTGCTGGAGGCGCTGCCCGCCGGCGCCCATCCGATGGATGTGATGCGCAGCGGCGCCTCGGCGCTCGGCTGCGCGCTGCCGGAGAAGGACGACCACAACCTGGCCGGCGCCCGCGACATCGCCGACCGGCTGATGGCCTCCTTCGGCTCGATGCTGCTCTACTGGTACCACTACAGCCATAACGGCAAGCGCATCGACGTCGAAACCGACGACGACAGCATAGGCGGCCACTTCCTGCACCTGCTGCACGGGACCAAGCCGCCGGCCGAATGGGTGCGCGCGATGCACACCTCGCTGAACCTGTACGCCGAGCACGAGTTCAACGCCTCCACCTTCACCGCGCGCGTCATCGCCGGCACCGGCTCCGACATGCACAGCGCCATCACCGGCGCCATCGGCGCCTTGCGCGGCCCCAAGCACGGCGGCGCCAACGAAGTCGCCTTCGAGATCCAGCAACGCTACGAGAGCCCGGACGAGGCCGAGGCAGACATCCGCGCCCGCGTCGAGCGCAAGGAGGTGGTGATAGGCTTCGGCCACCCGGTGTACACCCTCTCCGACCCGCGCAACAAGGTGATCAAGGAAGTGGCGCGCGAACTGTCGAAGAGCAACAGGGACATGAAGATGTTCGACATCGCCGAGCGGCTGGAATCGGTGATGTGGGACGTCAAGAAGATGTTCCCCAACCTCGACTGGTTCTCCGCCGTCAGCTACCACGCGATGGGCGTGCCGACCGCGATGTTCACGCCGCTGTTCGTGATCTCGCGCACCAGCGGCTGGAGCGCGCATGTGATCGAGCAGCGCCAGGACGGCAAGATCATCCGCCCGTCGGCCAACTACATCGGACCGGAAGACCAGGCCTACGTGCCGCTGGAAAAACGCTGAGCGAGCAGCAAGCGGCGCGGCCGTCCGGCCGCGTCGGCAATACTGGAGCAGTAGATGAAACAAGCCTTGTTCTGGCAGCGCCTGGACAGCCCGGGGCTGGAGCAGGTGGAAATCGAAACCGGTACCGGCCTCGCCCTCTCCGCCAGCGGCAGCCTGCTGCACGCCGACTGCGGCGCCAGCCTGCGCTACCGGATGCAGTTGGACCATCACGGCCGGCTCAGCCACGCCCATATCGACGTTTCCGCGCCCGAGCCGCGCCAACTGACGCTGCAACACACCGAAAGCGGCCGCTGGCTGCTCAACGGCCAGGCGGACCCGGCCTGGGACGACTGCCGGGAGCTGGACCTGCAGGCGTGTGGTTTGACCAATGCCTTCCCCATCCGCCGCTTGAAACTGGGCATAGGCGACAGCGTCGAGCTGGCCATGCTGTTCGTGCGCTTGCCGGCATTGACGCCGACCCGCTGCCCGCAGCGCTACACCCGGCTGCCGGACCGCGACGGCCTGCCCTGCTACCGCTACGAATCCCCGGGCTTCGCCGCCGACATCGTAGTCGACGAGCAAGGCTTCACCCTGCATTACAGCGACTTTCTGCAACGGCTGCCCGACGGCGGCCGCGACTGAGCGAAAGACAGACATGAACCGCCAATACCGCACCGCCCTGCCCGGCACCGGGCTCGACTACTACGACGCCCGCGCCGCCGTCGAGGCGATACAGCCCGGCGCCTGGGACAGGCTGCCCTACACCGCCCGCGTCCACGCCGAAAACCTGGTCCGCCGCTGCGAGCCGGCCGTTCTGGCCGAATGCCTGGAGCAGATCGTATACCGCAAACGGGAACGCGACTTCCCGTGGTTCCCGGCGCGCGTGGTCTGCCACGACATCCTGGGCCAGACCGCGCTGGTGGACCTGGCCGGCCTGCGCGACGCCATCGCCGACCAGGGCGGCGACCCCGCCCAGGTCAATCCGGTGGTGCCGGTGCAACTGATCGTCGACCATTCGCTGGCGGTCGAGTGCGGCGGCTTCGACCCGCAGGCCTTCGAGAAGAACCGCGCAATCGAGGACAGGCGCAACGAGGACCGCTTCCACTTCATCGAGTGGACCAAGACCGCCTTCGACAATGTCGACGTGATTCCGGCCGGCAACGGCATCATGCACCAGATCAATCTGGAGCGGATGAGCCCGGTGATCCATGCCGACGGCGGCGTCGCCTACCCCGACACCTGCGTCGGCACCGACAGCCATACGCCGCACGTCGACGCGCTGGGCGTGATCGCCGTCGGCGTCGGCGGCCTGGAGGCCGAGAACGTGATGCTGGGCCGCGCCTCGTGGATGCGGCTGCCGGACATCGTCGGCGTCGAGCTGTCAGGCAGGCCGGCGGCCGGCATCACCGCCACCGACGTGGTGCTGGCGCTGACCGAGTTCCTGCGCCAGCAAAAGGTCGTCGGCGCCTACCTGGAGTTTTATGGCGAAGGCGCCGCGGCGCTGACGCTGGGCGACCGCGCCACCATCTCCAATATGGCGCCGGAATACGGCGCGACCGCCGCGCTGTTCTTCATCGACGCGCAGACCCTCTCGTACCTGAGGCTGACCGGCCGCAGCGACGAGCAGGTCAAGCTGGTGGAGACTTACGCGAAGACCGCCGGCCTGTGGGCGGACAGCCTGAAGACGGCCGAGTACGAGCGGGTGCTGCGTTTCGATCTGGCCACCGTCACCCGCAACCTCGCCGGCCCGTCCAATCCGCACAAGCGGCTGCCGGTGTCCCTGCTTGCCGAACGCGGCATCGCGGCCAATCTGGCCCAGGCGCGCGAACAGGAAGCCCAAGGCCTGATGCCGGACGGCGCCGTCATCATCGCCGCCATCACCAGCTGCACCAACACCTCGAATCCGCGCAACGTCATCGCCGCCGGCCTGTTGGCGCGCAACGCCAACCGGCTGGGCCTCGTTCGCAAGCCGTGGGTGAAATCGTCGCTGGCGCCGGGCTCCAAGGCCGTCGAGCTGTATCTGAAGGAAGCCGGCCTGCTGTCCGAGCTGGAACGGCTGGGCTTCGGCATCGTCGCCTTCGCCTGCACCACCTGCAACGGCATGTCCGGCGCGCTGGACCCGAAAATCCAGCAAGAAATCGTCGACCGCGACTTGTACGCGACGGCCGTGCTGTCCGGCAACCGCAACTTCGACGGCCGCATCCATCCGTACGCCAAGCAGGCCTTCCTCGCCTCGCCGCCGCTGGTGATCGCCTATGCGATAGCCGGCACGATGCGCTTCGACATCGAAAAGGACGTGCTGGCCGTGGTCGACGGCAAGGAAATCCGCTTGCAGGACATCTGGCCGTCCGACGAGGAAATAGACGCGGTGCTGAAGCAGGCCGTGAAGCCCGAGCATTTCCGCCGCGTCTACGAGCCGATGTTCGCGATCCGCCAGAGCAGCGGCGAGAAAGCCAACCCGCTGTACGCCTGGCGGCCGCGGTCGACCTATATCCGCCGCCCCCCTTACTGGGAAGGCGCGCTGGCCGGCGAACGCACGCTCAAGGGCATGCGCCCGCTCGCCATCCTGCCGGACAACATCACCACCGACCACCTGTCGCCGTCCAACGCCATCCTGCCGGACTCCGCCGCCGGCGAATACCTGGCCAGGATGGGCCTGCCCGAGGAGGACTTCAACTCCTACGCCACCCACCGCGGCGACCACCTGACCGCGCAGCGCGCGACCTTCGCCAACCCCAAGCTGTTCAACGAGATGGTGCTGAACGATGACGGCTCGGTGAGACAGGGTTCGCTGGCCCGCGTCGAACCGGAAGGCACGACGATGCGGATGTGGGAGGCCATCGAGACCTATATGGACCGCAAGCAGCCGCTGATCATCGTCGCCGGCGCCGACTACGGCCAGGGCAGCTCGCGCGACTGGGCGGCCAAGGGCGTGCGTCTGGCCGGCGTCGAGGCCATCGTCGCCGAGGGCTTCGAGCGCATCCACCGGACCAATTTGATCGGCATGGGCGTGCTGCCGCTGGAATTCAAGCCCGGCGTCAACCGCAAGACGCTGCGGCTGGACGGCACAGAGACCTACGACGTGATCGGCGAACGCCGGCCGCGCGCCGAGCTGACGCTGGTGATACACCGCCGCGACGGCGAAACGGTGCGCGTGCCGGTGACCTGTAGGCTGGACACCGCCGAGGAAGTGTCGATCTACGAGGCCGGCGGCGTATTGCAGCGCTTCGCGCAGGACTTCCTGGCAGCGGCGCAAGCCTGATCACGCAACGCGGCCGGCAGCAGCCGGCCGTTCAACAAAGAAACAGGACGGACCGCATGACTCACCCAGCCCAGATCCGCATCCCCGCCGCTTATATGCGCGGCGGCACCAGCAAGGGCGTGTTCTTCCGGCTGCAGGACCTGCCGGAGTCCGCGCGGCAGCCCGGCGCGGCGCGCGACGCGCTGCTGCTGCGCGTCATCGGCAGCCCGGACCCGTACGGCAAGCAGATAGACGGCATGGGCGGCGCGACGTCCAGCACCAGCAAGACCGTCATCGTATCGAAATCATCGCAGCCGGATCATGACGTCGACTACCTGTTCGGCCAGGTCGCCATAGACAAGGCCTTCGTCGACTGGAGCGGCAACTGCGGCAACCTGTCCGCCGCCGTCGGCCCGTTCGCCATCGCCGGCGGACTGATAGACGCGGCGCGCATTCCGGACAACGGCGTCTGCACCGTGCGCATCTGGCAGGCCAATATCGCCAAGACCATCATCGCCCATGTGCCGATCCGCGACGGCCAGGTGCAGGAGACCGGCGACTTCGAGCTGGATGGCGTCACCTTCCCCGCCGCCGAGGTGCAGCTGGAATTCCTGGACCCGGCCGACGACGGCGAAGGCGACGGCGGCGCGATGTTCCCGACCGGCAATCTGGTCGACACGCTGGAGGTGCCCGGCGTCGGCGCCTTCCCCGCCACGCTGATCAATGCCGGCATCCCCACCATCTTCGTCAACGCCGCCGACATCGGCTACACCGGCGCCGAGCTGCAGGACGCGATCAACGGCGACCCGGCTGCGCTGGCGCGCTTCGAGACGATACGCGCCCACGGCGCGCTGAGGATGGGGCTGATCAACAGTCTGGACGAGATCGCCAGCCGCCAGCACACGCCGAAGATCGCCTTCGTCGCGCCGCCGGCCGACTACCTCGCCTCCAGCGGCAAGCCGGTGCACGCCGCCGACATCGACCTGCTGGCGCGGGCGATGTCGATGGGCAAGCTTCATCACGCGATGATGGGCACGGCGGCAGTGGCGATCGGCACCGCCGCCGCGGTGCCCGGCACGCTGGTCAATCTGGCGGCCGGCGGCGAGGCGCGCCAGGCGGTGCGTTTCGGCCATCCGTCCGGCACGCTGCGCGTCGGCGCCGAGGCGCGGCTCATCGATGGCGAGTGGACGGTGGCCAAGGCCATCATGAGCCGCAGCGCCCGCGTGCTGATGGAAGGCTGGGTGCGGGTGCCCGGCGACGCGTTCTGACATTCCGCCTTGCGATGAAAAAGGATGCCGCGGCATCCTTTTTTTTCATTGCCCCTCCCCTTTTTCGCCTCCGCGCCGGCCACTTCGACACCGGCTGTGGGATAATGACGGCAGGCATTCACGCAGGCCGCGCGCATCCCGGAATCATCCGGCCCCGCGCCGCGTCATGCCGACCGTCCATCCCCGGAAAGCCCAAGCCATGAACAGCCCCGCCCCGATACTGACCGCCTCCGACGACTGGCACTGGAGCCCGACGCCCTACCCCGGCGTGGACTTCACCTGGTTGCGCCGCAACCCGGACGGCGGCGGCTCGGCGCTGCTGAAGCTGGCCAAGGGCGCGAAGCTGCCGCTGCATCGCCATCCCGGCTCCGAACAGGTCTTCGTCACCGCCGGCCGGCTGAGGATAGGCGAGCACGTGCTGGGCAAGGGCGACCACCTGTTCATCGACGCCGAAGTGCCGCACGCGGTCGAGGCGCTGCAGTCCGCCGTCTACCTGACGCTGTCGGAAAGCGGCGGCGTGGAGCTGCTGGAGCCGGATCAGGCAGGCTGAACCGGCCGCGCATCGAGCGCTCAGAACGGCTTGACGGCCACCTTCAGCACGCCGTCTCGCTGGTGCGAAAACAGATCGTAGGCTTCGACGATGCGGCCCAGCGGATAGCTGTGGGTCACCAGCGGCGCCAGGTCCAGCCGTTCGCTCTCCAGCACGTTCATCAGCCGCCGCATCCTCTCCTTGCCGCCCGGGCACAGCGAGGACACGATCTTCTTGTCGCCGAGGCCGGCGTTGAACGCGTCCAGCGGAATTCTCAGATCGCTGGAATACACGCCCAGGCTGGACAAGGTGCCGCCGGGCTTCAGTATCCGCAGCGCGGATTCGAAGGTGCCCTGGGTGCCCAGCGCCTCGATCGCGGAATCGACGCCGCGGCCGCCGGTCAGCTTCAGGATTTCCGAGACGACGTCCACCTGGCGGAAATTCAGCGTCACGTCAGCGCCCAGCCGCCGCGAGATGTCCAGACGCTCGTTCAGGCCGTCGACCGCGATGATGCAGGACGCGCCGCGCAACCTGGCGCCGGCCACCGCGCACAGGCCTATCGGCCCCTGGGCGAACACCGCCACCACGTCGCCTATCTTGATATTGGCCGCCTCGGCGCCGGAAAAGCCGGTCGACATGATGTCGGGGCACATCAGCACCTGCTCGTCGCTGAGTCCGTCAGGAATCGGCGCCAGATTGGCCTGGGCATCCGGCACCAGCAGGTATTCGGCCTGGGCGCCGTCTATGGTGTTGCCGAAGCGCCAGCCGCCCATCGGCTTGTAGCCGTGGCACTCGCAGCCGCCGTCCTGCGACGGATAGCCGTCCTGGCAGCCATAGGAGGTGAAGCTGGGGCAGATCGCGCCGGCGATCACCCGCTGGCCCTCGCGGTATCCGCGGACCCCGGCGCCCAGCTTCTCGATCACCCCGACCGGCTCGTGGCCTATCGTCAGGCCGGAGGCCACCGGATACTCGCCTTTCAAGATGTGCACGTCGGTGCCGCAGATGGTCGTCGTGGTGACGCGCAGCAGCGCGTCGCCGGGTCCGACCGCCGGAATCGGCTTTTCCCTGAGTTCTATCCTGCCGGGCGCGACGAATACCGCCGCCTGCATGCTGTTCATGGCTGCCTCCTGTCGTGACGGAACCCGCCCGGCCATGGCCGGCGGCCGGCTCCGGGATGAAAACCAGACCCGTCTCCCACTAGGCCGCAATATCGCGGCGCCGGCAACTGCCCGGTCGGTCGATGGCGGCCGCGCATGACCTGGATCAAATGATGTGTGGCCGGACGGCCATGCGCGCCCCGCCGCGGACCGTCGAAACCGCGCCGTTGATGTAACAACTGGTTTACAATCATCGGCCTCACGTAAAATATCTTCATATAGAACAAAAGAGAGACATCGATGAATCCAGCGATGCTTTACGCGCTCGCCGCGATCGCCATGTGGGCATCCGTCGCCACCCTCAGCGCCCTCACCCACACGCTGCCGCCGTTCTTCGTCGCCGGCGTCGGCCTGATCCTGGGCAGCCTGCCGACGCTGCGCCGCATACGCGAATGGAAGGTCCCGCCCAAGGTCTTCGCCAACGGGGTCTACGGCATCTTCGGCTTCTACTTCTTCCTGTTCAACGCCTACCGCCTGGCGCCGGTGATGGAAGCCACCGTGCTCAGCTATGTCTGGCCGCTGTTGATGGTGCTGCTGTCGCCGCTGCTGCTGCCGGGCACCCGGCTCGGCGCCAACCACATCGTCGGCAGCCTGCTCGGCTTCGCCGGCGCCGCGCTGATCGTCACTGGCGGCCAGCTGTCGCTGTCGCTGTCGCTGTCGGCCCTGCCCGGCTACCTGATGGCGCTCGGCGCCGCCGTGGTCTGGGCCAGCTACAGCCTGTTCACCCGCCGCCTGCCGGCCTGCCCGGACAACGCCGTTGGCGGCTTCTGCCTGGCATCCGGCATGCTGGCGATGGCGCTGCACTTCGCCGCCGAGCCGGCGGCCCACCCGTCCGCCCCGCAATGGCTGATCATCGCCGTGCTCGGCCTGCTGCCGATGGGCGCGGCCTTCCTGTGCTGGAACCGGGCGGTGACGCTGGGCGATCCGCGCCGGATCGGCGCGCTGGGCAACGCCACTCCGCTGCTGTCGACGCTGATGCTGGCGGCCTCCGGCCAGGCCAGCCTGAACGGCGCGGCGGCGCTGGCCATCGCGATGATAGTCGGCGGCGCCGCGCTCGGCAGCGTCCCGCCGGAGCGACTGCGCTTGCTGCTTCGCCCCTTGCGCCGCGCCTGAGCGGAACGACGGCGCCGGGTTATAATCGCCGCATCCCCAACCGGAGATCACGCGATGAAGACCCGCTTTGCCGTTCTGCTGGCGCTGCTTGCGGCCAGCCATGCCGCGCAGGCCGAAGACGACCCCTGCAAGGACGCGAAAAACACCCAGGAAACCAATGAGTGCATGCAGCGGCAGTTCGACGGCCAGGACAAGTTGCTGAACCAGCGTTACCGATTGCTGCTGCAGAAACTGCGCGACAGCGAGGAGGCCGCCTCCGGCAAGGACAAGCCGTCGACGATGCTGATCCAGGCGCAGCGCAAATGGATCGCCTACCGCGACGCGGACTGCGACACCAAGTACCGCATCTACCAGGACGGGACGATACGCAACGCCGTCTACCTCGGCTGCAAGATCGAGCGCACCGAACAGCGCATCAAGGAACTGGACCCGCAGAACTGGTGAGCGGATCGGTTCCCCCTCCCCGGCGCCGGGGAGTATCATGGCCCCCTAATCTTTAAATAGAACTAAAAAAGGGGCCGACATGGCAAAACACTGGGGCAAGGTGCTGACCGCGATGGTCACGCCGTTCGACGGCGACGGCCGGCTGAATCTGGACATGGCCTGCTCGCTGGCGCGCCGCCTGGCGGACGACGGCAGCGACGGCCTGGTGCTGGCCGCCACCACCGGCGAGGCGCCGGCCCTGGCCGACGACGAGCGCTTCGAGCTGATACGCGCCGTCAGCGAGGCCGTCACCATTCCGGTGCTGGCCGGCACCGGCAGCAACGACACCCGCCACGCGCTGGCGATGACGGCCAGGGCCGAGGCGGCCGGCGCCGCCGGCGTCCTGCTGGTCTCCCCGTATTACAACCGTCCGCCGCAGGCCGGCATCGAGGCCCACTTCCGCGCGCTGGCCGCCGCCACCCGGCTGCCGGTGATGCTGTACGACGTGCCCGGCCGCACCGGCCGCCGCGTCGCCCACGACGTATTGCTGCGGCTGTTCCGCGAGGTGGACAATATCGTCGCCTTCAAGGACGCCACCGGCGACGTCGCCGCCGCCGCCCGGCTGGTGGCCGAGGCCGGCGCGCATTTCGAGCTCTATTCCGGCGACGACGCGCTGACGCTGCCGTTGCTGGCCGTCGGCGCCGTCGGCGTCGTCGGCACCTCCACGCACTGGACCGGCCCGGAGTTCGCCGCGATGATCGCCGCCTTCGAAACCGGCGACGTCGCCCGCGCCCGCGCGATCAACGCCGCGCTGCAAGCGTCCTTCGCCTTCTCCAACACCGACGAATCGGTGTATTCGATGTCGGTGAAGGCGATGCTGCGCAGCCAGGGACTGGCCGTCGGCGAGTGCCGGCTGCCTCTGCCGACGGCGCCGGCCGGCGTCGAAACCCGGGCCGCCGAG
The DNA here is from genome assembly GCF_051129845.1 of Chromobacterium sp. CV08. Taxonomy (NCBI): domain Bacteria; kingdom Pseudomonadati; phylum Pseudomonadota; class Betaproteobacteria; order Neisseriales; family Chromobacteriaceae; genus Chromobacterium; species Chromobacterium sp. CV08. Next base: position 3,132,001 of record NZ_CP150453.1, read on the forward strand.
ACATGGCGCGCGCTGCTGGCCTGGCGCACCGGTCGGCGCTGAGCGGCCGCAGGCGATGAAAAAAGGAGACCCGGGGTCTCCTTTTTCATGACCGCGGCGCCTCGCGGCGGGCGTCAGTCGCGGAAGTTGTTGAACTGCAGCGGCGCGCCGTTTTCCAGATCGTTGGCGATATCCTTCTTCAGCAGCGCGATCGCCTCCTGCAGCACGTCGCGCTTGGCGCCGGACACCCGTACCGCCTCGCCCTGTATGCTGGCCTGTACCTTCATCTTGGAGTCCTTCAGCAGCTTGACGATTTTCTTCGCCAGATCGCCGTCCAGGCCCTCCTTGATCTTCAGCACCTTCTTCACCTTGTTGCCGGACACTTTTTCCAGCTTGCCGTAATCCATGCTGCGCACGTCGACGCTGCGCTTGGACAGCTTGTTCACCAGGATGTCGTTGACCTGGTCCAGCTGGAATTCGGTGTCGGCGAACAGCGTCACTTCCTTGTCGTTGAATTCGATCCGGGCGTCGCTGCCCTTGAAATCGTAGCGGGTGGAGACCTCCTTGTTGGCCTGATCCAGCGCATTGCGCACTTCCACTTTATTCACTTCGGAAACGACATCAAAAGACGGCATAAAACTATCCTCGAAAATAAACAGCCGAATTCTAGTTGCGCCCTCGCCGCTTGTCACCCGGCAAGCCATTGCCAAAACCGCCGCGGCTATGGTGTGATCGAGGACAATCGCATCCCAAGGACCCGTGCAATGCTCGTCACCCTGCCCCAAATGGCCGCCTTCCTCGCCGCCGCCATGCTGATCACGCTGTCCCCCGGACCGGACAATCTGATGGTGTTGAGCCAGGGCATCTCGCGCGGCCGGCGCCAGGGCATGGCCTTCGGCCTGGGTTGCGCGCTGGGTTGCCTGAATCACACGCTGCTGGCGGCGCTGGGCGTCAGCGCGCTGATCGCCGCCTCGCCGCCGGCCTTCGCCGCGTTGAAGCTGGCCGGCGGCGCCTACCTGGTCTACCTGGGCTGGGGCGCGATCCGCAGTCCGGGCGCCAGTTTCCAGGCCGACGGCGCCGCCGGCCACCAAGGCTCGCTGGCGGCCACCTTCCGCCGCGGCCTGATCGCCAACGCGATCAATCCCAAGGTGGTGCTGTTCTTCCTGGCCTTCCTGCCGCAATTCGTCAATCCGGCCCAGGGCCCGGTCGGCCTGCAGACCGCCGTCCTGGGCACGCTGTTCACGCTGCAGGGCGCGGCCATCTTCGGCGCGCTCGGCTATTTCTCCGGCCACGTCGGCCAATGGCTGGCCAGAAGCCGCAAGGCCAGCCAGTGGCTGGACCGCGCCGCCGGGGCCATCTTCATCTCGCTGGGCCTGCGGCTGATCCTGGCGCGCTGAGCGGATGACAGTGCCGGCAATCGGCGCTATAAGTGACGATACCACTCAAATCGAACGACAGGAGCCATCGATGAGCGCCACCCTCTATCCGATGTCGTTGCCGGTGCTGGAGCGCGGCCTGAACAATCTGGCCGCCATACTGCGCAAGGCCGAGACCGACGCCGAGGCGCGAAAGATCGCGCCGGAAGTCCTGCTGAACGCCAGGCTGGCGCCGGACATGTTCCCGCTGCTGCGCCAGGTGCAGATCGTCAGCGACACCGCCAAGGGCTGCGCCGCCCGCCTGGCCGGCGTCGAGGTGCCGAGCTTCGCCGACGACGAGCAAAGCTTCGGCGAGCTGCTGCAACGGATTGCCAAGACGCTCGATTTCATCGGCGCGATACGGCCGGAGCAATTGGCCGACGCGGCGGACCGCGAGGTGGTGCTGAAGCTGCGCGGCGAGGAAGTCCGCTTCGACGGCCAGAGTTATCTTAGCCTGTTCGTGCTGCCCAATTTCTATTTCCACCTGACCGCAGCCTACGGCATTCTGCGCCACAACGGCGTGCCGCTGGGCAAGACCGACTACCTGGGCGGCCTGCCTGCGAAGCGCTGACAAGGCCGACGATCCGGCGTTGCGCCTCCTTGTCCGGCGATTCGGCCAGCGTTTCCCGAGCGCCAAAGACCAAGCCCCGCATCCGCGGGGCTTTTGACGATCGCGCCGGTTATTTGCGCAGCAGGAACTCGGCCAGGATGTTCTTGAACACAAAGCCGCTGACGCCGAAACCCAGCACCAGGAACAACACGATCATGCCGGTCTTGCCGGCCTTGGACTTCTTGCCCAGATCCCAGATGATGAAACCCATGAACAGGATCAGGCCGGTCAGACAGACCACCAGCGAAACATCGGTGAATTGCTCTTCGGACACGCTATCAACCCCCGCCTGCCCCGCTCCCGGCGCGAGGCTTGTTTGATCAACGGGAGCGGCCGCCGCGCAATACCAGGGCGACGCCCGCCGCAGCCAGTACGATACCCCCCATCGCCAGCGGGCTCAAGCGCTCGTCGAACAGCCACCAGGCCTGCAGCGCGGTCAGGCCCGGCACCAGATACAGATAGGCCGCCACCCGCCCTACCTCGCCGTCGCGCAGCATGCGCAGCAACAACAGGATGGCCAGCACCGACAGCATCAGCACGCTCCAGCCCAGCGCGAAGACGAAGCGTCCGCTCCACTCCACCGCCTGATGCCGCTCGAAGACCAGCGCCAGCGCGCCGGTGATGACAAAAGCCGACAGGTATTGATGGAAGGCGCCGGTCAGCGGATGCCCGCCCTGGCCGCGGCGCTTCTGATACAGCGTGCCCGCGGTGATCAGCAGCAGCGCGGCCACGACGAAGGCGACGCCAGCGCCGCCGGCCAGCGCCAGGCCCTTGCCGCCGGCGATCACCAGCGTGGTGCCGGCCAGCCCCAGCAGCAAGCCCAGCCATTGCGGCGGCGCGAAGCGCTGCTCGCCCATCCGCCACGCCAGCAAGGCGGTCAACAACGGCTGCAGGCCGACGATCAGCGCCGCCAGGCCGGCCGGCACGCCCAGCTTGATCGCGGCGAACAGGCCGCCCAGATAGCCGGCGTGCAGCATGCCGCCGCTCGCCCACTGCCGCCGCGCCTGCGCCAGCGTCGGCCAGCCGGGCCGCAGCACGGCGATCAGCCCGGCGAAGCACAGCAGCGTCAGCGCCATGCGGATGGCGAGGAAGGTGAACGGCCCGCAATACGGCAGGCCCAGCTTGGCGCCGATGAAACCGGTGCTCCATAGCAGCACAAACACCCAGGGAATCAACAGACTGACGCGCACACCGCCCTCCCAAACAATGAAAAATGGCGGCCAGCGGCCGCCATCTCGGCTCAAGATCGATCGCGTCAGCCGCGCTTGGCCCGCGCGTTCGCGGCGATGCGCATCCGCAGCGCGTTCAGGCGGATGAAGCCGGCCGCGTCGGCGTGGTTGTAGGCGCCGCCGTCCTCGTCGAAAGTGGCGATGGTCGGGTCGAACAGCGAGTCGGTCTTCGACTCGCGGCCGACAACGATCACATTGCCCTTGTACAGCTTCAGCCGCACCCAGCCGTTCACCGTCTGCTGCGACGCGTCTATCGTCTGCTGCAGCAGCTTGCGCTCCGGGCTCCACCAGTAGCCGGTATAGATCAGCTGCGCGTATTTCGGCATCAGCTCGTCCTTCAGGTGGGCGACCTCGCGGTCCAGCGTGATCGATTCGATCGCGCGGTGCGCCTTCAGCATGATGGTGCCGCCCGGCGTCTCGTAGCAGCCGCGCGACTTCATGCCCACATAGCGGTTCTCTACGATGTCCAGCCGGCCGATGCCGTGCTTGTTGCCCAGGCGGTTCAGCTCGGTCAGCACGCCGGCCGGACTCAGGGCCTGGCCGTTGACGGCGATGATGTCGCCGTTGCGGTATTCCAGCTCGACGTATTCGGCCTGGTCCGGCGCGTTCTCCGGGCTGACGCTCCACAGCCACATGTCCTCTTCCGGCTCCCGCGCCGGATCTTCCAGCACCGTACCCTCGTAGGAGATGTGCAGCAGATTGGCGTCCATCGAGTACGGGCTGCCGCCGTTCTTCTTCTTGCTGATATCGATGCCGTGGGCCTCGGCGTAGGCCAGCAGCTTCTCGCGGGACAGCAGGTCCCACTCGCGCCACGGCGCGATCACCTTGACGTCGGGCTTCAACGCGTAATAGCCGAGCTCGAAACGCACCTGGTCGTTGCCCTTGCCGGTCGCGCCGTGCGATACGGCATCGGCGCCGACCTGCTTGGCGATCTCGATCTGGCGCTTGGCGATCAGCGGGCGCGCGATCGAGGTGCCCAGCAGGTATTCGCCTTCATAGATGGTGTTGGCGCGGAACATCGGGAACACGTAATCGCGAACGAACTCCTCGCGCAGGTCTTCGATGAAGATGTTCTCCGGCTTGATGCCGAGCGACACCGCCTTCTGGCGCGCCGGCTCGACCTCCTCGCCCTGGCCGATGTCGGCGGTGAAGGTCACCACCTCGCAACGGTACTCGTCCTGCAGCCACTTCAGGATCACCGAGGTGTCCAGCCCGCCGGAATACGCCAAAACCACTTTTTTGATGTCAGACATTGCTTCTCTTCCCACTGAATTAGTTTGCCAATCGCCTGCCGGGCCGGACCTCAGTCCTCGCGGTGTCCCAGCAGCAGATATTCGATCAGGGCCTTCTGCACGTGCATGCGGTTTTCGGCCTCGTCCCAGACCACGCTCTGCGGGCCGTCCATCACCTCGGCCGAGACCTCCTCGCCGCGGTGCGCCGGCAGACAGTGCATGAACAGCGCTTCCGGCTTGGCGTGGCGCATCAGCTCGGCCGTCACCTGGTAGCCGTCGAAGGCTTCCAGCCGCGCCTTCTGCTCGGCCTCGTAACCCATGCTGGTGAAGACGTCGGTGACGATGATGTCGGCGCCGTGCGCCGCCCGCGCCGGATCCTGGGTCAGCTCCAACACATCCGAACCATAATGGTGGCCATCCAGCGCCTTGAGCTCATAGCCTATCGGCGAGGCCACCCTCAGCTTGAAGCCGAGCACGGCTGCCGCCTGCAGCCAGGTCCGGCACACATTGTTGCCGTCGCCTATCCAGGCCACGGTCCTGCCCTTGATCGAACCGTGCCGCTCGACATAGGTGAAGATGTCGGCCAGCACCTGGCACGGGTGGTATTCGTTGGTCAGGCCATTGATCACCGGCACCCGCGAATGCGCGGCAAGCCGCTCGACCTGGCGCTGTTCGAAGGTGCGGATCATGATGATGTCGCTCATCCGGGACAGCACGCGCGCGGTGTCCTCTATCGGCTCGCCACGGCCGATCTGCGAGCTCTTGGTGTCCAGGAACATCGCGTGGCCGCCCAGTTGCGCCATACCGGCCTCGAAGGAGGCCCGGGTGCGGGTGGAGTTCTTTTCGAACACCATGGACATCACCTTGCCGACCAGCGGCCGGTGCAGCTCTCCGGCGCCTTGTCGTCGCTTCAGGACCCGGCTTCGCTCGAAGAGATGGTGGTACTCGTCGGGAGTGAGGTCGCTGAACTGCAGGTAATGCCTAACGGACGTCATGATGCTCCAATCAAAAAAAGAAGCCGTTGCGCGTGTAACACCGGAAGGTGGTTTCATGCGCAACGGCACATTACTACACGCTGGTCTCAAGTCACTTTACAGATGTCGCAGCTCGTAAAAGACATGGGCATGATTTACAGAAATGCGACATTTGTTATATTTATCGGAAATCGCCGGCGCTGACAAGCACTCAATTGCATAAAGCGCGACCGGGCAGTTCCGCCAGTTCCTGCGGCCTCAGCACGCGCAGGAAGAATTCGCCGCCGTCCTCGGCCAGACCATGCATTTCTATCGTCTTCTGCGTCTTCTGCAGCCGGGCGAGATAGGCCAGGATGGTGTCGTCGACCACCTGTCCCGGCACCAGCACCGGGATGCCGGGCGGATACGGCACGATCTGGTCGCAGCTGATGCGTCCGGCCAGCGCGGCGTTCGGACGGCCGTCGTCGTCCAGCAGCGGCAGTCGTTCGCCGGCCTCGTAGAAGGCGTCGCGCGGCAGGCAGGCCAGCCGGCTGAAATGCGGAATCTCCGGCATCCGGCCCAACGGCCGCGCCGGCCTCCCCTCCTTGGCCAGCCTCAGCATCGCGTCGTGCAACCTCGACAGCTTGCTGCGGGTCGTGCCTATCGTCAGCAGCAGCGTGATGGTGTTGAACGTCGATTTCTCCACCTGGATGTTGTAGCGCTCGAACAGCGCCTGCTGCAATTCGTCGGCGGTGAAGCCCGAGCCGCTGAAGTCGACGGTCAGCTTGGTCGGGTCGAGCCGGATGCCGTCCTCCCGGACCTCCTCCGGCAGCAGATCCTCCAGTTCCAGCACGCGGAAGGCGCCGGTGGAGTTGATCTTGTCGCGCAACTCCTGCGCCAGCTTCAAGGTGCGGTCCAGCAGGCGGTAGCCCTCGGTCACCGCCTGCTTGCGCGCCACGTCCAGGCTGGCGATCAGGCTGTACTGCGGGCTGGTCGACGCGTGCATATTGAAGTTTTCGCGGAACAGGTGCTCGTCGAAGCGCGGGTCGTTGACGTGGATCATGCTGGCCTGCGAGAACGCCGACAGCACCTTGTGCGTGCTTTGCGTCACGTAGTCGGCGCCGGACTCCAGCGCCGTCGGCCGGAAGGCCGGATGAAAACGGGCGAAGCCGTACCAGGCCTCGTCGACGATCACCTTGATGCCCTTCGCCCGCGCCGCCTCGACGATGGGCTTCAGATCGTAGCGCAGGCCGTCGTAGGTACATGAAGTCAGGATCAGCACCCTGGCGTCGGGGTTGGCCTCGATCGCGTCGAAGATGGTGGTCTTGGGCACCGGGCCGAAGATGCCGTAGCGGCGGTTGACCGACGAATCCAGATATACCGGCAACGCGCCGGACAGGATGACGCCGTGATGGACCGATTTATGGCAGTTGCGGTCCAGCAGCAGCTTGTCGCCGGGCGCCAGCAGCGTCTGGAAGATCACCTTGTTCGACGTCGACGTGCCGTTGGTGGCGAAATAGGTCTTGCGCGCGCCGAAGGCCTTGGCCGCCAGCATCTGCGCCTCGGCGATGACGCCGGTCGGATGCAGCAGCGAGTCCAGCATCGGCACCGACACCGACAGATCGGCGCGCAACAGGTGCTCGCCGACGAAGTCGTGGAAGTCGCCGACCCACGGGCTGCCCTTCAGCGAGTCGCCGCCGGAATGGCCCGGCGTATGCCAGGAATCCTTGGCCATCCGCACATACTGCTTCAACCTGTCGTAGAACGGCGTCGCCGACTTTTCCGCCAGTTCCGCCACCAGGATGCGGAACCAGCCGTTGAAATCGGCCTCGTCGCGGTAGAAATAGCCGTCGACCGCGTGGCTGGCCAACTGCTCGACCAAGGCCCGCTCGTCGTCGTCCCGCAGGAAGACGTAGAGCGAAATTTCCGGGCGGAAATCGCTGATGCGGTTCGCCAGCTGGCCGGCGGCCTCGCCGCTGGCGGTGCCCTTCAGTTGCCTGTCGACCAGGACCACCTGCACTTCGCCGTCTCGGGCGATCAGGTCCATCGTTTCCGCCGTGGCGCCGGCCGGAACGAAAGTCAGGCCAAACGGATTCTCCAGCCGCACCGCGGCGGCTCCCAGGCCGGCCAGCACTTCGGCCTGCCATGTCACATCGTCGCTGACCACGACAACGCGGCTAACGGGTTTCATGACGGTTTCTCCTCTTGCTGTTTGCGGCGCACTTGTTTTTAGCGTCTGTCCGGACGTACGCGCTGTTTCTTGTTTGACGCCTATCCTATCCACATCTGGTGGGCGCCGTCATTATGCAGGCGCACATCGGTCGCATACGGTACAATCGCGGCCATGCTGACCGATGCCGAAAAAGACGCCATTCGCGACCATTACCGCGCCATTTCCGACCGACTGCCGGGCTTCCGCCCGCGCGCCGCGCAGCGGCGCATGCTGGCCGAAATCGCCAACGCGCTGTCGCGCGCCCAGGAAAAGGTCGGCGACGACTGGCCCGAGCGTCACGGCGAAAGCATCGTCGTCATCGAGGGACCGACCGGCGTCGGCAAGAGCCTGGCCTATCTGCTGGCCGGCGGCGTGATGGCGCGCGCGCGCGGCAAGAAGCTGGTGGTCACCAGCGCCACCGTCGCGCTGCAGGAACAGCTGGTCAACCGCGACCTGCCCTTCGTCGTCGAGAACAGCGGCCTGCCGCTGAGCTTCGCGCTGGCCAAAGGCCGCGGCCGCTATCTGTGCCCTTACCGCCTGTACGGCCTGACCGCCCAGCATGCGCAGCAAAGCCTGCTGCAGCCGGACCCGATGATGGCGCTGTGGGACCACAAGCCGGAACAGGCGGAGCTGGACGCGCTGAACGCGATGGCCGACGCCTTCCACCAGCGCAAGTGGAACGGCGACCGCGACAGCTGGGACGTCGTGCTCGAGGACGGCCTGTGGTCGCGCGTCACCAACGACAGGCACGGCTGCCTGAAGACCGCCTGTCCGAACCGCGTCGAATGCCCGTTCTACCTGGCTCGCGACACGCTGGAAAATGTCGACGTGGTGGTGGCCAACCACGACCTGATGCTGGCCGACGTCTCCATGGGCGGCGGCGTCATCCTGCCGTCGCCCGAGGAAAGCTTCTACTGCATAGACGAGGCGCACCACCTGGCGAAGAAGGCGATCAACCAGTTCGCCGCCGAGCATTCGCTGGCCCAGGCGCTGGGCTGGCTGGACAAGGTCGGCGCGGTGGTCGTCCACGCCGAGGCGCATACCGGCAAGGCCGAGCTGGCCAGCAATGCGATAGACTCGGCCGCCGCCTGCGTCGAAACGCTGACCGAATGGCAATGGCTGCTCGGCAGCGAGGACGCGCTGGCCGCCAGCAGCGACAACCTGGAACCGTCCTGGCTGATAGAGGACGGCGTGCTGCCGGAACGGCTGAAGGCCTCGGCCGCCAATATGGCCATCTCCGCCCGCGCGCTGTCGAAGCAGCTCGACGATATGGGCAATGCGCTGTCCGAGGCCCGCAAGGACAAGAGCGACGGCGACCTGGACAAGACCGCCACCGAACTGGGCTTCCTGATCGGCCGAGCCGAGCAACTGAGCGCGGTCTGGGATTTGTTCGATACCGAAACCCCTGAAAACGCGCCGCCTATCGCCAAATGGATCACCCGCCGCGCCGAGGGCAAGGGCGACTACCTGTTCTCGGCCTCGCCGGTCAGCGCCGCCGCCAGCCTGGCCGCGACGCTGTGGCGCCGCGCCGCCGGCGCCATCCTGACTTCGGCCACGCTGCGCTCGCTCGGCGACTTCGAACTCTTGCTGTCGCAGACCGGCTTGAAGTGGCTGCCCCAGGTCAACTGCCTGGCGCTGGATTCGCCGTTCAATTTCGACGAGCAGGGCGAACTCTACCTGCCGCCGCTGCTGGCCAGTCCGAAGGACCCCGGCGGCCATACCCGCGAGATCATAGAATGGCTGCCCAAGCTGATCGACCTGTCCGAGCCCGTCGGCACCCTGGTGCTGTTCTCGTCTCGCAAGCAGATGCAGGAAGTGGCGGCCGGCCTGCCGGCGACGCTGAGGGAAAGGCTGCTGATCCAGGGCGAAATCCCGAAACGGACGCTGCTGGACAGCCACCACCAACGATTGAAGGAGCAGCAGGCCAGCGTGATTTTCGGCCTCGATTCGTTTTCGGAAGGGCTGGACCTGCCCGGCGAGAGCTGCGTCCACGTCATCATCGCCAAGCTGCCGTTCGCGATGCCCGACGACCCGGTCGGCAAGACGCTGTCGCGCTGGATAGAGAAACGCGGCGGCAACCCCTTCATCGAACTGACGGTGCCGGAGGCGTCGATCAAGCTGGTCCAGGCCGTCGGCCGGCTGATCCGCACCGAGCGCGACTACGGCCGCGTCACCATACTGGACAACCGCCTGACCCGGCAGAGTTACGGCAAAAAGCTGCTGGCTTCGCTGCCGCCATTCAAGCGCATATGATTTTCAGGTATGATCACAAAACTTTCGCATTAGCAAAAAACGCCGGCCCACAAAAAACGCCTTAGCAGCGACTACAAAACAGGCTACACCAAAAGCAAACACACTGGTTCCACCGCCATGATCTGCAATCCGTACGAAATCGTGATCCAGGGACTCACCTCCGAGGGTCGCACCTTCCGCCCCAGCGACTGGGCAGAACGCCTGGCCGGCATTCTGGCCTCCTTCGACACCAATCAACGCCTGTCCTACCACGCCTTCGTCCGTCCGATGCTGCTGGAAGGCGTGCGTTGCGTCGCCGTAGACAAGAAGCTGGAAAAGATTCACCCGCAGATCTTCCAGTTCCTGATGGCCTTCGCCAAGGACAATGACTTGCGCGTTGTCGATTGTCGGACACTAATAGACGAAATCTACCCGAACAAGTTTTCGGCATAATTGCAACAGGCGTCGCATTATTGCCACGCCCAACGGCCAGTTTGGAAACACTCCCGTCATATTCTGTGGTTAAACTAAGACAAGTTGTGAAGCAGCCGTGCGTAAGTCGTTAAGTTGACACGGAACTTCACTGCTTCGCCACAGAACCTCGACTTGACTGGAGTTCCATCATGCAAAAGAAGAATCTGGCAGCCATCGTTGCATCGCTGTTCATCGTCCCGGTCGCGGCCCACGCCGACGTCACCATCTACGGCTTCATCAGCGGCGGCATCGAGTCCGCCAAGGCCACCGGCTCCACCACCAGCCAATACAGCTCCCGCACCCGCGTGGTCGATGAGAACTCCCGCATCGGCTTCAAGGGCTGGGAAAGCCTGGGCGGCGGTACCAAGGCGATCTGGCAGGTTGAAAGCAGCCTGCGCAACTTCGAGCAGGGCGGCACCAACGACAAAGCCCAAAGCGCCACCTTCGCGACCCGCAACACCTTCGTCGGCATCGACAACACCGATGTCGGCCGCTTTCTGATCGGCCAGAACGACTCCGCCTACAAAGTATTCACCGGCAGCAGCAACTCCGCGCTGGGCACCGACGTCTTCGTCAACACCACCGCCGACAACTTCAGCTCCAGCTCGGTCAACAGCCGCGGCGAAGCGCGTCTGGCCAACTCCATCCACTGGTTCTCGCCGAACTGGGCCGGCTTCACGCTGGGCGGCTCCTGGGGCGTCGACGAAGCTCGCGTATCCGGCAATGACTCCAAGCGCATCTCGCTGGGTCTGGGCTACAACTGGGGCGGCCTGAATGTTGCGACCGCCTGGGATCGTCAATACGACTTGGCAGTCAAAGCCAACACCAACAGCTACAACACGTCCAGCACCAATGACCCGGCCGTACTCAGCCTGAACTCCGGCAAGAATGTCAGCTTCTACAGCATCGCCGCCAGCTACAAGTTCGACTTCGGCACCTTCATCGGCGGCAACTACGAATGGGGCACCTTCGACCAGGTCGGCGGCGGCCAGGTCAAGCAGGATGACTGGCTGATCGCGCTGGGCCAGGACTTCGGTCCCGCCTCGGTCAAGCTGTCCTACGGCCAGCTGGGCGCGCTGAAGAACGTCGGCGCCGGTGTCAACGGCGACGACTACAAGGCCAAGCAATGGGCGCTGGGCGGCTACTACAATCTGTCCAAGTCCACCCAGCTGCTGGCCTACTACACGAAGATCACCAACAACCGTCTGGCCAAGGCGAACTTCGCCAACAACCCGATCTACGATACCGGCCTGGGCACCAAAGATGCCAGCCTGACCGCCGGCAACAGCCCGCAAGCCTTCGGCGTCGGCATGAAGGTCTCCTTCTAAGCCAGCCCTTGGCTCAAGCAAAACGCCACGGCATGCCGTGGCGTTTTTTTCATCCGGCGCAAGCTCAGCCGCAGAGCTGCCCCAACGCCTCCGGCCGCGACACCAGGAAATTCCCCTCCCCCTGCCACTGCACGATGCGCCGGTCGCGCTGGCGCTCCCATTCGTCGACCGGATATTGCCGTGCCCATGCGCACATCAGCTTGCGGTCCTGCTCGCTGATGCGCAGACCGTAGCGCTGGTGCATGTACAGCGTGATCCTCGCCGCGGCGCCGCGGACTTCCTCGCGCGGCTGGAAACGTTTCCGCTGGAAATCGACCAGTGAACGGCACTGGCCGTAAATCGGACGCGGATGGGCCGTCCAGGCGCCATAGGAGAAATTGGCGCGATCGCCGTTGACTTCGCCGACCGCCGGCACCAGATTGTTCAGATCGCCCTCCGCCATCCGGAACAGCGCGTCGCGGTCCCCGCAGGCCTTGCGGCCGCCCTGTTGCCAGCACTGCCGCTGATGGCCGAGCACCCAGGCCGGCACCACGTGCTCCCACTCGATCCGGCTGGCACGAGTCTCCGACTTTCGCGGACGGTATCCGCAGGACCGCCAGTCCACCGCCTTGTCCCGATAAGTGCAGCCGCAATAGAAGTCGACTTCCATGCCGGAATAGATGCGCGGCAGGATGCGCTTGGCCGCGGCGAAATCGCGATGGCCGACCTCCTTGGCGCCTTTGACCAGGACCGCGGGCCGGATGGCCTCCGCCTCGGTCGATGGCTGCCGCCCGCCGCCCGCCCCGGACAGCACCGCCTCGCCCCACTCCGCCAGACGCCGCACTTCTGCGGACTTCACCAAAGTCTCGGCCTGCCTGGAATCGCAAGCCGACAACACCATTATGCTAACAAGGGAAAATATCAATCTACGCATTGATCGGAGTCTAAAGAATTCACCCCGATACGGCAATATTGTTGCCCGACAAGCGAAAAGCCCGCGCCGGAAACCGGCGCGGGCTTTAGCGCAAGGCCTCGCCGCTTACCAGATGCGGATGCGTTGCGCCTCGGGCTTGTACATCTTGTCGCCCGACTTGACGCCGAAAGCCTGCTGGAAGGCATCGCTGTTGGACGCGGCGCCGATCGCGCGGAAAGCCTCCGGCGAATGCGGATCCGATACCAGCCGCGCCAGCAGGGCCTCGTCTCTGGCCTTGCCGCGCCAGATTTGAGCGAAACCGTAGAAGAAGCGCTGATCGCCGCTCATGCCGTCGATCACCGGGGCCGGCTTGCCGCCCAGCGACAGCTGGTAAGCCTTGTAGGCGATCTGCAAGCCGGCGTTGTCGGCGATGTTCTCGCCCAGCGTCAGCTGGCCGTTCACATGCTTGCCCGGCAAGGGCTCGTAAGCGTCGTACTGCGCAACCAGCTTGCTGGTCAGCTCGTGGAAGCGCGCCTTGTCCTCGGCGGTCCACCAGTCGCGCAGATTGCCGTCGGCATCGAACTGGCTGCCCTGGTCGTCGAATCCATGACTGATTTCATGGCCGATCACCGCGCCGATGCCGCCGTAGTTGGCGGCGTCGTCGGCCTCGACGCTGAAGAACGGCGGCTGCAGGATGGCGGCCGGAAAGACGATTTCGTTCTGGCTCGGGTTGTAATAGGCATTGACGGTCTGCGGCGTCATGCCCCATTCGGTCCTGTCCACCGGCTTGCCCAGATGCGACAGCTGCCACTGGTATTCGAAGCGGCCGGAGCGCCTGACGTTGCCGACGAGATCGTCGGCCTTCAGCTCCAGACCGGAGTAGTCGCGCCAGCGGTCCGGATAGCCGATCTTCAGCATGTATTTGGACAGCTTGTGCTGGGCCGCCTGCTTGGTGGCCGGCCCCATCCAGGACAGGCCGTCTATGCTCTGGTGGTAGGCCGTCATCAGATTGGCCACCAGCTGCTGCATCTTCTGCTTGTTCTCCGGCGGGAAATACTTGGCGACGTAAAGCTGCCCCAGCGCCTCGCCCAGCGAACCTTCGACCAATTGCACGCCGCGCTTCCAGCGCGGGCGTTGCTCCTTCGCCCCGGACAAGGCCTTGCCGTAGAAGTCGAAGCGGGCATCTCCCAGCGCCTTGTCCAGATACGGCGCGTAGCCGTCCAGCGTGTGCGCGATCAGATAATCCTGCCATACGAGCAGCGGCTCCTTCTGCAACAGCCCGGCCAGGCCTTTGACATATTCGGGCTGATCGACGTTGAACAGGCCCGGATCGGCGATGCCGGCCGCGGCGAAGAAGCCATGCCAGTCCAGCTTAGGCGCCAGCTTGCCCAGCTGGGCCAGCGTCATCTTGTTGTAGCGCTTCTGCGGATCCCGGTTCTCCACCCGGCTGCGCTGCAGCTGGGCCAGCTTGGTTTCCAGCGCCATCACCCGCTTGGCGCGCTTTTCCGGCTGGGCATAGCCGGCCAGGCGGAACAGCCGTTCGAGATAGCCCTGATAGGCGGCTCTGGCCTTGGCGAAACGCGCGTCCTTGCCCAGATAGTAGTCGCGGTCCGGCATCGCCAGGCCGCTCTGCGACAGCTCCGGCAGATAGGCGGTGGCATCCTTGGCGTCTATGCCCACCTCCAGCGCCAGCGGCAGCCTGACATTGGCCGACTGCCAGCCGCCGAGCAGACGCAGCAGTTCGCCGCGGCCGGACAGCATGGTCACCGCCTGCAATTCCGGCTCCAACGGCTGCAGACCCTTCTTGTCCGCCGCCGCCTCATCCATGAAGCTCGCATACAGGGCGGCGATACGCTGCTCGTTGCCGCCGGCCTGGATCGAGGCCGCCTCGATCAGGCCGCGGCTGCGCGCCTCGCTCAGATCGCGCAACTCCTTGAACGCACCTTCCCACGACTCGGTCGGCGGAATCTCGTGGGTATCCAGCCACTTGCCGTTGACCGCCAGATAGATATCGTCCTGCGGACGGATGCTGCGGTTGAAGTTGCCCGTATCGATGCCGGACAGCCCGTGGCCCCAAGCCTGGCCGGCCAGCAGCAGGGCCAGCGCCAACGCCTTTATTTTCATCTGTTGTTTCTCCATGACATGCGGTGAAAAGAAAGGCAGCCAGTGGCTGCCTTTCCGGTCGGGTCGAAAACCGCGTTACTGCACGAACTGCTCCGATCCGACGATGCCCAGCTTCGTCAGGCCCAGCCGCTGCGACTCCGCCAGCACCATCGCCACCGGCGCGTAACTCGCATCCTTGTTCGGCTTGATGTGCAATTCCGGCTGCGGATCAGACTTCCCCGCCGCCGACAGCTTCGACTCCAGCGCCTCACGACTCGACAGACGCTCGCCGTTCCACAACACCGCATTGTCCGGCGCAATGTCTATCTGCACCACCACCGGCTTCACCAGCGGCTTCGACGGCGTGTTCTGCGGCATGTCCAGCTTCACCGCGTGCGTCTGGATCGGTATCGTGATGATCAACATGATCAGCATCACCAACATCACGTCGATCAGCGGCGTGGTGTTGATCTCCATCATCAGATCGTCTTCACCGGACGACCCCACGTTCATCGCCATGATCCCTCTCCTACTCGCTCGCGCCGCCCGGACTCGGCGGCTCCGTGATAAACGCGATCTTCACGATCCCCGCCTGCTGCACCGCCAGCACGATGCGACCTATCGGCGCGTACTTCGCCGTCGCGTCCCCACGGATGTGCACCTCCGGCTGCGGATCCTTCTTCGCTTCCTTCACCAGACGCGTCAGCAACTCCGCCTGATCCTTCACCGGCGTCATGTTCCAGTAAATCCGGCTGTCCGGCCCCACGCCCAGCACCACATTCTCCGGCTTCGTCTGCGTCGGAATGTTCTGCTCTTTCGGCAGCGTCATCTTCACCGTCTGCGTCACCACCGGCACCGTGATCAGGAAGATGATCAGCAGCACCAGCATCACGTCCACCAGCGGCGTGGTGTTGATCGCCGACAGCACCTGGTCCTCTTCCACCCGGCCGTGCCCTATTCGCTTGTATCGGGCCATCGCTGATTACCGCGTCGGGTTGTTCAGCAGGCTGGCGTGCAGACGGCCTGACACCACTCGCACATTGTCCAGCACCAGCTTGTTGCGGCGCACCAGCCAGTTGTAACCCAGCACCGCCGGCACCGCCACCGCCAGACCGATCGCCGTCATGATCAGCGCCTCGCCCACCGGACCCGCCACCTTGTCGATCGACGCCTGACCCGACGTGCCGATCTTCACCAGCGCGTGGTAAATGCCCCAGACCGTACCGAACAGACCGACGAACGGCGCCGTCGAACCCACCGTCGCGATCACCGACAGACCGTTCTGCATGTGGTGGCTCGCCGAATCCACCGCGTCCGAAATCGCCATCGCCACCCAGGTGTTCAGATCCACCCGGTTCGCCAGCTCGCCCTTGTGCTCGCCCGCCGCCTCGATGCCGGCCTGCGCCACCGCGCTATACATCCCTTCATCCGCCAGTTCGCTGGCGGCCTTTTGCAGCTCCACCCCGTGGTGGGCCAGCAATTCATGCCCCTGCTTGATCAGGCGGCGTTGTTCCAGCAGCTTGACGATGCCCACATACCACGTCGAAGCGGACATGATCAGCAGAATGATCAGCGTGCCCCGCGCCACGAAGTCGCCTTGCGACCACAGCGCGTCTATGCCGTACGGATTCGAAGTGCTCACGGTCTCCGCCGCCAGCGCCGGCAGCGCCGCGCCGATCAGCGCAGCCGCGCTCAATGCTTTGCCCAGAATGGATAGTGTGGTCTTGCTCATGGTATTGCTCCTTTGTGTCTTGAGATGCTCTGGTCTCAGGCGCCAGAGTCGAGTTTGAAGCCGAATTCCTGTTTCAGCTGGGTATTGGCCTGGCAGCTATAGCCTTGCAAGGCGGTTGCGATCGCCGACTTGAACGCGCTGCGGTAGCGCGGCGGGATGTCGCCGCTGAAGCTGTAGCTGGCGTTGCCGGCGAACTTGCCGTCCGCGCCGACGCTGAACACCACGTTCACCACGCCCTGCACTTCGTCTTCCTGCGCCTTGCTCGGATATTCCGGCGCTTCCAGGTGGCTGCAGTTGGCCTTGGCCGAAACCGGCCCCTTCGGCGCTTCCACCACCGGTGCCGGCGTCGGCGCCGGTTGCGGCTTCGGATCGGACGTCACCGACTGGATCGCGTTCGCCGATTGCGTGACCGGCGGCGGATTCACCACCGGCGGCACATAGGCCTGCGGCTTCGGCGTCGCCGGCTGCTGCACCACCTTCTCGATTTTCGGCGGCGGCGGCGGAGGCGGCGGCGGCGGTTCGCTGATCACCGAGACTTCCACCTTCTGCTGGATCACCTTCACCACGCCCTGCGCCAATCCCGTCACCAACGCGTAGATCAGCACGGCGTGGAAGATGATCACGCCGGCCAGACCGGCGAATCGTCGCCGGGGCGGAGGCCCTCCCACTCCCTTGGCTGTGATACTAGTCATATGGGTTACCCACTCTATTCAAAACCGGCAAGCCGGGCTTGTCTGCCTTGTGGGCCGAAAGCCCGGACCCGCCAACGGATTACAACACCGGAGGGGCGCGAAGCTCCACGCCCCTCCGGTACCTACTGCTCGGGTTCACGACCCATGACAGAATGCTATAGCTGTGGACTAAATACAATAGCCAGGCACTACAGTTTGTATGACGCTTTCAAGAAGTAGGCGCGGCCGACCGGGTCGGCCAGAATCGGATCGAATCCTTTTTGGAAGAACTTGTTCTGGTTGCTGAACGGCGGCTCCTGGTCGAACAGGTTCTTCACCCCGGCGGTCACGCTCAGCTTCTTCTGCCACAGATAGGTGGACGACAAGTTCCAGTTCGAGTACGGCTTGACGTTGCTGGTCCCCTTGTAGTCGGTGTAACCGGACACATAGTTCTGCGCCAGCAAGGCGCTCCAGTTGCCCATGGACCAGTTGAAGCCCAGGCTGTGCTTCCAGCGCACAATGGGCTGCAAACCATTGTTCCATTGGCTCAGGCGCGAATAATAGCGGCCGCCCGCCTCAACCTGCTGGGTGAACTTGGAGGTGTAGGTGCCGTCCAGATTGATGGCGAAATTCCCGAAACGGCTCTTGGGCAGGCGCCAGGCGAACGAGGCGTCCAGGCCGGCGGCGCTCAGGTTGCCGAGGTTCTCGGTCGGGGTCGAGACATAGTCCAGCTTCGAGTACGGATTGCCCGGATCCACGCGGACGAATCGATCGGCATACTTGACCGGATCCTGGAAAATCAGGTCGTTATCCAGCACGCCTATCAC
Organism: Chromobacterium sp. CV08; assembly: GCF_051129845.1. NCBI lineage: Bacteria > Pseudomonadati > Pseudomonadota > Betaproteobacteria > Neisseriales > Chromobacteriaceae > Chromobacterium > Chromobacterium sp. CV08. The sequence goes on from NZ_CP150453.1 coordinate 3,149,890, forward strand.
CTTGTGGATGGTGGTCCACCAGAAATCCACGCTGGCCGTGATCTCCTTCACCGGCTCGATCACCACGCCGAAGGTCAGGGAGCTGGCGCGTTCCGGCTCCAGATTGCGATTCCCGCCCTGCTTGGCGAAGAAGGTGGTGCCGCAATCGGTCTTGTCGCCGCCGTTTGCCGGCGTGCCGTTCGGGCAGCGCACCGGATCGTTCAGATCGTTGCCGTTGGTGTAGGTCTTGGCGTCCGGCTGAAAGACATCGAACAGCGACGGCGCGCGGAACCCCCGGCTGGCAGAGCCGCGGAACAGGATCTGCGCCGTCGGCTGATACTTGAACGCCACCTTGGGATTGAAGGCCTTGCCGAAGTCGCTGTACTTGTCGTAGCGGGCGGCCAGCTGCAAGTCCAGTCCCTTGATGACCGGCACTTCCGCCTCCAGGTAGAGCGCCGAGATATTGCGGCTGCCCTTGGTCGATTTGGAGTCCGCGATGCCCGAACCGATCGCGTACTGCGCCAGATCCTGGATCTGGCTGTCTAGCTTCTCGTGCCGCAACTCCCCGCCTATCGCCGCCGCGACATTGCCGGCCGGCAAGGCGAAAATCTCCTTGCTGGCCTTGAAGTCGGCCAGGGCGGTCTCGTATTTCGACACCCAGCCGTCCCCCTTGAGCTCGACGCTGTCCCACGCGCCGGCCGAGGAGTCCCCGAACGGATTGATCTGGTCCGACAACAGCGCCTGCTCTATCTTCTCGCTGTTCACATAACCGCTCTTGTAGTTGATCGTGGTCTTGTTGGAGGAGTAGGCGGCGCCGGTCCGGTAGTCCCAGCCGCCGAGCAAACCTTCCAGATTCAACGCCAGGCGCTGCGTGTCGGACGTGCTCTTGGTGCTTCTGGGGCCCAGCGGATCGCTGCGCAGGTTCAGCACCGCCGTGGCGCCCGGCGTGACCGGCGTGCCGTCGGGCAAGACGGTCGGGAAGTATTTGTTGACGCCCGCGGTCAGCGTGGCGACCGACTGCATCGGCGTCGGACCGATACGGGTGATGCTGATGTTTCGCGAACCGAGGTACTGCGCCGTCAGCAGATGGTCGCCGAACTGCTTGCTCAACTTGCCATTGGCGGTGAATTGCTCCACCTCCGGCGTCAAGTCCATGAACAGCCAGGTTTTTTCGCCACAGATAGTCGCATCCTTCGGTGTCGAATACGGCGGGCGGCAGCCCGGCATCGAGGCGTTGTAAACATTGCCGTCGCCGGGATTGCCCTTGGACTGGTACAGGAAGTTCGCGGGATAGGTGATGGGGCTCAGCGACTGGTTCTTGGTGGCGAAAGCGCGGTCCACCGTCTTGATCGCCTGGCTTTTCTGGTAGGCCAGCACCCCGTATGCGTTCCAGCCGTCCTTGGCGAGATCGCCGACGCCGCCCAGCACGCTGACATTCGCCGAGTCGCCGCCCTTGTGCGCGGTGGCCAGCGCCTCGCCGGAAATGGTCATGCCCTGATAGCTTTTCTTGGTGATGAAGTTCATCACCCCGCCGATCGCGTCGCTGCCATACAGCGCCGAAGCGCCGTCCCGCAGCACCTCGATCCGCTCTATCGCCGACAGCGGAATCGCGTTCAGATCGGTCGCGATGCCGGAAATGGCCTGGTTGGCGACGCGGCGGCCATCGAGCAGCACCAACGTGTATTGCGGGTCGAAACCGCGCAGACCGGCGTACGAGGCGCCGCCGCTGACCGACTGCACCGACGAGGCGCCGACCAGATTCGACTGGTTGCTGGCCAGGGAATTGACCACCTGCTCCACCGTCGTGAAGCCCTGCTTGCTCATGTCCTCGGTGCGGATGATGCTGACCGGCAGGGCTTTTTCCTGCTTGATGCTGCGCTTGATGTTGGAGCCGGTGACTTCCACCCGGTCCAGTTCGGAGGCCTGGTCGGCCCAGGCCTGCGGCGCCTGCGCGCCGATGCCGATGACAGCCAGCGCCAGCGCCAGCTTGGTTCTTTTCATCACGGAACTCTCCTTCACTCTATTTCTCTGTTCCCGCCTGCCGGTTCTGTGCCGGCATCGCGGAGGCTTACAACCGGGTCCATGCGTCTGGCCGGTTATGTTTCGAGTGTGTTAAGAGCAAGTCCAAGATGTCAATATTTGTAAATTTCAGTCACAATCGGTCATCAACGGGATCTGCGCTGCCAACGATATGATTTTCTTCATACTCACCCTGAATATATATACCATCAGCATTTAAGCCGAATAAGGCGCGCCGACCGTTCGCCATTACCGGTAGCCAGGTCGTCCATCCCGCTCCGACCCGAACGTCGCATCGCAAACTTCCTGCGTCGCATTTCCTCAATAAATGTTGTTTTTTTACAAAACAATGCTTGCCCTTGATACCGGCGCAAATTCAACATCGGCTAATTAAATGCATAATACTCATGGGTGACATGTAAAACCGCGCACCATTCCAATGGTGTCGCCTGCCCGATTCCCACGCCGGGCACGCCTCTCTCTCCCGCCTCCCGGACCCGATTGATGAAAAAACCGGCCTAGCGGCCGGCTCCCGTCGATCGCCGCGTCCCGCGGCCGAACTTCCCTGTCACAGCCACCGGCGATCGCGCCCGCCACCTGCCCCCTGTGCCAGGTTTCGCCATTGACGACGGAGTCGGTCTGAACGGCGCGCCGGCATCGCTCGAACCCGGTCCCCGGACGGCCACCGCCATCGGCGCGGCGGAGGGAGCCGGCCGCCGGCATCGATCCGGCCCCGGCGCCGTCGGCTTCAGCGCCATGTAACTCAATTCCTGTCATTTGTAACAGGTGTATTTACAATCGACTGGTGGCATAAGGTGGAAAGTCAACTTGGCTACCTTCGCGTTCGATCCGACTCGTCGCCCCGCCTCGATGCCCACGCGCAGCCAGCCGACACGCAACCTTCCCGTTTTTACTAGCGCAGTCTTTTCCAAAAGCGAGACGTATAGTGAATATCGTCGGTTTGTCGTTTGATTTTCATGATGGCAGCGCAGCCCTGGTGTCCGATGGCGAACTGCTGGGCGTCGCCGCCGAAGAGCGGTTCACATTGCAAAAGCACGATAGCAATTATCCTGCCCAAGCCTTGTCCGCCCTGATGCAGCAGCATGGACTCGATCAATCCCAGATTGACCAGGTCGTCTATTACGAGCGCCCGTCGACCAAGTATTCCCGCATTCTTTCGACCAGCCTGTCTCAATTCCCAAGCGGCATACGCAATTTCATTTCGGCGAATAAGAGCTGGCTGAAGGAGAAGCTGTGGGTGCGCTCCAGCCTGAGCGCCCGCTTCAACCTACCGCTGTCCAAGATTCACTTGATGGAGCACCATCATTCCCATATCGCCCAGGCATTCTTCGCCTCGCCGTTCGACTCGGCCGCCGTATTGATCGTCGACGGCATAGGGGAATGGGACTGCACCACACTGGCTGTGGCCAGGCGCGACGGGTCGGAAAAATACAAGGTAATAGAGCAGTTTCAATATCCGCACTCGATAGGCCTGGTTTATGCGGCGTTCACCGCCTACCTGGGATTCAAGCCCAACTCGGCGGAGGCCAGCACGATGGCGCTGGCGGCCTTCGGCAGGCCGATCTACACCGAGCGCATCAAAGGGATACTGAATCCGCATCAGGACGGCGGGTATCACGTCGATGCCAGCTACTTCAACTTCGAAGGCGATGCCAACGAGATATTCACCAGCCGGCTGGTCGAGATGTTCGGCCCGCCGCGCGACATCCGCACGCCTTATCCGTTCGACTCGCTAGCCGAACGGCAAGAAAACGTCTCCGCCGATGATCAGCGCTGCGCCGATATCGCCGCCAGCCTGCAGGAAGTGCTGGCCGAGGTGCTGCTCGGCCTGGCCCGCCTGCTCAGGGTCCGGACCGGACAGCAAAACCTGTGCTTCGCCGGCGGGGTCGCGCTCAATTGCCTGGCCAATTCCCGCCTCGCCAGGGAAAGCGGCTTCGACGGGCTGTTCATCCCGCCGGACCCGGGCGACGGCGGCGCGGCATATGGAACCGCCTTCCTGTACGCCGCCGAACACGGGCCGGTCAGGCCGATCGCCCACCCGTATCTCGGCTGTTCATGGAGCAGCGACACCGTGCGTCCGTTGCTGGCCGCCGACGATGCGATGGATTTCCTCGTCGGCAGGCAGAACCCGGGCGTGCGCGCAGCGGAATCGATACGACGCAGCGAGTACCACGACGAAGACGCCCTGGTCGCCGACATTGCCGACATATTGTGTGCCGGCGCCATCGTCGCCTGGGTGCAGGGCCGCTTCGAACTCGGTCCCCGCGCGCTGGGCAACCGCTCGCTGCTGGTGGACCCGTCCAATCTGGCCGCCGTGCGCCGGATGAGCCACCAGGTCAAAAGCCATGTCCACTTCCGTCCGTATGCGCTGTCGCTGGCCGCCGAGGACGCCGACAAGATATTCCAGCTGCCAGGCAATTCCGTACTGCCTATCAAATGGATGCAAACGATATGGGAAGTCAATCAGCAGTGCTATGACGCGTTGCGCGGCGCCATCCATGTGGACGGCACCACGCGCCCGCAGATTTGCACCCGCGAAGACAATCCCCGCTATTGGAAGTTGCTGACGGCCATCGGCAAGCACAGCGGCCTGGCCGCGATCTTGAACACATCGCTGAACGAACGCTCATTTCCGATGGTCGGCCACCCGCATCTGGCCTTGGCGATGTTCGCGCGGACCGGCATCGATGTTCTCGTTCTGGACAATATGGTATTCCGCAAGGCATACCCGGGAGACGGACAATGAAATATCTGTGGATCATCCAGGGTGTATTCAGCTCCATCATCGAGATATTCAAGGATCTGAATAAAGGCGGCAGAAGAATGCTGCTGTTCATGCTCCCGACCCTGCTCGTCATCGCGCTGCTGCTGGCCGTCATCTCGTCGTCCGGCATCCTGGCGCCTTTCCTCTACCCGCTGTTCTAAGCCGCGGAGTCATCTAAATGACCGCATCGATGGCGCAATCCCGGCTGAACGGGCTGCCGCGCCGGATGAAAGACTACGGCGTCAACCTGATCGCCATGGTGCTGATCTTGTCGGCGATGGCGCTGGCGCTGGAAGGCCTGAGCAGGCTGTTCCATCTCGGCAAGCGGCCGATGGTGCCCTTCATCACCGACCAGGTCGGCAATCCCCGTATGCCCCCGCGCTTTCAGGCGACCGTCGTTTTCGCCAACGGCGCGCCGTTCCGCATCTGCACCGACGGCGACGGGCTTCGCATCGCCCAATGCGACGGCGACGCCGGGCCGCCGCAGATTCTGACCATCGGGGACTCCCAGGCTTTCGGCTGGGGCATGCCGTTTTCCGCGACCTTCACCTCGCGCCTGGCAAGCCGCCTGCCGGGCACGCCCGCCGCCGGCTTGATGGCGGTCGCGGGCACCGAGCCGGAATCGCTCAACAGCTGGGCCGCCGACTATCGCGCCAAGCATCCCGGCATGAGGCTGAAGCTGAAGATCATCTGCCTGAATCTCGGCAACGACCTCGACGAGATGTTCTTCACGCCGGCCAACATCACCTTGCCGCGTTTCAAGGCGATTCGGGAATGGCTGTCGGTGCACAGCGTCTTCATGCTGGACTTCACCATATTGAAATCCATCGTGGCGGGAAACGAGATGGGCTATCTGCCGCCCGGCGCCAATCCCGTCCTGTTCACGCTGGACCAGGACGAGCGCCGCGTCCTGGCCGAAGCCAGCGTCGCCGCGATAAAACGATTGAACGCATCGGCGCCGGCCGCCGAAAAAACCGTGGTGCTGATCCTGCCGAACGATTACCAGGTGGCGCCGTCGGAATTCCTGAAATACCGCCGCTTCTACCCGTCCGCCGAGCAGTTCGACTCATGGGAGAAACGCATCCCCGAATCCCGGCGCCGGCTCGATCGGATGCAGCAATCGATCGCGGCCGCATTGACAAAGAGTGGCTTCATCGTCGCGATGCCCGAATCCGACCTGGCGCGATTCGATCCCAAGACCATCCTGGACCGGGCCAGCCATCATTACAATGCGCTGGGCAACCAGGTCATCGCCGATTCGATACTGAAAGCGATCAGCCATGCCCAACAGTGAAAATCTGACTGCCCAGGCGGCAAAAGCCCAGTCGAATGCCGAAGATATCGTCAAGGGCAGGCGATTCTGGTCCTGGAAGAAAATCGCTCTCGCCATCGCGCTGCTGGCCCTGTCGGCCGAGGGCCTGATGCGACTCGCCCTCGGCAATATCGACTTTTCGCCGCCCGTTTTCCGCATCAATGGCGACAGTTACGGGCTATTGGCGGATCAGAAGGCGAAAGTGCGGCAGTTCGGCAGGACGCTGAGCATCAGCACCGACGGAGACGGCCGCCGGATCACGCCGGGCGCGCCGGCGGCAGGCGCGCCGGTCCTGCACTTGGTGGGCGACTCCCAGGTATTCGGCTGGGGGCTGTCCGACCAGGAAACCATCGCCGCGCAAATGCAGAAGATGCTGGGGGGCCGCGTCCGCGTCGTCAACGACGGCGTGCCGGGCTATGGCCCGCTCGACTATATAAAGACCCTGCGATCGATCCCGCAGCAGGACCGGGTTGTCGTGCTGCATACCGAGGAAAACGACGCTTGGGACGCCTATGGCCTGTTCCGGCACGTCAACGTCGCCTGCGGCTATCTGATCAGCTCCGGCATGGAGGGCGACGCGCTGCGCTGCGCGCTGATGAAATCCCTGGTCCTGCAGGCCTCGCTCGAAGCCTGGGACGACTTCGTGCATTACGATCGCCCGACGCCGTTGGGTTTCGATCAGCGCTCCGTCGTCGCGGCCACGGTGCTGAACGCCCGGATCGCGAATCTGTATCGAGAACAGCGGGAAAAGCGCGGCTCCCGCCTGGCGTTCACCATCATTCCATGGAAGGCGCGCTTTTCCCCGTCCTGGCTGCAACGCTACAGCCCGCCGCCGTTCACCGACGCCGCCGCCCAGCCGTCGCCATTCGAGGACGATCTGGACATGCTGAGCTATTTTCGCGGCACCCAGCAGCCGCTGTATCTCGAAACCGACGCCCACCTCGCACCGGCGGGCGCCCGCCGCGTCGCCGAGAAACTGGCGCAGTGGGCTTCGGACATAAAATGACCGTCGGGAAACCATCATGAACGATATCGTGGACTCCAGCCTGAAAACGGCGTCGTATCTGGCGGAATTGCTCAGTCCCGTCAGCCTGGACGACTTCTTTTCCGAATACTGGGACCGGAAACCGCTCTATATCGCCGACGGCAGTGCGCGCTTTGCCGGATTGGCCGATGCGGGCCGATTGCGGGAGATCGTCGAGAGCGGCTCGCCGTGGCAATATCGCCGCCTGCCGGAACTGTACCTGGACAGCGGCTTCATCCCCCACGACCAATTGATAGTCGAATATACCGACATGGACGGCAGGCGCGCGGTATCGGTCCGTCAAAAGCGGGTGAAGATGCTGCTGGAGGCCGGCGCGACGGCGAATTGCTTTGGTCAGGAGGCCCACTTCCCCGAGCTGATGCGCTTGAAGAAACGCTTCGCCGAATATTTCTCCGCCGAGGTGGAGACCAGCCTGTTCTACTCGCAACAGGACCATCCGGGCCTGGCGCCGCATTACGATTGCGTCGAGATCTTCGTGCTGCAGATCAGCGGCCACAAGCGCTGGTATGTGTCCAGCCAGCGCCAGACCAATCCGCTGGTCGGATACGGCCAGCCGGTCGCCTACGACAACGACGCGCCCCACGCCGTCATCGACCTGGAGCCCGGCGATCTGCTGTATCTGCCGCGCGGCCTGTTCCACCACGCCTGCGCCTTGTCCGGCGAGTCGCTGCACACCACGGTCGCGGTGAAGATGCCCAGCTACTTCGATCTGTTCAAGGCGCTGGCCGAGGTCGCGGTCGGCAGCGACGACATGCGCGGCTACCTGCCGCCCGGCGGCCCCGCCGCCTGGGCGGCGGCCGGCCCGGCCCTGCTGGACCGTCTGTCCGCGCTGCTGGAGCAGCCGGCGTATGCCGCCGAAGTGCAGGAGCTGCTGGGCAATCGCAACGGCAGCCATTTCCAGGCCTGAGCACGATTCGGAGACGCCGAGATGCTCGATGAACTGAAACAGATCGTGGGCCGGCTGCTCGACGAAGCGGTCGACATGGCGCCGTTGCGGCAGCGATTCGGTCCGGGGCGGGAGCCGGCCTCGCCGGCCCAAGTCGCCGAGTTCGCCGCCCTGTATTGCGCGCAGGCCCTCGCCCAGGCGCCCGCCGATGTCGGCGCCGACACCGCGGCCGAGGAAGGCGGATGGTCGCTGCTGCATTTCATTGCCGAGCTGCCGGCGCCCATCGCCGACGAGATCGGCCGGATAACCGACTTCCGCGAGACCGTCGAGCGCGCATGGCTGGAGCCGCAGGCCGACGCCTATGTCGGGCTATGCAATGCCACTCACGACGTATGGGCGCATCTGCTCGGGCAGGAAAGCGCCGACGACGCGCGGATACTCGCCGCGCTGGATCGCCGGGCAGGCATCGCCACGCTGGACTTCGGCGCCGGCTGCGGACACTTCGCGACGCAACTGGCGATGGGCGGCGCCCGCGTCGACGTCGTCGAAGTCGACCCGGTGAAGCTGGCCTTCCTGCAATTTCGCAGCCGGCGGCTGGGACTGGACATCCATTGCGGAATGCGGGACGCGCCGTACCAGCAGATACTCGCCATCAATGTGCTCGACCACCTGCGCGATCCCGACGCCGCGCTGCAGCAGCTGACCGAAGGCCTGCAGGCCGGCGGGCTGCTGCATCTGCTGGCCGAGTTTCCGGCCGACGGCTGGCACCAGGCCGATCCGGCCAAGGTCCAGGCCTGCGCCGCGCTGCTGAACCGGCACTATGTCCGGCAGGCGCCGTCCGACGTTCCCTGGCTGGACAGCTACACCCGCGCCGCCGCGCCGCAAGCGGTCTTCGGCGGCAGGCCGGCCCTGCACCCGCGCGCCTCGCTGATCCCCCAGCAGGGCAAGCCGGAAATCATATTGTCCAGCACGGCCTTCTATGCCCGCCCCTGCGCGCTCGATCATCAAACGGCGATGCTGTGCGGCGAGCTGGATGGCAGCCGCACGCTGCAGACGCTGTCGACCGACCTGGATCTGGAGCTGGACGAACTGGCCGCCTTCTGCGATTTCCTGCAGCAGCACGGCCAGCTGACCTGGTTTCCCGAACGCCAGCCTCATTGACCCGAACAGACGACGGAAGGATGCTCATGACCATCTTGCTAAGAAAACTGATCACCGCCGTTGCCTTGCCTATCCGATGGAGGCGGGATAGGCAGCACGCCGCGGAAACGCTGAAGGCGTTCTCGGAAATCGAATTCGACAGCGCATGGCAATACCTGAATGCGATCCGCTACGTGGACCAGCCGGAAATCCAACTGATGCTGTTCGGCAACTGCCTGGAGGAAATGGAGCATTCGGACAAGTTTCTCAATGCCGCCCACAAGCTGGCGTCCGCCCGCATGGGCGGCCATAGCCTGGCGCGCAAGGAACTGGTCAGGAAACCGAACGACGTGCCGTACTTTCTCGCCTTCGCCCATGACAGCGAACGCTCGATCGCGACCCAGTTCAAGGGCTATGCCAGGGCCTGCGGCAAATTCAGCGACGCCGCCGCGGTGTTCAACGACATCGCGATAGACGAAGAGAAGCACGAACGCGAAGCCCGTTCCTCACTGGTCAGCGCGGTAGGCTCGGAGCGCACCGCCCGCTGGCTGATCTTCAAGGTAAAGCTGAGCAAAGCCTACAGCGGCTGGATGCGGGTCAGCAAAAAACTGGGCGATATGATTTTCGCAGCATGGTTGGGGGTGATTTTCCTGCTTTTCGGCTCATTGCTGAGAAATTACTGCCGACGCACCTTACTCAATCCATCACGACAAACACCTCAACTGGGAGGCACAAAAAATGAATGTTATTGATCGCTTGATGGCAGACCACGACAAGGATCCGGCCGCCGCCGCGCGCGAATTGCGCGAGCTGGACCCGTCGAGCCTGAGTCTGGACAGCACGCCGCGTTACAGCTGGTTGCTGAACCATGTGCTGGGGGAACTGGCCGGCACCTGGACCGACGCCTGCCAGCGCCAGCGGCAGATCGCATCGCTGCCGGACGCCTCGCCGACGATACACCGCAACCATGCGATCGCCGCGCTCTACGCCGGTCAGCCGCTGGAGGCCTGGCACGCCCAGGCCCGTTTCATGGCGGCCAGCGGCGCCAGCGAGGCCGAAGCCCAGGCGGTGATCCGCCTGGGCGTGCTGCAGCACAGCCCCGATCGCGCGTCGGCCGGCGACAGCTTCCTGTCGGTGCTGCGCGGCGCCCTGGAGCAGATCAGGCAATGGAACGGTCCGAACGCCGTGGCGGCGATGCTGGGGGCGGCGCTGAACAATATCGTCTCGGGCTGGATGAACCATGCGGCCGAACCGTCGGCGCCGATCAACGACGTCATGCAGGAGGCCGCCGTCCGCTGCCAGGAAATGTGGCAGGCCGGCGGCACCTGGGTCAACGTCGAGCGGGCCTGCTATCTGCGCGCGCTGGTCGCCAACCATCTCGGCCGCTGGGCGCAGGCCCGGGATGCCGCCGCCGAAGGCTTGAAGTTGATAGACACGCATGGCGAGGAGGACGTGGATCGCGCCTTCCTCTTGCTGGAACTGGCCCGCGCCCACGGCGGCCTGTCCCAGGCCACGCAACAGCAGCAGGCGCGGGAGACCGCCGTCACGCTGGCCCGCGAGTTCTCGGAGCCTGGCCTGCGCGAATGGTTTGACAGCAAATTGGTCGGGGCCTGACAAGACACGCCCGCTTGCCGCATGGCTGCGCGCCGGCGCCGGCCGACCCAGAACCTCGCGGGCGATGGCTTGCCATCGCCTGCCTGGTATGTCCGCTTAGCCTATCGTTAGCGGCCATCTTGTTACTTCGCAACTTAAACAAAGGAGCAAGTCATGAGTGAAGTGCAAAACGATCAACGCAATGCGCGTCGCTTGAAGAAACTGGTGTACACCAGCATCGCCACCGGCCTGATCGGCGTCACCAGCCTCAGCGCGGCAGCCCACGGCAATGCCTCTTCTCACGCCTTCAGCACCATCGACTGGAAAGCGGACTCCTTCTCGGTACAGACCAAGGACACCGCCAAAGTCGAGCATGCCCAGGACGTGACCGACGTTAAGCGTTAAGTCGCGTGCAGTACGGCGGCCGGCGCCTCGGCGTCGGCCGCCGCCCGTTTGATGGCGGCTGCCAATGACAAGCAAGCGATATCATGCCGACAAGCCCTCAGAATGCCGAGCAGGACCCGATCCGCTATTGGAGCGAGCTGGGCCAGCGCCACGCGCTGGCATCGCGTTACGACGAAGCCATCGCCGACTTCGAGAATGTCTTGCGGCTGGCCGCCGACCATGTGCTGGCCCGAGCCTGGCTGGCCGCGCTGCAACACGCCAGCGGCAATCCCGCGGCCGGCTATCGCCCCGCGGAGATGATAGTCGAGAGCCGGCCCGCCGACGCCGCCTTGCTGCAGCGATTGTCCGCCTGGGTCGTCGAGCGCGCCGACCTGGTGCAGGACCCCGCAGACAAGACCACGCACGGCGGCAGACAGAGCGGCGAATTGCGCGCCGGCGACGGTCCGCTGGCTGCAGAATTGCAGGAACTGCTGGCCGCCGAAGTCTGCGAAATACTCGAACTGCCCGAGCCCGGCGTCGCCAGCCTGGCCGCCCAGGGCCTGCGCATCAGCGCCTGGACCGTGATCCTGGACAGCGGCGGCTACCAGGACATCCACATCCACCAGGCCGGCGTGCTCAGCGGCGTCTTCTATCTGAAGATCCCGCCGATGTCCGGCTCCGAGCACGCCGGCTGCCTGCTGTTTCCGCACACCGTGCCGTGGCTGCCGCCCAGGGCCGGCGTCCGGCCGCCGCCGCCATGGCCGGTCAGGCCGGAATCGGGCCTGCTGCTGCTGTTTCCATCGTATCTGTGGCACCGCACCGAGCCGTTCCGCAGCGACGAGCCGCGCATCTGCATCGCCTTCGACGTCCTGCCTGGAGCGCCAGCCCGCCATGCCGATCAATGAGAACTTTCTTGCCGCCGCCGCCCGCGCCTTCGACCCCGGGATGGGAACCGAACATGTCGGGCCATTGTTGTACGCCTTGCTGCGCATGCATCGTCCGCGCCGCGCGCTGGCGATAGGGCTCGGTTATTCGACGCTGTTCCTGCTGCAGGCGCTGGCCGACAACGAGGTCGAGGCCCGCCGCGACGCGGCGGTCGCCGCCGGGACCGAGGCCGATCCGCTGCGCCGGGAAGTGCTGCATCCGCAATATCCGCATGCCGGACATCGCGGCCGCCTGCACGGCATCGACGACTTCTCCGACGATCCCGGACGGCTGGACCAGTTCCTCGGCTGCGTCGAGCATTTAGGGCTGCAAGCTTATTTCACGCTGGAACGCTGCCGCTACCAGGACGCCGCCCGGCCCCTGGACGGATTCGACTTCATGTGGATGGACTGCGGCCACCAACTGGACTATGCGCCGATGCTTAACCGCTTCTGGCCGCTGCTCGACGACGACGGCGGGCTGCTGGCGATGCACTACACCTATGTCGATATCGACACCGAGGACGAGCACGGCCGAAAGCACAAGCTGATGATGCCCGGACCGTTCATCAACGCGGTCCGCCAGCAACTGCTGCAAGCCGGCCTGCAAGCCAATTTCGAGACCTTGTCGCTGATCGAGCCGCACAAATGCCGCCAAGGCAGCGTCAGCCTGTTGCGCAAGCTCGACGACGGCGAATGCTGCCGCCCGTCTTCTCTGACCGGCGAACAGAGCCTGCTGTACGGCGAGCCGGGCCAGCCGCTGGCGCCGCTGACGGAACGCGCCGGGGAAATGGATTGAGGCGGCGCTAAAAAAAAACCGGCCCCGCGGGGCCGGTCCTCGTCAAGCGGGCTAGGCCGGCGCCAGCGCCGCGCTCCAGCCCTGCGGGATCGCCCCCAGCAGCTTCTTCGTGTAGCCGTCCTGCGGCTCACGGTAGATCACGTCCGCGTCCGCCTGCTCCACCACCCTGCCCTGGTTCATCACCAGCACCTGGTCCGAGATGTGCTTCACCACCGCCAGATCGTGCGAAATGAACAGGTAGGACAGCTTGTACTCGTCCTGCAGGTCCTGCAGCAGGTTCAGCACCTGCGCCTGCACCGACACGTCCAGCGCCGACACCGACTCGTCGCAGATCAGCACCTCCGGCTTCAAGGTCAGGCAACGCGCGATCGCGATGCGCTGACGCTGGCCGCCCGAAAACTCGTGCGGATACTTCGCCAAGGCTCCCGCCGGCAGACCCACCTTGTCCAGCAGGTCCTGCGCCAGCTTGCGGCGCTGCCCCCCGTCCTGGCCGATGCCGTGCAGCAGCATCGGCTCGGTCAGGATCTGCTCCACCGTGAAGCGCGGGTTCAGCGACGCGTACGGGTTCTGGAAGATGATCTGGATACGCTTCTTGTACGCGTGGAACGCCTTGGCGCTCATCCCTATCAGGTCCTGGCCGTGGAACAGCGCCTTGCCCGCCGTCGCCTGGTGCAGCCGCACCAGCGTCAGCCCCACCGTCGTCTTGCCCGAGCCGGACTCCCCGACGATGCCCAAGGTCTTGCCCCGCGCCAGCTTGAACGACACGTCCTGCACCGCGTGGAACTGGCGCTTGCCGAACAGGCCCTCGCGGATGTCGAAGCTCTTGCTGAGGCCCTGCACGTCCAGCACGATCTCGTCGCCGGCCGCGTAGCCGCGCTTGCGCTCCGCCGGCTCCGCATAGCCGCCCGGCTTCAGGAAGTCGTCTATCACCGCCAGCCGCTCCGGACGACGGTCCAGGTGCGGACGGCACGACAGCAGCGCCTTCGTGTACGCGTCCTGCGGATGCTCGAAGATCTGCTCCACCGTGCCCTGCTCGCGGATCACCCCGTGACGCATCACCACCACCTCGTCGGCGAACTCGCCGACCACCCCCAGGTCGTGGGTGATGAACAGCACCGACATGCCGTGCTTCTTCTGCAGATCGGCGATCAGCTGCAGGATCTGCTTCTGGATCGTCACGTCCAGCGCGGTGGTCGGCTCGTCGGCGATCAAGAGCTTGGGCTCGCAGGCGATCGCGATCGCGATCATCACCCGCTGCTGCTGGCCGCCGGACAGCTCGTGCGGGTAGCGCTTCACCCGCTTCTCCGGCTCCGGCAGCCCCACTTCGCGCAGCAGCTCCACCGCCCGCTTCCACGCCGCGCTCCGGCTCAGGCCGGCGTGCAGCGTCAGCGTCTCGACGATCTGCTCGCCGACGGTGAACACCGGATTCAGCGAGCTCATCGGCTCCTGGAAGATCATCGCGATGTCCTTGCCGCGCAGCCGGCGCAGCTCGGCCGGGCTCTGCTTCAGCAGGTCGCGGCCCTGGAACAACAGCTGGCTGCCGGCGTCGATCTCGCAGCCCTGTTGCGGCAGCAGCTGCATGATGGCCATCGACGTCACCGATTTGCCCGAGCCCGATTCGCCGACCAGCGCCACCGTCCGGTTGGCCGGAATGTCGAAGCTGACGCCCTTCAGCGCCTCGAAGCGGCCGCCGTCCTCCTGGCGGAAGCGCACCCTGAGGTCGCGGACCGACAGCAAGGTTTGATTGTCGTTCTTCATCTTGTGTCTCCCCCATCCGCCCTATTTGGCGACCGCGCGCGGATCGAGCGCGTCGCGCAGCGCGTCCACCAGCAGGCTGAAAGCCGTCACCAGCACCGACATCGCTATCGTCACCGCCAGCATCTGCCACCAATAGCCCTGGATCAGCTCGGTCGGCGCCTCCTCCAGCATCGAGCCCCAGCTGACCTGGCGCACGTCGACGCCGAAGCCGAGGAAGGACAGGATGGCCTCGTACTTGATCAGCGCCACCGTCAGCAGGGAAAACTGCACCAGCAGCAGGTGGGAGATATTGGGCAGGATGTGGATGAACATCTTGCGCATGTCGCCGGCCCCTATCGCATTAGCCGCCTGCACATACTCGCGGCCTTTCAGCTTCAGGTACTCGGCGCGCACCAGCCGGTAGGTGCCGGTCCAGCTGGTCAGCGCCATCACCGCGATGATGGTGCCGATGCCGCGGCCGGAGACGGCGGCGAAGGACAACAGCAGCAGCATGTCCGGCACCGAGGTGAACACGCTGTAGAACCAGTTGAGGAAGTCGTCGGTCCTGCCGCCGAAATAGCCGGACACCGCGCCGAGCGCGCAGCCTATCAGCAAGGAACACACCGCGCCGAACACGCCGACGAAGATCGAGGTCGACGTGCCCTTCAGCGTTTTCTGGATCACGTCGCGGCCCTGCAGGTCGGCGCCGAACGGCAGCGTCTCCAGCCTGGTCTGGGCCTTGCCGGCATAGTCGGCCACATGCTGGCGCGCGGCGGCGAGCTCCCTGCCTATCGGGTCTTCCGCAGCCGTCATCCCGATCACCGGCGCGGCCGCCGCCGGTCTGGCCGCGGCCGGCTCCGGCGGCAGCACGTCGTCGGCGGACGGCGCGACCCAGCTCGGCGGCGCGTACGGCACGCCGACCTCGTCGGCCCAGTCGCCGCCGATCAGATTGCACCAGCCGCCGATGGCGACCAGCAAGTAGGCCAGCACGATCCACAGCGAGACGAAACCCACCTTGTTGCGCTTCAGGCGCTGCCATCCGAGCGCCCACAGGCTGCGGGACGGCATCGCCGGCATGCCGCCGGCGGTATTCTGCAATGTCGTCATTATCGTTCTCCCCCGCTCACTTCAGCTGCACGCGCGGATCGATCCACTTGTAGACCAGATCGCCGAGCAGATTGAACGCCATCGTCGCGATGGCGATATAGATGGTGATCGCCTTGATCACCGGGAAGTCGCTCTTGTTGACCGCCTGGATCACCTCGTTGCCCATGCCGGGGATGCCGAAGAAGTTCTCCAGCACCAGCGCGCCTATCAGCAGATAGGGCAGCGACATCATCACGCTGGTGACCACCGGGATCAGCGCGTTGCGCAGCACGTGCTTCAGCATGATGCCGCGCTCGGACAGGCCCTTGGCGCGCGCGGTGCGGACATAGTCCTGGCCCAGTTCCTCGACGAAGAAGCTG
The DNA here is from genome assembly GCF_051129845.1 of Chromobacterium sp. CV08. Lineage (NCBI taxonomy): Bacteria > Pseudomonadati > Pseudomonadota > Betaproteobacteria > Neisseriales > Chromobacteriaceae > Chromobacterium > Chromobacterium sp. CV08. Next base: position 3,165,958 of record NZ_CP150453.1, read on the forward strand.
CGGTAGAAACGGATGTCCGGCCCCAGCGACACCATCAGCCCCATCAGCAGCGGCAGCGGCACGTAGAGGAAGAGATTGGTCCAGAACGAGTCGCCCCAGCCGCGCACCGGGAACCAGCCGAACTTGAACGCCAGGAAGTACTGGCCGGCGATGATGTAGATCAGCGCGCTGATCGACATCGCCACCGTGCAGACGATGGTGATCAGGTGGTCGGTCAGGCCGCCGCGGAAATAGGCGACCAGCGCCGCCAGCGGGATCGCGATCAGCAGATCGACCACCAGCATCGCGACGGTCAGCGTCAGCGACGGGCCGACCCGGCTGCCTATGATGTCGGCCACCGGCTGCTGGGTGGACCAGGAGGTGCCGAAGTTCAGCGTCAGCACCTGGTGGACGAACAGCCAGAACTGCTCCGGCAGGCTCTTGTCCAGGCCGAGCTGGCTGCGTATCTGCGCCAACACTTCCGGCGTCAGATGCTTGCCGGCCAGCACCAGCGACGGATCGCCGCCGACGACGCTGAACAAGGTGAAAACCAGCAGCATGACGCCGAGCAGGGTCGGGATCATTTGCAGCAGCCGGCGGATGATGAATGCGGACATGATGTTCTCCTCGCTCGCCGCTTATTTCTGCACGTCCAGGAAGCGCCAGATGGCGTTGAAATTGGGGTGCACCTTGAAGCCCCTGACCCAGGGCTGGGCGACGCCGTTGACGTAGCGGACGTCTCCGTAGACCCAGGGCGTGTCGCCGGCGACGATCTTGTTCATCTGGTCGTACAGGCGGTCGCGCACCGGTCCGTCCGGCATCGCCCGCGACTGCTCGTACAGGCTGTCGTAGCGGGCCGAGCGGTAGCAGGCGTAATTGCTGCCGCCGGTATTCGGCCCGTACAGCAGCTGCATGAAGTTCTCGCCGTCGGGATAGTCGGCGCCCCAGGCGGCGCCGGCCATGCCGTATTTGCACTCCTGCAGCGCCTTGGCCTGCTCGTTCCATTGCACCACGCGGAAATCGACGCGCACCTTGATGCGGTCGAAGGCCTTCTGCCAGTACTCGTTCCACTGCTTGTCAATGGCGGTCGGGCCGGTGACGAAGTCCACCGTGAACGGCTTGCCGTCCGGCTGGCCGCGGTAGCCGTCGGCGCCGATCTTGTAGCCGACCTGATCCAGCAGCGCGTTGGCCAGCGCCGGATTGAACGGATAGGCGGCGCGGAAATCGGGATTGTGGCCGGCGACGTTGGGCGGGATGATGTATTGCACCGGCACCGCCTGGTTGCGGCGGATATTGCGTATCGTCTCGCCATTGTCGAAAGCCATCGCGATGGCGCGGCGCAGCGCGATCCTGTCCTTGCCGAAGCCGCCGACCACCGGGTCCTTCATATTGAAGGCGTAGAAGGTGATGCCCTCCTCCAGGCTGCGGTTGAGCTGGATGCCGCGCTCGCGGTATTCCGCCTTCAGCTCGGCCCGGGCCGGATTGTGGGCGTCCAGCCGCAGCACCTGGCGGATCAGCGGCTGCGGAATGCTGGGATTGCCGCTCAGGATGTCCAAGGCGCCGCTCTTGAACGCCAGCCAGGTCGGCTGCTCCTCCTGGATCACCGAGACCTCGATCCGGTCTATCTGCGGATAGCGCTTGCCGTTCATCTGCGCGGCGATCCGCCTGTCCAGCGGACTGGCGCCGGCATCGTAATGGAAGGTCTCGCGGCGGAAGTTGGGATTGCGCACCAGCGTGATGCTGTTGCCGGGCTTCCAGTCCTTCAGCATATAGGGGCCGGTGCCGACCGGATGGGCGTTGGTATTGCCGTCATAGGCCTCGACGACCTCGCGGGCCTGCGCCTCCACCCAGCTGCCGGCCAGCAGATAGGGCAGCGACGGGAACGGCTGCTTGAACTTCAGCTGCAGCGTGTAGCGGTCCGGCGTCTGTATGCCTTCGACCGGCGCGTCGTAATCGAGCTTGCCCTTGGCGGCCTTCTTGACCAGCGCGTCCAGCCCCACCAGCTTGCCGGTGAAGGTGTCGCTCAGCGGCGACGCGACCGACGGATCGGACAGTCGCTTGATCGTGTAGGCGTAATCGGCGGCGGTCAGTTCGCGCTTCCTGCCCTTGAAGGCGGGATCGGGCGCGAAGTAGATGCCCTTCTTCAGGTGGAAGGTGTAGCTCAGGCCGTCGGCGCTGACGGTCGGCATCGCCGTGACGACGTTGGGGATCACCTTCACCGGTCTCGCCAGATAATCGAAGGTCAGCAGCGGATCGTAGATGTGCTCGATCACCGCCGCCGAATAGACATCCGCCACCTTGGCCGGATCGAAACCGGTCTCCTGGGCGTTGAACACCGCGTGCAGGACCTTCTCCGCCGCCGCGTGCAGCGGCAGCATTCCCCCCCAGACCATCAGTGCCGCCGCGATCGGCTTTCTCAGGCACATAGTCGTTTCTCCTCCGTTTTATTATTCGCGCGGTCGCGCCCGCGGCCTGTCGGTCTGTCGCCGTCATCGCCCGCCGTCGCGCCGCCTGTTGCACAAGCTTGTTAACAGAAACCCGCCATTGCCCAAACCTTAACGATTGACACGATCGCGGGCTGACAGCATCGTAAAATTAATCACGGCGACGATGACCCCGCCATGCGCCGCGGCCTCGCCCGGCGCCGCGCCGACAATCAAGGAGAGCGACATGAAACCCCTGTTCACCGCCGCCGCGCTGCTGGCGGCCGGCCTGCTGGCCGGCTGCGCCACCCAGCTCGGCTACGCGCAAAAGGTCAACGGCTGGCAAGGCCGGGACGCCAACGAACTGCTGGCGACCTGGGGCACGCCCACCGGCCAGATGACGATGCCGAACGGCAATCTGCTGTATACCTATCGCAGCGCCTACAGCCAGGACATGCCGATACAGGCCAACGGCTTCTACCATCCATGGATCAATGGCGGCGGCTCGGTCTATTACAGCTGCACCACGAACTTCGTCGTCGACCCTAAGAGCCACCTGGTGCAGTCGGTCAGCTTCGACGGCAACGACTGCGTCGCGCCGCCGCGCAAATAAGCGCCTCGTGAGACGGGAGCCGGCGATCGCCGGCTCCCCGGCTATTTACCGACCGCCTCGTTCAGCCGCAAGGCGCGGCGGCCGCCGAGCAGACGGCGGATGCGGCTGCGCAGGCCGTCCAGATAGGTGTACACCACCGGCACCACCAGCAGCGTCAGCAAGGTCGACGTCAACAGGCCGCCTATGATGGCCTGCGCCATCGGCCGGTTGCTCTCCGAACCGTCGCCGGTGCCCAGCGCCAGCGGCAGCATGCCGAAGATCATCGCCAGGCTGGTCATCATGATCGGGCGCAGGCGGACCCGCCCGGCCTCGGCGATCGCGTCCTCGCGCGCCATGCCGTCGGCGCGCGCGCGGTTGACGAAGTCCACCAGCAGAATGCCGTTCTTCGCCACCAGGCCCATCAGCATGATGATGCCGATGATGGAGAACATGTTCAGCGTCGAGCCCCACAGGAACAGCGCGACGAACACGCCGCCGAAAGCCAGCGGCAGCGACACCATGATGGTCACCGGCATCGTGAAGCTGCGGAACTGCGCCGCCAGGATCAGGTAGATGAAGATCACGCCCAGGCCCAACGCGCGCAGCGCGTTGCTCACCGTCTCCTCCATGTCCTTCTGCTGGCCGCGGTGCATGCGCTGCACGCCCTGCGGCAGCGGGGTGCCGTCCAGCAGCTTGTCGATGTCGGCCATGGCCGAGCCGACGTCGCGGCCCTCGACGTTGGCCATGATGCTGATCTCGCGCATCATATTGGTGCGCTTGATCTGGCGCGGGCTGACGCCCTGCCGGGTCTCGATCAGCGTCGACAGCGGCACCATCTGCGCCGCGCCGTTGTCGTCGCGGTTGCCGGCCACCTTCAACTGGTCCAGCAGCTCCTGACGGCGCGCGTCCTTAGGCACCCGGATCCGGACGTCGTAGTTCTCGCCGTCCGGCGCTTCCCAGGTGGTCACCACATTGCCGGCCAGCAGCATGGACAGCAGATTGCCGACGCGGTTGAGATCGACGCCCAGGCTCAGCGCCGCGTCGCGCCTCAGCGTCAGGCTCAGCGACGGGTCGCCCTCGGTCAGATTGGATTCGATGTCCTTGACGCCCTTGACCTTGGCGATGCGGGCCATGATGTCGCGCGACACCGCGTCCAGTTCGACCAGATTGGAGCCGCGCAGGCCGATGAAGATGGGCTTGCCCTGCTGCTCGTCGTTGGCCACCGCCTTGATCAGCACGCCGGCCACCGGCTGCACCCGCTTTCGGGCGTCGGCGATCACCTGGTCCAGGCTGCGCTGGCGCGAACGCTTGTCGCCGATGTCCACCGTCAGCGAGCCGTCGTTCTTGCCTGCGCCGAAATTGCCGGCGCCGACGTCCAGCGATACCGTCCGTATCTCCTTGATGCCGGACAGCGCGTCGGCCAGCTCCCTGCCCTTCTGCGCCGTGTACTCCAGCGACGAGCCCGGCGCGGTCTGGTAGACCACATTGATCTTGCCGCTGTCGCGCACCGGTATGAACTCGCCGCCTATCATGGGCACCAGCGCGAAGCTGGCCGCGGTCAGGCCCAGCGCCAGCGCCAGCACGGTCTTGCGATGGCCCAGCACCCAGCGTATCGCCGAGGCGTAGCGCTCGGACAAGCGGTCCAGCGAGGTCTCGAACCAGTCCAGCATCCTGCCCAGCGGACCGCGGTGGTGGTCGCCGTGGTGGTGGGGGTCGTGCCAGATCGACGACAGCATCGGATCCAGCGAGAAGCTGACGAACATCGAGATCAGCACCGCCACCGCGACGGTCAGGCCGAACTGGTGGAAGAAGCGGCCGATGATGCCGCCCATGAAACCCACCGGCAGGAAGACCGCCACCACCGTCAGCGTGGTCGCCAGCACCGCCAGACCGATCTCGTTGGTGCCGTCCAGCGCCGCCTGGTAATGACTCTTGCCGAGCGCCGCGTGACGGACGATGTTTTCGCGCACGACGATGGCGTCGTCTATCAGCAGGCCGATGGACAAGGACAACGCCAGCAGCGTCAGCACGTTCAGCGTGAAGCCCATCAGCTGCATCGCGAACAGCGTGCCGACCAGCGCCACCGGCAGCGTCAGCCCGGTGATCACCGTGCTGCGCCAGCTGCCCAGGAACAGGAAGACGATCAATATCGTCAGGCCCGCGCCCTCCATCAGCATCGATTCGACGCTGTCCAGCGCCTTCTTGATGTCTTCGGCGGAATCGTAGGTGTAGCGCAGCACGGTGCCGGCCGGCATCTGCGGCTTCAATTCGTCGACCAGCTTCTTGACGCCGGCGGCCACCGCCACCTCGTTGGCGCCGCGCGCCGCCTTGATGTCGACGCCGAGGCCGGGCTGGCCGTTGACCAGCGAGACGCTTTCCCGCTCGGCCTCGGTGTCGGCCACCACGGCGATGTCGTCCAGCCGGATCGGCGTGCCGTTGCGGTAGCCGACCGCCAGCGCGGCGAAATCGTCGGCCGACTTCAGCTTGCCGGACACCCGTATCGCCCACTCCTTGCGCGAGGTGGACACGTCTCCGGCCGGAAAGTCCTGGTTGGCCGCCTTGATCGCGTCGGCCACGTCGGTCAGCGCCAGGCCGGAAGCCTCCAGCCGCACCGGGTCGATGTCGATGCGGATCTCGCGCCGCACCGCGCCGATCAGGCTGACGTCGCCGACGCCCTCGACCATCTGCAGCCGCTTCTTCAGCACGTTCTCGACCCAGCTGCTCAATTCGCGCGGGCGGGTCTGGCTGGAGGTCAGCGACAACGACATCATGGGCTTGTCGTTCGGGTCCACCTGGGACACCGACGGCGTGCCGATCTCGCGGCGGAACTGGCCCTGTACCGACGCCACCTTGTCGCGCACGTTCTGCACCGCGACGATGGGATCGACCGACAGCTCGAACTCGGCCACGACGAAGGAATTGCCTTCGGAAGAATAGGAACGGATTTCCTTGATGCCGTTGACGGTGTTCAGCGCCTCTTCCAACGGTTTGCTGATCTCGCTCTCCACCACCTCGGGCGAGGCGCCGGAATACGGGGTCGACACCACCGCCATCGGCAAGCGGACGTCGGGCATCTCCTCGACGGCCAGCTTCTGCCAGGAGAACAGTCCCAGCACCATCAGCGTCATCATCAATACGGCGGCGAAATACGGATTGCGCACGCTAACGCGGGTCAGCCACATCGCGCTCTCCTCAGGCCCGGCCAGCCGGCAGGCTGATCGCGTCGCCGACCTTGCTGCCCAGCAGTTCGCCTATCACCACGTTCTCGCCCGGCGCGACGCCGGCTATCGCCGCCAGGCGCTCGCTCTCGGCGCGCAACGCCACCGTCACCGGCCGCTTGGCCAGCCTGCCCTTCTCCGCCACCATCACCCAAGGCTTGCCGTCGATGTCTCGCACGGCGGACAGCGGCACCACCACCTTGTCCTTGACCTCGCTCAGCACCACGCCGCCCTTGGCGAACTGCCCCACCTTCAGGTGGCGGTCCGGGTTGGCCACCCGCACGAACAGCGTGAAGCTGCGGGTACCGGGAATCGCCACCGGATTGATGCGCACCACCTTGCCGCCCTCCAGAGCGTCGCGGCCGTCTACGCTGAAACCGGCGGCCATGCCGACCTTGATCGCGCCTATCAGCCGCGACGGCACGGTGGCGGCGATCTCCAGCACGGACAGATCGGCCACCGAGAACAGCTTCATATTGCGGCTGGCCACTTCGCCGGGATTGATCTTGCGCTCGTACACCACGCCGTCTATCGGCGACTTGACCCGGGTATCGGCCAGCGAGCGCTGGGCGCGGGCCAGTTGCGCCGCCTGGGCGCGCAACTCGCCCTCCCTCACCCGGTAGTCGCTTTCCAGCTCGTCGTAGGCCACCTGCGAAATAAAACCCTTGCCCAGCAGCTCGCGCTGTTTGTCCAGCTTGACCTTGGCCAGCTTCAGCCTGGCCTTGGAGTTGTCCAGTTGGGCGTTCTGCTCCGCCACCGATTGTCCCAGGGCCTCGGCGTCCAGCACCGCCAGTATCTGGCCGCGCCGCACCGCCTCGCCTTCCCGCACCCGCACCTCGCGGACATTGGCGTCGACCTCGGACGCCACCGCGCTGCTGGACAAGGCGTTCAAGGAACCGGTGAACGGAACGGTGGCCGCCAGCGGGCGCACCTCGGCCCGCATCACATCGGCATTGGACAAGCGGCGCGCCACCGGCGCGGAGGCCGCCTTGCCCTCTTTCCCGGAGGCGTCGCTATGGTTACAGGCGGCAAGCGGCAGCAGGCAGAGGGCTAACAGGCAAAGACGTGTGTTCATCATCTATATTTCCGACATGGATATCGCGTCCACATCCGGTTTATTGGCATCGGTTGGTCGACAAGCCGGAAGCATATCATCATATCCGGGACGAAACAGGCGGCCCGACTACGGCCGCCCGCCAGATGATGCCACAAGCATCAATCCATGTGAACGTCATTGGACGAACTGTTCCGATCCGACGATGCCCAGCTTCGTCAGGCCCAGCCGCTGCGACTCCGCCAGCACCATCGCCACCGGCGCGTAACTCGCATCCTTGTTCGGCTTGATGTGCAATTCCGGCTGCGGATCAGACTTCCCCGCCGCCGACAGCTTCGACTCCAGCGCCTCACGACTCGACAGACGCTCGCCGTTCCACAACACCGCATTGTCCGGCGCAATGTCTATCTGCACCACCACCGGCTTCACCAGCGGCTTCGACGGCGTGTTCTGCGGCATGTCCAGCTTCACCGCGTGCGTCTGGATCGGTATCGTGATGATCAACATGATCAGCATCACCAACATCACGTCGATCAGCGGCGTGGTGTTGATCTCCATCATCAGATCGTCTTCACCGGACGACCCCACGTTCATCGCCATGATCCCTCTCCTACTCGCTCGCGCCGCCCGGACTCGGCGGCTCCGTGATAAACGCGATCTTCACGATCCCCGCCTGCTGCACCGCCAGCACGATGCGACCTATCGGCGCGTACTTCGCCGTCGCGTCCCCACGGATGTGCACCTCCGGCTGCGGATCCTTCTTCGCTTCCTTCACCAGACGCGTCAGCAACTCCGCCTGATCCTTCACCGGCGTCATGTTCCAGTAAATCCGGCTGTCCGGCCCCACGCCCAGCACCACATTCTCCGGCTTCGTCTGCGTCGGAATGTTCTGCTCTTTCGGCAGCGTCATCTTCACCGTCTGCGTCACCACCGGCACCGTGATCAGGAAGATGATCAGCAGCACCAGCATCACGTCCACCAGCGGCGTGGTGTTGATCGCCGACAGCACCTGGTCCTCTTCCACCCGGCCGTGCCCTATTCGCTTGTATCGGGCCATCGCTGATTACCGCGTCGGGTTGTTCAGCAGGCTGGCGTGCAGACGGCCTGACACCACTCGCACATTGTCCAGCACCAGCTTGTTGCGGCGCACCAGCCAGTTGTAACCCAGCACCGCCGGCACCGCCACCGCCAGACCGATCGCCGTCATGATCAGCGCCTCGCCCACCGGACCCGCCACCTTGTCGATCGACGCCTGACCCGACGTGCCGATCTTCACCAGCGCGTGGTAAATGCCCCAGACCGTACCGAACAGACCGACGAACGGCGCCGTCGAACCCACCGTCGCGATCACCGACAGACCGTTCTGCATGTGGTGGCTCGCCGAATCCACCGCGTCCGAAATCGCCATCGCCACCCAGGTGTTCAGATCCACCCGGTTCGCCAGCTCGCCCTTGTGCTCGCCCGCCGCCTCGATGCCGGCCTGCGCCACCGCGCTATACATCCCTTCATCCGCCAGTTCGCTGGCGGCCTTTTGCAGCTCCACCCCGTGGTGGGCCAGCAATTCATGCCCCTGCTTGATCAGGCGGCGTTGTTCCAGCAGCTTGACGATGCCCACATACCACGTCGAAGCGGACATGATCAGCAGAATGATCAGCGTGCCCCGCGCCACGAAGTCGCCTTGCGACCACAGCGCGTCTATGCCGTACGGATTCGAAGTGCTCACGGTCTCCGCCGCCAGCGCCGGCAGCGCCGCGCCGATCAGCGCAGCCGCGCTCAATGCTTTGCCCAGAATGGATAGTGTGGTCTTGCTCATGGTATTGCTCCTTCTGTGTCTTCAGGTGCCCGGGTCTCGGCGCGCGGCACGGTCCGGCCGGGAGCCGGATGCGGGCGCGGGTCCGGGTCTTGGTGATTCCGGGGTCCAGCCCGGCGGCGGCGCCTGGCGGACCGGAAAAGATCGCGCGCAGGTCTTCAGGAACTGGTATCGAGTCTGAAACCGAATTCCTGTTTCAGCTGGGAACTGGCCTGGCAGGTATAGCCTTGCAAGGCGGTTGCGATCGCCGACTTGAACGCGCTGCGGTAGCGCGGCGGGATGTCGCCGCTGAAGCTGTAGCTGGCGTTGCCGGCGAACTTGCCGTCCGCGCCGACGCTGAACACCACGTTCACCACGCCCTGCACTTCGTCTTCCTGCGCCTTGCTCGGATATTCCGGCGCTTCCAGGTGGCTGCAGTTGGCCTTGGCCGAAACCGGCCCCTTCGGCGCTTCCACCACCGGTGCCGGCGTCGGCGCCGGTTGCGGCTTCGGATCGGACGTCACCGACTGGATCGCGTTCGCCGATTGCGTGACCGGCGGCGGATTCACCACCGGCGGCACATAGGCCTGCGGCTTCGGCGTCGCCGGCTGCTGCACCACCTTCTCGATTTTCGGCGGCGGCGGCGGAGGCGGCGGCGGCGGTTCGCTGATCACCGAGACTTCCACCTTCTGCTGGATCACCTTCACCACGCCCTGCGCCAATCCGGTCACCAGCCCGTAGATCAGCAAGGCATGGAACACGATGACCCCCACCAGGCCGGCCGAGCGCCGGCTGAGCATTCCGCTGCTGCGTTTGACTGAAGCACTTCTCATCGCCATCACCTTCCCTGCGTGCATGCACTTGCGGACCAGGATCGGCCTCTCGCCGGTCCCCGACAACACAAGTGAACTCCTGTAACGGATTGACCGCAATCCGTAATTGCCCCCGGACGCCGGCCGGCGTCCGGGGGCCGCATGCCCCGCAGCTTACATCTTGTAGTTGAACTTCATGAAGTAAGCCCGGCCCACTTGATCGGCGAAGCGCGCATCATAGTTGCCTTGGAACAGGTATTGCTGGTTGCTCCACGGCGGCAACTGGTCGAACAGGTTGCGCACGCCGGCCGTCAGGGTCAGTTTCTTGGTTACATCGACGCTGCCGGACATATTCCAGGTCGAATACGGCTTGACCATGTGGTTGGTCGAAGCGAACGCGCCGGAGTTCTGGTCGGTATAACCGGACTTGTAGTTCTGGGACAGCAGCGCGCTCCACGGACCGCGGCTCCAGTTCAGGGTCAGATTATGCTGCCAGCGGAAGGTCGGCTCGTTCTGCGTCGCGACATACTGGCCGAGGTTGCTGTAATAAGCGCCGTTCTCCTCGATCTGGTATTCGTACTTGGCAAGATAGGTGCCGGCCAGCTCGATGGAGAAGTTGCCCGCCGAGGTCTTGGGCAGCGCCCAGCGGAAATTCAGGTCGACGCCCGAAGCGCTGGTATTGCCCATGTTCTGGGTCGTCGCGATGCCGGTCAGGTTGCCGCCGTTGCCCGCATCGTAGAACAGCAGGCTGTTGTGGTTGCCGTCGAACAGCGTCGCTTCGGACATCGTGCTGATCTGATGCTGGATCGTGACCCACCACAGGTCGGCGCTGGCCGTGATGCTCTTGATCGGCTCGATCACGATGCCGGCGGACAGCGACGAGGACTTCTCCGGTTGCAGCTTGGTGTTGCCGCCGACCTTCAGGTAGCGCTGCAGGCTCGGGCAGCTGGACGACAGGCTCGGGCAGCTCAGCGGGTCGGCGTAGAAATTGCCGGTCAGCTGGCTCTGGTTCGGCTGGTACATATCGTACAGCGACGGCGCGCGGAAACCGGTGCTGGCGGACGTGCGCAGCAGCACCTGCGGCGACAGCTCGTAGCGCAGCGAAACGCCCGGGCTGACCGAATTGCCGACATCGTTGTAATGGTCGTAGCGAACGGCGACCTTGCCGTCGAGGTGCTTGATGATGGGCACGTCGGCCTCGGCGAACAGGGCCGATGCCGTCCGGCTTCCCTTGGTGTTCAGCGACTGGTTCATGCCAGGGCCGATGGCGTCCTTGGAAATCGGATAGTTGAAGTTATGCTCCAGCGTGTCGTGGCGGGTTTCCGCGCCGAATGCGACGGCGAGCGGGCCGGCCGGCAGCTGCATCACTTCCTTGCTCAGGCTGAAATCGGCGCTGGCGACGGTGTATTTGCCATCATCGAGGTGTCCCTTGATGCCGATCTGGTTCCAAACGTTCGGGTCGGTCGCCAGGCCGGACACCAGACTGATCTGGTTGTTTGTATAGGCACTGGCCACTTCCTTGTCGCCGGTGAAGCCGCTGACCAGTTCCTCGCTCGCATAGCTCTGGGCGTAGCCCACGCCGCTCTTGTAGTCCCAGCCGGCCATTTGGCCTTCCAGATTGAGCTGCAGCTTCTGCTGGACGTTCACGGCTTCGGTCACGCGATTGCCCAGCGGCATCGTGCGCAGGAACGGCGAGATCGACGCGCTGCCGTCGGCGGTGACGATGCCCTGGGTGCCGCTAGGCAGGAAGACTTCGAGGCCGGTCGGCGCCGGCGCCGAGATCGTGGTGTTCTTGTTGCGGGTGATATTGTAGGTCACCGACAACTCATGATTGTCGCCGATGCGGATCGTGCCCTTGGTCAGCGCCGACCATTGCTCGGTTTCCGGCTGGATGCCCACCATGGTGCCCGGATACATCTTGCAGACCCCGCCCTTGGCCGTGGCGGCGCCACAGTTCGGATAGCCGCTCGGCCCGATCAGGCTGTTGCCGCCGTCTATCGTGTAGTTGGCCGGATAGCTGTTGGAGCTGGCCTTCATCGCCGGCGTCAGCGCCGATGCGAAATCGCGCTGGCTGGCCATGATGGGATCGGTCTTGTGATAGGAGGCGGTGGCGAAGACATTGAAGCCGTCCTTCGCCAGATTGCCATAGCCATAGGAGCCGTTGACGTTCTTTTCATTGCCGCCGGAGCGCTGCGGCTTCATGAAGTCGCCGCCTATGCTCAGGCCTTCGGAGGTCTTCTTGGTGATGAAGTTGATCACGCCGCCGATGGCGTCGCTGCCGTAGATGGCGGCGGCGCCGTCAGGCAACACATCGACGCGCTCGATCGCGGACAAGGGAATGGCGTTCAAGTCGGCGGCGGTGCCGTCGAACGGGTGATACGGCACGCGGCGGCCATCGAGCAGCACCAGCGTGTATTGCTGGCCCAGGCCGCGCAAGTTGGCGAAGGCGGCGCCGCCGGTCGATTGGCCGACGCTGGAGTTCGCGCCGATATTGGACTGGTTCGAGGCCAGGGCGTTGACCACTTGCTCAACGGTATTCAGCCCTTGCTTGGTCAGATCGCTGACCTTGATCGTGGTGACCTCGTTGGCTTGCTCGCTTTTCAGGCGCTTGATGTGGGAACCGATCACATCGACGCGTTGCAGCGAGGAGCCGTCTGAATCGTCTGCGTAGGCAGCAGCGGTGGTCATGGTTCCTATCAGCGACAGCGCAACCACCAGTGTTTTTCTCTTGTAGTTCATGATTTCTCCAAATCCCTTGTAGATGTGTCGTCCGATCGCCTCGTTGGGCGCTGGATCTATTTATTCGTCGTAACCGAGGAAGGCGTTTTGAGTGTGAAAGTTTGTAATGACTAACGTCAACAGCCATTTATTTTCATCAGCGCAATGTAAATCCGAGCAGTCCTTGCGGCCGGGGTCGGTAACAAACCGTCACACTTCTTAAACACGGAATAGCCTTTAAATTCATCGCTTCGCACCCACCAGCCGTCACGTTTCGTCACAAAGACAAATAAAAACATATTCCGGCCAAAGATTGTTTCGCCTCGAATTTGTTGCTTTTTTGCATTTCCTTTCTCCTTTGTGTTGTGTTTTTCACAAATCCGTCTCGGTACGACAGGCAAAACCCATTACCTATCAGCATGCGTGCCATGAGTAATTCGTAAAACGGATTCTCATTCAAAAAAGAACAAAAGCTCTATTTCGTCATTTGATCGAATTCTTAAACTCCCAAACTGGATAATTCTTGTCCATTTCATTAATTAAGCGCGCCAATTATGAATTTGTGTTAAATGCATTTGGCATTTTCCGTCCAGTTAATATATTGCGAAATAGTCGTATGAAATTACGACATGCCTCCGGCTGCCGGAGGCCGTTTCAAGGGAGAACCGGGCGGACACAATTCGCAACACAAACCCCGCCCACATCAGGGAAAGGCATACCGCCCTCCCCTGCTTTCAACTGCAATGAGGAGAAACTTGCATGTTTGCAAAACAGCACGCTATTGCACTGATCGTTGCCGGCCTGTTCGGCGCCGGCGCCCAAGCAGCAGAAGCCTGGGTCAACACCGCGACCCAGGCCCACCCGCTGGTCTCCACCCTGACCAGTTCCGTCGCCGCCAAGAGCACGGGTGAACTCGCTGCCGGCCAATCGGTACACGTAGCCGTGACGCTGAAGCTGCGCAATAAGGCCCAGCTGGACGCGCTGACCAGCGGCCTGCTGGCCGGCACCAGCCACAAGACCCTGAGCCACGCTGAATTCATGGCCCAGTACGCTCCGACCCAGGCCCAGGTGCAGAAAGTCGTGGCCCACCTGCAGAAGAGCGGCTTCCGCAACATCAAGGTGGCCCCGAACCGCATGCTGATCACCGCCGACGGCAGCGCAGCCACCGCCAAGACCGCGTTCAACGCCACGCTGCACCGCTTCAGCGTCAATGGACGCACGGCCTTCGCCAACGTGAGCGCCGCCCAGGTTCCGCAGTCGCTGGGCGATACCGTGCTGGCCGTTCACGGCCTGCAGAACGTCCACACCTTCCACACCACCCTGCACAAGGCCGGTGGCGTCAAGACCCTGGCTTCGGCCAAGACCAACAGCGTCGTCGGCCACAACCCGACCGATTTCCCGCTGATCTACAACGCCAGCAGCCTGCCGGCCGCCAGCAATACCACGGTCGGCATCATCTCCGAAGGCGACCTGACTCAAACGCTGCAAGACCTGCAGCAGTTTGAAGACTCCGCCGGCTACAGCTATGTGCAGACCAATGTGATCAACGCCGGCGACGCCTCGTCCGACACCGACGGCACCGACGAATGGAACCTGGACAGCCAGGACATCCTGGCGGCCGCCGGCGGCGCGCTGCAGCAGATGAACTTCTACGTCGCCACCTCGATGACCAACGCCGACATCACCGCCGCCTACAACTCGGCCGTCAGCGACGGCTCGGCCAAGGTGATCAACGTATCGCTGGGCGAGTGCGAAAGGGACGCGCAAAGCGACGGCACCGTCGCCTCCGACGACCAGATCTTCCAGACCGCGGTCGCCCAGGGCCAGACCTTCTCGGTGTCCACCGGCGACTCCGGCTCCGCCGAATGCGGCAGCAGCTCCGGTCAGAGCTATCCGGCGACTTCGCCGTACGTGATCGCCATCGGCGGCACCACGGTGAATACCAGCGGCACCACCAAGTACTCGTCGGAAAGCGTGTGGAACGGCGGCGGCGGCGGCCCGAGCGTCGTCGAAGCGGCTCCGTCTTGGCAAACCAAGGCCGGCGTGCTGACCACGTCCAAGACCAAGCGCGGCGTGCCGGACGTGTCCTTCGACGCCGATCCGAACAGCGGCGCCCAAGTCATCGTCAACGGCAGCAGCTCGCAGATCGGCGGCACCAGCCTGGCCGCTCCGCTGTTCACCGGCTTCTGGGCACGCATCCAGTCCGCCCACGGCAACAGCCTGGTATCGCCGAACCCGGCCATCTACCAGTACTTCAAGGCCAACCCGTCGCTGTACCACGACGTGACCACCGGCAACAACGGCGGCTACAAAGCCACCGCCAGCTGGGACTACGCCACCGGTTGGGGCAGCCTGAACGTGGCGAACCTGAACACCTTCATCAACAGCCACTCCGGCTTCTGATACCGCCCCAAACGGTATCAAGCGGCATAGAAAGCCCCGGGCGACCGGGGCTTTTTCCATTTTCCCGGTGGCGTCGCCCATTCATTTTTACAATAAATATTTAATAAAGAAACAAGTAAACAGTTTACAAAACAGTCGGGAACCTCCTTATCATGAGGAGCGCGCGCTGCGCCCATAAGGCGCGACACGCGCGCATCCCAAGGAAAAGGAGAAATCGCATGCGAACCAAGCAATCTATCCTGCTACTGCTCTGCGGCCTGTCCAGCGTCTCTGTCGAGGCCGCCGGCTGGGTAGCCACCAAGACGCAGGCTCATCCGATCCGGCAGTCGATGTCCGCCGCCCGAGACGCCGGCGAGATGGCCGGCGGCGAACTGGTGCATATCGCGGTCAGCCTGGCCGTGCGCAACAAGGAGGCGCTGGACGAGCTGACCGACGGCATCCTCTCCGGCCGGCGACAGCCTATCGACGATGCCCGGTTCATGGCCAGATACGCCCCCACCTCCGCCCAGGTGCGGCAAGTGGTCGGGCATCTGCGGCGGAGCGGTTTCCATAACATCGTCGTTTCACCCAACAATCTGCTGGTCACGGCCGACGGCAGCACCTCCACTGTCTACGGCGCCTTCCGGACCAAGCTGCACAGCATCCATGTCGACGGCCGGCAAGCGATGGCCAATATGCAGAGCGCCCAGGTGCCGGCCAGCCTGGCCGGCATCGTGCTGGCGGTTCACGGCCTGCAGACCGTCGACCGCTTCCATACCACCTACCGCGCCCAGGACGTGCGCCTGGCGGCGGCGGCCGGCGCCGTCGCCCATGAGCCGACCGATTTCGCCGCAATCTACAACGCCGCCAGCCTGCCGCCCGCCAGCGACACCGTGGCCGGCATCATCGCCGCCGGCGATCTGAGCCAGACGGTGGCCGACCTGAACCGCTACGCCAGCGGCGCGGGCTTCGCCGCGCCCAATGTCTCGGTCATCACGGTCGGCGCGCCAGGCACCGACACCTCGGGCACCATAGAGTGGAATCTGGACAGCCAGACCATGCTCGCGGCCAGCGGCGGCGCGCTGAAGCAACTGCAGTTCTACGCCGCGCCGTCGCTGAGCAATGCCGACATCATCGCGGCCTTCAATGCGGCGGTGTCGGCCAACAGCGCCAAGGTGGTCAATGTGTCGCTGGGCGAATGCGAGCTGGGCGCGCTCTTTTCCGGCATGACGGCCAGCCTCGACCAGACGCTGCAGGCAGCGGTGGCCCACGGCCAGACCTTCTCGGTCTCCAGCGGCGACTCCGGCTCCTACGAATGCGGGGGCAGCCTTCCCTACCAAAGCTATCCGGCGGCGTCGCCGTACGTGATCGCCGTCGGCGGCACCACGCTGAGCACCAGCGGAAACACCGCTTACGCAGGAGAGACGAGCTGGAGCGGCGGCGGCGGCGGCCCCAGCGCCACCGAGGCCGCGCCCTCCTGGCAGACTGCCGCCGGCGTGCTGACCCAGTCCAGAACCCGGCGCGGCGTGCCCGACATCGCCTTCGATGCCGACCCGGCCAGCGGCGCCCTGGTGCGGATGGCCGACAAGACCTATCAGGTCGGCGGCACCAGCCTGGCGGCGCCGCTGTTCACCGCCTTCTGGAGCCGCATCCAGTCGGCCAACGGCAACAGGCTGGGCATGCCGGCCCGCGGCATCTATCGATACTTCAAGGCCAACCGTTCGCTGTACCGCGACGTCGTCAGCGGCAGCAACGGCGCCTACAAGGCGACTCCCGGCTGGGACTACACGACGGGCTGGGGTAGCCTGGACGTGGCCAATTTCAACGCCTTCATCGGCAAGACCGGCGGTTTCTGAGTCGCTCCAGCCGCAACGCCCCGCTGCTGCGGGGCGTTTTGTGTTTAGAATGATGGCATCGTCCCGGCTCCGTCCCGCCATGAAACCCGATCTCGCCGTCAGCCTGCTGCACCGATGCCGCCACGCCACGCTGGCCACCCAGTCGCGCCAATATCCCGGCTACCCGTACGCCAGCGCCGTCCAGTTCTTCTGCGACGAGCGCCACCGGCCGGTATTCGTCGTCAGCGCGCTGGCCGAACACTGCAAGAACCTGCTGGCCGACGCCCGCGTCAGCCTGTCGCTGCTGGCGCCCGGCGAAGACGGCGCCCAATCCGCGCCGCGGCTGACCATGCTGGGCGACGCCGAGCGCTTCGACGCCTCCGACGCGCTGCGCCGCCGGCTACTGCGCTACCTGCCGGAGGCGGAGGAATGGCTGGCGCTGGATTTCATGTTTTTCAGGCTGATTCCGAAACGACAACGGCTGATCGCCGGCCTGGGCAGCATGGCTTGGATAGAGGACGGCGCCTGGACGGCGCTCCCGGTGCTGGACCCGGACACGGAGTCGGCGCTGCTCGACGAGGTGCAGGCGGCGCTGCCGGCCTCGATCCGGCTGCTGGGCTGCGATTGCTTCGGCGCCGACCTGCTGGACCGCGGCCGCTACCGGCGCGCGGACTGGGAGGGGGTCAGCAGCGACCCCGCCCAAATCCGCGAGCGGCTGCTGCGGCTCGCTTGAAGACCGCTTCAGCCGCCCAATTGCAGCCGCGACGCGCCGAAAGGCACTTTCGAACCGTCCGGATAGCGCTGAGGCCAGATCAGCGGCGGCGTGGTCCAGGTGAAGTCCTGACCCTCGAATTCGATGAAGTAGGCCTGCCAGCCCGGCAGCGCCGCGTCCGGCGTAAACTCGAAACGGCACTCGCCGTTCCGGCACTGCCCCGCCAGCGGCTTGTCCTGATAGCGGATGCCCGAGCGGAAACGGAAATCGCGGCTGTCCGGATTGCGCGCCAACCAGAGCCTTGCGCGGCTCACCGGCTCCCGGGTGCTGACACTGACCCTGCCGCTGCGCTCGTCCCCCTCCACGCGGGCCTCGGGCATGGTCTTGCCCGCCAGCCAGCGGCCCATGAACTGGCGCAACGCCTCGGCCACCTGCCGGCTGCCCACGTAATGCGACTGATTGGGCAGGTAACGCAACTGCATCGGGCCGGTCAGCGCCGGCAGATAGCTCCAGGCGGAATCCGGCACCGCGAAATCGTCGCCGGACGCGGAGACGAGATACTTCTTCAGTCCAACCATCGCTTGCGGGTAGTTGACCACATCCTCGAAACGCAGCAAGGCGTCGAAACCGGGGCTGCCTTCAAGCACATCGTCGGTGATGCGGTTGTTCTCGTAATCGCGCAAGGCCACCGGCCATTGCTTGCCATAGCTGTTGTATACATGCGTGAAATTGGCGCGGACGTTCCAGAAATCGGCGACCACCGGCACGATGGCCTGGACCCGGCTGTCGTTGAGGCCGGCCAGCCAGCTGGTCCAGCCGCGCTTGGAGCCGCCGGACAGGACGAAGGCGCTCGCATCGGGCAGGCTGGCCTGGATCGCGTCCATCGCCGCCGTCGCCGCCTGGGTCATCGGCAGATGCAGCGAACTGAAGCGGTCGGCCTCCGGCTGATCCACGCTCTTGCGCCAGCTATAGGCGACCAGCGCGTCCTCGCGGCCGGCCGGCTGTCCGTCCAGCTTCAGGTTCTGGTTGGGCGCGTAATACAGCTCGGCCACCGCGATGCCCAGCCCGCGCGCCAGCTCGGCCAGCGGCAGCGGGTCGCGCGGCGGCTGCGCGCCCTTCTCCGCGTGATTGATGCCGCCGCTGATGTACAGCAATACCGGCGAACCCGGCTTGCGTCCCGGCGGCAACGCCAGCTTCAACTCGTGCTCCCATAGCGGCGCGTCGCTGAGCAGCGTGCTGCCTTCGCCCGGCCAACGCTGCGACACGAAGCCGTAGCTGCTCACCTTGACGCCGCCCTCCTCGCTTTCGCCGAGCAGCTTGGCCGGCCGCTGGCTGGCCTTGGCCTGTTTCAGGTATTGCGGCACGGTTTGCGGATCGGTCTGCGCCGGCGCGGCCGCGGGCAGCAACAGGCAGAGCGCGATGCCGGCGCGGCGCGCGGCGGTGGATAGGAAAGTATTCATCAGGATGGCGTTCATAGTATTTGGCGGATTGATTTTCGATCATGCGCGGGCAGGGAGAAACGCCGCCCGCCCACGATGGACTCCGCGCCAGGCCATCCGTTCCGGAACACCTTGCCGCCCCCTCGGCATGCGCCTGCCGATGAAAAAGCCCCGCCGGAACAGGCGGGGCTTTTCGTGCCGAAAACAGGCGCAGAGGCTTACATCGACTCCAGCACCTTGATGCCGAGCAGATCCAGGCCGGCGCGCAGCGTCCTGGCGGTCAGCGCGGCCAGCTGCAGGCGGCTGGCGCGGACCTCGCCCTCGCTCTTCAGGATCGGGCAGGCTTCGTAGAAGCGCGAGAACAGCGTGGCGATGTGGTACAGGTATTGCGACAGATAGTGCGGGTAGCAGCCGTCCACCACCGAGTTCAGCGTGTCTTCGAACTGCGCCAGCGCGGCGGCCAGCTGCTTCTCGGCCGGCTCGGTGATGACGATCTTCGCGCCGGCGTCGTAATCGTCGGCCTTGCGGAACACGCTCTGCACGCGGGTGTAGGCGTATTGCAGGTAGGGCGCGGTATTGCCCTCGAAAGCCAGCATCGTGTCCCAGTTGAAGATGTAGTCGCTCATCCGGTTCTTCGACAGATCGGCGTATTTGACCGCGCCGATGCCGACCGCGTTGGCGATCTCGCGCTTCTGCGCCTCGGACAGGTCCGGGCTCTTCTCCGACACCAGCGCGTAGGCGCGCTCCTCGGCCTCGTGCAGCAGTTCGATCAGCTTGACGGTGCCGCCGGAGCGGGTCTTGAACGGCTTGCCGTCGTCGCCCATCATCACGCCGAAACCGACATGCTCCAGCTTCATCTCCTCCGGCGCGAAACCGGCCTTGCGGCAGATGGTGAACATCTGGGCGAAGTGCTGGCTCTGGCGCGCGTCGACCACGTAGATCACGCGGTCCAGCTTCAGCTCGCGGTGGCGGTAGCGCACGGCGCCGATGTCGGTGGTCGTGTAGATGAAGCCGCCGTCCTTCTTCTGGACGATGACGCCCATAGGCTTGTCTTCCTGGGTGCGGAACTCTTCCAGGAACACCACCTGGGCCCCGTCGTCCTCGGTCAAGAGGCCCGTCTCACGCAACTCCTGCACGATGACAGGCAGGTCGTCGTTATACGACGATTCGCCGCGCACGTGCTCGCGCTTCAGGCCGACATTCAGCGTCTCGTACACTTCCTCGCAATGCTTCAGCGACACGTCGACGAACTGGCGCCACAGCTTCAGCACCTCCTCGTCGCCGCCCTGCAGCTTGACCACGTAGTCGCGCGCGGTGTTGGCGAAGTCCTCGCTCTCGTCGAAGCGGACCTTGGCGTTGCGGTAGAAGGTTTCCAGATCGGACAGCTGCAGATCGGCGTCGCCGGCGTGGCGGGTTTCCACCAGGTAGGCGACCAGCATGCCGAACTGGGTGCCCCAGTCGCCGACGTGATTGGCGCGGATCACATCGTGGCCGACATATTCCATCACGCGGGCCAGCGCGTCGCCGATGATGGACGAGCGCAGATGGCCGACGTGCATTTCCTTGGCCAGGTTCGGCGACGAGTATTCGACCATCACGCGTTGCGGCGCAACCGGCGCGATGCCCAGCTTGTCGTCTTTCAGGGCGGCTTCGCTTCGTCGGGCAAGATATTCGGGGGCTAGGTGAATATTGATGAAACCCGGACCGGCGATTTCCACCTTGTCGGCGATGCCGGCAAGATCGAGCGCGGCGACGACCTTTTCGGCCAGCGCGCGCGGGTTGGTCTTCAGCGCCTTGGCGGCGCCCATCACGCCGTTGGCCTGGTAGTCGCCGAATTCCGGCTTGGACGCCGGCTGCACCACGGCGGGCGCGTCCGGCGCGCCGGCTGCCGCCAGCGCTGCCTGCACCCGCTCATTGATTAGTTGATGAATCGTCATTGATAGCCCCGCGAAATGCCGCGAAAACGAAAAAATGTCTTCGCTTCTGAAAAATATCGGTTTGATTGTATGCGCCCGCGCCGATGCGGGCAATGCTTGATCCGGCGATGCCGGCCGCCAATCGGCGTTCGCTTGATCCACTGCAGACGAATCACGCGTCCAGCCAGAAGGTCTCGCCTATCGCCGGCACGCCGAAATCGGCCGGATCGACGCCGCTGCGCGCCAGCGCCTCGGCCAGATCCAGCGGCGGCTGGTGCAGCGGCTCGTCGGTCAGCACGAAGCTGCCCCAGTGCACCGCCAGCGCCCGCCGCGGCTGGACGATGCGGAAAATCTCCACCGCCTCGGCCGGATCGATGTGCTGGGCGGCCAGGAACCAGCGCGGCTGGTAGGCGCCTATCGGCAACAGCGCCAGATCGACCTTGCCCAGATGCTCGGCGATGCGCGCGAAAAGCTCCGGATGATACCCGGTATCGCCCGGATACCAAAGCTGGACGCCGCCGCCCGCCGCCGCGAAACCGCCCCACAGCGCGCGGTTGCGGTCGCCCCAGGCCCAGCGCTTGCTCCAGTGCTGCGCCGGCGTCAGCGTCAGATCCACCTCCCCGTGGCGGTGGCGCTCCCACCAGTCCAGCTCGACGACGCGATCTGCCGGCGCCCCCGCCCGCCGCAGCGTCGCGCCGACGCCCAGCGGCGCGACGAACAGCGGCGCGCCGCCGGGCTGCGCCGCCAACCGGCTCAAGGTGGCGAAATCGAGATGGTCGTAGTGATTGTGCGTCACCATCACCACGTCGATATGCGGCAGCGCGCCCAGCGGCAAGGCCGGCGGCAGCAGCCGCTTCGGCCCGGCCCATTGCAGCGGCGACGCGCGCTCGGACCAGACCGGGTCCAGCAGCAGATTGACGCCGGCCAGCTGGATCAAGCCGCTGGCGTGGCCTATCCAGGTGTAGGACGGGCGATCGCGGTTGGCCGCCAGCGCGGCGGCGTCCGGCACGACGCAGCGGATGTCCTGCAGCCGGTGCGCCGCGCGCAAGCGGCGCCGCTGCCATCTCCAGCGCGCCAGATCGGCGAAACGCGGCTGCTTGAACGGATACAGATTGCGATAGCCGGCCGGACCGTGATGGGCGCGGGCGGGATCGGGACGATAGCGCGGCAGAGGCCAGCGCAGCAGATCGAGAAGCATGATCGGAGGAAGCGGCTTCGCGCGAAATGAAATGATAAAGGCATTTTGCCGCAAGGCGGGCAAATAAAAAAGCGGCGGGCCGGGCCCGCCGCCTCCCCGGCCGCGATCAGAAGCTGTAGACCGCCTGGGCGCCCAGCATGTCGTTGCTTCGCTTCAGACTGCCGTCGTTGCGCTGGAACACCGCCTGGCTGGCCCAGTCGTGCCGGTATTCCAGCTTCAGCGTCAGTTGGTCGGTCGGGAAGAACAGCAGGTCGGCGGTCAGCGCCTGGCGGTTCGCGCCCTTGCAGTCGGTGGCGCCGCTGGCCAGGCAGGCCGGATCGACGCCGAAGCCGTTGACGCCGTCATAGCCGCCGCTGCCCAGCGCCACGCCGCCTCCTCCGCCGCCGTTCTTGCTGTTGTTCAGATAGTCGTAGCGCAGCGTGGCGCCCATCTTGCCGAGCGTCTCCGTCATCCACTTGCGGTGGCCCAGCAGCGACACGCCGTACCACTGCGCCTGCCCGCCGTTCCAGGCCGCCTTCTGCTGCTGGCCGTAGTCCAGCTCGGCGTTGTAGATCACGTCGCCCAGCGTGTAGCTGGCGTCGGCCTCGACGAAGAAGTAGTTGGAATACGGATCGGTCGCCCCGCACTGGTAGCCGAAGCCGCTGCTGCAGCCACTGCCGGTCAGCAGCGTCTGCCGCCCGGCGTTGAACGAGCCGCCCAGGTCCAGCGCGCTGCTCCAGGTGTAGTCGACGCGGGCGGTGACAGTCGGCGTGTTGTTGCTCTTGACCTGGGGATTGCCGTTGGCGGCGTTGGTGCCGGTATTGGCCAGATTGGCGTGGGTGCGGTACTGCTCGTTGGCCAGCAGGAATTTCCACGCCCAGACGTCGTGGCTCCAGGCGAAGCCGGCGCCGACATAGCTGCCCGGATCGCTGAAGTCGTACAGCAGACCGTGCGACAGCGTCACCATCTGGTTGGACTGTTGCACCTCGTAGCCGCCGAAACTGTTCTGCAGGCCGGCGTTGACGCTCCAGGTGTCGGACAGCGGGAAGTTGACCACCGCCGTGTTGATGATGTTGTTGCCGCTGCCGCCGTCCAGCAGCGTGTTGCCCGAGCCGCGGTTGGGCATGATGGTGATTTCGGCGCTGGGGGCGGTCGGCCCGACGCCGAAGGTCTTCTTGATGTCCAGATAGACGTCGCCGAAGGTGCTGTTGCTGTAGGCGTAGGTGTTCTGGTGGTTCAGGAACTGGAAGCCGGCGCTGTTCTGCGCCCGGTTGTAGACATAGGTCGGGTCGACATAGCCGGTGATGCTCAGGCCGGCCAGCGGGCCGTCGGTGGCGGCGGTATTGAGCTTGTCCACCTTCAGCTCCATATTCGCCACCCTCTCCTTCAGCTCGGTATTGGCGTCGTCGGCCGCAGCCGCGGCCGGCGCAGGCTTGCTCGCCGCCGCGGCGTCCACCGCCTTCTGCAAGGCCTCCATCTGCTGCTGCAGCTTCTGCATCTGGGCTCTGAGCCTGGCGATCTCGTCCGCCTTCGCGTCGGCCAGCGCCGCGCCGGGCAGCGCCGCGATCAGGGCGCTGATCAATATCCTCTTCATCGTCATTTCTCCTTGTTCCGCACCGTCGTTGTCGTTTTCCTGCCGCCTTCAACCATTGGCGAAGGCCAGGCGCATCTCCCTGTCCCGCTTGCGCGCCAGCGCCCCCATATAGACATTGGCCGCCACCACGCCCAGCGAAACCAGCACGATGAACAAGGTGGCCAGCGCGTTCATTTCCGGATTCAGGCCCAGCCGCACGCGGGAGAAGATCACCATCGGCAGCGTGGTGGAGCCGGGACCGGACAGGAAGGCGGTCAGCACCAGATCGTCCAGCGACAGCGTGAACGACAGCAGCCAGCCCGACACCAGCGCCTGCGAGATCAGCGGCAGCGTGATGACGAAGAACACCTTCAGCGGCCGCGCGCCCAGGTCCATCGCCGCCTCCTCGAGCGACAGGTTCAGCTCCCTCACCCGCGACTGCACGACGATGGTGACGTAGGACACGCACAGCATCACGTGGCCTATCCAGATGGTGAACACCCCCCGCCCCTCCGGCCAGCCGAAGCTCTGCTCCATCGCGACGAACAGCAGCAGCAGCGAGATGCCCTGTATCACCTCGGGAATCACCAAGGGCGCGTTGATCATGCCGGTGAACAGCGTGAACAGCCGGAAACGGCCGAAACGGCCCAGCACGAAGCCGGCCCAGGTGCCCATCACCACCGACGCCGTCGCCGTCATCAGCGCGATCTTCAGGCTCAGCCAGGCGGCGCCGATCAACTCGTCGTCGTCCAGCAGCGCGGCGTACCACTTGGTGGAAAAGCCCGACCACACCGTCACCAGCTTCGATTCGTTGAACGAGTACAGCACCAGCAGCGCGATGGGGAGGTAGAGGAAGGTGTAGCCCAGTCCCAGCACCAGAAAGGACAACGGTTTGCTCGGCTTGATCATCGCGCTTCCTCCATGGTCTTGACCTGGTAGTGCTGGAACAGCGCCATCGGCACCAGCAGCAACAGCACCATGCAGCAGGTGACGGTGGCCGCCATCGGCCAATCCAGATTGTTGAAGAACTCCTCCCACATCACCCGGCCTATCATCAGCGTATCCGAGCCGCCCAGCAGTTCCGGAATCACGTACTCGCCGACCGCCGGGATGAAGACCAGCAGGCTGCCGGCGATGATGCCGTTCTTGGACAGCGGCAGCGTCACCTGCCAGAACGCGCGCCACGGCTTGGCGCCCAGGTCGTAGGCCGCCTCCAGCAGCGTCAGGTCCATCTTCACCAGATGGGCGTACAAGGGCATGATCATGAAGGGCAGATAGGAGAAGACCATGCCGATGTAGACGCCCCAATTGGTGTGGTACAGGTGCAGCGGACTGTCTATCACGCCCAGCCACAGCAGGAACTGGTTCAGGAAACCGTCGTTCTTCAATATGCCTATCCAGGCGTAGACGCGGATCAGGTAGGAGGTCCAGAACGGCAGCATCACCATCATCATCAGCGTGTTGCGCGTCGTCCCCTCTGCCCGGGCGATGTAATAGGCCATCGGGTAGCCGAGCAACAGGCACAGCACGGTGGAGAAGAAGGCCATCTTGACCGAGCTGATATAAGTGGCGAAATACAGGTCGTCGCCCAGCATGAACTTGTAGTGGCCGATATTGAGCGCGATGGTGTAGACATCGTTCTCAAACCGGGTCAACGGCGTGTACGGCGGGATGCCGAGCTGCTGCTGCGAAAAGCTGATGCCCACCACCAGCAGGAAGGGCAGCAGGAAGAACACGAACAGGAACAGGAAGGGCACGCCGATCACGGCGCCCCTGCCCGACGGCAAGAAGCGTTTCAGAACGGTTTGTTTCATGGTGGCACCACGGTTTCGACATTGCGTCCCGCCGGCGGGTCCCGCCCGCCGGCACCATCCGCCCCGCCGCGCGCGGCGGGCGATGTTCCACGGTTGTCCGGCCGTCCCGGCCAGGCCGGGCGGCGGACTGATTGTTATGCGGTCTTGCCTGAACGGCTCAGCGGCCGGTCTTCAGCTGCGTCCACAGCCGGTTCTGCAGCCGCATGATGTCGGCCGGCAGCGGCTTCAGCAGGAACAGCGTCTTCATCACCGACTCGGGCGGATAGATGGTCGGATCGTTGGCGATCTCCGGCTTGACGAATTTGCGCGCCGCCGCGTTGACGGTCGGGTAGAACACCTCGTCGGTGATCGCCGCGTTGACTTCCGGCGTCTCGATGTAGTTGATCCACCTGAGCGCGGCCTCCGGATGCGGCGCGTCCTTCGGAACCACCATCACGTCGAACCAGATCGGCGCGCCGGACTTCGGAATCACGTAGCCCAGCTGGTAGGCGCGCTTCGCCTCGGCGGCGCGGTGCTTGGCGATGTTGATGTCGCCGGACCAGCCCAGCGCCAGGCAGATGTCGCCGTTGGCCAGGTCGTTGATGTAGCCGGACGAGTTGAACTGGGTGATGTAGGGGCGGATCTTCTTCAATGCCTCGAAGGCGGCCTGGTAGTCGGCCGGGTTCTTGCTGTTCGGGTCCTTGCCCAGATGATGCAGCGTGACGGCGAACACGTCGTTGGCCTGGTCCAGCACCGATACGCCGCAGCCCTTCAGCTTGGACACGTATTTCGGATCGAACAGGATGTCCCAGCTGTCCAGCGGCGCGCCATTGCCCAGCAAGGCCTTGACCTTGGTGTAGTTGTAGCCGAGGCCGTCGGTGCCGTAGGCCCACGGCACGCCGTGGGCGTTGCCCGGATCGGCGTCGACGATCTTGGCCATCAGCGCCTTGTCCAGATTGGCCAGATTGGGAATCTTGGATTTGTCGAGCTTCTGGTAGATGCCGGCCTCGATCTGCTTGGCCATGAAGTTGGAAGTGGGCACGACGATGTCGTAGCCGGCGCGGCCGGTCAGCATCTTGGCCTGCAGCGTGTCGTCGCTGTCGTAGACGTCGTACTTGACCTTGATGCCGCTCTGCTTCTCGAAGCCGGGTATCGTGGACTTGGCGATGTAGTCGGACCAGTTGTAGACGTTGAGCACCTTGTCCTCCGCCAGCGCGCCCGAGGCCGGCAACAACAGCAACAGCGAGTACAGCACTTTGCGAACCAGTTTCTTGCTCATGACAGGCTTCCTAAGTAGCACGACCATAAAGGCTCCCGGTCCGGGCCGGGAGAGCCGGAGAACGCAATCTTCAATCGCAGGACCGCTGCTGCTGCCACACTGCCAACATACACCGTGGGCAGGCGCGCGCAATATGTCCGTGCGTTACGGCATGTAAAACGGAATTCCGTATGGAATCAGCGGGATGTGCAGAGGAAGGCGGGAGGGCCGGGGCGCGGGAAAGGAAGGGGCAGGACCGATGCGGACGACAAATGGACGGATGCGCGACAGTCGGGTCGGAAGCAGGCGATTTGCATCATGGTTTCCTCTCTCACTCTCCATGCGCGGCGTTGGTGTTTAATAAATTCCACGCCGCTTGCTTTATGTCACTACTTTTTAATCACAATTACTTACGCTGGCAATAGCGCCCGGCTTGTCCGACACGAAAAAAACGGCGCCGGCGCGGCGGCGCGGTCCGGACCGTTTATGATCATCAACATCGGCGCGCTATTGGCTGCGGCCGCGCCAGCCATGCCGGTCGGCCAATCAAGACATTGTCATAATCGGAATTCACCCACCGCCCCGCGACGCCGCCGGCCTCGTCCCTCAGTGGAAATCCCGCAACACCGCGGTACCGGCCATGCAAACAAAAAGGCCGCCAACGGCGGCCTTTACGAAAGACGGCGACAGCCGCGGCTTACAGCAGGCGGGTGATCAGCGCCCTGCCGTCGTAACCGGCCATGCCGGGGATGCGCACCTGCATGCCGTTGCCCGGCGCGACCTGAACCGCCTCGCCGTTGCGGGTCATCTCGGCCAGCTCGATCACGCGGTTGCCGGACGGGTGGATCACCTCCAGCTTGTCGCCGACGGCGAAGCGGTTCTTCACCTCGATCAGCGCCCAGCCGTCGGCGTCCACCTCGATCACGTCGCCGACATACTGGCTCTGCTTGGCCTTGGAGTGGCCGGTCAGATAGTTCTGGTATTCCTGGGTCTGATGGCGCTCCAGGAAGCCCGGCGTGTAGCCGCGGTTGGCCAGGCCGTCCAGATCGGCCAGCAGGCCCAGGTCGAACGGGCGGCCGGCGACGGCGTCGTCGATGGCCTTGCGGTAGACCTGGGCGGCGCGCGCGACGTAGTACAGGCTCTTGGTGCGGCCTTCGATCTTCAGCGAATCGACGCCTATCCTGACCAGCTTCTCCACCTGCTCGACGGCGCGCAGGTCCTTGGAGTTCATGATATAGGTGCCATGCTCGTCCTCGATGATAGGCATCAACTCGCCCGGACGGCTGCCTTCCTCGATCAGATAGGTCTTGTCGGCCAGCGGATGGCGCTGTTGGCTGCCGCAGGACGAGAAGCTCTGGTTGGCCTCTTCCATCGCCTTGTTGAAGTCGAACTGGATCACCTGGACGTCGCCGGCGGCGTCGCCCTCGGTGTCGTGCACCTTGTAGTCCCAGCGGCAGGCGTTGGTACAGGTGCCCTGGTTCGGATCGCGGTGGTTGAAGTAGCCGGACAGCAGGCAACGGCCGGAATAGGCGATGCACAAGGCGCCGTGCACGAACACTTCCAGCTCCATGTCCGGGCATTCCTGGCGGATCTCGGCGATCTCGTCCAGGCTGAGCTCGCGCGACAGGATGATGCGAGACACGCCCAGCTTCTGCCAGAACTTGACGCCCATGTAGTTGACGGTGTTCGCCTGAACCGACAGATGGATCGGCACTTCCGGCCACTTCTCGCGCACCATCATGATCAGGCCGGGATCGGCCATGATCAGCGCGTCGGGCTTCATCGCGATCACCGGCTCCATATCGGCCATATAGGTCTTGATCTTGCTGTTGTGCGGCAGGATGTTGCTGGCGACGAAGAACTGTTTGCCTCGGGCGTGGGCCTCGTCTATGCCCTGCTTCAGCTCTTCCAGCTTGAAATCGTTGTTGCGGGCGCGCAGGCTGTAGCGCGGCTGGCCGGCGTAGACGGCGTCGGCGCCGAAGTCGTAGGCGGCGCGCATCTTGTCCAGCGTGCCGGCGGGCAGCAAGAGTTCTGGTGCTTTGATCATTGCGTGGGGAATTCTCGGTGTATCAGTTGAGCAGGCAGGACACCGGCAGCGGCTGCTTGTCCGGCTTGACGAAGGCCTTGCGCGCGGAGTCGGCGGCGAGGCGCTCCGCCGAGTAATACTGTTCCAGCACGGCGCGGGCGTCCTGCGCCAGGTCGGCGCAGCTGTCCAGAAAGGCCTGCCAGTCCTGCGTCAAGGCCGGGCAGGACTCGACGCGGCTGTAGGCGATGGCCAGCAGCGCCATCGTCAGCGTGTGGTTGTACTTGGTCGCCGCGCCGTTGGCCATCGCGTAACGCGACAGCGCGTGCGCGCAGCGTGCCGCCGCCTCCGGCGCCGGGTACTCCCGGCGATAGCCCCAGGCCGCGTACAGATGGGCTGTGTGGTTGAAATCCGATGCAGGCAGCGAATGGGTTTCCAGCTGACGCAGGAATACCTGATGCTCCATGGTGCAGACACTCCGCAAGTGCAAAAAACGACAGGCTCGCCCAGCAGGGGAGCCTGTTGACTAAATATCCGGCGCGATTATGCGCGGCCCGGATGGCATCGTCAAGCCCGCGTGACGCGTTGCCGCAACTTTAAGCCGCTGTTTTTAAAAGCCGTTTCATTTTCGTGGTTTTTGTAAAAGCACGCACAGCGAGGCCAGCTGCATGCCCAGCGCCGGCAGCATCAGCACCGGACACAGCAGGCGCAGCAAGGCGCTGTCCGCCTGCCCTCCCTGCCACAGGCCGGACAGGGCCGCGAACAACAAGGTGGACAGGGCCAGCATCGCCAGCGACAGCTTGCGGCTGCGCTGCATGCGCTTGATCAGGTTCATCATCGGGTACCGCCTGTTTTTTCGGATGGGAAATCGGTCGCCGCGGCCGCCTCGCCGAGGCGGGCCAGCTCGGCCAGCTCGTCGGCGAAGAAGCCTGCGGCCGCGCGAGCGCTCAGATTGTAGTCGCCGGGATGGAGGCGCACGCCGTGCTCGTCCAGCAGCCGCAGAAAAGTGGGCTGCGGCGCCAGGCCGCGCTGGCGGCACAGTTCGCCGAACCAGCGGTTGCCTATCGCGACATGGCCGACCTCGTCGCGCAGGATGATGTCCAGCACCGCGACGCTGTCGTCGTCGCCTATGCCGGCCAGCTTCCGCTGTATCCCCGGCGTGACGTCCAGCCCGCGGGCCTCGAGCACCCTGGGCACCAGCGCCATCCGCGCCAGCGCGTCGTGGTCGGTCTTGCGGCACATCGCCCACAGGCCGTCGTGCGCCGGAAAATCGCCATATACGAAGCCCAGCGCCGCCAGCCTGCCTTGCAGCAGGCGGAAATGGCCGGCCTCCTCGGCCGCGACCCGCAGCCAGTCGCCGACGAAGGCGTCCGGCATGTCGCGGAAGCGCCAGGCGGCGTCCAGCGCCAGATTGACGGCATTGAATTCGATGTGGGCGATCGCGTGCAGCAGGGCGCCATGGCCCTGCCGGGTGGACAGGCCCCGGCGCGGCACCCGCGCCGGATGCACCAGCTCGGGCCGTTCCGGCCGGCCCGCCTGCGGCAGCGGATACGGCGGCGCGGCGTCCGAGCGCGCCAGCCGCCCGGCGTCCCAGTCCCGCCTGACGCGCTCGGCCAGCGCCAGCTTGTCCTCCACCACCGGACACAACAGCGCCGTTTCCAGCAAGGAATACAACGATTGCTCTCGGTTCATGGGCGGATTCTAAAACGCCGCGCCGCGACAGGCAAAGCCGGGCGTCAGCCTATGGTCTCGGTCTGCTTCCCCAGCCAGTCCTCGAACACGGCCAGCCTGGCCTCGAAAGTCTCCATCGCCTGGTGCGCCAGTTCCAGGTTCCGTCCCTTGCCGGCCTTTTCCACCGCCTCGGCGGCATCGCCCATCGCATTGGCGCCGACCATGCGGCTGGCGCCCTTGATCCGGTGCGCGGAGAAGCCGACCCGCTCGGCGTCGTCGGCCGCCAGCGCCGCGCGCAGCTCGGCGACGTCCTCGTTGTTGCCGGTCTGGAATTCGCGCAGGATTTCCAATTCCACGCTCAGTTCACCGTTGCTGTACACCTCGAGCACGCTGCGGTCGACCGGCGGCGGCGCCCCGGCGGGCTCGGCCGCCGGCGCCGCCTCGGCCCGCGCGTCCTCCGCCGCGGCCGGCGTTTCCGTCCCGCCGCCGCCCTGCCCCATCCATTTGCTCAGCACCGCCTCCAGCGAGTAGATGGACAGCGGCTTGGTCAGGAAATCGTCCATGCCGGCCTCCCGGGTCTTGTCCATTTCCTCCTTGGCGGCGTTGGCGGTGCAGGCGACGATGGGAATGCGGCCGCGCTCCGGATGCGACTCCTCGTGCGCGCGCACCAGCCTCGCCAGCTGGTAGCCGTCTATGCCCGGCATATGGCAGTCGGTCAGGATCAGCGAATAGCGGCCGGCCAGCCATTTACTGAAGGCGCGGTCGCCGTCCTCGGCCCAATCGGCCGGATAGCCCAGTTTCTCCAGCTGCTTCAGCGTCAACTTGCGGTTGGTCGGATTGTCCTCGGCGAACAGTATCGGGAACAGGCTCTGTCCGGACGCGCCGGCGTCGGCTCTGCCCGCCGGCTCCAGCGGCATCGGCTGCTCCGGCAGCACCACCGGCTCGACCTGCTCGGCCAGCCACTCCAGCTCCAGCAGCAACCTCGCGCAGCTGCCCTTGCCCTGCTCGCTCTCCATTTCGACATGGCCGCCCATCAGCCCGGCCAGCCGCCGGCAGATCGCGAGGCCTAGACCGGTGCCGCCGAAACGGCGGGTGGTTTCCGAGTCGGCCTGGGTGAACGGCTGGAACAGCTTGTTCAGTTGCTCCAGCGACATGCCGATGCCGGTATCGACGACCTCGAAGCTCAGCACCTGGTAGTTGGCGATGGTGTCCATCACCTTGACCAGGATGTCGACGCGGCCGCTGGAGGTGAACTTGATGGCGTTGCTGATGAAGTTCTGCAGGATCTGCCGGACCCGCAGCGGGTCCATCACCAGCGTCGGCGCCAGCTTCTCGTCCAGCGTCAGCGTCAACTCCAGGCCCTTCTTGTTGGCGTTCTCCTGGTACAGGCTGCGCACGCTGTCCATGAACGGCCGCACCGCCGTGCGGGCCGGCACGATCTCCAGCCGGTCGGCCTCGATCTTGGAGAAGTCGAGGATGTCGTCTATCAGCCGCAACAGCGTGTTGGCGGAGTCCTGTATCGTCGACACGGTGTCGCGCTGCTCGCCGTCCAGCCGGGTCATCGCCAGCAGCTCCAGCATGCCCAGCACGCCGTTCATCGGCGTGCGTATCTCGTGGCTCATCGTCGCGAGGAAGGCGCTCTTGGCGCGGTTGGCGGCATTGGCCTGGTCGCGCGCCATCCGCAGCTCGAACTCCGCCATCTTGCGCTCGGTGATGTCGAGGCAGGCCAGGATGATCACCGACTCCGCGGCGTCGGGAAACAGCAGCTGGCCCTCGAACAGCACCCAGATCGGCCTGCCGGTGCCGGTCAGGCATTCGAGCTCGCAATGGATGCGGGCGTTGTCCTGCTGCATCTTGGACATCTGTTCGGCCAGCTCGTACCAGCCGTGTTCGGACGCCAGCAGCTCCATCAGATGCATGCCGGACAGGCCGTATTCGTCGCCGACATCGAAAATGCCCTCGGCGGTCAGGTTGGCCCGGGTGATCTGGAAATGCTCGTTCAGCCGCAACAGGCCGACCGGCGACGCCGAATAGACCGCCTCCTCCTCCTGCAGCACCGCGCGCAGCTGCGCCTCCGAAAGCTTGCGGCGGTCCTCCTCGGCGTAAAAGCCCAGGATGTTGGCGTAGGCGCCCATCAAGGGCAGGATGCTGATGCCCAGCAACGACAGCGTCGGCCTCAGCAGGCAGACGCCGGCGGCGGCCTCGCCGCCCAGCATCACCGGCAGCGACACCCAGGACGGCTGCGCCGACAGGCTGCGGAACAAACCGGCCAGCGGCGCCGCCGCCTGCGACAGCTGCTGTATCGTCGGCAGGAAGTCGGGCCAGTCGCCGGCCTGCAGATGCAGCATCTCGTCGTCGCCGTCGCGCGCCGACCATGCGACCAGGATGCAGCGCTCGGAGCTGGTGAAGTCGACGAAGGTATCGTGCAGCCGCTGGAACACCTGGCCGCGCTCGGCGCGCGACAACAGCATCGATTCGACCTCGGAGATCACCGACAACAACGCCACGCTGCGTTCCAGCGACGTTTCCGCCAGTCGGCGCTTGTGCTCGTCGCGGACGATCAGGATATTCAACGGCGGGTCGGTGTCCTCGAGAAAGCGGCTGACGGTCAGCATCGCGTGGAAGCGCTCGCCGCCGCTGCCCATGCCCTCTACCGGCAGCGTACGTCCCACCTGCACCTCCAGCCCCGCCATCACCGCGTGCAACTCGTCGTCCATCACGAACAGCTGCCGCACCGGCATGCCGATCAGCGTGTCCATTTCATAACCGAACATCCGGCCGGCGCCCTCGTTGGCCATGTCTATCACGCCGTCCGGATTGACCACCAGCATCGAATCGCCGGACACGTCCAGCATGCGCTGCAGGAAATCCAGCGGCTTCAGCACCTTGCGCACCATCACAAAGAGCAGGAAGGCCAGCAGCGCGAGCACCGCCACGCCGAACAGGCCCTCGCGCAGCAGAATGCGCCGGTAGTAGCGGCGGTTCTCCTGCGCCACTTGATCCGCCCGGGTAGAGACGATGCGTTGCGAACGCTGCAACACATCGGTCAGCTGGCGCAGATTCAGCACGTAGTCGTTGGCCTGGCGGAATTGCAGCTTGCCGTCCAGCTGCTCCAGCTGCAGCTGCACCAACAGCTGCTGCTTGTTCGCCATCTGCGACAGCTGGGAGAACTGCTCGGACAGCTGCGGATCGTTCAGGCTGCCTATGCGCAGCTGCAGCTTGGACAGCGTCAGCATCGCCGCGCTCAGACGTCGCGCCAGATCCTCCTCCACCCGGCGGTCCAGCCTGTGCTCCAGCTCCTCGCGCAGCACCAGCGACTGCGCGTTGGAGCGCAGCCAGAAATCCAGCGTGCGCACATCCTGGGTCAGCCACGCCAGATTGTTGATCCGCGCGTCGCCGCTGGCCGCCATCTGCACCACGTTCTCGTCCAGCAGGTGCTGGATCCGTTCCTGCACCTCGCGCGACTGCTCGAACAGGGTGGTGGTCAAGGCCTCACGCTCGTCGACTGCGGCCGACAATGCCGCGCGCGCCTGGGAACGCATCTGCTGGAATTGGTGGAATGATTGCCGCAGCTGGGCCATGCGGTCGGCGACGCGCGCCTGGTCGCGGCCGTGCAGCGAAGTGATCAGCGTCAGGAAGCGCTCGTCCACCTGGCGCGCCAAGCGGTCGAGCTGGGCCATCTCGACCGCGGTGGGCGGCTGCCGTCGCAGCAGCAGCATGCGCATCTGGCCGCTTTCCTGATGCTGCAGGCCGGCAAACTGGAACAGCAGCGCCGAATCCTGGTTCTGCTCGACCAGCTGGCCGGCCTCCTCGTATTCATCCCAGGCCTGCCATTGCAATTGCAGCATCACGCTGGCCTGCAGCAGGCCCAGCAGCAGCACGATGGCCAGCACGCTGCGCCCGATCGCCATCGCCTGTCTGTGCCGCGGCCTGGCCTCCGTCATGTCCTAATGCCCCACTGTCGGATTGGCCGCCGCGTCGTTGACTTCCATCACATAGAGCTGCGACACGCCGTAGCGGTCGCGGTGATTCTTCAGCACCGCCAGCTGGTTGGCGGAAATGGTCGCCCCGCGCGGCAGCAGCAGGTGGCCGGCCTTGTTGCGCAGATCTCGCGTCAGCATCGCCCCCGGCTTGACATCGTCCAGCAGCAGGCAGTGCTCCTCCGGCTCCTCCTGGTAGACCAGGCCGCGGACTTCGAACAGGCGGCCGAACACCTTCTTGTCGTAATCGGTGCCGGTGGCCACATGGTAATAGGCGAAAGGATCGATTTCCGGCCGCGGCCGCTGCAACGCCGCCTGGATCGCCTTCTCGACATCGGCCGGTTTCGGCGGTTTCACGACGAAGCCGTCGGCGTGCAGCTGGCTGGCCAGCACCACATTGGCGCGGTCGGCGTGGCCGGACAGGAAGACGAAGGGCAGATTGGAAGCATTGGCGGTATGGCCGCAGCGCAGCTCCTTCAACAGGTCCATGCCGTTCATCGGCAGCATCTGCACGTCGCACAGCACGATGTCGACCATGCGGATGTCCAGCATCCGCATCGCGATGGTGCCGTCCGCCGCCTGGAAAATCGATTCCTGCTTGACGCCCATATGGTGCAGGGCCTGCGCGATCAGCGTGCGGACCAGGGTCTGGTCGTCGACGATCAGCATGCGCAGGCGGGCGAAGTCGGTCGGAGCCATCGCATCCTCCCTCATTCGACGGCCGCTTCGGCGCCGGACTTGCCGCCCAGGCTGTCCGCGGTCATCGCGACCAGATCCTGCTCCGGCACCGTCGGCGCCAGATGTCTGCCGACGCCGTGCGGGCAGCCCAGCGCCGTCGCCAGCGCCACGCTCTCCTCGTCGTCCAGACCGGTCGCGCAGACGGCGGCCTGTGGCAGGCCGAAATAACGCAACAGCCGGAACGCGCCGGCATCCTCCCCCAGCAGCGTCCGCAGCCAGCTCAGCGTCTGAGCCGGCACATTGACCTGGTCGAACGGAAACTTCAGCAGATTGCTGATCGTCAGCGAGCCGGCGCCGAAACCGTCGGCGAGCAGCCGGAAGCCCAGGTATTTGATCTTGGCGACGTTCTCGAAGCACAGGGCCCCCGAACGCCGGCTCAAGCCGTCGGCCAGCTCGAAACCGATCCGGTGCGCCGCGACGCCGTATTGCTGCAACAGCGCGAAGCAGTGGTCGAAGACGTTGTCGGCGCCGAGGCAGGCCTCGTCGATGCGGATATTCATCGGACACTCGTCCAGCGCGGTATGCTCGCCGATCTGAAGCAGCAGCCGCGCCATCCGCTCGACCACCGTCTCCAGCGCCACCGCTGAAGCCATGCGCCTCCCGGCCAGCAAGGTCAGCAGATGGTCGAAGTCGTAGCGGCCGCCGGCCACGCTCAGCGCGCTCAGCGAAAAGCCCTGCAGCCGCCGGTCGGCCAGCGAGAACACCGGGGCGAACTCCAGCCGGTAGTTGTCCTTGCAGACCTCGTCCAGCAGCGCCTCGATGTCTACGCCCGGCGGCGGGCCGTTCCGCTCCATCGCGTTGAAGATACTGTTCAGCGTGGCGACGAAGGCTTCGGCGGAATACGGCTTGGACAGGAAACGGGTGCAGGCGATGCCCAGATTGGCCGACATGTCGGCTATCGTCTGCAGCGTCTTGCCGTCGTACCCGGAGATGATCAGCAGCGCGCCCTGATAGCCGAGCCGGGCGACATTCTTGATGAAATCGATGCCGTTCATGCCCGGCATGCCGATGTCGGTGATCACCAGATGGTAGCCGCCCTCGGCGATGCTGCGCATCGCCTCCGCCGGATCGCTGAATTCGTCGATGTCGACGGCGAAGCGGTTGAAGAAGCTCGCCTGTCGCGAAATCAGCTTGCGCAGCACCAGCTGATCGTCGAGGATCAGGAACCGCTTCGGTTTCAGCTCCATGCCAGACCGCCCCTTTCCTGACGGAACCGGACCCGGCCACAAGCGCCGGGCGCAGACGCGCCGCCTTGACTTGCCGATTATGATGAGTGAGCGCTGTGTGAAAAACCGCGGCGCGCCGCGGGCGCTTCCCGCTCCGGCGCTAAGACATTCGCGTAACATCACGTAACGCAATACCATGTATAGGCTGACAACTTTATCAGCACAAGCGGGCATGCCCTCACGCCCGCCGCAACCGCCCACGCCTGAGGAGAATCCCGTGCGCTTCGATTCCAACCAATTGGGCAGCGTCGAAGTCGACGAAGCCACCGTCATCACTTTCCCGCAGGGCATTCCCGCGCTGGAAAACTGCACCCGCTTCAAACTGTTCCACGACATCACCCACCCGCTGCCGCAAGTCTATTGGCTGCAGTCGCTGGACGACCCCGGCGTGACGTTCAGCCTGGCCCTGCCGGACCGCTTGGGCGTGCGCCTGCAGATCGAGCTGACCGACGAGGAGGTGGCCGAGCTTCAGCTGTCCGGACCGCAGGATGCCGCCGTCCTGCTGATGCTGTACCGACCGTTGGACGCGCAGCGCGAATCCCATCCGGCGCTCGGCGCGCTGCAGGCCAATCTGTGCAATCCGCTGGTGATCAGCCTGGCGTCGCGGCGCGGCATCCAGAAAACCGGCCTGCTGATCGACGTCCTGCTGCATACGCCATGAAGGAAACGCCACGCTGCCCCTGGTGCGGCGACGATCCGCTGTACGTCGCCTACCATGACGAGGAATGGGGCCGTCCCGAGCGCGACGACCGCAAACTGTTCGAGATGCTGGTGCTGGAAGGCGCGCAGGCCGGGCTGTCCTGGATCACCATACTGAGAAAGCGCGAAGGCTATCGCGCCGCCTTCCACGGCTTCGAGCCGGAAAAGGTGGCCGCGATGAGCGACGACGACGTCGAGCGGCTGATGCTGGACGCCGGCATCGTCCGCAACCGGCTGAAGATCAACAGCGCCATCCGCAACGCCAAGGTCTTCCTGCGGATGCAGCGGGAGCACGGCAGCTTCGCCGACTGGCTGTGGGCGCATGTCGACGGCAAACCGATCTTGCGGCGCCTCGACGACGAGCGGGTGCCGGCCAGCACCGAGCTGTCCGATCACATCAGCAAATCGCTGAAGAAGGCCGGCATGAACTTCGTCGGCAGCACGGTGATCTACGCCTATCTGCAGGCCTGCGGCGTCGTCAACGACCACCTGCCCGGCTGCTTCCTGCATCCGGAGCGGCCCGGACGATGAAAAACGGCCGCTCGCGCGGCCGTTTTTTCCTTCCGCAACGCGGACGGACTCAGTCGAAGACCAGCCGGCCGTCGCGCGCCTCCACCATCACCGTCGCCTTCGGCGGGTACTTGCCGGCCAGTATCGCCTTGGCCAGCGGATTCTCCAGCTCGGCCTGTATCGCCCGCTTCAGCGGCCGCGCGCCGTAGACCGGGTCGAAGCCGGTCTCGGACAACAGCGCCAGCGCCCCGTCGCTGATCTGCAGATTCAGCTCCAGCTTGGCCAGCCGCGCCTCCAGACCCTTCAGCTGGATGCGGGCGATGGCCTGGATGTGCTTCTCGTCCAGGCCGTGGAACACCACCACCTCGTCGATGCGGTTGATGAACTCCGGCCGGAACTGGGTCTTGACCTCGGCCATCACGGCCAGCTTGATCACCTGGTAGTCGTCGGTGGCCATCGCCTGGATCTGCTGGCTGCCGATATTCGACGTCATCACGATCACCGTGTTCTTGAAATCGACGGTGCGGCCCTGACCGTCGGTCAGCCTGCCGTCGTCCAGCACCTGCAGCAGCACGTTGAACACGTCCGGATGCGCCTTCTCCACCTCGTCCAGCAGGATGACGCTGTACGGCTTGCGGCGCACCTGCTCGGTCAGATAGCCGCCCTCCTCGTAGCCGACGTAGCCGGGCGGCGCGCCGATCAGCCGGGCCACCGAATGCTTCTCCATGTATTCCGACATGTCGATGCGGATCAGATGGTCCTCGCTGTCGAACAGGAAGCCGGCCAGCGTCTTGCACAGCTCGGTCTTGCCGACCCCGGTCGGCCCGAGGAAGAGGAAGGAGCCGTAGGGCTTGTTCGGATCGGCCAGACCGGCGCGCGAACGGCGGATCGCGTCGGCCACCGCCGTCACCGCCTCGTCCTGGCCGACCACGCGCCGATGCAGCACGTCCTCCATCTTCAACAGCTTCTCGCGCTCGCCTGTCAGCATCTTGGACACCGGGATGCCGGTGGCGCGGCTGACCACCTCGGCGATCTCCTCGGCGCCGACCTGGGTGCGCAGCAGGCGGTTGGGCTTGGCTTCGCCTTGGTCTCCGGCGGCCTCGGCCTCCTTCAGCCGCGCCTCCAGCTGCGGCAGCTTGCCGTACTGCAGCTCGGCCAGCTTCTGCCAGTCGCCCCGGCGCTTCAGCTCGTCCATGTCCACCTTCAGGCGGTCGATTTCCTCGCGTATGGTCTGCGTGCCCTGCTGGGCGGCCTTCTCGGCCTTCCAGATCTCCTCAAGATCGGCGTATTCGCGCGACAGCGCGGCGATCTCGTCCTCGATCAGCTTCAGCCGCTTCTGGCTGGCCTCGTCGCTTTCCTTGTTCACCGCCTCGCGTTCTATCTTCAGCTGGATCAGCCGGCGGTCCAGCCTGTCCATCGCCTCCGGCTTCGAGTCCAGTTCCATCTTGATGCGGCTGGCGGCCTCGTCTATCAGGTCGATGGCCTTGTCCGGCAGGAAGCGGTCGGTGATGTAGCGCTGCGACAGTTCCGCCGCGGCGACGATGGCCGGGTCGGTGATGTCGACGCCGTGGTGGATCTCGTACTTTTCCTGCAGGCCGCGCAGGATGGCGATGGTGTCCTCGACCGACGGCTCGCCGACCAGCACCTTCTGGAAGCGACGCTCCAGCGCGGCGTCCTTCTCGATGTACTTGCGATACTCGTCCAGCGTGGTCGCGCCTATGCAGTGCAGCTCGCCGCGCGCCAGCGCCGGCTTCAGCATATTGCCGGCGTCCATCGCGCCGTCGGCCTTGCCGGCGCCGACCAGCGTGTGGATCTCGTCGATGAAGATCAGCGTCTGGCCGTCGTCCCTGGCCAGATCGTTCAGCACCGCCTTCAGCCTCTCCTCGAACTCGCCGCGATATTTGGCGCCGGCGATCAGGGCCGCCAGGTCCAGCACCAAGAGGCGCTTGTTCTTCAGGCTTTCCGGCACCTCGCCGTTGACGATGCGCTGCGCCAGGCCCTCGACGATGGCGGTCTTGCCGACGCCGGGCTCGCCTATCAGCACCGGATTGTTCTTGGTGCGGCGCTGCAGCACCTGGATCGCGCGGCGGATCTCGTCGTCGCGGCCTATCACCGGATCGAGCTTGCCCTGGCGGGCGCGCTCGGTCAGGTCCAGCGTGAACTTCTTCAGCGCCTCGCGCTGGCCCTCGGCATCGGCGCTGGCGACGCTCTCGCCGCCGCGCACCGCGTCGATGGCCGCCTGGATGGACGCATGGTTGCCGCCGTGCTCTTTCAGCAGGCGGCCGGTCTCGCCCTTGTCCTGGGACAGCGCCGACAGGAACAGCTCGCTGGCGATGAAGTCGTCGCCGAGCTTCATCGCGATCTTGTCGGCGACGTTCAGCAGATTGGCCAGATCGCGCGACACGGTGATCTCGCCGCCGGCGCCCTGCACCCGCGGCAGGCGCTCGACGGCCTGCTTCAGGCCGCCCTTCAGCGCCGGCACATTGACGCCGGCGCGGGCCAGCAGGCCGCCGACGCCGGCCTCGGCGTCGTCCAGCATGGCCAGCAGCAGGTGCTGCGGCTCGATATAGGCGTTGTCGTTCGCCACGGCCAGGCTCTGGGCATCGCCCAGCGCCTGCTGGAATTTGGTGGTCAGTTTGTCGAATCGCATCGTTGCGGCTCCCTGGAAGGACTGTCGATGACTGTCATTTTGGGGAGGTCCTTAACCATTTCAAGAGTGCCGGCATTCTCCTCGCCGCGGTGGAATCGTCGCATCGGCCGTGCGACAATTCCCGCTGACCGAAACAGCCGGTCCGCGCCGCAGCGGCCGCGGGCCTTTGTGCATACCATGACTAGCAAGAACGTCCCCGGCATCGCCCCGCATGCCGAACTGGCCTGGCAGGACGGCCAGCCGCAATCCGTCGCCTTCGGCGACGTGTACTTTTCCCGCGATTCCGGCCTGGAGGAAACCCGCCACGTCTTCCTGCGCCACAATCAGCTGGAGGAGCGCTTCGCCGCGCTGCGGCCGGCCTCCCAGTTCGTCATCGCCGAGACCGGCTTCGGCACCGGCCTGAATTTCCTCTGCGCCTGGCAGTGCTTCGCGGCGCAGGCGCCCGCCGACGCGCGGCTGCATTTCGTCAGCGCCGAGAAATACCCGCTGACGCCGGCCGACCTCGCCCGTGCGCTGGCGCTGTGGCCGCAGCTGGCCGCGCTATCGACGGAACTGCTGGAGCAATACGACGCGCTGACGCCCGGCTGGCACCGCTTCGTGCTGGCCGAAGGCCGGGTGATGCTGACGCTGATGATCGGCGATGTGCTGGACGTGCTGCCGCGGCTGGACGCCCGCGTCGATGCCTGGTTCCTCGACGGCTTCGCGCCGTCCAGGAACCCCGATATGTGGCAGCAGGCGCTGTTCGACCAGATGGCGCGGCTGTCCGCCCCCGGCGCCAGCTTCGCCACCTTCACCAGCGCCGGCGAAGTCAGGCGCGGACTGGCCGCCGCCGGATTCGACGTGCGCAAGGCGCCGGGACACGGCCGCAAGCGCCACATCTGTCACGGCTGGATCGCCGAGCCGCCCAGCCCCGGCTGGCAACCGCCGTGGTATGCGCGGCCGCCGCAGCGCTGGCGCGAACGCAGCGCCATCGTGGTCGGCGGCGGCATTTCCGGCGCGGCCACCGCCCGCAGCCTGGCCGGCCGCGGCTGGCAGGTGACGCTGATAGAACGTCTGCCTCACCTCGCCGGCGCCGCCTCCGGCAATCCGCAGGGCGTGCTCTACGCCAAGCTGTCGCCCCACCTGACGCCGCTGTCGCGGCTGGTGCTGGCCGGCTACGGCTACAGCCTGAGGACGCTGCGCCGCCTGCTGCCGCAAGGCGCCGACTGGCAGGCCTGCGGCGTGCTGCAGCTGGCCCACGACGAACAGGAGGCCGCCAAGCAGCAGGCACTGGCGCGGCTGGGCCTGCCGCCGGCCGTCGTCCGGCCGCTGGACCGGGACGAGGCCAGCGAAATGGCCGGCGTGGCCTTGCCGCAGGGCGGCCTGTTCTTCCCGCAAGGCGGCTGGGCGCATCCGCCGGCGCTGGTCCGCCGACTGGCCGAGCACCCCAATATCGCGCTGCGTGCCGGCCGCACCGCGCTGGAACTGAGCTACGATCCGGCCCAGCGCAGTTGGACGGCCAGCGACGAAAGCGGCGCGCTGGCGGTGGCTTCGGTCGTGGTGCTGGCCGGCGCGGCGGAAACCGCCCAGTTCGACCCGGCCAGCCACCTGCCGCTGAAAAAGATACGCGGCCAGATCACCAGCATCGCCGCCACCGAGCAAAGCGCCCGGCTGCGAACCGTGCTGTGCGGCGAAGGCTATGTCTCGCCGGCGCGGCAGGGACGCCACTGCCTGGGCGCCACCTTCAAGTTCGACGACGACGATCTGGCCTTGCGCGACGGCGAGCACCGGGAGAACCTGGCGATGCTGGCCGAACTGTCCCCGGCCCTGCGCGCCAGCCTCGCCGACGACGCGCCGGAGCAGTTGGAGGGCCGCGCCTCCTACCGCTGCACCAGTCCCGACTATCTGCCGCTGATCGGCCCGCTGGCGGCGGCTCGCGACTTCGTCGACCGCTACCGCGACCTGGCGCGGGACGCCACGCTGAAACCGGAACAGGCCTGCCCGTGGCTGGAAGGGCTTTACGTCAATACCGCCCATGGCTCGCGCGGCCTGATCACCGCGCCGCTGTCCGGCGAGATCCTGGCTGCGCTGCTGGAAGGCGAGCCGGCGCCGCTGCCGACGGAACTGATGCAGGCGGTGCACCCGAGCCGCTTCCTGCTGCGCGAC
Source organism: Chromobacterium sp. CV08 (assembly GCF_051129845.1). NCBI lineage: Bacteria > Pseudomonadati > Pseudomonadota > Betaproteobacteria > Neisseriales > Chromobacteriaceae > Chromobacterium > Chromobacterium sp. CV08. The sequence continues at coordinate 3,208,270 of NZ_CP150453.1, forward strand.
CTGATACGCCGCAAGCTGGCCGCGGACGCGTCCTGATCAGGCCGCCGGCAAGGCGGCCGTGATCGCCGCGCGGATGGCGTCGGGAATCGGCACCGACTTTTCCGCCCGGTAGTCGACCCAGACCAGCGTCACCTCGGCGCTGGCGTAAACCGTGTCCGGGTCGCCCTGCCGGTAGAAGCGGTGGCGCAGCTTCAGGCTGCTGCCGCCGAGCTTTTCCAGTTCGATGGTGATTTCCACCGTCGCCGGGTACACCAGCGCCTTGCGGTAGCTGCAGCGGGTGTCGGCCAGCACCGGACCGACCCCGCTCGGCTCGATGCCGAAGCCTATGCTCTCCAGCCACTCGATGCGGATCTGCTCCAGATAGCGGAAATAATAGGTATTGTTCAGATGCCCCACCGCATCCATATCGCCCCAGCGCATCGCGATCGCGCGGCGGTCGATGACGGGAAACTGCGTAGTCAAGACGGTTCCTTTCGCTGTAGTCCGGTTGGCAATCATACGGCAAAACACCTGACCGGTAGCCGAGGCAGGCATGCCAAGCCCATTGTTTTGCGAAAGTGTTAACCCTGCCGGAATTTCATTACACCCCGTCACATAAGCCATCAACAATCACGCTACTGCCGGCTCGGCGCCGGTCGGATAATTACCTCGTCAGTTCACGGGATTCCTTCGGAGCCCGCGAGCCGGACGCGATCGGATTGCCTACCGCAGTTCGATCACCTGAGCGAAGGTGCAATTCAGAGCCCCCCTGGGGCTCTTTTTTTTATCCTTTCGTCCCCTAGGCGAAAGCCTCCTCGCCATGCAGAATGGCATTCCCGCCACCGATATCGCCAGACCATGTGGAAATCGATACTCGCCGTCTCCGGCGGCGCCGCGCTGGGCGCCCTGCTGCGCTGGTTGCTGGGCCTGCGGCTGAACAGCCTGTTCCCGGCGCTGCCGCCCGGCACGCTGGCGGCCAATCTGATAGGCGGCTACATCATAGGCGTGGCCGTCGCCTGCTTCGCCGACCTGCCCAATCTGTCGCCGATGTGGCGGCTGCTGATCATCACCGGTTTCTGCGGCGGCCTGACCACCTTCTCCACCTTTTCGGCCGAAGTCGTCGACCTGCTGCGCCAGGGCCAGTTGCTGCCGGCGCTGACCTCCATCGCCATCCATGTCAGCGGTTCGCTGCTGATGACCGCAGCCGGCATCGCCAGCTGGCAGCTGCTGCGGCGCTGAGCGGCCCTTTTCCCCGCCAAGCCCGGACCGGAGGAAACTTTCGCGAACGGCGCAAGGTCATTCCCATTGACTCGTATGCACTAGAACCAGATTCGCAGCGGAATGTCACCGTCTGCACGCCTGTCCACCTGCCCTGAGGGAAAGAAATGAATCGCCATTCGCGCCGCGCCGTCCTATCGCTGGGTTTCGCCTGCTTGCTGCTTGCGCCGCTGTCACAGGCCGCGCCGGCCCCGGGACCGGAAAAGCGGGAGATCACGATAGCGGTCGGCGGCGTCGGCGTGATGTATTACCTGCCCTTCGCGATCGCCAAGCAGCGGGGCTATTTCCGCGACGCGGGGCTGAACGTCGAAGTCGTCGATTTTCCGGGCGGCGCGAAGGCCTTGCAGGCGCTGATCGGCGGCAGCGCCGACCTGGTTTCGGGTTCGTTCGAACACGTGCTGCAGATGCAGGCCAAGGGACAGGACATCCAGTCCATCGTCACGCAGGGCGATATGCCGGGCTTGGCGCTGATGCTGCGCAAGGACAAGGCTGCGTCCTGGCGCTCGCCGGCCAGCCTGAAAGGACTGAAGGTCGGGATCAGCGCGCCGGGCTCCAGCACCCAGCTGTTCCTGAACGCGCTGCTGGCCAAGGCCGGGCTGAAGCCGGACGCCGTGTCGGTGATAGGCGTCGGCACCGGCGCCACGGCGGTCGCCGCGCTGGAGAGCGGCCAGATCGACGCGCTGGTCGGCGTCGACCCCAGCGTCAGCGTGCTGGAGAAGCACGGCAGCGCCGTCGCCGTCGTCGATACCCGCAAACCGGGCGACAGCAAGGCGGTATACGGCGGCAGCTATGCCGCCGGGGCCATCTACGCCAAGACCGGCTTCATACGCGACCATCCGAGGACCGCCCAGGCGGTGGCCGACGCGATGGCGCGCTCGCTGGCCTGGCTGAAACAGGCGACGCCGCAGCAGATCGTCGCGGCCGTCCCTCCCGCCTTCTACGGCAAGAACCAGGCCGTCTACCAGCAGGCGCTGGCCAAGAACCTCCCCTCATACACCGCCGGCGGCGTGATGACGGCCGAAGCGGCGCGCAACGTCTACCAATCGCTGCTGCCGGGCAATCCGGCGCTGAGGCGGATCAAGCTGGAATCCTGTTACGACAACCGTTTCGTCCTGCAGGCCGGCAAGCGGACGGCGACGCCGTGACGCCGTCGGCGCTCGCCTTCGAAAACGTCACGGCCGGCTATGCGCCCGGCCGGCCCGTCGTCGAGCGATTCGACCTGCAATTGATGCCGGGCGAGTTTCTGGCGCTGGTCGGCCCGTCCGGCTGCGGCAAATCGACGCTGCTGAATCTCGCCGCCGGCCTGCAGGCGCCCGACGCGGGACGGGTGACGGTCGACGGCCGCCCGCTGACCGGACTGAACCGCCGCGCCGCTTACATGCAACAGGCCGACACGTTGCTGCCGTGGAAATCCGTGCTGGACAATGTGGCGCTGGGCCCGATCTTGCGCGGCATGGACAAGGCGGAGGCCCGACGGCTCGCGCGGCAATGGCTGCGGACCGTCGGCCTGGATGCCGATGCCGAGCGCTATCCGGCGCAACTGTCCGGCGGCATGAAAAAACGGGTGGCGCTGGCGCAGATGCTGATCACCGACGCGTCCATCCTGTTGCTGGACGAGCCGTTCTCGGCGCTGGACGCGCAGCTGAGGCAGCAGATGGGCACCGAACTGCTGCGCCTGATGCGCGCGGGACGCCGGTCGGCGCTGCTGATCACCCATGACCTGCAGGAAGCCATCGCGCTGGCCGATCGGGTGGTGGTGCTGTCGGCGGGTCCCCGCTGCAAGGTGGTGGAAAGCCTGGCCATCGAACTGCCCCGCCCCCGCGTCGTCGAGGACATGCTGCAAGAGTCCCGCTTCATGGACTATCACGCGGCGCTGTGGGGCGTGCTGAGGCGGCAGGTCCGACCGGACGGATCGGAGGCGGCATGCTGACGGCGCGACCGATGACCCTGGCGGGCCTGCGGCTGGGGCTGTTGCTGGCCATGTTCGGCGCCTGGTGGGCGTTGACCGCCAGCGAAATCCTGCCGCCCTTCTTCTTCGGCGAGCCGGCCAAGGTCGGCCGGCAGCTGCTGGACTGGTTCGTCGACGGAGCCGTGTTCACCCACCTGGGCGTGACGCTGCTGGAAACGCTGCTGGCCCTGCTGATCGGCTCGCTCGCCGGCGCCGGCATCGGCCTGTGGCTGGCGCTGTCGCCATTGGCCGCGGCGTTGCTGGACCCCTACATCAAGGCGGCCAACGCGATGCCCAGGGTGGTGCTGGCGCCCATCTTCGCGGTCTGGTTCGGCTTGGGCGTCGCGTCCAAGGTCGCGCTGGGATTCACCCTGGTGTTCTTCGTGGTGTTCTTCAACGTCTACCAGGGCGTGCGGGAGGTCGATCCGCGGCTGCTGGCCAACGCCCGCATGCTCGGCGCCGGACGGCGCCAGCTGATGCGGCATGTCTACCTGCCGTCGGCCGCCGGCTGGCTGTTCTCCAGCATGCACAACGCCGTCGGCATGGCCTTCGTCGGCGCCGTCGTCGGCGAGTATCTCGGCTCGGCGCGGGGCATGGGCTATCTGATCCTGCAGGCGGAGGGCATGTTCGACATCAATGCCGTCATCGCCGGCATCGTCGTGCTGACCGGCTGCGCGCTGGGGCTGGACGCGCTGGTCAGCTGGGCCGAGCGGCGCGCCCTGCACTGGCGTCCGACGGCCAGGACCGAGGCCGGGGGATAGCAACGGCAGGAAACGGCCCCGGAGGGCCGCCCGGCCAGCAGGCCGGGCGGCGATGCTCACAAAAAGACCTTGAACAGGCTCTAAGTATTTCCCACATTGGCAAACGGACGGTCCGAATCCTATGTTCAAGCTCTGCATTCGGCATTCATCCGGAGCTTGCCATGGCCAATCCGCTCACCCTGCTGCTGCCGATCCGCGCCGACGCCGATGCCGCTTCGCTGGCCGCGGCCATCCGGGACAAGCAGCCCCGGCTGCGCCAGGCGCTCGCCGCCATCGGCACCGTGCATTACGCCCGCCTGATGCTGCTGGACCGCGCCGCGCCCAATCTGCAACCGGGTCCGGAGCCCAGCGACCGCCAGGTGCTGGCAGTGATAGGCGAATACGACGGGCCGCTGGAACGCTGCGCGCTGGACCTCGCCCGCGAGGCCGGCGCGGTGTTCGACCCGTTGCTGCGCTTCGTCGACGGCGCCGACGCGCTGCTGCCGGTGGCCAAGCACCCGCAGGACTTCGCCGCCTTCGTCCGCGCCAACGACGCGACGCCGCGGGACGCCGGCCAGTACCAGGCCTATGTCGCCACCGCGCGCGAGATCATGGCCGCCCTGCCGTAGACGACCGCCGCAAAAGAAAACGCCCCGCGTCGCGGGGCGTCTGCATTGTCGACAGCCGGACGGACTCAGCCGCGGATGCGGCGCAGCACCTCTTCCTTGCCGATCAGCGCCAGCACCGCGTCGACCGACGGCGTCTGCGTGGTGCCGCACACCAGCACGCGCAGCGGCATGCCCAGCTGGCCCATCTTGATGCCTTCGTCGGCGCAGAACGGCTTGAACAGCTCGTGTATGGACTCGGCGGTCCAGGTGTCCAGCGCGGCCAGGCGGTCGGCGAAGCGGCCCATGCGTTCGACGGCGTCGCCGGCCAGATGCTTCTCGACGTCGGCGGCGGCCGGTTCGCGCTTCTTGTAGAAGTAGTCGACCTCCAGCGCCAGCGCGTTCAGGTCCTGCACGCGCTCCTTGACCAGGGCCAGCACCTCGCCGATGGCCGGGCCGCCGGTCAGGTCGACGCCGGCCTTGTCCAGCCGCGGCGCGATCAGTTCGGCCAGGCGGCCGTTGTCGGCGGCCTTGATATGCTGCGCGTTCAGCCACATGAACTTCTCGTGGTTGAAGCGGCTGGCCGACGGGCTGACCGCCTCCAGGCTGAACCACTCGACGAACTGCTCCATGCTGAAGAACTCGTCGTCGCCGTGGCCCCAGCCCAGGCGCGCCAGGTAGTTCAGCAGCGCCTCCGGCAGGATGCCCTTGTCGGCGTAATCCACCACGCTGACCGCGTCGCGGCGCTTCGACATCTTCTGGCCGTCCTCGTTCAGGATCATAGGCAGGTGGCCGTACACCGGCAGCGGCGCGTTCAGCGCCTGCAGGATGTTGATCTGCCGCGGGGTGTTGTTGACGTGGTCGTCGCCGCGGATCACGTGGGTGATCTGCATGTCCCAGTCGTCGACCACCACGCAGAAGTTGTAGGTCGGGCTGCCGTCGGGACGGGCGATGATCAGGTCGTCCAGTTCCTCGTTCGAAATCTCGATGCGGCCCTTGACCGCGTCGTCCCAGGCCACGACGCCGGACAGCGGGGTCTTGAAGCGCACCACCGGCTGCACGCCCTCAGGGATGGCCGGCAGCGTCTTGCCGGCCTCCGGACGCCAGCGGCGGTCGTAGCGCGGCTTGTCGCCGCGGGCTTCCTGCTCGGCGCGCATCGCCTCCAGCTCTTCCTTGCTGCAATAGCAGTGGTAGGCGTGGCCCGAGGCCAGCAGCTGCTGGATCACTTCCTTGTAGCGGTCGAAGCGCTGGGTCTGGTAGAACGGGCCCTCGTCGTAGTCCAGGCCCACCCAGTGCATGCCGTCCAGGATCGCCTTCACCGACTCCGGCGTGGAGCGCTCCAGGTCGGTGTCTTCGATGCGCAGCACGAACACGCCTTCGTTCTTGCGGGCGTAGGCCCAGGAGAACAGCGCGGTGCGCACGCCGCCGATGTGCAGGTAACCGGTGGGGCTGGGGGCGAAACGGGTACGGATCATGATCGCTTGGACTCTGAGAAAAACACAAAGGCGCTATTGTACGCCGCCAACAAAAAAGCCCGCAAACGCGGGCTGCAAAGATTATTCGTCTAGGCCGTCAGCGCCGACAGCGAATCGGCCGGCATCATCTGCGCCAACAGCCACACGGCGGTCAGCGCCAGCAGCGCCGCCATCGTCCAGTTGAACGCGCGCAGCCGCGGCGGCGAGTCGAGGAAGCGGCGGATCGCGACGCCGGAGCCGGCCCACACCGCGATGCAAGGCAGGCTGGTGAAGAAGGTGATCAGCACGAACAGCGCGGCGGCATGCCACGGATTCATGTGCGCCGGTAGGAAGACCATCACCAGATTGAAGCCCATCAGCCAAACCTTGGGATTCAGCCAGTTGAACAGGATGCCGCCCCAGAAACCCATCGGCCGGACGCCCGCCTCTCCCCCCTTGGCCTTGCCGGCCCGCGCCATGCTCCAGGCCAGCCACAGCAGATAGCCGCAACCGGCGACGGCCAGGTAGAGTTGCAGCGACGCCATCAGCGACATCAACGAACCGAGACCCACCGTCAGCAACCCTATTTGCAGCGACAGACCCAACGTCATGCCCAGCAGCGACGGCAGCGTGCGCGAGAAGCCAAAATTGACGCCGGACGAGGCCAGCACCAGATTGTTGGGGCCGGGGGTGATGGACATCACCAGCAGATAAGTGACCAGCGCAAGCAGATTCATGACGACTCCCGAGACCGCGACCGGCCAGACGCCGGACCATGCGGGGCAGATCCCCGACCCAAGGCCGTCATATTAGTCCCTACTGCTGGACAATTACAGATTCAAAAAAATAGAATTGAGACCATAACAGTTTTGAATTACCCAAACTGTTATGGTCGGTTTCCTGCCAAACTGTACCGCCAGCCAGACATCCTGTACCCACGATTAGCCGAGGAGCCCGCATGAGCGGCGAAACGCTGTACCAGCAACTGGTCAATGAATGGACGACGCTGATCCAGAACGGCACCGTGCGCCCCGGCGAGCGCCTGCCGTCGGTGCGCAAGGCCTGCGCGATGCACAAGGTCAGCCCGTCCACCATCCTGCAGACCTACCGCACGCTGGAGGACCGGGGACTGATAGAGGCGCGGCCGCAATCCGGCTTCTACGTCAAATCGGCCGCCAGCCTGCCCTTGCCGCGGATGCGCCGGCAGAGCGCCGCCCACCACACCGGCGAGGTCGTCGACCAGATCGAGGCGGTGATGGGCGTGCAGAACCAGGCCGACTTCATCGACCTGTCTCTGGCCAGCCCGCGCGGCAGCGACTTCTACCCGACCAACCGCTTCAAGCACATCATGGGCCGGCTGCTGCGCCAGCAGCCGGAACTGACCACCGACTACCCGTTCCCGCCCGGCTCCGAGCGGCTGCGGCGCCAGATCGCCCAGCGCGCGGTCAGCTGGGGCTGCGTGCTGGCCGCCGACGAGCTGGTGATCAGCAATGGCTGCACCGAGGCGCTGCAACTGGCGCTGAGGGCCGTGTGCAAGCCCGGCGACACCGTCGGCGTCGAATCGCCGACCTATTTCGCGCTGCTGCCGATGCTGAAGGACCTGGGGCTGTCGGTGATCGAGATTCCCACCCACCCGACCAGCGGCCTGGCGCTGGACGCGCTGGAGCTGCTGCTGTCCGAGAAACGGTTGAACGCCGTCGTCGCGATGCCCACCGTGCACAATCCGCTGGGCAGCACGATGCCGCCGGAGGCCAAGCAGCGGCTGGCCCAGCTGGTCAACGACTATCAGGTGCCGCTGATCGAGGACGCGCCGCACGCCGAGCTGTTCTACGGCGCGGCGACGCCTGACGCGGTCAAGGCCTATGACCGCGACGGCTGGGTGCTATTGTGCTCCAGCTACAGCAAGACGCTGGCGCCGGGCTTCCGCATAGGCTGGATCGCCCCCGGCCGCTTTCTCAGCGAGGTCAGGCGGCTGAAATTCTCCAGCAGCCTGGGCCAGCCGGCGCTATTGGAGGAGACGCTGGCCGAATACCTGGAAAGCGGCGGCTACGACCACCACCTGCGGCTGATCCGCCGCCATTTCATCAGCCAGATGGAAAAGCTGCGCGGCGCGGTGGCCCAGCACTTCCCCGCCGGCACCCGCGCGACGCTGCCGTCCGGCGGCTGCCTGCTGTGGGTGGAGCTGCCCAGCCACGCCGACACCATGCAGCTGTTCCGCTCGGCGCTGGCCGAACGCATCACCGTGGTGCCGGGCGCGATGTACTCGGCCAAGGGGCGCTACCGCAACTGCCTGCGGCTGTCTTGCTGCTATCCGTGGAACGAGGCCTACCAACGGGCGCTGGTCCGCGTCGGCGAGCTGGCCGGCAGCTGACATAGAACCGATGATTCTATCCAGTATGTTTTTTATGTTCTTGTGATCGATCGCGGGCGGCGTTAAGGTAGGGAATCATGACAAACGCCTGATCAGGAGCCGCCCCGATGAAACTGGAAACCCTGGCCGTCCACGCCGGCTACAGCCCGGACCCGACCACCAAGGCGGTCGCGGTGCCGCTGTACCAGACCACCAGCTACGCCTTCGACAGCACCCAGCACGGCGCCGACCTGTTCGATCTGAAGGTGCAGGGCAATATCTACACCCGCATCATGAACCCGACCACCGACGTGCTGGAAAAGCGGCTGGCGGCGCTGGAGGGCGGCATAGGCGCGCTGGCGACGGCGTCCGGCATGGCGGCCATCGCCTACGCGATCCAGACCATAGCCGAAACCGGCGACAACATCATCGCCACCCGCACGCTGTACGGCGGCACCTACAATCTGTTCGCCCACACCTTCCCGCAGCTCGGCATAGCCGTCCGCTTCGTCGATTACCGCGACCCGGCGGCGATAGCCGGCCTGGTCGACGAGCGCACCAAGGCGGTGTTCTGCGAATCGATAGGCAATCCGCTCGGCAATGTCGTCGACTTCGCCGCCTTCGCCGACGAGGCCCACCGCCACGGCCTGCCGCTGATCGTCGACAACACCGTGCCGTCGCCGTACCTGTGCCGGCCGTTCGAGCACGGCGCCGACATCGTCGTCCACAGCCTGACCAAATACCTGGGCGGCCACGGCAACAGCATAGGCGGCGCCATCGTCGACTCCGGCAAGTTTCCGTGGGGGGAGCACAAGGCGCGCTTCAAGCGGCTGAACGAGCCGGACGTCAGCTATCACGGCGTCAACTACGTCGAGGCGCTGGGCGAGGCCGCCTACATCGCCCGCGCCCGCGTGGTGCCGCTGCGCAATATGGGCGCGGCGCTGTCGCCGTTCAACGCCTTCCTGATCCTGCAGGGCATAGAAACGCTGGCATTGCGGATGGACCGAATCTGCGACAACGCGCTGAAGGCGGCGCAGTTCCTGAAGCGCAGCCCGGCGGTGGAATGGGTCGAATACGCCGGCCTGGACGAGCACCCGAGCCGACCGCTGGCCGACCGCTACCTCGGCGGCCGCGCCTCCGGCATCCTGTCCTTCGGCATCAAGGGCGGCGCGGCGGCCGGCGGCCGCTTCATCGACGCGCTGCAACTGGTGACGCGGCTGGTCAATATCGGCGACGCCAAATCGCTGGCCTGCCACCCGGCCACCACCACCCACCGCCAGCTGTCGCCGGAGGAGCAGTTGCAGGCCGGCGTGCGGCCTGAGCTGGTGCGGCTGTCTATAGGCATAGAGCACATCGACGACATCCTGGCCGACATCGGCCAGGCGCTGACCGCCGCCGCCGGCTGAGTCCGGAACGGACAGGGGCCGCGTCAGCGGCCCCTGGGGAACGATCAACCGGCTTTTCTGGCGGCGCCGGCCCGCGCGCGCTGGCCGGAAGGCGGTCCCGGCTCGCGCTCCTGCTGTGGCTGCGGCTGGCTGGCCGCCGGCGCGGCAGGCGCGGCGGCAGGCGTCGCCGGCGCCAGCCGGGACAGCCAGGGCATCGCGTTCAGGCCACCGCTGATCGCGGCTTTGGCGCTCTTGCAGCTCAGGCAGACCGGCGTGCCGTCGCGCCGCTTCAACGCGTCGTCGACCCGCTGGCCGAACAAGGCCTGCTGATGCTGGCGCTGCCAGTCCAGCAGCGTCTGCGCCAGATACGGCAGCGACGGATCTTCCTGCTTGTAGCGGTTGCGGTAGGCGGTCAGCCACAGCTGGCCGGCCTCGTCCTCGCTCAACACGATGGTCTGGTAGGCGACGGTGACGGCGTCGCCGCGGCTGACCGTCTTGGCCAGCTCCAGCGCGTCGTCGTTGCGCAGCCGGACGCAGCCGTGGCTGCGGAAGCCCGGCACCGAGGCGGGCGCGTTGGTGCCGTGGAAGCCCAGGCCCAGGCTGCTCTCGCCGAAACGGACGAAGACCGGCCCCAGCGGATTGTTCGGCCCCGGCGGCACCACGGTCTGCACCTCCTTGCCGCTGCGGCGCATCTCCTCCTGTATCGACTTCGGCACGTGCCAGCTCGGCGCGCGGTAGATGCCGGTGATGTCGAAGCTGCCCACCGGCGTCTGCGTCAGCATCTTGCCGACGGCCACCGGGAAGATCCGCGCCAGCTTGCCGTCCTGATACAGGAACAGCCGCGCCTGCGGCAGGTTCAACACCAGATGCCGGCCGACGGGATTGACCTGGATGTCCGGAGCCGGCGTCACCGCCGCCATGGCCGGAACCGCCAGCGAACAAGCCAGCGCCAGCACCGAGAAGCACTTCAACATACCGTACCTTGAATCACATGAATCATGGTCTGAATTGTAACAGAAAGCCCCGTCGGACCGAGATTGTGCGAATTAACACCTTCCTGCGGATGATGGCTCCGCGCAGGATTCGGTGGAGTCGCCCGGCGCGCGCGCCCGCTTCCCGATGTCCGACAGCGGCGGCGGCGCAAAAAAACCAGCAGGAATCGCCGGTTTTTGAGAAAATCCGCGTTTACCGTTTGATTTTGCAAGCAAGACGATGACGCACCCACAGACTATTGCCCTGGTCGAATCGCTGGATCACGAAGGCCGGGGGGTCGCCCACGTTGACGGCAAGACCATCTTCATCGATGGCGCGCTGCCGTACGAGAAGGTTGTCTACAGCAGCTACCGCAAGAAGCCCAGCTACGAGAACGCCAACACCTCCAAGGTGCTGAAGGAAAGCTTCATGCGCGCCAATCCGCGCTGCCCGCACTTCGGCGTCTGCGGCGGCTGTTCGATGCAGCACGTGGAGTTCAGCGCCCAGGTGGCGATCAAGCAGCGCGTGCTGGAGGATAATCTGAAGCGCATCGGCAAGGTCAAGGCCGAGCGCGTGCTCACCCCCATCGCCGGACCGGCCTGGCACTACCGTCATCGCGCCCGCCTGTCCGCCCGCATGGTGGCGAAGAAGGGCGGCGTGCTGGTCGGCTTCCACGAGAAGAGCTCCAGCTACATCGCCGAGATGAGCGAATGCCACATCCTGCCCAAGCACATCTCCGACCTGATCATGCCGCTGCGCGCGATGATCGCCACGCTGTCGATCAGCCAGCGGATGCCGCAGGTGGAAGTGGCCGTCGGCGACAAGCTCGACATCCTGGTGTTCCGCAATATGGACGAGATCACCGATGCCGACTTCGCGGTGCTGAAGGCCTTCTCCGACACCCACGGCAGCGCCGAGCGCCCGCTGCAGATCTGGCTGCAGCCGAAGGGTCCGGACACCTGCTATCCGATCTACCCGCTGGACGCGCCCAAGCTGACCTACAGCATGCCGGAATTCGCGGTGGAGATGCCCTATTACCCGACCGAGTTCACCCAGGTGAACCCGCAGATCAACGCGGTGATGGTGGGCCGCGCGCTGAAATTCCTCGACGCGCAGCCGGGCGAGCGCATCGCCGACATGTTCTGCGGCATCGGCAACTTCACGCTGCCGATCGCGCGTTCGGGCGCCGTGGTGCACGGCATGGAAGGCAGCCAGGCCCTGGTCAAGCGCGCGGTGGAGAACGCCACCCACAACGGCCTGCAGGACCGCGTCAGCTACGAGATGGCCAATCTGTTCGAAGTGACCGAAGAGTCGTTCGCGGCGCTGGGCCGCTTCGACAAGATGCTGGTGGACCCGCCGCGCGACGGCGCGGTGCAGCTGTTGAAGGCCATCACCGAGGAGACCGCGCCGCAACGCATCGTCTACGTGTCCTGTAATCCGGCCACGCTGGCGCGCGACGCCGGCATCCTGGTCAACACCAAGGGCTACACGCTGAAAACGGCCGGCATCATCAATATGTTCCCGCACACCGCGCACGTCGAGTCGGTGGCCTGGTTCGAGAAGACCGGCCCGTGCAAGACGCGCAAGGAGGTCGAGGAAATCGAGGCGATAGAGGCCGCCGAACGCGAGGCCGCCAAGGCCGCGCGCCTAGCCGAGGAAAACGCCGAGAAGGAAAAGAAGGCCGCCGAACTCGCCGAGAAGGCCGCCGCCAAGGAGGCCCGCCGCGCGCACTACTTCGCGGAGAAGGCCCGCCGCGAGACCGAAGAAGCGGCGGACGGTCAGCAGTGAGCGAAACGGCTCGCGCCGGCATTCCGCCGGCATGGGCCGTTTTTCTTTATATCAAGACAGATTGTTTGATCTAAAGACAAGTATTATTCTTCGCTTCAGCGCATTGTTCTGACGCCGACGGCATGCACCCAGGCCCAGGCACGGCGTTGACCGCATTTCATAAAAACCGGCACACGGCCCGCCGCATTCAGGCGGGACCGCAGCCTTGCTCGATACCTGCTCCGGCAGGAGGAACCCTAAAGCGACATTCCAACCATGCATATCGTCCAATTCCTGATCGGCCTAGTCGTGGTACTGGCCCTGACCCAGCTGGTCTCCCGCGACCGGAAGAACATCAAGATCCGCTCGGTCGTCCAACTGCTGATCGTCGAGATCGCGCTGGCCTTCTTCCTGTTGAACACCACCTACGGCCTCGCCATCGTCGGCAGCATCTCCAGCGTCTTCACCAAGCTGATGGAGTTCGCCGGCGAGGGCACCAAGTTCGCCTTCGGCGGCATCCAGAACAAGGATGAGTTCAGCTTCTTCCTGAACGTGCTGATGCCCATCGTGTTCATCTCGGTGCTGATCGGCATCCTGCAGCACATCCGCGTGCTGCCGGTGGTGATCCGCGCGGTCGGCTTCGTGCTGTCCAAGGTCAGCGGCATGGGCAAGATCGAGTCGTTCAACGCGATCAGCTCGATGATGGTCGGCCAGTCCGAGAACTTCATCGCCTACAAGAACATCATCCACACCTTCGACGAGAAGCGCATGTACACGCTGGCCGCCACGGCGATGTCCACCGTGTCGATGTCCATCGTCGGCTCCTACATGCAGATGATAGAGCCGCGTTTCGTCGTGACCGCGCTGGTGCTGAACCTGTTCAGCACCTTCGTCGTGCTGTCGCTGATCAACCCGTACGACAGCGCGCTGGGAGAGGACGAGCTGATCAGCAACGAAGGCCACCGCGTGTCCTTCTTCGAGATGCTGGGCGAATACATCCTGACCGGTTTCAAGATCGCCGTGATCGTCGCCGCGATGCTGGTCGGCTTCATCGCGCTGATCGCCTGCGTCAACTTCATCTTCACCGCCATCTTCGGCATCAACTTCCAGACCATCCTCGGCTATGTGTTCTGGCCGTTCGCCTGGTTGATGGGCGTGCCCAGCCACGAGGCGCTGACCGCCAGCAGCATCATGGCCACCAAGCTGGTGACCAACGAGTTCGTCGCGATGCTGGAACTGAAGAACCAGGCCGCCCACCTGTCGGCCTACACCCGCGGCGTACTGTCCATCTTCCTGGTGTCCTTCGCCAACTTCAGCTCGATCGGCATCATCGCCGGCGCGGTGAAGGGCCTGGACGAGGAGCGCGGCAATATGGTGTCCCGCTTCGGCCTGAAGCTGGTCTACGGCTCCTCGCTGGTCAGCATCCTGTCGGCGCTGATCGCCGGCCTGGTCCTGGCCTCCTGAGCAGGCCTCGCCGCCCCGCCCGAACCGCCCGCCTTCGCGGGCGGTTTTGTTTTACCCTCCCCTGCCGCATAATGGCCGCCTGACCCACTCGAGAAACCCGCCATGCCGCACCAGCCGCTCAGCGAGCAAGACTATCAACGCCTGTCCTCCACCCTGGCCCGCTTCGCCGGCCAGGACTGCATGAATCTGGAGCAGCTGGACGGCTTCTTCGCCGCGCTTCTGGCCGGCCCCGACGCCATCCCGCCGTCCGAATGCCTGCCTATCATCCTCGGCGGCGCCTTCGACGACGAGGCCGCCTTTCCCAGCGAAAAGGCGCTGGAACAGTTCGTCTCGCTGCTGCGCGGCCACTGGCAGGACATCGCCGACGCGCTGAAAAGCGGGGAATTCCAGCCGTGGCTGGAGGCGGACGCCTCAGGCCTGGTCCGCGGCAACGACTGGTGCGAAGGCTTCGTCGCCGGCATGGAGCTGCTGAACGACGACTGGGGCCTCTTGTTCGAGTCGCCGGAAAACGCCCCGCTGCTGGAGGCCATCATGGCGCTGGGCTTCGAGCGCCATCCGGACGCCGAGATGCGCCCCTTCGTCGAAGGCCTGTCAGCCGAGCAGCGCGCCGAGCTGCTGGCCGCCATCTCGCCGTCGGTGCATGGCATACACGATTTCTTCGCGGCGATACGCCGCCAGCTGGAGCAGGAAGAGCGGGAACTGGAAAAGAATCCCGACCGCCGCGCGCACTAGGCGCCGGTCGGCGATCGTTTTGTTTGAGCGGATGGGCCGATAGCCGGTAAACCGGCGCCGGCCCGCGGCGTTAAGCAGGCACGCGCGGAAAACAGCGCGGCTCGTCATCTTTCAAGACAGGGGTCAGCCATGAACGCAATCGAAGCCTTGCTGTTTGCCGTGATCCAGGGCATCAGCGAATTATTCCCGATCAGCAGCCTGGGCCACGGCGTGCTGATTCCCGACTGGCTGCACTGGTCGATCAACCGCAACAGCCCCGACTTCCTGCCTTTCATGGTAATGCTGCACCTGGGCACCGCCGTCGCGCTGCTGATCTATTTCCGCCGCGACTGGATGGCGTTGATAGGCGGCTGGCTGAAAGCCGGCGGCCGCGCCGGCAATCCCGAGGCGCGGCTGATGTGGCTGGTGATCGCCGGCACGATACCGGCCGGCCTGCTCGGCCTGTTGCTGGAGAAGCAGCTGCGCCAGCTGTTCACCAGCACCACCGCGGTGCTGGTCTTCCTGGCGCTGAACGGCCTGCTGCTGCTGCTGGGCGACCGCCTGAAGAAGCGGACCGCCTCGCACCCGCTGTCCGAGCTCAGCTTCGCAGGCGCGGTCAAGATAGGCGCCGGCCAGGCGCTGGCGCTGCTGCCGGGCTTCTCCCGCTCCGGCGCCACGCTGGTCGCCGGCCTGGCACACGGCCTGGACTACGCGTCGTCGGCCCGCTTTTCCTTCCTGCTGGCCACGCCCATCATCGCCGCCGCCGGCGTGCTGGAGATTCCCAAACTGGCGCACCACGGCCACGGTTCGGCGCAGTGGGGACTGCTGCTGGCCTGCGGAGCGGTGGCCGGCCTGTGCGCCTACGCCAGCACCTGGTTTCTGATGCGCTACTTCAAGAAGACCGAGATAGAATCGCTGCGTCCGTTCGGCTGCTACTGCCTGCTGGTCGGCGTCGTCGGCCTGCTGGTCAAATTCGTGTAAATGGGCTGGACTTGTCCGGACAGTATTATAAAATTGCATCCATAACAGTAATTCTACTTATTGAATTGCCGATCACGGTTTACTAAGAACCGCCGACAAGACCCGACGGCGCCCCCGGGCGCCGGCGGTCCATCCGGCACAGGGGCGACAGACCCCGATCATAAAAACTTTTTTGGAAGAATGAGCGTTTTGGAAGACCGCAAGACTGAACGCCTGCCCAATGATCTGGCCAGGCGCGCCACCGCCATCATAGAAATGCCGGACGGCGTGCTGGTCACCGCCAGCCGCGGCGGCCGCTACAACCTCCCAGGCGGCAAGGCCAACCGCGGCGAGCTGCGCTCGCAGGCGCTGATCCGCGAAGTGCGCGAGGAAACCGGACTGCGCATCAACTCGATGCTCTATCTGTTCGATCACATCACCCCGTTCAATGCCCACAAGGTCTATCTGTGCATCGCCCAGGGCCAACCGAAGCCGCAGAACGAGATCGAGCGGATCGCCCTGGTGTCGTCGCCCGATACCGATATGGACCTGTTCGTCGAAGGCCGCGCCATCCTGCGCCGCTACGCCCGCCTGCGCGGCGAGGAGACCGCCAAGGGCGAGGCGCTGCGCGCGCTGCTGGGCTTGGCGCGCTACATCGCCAAGGTGGACTGAAGCCCGCTCCCGCAATGAAAAAGGACATGCCCAGGCATGTCCTTTTTTCCATCCCGGCCGGCGCCGCTATTTCTTGGCCGCGGCGCCGCCCTGCTGCTGCATCATCGCCACCATGTCGGCCGGCAGATCGACCCAGCCGGCCTGCTTGGCCGCCGACAGCGTCATCGCCAACAAGAGCAAGGCCAGCGGCGCGAACAGCACCACGCCGGCCAGCACCCTGGGCACCGACACGCCGGACACCTTGGCCAGCGCGTTCACCAGCACCACCAGGCCGATTATCGACAGCAGCACGTCGACGACCTGGGCCGCGTCGCCCGGCAACCAGCTGCTCAGCGGCTCGACGAACTGCAGGCCGCTGGCCACCACCACCAGGCCGAACAGCGAACCGCTCAGCTCCCCCTTCCCCAGCTTCAGCCAGAAGGTCATGAAGCGGGTGAACAGCAGCGTTTCCAGCCAGGTGAACAACACCATGAAGCCGATGCGGCCGGCGATGTTGCCGCCGAGCTCGGCGGTGTCGCCGCTGGCGATCAGGCCCAGCGCGGTCAGCAGCAGCGCCGGCTGCCACAGCGGGTACTGGTAGGCGGCCAGCGGCTTGACCCGCAGCCGCAGCAAATCGAGTACGTCGTCGATCAACAAGCGCATGGCGGGCTCAGTCGAAGACCACGGTCTTGTTGCTGTACGACAGCACGCGGTTGTCCAGATGCCAGCGGACCGCGCGAGACAGCACGACCTTCTCCAGGTCGCGGCCCTTCTGTATCAGGTCCTCCACCGCGTCGCGGTGCGAGATGCGGGTCACTTCCTGCTCGATGATCGGGCCCTCGTCCAGATCCTCGGTCACATAGTGGCTGGTGGCGCCGATCAGCTTGACGCCGCGGGCGAAGGCCCGGTGATAGGGCTTGGCGCCGTCGAAGGCCGGCAGGAAGCTATGGTGGATGTTGATGACCCGGTCCGGATAGCGCTCGACGAACTCGCCGGACAGGATCTGCATATAGCGGGCCAGCACGATGAAGTCGACGCCGGCCTCTTCCAGCAGGCGGAACTGCTCGGCCTCGGCCTCGGCCTTGTTGTCCTTGCCGACCTTGATCACGTGGAAGGGGATGCCGTTGAACTCCGCCAGCCGGCGGCAGGTTTCATGATTGGAGATCACCAGCGGGATGTCGCACTCCAGCTCGCCGATGCGCCAGCGGTGCAAGAGGTCGGCCAGGCAGTGCTCGTACTGCGACACGAAGATCGCCATCCGCGGCTTGCGGGCCGACAGCGACACTTTCCAGTTCATGCCGTGCTCGTCGGCTATCGGCTGGAAGGCGGCGGCGAAGCTGTCCATAGGCAGCGTGAAACCGTTCAGGTCCCATTGCACCCGCATCAGGAACAGGTTCTCGCTGGTGTCCTGATGCTGGTCCGCGTGCATGATGTTGGCGTTGTAGGTCATCAGGAAGTTGGCGATGGCCGCTACCAGGCCCTTCTTGTCCGGCGCGCTGATCAGCAGCGTCGCCGAGTGTTTCTCGTGAGTCATTTAGCAAATCCGCATTTAGTTTTACGTGATACTAACAGCAGCCGCGCGCCGCTGTCTGCCATGGCGTCCGCTCGAGGCACCGGGCATGACGGCGGCAAGGCCCGGCCGCCGAAAATGAAATCGCCACAGCCCGGCGCGGCGGCCGCTGTGGCGAGCGTGCTTGCGGCCGCCGCGGGCGCGGCGTCCGGCTCAGGCGTTCAGATTGGCGGAATCCAGCGTGTTCTGCAACAGCGTCGCCACCGTCATCGGACCGACGCCACCCGGCACCGGCGTGATGAAGCCGGCGCGCTCGCGCGCGATGTCGAACTCCACGTCGCCGCACAGCTTGCCGTTGTCCAGCCGGTTGATGCCGACGTCGATGACCACCGCGCCCGGCTTGATCCACTCGCCCTTGACGAAATTGGGGATGCCGACGCCGACCACGACGATGTCGGCGGCGGCCACCTCTTCCGCCAGATTCCGCGTCGCGCTGTGGCAGACGGTGACGGTGGCGCGCGCCAGCAGCATTTCCAGCGCCTGCGGGCGACCGACGATATTGGACGCGCCGACGATCACGGCCTTCTTGCCTTTCGGGTCGATGCCGTATTCTTCCAGCAGCGTCATCACGCCGCGCGGCGTGCACGGCCGCATCAGCGGCATCTTGATCGCCAGCCGGCCGACATTATAGGGATGGAAGCCGTCGACGTCCTTTTTCGGGTCGATGCGCTCGATCACCGCCTGCGGGTCGATCTGCTCGGGCAGCGGCAATTGCACCAGGATGCCGTCTATGCCGTCGTCGGCGTTCAGGCCGTCTATGATCTCCAGCAACTGCTGCTGGCTGGCGGTGGCCGGCAGATCGTAGGCCACCGAACGGATGCCGGCCTTCTCGCAGGCCTTCTTCTTGCTGCCGACGTAAACCGCGGAAGCCGGGTTGTCGCCGACCAGCACCACCGCCAGCGCAGGCGCGCGCTTGCCCTGCAGCAGCCGTTCGCCCACGCCCTCGCTGACCTTGGTCACCAGCTTCTCCGCCACCGCCTTGCCGTCGATCAATTGTGCCGCCATGCCTCAGTCCCATCTTGATGCAATAAATGATGGCCGTCATTTTCTCATTTTTTCCACATGGCGGTAAGCCGAGCGGAAAAGAATATTTTTCTTAAGATCAAGAGAAATAAAGGAAAACCAAAAACAGCGACATTACGCATTGAAAACTCTTGCCCGAACGGCGTGAAATATTTGCTCGCAAACGTTGACAGGGCAAGGCGGCGTCCGTATAGTTGCGCTCTCTGTTCGGGGCGTAGCGCAGCCTGGTAGCGCACCTGATTTGGGATCAGGGGGTCGCGAGTTCGAATCCCGCCGCCCCGACCAGACAACATGCCCGATAGAGCGCCCGTAGCTCAACCGGATAGAGCACCGGCCTTCTAAGCCGGGGGTTACAGGTTCGATTCCTGTCGGGCGCGCCAGAATCTCTGGCAATGGCAACAAACAGTGGTGGATATAGCTCAGTTGGTAGAGTCCCGGATTGTGATTCCGGTTGTCGTGGGTTCGAGTCCCATTATCCACCCCAAAAATTCGATGCGGTCACGGTCCTGCCGTGACGGCGAACCGCTTGCGGCGGTGGATATAGCTCAGTTGGTAGAGTCCCGGATTGTGATTCCGGTTGTCGTGGGTTCGAGTCCCATTATCCACCCCAACAATTTAGATGCGGTCATGGCACTGCCGTGACGGCGAACCGCTTACGGCGGTGGATATAGCTCAGTTGGTAGAGTCCCGGATTGTGATTCCGGTTGTCGTGGGTTCGAGTCCCATTATCCACCCCAGCATCCCGAAAGCCCGACCTCGCGTCGGGCTTTTCCACATCCGGCCGACGACTTACAGATTCGCGACCAGAATGTTCATATTCCGTGCTTGCCTGAACAGTGAAGCTCCGTATAATCGAATACATTTGCATGTATCCGATTGACTGACAGATAACGATACCCACCATGACCACCCTGCAGCCGATCAAGCGCCAGACGCTTACCAGTGCCGTCACCGAATCATTGCGCCGGCGCATCCTGTCCGGCGAATTCGCCGACGGCCAACAATTGCGCCAGGAGGCGCTGTCCAACGAATACGGCGTCAGCCGGGTGCCGGTGCGCGAGGCGCTGCGCCAGCTGGAGGCGGAGGGGCTGATCCAGATCATCGACCACAAGGGCGCGCTGGTCTCCAAACTGTCGCTGGAGGACATCCTAGAATTGCTGGAAGTGCGCGCGCTGCTGGAAGGCTCGCTGCTGAAGGCCGCCATCCCCTGTCAGAGCGCGGCCGACCACGAGGCCGCCGCGCAGACGCTGCGCGAATTCGAGACCGCGCTGCACAACAACGACGTGCGTCACTGGGGCGAGATCAATTCCCGCTTCCACCTGGCCCTGTACCGCGCCGCGCGCCGCCCGAACACGCTGGCGCTGATCGAGCAACTGCACAACAAGACCGACCGCTACACCCGGATGCAGATCCTGTTCACGCGGACGATGGAACGCGCCCACGAGGAACACACCCGCTTGCTGGAGCTGTGCCGCCAGGGCCGCGCCGAGGAAGCGGCCGAATTCCTGCGCTTCCACATCCTGTCGGCCGGCCATGCGCTGGAAAGCTATCTGAAGGGCCAGCAGGCCAATCACTGAGCGCCGCCGCCCCGCCGCCAATCGGCCGCCGCGCGTCGCAAGGCCTCGGCCAGATACAGACAGGCCGGACCGGCCGAGGCCGGCTCCGCCAGTACCAGGTGCAAGGAAGCCCTGCGCACCGATCCGCTCTTCAATGGCAGCGGCTTCAGGCTGCCGTCGGCCAACTGGCGGCCTATACGGTGCCGCGCCAGCCAGCCGAAGGCCAGGCCCGCCTCCACCATCGCGATGCCGGTTTCCGGCTGCGACACCGTCCAGCGCTGATGCGCGCCCAGCCAGCCCTCGTCGCGCGGCTGCCGGCTGCCGGAATCGCGCAGCACCACCTGCACCTCGCCGCGCAGCTGCTCGCCGTCCAGCTCCGCCCCCAGGCCGTGCAGGCGATGGTGCGGAGCCGCGCAGGCGACGAATTCGGCGTCGAGCAGCCAGTCGCCGAGAAAGCCCTGCGGCACCCGCCCCGCCACCGCCAGCGCGGCGTCGCCGCGGTATAGCGCGTCGTCGGCGCCCGACATCACCACCTCGTGCAGCTGCAGCCGCGTCTCGCGGCAATGGCCGGCGAAATCGCCGCAGGCCGCCAGCATCACCTCGGCCGGCAGCAGGCTGTCCAGCGCCACCGTCAGCTCCGGCTCCCAGCCGCGCCCCAGGCTGCCGGCGCGGCGCTCCAGCTGCTCGGCGTGGCGCAGCAGCTCGCCGGCCTCGCGCAGCAGGACCTCGCCCTCCTCGGTCAGACGCATCCGCCGCCCGTCCGGCCGCAGCAACTCCACACCCAGCTGCTCGCGCAGCCTCGCCACCGCGTAGCTGACGGCGGACTGGCTGCGATGCAGCCGCTCGGCCGCCCGGGCGAAACCGCCCTCCTCCACGATGGCCTGCAATACCTGCCACTGCTCCAGCGTCGTCCTCGGCATATTCGTATCTGATTTTTCGATCAATAACAGCTGAATTTTGCGCTTTTTTATCTGATTTTTCACTGCGAAAATTCAGGCGTAGACATACCAGGAGAAGCGAAATGAGCAAGATCAGCCGAAAAGTGGAACAAGTGGTAGGCGGACGCGAGGTATCGGACGGCGCCGGCGTGCGCCTGCTGCGGGTGCTGAACCAGCCTCAGCAGCGCCGGCTCGACCCCTTCCTGATGCTGGACGAATTCCGCTCCGACAATCCGGACGACTATATCGCCGGCTTCCCCAGCCATCCGCACCGCGGCTTCGAGACGGTGACCTATATGCTGGACGGCCGGATGCGCCATCGCGACAATGCCGGCAACGAGGGCCTGCTCGGGCCCGGCGGCCTGCAATGGATGACCGCCGGCCGCGGCATCGTCCACTCCGAGATTCCGGAGCAGCAGGACGGACTGATGCATGGTTTCCAGCTGTGGATCAACCTGCCCGCAGCCGACAAGATGACGGCGCCCGGCTACCGCGACATCCCGGCGGACGACATTCCGCAATGGCGCGACGAGGCCGGCAACGCGATCAAGCTGCTGGCCGGCCGCTTCGACGGCAGGGTCGGTCCGGTGGAGCGGCCTCGCACCGAACCGCTGTACCTGGACCTGGCGCTGCCGGCCGGCAATGCCGTCTGGCTGCCGCTGCCGGCCGGCCACCACGCCTTCGTCTATCTGTACCAGGGCCGGCTGGAAGCGGCCGGCAGCCCGGTGGCGGCGCGGCAGATGGCGGTGCTTGGCGATGACGGGGACGGCGTGGCGCTGCTCAACGGCGACGCGGAAAGCCGGCTGCTGCTGCTGGCGGCGAAACCGCTTGACGAGCCCATCGTGCAATGGGGGCCGTTCGTGATGAACAGCCGGGAACAGATAGAGGAGGCGATGGCGGACTACAGCGAAGGCAGGTTCTGACCGCCGCTCAGGCAGGCGTCTATCATCTGCCTGAGTTCTTCCAGACGGAAGGGCTTGATCAACATGCCGTCCATGCCGGCGTCCCGGCAGCGCTGCCTATCCTCGGTGAAGGCGCTGGCCGTCATCGCGACGATGCGCGGCTGCCAGGCCAGATCGCTGGCCCGGATCAGCCGCGTCGCCTCCAAGCCGTTCATCACCGGCATTTGCACATCCATCAGGATCAGCCGATAAGCGCCGACGCGCGCCATCTCCACCGCCTGCAGCCCGTCCTCGGCCTGGTCGGCGGCCAGTGCCAGCCACTCCAGCATCTGTTCCAGCAGCGCCCGGTTCAACGGATTGTCTTCGACCAGCAATATGCTGGCTGTCTCGTCCGACGCCATGCCTCCCCCGATATGAAACAGCGGCGGCGCATTCCCGCCGCCGCCGCCGTCTTTCAGCATAGCTCAAGCGGACGACAGGCCAAGCCTGCCGTCCTTTTCCGCGCTCAGCCTCCCGACTTCACCGCGCCCGCCACCGTCTGGTCCTGGCCGTTGCGCTCGACATGGATCAGCGGCATCTTGCCGGCCCCGATGTCCTGCGCCGCCTGCTGCACGATGGCCGCCGGCGAGCCGTCCAGCTTGACGCCGCCGCTGTCGGACTGGGTATGGGTCCGGATGTCGCTGGCGTCCACCTTGGCATCGCCCAGATTCACCTTGCCGCCGCCGGAAGCGATCTGGCCGCCGACCAGCTGCACCTTGCCGCCCACGGACAGATTGACGCCGCCGTCGCCGTTGATGGCGCTGGCGCTGCCGACGCTGTCATCCTTCTTGACGGCCACGTCGATGACGCCGGACAGCTGGGTGCCCTTGTCCTGCGGATTCAGCAGCTTGTCCTTCAGCGTGGCGCCGGCCTGCTGCCGCGCGCCGTCGATCAGCCCAGGCTTGGCGTCGCCGGCCGCTTGGGCGCCCTGCAGCTTGTCGGCCGCGGCGTTGACCGCCTCGGTCGCCTTGTCCTTCGCCGCGCCGGCCAGCGGACCGGCCAGGCCGGCGGCCTGATCGACGACGCTGGGGTTCTTGGCGTCGGAACGGCTGACGTTCAGGCCCACGTCGACATGGCTGCCGTTGTTGCGGTCCTGCTGGCTCTGCACGACGACATTGCCGCCGACGCTGCCGTCCACCTTGCCGCCGTTGATGTCGGCGCCGGCCAGCGTCAGCTGGCCGTCGGCCTTGACCTTGACCTGGTCGGCCTTGACCGTGGCGTTGGCATTGGCGAGCTTGTCCTGCTGATCGACCTTGACGTCGAAGCCGCCGCCCACCTGATAGGTCTTGCCGGCGCCGTCGGCCTTGGCCTGGCCGCTCGCGTCCTTGGCCGCGCTGCTGTTGGCGCCGCCGCCCAGATTGACGCCGGCGCTCCAGTCATTGCGCTGGCTGCCGTTCTGAGCCGATTGTAGGCTGATGCCGCCGTTGTCGGCCGTCAGCTCCACCGTCTTGCCGGACAGCTGGCCGCCCTGTACGGACACGGCGTTGTTGCCGGTGGCGCCGGCGCCGACGCTCAGCGTGCCGCCCGCCGTCGCCTGCGTGCCGGCTTGGGTGGCGCTGGACTCGTTCTGGCTGGACAGCTGGACACCGCCGCCGACATTGAAGCCCTGGCCCGACGCGTCCTTGCCCTTGCTGTTGCTGCCGCCGGCGTTGACGCTGAAGCCCCAGCCGTTGCCGGTCTTGCTGTCGCTGCCGGTCGCGGCCTGCAGGCTGACCTTGCCGTCGGACTGCAGCTTGACGTCGCCGCCGCCGGAGAGGCTGCCGCCCTGCACGGTCAGGCCGTTGCCGGACGTCAGCGCGATGCCGCCGGCCGCCTGCACCGAACCGGCCGCGGCCTGGCTGGAGGCGGTCTGGCTCTGCTGGCTGTTCACCGCCAGATTGCCGCTGCCGCCGAGCTTGCTGCCGCCGTCTATCGGACTGGTGCTGACGCCGATGCCGACCGATACGCCGACGCTGCGCTGCTGGCTGCTGGCGGTGTTGTCGGCCTGGCTCAGGCTCAGCTTGCCGCCGGCCTGCACATTGGCCTGGCCGCTGCCGCCGTTGATGTTCGCGCCCTGGTAGGACGCGTCGTTGTTGACCTGCACGTTGACGCCGCCGGCCGACACGATGGAGCCGGTCACCGCCGTGCTGGACGCGCTCTGGCTGCTGCTATAGCTGCCCTGGCCGCTGCCCTTGACGTTGACGTCCTCGCCGGTGGTCGTATAGACGCGCACGGTGGCGCCGCCTTCGCTCGCCTGGCTGCTCTGGCTCCGGGTATTGGCCACCGCCGTCATCTGCTGGCTGTCGGCGCTGATGCTCACCTGGCCTTGGCTTGCCTGGTACTGGGTCGCCTGGTCCTTCAGCGCGCCGCCGGCGGCCACATTGACCGAGGCGCCCCCGATGCTGGTGACCTGCGCCGTGCTGCTCTGGCTCTGCGACTTCGAGCTGCCGCCGGTGACGGCGACGTCCACGCCCAGATTGGCCGCGCCCAGGTTCGCCGCCTGTCCGGCCGCGCCGGACACGTCGCCCTTGGCCACGCTGGCGCCGGCGTTGACGACCGGACGGGTCAGGCCGCTGTAGTCGACATTGGCGCCGACGTCGACGCCCCAATGGCTGCCGCTTTGCTGGGTGGACTGCTGGCTGAGCGCCGCCTGGTTGCTGACGTCGCCGGCGGCGATGCTCACCGCGCCGCCCGCCTGGATCTGGCTGCCCTGGTTCTGCACGCTGCCCATGCCGTTGCCGGCGGTGATGTCCAGCTTGCCGCCGGCCTTGACCGCGCTCACCTGGGCGACGCTGCCGTCGACGACGGTGCGGCTGCCGGTCTGGCCGAATTCGACGCCGGCGCCGGTCTTGTCCAGGCCGCCGGTCAGATAGAGGCCGCCGCCGCTGACGGTGCTGTCCTTGTCGCTGTGGCTGGTGGCCTGCGCCGCGTTCAGGCTGACGTTCTGGCCGGACAGGCTGGCGTCGCCGCCGCTTTCCAGCTTGGAGCCGCTCAGCGTCAGATCGTTGCCTGCCGCCAGCTTGACGCTGCCGCCGGCCAGCTGCGAGCCGGTCTGGGCGGTCTGGTCCAGCTGTTGATCGGTGCTGTCATGTTCCAGCCGCACGCCGCCGCGGTACTGCTTGTCGCCGGTTTCGGCGCCGACGCCGCGCAGCGCCAGCTGGGTGTCGCTGGACTGGCTGTGCGTCTCGGCCGCCTGGCTGGCCACCTTGATGTCGCCGACCGCCTGGATGTTCAGCGCCTGCGCCGCCTTGAGCAGGCTGCCGGTCACCGCCACGTCGCCGGCGGAGATCAGCTGCAGCTCGGCGTCGGACTTCAGCGCCGAGCCGACCGCGGTCTCTTGGCTGCTGCTGCCCTTGCTGGAACTGCTGGTGATGTTGAAGGCGGTGCCGGTGCGCTGGTCGGTGCGGGTCTGGGTCAGATCCAGCGCGCTGTCGATGACGACGCCGCCGGACCGGGTCTTGGCGTACGCGCCCTGCGCGCCCTTGGCCTGGCTGCCGTTGATGGCGATGCCGGCGTCGCCGTTGATGAACAGCTTGCCGCCGGCATTGACGGCGCTGCCGGTGTTGACGGTGGCGCTGCTGCTGTTGTTCTGCTTGCCGCCGCCGCCTATGCCGCCCCAGTAGGTCTTGCCGTTCTGCGTGCTGCTGCTGTTGGCGCTGGTCTGCGCGGCCAGCGTGGTCTTGCCCTGCGACGACAGGATGGCGTCGCCGCCGGCTTGCAGCACGCCCGCCTGGGCGTCGATGTCGCCGCTGGCGCTGACCCCCAGCGCATTGCCGGCGCGCAGCTGCGCCTGCACCAGACGCTGCTGGCTGCTGCTGTTGTTCCAGCTGCCGGTTTCCAGCGCCGCGCCGTCGTTCTTGCGGTTGCCGACGTCGCTGCTGGTGTCGGTCTCGCTCAGCGCCGACAGCCGGACGCCGCCGGTCGCGCCCAGCTTCAGATTGTTGCCGGCCTGCACGCTGGCGCCGGCGACGGCGATGTCGCCGCCGGTGGCGACGACGGTCGCGTCGCGGCCGGCCTTGATCCGTGCCACCGACTGCTGCTGGGTCGTGCTGTTCTGTTCCTGGTTGTACGCCCAGGCGTTCTTCCAGGCGTGGTCGCTGCTGCTGCTGCCGCTTTGCGCCAGCTGGCCGTCCAGATTGACGCTGGCGCCGGACAGCTGCACGTCCTGGCCCTGGATGTCGGCGGCGCCGACATGGGCGTTGCCGCCGGCGCTGACCGTTACGCTGTCGCCCTGCAGCGAGGCGCGCTTGACGCTGGCATCGGTCTTGCTGGACGTGCTGTTGCTCTCGCCGGTCTTCCAGATGAACCAGCTTTCGTCGTGCTTGCCGTCCTTGCCGGTTTCGCTGTCGACGCGGCCGGAGATGTCGACGCTGGCGCCGCTCAGCGCCAGCTGTTTGCCCTTAAGCTGGGCGGCCTGAACCGAAAGCGCGCCGGCCGAGCCGATGGTCAGTTCGTCGCCGCCGGCCAGGTTGCCGCCGACATTGACGCCGGCGCCCGCGGCGGTGCTGACGATATTGATGCGGCCGGCCTGCATGGCGCCGAGGAAATAGCTGTCCAGCTTGCCGACGCCATCCGGCGTCCGGGCGGTGGCCGTCACCTGGCCGCCGGCGTAGTCTACGGTGTTGAAGCCGGCGCGGACGCGGATGGCGTCGGCGGCGGAGACATTGGCGCGGACGTCCAGCCGCGGGGCGATCAGGTCCAGCACATTGACGCCGGAGGCGCCGCCGCCGGAAATGCTCAGCGCGTTGCCGTTATTGGCGGCCTGCAGCGAGGCGATGGCGCCGTCCTGCAGATTGGCCGTGCCCACCAGCAGCGAGGCGCGGGGAATGTTGATGAAGCCGCAGCCGTCGCAGGCGATGCCGTTCGGGTTGGCCAGCACGTAGTCTGCGGCCTTGCCGAACACTTCCTGCTTGCCCAGGAGCAGCGAGGGATTGCGGCTGACCACTTCGTTCAGGATCACGCTGGCCTGATTGCCGCCGAGCTGGGCATTGGCGCCGAGCTGGCCCGCCAGCTGGGACTGGCCGGCCTGCAGCGCGTTGTTGAACACCGCGCCGGGTTTGCCGACGTTGAAATCCTGGTACTGGTTGACCGACACGCCGGCCGCCGTCGGCGCGACGATGTTGATCACCTGGGCGCCGTTGCCGGCGGTGGATATCTGCGGCTGCGCGCCGCTGCCGCCTGCGGCCGCGATGCCGCCGGCCGAGGCCGCCTCGGCCACCACGAAAGCCAGCGTCAGCGCCGCCGCCACCCTGCCCGTCGTCGACAGGCCGAACCTTGTTTTTTTCATCATCATTGCCCTCGAATCCAACATCGTGTGCCGCGTTATCGGTCGCGGCCTATTCAAACAATTGTTTGATTTGGAATCTAAGGCTTTTTTTAAATCAATTCAATTGAAATGCATTTTTACAATGATGTGAATTTTATTTTCGTTTCATTTACAACACAGCGCTCACCACTGCCAGTTCAAGCGGGCGAACAGGATGCGGCCCTCCGGCACCCAGCCCGAGGGCCGGCGCAACGGCCGGCTGTAGTCGAGGTCCAGCGTCAGGCCGCCGCGCGCCAGCGCGACGCCGACGTCGGCGCCGGCGATGTCCTGCCAGGTCTCGCCGCCGCCGCGCATCAGCGCGCGGCCGCCGTCCAGCCCCAAGCGCGGCGTCACGCTGAAGCCGCCGTACTGCAGACGTTTCGACAGCGTGTTGCGCCAGTACCAGCCGGTTTCCGCCGCCAGCGAGTTGTTGCGGAAGCCGCGCACCGCGCCGGCGTCGGCGACGTCCAGCTGTTCGACGCCCGGCAGCGGGTCGCGGCTGGCCTGCCCTGCCAGCGAGCTCTGCAGCTGGTACGGTCCGCCCGGCAGGCGCAGCGCGCCATACCAGCTGACGGCCAGCTTCAGTTTGAGGAATTGCGGATTCGGCAGGCCGGGAAAACGGCCGTCCTGAGCGTCGGCGCCCAGCCAGCGGGTACCGCGCTGCAGATTGCCGTCCAGTTGCAGCAGCCCGCCGGGCAGGATCAGCATCTGCGACAGCCCGCCTTCCAGCACCGTCAGGCTGGGGCTGCTGATCGCCAGTTGGGCGTCCTGGAAATAGTTGCGCACCCGTTTCTGCGTCAGTTGCAGCTCGGCGCTCAGGATATGGCCCTGGTCGCGCGCCAGCACCCTGTCCAGCCGGACGCCGCCTTGGGCGGTGTTGCCGGACAGCTCGATCGTGCCGAACTGCAGCCGCTGCGGATTCAGATAGTCGGCGCGGCTGGCGAAGGCGCTGAAGGTCCAGTAGCCGTAAGGCAGCGAGTAGAACAGCGATTCGCTGCGGCTGTGCCGCAGCGACGGCTTGTCGGTGGTGGTCTGCGCCGACAGGCTGAGAAAGTCGGACCAGCCGGCGGCGTTGTCCCAGTTCAGGCTGGCGCCTGCCTGGGTCCGGCCGGTGCCTGCGCGTCCGGCATTGTCCAGCGACAGCGCGCCGGAAAAGCGAGGATCCGGCTGATTGTGCAGTTGCAGGATGGAGTCGCCGGCCGCGTCCCCGGGCAGCACGTCCACCGTGACGTGGTTGGAGCGCAGCCGATTGGCCTGATCCAGGCCCTGGTCCAGATCGCGGACGCTCAGCGGCGCGCCGGCCATGCCGGGGAATAGATTGCCGGGACGCGGCGCGGCGTCGTCGGCGCGGATCGCCGCCACCCTGCCCTCGGCCACCTGCAGCGTCAGCACGCCGCGCGCGTCCGGCCCGCGGGCCAGCACCCGCGCCGCGATATAGCCGCGGCTCAGATACAGCGCGGTCAGCGCGCGGCTGAAGCGGTTCAGTTCGGCCACGTCCAGGCAATCGCCGCGCGGCAGGCCCAGCGCCGCCACCTCGGCGCGGCTCAGCAGCGTGATGCCGGCCAGCCGCAAGCCCGTCACCGGCAGGCAGGCCGCGCCGGACAGCGGCGGCGGCGCCTCGGCGGGCGCGACGCTCGGCCCGCTCTCGATCTGGCGCAGCTTCTGCTGGCGGATCAGTTCGTCGAAGCGCCGGTCGCTGTCCTGCAACTGGCGGCGGGCGTCGCCGCCGCCGAGCAGCTCAGGCGGCGGCGGTTCGGCCCGGCCGCACGGCGCCAGCGCCAAGGCAGCCAATGCCGCAATGGAAAGATGTTTCATCGTGGTTCTATCGCGCGGCGCGTCGGCCGGCCATCGGCGGATTGAGTCAATAAGCGCGGCAGATTAAAGCACATTTGGATAGACCGGCCCAAGTCCCGTGGCCATGGGCAAAACAAAGGCCCGGCGATGCCGGGCCTGTCGTCCGCCGCGCGAGTCCGCGCTCAGCGGTAGTCGAAACGCGCGCGCTTGACGTTGCACAACGGCTCGTAGCCTATCGTGCCGGCATGGGCCGCCACCTCGTTGACCGATATCGCGTCGCCCCACAGCTCCACCTCGCTGCCGATGCCGGCCTCGGGCAGATCGCTCAGATCCACCGTCAACATGTCCATCGACACCCGGCCGATCAAGCGCGTGCGACGGCCGTCCACCAGCACCGGGCTGCCGGTGGACGCCCGGCGCGGATAACCGTCGGCATAGCCGCAGGCCACCAGGCCGACACGGGTCGGCCGCTCGGTGACATAGTTGTCGCCGTAGCCTATCGGCTCGCCGGCGGCCAGCTCGCGCACGCCGAACACCTTGCTGGAAAACCGCATCACCGGACGCAGCGCGTCGCCCTGTCCGAAACCGGCCGGCAGCGGCGTCACGCCGTACAGCGCGATGCCGACGCGGCCCCAGTTGCGCTGGGCGCGCGGGTGGCACAGGATGCCGGCCGAGTTGGCGACCGACTCGTCGCCGGCCGGCAGGCCCTTCACCGCGGCGTCGAAAGCCTCCAGCTGGGCGAAAGTCATCGGGATTTCAGGCTCGTCGGCGCGGGCGAAGTGCGTCATCTTGGTGATGCTGCCCGCCTTGCCGCTGGCTGCCAGCCTGTGCCAGGCCGCATGGTAGTCTCCCGGCAGGAAGCCCTCGCGGTGCATGCCGGAATCCAGCATCAGCCAGACATCGAACGGGCGGGACGGACTCGATTGTTCGATCATGCGCAGCTGCTCCTCGCCGGTGACGGCCAGCCACAGGCCGTGCTCGTCCACCGCCTGCAGTTCCTCGGCTTCGAACACCCCCTCAAGCAGCAGGATCGGTTGGGCGATGCCGGCGGCGCGCAGCTCCAGCGCCTCCTCCAGGCAGGCGACGGCGAAACCGTCGGCGAGATCGGCCAGCGCGCGCGCGCAGCGCACGGCGCCGTGGCCGTAGGCGTTGGCCTTCAGCACCGCCAGCGTCTTGTCGCCGTGGGCGGCGCGCGCCAGCAGGTAATTGTGGCGCAGATGGTCCAGCCGTATCGTCGCGATCAACGGACGCATGCCTCAGGCCCCTTGCACCGCCGGACGGATCACCGGCACCACCAGGGTCTCGCCTTGCTTGGCGTAACGCTGCATCGACAGGCCGTCGACGCTGATTTCCGGCTTGGCGCCGGTGATCAGGTCGGCCAGCACCTTGCCGGAGCCGGCGCACATGGTCCAGCCCAGCGTGCCGTGGCCGGTGTTCAGCGACAGGTTGGCGTAGCGGGTGCCGCCGACGATGGGCGTGCCGTCCGGCGTCATCGGACGCAGGCCGGTCCAGAACGAGGCCGCCTTGATGTCGCCGCCGTTCGGATACAGATCGCCGACCACCATTTCCAGCGTTTCGCGGCGGCGCGGGTTCAGTCCCAGATTGTAGCCGGACAGCTCGGCCATGCCGCCGACGCGGATGCGGTTGTCGAAACGGGTGATCGCCACCTTGTAGGTCTCGTCCAGTATCGTCGAAGTCGGCGCGCCGGCCGGATTGGTGATCGGCACCGTCAGCGAGTAGCCCTTGACCGGGTAGACCGGGATGTCTATGCCCAGCGCCTTGACCAGATCGCGCGAGTAACTGCCCATCGCCACCACGTAGTGGTCGGCGCGCAGCGTCTCTTCGCCGACGCGGACGCCGGTGATGCGCTTGCCGTCGCTCTCGATCGCGTCGACGGTGACGCCGAAGCGGAACGCCACGCCCTTCTCGCGCGCCAGTTCGGCCAGACGGCTGGTGAACAGATTGCAATCGCCGGTTTCGTCATTGGGCAGCTGCAGGCCGCCGGCCAGCTTGTGCTTGACCGCCGCCAGCGCCGGCTCGACGCGGGCGCAGCCGTCCGGGTCCAGCACATTGAAATCGACGCCGCATTCGCGCAGCACGGCGATGTCCTTGGCCATGCCGTCTACCTGGGCCTGACTGCGCAACAGTTGCAGCGTACCGCCCTGGCGCCCTTCGTACTGCAGGCCGGTCTCGGCGCGCAATTCCTTGATCTTGTCGCGGCTGTATTCGGCCAGCCGCATCATGCGGCCCTTGTTGACGGCGTAGGCCTTCTCGTTGCAGTTGGCCAGCATTTTGGCGATCCACTGCAGCTGGTACAGGCTGCCGTCCGGCGTGATGGCCAGCGGCGCGTGGCGCTGGAACATCCACTTCAGGCCCTTCAACGGAATGCCGGGCGCGGCCCACGGCGCCGAGTAGCCCGGCGAGATCTGGCCGGCGTTGCCGAAGCTGGTCTCCAGCGCCACGCCGTCCTGACGTTCCAGCACCGTCACCTGGCAGCCCGCCTTGGCCAGATACCACGCGGTGGACACGCCCAGAACGCCGCCACCCAGCACGATTACCTTCATGATTCCGTCTCCGTTTGTAGCCCAGTCGCTACGCCTAGTGAATTTCGCCAGTATATTCATTGACCTCTGGTTTTTTTCACTGAAATTGACGAGAATCAAAAGATTGATATGGTATTTTTATGATCAAGACAGTGAAAACATGAAGACAATCACCACCACCGGCAAGGCGCTGGACAAGATGGACCGCAAAATACTGCGCATCCTGCAGAAGAACGGCCGCATCGCGATGACCGAGCTGGCCGAGAAAGTCGGCCTGTCCACCACCCCGTGCACGGAACGGGTCCGCCGGATGGAGCGCGACGGCATCATCGAGGGCTATTACGCCCGCCTGAATCCGCAGGCGCTCGGCGGCGCGCTGCTGGTCTTCGTCGAGATCAAGCTGGAAGCCAAGTCCGGCAACATCTTCGACGCCTTCCGCCGCGAGATCATGAGCATCCCGGAAATCCTGGAATGCCATCTGGTGTCCGGCGATTTCGACTACCTGATCAAGGCCCGCATCGCCGACATGTCGATGTACCGCAAGCTGCTCGGCGACATCCTGTTGCAGCTGCCGTCGGCCAAGGAATCGAAAAGCTATGTGGTGATGGAGGAGGTCAAGGAGACCCTGCAACTGCCGCTGAAAGAATAAAAATCGATTCATTTCGCTCCCCGGTCCTCAAAGGGCTTGCATTCCCGGCACGCATCAGCCAAACCACAAACAGCAGGAATCCAGTAGAAGCACGTAGTCGGGAGATGGGAATGTTTGGTTTCGGAAAGACGGCGGACAAGGCCGAGGAGGCGGCGCGCCGGGTGCGCCAGCTGGAAAGCGTGCTCGATCATGCGGACAATCTGATCATGTTGTGCGACACCAGCCGCGACAACGTGATCTTCTACATGAACAAGACGGCGCACGAGGCCTTGCGGCACCACCGCGAGATGATGAACCAGAAATTCCGTCCCGGCGTCGACGTCGACCAGGCGGACGGCCGCAGCATCCACCAGTTCCACCGCGATCCGGAACACAATCGCCGCATCCTGGCCGATCTTGCCAGCCGCAAGATCGAACAGCACACGGCGATGATCCCGGTCGGCGAGGTGATGTTCAAGACCAAGGTCTTCCCGATCTGGGACTCCGCCCATCCCGACCAGCTGCTGTGCTTCATGGCCAGCTTCCAGGACGTGTCCGCCGAAATCCGCGCCCAGGAACTGCAGGATGAAGGCAACCAGCGCCGCGAATTCCTCGAGGCCCGCATCAACGAATTGTCGGAAAACATGCAGGCGATGAGCGCCACGATACAGAACGTGGCGGTGCAGACCACGTCGGCGTCGGAGTCGGCGAAGCTGATGCTGGACGAAGGCCGCAAGGGCGCGACCATCGTCAGCGAAACCAGCGGCAGCATGAAGAACGTCGGCGGCATGGTGCGCGGCACCGCCGACAGCCTGGAGTCGCTGGGCCGGCGCTCGGAGACCATAGGCCAGATCGTCGGCGTGATCAAGGACATCGCCGACCAGACCAATCTGCTGGCGCTGAACGCCGCCATCGAGGCCGCCCGCGCCGGCGAGATGGGCCGCGGTTTCGCCGTGGTGGCCGACGAGGTGCGCAAGCTGGCCGAGCGCACCACCAAGGCCACCCAGGAAATAGGCGACATGATCCGCGACATCCAGAACGAGGTGAAGCAGAATGTCGAGGCCATCGAACAGGGCCGCCAGCAGGTCGACGCCACCGAGAGCGACTTCCTGCGCGCCGAGCAGGCGCTGGCGACCATAGTCGGCGAGATCAACAATATGCGCGACTTCGTCGTGCAGATCGCCAACGCAGCGGAGGAACAGGCCGCCACCTCGCAGGACATCGCCGACAAACTGACCGAGATCGTCCGCCAGCCCTGAGAGCCTGTTGCGGCATCGGCCATCTCTGCCGGATGCAGGGCGCCCAAAGCGGCCGGCGCAGACCTTGCGCCGGGGCGTTTTTCCCGCGCCCGCCGAATCTGGCGCCATGGCTTCTGATCGGCAATAATGGACCGACCATCATTCCCGACGAGAACCGCCGATGAGCCTGGAATCGGTCAAAGCCTTCTTCGCCGCCCGCCAAGCGGACATCGCCATCATCGAGCTGGACGTCAGCACCGCCACCGTCGCGGAAGCCGCGGCCGCCCATGGCGTCGAGCCGGGACGCATCGCCAAGACGCTGGCCTTCCGCCTCGCCGACGGCCGCGACGTGATCCTGGTGGCGCGCGGCGACGCCCGCATCGACAACCGCAAGTTCAAGGACGCTTTCGGCAAGGGCAAGATGCTGCCGCCCGAGGAGGTGGAAGCCATCACCGGCCATCCGGTCGGCGGCGTCTGCCCCTTCGGTCTCGCGCGCGAGCTGCCGGTCTATCTGGACCAGTCCATCCGGGCTTTCGACGAGGTATTGCCGGCCGCCGGCGCGGTGCACAGCGCGGTGCGCATCAGTCCGGCGCAGCTTGGGGAAGTCACCGGCGGCGAATGGGTGGATGTCTGCCAGGCTTTTGCCTGAGACGCCGCCGTCTCAGCGGCTGCTGGGCACGAAGCGGACGTAATCGCCCTCGCGCACCGGCTGCCGATTGCTCTGCACGACGGCGATCGAGAAGTTGGGCTGCACCTGGACCAGCGAGATGTCGCCGTTCAGGCTCTCCGGCACCCCGAGATCCAGGCTGGTGATCAGGTCCCGCACCGGCTGACCCGACGAACGCTTGTACAGCAGCAGCTTGTCGCCGACCGCCATGCCGTCGAGCAGACCGGCGTTGATGTAGACGCGCTTGCCCTCCAGCCTCACCACGCGGGCCGAGAACGGGATGCAGGAAATGATGTCGTCGACGCGCTGGGCGGCCTGGTCCATCAAGCGGTTCACCAGCTTGCCGTAATCGGTTTCCCAGAACGCTGTCGACGCGAACGGCTTCGGCAGCTTGGGCACCACCTCGCCCTTGGCCTCGCCGCTGACGCGCTCGTTCGCCAGCAGCGAGCCGGTCAGGCCGTCGTAGATCCACAATTCCATGTCGAACTGGCGCTCGGTCGGCGCGTACTTGACGCCGCCGCCGAACATGCCGGAGAACGGCCCGTTGTAGATCGCGCTCTGCTGGCTGGTGTTGTTCGACTCGTAGATCGACGGGCGGGTGTTCTTGTCGGTGACCGAGGTGGACAGCACCCGGCCCGCCACGACGAATTGCACGCCCTCGCGCAGGCCCAGCTGGCTGGCGATGTCGCGGCCGGCGGACGGCTCGGCGATGCGGCTGTCGGCCAGCACCGAGATGGTGTTGGCGTCGCGCACCAGCAGCATGGGATTGCGCGACAGCCGGCGCGACAGCTCGGTCGGCAGCCCGGTCGCCAGGCTGCTCAGATCGGAGGCCTCGGCCGGGCGGTCGACGTTGAAGTAGGTGGTGACCAGCCGGCGCCGCAGCGAGCGGCCCGGCGGCATCGCGCAGGCCGGATCGCGGCTGCGGGCCGGGGCGGCGGCCGGATTGCCGGTATCGACCGAGATCTGCACATGGTAGAGATTGCCTTGCCGATACTCTTTCAGCACCTTGACCGCGCCCTGCACCGGACCGGACGCGGTCAGCGTGCCGGATTCGCCGGCGCCGCCGTTCTCCAGCACCTGGGCCGACTCGATCCGGGCGCCCTTGCGTATCGCCAGCAGCTTCAAGGCGTCACGGATCGCCATGTCCCGCGCCGCGACCGCGCCGTTGTCCAGCGGCGCCACGCCCTCGGCGTTCAGTATCTCGGCGGCGGCCGGACCGCTGAAAAACAATGCCGCCGCAACCGCGGCGGCAATCGCTGAGAAACGCCCCATTTACTGGTTCACGTAGAAATTGCTGCTGTAACGCGACGACGGCGCGGCCGTCGGCATCATCGCCGGCGCCGTCGACGGCACCACGCGGGTGGCGCCGCAATTGCCTTCCGGACACAGCGCGCCGGCGGTGCCCACGTCCTTGGAGGCCTGCATCACGCTGCCGGTCTTGTCCAGCGTATTGCGGAACTGGCGGTAGAACTCCTGGTCCAGCGTGATCTCCGCCACCGCCTCGCTGGTGCCGTCCGGCTTCATGCTGGTGGAGACGATGGTGACGCCGCGCAGATAGGCGTCCACATAGGTGCGGAAGCTATCGTTGTTGGCGATCATGTTCGATACCGAGCTGTTGCCGACCAGCTTCATGCCCTGCACCTGTTCGGCGATCGCGCGGAAGGCGTCCAGCCGCGCCGCCCGCATCGCCAGCAGCTTGCGCTGCGACGGGGTCAGGCTATTGGTGTACGGCGCGGCACCGGTGCCGGTGACGCGGACGATGATGGGCTGGAACGGACTGACCTCCTTGACCACCACCCTGACCTCCTGGCCTTCGCCGACGCTGCCGTCCTCGCCGGAACCGACATAGCCGACGCCCGACGGCGTCATGCCCGCATCCTTCGCCGACATCGGCGCCATCGCCGGCTTAGGCGGCGCGGCGGTGGTGCAGGCCGACAGGGCGGCCATCAGGACCAGGGAAAAAAGACGGGGCAGGCAGCGGGCTGTTTTCATGGCGATTACCGATAGATATTGATCGAATGGTATGAACCATTCAGCGGGCTCGTCAACCCGAACATCGGCCTGTCGCGATGAAACTTGAGAAAAGCCCGGCATCCGACTGCCCGTCAGTCATGCAGGCAGGCGGCGCGGTCCATCTGGCGCGCCGAGGAAAAGCCGGCCGCCAGCGCCGCCTTTTCCTTGCCCAGACCGCCGGCGCGCCATTGCCGGGCCAGCGCCAGTCGCAGCGCGCGGTGGTAGTCGTGCGCTGAAACGCCTGCGTGGTCGCGGAATAGCCGCGACAGGTGGCGGGCGCTGACGTGCACCTTGCCGGCCAGCTCCTCCAGCGGCCAGTCGCGCACCGGATCGGCGCAGATCAGGTCCTGGGCGCGGTGCAGCGCCGGATGCAGGTGGTTGCGCCAGGCCAGCCACGGCGACAGCTCCGGGTCCTGCGACGAGCGCCGGAAATACACCACCATCTCGCGCGCCACCTCGCGGGCGACGGCGGAATCGGCCAGCACGCCTATCAGGTGCAGCGCCAGGTCGACGCCGGCGGTGATGCCGGCGCTGCTGCTGCACGGCCCGTCGTCGACGAAGACGCGGTTCTCCAGCACCCGCGCCGCCGGCGCCAGCGCGCGCAGGCGGTCCAGCAGGCTGTGGTGGCTGGTGCAGCTCCGGCCGTCGAACAGGCCGGCCTCGGCCAGCAGCAGGCTGCCGGAGCAGATGCCGGCCCAGCGCACGCCGGCCTGGGCGCGGCGCGCCGCCAGCCAGGCGACGATGCGCCTCGCCTCCGGCCGGGCATGGGCCTCGGCCGACGGCGTCGAGCCGGGCACCACCACCAGCGCGCCGTCCGGCAATGCGTCCGGCAACGGCCCTACGCCGCCCAGCGGCAGGCCCAGCGAGGTGTCCACCTCGGCCGCCGCGCCGACGTAATGCAGCCGGAAACCGGCGCCCTGCTCCCCGGCCAGGCGGAACGCGTCGGCCGGGCCGGCCAGATCCAGCAGCAACAGGCCG
The DNA here is from genome assembly GCF_051129845.1 of Chromobacterium sp. CV08. Taxonomy (NCBI): domain Bacteria; kingdom Pseudomonadati; phylum Pseudomonadota; class Betaproteobacteria; order Neisseriales; family Chromobacteriaceae; genus Chromobacterium; species Chromobacterium sp. CV08. The sequence continues at coordinate 3,245,707 of NZ_CP150453.1, forward strand.
GGCGGCAAGACGAAATAGATGTCACGCACGGCGCGCCCCGCCGTCCGCGACGGCCGCCAGCAGCCGGCCGCCGAACACCGTGACCACCAGGCCCGCCATCAGCAGGCCGCTGCCGGCCAGCTGCGCCGGCGTCAGGCTCTCGCCGAGCAGCCAGTGGGAAGCCAGCAGGCCGACCACCGGCACCAGCAGCGAAAACGGCGCCACCCTCGCCGCGGCGTGCCGCGCAAGCAGCCGGCTCCACAGGCCGTAGCCCAGCATCGTGGCCGCGAAGGCCAGATAGGCGACGGCGAACAGCGACTGCCCGTCGAAGCCGCGCAAGGCCCCGGCGATACGTTCGCCGCCCTCCAGCCACATGGACAACAGCAGGAAGGGCAGCGGCGGCACCAGGCTGGACCACACCACCAGGCCCAGCGGCTCCACCTTGAAACCCGCTCGGCCTATCGCTCGCACGACGATGTTGGACGCCGCCCAGCTGGTGGCCGCGGCTATGGTCAGGCCGAAGCCCAGCGCCGTCATGTCGCCGCCTTTGCCGATGCCGATCAGCGCCAGTCCGCCCAGCGCCAGCGTCAGGCCGGCCAATTGGCTGCGGCGCCAGGGCTCGCCCAGCACCAGCCGCGCCAGCAGCAAGGTGAAAAAGGCCTGCGATTGCAGCACCACCGAGGCCAGGCCGGCCGGCATGCCCAGCTTGATCGCCGAGAACAGGCAGCCGAACTGCCCGACGCCGACCGTCAGCCCGTACAAGGCCAGATAGCGCCATGGCAACGCCGGCCGCCTGACGAGGAACACCGCCGGCAGCGCCACCAGCGCGAAGCGCAAGGCGCCCAGCAACAGCGGCGGCACGCCGGCCACGCCCCATTTGATCACCACGAAGTTCACGCCCCAGACCAGCACGATGGCCAGCGCCTGCGCCACGTCAATCGGCGGCACCGTTCGCTCCCGCCCACAACACGGCCTGCGCGACGATCACGCGCTCGCCGTTGAACGTGGCCGCCGGCGAGCCGTGCAGCCGGTAGCCTAGCGCCAGCGCCTCGCTGACCCGCTTGCAGAAGGCCGAATCGACCGGCCCGGTCAGCAGCCGGTAGGCCGGCAAGCCGTCGGGCGGCGCGCTTGATGCATGTTGCGACATGCCTGCTCCTCATCTGGACAAACCGAATGGCGACACCTTATGACATGCGGGCGCCCGACGGCAAGCGCCCGCACCGGGCGAAAAAACGGCGACAGGCTCAGTCCCCCATCCGCCGCAAGGCCTCCTCCACCGTGACGATGGTGGCGAAGCGCCCGGCCAGCACCAGTTCGGTGCGGGCGCGGATGTCCGCGGCGCTGTAAACCACGCCGCTGCCGGCGTGCGTCATCGGGAAGGTCAGCGTCGCCTCGGTGACGAAGTCCACCTCGTAGCCCAGGTCCGAGGCCACGCGGGTGGTGGTTTCGCAGCACTGCTCGGTGCGGATGCCGGAAATAACCAGCTTCCGGATGCCATGCCTGATCAGCCAGTCCTGCAGGCCGGAATCGGTCAGCGCGTTGTGGACGTGCTTGACGAAAGACGCCGCCGGCCTGTGCGTCAGCCAGGACTGCGGCTTGACCAGCCCGGACTCGATCCTGAATGCCTCGTCGTCGTCCGTATGGAAGATGTTGACGACCGGCACGCCGCGCGCCTCGGCCCCGGCGATCAGCCCGAGTTGAGCTTCTTGATAGGCAGGCAAGTCGCGCTCGTCCCAGTACGGGCGGTGAAGAAAGGAATCCTGAACATCAATCACCAACAATGCGGTCTTTTTCATTTCGCCTCTCCCGGCGGTGTGGATATGGACAGCATCGTAAGGCGGATACAGCCAGCAAATAAGGCCTCCTTCGGACAAGTACCTGCCAAAAACGGACATCATGCCGCCAGGGCAAGCGCCGGCGCCAGTTCGTCGTACAGCAGCCACAAGGCAGTGAAGGCCATCAGCGCGCCCATCGTCAGGTTGTAGGCCAGTAAGGCGCGCGGCCGGGCCAGCCAGCGCCTCAGCTTTTCGCCGCCCCAGGCCCAGACGCTGATGCAAGGCAGATTGACCACGGCGAAGGCCAGCGCCAGCAGCGAGGCGGCGACCAGCTGGCCGCCGCCGGCCGGCATGAACAGCACGGACGCGTTCAGCACCATCACCCAGGCCTTGGGATTCAGCCACTGGAACAGCGCCGCGCCGACAAAGCCCAGCGGACGCGCCTGCTCGCGCGCCTCGGGCCGCCCGGCGCGGGCGATCCGCCACGACAGCCACAGCAGGTAGACGCAGCCGGCCACCGCCAGCGGCGGCCTCCAGGCGCTGAGCCAGCCCAGCATCTGCGCCAGCAGCATCGCGACGATGAAGACCTGCAGCGCGCAGCCGAGACTGATGCCCAGCAGGTGCGGCACGGTGCGGCGGAAACCGAAATTGACGCCGGACGAGGCCAGCATCAGGTTGTTGGGCCCCGGCGTGATCGACATCAGGGCGATATAGGACAGCAAGGCGAATTCTGGCATCGCGGATCTCCTGCGAAAACGGCAAGCGGCGACAGGCCCTTGCCCACCGGAAAATCTTATTCGCGCGGCGCCGATGGATACAGAATCAAAAATCAACTATTGATCTGGTTACAGATTGAGCTTTCCGCAGACTGTCACCATCCGCTATGATCACAGCTGTGCCCCTCACCCGTCCGCAAGACATGCAGAACAGCCCACCCACCCTCTACCAGCAGCTGGCCGACGACCTGTCGCTGGCGATCAGCCGCGGCACGCTGCCGCCCGGCTCGCGGCTGCCGTCGGTGCGCCGCGCCGCGCACAGCCGCCAGCTCAGCCTGAACACCGTGGTCAGCGCCTACCGCGTGCTGGAGGACCGCGGCCTGATCGAGGCCCGGCCGCAGTCGGGCTATTACGTGCGCTCGCGCCTGCCGTCGCCGGCGCGGCCGGCCGGCACCGAGAGCGGACCGGCCGCGCCGACCCCGCACGCGGTGCTGGACCTGATAGGCACGGTGCTGCAGGCGCAGCAGAGCGAGGGCTTCATCGACCTCGCGCTGGCCTGCCCGCGCGGCGGCGACTTCTATCCCGGCAACAAGCTGGCGCGGCTGATGGGACAGATCCTGCGCCGCCAGCCCGGCATGGTCAGCACCTACGCGCTGCCGCCCGGCTCGGAGCGGCTGCGCACCCAGATCGCCCGCCGCGGCATGGACCTGGGCATGACGCTGCAGCCGGACAACATCATCCTGACCCACGGCTGCATGGAGGCGCTGCAGCTGGCGCTGCGCGCCGTCACCCGCCACGGCGACGCGGTGGGACTGGAATCGCCAACCTACTTCAATCTGTTGCCGCTGCTGGCCAGCCTGGGGCTGAAAGCGGTGGAAATCCCCACCGACCCGCAGGCCGGCCTGTCGATAGACGCGGTGGAGGTGCTGCTGGCCGAGCGCCGCATCCAGGCCTTGGTGGCGATGCCCAACGTCCACAATCCGCTGGGCTGCTGCATGCCGCTGGAAGCCAAGAAACGGCTGGCCCGGCTGGTCAAGCAGCATCAGGTGCCGCTGATAGAGGACGCGCTGTACGCCGAACTGCAGTTTTCAGACACGCTGGCGCCCGCGGTGAAGGCCTTCGACAGCGACGGCTGGGTCATCGTCTGCGCCAGCTACACCAAGACGCTGGCGCCGGACTTCCGCATCGGCTGGATGGAGGGCGGCCGCTTCACCGCCTCGCTGCGCAAATTGAAGTTCGCCTCGTCGGTGGCGCAGCCGGCGGTGCTGGCCGAAACGCTGGGCGCCTTCCTGGAATCGGGCGGTTACGACCACCACCTGCGCACGCTGAAGCGCCGCTACGCCGCCCACGTCGAGAAGGTGCGCGGCCTGATCGCCCGCCACTTCCCGGCCGGCACCCGCGCGACGCTGCCGCAGGGCGGCTTCCTGATCTGGCTGGAGCTGCCCGAGGGCTGCGACAGCGTCGCGCTGTTCCACGCCGCGATGGCCGAGAAGATCAGCCTGATCCCCGGGCCGCTCAGTTCGCCCGGCGGCCGCTACCGCAACGCGCTGCGCCTGTCCTGCTGCTACCCGCTGGACGAACGCTATCTGGCGGCGCTGGTCCGGGTCGGCCAACTGGCCTGCGCGCAACAGGAAAGCCCGTCCGCGTGAGCGCCGTCGCCGCCTCGCAAACAAATCAGCTGACCGCGCCGGCGGTTGGCGCTACAATGACGGGTGCCTCTACTTCCGACGCCCGGCCGCCGGCCCGGCGTCTCGCCTTGCCTTTGGAATGCCCCGCGTTCCAGCCTGCTTGGTCACCGAATTGAAGCTCTATCGCACCGCCCGGCTGTCACCCGCGACCGCCCGGCCGCATTGCATTGTCCGTATTGAGAAAGGAAATCCATGTCCAAGGAAGACATGATCGAACTGGAAGGCGTCGTCGTCGAAATGCTGCCGGAGTCGCGCTTTCGCGTGAAGCTGGACAACAATATCGAAATCCTCGCCTACGGTTCCGGCAAGATGAAGATGCACCGCATCCGCGTACTGGTCGGCGACCGCGTCACCGTGGAAATGTCGCCGTACGATCTGACCAAGGGTCGCATCAACTTCCGCCACCCGACCGCCAACCCCGGCGGCGGCGGCGCCCCGCGCCCGTTCCGCAAGCGTTGAGCGGCTGCCGGGCCATGCGCCCGGAGCAGACCAATCGAATACATTTGCATTTGACATATTTCGTATTGGTTCCATAGTGGTATTACGTGCCGTTCGGCATGCCCCACTTCGAGGAATCCAATATGAAACTGTCCGCTTCACTCGCCCTATTGCTGCTGGCCGGCCCGGCGCTGGCCGCGCCGTGGAATGTCGGCGCCGGCTACCAAAAGGGCCAGGTCGTGCAATGGCAGGGCCGCGACTGGCAGGCCAAATGGCCCACCCGCGGCGAAACGCCCGGCGCCAACCCCCGCGGCTCGTGGATCGCCCACGTCGGCGCCGGCGCGCGCCGGCTGGATGACGCTGCGCCGCCGATCCCGACATTGCAGCAGGCCTTGCAGCACGAGGCCGACCTGACGAACAACGATTTCTTCCGCAAGGTCAAGGCGTCGATCCGCACGCTGCCCAGCGATCAGGTGGAGCAAGTGGCGCCAGGCCGCGCCGCCAATCCGCTCAATGTGCGCCGCGTCGAGCGGCTGCTGCCTTCGGCCAAGTGGGAATACTATTTCTCGCGCCGCGATCCGAGCTACACCTATACCCGCTTCCTGCAGGCGGTAGCCAAATTCCCCGGCGTCTGCGACGACTACGGCGACGGCCGCGACGCCGACGCCATCTGTCGCCACAGCCTGGCGACGATGTTCGCCCACTTCGCCCAGGAAACCGGCAACCACGACGCCAGCGACACCGTGCCGCAATGGCGCCAGGGCCTGGCCTATCTGCGCGAGATGGGATGCACCGACAGCGGCAGCGCCTGCGGCTACAACACCGAATGCAACGACCCGGTGTTCAACAAGGTGTGGACCTGCGGCAAGAACCCCGACGGCAGCTGGAAGAAATACTACGGCCGCGGCGCCAAGCAGTTGTCGTACAACTACAACTACGGCCCGTTCTCGCAGGCGATGAACAACGGCGACCAGTCGGTGCTGCTGCAGAACCCGGACCTGGTGGCCAGCACCTGGCTCAACCTCGCCTCGGCCACCTTCTTCTTCGTCTATCCGCAACCGCCGAAGCCGTCGATGCTGCACGTGCTGGACGGCACCTGGGTGCCCAATGCCGCCGACAAGGCCGCCGGCGCCGGCAACAACTTCGCCACCACCATCCAGATCATCAACGGCGAATGCGGCGGCGGCACCGAAAGGCAGGCGGCGCAGAACCGCATCGACTACTACAAGCAGTTCGCCCACGACCTGGGCTGGGACTACGGCGGCGAGCAGCTGTCCTGCGCCAATATGCAGCGTTTCACTTCGGCCAGCTCCGCCGCCTACAACATCTACTGGGAAAAGGACTGGCAGTGGCAGCACGACTACCAGTGCCAGCTGGTCAGCTACCAGACGCCATACAGCGCGCTGCAGGCCGGCAACTACCAGCATTGCGTCGAGGACAACTGGGGAATCAAGCTGAAATAGGCGCGACGGCCGGCAGCCCCCCGCGGCTTCCGGCCGGCCTGCGCGCTCACTCCCCGGCCGGCAGCGCCTCCAGATCGGCCAGGCCTTGCGGCCGCACCGCGCGGCCGACCTCGACGCCGTCGCGCAAGAGGATGAAGCTGGGCCACAGCTTGACGCCGTACAAGCGCCCCAAACGCCTGCCCTTGCCGTCCTCGACGACCAGGTGGCGCAGCCTCGGCCGACTCGCCAGGAATGGCGCCAGCAGCGGCTGCGCGCCCTGGCAGTGCGGGCACCAGTCGACGCCGAACTCCAGCAGCGTCAGCCCCGGCAGCGCCGCCATTTCGTCCGGCGAGGGATTGTCAGTCAGATAATGCGTCATGAACCCGCTCCCATGAAAAAACACCCGCTCGCGGCGGGTGTCCTGAACGACTCGGATCAGACGGCTAACTGGCCGCCCAGCTTCAGCTTGCCGACCAGCCAGGTGTGGTCGTAGCTGACGATCTCGTACGGATTGCCGAACGGATCGACGAAGGACAGCGCGCAGAAGAAACGATGGTCGTGCACCGAATCGCGGGCGATGGTCTGTCCTTCGCGATTGGTGACGCGCTCGCCGGCCAGCCGGTCTATCCACTCGACGAATTCCTGACCGCTGACCACGAAGGCGACCGCCCCCTGGGAATCGGACGGCGCGGCGTCGGCGTCTTCGCTAATCGCCAGGCGCACGCTGCCGCTGGCATTGGCCAGCATCGCCGTATTGTGCTCGCCGTCGGTCTTGTAGCGCGCGTCGGGAGCCATGCCCAGCACCCGCTGATACCATTTCAGCGCCAGCGCGGCATCCTTGACGCGAATGTGGATGTGATCGATCTTGCCTAAGCTCAGCATGCCTACCTCTTGATGTGCTGTGGTTTGTCGCCGGACGGGCCGGCGCCTTGGTTTTATTTCTTGTCCCGCTCGAGCAGCGGCGCCAGATAGCGTCCGGTATGGCTGACCGGATTGGCCGCCACTTGTTCCGGCGTGCCGCTGGCGATGATCTGGCCGCCGCCGGCGCCGCCCTCCGGCCCCAGGTCGATCAGCCAGTCCGCGGTCTTGATCACGTCCAGATTGTGCTCGATCACCACCACGGTGTTGCCGCTCTCGCGCAGGCGGTGCAGCACCTGCAGCAAGAGGTCGATATCGTGGAAGTGCAGACCGGTGGTCGGCTCGTCCAGGATGTACAGCGTACGGCCGGTGTCGCGCTTGGAGAGTTCCAGGCCCAGCTTGACCCGCTGCGCCTCGCCGCCGGACAGCGTGGTGGCGCTCTGGCCCAGGCGGATATAGCCGAGACCGACGTCCATCAGCGTTTTGAGCTTCCTGGCCACCGGCGGCACCACGGCGAAGAACTCCAGCGCCTGCTCCACCGTCATCTCCAGTACTTCCTGGATGCTCTTGCCCTTGTACTGCACTTCCAGCGTCTCGCGGTTGTAGCGCTTGCCGTGGCAGACGTCGCAAGGCACGTAGATGTCCGGCAGGAAGTGCATTTCCACCTTGATCACGCCGTCGCCCTGGCAGGCCTCGCAGCGGCCGCCCTTGACGTTGAAGGAGAAGCGCCCCGGGCCGTAGCCGCGCTCGCGCGCCAGCGGCACGCCGGAGAACAGCTCGCGTATCGGCGTGAACAGGCCGGTGTAGGTGGCCGGGTTCGAACGCGGCGTGCGGCCGATCGGGCTCTGATCGACGTTGATCACCTTGTCCAGCTGGTCCAGGCCCTTGATCTCGCGGTACGGCGACGGCTCCTCGCCGGCGCCGTTCAGGTCGCGAGCGGCGATCTTGTACAGCGTGTCGTTGATCAGCGTGGACTTGCCTGAGCCGGACACGCCGGTGATGCAGACCAGGCCGCCCAACGGCAGGTCCAAGGTCACGTCTTTCAGATTGTTGCCGGTGGCGCCGATCAGCTGCAGCATCCGCGCCTCGGAAAGTTCGCGGCGACCGCCCGGCAGCGCGATCTTGCGGCGGCCGGACAGGAAGGCGCCGGTGACCGAATTCTCGCTGGCCGCCACATCGGCCGGCGTGCCGGCCACCAGCACCTCGCCGCCGTGCTCGCCGGCGCCGGGGCCCATGTCCACCAGGTAATCCGCCTCGCGGATCGCGTCCTCGTCGTGCTCGACGACGATCACGCTGTTGCCGAGGTCGCGCAGCCGCTTCAGCGTGCCCAGCAGCCTGTCGTTGTCGCGCTGGTGCAGGCCGATCGACGGCTCGTCCAGCACGTACATCACGCCGGTCAGGCCGGAACCGATCTGGCTGGCCAGCCGGATGCGCTGCGCCTCGCCGCCGGACAGGGTGTCGGCGGAGCGGGACAGGTTCAGGTAATCGAGGCCGACGTTGTTCAGGAAGGACACCCGCTCGCGGATTTCCTTGACGATCTTCTCCGCCACCGCCTGTTTCTGGCCGGTGAATTCCAGCTTGTCGAAGAAGTCGGCCGTCTCCTTCAGCGGCAGCTGGTTGATCTCGTGCAGCGTGCGCGTGCCGATGAAGACGTGGCGCGCCTCCAGCCGCAGCCGCGAACCGCTGCAATGCGGGCAGGCCTGGTTGTTCTGGTACTTGGCCAGCTCCTCGCGCACCGCCATCGAATCGGTCTCGCGGTAGCGGCGCTCCAGGTTCGGGATGATGCCCTCGAACGGATGGGCGCGGGTGAACTTGGTGCCCTTCTCCGACATGTAGCTGAACTCGATGCTGTCGCGGCCGGAGCCGTGCAGCACCACGTGCTTGACCTTCTCCGGCAGGTCGTCGAAAGCCAGGTCGGCGACCGAGAAGCCGTAATGCTCGCCCAGCGCCAGCAGCATCTGGAAGTAGAACTGGTTGCGCTTGTCCCAGCCCTTGATCGCGCCGGAAGCCAGGCTCAGTTCCGGATGCGCGACCACGCGCTTCGGATCGAAGAAGGTGATCTCGCCCAGGCCGTCGCACTTCGGGCAGGCGCCCATAGGGTTGTTGAACGAGAACAACCGCGGCTCCAGCTCCGGCAGACTGTAGCTGCACACCGGGCAGGCGAACTTGGCGGAGAACCAGTGCTCCTTCGCGCTATCCATCTCCACGGCGATGGCGCGGCCCTCGGCGTGGCGCAGCGCGGTCTCGAAGCTCTCGGCCAGCCGCTGCTGCATGTCGGCGCGCACCTTGAGACGGTCTATCACCACCTCGATGGTGTGCTTCTTGTTCTTGTCGAGCTTGGGCACCGCGTCCAGCTCGTATACCTCGCCGTCCACCCGCACTCGGACGAAACCCTGCGCGCGCAGGTCGTCGAACAGGTCCAGGTTCTCGCCCTTGCGGCCGACGATGACCGGCGCCAGGATCATCACCCGCGTCTCTTCCGGCAGCGCCAGCACGTGGTCCACCATCTGGCTGACGGTCTGGCTGGACAGCGGCACATTGTGGTCCGGGCAGTGCGGATCGCCGACGCGGGCGAACAAGAGGCGCAGGTAGTCGTGGATCTCGGTGACGGTGCCGACGGTGGAACGCGGGTTGTGGCTGGTGGCCTTCTGCTCGATCGAGATCGCCGGGCTCAGGCCCTCGATCAGGTCCACGTCCGGCTTCTCCATCAGCTGCAGGAACTGGCGCGCGTAGGCCGACAGGCTCTCCACGTAGCGGCGCTGGCCTTCGGCGTACAGCGTGTCGAAGGCGAGCGAGGACTTGCCGGAGCCGGACAGGCCGGTAATCACGATCAACTGGTTGCGCGGCAGGTCCAGGTTGACGTTTTTCAAGTTGTGGGTGCGGGCGCCACGGATGCGGATGCTGTCCATAAGAAGCTGTTACTCACCGTCGTCAGGGAACCTGTTAATATACCCGACTTGGCCGGGCCGACTCCACTCGTCCGTGCAGCGGCGGCACCGAATCCGCCGTTTCGCCGTCATCCGTTTGCCCGGCGCGGTCGTTAAAACCAAGATACCCAAGAACGAAACACACCGCATGAATGCCACCGAATTGCGGGCCAGCCTGGGGCTGGCCGGTATCTACGCCCTGCGCATGCTGGGCATGTTCCTGATCCTGCCCGTCTTCGCCATCTACGCCAAAACCCTGCAGGGCGCCGACAACCACACGCTGATCGGCATCGCGCTAGGCAGTTACGGCCTGACCCAGGCCATACTGCAACTGCCGCTGGGCATGCTGTCCGACCGCATCGGCCGCAAGAAGGTGATCTACGGCGGCCTGCTCCTGTTCGCCATCGGCAGCTTCGTCGCCGCCGGCGCCCACGACATCGCCACGCTGACCGTCGGCCGCGTGATCCAGGGCGCCGGCGCCATCTCAGCAGCCATCACCGCGCTGCTGGCCGACCTGACCCGCGAGGAGAACCGCACCAAGGCGATGGCGATGATAGGCATGTCGATAGGCACCACCTTCGCCGCCAGCCTGGTGCTGGGTCCGCTGCTGGCCAAATACATAGGCGTCGGCGGCATCTTCGCGCTGACCGGCTTCCTGTCCCTGGCGGCGCTGCTAGGCGTGTGGCTGGTCATTCCGGACCCGGTGCAGTCGCGCTTCCACTCCGACACCGAGGCCAACGCCAAGCGGCTGCCGGCGGTGCTGCGGAACAGCCAGCTGCTGCGGCTGAACTACGGCATCTTCGCGCTGCACGCCGCGCAGATGGCGATGTTCGTCACCGTGCCGTTCGCGCTGATCAAGACCGCCCACCTGGACAAGTCCCAGCACTGGCAGGTCTATCTGCCGGTGACGGTGATAGGCTTCATCCTGATGGTGCCGGCCATCATCTACGGCGAAAAGAAGGCCAGGCTGAAGCCGGTCTTCATCGGCGCCATCGCGCTGATGACGGCCGCCCAGCTAGGCATGGCGCTGGCGCTGGACAGCTTCTGGCAGATCGCCAGCTGGCTGTCGCTGTACTTCATCGCCTTCAACATCCTGGAGGCGACGCTGCCGTCGCTGATCTCCAAGATCGCGCCGGCCGACGCCAAGGGCACGGCCATCGGCGTCTACAACACCTCGCAGTCGTTCGGCCTCTTCCTGGGCGCAGCCGCCGGCGGCTGGCTGTACACCCATTTCGGCTCCAGCGGCGTGTTCGGCTTCACCACGCTGCTGATGCTGTCGTGGCTGGTCTGGTCGCTGGGCATGCAGGCGCCCAAGGCGGTGCGCTCGGTGATGCTCCACATCGGCGACGCCTGGCAGGGCGACGCCGAGGCCTTGTCGCGCGAACTGGCCTCGGTGGCCGGCGTGGACGAGGCGGTGGTGGTTCTGGCCGACCGCGTCGCCTATCTGAAGGTGTCGCAGCAGCAGTGGGACGAGACCGAGGTCCGGCGGCTGGTAGACGCCACCTTCTAAGAGCCTGTTCAAAGTCTTTTTGCGGCATCGGCCGTTTTCCGAAAAGATCGCGAGCAGGTTCCAAGCCTCCCGGAACACGGCCAAGGGCGAGCTGAAAAGCGGCTAACAAAACTCCCGATCCTGCGTCGCGCCTCCTTGCCACACTGCTTGCGCCGTCTGCGCCGGCGCGTTTGGATCATGCCGGATTTTGTTAGCAACCCTTAACAATTCGGCTCGCCAGATTCACATCGGCTTTCAATTCCGTCACAAAATTCCGCCATATTCGCCGAATGGCATCCAATACAATGATTCGCATCCAATCAGCGAAGGACAGCAAGAGACGCCATGCCTGAGGCCTAGCGCCGCGCCGCGGACGACCAGACTCAGCCATGCCGTTTCCCCCGATACGCCGAGGGGGCGCCCCCGCGCCCGTTCGACCTCATTCCCCCCCACTCGACGCCCCTACGGAGGCGCAATCCACCTGAACCTGGCAAGGAGACTCCCATGAAGTCGGCGATTCGGACGATCCCCTCTCCCCCACACACCGGTGTTTACGCATTGAAGACGGCATCCGGACGCGAAATCGGCCATCCACTGCGCGGCAAGCATTGAACGAGAGCCTGATCATGAGAAAAACGCTATTGGCGGCATGGCTCCTCCTTCCCGGCGCGGCATATGCGGACAACAACATCGACTTTTACAATGTAAAAGAACAAAAGCTGATTGAAATATTCCGGCAAAACGAAAAATCGCCGCCCGGCCGGAAAATAAAAATCTTTTCAAGCCTTTTCCTGGGAAACGCCTACTTCCCCAGCAGGCTGATAGGTTCGAACGATATCGACGAAAAACTGGTGGTGGACTTCGGCAGGCTGGACTGCTTCACCTACCTGGACTATGTCGAGTCGTTGCGGCGCTCCTCCAGCATCCATAATTTTGTCGAAAATGTGATGCGCACCCGCTACGTCAAAGGGAAAGTCAGCTATCTCTCCAGAAAGCACTTCTTCTCCGACTGGGCCAACGTCGAGCCGCGCTATGTGACAGATGTGACGCAGTCCATCAGCAGCCGCGCCGTAACCGAAATCAAACAACTCAATCAAAAGGAGGACGGCAGCCTTTACATTGCCGGACTGAAAACAAAGCGCCGAAGCATCAGCTACATACCGGGCAGAGCCATAGACGGCGATGCGCTGAGTAGACTAAAGGACGGGGACTACATCGGGATTTACACCCCGGCCGCAGGGCTGGATGTCACGCATACCGGCATTTTCATCCGCCAGCCCGACGGCCCCGTGTTCAGAAACGCCTCATCGCTATCCCGCAATATGAAGGTTGTAGACTCGCCCTTTCTCAACTACGTCAGAAAACGGCCCGGAATCATCGTCTATCGGGCCATCGATGCGCAGCCCTCGCAAGCGCCCGCCCCCAGGCGGCAAACCGCCGGACGCGAAGCCGCAAGCACTACGCAGCAGGCGCTCTGACCCGCCGTTCACGGCAGCCATCCCGCCTCGGCCGCACAAGTTCAAGGCACGCCATGAACTTGTCGAAACCCGATGACGCAGCGCGTCCGACATGTCCGCCGCCCGCGGACGGCGGACAAGACACGGAGACGGTTCACAGAATCTTCAATTGAGAATGCGACGGAGGCGGCGTCCCGCCATCGCGAAACGCCGCCTCCGCTGTCCATGCCTCCAAGCGATTATTTCTGCTGCTGCGCCGGCTCGGCCACATAGATCTCGACGCGGCGGTTCATCGCGCGGCCGGACACGGTGCCGTTGTCGGCCACCGGCTCGCGCGAGCCGCGGCCGTCGACGCCTATGCGGTTGATGTCGACGCCGCGCGAAGCCAGATAGCTCTGCGTCGCCTTGGCGCGGTTGACCGACAAGGGGTTGTTGATCGCGTCGGTGCCGGTGTTGTCGGTATGGCCGATGATGTTGACCGAGGTCACCGGATTCTGCTGCAGCGTCGTGGCCAGCTTGTTCAGCACCGGTTTCAGGCTGGGCTTCAACGCGTAGCTGCCGGTATCGAAGGAGGCGTCGCTGGGGATGTTGATCTTCAGCCGGTTGTCGGCGGTCTGGCTGACGCCGATGCCGGTGCCCTTGGTCGCCTGCTCCATCGCCTCCTTCTGCTTCTGCATGTGCTGTGACCACAGATAGCCGCCGCCGGCGCCCAAGAGGCCGCCGATCGCCGCGCCGGTGGCCGCGCTGCGCCCGGTATGGCCGCCCGCGGTCAAGGCGCCGATCGCCGCGCCGACGCCGGCGCCGATCGCCGCGCCGCCGCCGACGCCCTTCTGCGTGTCGCTCATATTGGCGCAGCCGCCGAGGCCGATCACGCTCACCGCCAACATCGACACCACCGCGTTTTTCATCATCATGCTTGCATTCTCCTCAAAAAGGTCCAGGAAAGACCGCGCCCGACCAAGCCGGTTCACACAGCGGCGGTCGGCGCAAAAACCGGCGCCTGCCGGATCGACGTCGGATGCTATAGCCTACGCCGAAACCTTTGCCCCCGCACCCTCCGGTTTTCACGCGAGCCGGCCGCGATTGCCGTGTATAATGTCGCCCAATCGTTCGGCCCGCGCCCGGCCGCTCGGGTTCCGCCGCCCCGGCCTTTTCGCCAGGGAGGCGGACCGACGCGGCGCGCCGACTTGGACACCACGGGCAAATCCGACGGCGCCGGCTGCCGGCGCCCGACCGGGCCGCCGCCGCGGCGCAGGCCAAGCAGTATGAACTTATCCGGAGAATCGAATGAACAGCATCACCTTTGACGGCCGTCTGGCCGCCGACGCCGAACTGCGTTACACCCCGAGCGGCGAGCCCGTCCTGTCGTTCCGCGTGGCCAGCGACATCGGCTTCGGCGAGCGCAAGACCACCAACTGGTTCAGCTGCCAGGTATGGGGCAAGCGCGGTGAATCGCTGAAGAACTACCTGGCCAAGGGCCAGCAGGTGACGGTCTACGGCCAGCTGACGCTGCGCGAATGGCAGGACAAGGACGGCAACAAGCGCGTGTCGCCGGACGTGCGCGTCAACGAACTGAGCCTGCAGGGAGGCCGCAACGAGATGGGCGGCGGCGCCTCCGGCGGCATGGGCGGCGGCATGGACGACGGCTACGGCTACAACGCCCCGGCCCCGCGCCAGGAAGCCCCGGCCGCGCCGCGCCGCCAGGAGCCGAAACCGGCCCCCCGCATGGACGACATGGACGACGACATTCCGTTCTAAACGTCGCGCCCATGCGCTGAAACGGACCAGGGGAGCCGCCCAGCGCGGTTCCCCTGTTTCTTTGCATCGTCCCTCCGCCGCTCGTTCGACGGCGCGGATAGGAAATATCCGACAGATCCCTCCTCATCGCCGCGTCCCGACCGCGACCGGCGACAATGCCGGCCCGTCTCCCGCCATCCCACAGGACAGATCAATGAGAACACTCGTCGCCACCATTCTGACAGCCATCGCCCTGCCCGCCGCCGCATGCGGCGTCCCCGAGCAGCTGGACGGCAAGACCCTGGTCAACGTCGCCGATCCGGCCTATTCGCCCGGCAATCCGAACGCCGGGACCATCATGAAGCTGCGCTTCGGCAAAGACGGCTACGAAAACAAGATACTGAGCAAGGGCCTGGTCGTCCATGGACAGTACCGCTACCGCAAACTGCACGATACCGTCGGCCTGATGGAGGCCAGCGAGCTGTACGACGGGCGCGCCACCCGCTACAGCCTGGTGCTGACCTGCCTGAACGACTACTCCGGCACCGCGGTGTTTACCCAGATCCAGGGGGCCATCGCGCCCGACACGCGCCAGAACACGGTGCGCTACACGATAGACCGATGACGGGCGGATGATCCCGTCCGCCGGAGCGGGGCGGGCTTGCCCGCCATCGCGGATGCCGTCGGCCATACCCGTCGGAAGCACGTGGCGCGGAAAGCTTCAGATCGCCCCCCATTACCCCGATATCGGTAAAAACACATCTTCGTCCCCGTCTACGCGATAAAACGCGGCGCCGGCCCGCCTCTCCCGCATTGCCCAATACGCATAATGGTCATAGCGCTGCCTGAACGCCTTATTGATATCTGCTAGCGCCCCTTCGGGATGGTTCGCTGAAAGATCCCTGATCGCGACATGCGCAAAATCGCTGGCCCGCCCGGTAATGGCAACGGGCCCGCGGTAGCCTATCGTCACCTTTCCGGTCAACTCGGCAAAATGGCGGGCGATATCGCTGGAATAACAAGAGATGATCCTGATTTGGTGGAACTTGTTCAAATCGATGCCGGACTTTTCCAGGAATTCCGGCAGCGCATCAGCCGGATACAGCTTGCTTCCTATTTGCAGGCGGCCTGGATGTTCGCTGCCGGCCAGCTCGACTCGATGCGCGACGATGTTCAATCTGCGATCGCCGTTCTGAGCAGTATCTCTGAATCGATAGGCCAGGTCCGCAGGCAAACCCTCATTTCTCGCCAGCCTGTAGCGCCGCGCCCATTCCCCCATCACATTTCCCCAAGTGATGCCCATGATGGCAGGGCTGCGAAACTCCTCGTCCACGCCTAGCGCGATATGGAAAATATCGGACCGTTCCAGCATGCCGGCGACGCGCCTGCCCAGGGCGTAAGCGCCTCGGACCACGCCCGCCGCGCCGGCGCCCAGCGACACCCAGCCCAGGATGGCCGAGGCCTGCGGATCGGCCTCTTCCGTCGCGCCGCAGGCTATCGCCGTCACATCGACGACCACGCCCAGCGCGCCCGCCGTCAGCGCGATCGCCGAGGTCGATTCGATGGCGGCGATCACGCCTCCGGCCGCCACGATGGCGCTTGCGGCGGAGATCGCCGCCAGCGCCAGGCCGGCCACGCCCAGGCCTATGCCGGTCCAGGCCTGCCAGCCCAGATGGCCGGACGGGTCGGCCCGGTTCACCGGGTCCCCGGCGCAATAGCCGTAGGCATTGACGCCGCCGGCGCCGAACGGACTGAGGCTGTCCGGACAATGGAAACGCATCAGCGCCGGACTGTAGGTCCGGTAGCCGTTGCCCAGATGCGCGGCGCCGCCGACCGGATCGCGGCGCTCGCCATTGAAGCCCAGCACGCAGTGGCTCATATTCGTTCCATTAGACGGTAGTCGCTTGAAACCGCCGGGGCAGGATGCCCCGATGGGTCAGGCCGCCCCATTGTCTCGGTCTCGGCCAAACACGACCTCATCGCCTTCCACGCGATAAAAAGCGATACCGGTATCCCGTTCATTGGCGAAAGCCTTCGCATAATCGTCATATCGCTGCCTGAACTCGACATTCATCCTTCCCAGATCGCCGTCGGGACTATTGCGAAAGATGTCATCCATCGCGGCATGCGCAAAATCGCTGGCCCGGCCATATATGCTGACCAAATCCCGATAGCCAACCGTGACCATTCCTGTCTTACGGGCAAACCATTCGGCCATGCCCGCCGAGTGGCAACTGATAAACCTGACGACTGAATAATCGGTCAAATCAATCCCGCGGTACTTAAAAAAGCTTGGCATGATATCGACCGGATACTGCCCCGTCCCTATTTGCAGACGGCCGAGGGGCTCGGGCGGGTTCATATCGACATGATGCGCGACGATGTTCAACCTCCTCTTCCCATCCGCCGTGGTATCCCTGAACTTGTAAGCCACGTTCTTGGGCATGCCCTTGTTTCTTGTCACCCTATACGGCAATGGCCGCGCCCTCACCTCGGTTTTCTGTCCCATCCCCAGAATCGCCGGGGTTTCGAACTCATCGTCCAGGCCCAGTGTCATGCGGAAGCGATCGCGCCCCCCCAACAGGCCGGCGACGCGCCTGCCCAGCCGGAAGACGCCGTACCCGACACCCGCCGCGCCGGCGCCCAGCGACACCCAGCCCAGGATGGCCGAGGCCTGTGGATGGCTCTCTTCGATCGCCCCGCAGGCTATCGCCGTCACATCGGCGACCACGCCCAGCGCGATCGCCGAGGCCGACTCGATGGCGGCGATCACGCCTCCGGCCGCCACGATGGCGCTTGCGGCGGAGATCGCCGCCAGCACCAGGCCGGCCACGCCCAGGCCTATGCCGGTCCAGGCCTGCCAGCTCAGATGGCCGGACGGGTCGGCCCGGTTCACCGGGTCCCCGGCGCAATAGCCGTAGGCATTGATGCCGCCGGCGCCGAACGGACTCAGGCTGTCCGGGCAATGGAAGCGCATCAGCGCCGGACTGTAGGCCCGGTAGCCGTTGCCCAGATGCGCGGCGCCGCCGAGCGGATCGCGGCGCTCCCCATTGCAGCTCAATACGCACTCGTTCATCACTCACCTCCGGCTCGCCGCCGGCCAGCGGGAGCCAATCGACTGCGGCATCAGCCAGACGATCGATCGCCGTAGGGGGTATAGGAATAGCGCTTGGTCTGTCCGTCCTCCTGCTGTGAAACGATGCTGCCCTTGCCGTCCGCGCCGGTCAGCGATGTCGTCGAATGTTTGCCGTCTCCGTTGACCTGGGCCGCGCAGCCTCCGACTCCGTATACCAGCCGCACGCGGCTGTCGTCATCCTTCGGCTTCTGTCCGGACCGGGTCATCCACTCATTGACCAGCCTGTCCGCCTGATAGTAGAGGCGATGTTCCATTCCGGACGCCTCCACCGACTGGCAAACCAGGCGGTCGTGCGCGTCGTAGCCGTAGCCGGCGTTGCCGACGGTCCCTTCCACCCGCGACAACCTCCCCAGCGCGTCGTAGCGCAATGTCCGGCCGGCCTCGTCGCGCACCAGTCGGCCGGCCTTGTCGTATTTCAACTCTATCGTGGCCGGATACCCGCTGGCGGTATGCGTCACCTTGCTAAGCTGGCACGGATCGGCCTGGTTCTCGAACAGATATTCCGCCGCGTCCTCGCCCCCTCCGTCCAATAGCGTCGTGCACTTGCGGATATTGCCGAAGGCGTCGAATTCGAAGCGCTGCCCCCGCATCGCCTTGCCATAAGCGTCCCGCGGCAGCTGCGAGCCCGACACCGCATAGGTTTTCAGCCGATTGCGGGCATCGTAGGCAAAGGTCTCGTCGCAAAGCAGCTTGCTTCCGCCTAGGCGCTGCCGCTGATGCAGCTGGCCGTTCGGATACCAGACCTGCAGCAGCGTATCGGGGTCCCCGGACTTGGCGGCCAAGGTCCTCTTGACTTCGCGGCCCAGGCTGTCCCGCTCCACTGTCGTGGTCAGCGCGTGCCCCTGCTTGTCCTTCGCCGTCCAGGCGGAAAGCTGCTGCAAGCCGTTGTACTCCAGCGTCACCGTGACCGCCTCGTCGGCGATCTCTATCAGCTTGCCGATATGCGCCGCCGCGGTCTGGTAAGTGCGCGCCTGCGCTGCGCCGTCTATGCCGACGCCGCTCAGCAGACTGCCGCCCAGCGAGTAGCGGTAACTGGCCTTCTTTTGTCCGCCGGAACGGATATCGTGCCCCTCTTCGCGCAAACGCCCCGAAGGCCATCTATTCCATGTCGACTGGGCGCCCCCGGCCTCTTCCGCCGTCCGCAGCTGTCCCAGCGGCAGCTGATAGGAATAGGACTGCTTGATGGCCGGCACCGCGGGCTGCTGGTCCGGGCAGGTAGCGGTGACCGACTTCAGCGCCTCGTTCAGCTTGTCGTCGACGGCGTGGATCCGGACGCGGCCGTCCGCCTCCGTCACCGTATGCGGCAGCGACGCGGCGTCGTTTGCATATTCGAACCGGGTCGGCCGTCCGCCGCTGACGGTCTCCTTCAAACGCCCCAGACCGTCGAAGCGCTGCGTTCCGGCCACGGTCTCCACGCCGCGTTCGACGACGCCGATCCGCGTCGGCAGCGGCGTCTGGCTGAACGGGGCGTATTGCTTGCGCAGCGCCGAACCGTCCGGCAGCGCGGTTTCCACCGTCCGCCCCCAGGCGTCGTAGCGGTATTCGGTGCGATTCCCCATCTCATCGGTGCCGCGGCGCAGCCTGTGCGCGCCGTCCCAGACCGATTCGGTGGCGCTGTACGGCTTGTCGTCGGCGTCCCATGATCGGCTTTCCCGGTGGTAGGCCAAGACGATGCGGCGCGTCGGATCGTGGCTGGCCTTGCTGTAGAACTGCTTGCTCTTCGCGCTGCAGCGATCCGTCCCGGCCAGCCACGACGTGACGGTCAGGCCGATAGGGTCGGCCTCCTGATGCCATTCCAGGCCGGTCTCCAGCACCCGCTCGACGCGGAGCTGGCCCCAGTGGTCCCAGCTCCGCTCCATCGTCTTGCGCAGCGTGACCGGCTTGTTCGCGCGGTCGAGCACGACGTCGGCCATCGTGATGCGCGCCGCCCGGCCGGCCTCGTCGTATCGATGAATCGCCACCGTCTGCCAGCCAAGGCCATTGTCCCTGTCGCACACCTCCTCCCGGACCACCCGGCCCAGTCCGTCGTGGCTGCTGCGGCTCTGGTTGCCCAACGCGTCGGTGTGGGTCAGTTGCGCCGGCGTGTCGGCTGCGGGCCATCGATAGTCCCAGCGCTCGGCGCTGCGATAATCCGCCTGATCCGGATGGATGGTCCGGGTCAGCAGCCTGCCCAGCCGGTCGTAACGGTACGACACCGTATTGCCCAAAGCGCTGGTTTCGGACAGCAGGCGTCCGGTCAATGCCGACTGGACCTGGACCGACGACACGGTCAGCGACTTGCCGGCCTGCTTGTCCAGCGGATTTTCCTTGACCGTCAGGCTGACGGTCTGCTTCAGCGCGATATCGTGGTCGCCGCTGCGTATCGGCTCGAAGGTGAAGCGCTGCACCGCATCGTAAGGCGTTTGATCGGGGCCGTAAGTCGTGACGGTCCGGGTATGGATGCGCCCGTGCTCGATCTTCTCGGGCGCATCCAGGTAATCGTAACGCTCCTGCGCCATCCGCTGCGGCTGGTAGGCCGTCCACGTCGGCGCTCCCCGCTGCATCGCCTCGCGCGCCTTCGGTCCGGGCATCCCGACATAATGGGTCGCCGTCTTCTGCAATACGGCCTCGGCATGCAGGCTGCCGGCGCGCGTCTTGATCGCCTGGAAGACATATTCGGTGCGGCTGGCCGCTTCATCGCCGAACTCGGCGCTTATCGGCGGGAAAACCGTCTTGCTCTTGATGTAGCGGCCGAATCCTTCCGGCGCCGCCGGACACCGCCCCGGCTCGCCGCCGCGCGGGTAGTAGTCGATGATGGTGATAGCACCGTCCGCGGCAGTCTGCTTGGTCAGTTGTCCGGCATCGTCGTACTCGAACGAAACCGACTCCGATCTGCTCAGCCCCGCCGCCTCCCAGCTCGTCGTCTGCCGGATCGGCAACTGGAATGTCGCCGGCTGGGCCTGGTAAGACTGCCCCTCCAGCGCAGGATAGCGGGTCTCCTGCCGGAAAACGCAATTGCCCTCGCGGACCTCTTCCGAGATCAGCAAGTGGAAATTATTGTACTTTCTGGTCGTGGTCCGGATCGGATTGGACGGATTCAGCGACGAGTCGAGCAATTTCTCGTCGGACTGGTAGTGGTATTGAACCTGAATATCGAACAATTCGTCCGCGCCGCCCTGCGAGCCGTTGAAGCGGGCGCCATGCCCCAGATAATTGGCGGCGGAGTACTCATAGCAGGTATGGATCGCCGGCTGTTCCGCGCCGGGAATCAGGGTATGCATGACCACAGCAGGCAGGCCGGTGTCGTCGCCGGCGTCCTGCAGCTTCATCCGCAACGCCTCGTACTTGACCCGCTGTACCAGCCCGGTCGGCGCGCTCAGCTCGTTCAGCAGCAGGCCGCCCACCGCCCCGACGATCTTCTCGTCCGTTTCATATCCCAGAGTCCAGGCGATGTCGTCGCCGTCCAGGCTTTTATTGATGATCTGCCGCAGATACCCGTTTTCGAAATTCAGCGCCAGCACGACTTGCTCGTCGGCCGAATCCGGCCATTGCCTTATCGTGACGCTCTGGCCGTCGGCCGGCGGATAGTCGATTCGCAGCAGCGCGCGCTTCTCGTCGTCGAACACTTCCTTCAAGCGCAGATGCCCGGCGCCGGGGGACTCCCAGCGAAGATGAAGCGCATGTCCCAGCGGCGATTCGATTTTCTCGGGCACGTAGACGTCCGGCCCCCATGGCGCGACCAGGTGATGGGTCTCGCCGCTCTTCAACGCGATGCTGTATTTTCTGACGCCATCGGCAACCGTTCGATGCACCCTGACGGTGTCCAGCTTCAGTTGGCAAATGGTCGCCGGCATCGTGTCTTCGTCGATCAGACGATAACGCTCTCCCGACGCCAGAACCAGCATGCGCCGCCGCCGGTCGTATTTGACAAATCCGTTCAGCGAGAAGCCCTTGCCCAAGCCATCCGTCGCCTCCCCGGCACCCAGCGGAAAATAGCTCAAACGCAAAGGCAGTGCCGGGGTCAGTCCATGATTGCCTGACAGAATGCCGAAATCGAAACCAAAGGAAAAAAGACCTGTTCGCGGATCCACACCGCCATTGACAGCGCTCTCGAAATTAAATGCCTGGGAATACACCTCGGTATGATCAGCCATCATCCAATATCCTTGTCCTTGATCCCGGCGATCGTCGCGCCGGGAGTGTCCGCAAACAGGCCAACAATGCCACGGCCATGCCAGATGCTAAGCCAGCAGGCCTTTTATCAGACCAGGCTCAAAACTCAGCACGCCGCGATTGCCGAACACATCGGCGATCTCCAGCTTCACGTGATCGACGTAGTGATCGCCCCAGCCCTCCGGCTTGGTGTCGTCCATATCGAAATTCAGGTTCCAGACATAGATGGGGAAACCGTCAGGCTGTTGAGCATCGGTATGCTGGATATTCTGATTTCGCAGCTGGATGCGGTAGATATGGTTGAATGCCTCCAATGGCACAACCTGGGTCGCGGCCGATGAAAACCCGACCGGACGGCCGTTGGGCGCGACGAAAATGGCGTACACATCGGACTTGGCGCCGCCGGAGAAATAGAACGAAATGGCCTTGGACTCCAGTCTGATATCCCCGGCCGCATACTTGACGCTGGTGTCGACCGGAATCAGATCGATGCCGTTCGTCAGATTGTTCACGCTCTCCAGCGCAAAGCGGGAATTTCGCTGGAAAGGGACGCTCTTGATGTAGAACTTGGCGGAGCGTGATTTGGCTTCATAGGAGTTGTCATGAATATCCCCCACCCAGCCCTTCTGCTTGGACTTGATCTCGACCATGCCCTTGTCGTCCCAGCGCATGTCGGCCGCGCTGCTTGGAAATTGCCAGTTGGAACGCACGCTGTAGTCGATCGGCGGAATCGCCTCTATCGTCAACGTGCTTTTCAATGCGGCATTCGCTTTGCCGGAACTATCGAAAATCGTGCCGTTATGCGCGGAGTCGGGCTGCCACACCGCATAGATCTCTCGATTCCCCAACCCCCCATCGATATTTTTCGCCTGGAAATAGATATTCATCCAGAAAATGCCGGTGGCGGAATCATTACCCCATTCGAGATCGTCGGCGTAATAGCTTCCCTGCAGGTTGACGCCATCGGCGACAGCCGTCGGCTCGATGCCTGGCTCCACGGACTCGGCGGACTCGCCGCTCTCCTCCTGATAGAAAGTCCCGGCCGGCAGATCCCGACAGTATTTCGTCTTGCTCCGGTGCTGCACCAATGCGCTCTTGTAATCGACTCCCGGCTCCTTGTCATAGCCGAAGAAGGGGATGCGCATGCCCGTGCTCATATAGGCGAAAGTCAGGCCGCCAATCGACTCCGGGCGGAAATTGGTGATGGTCTTGCCGTTCCCGTCTAGCCCGCGCAATCGGACCGTGACGCAAAGCTGATGCCTATCGTTGGCAAAGATTGCCTTCTTGCTGGTGCTGGAATCGTCTTTGAACTTGATCTCCAGAAGATTCGCCGTCGTAGCCATTTCAACCTCCACTAGGTTTGCGGTTAAAAAACACAAAACCAATCCACTACGTGGCGAATTAAAATCCCCTGCCCATATATCTTCCCTAATCAAGACGCAATTAAGACTTGTCCGACCAATAAAATCGATGTAGTAAAATCAAGACAAGAACAATATGCCGCCAATCGATTCCACGCTTCTGGAATCCCCGGCGATACCTGGCCGAAACGGACAATGCCGACGTCTGCGGCAACCGATGCCTGATGTCTGACGGCCTGGCCGGCCAGGCCATGTCCCGACCGTCCTCCTCCCACGCCCCCTCCGCCGATCCCCCCGGTCGGACAACTCTGATTTGCGCCGAGCGGCGCCGCGTCCGGCGCGGCGCCGCGGCTAGCATGGCGCCCAGCTCAGAGGCTGCAAGCGGTACCCCCTTCTATCGTTTCTCAGCGCGAAACAGGCCGTCGACCATGACGACACTGACGCAAGGCCGTGCCGCTTGCCGAGCGCCGCGTCTGGCAAGCGCCATGCGCCGAACACCGGCCGGCGCCGACTCAACCGCCACGCAGATGGCATTTCACTTCGGCAAGCACCGAGGAAGGACACATCATGGCTTTCATCACGCCCAACAATGTACAAGTCGCCACCTGGGTGGTCATAGGCGGGTTTTCAGCCTGGGGCGGCCTCGTCCGCTACATCATCGAGGTGCAGGGAAAGAACAAGGCCTGGGACATCATCGGCCTGTTCAGCCAGATCGTCGTATCGGGCTTCACCGGGCTGCTGGGCGGGCTGCTCAGCTTCGAAAACGGCGGCAGCCACTATTTCACCCTCGCCATCGCCGGCCTGTTCGGCACCATGGGCAGCGCCGCCCTCGCCTATCTGTGGAACCGCTTCTTTTACACCAGGGAGGAAAAATGATGAAGGCATTTTCTTTCAGCGAACGCAGCCTGCGGCTGATGGATGGCGTGCACCCGGACTTGCTCAAGGTGGTGCGCCGGGCGATGGAAACGACATCCGGCGACTTCGTCGTCCTCGAAGGCGTGCGCAGCCCGGATCGACAGCGGCAGTTGTTCGAGAACGGCGCCAGCCGGACCTTGAACAGCCGGCATCTGACCGGCCATGCGATCGATCTGGCCCCGTGGGTTGATCAGCAGATCCCATGGCAGGACTGGTCGGCCTTCGCCGCGCTGGCGCAAACGATGAAGCACGCGGCGCGCGAGCTGGACGTTCCGCTCACCTGGGGCGGCGACTGGAAAAACCTGAAGGACGGCCCCCATTTCGAACTGCCGCGCGAATCCTATCCATGAGCTGGCTGCTGATACTGAAGAAGCTGTTCTGGCCTGCCGGTGTCGGGCTGGCGCTGCTGGCGGTCTGGTGGCTGCAGCACATGCAGGCCATGCAGGACGCCTTGCAAAAGGAGAATACGATGCTGGGCCAGCAGGTCCGGCAATACCAGGATCAATTGGAGAAACAACAGGCGCAATTCGCCAAGCTGTCGCAAACGCTCAACCGGAACGAAGTCGCCAAACGCATCGCCGAAGGAGAAAGCCATGCCATCGAAAAAAAACTGCGCTCGCTGCAGACTATGGACCACTGCGCTCGTCAGCCTGTCCCTGCTGCCATTATCAGCCTGCAGCGAGATGCGATTCGAAAAGGCGCCGCCGATTGAGGCCGTGCCGACGGCGCTGCTGCAACCGTCGGCCGCGCCGCCGTTCAATGTGTTGCACTGGGGCGACTATCCGATTTACGTCGAACAGTTGCATTTGGCGCTGAAGCGCTGCAATGCGGACAAGGCCGCCATCGCCGCCCTGCTCAATATCAAGACCAGGATGGGCCTCGGCGGCCAATAAAGCGCCGGGCGCCGGCGCCGCATCGTGGCACCGGCCGCCTTCAGACCGGCCCATCCGCTCCATCAGGCAAGGCCGCCCCGATGGACGACCTTGATGCCCCGGCCGGCGCCTACCTCACTTCGATCAACATCGATGCCGGCTCGGCATTGGCGACATGGATGGTGACCCGCGCGCGACCGGGACGGCTGACCGGACCCAGCATGACGCTCCCGATGCCGGCGCCCCACAGTCCGACCTCGGGCTCGAGCAGACGGATACCGGTCGGTCCGCCGTCCAGTTCCAGCGTCGCCCGCATGCCGGTCATTTCGCCGCCGAGCGGCTCGACGATGAAAAACAATGGTGGAATGCGCTCGCCGGCCGCGACCACCGTCGCCTCGGTGCTGCCTGGCCGTATCGACAGCCGGCGCGGCAAAACCGCCAGCGCGATCGACACCGACACCCTGCCTCCTCCCGGCAGCGATGCCTGGGCCATCAGGCGGGCCTGCCCGGCACCGTGCGCCGGGCCGGAAAACTCGACCACGGCGACGCCATCGCGGCCGGTGCTCACCCGCGGCCGGCTCAAGGTCAGCAAGGTCGCATCGTTCTCCTTCAAGGCCAGTTCGATGTCGACGCCGCCAAGGGCCGTGCCGAAGCGGAACAACTCCAGCGTGATCGTCCGCGGCGCATCGCCCTCGACCAGGCCTTCATTGGGATTGGCGCGCACCCGCAACACTGCCGGCTGGATCAGACCGTAGACTATGGTCCCTACGCTGGGCTGCTCGGAAGACGAAACCTTGACCACCAGCTCCCCTGCGATATTGCCGGCATGGACAGGCAGACTGGCCCGCCCGGCAAAGTCGGTCACCCCGCGCGACGCGGCCAGCCGGGTATCGTCCGGCGCGCTGATCAGCGCGAATTCCAGCCCGAAACGGGGCACTCTGCCGTAGAAATCCGTCACGAGCAGCTCCAGCTCGCCGTACAGGCCGGCGCCGAGCACGCCCTTCAGCCTGTCCACGTCGAAATCGACCGCTGCCGACGCCGGATCGATGGCGATCCGCGCCGGGTCGGGAATCACGCCGACCGCGTGATCCTGTTCGACGATGAAGTTCAACGGCCGGGAGGCGGAACCAGTCAGATGGCCATCCACCACCCAGGCATAGGTGGCGCGAGGCGGCACCTCCGGGCCGGGATGCCATACGACGGACACTTCGGAACCCGGCGTGAAAGACGGACCGGCCGGACTGGACGCGATGAGGCCGTCGGGTCGCTCCACCCCGACGCCCTTCAGAACCAGACCCCGCTCGGCGCCGGACACGAAAGACGCCGTCAGCGCGCGCGGCCGGTCCATCGTCAACGAGATCGCCCTCTCCCTCGGTCCCTCCTTGCCGTCCATGATCCAGCGCTCGAAGACGAAACCGGCCCGCGGCTGGCCGATGACGGAGACCACGGCGCCGCGCGGATACGGGCCAAGTCCACTGACGGCGACGCTGCCGCCGATTTCGGGCTGGCACGCCGTCATCAGCGCCACCGGCTCCCAGCGCGGAGCCTGGCTGCCCCGATAGCCGGCCACCACCCGGGTGCTGAGCCGGAACAGCCCCGCCGCGTCCGAGGCCCCCGGCTGTCCGAGCGGGACGCCGAGCGGATGTCCGTTCCAGGTTTTATCGGCGCAGGAAAAAGCCGGCACGCGCAGATGCCCCTGCTGTTCGTAGCCCATCACCGTCACGAACGGCGGATCGTCGGACACATAGCCGTGGGCGTAATCGTACGCAGGGCTCAGACCGCCCCGCTGCGGACTGGTCCGCCTGTCGTGCTTGCCGCCGAGCAGATGTCCCAGTTCATGGGCGAACACATAGCCATGGGTCGGATACATGCTGAACACCGCCACCTCGAGGTCGGACGAATCGTAGCGCGCCGGCTCCGGGATGCAGCTGGCCTGGCCGCTCACCTTGGCGAATGGATTGCCGCCGACCTCGGACTCGGCGGCCGCCAGCAGCACCACCAGATCGGCCGCGGCCTCGTCGCGCGCCGCCCGTACCGCCTCCCAGGCCGGCCCGCGCGTGAAACGCCATTGGTGCGTGGCCGAGTCCAGGCTGGACTCCACCACTTCGAACAACAGGCCGGTGACATCCTCCTTGCTCAGGCTCGCGCACTCCCGGACATCGACGATGTCGATCCGCGCGGCGATGCCGCTGTTGCGGAATATATCGTTGGTGGCCGCCTGCTCCTGGGCGATGAAGGCGCGCGCGGCGCCGGCATCGCCATTGAAACGGCGCTTGACGGTAGCGGGAGGATACAGCACCAGCACATCGATGACGGCGACCTCCCCGGCAGGCTGTTCCTGATCGTAAAAGCCCCCCGTCGCCGGCGTAGCCGGATGCAGGTCGTAGCGATCGGAATTGCCGCAGCCCGCCTGCCGATGAACGGCCTCCACCCGCACGCGGTTCCTGCCGGCCGGCTGCAGGCTGTATTGCCGGCCGTTGACCGACAGCAGGCCGGACAGCGCCACGCCCTGCGGGTCGCCCAGCCCGGTCACGCCCAGATAGGCGCGCACATCGGCCAGTGCCGCGCAGCTGCCGCGCCATGTCGCGCCGTCTCCGCCGAACGGTTCGACGTAATCGGTGCGAAGCATAGGCGCCACGCCCTGGCAAAGATTGAAAACCAGCGCCGGCGCCGCCGCGCTCTCGGCCCGCAAGGCGGCCTGCAACACTTCGACGTCGATGGTATGGATCCTGCCTCCGGGCGGCAGGGCCATCGCGTCCTCGCCATTGTCGGCGACAAATAATCGGAAACGGGTCATTGCGGATCTCCTCGATGGTCGCGGCCGGGAACAGCCGTCCCCGGTCCCGCATGACGGGCGACGGAACGGCCGCTGGCGCCCGGATGCCTGCGCCGGCATGCCATTCCGTCGAATAAGCGGGGAAATCGTAGTGGTCATCGCCGCCCGGCCCCGCCCGGACCGATCGCATTTCGGAGGTCTCCTAGCCGCCGGCCCGCCGCGCAAAAAAATCCGGCAGCATGCTGCCGGACCAAGGGAGCTCCACCAGAAGGAGCAGCTAGAGCCTGTGCGAAGGCTGTGCGCGGGCAAAACGGCCAGCCTCCCGATTGTCGGCCAGGGCCGTGAACCGGGTTCCTACCACTGATAACGCAGACCCGCGTCTATCATGAACGGCTGCTCCAGGCTGGGGCCGGTCGCATAGGAATAATCGAGATGCGCGCTCAAACTCTTTCCCAGCTGGCCGGACACGCCGGCGCCTATCTCCAGCCGCGAAGCGTTCAAGTCGGCGTCGAACCGACGCCCGTTGAGCAGGACATCGTTGTTCCTGACGAACTCGTGGCTCACCGCCAGACGCATATAAGGCTCAAGCGCGCCGCCTCCCGCCGTATGCAGCGTCTTGCCCAGGCTGGCGCCCAGGCTGCCCTGGATGGAGGCGACATGATTGGCCTCGGCGCGCAGGCCGTTGTCCAGCGCGACGGTGGCCCCGTTCATCCTGACGCCGGCCAGTTGCGCGTATGGCTGGATGAACCAGTCCCGCTGCAGGGCGATGCGCCGTCCCGCCTCCAGCGAGGCGCCGATGCCGTTCTGGTGGTAAGTTCCCGACGCGCGTACGCCGTTGCTCATCACCGCCTGGCCTTGGTCGTGGAACTGGTTCAGGCTGGCAAGGCCGTGCAGATAGAAGCCGCTTGGGGCCAACCAGACGCCGTACATGCCCACCGAGTAGGCGTCGACGCCGCCGCTGGCGCCGGCGCCGTTGTCCAGCGTGGCGCTGCTGTAATTGAACACGCCGCCGAGATAGGCCTTGCCGCCGCCGAGGGCGAAGCCCTTGTCCGCCCCCAGCGCGACGCCGTTCTGCTTCTGCGTGACCGTGCCGCCGGTCACGCCCTTGATGCGGAAATCGCTGGCATACGGCCTGGCCCAGACGCCGCCCAGGTCCCGCTCGAAGCGCAACTCGCCCAGGCGGGACTGCAGGGTGCGGACCTGTCCGTACCAGATGGTCGGCGTGGTGGAGACCAGGTTCAGCACCGAGGTAGCAGATGCGCTGTAATAGCCGCTCTGCAACGGCACCAGGTCCCAGTTGGCGCCGTTGCGCTGCAGATGGTAGCGATAGGCCCCAAGGTCGACCGCGCCGTTGGCCAGCGTGAAGCCTGCATTGCCCCCCTCCGTTTTCACCACTTGCAGGCGTTGCGGGTCGGCGGCCGACTCGCCGGTATCGGCCACCGTCAGCGTGTGGCTGCCGCTCGCCAGCCCGTTCACCACCACCTTGTCGCCGACATGGCCGGCCAGATGGGTGCTCAACAGGAAATTGCCATGGCCGGTCAGCGCCCGCGCGGTCAAGACATGGGGATGGCGGCCGCCGTTCAGACCGACCGTGCCGCCGTTCAGGGTCAACCGTTCGACATCGGAGGAATCGTCCATCGTCCATCGCCCGCCGTCATTGACGGTGATGCTGGACATGCCGTGCATGTCGCCGCGCCAGGCGCCATTGGCGCCCAAGGTGATATCGGCCCAGCCGCCGTTGTTCAGCGCCCGCCCGTTGATCGCGGTGTTCTCGACCGTGATCGAGGCGCGGCTGCCCGGCGCCGTCTGCAGCGCCACGCCGTTTCCGGCGCTGACCGTGGCGCCCTGGCGCAAGACGATGTCGGCCTGGACGTCCCGGTCGACGCGGATGGCCGCGCCGTGGTCGCCGATGATTTGCGTGCCGGCGAAGTCCAGATTGGCCGGCTGCGCCGGATCTTCAAGATAGCTCGGGTGCCGATTGACGACGAGGCCGTCGCGTTCCCCCCGGATGACGGAATCGCGCACCGACGCCGTAAGCGGCGCCTTGATGGCCTCGACCAGCATGCCGGCGCTGCGGGCGCCCCGGGCCTGTATCTGCGCATGCTTGGATACGTCGACCACCAGCGGCGCGCCGCCACTGGCATCGGCCACCACATACAGACCGGCGCTATCGACATCGCCATGCGAATCGGCGTGGATCCCCAGCGAGGTGATCTGTCCGCCGGACACCATCACCAGGCTGTTTCGCGACGCGGTCAAGCCCCGGCCGCCGCCGACCAGCGTGGCCCCGTTCAGCGACAGATACGACGTTCCGGCCGTCTCCGCCCCGCCCAGATAACCTTCCAGATAGGAGCCGTCGACAACGGCGGAGGCATGGTCGAGCAGAACCATGCCGTCCCCCCACGGCTCGACGGACTTGACGCGCGTGTTGGCGGTCGTCGTCACCGAGGCGTTGTCCTGCAGATGCAGCGCCTCGGCCCCCTCCCTCTTCGTGCTGTGTATCCAGATATTGTCCAGCCCCGCCACCGCATTCTGTCCCATCGCCAGACGATAGCTTTGCGCCTGCGGCCCGGGACCGTAGCCGAAGCGGCCGGCGGCGCTCTCCCTCATCTCGATCCCGCCCTGCAGCTGCGCGCCGCTGGCGACCGTGGAGAAACCGTCTCTCTGTCGCAAGGAGATGCCCAGCTCATCGGTCCCCAGCACGGTTCCGGGCACGATCGTCGCCGTTCCCCCGTCGATCTCCACGCCGCCTTGCGAGTGGTCTCCGCTGATAAGTCCATGCTGTCCGGCCCGCAACGGGAGCACGGTGTAGGGAAAGGTGGCGCCGACGGCGCCGGCGCTGCACAGTCCGGCCGCGAGGCCGCCCCACAAGGCCGACACCAGCACGCTGCTCAGCTTGGGCCGGAACGACCCGGTCATGGTAAAAATAGACATTAGAATACTTCCTCCACTATTACAGACGCGAAATGTCGGCCCAATTGCCGCAGCCACGTCCCAAATCCGCGCATGCCGCAATCGGCCGGCGCCCGCTTCCGCTGTCGGAAGCTTGGAATCCGGCGCGCCCTTCCCTCGTCACAGCTCATAGCTGATGCGGCCATGCGCAAAATCGACAGCCACGGCGGACACCTCCTTGCCCGCCAGCGCTTTGTATTGCTCGACATACCCCTGCGCCAGTTTTTTGGCCCCGTCGTCGCCCAGCAAATAGAAGAAGGCCTCGATTTCCGGCACCGCGGCGGCGGCGCCCCACGGTTTCAGCATCAACTCGTTCCAGTCCATCCGGCCGAACATCGAATGGTTGTATGCGGTCGCGATGATCGCCGCATAAAACTGGGTCGGATCCTGGATGCTGAACGAGCACTGGGCGGCGACGTCGCTGCCGTATCTGGCGTGAAAGCGGTCCGCCATCTCATGGCTGGATAATTTGGGAGCGGCGATGCCGGCCGCGTGGCACGAACTGTAATCGCCATGCTGGGAGCGGTATGGCGCGAGGCTGGGAATGTCGCAGTAGTAATGTTCGGCGACGCGGCCGTGCGAACTGACGCTGTCGGCATCCATCGGGTACAGGCAGGCCATTTTTTCGGCCAGCGCCGGCAGCGGCTTCAATATGATGCCCTGGCGCTTGAACAGGTTCTGGCTGCCGGCGTCCTTGCGCAGATAGGAAAACGACGCGACCGGATTGCCGGCCGGCACCGTGAACGGGAAATTGGCGGTCGCGCGCATGATCAGACCGGAACACTGCCAGGCCGCCGCCCCTCCCGGACAATGGGCCGAAACATCGTCGAAGCGGCGCTGCAAGCGGGCGGCAAGCCGCTCTCCCCGCGAACCGCTGCGATTGCCTTCGGGGTTGTCCTGCGCATGGAAGACGAAGGCCTCCGACGGCGGCGCGCTCCTGTCGAACTCCAGCACCGGCAGCAAACGCCCGGTTTCGGCCGCGAAGTCGTCTCGATCGTCGATGGCCGGCGCCTTGCCCGCCGCGCCGGAATAAACAAAGGCCTCCGCCGGCAGTTTGGCCGCCGCCGGCCAGCCGCGGAACCACAGCTGGGGCGCGCGCTGCTCGGCGCCGTGACGGTTGATGTCAAGCGCGTCGCGGAAACGGCCGGCCACCAGCGCGCTCATCGAGCACGGTTGCTGTTGAGGATCCTCGTCCTTGTAGCACGTCAGCCATTGTTCGCGGTCATGCACGCCCAGCGCGTTGCAGGAACTGGAATCGGTGCCGGCGCTTTGCGTCGGCATCGCGGCCAGCGCGCCGCAGCCGTAATCGTTGCGCGCCTTGTCCACGTCTACCGCGTAAGGCCAGACGCAGGCGCTGAACAGGCCCGACTCTTCGCCGGCCCCCCTCTGGCTGGACAAGACCACGCCGTAGGAAACACCGGACAGATGCAGATCGCGGCGCAGATACAGCACGCCGACGCCGCGCATCCGCGACTCCTGCGCGCCGGCCCGCCAGCTTGGCAGGCCGGCGGCGGCCGGCTTGAACAGCACGCCGGCGCAGCCGGCCGCGGCATACTCGCCGCCGTCGCAGCTGTCGGCCGCATGGTCGTAGCGCCGGTTCAACTCCATGGCGGCTTTCGGCCCGATGTCGCGCAACAGCGGCGCGGCGGTGGCGGGCAACGCGCCCAGACCGACGATGGCGATCAACGCGCCGCGGCGCAGCTTAGCAAATGGCCTCATGACATCGCTCCAGATCACACGGTGGACGAGGTCCGGCCGGCGGCGGCCTCCGCCGCCGGCCGCCTCGCTAGTTCGTGACGGTAAAGGATTGGTTCGCCCGGACCTCGTCGGTGAAATTACCCCTCAGGTCCACCGCCGCCTGGAACTCCAGCGTGATGGACCCCAGCCCCTTGGGAATCACCATCTCCTCCGGCGCCAGATGCGCCTCGCCGTGCTCGTCGGTCGTAAGCCGCCTCTCCCGCGTACCGTTTGGCCGGCTGTTGTCCGGGAAGTGAACGCCGTGTTTGAACGACTCATCCGCGATCAGCACCCGGATCGGCCACTTGGGAACCGTCACCGAGTTGGAATCCGGCTTGTCGAGCTCCTTGAATCCGCGAACGGTGAAGGAAATGGCGCTCAGCTGCGATGCCAGATGCACGTTATGGAGGCTGCCGCTGAAATTGCAGCGTATAGACTTGGGCACCGCCACCACCTCGATATTCAGCGTGCCCTCGGCGTCGTCGCTCTTGACCTTGAGCGTGAACATGCCTGCGGTCTTGCCGGCGGTGATATCGGGCAAATGCGCGCCGCTGTTCACCGGACGCGTCGTCTCGGGGTGCTCGGCGGTGCCGAAGTAGGCTCCCGCGTCTATCGTGGCGTGGACCTGCCGGCCATCGTCCGGATCGGTCCTCACCGTGACGTTCTCGGATGAGCCGATGGAATCGCCCTGCAGCACCCGCAGCGGTCCGGCCGGCTCGAACTTGATGCTGGCGGTGGGCACGTGGATGCTGCCGGTGAACACCACCTTGTCCTCCAGGCCGCGACCGCCTGCGATCAGTTGCAGCGGGACGGATTTCGTGCCGGCGGTCAGATCGGTCAGCATATAACCGCCGATCGGAATGGCGGCGGCGCGGTGCAGGCCGTCGCCGCCCAGATGTCCGCCGGAATCGGCCGGCTCCACCCGCAGCTGGACGCCGGCCGCGACCGGCGCATTGCCCTCTTGCGTCGACTTGGCCTGCAACTTGATGCCGCCCGGCGAGGCGAATACGCCTTCCGGCTTGGTCGTGCCGGTCTCCGGCGTCGCGGAAATGGTGTAGTGGGCCTTGCCGTCCGGCCCGATGGGGCCGAGCGGCCCGCCGTCCATCGCCACCTGCATCACCCGGCCGTTGTCTCCGATATCGGCCACCAGAATCGTGTCGTCCCGCGCATTCCAGACCAGCGCCCCCGGGCACGGTTCGGCGGCCCCCTTGCTCAGGCTGAAGGCGGCGGCGATATCGCCCCTCGGCGTCAGCGCGTACAGCAGGCCCTGGTCCTGGCTGTTGCCGGCCCACAGATATCCGCCGCCGTCGACGGCCAGGTGCAGGATGGACATGGACTGCCCCACGGTGGCAAACGGCTGCGGCATGCGCGCGGGCGCCGTGATGTCCACCACGCGGACCGTACCGCGCATGTCCCCGGCATACAGGGTCTTGCCCCGCATCGCCAGCGACTGCGCATACGGAAACGCCGTCGACACGCAGTCCCCCTGCTTCACACCGATCTTCGCCGGCACGCTGATCAGCCGGGTCGCCGCGCCGGTCGGCATGCCGATCGGCGCCTGATAATCGATCAACAGCAACCACAGCACCGGATTGGCGCCCTGCTGCAGTACCGGCGCGGTCAACGCGACCACCTTGTCCTGATTCAGCTGAAGCTGGACCAGCGGCGCGGCGTTCCGCTCCGCCGCGGCGTCGAAGGCGTACAGCGTGCCCCGGTTATGGTCGGTGACCCAGATCAGGTCCTTGTCGCCGGTGGCGGCCGACTTTGCTTGGAACGCCAAGCCCCCGAACTGGATAGGGGAACCGCCCTGTACATGGCCGTTGGCGCTCTGGTAGAAGATCTCGGCCTGCCCCTTGCCCTCGGCCAGCTTGCCGGGATCGATGCGGTAGACGATGCCGTAATAGCTTTCGGCGACCCAGAGCTTGCCGCCGGCGTCGGCGCAGATGGCCTGCGGCCATGGCGCCGGATTGTTGTTGCCCGGCTCGGGGACATAAGACGGGTAGGGCAGCAGCACCGTGTTCTTGGTGCCGCTGGCCTCCACCTGGTATACCTCGCCGGGCAAGCCCTGCTTTTGCCCCTCCCGGCCGACCCAGACCGAACCGTCCGGCATCGAACATAGCGAGGCCAGCGAGGCCGTGGCGACAGGCAGCTTCCAATCGGTCTGTTTGGCGGGAACAGGTACAATGGCCATGATGAATCCTTTGCAGATGAATCAAGGGGGAAAACGCCCGATGTCTCCAGCAGCCCCCTCCGCTAGTTGGCGACAACGACCAGATGCACGGTGGCGACCAGCGGGACGCCGCCCAGCTCCACCTGGAATTCGATGCTGCAAGCGCCGAGCTCGGCGTCACGGCTGGCCCGGACCTGCGTCACCGGCTGCAAAATCCCGGCCGTGTCGCTGAACCGTTCCGGTTCGGGCGGCGACAAGGACAGACAGGCCCCTTTCGCCCGCGCCTGGCCGCTTGCAAACGCCCAGCCCTGCATGCTGTTCCGGGTCCGCAACTGGGCATAGCAGGTCGCCGTGCCGCCGCGGACGATGCTGGCCGTCTGCGGCCACGCCACCAGTTCCAGGCTGGCCGGCGGAGGCGCCAGTTCCAGCTCGAAGACCACCGCCGCGGCCAGCCCGCACACCGCCGTCACCGAGACATGCCCCGGCGTCCTGCCCGCCAGCAAAGGGGCCACGACCAGACCGTCGCCGTTCGCCGGCGACACGGCGCCCAGCGTGGTGCCGGTGCCGGGGGACACCGAGAACCGCACCCTCGCGCCGGGCACCGGACGGCCGCCGCTGTCCAGCGCCTTCACCTGCAAGGCGTCGAAGGCGCCGCCGCCCGTCGTCAGCAGTTGCCGGTCGCCTTTCACCTTGAGCAGCCGGACCACCCGCCGCGCCAGCTCGCCGTCCTTCGGCTGCAAGGGCAGCGAAATCAGTTCGTTGCCGTTGCGGCCGCCGTCGATGACGATGTTCAGGCGGACCGGATCCCGGCTGCTGCCCGCCACGATCCGCACCGCGGCATAGCCGTAATCGTCGGTATCCACCCCTTGCGTCGGTCCCGCGCCGTCGACGGGACCGTCGGCGCGGGCCAGGCTGGGCGACACGCCCCTCTGATAACCCGGGATGTAAAACCCGACCCGGTGCCGGGGCACGCCCGCCCCCGTCGTCAGATTCGATACCCTGACCTGCAGCAGAGAAGGGGCGTCGGCGTCGAACTCGTAGATGTCCCCGCCGCCAACCACGGAAAGACTGTTGGCCATGTCTCGCCTCTTTACTTCGATTCAGGAAACAGCGATGGTGTAGGTCTTGCTCTCGGTGACCACCGGCGCGCCGTGCGTCACCACGGAGGCCTTGACGGTGAAGCTGCCGATGTTCGCGCCGAGGAGAATCTCCGGCAGCAAGGCTCGTCCATGCACATCGATGGCCGCCTTGGCCTTCAGCGACGTCGACGAGCCGTCGCCTGAGGAAAAGACGCTGCCGGTATTGGTATCCTGCAGCTCGAACTCCACCGTCCCCCCATGCAGCTGCTGGCGCTGATGCTGATCGGAATAGACGGTGACGTAATCGATCTTGAAGGCCTGGCCGGGCGGCAGATGCTGGTACCGGTCGATGCTGAATGCCAGCGCTTGCGCCGGCAGCGGCTGCTCGACGCGGAAGTAGAAGCTGCCGACTATGCCTTTCCTGCCGGCCAGAATGACATCGACCCGGAAAGAGCCGACCTTGTCGCCGGTCCGGATGTCGGGCAGCAAGGCCTGGCCTGTCGTGCCCCGGGTTCTGACATTGCGGCGGCTCTGCTCCGTGGCACCGCCGGCCGCGTCGAAATCGGCCACCCCTTCCACATCCCGGATCAGATGGAACTCCACCAGGGTCCCCGGTCGCGCGCCCTCCACCTTCACATAGCAGCCGCTCTGCGAGACCAATGCGTTCCAGTCGACGATCAGCGGCGCGTTCTTGCTGGTTCCGCCGATCGATATCAGCTTGGCCGATGCCGCGCTGCCGACGATCTTGACGTTCAACAAGCAGGGCTGGGCGCCGTCGGCGCTGAACTGGATGTGCAGCACCGCGTCCGGCGCCTCGTCGCCCACCTGCAGCGCCTGAAGCACGGCCTCGCCTTTGCTGTCCACGTTCAAATGGCCGCTCAGCAACTGCAGGTCGCCCTGCCGGACCCGCAGCGTGCTGCCCTTCTCCTGCACCGAGAAGGCGATGGTCTTCGGCCTGTCAGCCGGCTGAGGATCGAAGAACACATTGACCGGCTGCCTGTCCTCCAGGCTGTCGGGCAGCAACTCCACCGTATCCGGCGAGAGGCTGAGCCGCGTCTCGCTGGCGCCGGCCTGCGCGGTCAGGGCGACCGTCAACGGCGCGGCGAGCGTCGCGGGGTCGGTTTCGAACACCAAGCTGGAAGTGCCGATGGCCTTCGGCGTCACCAGAAATTCCGCCACGCCGCCGCTGGCCGACGCCACCTTGTCGCCAAGCTCGACTTTGGCGATATCGTGGTTTGGATCCACCCGGGCCGTCATTTTCACCACAGCGGTGGCCAACTCCTTGCTCGCGGCATCCCGCACGCGAATCTGCACCACGTCCTGCCGGTTCAGCACCAGCTTCCCGTTGCCGGGCCTCTGCAACTCCAGCAGGTATCGGCGGCTGACAACCGCCCTCACCTCGACATGCAGCGGAAGGCTCGCGCCCGAATCGGCATGGCTGACGGTAATCGTCGCCGTGCCCGTCCGCGCCGCGACCAGCGACAAGGACGCCAGCCCGTCGTCCCCGGTATGGACCTCGGACGGCACTTGCTGGAACGGCGCGGGATTGTCGGCCCTCACCTGCAGGGCCTGGCGGCCGGAAGCCTGCCCCTTGTATTGCAGCGACAGCGTGAATCGAACCGTGCGGCCGACTTCGACCACCTCGCGGGACTTGCCCTCCGATCCCGCCGACAGCGTCAACTTCCAGTCGCCGCTCGCGCTGCCGCCGCTGATCGTGATCGGAAACACTTTGGAGAAGGTCCCGACCCGCACCCGAAGCGAATGCTCGCCGCCCCTGCCGCGCAGCACCACCGTCTCGGACGGCAGCACCACCTGCCCGTCCTTGATGACGGCGCGCCAGGACTCCCCCGTCCTCTCCCCAGCGAAATGGATCTCGTCGCCGATCAACTCGAAGACCGCCGTCTGCCCTTCCAGCGCGCCCCCACCGGCATGCAGGACGCGGAACACCCAGTCGACGGAAGACATCGACAGCTTGGTCTGGCTGTCGTATACGAGCTGCAGTGGTTTGGTCTGCTGCAGGATATCAGTCGCCGACAAGGCTATCGGCACCTCCGCCGAAACCGCCGAAATGATCGCCCCGCGCTTTATCGTCGAAGACTCCCCGACGAAGGAGACATAATATTCCCCCGCCGTGCCCGGAGTCAGGCTTAAGGTATTTTTCTTCCAGCCCGCGCTGCTCGTGAATCTTTTTTCCACGCCGTCAGCGGACAGCGCGCCTTCAAACTTGGTATCGATACGAACGGAGTAAGATTCCGCGGTGGTATTGTTATTATAATGATCCAGTATGTCATACCAGGTGACCACGCATTCCTGGCCAACGCTCAACGTCCCCAAAGAATGATAAATCTGCCCCGGAATCGTTTCGACGCATAACCTGACACCGCCTCGCACGGCGGTCCCATCGGGGAAGGTCTTGCCTTCGCTCGCGAATCCCGGATTCTGGTTATTGCAGACAAAAACTCCATTCCCAATCCGGCCAACCGTCCAACCGTCGACGACATCGTTTGGATGAACCTGGGACTGGAATTTATTCTCCGCGGTAAAAGAAAAAACATTATTGGTAAAACCATTCAAACTGGCATTGGCCAGTATATTTCGCTTCGCCATCTCATCCCCTATCCGCGGCAATTCGCCACAGCGACAAACCCATCTCGAACTTTGCCCATCCGACGCGTCGATATCGAACATTCCGCGCGTTTTCATGCAGGCCGGGCCGCGCCACTCCATTCGGCAAACCGCTGCAAGATGGGAAGAGTTTCACACCGGAGGGGAGACCTGGCCGTTTGGGCGATTTAAAATAAGAGCAATCCGAGAATGAATCGATCGCAAACGACTTAGGGTGGCTAACAAAAATCAGTTTCACGGCTGAGGCAAGGCGCGCTGGCGCAGGCAGCACTTGAGTACGACAAATCGGCGCAACGCCGCATCAGGAATTTTTTAGCCGCTCTTAATGCGATGGCGATGACCTAAATGGGCATCGATGATATGGAAACGGCTGCCAGGAAATTACTGCGGCATTTGCCAGCCGATCGAAACGCCGACAATGGCAAAACCCGACGCCAGCCCGGCGCGGCATGGGCACCGCCCGGCTCGCTTGACGACGTCGGCAGCCGCCAGCTCATGCCTGTCGGTCAACAGACGCTCCGGCCCGGACGGCGTCGGAAAACGGCGATGGCCGGACTCGCTCCGGCTCAGCGGCGGCGCGCGATGCGCGCTGCCGCCTTGGAGATGAAACGGCCTGGGCCTCCGCCGAGGCGGATTCCGGCAAACCGGCCGTCCACGCAGACCGTCAACTGGCCGCCGCAGGCATCCGCCTGGCCGATGTCGCGCCGCCGGCGATCTTGACGTTCAGCACGCAAGCCCGCGCGCCTTCGGCGCTGAACTGGATGCGCAATATCGTACCCGGCGTCTCCGCTCCCACCTGCAGGCCACGCAGCACCGTCTCGCCATCGGCGCCCACGTTCAAATGGCCGCTCAGCAACTGCAGCTCCCCCTGCCGCACCCGCAGCGTGCTGACCTTGTCCAGCACCGTGAAGGCGATGGTCTTCGGCCTGTCCGCCGGCGGTGGATCGAAAAACACATGGATAGGCTGCTTGTCCTCCAGGCTGTCTGGCGGCAAGGTCACCTCCTCCGGCGAAATGCGTAGCTGAGTCTGACGGGTACCGGTCTGCGCGGTCAGGGCAACCGTCAACGGCGCCGCCAGCGTCGCAGGATCCGTCTCGAACACCACGCTGGAAGTGCCGACCGCTTTCGGCATTGCCAGGAATTCCGCCACGCCGTCGCGGGTCTCGGCCGTCTTGGCGTCGAACTCGATTCTGGCGGTGTCGCGTTCCGCATCGATCCGTGCCATCACCTTGACCGCCACGGTAGCCGGCGTCCGGCCCGCGGCATCCTGCACGCCGATCCGTATCGCGTCCTGCCGATTCAGAATCAGTTTTCCGTCGGCGGGCTTCTGCAACTCCAGCCGGTACTTTCGGCTGTCGGCCGCCAATACCTCGATATGCAATGGGAAGCTCGCGCCTGAACCGACATGCGTGACGATGATCGTCGCCTTGCCCGGCGCAACCGCGACCAACGGCAGCTGGGCCAAGCCGTTGCTCAGCACTTCGATCTCGGCCGGCACTTTTTCGAACGGCACGGCATTGTCGGCCTTCACCTGCAGCATCTGCCGGCGGGAAGCCTGTCCCTTGTATGCCAGCGAGAAAACGAACAGGAATGAGCCGCCAACCTCCATCACCATGCCATCCCGGCCATGCGACAACATCAACTTCCAGTCGTCGCTCGCCAATGCGCCGCTTATCGCAAATTGATTGAAATCATCCAGACCGGCTCCAGCCAGCAAGTTGCGTCCATTCATTCCACTCTCCCCTTCCTGCGATTTCCCATAGCGCCCCGTCCATCCCACACATCGCACACGCCACGCGCCTACCACGCCATGCCATCTGCTCGCCGTCGCCTGATTGACAAACCGTGTGAGATGGGCAGAATTTTTCATCGCCGCCATCGCCCAACTATTCTGGAAATTTTAAAATAAGAGCAGTCTGAATCGAACATAATCGCCAAGCATCAAAAACCACAATGCAAGCAGGACAACAATACAGAAGCCGGGGCCCGGCATCGCAAGCAGAGACACCTTCCCGCCATTGATCGAAAACCCGACATTAAGACCCGCTAACAAAACCCCTGATCCTGCGTTGCGCCTCCTTGTCGTACTACTTGTACTGCCTGCGTCGGTGCGCCTTGGCTCAGGTACGCTACGCGGTTTTGTTAGCGGCTCTAAATATCAGCCAGACAATTAGGACTGGTCCGAATATTCCCAATCAAAACCCATCACAACCTCGATCTGCCTAATCTTGCGCACGGGATACCCATGCCCGAAATCAATCAATCTTAAATTTAAAATCAAAAGGAATTGAAGATATGAAAAAAATCTTCTATGCCACCGCCTTCCTCGTCGCATGCAGTCAATATGCTGCAGCGCAGAACGAAGACAAATCCAAACTATTGCTGGATCAGTGCTATTACACTTACAGCGATGGCAAAATCGTTGAATCCAAGTGCACGACAGAGCCTCTCGCTGTCGAAGCCGTCAATCAAGTAAAATCTTCCTTGTCATACAACGCCGCCGCAGGCTCGCCCATGACAACATCCAATCCGCAAGCCATTTCCTTGGAGGTCATGCGCTGGACGCTTTCCGGGCAGCCGCATTGCCACGTGCTGAACACAGCGATCAATCGGCAGGCTTTGTTGAGATTCATCAGGAGTTCGACGTCGTTGGCGTCGGTAGCAAAGACTGTCGGCGACAGCAGTATACGTTTAAACGCTCAAGGAGACACTTGCGATATGGTTTTTCTAAACTATAAACCAAGCTAAAAAGCGCCCATTTCAGTAGGACCGGATAAGGAACCGTCAATACCCGACATTTTAGCCCGTGCGTGCAAAATCGCTGGCAAGCTCTTACGAATCCGATACGATGTCTTATTGACGGTTTTTCTCAAACCCTAAAAGCGGCTAACAAAAATCAGTTTCACGGCTGAGGCAAGGCGCGCCGACGCAGGCAGTACGGAGAGTAGGACAAGGAGGCGCAACGCAGGATCAGGGGTTTTGTTAGCAGGTCCAAGCAGGAAGCAACTCGACTCTCATCGTCACCATGCCGTGCACCGTCGCCGACACGCCAAGGCCCGCGGCGGCACCGATCACGGCGCTGGCGATAGCCGCCAGTCGCGATGACATCGAACCATTGCCCGCACTCCGGCATCGCCTGCATGGCGCTTGATTTGCGCCAGAGCGGCACGACAAGCCGCTTCAAGACCCGGCACGACAGCCGTTTCACGCCTCTGCTACGATGTTGCAGGACGCACCGGTCAAACAGGACGACCTCACTCCTCCCCCTCTATCTCAGCACCCAATAGATCGGCCAGCTTCTCCGCAGTGCAAGGCTTTTGCACAAACCCCGCAAATCCTTCCTCAAGATACCGCTCGCGTTCGTTCATTTCCGAGCAGGCCGACAATATCCAGAACGGGCTGGGATGACGCATCCAGTTATCGACGCCTTTGATCTGCTGCGCCAATTGATAGCCGCTCATATCCGTCAGCCTCAAGTCCATCAAGGTCAGATCAAAATGCTCGGCTCGCCAGGCGGAAACCGCGGCCCTGCCGTTAGCGACCGCCACGACGGTGAATCCAATCAAGACCAATTGCTCCCGGATGATTTCGCGGCAAATATCATCATCATCAACCAGTAGCAGCGTTCTTCCCGCCCCAGCCTGCTTGAACGCCTCAGGTCTGCTGGGCGTCGGTTTTTTATCAAGCATGCCGATACTGCATGCGATTGCCTCG
This sequence comes from Chromobacterium sp. CV08, assembly GCF_051129845.1. Taxonomy (NCBI): domain Bacteria; kingdom Pseudomonadati; phylum Pseudomonadota; class Betaproteobacteria; order Neisseriales; family Chromobacteriaceae; genus Chromobacterium; species Chromobacterium sp. CV08. Next base: position 3,287,702 of record NZ_CP150453.1, read on the forward strand.
ATCAGCCTGGTGCAACTGAACTCGGATTTCGGAATCAGCGTAGTCCGCTTCCCCATGATCACGATATCGGACACATCGCTTACCGCAACATCCGCCGGAGGCGACATCACGATTTCCGCCTGAAAATGGCACAGCCATTTTTTTATGTAATCCCGCAAGACTTGATGCTGGATATCCAGCCATACTCGCCTGCCGGTCATAGACAGGAAGGGCTTTTCAATACAATCATCATGCGATGCCGCCGATGGCAGCTGCAACTCGACGCAGAATTGTGTTCCCATCCCCGGCTGGCTGCTGACCTCTATGCTTCCGCCCATTTTACTGACCAGCTTTTTGGTAATGGCCAAACCCAGCCCCAACCCACTCCCCACCTCCGGATTTTCCTGGCTGTAAAAAGTAAACAATCGAGATTGAAATGACTCGGCCATCCCCTTTCCGGTGTCGGTCACAACTATTTTGAAATGTCCTGGCGCAAGCATCGATGTGATAACCACCACCTCCCCTTCTGCGGTAAACTTGACCGCATTACTGACCAGGTTCGAAACCATTTGCATGATGCAGGCTTCATCCCCATAGCAAAAATAGTTCTTTGCCGGCTCACTGAGAGAAAACAGGCTCAATTGTTTTTTCTTGGCCTCGGCGCAAAACAAGGCAACGGCCCTATCGACAACTCGTGCCAAATTGATCAATCCGACGTTCAATACGACTGTCCCTGATTCCAGTTTTGAAAAATCAAGCAGCTCGTTTAACTTATCCTGTAATAGCTCGGTAGAACGGGTGGCGATATCCAACTGTCTATCTTGCTCAGATGTCAATACAGAATGTTTGAGTAGATTCAACGCACCCAGCACGCCGGTCATCGGCGTTCTCACCTCGTGCCCGATAGTCGCCAAGAAATCCGTCTTGTTTCTACTTTCCAACTCGGCAAGTGTATATTGGCGCATTGCTTGAACAGCATCCTGCTTGGCCTTATCTCGAAATCCTGCGACACGGTAATTTACCCATAACAAAATCAGAACGACAATGGCAGTCAGAAAAGCTGGCCCAGACAGATACAGCAAAATATCGCTCAACTCATAGCCTTGCCTTACATATATCATATGCTGATATTTATGTAATCTATCCATAAAGTCCGGAGGTTGAGATGAGATATAATGATTTAATGCACTTGCTAAAACCTTGGCATTCGGCGAAATGATCAGCACCAGCTTCTCCTCCCCTTTCACATGCCTATCCAGGTATAACTTACCCGCATATGTCGATAGCAGGTCATTCGATACCGCTTCGACACTGACGGCAGCCGCATCCGCTTTTCCGGACACAACCGCTTGTAAGCTTTGCTCTATCGTATCCATAGCCACAATTTTCTTGGCCGCTGGGAAATTATGATAACGGACGGCTTTGAAGTGATTCAGCGGAGCGGTAGCAATCTTGTCGTTTGCATTTCGTGTAGACCTGACCAATCCCCAAGAAATGGTATCGTAAGGAATATTTATGATTCCCCCATCAAAAACCTGGGGTTGATAAGGCGTCGCCACCACAACATCCAAATCCGATGCATACATCGCATGGACGGAGTCAACATTGGGAGGAAGCAAAATTATTTCATAAGGAATCTTCAAACTTTCAAAAAACGGCTTCAGTAGAGAAGCGCCCACCCCGACCCATTTTCCTTGACTGTCAATCCTGTCATACGGCAATGGCTCGCTTTTTAGGCCCACCCGAATCGGGCCATGCTGCAGCAGCCATTGCCTATCGAGATTGGACAAGCCCCCGCTCTTTTTATCCTCTGTCAACCATCTGGATTGTATTTCAGTGAGCCTCGCGGCTGAAATCATATCCAAACCGTGTTGCACAGCATTTTGCAATCGTTTGCATTTAGGTGCGACTGCAAAACGAATGGGTATCGAATAGCGCTCGCCGAGCAAATCAGGCACAAGCAAGGAATGAATATATAGTTCGCCATGCCTGGACAATAAATCGTCACGAGCGCTCTGCGCCATACTCTCGAAAGTGATCAACGCAACCATTTTTCCAGAAGCGACCGCCTGCACTCCCTGCAAGACACTCTCAAAGTATTTAAATTTCGCTTTAGGGAAAAATTTTGTGAAATAATCCATCAGGAACGGCGAACCGGAGACACCTATTTCACTACCACTTTTGACAAAATCGATCAAACTCTTATACTTATCTTTCGATACCAGATCAATTCGCTGATAGGCATAAGGCGATGAAAGCCAAGCCTTGGTTGAGGCCATATGGGATGCAACATGCGTAATGACATTTATTTCCCCGGAAGTGAATGCGGCTCTCAACTCACGCAAAGTGGGATAGATTCTGAACTGAATCGAGACACCACTGCCAAGCAATGCCTCATTCAATACGTCCATATCCAGCCCTACCGGAATACCATTACTACCTATTGTACAAAATGGGCGGTTGCAGCTTTTCAATATACCCGCCACAGCCTGATAGCAAGGGGCCACTTCGGCATGTGCCACGAAAGACGATACCATTAATGCCGTCATGCAAAAAAACAGCATGATTTTTTTTATACTTCGCATACATCACACTCACATTTGACGACCACAATCGATTGCAAACCGAAGTCACCGGGACTCTTTCTTTATCTTGGTGACTCCCTCCAACTCCAAATAACTCATCAAACCAAAATCGTTTTTTATGCCCAGCTTTCTCATGACAGACCGTTTTTGCGTACTGATCGTTTTTATGCTGCGCTGCTTTTTCCCTGCGATTTCACTAACACTCATCCCCTCCGCCAACCACAATAATACTTCCCACTCTTTCTTGGTCAGCTTTTTCGAATCCCTATCCCAGCTGGCGACATCAGCAGTACAGCACCCCTCAATATCGGCAGCATTCCTGATCGCCTCCAGCAATACCTGCTGCGAATCGCCTTTGTAAACAATCTCACTGACACCGACATTCTTGCCATGACAAATCTTTGTCAAATACAGCTGACTGGTAAATAAAATAATCTTGGCTTCTCTTGCTGTTTCTTGTGCCACGCGCAGCCAGGCAAAGCCGTCTTTTGCTTCATCCGGCATTGAAAAATCTATTACCAACACATCGCATGGCGCTGCTTCCTTTACGTTAAGCAGATACTCTTGAATCGTGGTCGCAGTAAAAACCAACTCAATATCCATCTGCTGAGACAGGAACTGTTCCAGCCCCAGTAAAATAATAGGATGATCATCAACCAGCCCCACTCTGATACGCCGGCCGTTTTTGAAGATTAGCGATTTACTTGTTCTCATACCTGGTCTCAACTATCAACTCACTGGGCATGTCGCCACCGTTAAAGTGCAACCAGCTCATGTTTCGTTGCATGCTGCACCACTCATACCACTCATCTAGATACGCCTTGCCTCGGAGCCTTCGCCACTCTTAAGACCCGCTGACAAAACCTCTGATCCTGCGGTGCGCCTCCTTGCCTTGCTACCCGTACCGTCTGCGTCGGCTCGCCTTGGCTCGGGTGCTTTGCGAGGTTTTGTCTGCCGCGTGGAATCCGGCAATCACACAGGCAGCAAACCATATTGAGATGGTGCCGCGGCAATGCGACTCCCCACTCCGGATGCCTCCGGCAGCTTTCCAGCACTGCAGACATGCGATCGAAAAGCCCCCGGTCCCTGCCTCGCCTTCGCTCCAATAGACCGGCAGGATCAAGCGGCGTGGCCCCTGGCATCGGTCCACGCCATGTAATGAACCATCGCCCCACCGCCATATACATGGGTAGCGGCATCGCCTCGAAAAATGTCTGCGTGCGCGGTTTAGCAAAACAGCGGAAGTTCCAAAACCATCATTCCATTCGCTGAATCTGCCATTCGCCCGCTCTCCATGCGCTGGCCGAGACCCGTACCGATATGGGTCGGCTCAAGGCCTGGCCGAGACTTTTACTCCACGCTGGTAAGGCAAACCTCAGCTTGCCCGAGTTCTATCGACAAGCAATATAAATCGATTGATAGCGGGATAATTCTTAAAAACAGCACGTAAATTTTAAATAACTCATTAAGTTTGAAATAAAGCATTGAAACAACAAGCAATGGAGGCACTTTACGCTCCCCATAAAAGACATATGGCATACATCATTTGGGTTAAAAACCTGTATGGCCTATTCGAATACGCTTTGACTTCTCTTTGTCCATCCTACGTTAACGCATTGAAGATGCCTTGTAGCAATCGACAATGCTTTTCAGATTAATCTGAAATTGATCAAAACAGTTGGCAATCGACCCAAGGGAAGGTTATATCGATTGATTCAGACAATTCTTAAAATATTCCCATCTCAAATCAATTACAAATGACTGCCTTTAATTTGAACATCGTCATATCGACGTGATTATCTTTAGTTCAAAGTCGAGGTAAACATGATTTCTAGGCTTATATCGGCAACCATTATCGCCATAGCCTGCCTGGTACAAACCAACAGCGCGCATTCGGAAAACACGCAAGCCGCCTCCACCGAAGTTCTAGTACAGAACAGTAAATCATGGGATGGCAATTCGTATCGTGCCTATCCGCTCGGCATTCCCGAACTTGCAGTCATGAAAATATATATTCCGCCAAGGACCAAACTACCTTGGCACTTTCATCCAGCACCGAGTGCCGCTTATTTATTATCTGGGAAATTGACTGTAGAAAAACAAAACCGAGAAACCGTCACGATATACCCAGGACAAGCTTTTCTTGAAACCGTCAAAACTTGGCATAGAGGGGTAACTTACGACAAGCCGGCAGTATTAATCGCATTCTATGCCGGCTCATTTGGGATGCCTTTATCTGAAGGCTATGTAAATGCTCATTTGGAAAGTGGGAAATAACCACTAACTGGTATCGACCATGACAAAAGTATCATTGCTGTTTTTTATCTCTCTCACCTTGATCAGCGCACTTTTTTTTGATCATTGGCAACGAATGAAAATATTCAGCCCATCACACCAGTTACTTCCCACGCCGGAAGAGAGAGGTATTCCATTCAAGAATGTATGGATTACTGTCAGAAATCAACAAAATGAGGACAAAGGCATTTTGCATGCATGGTGGCTACCAAACAAAGAAGCCAGCATATTGTACTTGCATGGGAATGACAGCTCCATTTCAACCGATATCGATAAAATCCTCCAAATATGGAATGCAGGATATTCGGTACTCGCAGTTGATTATCGAGGATTTGGACAAAGCACCAAGATATTGCCAAGCGAAAGTAGTGTGACTGAAGATGCCATGGCTGCCTGGCAATATTTAAAGTGGATATCCTCCGGGAAAAATGGCATTCGTGCCGTTTACGGCCATTCACTGGGCAGCGCGATCGCAATCAACCTTGGGCAACAACATCCGGAAGTTGATTATTTGATATTGGAAGGTAGTTTCACATCGATCGCCGACATATTGAAAGAAACCGGAAAATATCAATGGCTTCCATCTTTTTTACTGACTCAAAAATTTGAATCCTTCAAAAAAATAAAAACAATAGCAATACCAAAGTTATTTATTCATTGCGACAAAGACTCGGTTATTCCTTTATCGTTGGCGGAAAAACTTTATGAAAACTCCTCCACGCCCAAAAACAAACTCATTATCAATGGCGATGACCATCAAGCATGCAGCTATGCCGCCCAATCCGATTGGAAAAATCATATGCAGCAAATATTAAAAATAAAAAACACCTCTTCAAAATAAGCTGTATCCAGGACAAGCACAATGAAATCCCGCATGCTTATTACAGGAGCAACAGGCTTCCTTGGTGGCGAACTGGCTGCCCAACTTATCAAGACACCACAATGGGATGAAGCATTATTTCTAGTTAGAGCTTGCAGTCCCGCTCATGGACGACTCCGCTTGGCGGATACGCTGTTGAAACATGGAGTGGAATTCAATCTGATTCCCAGATTACGCCTCGATCAAATTATTTGCGGTGACTTGAATACTGCTTTCGAGTGGGGTAAAGACATAAACCGACAGGCGGATCAATTGGACGTTATTAATCTGGCCGCGGTGACATCTTTGAATCATCAGCCGTCTTTATGGACTAGCAACGTCACAGCCGTAGTCAATATGGCGGGATTGCTACAAGGCTTGTGTACAATACGGCGCTTTATCCAGATTGGCATCGCGACATCCTGCGGCCAACAAGCAATTTCTCCAGTCCTGGAAAGTTATGATGCAAAAGAACATACTCAGCATTTTTTAAAATATACCGCTAGCAAATATGCCGCCGAATCTCAATTACGGAAAAAATTTCCAACACTTCCATTAATTTCCGTACGGCCCTCGACCATTATTGGCCATACCCTACATGGCTGCACGATATCCGGAAGCATGTATTGGCCATTCCGAATTGCCCGTGCCTTGGGCTGCTTTCCTTTCAAACCACATCAGGCCATGGATATCGTACCAGTAGATTATTGTGCTCAAGCTTTGCTCTTTTTGCTCAATAAGCATCGTCTTACTGATCGGATATATCATATTTCTTCCGGCCTGATAGACTCATGCACTTTCGCTGAAATCAATGACAGCATTGCTAAAAGCATAGGGAATGCTTCAATGCAAAGCTATCAATACAAATCAACTGCCGAAATCTCCAAGCTGCAGAGCCAGTTCCCTGAACTACTGGGGGCCTGCGACACCAAGCTGGTCATGCGCGCCATCAGGACGTATGCCCTGTTTTCTCTGTCTGGCCTGATTTTCAGCAATCAGCGCCTATTAGATGAAGGCATGCCGCCGCCACCACCGTTTTCAAGCTATGCAGGCCTATGTGAGATTACCAGCCAGACCAGTTCAATTATCGAACAAATGAAGCACGATTATTCATAATCGTGATCAACCTTTCTCTGACTGTTTTACCCAAGGGATTGACTATGCGTGGGAAATGGCCTCTACTTCGACCAAATAAAAATATAAGGGAAGATGTCTGGCTTTACCCAGGCTGGGAAGATACTGCACTCATTCGCTTAAAGGCTTTTTTATTACTGCAAGGGTTTAATTCGATCCTGTTATCCACGCCATGCCTGACGGATGCCTTACAAGCTTGGTGCAGGAATTTCCGCATCGTCCCGCAACCGCGAATCATGCTGAAACATGATAAGACGGCATTCCATCCCGCACCAGCCTTCGCCAAAAGACAATTAAGATTAACCAACGGTGAAGTGTTGCATCACTGCAGGATAGCCGTTACTTGCGCAAATCTGACACTGGCAAGTGTGGACCATTGGTATTCACCCGAGCGGATCTCCAACCATCAGATCGGAATCGAATCCTCACTGACCGCAACCTTGCAAACCAGCTTGCACAGAGAGCTACTGGAATCCAAAATTCTTTGGAGTATGCTGCCCAGCCACCTTGACCCCATCAAAAAAAATCACTGCCCTAGGCGATTAAGAATTCCAAGAAGAATTTTGCAACATTATTCAGTTTCATATGGCGCCGATAACCAACCTTATAGCTTGGCCCTCGAAACCTATATGAATGGGATTTTTGCATTCCCTCTCAACAGCTTTTCATGAATTGGGCTTTACCTCGCCCTGAGCATCCAACTCCAGGGCGAGGCGCTTGCTAACCTTTCGATTCCGTATTGGCAATTCTGTTATCCATTTTACTAATCGAACTTTTCACTACCCCTCTAAGCTTTTCCATCTCCACCTTCATCTTTTCAATATCCTTTTGCAAAGAAACCGACTCGATCACAGAGCAACATGCAGCCAAATCATTCAAATCGAGATATAGAGACAACCCTGCCAATGAGTGGGACACACCGACCATTTCATCATAGCTTCCCGATTCAAATAATAAAACCAGCCGTAAGAAATCCGCCTGAATTCTTTCCCTTGCCATGCACAAAACAGACCGGCTTACAATATTCTTACCACTCTCATACTCAGTCATCACCTTACTCCTCCATAAGCAAGCATCACTAAGCATGTGACTAGTACGCCTCAATCACAATAAATATGCCCCTTCTCTATTATTTTAGGACAACTCTGAAATTCATTCCAAACACCCCTCCGGGTTAGGATGCAAACTACCATTCGATAAGAAAATAGCACAAGGAACTATTTAGATGGAAAAGAAAATTGAAATAACAGCAAGTCATGTCGCCAACCGAATTTTAATAGCCATTCATATCGACCGCGTCAGAAGCTTCCTATTGGATCTTGACGTCCAGCTACGAAAACAAGACATATGCCAAGCTGCATATCGCGCAGAAAGAGCACGCTTGATTCCTTGTCACAGTTCAAAAGAAGAAATCGACAAAATCATCCAGAATAAAATCATAGGCGCACTGCAAGAAATCGTTTTTCTAGCACGGAGCGTCAACTTGCCCGTAGTCTCTCAGGAAAGTGAAAAAGCAATGCTTGCCTGTCAGGAAAACAATCCCAAAATGATCAGACAAGCGTTGCTGGATTTGATTAAAGCCCTTGAGAAAGAAATTTCTTGAATTCAAGCCGGGAAACCATTCCAGAATCGCACCGACAGCGATTTTCCGCTATCGCAACATGACATCCACCCCACGCAGGTGGATCGCCATCGATATTCCCGTCATAGCCGCATGTTCCGTCACCGTCGAAAGCCGAGCGCTTGCATGCGAGGCCCGCGGATGCGGCATCAGCAACGCGATATGCTCTCGGGCTCCGCCAGTCGCGGCCACGCCGCGATCGGGCCGCCCTCGTCGGCCAGCGTCGGCAGCGCCGCGGCATAGCGTTTGAACATTTCAAACTTGGAGCGGATGCGGTGCCGCTCGCCATGACGCGGTCGCCATGTCGTCGTCGCCGCCACCGTTCCATCCATGGCCTCGAGAAAATCGTTTGGGCAGCGGACCCATCCCAACTCTACCGCCGCCAGCGCCGCCAGCCCGCGCAGAGGAAGCATCTGGGCATCGGGCTTGACCAGCAATTCGAGCTCGAGGGTATCGGCGATGGCCTGCAGCCAGGCTTCGCTTCTGACACCGCCGCCCACCACCGTCAGCGGGGCGGCAGACTGCATGCCCAGCAGTTCCGCACACCACCGCAGCGACAAGGCGGTGCCCTGCAATACCGCCTGCAGAATCTGGCTGCGGGTGGTCGAAGCCGTGATGCCCAGCAGCGCGCCGTTCGGCGCCGGCAAGGCGATAGGACACCGCTCCGCGTGCAGATAGGGGATGAACAACAAGCCATCGGGCACCTCGGCGCCGTCAAGCTCGGCGGCGAACAGGCGGAAGGAATCGGCGACGCTGTCCCCGGGCCGATGCCCGACCAGGGTGAGCGCCCAGCGCAGGATGTTGCCGGCGTTCAGCACCGGCGCCGCCCGCAACGACAGACCGGCGGCAACGCCGGCAAGCGTGAACACCGGCCGGTCGGCCGCGGCCGCGCCGGGGGGCGCAAGATGCGCAAGCCAGGCCGTCGTGCCCAGGTACAGATACGCCTCGCCCGCCCGCCCCACCCCGGCCCCCAGCGTCGCGGCGCCGGCGTCGCCCAAGCCGCATAACACCGGCGTGCCGGTCGCGAAGCCTGTCTGACCGGCGGCAAGCGCGGTGACGGCGCCGACCTGCTCCCCCGCCTGGCGCAACTCGGGCATCGACGCCAAGGGAACGCCATAGTCGGCGAGCAAGCCGGCATGCCAGGCATCGGCCCCCGGCAGGTACAGTCCGGTGGTCGAGGCATTGGTGCGATCGGTGATATGGCTATCCGTGAGGCGCAGCACGATATAATCCTTGGCGCCCAGCACGATGTGCCGCAGTCGTTGGAAATCTGGACCGGACTCGCTGCGCCAGCGCAGCAGCTTGGGAAGAATCGACGCCGCCGTCAATGGATTGTCGAGTTCGCGCGCCAAGGTGTCGGCGCCATAGCGCGCATTGATTTCCCGCGCCTCAGGCTGCGCCCGCTGGTCGGCATAGAGCACGGCCCGGCGCAACGGCGCCTGATTGCGGCCCAACGGCAGGAAATTCTGCATTTGTCCGCTGACGGCTATCACCGCGATCCGGTTCGGCGCGACGCCGGATCGCCACCAGCCGGCGGCGATGCGCTGCACGGCGTGGAACCAGTCGTTCGCTTCCTGCTCGAACGCGCCGTTGTCATCGCCGAAAGTGGTCAACGCGATCGAATGTTCCAGGCTCGACCGGCCATGCCGGTCGAGCAGCGCGGCCTTCACCTCGGAAGTGCCGATATCGAAGCTTGCGATATAAGACTGCACCCGTCGCCCCCGTCTGTTGCCATGCCACGCCGCGTCGGCATGGCGTCTTCCGTCTGAATCTAGAATATTTGGCGGACAGACTGATCGGTCGCGCATAATTTAGGAGTTGTCTTAAAAATGGCGGCGCGGCCTCCGGTCGACCGCGCTTTGGCACGGCGACCGGAACGGCGGACAGGCTCGGACGACGGGCAGAAAAAAAGCCGCATGGCGCGGCTGCAAAGGGGTAGATGGATTGAACTCGAGCAATATTGTTCAATCTCGGACCAATTTAACACAGATAAGCTGCGCGTCAAAATTCATTTGGCAAGCGTTAATAGCCAAAATTGGCACATATGAGAAAACAGAATAGCGCAAGCGGAACCGGCCCGCCGCCGAAAGACCGTCTGCAGGCGTAATGCTATACGGCGGCGCCATCGGCACGCCGCGCCTGCCCGCCAGGCAGCGACGCCGCCGCCGCCACGCCCAGCAAGGCGCACGCCATGCCGGCCAGGAATACCGAGCTGTAGCCGAAGCGGTCGGCGAACAGCCCCGCGATCGGCCCTGTCAGGCCGTAGGCCAGGTCCTGGCAGGCGGCGAAACCGCCCAGTGCCGATCCGCGCAGATGGGCCGGCACCCGCCGCACCACTTCCACGCCCATCGCAGGAAACACCATAGAGCAGCCGATGCCGGTCAACAGCGCCCCCGCCAGCGCGCCGGCCGGGTGCGGCGACAGCCAGATCAGCCCTTGCCCGCAAGCCTCTACCGCCAGCGACAGCATCGCCACCCGCGCGCCGCCGACGCGATCTGGCAGATGGCCGAAACCTAGCCGCACCAGTACGAAACCGATGCCGAAACCGGTCAGCCCAAGGCCGCCCCAGGCCCAGCCACGGCTGGAAAAATACAGCGCGAAAAACGCGCCGAGCCCGGCGAAACCGACCCCTTGCAGGAATACCGCCGCGCCGGGGCGGCCGATGCGGCCGACGATGCGCAGGAAGGACTCGCGTTTGCCTATCGGCGGCGCGACCGGCGCAAAGCGATGCACCAGCGCCAGCCCCGCCAGCGGCAGCAGGATGCAAACCAGCATCAGCGCCTCGAAGCCGGCATGGCGGTACAGCAGCAGGCCCAGCGGGCCGCCGGCGGCGAAAGCGCCGTACATGCCGATGCCGACCAGCGACATCACCCGGCCGGAATGGGCAGGCCCCATCAGGCCTATGCTCCACGCCGCCATGCCGACGATGGCCAGGCTCTCGCCCACGCCCAACAGCAGACGGCCGGCCAGCAGGACGGCCAGGCCAAGGCCGGGCTGCGCCGTCAGCCGCGTCGACGCCAGGCAGACCAGGCCGGCCAGCGCATACCACAACAGCCCGCGCTGCATGCAGGCCTTGCCGCCTCGCGAATCGGACAGGCGGCCGGCATAGCCCCGACTCAATATCGTGGACAGAAAAGCGATGCCGACCGCCAGACCGCCGGCGGCATTGCCGAAATGCAGCGAGTCGATGACATGGATGGAGGTCGCCGGCAGCGACATCGCCACGGCGAGATAGGACAGGAACAAGGCGGCGGTCTTCGCCAGCAGGCGGCGATAGGCGGCGGGGAAAGCGACAACTTCGGACATGAAACGATCTCCGCACCGCAGGCGGGGGCAGCAAACGTCCCGACGCGGACGCGACGCACCCAGCCACCCCGCGGTGGACAAAAGCGCGTTGATTGACGTAAGGCTGCAAGCAGCCCCCCGCAGCGCATGGCGGGCCAAGATAGCAGCAAGCCGCCGGGCCGGCAAGCGCCGGCCTGGCCTAGCCTTCGTCGCGACGGCCGGAGATCAGCGCGTCCTTCTCTCGGCGCGGCAGCGCCTCCATCGACGGCGGCTTCAGCAGCTGGCACATGCCGTCCAGGCTGGGCACCAGGCATAGCGGCGTGCCGCTCTGCACGCCCACGTCGGGCGTGCCTTCGGCCACGCTGTCGGCGCCATGGCTGGTCTCGCGGGCGCTCAGGTCCAGCCTGGGCATCAGCGTCGGCGCCAGCACTTTCAGCACCTGCACCGGCAGGGCGCTGGTGAATTTGTAGTCGGCCGCCTTCGGTCCGGCCACGTAGGCGACGATGGTGCCGAAATAATGGTCGCCGATGTAGAACACGAAGGCGCCGGAACGGCTGACCACGCGGGCCGAGGTCAGGCCGCCGCCGCGCGAGAAGGTCTTGAAGCGGTTGTCGCCGGTGCCGGTCTTGCCGCCTATCAGCGTGTGCTCGCCCTTCTTGCGGTCGAAGGCACCCGAAACGCGGTGGGCGGTGCCCTTGTCGACCACTTCGGACAGCACCTGGCGCACCAGTTGCGGAATTTCCGGCGGCAACACCCGCACGCCGCGCGTCGGCGCCTCGGCCAGCGTGGTGTCGTAAGGCGTGTCGGAGGCGAAATGCAGCTTGTCGATGTACACCGTCGGCAGGCGCACGCCGTCATTGGACAGAATGCCCATCAGCTCGGCCAGCGCCGCCGGCCTGTCGGCGGAGGCGCCCAGCGCGGTGGCGTACGACGGCACCAGCGAGTCGAACGGATAGCCCATGCGCTTCCACGCCGCGTGGATCTGGCGGAAGGCGTCTATCTCCTGGATCTGGCGGATGCGGCTGTCCTGCCCGCCCTTGTGCTTGCTGTTGAACAGCCACTGGTACACTTCCTGGCGTTGGGCGGCGCTGGCGTCCACCATCTCGCTCCAGCCGGCCTGCGGATGCGCGTGCAGATAGGCCACCATCCACAATTCCAGCGGATGGATGCCGGCCAGATAGCCGCGGTCGGCCAGGTTGAAGCGGTCCGGCCCCAGTTCGTCGTACAGTTTGCCGATCGCGGCCGAGTCGAGCTTGGTCGGCGTCGTCAGATATTTGGCGATGAAGGCCGCCATCTCGGACTGGCCGGCCTGCGGATGGACGCTGCGGAAGATCACCGCCAGCCGCTTGGCGCTGCGGCGCGCCTTCTCGACCAGGATGGCGTCGATCTCGCCCGGATTCTTGCCGTGGTATTTGCGGTAGAAGCCGGCCATGAAGGTCCGCCCCTCTCGGTCGGCGAAACGCTGCAGATAGGCGCGCCGGCGCGGATCCTCCTTGTCGTTCATCACCACGCGGTCGTAGCCCGGCGGATACATGTAGTAGCGGGCGATGTCGCGCATCAGCCGGATGTACACCAGATTGACCGAGTGCTGGGTCGCTTCGCGCAGCGTCATGATGCGGCCGTTGTCGCTCTTCTCGAAGTTTTCAAAGGTATGGCGTCCGCCGCCGGTGAAGAAGCTCTCGCCGGGGTTGGCGCTGTACTGGCGCTCCATCGCCGCCGCCAGCATCGTCGACAGGCTGCGGTCGTCGTTCTGGCGCAGATAGTCTATCGCCCAGCGCCGCAGCACCGACTCGTGCTCGGTCGGCCGGATCTTGGCCAGCTCGTCGCGGCCGACGGCGGCATACTGCCTGTGCAGGTCGGCGATCACTTCCAGATAGGTCACCAGCGTGCGCAGCTTGGCGGTGGAGCCCAGATCCAGCTTGGTGCCCTCGTTGATGTCGAAGGGCTGGTCGAAGTTGTCGGCCTGCACCCTGACCTTGTTGCCGTTCGGCGTGCGCTCGATCAAGGTGAAGCTGTAGGTGACGCCGCCGGGCGAACCCTGTTGCAGCAGGAATTTGTCGCCGAGTCCGACCGACTTGGCGTAGTCCGGGTCGCGCAGCTTCAGCAGCTGGTCGGTGACGCTCTGCTGCAGCCCCGAATCCAGCGTGCTGTTGACGGTCAGGTCGAGATGGTCCAGATCGTACATCCGCGGCACGCCGAGCATGCCGGCGAGCTTGACCCGTACCGCGTTGGCCCCCTTGCGTTCGACCAGCGACTTGGCCGTCAGGTTGGCGCGCTCCCGCTGCTGGCGCAGCGAAACCTGCAGCGCGGCGTCGCGCAGCTCCGGCGTGATCACCTTGTCCCGCGCCATCAGCCTCAGATAGGAGTTGGTCAACTCCTCCAGCACCTTCATGTCGCCGTTCAGATAGAACGACGGACTGCGTTGCGAAATCATCAGACTGAAGGCTTCCTTGAACACCGTGGCCTGCTCCTGCACCGACTGCGGCTGCGTGCTGGCCAGCGTGTCGTTGACCTCCTTGAACGAGCGGCCGTACCACGCCCACATGCCGTCGCCTATGCCGGAGATTTCGCCGAAGCCGGCGCGCGCCGCCAGCGGCACGGTGTTCAGATAGGCGACCACCAGTTGCCGCCGCGAGCCGGTGGTGTCCTCGCCGTTCTGGTAGGCGCGCACCGAGGCGGACAGCATCTGGCGCAGCTTTTCCTTCGGCGAGCCGGTGCGGCCGCCCGGCGAATGACGGAATTTCTCGATCTGCGTCGCCAGCGTGCTGGCGCCGGCGGAATGGTAGCCGGGCCGGAACAGGTGCAGGCCCTCGTCGACCAGGGCCTTGCCGAAGCGCGACCATTCGACCGCCGGATTCAGCTGAGGATTGCTTTCATCGAGCAGGGTGTGGTTTTCGATGTACAAGAGCCCGGACACCAGCAGGCGCGGCAACGAGTCGAAATCGGGATAGATGCGCTGCGGATACGGCGCCTGGTAGATCGCGCGGCCGTAGCCGTCGTAAAGCCGCAAGCCGCCCTGGTCCTTCTCCCGGTAGGGCAGGAACAGCCCCAGCGGCAGCAGCGGTCCGGTGACGCCGCTGTCGGCCAGCTTGATCAGTTCCGGCGACTGCCTCGCCTGCTCCGTCACCACGAAGCCGCGCTGCTGCAGCCGCGCCAGGTAGTTGGGCATGCCGGTGTAGCCCAGCCGCTGGTCGTAGGGGCCGCCGCCGGCGGGAAAGCGCATGTCGCGGCTCTTGCCCGGCTCCACCTTGAACGTCGCGTGGCGGCTGGCATGGCTGAAGAACAGCGCCTGGAAGCGCGAGGTGTGGACTTCGTTGAGGAATAGCGATACGGCCAGCCCGCACAGCGCGAGGAACAAGCCGGCCAGCGCCCACCACGTGGCGGACGAGGACGGCTTGCCTTTGCCCAATCCGAGTTTGGCTTCCGGAGTATCTATCATGATCTGTCGGCCCCGGAGGGGCGCCCCCCTGCTGCATGAACTGGAGAAAACCGCTTGCTGCACCGGATTGCACTGCCAGGCCGTCAGAATCGCCTGAGGCTCTCCTCAATATCGGACAGCCGGCACGCTTTAGAAAGGTGGGAAAAGCTTGTTAAACATTGTTCGATGTTTTCACCCGTCCTCCGACCCTCAAGCCAGCAAAGCGGCGGCCTGGCCGGAGGCCTGAGTGGCCAGTTTCAGCGCCTTGGCGACGAACTCGATCGAGTTGGCGGTCTTGGCCAGTTGCCGCTCGGCGTCGTCGGCGGCCGAACAGGCGGCCTGCAGCGTCGCCACGACGTCGGCGTACTGGCTGGTGGTCTGATCCAGGCTGCGGGCGATCGCCGCCATCGCCTGCCCGCTCAACGCGTTCTGCAAATCGCTGAAACTGCGGCTTTCGTCGCCGGTGGTCGCCACCATCAGGTCGTTCATCCGCGAAGCGAGGCCGGTCAGCTGCTCGGCCAGAGCGTGGTTGTCCATTCGGTTCTCCTATTGGCCGGGCAACGCGCGGTAGAAGCCGCGCAGGCGCCGCGCCTCGGCGATGAAGTCGCGCAGCCGCTCCAGCCGCTCGCCCGGATCGTCCAGACTGCGACGAAGTTGGCGGTGCGTGTCGGGAAACGCCTGCAATGCCAGGTCGGCGGACCCCAGCGCCTGGTCCAGCCTGACGTATTGCGCCAACTGCCCGGCCGCGCCGAGGTCGAACTGGTAGCGCGCCCAGCTGCCGTATCGCGGCCGCACGCCGTCGGCGTCGACGAAGCTCAGGTAGCGCAGCTTGATGTTCAGCAGATAGAGCCGCAGTTCCGGCAGCGCCTGCCGCATTTCCTCGGCCAGCCTGTCCAGCCCCGGCTGGGCCAGGTCCATGGTCCGGCGCAGGCCGTCCTTCCTCGCTCTGGCCAGCAGCGCCTGGCCGTAGGCGTCGACGGCGGTGGACAGGCCGTTGGCGGTGACGGCGCTGACGCCGCTGCCCTGCAGCGACCGCAGGCTGGCGGCCAGATCCTGGGCCGAGCGGTCGACATCGGCTGCGCTGCCGGCGCCGGCCAGCTTGGCCAGCGCGTCGGCGTAGCGACACAGCATGTCGAGCGAGGCGCGCAGCCGGCTCAGCGGCGTCGCCAGATCGTAGGACTGTCCCTGGGCATTCAGCAGCGGGAAGCCGTCGCGGCCTATCTTGCGGTCGGGCGCCGTCAGCACCGCGCTGTCTCGGGCGTCCCGCTCCAGCGCGTCGAAACTGGCGTCGGCGCCGGACTCGACCTGCCTCGCCGCCTCGCTCCAGGCCGAGAACTTGCCGGCGTCGACGCTGCCGCAGCCGGCCGGCAGCAGGCAGGCGGCCGACAGCGCGATGCGGACATAAATAGATGACTGGCGATGCATGCGGCCTCCCCGGCGGCGCCTCCGCCCAAAATCGATCCCTCATGCTTTACAGATATAGGCCGCCGTCATGACAATTCAACTGGATTGCAGACCGCGGCGTTTCGAGCCTGTTTACGATCTTTTGCGGCATCGGCGGTTTCTGCCCGATGCCGGGCGCGGAAAGCGGCCCGTCGCAGCGCCGTTCTCCGCGACGGGCGTTTGACAAAGCCATGCGCCGGCAGACAAGGGAACGCCGCCGATCCGGTTCCGTGAATCGGCGGCGGGCGCGGCCGGGGTGCTCCGCGTCAGCGTCTGGCGTCGACGCCGTGCCGCCAGCGCTGATGGCGCCGCGCCAGCAGCCGCTCCAGCCCCAGCGCCAGCAGCCAGGCGGCGCCGGAGGTCAGCGTGATCAGCGTCGCCATCGCCGCCGCCGCCGCGGTGTCGCCGGCATCGTCCATCGTGACGATGGCCACCGCCGCCAAGCCCTTGCCCGGGCTGATGATGAAGATCAGCGCCGACAGCGTGGTCATCGCCGACACGAAGAAAAAGCGCGCCACGTCCAGTAGCGCAGGCAGGCAGACCGGCAGCGTCACCCGGCTCAGCGTGGTCCAGAACGGCACTTTCAGCGAGGCGGCCACCGCCTCGAACTCACCGTCCAGCTGGCCCAGCGACGCGGCGACGGTCAGATGCGCCGTGGTGTAGAAGTGGGCGACGGTGCACGCCACCATCAGCGCCATGCCGCCATACAGCGCGTTCAGCGGATTGGCCGGATGGTTGAAGAAGAATACATAGCCCAGGCCCAGCACCAGCCCCGGCACCGCCATCGGCAGCATCGCGAAGAAGCGCAGCAGCGCGCGCCCCAGCGGCGCCGCCTTCAGCTTGTCGCAGGCGTAGGCGCCGAGAAAGACCAGCGCGCTGCCGACCACGGCGGTCGATGCCGCCATCAGCAGGCTGTTGCCATAGGAGTCCCAGCCGCCGCCGTCTACATCGTCGAAGCGGTAATGGGCCAGCGTGAACGACAGATCGTACGGCCAGTAGCGGATGAAGGAGGCGGCCACGCCCATGCCCAGCATCGCCAGCAACGGCAGCGAAATCAGCGCCAGCAGCGCGGTGGCCGCCGCGTCGCGCCGCCAGTCCGGCGCCGGCGCGTACAGCACCGCCCTGGCCGTCAGCGCCGCCTGCTGGCGCCGCGCCATCGCGCGTTCGATGAAGAAGGACAGCACGGCCGGCAACAGCAGCATCAGGCCGATCACCGCGCCGCGCGGGAAGTTCTGCTGCCCCACCACCTGCTTGTAGGCCTCCACCGCCAGCACATTGCAATCGCCGCCGACCACCTTGGGCACGCCGAAATCGGTGAGCACGACGGTGAACACCACCAGCGCCGACGACACCAGGCCGTAGCGCGCGCCCGGCAGCGTGACGGTCAGGAACTGGCGCAGCGGACCGGCGCCCAGCGTCCTGGCCGCCTCGTACAGCCTGGCGTCGGCGGCAGACAGCGCCACCGACAATATCATCAGCGCATACGGAAAGGTGTAGAAGGCCTCGCCCAGCGCCACGCCCCAGAAGCCGTAGACGCTGCCGCCGTGCAGCCAGTCCCTGAGCAGGCCCTGGTTGCCGAACAGATAGACCAGCGAGATCGCCGGCATCAGCGACGGCGCCAGCAGCGGCGCCAGCGCGATCTGACGGAACAGGCCGCGGCCCCAGGCGCGGCTTCGGCGCAGCGCCCAGGCGAAGGCGAAGGCCAGCGGCACCACCAGCGCCGACACCGTCGTCGCCAGCAGCAGGCTGTTGCCGGCGGCGCGCATCAGCCCCGGCGAGGCCAGCACGTCGACGAAGTTGGCCGGACCGGCGAAATCGCCGTCGCCGTTCAGCACCGACTTGAACAATATGAACAGCAGCGGCAGGCCCAGCACCAGCGACAGCGCGGCCACCAGCGTCCACACCAGCGCGGCCGCCGCCCATTTTTCCCGGTCCGCGGGCCGGGCGGGCCGCATCATTCTCCACGCCAGGCTCAGCATGCGGCCTCCGCCGGGTAGGCGCGCAGCAAGGCGGCCGGCAGCTCCACCGGCACGATCTCTCCCGGCAACAACGGTTGCCGGTTCAGCATCGACGGGCAGACTTCGGCGCGCAGCGTGACGCCGGGCATGCCCTCTGGCTGCAGGCGGACATCGGTCATCGCGCCGCCGAAGGCGACGTCGGCGACGCGGGCCAGCAGGGTGTTGGGCGCCGGCTCCCAGCGCGGCTTGACGATGATGTCCTCCGGCCTCAGGAACAGCGTCAACGCGTCGCCGTCGGGCAGATCCTGCTCCAGGCCCAGCACGCAGCCCCCTATCGCCGCCTCGCGCGCGCCGCGGCGCGTCGCCGGCAGCCAGTTGGCGTCGCCGACGAATTCGGCGACGAAGCGGCTGGCCGGGCGGCGGTAGATTTCGGCCGGCGTGCCGACCTGCTCGATCCGGCCGGCGTTCATCACCACCACCCGGTCGGCGATGGCCAGCGCCTCCTCCTGGTCGTGCGTCACCATCAGCGTCGTCACGCCGAGGCGCCGCTGCAGACCCTTCAACTCCTCGCGCAGCTTGTCGCGCACCCTAGCATCCAGCGCCGACAGCGGCTCGTCCAGCAGCAACAGGCCCGGCGAGGTGGCCAGCGCGCGCGCCAGCGCCACCCGCTGCTGCTGGCCGCCGGACAGCTGCGACGGATATTTGCCTTCCGAACCCGGCAGGCCGACGATGTCCAGCAGCTCGCGCACGCGGCGGGCATGGCCGTCCCGGTCGCCGCGCGGCTTCAGGCCGTAGCCGATATTGTCGGCCACCGTCAGATTGGGAAACAGCGCATAGCTCTGGAACACGATGCCGTAGTCGCGGCTCGCCGGCGCCGCCCGGGTGATGTCGCGGCCCGACAGATGGATGCTGCCGCCGTCAGGCAGGTCCAGCCCGGCGATCAGCCGCAGCAGCGTGGTCTTGCCGCAGCCGGACGGCCCGAGCAGGCAGACGAACTCGCCCTTGCGGATGGAAAGGGACACCGCGTCCAGCGCGGTGAAGGCGCCGAAGCGACGGGTCAGCGCGCGGGCGGACAAATGCTCGGACAAGGCGGACAGGCTATCGACCGGTTTCATCGGGTACTCCAGTGCCTGGGACAGAATGCATCGATAAGCCGCCCCCGCGCGGGGGCGGCCGGCGCGGCAAGCGCTTACTCCTTCGGCGCGGCCTTGCTTTCATAACGGCGCGACCATTCCTTCAGGATGGCGTCGCGGTTCTTCGCGGCCCAGTCGAAGTTGTTGCCGGACAGCCGCTGCGTATAGTCGACCGGGATGAACGGGTTGCGCGTGGCCACGCCCGGCATCGCCAGCACCGCATAGTTCCGGTCGTACAGCTTCATCGCCGGCAGGCTGACCGAGAAATCGGACAAGCGCTTCGCGGCCTCCAGGTTCTTGCCGCCCTTGATGATGGCGGTGGCCTCCAGCTCCCAGCCCAGGCCTTCCTTCGGATAGACCAGGTCGATAGGCGCGCCCTGGCGCTTCAGCTCGGCGCCGCGGTACTCGAAGGAGATGCCGATCGGATACTCGCCGGCGGCGGCCATCTTGCACGGTTTGGAGCCCGAATGGACGTACTGCGCCATATTGGCGTGCAGCTTGTCCATATATTCCCAGCCCTTCTTCTCGCCCATCATCTGCAGCCAGGCCGAGACGTCGAGATAGCCGGTGCCCGACGAGGCCGGATGCGGCATCACGATCTGGCCCTGGTAGACCGGACGGGTCAGGTCGGCCCAGCTCTGCGGCTTCGGCAGATGCTTCTTCGCCGCCTCGACGGTGTTGAAGCAGATGGTGGCGGCCCAGACATTCATGCCGGTCCATTTCGGCGGCCTGGCCTTGTCGACGAATTGCGGGCTCAGCTTCTCCACGCCCTTGGGCGCATAGGCCTGCAGCATGCCCTGCTGGTCCAGGATCATCAGGCTGGTGGCGGCCAGGCCCCACACCACGTCGGCCTGCGGATGGTTCTTCTCCGACAGCAGCTTGGCGGTGATGATGCCGGTGGAGTCGCGCACCCAGCGGATTTCGATGTCCGGATTGGCCTGCTCGAACGCGCGCTGGTAGTCCTTGACCTGGTCGGCCTCCAGCGCGGTGTACACCGTCAACGTGGTTTTGGCGTAAGCCAGCGGGGACAAGAGTCCGGACACGGCCAGACCGACTGCGACTGCCATCTGCTTCTTCATCGACGATGCTCCTCGGTTTAGACGTATAGACAAATATATCCATACGCCGCCTGCTGAAAATTCCAGCCGCCACGATAAGGGGGAGCGATGACCGGCCGGTGAAGACCCGATGAAATTTGTCTTGCGACGCTAGACGTCCGCGTACCGGCACAAAACAAGCGCATCAACTACTATGACAGAGTGGATATAGACTGAGGAAAACATGACCTTGCGCCGCGTCTTTGACAGCATAGTCACCCGCCTGCTGGTGCTGGCGCTGCTCATCGTCGCCGTCGGCTCCGTATCCCGCTACTACGCGCTGACCAATTTCCTGCATGAAGATCTGAGCAAGGTCGTCGAAGCCCAGCAACTGGCGCTGGCCAACTATGTCGCGCGCGACATCAACGACAAGGTGGCGCAACGCGAGGATCTGGTGATCCACCTGGCCGCCGTGCTGCCCCCGGATCTGCTGCGGCAACCGTCCCGGCTGCAGGACTGGCTGCAGGAGCATTATCAGTACCAGCCGCTGTTTTCCGTCGGCCTGTTCGTCGTCGGGCCCGACGGCCGTTCCATCGCCGACTATCCGCCCAAGGCCCCGCGACGACAGGTGCAATACGGCGACCGCGATTACGTCCGCATGGCCTTTCAAGGCCATGCCTATATCGGCCGCGCCGCGATCGGCCGCGTCACCCGGGTGCCGGTGCTGCCGATCAGCGCGCCGGTGCGCGGCGCCGACGGCAAGGTCGCCGCCGTGCTGGTCGGCGTCACCGCGCTGGCGGCGCCGAACTTCCTCGATCTGATGCAGCACACCCGCATCGGCGACTACCGGGACAGCTTCCTGCTGGTCTCCCCGCGCGACCGGCAATTCGTCTCCTCGTCGCAGCCGGACATGATTCTGCAGCCGCTGCCGCCGGCCGGCGTGAATCGGCTGCACGACAGGGCGATGGCCGGTTTCCGCGGCGCCGGCATCACCGTCAACGCCAAGGGCGTGGAAGAAGTCAGCGCCATCGCCTCGGTGCCGCGCGCCGGCTGGTTCGTCGTGGCGCGCCTGCCCAGCAGCGAGGCCTTCGCCACCGTCGAGCGGGTCAAGCGCTTCACCCTGCGCAATACGCTGACCGCGCTGGTGGTGTTCACGCTGTTCTCCACCGTTGGGCTCTACATCGTGCTGCGGCCGCTGTTCCAGGCCGCCCGCCACGCCGACAAGATGACGCGCGGCGAACTGCCGCTGGAACCGATGCCGATACGCCGCAACGACGAGGTCGGCCACCTGATCGCCGCCTTCAACCGGCTGCTGCACAAGCTGAACGACAAGCAGGAGGAATTGGCGCGGATGGCGCACCACGACTCGCTGACCGGCCTGCCCAACCGCTCGCTGCTGTCCGACCGCCTGCACATGGCGCTGGCGCAGGCGCAGCGAAAAGATGCCAAGCTGGCGCTGCTGTTCATGGATCTGGACGGCTTCAAGACCATCAACGACAACCTCGGCCACCGGGCCGGCGACAAGGTGCTGTGGCAGGTGGCGCAGCGGCTGGCCGGCATCGTCCGCCAGACCGACACGCTGGCGCGCATCGGCGGCGACGAGTTCGTGCTGCTGCTCAGCGATCTGGACGACAATGCCCCCGAGATCGCCCAGACCGTGGCCGAAAAATGCCTGGAAGCCTTCGACACGCCTTTCCTGGTCGCCGGCAGCACCTGTAAGCTGGGCATTTCGATCGGCATCGCGCTCGGCGACGGCATGAGCACCTCGGACAGCCTGCTGCAGGCGGCCGACCAGGCGATGTACCGGGTCAAGAAGACCGGCAACAGCGGCAGCGCGACCATCTGTCTTTGATGGCCGCGCCTGGGCCGCCCCCTCTGCGCGCGCCGAGCGTGCCAAGAGGCTCGCCGGCGATGCCGACATATAATCAACGCTGCTCCGACCAACGGTTTTCCGCATCGAGAGGCGCATCTCATGAGCTTGTTGCAATCGATCAAAGTCGGCCCGCGCCTGACCGCATCCTTTGCGGCGCTGCTGGCCATCCTGCTCGCCATCTCGGCCAGCGTCTGGAGCGGCCTCGCCCACATCGAGCGCTCCGCGCAGGCTATCGTCAACGACGATGCCAGCAAGCAGCAGGCGGCGGCCGAGCTGGATAGGCATTCGCAAAACGCGGCCTTGCTGCTGCTGCAAATCATCGCCACGCCGGAGCGGCAGCAGCGCGAACCGCTGTATGCTGCGATGGACGACGCCAACCACCGCGCCGGCGACGTCATGCAGCGTCTGAAGGTCCTGCCCTGGAACGCCGAACAGGCCGGCTCGCTGAAACGCTTGGCGGAACTTCGCGCCTCGTACGCCAAAGCCTTCGCCGACACGGTCGATCTGATTGAAGCCGGCGATCCCGCGGCGCTGGCCAAACAATACGGCAGCCAGACCCGGCCGGCGCTGCAGGCGCTGCTGGCCGCCACCGCCGAACTGTCCGCCGCCCAGCAGCAGCACATGAATGCGGAAATGGCCGACGTGCTGGCGCTGATGGGCGCCACACGCAGCCTGCTGCTCGCCTGCAGCGCCGCCGCGGTATTGACCGGCCTGTTGCTGGCATGGCGCGTCACCCGCAGCATCACCCGGCCGCTGGAACACGGCGTGGCGGTGCTGGACGCGATGGCCCGGGGCGATCTGCGCAGCCGCGTCCAGGCCGACGGCAAGGACGAGACTGCGCAGATGCTGCGCAGGATGAACGCGATGCAGACCGAGCTGGCCGCCCTGGTGCGCGAAATGCGCGTCAGCGGCGACATGGTGGCCTCCGCCGCGGCCTCGATGGACGGCAGCGCGTCGGAGGTGGCCGGCGGCGTGGAAAGCCAGCAGGCGGAAATCCACCAGATCAACGGGCTAGTGGGCGCCTTCTCGACCAAGCTGGATCGCGCGGCCGCCACCGCCAGCCAAGCCCAGCGACAGGCCAGAAATGCGGCGGAACTGGCCGACAACGGCCAGCGGCTGATCGAGACCGCCTCGCGCGAGATCGGCCTGATCGCCGGCCAGATCCGCGGCAGCGCCGAATCGGTGGACGCGCTGCGCCAGCGCGCCAACTCGATGCACGCCATGATAGAGGCTGTCACCGACATCGCCGAGCAGACCAATATGCTGGCGCTCAACGCGGCGATTGAAGCCGCCCGCGCCGGCGAGATGGGGCGCGGCTTCGCCGTGGTGGCGGACGAAGTGCGCAACCTGGCCGCCCGCACCGCCCGGGCGACCCGGGAAATCAACGACGTGATCAGCGCCATGGATGCGCAGACCTCGGACGCGATGGGCCGGATCGAACAGGGGCAGAGCGAAATGGCCCGCGGCGTGGCGCTGATAGGTGAGATCGTGGAGCCTCTGACCGAGTTGAAGCGCGGCGCCACCGCCACGGTGGGCGAATTGGACCGGCTGGCGGCGGACATCGCCGAACAGGTGAGGGAAAGCCAATCGATCGCCGACAGCGTATCGACCATCGCCGACTCCGCCGACGAAAGCCTCAAGGCCAGCCAGGACGCCAGCCGCAACAGCGGCAAGCTGCGAGAGGTGAGCGCCGCGCTGCAGGCGCAGATGCGGCGTTTCTCGGTGGACGGCTGATCAGGCGGGCCGGCGCGTCAACAAGTCCAGCAGCCGCTCCCCGGCCTTCTCCAGCTCGCCGTCGTTCCACAGCACCTCGCAGCCGTCCGGCGGCGAGAAGCCGCCGGCCTCGCGCAATCTGCGCGCGATTTCGTCCGCCGACTCCCGCCCTCGACCGGCCAGCCGGGCGGCCAGCGTCTCGGGACTGGCGGTGATCCACAACGGACGCAGCGTGGGGAAGCGCGCCATCGCCAGCGGCAGGCTGGAACGCGAACCGTTGACCACGACATCCATGCCCTGTCCAAGCCACCATTCCGCCTCCACCCCCAGCCCGTAAGCCAGGCCGTGCCGCCGCCAGGCCAGCGCGAAACAGCCGCCCGCCTCGCGCGCGTCGAACTCCTCCGTCCTCAAGGCCACATGGTTTTCGCCGCCGGCGTCGGCCGGCCGGGTGATATAGCGGTGGGCGAACATCACGCCGCCGGGCAGCCGCTGCCGCGCATACGCCAACAGGCTGTCCTTGCCGGCGCCGGACGGCCCCATCACATACCACAGCGTGCCGGATTTATCGGCCATGGCGCGTCGCCTCGCCGTCGAAACCGCAGTAAGCCAGGCAACGGAACGGCCCGCCCTCGTCGCGCTCGACAAACAGCGCGACGCCGGCGACCGACACCTGGTCCAGCAGCCCGGCGAAATGGCGGCGCGCGCCCCGCTCGATCAGGACCGCGGCCTCCGATCCCCGGACCAGACGATCCGAAAGCGTCAAATGGAAGCGGAACTGCTCGAACACATAGGGATAGCCCCAGCGGCGATACAGCGCTTGCTGCCGCGGATCCAGCCCGTCTCTCGGCTTCAACGGCGCGCGTCTATCGGCCAGTCCCTCCAGCGACACCGCGCAGGCGGCGGCCAGCTCGTCCAGCTCCGCGGACGGCCCGGCCGGCCGCAAAGCCAGGAAATCGCCCAGCCAGCCCACTTGCAGGCTCAAGGCGAACGGCTGAAACGTCCGCGCCAGCGCCATCGTTTGATGAAGCAAGTCGTCCTCGCCGACCGCGGGCTTCAGGACGAACGGCGCCTTCAGCGTGGCATGCCAGCCGTAGCGGGCGGCTTCTCGGGTAAGGGCTGCCAGGGTCTCCGCCGCCACCCCCTCCACGGCGGCCTGCGCCACGCGCCCGCCGCGCACCGCATCCATGCCCAGCCATTCGCAGCCGGCGCGCCAGAGTCCGGAATCCGGCTTGGGCGCGTAATACGCGGCATAGCGCATCATTCCTGCTCCATCACCAGTTGCACCAGGTCGCCGTTGAAGCTGGTGACGCCGTACTGGACCGGCCGGCCTTCGGCGTCGACGTTCAAGGACTTCACCCTCAGCACCGGACGGTTCTTCGGGATGCCCAGATAATCGACCGTCTCGGCGTCCGGCAGCCGCGCGGTGACGCGGGTGGAACGGCGGGTGTAGTCCGGCACGCCGCAATCCTGCAGCGCCCGCGTCACCGAACGGTGGCGGCGGTAGGCGTCCGGCAGGCCCGGCAACCTCGCCGCCGGGAAGAACATCGTCGCATAGTCGACGACCCGGCCTTCGGCCTTGCTCAAGACCTGGATGCGGAACAGCGCGTCGCCGACCGCCACCTGCAGCAGCTCGGCCAGTTCGGCGTTGGCCGGCACCGTGTCGCTGTTCAGAATGTCGACGTCGGCGCTGAGATTCTGCCTCGCCATATTCTGCGAAAAACGCGTGCGCTTGCTGATCGCATAGTCGATCGCATTGTCCTGCACAAAGGTGCCTCGCCCCTGCTCCACCCGCAGCAGGCCGCGCTCGACCAGCGTCGCCACCGCGCGCCGTATCGTGTGGCGGTTGACGGAGAACCGCGCCGCCAGCTGCAACTCGGTCGGCAGCTGCTGTCCCGCCTGCAGCACGCCGCCGGCGATGTCGGCCGCCAGGCTCTCCTCTATCTGCCGCCACACGGCGACGCCGGAACCTCTTTCTATCATCACGCTTCTCCGTTGCGGCCAAGAGCCTGTTGGGGGCGTTTTAAGATCTGTGCCCGCCTTGAAAACGTCACAAAAACTTCATCGCCGCATGCTGTTTGTCGGTACCTGGTCGCCATTATCATGGATACGTCTATACGTTTATATGAATTTTTCTTGAACCATGAGGCACACGATGGACACCTCCACCCGACAGCGCTGCTTATCGGTGCTGGCCAACAGCCCGGTCGAGCGGCTGCTGGAACTGCTGCCGCCCGCCCTGCCCGCCGCGCCGCGCTGGCTGCGCCGCGCCGAAACCGGCCTGATGATGCTGCAGGGCCGCAGCGGCGGAAGCGGCGCACGCTTCAACCTCGGCGAAATCAGCGTCAGCCGCGCCAGCTGCGAGATCGCCGGCCATGTCGGCCACGGCTGGGTGCGCGGCGGCGACGGCCGCCACGCCGAGCTGATCGCCCAGGCCGACGCGCTGCTTCAGGATCCGGCCCGCCGCGGCGAACTGATGGAGGCCTGGATCGCGCCGCTGGAAGCCGAGCTGGCCGCACGCCGCGCCGTCCGCTCGCGCGAGGCCGCCGCCAGCAAGGTCGAATTCTTCACCATGGTGAGGGGGGAATGAATATGTTCACCGCTTTTGCCCGACCGGTCGATGACGCCCAGCGGACTTTCCGCGCGGTCTTGGCCGCGATGGCGGAACCGCTGCTGCCGCGCGCGCTGCCGGCGCTGCCGCCGGCCCTGCCCGGCCTGAAGGCCGCCACCGCCGCGCTGCTTTACACGCTGGCCGACCAGGACGTCGGCGTCTGGCTGCCGGCGCTGCCGGACGAGACCGTCGCCAGCCTGCGCTTCCACACCGGCCTGCGGCTGGCCGGACGGCCGGAAGACGCCGACTTCATCGTGGTCGCCGAGAACATGCCTTTGCCCGAGCTGCCGAGCCTGAAGGCCGGCAGCGCCGAATACCCGGACCGCTCGGCCACCTTGCTGATCGAGACGGACGGCTTCGGCGAGGACCAGGTCGAGGGCAGCGGCCCCGGCTTCGCCGCGCCGCGCCGCTTCGGCGCCGCCGGCCTGCCGGCCGGCTTCTGGACCGAGTGGCGGCGCAACCACGCCCGCTTCCCGCTGGGCGTGGACGCCATGCTGATCAGCGACACCCATATCGCCGGCCTGCCGCGCAGCGTCCGCATCCGGGAGGGTTGAAATGTATGTAGCCGTCAAAGGCGGGGAAACCGCCATCGCCCGCTCCTGGGACCTGCTGGCCGCCGCGCGCCGCGGCGACGAGGCGACGCCGGAGCTGAGCATAGCTCAAATCCGCCGGCAACTGCGCCTGGCCGTGGCCCGCGTGATGCAGGAGGGTTCGCTGTACGACGAGGAGCTGGCCGCGCTGGCGCTGAAGCAGGCCAGCGGCGACAGCATCGAGGCCGTCTTCCTGCTGCGCGCCTTCCGCACCACCTTGCCGCGCTTCGGCCAGACGCTGCCGCTCGACACCGCCGCGATGCGGGTGCGCCGCCGCGTGTCCGGCACCTTCAAGGACGTGCCGGGCGGCCAGATACTGGGCCCGACCGCCGACTACACCCAGCGTCTGCTGGACTTCGGCCTGATGGAGCCCGCCGGGAAAATCGAACTGGAACAAGCCGCCGCCCCGCTGCCGGACGCGCTGCCCGGCGTGCTGCAGCTGCTGGACCGCGAGGGCCTGATCGAAGCCGAGCTGCCGCCCGACGGCGATCCGGAACCGGCGGACCTGACCCGCGAACCGCTGATGTTCCCGGCCGGCCGGCCGGCGCGGCTGCAGAACCTGGCCCGCGGCGACGAGGGCTGGCTCTTGGGCCTCGCCTACTCCACCCAGCGCGGTTACGCCGAAAGCCACCCGTTCGCCGGCGAGATCCGCATCGGCGAAGTCGGCGTGATGATCCGCCCCGAGGAGCTGGGCTTCGAGATCGACATCGGCGAGATCACCTTGACCGAGTGCCAGATGATCAACCAGTTCGGCGGCAGCAAGACCGCGCCGCCGCAATTCACCCGCGGCTACGGCCTGAGCTTCGGCGAGGCCGAGCGCAAGGCGATGGCGATGGCGCTGGTGGACCGCAGCCTGCGTGCCGAAGAGCTGGGCGAGACCGCCCACGCGCCGGCCCAGCAGCCCGAATTCGTGCTGTATCACAGCGACAATGTCGAAGCCTCCGGCTTCGTCCAGCACCTGAAGCTGCCGCATTACGTGGACTTCCAGGCCGAGCTGGCGCTGATACGCCAGCTGCGCGCTGCCGCCGACCAGGAGACCCTCCATGACTGACGCGCGTTACAACTTCGGTTTTCTCGACGAGAACACCAAGCGCATGCTGCGCCGCGGCTTGCTCAAGGCCGTGGCGATTCCCGGCTACCAGGTGCCGTTCGGCAGCCGCGAAATGCCCTTGCCCTACGGTTGGGGCACCGGCGGCATCCAGGTGACGGCCAGCGTCATCGGCCGCGACGACGTGCTGAAAGTCATCGACCAGGGCGCCGACGACACCACCAACGCCGTCAACATCCGCCGCTTCTTCGGCCGGGTGGCCGGCGTCGCCACGACGACGGCCACCGGGCAAGCCACGCTGATCCAGACCCGCCACCGCATTCCTGAAACGCCGCTGAAACCCGGCCAGATCATGATCTTCCAGGTACCGGAACCGGAACCGCTGCGGACGCTGGAAGCCAGCGAAGTGGAAACGCGCAAGCTGCACGCGCACCAGGAATACGGCCTGATGCACGTCAAGCTGTACGAGGACATCGCCCGCTTCGGCCATATCGCCACCAGCTACGACTACCCGGTGATGGTGAACGACCGGTATCTGGCCTCGCCGTCGCCGATTCCGAAATTCGACAACCCCAAATTGGACATGAACCCGGCGCTGCTGCTGTTCGGCGCCGGCCGCGAGAAGCGGCTGTACGCGATTCCGCCGTATACCAGGGTGGAAAGCCTGGCCTTCGACGACCACCCGTTCGAGGCGCAGAGCTGGCAGCAGGGCTGCGCGATCTGCGGCTCGCATGACAGCTATCTCGACGAGATCGTCACCGACGACGCCGGCGGCCGGCTGTTCGTCTGCTCAGATACCGACTACTGCCAGCGGGAGAGACAAGCATGATGGCGCCCATCCTCAGCGTAAACGGGCTTTGCAAGGACTACGGCAACGGCCAGGGCTGCTTCGACGTCGGCTTCGAGCTGTATCCGGGCGAGGTGCTTTGCATCGTCGGCGAGTCCGGCTCCGGCAAATCGACGCTGCTGTCCACGCTGGCCGGCCGCCTGGCCGCCGACGCCGGCAGCGTGCGCTTCGCCGACCGCGACGGCGCCGCGCACGAACTGACCCGGCTGCCGGAGGCCGAACGACGCCGGCTGGCGCGCAGCGAATGGGGCTTCGTCACCCAGCACGCCCGCGACGGCCTGCGCATGGACGTCTCCGCCGGCGCCAACGTCAGCGAGCGGCTGATGGCGCTGGGCCAGCGCCATTACGGCCGGCTGCGTCAGACCGCCGGCGACTGGCTGGAGAAGGTCGAGATAGACCGCGCGCGCCTCGACGACAAGCCGTCCGCCTTCTCCGGCGGCATGCAGCAACGGCTGCAGATCGCCCGCAACCTGGTGACGCAGCCGCGGCTGGTCTTCATGGACGAGCCCACCGGCGGTCTGGACGTGTCGGTGCAGGCGCGCTTCCTCGATCTGACCCGCCGCCTGGTCCGCGACGCCGGCATCGCCGTCATCATGGTGACGCACGATCTGGGCGTGGCGCGGCTGCTGGCGCAGCGCACGCTGGTGATGCAGAAGGGCCGCGTGGTAGAGGCCGGCCTGACCGACCAGATACTCGACGACCCGCAACACCCGTACAGCCAGTTGCTGGTGTCCTCCATCCTTCAGGCCTGACATCATGAATCTACTGATCAACGCGGAAAACCTCAGCAAGACCTTCACCCTGCACCAGCAGGGCGGCTTGCGGCTGCCGGTGCTGACCCAGGTCTCGCTGCAGGCGGCCGCCGGCGAGTGCGTGGCGCTGGCCGGCCCGTCCGGCGCCGGCAAGAGCACGCTGTTGAAGGCGCTGTACGCCAACTACCTGGTCGACGGCGGCCGCATCGGCGTCCTTCACCAGGGCGCGTGGCTGGACATGGCCCGCGCGCAGCCGCACGAGATCGCCGCCGTCCGCCGTCACACGCTGGGCTATGTCAGCCAGTTCCTGCGGGTGATCCCGCGGGTGTCGGCGCTGGACATCGTCGCCGAGCCGCTGCGCGAATGGGGCGCGACCGACGCCGAAGCGCGGCTGGCGGCCGGCGCATGGCTGGCGCGGCTGAACATCGCCGAGCGGCTGTGGAGCCTGCCGCCGGCCACCTTCTCCGGCGGCGAACAGCAGCGCGTCAACATCGCGCGCGGCATGATCGCGCCGCGGCCGATACTGCTGCTGGACGAGCCGACCGCCTCGCTGGACGCGGCCAACCGCGACGTGGTGGTCCAGCTGATGCGCGAGGCGCTGGCCCGCGGCGCGGCGCTGATCGGCATCTTCCACGACGCGCCCACATGCGACGCCATCGCCACCCGCGTCTTCCGGGTCCCGCTGGCGCAACACACGGAAACCGCAGCATGAAACAGACTCTGAACCGCGCCCGCATCGTGCTGGCAGACCGCGTCATCGACAACGGCGCGCTGGAGATCGACGATGGCCTGATCGCCGCGATACACGAACGGCCGCTGCCCGAAGGCGAGGACCTGGGCGGCGCGCTGCTGCTGCCCGGCCTGGTCGAGATCCACACCGACAATCTGGAGAAACACCTGATGCCGCGCAACGGCGTGCTGTGGCCGACCTTGCCGGCGGTGATCACCCACGACGCCCAGTGCGTGGCCGCCGGCATCACCACGGTGCTGGACGCGCTGGCCGTCGGCGATCTCGAAGGCGACAGCGTGCGGCTGGACACGCTGCACAGCGCCTTCGACGCGATAGACCGGGGCATGCGCGAGGACGCGCTGCGGGCCGACCACTTCTTCCACCTGCGCTGCGAGCTGGCCTATCCGGGCCTGCTGGACGAACTGGCGCCGCTGATCGCCCATCCGGCGGTCAAACTGCTGTCGGTGATGGACCACACGCCGGGCCAGCGCCAGTACCGCGACCTCGAGCAGTACAAGAAGTACTACGGCAAGAAGAAGGTGGGCTGGAACGAGGAGACCTTCCTCGCCGCCGTCGAGGAACGCAAGGCCAGGCAGGCCGAGTTCGCCGGCCGCCACAAGCAGGCGGCGGTGGAGATGGCCCGCGCCCGCGGCATCGCGCTGGCCAGCCACGACGACACCGACGAAGCGCACATAGACGAAGCGCTGCGCGACGGCGTGGCGATCTCGGAGTTTCCGACGACGCGGGAGGCGGCGGCGGCGGCGAAACGTCACGGCCTCGCCACCGTGATGGGCGCGCCCAATGTGGTGCGCGGCGGCTCGCACTCCGGCAATGTGGCGGCGCTGGAACTGGCGCGGCACGGCCTCTTGGACATCCTGTCGTCCGACTACGTGCCGGCCAGCCTGCTGCACGGCGCCTGGCTGCTGCATACGCAGGCCGGCTGGAGCCTGCCCCGCGCCGTCGCCGCCGTCAGCCTGAACCCGGCGCGCGCGGTGGGCCTCGCCGACCGCGGCGACATCGCCGTCGGCCGGCGCGCCGACCTGGTGGCGATGACGGCGCTCGGCGACGTGCCGCTGGTTCGAAACGTCTGGAACAAGGGCAGGAGGGTATTCTGATGCGACAAGCGATCGCCACGCTGCAACAACTGTACCGCGAGCACGGCGCGCGCCATTACGGCGAGGCCGTCAGCCAGTTCGACCACGCGATCCAGGCCGCCACGCTGGCGCGCGACACCGGCCACGACGACGAGCTGACGCTGGCCGCCTTCCTGCACGACGTCGGCCACCTGCTGGAGCACGACGGTGCCGAAGCGATGGGCGACTACGGCGTGATGGCCCACGACAGGCTGGCGCGCGACTACCTGCTGCAGCTGGGCTTCTCGCCGCGGCTGGCGCGGCTGGTCGGCATGCATGTCGAGGCCAAGCGCTATCTGTGCGCGGTCGACCCGGCCTATCTGGCGGCGCTGTCGCCGGCCAGCGCCGCCACGCTGGGCTACCAGGGCGGACCGATGCGCGCGGACGAGGCCGACGCGTTCTCGCGGCTGCCGGACCTGGCCGACATCCTGGCGCTGAGGAGGCTGGACGAGGCGGCCAAGGACGGCGGCTGGAGCCTGGACGCGGCCGATTGGGTGTGGCCGCTGATGGCCGCTCATCTGGCCGGGTCCGGCGGCTGATGTCGCGGTTCAGCGCTTGAACAGCGCCATGCCTTCCGAGCGCGGCGCGGTCGGCTCGAAGCCGAACTGGGCATACAGATGCTTGGCGTCGCCGTCGGCGATCAGGCTGACGTAGGCGCTGATCGGCAATTCGCGGTCGATGTGGCCGCGTATCGCCGCCATGATGCGCTTGCCCAGCCCGCGCCCCTGGTGCGCCGGCAGCACGGCGATGTCCACCACCTGGTAGAAGCCCCCGCCGTCGCCTATCAGCCGACCCATGCCGACGGTTTCGCCGCCGTGGCGCAGCAGCACCGAGAACAGCGTGCCGGCCAGGCCGCGGCGGGCGGCCTCCTCGGTCTTCGGGCTGAGGCCGGATTCGGCCCGCAGGCGGCGGTAGGTGTCGACATCCGGCGTCGCCTCGACCAGGGCGTAATCGTCGTCGCCCGGCACGCGGGCCGGCGCCGCGGCCGGCATTGAGAAGGACAGCGGACGCTGCATCAGCACCTCGTCCAGACAGCGGCCGTCCAGCATCACCGCGCCGGGGATCAGGCCGACGCGCCGGAAGCCGAAAGACTGGTACAAAGCCTTGGCCGGCGCGTTCTCGGCATGCACGGCCAGCTCCAGCGACGCCAGGCCCGGCAGCGTGGCGGCCTGGTCCAGCACCGCCTGCATCAGGCCGCGCGCCACGCCCCGGCCGCGGCATTCCGGCCGCGTGAACACGCCCTGCACCGTCGCGCGGTGGCGGATTCTGGCGCGAAGATCGCGCCGCAAGGCGGCCACGCCGACCAGCTCGCCGGCGATGAAGGCGCCCAACACCCGCTGCGCGTCGCCGGGGGCTATCTGGCGCTCGACGGCCTCCCGATCCAGCGCGGCGACTGCGTCGGCGTCGGCGTGGATGGACGCCGGGTCATGGGTGGCCGCCGCCACGCGGATAGCCTGATAGGCGTCGGCGTCGTCGGCGTTCAGCAGGCGGATGAGCAGTCCGCCGTTCTCGTCGAAAGTCGTCATATTACTTCGCCGCCGTCGCGTCGGCGGTCGTGCAGCTGAAGCTGCCGTAGCCGACCGACTTCACCTTGCCCTCGCCGCAGGTCTTCACCGCCTGCTCGGCCATCCTCTGCAATTGGGCCGCGTCGCGGTAGCCGTCGGTATTGCCTATCACGCAGGCGGACAAGCCCAACGCGCACCCCATCGCCAATGCCAGCTGTTTCATTTCGCCTCTTCACGGAAATGCATTCGACCGCATGGTCAAAAATGCAAATATCCTAACAGGCGATTCTCGACAAATCCAGTTCGCGCGCCGCCCGCTGCCGCTTCAGCCGCTCCGACAACAGCGGCCCCGAACAGTATTCGGCCCCCATGCGCAGCGCCAGCTCCAGCATGTTGTCGCAGACGATGTCCTCGACCGCCAGCGCGAAGCCCTGCTCCACCAGCTGCGGCACCAGCGTCAGCAGCTGCTCGCGCACCCGCGGGTACATGATGGCGCGGCCCATGAAGCTGGGCGCCAGCGCCAGCCCGTCCGGCTCCAGCCGCCACAGCCGCAGCAGGTCCTGGCTGCCGGCGCCGAAATCGCCCAGCCCGACCTTGTGCCCGTTCTGGCGGTAGCGGCGCAGCAGCGACAGGCCGAGCTCGCCGGTGCGCGCATCCAGCAACAGCAGCATAGGCGCCTGGCTGGCCGGAAACTCCAGCGTCTCCAGCAGGCGGGCGGTGAAGTCGACGATGCGGTCGCTGTAGGCGTGGCAGATGCGCGGATCGACGTCTATCCGCAACGGCAGATGGCGGCCGTTTCGGCCCAGGTGGTTGATCACGTGCAGCACGCGGATCAGCTTCAGCAGCGCCACCGCCTTCGCCTCGCCGTAATTCATCGCGAACAGCCAGTTGGCCGGCAGCGTCTGGCCGAACTGGCCATAGATGCGCAGCCGCGCCGCGTATTGCAAGAGCTGGCACTGGTCGTCGCGGACGCGGGCCTGGGCGATGAAGCCGCTGCTCAACCACCAGCCGTCGAAGCTGGCGAACACCTCCTGCTCGTTCCATTGCAGCCGCGCGGCCACGCCCTCCCGCTGCAGGAACTGTTGGCAGGCGGCCAGCATCGCGGGGGGGAAACCGGCGGGCAACGCCTTGGCGGGCTTGAATCGTTTCATGACCGGAACCGGAAAAGTGGAATTGGCGCCAATATAGTCCCGGACGTGACACTGGAATATATTATTTCCCGATAAGGCTATCTGTTTTCCGGCAATGCCGTCTTTTGCACGATTTTGCATTTGCATTGCAGATTTTCTTGCTTCCCGCGCCGGCGCCCCCGCCCCTACAGTGCGGCAATCATCCGAAAAGACAGGAAGCACCATGCGCCCGCTGCACCGCCTCGCCATCGCCCTGCTGTTCGCCGGCAGCGCCTCGGCCTTCGCCGACGTCACGCTGCTGAACGTGTCCTACGACCCGACGCGCGAACTCTACCAGGACTACAACGCCGCCTTCGCCAAATACTGGAAGGCCAGGACCGGCGAGGCCGTCACCATCCGGCAGTCGCACGGCGGCTCCGGCAAGCAGGCGCGTTCGGTGATAGACGGCCTGGACGCCGACGTCGTGACGCTGGCGCTGGCCTACGACATCGACGAGATCTCCAGCCGGGCCAAGTCCATCGCGCCGAACTGGCAGCAGCGGCTGCCGAACAACTCATCGCCGTACTCGTCCACCATCGTCTTCCTGGTGCGCAAGGGCAACCCCAAGCACATCCGGGACTGGAATGATCTGGTCAAATCCGGGGTGGAAGTGGTGACGCCGAATCCGAAGACCGGCGGCGGCGCGCGCTGGAACTACCTGGCGGCCTGGGGCTACGCGCTGAAGCAGCCCGGCGGCGGCGACGCCAAGGCCCGCGATTTCGTCAAGAAGCTGTACGGCAACGTCAAGGTGCTCGATTCCGGCGCCCGCGGCTCGCTGATCACCTTCACCCAGCGCGGCATAGGCGACGTGCTGCTGTCGTGGGAGAACGAGGCCTTCCTCGCCACCAAGGAGCTGGGGCCGGACAAGTTCGACATCGTCACGCCGTCCGTCTCCATCCTGGCCGAGCCGCCGGTCAGCGTCGTCGACAAGGTCGCCGACAAGCGCGGCACCCGCAAGGTGGCCGAGGCCTACCTGAAATACCTGTACAGCCCGGAAGGCCAGGCCCTGGCGGCCAAGCACTACTACCGCCCGCGCGATCCGCAGGTGGCGGCCAAGTACGCCGGCCAGTTCAGCAAGGTCAAGCTGTTCACCATAGACCAGACCTTCGGCGGCTGGCAGAAGGCGCAGAAGGTCCATTTCGCCGACGGCGGCGTGTTCGATCAGATTGTGGCGCGCTGAAACTCCGCGCTATTCAAAACCGCCCGGACGCAACGCCGGGCGGTTTGTTTTGGTTATCCCTGTCGCTTGTACATAAGCGAGCGAATGTGTCCGCTGCGCGGACAATGTTTTAGATGGCGGTTCCGCCCGCCGAACGGGTAAGAGGGCTGTGCGGCCAGCCCTCTATCGCTGAGCGAATCAAAGATTCGCACGCAGACAACTCCAGGCCGCCCCTACAGGCCGCGATCTCCCGCCCCAAAAGCCGAGGGCAAGGCGCTGGCTAACTCGGCGCGCGCCAACGTCCCGCGCCTCAAACAAAAGCCAGCTTAAAACCTTGCCCTCGACTTTTCGGACGGCGCGCCCTGAAAGGGGAATTGGGGTGCCTCGCAATCATCGAAACTTCGCCAATCCACACTTCTCCGCTTACGTAAACAAGATCCCCCCATACCCAGCACCCACCGCCCGCTTTGCATAATATCGAATAAGCATTGAAGAAATACTTATTTTCAGAATAAGAACCACGCAGATATCGTTTATTCGGTTATATGAATTGGAATCCACGATGTCCGCGACACTCGCCCCGCCACCCCGCCCTCCCCGCGTCCTGCCCGGCTTCGGCCTGTCGCTGGGCTTCACCATCAGCTACCTGTCGCTGCTGGTGCTGATTCCGCTGGCCGCGGTGGCGCTGCGCGCCGCCGGCCAGCCGCTGGAAAGCTTCTGGCAGGCCGCCGCCTCGCCGCGCGTGCTGGCGTCCTACCGGCTCAGTTTCGGCGTCGCGCTGGCCGCCGCGGCGGTCAACACCGTGTTCGGCCTGCTGTTGGCCTGGTCGCTGGCGCGTTACCGCTTTCCCGGCAAGCGGCTGGTCGACGCGCTGGTGGACCTGCCGTTCGCGCTGCCGACAGCGGTGGCCGGCATCGCGCTGACCGCGCTGTACGCCGGCAACGGCTGGCTGGGGCGCTATCTGGAGCCCTTGGGCCTCAAGGTGGCCTTCGGCCCGCTGGGCGTGCTGGTCGCGCTGATCTTCATCGGCCTGCCCTTCGTCGTGCGCACCGTGCAGCCGGTGCTGGAGGACCTGGAAACCGAGCTGGAGGAAGCGGCCGCCAGCCTCGGCGCCCGCCGCTGGCAGACCTTCCGCCACGTGATCCTGCCGGCGCTGCAGCCGGCGCTGCTGACCGGCTTCGCGCTGGCCTTCGCCCGCGCCGTCGGCGAGTACGGCTCGGTGATCTTCATCGCCGGCAATGTGCCGATGGTGTCGGAGATCACGCCGCTGATGATCATCAGCAAGCTGGAGCAGTTCGACTACGCCGGCGCCACCGCCATCGCCTCGGTGATGCTGGGCGCGTCCTTCCTGCTGCTGTTGGCCATCAACGGCCTGCAGTTCTGGAGCGCGCGTCGCCACGGCCGCGCCGGGAGGGCACGATGAGCGCCGCCGCCGTCCGCCTGCCCGCCTCCGGCGACAAGGCCGCGCTGCTGGAGGGCCGCGCCGCCACCCGCGAATCGCGCGCCGTCAAATGGACGATACTGGCGCTGTCGCTGGGCTTCTTCGCCCTCTTCCTGTTGTTGCCGCTGATCGCCGTGTTCGCCGAGGCGCTGGCCAAGGGCTGGGACACCTATCTGACGGCGCTGGTCGAGCCGGACGCGCTGGCCGCCGCCAGGCTGACGCTGCTGGCCGCCGCGGTGTCGGTGCCGCTGAACCTGGCCTTCGGCGTCGCCGCCGCCTGGGCCGTCACCCGCTTCGACTTCCGCGGCAAGGGCCTGCTGGTCACGCTGATAGACCTGCCGTTCTCGGTATCGCCGGTGGTCGCCGGCCTGATCTTCGTGCTGGTCTTCGGCAGCCACGGCTGGTTCGGCCCGTGGCTGGCCGAGTACGGCCTGAAAGTGATCTTCTCGGTGCCCGGCATCGTGCTGGCCACGCTGTTCATCACCGTGCCCTTCGTCGCCCGCGAGCTGATTCCGCTGTTGGAGGCCCAGGGGCGCGAGGAGGAGGAGGCCGCCGTGGTGCTGGGCGCGCGCGGCTGGCAGGTGCTGTGGCACGTGACGCTGCCCAATGTGCGCTGGGCGCTGCTGTACGGCGTGATACTCAGCAACGCGCGGGCGATGGGCGAATTCGGCGCGGTGTCGGTGGTGTCCGGCCACATCCGCGGCGAGACCAACACGCTGCCCTTGCACGTGGAAATCCTCTACAACGAGTACAATTTCGCCGCGGCCTTCGCCGTGGCGTCGCTGCTGGCGATGCTGGCGCTGCTGACGCTGGCGCTGAAGAGCTGGGTGGAATGGCGCGGCATCAAGGAAAACCGATCATGAGCATACAAGTAGCAAACATCCGCAAGGCCTTCGGCGGCTTCGTCGCGCTGGACGACGTCAGCCTCAACTTCCCCGGCGGCGAGCTGGTGGCGCTGCTGGGTCCGTCCGGCTGCGGCAAGACCACGCTGCTGCGCATCATCGCCGGCCTGGAGCAGGCCGACGCCGGCCGCGTGCTGCTGGACGGCGCCGACGCCTCCTCCACCGATGTGCGCGAGCGCCAGGTCGGCTTCGTCTTCCAGCATTACGCGCTGTTCCGCCACATGAGCGTGTTCGACAACGTCGCCTTCGGCCTCAGGATGAAGCCGCGCCGCCAACGCCCGTCGGAGGCCGAGATCGCCCGCAAGGTCCACGAATTGCTGGACCTGGTGCAACTGGACTGGCTGGCCGACCGCTTCCCGGCCCAGCTGTCCGGCGGCCAGCGCCAGCGCATCGCGCTGGCCCGCGCGCTGGCGGTGGAGCCGCGCGTGCTGCTGCTGGACGAGCCGTTCGGCGCGCTGGACGCCAAGGTGCGCAAGGAGTTGCGCCGCTGGCTGCGCAAGCTGCACGACGAGCTGCACATCACCTCCATCTTCGTCACCCACGATCAGGAAGAGGCGCTGGAAGTGGCCGACCGGGTGGTGCTGATGAACCACGGCCGCGTCGAGCAGATAGGCGCGCCGGACGAGGTCTACCGCTCGCCTGCCAGCGCCTTCGTCTACGGCTTCCTCGGCAGCGCCAACCGCATCCGCGGCCTCAGCGCCGCCGGCGCCGTCGCCGTCGGCGGCCAGACGCTGGCCGCCGATCACCAGCTGCCGCACGGCCAGGCGGTCGAGGCCTTCGTCCGGCCGCACGAGCTGGCCATCGCGCCCGCCCACGGCGCCGGCCTGCCGGCGCGGGTGCAGCGGGTGCTGACGCTGGGCGGCCTGTCCCGCATCGAACTGGAGGGCGTGGACGAATTGGCCGGCCAACTGTTCGACGCCGAGCTGCCGGCCGGCGATCCGCTGCTGGCCTCGCTGTCGGCCGGCCAGACGGTACGGCTGCAGGCGCGCGCCGCGCGCGTGTTCGCCGCCGACGCGCAAGGAGGCGACGCATGAACTTCCAGCAGCTGCGCATCATCCGCGAAACCGTCCGCCAGGGCTTCAACCTGACCGAGGTCGCCAATGCGCTGTTCACGTCGCAATCGGGCGTCAGCAAGCACATCAAGGATTTGGAGGACGAGCTCGGCGTCGAGCTTTTCGTCCGCAAGGGCAAGCGCTTCCTCGGCCTGACCGATCCGGGCAAGGAACTGCTGACCATAGTCGAGCGGATGCTGCTGGACGCCGGCAACATCAAGCGGCTGGCCGAACAGTTCAGTCTGCGCGACGAGGGCCAGCTGACGATAGCCACCACCCACACCCAGGCGCGCTACGCGCTGCCGCCGGTGGTGACGGCGTTCAAGCGCGCCTTTCCACGCGTGCACCTGGTGCTGCACCAGGCCAGCCCCGACGAGCTGGCGCGGCTGCTGCTGGCCGGCGAGGCCGACATCGGCATCGCCACCGAGGCGGTGACCGAGGTGCCGGAACTGGTCTCCTTCCCGTACTACAGCTGGCACCACTGCGTGATCGCGCCGCCGGCGCACCCGCTGCACGATCAGCCGCTGTCGCTGGAGGCGCTGGCCGGGCACCCGATCGTCACCTACCACCGCGGCTTCACCGGCCGGGCCAGGATAGACAACACCTTCGCCGAGGCCGGCCTCGCGCCCGACATCGTGATGGCGGCGCTGGACGCCGACGTGATCAAGACCTATGTCGAACTGGAGCTCGGCGTCGGCATCGTCGCCTCGATGGCGGTGGACCCGCGGCGCGACACCGGCGTCAAGGTGGTGGCGGGGCCGCCGCTGTTCGGCCAGCAGACCAGCCGCATCGCGATACGCCGCGGCCACTACCTGCGCAGCTACGCCTACCGCTTCATCGAATTGTGCGCGCCGGCGCTGGACGAGGCCAGCGTGCGCCAGGCGCTGAGCCCGGCGACGCAGGAATAGCCGCCTATCGATGCCGCCGCAGCAGGCGCTCGTTGCCGGCCCGCGTCTGCATAAGCGCCAGTTCGGCCCGGCGGCGCATGTCGGCCTCGTAGCGGGCGACGGCCGAATCGACGTCGCCGTCGGCCAGGCAGGCCGCCAGCATCGCGGCGTCGGCCAGCGCCGTGTTGGCGCCGACGCCGCCGGCCGGACTCATCGCGTGTATCGCGTCCCCCAGCAACGTCAGCCGCCCGGACGGCCACGCCGGCACGCCGCCGGCCATCCTTACCGGCCTCCCCTTGATCGCGTCCGCCCCGGTCTCCATCAGCAGGGCCGCCAGGCTGGGATGCAGGCCGCGCGACGCGTCGGCGACGCGCCGGCGCAAGCGATCGGCCGGCTCGTCTCCGGACAGCGGACCGCCGAGGCAGGCCTCGCGGCCGAACAGCGCCCAGTAGACGTAATCCTCCACCGGGCCCAGCCCGCAATCCGGCGCGTACCGGGCCGCCAACTCGGCCATGGCCGCGGGGAAGCGCATCGGCTCGACCACCAGCGTGAAGCCGTCTGCGAAGACGACCGTCGGCCCGTCCAGCAAGGCCGGATCGACACCGGCCGGCGACGCCTTGCCGTACAGGTTCAGCGCGCCCGTCGCCTCCGGCTCGGCCCGCGGCAGCCATTGTCGGCGCAGCGTCGAGTTCAGGCCGTCGGCGGCGATCAGCAGATCCGCCCGGTGCGCATGGCCATCGGCGCCATGCAGCACCATCCGGTCGCCGTCGCGTTCGAATCCCCTCGCCTGCCGTCCCCAGCGTATGCGCGCCCCCAGGCCGTGGCTGAGGATGTCCCGCAGCGCCTGCCTATCCGCGCTCAGGTCGCCGTCGGCCTGGCCGGCGCCGGCATTCTCCCGCCAGTTCTCCGGCCGGCGGCCCGGCAACGGATCCAGGCGCGGATCGACGAAGCGCGCCGGCCCGCTGGTCGCGCAGCTGGCGCGGAACAAGTCGAACAGCGCCGGCGGCAGGCACTGACGCAGCGCCCGCTGCCCCGCCGCGTCTATCCGCAGCCGATAACCCTGGTCCCGTATCCGCGGCCCGGCGTCCGCCTCCCATACCTCGAAGCCGATGCCGGCCCGTGCCAGTCCCTGCGCCAGGCACAGGCCGCCTATGCCGGCGCCGACAATGATCACTCCGTTCATGATGACTCTCCGTTTCAGATGAATGCGGCGGCCGGTCACGGCTGGCCGCGCCCATCATTGTCGGCCGAGCCGGAGCCACCCATATAACGGCATCCGGACATGAAATAGTGAATAATGGCCATCATGGAATCGATACCGTCTCCCGCCGACTTCAGCGAATGGCTGGAGGGCCCGGACCTGATCGCGCTGGCCGGCGGCGACGAGGACGGCCGCGAATACCGGCTGGGCACCCGCGAATACGACTGGCACCGGCATGCGCGCGCCCAGCTGCTCTGCGTCGGCAACGGGCTGATCCACGTCCAGACGCCGCACGGCGCCTGGCTGCTGCCGCCGCACCGCGCCGGCTACCTGCCTCCGGACACGCCGCACCGGGTGCGCGTCAGCGGCGCGCTCGACGGCTGGAGCGTCTTTCTGCGGCCGACCCGCTGCGATAGGCTGCCGGCGCAGCCCTGCGTGCTGGCCATCACGCCCCTCATGCAGGCGCTGGTCCGGCGGGCGGCCTCGTGGCGGCCCGAGGCGCCGCATCTGCCGGAACAAGAACGCATCGTCGCCGTCATCGTCGACGAAATCCGCCTGGCGCCGCGCGAGGCCCTGCACCTGCCGATGCCGGCGGATCCACGGCTGAGGCGCATCGCAGACGCGATGCTGGCCGATCCGGCGGCGGACCGCCCGGCCGACGAATGGGCGGCGCTGGGCGCGCTGTCGGGCCGCAATCTGCGCCGGCTGATCCAGGCCGACACCGGCATGAGCTTCTCGCGCTGGCGACAGCAGGCGCAGTTGGTCTGGGCGATGGAACGGCTGGCCTCCGGCCTCGGCGTCGCCGAGGTATCGGACGCGCTGGGCTACGCCTCGCCCAGCAATTTCATCGCGATGTTCCGGCGCGCGCTGGGCGCGCCGCCGGCGCAATACCTGAGCGCGCGCGGCGGCCAGCCGTAAAAAAGCCCGGCGTCGCCGGGCTTTCGCGATGATGGCGCGCCGCGCTCAGCGCTTGTCCATCATGATCTGCAGTATCTGCGTGTCGGTCTGCGCCATGCCCTGGGTGGCCAGCTTGCCCAGATTGGCGATGGACACGTCGACATCGTGGGCGACGATGCCCTCGTTGCCGGTGACGCGGGTGCCGTCCAGCGCCATCAACACCGCCTTGTAGCCGGAGCCTGCCGACGTCGACACCTTCATCGCGCAGCTGTTGGACGCGCCGTCGCAGATCATGCCGGCCAGGTCGCCTATCATGCTGGAGATCGCCATGCTGACCGCCGGATAGCCGCCGTTCAACAGCTGCGCCATGCCGGCCGCCGCGCCCATAGACGCGGTGGTCACCGCGCACAGCGCCGACAGCTTGGGCAGCCGGGTATGGATGTATACGGCGATCAGGTGGGACAGCGCCAGCGCGCGGATCAGCGTCTCCCGGTCCGCCTTGACGTGTTCGGCCACCACCACCACCGGCATCGTCGCGGCGATGCCCTGGTTGCCGGAGCCGGAATTGCTCATCGCCGGCAGCGTGGCGCCGCCCATGCGCGCGTCGGACGCCGCGGTGGTGCGGGTCAGGATATTGGACAGCAGGCCTTCGGACAGCAGCCCGGCCTCGATCTGCCGCTGCAGCGTCGCGCCGATGTGCAGGCCGTACTTGCCGCTCATGCCCTCGTCGGCCAGCGCGCCGTTCAGCACCGCCGCGTCGTGGATGAAGGCGATGCTGTCCAGCGGCGCCCGCATCGCGAACTCGTAGACGTCGCGCGCGGTGGCGTCGCCCAGATCGTAGCTCTCCGCCGGCTTGGCGTCGGCGGCCTCGCGCTTCAGCTTCACCTCGCCGTTGAGCTCGATCTTGATCACATTGGTGTGGGCGTCGGCGATGGCGACCCGCGCGCACTCGTCGCCGTGCCAGACGCAGGCCTCGGCGTACAGTATGTTGGGCACGGCGGCCACGGAGAGCTTGACCTTGCCGTCGGCCAGCATCCGCTTGCCGGCGGCGACCTGTTCGACGGTCAGATTCTTCAGCACTTCCAGCCTGGCGTCCGGGTCGCCGCCCAGCGCGCCGACGGCGGCCGCGATCGGCAGGCCGACGGTGCCGGTGCCCGGCACGGTCACGCCCATGCCGTTCTTCATCAGATTGGCCGACACCCAGGCGTCGATGCGCTCCGGCGTCTTGCCCAGCTCGCGCGTCGCCAGCGCCGCCGCCAACGCCAGCGAAATCGGCTCGGTACAGCCCAGCGCCGGCACCACTTCCTGTTTCAGAG
Organism: Chromobacterium sp. CV08; assembly: GCF_051129845.1. Classification (NCBI taxonomy): domain Bacteria; kingdom Pseudomonadati; phylum Pseudomonadota; class Betaproteobacteria; order Neisseriales; family Chromobacteriaceae; genus Chromobacterium; species Chromobacterium sp. CV08. The sequence continues at coordinate 3,331,272 of NZ_CP150453.1, forward strand.
CCTTGACGAACTCCGGCCACAAGCAAACTTCACGTTCAGACATGCTCACTCCGCCAACACATAACAAATAAATATAAGCAAATAACTTTTATACACTTTACCATCATCCGGCCGCCGCGCGCTTAAAAAACAGGCAATCAAGTCATAATAAAGACAGTATCGATCACAAATGCCTCTTCCACCGCAGACACAGGCTCAACAACAGCGCTGCCGCCGCGAACAGGGCGCCGCCATGGAAGGTCGCGGCCGCGCCCCAGCGCTGCCACAGCGCGCCGGCGGCCACGCTGGCCAGCAAGGTCGCCGCGCCGCAGATCAGATTGAACAGGCCGAAGGCCGAACCGCTCAATCCCGGCGGCGCCCGCTCGGCCACCCAGGCCGACAACAGGCCCTGGCTGCACCCGAGATGCAGGCCCCATAGCAGCGCCCCGGCCAGCAGCAGCGGCGCGCCGCTCGCCCAGCCCAGCGCCAGATCGGCCGCGATCAGCAATAACAGCGAGCACTGCAACAGCCGCGCGCGGCCGACGCGGTCGGACAAGCGGCCCAAGGGATAGGCGCTCAGCGCGTAGCTGGCCGACATCGCCGCCATCGTCAGCGGCGCCCAGGCCGGCGACGGCCCCAGTTGCGCGCCGCGCAGCACCAGGAAGGCCTCGCTGAAGCGCGCCAGCGTGAACAAGGCGCCCAGCGCGGCCACCGCCCAGAAACCGACGGAGAAGCGGGAAAGGACGTCCCGGCCGAACCAGGCCGCGCGCGGCTCGCGCTCCGCACGTCCGGCCGGCTCCCTCACCCATAGCCAGAGCGCCGCCACCGCCAGCAGCGCCGGCGGCAGCGACCACCACAGCGCGCCGCGGATATCGTCGCGGTAGACCAGCATCAGCGCCATGGCCAGCAGCGGCCCCAGCACCGCGCCGACGGTGTCCATGCTCTGGCGCAGGCCGAAGGCGGCGCCGCGGATCTCGGCCGGCGCGATGTCGGCGATCAAGGCGTCGCGCGGCGCCCCGCGCACGCCCTTGCCGACGCGGTCGACAAAGCGCGCCAGCAGGACGGTGGAGGCGGAATGGGCGAGCGGAAACAATGGCTTTGACGCCGCGGCCAGGCCGTAGCCCAGCAAGAGCAGCGGCTTGCGCCGGCCCAGCCAGTCGCTGAGCGGGCCGGAGAACACCTTGCAGATCAGCGCGGTGGCCTCGGCCACGCCCTCGATCAGGCCGATCACCAGCGCCGGCGCGCCCAGCGTGCCGGCGAGAAACAGCGGCAGCAGGCTGTGCGCCAGTTCGGACGAGACGTCCATCAGCAGGCTGACGACGCCGAGCGCCCAGACGCCGCGCGGCATGGCCGGGCGGCCGGGGGAAGAGGAAAACGGTGCGGACGGTTGCGGCATCATGGCTCCCGGCGGGGCAAGGCGCCGGCCGGGAGCCCTGCAAGCTCAGTGCCTGATGAGTCCGGCGGCGATCGGTTTGGCCAGCAGGCGGCGATACAGCGACTCCAGGCCGACGGTCAGCGCCGTCCCCTGCCGCGCCCACAACGGCGACAGGCTAGCGTACCAGAAGACGGACACCAGCAAGGCGCCCAGCATGTCCAGCGGGAAATGCACGCCGAGGAAGACCCGCGCCCAGGCGACGGCCAGGCCGGCGACCGCCAGCAGCCAGCCCCAGCCGCGCGCCGGGCTGAAACACCAGCACAGCGCCATCACCGCGAAGATGGTGCCGTGGTTGCTGGGAAACGACGGCGTCGCGTCGTGCAGCAGAAAAGTGTGGCCCAGCGGGATCGCGAACGGTCGCGGATGCGGCCAGGCGAGGCCGATGGCCCAGTTCCCCAGCAAGGCGACGCCGGTCAGCAGCGCCGACTTCAGCACCGTGTCGCGCAGGACCGGCCGCCCCCACAGCCATAGCGAGGCCAGCAGCAGCGGCAGCAGCAACAGCACGTCCTTGGCGACGAAGGTGGCCAGCTTGATGGAGAACGGGGAGGTTTCGGCGGTGGCGTTGATCAGCAGGAACAGCGTTTGATTCAGGGATTCGAGTGCTTGCATCGTTGTTGCGCCGCGCGCGGCGCGGACGGGCCGGCGCGCGGAAAAATCCGTGTGTCGAAAGGATGCAATCTTAGGGCGGTTTGCGGCGGCGTGGCGCTTTTTTCACAAAAAATACCAATGGCATTGCAATTCCCTTATAAGCGGCCGCCCATCGCCGCACCTGTCATAAAGTACAGCACCGCCAATTTGCATGGCATTAAGCGCCATTCCTATGCTGGCTAAGGCCCCTCGCGCAATGAATGCCACACGCCCTCCGGAGAGACAGGCATGAGCTATCTCGACACGCCCCGCATCAACTTCACCGGCGTTTTCCAGGCCGACCCCTCCACCGTCAACAACGATGTCCGCTATTACGACAACGCCGCCTTCCAGCCCGAATACCAGCGCCAGCACTATCCCGACGGCGGCCCCGAAGGCGCCGAGGGCTACTGGAATCCGGAAGGCACCGGCATCTTCCGTTTCATCGAGTGCAAGATCACCGGCGGCCAGCTCGGCGACCAGACCCTGGACTCGCCGCAACAAGACCCGGTGGTCGGACTGCGGCTGGAAAACGCCGACCGGCGGCCGCCGGGCAAGATCGTCGATCTCGATCCGCAGATGCAGTACGTGTCGCAACTGTGGGGCGTGCAGCTGCGGCTGGCCGCCCCCGGACACAGCGCGCTGTTCTGCGGCGACCTGCTGCCGGTGGCGCTGATGAATCTGTGGCGGCGCCAGATCAACGCGCTGCCCTGGGAACAGCCGATGGCCGCCAGCTACCAGTCGATACTGCACGACGTCAGCTGGCACGGCGGCATAGACTCGCCGCTGCTGGACGCCTTGCGTCAGGCCACCGCCGACGGCCTGCTGTCGGTCAACTTCAATCTGTACGGCTATACCCGCAACAACCAGAGCCGCCGCTTCACGATGGGCCTGGTCAGCGGCAGCATAGGTCCCTATCATGCCCGCGAGCCGAAGCACTTCGTGCTGGGCCGCCACCTGACGACGCCGCTGCAGCCGACGGGCCCCAACGGCGCGCCCTTCCCCACCCAGCCGCTGGGAGGCGTCTACGGCTTCCAGTGCCTGAACCGGCCCAGGCAGCAGACGCTGTACGCCGACTTCGGCCTGGCGCTGCCGATCACCGACTCCACCGGCGTGCTGCACAATATCGGCACGCTGACGCTGGCCCTGCTGAAGGACAGCGTCGACCTGATACCGGCCAGCGTCAATGCCGACCAGTTCGCCGCGCTCGGCACCGTCGACTACCAGCAGGAAGGCTGGTACGCCAGGACCGCCGGCATCCAGGGCTTCCGCTACGCCGTCGGCGACGCCGAGCTGCCGGCCGACGGCGACAGCCCGGAGTTGAGACAGCGCAAGCTGAAGACGCGCGAACACAAGGACTTCGTCGCCACCCACCTGGAACAGCGACCGCTGCTGCTGCTGGGGCCGCAGAAGATGGACGGCAGCTATCCGGTGCTGAACTACGAGGCCGCCGACGGACGCTACGTCCGCGCCGACGGCCATGTTTTCCGGCTCAATCCGGACAAGCCGCAGCCGGTGGACTTCTACGCCAGCCACTTCGGTCTGCCGCTGTCGACCCGGCTCTACGCCTGGCAGCTGCCGCCCGGCAATCCCAACAGCAATCCCATGGGCGGCACCGGCATGGGCGACAATGCACTGACGCCGCCGGTGCCGACGCCCGAGGTCGGCTTTCCCGAGGCCAACCTGGGCCTGCCGCCCTGTCTGGACACCAACGCCGACGGCAAGGGGACGCTGGCCGTCACCGCCCATCCTCCGCTCGGCGACGCGCCGCGCGGCTATATCGACGGCCAGCTGTACGCGCTCAGCTACGGCTTCCAGCCGCCGGCCGACACCCGCGCCGGCCGGATGGCCACCGCGCCCGGCGGGCCGTATTGCGAATACTGGAACTTCGTCAGCCTGCTCGCCTTCAACCGCGTCGCCGTCCCGTTGCAGCCGACCTGGGAGCGCGACATCCAACCGATACTGAAGCAATACGGCAATCTGTATCCGATCATGAGCCGCCACCTGGTCGACCTCGGCGATTACGCCTCGGTCAGCGCGCATCGCCGCGCGCTGCGGCTGGCCTTTTCGCTGCCGCCCGGCGATCCGAACTACATGCCCGTGTCGCGCGACCTGTCCGACGCCAAGCGCGAAATGCTGCTGCAGTGGCTGGACGCGCTGCCGCCGGACAATCAGCCGCAAGCCCAGCCGGCGGAACCGGAAATCGTCGAGATCGAGCTCAGCCCGGACGAGGCCCTGCGCAAGCAGCCCGCCCGCGTCGCCAAGCCGTCGCGCCAGCAAACGATCAAGTAAGGAGCCGCCATGCTCAAGATCGATCCGAAATTCGTCCGCGAACTGCTCGCCGCCACCACGCCGGAACAGCTGCATTTCTTCCTGCAGAAGGCGGTGGAGCTGGAACACAGCACCATCCCGCCGTATCTGACGGCGCAGCTGTCGCTGAAGCCGGGCCAGAACCGCGAAATCGCCGCGCTGATACACGGCATCGTGATGGAAGAGATGCTGCACATGACCATCGCCGCCAACATCCTGATCGCGATAGGCGGCCATCCGCGCATCAACACGCCGGACTTCATTCCGCGCTATCCCGGACCGCTGCCGATGGGCATAGGCGGCGATCTGACCGTAGGCATAGAGGCATTCAACCTGGAATTGACGCGCGACGTCTTCATGGCGATAGAGGAACCGGCCGAGCCGATACCGATACACCAGCTCAGGCAGCTGTACGCCACCAATCAGCCGACCCCGGCCTTCCACACCATCGGCGAGTTCTACGACAGCATCAAGCTGAAGCTGACCGAGCTGGCCGACCAGATACGCTTCGGCCACCGGGACAAGCAGGTGCTGCACTATTTCCCCGAGGCGGTGCTGTTTCCCATCGTCGACCTCGACAGCGCCCTTGCGGCGATCGACGTCATCATCACCCAGGGCGAGGGCACCCACAACTCGCCCTACCAGGATCCGAAGGCGCCGGAAAAACTGCAGGACCTCGCCCACTACTACAAATTCGAATCGATCTACCACCAGCGCGAGATCACCCCCAGCCCGGACGGCGACGGCTATTGCTTCGGCGGCCGTCCGATACCGTTCGACCCGCAGGGGGTATGGCCGATGCCGCCGACGCCCAAACCCGAGGACTATCCGCAGAACACCCAGGAGCGGACGCTGATCGAACGCTTCGCCTACAGCTACAGCAGCCTGTTGAACGCGCTGCACCGCGCCTTCAACGGCGAGCCGGCACAGATGGACACCGCCATAGGCCTGATGTTCGACCTCAAGGTGCTGGCCGCCAGCCTGATGGACCCGGCCATGCTGCTCGGCTACGAGGAGAGCCCGGCCAGGCTGCCGATAGGCCTGAGCTTCGTCTACCGCGATGTGCAGAACGGCATGAGCTACGACTGACGCGCCCCCAATGGAGACCGCCATGTCCGAATCCGATCACATGCCGCCTTTCGAGGCGGTCCTGCAACGCTTCAGCGTGTCCTTCGAATATCCGGTGCTGTTCACCCGGGCCCTGCTGCAGGCGGACAACGCCACGCTGCGCTACGCCATCGCCCGCGACGGCACCGGCGTCCGCCACCGCTTCGTCGCCGTGATAGACCAGGGCGTGGCCCAGCACAGGCCCGGCCTGGCCGCCCAGCTTGAGCGCTACGCCGAGCACCACGGCGACGCCTTGCTGCTGGCCGCCGCGCCGCGGCTGCTGCCCGGCGGCGAGGCGGTGAAGAACGATCCGTCCATGCTGGAGGCGCTGCAGCAATGGCTGCACGAACAGCATATCGACCGGCACAGCGCCGTCGTCGTCATCGGCGGCGGCGCGCTGCTGGACATGGCCGGCTTCGCCGCCGCCACCGTCCACCGCGGCGTGCGCGTCGTCCGCGTGCCGACGACGGTGCTGGCGCAGAACGATTCCGGCGTCGGCGTGAAGACCGCCGTCAACGCCTTCGGCAGCAAGAATCTGCTCGGCAGCTTCGCCCCGCCGTACGCGGTGGTCAACGACTACGACTTCATCGCCACGCTGCCGACCCGCGCCCGCATCGCCGGCATGGCCGAGGCGGTCAAGGTGGCCGCGATACGCGACCTCGATTTCTTCTGCTGGCTGGAGGAGCACGCCGCGCAGCTGAGCCGCGGCGACGACGAGGCCTGCCGCTACCTGATCCGGCGCTGCGCCGAACTGCATCTGCGCCACATCGGCACCGCCGGCGACCCGTTCGAGTTCGGCAGCGCCCGCCCGCTGGACTTCGGCCACTGGGCGGCGCACAAGCTGGAGGCGATGAGCGGCTATCAGCTCAGCCACGGCGAGGCGGTGGCGATAGGCATGGCGCTGGACACCTGTTACGCGGTGCTCAGCGGCCTCTTGCACGTCGACGCCGCCAGCCGGCTGTGCCGGCTGCTGGAAAGGCTCGGCTTCACGCTGTGGACGCCGCTGCTGGAATGGCGCGACGGCAGCGGCCGGCACCAGGTGCTGGCCGGCCTGGACGAATTCCGCGAACACCTGGGCGGCGAGCTGACCGTCACGCTGCTGCAGGCGCTGGGGCAAGGCGTCGAAGTCCACAAGATGGACCGGGCCATGCTGGAGGACAGCATAGGCTGGCTGCGCCACGGCATACCCGAGGCCTGCTCGTGAGGCTGGACGGCGGCGATGCCGCCCTCGGCCATCTATGCTATTGCAGCAACATCCACCCCGGCGAAAGCTGGGACCAGACCCGCGCGGCGCTCGGGCGCTATCTGCCGGCGGTCAAGGCCAGGGTCTCGCCGGACGCGCCCCTCGGCGTCGGCCTGCGGCTGTCGGCGCTGGCCGCCCAGCAGCTGGAGCGGCAGGCCGATCTGCTGCTCGAGTTCCGCCAGTTCCTGACCCGCCACGGCCTGTATGTGTTCACCGTCAACGGCTTCCCCTACGGCCGCTTCCACGGCGCCGGCGTCAAGCAGCAGGTCTACCAGCCCGACTGGCGCCGGACCGAGCGGCTGGAATACAGCAACCGGCTGGCCGTCCTGCTGGCCCGGCTGATGCCGCCGGAGCTGCCCTGGGGCAGCGTCAGCACCGTGCCGGGCGCCTTCGCCGCCGACGCCCGCGCCGACCCCGACTCCACGCGGGCAATACTCGACAATCTGCTGCATCACGTCGCCTTCCTGCAGCGGCTGCACATGGAAAGCGGACGCTGCATCCGCCTGGCGCTGGAGCCGGAACCGGCCTGCCTGCTGGAAACCTGCGCCGACGCCGTCGCCTTTTTCGAAGACCGCCTGCTGTCGCCGCTGGCGATGGAACAACTGGCGCGGCTATGCCGCTGCCCGCCGCGCCACGCCGAAACGCTGCTGCGCCGCCACCTCGGCCTGTGCCTGGATTGCTGCCACGCCGCCGTGGAGTTCGAAGACCCCGACGACAGCCTGGACCGGCTCGAAGCCGCCGGCCTGGACGTCGTCAAGCTGCAGCTGAGCGCCGGCCTCAGGCTGCCGGCCGTCGGCCCCGAACACCGCGCGCAATTGCAGGACTTCGCCGAAGACAGCTATCTGCACCAGGTGGTGCAGCGCGGCGCCGACGGCCTGCGCCGCTTCGACGACCTGCCGGCGGCGCTGGACCGGCTGGACGAGGCGGCCGGCGCCGAATGGCGCATCCATTTCCACGTGCCGCTGTGGACCAGGGAGCTCGGCGCGATGGCCGGCACCGGCGATTTCGTCGCCGCCGTGCTGGCGCGGCATCGCCGCCGGCCGGTCAGCGATCACCTGGAAGTCGAAACCTATAGCTGGCACGTGCTGCCGGAGGCCTACCGCGACGCCGAGCTCGCCGATGCGATAGCCCGCGAACTGAACTGGGTCAAGGAGCGACTGCGATGATGAACTGGCGCGCCGCGCTGCAACTGGGACGGGTGTCCAATCTGCCTACGGTATGGAGCAATGTGGCCGCCGGCGCCGCCTTGTCAGGCCAGCTGCCCGGCCTGCCGGTGCTGGCCAGGCTGCTGTTGGCGCTGTCGCTGATCTATATCGCCGGCATGTTCCTGAACGACGCCCACGACCGCCGCATCGACGCCGTCGAGCGGCCGGAGCGGCCGATCCCGTCCGGCCGCGCCGGCGTCGTCGAAGTCTTCGTCTGCGGCTACGCGATGCTCGGCGGCGGCGTGCTGCTGCTGGCCGGCCTCGGCGTCCCCGCGCTGCTGGCCGGCCTGCTGCTGGCCGGCTGCGTCGTCGGCTACGACCTGTACCACAAGCGTAACCGCTTCAGTCCGCTGATCATGGGCCTGTGCCGCGCGCTGGTCTACATCACGTCGGCGCTGGCCGTCACCGGCGGCCGGCTGCCGCCGCCGGTCTGGCTCGGCGCGATGCTGCTGCTGGCCTATCTGATCGGCCTCAGCTACGCCGCCCGGCACGAGAACCAGGGCCGCATCGCCAAGCTGCTGCCCTTGTGCGGACTGGCCGCGCCGCTGCTCTACCTGTTCACCCAGCCGCCGGACTGGCTCGCCGCGCTGTGCCTGGCGCTGTTCGCGGCCTGGGTGGCGCGCTGCGTCTGGCTGGCCTTCCGCCGCCAGCCGGACATCCGCGCCGCCGTCGGCGGGCTGATCGCCGGCATCTCGCTGAACGACGCCTTCCTGATGGCGATGCACGGCCTGCCGCTGTGGGCGCTGGGCGGCGCGCTGGCCTTCGTCCTGACCCACCGTTTCCAACAACGCATCGCGGGGACCTGAACATGCTGGCCACCCTGTTGCAGACAGAAATCGGCCAGGCCGCCCTGCCCCACCCCGACGCCCGGGCCTGGCTGCGGCAACTGCCGGACGCCGTCGCCGCGCTGCCCGATGCCGAAGCGCTGCAGAAACACTACGGCACCGCCGCCCGCAAGCTGAAAGCGCTGCCGCCGCCGACGCCGGCGCTGCTTGACGCCTTGCGCGACGCCGGCGCAGTCGCGCCGGCCGACTGGTCGCCCGGCGACATCGGTCGCCTGCTGCTGCTGTTGCTGGCGCTGCCGGCGGCAGGCGGAACGCAGGCGGAAACGCTGCCGTGGCGGCTGTTCCGCGGCGGCGACGCCGGCGAGCAGCAAAGCCTGCTGCGCGCCCTGCCGCTGCTGCCGCGGCCGGAAGCCTGGCTGGAACTGGCCGTCGACGCCTGCCGCAGCCACATCCAGGGCAATTTCGAGGCGATCGCCTGCGAAAACAGCTATCCGGCGCGCTTCTTCCCGGAAGCCAACTTCAACCAGCTGGTGCTGAAGGCGCTGTTCACCGGCGCCTCGCTGCTGCGCGTAGACGGCCTGCGGCGGCGGCTGACGCCCGAGCTGCTCCGCATGGTCGCCGATCTGGCCAGCGAGCGGCGCGCCGCCGACCGCGCCGTTCCGGCCGACATCCACCTCGTTCTGAAAGGAAGCCGCTATGAAAATGTTTGACCCCCATATCCACATGAGCTCGCGCACCACCGACGACTACCAGGCGATGTACCGCGGAGGAATACGGGCCGTCGTCGAACCGGCTTTCTGGATGGGCCAGCCGCGCACCCACGTCGGCACCTTCGAGGACTACTTCCTGTCGCTGCTGGGCTGGGAACGCTTTCGCGCCGGCCAGTTCGGCATCCGCCATTTCTGCACGCTGGGGCTGAACCCGAAGGAAACCAACAATCCGGTCGTCGCCGACGGGGTGATCGCGCTGCTGGACCGCTATCTGGACAAGGACGGCGTCGTAGCCGTCGGCGAGATAGGCTTCGACGACGAGACGGCGGCCGAGGAGCGCTATTTCCAGCTGCAGCTGGAACTGGCGATCAAGCACGAGCTGCCGGTGCTGGTGCACACCCCTCACCGCGACAAGAAGGCCGGCACGATACGCAGCCTGGCCCTGGTCCGCGACAGCGGCATAGACGAATGCATGGTGCTGATAGACCACAACACGGAAGAGACGCTGCCGCTGGTGCTGGACAGCGGCTGCTGGGCAGGCCACTCGATCTATCCGCACACCAAGATGAGCGAACCGAGGATGGTGGCGCTGGTGCAGCAGTACGGCAGCGAGCGCATCATCGTCAACAGCGCCGCCGACTGGGGCATCAGCGATCCGCTGAAGGTGCCGAAGACCGCCCTCGCCTTCCGCGAGGCGGGCATCCCCGAACAGCAGATCGAGACCATAGTCTGGACCAACCCGATACGCTTCTTCGCCCAGAGCGGCAGACTGGACATCGCCGAGGCCGAGACCGCGCTCGGCGTCGACCAGCGCCGGCAATGGCAGGGCAACTCGGTGCTGCGCGGCCAGCAGCCGCAAGTCGACGCGCTGGACGGCTGAATCATGCCCCGCCTGCTGGTTCTGAACGTCGTCGGCCTGACGCCGCGGCTGCTGCGGCACGCGCCGGCGCTGAGGCGCCTGGCCGAGCAAGGCAGCATGCGGCCGCTGGCCGCGGTGACGCCGGCGCTGACCTGCCCGGCCCAGGCCACCTATCTGACCGGCCAGCCGCCGGCGCGCCACGGCTGCGTCGGCAACGGCTGGTACTCGCGCGAACTGGCCGAACCGTTGTTCTGGAAGCAGAACAACGGCCTGATCGACGGCGAGAAGCTGTGGCACGAGGCGCGGCGCCGGCACGCCGACTTCAGCTGCGCCCAGCTGTTCTGGTGGTACAACATGTACGCCGATGTCGAATGGAGCGTGACCCCGCGTCCGATCTACAAAGCCGACGGCCGCAAGATACCGGACTTCTACAGCGCGCCGGCCGAACTGCACGACGAGCTGCGGCAAAAGCTCGGCGATTTTCCGCTGTTCCAGTTCTGGGGCCCGGCCAGCGGCATCGCCTCCAGCCGCTGGATAGCCGACTGCGCGCTGCACCTGTACCGCAGCCGCCGGCCGATGCTGAGCCTGGTCTACCTGCCCCATCTCGACTACTGCCTGCAGAAGCTCGGTCCCGAGCACCCGTCCATCGCCGCAGAGGTGGCGGCGGTGGACGCCTTGTGCGAGGAATTGATCGCAGAGGCCGGGGCCGACGGCGCCCGCGTGCTGGCGCTGTCCGAATACGGCGTCACCGCCGTCGGCGGCGACGTGGCGATCAACCGGGCGCTGCGGCGCGCCGGCCTGCTTAGGGTGCGGCAGGAACAGGGGGAGGACAAGCTGGACTGCGGCGCCTCGGACGCCTTCGCGCTGGCCGACCACCAGGTGGCCCACGTCTACGTCAGGCAGCCGGAGCGGACGGCCGAGGTGAAAGCCTTGCTGGAAGCGCTGGACGGCGTCGAGACGGTGCTGGACCGCGACGGCAAGCGGCTGTACGGCCTCGACCATCCGCGCGCCGGCGAGCTGGTGGCGATCAGCCGGCCGGACCGATGGTTCAGCTACTACTACTGGCTGGACGACGCGCGGGCGCCGGACTTCGCCCGCACCGTCGACATCCACCGCAAGCCCGGCTACGACCCGGTCGAGCTGTTCCTGGATCCGCGACTGCCGCTGCCCCGCTTGAAGATCGCCTGGACGCTGCTGAAGCGCAAGCTGGGCCAGCGCAGCCTGCTGGACGTGATACCGCTGGACGCCTCGCTGGTCAAAGGCTCGCACGGCCGGCCGACCGACGACGCGGACGCCGGGCCGCTGCTGATCAGTTCGGAGCCGGACAGCCTGATAGGGGACAGCGTGCCGGCCACCGCGGTCCGGGACATCATTCTGGCCCATCTGCAGGCCAATCCTCTGCATATGCGGCACAGCAGCGTCGCCGCGGCGGCCACCGGCTGAGCGCCAGGGCCGGAAACGGAAAAAGCCCGCACGATTTCGTGCGGGCTTTCTGAATGCTGGCTCCCCGAGCAGGGCTCGAACCTGCGACCTGCGGATTAACAGTCCGTCGCTCTACCAACTGAGCTATCAGGGAACGTTTAGAGAAAGCGATCTTAAGCTAATCGCAACCTCCTGTCAACACTTCCGGCGATGGAAAGGGCCAGCGGCCCTCTCCGTCCTGCGCGCGGTCAGTTGTTGCGGGTTTCCACCTGCACCAGCTGGACCGGCTGCTGCGCGTCGGCGTCGGCCGCGACGGCCACGTCGCGGCGGCGCGGGCCTTGCGGCAGCTCCGGCTCGACCGCCGCCTCGGCTTGCACCGGCTTGGTCGATACCATCACCAGACCGCCCAGATCCAGCGGCTTGGCCTCGGCCTTCGGCGCCTCGACCAGCGGCTCCGCCTTGGGCGCGGCGACGGCTTCCGCCACCGGCAGCGCTTCGGCTTCAAGCTTGGCTTCGGCGAGCGGCTCGACCGGCTCGACGACGGCCGGTGCGGCTTCCGCCGCTTCGACCGCCGGCTCGGCCTCGACCGCTTCCGCCTGCTGCGGAGCCTCGAGCTTCACGGCCTGAACCTCGGCGACCTCGACCGCAACCGGCGTCACCACCACGACCTCGGGCTCGGACTCCAGCACGACCACCGGCGCCACGGCCGCCGGCGCTTCCGCGACGGCTTCCACCGGTGCGGAGGACTCGGCCTCGGCAAGCGGCTCGGCGGCGGCGACCGCCGGTGCCGGAGCGGCTTGCGCCGTCTCGGCGGCCGGGGCCGGCGTTTCGGCCGGCTTGGCTTCGGCGGCTTCGGCCACAGCCTCGGCGGCCACAGCCGTCACGGCGATGGCGATGCCGGCGGTCTCGGCCAGCGACGCGTCGCCGGTCTCGGCGGCGACGCCTTCAAGCTGAGCGTCCGGGGTGTCGCGGCGACGGTCGCGGCGACGGCGGCGGCGGCGTTCGCCGCGCTCCTGCTCGGCCTGCTCGCCTTCTGCATCCAGGTGCAGCTCTTCCTGCACCGGCTTCTCGACGGCCTCGGCCGGCGCGGCGGCCGGCGCCTGACGGCGACGCGGCTCCTGCTGCGGCTTGTCCTGCTTCTCGGCCTTCTCGGCTACGCGCTCCTCGCGCGGCGCCTGCTCGCGCACTTCCTTCGCTTCCTTCGCCTCGCGCGGCTCGCGGCCTTCGCGTTCGCGGCGGCGGTTGCCGCGCGGCTCGCGCGGCTGCTCGTTGCGCTCTTCGCGTTCGCGGCCCGGCGCCTCCTTGCGTTCGGCTCGCTCTGCGCGCTCGGCGCGCTCGCCGTCCTTGCGCTCGGCCCGATCGTCGGCCTGGCGGCGCGGCGGCTTGCTCTCGTCCTGATGGCGGCGCTGCTCGTGCTCGCGGCGGGCCTGGCCGCCGGTGCGGCGTTCCTGCTGGCGCGCGCGGTTGCCGCGCTGCTCGTTGCGGGCGGCGGCCGGCTTCTTGCGGGCTTCCGGTTCCGGCGCCTTCTCCGGCTCGGCGAACAGGCCCTTGAACCAGGCGGCGATGCCTGCCAGCAGGCCGACGGATTCGACCGGCTTGGCGGCGGCCGGCGCGACGGTCGGCGCCGGCTGCTGCGGCGTGATGCCCTTGACGGCGGCTTCCTGACGCTCGACCTTCGGCTTTTCCTGGCCGAAGTTGGTGATCACATCCTCTTCCTGCACCTCGACGCGGCTGTAGCTCGGCGCCTCGCCCAGTTCGGCCAGGTCGTCGTGGCGCACGCGCACGATCTTGTAATGCGGGGTTTCCAGATGGATGTTCGGGATCAGCACCACGTCCACGTCGAGGCGCTCCTCGATCGAGTGGATCTCGGCGCGCTTCTCGTTCAGCAGGAAGGTGGCCACGTCGACCGGCACCTGCGCGTGCACCGCGCCGGTGTTTTCCTTCATCGCCTCTTCCTGGATGATGCGCAGGATGTGCAGCGCCGACGATTCGGTGCCGCGGATGAAGCCGATGCCGTGGCAGCGCGGACATGGCTCGTGGCTGGTCTCGCCCAGGGACGGCTGCAGACGCTGACGGGACAGCTCCAACAGGCCGAAGCGGGACAGCTTGCCCATCTGCACGCGGGCGCGATCATGCTTCAGAACGTCGCGCAGGCGGTTTTCGACGTCGCGCTGGTTCTTCGGGTTTTCCATGTCGATGAAGTCGATCACCACCAGGCCGCCCAGGTCGCGCAGGCGCAGTTGGCGGGCGATTTCCTCAGCCGCCTCCAGATTGGTCTTGACCGCGGTTTCCTCGATGTCGGCGCCCTTGGTGGCGCGGGCCGAGTTGACGTCGATCGATACCAGCGCCTCGGTGTGGTCGATGACGATGGCGCCGCCGGACGGCAGCTGCACGCTGCGCGAGAACGCGGTTTCGATCTGGTGTTCGATCTGGAAACGGGAGAACAGCGGCACATGGTCCTTGTACAGCTTCACACGCGACAGCATGTTCGGCATCACATGGCTCATGAACTGACGGGCCTGGTCGTGGATTTCCTCGGTGTCGATCAGCACTTCGCCGATATCCGGATGGAAATAGTCGCGGATCGCGCGGATCACCAGGCTGCCTTCCTGCAGGATCAGGAACGGCGCGGACTGGGCGCCGGCGGCGCCTTCGATGGCGCGCCACAGCTGCATCAGGTAACCGAGGTCCCACTGCAGCTCTTCGAGATTCCGGCCGATGCCGGCGGTGCGGGCGATCAGGCTCATGCCGTGCGGCACTTCCAGCTGCGACAGCAGGTCCTTCAGCTCCTGGCGCTCCTCGCCCTCGATGCGACGGGACACGCCGCCGCCGCGCGGGTTGTTCGGCATCAGAACCAGGTAGCGGCCGGCCAGGCTGATATAGGTGGTCAGAGCGGCGCCCTTGTTGCCGCGCTCGTCCTTCTCCACCTGCACCACCACTTCCATGCCTTCGCGCAGCACGTCCTGAATGCGCGGACGGCCGCCGTCATAGCCCTGGAAATAGGAGCGGGACACTTCCTTGAACGGCAGGAAGCCGTGGCGTTCGGTGCCGTAATCGACGAAGCAGGCTTCCAGCGAAGGCTCGATCCGGGTGATCACACCCTTGTAGATATTGCCTTTGCGCTGTTCCTTGCCTACGGTCTCGATATCGAGATCGACGAGCTTCTGCCCATCGACAATCGCGACGCGAAGCTCTTCGGCTTGCGTCGCATTGAACAACATACGTTTCATTTACATTCCTTGCGCAGCACTCACGCAAGGATGCAGCCAGTATTTGACGGCCCAATGACTATCGATGGGCGCTTTCCGAAAGAAGTGTCGATGTAAAGATCGAGAAAAACAGGTTTGATATCAAGCCGACTTCCTGATTGGGTCACATGCGGTCCCGCAATTCTGTGCGCAAGCGGCGCATCGGCGGTATCGCCGATCCTGCCCCCTGGGCAGGACAAACATTGACGGAACGGCGGCATGCCGGGTCAAACTTCGCTGCAAAATCTCCTGACTGGCTTTGCATCAGGAAATGGAATACTCGTGAGTGCGTTATGCGTATAAATGCATTACCATCGCTACTTTTCGGTGAGCGAGTTAACCTTGGCTGCGGTGTATGTCAGACGGCGTCGGGTCAGGGTCTCCACCCTGCCGGCCACCTCGGATTTCCGCAGCAGCATCACGCGAAACAGGCCGTGACCTTGGTTTTCCGTCGGAGCCGTCCGCGACAGGTGCCTCGCACCAGCAGACAGCGCCACAAGTATAAGCAATATGACAGACATTCGCAAAGATTCCGTAACCTTCCTTGAAGTGGCCGCAGAAGATGCCGGACAACGGCTGGACAACTACCTGCAGCGCCTGCTGAAGGGGGTGCCCAAGAGCCACGTCTACCGCATCCTGCGCTCCGGCGAGGTCCGGGTGAACAAGGGCCGCAGCGACGCCAGCTACCGCGTGGCCGCCGGCGACGTGCTGCGCATCCCGCCGATCCGCATCGCCGAGCGCGCCGAGAAAACGGTGCCGGCCGCCACCTTCCCGGTGGTCTACGAGGACGACGCGCTGCTGGTGATAGACAAGCCGGCCGGCGTCGCGGTGCACGGCGGCAGCGGCGTATCGTTCGGCGTCATCGAGCAGCTGCGCCGCGCCCATCCCGACTGGCGCTACCTGGAGCTGGTGCACCGGCTGGACCGCGAGACCTCGGGGCTGCTGATGCTGGCCAAGAAGCGCTCGGCGCTGGTCAAGCTGCACGACATGATGCGCGACAATGTGCCGGACAAGCGCTACCTGGCGCTGGGAACCGGCCAGTGGCCGGAAAACGTCCGCCAGGTGAAGCTGCCGCTGTACAAGTTCCACACGCCGGACGGCGAGCGCCGCGTCAAGGTGGCCGAAGGCGACGACGGCCAGTACGCCCACACCAACTTCGCCGTCCAGCAGCGCTACACTGAATTCACGCTGGTGGAAGCCCACCTGCGCACCGGCCGCACCCACCAGATCCGCGTCCATATGCAGGCCAACGGCTGCGCGATCGCAGGCGACGAGAAATACGGCGACTTCGCCTTGAACAAGGAGCTGGCCCGGCGCGGCCTGAAACGGATGTTCCTGCACGCCAGGAGCCTGTCGCTGCCGCATCCGCTGACCGGCGCGCCGCTGAAGCTGGAGGCGCCGCTGCCGCCGGAGCTGCAGAAATTCCTGAAAACACTGGAGCCGCGCTGATGCGAGAATTCGATCTGGTAGTGTTCGACTGGGACGGCACGCTGATGGATTCCACCGGCCACATCGTCCACGCGATACAGCAGGCCTGCCGCGAGCTGGCGCTGCCGGTGCCGGCCCGCGAGGCCGCCAGCCACGTGATCGGCCTCAGGCTGGCCGAGGCGATGCAGCAGTTCTGCCCGCCGGACCGGGCGGCGCAGCTGCCGGAGCTGGTCGACGCCTTCCGCCGCCACTACCAGATCAATCTCGAACGCGTCATGCTGTTCGACGCCGCCCGCGAAACGCTGCAGGCGATACGCGACGCCGGCGCCTTCGTCGCCATCGCCACCGGCAGCAGCCGCGCCGGCCTCGATCGGGCGCTGGCGGCCTCCGGCATCGCCGGACTGTTCGACGCCACCCGCACCGTCGACGAATGCCATTCGAAGCCGCACCCCGACATGCTGCTGCAGTTGAGCGACCATTTCGGCGTGACGCTCGATCGCACCGTGATGATAGGCGACACCAGCCACGACCTGCTGATGGCGAGGAACGCCGGCGGCCACGGCGTCGGCATCAGCCACGGCGCCCACGACAACGCCGAGCTCGTCCGCTGCGAACCGCGCGCCATCGTCCATTCCCTGCCCGAACTGTCGGCATGGCTGCTGCCCCGCCTGTGCTGATCTGCGCCTCGGCCGAACTGCAAGACGGCGGCGACGCCCGCCGCTTCGAAATCGAGTGCGCCGACGGCAGCCGCCAGGCCGCCTTCGTCGTCCGCTACCAGGGCCGGGTACACGGCTATCTGAACCGCTGCTGCCACATACCGGTCGAACTCGACCTGCAGGACGGCAAGCTGTTCGACCTCACCGGCCACTACCTGATCTGCGGCATGCACGGCGCCCGCTACCGCCCCGACACCGGCTACTGCACCTGGGGACCGTGCCGCGGCCAATCGCTGGCGGCGCTGGACGTCGCCGAGCGGGACGACGGGGTCTGGCTGAATGCCATGCCCGATGAATTTTGTTAGACTCTGTGGACCATCCTTGAGCGAATCCGACATGAACAACGACCCGAACTGGGAACGGCAATTGCTGGAAAAACTGGCCGGCGCCGCGCTGATAGAGCAGCGCCGCAGCCGGCAATGGAAAATCTTCTTCCGCCTCGCCTGGCTGGCCGTGGTCGCCTTCATCGCCGTCAGCCTGTTCATGCGCAGCGAGGACAAGGCCGGCGCCGGCCTGACCGGCGGCGGCCACAGCGCGGTGATCGAGCTGGACGGCGCGATCAGCAGCGAGAACGACAGCGGCAAGAAAATGATAGAGGCGCTGGATTCGGCCTTCCGCGACCGCGGCACCCGCGGCGTGATCATAGACGCCAACAGCCCCGGCGGCAGCCCGGTGCTGTCCGGCATGGTCTACGATGAAATCCGGCGGCTGAAGCAGCGCCACGCCGACATCCCGGTCTATGTCGTCGTCGGCGAGGTCTGCGCGTCCGGCTGCTACTACATCGCCTCCGCCGCCGACAAGATCTTCGTCGACAAGGCCAGCATCGTCGGCTCGATAGGCGTGCTGTCCGACGGCTTCGGCTTCACCGGCGCGATGGAGAAGCTCGGCATCGAGCGCCGGCTGAAGACCGCCGGCGAGAACAAGGCGATGGGCGATCCGTTCTCGCCGCAGAACCCGAAACACGAGGCGATACGCCAGCAATTGCTGGACGACATCCACCAGCAGTTCATAGCGGCGGTGCGCGCCGGCCGCGGCAAGCGGCTGAAGGACGACCCGCAGCTGTTCAGCGGCATGGTGTGGCTAGGCGAAAAGGCCATCCCGCTGGGTCTGGCCGACGGCTACGGCACCGTCGCCTCGGTGGCCCGCGACGTGGTCAAGGCGGACAAGACCGTGGACTTCACCCGCCAGGACGATTTCTCCAGCCGCGTCGCGCGCCGCATCGGCGTCGAGTTCGCCGGCGGGGTCAAATCGCTGTTCAACACCGAATTGTTCTGAACCGACGACGGAGGCTGACATGGCGTCGCGACGCAAACGGCAGGAGGAAGAGCACGAGAACCACGAGCGCTGGCTGGTCTCCTACGCCGACTTCATCACGCTGCTGTTCGCCTTCTTCGTCGTGATGTACGCGATCTCGTCGCTGAACGAGGGCAAATACCGGGTGATGTCGTCGGCCATCATGGACGCCTTCCGCAGCGGCTCGCTGGTCTCCGTGCAGACGACGCCGCCGACCGGCGGCGCCAACACCATGATAGAGATTCCGCAGACCAAGCCGATCTCCAAGGCGGTCAAGTCCGACCACCACATCGAGGAGACGGCCAAGCTCGGCGAATTGACGCAGAACCTGGCCAAGGTGCTTAGCCCGCTGGTGCAGAGCGGCGAGGTCACCATCACCCAGAGCGACCAGGGCATCAATATCGACATCCGCGACAGCGCGCTGTTTCCGATAGGCCAGGCCGAACCGAACCAGCAATCGATGCCGCTGATGTCCAATATGGCCAAGCTGCTGGCCGGCGTGGACAACCCCATCAAGGTGGAAGGTTTCACCGACGACGCGCCGATACGCACGCCGGCCTTCCCGTCCAACTGGGAACTGTCGGCGGCGCGCGCCGGCGGCGTGGTCAGGCTGTTTCAGGAGAACGGCATCGCGGCCCAGCGGATGATGGCGGTCGGCCACGGCGCCAATCTGCCGGTCGCCGACAACGCCACCGCCGAAGGCCGGGCCCGCAACCGCCGCGTCACCATTTCGGTGCAGGCCGACGACACCGTCGCCGCGCCGGCAACACCCCCCTCCCCAATCGAGGTAAAACCATGAGCACCCCCGTTTCTCATGCCACGCTGGAACAGCTGTTCCTCAATGCCCGAACCCACAGCCACTGGCAGCCGCGCCCGGTTGGCGACGAGGTGCTGCACCAGCTGTACGATCTGCTGAAACAGGCGCCGACCAGCGCCAACTGCTCGCCGGCCCGCTTCGTCTTCGTCAAGAGCGACGAGGCCAAGGCCAAGCTGAAGCCCTGCCTGGCCGCCGGCAACGTCGACAAGACGATGGCGGCGCCGGTATGCGTCATCGTCGCCCACGACACCCGCTTCTACGAACACCTGCCGCAGCTGTTTCCGCACGCCGACGCCAAGAGCTGGTTCGAGGGCAATCAGCCGCTGATAGACATCTCCGCCTTCCGCAACGGCACGCTGCAGGGCGCCTACCTGATCCTGGCCGCCCGTTCGCTGGGTCTCGATTGCGGCCCGATGTCCGGCTTCGACAACGCCGCGCTGGACGCCGCCTTCTTCCCGGACGGCCGCTTCAAGTCCAATTTCCTGATCAATCTGGGCTACGGCGAGGCCGACAAGCTGTTCCCGCGCTCGCCGCGCTTCGATTTCGGCGAAGCCTGCAGCATCCTGTAAGCGGGATGCCAGACGAAGGCGCGCGAGCCGTCTCGCGCGCCTCCATCCCCCGCTCCGCGCCCGGAAAAACCGGGCCCAGCCTGCGTCGGCGCCGCGACCGAAAGCGCGGGCCTCGCTCCCCGGCCCTCCCCATGCCTCGGCACGGACAAGGCGGCCGCCGTCTCGATAACCTCGCCTGCCGCTGCCCCGATCCAAAAATCGGCCATCGCGCAATAAGATGCGCGAAAACAGCGGAAACCAGCCACAAAATCATTTTGTTCGATGAAATACTGTCGTCATGTAAACAGAATCTCATCTATAATCACGCCAGCCTTAAAGCAGAGCACATTACCGCCACCGTTATGAATGATTTCCCATCGACGCTCGATAAACACGATATTAAATTACTGGCTATTTTGCAGCGCGACGCTCGACAAACCCAATATGATCTGGCCAAAACCGTGGCGCTCTCTCCCTCCTCCTGCTACAGGAGAGTTCAGCGCCTGCGGGAAATCGGCGCCATCCAGGCCGAAGTCGCCTTGGTCAATCCGGCGGCATTGGGCCAGAGCTTGAAAATGATCATTCATGTCACGCTGGAAAAAGAACAGCAACACCTGAAAGACGCGTTCCGCAACCGAATCTGCGAAGCCGACGAAGTACTGGAGTGCTACAACATCACCGGCGACAGCGATTTCCTGATGATCGTCTCCGTCGCCAGCATGGCCGCATTCAACGCCTTTACCAAACAATATCTGCTATCCGATGCCAATCTGAAGGAATTCAAAACCATGGTGGTATTGGATACTTTCAAATACACCACCGCCCTCCCCGTCCCGCACACCGCGCAAGACAGCTGAACCCGCGGCCGGACGCCCGATCTCCGCTCGCAAGCGCGCAAGACGACGGGCCGGCCTGCGCCGGCATCGCGCAGGCCCTCCCGCTCGCCGGAGCAATCCGCCGCCGGCCTCGCGAGCTCATTCGAAACAGTCGCCCATCTCCCTGACGGTTTCGATATCGCGCCACAGCTGATCGCGCGACTCCGCCTGCAGCTCCAGGACGAAGCAGGAGTAAAAACCTTCCCTGGCCGGCCCGATAGCCTCGCCATCCCGCACCCTGAACTGATGCGTCTTGTAACTGGGCAAGCTTTTCAGCGCCTCAAGGTTTTTCAGGCCCGAGAATTTCTTCTTCGTCCTGGGGAATGGCGTCAGGATGGCGAAATGCCGATCCGACTTCATCGCGCAATCGATTGCCTGCCGTTTCTGCAGATTGTAATACTGGACGTTGAGAGAGATCCCGTGCGTGACTTCAAGCAGATGATTGCGATGGGCGCCCGGCCTGGCCGCGATTTCCAGCAGCTTCGGGCCCTTCTCCGTATAGATGAACTCGACGTGCGCCACGCAAGACCTCAGCCTGAGCGCCATCACGCCGGCCTTGGCCAAGGCATTCGCCTGCTCGCGCTCCTCGCTGCCCAGCCTGGAGGGGCAGCCGCGGTAGAAGTGGTGGAAATCGTTCAGGCCCAGATCCTTGCCCGTTATCACATCGACAATCGGAGTCGAGTGAATCCCGCCCTTTTCGTCGACGATCAAATCCTGGGAATGCAGCGAGCCGCTCAAGAACTCCTCCAGCTGGATTTCCGGGGCTGCGGCGTCATCTTTCCCCAACTTCTCGTAATGCTTCGTCAATGAATCCAGCATCGCGGGAAAGCTGGCATTCAGCTGATCCCAATCCTCGCACTTCTGGACAAACAGACTGGCGGCAAGATTGGTCGGCTTCAGAATCAAGGGAAAGCCGATCTTTTCAACGACCGCCGGCACTTCCTGCAAGGACTTGGCGCGGGCGAACATCGCGGTCGAGTGCTCGCCTATGCAATCGACGAAGGCCTTGTGCATGGCCGTTTTGTTGGTGACATACTGCAATGCCTCTTCGCCGATGCTAGGCAAGCCGAGCGATTTCGTCACCGCCTGGTGATGGGCGACATAGGCCTCTCGCGTATTCAAGACCGCCTCGATGCTCCAATCGCCGGCAATCCTTTCAATCAAGGCAAGCAGATCGGAAGGCGCCTGATGAAAGTCGAATGTTTCCACCAATGCGAATGGATAATGCTCCGGCAGCGCCCCCGCCGAATTCGAATCGGCAATCAGGCCAATCGTCACCCCCTGCGAGAAAAGCGTTTCAAACTCGCCGCCGCGCGCCCCGCCCAACACCAGACATATTTTATTTTGTTGCATGCATCCCACCGTTGAAGCAATGAAAAGAGAAAGTCCGCCACTCGAAAGGCGGCGCAGCCGGCCGCGCCATCGCGGTCCGCGATGACCGGCCCGCTCGCTTACACAATGGAAGGCTTGAGCAAGCCGATCGCATGCTCGACCCGCGACAAGGCTTCGTCAGCGCGATCGCCCTGCGCGATCACCGCGGCCAAGCGGAACTCCCCGTACTTCTTCGGCGGCAAGGTGACGGATGCGCCTTCGCCCCGCTCGATGAACAGTTCCCGAACGCCAGGCGCCGCCAAAGCCTCCTCACGGCCGGACCACGTCTCCAGCACCCCCTCGGTTTCGGCGATCAGGAATTTGACGGAAGCATGCTTGTCGAAGCGCTTGCCCAGATCGACCTGATCACCGATGGCGGCCCGGAAAGCATGGGCGCTGATATCGATGCCCAGCCCCAGCGGCACCAGATGGGTCGTAATGAAATCGCCTCCCAGACGGCCGTTGATCTCGACGATCTTCGGCCCTTCCGCCGTATTCATCAGCTCGACGTGAAAAGCGCCCTGCCTGAACCCTATCGCCTCCAGCGCCCGCGTGGACACGTCGAGCATCGCCGCGCGCGACGCTTCGCTCAGACGCGCCGGGAATAAATGCTGCGTCTCGGTGAAGTTGTCCGTCGTCGTCCACTTCTCGGTAATGCCCGCGATATGGAGCCGGCCAAAGCTGGCGACGCCCTCGACGCTGAATTCATGGCCCTGCATATACTCCTCAGCCAGGAATTCACCTGCGTAGAACTGGAACATCTTGTCATTGGGATCGCTGCTGACCGCCACCATCTGCTCATAGACCGAAGCCAGGTCCTGCTCGCGCTCGACCTTGAAAATGCCCCGGCTGGAACACGCGCCCACCGGCTTGAATATGAACGGGTATTTAACATGCTCCGCCGCCTGGATCAGGTCGGCCAAGGTTTTGACCATTCGAAAACGCGGCTGCGGCACCTGCTTTTCGTCCAGAGCCAGCCGCGTCAAGAACTTGCTGCGAGTCTTCGCAGCGGTGGCTGGCGTGTTTCCCGGCAAGCCGAGGCGTTCCGCGATCAAGGCGCAAGGTTCGACATACCGATCCCACAGCGTGATGACGCCATCGAACTTCTGCTGCCGGTGCTCCCGCTCCAGGACCGCCAGCAGGGCATCGGTATCTTCGGGGTCCACCTCGATGAAACGGTCGACATAGTCGGCGATCTCATCCGACAGCGACTTGGCGGCCAGGGCGATGGACAGACCCATTTCCCTTGCCGTCAGCAAGGTGTTCTTTCTTTTCGGCGTGACGAAATCGATAACCAGGATTTGCTTCTTCACAACGTTGACCTCTTGGAATGTAAATAGCGTAATGACTGAAATTCAGCGATTGACAATAAAATCCGGCCGCAAGCCATCCAGCACGCGTTTGACATTAAGCGCCGCCGCCTGCCTCATTTCTACAGCGGACTCGCTGGAAAAATAGGATTTATGGGGATTTATCAAAATCCGCCCCTTCAGCCAATCCGGCGGCATACGCCAGATATCAATGAAGTCGCAGGGACGCGGAGGCTCCTCGGGCAAGACGTCCAGCATCAAGTGATTCAAATGATTGCTTTGCAGAAATTCCAGAAAAACATCGGGATGCGCCATCGTCGAGCCGCGCGAGGTGTTCACGAGCGAGGCGCCCGGCTTCATCTTCTTCAAGAAGTCCGCGTTGACCAGCTCCATCGTCTCGGGAGTCGCG
Organism: Chromobacterium sp. CV08; assembly: GCF_051129845.1. NCBI lineage: Bacteria > Pseudomonadati > Pseudomonadota > Betaproteobacteria > Neisseriales > Chromobacteriaceae > Chromobacterium > Chromobacterium sp. CV08. The sequence goes on from NZ_CP150453.1 coordinate 3,354,969, forward strand.
GGAACATGCAGACTGATGATGTCCGCGTCGCGAACCAGCTCATCCAGGCTATCGCGCCGACCGGCTCCAATCTGCTCCAGCCTGGCCACCTGCTCCGCGCTCAGGAACGGATCGTAATACTCGACCCGATAACCAAGCGCTCTCGCATAGCCGCATACTCGGGAACCGATGCGGCCCGCGCCGATGATGCCGACCGTCGTGCATGAAACCCGCTTGGCGGGCGGCGTGACCGCTTGCTGCCATTTCTCGATATTGCTCTTGGCAAAAAAATCCAAATAAGTGATCCGCCTGGAACAATTCAAAATAAAGGTGATAGCAGTCTGCGCGACTTCCTCCGTGCAATATGCCGGATTATTAGAAACATCTATTCCCTTTGCTTTCGCATACGACAAATCCAGCCTATCATAGCCAACGCCATAACGCTGAACGGCTTTCAAATTGGGGAATTGGTCGATAAAATCCTGATCCACCAATTGGCGCCAAACCATCAATACTTCAGCATTCTTGTCGAACTCCAAACTCACATCATCGCCAAGAATACTGCGCTCGATGTCGGGATTGGTAATTCTGTCTGTTATATATACTCTTGCCATGACGTTAGACACTTTGTTGAATGGTGGTAGAGGCAGCGAGCTGTTCGCCATACAGAGCCACCACTGCCGAGGCAATGGCAGTCATCGAAATAAAAACAAAGAGGGGAACCGGGCCGTAATGCGTCAGCACATATCCGCCGGCGACAGGGCCGATCGCCAGGCCAAGATTACGGAATGTGGAAGCGCCGAAGTACGAACCGCGCAATGAATCAGGCGCCAGGCGCTCAATCAACTCGGTCGCCACCGGAAATACGAACGCTTCGCCGATGCTGATCAGAAAAATGGCCGCGAAGAGGAAAAAAACAGACCATGTCTGCAAAGTCATCAGCATCATGCCCAAGGCAAAAATCACGCTGCCGGCAAGCAAGCTCATATTGAGCCCGATTTTTCGGCCAATTGCGTAAACCGGCGCATGAAACACGATGACGGTCAATCCATTCGCGGTCAGCATGTAGGAAAAGTATTTGACGCCATCGGCGAACTGGCTGACCAATACTTGCGAGATCGTGCTTTCCAGCTGGCTATAGCAAAGATTGAACAAAAGCCCGCTCAGTATCAGGTATTGCAAACGCCTGTCGCCGGCCAACACCCGGCAAGACTCCTTAAAGCTGCTTCTTTTCACGGCAACCGTCGATTCGGTCCGGCTTTGCCGTATGAAAACAGCCGTCAGGATCAATGCGTAGCAAAGATAAAAATAACTGGTATGCAGAAAATTCGTCCGCGAGGCATTGGCGCCCAACCACCCCCCGATCACGGGCCCCAGTGCCGCGCCGACATTGATGGAAAAATACCTGAGCTGATAGATTTTCCCTTTCAATCCTGCGGGACTCAAATCACCCATCAATGCCGCACTGACCGGGTGAAACAAACTGGAAAACAAGCCGCAGCAAGCATTCAGCAAGGAAAAAAGCATCAATCTCACGCTGATGTCCGCCTGCCCTGCTGCCAAGTAGAAGCCAAAGAATATCAATGACAACATGAAAAGGGATGAGAAAAGCATTGCTTTCCGACCGATGATATCCGACAGCTGCCCTCCAAAAAAACCGCCCAATAAGGAGGCCAACGGGGACAGGGCGACTATCATGCCGACCTGCAATGAATTCAACTGGCTATTCTTCACCAAAAACACGGCGATAAAGGGAATAGTCATGAAATTGGCGGCCTTGATTGCAGCAGCGCCAAACAGCAATACCCAGATTTCTTTTCTGATTTTTTCGGCGGAACCCGTCACAGTCATAAAGTTCACTCGCTTAAGGTGTGGCTCTCAAAACGCATTGCTCAAGATTCGTCGCCACAAGCTTTATCAAACGGTCTCAGTCCGATCACTTTTCCCGGATTGAACAGACCCTCAGGGTCAAGGCTGTTTTTGACGGCGGACATCAGATTCAGCTCAACGGCTGAACGATAGCGCGCCAGATCCCCTACCTTGGTCTGCCCGATACCATGTTCCGCGCTGAAACTGCCGTGCCTGGCCGCCACTTCCTCATATATCAGCCGCTCGATCTCCGGCTGCCAGGCTTGCAGCTTCTCAGCGGTGACGCCGGGGGCGGCATTCAGGTTGTAATGCAGATTCCCATCGCCCATATGGCCGAAATTGACGATTCGCAAGCCCGGGAATTTAGAATGCAACGCGGCATCCATCTGATCGACGAATTCCGGAATGGCGGCAATCGGCAATGAAATATCATGCTTGAGATGCGGCCCGGCCCGCAGTTGCGCCTCGGTGATCGACTCGCGCCAGAACCACAGGGCCGCGGCCTGCGCATCCGATTTGGCGACCACCGCGTCCGCCACTCCGCAATCGTCCCAGACGCGCGCCAGGCATTGCTCAAACGCATCCGAGCGATGATGTCCGGTCCAGCCGGCCTCGATGAGCACATAAGCCGGATGGTCCGATGCCAGCGGAAACGACCGGTCCGGAAATTGCTCGCAGACTAGTCGGACGCTTTGCTCGCCGATCAGCTCGAACGCCGTCAGCGGCAAATCCTCCCGCGTCTGCAAGGCCTTGAGCAGATTCAGCGCCGCTGCGCAGGAAGGCAGGGCCAACAATGCCGTGTCCACTTGGCGCAACGGCGGAAACAGCTTCAGCGCCGCGGCGGTGACGATGCCCAGCGTGCCTTCCGAGCCGATGAACAGCTGCTTCAGGTCGTAGCCGGTATTGTCCTTGCGCAATGAGCGCAAGCCGTGCCAGATTTCCCCGGACGGCAAGACGACCTCCAGTCCTAGCACCAGGTCGCGCATATTGCCGTAGCGCAACACGGCGTTGCCGCCGGCATTCGTCGCGATATTCCCGCCTATCGTGCACGACCCCTCCGCCCCCAGGCTGAGCGGAAACAGCCTGCCGGCGCCGTCGGCCGCATGCTGGACCTCCTGCAGCAAGGCGCCCGCCTCGGCGATCAGCGAGTCCGTCAGCGGGTCTATCCGGCGAATTCGGTTCATGCGGCGCAGCGACAGGATCAATTGCCTGCCGCCGCCGTCGCGGATCGGCACCGCGCCGGCGCACAAACCGGTATTGCCGCCCTGGGCGACAATGGCGATGCGATGCTCGGCGCAATATGCGACCAGACGGCTGACCTCCTCCACCGTCGCCGGAAGCGCCACGCCCAATGCGTGGCCGAAACGGCGGCCGCGCCAGTCGGTCTCATAGCCCCGCCGGTCTTCGGCCCGGTCCAGGCAATGGCAGATGGCCCGCACGCCCTCGAGCAGCATTGCGTCTGTTTGCGGCTGCGCCATCAAGCGTCTCCCCCCGTTCCACCCGCCACCACGAACTCCGCCTGCAGCTTGTCCTCCAGGCGGAGAGACAGGCGGTCGCCCGGATGCAGCCTGCCGACGCCTTCCGGCGTGCCGGTGAAAATCAGATCGCCGGGGCTCAGGGTGAACTTCTCGCTCAGGTAGGCGATCAATTCGCCCAGATCGAACAGCATCAACTCGGTCCGGCCCGATTGGCGAAGCTGTCCATTGATGCTGAGGCTGAAGCGGCAACGATTCGGCTCGGGCAGTTCCGCCGCGGCGATGAAGCGGGACAGGCAAGCCGACTGATCGAAACCCTTGCTCAAGGTCCAGGGCAGCCCGCGCGCCTTGGCCTCGTTCTGGCGGTCCCGCGCGGTCAGGTCCAGGCCCAAGCCGTAGCCGGCCACATGATCCAGCGCCTTCTCCTTGGCGATGCGCTTCCCTCCCCGGCCGATCAACACAAGCAATTCGGCCTCGTAATGCACATCGTCCGTCCATTCCGGCAACTGGATGGGTCGCCCCTCCGGGCTCAGCGCGGAACGGGGCTTCAGAAACACGACGGGCTCGAGCTCCTCCCGATTGCCAAGCTCCCTGACATGGGCGGCGTAGTTCCGCCCTATGCAGAAAATGTTTGCCACGCCCATCGCCGTGCCGTCCAACATTTGAATCTCATTCATCCCGCTTCCTTGCAGCACAGGCTATTCGTCCAAGCGATTCGCGAATCAATCGTTGAGGAAGTTGTAATCGATCACCAGGAGATCCCGATAGGCGGGCTTGTCCGGATCGATGGCATGGATGGGCGTCACCCCGTGCTTCAGCAGGTAGTCGGCGACGAACAGGCTGTCCAGCGGCTGCTCCAGCGTCAGTTCCGCCAGCTTCTCGCCGTCGTCGGCATAAACGCTGGACACGCCGCCGCCGATGTTTTCCCGGCCGACCAGATGCATGCTGATGAATTGGTGGCCGTCCCGATGTATGCCCTCCGGCGTGGGGAGACCCACGGCGTCGCCGCTGGCGCTGATGCGGAATTGATGCAGGGTGATGTCCCAACGATCGCTGCGCACCCCGAAAGCGGCGCAGAAATGCTCCAGGGAGTTGGCGATGATGTAGTGCAGCAGCTTGTTGTGATAGGTCAGATCGTGCAGCGGCGCGAAAACGCGCTCAAAACCGCCGGCATAGCCGTTGATGCTCTTGCTTTGGAAAAACTGCGTGCTGCTCGTCGGATCGATATGGCCGTTGATGTCCCGGTAGACGAAACGGCCGATGCGCCGCTGACGGAAGGTCGCGCCATCCTTCAGGTAGGGATCCAGGGGCAAGTCGCTCCAACTGCGCGCGAACGCCCCCCAGCAGCGGGCGATAGACGCCGGCACCGGCCAGTCGCTTCCCGGCAGAAACTGGTAACCCTTTTCCCCGAGCTCTTGGACATCCAGCCCTAAGTTGAATATTTTTGACTTTAATGTGGAGTGGCTCATCACTAAGTTTCTATGAGGTCGGACTATCAAGGACAGACTATGCTAGTACATAGGCATAATTTTTTCATGCAACCAACTAAGACCATTTGCATATTTAATGCAAATGGAGCCAAACCCGGCCCATCCGCCGCGCGGTCCCGGTGAATCCGCCCGCCGCCGTCCATGCAAGGCCCGCCGACACGGGGCCGATCCCCGGCTATAATCGCGGACGGTTCGTCGTCTGGAGTTTGTCCATGTTCTACCCCTTGTTGCGCCCGCTGCTGTTCAAGTTCGCCGCGGAAACCGCCCACGAACACACATTGAAGATGCTGGATCGCGCGCACCGGCTGCGCCTGACTCCGCTGGCGGCCGGCCGCGCCGTCCGCCATCCGCTGCAGGTGATGGGCCTGAACTTCCCCAATCCGGTCGGCCTGGCCGCCGGCCTGGACAAGAACGGCGCCCACATCGACGCGCTGGCCGCGCTGGGCTTCGGCTTCATCGAGATCGGCACCGTCACGCCGCTGCCGCAGGACGGCAATCCGAAGCCGCGGCTGTTCCGCCTGCCCGAGCACGAGGCCATCATCAACCGGATGGGCTTCAACAACGACGGCGTGCAAGCGCTGCTGGCAAACGTCGGCCGCAGCCGCTTCGACGGCGTGCTGGGCATCAATATCGGCAAGAACGCCATCACGCCGCTGGACCGGGCCGTCGACGACTATCTGGCCTGCCTGGACCAGGTCTACGCCGCCGCCAGCTACGTCGCCGTCAACATCTCCTCGCCCAACACCAAGAATCTGCGCCAGTTGCAGCAGGGCGACGAGCTGGGCCGCCTGCTGGCGGCGCTGAAGCAGCGCCAGCAGGCGCTGGCCGACCTGCACGGCCGCTACGTGCCGCTGGCGGTGAAGATCGCGCCCGACCTCGACGACGAGCAGATCGCCGAAATCGCCAGGCTGCTGACCGAGCACGCCATCGACGGCGTCATCGCCACCAACACCACGCTGTCCCGCCACGAGATCGCCGGCCATCCGCTGGCCGACGAGGCCGGCGGCCTGTCCGGCGCCCCGGTGCGCAGCCGCTCCACCGCGCTGATAGGCAAGCTGGCCAAGGAACTTGACGGGGCGCTCCCTGTCATAGGGGTTGGCGGCATCCTGTCCGGCCAAGACGCCATCGAAAAACTGGATGCCGGCGCCAGCCTGGTGCAGCTGTACAGCGGCCTGATCTATCGCGGGCCGGAACTGGTCGGCGAATGCGCCCGGGCTGTGGCACAACACTTAAAAGCTCGCAACTAAGTCATGAATGGAGCAGGAAAAATGATTTCTCCCATCAGCCGCATCGCCGCAATCGGCCTGCTGAGCGTCGGCGTGCTCGCCGGTTGCTCGACCTCGGACTCCGCCGCCGTCTACTCCAAGGGACAGATGCGCCAGGCGCAGACCGTGAATCTCGGCACCGTGCTGTCGGTACAGAACGTGAAAATGGAAGGCCAGAACAATGAACTGCTGACGCTGGGCGGCGCCGCGCTGGGCGGCCTGGCCGGCAGCAATATCGGCGGCGGCAAGGGACAGATCGCCGGCGGCATCGTCGGCGCGCTGGCCGGCGGCTTCGGCGCCCAGGCCGCGCAGCGCGCGATGAGCAAGAACGCGCTGGAAATCACCGTCAAGCTCGACAGCGGCCGCACCGTCTCCGTCGTGCAGGAAGCCGATATCCCCTTCGTCGTCAACCAGCGCGTCAAGCTGCTGAGCGGCGGCGGCAACGACCGCGTCGTGCCGTACTAAAGAGCCCGCCGATGATCTGCGGCCTGCCCCGGCCGGCCTTCCGAAGATCGTGAATCGGCTCTGAATCCCTTCCGGGCGCGCCGCTCCTCCGCGGCGCCGCCTCCGCCGAACGGGAGAAAAACTTGCCAAGCCATCCGCTTCCCGCCTCCAGCGACAGTTTCTGCCTGCGACTGCAACGCGCCGCCCGCCTATGGCGCCAGGTGGCCGACGAGGAATTGAAGAAATACGGCCTGTCCGAAGCCACCACCACGCCGCTGTGGCTGATCGGCCGTCTGGGGGAAGGATTGCGCCAGTGCGCGCTGGCGGAGCACCTCGGCATCGAGGGACAGTCGCTGGTCAGGCTGATCGACCATCTGGAACACTCCGGGCTGGTGGTTCGCCGCGACGACCCGACCGACCGGCGCGCCAAGATGCTGATGCTGACCGAGTCCGGCAAGACGATGGCGACCCGTGTCGACCAGGTGGTGCGCGAGATACGCGACCGGCTGCTGCAGGACGTCAGCGCCGAGGAATTGCGCGTCACCGACATGACGCTGGACGCGATCGCCCGCGCCGCCGGCAAGATCCGGGAATGAGACGCCGCGCCGGCCGTCAGCCCGGACCGTCGGGCAGCGTCTGCCAGCGGCCGCCATGCAGCATCTGCAGCGGCCGGTAGCCGGACTTGTACGCCATCTTGCGGCAATCGGCTATCCAATAGCCCAGATAGACGTAGCCCAGACCCATGCTACGCGCCTGCTCCACCTGCCACAGCACGTTGTACACCCCCAGGCTCATCTGCGCGTCCGCCGGATCGTAGAAGGTGTAGACCGCCGACAGGCCGTCCGCCAGCCGGTCCACCAGGCTGACCATCTTCAATTCGCCGTCCAGGCGGAATTCGGCCAGATGGCTGTCGACGCCGCTTTTCAGGATGAACTCGGAATACTGCTGCGCGTCGTCGTCGGACATGCCGCCGCCGGCGTGCCGCGTCTGCTGGTAGAGGCGGTACAGCGCGTAATGCTCGGCGTCGAAGGCCAGCGGCAGCCAGCGCGCCTCCAGCGCCTCGCCCCGCCGCCACACCTTGCGCTGCGTGCGGCTGGGCCGGAACTGCTCCACCGGCAGCCGCACCGGAATGCAGGCCTGGCAGGCGTCGCAATACGGACGATAGGTATACAGGCCGCTGCGGCGGAAACCCAGCCTCACCAGCTGGCTGTACACGCCGCTGTCTATCGCCTCGGCCGGGATGGCCACCTGGGAGCGCGCCTGCCGGCCCGTCAGATAGCTGCAAGGATACGGCGCCGTGGCGTAGAAATGGATCGCGGCCGTCTGGCCGGCTTCACGGTGACTCATGGCGGTAATGATAATCCCACATCTGGCTGGGCTGCGGTTGCCGGATATTTTTCTTCAGAGTAGCAAGAAAAAGCTCGCGCGGCACCAGGCGGGCGCCGAGGCTGGCCAGATGCGAGGTGTGCATCTGGCAATCGATCATTTCGACGCCCTGCTCCGCCAGATGGCGCACCATGTGGACGAAGGCCAGCTTGGAGGCGTCGCGGCGCAGCGAGAACATCGACTCGCCGTAGAACATCCGGCCGATGGACACGCCGTACAGGCCGCCGACCAGTTCGCCGTCGATCCAGGTCTCGAAACTGTGCGCGTGGCCCTGAACGTGCAACCGGCAATAGGCCGCCACCATCTCAGGCACGATCCAGGTGCCGTCCTGGCCCGGCCGCGGTTCGGAACAGGCGCGCATCACGTCGGGGAAGGCGCTGTCGACACGGATCTGGTAATCGAGATTGCGCAGCGTCTTGGCCAGCGAGCGGCTGACCTTCAGCTCGGGGGGAAACAGCACCATCCGCGGCGCCGGCGACCACCACAATATCGGCTCGCCGGCGGAAAACCACGGGAAGATGCCTTCCGAATAGGCGGCGAGGATGCGCCGCGGCGACAGATCGCCGCCTGCGGCCAGCAGGCCGTTGGGATGACTCAGCGCCTGCGCCACCGGGGGGAAGACAGGCTCGGGACCGAGCCAGGGGATCATCCGCGTCGGCCGCTCTTGCCCAGGCAGTCGGAGCACTCGCCGTACATGTACAGCGCGTGCTCGGTGATGCGGAAGCCGTGCTGTTCGGCGATGCGGTCCTGCAGCGCCTCGATTTCGGCGTCGAAGAACTCCACCACCTTGCCGCAGCTGACGCACACCATGTGGTCGTGGTGGCCGCCCTGGTTCAGCTCGTACACCGCCTTGCCGGTCTCGAAATGGTGGCGCACCAGGATGCCGGCCTGCTCGAACTGGGTCAGCACGCGGTAAATGGTGGCGAGTCCGATATCGATGTTCTCCGCAAGCAGCTTGCGGTAAACGTCTTCCGCCGACATGTGGCCGGAGTCGGCCTCCTCGAACAGATCGAGGATTTTCAGGCGGGGACCGGTGGCTTTCAGGCCGATATCTTTGAGGTGACTGGCTTTGCTCATCGTGATATAAAGTGTGTCGATTTTCGAATCATGATAAAGCCTTTTGACGGCTTTGCCTAATTACAGCCTCATAAACACTGAGTCAATCGGAGTATCATGCGCGCCCTGATTTTCGCCGCCGTCATCGCCGTCTCCGGCTGCAGTTCCTACAACCCGCTGGACTGGAGCCACAAGGTGGAAGTCCAGCAGGGCAATTACGTCACCCAGGACGCCGTCGCCAAGCTGAAACCGGGCATGACCCGCGCCCAGGTGCGCTTCCTGCTGGGCACGCCGCTGTTGACCGACGCCTTCCACGCCGACCGCTGGGACTACAAGTATAGCGATATCAAGCAAGGAAAGTCCGACCCGTCCAGCAACAAGCTGCTGACCGTCTATTTCAACGGCGACGCGCTGGACCGCGTCGAAGGCAACGCCCAGCCGGCGCCGGCGCCGAAGCAGCTGGACGCCTCCGCCCCGGCCCAGGACGCGAAGAAGCCATGAAACCGCAGAATATCGTCATCGTAGGCGCCTCCGGCCGCATGGGCCGCGTGCTGATCGAGTCGGTGCTGAATGCGCCGGGCGCCCGCCTGCATGCCGCAATAGACCGCGCCGACTCCGGCTTCATCGGCCAGGACGCCGGCCTCTTCTGCGGCCGCAGCAGCGGCGTCGCCATCGCCTCCGACTTCATCGCGGCGCTGGACGGCGCCGACGTCGTCATCGACTTCACCCGCCCCGAAGGCACGCTGGAGCATATGCTGGCCTGCGTCGAGCGCAAGGTGAAGATGGTGATCGGCACCACCGGTTTCGACGACGCCGGCAAGTCGGCCATCGCCGCCGCCGCCGGACAGATCGGCATCGTGTTCGCGTCCAACTTCAGCGTAGGCGTCAACCTGACCTTCAAACTGCTGGACATGGCCGCCCGCGTGCTGAACGACGGCTACGACATCGAGATCGTCGAGACCCACCACCGCTTCAAGGTCGACGCGCCGTCCGGCACCGCGCTGCGCATGGGCGAAGTGATCGCCGACGCGCTCGGCCGCGATCTGAAGCAATGCGCGGTCTACGGCCGCGAAGGCGTCACCGGCGAACGCGCTCCGGACACCATAGGCTTCGCCACCGTGCGCGGCGGCGACGTCGTCGGCGACCACACCGCGCTGTTCGCCGCGCTCGGCGAGCGGGTGGAAATCAGCCACAAGGCCTCCAGCCGCGCCACCTTCGCCAACGGCGCGGTGCGCGCCGCGCGCTGGCTGTCCGACAAACCGCACGGCCTGTTCGACATGCAGGACGTGCTCGGCCTGCACTGATCCCGCCGGAGGGGCCGTCCGGCTCCTCCGCCGCCGCCATGCGCGCGCTCACGCTGATTCCCGTCCTGTTGTCGCTGCTCGGCGCCACCGCCGTCGCCTCGCTGTCGCATCACAGCGGTCTGCACATCGCCAGCCTGCTGCGCCTCGATCCGCAACCTCCGCTGGAATGGCAGTTGCTGCTGCAGCTTCGGCTGCCCCGGCTGCTGGCCGCCGCCTGCGCCGGCGCGCTGCTGTCCAGCGCCGGCGCCGCGGTGCAGGCGCGCTTTCGCAATGCGCTGGCCGAGCCGGGCCTGATCGGCATCAACAGCGGCGCGGCGCTGGCCGCCGCGTTGGCGCTGAGCCTGGGCGCCGGCCTGTACGGCGTGGCGGCCGCGGGCTTCTGCGGCGGCCTGGCCGCCTTGCTGCTGGTCCGGCTGCTGGGCAGCGACGCCGACGGCAACCGGCTGATTCTCAGCGGCCTCGCGGTCAGCACCCTGCTCGGCAGCCTGCTGACGCTATTGATCACCACGCTGCCCGACGGCTCCTTGCGGGTGGTGACCTTCTGGCTGATGGGCAGTTTCGCCAGCGTCGAGTGGCCGCAGGCGCTGATCCTGCTGCTGGCCTGCCCGCTGATCTGGCTGGCGCTGTTCCGCCAGTGGCGCTTCCTCAACGCGCTGCAGCTCGGCGAGAGCGCCGCCTTCCACCTCGGTTTCGAAGTGCGCCGCCGCGAATGGCTGATCGTGCTGCTGGCGGCGTTGGCCGCCGGCCTGGTGGTGTCCGGCTGCGGCATGATCGGTTTCGTCGGCCTGATGGCGCCGCATCTGGCGCGCCAGCTGGTCGGCAGCGACTCGCGCCGCTTGCTGGCCGTCGCGCCGCTGCTCGGCGCCTGGCTGACCGTGGTCGCCGACTGGCTGGCCGGCGGCCTGCTGTCGCCGGCCGAGTTGCCGGTCGGCGTGATCACCAGCCTGCTCGGCGCGCCGTTCTTCCTGTGGCTGCTGCGCCGCCAGGGGAGCAGACATGCTTGAGGCCCGCGGACTCGGCTTCAGCCGCGGCGGTCGCCGCCTGCTGGACGGCATAGACCTGACGCTGCGGACCGGCGAGCTTCTGGCGGTGCTCGGCCCCAACGGCGCAGGCAAGAGCAGTCTGCTGCATCTGCTGTCCGGCCTGTGGCGGCCCGACCGCGGCGAAATCCTGCTGGCCGGCGCGCCGCTGGCCGGCATGGGCAGCCGGGAGCTGGCCGGATGGCGCGCGGTGGTGGAACAGCAGCCGGTCGCGCCCGCCGGCTGGACCGGCGAGGAGCTGGTCGCGGCGGGCGCCTATCTGCACGCGTCCGCCGGCCCCGAACGGATACGCCCGGCCGTCCGCCTCGCGCTGGAACGCGCCGGCGCCGCCGGGCTGGAGCGGCGGCGGCTGACCGAGCTGTCCGGCGGCGAGCGGCAGCGGCTGCAACTGGCGCGCGCGCTCTGCCAGCTGTTGCTGTCGGAGCGACCCGAGCGCTATCTGCTGCTGGACGAGCCGACGGCGGCGCAGGACTTCGCGATGGCCGACGCGCTGATGGCCGGAGCCCGGACGCTGGCACGCGAACTGGACATCGGCGTGCTGGCGGTCGTGCACGACCTGAATCTGGCGGTTCGCCACGCCGACCGCGTGCTGCTGATGAACGATGGCCGCTCGGCCGGTTGCGGCGGCAATGCGGAAATGATGCGGCGCGAACGGCTGGAGGCGGTGTACGGCGTGCGGCTGGCCGAGCTCGGCCATCCCGAGCAACCGTGGCGCGCCTTCATCCCGCTGCCGGACGATCCGCCGCCAAGCCCCTGATCCGTATTGCATTCCACCGGCAAACCTGCCATTCTGACCTCCTCGTCCCTGTGACCGGAAGCTCGAATATGCCGCTGCTTGCCGCCCTGCAATCCCTCCCCAGCCAGTTCTGTGGCGAGGGCATCAACCACGAGGATCAGACCTTCACCGGCTGCCTGCACTGGCAGGCCCTGCCCGGCCAGCGCGCGCTGATGCTGCATTACACCGCCAGCGGCACCGACGGCGAGATCCTGCACCGGGAAGCGACGCTGCTGGGCTATCTGCCGGACGGCACGCTGTGCCTGTGGCCGGTGATGGACGAACTGCCCTTCGTGCTGGCGCACCCGGCGGTGCGGCAGGCCGAAGGCGGCCACGGCGTGCTGGAAGTCGTGTTCGCCAGCGCCCCTCGCAGCCTCAGCGAGCAGTTCCGCCAGGAAATCACGATACGGCTGGAGGCCAATGGCCAGCTGCTGTATTCGCACGGCTGGGGCATGCCGGACAGCGCCTTCGAGGAACGCTCGCGCTGCACGCTGGCGCCGGTGGCCGGCACCGCCTGAGCATCGCCAAGACATAAAAAAACAGGCGTTTCCGCCTGTTTTTTTTCCCGCAAGCACCGCCGCCTCAGGCCGTTTCCGTGTCGCGCGCCGCCTGCGTCTCGTACAGCTGCTTGACCTCGCCGTCGCTGTCGACGCTCTCCAGCCTGACATCGAAGCCCCACAGCCGGCACACATGCTTCAACACCTCCTGCGCGCTCTGATCCTCCAGCGGCCGGCGGTTGTGCATCGTGTGGCGCAGCGTCAGGCTGCGGTCGCCGCGCATATTGACCGACCAGACCTGGATGTTCGGCTCCCTGGAACCGAGGTTGTACTGCTCGGCCAGCTTGGCGCGGATGTCGCGATAGCCTTCCTCGTCGTGGATGCAGGAGACTTCCAGCTTGTCGTCCCTATCGTCGTCGCGGATCGCGAAGAAGCGGAAATCGCGTATCAGCTTCGGCGACAGGTACTGGGAGATGAAGCTCTCGTCCTTGAAGTTGCGCATCGCGAACTCCAGCGATTCGCGCCAGTCGCCGCCGGCCAGGTCCGGGAACCAGGCGCGATCCTCGTCCGTCGGCTCCTGGCAGATGCGCTTGATGTCCTGGTACATCGCGAAACCCAGCGCGTACGGATTGATGCCGTTGTACCAGCGCGCCGTCACCGGCGGCTGCGTCACCACATTGGTGTGGCTCTGCAGGAATTCCAGCATATAGCCGTCGGTGATCAGGCCCTTGTCGTACAGGCGGTTCATGATGGTGTAGTGCCAGAACGTCGCCCAGCCCTCGTTCATCACCTGGGTCTGGCGCTGCGGATAGAAGTACTGCGCCACCTTGCGCACGATGCGGACGATCTCGCGCTGCCACGGCTCCAGCAGCGGCGCCGACTTCTCGATGAAGTACAGCAGGTTTTCCTGCGGCTCGGCCGGGAAGCGCGGCGCGGCCTTGCCGGCATCGTCCTTGTCGCGCTTCGGTATCGTCCGCCACAGGTCGTTGACCTGCATCTGCAGGTATTGCTCGCGCTCCTCCTGGCGGGCCTGCTCCTTGGCCAGCGACAGCTTCTGCGGCCGCTTGTAGCGGTCGACGCCGTAGTTCATCAAGGCGTGGCAGGAATCCAGCAGCTCCTCGACCTCGTCTATGCCGTAGCGCTCCTCGCACTTCATGATGTAGCTCTTGGCGAACACCAGGTAGTCGATGATGGCCGAGGCGTCGGTCCACGAGCGGAACAGGTAGTTGCCCTTGAAGAAGCTGTTGTGGCCGTAGGCGGCGTGGGCGATCACCAGCGCCTGCATCATCATCGAGTTCTCTTCCATCAGATAGGCGATGCAGGGATTGGAATTGATGACGATCTCGTAGGCCAGCCCCATCTGGCCGCGCTTGTAGCTCTTCTCGGTGGAGACGAAGTGCTTGCCGTAGCTCCAGTGATGGTAGTTGACCGGCATGCCCACCGAGGCGTAGGCGTCCATCATCTGCTCGGCGGTGATGATCTCCAGCTGATTGGGATAGACGTCGAGCTTGAACTCGTCCACCGCGATCGCGCGGATGGCCCTGTCGTACTCGTCGACCAGATCGAAGGTCCATTCGGACCCGGTGGAAATCGGCGCCGCGGCCTCCCCCTTGCGTGTCCGTTTCATGCCGTCACCCTGCTGTTGGCCGGCTGCCGCTTGAACAACTCGCGGAACACCGGATAGATGTCGGAAGCCGAGCGTATCTTCTGCATCGCGAACTGCGGGCACTGGGCCTTGACCTTCAGGTACTCGTACCAAAGGTTCTGCGGCTCGCCCTCGGTGATCTCGATGTAGGCGAAGTACTGGCAGTACGGCAGCAGATTGTCCTCGAGGATGCGGCCGCAGTTGGCCGAATCGCTGTCCCAGTTGTCGCCGTCGGACGCCTGGGCCGCGTAGATGTTCCATTCGCTGCTGGCGTAGCGCTTCTTGATGACGTCGCTCATCAGGTTCAGCGCCGACGACACCACGGTGCCGCCGCTCTCGCGGGAGTGGAAGAAGTCCTGCTCGTTGACCTCCACCGCGCTGGTATGGTGGCGGATGAACACGACTTCGATCTTCTCGTAATTGCGCTGCAGGAACATGTACAGCAGGATGAAGAAGCGCTTGGCCATGTCCTTCTTCTGCTCGTCCATCGAGCCGGACACGTCCATGATGCAGAACATCACCGCCTGGCTGGTCGGCTTCGGCTGCTTGACGCGGTTGTTGTAGCGCAGGTCGAACGGATCGATCCACGGAATGCTGGCGATGCGCTCGCGCAGGCCGTGTATGCGCTGCCGCTTCTCGCGGATTTCCAGCGCATTGTCCTCGTCCGACTCCATCAGCGAGTCGAGTTCCTCCTCGGCGTCGTCCAGCGTCGCCATCGTCGGCGCCGCCATCGCCACCCGGCGCGCCAGCGCGCCGCGCAGCGAGCGCACGATGTTGATGTTGGCCGGCGTGCCGTCGTTGGTGTAGCCGGCCCGGACCGTCTTCAACTCCTCGATGCCCATCAGCTGGGTCTTGATCAGATTCGGCAGCGCCAGGTCGTCGAAGAACACGTTCATGAATTCCTCGCGCGACAGCTGGAACACGAAATCGTCCTCGCCCTCGCCGTCCTGGCTGGCCTTGCTGCCGCCGCCGCCGGCGCCGCCCTGCGGCCGCGGCATCCTGTCGCCCTTGACGAACTCCTCGTTGCCCGGATGGATGTTCTCCCACACCCCGCCCTTGCCGTGATGGAAGGAGGGCTCGGAAATGTCCTTTACCGGAATCGATACCTTTTCCCCGCTTTCGATATCGGTAATGCTCCGCCCCTTGATCGCCTTGGAGACGGCTTCCTTGATTTGCGCCTTGAAACGGCGAAGAAAGCGCTCGCGATTGACCGCCGACTTGTTCTTGCCGTTGAGGCGTCTGTCTATGATGTGGGACATAGCCACCTCTCTGGCGCGCCGACCCGCCCGCCCCGCGAGGCGGTGCCGGGTCTTGCGCGCGGTTGTGTCTCCTGTCGCCCGGCCGCGGCGGCCCGGCGCCTCCTGCCGGCCCGGCGGCGCCGGACCGGCGGCCGGCTATTATGAGGACTTGCGCACCCGCAGATACCATTCGCACAGCAGGCGGACCTGCTTGGCGGTATAGCCCTTCTCCACCATGCGGTTGACGAAGTCCTCGTGCTTCTTGGCGTCCTCGGCGCTGGCCTTGGCGTTGAAGGAGATCACCGGCAGCAGCTCCTCGGTGTTGGAGAACATCTTCTTCTCTATCACCGTGCGCAGCTTCTCGTAACTGGTCCAGGTCGGATTCTTGCCGCCGTTGTTGGCGCGGGCCCGCAGCACGAAGTTGACGATCTCGTTGCGGAAATCCTTGGGATTGGAAATCCCGGCCGGTTTCTCTATCTTTTCCAGTTCGGCGTTCAACGACGTGCGGTCGAAGATTTCCCCGGTGTCCTGGTCGCGATATTCCTGATCCTGTATCCAGTAATCGGCGAAAGTGACGTAGCGGTCGAAAATGTTCTGGCCGTATTCGGAATAACTTTCCAGATAGGCGGTCTGAATTTCCTTGCCGATGAATTCAACGTATTTCGGCGCCAGATATTCCTTCAGGAAAGTCAGGTATTTCTGTTCCGTCTCGGCCGGGAATTGTTCGCGTTCGACCTGCTGCTCGATCACATACAGCAGATGCACCGGATTGGCCGCCACCTCGCTGTGGTCGAAGTTGAACACCTTGGACAGGATCTTGTAGGCGAAGCGCGTCGACAGGCCGCTCATGCCCTCGTCCACGCCGGCGTAGTCGCGGTATTCCTGCAGCGACTTGGCCTTCGGATCGGTGTCCTTCAGGTTCTCGCCGTCGTAGACCTGCATCTTGCTGTACAGGCTGGAGTTTTCCGGCTCCTTCAGCCGCGACAGCACCGCGAACTGCGCCATCATCTTCAGCGTGCCCGGCGCGCACGGCGCCTTGCCCAGCGAGGAGTTGCGGATCAGCTTGTCGTAGATCTTGATTTCCTCGTTGACGCGCAGGCAGTACGGCACCTTGACGATGTAGATCCGGTCGAGGAAGGCCTCGTTGTTCTTGTTGTTGCGGAACTGCTTCCACTCGCTCTCGTTCGAGTGGGCCAGGATGATGCCCTCGAACGGTATCGCGCCGAAGCCCTCGGTGCCCTTGAAGTTGCCTTCCTGGGTCGCCGTCAGCAGCGGGTGCAGCACCTTGATCGGGGCCTTGAACATTTCGACGAATTCGAGCAGGCCCTGGTTCGCCAGGCACAGGCCGCCGGAGTAGCTGTACGCGTCCGGATCGTCCTGCGCGTACTTCTCCAGCTTGCGGATGTCCACCTTGCCGACCAGCGAGCTGATGTCCTGGTTGTTCTCGTCGCCCGGCTCGGTCTTGGCCACCGCCACCTGGCGCAGCACCGAAGGATGGCGCTTGACGACGCGGAACTGGCCGATGTCGCCGTTGAATTCATGGAGCCGCTTCACCGCCCAGGGGCTGGGGATGCCTTTCAGGTAGCGGCGCGGTATCCCGTACTGCTCCTCCAGGATCGGGCCGTCCTCGTCGTAGTTGAACAGCGACAGCGGCGACTCGTTGACCGGGCTGCCCTTCAGGCAGTAGAACGGCACCAGCTCCATCAACTCCTTCAGTTTCTCGGCGATCGACGACTTGCCGCCGCCGACAGGTCCCAGCAGATAGAGGATCTGCTTCTTCTCCTCCAGGCCCTGGGCGGCGTGGCGGAAATAGGCGACCACCTGCTCGATCACCTCCTCGGTGCCGTAGAAGTCGCGGAAGGCCGGATAGACCTTGATGACCTTGTTGGAGAAGATGCGCGACAGGCGCGAGTCATGGCGGGTGTCCACCAACTCCGGCTCGCCGATGGCCGCCAGCATCCGTTCGGCCGCGGTGGCGTAGGCGCCCGCATCCTTCTTGCACAGCTCCAGATACTCCTGGATCGTGTACTCTTCCTCGCGGGTCTTGTCGTACCGCACTGCGTAGTGACTGAAGATATCCGGGTGCATGACTCTCTCCTGGCTGGTAGCAGGGGCTTCGACGCAACGCACGGCGCATTTGCCGCGCCCCTCGCTGAATTAGAGTACTGACTTTGTCTCCGGTTCTTTTTCTGGGTATAGCATAGCAGCGTGAAATGGCCGGATAAAACCCGGCCCAACCGGAATCTGCCAGCACGACAAGCGACGAATCGGAAAAGTTGTTGAATCAACAGGGATTTTTAAATACAGATTTTTGTAACAATCGATGAAGCTTAGTAAATTCTTGTAATTCCGACAGAAATGATTGGAAATGAATTCTGAAAATACAAAGTCTTATCAGCTTTTCCGCAGCACAATGCGGACGCCGATTTCATAAAGGTGTCCGCGCTGCACTTCGTTGCAGCGCTTGACCTCCACTTCGGCCTCGAAGGGCTTGCCCTGGGCGCTGCCCACGCCGGGCACCAGCACGATGACATTGAGCTTCTCGCCGTACTGCGGCACGAAGGCCGAACGCAGCGCCATGCCGTCCACCGACAGATCGACGCATTCGCCATAGAAGGTCTGCCCGCTCAACAGGGACTTGATCCGGGCCTTGCACCCCATGCTGACGCGCCGGCCACGCCGGCGGTCGTAATACGCGTCAAATCGGGACACCTCGCATCCTCCCGCCCAGGTGAGCCGCCAGCCAGTGCAGGCCGACTATCGATTTGCTGTCGCAGATCTCTCCGGTCAGCGCCATGTCCATCGCCCGCTCCAGCGGCACGGTCAACACTTCCAGGAATTCCCCGTCATCCAGCTTTCTCTCATTAAGGATAAGGTCCTGTGCCAGATAGTAGCTGATTTTTTCGTTGGAGTAGCCGATGCAGGGATGGGCGGTGCCCAGATAGGTCCAGTTGTCGGAACGGTAGCCGGTCTCCTCGAAAAGCTCGCGCCGGGCCGTCGCCTCCGGCGCCTCGCCCGGATCGATCTTGCCGGCCGGGATTTCGACGAACTCGCGCCCGGCCGGATAGCGGTACTGGCGCTCCAGCACCAGGGCGCCGTCCGCCGTCAGCGCCAGTATCGCGACCGCGCCCGGATGCAGGATGTACTCGCGCTGAGCCTCGCCGCCGTCCGGCAGCGCCACCTTGTCCTTGCGCACTTGCAGAAAGCCGCCCTGGTAGACCAGGTCCGACGACAGCTGTTTTTCACGCAGATCCACACTTTGCCTTTCTGTTGTTCCAGGCGCTGACCACGGCCCAGCGCCACAATAGCCGCGTGGCCAGATAGCCGGCCAGGCCCAGCGTCGCGCCCAACGCCGGCATGCCGACCAGCAACGGCCAGCCCAGATCGATCAGCCACCGCAGCGTCTGCGCCAGCCAGGCCGACGGCCCCATGACGAACAGGCTGGGCGGCGCGGTCATCGCAACCGAGGCGCCGCCGCCGAGCAACCACTGTCCGTAACGATAAGCCAGGTAGTACAGCGGCAGCACCGTCAACGGATTGCTGTACAGCGACACCACCATCGCCGCCGGCAGATTGACGCGCAGCAGCAGGGCCAGCGCCAGCGCGGTGGCCTTCTGCGTGAAGCCGGGCATCACGCCGGAATACAGGCCGACGGCGACGCCCATCGCCACCTTGCGGCGGTTGAACGACCAGCAGGCCGGCTTGTCCAGCCATGGCGCCAGCCAGCGCATGCCAGGCTGGGCGAACCAGTGCTGCCGCCGCTCGGCGAACCGCCGCATTTTCCTCTTGAACCAGCTCATTCGATATTTATATGCCGTCGCGTTGCCGTTAAGCCACACCGGGACCGTCGCGGCGGCGCGATTTAGTTGTCAAAACCTCGGGAATAATTTAAACAAGCGTTTGAATTAACGCCCCGCCCGAACAGCGGTCATCATAAAACGTATCGACCTGGCACGCACCAGGCGGCACCCAACCGAACGGAGAAACCGAATGCCTGCCTATCAAGCCCCGCTGCGCGATTTTGATTTCGTTCTCAACGAATTGATCAAGATACAGGACATCATCCCGATGTTGCCGGGTTATGAAGAAGCCACCCCGGACATCTTCCGCGCCTACCTGGAACAGGCGGCGCAATTCTGCGAGTCGGAACTGGCGCCGCTGAACCGCCAGGGCGACGAGGAAGGCTGTCAGTACGACAGCGCCACCAAGGCGGTCACGACGCCGACCGGCTTCAAGGAGGCCTACAGGCAGTATTGCGAGCTGGGCTTCCCGGCGCTGGACTGCGACCCGGCCTACGGCGGCCAGGGCCTGCCGAAGAGCCTGGCCTTCCCCATCATGGAAATGCAGTGCGCCGCCAACGTCGCCTGGTCGATGTATCCGGGATTGTCGCACGGCGCCTACTCCGCCATCCACGCCCACGGCACCGACGAGCAGAAGGCGGCCTATCTGCCCAAGCTAGTCGACGGCAGCTGGACCGGCACCATGTGTTTGACCGAGCCGCATTGCGGCACCGACCTCGGCCTGCTGAAGACCCGCGCCGAGCCGAACGGCGACGGCAGCTACCGCATCACCGGCACCAAGATCTTCATCTCGGCCGGCGAACACGACCTGTCGTCCAATATCGTCCACCTGGTGCTGGCCCGGCTGCCGGACGCGCCGAAGGACGTCAAGGGCATCTCGCTGTTCATCGTGCCCAAATTCCTGGACGGCGGCGCGCGCAACGCCGTGTCCTGCGGCAGCCTGGAACACAAGATGGGCATCAAGGCCAACGCCACCGCCGTCATCAATCTGGACGGCGCGCAGGGCTGGCTGATAGGCGAGCCGAACAAGGGCCTGGCCTGCATGTTCACGATGATGAACGCCGCCCGGCTCGGCTGCGGCATGCAGGGCCTCGGGCTGGGCGAAGCCTCGTTCCAGGGCGCGCTGGGCTATGCCCGCGAGCGCCTGCAGATGCGTTCGCTGAACGGCGCCAAGCGCCCGGAACAGCCGGCCGACCCCATCATCGTCCATCCGGACGTGCGCCGCATGCTGCTGACGCAGAAGGCCTATACCGAGGCCGGCCGCGCGCTGGCGGCGCTGCTGGCGCTGCAACTGGACATCGAGGACAAGCACGAGGACGCCGCCGTCCGCGCCGACGCCGCCGACCTGGTGGCGCTGCTGACCCCGGTCGCCAAGGCCTTCCTGACCGACAACGGCTACACCGCCGCCAATCTGGGCATGCAGGTGTTCGGCGGCCACGGCTACATCCGCGAATGGGGGATGGAGCAGCTGGTGCGCGACGCCCGCATCTCTCAGATCTACGAAGGCACCAACGGCATCCAGGCGATAGACCTGCTGGGCCGCAAGGTGCTGCTGGACCAGGGCGCCAAGCTGCGCAAGTTCACCAAGCTGATCCACACCTTCTGCCAGCAGCACGAGGGCCATGCCCAGCTGGGCGAATTCGTCGCCCCGCTGTCCAGGCTGCTGAAGGATGTCGGCGAGATCACCATGGGCGTCGGCATGGCCAGCCTGCAGGACAAGGACGAGGCCGGCGCCGCCGCCAGCGACTACCTGCGCCTCTTGGGCCACCTGACCTACGCCTGGCTCTGGGCGCGGATGGCCGCGGTGGCCCACGACAGCCTGGGCCGGGGCGAGGACGCGTTCTATCAGGCCAAGATCGCCACCGCGCGCTTCTACTACGCCAAGCTGCTGCCGGAGGCCGAGGCGCTGAAGGCCAGCATCAAGTCCGGCGCCAAGCCGCTGATGGCGCTGGACGACGAGCACTTCGCCTTCTGATCCTGCTAAAGAACGGTTGCACGCGGGCCGCATTCCGGCATGGAATGCGGCCTGTTGCGTTTTGCTCAGCAAAACTACCTAGCTTTTGCAATCGGTCCGCAAGTTTTCCGTGACGCTGCCGAAATCAAGTCATACTGACGGTAGTTCCCTCAACCCGATACAGTGCGCCAGACGGCAGCGACGCACCGACAGGAGTCCGTGATGTCGATTTCCTCCGTGAACAGCAACCAGGCCGGCCAGACGGGGCAGACCGGCGCCTCGTCCCAGACCCAGACCGGCGCCTACAACGCCCAGACCGCCCGCAACCAGCTGAACGCCACGCTGGTGGAGTCGCTGAGCGTGTCGATCAGCAGCGGCAAGCAGTCGCAGTCGCTGTTGTTCCAGGCCTCGATCACCCACATCAACCAGATCCTGAACGCCGACTTCTCGAACCAGAACGGCTCGCAGCAGGGCCAGGGCGGCGCCACGATCCAGATCAGCAGCACCCAGCTGAGCATCACCGTGCAGCAGGACGGCCAGAGCGACGACGACACCTCGCCGCAGGCGACCTCGCAGCGCATCCTGCAGGGCGCGCTGGGCATGTTCGGCCTGTATCAGCAGCAGCACCCCGAGCAAAGCGCCTCCGACCAGGCGCAGAACTTCATCAAGCTGATCCGCCAGGGCTTCGAGCAGGGCTATCAGGAGGCGACCGACGTGCTGAAGAAGCTGAACGTGTTCAACGGCGACGTCTCCGACGGCGTGCAGCAGACGCACGACCTGGTCGAGAAAGGCCTGGACGCCTTCCTGCAGCAATACCAGGGCGGCAGCGCCCAGCAAGCCGCCTCCGGCGCCGCCCAGGACAGCGGCAGCTAGGCACTGAAGCGGCGGAGCACGCGACATGGCCGCCATAGACGACATCATCATCCACCCGATAGGCGCGACGCTGCCGCGCCAGGGGGGCGACGGCGGCCTGCGCGAGCTAGGCCACCCCGCCGGCCACGCCGGCCAGCCGCCGCTGCCGGACGACGACGCCGACATCCAGCTTAGCCACGGGCACCGGGCAGCCGAGCTGCTTTACAGCGCGACGATGGACCAGGTGTCCCGGCTGGCCGGGCTGGAGCTGGACGCTGCGCTGCTGCAGGAAGGCGCGCTGCCGATGATCAGCCACAGCCAGCATCTGCTGCTGGGCGTCTCCGCGCTGTTCGAGCGCTATTGCGCCGCGCATCCGCAAGCGGCGCCGGCCGAGGCCCAACGGGCCTTCGCGCCGCTGGCCCAGGCCGGCCTGGAGCGCGGCTATCGCGAAACCTGCCAGGTGCTGCGCCAGCTGAAAGCCTACTCGCCGGCCACGGCGGCCCAGCTGCTGGGCCTGTTCATGCTGAGCGCGCGGCTGCTGCGCGAGCGGCTGTCGGCGGCGGGCTGACGCCGCTGGTCGCGGAACAGCCGCCACGCCAGCTCGGCCGATTCCGCATCCCCGTTCTGCCGCCCCAACAGGCGGATGTACAGCGCGCCGACGCGATGGGCGACGCTGGGCTCGACATGGCCGCCGCCGCTGACGGTCAACAGCTGCACCCGCCTCGCCGCCCCGTCCTCCCCCCACTGCGTCAGCGTCGCCCGGGTCGGATCGGCCGGGTCCAGGTGCGGCAATTGCTCGACGGCGCGCGGAATGTCGGACAGGCCGTCGAGCCTGCGCCAGAAGGCCGCGGAATCGGCGACCGGGATCACCTCGCCGCGCCCCTTGCCGCCGAACAGGCTGACTTCGCCGCCGCCGTACGGCACCACCGGATCGGCGGTGCCGGCGATGATCAGCGCCGGCAGCGGATGCGTCGCCGCCGCACAGCCATTGTGCCGCGCCATCGACGCGCCGACGGTAGCGAAGCCGGCCAGCCGCTCGCCCATTTCGGCCGCCAGCCGGAACGCCATCATCCCGCCATTGGACATGCCCATCACGTAGACGCGCTCGGGATCGGCCCGGTCGTCGGCGATCTCGCGCGCGATGATGGCCGCGATGAAGCCGGTGTCGTCGGTCTGCGGGCTGGAGGCGGCGTCGGCGCGGCAGTCATGCCAGCCCTGCTTGCCGTCGCCGCCGCGCGCGCCGTCCGGCGCCGCCAACAGCAGGCCCTCGCGGTCGGCGATCGCCAGCCACTGCGACAGCGGCGCCGCGCCGGCGCCCAGGCCCAGCAGCTGCCGCGCGGAGCCGCCATGGCCGTGCAGCAGGATAATCAGCGGCCGCCTGCCCGCCTGCGGCGTCTGCGGCGCGACCCTCAGGTATTCGCGTTCGCCGTCCGGTCGCTGCAGCCGCTGCGGCTGGATATCGGCGCCGACGGCCAAGCCGGCCGTGCAGGCCAGCGCAGCCACCGCCGCGTAGCGCGCTATCATTGCGAACATCGCATCCCCCGCTCGAGTGGAATCGTTCTCTTGCCGACTATGCTTCGTTCTACCATCGCTCCGCCAGGAATGCCACGGGCATTCCACGGACCAGGCGCTTCCATCATGAAAAAAGCGGACCGAAGTCCGCTTTCTCATGGCAGGCGTGCCGGCGCTCAGTTGGCGCCGCAGCAGGCCTTGTACTTCTTGCCGCTGCCGCACGGGCACTGGTCGTTGCGCCCCACCTTGTCGCCGTCGCGGCGCATCGTCACCGGCGCCTGCTCCTTGGCGCGCCAGTAGTTGTACACCGCGGCCAGCGCGTCGCTCAACTCTTCCTTGTAGCCGTCGATTTCCTCGTCGGTGAAGGTCAGCAGGTCTTCGCCGCCGTCCTCGTCCTCGAAGGCGCCGCCGAGCACCAGCATCGGCATCATCAGGCTTTCGAAGCCCTCGTCCTCCTCGGCGACTTCGAACCAGTCGGTGTCGACCAGGTCGAGCGCGTACAGATAGGCGTTGGCCCACGGCCAGTAGTCCGGCTCGCCCTCTTCGCCGCTGTCTTCCTCCGCGTACAGGATCAGATCCAGCTCTTCGCCGGCGGCCAGCGCGGCGCGGATGCTGTCGTACAGCTTCTGCAGCAGCGCGGCCAGCTCGGCCTCGTCCTCGGGATTCTCGAAGGCCGGCGCGTCGCCCAGGACTTCCGGCAGCCAGAAATCGGCGTCCACCTGGTCCGGGCCGCTGGACAGCGCGGCGAAGAAGCCCTGCACTTCGTCCGGACGCATGGTGCTGCCGCTGGCCGACAACGGCGTCAGCAGCGTTTCGAGACGGGTCAGGTCTGCATCGTTGAAAGCGGTCACGGTCATGGTGTCATTCCTCTGGATCAATCGGTCTGGCGGCATTGTAAGCCAAAAGCGCCGCCGCGAGCGGGCATTTCACGCGCGGATTTGTCATGGCGCCTGTGCGGAATCCCTATTGCGGCGTCGGCCCGCCGACCGGGCCGTCCTGCCCGCAAAAAACCTGGAACAGGCTCGTGCTCAGGCGGTCTCCTCGTCGGCGAGTCCCAGTTTCTGCAGCATCGTCCGCCGCATCTGGTATTTCTGGATCTTGCCGGTGACCGTCATCGGGAAGCCGTCTACGAACTCGATGTAACGCGGAATCTTGTAATGCGCGATATTGCCCCGGCAGAAATCGCGGATCTCGTCGGCGCCGGCGGCCTCGCCGTCGCGCAGGCGGATCCAGGCGCACAACTCCTCGCCGTAACGCGCGTCGGGCACGCCTATCACCTGCACCTCCAGTATCTTCGGATGGCGGTAGAGGAATTCCTCGATCTCGCGCGGGTAGATGTTCTCGCCGCCGCGTATCACCATGTCCTTGACCCTGCCGACGATGTTGACCGCGCCGTTGTCGCGCATCGTCGCCAGGTCGCCGCTGTGCATCCAGCCGGCCTCGTCGATGGCGGCGGCGCTCATCTCCTCGTCGCCCCAATAGCCCAGCATCACCGAATAACCGCGCACGCACAGCTCGCCGCTCCGGCCGCGCGGCACGATGCGGCCGTCGGCGTCGACGATCTTCACCTCCACGTGCGGGTGGACGAAGCCGACGCTGCCGACCCTGAGCTCCAGCGGCGTGTCGACGGCGCTCTGCAGGCTGACCGGGCTGGTCTCGGTCATGCCGTAGCAGATGGTCAGCTCGGCCATGTGCATGCGCGCGACCACCTTGCGCATCACCTCCATCGGACACGGGCTGCCGGCCATGATGCCGGTGCGCAGGCTGGACAGGTCGAAACCGGCGAAGTCCGGGTGGTCCAGCATCGCGATGAACATCGTCGGCACGCCGTGCAGCGCGGTGCAGCGCTCCTCGGCCACCGCCTCCAGCACCGCCAGCGCGTCGAAGCCCTCGGCCGGGAACACCATCGCCGCGCCGTGGCACAGGCAGCACAAGGAGCCCATCACCATGCCGAAGCAATGGTAGAGCGGCACCGGGATGCACAGCCTGTCGTCGGGCCCCAGCCGCATCGCGTCGCCGACGAAGAAGGCGTTGTTCAGGATATTGTGGTGCGACAGCGTCGCCCCCTTCGGATGGCCGGTGGTCCCGGAGGTGAACTGGATATTGACCGGCAGATCGAATTGCAGCGTCTCGCCCAGCGCCTGCAGCGCGGCCAGCTCGCCCGGCTCCGCCTCCGCTTCCAGCGCCGAAAACGGCAGCATGCCCGACGCCGCCGGCTCGCCCATCGCCACCACCCAGCGCAGGCCGGGCAGCCTGGCCGCGGCCAGCTCGCCCGGACGGCAGCCGTCCAGCTCCGGCGCCAGCTCGCGCACCATGCCGACGTAGTCGCTGCTCTTGAAGCCCGGCGCCAGCACCAGCGCGCGGCAGTCCACCTTGTTCAGCGCGTATTCCAGCTCGGCGCGGCGGTAGGCCGGATTGATGTTGACCAGCACCAGACCGGCCTTGGCCGCGGCGAACTGCATCAGCACCCACTCGACGCGGTTCTGCGACCAGATGCCGACCCGCTCGCCGGGATTCAGGCCCAGCCGCAGCAGGCCGCAGGCGACGCGGTCCACCCGGTGCCTCAGCTCGGCGTAGCTCCAGCTCACATCCTGATGGCGCACCCGCAGCGCCTGCCGTCCGGCGTGGCGTTCGCAGGCCTGGTCGAAAAAACGTCCTATGGTCTGGCCGATCAGCGGCTGGCTGCCGGCGCCGCTGGCATAGCTGGGCTCGGACATCGGGCGGCTCCCTGGTTGTTTGCGACGATATCAGGTTGACGATTACGTAAACGTAAATCAAGCTTTCATCAGTTGGCGTGGGAAAAACGCTACAATCGCCGCCTGCAAGAGCCTGCTCAAAGTCTTTTTGCGGCAGCGGCCGTTTTCTGCCGGATGCAGGGCGCCCAAAGCGGCCCGCCGCCATGTCGCTCGCGGCCAACGGACATTTGCAAGACCATGCGACAACAGAAAACGGCCCCGGAGGGCAGCCCGGCCGGCAGGCCGGGCTGCGCTGTTCACAAAAAGACTTTGAACAGACGCTAAGGAAAACATCATGAATGCAGCCGAATTTTTCACCATCTCCGACCTGGCGCGCGAATTCGACGTCACCCTGCGCACGATACGCTTCTACGAGGAACAGGGCCTGATCGAACCGACCCGCGACGGCCGGCAGCGCCTGTTCACCCGACGCGACCGCGCGCGGCTGAGGCTGATCCTGCGCGGCAAGCGCATCGGCCTGTCGCTGGCCGAAATCCGCGAAATCATAGACCTGTACCAGCTGGCCCACGACGAGGCCAGCCAGTCGCAGATGCTGCTGGACCTGCTGCAGGCCCGCCGCCGCCAGCTGGAGGCGCAGCGTCAGGACATCGACGCCGTGCTGGACGAAATCGGCACGCTGGAGGCGCATTGCCGCACGGTGATCGCCGCCGCCTGACGGCGACATTATTGCATTGTCATTATCGGCTTGGCAAAATGGCGCCCCGATCCGTGGAGCCGCCGCCATGCCCAGTCCCTACACCGCCTCGCTGACCCTGCAGCCGCTGACCGCCGATCGTGCCGCCGACTTCTGGCGCGTGACGGACAGCGTCGCCAGGGAGCGCCGCTATCTGGCCTTTCTGGAAATCCCGCAGGCGGCTTCGGCCGAATACGTGCGCAGCCAACTCGCCAGCCAAGCCCCCCACCTGTTGTTGCTGGACGGCAATCAGGTCGTCGGCTGGTGCGATGTCACCCCGCATCGCCTCCCCATTTATCAGCACGGTGGCACGCTGGGCATCGGGCTGTTGCCCAGCCATCGCGGCATGGGCCTGGGCGGATGGTTGCTGGAAAGCACATTGCAGCTGGCGGAACAGCGCGGCTTCGACCGATTGGAGCTGACCGTGCACGAAGACAATCTCAACGCGATCAAGCTCTACGAAAGACACGGCTTCCTGCCGGAAGGCCGCAAGCGCAACGCCGTGCGCATCGACGGCCGCTCCCTGGATGTCCTGATGATGGCGCGGCTGGCGCCGCACCCATCGTCCAGGCCATGACTTACTTCATCATGCTCCGCTGCACGGCCAGCACGCTGGCCAGCACCACCGCCATGCCCGACAGCGATTGCGCCGACAAGGTCTGCCCCAGCAGCGCCCATCCCAGGATCACCGCCGTCAGCGGGCTGAGCAGGCCCAGCGACGACACCGCCACCGGCGACAGCCGCGCGATGCCGCGGAACCACAGCAGATAGGCCAGCAGCGCGCCGAACAACGCCAGATAGCCGTAGCCGGCGATCTGCGTCCAGCCCAGCCGGGGCAGCGGCGGATCGACGGCCAGCGCCAGCGGCAGCAGCATCAGGCCGCCCAGCGCCAACTGCCAGCCGGTCAGCGCGGTCACCGGGGCCGACAGCCGCCAGCGCCGGGTCAGATAGGTGCCGCAGGCCATCGACACCGCGCCGCCGAAAGCGGCCAGCATGCCCAGGCCGTCCCAGCGCGAACCCGGAGACAGCAGCAGCGCCGCCATGCCGGCCACGCCGGCCAGGCTGGCCCACAAGGCCATGGCCGCCGGCCGTCGGCTGTCCAGCCGCCAGGCCAGCGCCATCACCAGCAGAGGCTGGCAGGCGCCGACCACCGCGGCCAGGCCGCCCGGCAGCCGGTAGGCGGCGACGAAGAGCAGCGCCTGGAAGGCCCCGATATTGAGCGCGGACAGGATCAGCAAGCGGCCCCACTCCGCCGCGCGAGGGCGCCAGCCACCCAGCCACAGCAGCAACAGGCCGGCCGGCAACACCCGCAGCAAGGCGGCGGTGAACGGCCTGTCCGGCGGCAGCAGCTCGGTGGTGACGATATAGGTGGAACCCCAGATCACCGGGGTCAGCGCGGTCAGCAGCACATCGCGCCAGTGGCCGGCTTCGGTTTTCACAGACATGGGCAATCCTCACGCTTCAGCTTATAATCGGATCAATTAACTTGAATTCAAGATAACATTTACCTTGAATTCAAGGCAAATAAATCTTGAATTCAAGACAAGGAGCCATCATGGGCGATGCGGTGGACCGCATACTCGAACAATGGGCGCGCGAACGCCCGGACCTCGACGTCGGCCCGATGGGCGTGATCGGACGGCTGAGCCGCTGCGCCGCGCTCTTGTCGCAGCGACTGGACGAGGTATTCGCCGGATACGGCCTCAGCGGCTGGGAATTCGACGTGCTGGCCACGCTGCGCCGCGCCGGCGCGCCTTACCAGCTGGCGCCGACCGAGCTGTTCTCGTCGCTGATGGTCACCTCGGGCACGATGACCCACAGGCTGAAGGTCTTGGAGGGCAAGGGCTGGATCGTCCGCGAGGCCTGCAGCCAGGACGCCCGCAGCACGCTGGTGCGGCTCAGCGGCGAAGGCTTCGCGCTGGTGGAGCGCGCGCTGGAAGGCCATGTCGCGAACGAGCACGCGATACTGTCGGCGCTGCCGGCCCGCAGCGTCGACGCGCTGGAAAAGCGGCTGGCGGAATTGCTGGCCGCGCTGGAGCCGCCGCCAGCCGGCTGACCGCCGCCCCGCGCCGCGGCTGTTTATGTTTTTGACATTTCCAGGCAAAGTATCGGCGCCGCCATTCTTCCAAGGAGAAACGCATGAACCGTCCCGCCATCAAGCTGTATGACTTCGTCCTGTCCGGCCACAGCCACCGCGCGCGCCTGATGCTGGCGCTGCTGGGCCTGGAATACGAGGTCGTCCCGGTCAATCTGGCCGCCGGCGAGCACAAGCAGCCGGCCTTCCTCGAACTCAACCGCTTCGGCCAGATTCCGGTGCTGGTCGACGGCGACGAGGTGATCGCCGACTCCAACGCCATCCTGGTCTATCTGGCGCGCCGCTACGGCCACGGCGACTGGCTGCCGTCCGACCCGGTCCGCGAAGCCAGGGTGCAGCGCTGGCTGTCCGCCGCCGCCGGCCCGCTGGCCTTCGGTCCCGCCCAGGCCCGGCTGCATAAATGGCGCGGCGTGCCGCTGGACTACGAACTGGCCGTCAGCCGCGCCAAGGCGCTGTTCCAGGTGATGGACCAGGAGCTGGCCGAGCGCCCCTTCCTGGCCGGCGACGCCGCCACCATCGCCGACGTCGCGCTGTACACCTATACCGCGCACGCGCCGGAAGGCGAGATTTCCCTGGACCCGTATCCGCATGTCCGCGCCTGGCTGGCCCGCGTCGAGGCGCTGCCGGGCTTCCTGCCCATGCCAGCCGTCAACGCGTAGACGACAGGAACGACTGATGTCCGATACCCGCCCCATCCCGTCACCCTGGCATCCCGGCGAAGAGGAAATGCAGCGCCGCGCCGGCAGCCGGGAGAAGATGGCCGCCACCGGTCCGCGCGTGATCCGCGACCACATGCCGGAGCAGCACCGCGACTTTTTCCGCCAGCTGCCCTTCATCGTGATGGCGGCGGTGGACGAGGCCGGCAGGCCGTGGGCGGGCATCGTCGAAGGCCGGCCCGGCTTCGTCGACTCGCCCGATCCGCGGCATCTGGGCGTCGCCGCGCTGCCCAGCGCCGCCGACCCGCTGCGCGACTGTCTGCGCCCCGGCGCGGCGGTGGGCCTGCTGGGCATAGAACTGCACACCCGCCGCCGCAACCGGATGAACGGCGAGCTGACGACGCTGGACGACGGCGGCTTCGCCGTCGCCGTGGCCCAGTCCTTCGGCAACTGCCCGAAATACATCCAGCTGCGGGACTTCGAATTCTCCCGCGAGCCGGGGCCGCGCATCCTGGGTTCGGTCGAATGGATGAACGAGCTGGACGACGACGCCCGCGCCGCCATCGCCGCCGCCGACACCTTCTTCGTCGCCAGCGCCTGCCTGGACGGCGACGGCCGCTGGCAGGCCGACGCCTCGCACCGCGGCGGCAAGCCCGGCTTTGTCAAAGTGGACGGCGACACGCTGACCATTCCCGACTTCGCCGGCAACGGCTATTTCAACACCCTGGGCAATCTGCGGCTCCAGCCGCGCGCCTGCCTGCTCTTCGTCGACTTCGCCAGCGGCGACACGCTGCAGCTGGCCGGCCGCGCCGAGGTGCCGGATGACGCCCCGCCGCCGTTCGACGGCGCCGAACGGCCGTGGATCTTCCGTGTCGAGCGCGTGGTGCGCCGACGCAACGCGCTGGCGCTGCGCTGGACCTTGCGCGAGTACTCGCCGTCGGCGCTGGCCACCGGCGCCTGGCCCGGACAGGCGCCGGAGCGGCGATGGCTGCCGCTGCGGGTGGCCCGCGTCGAAGACGAAAGCGACTCGGTCCGATCCATACACCTGGAGCCGGCCGACGGCTCGGCGCCGCCGCCGTTCGCCGCCGGCCAGCACCTGAGCCTGAAAGTCGTCGGCGTCGACGGCGTGCGGCTGCGCAACTACACGCTGTCGCAAACCGGCGGCTATCGGATCAGCGTCAAGCGCCAGGGCAAGGCGTCCGACCGGCTGCACCAGCTGGCGCCCGGCGACATCGTCGAGGCGCTGCCGCCGCGCGGCGACTTCACTCTGGCGCGCGCCGACCGCCCGCTGACGCTGCTGGCCGGCGGCATAGGCATCACGCCGCTGCTGGCGATGCTGCATCAACTGACCGGGAACCCGGCCGCGATGCCGGCCACCTTGCTGGTCTACGCCACCGGCACCGTCGCCGAGCGCGCCTTCGACGCGGAACTGGAGGCGCTGCGGGCCACGGCCGCCGGCCGGCTGCGCATCGTGACGGCCGCGAGCCGGCCGGAAACCGGCCGCCGCCAGGGCAGCGACTACCAGCACGCCGGCCGCGTCGACATCGAGCTGCTGCTGCGGTCCGGCGCCGACCTCGCCGGCGACTTCTATCTGTGCGGCCCGGCCGGCTTCATGCAGGCGCTGTACGAGCAACTGACCGCCGCCGGCGTCCCCGACGAGAACATCCACGCCGAAGCCTTCGGCCCCGCCGGTCTGCTGCGCGCCGGCCAGACGGCGCCGGCGCTGCCGCCGCCGGCCGGACACGCGGTGCCGGTCCGCTTCTCGACGTCGGCCGTCGACGCCGAATGGCAACCGGGCCAGAGCCTGCTGGAACTGGCCGAGTCGCACGGTCTGAATCCGGACTTCAGCTGCCGGGCCGGCACTTGCGGCAGCTGCCGCGCCGCGCTGCTTGCCGGCCAGGCCACCTATCTGCAGCCGCCCGCATACCGGCCCCGGGACGGCGAGATTCTGCTGTGCTGCGCCTATCCGGCCGACGGCGCTGAGAAGCTGGACATCCAGCTGTGA
Organism: Chromobacterium sp. CV08; assembly: GCF_051129845.1. NCBI lineage: Bacteria > Pseudomonadati > Pseudomonadota > Betaproteobacteria > Neisseriales > Chromobacteriaceae > Chromobacterium > Chromobacterium sp. CV08. The sequence continues at coordinate 3,386,735 of NZ_CP150453.1, forward strand.
ATCCGGCCGCCGGCCCATGCCGGCGGTCTTTTCTGTCGCCGCGGGCTGGCCCGGCCGCCGCCATGGCTTAAAATACCGACCATCCCCGTTTCCAGCGTACCGCCGCCCGCGCGCGGCGGTCTTTCGATGACCGACAACCCCAATATGCTGCTGCTCGCGGTGTTCGAGCGCGCCGCGCTGATGCTGATGGCGCTGTTCTTCCTGACCCGGCTGCGGCCGTTCCAGTCGCTGCTGCGCCAGCAGGCCCACCGCCCGGCCGAGCTGGCCGCCGTCTCGCTGCTGTTCTGCCTGTTCGCCGTGTTCAGCACCTATACCGGCATCCCGGTCGACGGCTCGCTGGTCAATGTCCGCACCATCGCCATCCTGGCCGGCGGCATCCTGTTCGGCCCCTGGGTCGGCATACCGGCCGGCGTCGTCTCCGGCCTGCACCGCTACCTGATCGACATCCACGGCTACACCTCGCTGCCCTGCCTGATCTCCAGCATCTGCGCCGGCCTCTTGTCCGCCGTCATACATTTCCGCGCCGGCCGCCGCCGGCTGTGGCTGTACGGCGTCGCCGCCGGCATCGCCTGCGAGAGCCTGACCATGGCGCTGATCCTGTGCTTCACCGAGCCGGCCGTCGGCCAGGCCATCGTCGGCCATATCGCCTACCCGATGATCACCGGCACCGTCTGCATCGGCCTGATCATCAAGCTGGTGCAGGACCTGGACGACGAGAAGGAATTGCTGGCGGCGCGCCAGGCCAAGCTGGCGCTGACCATCGCCAACCGCACCCTGCCCTATTTCCAGAACGTGGACCGAGACGCGCTGGTGGAAGTCTGCACGGTGATACGCAACCATATCGGCGCCGACGCGGTGGCCATCACCGACACCCGCGACGTGCTGGCCTACGTCGGGCTGGGCAAGGACTACTACGAGCCGGCCGACCACTCGGCGATAGGCGAGATCACCCGCCGCGCGGTGCGGGAAGACCAGATCATCATCGAGAACGACCTGCGCCAGTACCGGGTGGCGGACTTCCACTCGGTCATCATCATCCCGCTGCGCGAGAACGGCCGCGTCACCGGCACGCTGAAGATCTTCTTCCGCAAGAGCGGCGGCATCACCGGCTCGCTGCGCGAGCTGGCCGTCGGCCTGTCCCAGCTGATCTCCACCCAGATGGAGGCGTCTCGGATCAAGCAATTGCAGGAGATGGCGCGCAAGGCCGAGTTCGCCGCGCTGCAGAGCAAGATCAATCCGCACTTCCTGTTCAACGCGCTGAACGCCATCTCGTCGCTGATCCGCATCCGCCCGGCCGACGCGCGGCAGCTGATCGCCCAACTGGCCGACTACCTGCGCTACAACCTGTCGCTGGGCGACACGCTGATCGATATCCAGGAAGAGCTGAAGCAGGTGCGCGACTACGTCGCCATCGAGCAGGCCCGCTTCGGCGACAAGCTGTCCGTCGTCTTCGACGTCGACGAGGTCCACGCGCGCGTGCCCAGCCTGCTGCTGCAACCCTTGGTGGAAAACGCGATACTGCACGGCATCCAGCCGCGCAAGGAGCCGGGCGAGGTGCGCATCGCAGTGAAGAGGCTGGCCGACCGCATCCGCGTGTCGGTGCGCGACACCGGCTACGGCATCAGCCGGGACGTGATGGACGGCATCGCCGAAGGCAAGGTGGAGAGCCGCAGCATAGGCCTGTCCAACGTCAACGAACGGATAAAGCTTTTGTACGGCGAGGGCCTGAGGCTGGCCCGGCTGGAGCCGGGCACCGAGGTCAGTTTCGAATTGCCGCTGGAGGACGCCGCATGCTGAAGGCGCTGATCGTCGAGGACGAATACCTGGCACGCGAGGAGCTGGCCTATCTGATCCGGGAACACAGCAGGATCGAAATCGCCGCCAGCGTCGAGGACGGGCTGGAGGCGTTCAAATTCCTGCAGGAGCATGACGTCGACGTGGTCTTCCTCGACATCAACATCCCGTCGATAGACGGCCTGCTGCTGGCCAAGAACCTGCACAAGACCGCGCGGCCGCCGCGCATCGTCTTCGTCACCGCCTACAAGGAATTCGCCGTCGACGCCTTCGAGGTCGAGGCCTTCGACTACATCCTGAAGCCGTACAACGAGACCCGCATCATCGGCCTGCTGCGCAAGCTGGAGGCGCTGGAGGCCCCGGCCCCCGCCCCGGCCGCGCCATCCACCGCCGACAGCGCGCCCCGCACCGTCAACCTGGCCAAGGGCGACAGCATCATCGTCACGCCCTGCGACGACATCTACTACGTCGAGGCCGACGAGAAGGTCACCCTGGTCTACACCGCGCACGACCGCTACGTGATGGCGATGAGCATCAGCGAATTCGTGTCTCGGCTGCCGGCCGACAGCTTCTTCCGCTGCCACCGCTCGTTCTGCGTCAACATCCACAAGATCCGCGAGATCGCGCCGTGGCAGAACAGCACCTACATCATCAAGCTGTACGACCTGAAGGCGGAAATCCCGGTCAGCCGCAGCAATATCAAGGCGTTCAGGCAGCTGATGCACCTCTGATTGCAGCTCGTTCCGCGCAACCTGCATTTCATTCCCGGACCGCGCCGACTCCATAAGTACAAGCTTATAGTCTTACTAACAGTAATGACTTTATAAGCGAGCAGCGCCATGAAGGCCCCAAGCAACGCCATCCGCTACCGTACCCTGGCCGGTACCGTCCTCACCCAGTTCGCGCTGGGTTCCGTCTACACCTGGAGCCTGTTCAACGCCCAGCTGTCGCACAAGCTGGGAGAGCCGGTCAGCCAGGTGGCCTTCGCCTTCGGCCTGCTCAGCCTGGCGCTGGCCGTCGCCTCTTCGATGGCCGGCAAGCTGCAGGAGCGCTTCGGCGTGCGCAAGGTGGCCATCGCCTCCGGCCTGATGCTGGGCCTGGGCTTCTACCTGACCTCGCAGGCCGGCAACCTGATCATGCTCTATCTGTGCGCCGGCCTGCTGGTCGGCTTCGCCGACGGCGCCGGCTACCTGATGTCGCTGTCCAACTGCGTCAAGTGGTTCCCGGAACGCAAGGGCCTGATCTCCGCCTGCGCCATCGGCGCCTACGGCCTGGGCAGCCTGGGCTTCAAATTCATCAATCTGGCGCTGCTGTCTCGCTTCGGCCTGGAAGCCACCTTCCAGCTGTGGGGCCTGATCGCGATGGCCATGGTGGTGGCCGGCGCCTTGCTGATGACCGACGCGCCGCAGCAGCCGGCCGCGGCGCAGGCAGGCGGCAGCCGCGACTACACGCTGGCCGAGGCGATGCGCCAGCCGCAGTACTGGATGCTGGCGCTGATGTTCCTGACCGTATGCATGAGCGGCCTGTACGTGATCGGCGTGGCCAAGGACATAGGCGAAAGCTTCGTCCACCTGTCGGCCGCCACCGCCGCCAATGCCGTGGCCGTGATCGCCGTCGCCAATCTGTCCGGCCGCCTGGTGCTGGGCGTGCTGTCCGACAGAATGCCGCGCATCCGCGTCATCACCATCGCCCAGGTCGCCGCGCTGGCCGGCATGCTGACGCTGCTGTTCGCGCCGCTGAACGCCGGCCTGTTCTTCGCCGCCATCGCCTGCGTCGCCTTCAGCTTCGGCGGCACCATCACCGTCTACCCGTCGCTGGTCAGCGACTTCTTCGGCCTGAACAACCTGAGCAAGAACTACGGCGTGATCTACCTGGGCTTCGGCATAGGCAGCATCGTCGGCTCCATCGTCGCCTCGCTGTTCGGCGGCTTCCTCGCCACCTTCCACCTGATCCTGGCGCTGCTGATCGTCGCGCTGATGTTCTCGCTGACGATACGCCGGCCGGACGCGGACCGGGCCGACAAGCAGGACTTCGACGCCGAGCCGCATCTGGGCAAGGCCTGAGCCTCTCCCCTTCCAGCATGACAAAGCCCCCGGATTCGGGGGCTTTTCTCATGCGATGTGATAGTGACAGCTTATTGGCTTTTCCAATTCAGGCACATGATCGTCCATGCGACCATATCCCCTTCAGCACGCGCCGGTAAAAAAGCGCCTGGCCAGGTTTTAAGACGCCGACTTGTTCGACGCCGCGCGACGGTAGCGCGCGGCTAGTTTCGGCGGCTCCTGGCCAGGCGCTTTTTTACCGGGGTTTCACGGGCTGCAGGGGCGGCCTGGGGGTGTCGGGGGGCTGGCCGCGCAGCCCCCTGACCCGCCTACCAGGCGGAATTAGTGCCAGGACATCATCACCCTGCGGCCATGGCTTAAGGGAACGCCCGGCCTGAGCCGGACTTCCGCCCTACCGCCGCGCCAGCCAGATATCCAGCTGGCGGGCAAACGCCTGCCGGTCCGCCTGGCTCAAGGGCGGCGGTCCCTCGGTCTGCACGCCGCTGGCGCGCAGATTGTCCATGAAATCGCGCATCGTCAGCTGGGCGGCGATGGTCTCCTTCGAGAAGGCGTCGCCGCGCCAGTTCAGCGCCTGCGCGCCCTTGCTTAACACTTCGGCCGCCAGCGGGATGTCGCCGGTGATCAGCAGATCGTCCGGCGCGATGCGGCGGGCGATCTCGTTGTCGGCCACGTCGAAGCCCTTGGGCACCTGCATGGCGCGGATATTGGGCGCCTTCGGCACCGTCAGCAGCTGGTTGGCGACGAACACCAGCTCCGCGCCGGTACGCTGCGCCGCGCGGCACAGCACTTCCCGTATCACCTTCGGACAGGCGTCGGCGTCTACCCAGATCGTCATCGCAATCCTTCCCTTCCTGATGCAAACGGCCATGATACCCGCCAACGCGGCAAACAGTGTCGATGGCGCGGCTTGTGCGAGCGCCGCTCAGCCCGGCCTCCATCGCCCCGACATATTGACGTTTACGTAAACGTAAGTGATGATACGATCATCAGGCGCCGCCAGCCGCGCCGCACGCCCAACGAGGAGAACCCCATGTACAGCAGCCTGCGCTTCGCCTTCGGCGAGACTTACGACCTCCTGCGCGAATCGGTGCGCGACTTCGCCGAACGCGAGATCGCCCCGCGCGCCGCCGCCATCGACCAGGACAATCTGTTCCCGGCCGACCTGTGGCGCAAGTTCGGCGAGCTGGGCTTGCTCGGCATCACCGTCAGCGAGCAGTACGGCGGCGTGGACATGGGCTACCTCGCCCACATGATCGCGATGGAGGAGATCAGCCGCGCCAGCGCCTCGGTGGGCCTGTCCTACGGCGCGCACTCCAATCTCTGCGTCAACCAGATCTACAAGAACGGCAACGACGCGCAGCGCGCGAAATATCTGCCCAAGCTGATCTCCGGCGAACACGTGGGCGCCTTGGCGATGTCCGAGCCCAACGCCGGCTCCGACGTGGTCAGCATGAAGCTCAAGGCCGACAAGACCGACGGCGGCTACCTGCTCAACGGCAGCAAGATGTGGATCACCAACGGCGGCGACGCCGACACGCTGGTGGTCTACGCCAAGACCGACGTCAACGCCGGCCCCAAGGGCATCACCGCCTTCATCATCGAAAAGAGCTTTGCCGGCTTCAGCCACGGCAGCAAGCTGGACAAGCTGGGCATGCGCGGCTCCAACACCTACCCGATCTTCTTCGACAACTGTTTCGTGCCGGAAGAGAACGTGCTGGGCGGCGAAGGCAACGGCGTGAAAGTGCTGATGAGCGGCCTGGACTACGAGCGCTCGGTGCTGGCCGCAGGCCCCCTGGGCATCATGCAGGCCAGCCTGGACATCGTCGTGCCCTACCTGAACGACCGCAAGCAGTTCGGCCAGCCGATAGGCGACTTCCAGCTGATGCAGGGCAAGCTGGCCGACATGTACGTCAAGCTGTCCGCCAGCCGCGCCTACGTCTATGCCGTCGGCCAGGCGCTGGACCGCGGCGAGACCGGCCGCCAGACCCGCAAGGACGCCGCCGGCGCCATCCTGTACGCCGCCGAGAACGCCACCCAGCTGGCGCTGGACGCCATCCAGTGCCTGGGCGGCAACGGCTACATCAACGAATACGCGACCGGCCGCCTGCTGCGCGACGCCAAGCTGTACGAGATCGGCGCCGGCACCAGCGAGATCCGCCGCTGGCTCATCGGCCGCGAACTGATGGCCGAAACCCGGTAGTCGCGGCGGACAAAGGGGCCGATGCCGCGTTGCGCCGCCTGGCCGTACGATTTGTACTGTCTGCGGCGGCGCGCCTTGCCTCAGCCCCTTTCTCCACCACGAGCCGGCCTATCTCAGCAACGCTGGAAGAAACCAGAACATGAACGCCGCCGAACGCATCGTCCAGACGCAGCTTGACGCCTACAACGCCCGAGACCTGGACGCTTTCGCCGCCTGCTACGCCGACAACGTCAAGGTCTACCGGCTGCCCTCCATGGCGCTGAGCCTGGACGGACGCGCCGCGCTGGCCGAGCACTACGCCGCCAAGCGCTTCAACCTGCCAAAGCTGCACGCCGCGCTGCTGCACCGCATCGTCCACGGCAGCCGCGTCATCGACCATGAGGACGTGACGCTGGACGGCGAAAGCCGTTTTCGCGCCGTCGCCATCTACGACGTCAACGCCGACGGCCTGATCGCCGCCGTCTGGTTCGTCGACGCCGAATGACAAGGTAAACCACATGCCCATCCTCGAATCCAAGCTGTCGCCGCGCGCCGCGGACTTCGTCGCCAACGCCGACAAGATGCGCGCGCTGGTCGACGATCTGAAAGACAAGGTCGCCCAGGCCGCGCAGGGCGGCGGCGAAAAAGCCCGCGCCAAACACACCGCGCGCGGCAAGCTGTTGCCGCGCGAGCGCATCGACCTGCTGCTCGATCCCGGCGCGCCTTTCCTGGAGCTGTCCCAGCTGGCCGCCTACGGCATGTACGGCGGCGACGCGCCCGGCGCCGGCATGATAGCCGGCATCGGCCGCATCAGCGGCGTCGACTGCCTGATCATCGCCAACGACGCCACCGTCAAGGGCGGCACCTATTACCCGATGACGGTGAAAAAGCATTTGCGCGCGCAGGAGATCGCCCGCGACAACCGTATTCCTTGCATCTATCTTGTTGACTCTGGCGGCGCCTTCCTGCCGCTGCAGGACGAGGTGTTCCCGGACAAGGAGCACTTCGGCCGCATCTTCTACAACCAGGCCAATCTGTCGGCCGCCGGCATTCCGCAGATCGCCGTGGTGATGGGCAGCTGCACCGCCGGCGGCGCCTATGTGCCGGCGATGAGCGACGAAACCGTCATCGTCAAGGAACAGGGCACCATCTTCCTCGGCGGCCCGCCGTTGGTGAAGGCGGCCACCGGCGAGGTGGTCAGCGCCGAGGAATTGGGCGGCGGCGATGTACACACAAAAATATCCGGCGTGGCCGACCACCTGGCCCAAACCGACGCCCACGCGCTGGCCATCGCCCGCCGCATCGTGTCGGACCTGAACTGGAAGAAACAGGGCGAGCTGGACCGCGCCGAGCCCAGGCCGCCGCGCTACGCCGCAGAGGAAATCTACGGCGTGATCCCGGCCGATCCGAAAAAGCCGTTCGACGTGCGCGAGATCATCGCCCGCCTGGTCGACGATTCGGACTTCGACGAATTCAAGCAAAACTACGGAAATACTCTAGTAACGGGCTACGCCCGTTTAAATGGGTACCGCGTCGGCATCCTGGCCAACAACGGCATCCTGTTCAGCGAATCGGCGCTGAAGGGCGCCCACTTCGTCGAGCTGTGCTGCCAGCGCGGCATCCCGCTGATCTTCCTGCAGAACATCACCGGCTTCATGGTGGGCAAGAAATACGAGAACGGCGGCATCGCCAAGGACGGCGCCAAGCTGGTGACGGCGGTGGCCTGCGCCAAGGTGCCCAAGTTCACCGTGCTGATAGGCGGCAGCTTCGGCGCCGGCAACTACGGCATGTGCGGCCGCGCCTACTCGCCGCGCTTCCTGTGGATGTGGCCGAACAGCCGCATCTCGGTGATGGGCGGCGAACAGGCCGCCGGCGTGCTGGCCCAGGTGAAGAAGGAACAGCTGGGCGACGCCTTCACGCCAGAGCAGGAAGAGGCGCTGAAAGCCCCGGTGCGCCAGCAGTACGAGGAACAGGGCCATCCGTACTACGCCAGCGCCCGGCTGTGGGACGACGGCGTGATCGATCCGGCCCAGACCCGCGACGTGCTGGCGCTGGCGCTGGACGCCGCGCTGTCGGCGCCGATCGAGCAGACGCGCTTCGGCGTGTTCCGGATGTGAGGAGCCGATGATGAGCTACACCACGCTGCAGATCGAACAACAGGGCAAGGTGGCCACCGTCTGGCTGAACCGGCCGGAGCTGCACAACGCGCTGAACGAGGTGCTGATCGCCGAATTGACCGAGGCGATGCGCCAGCTGAACCGCAAGCCGGACGTGCGCGTCATCGTGCTGGCCGGCCGCGGCAAGAGCTTCTGCGCCGGCGCGGACCTGGACTGGATGCGCCGCGCCGCCGGCTACAGCGAGGCGGAAAACCTGGCCGACGCGCAAAAGCTGGCGGCGATGCTGAAGGGCATCTACCGTAGCGCCAAGCCTGTGATCGCCCGCATCCACGGCGCGGCGATGGCCGGCGGCACCGGCCTGGCGGCCGTCTGCGACGTTGCCATCGCCACCGACGCCGCCAAGTTCGCGCTGACCGAGGTGCGGCTGGGCCTGATCCCGGCCACCATCGGTCCCTACGTCGCCGACGCGATAGGCTGGCGCCAGGCCCGGCGCTACTTCCTGTCGGCCGAGCGCATCACCGCCGGCACCGCGCTGAAGCTGGGCCTGATCCACGAGCTGGTCAGCGAGGAAATGCTGGACGCGCGGGTAGCCGAAGTCGCCGAGGAGCTGGCCAAGGGCGCGCCCGGCGCCTTGCGCGAAGCCAAGCTGCTGCTGGCCGAGCTGCGCGAAGGCTCGCCGTGGGACGACCAATTGCTGGAACGCACCGCCGGCCGCATCGCGGCCATACGCGCCGGCGACGAGGCGCGCGAAGGACTGGCGTCATTCTTCGAAAAACGCGCGCCCAAGTGGCAGGAATAACAAGGATAAGGCCATGTTCAACAAGATTCTGATCGCCAACAGGGGTGAGATAGCCTGCCGCGTCATCAAGACCGCCAAGGCCCTGGGCATCGCCACCGTCGCCGTCTACTCCGACGCCGACGCCGGCGCCCGCTTCGTCAAGCTGGCCGACGAGGCCTACCGCCTCGGCCCGGCGCCGGCCGCCGAATCCTATCTGCGCGCCGACCTGATCCTGGCCATCGCCAAACAGAGCGGCGCCCAGGCGGTACACCCCGGCTACGGCTTCCTGTCCGAGAACGAGGACTTCGCCGCCGCCTGCGAGGCCGCCGGCGTCGCCTTCATCGGCCCGCCGGCCTCGGCCATCGCCGCGATGGGCAGCAAGTCCGCCGCCAAGGCGCTGATGGAGAAGGCCGGCGTGCCGCTGGTGCCCGGCTACCACGGCGACGAACAGGATCCGGCGCTGCTGCAACAGCAGGCCGACGCCATCGGCTACCCGGTACTGATCAAGGCCAGCGCCGGCGGCGGCGGCAAGGGCATGCGCATCGTCGAGGCGGCGGGCGACTTCGCCGCCGCCCTCGCCTCCTGCCAGCGCGAGGCGCGCGCCAGCTTCGGCGACGACAAGGTGCTGGTCGAGAAATACCTGACCCGCCCGCGCCACGTGGAGATCCAGGTCTTCGCCGATACACTGGGCGGCTGCGTCTACCTGTTCGAGCGCGACTGCTCGGTGCAGCGCCGTCACCAGAAAGTGCTGGAAGAAGCCCCGGCCCCGCACCTGCCGCCATCCACGCGGGAAGCGATGGGCCAGGCCGCCGTGGCCGCCGCCCGCGCCGTCGGCTATGTCGGCGCCGGCACCGTCGAGTTCATCATGGATGTCGACTCCGGCCGCTTCTACTTCATGGAAATGAACACCCGGCTGCAGGTCGAACACCCGGTGACCGAGATGATCACCGGCCAGGACCTGGTCGCCTGGCAGCTGGCCGTCGCCGCCGGCGGCGCGCTGCCGCTGGCTCAGGAACAGTTGGCGATACGCGGCCACGCGATAGAGGCGCGCATCTACGCCGAAGACCCGGACAAGGGCTTTCTGCCGTCCACCGGCACGCTGGTCCACCTGGCGACGCCGGACGAATCCGAACACGTGCGCATCGACACCGGCGTCGAGCAGGGCGACGCCATCTCGCCGTTCTACGACCCGATGATCGCCAAGCTGATCGTCTGGGGCGAGACCCGCGAAGCGGCGCTCAGGCGGATGGACGCCGCGCTGGCCCAGTACCGGGTGGTGGGCCTGTCCAGCAATGTCTCCTTCCTGCGCCGCATCGTCGGCCATCCGTCCTTCGCCGGCGGCCATGTCGACACCGGCCTGATCGCCCGCCACCACGACGAACTGCTGCCGCCGCCCGCCGCGCCGACGGCCAGGCAGCTGGCCTTGCTGGCGCTGGCCGAGGCCCTGGCCGGCCAGGCGCCCTACCCGGCCCCGGCCGGCTGGCGGCTGAACGGGCAGTTGACGCGCCGCTTCGCCTTCCGGCGCGACGAGGAGGACTACGGCGTCGAGCTGTGCCATCAGGACAACGGCTACCTCGTCCGCGTCGGCGCGGCCTGCTTCGCCGCCGACGCCCGCCTCGCCGACGGGCAGCTGGACGCCGTGCTGGACGGCGTGAAGATCAAGGCCGTCGTCGTCCGCCACGGCGCGCAGCGCGCGCTGTTCGAAAACGGCGGGCGCCTGGCCGTCGATTTCGTCGACCCCTACGCCTACACCGAGGCGGGCGCGCACGGCGAAACCCACCTGAAGGCGCCGATGCCGGGCCGGGTGGTGGCGCTGCTGGCGGAGATAGGCAAGAAGGTGGCCAAGGGCTCGCCGCTGCTGATCCTGGAGGCGATGAAGATGGAACACACCATCACCGCGCCCGGCGACGGCGTGGTGCAGGACTTCTACTTCGCCGCCGGCGAACAGGTCAACGATGGTGACGAGCTGGTCGACTTTGCCGCAGAATGACGAAGTCATTCATAACGGCAAAAAAGGACTAACCATGCATATCGCTCTGGAAAACATCCAGCAACTGCGCCAACGCGGCGAGCACGAGACCGCGCGCCAGCAGACGCTGGAACTGCTGCGCCACCAGCCGCAGCACGCCGATCTGCATTACCTCGCCGCCTGCATCCACGACAGCCTGGGCCTGGAGGCGGACGCCATCCCCCACTACCAGCAGGCGCTGGAGCTGGGCCTGAGCGGCGAGACCGCCGCCGAGGCCTGGCTGGGGCTGGGCAGCAGCCACCGGGCGCTGGGCCGTTTCGACGAGGCGGAGACCGCGCTGCAGGAAGGTCTGCGGCAATTCCCGGAACACCACGCGCTGCGCGCCTTCCTGGCGATGGCGCAATACAATCTGGGCCGGCACAAGGAAGCCACGCAGGGCCTGCTGGCGCTGCTGGCCGACGGCAGCGCCGACCACGGCATACGCGCCTACCGGCGCGCCATCCACTTCTACGCGCAAGATCTTGACCGCACCTGGTAACGAGACCGACATGGACCCCGTCATCATCAACCATCCCGGCCTGTCGTTGGCAGGCTACAGCATCGCCACCAGCAAGGAGAACGGCGACAATCTGCGCCGGATCCCGGCCTTCTGGAACGACTACGCCGAGCGGCTGCGCCAGCCGCTGCTGGACGCGCTGGGCAAACCGGACGCGCCGGAATACGGCGTGGTCTGCGACTTCGATCCGGAGACCAGCGCCTTCCGCTACCTGATCGCGATGGAATGCCCGGCCGACGGCACGCCGCCGCCGGACAGCGAGCGCCACAACGTCGCGCCGGCCAAATACGCGGTGTTCACCACGCCGCCGGTATCGGAACCGGCCCGCTTCGGCCAGGCCATCACCGAAACCTGGCAGCACATCTACCAGTGCTGGCTGCCGGCGTCGACCCGCTGGGAGCACGCCGCCGGCGAGACCTTCGAGCGCTACGACGAACGCTGCGTCCCCGGCCGGCCCACCTTGCAGATGGACATCTACATCCCCGTCCAGCCCAAGCGCTGAAGGAAAGCCATGCAAAGCGTCAAGATAGTGGAAGTGGGTCCGCGCGACGGGCTGCAGAACGAAAAGCAGTCGCTGGACGCCGCCGTCAAACTGGAACTGATACGCCGGCTGGCCGCCAGCGGCCTTTCCACGATAGAGGCCGGCGCCTTCGTCTCGCCGAAATGGGTGCCGCAGATGGCCAACAGCGCGGCCGTGCTGACCGGGCTGGACCTGGCCGGCCCGCTGTCCTATCCGGTGCTGGTGCCCAACGACCAGGGCCTGGACGCCGCGCTGGCCGCCGGCGTGCGCGAAATCGCCGTGTTCGGCGCGGCCAGCGAAAGCTTCAGCCGCAAGAACATCAACGCCGGCATCGCCGAAAGCCTGCGGCGCTTCGAAAGCGTGTGCCGCCGCGCGCTGGATGCCGGCCTGAAGGTGCGCGGCTACGTGTCCTGCGTCGTAGGCTGCCCGTACGAGGGGCGGATCGCGCCGCAGAAGGTGGCGGAGGTCGCGCGGGCGCTGGCCGATCTGGGCTGCTATGAGATCTCGCTGGGCGACACCATAGGCGTCGGCACCCCGGCCTCCGTGCGCGAAATGCTGGACGCGGTGCTGGACGCGCTGCCGGCCGAGCGGCTGGCCGGCCACTTCCACGACACCTACGGCATGGCCGTCGCCAATATCCGCGCCGCGCTGGACGTCGGTCTGAGGGTATTCGACGCCTCGGTGGCCGGACTGGGCGGCTGCCCGTACGCGCGCGGGGCCTCCGGCAACGTCGCCACCGAGGACGTGGCCTATCTGCTGGCCGGCGAGGGCTACCACACCGGCATCGATCTCACTACACTGGTGGATGCCGCCTGGTTCATCGCCGACGCGCTGGGGAAAGCCCCCGCCTCCAAGCTGGCACACGCGCTCGGCCGCCAGGGCTAAACCATACCGGCGGGTCCGCCCATCCAAGCAAACAAAAGCAATATCGCGGGCCGCCACAGGAGAAACCATGCAAGCAAGCAATACCCCTATCTGGACGCCGTCGGCCGGCCGCGTGGCCGGCAGCCATCTGACCGCCTTCGCCCGCCTGGCCGAAACCGCCTGCAACCAGCCGCTGCCGGACTACCGCAGCCTGTGGCAGGCCAGCGTGGACGACCCCGGCCGCTTCTGGTCGCTGGTCTGGGACTACTGCGGCGTCATCGGCGACAAGGGGTCGGTCGCGCTGGAGAACGGCGACAATATGCTGGCCGCCCGCTTCTTCCCGGAAGCGCGGCTCAACTACGCGGAAAACCTGCTGCGCCGCGACGACGACACGCTGGCCGTGGTCTTCCGCGGCGAGGACAAGATCGAACAGAAGCTGTCCTGGCGCGAATTGAACCAGCTGGTCTCCCGGCTGCAGCAGGCGATGCGCGCCGGCGGCGTCGCCGCCGGCGACCGCGTCGCCGGCTTCATGCCCAATATGCCGGCCACGCTGGCCGCGATGCTGGCCGCCGCCAGCCTGGGCGCCGTGTGGACCAGCGGCTCGCCCGATTTCGGCACCGACGGCGCGCTGGACCGCTTCGGCCAGACCGAGCCCAAGCTGCTGTTCTGTCCGGACGGCTACTGGTACAACGGCAAGGCGGTGGACATCCGCGCCAAGATGATACACTTGGCGGAAAAGCTGCCCAGCGTCGCACGCATCGTCGTCGTGCCCTACCTCAGCGCCGACGGCGCCGACTTCGCCGCCGCCGTGCCGCGCGCGCAGACGCTGGACCGCTTCCTCGCCGGCTTCGACGCCCGCCCGGTGGAATACGTCCGCCTGCCGTTCAACCATCCGCTGTACATCCTGTATTCCAGCGGCACCACCGGCAAGCCCAAGTGCATCGTCCACGGCGCCGGCGGCACGCTGCTGCAGCATCTGAAGGAACACCAGCTGCACGCCGACGTCCACCAGGGCGACCACCTGTTCTACTTCACTACCTGCGGCTGGATGATGTGGAACTGGCTGGTCAGCGGCCTGGCCTCCGGTGCGGCGCTGATGCTGTACGACGGCTCGCCGTTCGCCGATGACGGCCGCGTGCTGTGGGACTACGCCGCCGAACACGGCTTCACCCATTTCGGCACCTCGGCCAAATACATAGACAGCCTCAGGAAGACCGAGATCGTGCCGGCGCGCGACTGGCATCTTTCCAAGCTGCGCAGCCTGTTCTCCACCGGCTCGCCGCTGGTGGCGGAAAGCTACGACTGGGTGTACGACAACATCAAGGCCGACCTGAACCTGGCCTCGATCTCAGGCGGCACCGACATCGTCTCCTGCTTCGCGCTGGGCGCGGCCACGCTGCCGGTCTACCGCGGCGAGCTGCAATGCCGCGGCCTGGGCATGGCGGTGGACATCTATGACGAACAGGGCCGCGCCGTCGTGCAGGAAAAAGGCGAGCTGGTCTGCGTCAAACCGTTCCCGTCGATGCCGATAGGCTTCTGGAACGACAAGAACGGCGAGAAATACCGCCAGGCCTACTTCGGCCGCTTCGCCGGCATCTGGTGCCACGGCGACTACGCCGAGCTGACCGCCCACGACGGCGTGATCATCTACGGCCGCTCCGACGCGGTGCTGAACCCCGGCGGCGTCCGCATCGGCACCGCCGAGATCTACCGCCAGGTGGAAGTCTTCCCGGAAATCCTGGAAAGCCTGGCCGTCGGCCAGACCTGGCAGGACGACGAGCGGGTGGTGCTCTTCGTCAAGCTGCGCGACGGCGTTCAGCTTGACGAGGAGCTGACCGGCCGGATCAAGGCCCAGATCAAGAGCGGCGCCAGCCCGCGCCACGTCCCGGCCCGCATCGTCGCCGTCGCCGACATTCCCAAGACCGTCAGCGGCAAGATCGTCGAATTGGCGGTGAAGAACGTCATCCACGGCCGCCCGGTCAACAACGTCAGCGCGCTGGCCAATCCGGAAGCGCTGAAGCTGTTCGAAAACCTCAGCGAGCTCGGCGAATAAACCGCCATCGGCCCGATCGGAAAACGAGGACCGCGGTCCTCGTTTTTCTTTTGACGCCGCCAAGAAAACTTCTGATCCTGCGTCGCGCCTCCTTGTCGTACTACTTGTACTGCCTGCGTCGGCGCGCCTTGGCTCAGATACGCTGCGCGGTTTTGTTAGCGGCTCTTAATATCCCGGCGGCGCTTATTCGCCAAATATTTTGCAAGCGCCGAATGCGGCAAGCTGAATTATCATGAATTAATGGGGCAGATCGATTTCGGGTCGCAAATGCGGGCATAATCTTCAGGAGAACAACAACGCGGGGCGCGACGATTTTCGGAGCGGACAGACATGTTGAATCGGCAACAGCGCAGTTGGAGCGTAGAGCAGTGGGCGGCCTATCTGAAAGACAGGGAGATTCCCGTTCTATCGGCGACGCGGGATATTTTCCAGTCTCTGAAATCGCAAGGCCAGGACGCCCCCGAGTTTTCGCCGAGAGAACTGGTGGAAATGGTTCACGACGATCCCTATCTGGCCGTCAAACTGCTGATAGAGGCCGAACGGCACCGTTCCCGGCGCCTGGGCAACGAGACCACCACGCAGCTGGCGACGATATTGCAGATAGGCAGCAACGAATTGTATTCGATGATAGCCAGAAGCCCCGTCGTCGACGTCGATCATCCCGGCTGGCGGGCGGCGGTCGCCACCGCCGTCATGGCCTCCGGCATTGCGCGCGCCTGGTCGAATTTCCGCTCCGACACCTCGCCGGAGGAAATCTCGCTCGCCACGCTGCTTTCCGAAACCGGGGAATTGCTGCTGTGGCATTTCGCGCCGGAATTGCCGACCGAGGCCATCGCCGAATTCGAAGCCGGCCGCGCCAACCGCACCGGCCTGGCCCAATTGAATACCGCCGGCTTCACCTTCCGCCAATTGACGCTGGTCCTGTCCGACGTCTGGCAATTGCCGCAGATGATCAGCCAGCTGATCCGCGGCGTGGACCGGCCCCGCACCCATATCGCCCAGACCGCCATAGACTGCGCCCGCCACCTGACGCAAAACCCGGACAACCCGGCGCTGCCGTCCGACATCGGCCATATCGCCCAATATATTCCGGGCGTGCCCAAGGAAAAGCTGATCTCGGCCCTGCCCCTGTCCGACGAGCAAAAGGCCTGCCTGCTGGCGGCGCTGCCGCAGGAGGCGGAATGAGGAAGCGGCCGCCCGGCCCCGCGCCGGCGGCCTAGCCGCGCCGTTTCCGGGCCAGCTTCACCGCGTACATCTCCTGGTCCGCCAGCTTGACCGCCGCCGCGCTGTGCATGCCGAACGGCGCCAGCGCCACCACGCCGACGCTGGCGCCGGCATACGACAGCTTCTGCCCGTCCAGCATGTAGTCGCCTATGCTGGCCTGCGCCAGCCGCTGCTGCAGCTCGCGCGCGGCGACCGCCGGCTCGCCGTCGCCGATCCGCTCCCCCGGCACGCCGGCGTGGATCCATTCCGGTCCCCGCCCGATGACGACGAACTCGTCGCCGCCGACGCGGCCCAGCATGTCGCCGCCGCGCAGCGCGGCCTGCAGCCGGCCGGACACCGCCTGAAGGAAGTCGTCGCCGGCCTGGTGGCCGAAGCGGTCGTTGATCTGCTTGAAGCCGTCCAGGTCTATTCCGCCGACCAGGACGCTGCCGCTGGAGCGTTCCGCCTGCGCCAGCATCCGCTCCAGCTCGTCGAACAGCGCGCGCCGGTTCGGCAGACCGGTCAGCGCGTCGGCCAACGCATAGGCGGCCAGCTGGGCGTTGGCCGCCTGCAGGTTCTGCACCAGCATCTCCCGCTCGATGAAGTTGGCCACGATATTGGCGAACAGCTGCAACAGGGCCTCGGTTTCCTCCGGCACAGGCAGCCGACGGGCGCTGGCTGCGCACAGCGTGCCCAGCAGGCCGCCGTCGGCGTCGCGCACCGGGGCGCTCAGATAGGTCTTGATGCCCAGCTGGCGCGCCGCCTCCGAATCGCCCCACAGCGTTTCCACCTCATTGGTCGCCGTCAGTCCCATGTCCAGCGAGCGCTTGCACAGCGTGTCGTCCCAGGGCACGCTCAGGCCCTCGGGAATCTGCATCTTGCCGATATTGCGCGCGTAGCGCACATGCTGCAGGCACAAGCCCAGCTCGATGCTGGTCAGATAGGTGGACTCCATGCCGGTGATATTGCCCAGCATCTCCAGCAAGGGCCGGATCAATTGATCGACCGTCTTGGCGGTGCTGAGGGAGAGGGAGAGTTGAGAGAGAACCGCGTCCATGCCTGCTTTCATCCTGACGTCATAATGACTGGGCACTGTAGAGCAACTGCGGCAAACCGCCTAGTGCCTTGTCACGACCCATCCCCGCCGGCAAGCCGGCGGCCAAGCCCGCGCCCTCCTTCGGGCGCGGATCATCCGCCCGTTTCGACACCGGCGGTTTGACCCATTCATTGTAGAAGGCCCGGCACCGGGCTCAAAGCATCGCGGAGCGTAGACAGGCCAGGCATCCGCCGCGAGGCCGGATCGCTCACCGGCCGCGGCTCTCGCCGCGCCTTTCAAGCGACAACGGCCGTCGATCCAGCGCCTGGCCGTCCGTCGCCTGCCCCCCCTCCCGAAACGCCTTTCGGTACGCGGCCGGACTCATGGACTTCATCGCGCGGAAACGGCGATTGAAGTTAGCGATGCTTGCAAACCCCACGTGTCCGGCAATGGCGGACACCGGCTGCGCGGTGTCCGCCAGCAGACGGCAGGCATGGCCGATGCGGACGCGGGCCAGGTACTGGCCGACGCTCTCCCCCAGATGCTGCCGGAAATAGCGGTTAAGGGAGCGGACGGACAGATTGCCCGCGGCGGCCAACCGGCCCGGCGTCAGCCGCTCGGCAAAGCACGCGTCTATGGTGGCCAGCACCCGGTTGATGCGTTCCGGCTGATGGCCGGACGGCCTGCCCGGCGACGGCGGTTGAAACGCGCCGGGCGAAGCCAGCGCCTGCGCGTCCGCATCGGCCAGCAGACACAAGAGCTCAAGCGCCGCCGACAGCCGCTGCCTGGGCTGCGGCGACAGCAGCTTGCCGCGCAGCGCGCAGGCCCGGGCCGCGGCGTCCGCCGCAAACGCCAGGCCGCATCCGGCCCGCCGCAATAGCGTCAACAGCGGCGCGAACTCCGGGCAGCAACTCGCCAGCCGGCGCGCCCACTCGCCGCCGAACCACAGCACGATCGCCTGCTGCGGCCGGTGCTCCACGATGGCCCGCTTCGACGACCAGGTGTGCGGCAGATCCGGCGGCACCAGCACCAGATCGTTGTCCGCATAGTGGCACACGCTGTCGCCGACATACCGCGTGCCCTGGCTGTTCAAGGTCAGCGTCAGCTCGTATTCCGGATGGTGATGCAGCTCGAACGGAATCCGCTGCAACTGGCGGTGATAGACGCGTATCGAGCAGCCGTCGGCGATATCGATATATTCAAAGGCGGTTCTCATGGCCAAATCCGCAAACTATCTGGCCGAATAGTATCACCGGCCGCCAGCGGGCGGACTTATGCTGTCCCCTGCACCGACAAAGGAGACACACCGATGGGAACACTGCGCATCGATGACCTGCCCGCGGCCGTCCGGGCGATAAAACGCCAGTTGCGCAGCCGCCTGCCCAACTATCGCGAGGTCTTTCTCGAGGTGGAGGCCGATATCGAAAGACAGGCGGCCGTCATCGTCGCCGAGCGCGAGGCCGGCATCGCCGTCATCCCGGAAATCGACTTCGCCGACATCGCCGCCGGCACAGTCGACCCCGCCGCGCCGCAAGCGATCAGGACACGCGGCGCCTGCGTCATTCGCGGCGTGTTCAGCCCGGAGCGGGCGTCGGCCTGGAATAAGGAGATAGGCCGCTACCTGGCCCGAAACGGCATCGAGGACAGGCTGGCGCATCGCGCCGAGGACCGCTACTTCGGCGAGCTGGCATCCAACCAGCCGCAGATCCTCGGCGTGTACTGGTCCCGCCCGCAGGCGGAGGCCCGCCAGTCCGAGGAACTGACCCGCGCGCGCGTCTTCCTCAACCGCCTGTGGCGCAAGGGACGGGCGCAGCTTGATCCGGACCGGGTGCCCGCCTATGCCGACCGGCTGCGTCGCCGGCCGCCGGGCTCGGCGTCGCTGGGGCTGTCCGCCCACTGCGACGGCGGCTCGGTGGAGCGCTGGCTGGACGAAAACTTCCGCAAGGTGTACCGCCATGTCTTCGACGGCGACTGGCTGCGCTACGATCCTTTCGACGCCAGCTGGCGCACCGAAGTGCGCGAACTGCCGTCGCCGGCGGTATGCTCGATGTTCCGGACCTTTCAGGGCTGGACCGCCCTGACCGAGCAGGGGCCGGGGGACGGCACGCTGCAATTGATCCCCATCGCCAATGCGATGGCCTATCTGCTGCTGCGCGCGCTGCAGGACGACGTGCCGGACGACGATCTATGCGGCGCCCTGCCCGGCCGGGCCCTGTCCATCACCCCGGAATGGCACCAGCCGCTGCTGACGGCGCTGTCGTCCATTCCGCCGATGCGGCCGGGCGATGCGGTTTTCTGGCACTGCGACGTGATCCACGCGGTGGAAGACCAGCATCGCGGACCAGGCTGGAGCAATGTGATGTACATCGCCGCCGCGCCCGGCTGCGCCAAAAACGACGCCTACCTCACCCGCCAGCTGTCGGCCTTTCTGAACGGCAACAGCCCGCCCGACTTTCCGCCGGACCATTTTGAGACGGCCTTCCCCGACCGGGCCCGGCTGCGGGACCTGAGCCCGACCGGCCGTCGGCAGCTGGGCATCCGCGAACAATCGACGCCGGACGCTTAGCGCCGCCAACAAAACCGCTGATCCTGCGTTGCGCCTCCTTGTCATACGCTCTGTACTGCCTGCGTCGGCGCGCCACGGCTCAGATACGCTGCGAGGTTTTGTTCGCCGCTCTTAGAGCCTGTTCAAGGCCTTAACGCGTCCCGCTTGTCTGGAGTGAAACGACAATGGACCACTGCATCCTGGGATTCAACGGCGCGCGCATCGACCCCGTCAGCGGCGCCGCGCATCTGGGCAACGGCTACCGGGCTTACCACCCGGCGCTGATGCGGTTCCACAGCCCGGACAGCCTGAGTCCGTTCGGCGCCGGCGGCATCAATCCCTATGCCTATTGCGCCGGGGATCCGGTCAACCGGGCCGACCCCTCCGGCCACCTGAGCTGGCAGGCCTGGACCGGGATAGGCCTGGCCGTGACCGGCCTGGCATTGGCGGCCGTTACCGCCGGCAGCTCCATCGTCGCCTCCGGCGGCGTGATCGCCGCGCTGGAAAGCGCCTCGGCCGCCTCGCTGGTGATAGGCGGGGCGACAATGGTGGCCGATGCGGCGGCGATAGCCAGCAGCGCGACCGAGGAAAGTGATCCGGAAGCCTCGTCGGTGCTGGGTTGGATGTCGCTGGCGACGGGGATGCTGGCGCTGGGAGCCGGACTGGCCCCGAAGCTGGGCCGGTTCGCCGGCCAGGCGATGGCCGGCGCGCGCTTGCTTGGCAAGATCGAACGGGGAGAACGGGGTGGCTTCGGCATCCCCTTATCCGGTCGGGGCGCCGCCAGTTTCGCTCCCAACAATGAACGCTATTTCCTGGGCATTTCCGGAGACATGGCGGCCTTTGCCTATGGCGAAATGCTGGAGGGCCAGCCGGTATTAAGCGTTTACGGGCACAGCATCGTCATGCCGGATGAACGCTATGGCTACCTGCTGTTCAAGCCCATCGGCGTCAACGAGCTCCATCAGCAACTGACGCGCTTCGTCCTGGGTTACCACCGCTATCCGGTCATCCGGCTGGATTTCTGCAACTCCACTCAAATGGCGAGAGAACTATCGACGCTGCTGCCGGGCAGGATAGTCGGAGGCTTCAGCGGCGGCCCGCGGCTGGGCTTCAATCCGGAGGCTTCCAGAGTGATTTCCGGCGCGCTGGCGGCTTTTAGAAGTGCCGAGGGTGACCTGCGGAGCAAATTCTTGCGCGCGAGACAGTATTTTCTTCGATCGCTGCCGCCGGATCATCCGTTCAATATGGAAATTGACGATCAGCAGGGTACCTATTTCATCTGGTATCGCGACGGCATACCCACCGGCCGGGCAGACATGAACGGGGCGCGCACCTCCGGCAGGCTGGAGGATTAAGAGCCGCTAACAAAACCGCGCAGCGTACCTGAGCCAAGGCGCGCCGACGCAGGCAGTACAAGTAGTACGACAAGGAGGCGCAACGCAGGATCAGGGGTTTTGTTAGCGGGTCTAAGCGCCGCTAACAAAACCGCGCAGCGTACCTGGGCCAAGGCGCGCCGACGCAGGCAGTACAAGTAGTACGACAAGGAGGCGCAACGCAGGATCAGGGGTTTTGTTAGCGGGTCTAAGCGCGGCCAGCCGCGGCATCCCGCACCGGGAGGCCATCGACACCGCGGCGGGCGTCCGGCAAAACAAAGCCCTCCCGGATTGGGAGGGCTTGGCGGGTACGGCCGGGCTGTCAGTGCTGGTGCCCGTGCTCGCCGTGCACATGCTGGTGGGCGATTTCCTCGGCCGTCGCCTCGCGCACGGAGACCACCGTCAGCGCGAAGCGCAGGGCCTTGCCGCACAGCGGGTGGTTGCCGTCCAGCAATACCGTCGGGCCCTTGATCTTGGTGACGAAATAGTAGCGCGGCTGGCCATCCGGGCCGGTGCGACGGATCTGTCCGCCCACCTTGACGCCGGGCGGGAACTCGGCCTTGGGCATCGTGGTGACCAGCGCTTCGTCGCGCTCGCCGAAGGTGTCTTCGGTAGCCAGCTGCAGCGTGGTTTGAAAGCCGGCTTCCTGGCCTTCCAGCGCCGCTTCCAGCTTGGGGAAGAGGTTGTCGTAGCCGCCGTGCAGGTAGGCGACCGGGTTCTTGCCATCGTCGTAAACCAGGCCCTGGCTGTCGGTGACTTTCATGCGCAGGGTGACGGCGGTATTGGCGGTGATTTTCATGGCGGGCAATGGCGGATAAATTGAAGCCGGAAGGTTCGCAGCTCAGCCGGTGGGTGTCAACTGCCAAACCCCTCGTTTGCTGGATGCGGAGGCTGCGACTTCCCAGCCGAAAGCCGCCGCCTTTCATCCGGCATGCGAAGAACCGCCTTGGCCAATGACCGGTCACCTGGCGAATGGCGGCAGTTCAATGGTAGCGTCTCGGCCATACCAGTCAGTGGCTCGGTATCCAGGGAATGGCGACTTCCGACCCAAAGCGGCATTCCATCTGTTCGGATTCAATGCCAGAAAGCCGCTGTTCATACATGTCGAATTCACAATCGATATTGGGGACTGAAATGCAGCGCTTGGCGTGTGTCAGTGCCTCGTCATACAACTACGCTTAGCTCTGCCCAGATGGGTTGCCTATCTAAGAAATGGGAAACTTGCTCCAAGAGCTTTCCCAGAGTACGCCTCGCGGGTTCCATAGTGCACGATCAACTGATTCATCAACGTGATGAAGGGCGCAGAATTCTTGACGTCCTGTTTTTTAACGAGACCATTAGAGTCTGTGGTGGGCGTGCCTGTCGCGAGAAGGAGCAGCCGACTTGTCAAGGCACAGACCACCAAACATTTGGGGCTCTCCATAGAGGTCGGCTCCATTGTCTCGTGATCTACGCAGAACAGGGGCGTATCCGTGGTGCAGAGTGGTCCGGCTGCTGTATTGCTGGGAAAGTAACGAAAACCCCAATGTAGACAATCAAGAGCCGAGACGATGTCATTCAAGTGTGCGCTCTGGGCCTTCAAAAATGGTTCACGGTCGGCGATGCCTGCGAGCGTTGCGGCCATGTTGCTCGGCGTGCTCGCAACTATGGAGTAAAAAACGTCCCGACCGGACTGAGTGTTTAAAGGAGGAATCACTGCTTGGCCTTGCGCGACTTTTGCCACCCCAACCATCCGCGGGTTCCGCAAATGAAGACTAGCAAGGAACCGACAAACGGTCGTGCGCGCATCCTTTCCAGGCGAAAAGTCGATTTGACTCGGATCGTCGCGCATCCCCTTCCACACGTTCCCTGACGCAGTCTCAATCTCTTGCAACGCTTGGTCAACGCTGGGGTCCCACCCCGGGCTATCCTCGTTTGCCTGCTTGGGTACGAACGTCATGTCCGGCAGGGCCGAGGAGTAGAGGTGGTCCATGCAGGCCACCTTATCCAGCGCCTTCGTCTCGTCAGTAGGATTACCCGCGTACGCAGCCTTGATATCAGTGACCACGATACGTTCGCTTCCGGGCGACGTCGTAAAGCCGCGAAGGTAGAACTTGGGAACCCAGTGCTGATTGATAGCCAAAACCATGTTATCTCTCCCCCCTTCCTATTGCACAGATGCGTACAGTCTTCAGGGCGCCAAGGCATAGGGCCGTCTCGCTGCATGAAAGAAACGTCAAATTGCCAGATAGCCATGAGCGGTGAGCGTGACGGGGAATGTTGAAGGTAGCCTACCCGAAAGCGACCATTCGCGACCAACTGCTTCTAGCCGACAACAGCCATGCTATCACATTGGCATGATGAACAGGGACAGCCTTGACGGTTGCAATCCCGCACCTTGCCCCCCTTTTCGCAGGCCTGCCCTTCCCCAGATCAACTTGCCGTGCGGCCAGCGCTGCTGGTTGCCGCGCTCGCAATCCGACAAACAGGTCGATGCGGTCTGCAGGAGTTTTCTTATATCCAAGCCTGCCCGGAACCGCACGAGGAAGCCGCATGCTGAAATCTGGCCTGCCATGCGCGGAAGAAAACAATGAACCACGGCGTTCTGGGGTTTAATGGGGAGCGTCTCGATCCCGTCAGCGGTGCCACTCATCTGGGCAATGGCTACAGGGCGTATAGACCGGCGCTGATGCGCTTTCCTTGCCCGGACAGCCTGAGCCCGTTCGGCGCCGGCGGCATCAATTCCTATGCCTACTGCGCCGGGGATCCTGTGAACCGCACGGATCCAAGTGGACATCTGAGTTGGATGGCCTGGACCTCGATAGGTCTGGGCGCAGCGGGCCTGGCGCTGGCGGCCGTAAGCAAAGGGACTTCGATCATCGTTTCCGGAGGGCTGATCTCCGCACTGCAAAGCGCTTCGGCGGTATCGATAGCGATAGGCACACTGGCCGCCGTTTCCGACGTGGCGGCGATAGCCTGCGGTGCGACGGAAGAGAGCCATCCCCAGGCATCGGCCATTCTGGGATGGCTGTCGTTGGCAACGGGAGCGGCGTCGATCGGGACCGGCCTTGGCAGGGCCGCCGCTACCCGCGGCTCCGTCGGCATGGCGGAAACCGTGTCGGGGATTTCGGCAAAACGCTGGCGAGAGGACGGCTATGTCGCGCTGGGACAGGACATCCGGAATCTGAAAACCATAGGCTCGCATGGTATTCCGATGGAGGATGACACTATCCACTTCGCCTATCTGTTTGACGATGTCTACAAGGACGCCGCCCGGCTGAACATCATTGCGCACGGACGCAACGATGTCAGCCGCTTGTCGATTCCTCTGCTTGATCACGCCACCGGTCAGCCCGAGGCTTACGGCCCGGAAGCTTTTGCGCTCCAGATCAAGCAAAGAACGGGAATCGCCTATGAGGACTATCGATACGCCAGGCTGATCATTTGCCGCTCGGCGGACTCCATCGGAGGCAGCATCTTCGCCCAGCATTTTGCAGACTTTACCGGCTTGACGGTCAAAGCCTATTCCGGCCAGGTCAAGATTGCACGGGATGTCCTGGGCACGATTGCGGCATCGGCGGGAACAAGCAACTTTTTCAGTGCCGCCGCCGTTGATGCCGGCGCCGTCGATGCGCGTTTCATGCGGCTCAAACCCTGGTTTGGCGGGGATAAGGAGTTTTTCAGGCTGCATCCGGACCGGACATCCCGGATATTTACGCCTTCTCCAACAGAATTGTTCGATCCGCCGATCTGACCGTCCCGGAAGCGCCGTCGTTCCTCGCTCCAAGAACCAAGAGAATATGGCCTGGTCCGCTACCGCGGCATATCCGATCAACCATAGCTGACGGGAATAGATGACAGGCCGCCGCCAGCTTGACCCAATCGCTGTTGTTGACCACTACCGCCGGTCATGTTTTTCCGGAAAACCGTTTGCTACGGACAAAAATAGCCGGCCTGTCCTGCTTGGCTATCTTATTCTCCGCGCGGTTTGATCGGCGCAACGGCCACCTGCCCTGCGTTTCTTTACACATCGCCTTGCAGCGTCCACCGCACAGCAAGCTCCTGCCGATCCGGCTTGCCGCGCAAGCGGTCCAGCCAACTCAGCGCTTGCGGCACCGGAACGGCCGGGAAACGTTCCCCTTCAATGAAATGCCGGCTCACACTGGCCAGGCCGTGAGCCGACAGGTCCGCGCACCATACGCCGCTCTGTGGGCACGCCTCATGGCTTGCGGCCGCGTATCCCAGCTTGATCTTCGGCGGGGTTTCCGGCTTGGGCAACTCGGTCTTGGGCAGGCCGGTCGCCGGGTCCAGGTTCTTGGCCTTGGCCAGTTTCACCACCAGTTTTTCGTCGGGCTTGGCCGGCTCGGCATTGGCCTTCCAGTCTTTTTCCCACTCGAAAGTCCCATCCCACGGCGGCAGCTTGGCCGGCGGCAACGGTACGATCTTGTCGATGTCCGGCACCTTGGGATTGCGGCCATCGTAGCGTTTCAACAAGGTCCAGATCGCTTCGTAGCGTTTCACGCGCTCAGGGTCGGGTTTAACGGCCAAGTCATACAACTGATTCTTGCCTTTTTCTGCATCAAACGCTTCTTGCACACGTAGGGCACTACCAGAATGTCCAGCTTTGACGGCCTGCTGGTAGGCATACAATGCATCGGGGTAATGCTTGTCCACTTGCAAATCCACCCCCAAGCTATTTGCCGCATCGGCATGACCTTGCTCCGCGGCGCAGCGCCACATCTGCCGCGCGATATCGGGCGCCAGTTCCGGTTCAATCAGCAGGTCACCAATATAGGCTTGGGCGTCCGCGCTACCCAGGTCCGCCGCCTTGCGGAAATACATCAGCGCCTTCTCGTTGTCCTGATCGTAGCCATAGCCGATTTGCAGGTAGTGGCCGGTCAGGTAATAGCCATTGGGGATGTTGTCCGCCACCAGCTGTTCGGCCAGATCCAGCACTTCGTTGACGGCATCGGGCGACGCCACCTCGCCCTTGCCCACCATCCGTTGCAGATTGTTGTTGGCCTTGTAGTGGCCATGGGCGGCGGCGATGCGGTACAGCCGACCGGCTTCGGGCAGCAGTTTCGGCTGGTATTGCAGTTGCAGCCAACGGGCGTATTGGAACAGCTGGTCCGCTTCAGAACTAAGTTGCGGCAAATTCTTTTTTTCATAGACACAGGCAAAAGCCAGATTGACTTCCACCTCATCCAATGTGGGTAAACGCTTTTCCGGCTTGCCGCAGGCGGAAAGCAGAATAAGCAGCACCGTTATTGCAAACCCTTTACGAATGGTCAGCACCGACAGGCCTACCAGTTTTTGGGTCTAGATTCTTGGCTTTGGCTAGTTTGGCAATCAATTCTTCACTAGGTTTGGGAGGGGCCACATTAGCCTCATGATTCTTCTGCCATTGAATCTTGCCGTCCCATGGCGGGAGTTTCGCTGGGGGCAACGGTACGATTTCATCCAATTCAGGAACAGTCGGATGAAGATAAGAATAGCGACCGAGGACATCTGCAATTTTCTTGTAACGATCGGCTCGCTCAACATCTTTCAGAAGCCCAAGATAATTAAATGTATCCGACGCATCAGGCCCAGAAAATGCGGCCTCCAACTCGGCTGCCGAAGTTTCATTTCCATTCTTAACACCAGTATGAAAAATTTTTACTGCTTCTGGATATGCTTTATCACCTTTGTAGTCCCTTCCTAAACTGTCCGCTGCACTTCCACTACCCTGATCAGCTGCGCAATGTCGCATTTGACGGGCAACTTCTGGTGCATGATCCAATGGTGCTAGTTTTTCAGCGACCCAAGACTGTCCATCAGGGCTACCTAAATCAGCGGATTTTCGATAGTAGCGCAAAGCCAGCTCCGGGTCTTGTTTCACCCCGTAACCTGCCTCAATATACCGAGCCATGTCGTAGTAGCCCCCCGGCACGCCTTGACGGATCAACTCTTCGGTCAAGTCCAATGTTTCCTTTACCGGATCAGCAGACCATGCATGACCTTTTCCAATCATTTGGCGCAGCTCTAGATTGGCCTTATAATGATTATGGGCAGTCGCAATGCGAAACAAGCGTTCCAGCTCCGGATAAACGCTAATATCTTCTTTCAGCAAATTATTCTTTTGCACATATCGGGCATAACGATATAGTTGATCCGCTTCAGGACTGAGCTGCGGCAAATTCTTTTTTTCATAGACACAGGCAAAAGCCCGATTGACTTTCACCTCGTCCAATGTGGGCAATCGCTTTTCCGGCTTGCCGCAGGCGGAAAGCAGAATAAGCAGCACCGTTATTTCAAACCCTTTACGAATGGTCAGCACCGACAGGCCTACCAGTTTTTGGGTCTAGATTCTTGGCTTTGGCTAGTTTGGCAATCAACTCTTCACTAGGTTTGGGAGGGGCCACATTAGCCTCATGATTCTTCTGCCATTGAATCTTGCCGTCCCATGGCGGAAGTTTCGCTGGGGGCAACGGTACGATTTCATCCAATTCAGGAACAGTCGGATGAAGATAAGAATAGCGACCGAGGACATCTGCAATTTTCTTATAGCGGCTTGCACGTTCAATGTCCTTTTCCAGTCCTAAATAGTTAAATGTGTCAGTTTTATCAGGACCTAAAAATCCTTGCTGCAAGTCAACTGCAGATGTTGAATACCCTCCCTTGACTGCAAGTTGAAATGCCTCAACCGCTTCTTTGTAAACCCCATCACCCTGATAGTCTCTAGCTAAGCTATCTGCTGCGTGGCCATGCCCTTGCTCCGCTGCACATTTCCTCATCTCACGTGCAATTTTTGGCGCACGATCTAGCGGGGCTAATTTTTCAGCTACCCAATATTGTCCATCTGGGCTACCTAAATCAGCAGATTTTCGATAGTAGCGCAAGGCCAACTCCGGGTCTTGTTTCACCCCGTAACCCGCTTCAATATACCGAGCCATGTCGTAGTAGCCCCCCGGCACGCCTTGACGGATCAACTCTTCGGCCAAGTCCAATGTTTCCTTTACCGGATCAGCAGACCATGCATGACCTTTTCCAATCATTTGGCGCAGCTCTAGATTGGCCTTATAATGATTATGGGCAGTCGCAATGCGAAACAAGCGTTCCAGCTCCGGATAAACGCCAATATCTTCTTTCAGCAAATTATTCTTTTGCACATATCGGGCATAACGATATAGTTGATCCGCTTCAGGACTGAGCTGCGGCAAATTCTTTTTTTCATAGACACAGGTAAACGCTAAGTTAGCCTGCATATCATCCAAAGTCGGCACAGTTCGCTCCTTGCTACCACATGCGGCCAGGCATACAAATAGAATTAAAGGAAAAATTCGTGACGTCATTTCAGTCTTTATCCGTCCGCACCGGACTAATGCGAGAAAATTCAATTAAAGATGCCACTGGTTTTTTGTACTTCCCTTGTGCTTCTTTGTTTTTATTAATGACACGTTGCCACGACTCAAATGCCTCTGCAGGCTTATCTTGAGCACCTTTCCCGTCAGTATGTAAATTCCAAAGATGCCGTCTTAATGGAACGGTAATCTCGGGCCGGTGATGCGCGATATTCATTTCACTATCCACCTGCATACTGCGGGTATTGATGTTGGCGCTGCCCAGCGTCATGAAGGTATCGTTGACGATCATCAGTTTCGCGTGAATGTAAACCGGCGTCCACACCCGACCGGGCGTTGTGTAAGACTCCGCGCTCATCGGATACTTCAACCGCACCTTTTTGACATCCGGGGTGGTGGGTTCGGAGTCCGGCGCGACCAGGGTGCAAACATGAACTTTCAGTCCAGGACGAGACTCTGGCAGGACGGGCACATCGGGCTTACGCGCGGCCTCAACCTGCTGCTGCAAGGTATCCCGCTTCGCCTGCAGGGCGGCCTGTTTCTGTTCCAGTTCTTTGCGCTTGGCTTGGTAGGCTTGAATCTTGGCAGGGCCTGCGGCGCGGCTGGGCGGTAGCAATTGGCTTTGGTCAAGCAAATTCATGCGACGTTCTACTTCTGCGCGGTTCAGGCGCGTTTGCAGATCATCCGCACGTTCCAGGCGGGCTAAGCTGGGGATCGTATCCGCACGCCCCAGGCTCTCCATCATCTGATAAGTCTTGACGGTGCCGTCTCCCATCCCTTCATCGCTGGAGTTGGTGACCACGAACAAGTAGAGCGAGTCGTGTTGACCGGGATCGCGTCCGCATCCTGTCTGGGTAGCCGCTACCTGTTTGATCTTCTCCGCCAGAGGCGGCCAACGGAAATACTGGTTCTCGATGTAGATCATCGACGTGGCATTGTTCACCGCCTGGAAGTAGAGCTTCTCGATATCGCGCACATTGTACTGCGCTTGAGTACGCAGGATTTGCCCTTGAATCTTCTCGTTCTTGCTATCCAATCGCACCGGATAGTTGTCGAATTTCGGCTTGGGCAGCGATTCACCCGTTTCCTTCTTCCAGGCTTGCCAGAAGTTCAAGAACAAGTCGCCCACAATGGGGCCGGTAACGCGGCTGGAGATATCCTGACGAGGACCGTGACCATTACTGCCCTGATTGGGCGCATAGCGCTTGTAGCTGTGCGCGTCCTTATCCCAATACTCATCAAGCATGTTATGGCCCATCACAAAGCCTGTCGCTCGTTGTGGGTCTTCATAGTCCACCACGACCATCTTCTGGTGGTGGGTGACGGTAGCGGTGTGGGCCGCCTTGGTTTGCCAGCCTAAGCCCTTGTCCTTTGCCTCGAAACGGGAACGGTACAAGATTTCAGTCCGCTCATTCCAGTCAAAACCCCGTCCAACAAAGCGAGGGTTGCCCGTTGGGGACTTGGCTCGGGTATACCACGCGACATCGAAACGATGCTGGTCCTTGGTCTCTGTCGGAGAGTGACTAAACAACGCGCTATAGCCCGGGGTGTTATTTTCCGGGCCTAACTGCGCCACATTGCCGGCGCCCATGGTCCACCCCAAGATACGGACCTTCACGCCTTGTCTTGCCTTCTGGTCAAGCAGCTCGCCAATACAGGGCGACGCACCATCGCGAATGAAAAACATCGACGGTTGGAAACCCCAACAGATGATGCAAACCGATTTCGTCGCTGCGGCTATCGCCTCATGGACGGCCCGGAAGGCGCGTTCGCCATTGACCAGCACTTGAAAGCTCGCGTTCAGCACATTGTATTCAGAGCCATCGACAAACCAGGGCGGCGTGATCGTGCATTGCATGGTCTGGTTCAGCGCCGCCGGAGTGGTGATTTTCTTGTTCGCCACATCACCCATTGTGCGGCCCCTTCCCTTGTAACATGCCTAAAAAGTCCTCTCGAACCGAGTCGATCCATCCTGTACGTCCGGCTTCGTCTGCTTTGCCCGCTTGATGGCCGTGGAAACCCAGATTGGCTGGTTCACCCTGTGTTGGGTTGCTGTAATCGTTAGGAACCGGGATATCGTATTGCACCCCATTTGCCATCTTGATCCGATATTTCTGCGTGGGGGCCATGTGGTCAATGTGTAGCTTGCCGCTTTCGTCCAACACGCCCTTCTTGAGTTCCGCGCCATCGGCGTAGAGGGTGAACGGCATACCTGCCCAGCTGCTTCTCACCCCCTGCGCAGCTTGGTCTACCTGGACCGTGAATGGCATCTTGGGCAGACTCTGTGGGAAAGCGGGGTGTGCAATATTCATCCTATCGGGACCGCTCAGATCGTGGCTGGCCCCCTTGATGCTGACCGTGCCCGGACAATGCACTTCGATATTGCCGCCCTTGAGCCGAATGTACCCGCCGCCGCTGGTGAGCAGGATTTCGTCCTTGGCCGCGACCGTGATGCGCGCCTTGCCGGAAGTGATGGTGACGTCCTTATCTGCGGTCAGCTCCATCGCATCGCTTTGCGCCTGGATCTGCACCTTGCCCTTGGCCGCGATCAGCTTCATCGCCACTTTATCGGCGACGCCGCTCACGAACAGGCTGATGCTCTTGCCAACGTTGTGAATCCAGCGCCGTCCGGTGACGTGGTTGGCGTCGCGCTGGGCAAGCAGATTCAGATTGGCGCCGGCTGCCAGCGTCTGGCTCTGTTCGCTCAGACTGGCGATGCCGGCAGGGGCAGACAAGACCAGCTGAGGCTGCCGCCCCGCTTGCTCCTTGCCGGCGCTGCCGTCCTTATCGGTATTGGTGCCCGCCTCCCAGGCGGCCAGGGCATCCAGCTGGTGCTGCAGATGGCCTTTGGTCTTCTTGCCGCTTTTGGCGTTGTCGTCACCGATACCGTCCGGGCCGGTCTCCATGGTGTCGGCCAACTGCGCGGTAGCGGTTTCAGCCAGCGCCTGGCTCAGCGCAACGGCGGATTGCAGCTGGCTTTGCGCCTGTTCACGGGCGAGTTGTTTCCCGCCGGCGCCGCTTTGCGCCTCGGTGGACAGCAATAGGCCGTGCGCGGCGCGAATGGCGCCATGGTTGTCGGTGCGCAGTTCGAAGCCTTCGCCGCGCGGCTGGACCTTGCCGTTGCTCCTGGGATGGGTCAGGAAGCCCTGGTTCAGCTGCGTCTTGCCCGGCTCGCTGGAAAGCTTGGCGCGGACTTCGCCTGGGGTATCGTCAAACAGCAGTTCGTTGTAGCCGCCGCCCTGATGCTCTTTCGACTTGATGCCGGACAGGGTCTTGTTGGCCGGCAGGCTGCCGACGCCGCTGAAGTCCGGCGGTGGATGGCCGCCGTTGTACAGCACGCCGGTAATCAAGGGCCGGTCGATGTCGCCCTCGATGAAGTTGACCAGCACTTCCTGGCCGATGCGCGGGATGAACTGGTGGCCCCACGCCGCGCCGGCCGAGGGCATGGCCACGCGCAGCCAGCAGGAAGACTTGTCGTCCATGCCCGCGCCTATGGTCGGGTGTTCCTCTGGCCGCTGCCAGTGGAATTGCACTTTGACACGACCGTGTTCGTCGGTATGCACTTCTTCGCCGGCGGGCCCCACCACGGTCGCGGTTTGGCTGCCCAGGCTGCGGGGCTTGGCGTGCGGGGTGTCGGCATAGGCCGGCGTCAGCGGGATGCCGCGCCGTTGGGCCTGAAACTCAGTCTGGTAGGGTGCATCCGCCTTGTCGGCGGCCAGGCCCAAGCCGGGGGCCATCGTTTGCAAGGACTGGGTCAGATCGCCTGGCAGGTTGTTGCGGGCCTGGATGCGTTGTCCGATGACGACGAATTCGCGCTGCTCGGCGCTGTCGTCCTGGTGCGCCGGGTGGTCGTCCAAGCGGAACCATGCGCCGGCCAGCAGGCCGCGCACCGCACCGGAGCCGGTAAAGGTCTTGGCCTGCAGGTCGTTCGCCTGTTGGCGCAGCTGGGCATAGCGGCTGAATTGGTCGGCGTCGCTGGCGTAGTAAAGACCGGGCGCATCGTAGTGGGTCAGGCTGCTTTGCAGCGCCTGGCCGGCCTGCCCCTGATCCACCTGGCTGGTATCGACGCTGTGACTGGTGCTGGTGGACTGATAATCGTAGCTGGCCAGCGCCACGCCGCCGGGGACGATCTGGCGCGCCGCTTGCCAATCGGTCAGGCCGTCTTGCTCCTCCGTTGCGTCGGCGCGGTGGAAACGCACGCTTTGCGCGCTGCCGGCAGGCAGGCTGAAGGCATCGTCGAATACCACCAGCCGGACTTGCGGGCCGTCGTCATCGATATGCTCAAAACGCCAGGCAAAGCCTTCCTCATGCATCAGCCTCGCGATGAAATCGAAGTCGCTCTCCCTATATTGCAGGCAATAGCTGCGCGCGGGCTGCTTGGCATCCACCTTGATCTCCAGCGTTTGCACGCGGGCGAAGGCGGGATTGGCGGCCTGATGCTCGTTGATGATCTGCTTGATGATGTCCGGGACTGTCATGTCCTGGAACACGCGCGAGGTCCTGCGATGGCGCAGCAGCGCGAAGGGGGGCTCCACAGTGATGCGATAGCGGGAGAAGCCGCCATCGCTGCCCAGCAAGCGCGCCTGGCTGATCACGCCGCAACGCACGTCCTCGCCTCCTTCGGCATTCATCAGGCCGATCCGGGCCGGGTGGCCTAGCAGGGATTTCAGCTCGATCCGGCCATCCGGCGACAGGCAGTCCAACTGGAAACGGTAGGAACGGGACAGGCCTTCCTCGCCATCCAATGCCTGCGGCAGCAACTGCTCCGGAGCTGCGGTATCGCTGGCGATGACAACGGTGATATGGCGGTTATCCTGGGAAAAGGCTGAAGCGAAGGATGCGAGCAGAGCGGTGATATCCATGGTTCTTCCATGCGTACGCCGCAGGCTTCGGCGATTATGCAGCTGCAACAAAATGGGAAGCGGGCAGGATAACCTTTTAGGGGAGAGGGATGTGGGATCGGCAGCTGTACTTTAGTGTAGGCTTAAGCTAATGACATGGTATATTTTCATTGAAATGGTTTAGGCATGCCATGGCAAAGCCAATGCCCTTGCTGCCATGGCCGGCGGGGGCGTCACGCTACCGCCTCCATGCCAGCCCCAACCAGGGCCATGGCGGCGCCTGCCGGTCTTCCGAGGACATCCACACGGACCACAAGCCGGCTTGGGCCTGCCTTCGTAAGATATCGCGGGGCGGCGACAAGCCAGCCCAGCCTCAAGGCAGCACCAAAAGCGCAAGGAGGGACGCCAGTCATCGCCCCTCCCCCACAGCAGCTACGCAAGCACAGCGGCGATTAGAGCGGCGAACGAAATGCCTGATGCGGCGTTGCACCGACTTGTCGTACTCAAGTACTGCCTACGTCGGCGCGCCTTGCCTCAGTCGTGAAACTGACTTTTGTTCGCCACTCTTGATGCTGCATGCCGGCCTGCCAATCAACCGGCGATCCGGCCCATCCGCTCCGCCAGCCGCAAATGGCAGGCGGCCGCCAGCTTGACCAGGTCGGTGTTGTTGACCGGCATCCTGCCCGGCTCGGCAATCAGCTCCGCCAGCCCTTCCAGCGTGGAAACCGAGCTGGACAGGCCTATCAGCTTGCCGTGCGGCCAGCGCTGCCGGTTGCGGCGCTCGTAATCCAGCGCCACCACCCAGCGCGAATGCTGCCATGGGCCGGGGCCGCGCAGTACCGCCTCCATCACCGCCCTCCCCACCTGCTGCGCCGCCTCGGCCGCCAGCGCCAAGGCCAGATGCAGGCTCTCCGCCGTGGTGGCCTGCCCGCCCTCATGCAGCAAAACCGGCCGCGTCTCCTCCCGCCACCAGCGCCGCAGCCGCCGCGCGCCCGGCTTCTTCACCCGCCGCACCAGCTCGTCCAGCTCGCCTTCGGACAAGCACAGCACCGGCTCGGCCTCGCCGGCCAACAGCAGCAGCCGTCCGGCAGGCGCCTCCAGCATCGGCAGCAGTGCGTCTACATCCAGTTGCAGCGCGGCGGCGATCTCGGCGGCGACAAACCAGAAGCCCTCCTGCCGACGGACCACGCGCAGCGGCAGGTCTTTGGCGTAATCGAGGCGTAGCGGCGCGTTGACGTCCAGGTCGATATGATGGTTCATCGCCGGCGCTCCCGGCATAGCTTGGTGGCTTGCCTGGATGGAGCATCGCAATGCCAGGGAGTGGACTGCAGCGTTGGGGAGACCGAGAAATGACTGAAGGCGCGACGTCCCTCAGCAGTGGAAGTGATCATGGCCATGATGGCCTCCTCAAAGTCACATGGGTACCCGGCCGGGTACAGATACCCACCGCCTTTGATCACAATGGTGCGAAAGTACACCTCGTGACAATGAAGGCGTAAATCTGCCGCCTAAACTGGGCGGATTCTGCTTATGCTTTGAGAGAAGCTTCAAGGTATACTTCTCGATACACAATGTCAACTGACTAACTTCCAAGCAAAATCAATAGAAAAGCTGACAATATGTACCGTGTTAGAGCGGACTAATAGCGATCTACCAATCGCTCGCCTAGGTGCTGAGATTCTGCACTACACCACGTATATCAAGCTGGCTGCGACTCAGCTTCCCTGCAGATAAAGATCGCATAGCTCTGAATCCGATGCCACGTCTCGATACCATACCCGTCGATTGCAAATCTGGAGACAGAAACATCATTCATTGCCCTGATCAACAGGGCCGACTCGCAAACCGACCCGCAAGCGCATTGGCTGGTTAAACTTTCTAAGCAAAACTCAGGAAGTCTGCTTTCAACGAGTAAGCACCCTTATCTTTCTGTCTGCAGAAAGAAAGGCCAACCTATCCTTTCCAACGACTCAGACAGTTCCTATCTGCGTTGTCCACATGAGCCCGCAGAGGCATCATGCAGTGAAACAAGCACCTCAGTACGCAATGCTTTCAAGAAATTATTGTCTAATGGTCCAAGCGTCGAGCTAAGCGGGGACGATCTCTACTCCGTTGTCAAGATCAATATGGCCAAGTTACCCGACCACAACAGCAATCTTGTACAAATCCACGATCAACTTGAGAAGTGGCTGCGCAGCTAGGATCTAATCAAAGTTTGCCAGAGAGGCCGGCAGTCATGCGAGAGGAGCAAGGTGGACAAACTTTCGCCAGAGCAACGAAGTACCTTGATGTCTAGGATAAAAGGAAGCAACACCTCACCTGAACGGAAGTTGCGGAGTGCTATGTGGCAGATGGGTCTCCGGTTCCGGCTAGGGCAACGCATAGGCCGAACCCGACCTGACATCGTCTTCAAAGGCGCGCGACTCGCAATTTTTGTGGACGGGTGCTTCTGGCACTCGTGCCCTGTCCACAAGTCAAGACCACAGTCCAATCAGTATTTCTGGGATGAGAAGCTAGCGCGAAATGTGGCTCGAGACAATAAAACGACTACCGACCTAGAAAGCTCTGGATGGACTGTGATGCGTTTTTGGGAGCATGAAGTAAAAGGAGACGCTATGGCGTGCGCCCTCAAGATTGCGGATGCATTGAAGAAAAACCGCACAAATGAACATCGCAAGTAAGGTAAGCAACACAAGCTACCTGACAACTACCGAACGCGAGGCCAGAGGCGACCTCTTCTGTATGGTAACCGGAGAGAAAGGTTATACTCGACAGGGAAGAATTTTGCCTAGTTCATACAGCATGAAAAAAACATTAATCAAGCAACACGCGCCGACAGCCATAGACCTGTTCTCCGGCTGTGGCGGCCTGTCTCTGGGCCTCAAGCAAGCAGGATTCCAAGTAGCCTGCGCGGTCGAGATCGACCCCAAAGCGCAGGAAACTTACCGTTTAAACCATGAAGACGTCCGGTTGCTCCCTTCCGACATTCGAAAGGTCCGAGTTCGGACGTTGATGCGTGAGCTAGGCATAAAAGCCGGTCAACTCGACCTGTTGGCTGGGTGCCCTCCCTGCCAAGGCTTCTCCAGGATCAGGACCAGAAACAAGAGCAGCTCAGATGCTGATGCGCGAAATGACCTGATCTTCGAGTTCCTGAGATTTGTGCGCGGCTTCCGTCCCAAGACCGTCATGCTGGAGAACGTGCCGGCGCTGAAAGACGACCCTCGCTTCGAAATCTTCTGGGGGGAAATGCAGCGCCTCGGGTACCATGGCCAGCCGGAGATACAGGATGCAGCAAAATTCGGAGTTCCACAGCGCAGGAAACGCCTCATCTACTTGGCTGTCCGTGGCAGATACCCGCTGCCTGAACTCGATACTACCGCCGAGCTAAAGACCGTCCAGGATACGATCGGTACCCTCGGCCCAGCTGGTACATCCGGAGATCCTATACACGACATCCCCGAAAACCGCGAACCGAAGACGCTAGCACTGATCAGGGCTATTCCGCACGACGGAGGCAGCCGCATGGACCTGCCCGAACAGTTTCGGCTTGCCTGCCATGAGACGACCGATGGGTTTAGAGATGTGTATGGCCGGATGAGTTGGGGGGAGCCGGCTCCAACTATCACTGGCGGCTGCCATAACCCTTCAAAGGGCAGGTTTCTCCACCCAGTCCATGATCGCGCGATTACGCTTCGTGAGGCCGCGCTCCTACAAGGATTCCCAGAGTCATATAGATTCAATGCGGAACATGGCAAAGAAGCGATTGCACTGATGATCGGCAACGCCTTACCCCCGCCGTTCATCAGCGCACATGCGACGGCGCTCATCAAATCGATTCGCAAACACAAGTAAAGCAAACGGCAGAAGGGGTTTCCATGGGCAAGATGGAGGTGTTGATCCGGAGCACACTAACTCCGGATCAGGCTGATGCTGCGCTAGACGCAAGCAGGGAAGTGCTGTGTTTGGCCTGCGCTGGGTCAGGCAAGTCACAGACCTTGGCGTTCCGAGTCGCTCGTCTCATATCCGAAGGCGTACCGCCAGCCTCGATCGTGGCTTTTACGTTCACGGAGAAGGCTGCCGAATCTATCAAACGACGTATTGCACAGACGCTTGCACTAGCAGGACTCAGCACAAACTTGATCGGACAGATGTATATCGGAACGATCCATTCCTTCTGTCAAAACGTGTTAGGGAAGGCCGACGCAAAGTATCGCCAATACGATGTTTTGGACGATAATCGGCTTACACTCTTTCTCATGTCCCGTTATCCTGCCTTGCAGATCAAGCCGCTTAGGACACGGTTCGGAGACCGCTATTTCGAGACGATCAAAGAGGTGGCGGCTGCTTGGAAGCTCTGTCAAGATGAAGGCTTGAGCGTTACGAGCGTGGCGGCGCATGACCCGGAAGTCGGGACTGTCCTTCAGCTCCTCAAAGACCTACTCGACAGAGACCAGTACATCGACTTCGGTTCAATGATCCGACTGGTCGTCGAGCATTCTATTACTGGCAATACTGCTGTCAATCGCGCACTTTCGGAGATATCCCACCTCCTTGTCGATGAGTATCAGGACGTTTCCCCTTCCCAAGAGGCACTGATCCAGGCCATCCATGCGCAAGGAGCGTCACTCTTCGTCGTCGGCGATGATGACCAGGCCATCTACTCCTGGCGCGGTGCTGATGTGAGCAACATCCTGACGTTCCGTGATCGCTATCATATCCAAACAATACATACTCTTGATACGAACTTCCGAAGCACCCGTGCCATTGTAGACGTCTCCGCCGACTTCATCGCACAGGAGCTGGGTGCCGCAAGATTGCCGAAAAAACCGAGCAATCATCGGGACATTGCGCCACGTGAGTTAGCCAACTATCTATTCGATGATCGGAGTGAAGAAGCTGATTGGGTCGCCGACCGGATCGAACAACTACTTGGTACTCAGTTCACGGAAAAGAACGGTAAGGTGCGCGGACTCACTGCTGGTGACATTGCCATTCTGATGAGATCGACTCGAGGAAGCGAACAGAGCGGAGAAGCGCGTCATAATCCCTTCACATCCCGATTGGCAGCCAAGGGTATCCCATTTTCCTTGGAGGCAGGGGGAAATCCGTTCGACCGTCCGCAGGTAGCAGCCCTGCGGGATGTCTTCCGCTTGCTGGCAAATGGCAACCCCGATAGAGCAGAAGCAAAAGAAGTCTTTGACCAGGTCATCCTCCCCGCTTATCCGAAGGCGGACTTTGCACGATTTACTCGTGCCCTGTCCGATTGGGGGAGGCGGATTCACGCGCCGACAGGAGGTGCTCGCCAGCGCTTGCTTCCCCAAAACCTTGTATTCGATCTGCTTTCCGCTTTGCAGGTTTCAACATACCCTCCGGCGCCCGAGGTGATGAGGGAGATCGGGCTTTTCAGCCGGATGATCCAGGACGTCGAAGGCGTCTACCTAAGCGTCGATTCTTCAGATCGATTCCGTCAGGTATCCCACTTCCTTGAGTTCGTCGCCGAAGGTGGGTACAACGTCAGCACTGATGATGTAACACAACGACCCGATGCCGTCTCGGTTACAACAGTCCATAGCGCAAAAGGACTTGAGTTTCCTGTCGTATTCGTTGTGGACTGCCAAGCCGGCAGATTTCCTGGCAAGAATTCCAGCTATCGTGGCCTTATCCCGGAACAACTCGTACGGGCTGCCATCCAGAGAGGTGCCTATATCGGCACACGTGAGGCAGAGGCAAGGCTTTTCTATACCGCGCTGACCCGTGCGGAGGCATTTCTATACGTTACCGGGGCTGCCAACCTGCCCGGTGGAAAGCGTGCGAACAAAGCATCGCCGTTCTCGCTGCGGATGACCGACACCGAACTGATACCTGCTACCGGTGTAGCCACCAATTTGCCTACAGAACCTAGTCAGCCTCGAGTCGACCAAGCGATCCTTCCGACCAGCTTCAGCGATATCAGGTACTACCTGCACTGTCCGATGGACTACAGATTCCGGCGCGAGTGGGGATTTAGTCCAGCTGTACCGGAGCTGTTCGGGTATGGACGCGCCGTTCATGTTGCAATCGAGAAATTGCATGAGCTTCACCCGGAACGCCCACCTACGTCTGATGAAGCGGCTGCAGTGACGACGGAGTCGTTCCATCTGAAGCACATCGCCCCCAGCGGCGACCCGGTAAACAGGCCTGGGGCATATGAACGCGCCAAGAACAAGGCAGTCGAAATTGCCCAACTATACGTCTCAGAGTTTGCAGAGGACTTCACCAGTCGCCGGCAAGTGGAGGCTAGGTTCGAAATCCCTGCAGCCGACTGCCTGATTACAGGCTCCATTGACCTGCTCGTCAACGAAAGCCAGGACGGCACGATTCGTGATGCCGAAGTTATAGACTTCAAGGCCATGGAAGCAGGCAGCGATCCGTTCGCAGACCCAGACCTAGATTGGTTGGCGCTGTCGCTACAGGTTCAACTGTATGCGAAGGCCGCGCGCGAAGTGTTGCAGGAGAATGCAGTGGCAGGGGCGGTCCACTTACTCAAGGATAATCGCCGAATCCCAGTGCCAGTCGATTCGAATGCAGTACAAGCAGCCGTATCAAATGTCGAGTGGGCGGTTCAAGGGATTCTAGCCCGACACTTCCCCATGCGCCCAAACCCTACAAAGTGCGGGAAATGCGATTTCCAAGAACTTTGCAGTAAGCAGCCCCAAGAGTTCAACAAGGCGCTAGGCATACCACCTCCTATCCATACTCCCGATGGCCTGTTTCAAGCGAAAGCTTTTAATACCATTGATTGAGTTGTGCGCTGGCGGTAAGGCCTCATAGCAATCCTTTATCGCCAGCATCAAACCCATCCGGATACTTCGATCGAGCCAGTTCCCATCAAAAGCATTGGCCGTTTGGCTGCGTATATCGGACTGAATTTACTTTGTCCCGCAAAGATAACTCTGTCCAGTGAATTGCCACCTCAACCTCCCCCCCAACACCACAAGCTCACCACCACCAACCACCCCACAAAAAAAGCCACCCCGGAAACACCGGGGTGGCTTTGACGATTGCGGTCCTGCGCCCTACTCGGCCGGCTTCGCCGGCGGCAGCCTCTGCAACAGCGCGAAGGTCATGTTCTGTTCGCGCGGGCGGTGGCCGGTCCATAGCACTTGCCAGCCCGGTTCGGCGACGCCCTCCTCGCTGTTGCGCACCACCAGCCAGTAGTCGCACGGCGCGGTTTCGCCGGCCGGGAACGGCAGCAGCTCGATGCCGGCGTAGTAGCGCCAGCTGATCAGCGCCAGCTTGTTGCGGCTTTCGGTGGCGATGCAGCTGGCCTCGGCCGGCAGTTTGCGCTGCATGTTCACCACCACCGGACGGTAGCTCTTGGCGGCGTCGAACCACGGCAGCCACAGCGTCAGGCCCAGGCCCCACAGCAGCGTCAGGCCGGCGGCCCAGTTGGTGACCGCCTGGCGGCCGCGCAGATTGCGCCGGCTCAGCGCCCACAGCCAGGCCAGCGTCGCCACCAGCGCGCCGGACGCCTGCCACCACGACACATGTGGCTGGTAGAACGGGCTGAAGTACTGGGCGCGGCCGGCCAGGCCCTGCGGCCAGCCGTAGTTCATCGCCGCCCAGCCCAGCCACACCAGCAGGCCGAACAGGCCGAAGGTCATCAGCGCGAACCAGTTGAGGAAGGCGGCGGCGCCGCGGCGCAGATTGTCCAGCTCCACCGCCGCCAGGATGGACAGCGGCAGCAGCAGCGGCATCGCGTCGGTGATGCTGGCGCGGTCGGACAGCGTCAGGAACAGCGCGATCATCAGCGAGAACACCAGCGGCAGTTGCAGCTTGGGCGTTTGCAGTTCGCGGTTGCGGTATAGCGTCCACAGCGCCAGCGGCCAGGCCGGGAAGGCGAACCACAGGGCGTTCAGGCTGTAGTAGCCGAAGTCGTGGAACAGCCGCAGCCGGTGGAAGCCGCTGGTCTGGCCCAGCGCGTAGTTGGCCCACCAGTCGGCGTAGACGGCCGGGTAGTCGCGCGCCAGCAGCATCGGCCACACCAGTATCGCCGGCACCGCCACCAGCAGCGCCAGCAGCAGCGTCAGCGCGTAGTTCTTGCTGCGCCAGCCGCTGAAGGCCGGCAGCATCAGCGCCGCCAGCCAGATCAGCAGCAGGTCCATCAGGCTGCCGCCGAGGAAGGTGGCGACGCTGGCCGCGCCCAGCAGCGCGCCGGCCAGGCCGGGCGAACGCAGCGTCAGCGTCAGCGCGTAGAAGGCGGCGGCGAAGCCGGCGAAGCTGGCCACCGTCGGCGTCAGCTGGTGGCCGGCCTCGACCAGGCCGATGCAGCCTATCAGTATCATCACCACGCTGCGGCCGTGGCGGCGGCCTATCAGCTCGCGGCCGGCCATGCCGGCCAGCAGCAGCGACAGCGCCATCAGCATAGGCGTGGCCATCCGCGCGGCGTCGTGCGCCGGCAGCAGCCACGGCGAGAACAGCTTGATGCAGCCGGCGGCCAGCCAGTAGTACAGCGGGGGATTGTCGAGGTAGGGGGCGCCCTGCAGTGTGGGCAGCAGCCAGTTGCCGCTGTGCAGCATGCTCTGGGCCACCGCCAGCACGAACGGCTCGTCCGGCTTCCACGGGTCGTGTCCCAGTATGCCGGGCCACAGCCAGATGAAGCACAGCAGCAGCAGCACCCAGGGTTTTTCGGTAGGCTTGGCCAGCTGGCTGGCCTGGGAGGAATAAGTCAGCATCCTGCCACCTTAGTCGTTGCTAAGAGCCTGTTCACGATATTTTTGCCAGCGCCGTCCGGCGCCGCTGTTGAAAAAAGATCGTAGACAGGTTCTACGGGTTCAACTCGTCATCCGATGCCGCGACGGCATGAAAAAAGGCAGCCAGCGGCTGCCCTTTTCGGATTCCAGATATGCGGCAACGCGCTTAGCGCTTGAAGAAGCTGCCGAATTTCTGGTTGAACTTGTCCACGCGACCAGCGGTGTCCACGATCTTCTGCTTGCCGGTGTAGAACGGGTGGCAGTTGGAGCAGACTTCGATGCCGAAGCTGTCCTTGGACATGGTGGACTTGGTCACGAACTGGCTGCCGCAGGAGCAGGTAACGGACAGGTCTTTGTAAGTCGGGTGAATATCGGTTTTCATTTCTTACCTTTCTATATCGGGTACAGGGGTTTTGCCTGTACTGCTTGAGAAGCATAGCATTATCCGCCGTTTGCCGGCCGTTGACAAGCACCGTCAGGCAAATACGCTCAGGCGCGGCGCCAGATGGTGCCGCCTGCGCCGTCTTCCAGCACGATGCCCTTGGCGGTCAGCTCGTCGCGGATGCGGTCCGATTCGGCCCAGTTCTTCGCGGCGCGGGCGTCCTTGCGCGCCTGGATCAGCGCTTCCACCTGCTCGGCCGACAACACGCCCTCGCCGGCGCCGCCTTGCAGGAAGGCCTCCGGATCGCGGGTCAGGAAGCCCAGCACGCCGGCCAGGTCCTTCAGCAGACGGGCCTGCTGCGGGTCGCGGCTCTTGTTGACTTCGCCGGCCAGCTCGAACAGCACGGCCATCGCCTCCGGCGTGCCGAAGTCGTCGTCCATCGCCGCCTTGAAGCGGGCGGCGTGCGGCTGGGTCCAGTCGATGCCGCCGGAGGCCGGCAGCTCCAGGCCGCGCAGCGCGGTGTACAGCCGGGTCAGCGCGTGCTTGGCGTCCTGCAGCAGTTCTTCCGAGTAGTTGATCGGGCTGCGGTAGTGGGCGCGCACCATCAGCATGCGCACCGCCTCGCCGTCGAAGTGCTTCAGCACGTCGCGGATGGTGAAGAAGTTGCCCAGGCTCTTGGACATCTTTTCGCCGCCGAACTGCAGGAAGCCGTTGTGCATCCAGTAGTTGACGTAGGTGTGGCCGTGGGCGCCCTCGCTCTGGGCGATTTCGTTTTCGTGGTGCGGGAACTGCAGGTCCTCGCCGCCGCCGTGGATGTCGAAGTGCTCGCCCAGGTGGTGGCAGCTCATCACCGAGCACTCGATGTGCCAGCCCGGACGGCCGGGGCCCCACGGGCTGTCCCAGGACGGCTCGCCCGGCTTGGCGGCCTTCCACAGCACGAAGTCCAGCGGGTCGCGCTTGTTCGGGTCCACTTCGACGCGCTCGCCGGCGCGCAGCTTGTCCAGCGTGCGGCCGGACAGCTTGCCGTAGCCTTCGAATTCGCGCACCGCGTAGTAGACGTCGCCGTTGGCGGCCGGATAGGCCTTGCCGTTGGCGATCAGGGTCTCGATCATTTCCACCATGCCGCCGACGTGGTGGGTGGCGCGCGGTTCCAGCGTCGGCGGCACCAGGTACAGCTGCGCCAGGTCGGCGTGCATGTCGGCGATGGTCTGCTCCACCAGCTGTTCCGGCGTGATGCCGCGCTCCAGCGCGCGCTTGATGATCTTGTCTTCGATGTCGGTGATGTTGCGGACATAGGTGACGGCGTAGCCGGAGGCGTCGAGCCAGCGGTAGATGATGTCCCAGGCCGCCAGCATGCGCGCGTGGCCGATGTGACAGAGGTCGTAGACGGTCATGCCACAGACGTACATGCTCACTTTGCCGGCTTCGATGGGTTTGAAGACTTCCTTCTTGCGGGTCAGTGTGTTGTACAGGCTCAGCATGATCAAAAAAACCTATGTGACAGTCAAAAGAGGAAGATTGTAGCAGAGCGCGCAGCAGTCCTGTAACAACCGTTTGCATGAAAAAACCGCCGGCGGGCGGCGGTTTTGGCATATCGGGCCGGCCGGGGCCGGTTCACGGCCGTCGGCGGGCGCTACACCTTGGGCCAGGCGATAGGCCGGTAATCGGGCAGGCCGTCCTTGAACGGCGGAATCCGCTCGCCTTCCATCAGCGGCTTGACGTAATCGAGGAAGGCCTGGGTGACGCTGAAACCGTCGGCGCCGATGAATTCCGGCGGCAGCCGCTTTTCCTTGTCGCCTACGGCGGACAGCGGCACCTCGGCCACGTCCCAGCAGTACGGATGGTCGTTCAGACGCCTGATGCCGGCCATCAGCCCGGTCTTGCCGGCCAACAGCCATTCCACCGCCTTCTCGCCCATCACATAGGCCTGGCGGAC
The DNA here is from genome assembly GCF_051129845.1 of Chromobacterium sp. CV08. NCBI lineage: Bacteria > Pseudomonadati > Pseudomonadota > Betaproteobacteria > Neisseriales > Chromobacteriaceae > Chromobacterium > Chromobacterium sp. CV08. The sequence continues at coordinate 3,430,998 of NZ_CP150453.1, forward strand.
GTCGGTGGCGGAGGCCAGGTGGCCGCCGGCGCGCTGCAGATAGTCCACCTGGGCCACGTGGGCGGAGATGCCGCGTTCGCGCAGGATCAGCTGCGCCAGCCAGTGGCCGGCGCCGCCCAGCTGTTCGTGGCCGTAGGTTTCCGATTTCTTGGCCTCGGCGACGAAGCGGCCGTCCTCGCCGGTGATGCCCTCGGCCACCGCGATCGCGCATTGGCCGTATTTGGCCAGGCTGGCGTCCAGCGCCGCCAGGAAGCGCTGCCGGTCGAACGGCACCTCGGGCAGCAGCAGCAGGTGCGGCGCCTCCTGCGGGCTGCGCGAGGACGCGGCGCAGGCGGCGGCCAGCCAGCCGGTGTGGCGGCCCATCGTTTCCATGATGAACACCCTGCCCCAGCCCATGCTGGTCATGTCCAGGCCCACCTCGCGCATCGCGCTGGCCAGGAATTTGGCCGACGAGCCGTAACCGGGGCTGTTGTCGGTGCCCACCAGGTCGTTGTCTATGGTTTTGGGGATGCCGATCACGCCCAGCTTGTAGCCGGTGTGCTTCTCGAAATCGGCCAGCCGCTCGGCGCAGCCCAGCGAGCCGTTGCCGCCATTGATCAGCAGGTAGCGGATGTCGTGCTTGGCCAGCACGTCGCGCAGCCGCAGCCAGTCGTCCGCCGCCTCGTCGAAGCTGCCTATCATCCGGCGGCTGACGCCGAAGCTGCCGCCCGGCATGAAGGCCAGCTGGGCGATGGCGGTGTCCGACACGCCGTCGGTGTCGCACAGCCTGTCGTCCAGCAGGCCGGCCAGGCCGTCGTAGGCGGCGTACAGCGAAAGGCCGAGGCGGCGCGCGGTTTCGATCGCGCCCTGGGCGGAGGCGTTCAGCACGGCGGTGGGACCGCCGGATTGCAGGTATACGGCTCGTGGTTTGGTCATGGTCGCAGTCTGGGGCAAGGGTCGTAAAGGAGCCCGGCAAGCACGAAGCTCCAGCTGACCACCACCATACCACTTGCAGGAAAACCGCCTCAAGACCGGCCGCGCGACACGCGCCGCTTTATTGACCGGAGACAAGTCCGGCCGCCCGCGCGGCCGCCGGCACAAGGGCCAGTAGGTTTTCACAAGCGGCGTCGCGAACATCAAACTGCGCGCGCCCCGCGCGCCGACACTCCATCCCCCGCACAGGAGACAACGATGCCCACACGCCACACCGCCATACTGCTCGCCCTGCTGGCCGCCGGCCTAGCCGGCGCAGTCGTCGCCGCCGACAAATGGACCAACCCGCAGGACGCGATAGGCCAGCTCTGGTCGGCCCGCATGCCGCTGGGCGCGCGCTGGACGCCGCAACAGTGCGGCAACTACGCCGCGCTGCCGGCGGACGTCCGCGCCGTGGTCAGCCATACCGGCTCCGGCCTGGTGGTGCCGCAGGTCAAAAAGGACCGGGCGGTGCTGACCAATGGGCTGAAGCAAATGGCCAGCTCGCTGCTGCAATACCATCCGGCCACGGTCGCCGCCGGCCAGTTCTACCCGCAGGAGGTGGATGGGCCGTTCGTCATGGACGCCGCCTACTGGGCCGATCATGCCCGCTCGCCGCACGGCAACGCGCGCCATCACCTGCCGGCGGTCAACACCGCCGGCCTGGACCTGAACCAGTGCCCCAATCTGGCCGGCCTGGGGCCGCGGGCGGCGATGGACGCGCTGAACGGCGAGGCCAACATCAGCAACAGCCTGCGCTGGCATTGCTACGCCAACCGCTTCCGCGTGGTAGGCGGCGAGGAGGTGCCGCTGGTCGGCTATATGGAGTTCACCCAGCCGGAATACCCGGCCGACGACCAGTACGCCTACGCCGCCGCCGACGGCCGCGTCGTCCACGACTACGTCAACAACCGCGTCTACTACACGCCGGCGCATTACAAGCAGTGGAAGAAGGCCGACTTCGCGCCGGACCAGACCGGCGCCTACGGCTGCACGCCGGCCGGCAGTTGCTGCGACCCGTTCTTTGAAATCGTCCGCTGAGCCGTCAAAACGCGACGGGCCGCCCCGAAAGCGGAGCGGCCTGTCGCCTGTGGCTTAGAGCGGCTGACAAGAATCAGTTTTACGGCTGAGGCAAGGCGCGCTGCGCGGTTTTGTTAGCGGCTCTTGGTACGACAAGTCGGCGCAACGCAGCATCAGGAATTTTGTTAGCCGCTATGCGCGCCCTACTCGCGCGTCACCTCACCAGCCGGCGCGTAGCGCTGCGCCTTCAGCGGCGAGTGGGCGGCCAGGTACTGCTTCAGCACATCGGCGTCCACCAGGCCGGTGTCGACGTAGCCGGGCCGGCCGATCAGCCTGGGATAGCCGTCGCCGCCGGCGGCGATGAAGCTGTTGACCGCCATCCGGTAGGTCTTGGCCGGGTCCACCGGCTTGCCGCCTATCGCGGCGTCCTGCAGCTCGCCGCCGACGATGCGCAGCCGCACGCCGGCGAACTGGGCGAAGGCGCCGGCGCCCGGCGTCATCCGCGCCGCGGCCCGCAGATAGTCCAGCGCCTCGCGGCCGGACAGCTCGACATAGGCCAGTCGGCTGCCGAACGGGAACACCTTCAGCACGTCGCGGTAGCGGATGGCGCCGGCCGGCAGCGAATCGCGGATGCCGCCGGAGTTGATCACGGCGAAATCGGCGCGGGCCTTGTCCATCATCGCGGCAGCCACCAGCGCGCCCAGCGCCGTCGGCCGGCTGCGCGACGCGTCGCGGCCGCCTTCCAACTCGGCGTCGGACTCTGCCACCGGGACCGACAGCGCGGCCTGGCCCTTGTCCTGGTAGTTCTGCAGGAAGCGGCGCAGCCTGTCGTCGTCGGCGACGGCCTCGGTGTACGGTACTTTCCGCGTCTTGCCGTCGGCGCCCGTCACCGTCTTTTTCAGATTGACCGGAATCAGCTGGTATCTGACCAGCTTCAGCCTGCCGTTGTGGAATTCGAAATCGGCGCGACCGACGTATTTGCCCCATTCGTGCGCCTGCACGATCCAGGCGCCGTTCTGCCGGTCCGGCGCGCACGGCGCGCCCGGCACGTAGGCGTCGTCGCGGACGTTCTCGGCCTTCATGCACACCGGGTTCTGGCTGTGGCCGCCTACGATCAGGTCCAGGCCCTTGACCGCGCGCGCCATCTCGACGTCGCCGGGCGCGTTGACGCCGTGATTGCCGTCGGTGTAATGGCCCATGTGGGTGGCGGCGATGACGATGTCGGCCTTGTCGCGCAGTTCCGGCACCAGCTTGGCGGCCTCGGCGATCGGACTCCTGAATTCGATGCCCTTGATCTGCTCCGGATTGACCAGCTTGGCGGTGTCGTCGGTGGTCAGGCCCAGCACCGCCACCTTGACGCCGCCCAGATTGAACATCGCGTACGGGTCGAACAGGCGCTTGCCGTCCTGGTAGATGTTGGCCGACAGCATCGGGAAGTGTATCCACTTGCGCTGCTGCATCAGCACCGGCAGCGGCTTGTCGAACTCGTGATTGCCGACGGCCATCGCGTCGTAGCCGATGCGGTCCATGCCGCGGAAGTCCGGCTCGGCGTTCTGCAGATCGGATTCCGGCACGCCGGTGTTGATGTCGCCGCCGGACAGCAGCAGCGTGTAGCCGCCGTCGGCCTTGACCTCGGCGCGCACCTTGTCCACCACCGTCTTCTGCGCGGCCAGGCCGTATTCGCCGTCGCTGTTCGGCCAGAAGCGGCCGTGGTGGTCGTTGGTGTGCAGGATGGTGATCTTGTAGGTCTTGCCGCTGTCGTAATTGCCCTTGCCCGGCTGCGAGGCGCAGGCGGCCAGCAGGCCGGCGGCGGCCAGCGCCAGCACGGCGCGGCGTAGCGAAACGCGCATGGTTTTCTCCTTGCGGACGGCCGGGCGCCTGCCCGGCCGCGTCAAACGGTTGCGGATGCAAAAATGGCGAGCGCGCGGGCTCGCCATTCGTCGACGGATCAGCCGCTTACTTCCAGCTGTCCTTCAGGCCGACGGTGCGGTTGAACACCGCCTTCTCGCCCTTGCGGTGTTCGTAGCGGTCGGTGACGAAGTAGCCCAGGCGCTCGAACTGGAAGCGCGATTCCGGCTCGGCCTGCAGCACCGAGGCCTCGACGAAGGCCGGCACCAGCTTCAGCGACTCCGGGCTGATGAACTGGCGGAAATCGACGTATTCGCCGTCCTCGCCGCGCACGGCGTCCGGGCGCTGCTCGGTGAACAGGCGCTCGTACCAGCGCACGTCGGCCTGGATCGCGTGTTCGGCCGACACCCAGTGGATCACGCCCTTGACCTTGCGGCCTTCCGGGTTCTTGCCCAGCGTGTCGTGGTCGATCGAGCACTTCAGCTCGACGATCTCGCCGGCGGCGTCCTTCACCACCTCGTCGCACTTGATCACGTAGGAGTAGCGCAGGCGCACTTCGCCGCCGGCGGTCAGGCGCTGCCACTTCGGCGGCGGCGTTTCGGCGAAGTCGTCGCGCTCGATCCAGATCTCGCGGGCGATCGGCACTTCGCGCTCGCCGAATTCCGGATGGTGCGGGTGGAACGGCGCGCTGCGGCTGGCGGTGACGGCGGCGTCGTAGTTCGTCAGCGTCACTTTCAGCGGATTGACCACGGCCATCACGCGCGGCGAGTCGTTTTCCAGCGTCTCGCGCACCGCGCCTTCCAGGATGGACATGTCGATGATGTTCTCGCTCTTCGACACGCCGATGCGCTGGGCGAACAGCTTGATGCCGGCCGGGCTGTAGCCGCGACGACGCATGCCGGCGATGGTGGGCATGCGCGGGTCGTCCCAGCCGGTCACCACGCCGTCGTTGACCAGGGCCTGCAGCTTGCGCTTGGAGGTCAGCGCGTACAGCAGTTCCAGCCGCGAGAATTCGATCTGCTGCGGATGGTGGCCGATGCTGATGTTGTCCAGCACCCAGTCGTACAGCGGACGGTGGTCTTCGAACTCCAGCGAGCACAGCGAGTGGGTGATGCCCTCGATCGCGTCGGAGATGCAGTGGGTGTAGTCGTACATCGGGTAGATGCACCACTTGTCGCCGGTGCGATGGTGATGCACGCGGCGGATGCGGTAGATGGCCGGATCGCGCAGATTGATGTTGCCGGAGGCCATGTCTATCTTCAGGCGCAGCGTCTTGCTGCCGTCGGCGAATTCGCCGGCGCGCATCCGGGTGAACAGGTCCAGGTTCTCTTCCGGGCTGCGGTCGCGGTACGGGCTGTTCTTGCCCGGCTCGGTCAGGTTGCCTCGGTACTGGCGCATTTCCTCGGCGGACAGGTCGTCCACATAGGCCTTGCCGGCCTGGATCAGCTCGACGGCGTAGTCGTACAGGCGCTCGAAGTAGTCGGACGCGTAGCGCACCTCGCCGTTCCACTTGAAGCCCAGCCAGCTGATGTCCTGCTTGAACGCCTCGACGAACTCGTCCGATTCCTTCTCCGGATTGGTGTCGTCCATGCGCAGATTGCACTGGCCCTGGTAGTCCTCGGCCAGGCCGAAGTTGATGCAGATGGCCTTGGCGTGGCCGATGTGGGCGAAGCCGTTCGGCTCCGGCGGGAAGCGGGTCACCACCGAGCTGCGACGGCCCGTGGCCAGATCCTCGTCGATGATGCTGCGAATGAAGTTGTTGACAACCGGCGCGCTGTTTTCCGTGCTCATGTTCTGGCTGTTGGTAAGGATAGCGAATCGGCCATTGTAACCGAAATCGCCGGCGCTTGTTCGCCGCGGCGAGACGGCGGCCGCTGGTCGGGAGCGGGCCGCCCCCCGCATGGCAGTCCAGCCGGCAGGGGCTGGACTGCCATGCTCGGAAAAAGTTAGACCAGCGCCCGCCCGGTCAGCCGCTCCAGCTGACGCAGCGGCGACTTGGCCGGATCGTCCATTTTCTCCAGCGGCAGCCACAGCGTCTGCTCCAGCATGAACTGGCCGGACATCACCGCGTGCGAAGCGTGGTCGGAGAAGCAGATCCAGGCGCCGCCGGGCGCGAACGGCACCGTCTGCTGCGGGCAGGTCTTCTGGTATTCCAGGTCGGCCTTCATCGCGTCGTGCAGGTGCAGCATGATGTGGTCGTAGCCGCTGCGCTTGCGCTTGGTGATCTTCAGCGCCGCCAGCAGCGCGGCCGAGCCGGGCCACTGGGCCGGCACCCGCGGCAGCATCTTCTTCGCCATGTCCTCGAACGGCTCGCCTACGCGCCACACGCGCGGCTCGCCGGCCGGATTGATGTTGCAGAACACGCGCAGGATGCGCTCGCCGTAGGTCGGGCGCGACGGGAAGGCGTCGACGTGCAGCCGGCTGTCGTCCTTGCGCCACGAGGTCTTGCGGTCCTCCACCCTGACCAGGCGCAGGCTGGTCGGCGCGGCGCGCGTCCGGCCCTGGTATTCCGGCAGCACGCGGGCCAGCAGCTCGGCCGCCGAGCGCTGGTAGCGCGAGATCAGCGCGCGCACCGCCTGCTGGGTGTCGTCGCCGCCGAGCACGCCGTGCAGCGCGCCGTTGTCCGGCTCCAGGCTGATGTTCTTGCGCTTGGGATCGGCGATGGCCGGGGTCAGCAGCGCCTGCTCGGCGGCGTCGAGGACAAAGCCGAAATCGGGCACGTGCAGCACGGCGCCCGCCTCCAATTCCTTCACCAGCCCCTGCTCTCCGCCCTTCACGCCGACGATACGCTCACCCATGATGTTTAGCCTTTTCCGATTCCGAATCCGTTGATGCCCGAAAATATCGCGGCGCGGCCGCTCGCGCGCCCCGCCGCCCAGGCCGCAAGGGTACACCAAAGCCGCGCGCCGGGCATCCGCCCCGCCGGCGCGATGCGGCAGCGCCTTGATTTGCATCAGAAAACCCGCTCGCGCCGCCGCCCGATCAAGCCCCTGCCGCGACGAGGGAGATTGAGCCCAATAAACAATTGTTTATGCTGACTTTTTTCTGGCGATCCGGCATAATAGCCGGCTGCCTGAATTCGACGTGAACGCATGACTACTCCGCAAGCCGCCGCCAAGCCAATCGATTCCTACCGCAAGTACTGGGCCAGCCGTTTCGGCACCGCCCCGTTCCTGCCGATGACCCGCGCCGAGATGGACCAGCTGGGCTGGGACTCCTGCGACATCATCCTGGTCACCGGGGATTGCTATATCGACCATCCGAGCTTCGGCATGGCCCTGGTCGGCCGCTTGCTGGAGGCGCAGGGCTTCCGCGTCGGCATCATCGCCCAGCCGGACTGGCACAGCGCGGACGCCTTCCGCGAACTGGGCCGCCCGAATCTGTTCTTCGGCGTCACCGCCGGCAATATGGATTCGATGATCAACCGCTACACCGCCGACCGCCGCGCGCGCTCCGACGACGCCTACACGCCGAACGCCGAGCCGAACAAGCGCCCGGACCGCGCCGTCACCGTCTACGCCCAGCGCTGCCGCGAGGCCTATCCCGGCGTCGGGGTGATGATAGGCTCGATCGAGGCGTCGCTGCGCCGCATCGCCCACTTCGACTACTGGAGCGACAAGGTGCGCCCGTCGGTGCTGGTCAACTCCAAGGCCGACATCCTGCTGTACGGCAACGCCGAACGCGCGCTGGTGGAGATCGCCCACCGCGCCGCCAAGGGCGAGAAGCTGTCCGAGATGCGCGACATCCGCGGCACCGCCTTCATCGTGCCGCACGGCTGGCGCCCGGACGAGGAATGGCAGGAGATGGACTCCAGCGTGGTGGACACGCCGGGCCGCATCGATCCGCACCTGAACCCCTACCAGGAAATCCCGGAGCAGGCGGCCGAGGCCACCAAGGACATCGATCCGACCAAGCCGCAGGTGATCCGCATCGAATCGCGCGAGGAACGACTGGCCAAGCGCCGCGCCGAGCGCGCGAAGACCGTGATCCGCATCCCGGCTTACGAGGCCGTCGCCCACGACCCGGTGCTGTACGCCCACGCCAGCCGCACGCTGCACCTGGAATCCAATCCGGGCAACGCCCGCGCGCTGGTGCAGATGCACGGCGAGCGCGACGTGTGGCTGACGCCGCCGCCTATCCCGCTCACCACCGAGGAAATGGACTTCGTCTACGGCCTGCCCTACGCCCGCAACCCGCACCCGGCCTACGGCAACGCCCACATCCCGGCCTGGGAGATGATCAAGTACTCGGTCAACATCATGCGCGGCTGTTTCGGCGGCTGCACCTTCTGCTCGATCACCGAGCACGAGGGCCGCATCATCCAGAGCCGCTCGGAAGAGTCCATCCTGCACGAGATCGAGGAAATCCGCGACAAGACGCCGGGCTTCACCGGCCACATCTCCGACCTGGGCGGCCCGACGGCGAACATGTACCGCCTCAGCTGCAAGGACCCGAAGATCGAGCGTTCCTGTAGAAAGCTGTCCTGCGTGTTCCCGGACATCTGCGAGAACCTGAACACCGATCACAGCCATTTGATCCAGCTGTACCGCAAGGCGCGCGCGCTGCCGGGCGTGAAGAAGATCAACATCCAGTCCGGCCTGCGCTACGACCTGGCCGTGCGTTCGCCCGAATACATCAAGGAACTGGTGCAGCACCACGTCGGCGGCTATCTGAAGATCGCGCCGGAACACACCGAGGACGGCCCGCTGTCCAAGATGATGAAGCCGGGCATGGGCGCCTACGACAAGTTCAAGGAGCTGTTCGAGCGCTTCAGCCGCCAGGCCGGCAAGGAACAGTACCTGATCCCCTACTTCATCGCCGCCCATCCGGGCACCAGCGACGAGGACATGATGAATCTGGCGCTGTGGCTGAAGAAGAACAACTTCCGCCTGGACCAGGTGCAGACCTTCACGCCGACGCCGATGGCGATGGCCACGACGATGTGGCATACCCGCCGCAATCCGCTGAAGCGCCTGAGCCGCAGCTCGGAAAAGGTGGACGTGGTGCGCGACGGCTACCGCCGCAAGCTGCACAAGGCCTTCCTGCGCTACCACCATCCGGACAACTGGCAGATCATCCACGACGCGCTGATCCAGATGGGCCGCAGCGACCTGATCGGCCACAGCAAGCACTGCCTGATCCCGCCGACGCCGCCGGGCGACAAGGCCGCCGCGGTGCGCCACAAGATGGGCGCGACCATGAGCCGCAGCAAGCCCACCGGCGCCCGCCAGGCCCCGCAGGGCCAGCGCGGCAAGCCGGCGGCCGTCGGCGCGCGCGGCCAGGGCGGCAAGGCCCCGGCCGGCCGCGGCCCGGCCAAGCCGGGCAACAAGAGCGGCCGCAGCCGCTGAGTCTGCAAGGACGCCGCCCGCGAGGCGGCGTTTTTTTCGCCGACATCGAATCATGCCATCGGACTAGCCCTTGCGCCGGCCAACGGACACAATACAGTCAGCGACAACCGCCAAACACGAGACCCGTCATCATGCGCATCGCCTTCGATCATAGCTACGCCCGCGAACTGCCCGGCGCCTGGGAGCCGACCCGGCCGGACACGCCGCCGGCCCCGGAGATGCTGTACTGGAACGCCGAACTGGCCGACGAGCTGGGCCTGGACGCCGACAAAGCCGACGCGGCCGAACTGGCGCGGCTATTCTCCGGCGCCGAACTCCCGGCCGGCGCGCAGCCCATCGCCCAGGCCTATGCCGGCCACCAGTTCGGCGGACTGTCGCCGTCGCTGGGCGACGGCCGCGCGCTGCTCTTGGGCGAGGTGACGGATCGCGGCGGCGCGCGCCGCGACATCGCCTTCAAGGGCAGCGGCCCGACGCCGTTCTCGCGCCGCGGCGACGGCAAGGCGGCCGTCGGCCCTATGCTGCGCGAGCTGATCCTAGGCGAGGCGATGCAGGCGCTGGGCATCCCGACCACCCGCGCGCTGGCGGTGGTCGCCACCGGCGAGCCGGTCTACCGCGAGCGGCCGCAGCGCGGCGCGGTGCTGACCCGCGTCGCCGCCAGCCATCTGCGCGTCGGCACCTTCCAGTACTTCGCCATCCGCGGCGAGGCCGAGATGCTGCGAAAACTGGCCGACTACACGATAGCCCGCCACTATCCGGAACTGGCCGGCCGCGACGACCGCCATCTGGCGCTGCTGCAGGCGGCGGCGGAACGCCAGGCGGCGCTGATCGCCCGCTGGATGCACGCCGGCTTCATCCACGGCGTGATGAACACCGACAATATGGCGCTGTCCGGCGAGACGATAGACTACGGCCCCTGCGCCTTCATGGACGCCCACCACCCGGACACCGTGTTCAGCTCGATAGACCACCAGGGCCGCTACGCCTACGGCAACCAGCCGGCCATCGCCCAGTGGAACCTGGCCCGCTTCGCCGAGACGCTGCTGCCGCTGATCGCGCCGGACGACCCGGCCTCGGCGGTGCCGGCCGCCACCGCCGTCATCGAAGGCTTCGCCGACCGCTACCGCGAACACTGGCTGGCCCAGGCCCGCGTCAAGCTGGGCCTGGACGACGCGCGAGGCGGCGACGACGCGCTGCTCAACGACTGGCTGACGCTGCTGGCGGCCCAGGGCGTCGATCACACGCTGGCCTGGCGCTATCTGGCCGACGAGGCGGAAGGCAAATCCGGACGGCTGGCCGCCCTGTTCCCGGCGCCGGACGCGCTGGAGCCGTGGCTGAAGCAATGGCATGCCCGCCATGTGCCGCGCACCCGCCGTCCGACCGACATCGCCGCGGCGATGCGCCGCGCCAACCCGCTGTACATCCCGCGCAACCACCTGGTGGAAGAGGCGCTGGCCGCCGCCGCCGAGCGCGGCGACATGGCGCCGACGCTGGCGCTGCTGGAAGTGCTGCGCCGGCCGTTCGACGAGCGCGACGGGCTGGATCGCTACGCGCAGCCGGCGGCGGCGGAGCTGGCGGAGGGCTACAGGACGTTTTGCGGAACCTGACATGAAGCAGCCTACCCTGACATTGCGCCAGGCCACATTAGACGACGAGCCGCTGGCGTTCAATATCTTCGAAGCCTCGATGAAGCATTATGTGGAGCTGGCCTGGGGCTGGAATCTGGAGAGCCAGCGGTGCAGCCATCGCGAACACTTCAACCCCGATGACCATCAGTTAGCGATATCGGACGGGCAGATCTTCGGTTTGATTTGCGTGGAAATCCATCCAACGCACCTGCAGCTGGTCAAACTCTACCTACTGCCGGCATTCAGAAACCAAGGCCTTGGTTCTCTGCTATTGCAATCACTGATCAGACAAGGACAAACCGAAAACAAGCCCATCCGCCTTCGCGTACTGCGAGTGAACGAGCTTGCCCAAGCATTTTATTCCAGACATGGCTTCAAAATCATCAGCGAATCTCCTGAACGGTTCTACATGGAATACTCACCCTGAGCTTCGGAATTGGGCGAATACGCTCAAACATCAAGCCAGCGCCTTTTCCATCACATAATCGTCCATCACGAAGCCGTTGCCGATATCGGCCACCACCTCCTCCCGGACGGTAAAACCGCGCTTGCGATACACGGCGATGGCGCCGGCGTTGTGGCGGTTGACGGTCAGCATCAGCGTGTCGCAGCCGGCGGCACGGGCGGCGGCCTCCACCTCGTCCATCATCCGGCCGCCCAGTCCCTGGCCGCGGCAGTCCTCGGCCAGATACAGCTGCTCCAGCTTCATCTCGCCCGGCCGCCCGCTCAGCGCGTAGCTGCAATAGCCGCGCAGCACGCCGTCCACCCGCAGCAGCCGGAACCAGCGATCCGGCGCCTCCAGGTAGCGGCCCAGCTTTTCCGGCGTGTAGCGGCCGGCCAGCATGTAGGCGATCTGCTCGCGCGAGATCATGCCGATGAAATGCCGGTGCCAGATCGCGCCGGCCAGTTCGGCCACGGCGGCGAAGTCGTCCGGACCCAGGCTGTCGAAACGTATCGCTGAAGTCATCATCGCGCTCCCCTATCGTTTGGCGGGCAGGAACAACGGTAATAGACGGAAACCGCGGCCCCCGCCGTCCGACCGGGCGGGATTGCAAAACCACGGCCACCGGCGCATAAAGACAAGATATTCCAAAGCAAGACCATCGTCCCAGCCGCCCCGGAGCGTCCATGGCCGCCACCCTGCAACTGTCGCAGTTGATCAGCGCACTCAGCTATGCGCTGGACATCACCGAGGGCCAGCCGGAGGGGCATTGCGTGCGCAGCTGCTGGATAGGCATGCGCATCGGCCGCGCCCTCGGACTGGAAGCGCAGGCGCTGTGGGATCTTTACTACACCATACTGCTGAAGGACCTCGGCTGCAGCAGCAACGCGGCCCGCATCAGCGAGCTGTATCTGGCCGACGACCGCCGCTTCAAGCAGGACTTCAAGCTGGTCGGTCCCGGCCTGCCGCAGGTGCTGGGCTTCGTGCTCACCAGCACCGGCACCCACGCCGGCGGCTGGCGACGGCGCGCCGAGTCCATCCTGAACGTGCTGCGCAACGGCAAGGAAATGGCCGACGAGCTGATCCAGACCCGCTGCCACCGCGGCGCCGACATCGCCCGCCAGCTGCGCTTCAATGAAAACGTCGCCAGCGGCATCCAGAGCCTGGACGAGCACTGGGACGGCTCGGGCCGGCCGCTGGGCCTGGCCGGCGACGCCATTCCGCTGAACGCCCGCATCGCGCTGCTGGCCCAGGTGATGGACGTGTTCCACGCCACCCACGGCCGCCACGCCGCGCGCGAGCAGGCGCGCCGCCGCGCCGGCGGCTGGTTCGACCCGGCGCTGACGCAGGCCTTTCTCGACGCGGCCGACGACCAGGCCTTCTGGCGCCAGCTGGAAGCCGACGACATCGAGCAGGCGGTGCTGGCGCTGGAGCCGGCCCAGTGCGCGGTGCCGCTGGACGAGGACTATATGGACCGGATCGCCGAGGGATTCGGCCTGGTCGTCGACTCGAAGAGCCCGTTCACCGCCGGCCACAGCCAGCGCGTCGGCGACTACACCGAGCGCATCGCCATGCGGATGGGCATCGATCCGGCGCGCCGCCGCTGGCTGCGCCGCGCCGCGCTGCTGCACGATGTCGGCAAGCTGGGCGTCAGCAACACCATACTGGACAAGCCCGGCCCGCTGGACGCCCGCGAATGGGAGGCGGTGAAGCTGCACGCCAGCTACACCGAGGCGATACTGGGCCGGATCTCCTCGTTCGCCGAGCTGGCCTGCGTCGCCGGCGCCCACCACGAGCGGCTGGACGGCCAGGGCTATCCGCGCGGCCTGACGGCCGACGCCATCACGCTGGAAACCCGCATCATCACCACCGCCGACATTTTCGACGCCATCCACGCCGAACGCCCCTACCATCCTCCGACGCCGGTCCCGCAGACGCTGGAGCTGATGCGCCGCAGCCTGGGCTGGGCGATAGACCCGGCCTGCCTCGCGGCGCTGGAGCAGGTGCTGGACCAGGAAGGCACCGTGGAGTGACGCGGCCTCAGGCGAAATCGTTGATGCGCGCGGTCGGCGCCAGTTGCAGCGCCGGCTGCGCGTCCGGATGGCTGCCGCGCCAGGCCTGGTAGTCTTTCCAGGCCTGCTCCAGCCGCTGGCTGGTCCTGGCGCCGCCGTCCACCGGCGTCAGCTCCACGCCCATGCGCCGCAAGATGCGGAAAATCCCGTCCACGTCCTGCCGGCCGCGGAAGCCCGGCTGCGCGTCGTCGCTGTTGCGCGCGCCCTTACGCTCGACCTGGGCCCAGGCATCGAAAGCCGCCAGATCGGCGGCCTGCTGCAAGCCGTTGCCGGCCACCTCCCTGACGCCATCGTCGTCCTGCAAGGCCTGGTGCAGGCCGGCCAGCCGATCCAGCACCGCCTGGGCCTGCTTGTCGTTGCGGGCGCGCCCCGGGACATTCGCCAGATCGAACACGCCCTGCGGCGTCCGGGCCTGCGGCGTCAGACCATGCCGCAGGGTGTCGGCGAGCGACTCCAGATCGCGGCGGTAGTAGTTCATCGGATCCACCATGCCATGCTCGGTCAAGGGCAGCAAGGAATCGACGTCGTCCTGCGACAGCGCGCCATTGGCCTGCAGCAGCTTGCCCAATTGCTTCAACTGGTCCATCGAGGCATTGGCGACATCGAAACCCTTCAATACTTGCAGCATCGGCAGGCTCATGCCGTACTGCGCCTCCAACTGGAAACGCTGGCTCAGCGCGTCGGCCTGCCGTCGAGGGCTGAGCGGCGGCGCCGTCTGCGCAGCCGGCTCGGCGCTCGCCTGCGGATCGCTCGGCGGCGCCGCCGGCTTTTCCTGCGGCGCCTGCAAGTCTATCTTCGCCTGCTCGCCGGGATGCTGCGTCTGCCAGGCCTGATAGCTTTTCCAGGCCTGCGCCATGCGATCCGCCGCGCCGGCCTGGTCCGATTGCGGCGGCAGGCTTATGCCCAGCCGCTGCAGTGTATTCATCACCGCATCCTCCGTGTCCCGGTCGAACGACGGCGCCGGCCCGCCCTGCGGCTGCCGCTCCTGCAGCCGCGCCCAATCGTTGAAGCGCTTGATGTCGGCCGCCTGGCTCATGCCGCCGTCGGCGGCCGCCTGCACGCTGTCGTCCTCCTGCAGGGCGTCGTGCAGGCCGGCCAGGCGATTCAGCATCTCCTGCACCCGCGCATTGCCTTGCAGCATGAAGTCGTAGGATTTCAGCGTGACCTCGCCGGCCTTGATCTCGGCCATCGCCTGGTCGCGGCGCTTGGCGAAGATTTCCAGCGCATTGCTGCCGCCGGCGGTTTTCCAGCCCTTGGCTTCGATGTCGCCGCGTATCGCCGCGGCGACGTCCCCATCCATTTCGCCCCGCGCCATCATCAGGTCGCTGAGCGCGTCCAGGTCCTTGCCAGACATGTCGCGCACATCGTACTGCTTCAACAACTGCAGCGTTTGCATGCTCATGCCGTAACGCGACTCGGGGGAGCCGACCTCCCGCCCCTTGTTGTCCAGCAGCGGCGCCGCGCCGCTGGGACCGGCCGGCGCGGGCACCGCCACCCGGACCGTCGCGGCGGCCGGCTGCCACGCCGCTTGCGGCCGGTAGGCGATCGGGAATCCGTCGTTCACGGCCATACTATGCTCCCTGTATACTATTCACCTATTCGATATCGGCTCATGCCATGAAATATTTAGCCAAAATATGCCAATAAAAAGAATGACGATCGGCAAAGCCGGCCGCATCGAGCAATGTTCCTCCCTGATTCCGCCCACCACGCTTTAAGCCATACTACGCATATGCACTTCATCTTCGACATCGACGGCACGATCTGCTTCAACGGCCACAGCATCAGCCCGGCCATCCAGGACGCGCTGTCCGGCCTGGAAGACCGCGGCCACCAGATAGGCTTCGCCTCCGCCCGCCCGTACCGCGACATGCTGCACCTGTTGGACGAGCGCTTCCACGACCGCCTGTTCGTCGGCTCCAACGGCGCGATGATCTGGCACCGGGGCGCGCTGACCGACATCGTTCCGCTGCCCGACGACACGCTGGCCCAGCTGTTCGAGTTGACCGAGCGCCACGGCGCCTCCTGTCTGGTGGACCTGGACTGGCACTACCATTACAGCGGCGACCCGGCCCATCCGTTCATGCAGCTGGTGGACCCGCAGCGCCGCGCCCGCCATGTCGGCCGCGACGAGATCCGCCGGCCGGTCAAGCTGCTGGTCACCGAGTGCGCCGACGGCGAGGCGCTGAAACAGGACCTGGGCCGGCGCGCCGACATCAACATCCACCACCATTCCGATCAGCAGATCGTCGACATCACCGCCGCCGGCGTCGACAAGATGAGCGCGCTGGTCCGCCACGGCATCGCCGGCGAGGAACTGGTCTGCTTCGGCAACGACAGTAACGATCTGTCGATGTTCGCCGCCGCACATCACGCGGTGCAGATCGGCGTCCATCCGCAGTTGCAGACCCACGCGACGGAACGCATCGCACGCGACGACGGCACCGAACAGGCGCTGATCGCGGCGCTGGAACGGCTGGGCCGGCGCTTCGCCGCCTAGCCTTCGCGCAGCGCCCCCAGGCAGGCCGCCGTCGCCAGCGACATCCCGGCCAGTTGCAGCGGCGCCGGGGTCTGGCCCAGCAAGCAGGCGCCGGCCAGCACGGCGATGGCCGGCTCCAGGCTCATCAGGACGCCGAAGGAAAAGGCCGGCATCCTTCTCAAGGCCTCGAGCTCCAGCAGGTAAGGCAGGGCCGGCATCAGCAGGGACAGGCCGGCCAGGCGCAGCAGCGCCTCCGCCGATGGCCACGCGCCGCCGTCCAGCCAGGCCCAGGGCGCCGCCGCCAGCGCGGCCACCGGCAGGGCCAGCGCCACGCCGTCGCCTCCCCCGCATGTCCGTCCCGCCCGCCTGAGCAGGACGATGTACGCGGCCCAGCACGCGGCTGACAACGCCGCCCAGGCCAGGCCGGCCGCATCGGCGACCCAGCGCTCCCCATGGCGGGACAACGCCAGGATGCCGACCAGCGCCAGCAGCGGCCACCGCCAGCGCCGCCCATCCTCCCGCCAGGCCAACAGCAACGGTCCCAGCAGATTGACCGCCACCGTCAGGCCCTGCGGCAGCGTGCGCAGGGCCGCGAAGAAGCCCAGCAACATGCCGGCCATGGCCAGGCCCAACAGCATCAGCGCCGGTTCCCGCCTCAAGGCCGAAAACAGCCGAGGCCGCCGCCACAGCAACAGGATCAGCGCGGCGAAGGCCAGCCGCAGCGCGGTGGCCCGGAACACGCCTATGCCCTGCGCGACCGGCATGGACAGCGACGCGCCGAACTGGACGCAGCACATCGACGACAGGGCCAGTCCGGCCCCGGTAAGCGTCCCGCCCGCTCCGCCCTTCCCGCCGGCGGCGTCAGTAGGTGACGAACTCACCGCGCAGCTTCCGCTTCATCCGCCGGTGCGCGTCGGCCAGCGCCTCCGACACGCCCTCCCTGCCGCGATGGACCAGGGCCGCGCCGCGCAGCTCCGCCTGCGCCCGGCCGATCACCGCGTCGATGTCTCGACCGTCCCGTTCGATCAAGCGCAACAGCACCGGCACATGGCGCATATCGTCGCTGACCAGGCCGATGGCCGCGGCCCGCGCCGCATCGGGCCCGTTGACGCCTATCGACCAGCGCGCGCGGCGCAGCATCGCCGCGTCGTTGGCGCCGTCTCCCATCGTCACCAGCCTGTCCAGGCCGCCGGCGCGGCGCGCCAGGCCCAGCGCCAACGCCGCCTTGGCGCGGTCTCCGACCATCGAGCAGGCCTCGACGATGCGGCCCAGCAGGGTGGCGGCGGCGCGGCCCGCCCGCTCGCGGCGGCAATAGGATATCCCCAGCTCCTCCCGGTAGAAGCGCTGAAAACGCCGCCGCAGCAGCTCTCTGCCGGCGCCGGACAAGTGCCGCTGCCGTATCCCGCCGTCCAGCCACAGCTCCGAGTGCTGGTCTATCAGCCGGCAGGCGTCGTCCAGATAGGTCCTCACCAGATCGATTTCCACCTCCCAGCGCCCGTGCCGGCGCAGCATGGCCTCGGCCTCCATCAGCGGAAACGGCGATCCCAGCACCCTGCCCGTCTCCAGCCAGCCGCCGACCGAAACCCGCGCCCGATACGGCTGCTGAGGCGCCGTGGTGATGCCGGCCAGTTGCCAGCCCATTGCAGCCAGTTGTTCGGCCATCTCCGGCGCGCCCGGCGTCGGCGGGGAGCGCAGCGCCAAGCGCTCCAGATAGCGGTAGTCGGCGCCGGCCGCCAGCAGCAAAGGCAGGGCGAAGATGGTATCGCTGCCCTCCTGCGCCAGCGTGTAGCCGCCCTCCGGCGGCGGCGCCCCGCCGCCGGGCCGCCGCAACGGGCCGGTATCGGCGCTGAAGGCGGCGTAGCCTTCGGCGTACAGGATCTGGCCGTAGGACGGCACGGCGTCCGTCGCGCCGACGGCCGGCTTCAGGCACGCCGACAAGGCCTCGGCGATGAAGTCCCCGAGGAACAGCGGCCCTTCGATATCGCTGGCCAGCAGCCAGCCTCCGGGCCGCATGCCGGCCTGGTCCAGCCGCTCGCGCAGATTGCCGCCGCTCGGCAGCTCCGCCATATCGTCTCTCATGATTCCGCCTCCCCGTGGCCATGACGGCCAGATCTTGCGCGCGATCGCCGATTGCGGCCGCAGCCGCGCCGCGCGAAACGGAAATCGCGAAAATGCTTTAGGGTATAGGGATGATCGCCGCCGATGGCAACGGGATGCGGTTTGCCCTTAGCGCCTGTTCGGACAACGCCTGTTCAAGGCGATTTCAGGCGCCCAAGCGCGCGCCGATGTATACTAACGGCATAAGTCCAAATAGCGACCGCCGCCATGATCCTCGTACACACCCCGAATCCCAAGGAAGTTTCGGCCTATCTCGAGCTGTTCCGCGCCGCGCTGCCGGAACGGCATTTCACCGGCCTGGAAGAGGCCGAGCTGGCCGAAGTCCGCCACCTGGTCGCCTGGGGCCTGCCCGACGGCCTGCTAGCCCGCATGCCGCGGCTGGAGTCGCTGTTCGCGCTGGGCGCCGGCGTCGACAAGCTGCTGAGCCGCGCCGACCTGCCGCCCGGCCTGCCGGTCTACCGGCTGCTGGACGGCGGCATGGCGGCCCAGATGACCGAGTACATCCGCTACGGCGTGCTGGGCTACCAGCGCAATATGGACATCTACCGCCGCCAGCAGGCCGCCGGCCAGTGGCGGATGCTGGCGCCGAAGCTGCCGGCCGACGTCAGTGTCGGCATACTGGGCCTGGGCGAGATAGGCGCGGCGGCGGCCAGGGCGCTGGCCCACGACGGCTACCGCGTCAGCGGCTGGAGCCGCAGTCCCAAGCATCTGCACCATGTGCACAGCCTGCATGGCGAGTCCGGCCTGGAGAAGCTGCTGGAAACCAGCGACGTGGTGGCCTGCGTGCTGCCGTCGACGCCGCAGACCCGCGGCCTGCTGGACGGCGAGAAGCTGTCGCTGATGCGGCCGGGATCGATGCTGATCAACGCCGGCCGCGGCGACCTGCTCGACCAGGACGCGCTGCTGGCGCTACTGGGCAACGGCCACATCCGCTGCGCGCAGCTGGACGTGTTCGCCGAGGAACCGCTGCCGCCCGGCCATCCGCTGTGGCGCCATCCGTCGGTGGCCGTCACGCCGCACATCGCCGCGATCACGCTCAGGCAGCAGGCGGTGGAACAGATCGCCGCCGGCCTGCGCCGCCTGGCCGAAGGCGGAGAGGCCGAAGGCCGCGTCGAGCGCGCCCAGGGCTATTGAGGCGGCCGCGCCCATGCCAATGGCCAGTTGGCGGTCGAGACGAATCATACGTTTGTTTCATAAGCATATGAATTTAAAGGCCGCCCCGGACGCCGAAAAAACCGGCCCGAGTCCCGGCCGGAAAGGACAGTAGCCGCGCCGGACGCCGCCTTACTAACATCGCAGCCATTTTATTCCACCTCATCGGGAGGCGATGAAATGGCCGATGCCGTGCATTCCGTACGCGTGATTCCCGCCCGGCTGCAAGCGCCGCAGAGAGAGCAGCTGGCGCGGGAACTGTTCGCCGTCCACGACGCCATCTTCGCCGGCATAGACCTCGCCGGCTTCAAGGCGCTGATCCTGTCCCCGCCGTCCGAGCACAGCAGCCTGCTGCTGCACCGCGACGAGACCGGCCGCCTGGTCGGCTATTGCGCGGTGCACCGGTTTCGCCGGCAGCTCGGCTCCCGCGCCTGCAGCGTGTTGCGCATACAGTCCGGCCTCTTGAAGGCGTATCGGGGACGAAACAGCAATTTCGGCTTCCTGGTCCGCCAGGTGATGTACCACTGGCTGTCCCACCCGCTGCGGCCGTTGTACCTGCTCGGCGTGATGGTGCATCCGTCCAGCTACGCCGTGCTGCACAAATTCGCCCGCCGGCTGTGGCCGGCGCCGGGCCAGGACCTGCGCCATCCGCTGGCGGCCAAGGCCGCGGCGCTGTTTTCCAGCTTCCAGCTGACGCCGGTGTCGCCGGAGCGGCCCTTCGTCGCCAAGCTAGGCATCCTCACCCGGGACAGCCGGGACGACGAGCGGTTCTGGCAGTGCTCGACCAGGCCGTCCGACCGCTTCTTCCTCAGCGTCAATCCCGGCTACCGCGACGGCGAAGGCCTGCTGACGCTGACGCCGCTGTCGCCGCTGGCGGTGCTCCATGCGCTGTACCGCTGCCTGAAGCTGCGCAAGAGGCCGCGCGCGGCCCTGCCGGCCTGACGGCATCGGGCAGAAAACGGTCCGACCTCGAACAGGCGCCGAGAACCGGGCGACGCCGGGCCAAGATTCCTGACCTTTTGAACAGAGCCGGCCTTTGGCCGGCCCCGCCGGCTTGCCGGCCAAAACGCCGTTGACATAATATGGCAGGCAGCCCGTCCGGGCCGCCAGGCGTCGGACGTCCATACCACACGCAACCGCCTCGACCCGCTCCATGGATCTTCACCGCCGCCCCTACGCCGCCGATCGCTGGCGCTGGCTGCCGCTGCTGCTGTTGCCGCTGTCCTCCGCGCAGGCGCTGCCGTGCGCCGACCAGCCGGCGACGCTGACGATAGTCGGCCGCATCTCCCGCTTCACCGACCCGGCGCACAAGGTCTACGTGCTGAACCGGGCGTCGCTGGACCGGCTGCCCCAGCGCGACATCACCACCGCGACCGACTGGACGCCGCCGGGGACCTTCCGCGGCCCGCTGCTGCGCGACCTGCTGACCCTGGTCGGCGCCCACGGCAGCCAGGTGAAGTTCTACGGCGAGGACGACTACAACATCACGATTCCGCTGTCCGACTTCTCCCGCTACGACGCGATACTGGCCAGCGGCTGGAACGGCCGGCCGCTGCGACTGGAGGACTACGGCCCGTTCTGGGTGATGTACCCGTTGCCGCGGATGTCGGCCGCCGAGACCGGCGGCACGTTTCCGTCCAAGCTGATCTGGCAGGTGACCAGGATGGAGATCAGATGAGCCGGCCAGGCCGCCTGGCCCCACGCAATCTGGGCGCGCCGGAGCGCGCCTTCCTTGCGCTGTCGCTGGTGGCCACGCTGCTGATTTCCTGGACCCTGTACGCCGCGGTGATCAAGCGCCCGATCCCGGACAAGGCATCCGATCTGTACTGGATGGTCGCGCAGACCCAGCTGGCGCTGAACCGGGTGGAGCTGGACGCCTGGCGCTATCGCGCCGGCCAGATTCCGCGGCGGGAGGTGGACAAGAGCTACGCGATCGCGGTCAGCCGCTACCGGATGTACTCGCGGCCGTCTTACGCCAACGCGACGCTGGCGCAGATAGACGGCTTCGCCGCGCTTCGGACGGCGCTGGCCCGCTTCTTCGAGGCCCCGCCGCGCGCCTGGAGCCAGCAGGACGCGCAGCAGGCCTCGCGCGACATCGCCGCGCTGCGGCCGCTGCTGGCCGATTTCGGCGTCAAGGCGCGCCAACGCGAAAACAGCGACATGGTGCAGCAGATGAGGATGGTGGAAAAGCACCAGACCATGTATCTGCTGGGCCTGATGTGCTGGCTGGCCTTCCTGTGCATCTTCTGGTTCGTGCTGCACCGCTTCGGCGAGGTCAGGCGCCAGGCCACGCAACAGCAGCAGATACTGGAGCGCGAGCAGGCCGCCCGCGCCGCGCTGGTGCAGACCGAGCTGGCGCGCGACACCTTCCTCGCCACCATCAGCCACGAGATCCGCTCGCCGCTGCAAAGCATACAGACCTGCGTCGAGCTGCTGGAATACAACGTGCCGCCGGACTCCCCCGGTTCCGGCTACCTGGCGCGGCTGAAGCACAGCACCGAGCATCTGCTGGAACAGGTGCGCGACATCATGGACATTTCGGCGCTGAAGAACCACCAGCTGGCGCTGGACCCCGGCGCCACCGACGTCAACGCGCTGATACAGGCGATAGAACTGGCCCACCGCGGCAACGCCGAGGCCAAGGGCCTGACGCTGACGATAGACTGTCCGGAACTGCCGGTGCTGTGGCTGGACGGCCACCGCCTGCGGCAGATCGTCTGGAACCTGCTGTCCAACGCGATACGCTACACCGACGCTGGCGGGATCGCGCTGAGGCTGCGCTACCGCGAACGGCAGCTGGTCGTCGAGGTCAGCGACACCGGGGTCGGCATCGCCGACGAGATCAAGGCCCAGCTGTTCCGCCCGTTCGCGCGCGGCAAGACCCGGCGCCCCGGCAGCAGCGGCCTGGGGCTCGCCATCGTCCACGAACTGGTGACGCTGTTCGGCGGCTACATCCAGGTGGAAAGCGAGGAAGGCGTCGGCAGCCGTTTCACCCTGCGGCTGCCGGCGCAGCAGGCCGCCGCCCACGAGCGCGACGAGGCCGGGCAGCCCGGACGCATCCTGCTGCTGGACGACGACGAGCATATACGCGAATCCTACCGCGCCCTGCTGGAGGCCAAGGGCTACCGGGTGGAAACGCTGGCGACGGTGCCGGCCGCGATCGCCAAGGTCCGCGCCGAAAACTACGATCTGCTGCTGCTGGACCTGCAGCTCGGCAGCGCCAGCGGCTACGAGGTGGCCGAGGCGGCCAGCCGCGCCGACGCCAACCGCAAGACGCCGGTGATAGGCATGACGGCGTTCAAGCACGAATTCAACGATCCCCGCCAGACCCTGCTGGCCGGCAAACTGGAGAAGCCTTTCAGCTTCGATCAGCTGCAGCGGCTGCTCGAGCGCAGCCTGCCGGCGGCCAGCCGGCGCCACCGCACGGCCTGATCTTCGGCCCGGTTCAAGCCCATCGGCGCGACGCGGGCATTGCAGGCAAAATCAAGATAACGGTATATTCGAATCGGATAAGTGGTTTTACCTAGTCCGATCGGCGCCACACCCGAATAACCGCAGCCCGCAGGGATCCGTCATGAATCACTCGCAACCGAAATGGGGACGCCTGAGTACCCGCATCATCGTGGTGGCCGCCATCGCCATCACCGTCGCCTTCGCCGTCATGATCGCCCTGATCGCCCGCCTCAACTACAACTCGGCGCGCGACACCGGCTACCAGCTGGCGTCGGAACAGGCTGACAGCTACGCCAAGGACGCCGAGGGCGCGCTGTCGCAGGGCTTCCAGCTGCCGCGCCACCTGGCCGACGTCGTCGAGGGCGTGCGCCGCGGCGGCCGGCCCGACCGCAAGCAGACCGACAACATCATCCTGCAATTGCTGGACCACTCGCCGCAGTCGATAGGACTGTGGATGCTGTGGGAGCCGGACGCTTTCGACGGCGACGACAACGCCTTCCGCCTGGACTGGCCACGCCACGACCCGACCGGCCGCTACGCGCCCTACATCACGCGCAACGCCCAGGGCAAGGCGCAGATGGACGTGATGATGTCGGCCGACCGCATCAAGGACTTTCCGAAGTACAAGGACCATCCGCAGAGCTACCAGCCAGACTACGAGAAGCCGGGCTGGGGCGATTTCTACTACGTGCCCAAGCAACGCGGCCGCGACACCATCACCGAGCCGTATCCGTACGAGGTCCAGGGCAAGAAGGTGCTGGAGAGTTCGCTGGCCGTGGTGATGAAGGACGGCGCCGGCAAGTTGCTGGGCGTATCCGCCACCGACATCGCGCTGGACCAGCTGCAGCAGCGCTTCGGCCAGGTCCGGCCGGGCGGCTCGGGCTTCATCCGCATCGTCTCCGAGGGCGGGCTCTATGTGGTCAGCCCGAAGGCCGAGCAGCTGGGCAAGCCGGTGGCCAAGGAGGACGCGCTGTCCTCCCATCTGGCCGACGTCAGGAAGGGCGAGGACTTCGTCTACGAGGACGGCGACTTCACCCATTTCTTCCACCCGATCCGCATCGGCGAGACCGGGCAGTTCTGGGCGCTGGGCGTCAGCGTGCCCACCGCCGCGCTGACCGCCGACGCCCGCCGCGAGATGTTCAGCGCGATCGCCATCGGCGTGGTGGCGCTGGTGCTGATCCTGCTGCTGCTGGCGGCGGTGACGCGGGCGCTGACCCGGCCGCTGAACCGGCTGGCCGACACGATGGAGCAGCTGGCCGCCGGCGGCGGCGACCTGACCGTCCGCATCGCCATCGCCAACCGCGACGAGATCGGCCGCACCGCCCACGCCTTCAACCGGCTGCTGGACAGCCTGCGCGACATGTTCGTCAACGTCCGCGACCAGAGCCGCCAGGTGTCGGAGGCGGCCGCCCGGCTCAGCCACTCGGCCGAGCGGGTCCGCGATGCCTCGGCCCAGCAGTCCGACGCCGCGACCGCCAGCGCCGCCAGCGTGCAGCAGGTCACCGTCGGCGCCCAGCACATCGCCGACACCGCGCAGCAGGCCGGCGCCATCGCTCGCGACACCGGCGCGATGACCGAGCAGAGCGTGGCCAAGGTGGAGCGCGTCACCGCCGAGATCCAGCGGATGACCGACAGCATGCACGCGCTGGCCGAGCGGATGAACGGCCTGGGCGAGCGCTCGGGCGAGGTGACCACCATCGTCGGCGTGATCAAGGACATCGCCGACCAGACCAATCTGCTGGCGCTGAACGCGGCGATAGAGGCGGCGCGCGCCGGCGAGCTGGGCCGCGGCTTCGCCGTGGTGGCCGACGAGGTCCGCAATCTGGCCGGCCGCACCGCCGAGGCGACGGTGCAGATCACCCGCATCGTCGAGGCGATAGGCAGCGAGACCGATATGGCGGTCAGCGACGTGCGCGACAGCAGCGCCCAGGTCGATCTGAGCGTCGGCATCGCCGCCGAGGCCAACCAGGCGATGCGCGAGGTGCAGGACTACAACCGCCAGCTGGCGACCAGCATCGTCGACATCGCCGCCGCCACCCGCGAGCAGTCCAGCGCCAGCCAGGAGATCGCGCAGAACGTCGAGCGCATCAGCGGCATGGCGCAGGGCAACGACCAGACGGTGCGCGAGGTCAGCGAGGCGGTGGGCCGGCTGCGCGAGCTGGCCGGCGAGCTGGAGCGGCTGGTCGGCCACTTCAAGCTCTAAGAGCCTGTTCAAGGTCTTTTTCCGGCAGCGGCCACCTCTGCCGGATGCAGGGCGCCCAAAGCGGCCCGCCGCAATGTCATTCACTGCAAGGGACGTTTGACAAAGCCATGCGCCGGCAGAAAACGGCCCCGAAGGGCAGCCCGGCCACGCCGGGCTTTTTCACGCCCCGCCCGCCGCGCGCAGGGCCAGCGCGGCGGCGAAACCCAGCAGCAGCAGGCCGCAGCCGGCATCCAGCCCGCGCCGGCCCCGCTCGCCCAGCCGGGACAGCAAGGCGCCGCCGCCGTGGGCCAGCGCCAGCCACCACGCCGCGGAGCCGCAGAACACCCCGGCGACGATGGCCAGCTGTTGCGCGCCGCTGGCCGGCAGGCCGCCGGACAGGCCCGCCGCCACCGCGGCGAAGGACAGGATGGTCATCGGATTGCTCAAGGTCAGCAAGAGCGTGCCGGCATAGGCCTGCCACAGTCCGTCTCCGCCGTCCTCCGGGCGCGCCGCCGCCGCCGGACGCCGCAGCGTGGCAAAACCCATGGCCGCCAGCAGCAGGCAGCCGGCCCAGCCCAGCGGCCTCGCCAGCTGGCCGGCCAGATGCAGCACCGCATTGCCGCCGGCCACGCCCGCCAGCGCGAACAAGGCGTCGGCGCTGGCCGCGCCCAGCCCGGTGGCCAGGCCCAGCCTCGGGCCGCCGCGCAGCGTGCGGCTGATGCACAACAAGCCTATCGGCCCGACCGGGGCCGCGATCGCCAAGCCTATCAAGGCCGCTTGCCAGAACATGGTTTCTCCTCCGCCGACGATGGCCATAGTGTGCCGCCGCGCCGGGCCGGCGCCCATGCGTTTTTTTCGGCCAGACGTTATGCTGACCTTGAAAACCGAGGTCAAACGGCAAGAGGAGCTTACGAATGGAAGTCGACGCCAAATCCTGGGCCATCCTGGCCGCGCTGCAGGCCAATGCCCGGCAGTCGCTGACCGAGCTGGCCCAGGCCGTCGGCCTGTCGGTGCCGGCGGTTTCGGAGCGGGTGCGGCGGCTGGAGGAGGCCGGCGTGATCCAGGGCTACCACGCGCGCGTGGCGCCGCTGCGCGCCGGCTACGCGCTGTCGGCGCTGGTCGGCATCACCGTGCCGCAACCGGACAAGAAGACGCTGCTGGCACGGCTGGAGGCGATGCCGGAGGTGATGGAATGCCACCACGTCACCGGCGTCGACTCCTATGTGTTCCGGCTGCTGGCGCGCGACGTCTCGCACCTGGAGCTGCTGGTGGCGCAGCTGAACGATCTGGGCGAGACGCGCACGTCCATCATCCTGTCGACGCCGATCCAGGGGCGGCCGGTGCGGCCGCCCCGCTGAGCCGCCTCACAAATCGAGCGTCACCTGGTGGTGCAGCAGCCATTCGTTCAGGCCCAGCGCCATCTCCAGGCCGGCGCGCTCCGGCGAGGTGCTGGTCTTGCCGAACGGCTTGTCCAGCAGCTTCCAGGCCGCGGCCTTGTCCAGCAGCGGCAGCCCCGGCGACGAGGCGTCGTCCAGCACGCGGCCGAGGCCGGCGCGCAGCGCCTGTTCGTAGGCCGGGTCCTGGGTGGCCGGATACGGGCTCTTGACGCGCTGGACGATGGAGTCCGGCAGCACGTCGCGGCCGGCGGCGCGCAGCAGGCTCTTCTCGCGGCCGTCGAAGGTCTTCATGCTCCACGGCGCGTTGAACACGTATTCGACCAGCCGGTGGTCGCAGAACGGCACCCTGACCTCCAGCCCCACCGCCATGCTCATCCTGTCCTTGCGGTCCAGCAGGGCCTGGACGAAGCGGGTCAGGTGCATGTGGCTGATCTCGCGCATCCGCCGCTCGGTCGGGCTGTCCGACGCCAGCCTCGGCACCTCGGACAGCGCCTGCTCGTAGCTGTCGCGCCGGAAGCCCTGCATGTCCAGCTCGCCCAGCAGCTGCGGCGCGATCAGCGACTGGCCGTCGAAGAAGGCGCCGCTCTGCCCGGCCAGCCACGGGAAGGTGTCGGCCGCCACCGCGGCGGCGTCGTGGAACCAGCGGTAGCCGCCGAAGACCTCGTCGGCCGACTCGCCGGACAGCGCCACCGTCGATTGCGCGCGTATCGCCTCGAACAGCTTGTACAGCGAAGGCAGCATGTCGCCCCAGTAGGCCGGCGGCAGGTCCTGCGCGCCCAGCACGGCGGCGCGCAGCGCCGGATCGGCCAGCTCGCGGCTTTCCAGCACGATCTCGCGGTGGTCGGTGCCGGCGAAGGCCGCCAGGTCGCGGACGAAGGGCGCGTCCGGCGAAGCGCGCAGGTAGTCGGCCTCGAATTCGATGCCGTGCTTGACGAAGTCCACCGAGAACGAGCGCACCGTCCCCTTGCCCTGCCGCCGCATGCTCCGCGCGGCCAGCGCGGTGATCACCGACGAGTCCAGGCCGCCGGACAGCAGCGTGCACAGCGGCACGTCGGCGACGATCTGGCGCTCGACGATATCGTCCAGCAGCTCGCGCACCGTGCGTATCGTCGTCTGCAGATCGTCGGCGTGCTCGCGGGCCTCCAGCTGCCAGTAGCGGTGCTTGCGCAGGCCGGCGCGGTCGACGGTGACGGTCTGGCCCGGACGCACTTCGCGCATGCCGGCGAAGACCGCCGCTTCCGGCGTCTTCACCAGGTCCAGCATCTCGCGCAGGCCGTCTACCGACACCCGGCGTTGCGCCTCCGGATGCGCCAGTATCGCCTTCGGCTCGGAACCGAACAGCACGCCGTCGGCGGTCTGGTAGTAGTACAGCGGCTTGACGCCCATGCGGTCGCGCACCAGCAGCAGCCGCTCGGCGCGCGCGTCCCACACGGCGAAGGCGTACATGCCGTTGAGCCGGGCGGTCAGCGCCTCGCCCCATTGCAGATAGGCGCGCAGCACCACCTCGGTGTCGCTGCGGGTGCGGAAGACGTGGCCCAGACCTTCCAGCTCATGGCGCAGTTCCTGGAAGTTGTAGACCTCGCCGGTGTAGACCAGGCAGGCCAGCGTGCGGCCGTCCTCCTCGGCCAGCATAGGCTGCCGGCCTCCCTCGAGATCGATGATGGACAGCCGGCGGTGGCCCATCGCCGCGCGGCGGTCCAGCCACAGGCCTTCGGCGTCCGGTCCGCGCTTCTCCATCGTGCGCGTCATCCGCTCCGCCACTTCGCGGTAACGGCTCAGGTCGCGCTCGAAACTCACCCATCCTGCGATTCCACACATCGTCGGCTCTCCTCTGTTGGATTCGTCCGCCGGCGGCCGTCGCGCCGCCCGCGTCTGCCGGCATTATCGGCGCGCGCGACAATATACAGAATGCATAGTCCGTGTTAGTCGGCGCGCGGCGCCGCAACAACTGGTAATAAGAACGGGATATTGACGTATTCCCGCGGCGGGAACGCCGCGGGCGGGCTCAGCCGGCGCGGGCGCAGCTCTTGTCCGGCGCCTGGTAACGGCCGTCCGGCGCGATGGGCCGGGCCAGCGGCGAGTCCCAGGTCTGCCGATGCAGCTCGGCGATGCGCCGCGCCATCGCCTCGTTGCGCAGCACCACCTCCAAATTGCGCGACTTGTCCAGATAGCCGCCGCTCCAGTTGCTGGTGCCGACCCAGGCGATCTTGCCGTCTATCGCCATCGTCTTGCTGTGTATGACCCGCGCGAACGGGATGCAGGCGCCGTCGCGCGGGATGGTCACCACCCGCACCTCGACGCCGGGCAGCGCCGCCAGGCTCTTCAGGTAATCGACGCCGGGCGCTTCGAGGTTCCAGTCGGACACCATCAGCTTGACCCTGACGCCGCGCGCCTCGGCCGCGCGTATCGCGTCGTCGAACAAGGGATAGTAGTTTCGCGGCTTGCCGAAGCTCAGCGGCGCGTAGTCCAGCAGCTGGATGCGCACCTCGTCGCGGGCCTCGGCCATCAGCCTGGGCAGGGCGGTCTCGGAGTCGCCGACGCCGTCCGGATTGTAGGCGTTCGGGCTGGCCAAGAGCACCGCCGGCCGGCTCAGGTCGGCCGGCTGGACGGCGCTGCGCAGCGGCGCCGGCGGCAGGCCGGCCGCCACCCTGGCCTGCTCGGCCCAGTCTTGCTCGAAGATGGCCTGCATGCGGCCGGCCATCGCCGCGTCGTCTATCTTCAAACCGGTTTCGTGTATGTGCTGCAGCGAGCGCCAGTCGAAGTTCTGGCTGCCGACATAGCCGGTCTTGCCGTCGACGACGATGAATTTGGCGTGGATGATGCCGTTGCCGGTCAGCTTGCTGTAGTCCAGCTGGCGGTATTCCAGATTGGGTATGCCCTTCAGCCGGTCTATCGTCTGCTGCCGGCTGGCGAACATGCCCTTCTTCTCCATCAGGAAGCGTATCCTGACGCCCCGCCGCCCGGCCGCCTCCAGCCTGGCGATGACCGGTTCCAGCCGGCTGCCCGGCTCGTCGGCGGCGTAGAACTGCTCCAGCACGATCTCGCGCTTGGCCGAATCGAACAACTGGCTCCAGACGGTGGCCGGATCGCGCAGGTCCGGGGTGTCCAGACCGGCGTGCTGCGGCGCGGTATGCACCAGCTCGAAACCGGGAATGGCGAAGTCGGCTCGGGCCAGCGAGGCGGTCATCGTCAGGGCCAGCGGCCACCAGCGTTTCGGCATTGCGGCATCCTTTGCAAAAGGCGCGATGATGACAGATTCATGTTAAGCAAGTATGTAGCCGGCATGAAAAAGGCCGCCCGATGGGCGGCCCGGATCGACCTCTCGCCTGCCGTCAGCGCAGCGACAACAGGGCCACGACCCGATAGCGGCTGATGCCCAGCAGCGCCGGCACCAGCTGCTGCAGATGGCCGAAATCGGCGCTCTGGTTCAACCTGGCGTTGAAATCGCCGACGAAGGCGCTGGCCCAGCTCTGCTCGTCGCTGCGCGACAACTGGGAGATGGACTGCCTGGCCTCGGCGATGGCGCTGTCTATCGAGGCGCGCGTCTGCTGCAGCCTCGCGATCGCGCGCAACACATCCTGCAGCGCCAGGCGCACCTGGGCGTGGTCGTCGACCTGCCAGCGCGCGGCGTCCAGCGCCGGCGCCTCCGCCTCCAGCGCCAGCGGCTGCGGCACGCCGCCGGGGAAGCGCACGCCGCCGCCGCGCACCGTCAGGCCGCCCTGCAGTTGCGCCCAGTCCCCCTCGCCGCTGCTGAAGCCGAGCCGGCCGTGATCGTCCAGCTCGCAACGCGCGCCGACCGGGCCCAGCGCCTGGTTCAGCCCGCGCAGGATCTGCTCCCGCGTCACGCCGTCGCCGACCCGCAGCGCGGTGGCGACGCCGCCGGCGCTGAAGCTCAGCGTTTCCGCCGGGCCGGACGTCAGGCTGTCCAGATCCAGGCCGCGCGCGGTGAAGTTCTGCCGCGCCGGCGCGCCCAGCGTCAGCCTCAGCTGGCTGTCCAGGCTGCCGGCGCTGTCGGCGCGGCGGTTCTGCCAGGCCTGGCGCAGCGCGTCGCGCTGCGCGGCCAGGCCGGCGCCGTCTAGCCGGCGCTGGGTCAGCTGCCGGCTCAGATTGTCCTTGAAGTCCTGCAACTGGCGCAGCATGCCGTCGACGAAGCCCTGAGCGCACTGGGCGGCGCTGAGCTGCTCGTTCAGCTGCGTGCTGTAGCGCCAGCCGGATGGACCGGCCTGCGACGGCTGCGCGCCGGCCAGCGCGGCGCGGCCCCCCGAGGAGGCGAAGGCGGCCGCCGGGGCGACGGCGGCGCCGTCCTTGCGCCAGCGGGACTCGCCGCCGGCCGGATTGATGGAGCTGAACGTGGTCGGCATCGGCCCCTCAGATCACATCGAACAGGGTCAGCTGGCTGACCTTGCCGTAGGCCTGCTGACTGGTCTTCAGCGCCATCGTCAGATTGTTCATATTGATGTAGGCGGTGCCGTAGTCCAGGCTGCCCAGTTCCAGGATGCTCTTCTGGTTGGCCAGGCTGAGGCTGTCGTGGTTGGCGTCCAGCGTCTGCAGCACGTTCTGGGCGCCGCCCAGCTCGGAAATGGTGCCGCCGACGCTGGACAGCGCGCTGTCGACGCCGTCCATCACGCCGCGCACGGCGGCGCCCAGGGCCGGATCCTTGTTGTCCAGCGTCGGGCTTTGCAGCGTCGCGACGATCTTGTCCAGCTGGTTCAGCAGATCGGCCATGGGCTGCAGCGTGACGTTGGACGACTCGGTGACGCCCTCGCCCACCGTCACCAGCTGGCGGTCGGTGTTGCCGTTGAAGCGGTAGCGGCTGCCCGGCGGCTGGCTGGGATCGGCGACGATGGTCGCGTTATTGGTGGCGCTGCCGGAAAACATGTAGCGCCCCTCGCTGTCCTTGGTGTTGGCGGCGAACAGTATGCTGTCGCGCAGGCTGGCCAGCGGCGACGCCATCGCCTTCAGATCCTCGGCCGGCGGCTGGTTGGCCGCCGCCACCAGGATGTCGCGCGCGTCGCGCAGATTGGCGCTGATGCCGTTCAGCAAGGCCTCGTTCTTCGACAGCTGCGACTTCAGCGCGCCGATATTGTCGCGGTACTGCGACAGCGAGGCCTCCTCGCGCTGCAGGCGCAGCAGCCGCACGCTGGCGATCGGGTTTTCCGAGGCCGCCAGCATGCTCTTGCCGCTGGACATCTTCTGCAGCAGGTCGGCCATCGCGGAACTGCTGTCCTGCATGGCCAGCATCACGACGGACTGGTACTGGTTGCTGGAGATACGCATGCTCGCTCGTCCTTACAGAATGGCCAGGGTGCTCTCGAACAGCTGGTTCGCCACCGAGATCACCTTCATATTGGCCTGGTACATCTTCTGGTATTCGATCAGGTTGACCGCCTCTTCGTCGCGGTTGACGCCGGACGCGGACTGCCAGTTCTTCTCGGCCTCGGCCCGGATCACGTTGGCGGTGGACAGGCCGGCCTTGTTCTGCTGGCTGGCGATGGCCAGGTGGCCGATCATCTGCGAATAGGCGTCGCCCAGCGTCACCTGGCCGACGCCGGCCAGCGGGAAGCTCTGCTGCTTGATCGCCAGGATCTGCCGCAGGTTGTCGTTGTTGCCGGGCTTGGCCGGATCGGCCGAGAAACCGAGGTCGGCGGCGGCGATGCCGGTGGTCTGCAACAGGCCGTGGGCGGCGCCCGGATCGTACTGGAACAGCGGCTTGCCCGGCTGGCCGTTCAGGTCGTAGCCCAGCGCCAGCTGCGCATTGACGCGGTTGGCCAGCTCGCCGGCCAGCGCGCGCACCTGCTCCCGCACCGGCCGCAGATTGTCGGTCTCGAACTGGTTCAGGCCGCCCAGCTGGCCGCCCAGGTCGCCGCCCGGCATCGCGTATTTTTCGGTGCCGAAGGCCAGCTTCAGCTGCTGGCTGCCGTCCGGCTGGGTCTCGCTGGACAGCGTCGCGGCGCTGTCGCCGGCCACCAGCGGCAGACCGTTCTTCAGCGACACCGACTTGCTGCCGTCCGGCTGCGCCACCACCCGGACCTCGACCAGCGACGACAGCGCGTCGATCTGGCGGTCGCGCTCGTCCTCGAGCCCGGAGGTATTGATGCCCTGGGCCTTGGCCGACATCAGTTTCTCGTTCAGCGCCGCCAGATTGGCGGTGGCGCTGTTGATCTGGGTCAGCGTGGCGCCGCGCTGCTCGGCGATGGCCGCCAGTTGCGACGTCAGCACGCCGTCCAGATTGTTGAAGCGCTGCGACAGCGCGCCGGCCTCCCGCACGACCTGGTCGCGCATGGTGTTGGAGTCCAGGCTGGCGGCGTTCAGCGCGGCGAAGAATTTGTCGAAGCCGGCCGACAGGCTGCTGCCGTCGTTGCCCATCACCTGCTCCAGCTGGCTGAAGTAGGGCTGGGCCGCCGACATCGCGCCGACATTGGAGCCGGCCTGCCACTGCAGCAGATTGCGGTAGTCGTCGCTGAAGCGGCGCACGCTGGCGACGCTGACCCCGTAGCCGGCGCTCAACGGGTCGCCGGCGCCCGGCGCCTGCGTCGCCAGCACCACGCCCTGGCGCGAATAGCCTACCGTCTTCTGGTTGGCGATGTTCTGGCTGGCGGTATTGAGCGCGACCTGCGCGGCCTGCGCCCCGGTCAGCGCGTTGTCTATCATGCGCATTTGGCTGTCATCGCTTGGAAAGAGGGAACATCGGCGTGGCGAAGGCCGCCAGCCCCTGGCCGTCGCGGCGGCTCTTCTCCAGACTGGCGACCGCGCCGGCCGCGTCCTTAACGGTAATATTCCCGTCGGCCGGCAGCAGCTGGGTCAGTATCGCGTCGGCGATGCCGAACACATGCCGTCCGGCCAGCTGGTCGGCCAGCGCGCCGTCGGCGATCTCCAGCATGTCGGCGTTGATGGAGTTGGCGAAGATGCTGTCCTCGCCGGCCACCTCGCGCGTGGTCTTGCGCATCTGCTTGAACATCTCGCGCGCGAACTGGGCCTCGAACAGCTCGGCCGCCTTCTGCGCCTGCTTGCGGTATTCCGGATTGGCCGGCGCCACCGCGCCGTCGCCGCCGGCGTCCGGCGCCGGGTTCTGCAAATCGTTGTTCAGCATCAGATCACCACCAGTTCGCCGTCTATCGCGCCGGCCTGATCCAGCGCCTGCAGTATCGCCATCACGTCGTCCGGCGTCGCGCCGGTGCGGTTGACGGTGTCTATGATGGCGCGCAGGCTGGCGCCGGCCGGCCACTTGAACATCCGCCCCCTGCCCTGCTCCACCTGGACGTTGGACTCCGGCACCACCTTGGTGTCGCCGTTGCTGAACGGGCCGGGCTGGCTGACCTGGGACGACTCGGAGATGATCACCCTGAGGCTGCCGTGCGACACCGCCGCCGGCCGCACGGTGACGCCCTCGCTGATCACCACGGTGCCGGTGCGCGAATTGAACACCACGCGCGGGATCTCGGCGCCGACATTGACGTTCAGCCGCTCCAGCCGCGCGACGAAGGCCACGCGCTCGGTCGGGTCCGACGGCGCCCTGACCTCGATGGCGGTGGCGTTGCGGGTGGTGGCGATCTTGCCGTAGCTCTGGTTGATCGCGCGGACGATATTGGTGGCGGTCTCGAAATTGGGCCGGCGCAGGCTGAGCCGCACCGAATCGCCCTGCTCGAAGTCGCTGGGAATCTCTCGCTCTATGCTGGCGCCGTTCGGGATGCGGCCGGCCGTCGGCGTGTTGACGGTGACGCTGGAGCCGCTCTTGCCCTGCGCCGCCAGGCCGCCTATCACCACGCTGCCCTGGGCCAGCGCGTAGATCTCGCCGTTGGCCGCCTTCAGCTGGGTCAGCAGCAGCGTGCCGCCGCGCAGGCTCTTGGCGTCGCCCAGGGACGACACCGTCACGTCTATCGTCTGGCCGCGGCTGTAGCCGGGCGGCAGGCTGGCGCTGACCATCACCGCCGCGACGTTCTTGACGCGGGTGTCGGTCTTCTCCGGCATCTTCAGGCCGAACTGCTTCAGCATATTGGCGACGGACTGGCCGGAGAACTTCACCTGCGAGTTGTCGCCGGTGCCGTCCAGGCCGACGACGATGCCGTAGCCTATCAGCTGGTTGTCTCGTATGCCCTCGACGTTGACCAGCTGCCGCAGCGGCTGGGCGGCCGCCGCCAGCGAAAAGACCGCCAGGCAGCCGGCGGTCAGGACTTGCAGGAATCTGAATCTCATGGGGGCCCTAGAACGGCATCAGCGGGCTGGCGAAGAACTTCATCAGCCAGCCGGGATTGTTGGCGTCGGCCAGCGCGCCGCTGCCGGAATAGCCTATGCGGGCGTTGGCGATGCGCAGCGAGGACACGCGGTTGTCGGTGTCGATGTCCTCGACGCGCACATAGCCGGCGAGCCGCAGCGTCTCCTCGCCCTGGTTCAGCGCCAGCTGCTTCTCGCCCCGCACCTGCAGCAGGCCGTTGGCCAGCACCTTGTGCACCACCACCGTCAGCGAGCCGGCCAGCGCGTTCTGCTGCGTGGAGCTGGACGAGCCGTTGAAGTCGCGGTTGGCGTCTATGCCCAGCTGGGCATTGAAGGTGGTGTTGCCTATCAGCGACGGGCCTATCTTGGCGCCGGACTTCTTGCCGAAGCTGGTGCCGGCCTGCTTGCTGGCCTGGGTGGTCTCTTCCAGCACCACGGTCAGCACGTCGCCGGGGCGGAAGGCGCGGTTGTCCGAAGTCAGCGACAGCGCCCCGCCGGCGGTGAACACGCCGCCGCCGCGCGGCGCCTCGACCTGCTGCCGCATCAGTTCGGGCAGCGGGTCCGGCGCCGGCGGCGCCGGCTGGAACTGGGCGCAGCCGGCCAGGAGCAAGGCCGGCAGCAGCAGTCGGCAAATGCTCATCGTACCGACTGGCCCAGCTGCTGAAGCATATTGTCGGCGGCCGACAGCACCTTGGTGTTCATCTCGTAGGTGCGCTGGGCGGCGATCATGTCGACCATCTCCTCGACCACCTGGACGTTGGAGCCCTCCAGGCTGCCCTGCTTCAGCTTGCCCAGCGCGTCGCTGCCGGGGTTGCCGGTGGCCGGGTTGCCGCTGGCGGCGGTCTCCTGGAACAGGTTGTCGCCGAGCGCCAGCAGGCCGGTCGGGTTGACGAAGTTGGCCAGCGTGATCTGGCCGACGTCGGTCGGCGCGCTCGAGCCGCCCTCGGTCACCGACACCACGCCGGTCTCGCTGATCGAGATCTTGGTGGCGGTGGCCGGAATCTTCACCTCCGGCTCCAGCGGCAGGCCCTGGGCGTTGACCAGCAGGCCGTCGGCGTTCAGCTGCAGCTGACCGGCGCGGGTGTAGCCGGTGTCGCCGTTGCTCATCTTCACCTGCAGAAAGCCCTGGCCGACGATGGCCAGGTCCAGCGACTGGTTGGTCGTGGAGATATTGCCTTCGGTGAACACCTTCTGGCTGCCGACCAGGCGGGTGCCGTTGCCCAGCTGCACGCCGGACGGCGACACATTGTTGTCGTCGACCTTGCTGCCGGGCTGCTTCTCCACCTGGTAGAACAGGTCTTCGAACACCATGCGGTCGCGCTTGAAGCCTGTGGTGTTGACGTTGGCCAGGTTGTTGGCGATGGCGGTCAGGCGCGCGTCTTGCGCCTGTATGCCGGTCTTGCTGATCCACAGTGCCGGATTCATCGAATTCTCCTAATCGCGTTCAGCCGCGCACCAGGCGGTTGCCCGCCTCGTTCATGTCGCTGGCGGCGTTGAACAGCTTCATCTGCATTTCGAAATTGCGGTTGAGCGTCATCGTGGCGACCATCTCCTCCACCGCCGACACATTGCTGCGCTCCAAGTGGCCGCTCTGCACCTTGACGCTGTCGTCGGCCGGCAGCGGACCGCCCTGGCGCGGCACGATCAGGCCGTCGGCGCTCTTGCCGATCTCCCGCGGGTCCGGCTTGACCAGCTTCAGCTTGTCCACCGGCTGCATCTCGGTATTGCCCGGAGTGAGCACCGACACGGTGCCGTCGGCGGCGACCGCCGCCTTCAGATAGCCTTCCGGCAGGCGGATGGCGCCGCCGTCGCCCAGCACCGGGTGGCCGTTGATGCTCAGCGTGCCGTCGGCGCCCGTCGTCATCGCGCCGGCGCGGGTGTAGGCCTCGCCGCCGTCCGGCGCGGCGATGGCGATGAAGCCGTCGCCCTGCAGCGCGACGTCGAGGTCGCGGCCGGTCTCCACCACGGTGCCGGCGCGGACGTCGAGCGCGGTGTCGGCGTTCTTGCTCAGCAGCCGCGCGTCGTAGCCGTAGCCGGGCACCGCCTGGCTGATCGCCGTGTCGATGTCGGCGCGGAAGCCGCCGGTCTCGGCGTTGGCCAGGTTGTTGGCGTGGATCTGCTGCGCCTTCAGCATCCGGTCGGCGCCGCTCATCGCGGTGTAGATCAGCGCGTCCATCGCCTTACACCGCCTGCATCAGCGCCTGCATCACCTGGTTCTCGGTCGAGATCACCTTGGTGTTGGCCTGGTAATTGCGTTGCGCGGTCATCAGCGTCACCAGTTCGGAGGTGACGTCGACATTGGACTGCTCCAGCGAGCTGGTGGCCAGCTTGCCGGCCATATTGCTGCCGGCCACCGACAGCAGCGCCGCGCCGGAACCGGTCGACTCCTGCCAGCTGGTCTGCGAGGCGGCGCTCAGCGCGCTCTCGTTGGCGAAGTTGGCGATGGCCAGCTGGGCGATCACCTGCTTCTGGTCGTTGCTGTAGCTGACGACGACCTCGCCGTTCTCGCCCAGGCTGACGCCGGTGCGCGCGCCCGGCGCGTAGCCGTTGCTGGCGTTGCGGCTGGTGCTGGGTTCGCCGGCGAACTGGGTGGTGCCGCTGTAGTCCAGCGCCAGCTTCAGCGGCGAGGCGCCGGCCGGCGTGCCCAGATCCAGCGCGACCGTCGTCGTCGGCGCGGTCAGCTTGCCGTTGGTGTCGA
This sequence comes from Chromobacterium sp. CV08, assembly GCF_051129845.1. NCBI lineage: Bacteria > Pseudomonadati > Pseudomonadota > Betaproteobacteria > Neisseriales > Chromobacteriaceae > Chromobacterium > Chromobacterium sp. CV08. Next base: position 3,467,994 of record NZ_CP150453.1, read on the forward strand.
ACTTCAGATCGGTGGTGGCGGGCAGCATCTGGCCGTCCAGCGCATAGTGCGCGGTGACGGTGCTGTCGGCGCTCTTGCAGAAGTACTGCGTCAGATTGTGCTTGTTGCCCAGCGAGTCGAACACCGTCGACACATTGGAGTGGTTGAAGCTCTGGGTGTTGTTCTTGTCGAACGGTATCGTCTGCACCGCCCAGCCGGCCGACATATTGCCGGTGTACTGCAGCGAGTCGCTGGGCTTGGCCGGGATGTTGCCGGTCGGAATCTGGATGTCGCCCAGCGCGCCCAGCGCGCCGGTGTCGGCCTTGGCGTAGCCCTGGATGCGGCCGCCGTAGCCGTCGACCAGATAGCCGTCCTTGTCGGTGTTGAAGATGCCGACGCGGCTGTAGGTCATCGCGCCGGCGACGCTCTTGGACACGAAGAAGCCGCGGCCGTCGATGGCGGCGTCCAGCGCCCGGCCGGTGTTGACCAGGCCGCCGTTGCGACCGATGTTCTGGCTGTTGCCGTTGGCGTTGACGCCCATCGCCTGGCTGCCGGCGTAGGCGGAGGCGAAAGTCACCCGGCCCGACTTGAAGCCGTAGGTGGCGGAGTTGGCGATGTTGTCGCTGATGCTGCCCAACTGATTGTTGACGGCATTGATGCCGGACAGCGCAATTTCGAAACTCATGGGAATCTCCGATACGGGGGCTTATGCGGTGGCGGCGGACTTGGCCAGCAGCGCGGACACGGAAGAAGCGGGAAAATCGCCGATGCCGGCCAGCGTCAGCACCGGCTCGCCGCCGTTGACCGGCAGGCGCACGCCGTTGACCTCGGCCTTCATCTCCAGCAGGCCGCTCTTGCCGGAGGCGGTGGCCAGCTCGAGCTGGTAGTCGCCGGCGTTCAGGCCATAGTCGGCCAGCTTGATGTTGAAATCGCTGGCGCCGGCGGCGCGCTTGCCCAGATCGATGCGGGTGCGCTTGCCGGCGGCGTCGGTCACGATCAGCGTCGCGGCGTCTTCGGCGCCGGACAGCGTCACGCGGCCGGACAGCGCCGCCTGGCCGTCGCTGCGGATGCGGTCGGTCTGCACCAGCACCGGCTTGCCGACCTGGGCGCCGAGCGCCACGCCCTGCAGCTCGCGCATCATCGCGCCCTGGCTTTGCAGCTGCTTGACCATGTCCTGGGCGCTCTGCACCTGGCTCATCTGCGCCAGCTGGCTGACGAACTGCGACGGATCGGCCGGGTCGAGCGGGCTCTGGTTGCGTATCTGCGCCAGCAACAGCGTCATGAACATATCGTTGCCGCTGCCGCCGGCCGCCGGCGCCACGGCCGACGAGCCCGACGGCTGGCCGCCGGAGGAAAGCTGGCGCGACTGCGCCTGGTCCACGCTCATGCGTTGTCTCCGAGTTTCAGCAGGTCCTGCTGCATGGTCTTGACCCGCGCCATCACTTCGACGTTGGTCTGGAAGGCGCGGCTGGCCGACAGCATGTCGGTCATCTCCTCCACCGCGTTGACGTTGCTGTAGTAGACGTTGCCGTCGGCGTCGGCCAGCGGATTGCCCGGCTCGTGCGCCTTGCGCACCGGCTCCTGGTTCTGCACCACGTCCAGCACCTGGACACCCATGCCCTCGCCCTGGATCTGGGCGCGGAATACCGGCTTGCGGCCGCGGTAGGCGGCCTGATCGGCGCCGGCCGCGGTGTCGGCATTGGCCAGATTGCTGGCCACGGTGTTCAGGCGCACCGTCTGCGCGTTCATCGCCGATCCGGCGATGCGAGAGATATCGCGGAATGACATCGCTTATTGCCCCGCAATGACTTTGGCCAGCCCGTGCAGCTTCATATTGATGAAGGTGAGGCTGGTCTGGAATTCGGAAACGTTCTGGGAAAACTCGGCCTGCTCGACGCCCAGCTCGACGGTATTGCCGTCCCGCGACGGGTGGTTGGGCAGGCGGTATTGCAGATCGCCGCCGCCGTCGTCGAACGCCAACGGCGAATCGGCGGTCGCCGATGCCAGCGCCGCCTTGAAATCGATGTCACGCGCCTGATAACCCGGGGTGTTCTCGTTGGCGATATTGGACGCCAGCACCCGGGTTCGCTCCGCCCGCAGCTTCAATGCCTCGGGATGGATGCTCAGGGCCTTGTCCAGATGCATGCCCATTGCCTTGACCCTATCAGTTCACTACCATGCACGAGCTATTTGTTGGGAATAGCCCATTTATTGAAAAGCGATACTAATAAGCGCACCCGACACCGTATAGGCAACAATTACCACGCGATCCCCAATGGCAAAATTCACGATTCTCCCGCCGGCCGCGACCCTGGCGGCCCTGCTGGCCGCCGGCGCCTGCGCCGCCCCCGCCCAGACGGCCGACTCGGCGGTCAGCCGCGCCGCCGAGCAGCTGATACGGCAGCGGCTGGACGAGGCCGGCCTGGCCCGGGCCGACATCAAGCTGCAGTTGCTGCCGCCGCGCGGCCTGCCGGCCTGCGCCGCGCCGTGGCGGGCCGACGCCGTCGACAGCCGGGCCTTCAGCCGGATGCGCTTCGACGTTTCCTGCCCCGCCGACGGCTGGCGCGGCAGCTTCATCGTCCGCGCCGCCGTGACGGCGCAGGCGGCGGTGGCCGCGCGCAATCTGCGCGCCGGCGAAGTGCTGCGGCAAGAGGACATAGGCTGGGAGTCGCGGCCGGTGGCCGAAGCGGCCGATCTGTTCGGCCAGGCCTCGCCGCCGCTGGGCCTGGCGCCCCGCACCGCTATCGCCGCCGGCCAGCCGCTGCGCCGCCGCCAGTTGCAGGCGCCGGCGCTGGTCAAGCGAGGCGCCGAGGTGCGCATCGTCGCCCGCCAGGACGGCATCGAGGTCAGCACCGCCGGCGAGGCGCTGGCCGACGGCCGACAGGGAGAAACGATACGGGTGCGCAACCTGGCCAGCGGCAAGACGATACGCGGCCGCGTCGGCGCCGACGGCGCGATCGACCCGCAGGACTGATCGAACGCCCATCTCCCCGCCCGAGGCGATGGTGTATACCTCCAGCAGGCATTCCGCCCGAAGGAGAACGCGATGAGGAAGACGCTGATCGCCGCGCTGGCGCTGCTGCCGGCGTTGGCACAGGCGGCGCCCGCCGCCTCGGCGCCGCACGGCCGCGAGCCGGCCCGCTTCAACGAGATCAAGGTCAGGCAGCTGCAGTTGCTGGCGCAGCACATCCAGATACTGCAGACCGCCCAGGGCTGCGTGCAGGCGGCGCAGAATCCGCAGGCGCTGAAGCGCTGCCGCGAGACCCAGCGCCAGCAGATGGAGGAGCTGCGGCCGGAGCACTAGCCCTGGGACGGGTTCCAAGCTTCATGGTTTGAATCCGCTACGCGGATGATGATTTTGATCGCCGGGGCTGCCCGGCAGGCAGGCTAGAAGGGACCTGGGCGCATCGAATATGTGGTTCCTACTTGCAAATCCAGCAAGAGTATTCATACCGCCGCGCAATATCCCGCCGCTGGAATTAGCTAAGCGGAAACTTTCATTTCACATATCCGTTTCGCATCGATACATTCTTCACACCGAATTATGTATTTTGTATCCAGAAACGATGCTCACCGCTTCCCTCCTCCTCCGCTGTCGCCGCCCGTCCGGCTGACCGCACGGTCCGCCCGACGGGCGCACCCGCATTCCATAAACCAATAGAAAGCTTTTCCATGATGAAACACACCCTGCTGCTGGCCGGGCTGGGCGCCGCTTTGCCTTTTTCCGCCCTGGCCGCCGACGCGCCTTCCGCCGACTCCACGCTGGAGCGCGTCACCGTCACCGGCTCCAATCTGCGCGCCAGCTCCAAGGCCAAGGCCAATCCGGTGCAGGTGATCAGCGCCGCCGACATCGAACGCAGCGGCAAGACCAGCCTGCCGGACGTGCTGCGCTCGCTGGCCGTCAACAGCGGCAACAGCTTCAACGAGCAGTACACCGGCAGCTTCTCGGCCGGCACCGCCGGCGTCTCGCTGCGCGGCCTGGGCCAGCGCAACACCCTGGTGCTGGTCAACGGCAAGCGCGTCGCCAACTACGCCACCGCCCAGGAATTGCAGGAAACCTTCGTCGACCTGAACTCACTGCCGCTGAAGGCGGTCAAGCGCATCGAGATCCTGAAGGACGGCGCCTCGGCCATCTACGGCTCCGACGCCATCGCCGGCGTCGTCAACATCATCCTCTACCCGTCCTACCAGGGCCTGGAGCTCGGCGCCGACGTCGGCCGCGACACCAGCACCGGCCAGGACGAGCGCCGCGTCAACCTGCTGGCCGGCAAAGGCGACCTGGACAAGGACGGCTACAACGTCTGGTTCTCCTTCGACGCGCAAAAGCGCGACCGCCTGATCCAGAGCGACGTGGACTGGCTGCGCGACAACGATTTCCGCGGCCAGCCCGGCGGCACGCTGGTGCGCACGCCGACCAACTACTACAACGGCAAGCCGACCGACCGCTTCCCGAACGCTGCCGGACCGCTGGTCGACACCGACTACTCGACGCTGAACCCGGCCAAGAGCGGCCGCGTCTGGGCCTACAATCCGGCGCGGTACACGACGCTGATGCCCGGCATCGAGCGCTACCACGCGGCGCTGCACGGCAGCTACCGGCTGAACGCCGGCGCCGAGGCCTACGCCGAATTCCTGTACGGCGCCAGCCACAGCAGCCAGATCTTCGGCCCGCCGCTGTCGGTGTCCGGCTCGCTGCGCGCCTGGAACGCCGCCAACCAGTCGCTGACGCCGATCAGCAATGTGCTGCCGGTCGGCAACCCGGGCAATCCCTACCCGACGCCGACGCCGGTCACCGCCACGCTGTTCGACGTCGGCGAGCGCGACAAGACCGACAGCTCCTCGTTCCGCCGCCTGCTGGCCGGCGTCAAGGGCAGCGGCGACAAGTGGGACTGGGACGTGTCCGGCCTGTATTCCGACACCCGGCTGCGCGAATACGCGTACAACTTCGTCAACCGCTACGCCTACCAGAACCTGCTGGCCAGCGGCGGCTACAATGTCGCCGATCCGTCGCAGAACAGCGCCGCCGCGCTGGCCGCGCTGCGCATCGACACGCTGCGCCCGGCCTGGTACCGCACCGCCAGCCTGGACGCCACCGCCAGCACCGAGCTGGCTCAGCTGCCGGCCGGCCCGCTGGGCTTCGCCGCCGGCTACCAGCTGCGGCGCGAGATGATGAACGCCGGCACCTCGCCCGAGGTGGCCAGCGGCACCGAGCTGCGGCCGGCGCTGGACCTGATAGACGGCGCCCGCAATGTGCAGGCCGCCTACGCCGAGCTGAACGCGCCGCTGACGTCGACGCTGAGCCTGAACGCCGCCGCGCGCGCCGACCATTACAGCGATTTCGGCAGCGCCTTCTCGCCCAAGCTGGGCCTGCGCTACCAGCCGCTGCAGAGCCTGACGCTGCGCGGCACGCTGTCGCGCGGTTTCCGCGCGCCGTCTCTGCCCGAGATCACCAGCAGCACCGCGGTCAGCTACGGCTCGGTGCAGGACCCGTACGATCCGGTGACGCCGGGCCAGTCGCTGGGCTTCACCCACCTGGTGGTGGCCAATCCGGCGATCAAGCCCGAGCACTCGACCAACGCCAATCTGGGCCTGGTGTTCGCGCCCAGCGCCGACAGCAGCGTCTCCATCGACTACTATCGCATCCGCCAGGACGACGTGATCGGCCTGGAAGACGTGGACAGCATCGTGCGCAATCCGGCCGCCTACCCCGGCGCCGTGGTCCGCGACGCCCAGGGCCGGCTGCTGACCATCACCCAGCAATTCATCAATCTGGGCCGCCGCGAGACCTCGGGCTTCGACCTGGATCTGCGCCGCAGCTGGAAACTGCCCGCCGGCCGGCTGACGCTGGCCGCGCAGTGGAGCCGGCTGCTGTCCTTCCGCCAGCCGCTGCAGAAGGACGGCCCGCCGGCCGAAGGCGCCGGCAGCAATCTGCTGGGCGCGCTGCCGCGCTGGAAGGGCCAGACCTCGGCCAGCTGGGACGCCGGCGACTGGTCGGCGACCGCCACCTGGTTCCACACCGACGGCTACACCCAGGCCTTCAGCAGCGGCGCCGGCGACCAGAGCCGCGTCGACGGCTCCGACACCGTCAATCTCAGCGCCAGCTACCGCGGCATCAAGCGCGTCACCTTGACGGCGGCGGTGCAGAACCTCGGCAACCGTCGTCCGCCGTGGGACTCGCACGCCGGCATCTACTACGACGCCAGCCAGTACGACCCGGGCGGCCGCGCCGTCTCGCTGGGCGTGCAATACAAGCTGGACTGAGCGCCCAGGCTTTCCCCTCGCATGAACGGCGTCCATTTCCTTGGGCGCCGTTTTTTTTTTGCCATCCGGTATCAAAGATCAGTAAATCTACCTATTCTGTATTAACCTTCACTGGACAGTACCCATAAGATCGTTCCTCGCGGACGGCTGAAGCACACGACTCGCCCTAGTTTTGATTTGTAAGGAATTGCAGGCATGGCCTTTTTCAATCGCACCCTCACCCGCCAGCTCGAAGCCGCCCAGCGCGATCTGGAGCGGGCCAACAATCGCCTGGCCGCCATCGATCGCTCGATGGCCGTTATCGAATTTTCCGCCAATGGCGAAGTCATCCAGGCCAATGAAAACTTCTTGAACGCAATGGGATATCGCGCCGACGAGATCGTAGGCCGTCATCACAGCATCTTCTGTCAGCCCAGCCATACCAACAGCGCCGCCTATCGGGAGTTCTGGCAGAAGCTCGCCCGCGGCGAATACCAGTCCGGCCATTTTCTGCGACTGCGCAAGGACGGCAGCGAAATCTGGCTGGAAGCCAGCTATTCGCCCATCGTCGACGGCAGCGGCAAAGTGACCGGCGTGATCAAGGTCGCCACCGACATCACCGCCCAGATCCAGGCCGAGCAGGACAGCAAGGCGCTGCGACAGGCGATAGACCATTCGATGGCCCGGATCGAGTTCGACCTGGACGGCAACATCCTGGACGCCAACGACAATTTCCTGAAAGTGTTCGGCTACCAGCGGGCCGCCGTCATCGGCAAGCACCATCGGATGCTGTGCGAGGCCAGCTATGCCCAGGGCCCGGAATACGGCCAGCTGTGGCAACAGCTGAGACAGGGCCGCTTCCTCGAGGGACAGTTCCGCCGCGTCAACCACGACGGCGAGGCGATCTGGCTGCAGGCCACCTACAATCCGGTGCTGGACCCGAACGGCAGGCCGGTCCGGGTGGTGAAGTTCGCCAGCGACATCAGCGAGCAGATGCAGCGGCTGAGGCAACAGGCCGACAACGCGCAATCGGCGGTGCACGCGTCGGAAAACACCGAGCAGCTGTCGATACAGGGCAGCAGCGTGCTGGAGCAGGCGACCACCGAGATCAACCGCGTCGCCGGCAGCGTCGAGACCTCGTCGGGCATCCTGTCCAAGCTCGGCGACAGCTCGACCCAGATCGGCAGCATCGTCAGCACCATCAGCGACATCGCCGACCAGACCAATCTGTTGGCGCTGAACGCGGCGATCGAGGCGGCTCGCGCCGGCGAGATGGGCCGCGGCTTCGCGGTGGTGGCCGACGAGGTGCGCAAGCTGGCCGAGCGCACCAGCCAATCCACCGGCGAGATCTCCGGCATCGTCAAGAGCATACAGGACGACTCGCGCTCGGCGATAGACGCGATGCGGCAGATGCAGGAACTGGCCGGCAACAGCCTGCAGCTGGCCGACCAGGCCCGCGGCGCGATACAGGAAATCCGCAGCGGCGCCCGCGACGTCGTGCAGGTGGTGCGCGAAGTATCGGAGCTGCTGCAGCAGAGCTGAGGCGTTCAGCCATGAAAAAAGCGGGCCGCATGGCCCGCTTTTTCATTCTGTCCGCCTGCCGGACGGCCTCAATAGCCCAGCCCCAGCGCGGCGCGCACATCGCCCATCGTCTCGCGCGCCACCTTCTCGGCGCGGGCGTTGCCGTCGGCGAGGATTTCGGTGACCAGCTTAGGATTGCTCAGGTATTTCTCGGCGCGCTCGAACATCGGCTGCTGCTCGCGCACCACCGCGTCTATCACCGGCTGCTTGCAGTCCAGACAGCCGATGCCGGCGGTGGTACAGCCGGCCTTGACCCATTCCTTGGTCTCGCCGTCGCTGTAGACCTCGTGCAGCTGCCACACCGGGCACTTCGCCGGCGTGCCCGGATCGGTGCGGCGCACGCGGGCCGGATCGGTCGGCATGCCGCGTATCTTCTTGCTGACCGTCTCCGGCGCCTCGCGCATCGTGATGGTGTTGCCGTAGGACTTCGACATCTTCTGGCCGTCCAGGCCCGGCATCTTGGACGCGGCGGTCAGCTTGGCCTCGCACTCCGGCAGAATGATCTTGCCCTTGTTCTCCAGCCAGCCGTACAGCCGCTCGCGGTCGGCCGCGCCCAGGTTCTGGCTGGCGGCCAGGATCTCGCGCGCCTTCAGCAGGGACTCGGCGTCGCCGTCCTGCAGATAGGCGGTGCGCAGCCGGTCGAAATCCTTGCCGGCCTTGCCTATCTTCTTCACCGCAGCTTTCGCCAGTTCCTCGAAGTTCGGCTCGCGGCCGAACATGTGGTTGAAGCGGCGCGCCACTTCGCGGGTCAGCTCGATATGCGGCACCTGGTCCTCGCCGACCGGCACCAGCCCGGCCTTGTACACCAGGATGTCGGCCGCCTGCAGCAAGGGGTAGCCGAGGAAGCCGTAGGTGGTCAGGTCCTTGTGGCTGAGCTTCTCCATCTGGTCCTTGTAGGTCGGCACCCGCTCCAGCCAGCCGAGCGGCGTCACCATCGACAAAGCCAGGTGCAGCTCGGCGTGCTGCGGCACCTTGGACTGCACGAACACGGTGGATTTTTCCGGATTGACGCCGGAGGCCAGCCAATCTATCACCATCTCGTTGATCGACTTGCCGATGATGGACACGTCGTCGAAGTTGGTGGTCAGCGCATGCCAGTCGGCCACCATGAAGAAGCATTCGTGACTGTGCTGCAGCTCCACCCAGTTCTTGATCACCCCGTGATAGTGGCCCAGGTGCAGGCTGCCGGTCGGGCGCATGCCGGAGAGGATGCGGTTGGCGGACATATTGTTGTGCTCTCGATAGGGACGCGGGAAAGGAAAAGCCGCCGGCACCATCCGGCGGCCACGCCCGCTCAGGTTTCTAGAAAAACAGTCGCAGCAGATGATACATCAATACGTAAAACGGCTGCAGGATCTTGCCCAGCAAGCCGGTGGCGATCAGCAGCAGCAGAATCCACATGCCGTAGCGCTCGGTCCGGCCATAGCGCCAGGCCAGGCCCGGCGGCAGCAGGCTCTGCACGATGCGGCCGCCGTCCAGCGGCAGTATCGGCAGCAGGTTCAGCAGCATCAGCGACAGATTGATGGCGATGCCGGCCTGGCTCATCAGCCGCAGCGGCTCGCCGTAGGCGCGGGCGCCGGACAGCGCCAGCTTCAGCAACAGCGTCCAGCCCAGCAGCATCGCGAAATTGGCGGCCGGCCCGGCCGCCGCCACCCAGCGGCTATGCTCGCGCGGCTTGCGCAGCGCGCCGAAGTTGACCGGCACCGGCTTGGCCCAGCCGAAGATGAAGCCGCCGGCCCATAAGGTCATCAACGGCAGCAGCACGGTGCCGACAGGGTCGATGTGCCGGATCGGATTCAAGGTCATCCGTCCCAGCAGATAGGCGGTATCGTCGCCGAAACGGCGCGCGGCGTAGGCGTGGGCCGCCTCGTGCAAGGTGATCGCCAGCAGCACCGGCAAGGCGTAGATGGCGACTTGTCGCACCAGAACGTCGAAATCCACCGCTCCCTCCTTCGATCAGGCGGCCGGGCCGCTAGGCCAGCACCGCGCCGACGATCAACACCACGATGGCCTGCACCAGCGGCAGCAGCAACTTGCCGAGTATGCCGCTGAACATCAGCAGCAGCAGGATCCAGAAACTGTAGCGCTCCACCTTGGAAAACTGCCAGGCGGCGCGCGCCGGTAGCAGCGCCTGCACGATGACGCCGCCCGGCAGCGGCGGCAGCGGGATCAGCGTGAAGATCATCAGCGCGACGTTGACCTTGATGCCGATCAGCGCCATCAGTTGCAGCGGCTCGCCGAAGTAGTCCGACAGATGGCCGGACGCCACCACCACGCCGGCCCACAGCAAGGCCATCGCCAGATTGGCCAGCGGCGTCACCACCGCCACCTTGGCCAGCGCGGTGCGCGGATTGCGCATCGCGCCGGGATTCAGCTGCAGCGACTTCGGCCAGCCTATGATGAAGCCGCCCATCGCCACGCCTATCAGCGGCAGCACGATGGAGCCTATCGGGTCGATGTGGGCCAGCGGGCTGAAGGTGCGGCGGCCGGTCATGTAGGCGGTGCGGTCCCCGAGCCGGTCGGCCATGAAGGCCTGCGCCCCGGCGGGAATGGTGATGGCGAACAGTATCGGCAGTATCGAGACCGCCAGCTGCTGGATCAGGGAGAGTTGCTGCATGATTTCCTAGGTAAGAATGTCGAATTGAATCACAGGCCGAACGGCGCCAGCGGGCCTTTGCCCGCCCGCACCAGCTCGACGCCGTCGGTCATGTCTATGACGGTGGTCGGCTCGACGCCGCACCAGCCTCCGTCCAGCACCGCCTCCACCGCGTGCTCCAGCCGTTCGCGGATGTCCTGCGGGTCCGACAGCGGCTCGGCGTCGCCCGGCAGCATCAGCGTACAGGACAATATGGGTTCGCCCAGCTCTTCCAGCAAGGCCTGGGCCACCTTGTGCTCCGGCACGCGCAGCCCTATGGTGGCGCGCTTGGGATGCAGCGTGCGGCGCGGCACCTCGCGGCTGGCCTGCAGGATGAAGGTATAGCTGCCCGGCGTCGCGCTCTTCAGCAACCGGAACTGGCGGTTGTCGACGCGGGCGTAATTGGCCAGCTCGGACAGATCGTGGCACACCAGCGTCATCATCCGCTGCTTCAGGTCCAGCCCGCGGATGGCAAGCAGACGCTCCAGCGCGTCCTTGTCGCCCAGCATGCAGCCCAGCGCGTAGCAGGAGTCGGTCGGATAGACGATCACCCCGCCGTCGCGCAATATCCTCACCGCCTCGCGTATCAGGCGGGCCTGCGGATTGTCGGGGTGGATCACGAAGTATTGCGCCATAAGTCTTGTCCTTGTGCGCTCAGCGCAGGATGCGCGCGTCCAGCTCGCGCCAGATAGGCCGGCAGATCGGCGGCAGGTCCTCGGTGTGGCCGACGTCCCGGCCGCCCTCGCCCGGCGCGTGGAAATCGCTGCCGCAGCTGGAGAACAGCTGGTGGCGCTCGGCGTGCAGCGCGAACTTGTGCATATCGTCGAGACTGTGGCTGCCGCAAGCCACCTCTATGCCCTGGCCGCCGGCCGCCTTGAAGTCCAGGATCAGCCGCTCTATCAGCGTCTTGCCCATGTCGTAGCGGCCCGGATGGGCGATCGCCGCCATGCCGCCGGCGCCGACTATCCAGCCCACCGCGTCCTCCAGGCTGGCCCAGTCGTGCGCGACATAGCCGGGCTTGCCCGGCGTCAGGTATTTGCGGAACACCGTGCGCAAGTCCTTGACCGCGCCGCTGGCCACCAGGTGGCGGGCGAAGTGGGTGCGCCCCACCATCTCCGGGTTGTCGCACCAGGCCATCGCCCCGTCGAAGGCGCCCTGTATGCCGGCGTTGGCCAGCGCCGCGCCCATACGCCGGGCGCGCTCGACACGGCCGTCGCGTATCCGCTTCAGGCCGGCGGCCAGCCGCGGCTCGTCCGGATCGATGCCGAGGCCGACGATGTGCACCGTGTGCCGCCCCCAGGTGACCGACACCTCGACGCCGTTCAGAAAACCTATGCCGTGCCGTGAGGCGGCGGCGGCGGCCTCGGCCAGCCCGCCGGTGCAGTCGTGGTCGGTCAGCGCCAGCAGCGTCGGCGAGCGCGCCGCGGCGCGGTCGACGACCTCGGTCGGCGTCAGCGCGCCGTCCGAGGTGCGGGAATGGAAATGCAGATCAATGCCGGCCATCGTCACCTCTCCTTGCCGGCCGTTCGGCCTGGCGCCGCTCCCAGGCGGCGAGCCGCTCGCGATAGGCGCGCAGCTCCTGCTGGTACAAATCCAGTATGCACGGTTCGCAGCCGCTGCCGCAGCACATGTCGTCGCTCACCTCGAACGGCGGCTCCGGCATGATGTCGGCGGGATCGTCCATCTCACTCGGCCTCGACCGCGATCAGGAAGCCGTCGCCGCTGACCTGCTGGCCAGCGCGGATCTTGCAGGTCTTGCGCAGTTCCTGCCGGCCGTCCACCGCCACATTGCCCTCGGCGATGAAATACTTGGCGGCGCCGCCGGAATGGCAGACGTTGCAGGCCTTGAGCAGATCGCACAAGGCGATGTATTCGCCGGACAGGCGGAAAGTCTGTTTCATGTTTTGCACACTCGTTCTGGACAGGCTTGTGAGCGGTCTGTGGACAAGACCGCCAAGCCCTTAATCTGTCTGATGTTTTCGTCGTCGCCCATTTTTTGGGCAGCTTCGCCCGGCTATCCACGCCGCCGGCGGACAATATTGTGGAGCCGCTGTGGACAAGATCGGCAAGGCCATGTTTTTGCAGGCCATTTTCCGGATGATTATTTTTTAGTCAGCCAATAGCGGCAAAAGTGCCTGCTGCGCGCGCGCCAGCCGCGCCTCGCGCGATCCTGCCACCTCGACCGCTTCGATCCCGCAGCGGTCCAGCTCCCGCCGGTACAGCTCAAGCAGCCAGTCGCGCTGCTCGGGGTGGCTGCGCAACGGGTCCGGCTCCCACGGGATGTCCGGGCGGGCCAGCACCGTCAGCGCGTAGTCGCGCGGCCGGTACAGCGCCAGCAGCGCGTCCGACGCCTTCTGGTGCGCCACCTCGGCCCAGATCTTGCAGGTCAGCACCGTGGTGTCGCACAGCAGGATCTCGGCGCCCTCCTCCGCCCGTCGCTCGGCGGCCAGCTGGCCGGCGGCGATCGCCTCGATGTCGGCCATCGTGGAAAGATAGGGCCGGTCGGCGTAATAGGCCCGCGCATACTCGGGCACCGACACCGCGCGCCTGCCGCCGGCGCGAAGCCGCCGCGCCCACTCCTCGGCCAGCGTGCTCTTGCCGCTGGACTCCGGGCCGACTATCGCCACCCGGATAGGCCCGTCGGCCTGCTGTTGCGTCATCGTTCCGTCTTCCCGGCCCCGCCGGCGACGCGCCGGCCTCTCAGGCCAAGCGGACCATTATACCGCTACGGGCCGCGCTTTCCCGGATTTTCCGTGATTTCGCCGGCAACCGCGCCGCATGGCGCACCGACCGGCCTCTTCCGCCACAAGGCGTCCCGGCCATCGAAATTCCACGCGCCTGCCCGGCCGCCGCCGGTCCGGCTTGCCGCCGGTTTCGAATTGGCCAACACAAGACGGGGACAGGCCTGTGAGCTGGCTGTGGAAAAACCGGGCAAACCCTTGATGGCGCGCACGTTTCCGCCAGGAGATTATTTTTTAGGCAAGCCGGAACTTTTTCCCCACCGCCGGTGCAGAGCCATGTGGGCGCATTGTGGATAAACGGCGCAAGACCATGATAAGGAAGACAAAAGCCGGGCTGCTCATTTTTTAGGCAAAAACGGCGGCGCTCCGGCGGCCTTCATCCCCGGCGCCGGTACACAATCCTGTGCGCTTCATGTGGACAAGCGGCGCAAGTGGCTGATTTTCCGTAATGCCGGAGCATCTGACTATTTTTTAGGCAAAAAAGGCGCCGACGGCGGCCCCGGGACCTTTCGCGCTTGCCCACACCAGCGGTGCAAAGCCATGTGGAAGCGTTGTGGACAATGGCGGCAAGTGCTTGAATCCTCGGCATGAAAAAGGGCTGCCCAAAAAATGGGCAGCCCCGGCGCGGAATCGCCTACGCCTATGCCGTCATCTCGCCGCGCAACGGTCGGACCAGCTGTTCGCGCAACGCCGCGCCACCGACGCCGGCCGACAGCAGCACCTGCAATTTGGCCAGCGCCGCCTCCGGCGTCATGTCGGCGCCCGGCAGCGCCCCCGCCTTGGCCAGCGGCTGGCTGGCGGCGTAGGCGCCGACCTCGACCGCGCCCTTCACCGACTGGGTCAGCGTCAGCACCGGACAGCCGCGCGCCGTCATCGCCGCGATGCCGTCCAACAACTCCGGATCGGCCGGCGCGTTGCCGCTGCCGTAGCTGAGCACGGCGGCGCCGTCCAGCCCGCCGTCGCGCAAGGCCCGCCCGGCGAGCGCGCTGCCGTGGCCCGGCGTCAGCATCAGGACGGCGAGCTTCAGGCCCTCGTCTATCCGCTGCGGCCGCCACGGCCCGCCGTCGGCCGGCAGCCAGCCGTCGCGCCGCCAATGGGCGTGGATGGCGAATTCGGCCAGCGGCTCGGCGTTCGGACAGCCGAAGCCTGCGAAGCGCTCGACGTCCAGCTTGCGGACGCGGCTGCCCCGCAGCAGCAGCCGGTCGAAGGCGACGACGACCTCGTGCAGATCCGGCTGGCAGGCCGCCTCGAAAGCGTCGGCCAGATTGCTCCAGCCGTCCGAGCGCGGATGCACCAGCGGCAGCTGGGCACCGGTCAGCACCACCGGCTTGGCCAGGCCGCGCAGGGCGAAGGCCAGCACGCCGGCGCTATAGGCCATGGTGTCGGTACCGTGGATGACGACGAAACCGTCGTAGTCGTGATAGCGGGAATCCAGCGCGTCTATGATCTGGTTCCATTGGCGGGGCTCGAGGGAGGCGGAGTCGATCAGCTGTTCGAACTCGACGACATCGAATTCCAGGCCCGGGCGGGCGAGGCGCGGCAACAGCCGCGGCAGCAGGCCCGGCACCGGGGCCAGGCCTTCGGGGGTGTGGTCCATGCCTATGGTACCACCGGTGTAGAGCACCAGAATTCGGCTCATTGCATACTCCATCGGGCGTGTTTCAACGCCCGATGGTAGCGCAAGCCCCGGCCGGCGTCACACGCCGGTGGCATGAACGGAATCAGCGCAGGGCGTCGGATACCGCCATATCGATGGCGCGGCGCGCCTCGTCGATATGATGGACGATGTCGCGCTGCAAGGAGCGCAGATAGGGATCGTCCTCGCGATGGGTGGCGTCCTGCCGGGCCTTGTCCAGCAACTCCCGCGCCTGGTGGAAACGGTCTTCCGGGCGCCAGCGCGCGTCGGGCCGCGTCCGCTCGTAGACGTCCTTGCCGTCGTCGATGGCGGCGTCGCGCATCTTGCGCAGCGCCTTGTTGATCTCGTCCACCGCGAGGCGCTCGTCGTCCATCACCTGCGGATAGTCCGGGCGGGCCAGCAGATCGCGCGCGGCGCGCAGATCGGTCATCGCGTGCAGATAGTACGGGTGCTGCTCGGGATGCCATTGATGCTGCTGCCAGGTCCACGCATCGCCGTCGCGCCAGTCGTCTGCCATCACCTGGCTGCTCAGCGCCGCGTTGCCGGCGGCGGCCAACGTCAACATCATCAGAATGCCGGATAGTTTCATGATTGTCTCCTTCCTATACGATAGAAATCGGCCCGGCGCTCAGCGCAGGGCGTCGCTGATGGCCTGTTGCACCGCGCGGTGGGCGGCGTCGACATGATGCAGGATGCGGTGCTGCAGATCGCGCACCCACGGATCGTCCTCCTGGTGGCCGGCGTCGCGGCGGGCGGCGTCCAGCAGCTCCAGCGCGCGGTGGAAGCGGTCGGTCGGACTCAGCCGCGCGTCGGGCTGCTCGTAGCGCCATGGCTGCTTGCCGTCCTCGATCGCGGCCCGCTGCATCTCGCCCAGCGCGGCGTCGATCTCGGCCACCGCGCGGCGCTCGTCGTCGGCGATCTGCGGATAATCGGGCCGCGCGAGATAGGCGCGCGCCTGGCGCAGGTCGCTCATAGCGTGCAGATAGTAGGGATGCTCGGCCGGGCGCCATTCGCGCGGCATTTCCAGCCTCACCGTCGTCGCGTAGACCGGCTGGGCGCGCGGCGGCGCCACCACGCAGCCGCCGAGGCCGGCCGCCGCCAGCGGCAGCATCCACAGAACGGCCCGCTTCTTCATGATTTCCACATTGCTCTCCTCGGCGATCGGTCCGGCCCGCTCCGGCATTGGACGCGGACATATGCCAACAGTCTGTCATTTGCGCCGGACTGCGTGTCCGGCCTGTTTCGAATAGTCGCACCCCGCCACCGGATGTTCAGCAGCGATTAGGTTTCCGCGTGTAAGCGTTTGTAGCGGCCGCGGCATCAAGCCATATCCGCTTTAATTAAGATTTTCCAAATGAGTCGTTTTGATGAATTTCCATTAAGCGCGCCGCGCCGATCGGCCATGTGCACAGTCGGCAAAAAAGTGACAGACAGTTCGACTGACTGTCCTCTTTTCCCACGCCAACATTCAGAAATTGACTTTTGTTAAGCAAACGACCCGATGGAAATGATAAATATTGGTCAAACACGAACAAAAAAGTACTTTGTCATCGACAATGCCGACCCGCAGCGCCGACACCTCCGGGGCGGAAACGGCGACGCGCGGCCCCACACGGGCCGACGCCGTCGGCCTTTCATCAACAAGCAAGAAGGTGCGCCATGACCTTACACCGCAGTCACGACATCCAGGCCCTGCAAGGCCAGACGATGACCATCCACATCAATGACCAGCCGGTCGCCGCCGCCAGCGGCGAGACCGTGCTCAGCGTGCTCAGCGCAGTCGGCCTGCGTCAGCTCAGCCGCAACGACAATCAGCAGGTCGCCGGCTCCTATTGCGGAATGGGCGTCTGCCATTGCTGCCTGGTCAAGATAAACGGCCGGCACAAGCGCCGCGCCTGCCAGACCGTGGTCAGCCCCGGAATGAAAGTGGAAACGGCCCATAACCGTCTGAACTCGGAGGGCCTGAGATGAGCGCCAAACCGGTGATCGTCGGCGGCGGCCCGGCCGGCATGTCGGCCGCGATGGAACTGGCCCGCCACGGCGTCGCTTGCACGCTGCTGGACGAAGCCTCCCGCGTCGGCGGCGTGGTCTACCGCGGCCCGCTGCGCGAAGGCGTGGTGCTGGACTATCTAGGCGAGCGCTATCGCGAGAACATGCAGGCCCTGCACCGCGAGTTCGAACAATTCCGCGGCCATATCGACGTCCGGCTGGACACCCGCATCGTCGGCGGCAGCGACAGCGAGCTGTTCGCGCTGACGCCGGACGAGCAGGTCGAAGCCGTGCCCTATTCCCATCTGCTGCTGGCGGCCGGCTGCCACGAGCGCAGCGTGCCCTTCCCCGGCTGGACCCTGCCCGGCGTGATCATGCTGGGCGGCCTGCAGTTGCAGATCAAGAGCGGCGTGGTCAAGCCGCTGGGCCGCACCGTGCTGGTGGGCACCGGTCCGCTGCTGCCGCTGGTCGCCTGCCAGTTGCACCGCGCCGGCGTCGAAGTGGCAGGCGTCTACGAGGCCAGCGCCTTCGGCCGGCTGGCCAAGGAGGCGATCGCGCTGCTGAACCAGCCGCAGCTGTTCCTGGACGGCCTGAGCATGGTGGCCTACCTGAAGCGCCACGGCGTCCCGCTGCACTACGGCTGGGGCGTGGTCGAGGCCCACGGCGACGCCGAGCTCGGCGAAGTGACCGTCGCCCCGTACGACGCCGAATGGAACGCCGACCTGACGCGCAGCCGCCGCCTGCCGGCGCGGACGCTGGCCGTCGGCTACGGCTTCATCCCCCGCACCCAGCTGACCCAGCAGATGGGTCTGGAGCACCGCTACGCCGACGACGGCTACCTGAAGCCGGTCAACGACGACTGGCAGCGCAGCAGCCGCGACAACGTCCATCTGGCCGGCGACATCGGCGGCCTGCGCGGCGGCGACGCCGCGATGATCACCGGCCGCATCGCCGCGCTGTCGATGCTGCTGCAGCTGGGCAGGCTGGACGAGGCGCAGGCGCTGAGCCGACGCCGGGCCTGCCTGGACGAGCTGGCCGCCGTCCTACGCTTCCGCAAGGGCATAGACAGCTTCACCCGACGCGGCCATGGCCAGCTGGCGCTGCCGACCAGCGACACCGTGATCTGCCGCTGCGAGCACGCCACGCGCCGGGACATCGACACCGCGCTGGAACAGGGCGTCAACGACCTGATCAGCCTGAAGATGCGCACCCGCGTCAGCATGGGCGACTGCCAGGGCAAGATGTGCGTCGGCTATTGCAGCGACCGCCTGCGCGAACACACCGGCAAGCGCGACGTAGGCTGGATACGCCCGCGCTTCCCGCTCGACCCGCTGCCGTTCTCGGCTTTCGCCGGCACCCAACAGACTGAAGAGATTTGACATGAGCAAGCAATACGACATCGTGATCGCCGGAGGCGGCGTGATCGGCGCCTCCTGCGCCTACCAGCTGTCCAAGCGCCGCGACCTGAAGATCGCGCTGATAGACAGCAAACGCCCCGGCAACGCGTCGCGCGCGTCGGCCGGCGGCCTGTGGGCGATAGGCGAATCGGTGGGCCTGGGCTGCGGCGTGATCTTCTTCCGCATGACCTCGGCCAAACGCAAGCGCGAGGCGGCCGGCGCCGCGGTGGCCGTCGACGCCACCACGCCGCACATCCTGCCGCAGAGCTTCTTCGACTTCGCGCTGGCGTCCAACGCGCTGTACCCGGACCTGCACCGGGAACTGATGGAAAACCACGGCATGGACTTCAAGTTCGAGCGCACCGGCCTCAAGTACATCATCTACGACGAGGAAGACCAGCTGTACGCCGAGCACATCGCCGCGCAGATTCCGCACCTGGCCAGCGAGGTGCGCTGGCTGGACCGCGCCCAGCTGCGCGAGGACGAGCCCTATGTCAGCGACAAGGCCCAGGGCGCGCTGGAATTCCTGTGCGACCACCAGGTCAGTCCGTTCCGCCTGACGGACGCCTACACCGAGGCGGCGCGCCAGAACGGCGTCGACGTCTTCTTCAACGTCAACGTCACCGGCGTCGTCCGCGAAGGCAGCCGCGTCACCGGCGTGCGCACTGCCGAGGCCGGCGACTTCAGCTGCCACACGCTGATCAACGCCGGCGGCTCCTGGGCGGCCGAGCTGTCGCGCTGGGCCACCGGCCGCACCATTCCGGTCAAGCCGGTCAAGGGCCAGATCGTGCTGTCGGAGAAGATGCCCAAGCTCTTGCGCGGCTGCATCACCACCAGCGACTGCTACATCGCGCAGAAGGACAACGGCGAGATCCTGATCGGCAGCACCACCGAGGACAAGGGCTACGACACCACCATCACCTATCCGGAAATCAACGGACTGGTGCAGGGCGCGATACGCTGCGTGCCGGAGCTCGCCAACGTCAACATCAAGCGCTGCTGGGCCGGCCTGCGCCCCGGCACGCCGGACGAGCTGCCGATACTGGGGCCGGAGGACGGCGTCGACGGCTATCTGAACGCCTGCGGCCACTTCCGCACCGGCATCCTGACCTCGGCCATCACCGGCGTGATGCTGAACGGACTGGTGCGCGGCGAGCCGCTGCCGCTGGACGTGACGCCGTTCCTGGCCGGCCGCTTCCCCAACCGCACCGAAGAACAGATGGATTTCGCGCTGCACGCCTGAACCGTTTCCTCTCGACGCCGCCACGACCGCATGGTCTGGCGGTTTTTTTTCGCCCCCCCGTCCCATGGTCCAGCATTGAAACTTTTTTGTCATATTAATGACGTCGTTTTGTCATCAATCCCTCATACCATCGCATCAGTTTTTCGATAGATAGGCCACCGGCCGCACAAGGGGAGCAATGATGAAGCACAAACTGGGTTACATCGCCGTCGCCGGCGCCCTGGGGATGATCGCCAACGCCGCGCTGGCCGACAATCTGTCCGCGCTGGTGCAGGCAGCGAAGAAGGAAGGCGAGCTGACCGTGATCGCGCTGCCGCACGACTGGTGCGGCTACGGCAATGTGATCGCCGGCTTCAAGGCCAAGTACGGCATCAAGGTCAACGAACTGAATCCGGACGCCGGCTCCGCCGACGAGCTGGAGGCCATCAAGGCCAACAAGAACAACAAGGGTCCGCAGGCGCCGGACGTCATCGACGTCGGCCTGTCCTTCGGTCCGCAGGCCAAGGCCCAGGGCCTGCTGCAGCCGTACAAGGTGTCCACCTGGAAGACCATCCCCGACAACGCCAAGGACAAGGACGGCTACTGGTACGGCGACTACTACGGCGTGCTGACCTTCCAGGTCAACCGCGACCTGGTCAGCAAGGCGCCGGCCGACTGGTCCGACCTCTTGAAGCCGGAATACAAGAACGCCGTGGCGCTGGCCGGCGACCCGCGCGCCGCCAACCAGGCCATCCAGGGCGTGTTCGCCGCCGGCCTGTCCCACGCCAAGGGCGATGTGGGCAAGGCCGCCGACGCCGGCCTGAAATTCTTCTCGCAGCTGAACAAGAACGGCAACTTCGTGCCGGTGATCGGCAAGGCCGCCTCGCTGGCCCAGGGCACTACCCCCATCATCGTGCGCTGGGACTACAACGCGCTGGCCGACCGCGACACGCTGAAGGGCAATCCGAAAGTGGACGTGATCGTGCCGAAGAGCGGCGTCGTCGCCGGCGTCTACGCCCAGGGCATCAGCGCCTACGCGCCGCACCCGAACGCCGCCAAGCTGTGGATGGAATACCTGTTCTCCGACGAGGGCCAGGTGGCCTGGCTGAAGGGCTACTGCCACCCGATCCGCTTCAACGACCTGACCGCCAGGAAGAAGATTCCGTCCGAGCTGATCGGCAAGCTGCCGGACGCCGCCGCCTACAAGAAAGCGGTGTTCCCGACCATAGAGCAGCAGGAAGCCTACAAGGCCGGCATCACCAAGCAGTGGGACAGCGTGGTCGGCAGCAACGTGAAGTAAAACGATCTCCCCGTCTCACCTCGGGGCCGCCTTCGGCGGCCCTCAGATTAAGGGCGGGGGGATCGGGATTCGACGTTCAGGCTCGGACTCAAGCACTGATGTGGCCAGGCCCGGCTTTGCCGGGTCCTGCAGAGCCTGAGCGAATCACGTTGCCAACAGCCTGAAGCCGCCGCTGGCGGCCCGTTCACCTAGAGAAACACCGATGTCCGCATCCTCAGAATCCATGCCGACGCCCTCCTCCCGCACAGCCAGTTTGCCCAGCGCCGCCCGCGCCCCGCTGCTGTCGTGGCTGGGCGTCGCGCCCTTCCTGATCTTCGCGCTGCTGTTCCTGATCCTGCCGACCGTGTTGCTGATGGCCGGCGCCTTCCAGGACGCCCAGGGCCACTTCACGCTGAACAATATCGTCCGCCTGTTCGACGACAACATCGTCGGCGCCTACAAGATCAGCCTGGAAATCAGCGCCGCCTCGGCCGTCCTCGGCACGCTGCTGGGCCTGCTGCTGGCGCTGGCGGCGATACGCGGCGGCCTGCCCGCCTGGATACGTCCGACGCTGACCACCTTCTCCGGCGTCGCCTCCAACTTCGCCGGCATCCCGCTGGCCTTCGCCTTCCTGGCCACGCTGGGGCGGATGGGCCTGGTGACGATGCTGCTGCGCCGGTACCTGGACGTCGACCTGTACGCCAGCGGCTTCTCCATCCTCAGCTTCGCCGGCCTGACGCTGACCTATCTGTACTTCCAGATCCCGCTGATGGTGCTGATCATCGCCCCCGCCGTGGAAGGGCTGAAGGACGAATGGCGCGAGGCCTGCGAGAGCCTGGGCGGCTCCGCCTTCGCCTACTGGCGGCACATCGCGCTGCCGGTGCTGTGGCCCAGCATGGCCGGCGCCGCGCTGCTCCTGTTCGCCAACGCCTTCGGCGCCGTCGCCACCGCCTATGCGCTGACCGGCAGCTCGCTGAACATCGTCACCATCCTGTTGTACGCGCAGATCCACGGCGACGTGCTGCACGACCAGAACCTGGGCTACGCGCTGGCGCTGGGTATGGTCCTGATCACCGGCAGCGCGAACGCCGGTTATATCTGGCTGCGCAAGCGCAGCCAAAGGGAGGCCGCATGAAACCCACCGCCACCTCGCGCCTGGGCGCCTGGATCGCCATCGTTCTCGGCAGCGGCTACTTCCTGCTGCCCCTGATCGCCACCTTCGAATTCAGCCTGAAGATGAAGCGCGAGGGCTACAGCTTCGAAGCCTACAAAGTCGTGCTGACCGATCCCGGCTTCCAGGCGAGCTTCGCCTACTCGGCGCTGCTGGCGCTGCTGACCATACTGTTCGGCATCTTGCTGGTGGTGCCGACCGCGTTCTGGGTGCAGCTGAAGCTGCCCAGACTGCGGCCGCTGATCGAATTCATCACGCTGCTGCCGCTTGTCATCCCCGCCATCGTGCTGGTGTTCGGCTATCTGCGGCTGTACGGCAGCGGCGGCTGGCTGCCGCTGACCGGCAACGAGCGCGGCACCGATCTCTTGCTGGTGTTCGGCTATGTGACGCTGGCCCTGCCCTATCTGTACCGCGCCGTGGACACCGGCCTGTCGTCGATAGACGTGCGCTCGCTGACCGAGGCGGCACAGAGCCTGGGCAGCGGCTGGTTCGACATCCTCAGGCTGGTGATCTTCCCCAATCTGAAGACCGCCATCCTGTCCGGCGCCTTCCTGACCTTCGCCATCGTCATCGGCGAGTTCACGCTGGCCAGCCTCTTGGCCCGGCCGGCCTTCGGCCCTTACTTGCAACTGATAGGCGCCAACCGCGCCTACGAACCGGCCGCGCTGGCCGTCATCGCCTTCCTGGTCACCTGGGCCGCGATGGGGCTGATGCAGGTGGTCAGCCGCAACCGCGCCGCGCTCGGCGCCGACGAACATTGAAACGGAAACCATCATGGCATTTCTGCAAATCGACCATCTGAACAAGCGCTTCGGCCAGCAGGCCGTGGTCCACGATTTCAACATGCAGGTGGAGGCCGGCGAGTTCATCACCTTCCTCGGCCCGTCCGGCTGCGGCAAAACCACGGTGCTCAGGATGATCGCCGGCTTCGAGACGCCCAGCGGCGGCAGCATCCGCCTGTCCGGCGACGACATCACCCGCCAGTCGCCGCAGAAGCGCGGCATCGGCATGGTGTTCCAGAGCTACGCGCTGTTCCCGAACATGAACGTGGCCGACAATATCGCCTTCGGCCTGAAGATGCAGAAGCGCAGCGCCGACGAAATCCGCCGCAAGGTCGGCGAGGTGATCGCGCTGGTGGAATTGAACGGCCGCGAGCGCCATTTCCCGCACCAGCTGTCAGGCGGCCAGCGCCAGCGGGTGGCGCTGGCGCGCGCGCTGGTGGTGGAGCCGCGGATGCTGCTGCTGGACGAGCCGCTGTCGGCGCTGGACGCCCGCATCCGCAAGAACCTGCGCGAACAGATCCGCGACATCCAGCGCCGACTGGGCCTGACCACCATCTTCGTCACCCACGACCAGGAAGAGGCGCTGACGATGTCGGACCGCATCTTCGTGATGAACCAGGGCAAGGTGGAGCAGGAAGGCGCGGCCGAAACCATCTACACCCAGCCGGCCACCGAGTTCGTCGCCCGCTTCATGGGCAACTACAATCTGCTGAGCGCCGAGCAGAGCCGCGCGCTGCTGGGACTGGAAATCAGCGGCCACCTGGCGATACGTCCGGAATCGATACAGTTGCTGGATCAGGGCGACGCCGGCGACGGCGCGCTGCCGGCGGTGGTGCGCCAGCACCAGCTCCTGGGCAACATCATCCGCTACCAGGTCGAGGCGAACGGCGCCACGCTGCAGGTGGACAGGCTGAACCGCAGCGCCGCCGACCTGCTGCCGGGCGGCACGCCGGTGCGGCTGCGCGTCGACCGCGCCGATCTGCGCGAGGTGCGCTAGGCCGGCGGCGGCCGCTGCCCCCCCTGCTGGAAGTAATGCATCTGCCGGCGCAGGCTGTCGGCGCGCATCGCGACCTCCTGCGCCGCCGCCGACAGCTGTTCGCTGGCGGCGGCGTTGTCCTGCGACAGCAGGTTCACGCGCCGCATCGCCTGGTTGATGTCGCCGACCCGCTGCGCCTGGGTCGTCGCCGCGCGGGAAATACCCATGACGAGCTCCAGCGTCTGGCGGCTGGACTCGACGATGTCGCTCAGCTGCTGGCCGGCGCTTTCGGCCAGATCGACGCTGCCTATCGCCACCTGGCCGATCTCTTTGGCCGCCGACTGGCAGCGCATCGCCAGCTTGCGCACCTCGTCCGCCACCACGGCGAAGCCGCGGCCGTGCTCGCCGGCCCGCGCCGCCTCTATCGCCGCGTTCAAGGCCAGCAGATTGGTCTGGTAGGCGATGTCGTCGATGATGTCGGTGCGGCGGGCGATCTCGTGCATCGCCGCTATCGTACGCTGCACCACCTGCTTGCCGTCGGCCGCCTGGCCGCTGGCGGTATCGGCCATTTGTCCGGCATGGTTGGCGTCGCCGGCCATCTCGAACATGCAGCGCGCGATGTCGTCTATCGCGCTGCTGCTCTCCTCGACGTCGGCCGAGGTGCGGGCCGCGCCCTGCGACAAGCCCTGGGACGCCGAATTGAGCTGGATCGACGCATTGGCCACCGCGTCGGCGTCCTCCTTGACCTGCAGGATCACCCCGGACAGCCGCTCGCCCATCTGGCGGATGTGGGCGGCCAGGCTGTGGCTGTCGCCGCTCCTGAGCGGCAGGAAGAAATCCAGCCGCCCGGCCGACAGCTCGCGCATGCCCTGCGCCACCTCGTCCGGCTCGGCGCCCAGCGTGTGGACGATATTGCGCCCGACCAGCACCGCGAAGACGATGGGCAGCAGCAGCAACAGCAGGCCGGCCAGCACCAGGTAGCCGTACAGCCTGGCGCTGGCGGCCTGGTCGTCCACCTGCTGCCGTATCTGCGCCAGCAGCGCCTGCTGCACCTGGTACAGCGCGTCGATGCGGCTGCTGCTCACCTGGAACCAGGTTTCCGGCCGCTCGCTCTGCAGCGCGCCGACGCCGCGCGCCAGCACCGCGTCGCGCAGGCGCTCGAACTGGCTGCTGCGGTCCATCGCCGCCTGCAGCAAGACCTCGTCGCCGCCGTACTGGCGGTACTGGGCCCGGCACAGTTCCTCCTGCGACACCACGCCGCTGACTTGGCGGAAATTGGTGATGGTGAAGCTGCCCTGGGTCAGCACGCCGGTGACCAGGCCGCGGGTGCGGCCGGTGTATTCCTTCTGGCAATTGACCGCCGACCATTGCAGCACCAGCTCCTGCACCAGCTGGCTGTGGGCGTGGAACAGCGCGACGATGCGCGACAGCCGTTCTATCTGGTCGGAATAGCGCCGGAACGCCGGATCGGGGGAGATATGACGGGCGTCGATCTCGCGCCTGAGCTGGTCTATCGCTTGCTGGCGCGGCAAGCTGTCGTCGAGATAAGCCTGCAGGCCGGGCGCCAGGCCGCCGTGCGGCTGGTCGCGCAGCCTGGCCAGCGCCGCGTCGGCGGCCTGGCGGGCCTGGAGCAGCTCCGGCGGCAGCGACCGGTGCATCGCCAGATAGCCGTAGCTGCGGCCGCGCTCCGCCTGCAGTTTCTGGATCAGTTCGCCGACCAGGCCGATGTTCTCGGTCAGCACCTGATCGCGGTTCAATTCCTGCAGCAACTGCCGCTGGTTCCAGGCATAGCCGATGGCGACGAAAAACAACGCCAGCACCAACGGAGCGATCAGCAACACCAGCTTGTGAGCGACCGTGAGGCGCATCCGCATCGCCTTCCCCTCTAGCGCGAAAACAATTCACTATAGGTTAAGCGCCTGTTCAAAGTCTTTGTCCGCGACTCAAGCCAGCCGCAGCAGGTCATCCGGCGTGTCGACGTCGAGCAGCACGCCGGGATCGTCCAGCTCCAGCCTCAGCGCCCGCCCCCAGTCGACGACCTCGCGCGCGCCGACGTCGCCGTCGAGGTCCAGCAAGCGCGGCAGGCAGGACGCCGGCAGGCCGCGCGGATGGCCGGGACGGCCCTGGTGGCACGGCAGCACCGGCCGGCCGTGCCGCAACGCCGACGCCAGCTGGCTGATGGTATGCGGCCGCACCAGCGGCATGTCGGCCAGACCCAGCACCAGTCCCTCGCAGTCCGGCAGCGCCAGCGCCCAGGCGGCGCCGCAGGCCAGCGAATGGCCGATGCCGGCGCGGTTCAGCCTGCAGGCCAAGGGCCGCACGCCCAGCCTGGCGCACAGCGCCAGGCCGAAATCGTCGTCGTCGCCGAGCACCGCCGCCAGCTGCGGCAGCCGCCCGGCGAAGGCCTGCAGGCTGGCTTCCAGCAGACTGCGGCCATCGGCCAGCCGCGCCTGGCGCTTGTCCGCGCCGAAGCGCCGGCCCTGCCCCGCCGCCAACACCACGCCGGCTATCATGCGCAGGCCTGGCGCATCGCGGCGGCGCCGGCCCGGCTGACGCTGCGGCAGGCGATCAGGTCGGCGGCGATGGACACCGCGATCTCGGCCGGCGTCCGCGAGCCTATCGCCAGTCCCACCGGGCCGTGCAGCCTGTCGAGCTGCGCCGGCGTCAGGCCGAAGTGCTCGGCCAGCCTCGCCTTGCGCTTCAGCGTCGTCGTGACCGAACCGAGCGCGCCGACGTAGTGGCAGGGCAGCCTGAGCGCCTCCATCAGCGCCAGGTCGTCCAGCTTGGGGTCGTGCGTGACCGCCACCACCGCGGTGCGTTCGTCGCAGCCGAAGGCCAGCACCAGGTCGTCCGGCATCTCGGCCGACAGCGGCGCGCCGGCCAGGCGCCAGTCCTGCCGGTACTCCTCGCGCGGCTCGCACACCGTCACCGCGTAGTCCAGCGTCAGCGCGATCTGCGCCAGATAGCGACCGAGTTCCGCCGCGCCTATGATCAGCAAGCGCCAGTGCGGGCCGTGCAGCACGCTGAAGCCGTCGGCGTCCTCGGCGAAGACGCCTTCCGGGCCGTCGACCGTCAGCCTGGCCGCGCCGTCGGCAAAGGCGACGCGGCGCCATAGGCAGCGCTGCGCGCCCACCGCCTCCAGCAGCTGTGCCAGCTGGGCCGGGTCCGGCGCCGTCTCCACCGCCACCCTGAGGCTGTTGCCGCACGGCAGCCGGTAGCGCTGCCTCTCCTCGACGCTGACGCCGAAGCTGCGCACCCAGGCCGCCGGGCCGGCGCCGAACACGCCTCCGTCGGCGATCTCCCGCCGCAGATCGTCCTCGACGCAGCCGCCGGACACCGAGCCGCAGATCATGCCGTCGTCTCGTATCGCCGCCAGCGCGCCCGGCGGCCTGGGACTGGCGCCATAGGTCCCCAGCACCGTCAGCAAGGCGACGCGGCGGCCCTGCCGCAGCCAGTCCAGCGTCTGCGCCAGCACGGTCTCGTCGTTGCCGCGCATCGCCGCGCTCATTTCGGACAGTAGGCGCCGGTGTCGGCCCAGCGCCGCACCGCGTCGTGGAAGTCGTTCTGCGACAACGGCGGCAGCGTGCGCCGGCCGCCGGGATGCCAGGCCCACTGCACCAGCGGGTCGGCCGTCATGTGGGCGACCAGCGCGGCGATGTCGCGATTGCCGTTGCGCTTCTTGTCCACCAGCCGGCGGCACATCTGGCCGTCGCTCAGTCCTTCCCAGCCCATGCTCAGCGGCGCCAGACGCCAGTTGGGTGCGCCCGGCACCGCGCCGTCGGCCGAATTGGCCGTCTGGTGGCAGGCCAGGCACATCAGCGACGGATGGCCCATGTCCGCCGGTCCGCGCTTGATCATCTGCTGGTGCGGATGGCGGTCGTCGCCCTGGCGCGGAAAGTCGGTGACGGTGTGGCAGTTCAGGCAGCGCGGCGATTGCAGCACCCTGGCCACGTCGCCGAATGTCCGCCGCGACGCGGCCGGATCGTCCGCCGCCAGGGCGGCCGGCAGCCAGGCGGCCAGCGCCCAGCACAAGATTGTCGAGATTTTCATATCCGTCTTCCTCACACCATCTGGTAGCCGTGCCGGCTCAGCGGCAGCTCGCGCCGCCTCTGGCCGGAAGCCGCGTGGATGGCGTTGGCCAGCGCCGGCGCGACCACAGGCACCGCCGGCTCGCCGGTGCCGCCCGGCGCCTCCTCGCTGGCGACGATGGAAACGTCGACCTTGGGCGCCTGGAACATCCTGACGATCTGGTAGCCGTCGAAATTCTTCTGCTCGACCTCGCCGTCCTTGAAGGTGATCTCGCCGAACAGCGCCGCCGACAGGCCGAACAGGATGCCGCCCTCCATCTGCGCCGCCACCTGGTCCGGATTGACCACCACGCCGCAATCGACGGCGCACCAGACATGTTCGACCTTCAACTCCTTGCCCTTGACCGACACTTCCACCACCTGGGCGACATGGGAACCGAAGGACGTATGCACCGCCGCGCCCAGGCCATGGCCTTTCGGCAGCTTGCGGCCCCAGCCGGCCATCCGCGCCGCCTCTCGCAGCACCGCCTGCTCCCGCGGCGCCTTGCCCAGCAGCGCCAGCCGGTAGGCCACCGGGTCCTGACGCGCCAGCCGCGCCAATTCGTCGATATAGCTTTCCTTGGTGAAGGCGCTGTGCGAATGGCCGACCGAGCGCCACCACAGCACCGGCAGCGGGATCTCCGGCGTGTGCAGGTCCAGCGAGACCGCCGGCAGCGCGTAGGGCATGTCGTCGGTGCCTTCCACCGACACCGCGTCGATGCCGTTCTTGACCATCATCGGCGCGAACGGCGTGCCGGCGATGATGGACTGGCCGACGCCGGTCTGCAGCCAGGCGGCCGGCTTGCCATCCGCGGCTATGCCGCCGCGCACGCGGTCCAGCCACATCGGCCGGTAGTAGGCGCCGGCCAGATCGTCGTCGCGGGTCCACATCAGCCGGATCGGCACGCCCTGGCCGTGATGCTTGGCCACCTCCATCGCCTCCTTCAGCCAGTCGGAGCCGACCGGCACCGCCCGCCGGCCGAAGCCGCCGCCGAGCAAGGTGGTGTGCAGCGTGACCTGTTCCGGCTTCAGCCCCGCCATCGAGGCCGCCATGCCGACGTCCAGCGTCTGGGACTGGGTGCCGCTCCAGATCTCGCAGCTGCCCGGCTTCAGCCAGACCACGCAGTTCAGCGGCTCCATCGGCGAGTGGGACAGGTAGGGCAGCTCGTACCAGGCTTCCAGTTTCTTGGCCGCGCCGGCCAGCGCCGCCTCGGCATCGCCCTCGCGGCGATAGGTTTGCCCGGGCTTGGCCGCGCGCGCGCGGTAGTCGGCGCGCAGCCTGGCCGAATCCAGCTCGGCATTGGCGCCGCGCTCCCATTCCACTTCCAAGAGGTCGCGCGCCTTCTTGGCCGGCCAGAAACCGTCGGCCAGCACGACGACGCCGTTGCTGATCGCGAACACGTCCTTGACGCCAGGGACCGCCCTGGCCGCGTCGGCCTTGAAGCTCCCGGGCTTGCCGCCGTAGCTGGGACAGCGCTTGAGCAGCGCCGTCAGCATGCCGGGCAGGCGGACGTCCATCGCGAACTGCGCGCGGCCGTCCAGCTTCTCGTCGCCGTCCACCCGGTGCACGCGGGTGCCCAGCAGCTTCCAGCGGTGGCGCGGCTTCAGCTCCACCGTGTCCGGCACCGGCAGCTTGCCGGCGGCCTCGGTCAGCTCGCCGTAGCCCAGGCTGGCGCCATTGGCGTTGTTGAACACCCGGCTGTTTTCGGCGCGGCATTGCGAGGCCGGCACGCCCCAGCGCCGCGCGGCGGCCGATATCAGCATGTCGCGCGCGGCGGCGCCTATCTTGCGGTACTGGTCATAGCTGGACAGCGTGCTGGTGCTGCCGCCGGTGATCTGGATATGGAAGGCGGTATGGACGTAGACCGGGGCGGCCGGCGCCGACACCACCTTGATCCGGTTCCAGTCGCATTCCAGCTCCTCGGCGATCAGCATCGCCAGCGAGGTGTAGATGCCCTGCCCCATCTCGGACTTGTTGCTGACGATGGTGACGCCGCCGTCCTTCTCGATGCGGACGAAGGCGTTCGGAGAGGGGATGGGATTCTTGGCCTCGGCCGCCTCGGCCCTGCGCCCGCCCTCGCTGAGGACGAAGCCCAGGCAAAGCGCGCCGCCGACCGCGCCGCTCATTTTGAGGAAACCGCGGCGGGACACTCCAATGGTCGTCATCCGGGCCTCCTAAAGCAGCTTGGCGGCGGCGTGGATGGCCGCGCGTATCCGGGGATAGGTGCCGCAGCGGCACAGATTGCCGCTCATCGCCACATCGATGTCCTGGTCGGACGGATGCGGGTTGGCGCTGAGCAAGGCGGTGGCGGCCAGCACCTGGCCGCTCTGACAGAAGCCGCACTGCACCACGTCCAACTGATGCCAGGCCTGCTTGACCGCCTGCGCCACCTTGTCGGCGTTGCCTTCCACCGTGGTGATGCTGTCGTCGGCAGCCAGCGTGGAAATCGGGGTTACGCAGGAACGGATCGGCAGGCCGTTCTTCAGCACCGTACAGGCGCCGCACAAGGCCGCGCCGCAGCCGAACTTGGTGCCGGTCAGGCCCAGCTCGTCGCGCAATGCCCACAGGATGGGCGTGTCCGGAGAGGAGTTAAGCTCCACCTCCTTGCCGTTGATGGAAACCTTCATGCCTTGCCTCCCGAGCCGAGAAACAGAAGACGACGGCCATGCAATGGCCGCCGTCCGGATGCGAATCGGCGCCGCGCGGAATCCCGCCGCGGCGCCGCTGCAATCACTATAGGCGCTATCGGTTCAGACTCAAGCGGGCGGGCCGCTCAGCCTCCCCGTTGCAGGCAGCGCTGGTAGCGGCCATCGACGCGGCGCGCGAACCATTCGGTGGTCAGCCTGTGGGTGAACTTCGGGCTGACCAGCACGATCTGCGGGATGATCTCGCGCGGCGCCTTCGGTCCGGCCAGCGCGAATACCCGTTGATACAGCGGGCTCTGGCCGAAGCCGGACAGCTTCTCCAGCCGCAGGTCGCGCATCATGTCGGCGTCGGTCATGCCCAACCGGCCGGCGATGGACTGCAGCGCGCGCTGGGTGTCGCTGGTTTCGCCGGACAGCACGCGGTTCATCTTGTCGCTGTACAGCATGATGTCGCCGTCCAAGGCCAGCCTGCGGCCCGACAGCCGCGACACCGCCAGCTGGAAGGCGGCATTGCGGCTGGCGTAGCGGCCGGCGTTGTAGTCGGCGAAGCGGTAGACCATCTCGTGGTACGGCGCCGGGTACTGCAGCAGGATGGCGGTGCCGAAATAGACGCTGCCGCGGCGGGTGAACACCTCGTCGCGCAGGCTGGAATAACCATACGGATACGGCCAGGCGCGGACGTGGGTCTCGGCGAAGGCGACGCTGACCTGCATCGGCCCGCCGTCGCGGATCGGGTTCTTGTGCTCGAAGATGGTCTGGCCGAACGGCAGCTCGCGCACCATGTCCTCGTACAAGGCGTTCATCTCGCGCTTGGTGCGCAAGGCGTCGACGCGCTGCTTGAAGCTGCGGCCGTCCGGCGACTTCTTGCTCATCGCCGCGTCGACGACGAACTGCGGAATCAGGTATTTCTGCCGGCGCTGCTCGATTTCGCCCCAGACGATCTTGGACAGGCCGGGCACCACCGGGTCCGGGCTGAAGCCCGACTCCTGCTCCGCCACCGCCAGCACCGCGCAGAAGAACGGCGGCGTGTACGGAATCTTCAGATGGCTGAAGGCGCCGATCACGTCGTTGCTCCAGCCCTTGCGATCGGGAATCCCCGGCGGCAGCAGGCGGTCCAGCAAGGCCCGGCCCTGGCTTTCGGAAATGGCGGCGGGCGGCTGGACCGGCCGCGCCACCGGGCGCGGCGGCGCGATGGGCGCGGCCACGGGCGCCGAGGCCGGCTGCTCCGGCGGCGGCACGTCGACGGCGGGAGCCGAGGCCGGCGTCTCGGGCGCGGCGATCGGAGCGGGATTCGGCGGCGTGGCGCAGGCGGCGACGAAGAGGCTGGCTGCCAGCAGGGTCAGACGGGCTTTCACGGTGTCTCGCAAACGGGCAAAGACCAGAGTTTAGCCCAGAGGGCCGCGCTTGGCATGCGCCGCTTCAGCGCAGGTCGAAGCGATTGATGCTGCCATCCTGATGCATCGCGGCGATCGCGCGGTCTATCCGCGCCAGCACGGCGTCGTCCAGCCTGCGGTTGCAGGCGAAGGCCACCTCCAGCGTGTCCAGCGCCAGCGCCACCCGCGGCGGCGGCATGCCCAGCCGCCGCGTCAGCGACGACACGCCGACGTCCAGCATCGCCCACAGGTCCAGCCGGCCCAGCTGCAGCTTCTCCCGCCCGCTGACGTAGTCGACGCTTTCCTCCGGCACCAGGCCGCGCGCTCTCAGACGCTGCGCCACGACGGTGCCGCGCGTCGCCCCCACCCTCAAGCCGCGCGCCGCGTCCAGATCGCGCAGTCGGCGGGCGTCGTCGCCGCGCGCCAGCAACACCAGCCGCATCTGCACCAGCGTCGCGCTCCATTTATAACTGCCGTCCAGCTCCGGCAGGTGCGCCAGCGGCGAGCAGGCATCGGGCTGCTGCGCCACCAGCAGCCGAGCGCGCGCCTGCGGATAAGCGGCGAAATGGAAATCGACGCCGGCCCGGCGCCCCACCTCGCGCATCAGCGCGATGCCGCCGCCCTGCAACGTCGTCCCGTCCGCCGCCAACTCCGCCACGCCGGGAATCTGGGTCATCGGGACACTCAGCGTCTCCGACCGCGCCTCGCCGGCCGACAGGCCGCAAGCCAGAACCGCCGCCATCCATCGCATTCCGCCGCTCCGACTTGCACACAATCGGAACCATAGCAAAACGGGGAGCCATCGCTCCCCGTCTCTTCATGCCGCCATCAGCGGAAGCTGGCCACCATGATCCAGCCTATCAGCAACGGCGCCAGCGCCATGCAGAAACCGCGCATGCACTGCATCGCACGCGGAGAGCTGTCGGACGACAGCTCCTTCCTGACCACCGGCCAGGCCTTCCAGCCGACGAAGAGCGCCAGCAACAGCTCGCCGGCCGGCATCAGCAGCTTGGAGGTGACGAAGTCCAGCAGATCGAAGAAATTCATGCCGAACAACTGATGGTCGCTCCACACGCCCAGCGACAGCGAGGCCGGCACGCCCAGCAGAAAGGTGCCGGCGGCCATCAGGATGGCGGCGACGCGGCGCGACAGCCGCAGCTCGTCGATGGCGAAGCTGGTCACCACCTCCAGCAGCGAAACGGAGGACGTCAGCGCCGCCAGCAGCAGCAGGCAGAAGAACATCACCGCGAACAGCTGGCCCAGCGGCAGATGGGCGAACACCGCCGGCATCGTGATGAAGGTCAGGCCGGGACCGGCCGACGGGTCGAAGCCGAAGGCGAACACCGCCGGCAGCACCATCAGGCCGGCCAGGAAGCAGGTGGCCACCGTCAGCGCGATCACCCACAGCGCCGAGCCCACCAGCTTGGATTCGCGGCCGACATAGGAGCCGTAGGTGATCATGATGCCCAGGCCCAGCGACAGCGAGAAGAAGGCCAGGCCCAACGCGTCGACCAGCATCGCCGCGCTGACCTTGGAAAAGTCCGGCGCGACGAAGTAGCCCACGCCGTCGAGCGCGCCCGGCAAGGTCAGCCCGCGCGCGATCAGCACCAGCATCAGCGCGAACAGCGCCGGCATCAGGAATTTGGACAGCGCCTCTATGCCCTTCTGCACGCCGCCGACCACCACGGCCAGCGTCAGCAACGCGAAACCGCCGTGATACAGCACCGGCTGCACCGGATCGCTGATGAAGCCGTTGAAGATGGCGCCCAGCGCCTTCGGATCGGAGGTCATGATGCTGCCCTGCAGCGACTTGCCGATGTAGGCGACGGTCCAGCCGCCGACCACGCTGTAGAACGACAGGATCAGGAAGCACACCAGCACGCCCATATAGCCGATCACCGGCCAGAAACCGCCGGCAAGCCGGCGGAAGGCGCCGACGGCGCCGGCATTGGCGGCGCGTCCCAGCGCCATCTCCGACACCATCAACACCAGACCCAGTGTCAGGCAGATGCCGAGGTAGATGAACAGAAACGCTCCGCCGCCATTGGTGGCGGCGACGTAGGGAAACTTCCAGATGGCGCCCAGCCCGATGGCCGAGCCGGCTGCCGCGAGAATGAAACCGAGGCGCGAGCCCCATTGAGATCTAGCCATGTTCTATCGTCTTTGTCGTATTTTTGGATGTCGTGAAGCGCGGTGCGCGCCGGCTGGCGGCGCGGACGTCGGCGGGCCGCAATCGCGGCGCCGGCGGACGGCGGAGGCATCGGGACAGGCATCCGTCCGGTGGGACGGCGGCTACCGGGGCGTCGGGGGTGGGGACGCCGGCCGGTCCTGGTCGGATAGTGCTGCTTCGCTTTTCAATTTAACATGATTGCGGGTGCTAGCTAACTAAAAACGCCGCCGCGCCATTCATCGGCCGAAAACCGCCGTATAGCCATCCGGGGAGATTGCACCGTGAAATTTGCCGAACTTAGGAATAAACTAAGTAAAACAACGTAGTGCGCGCGTCGTCCATCCGAGGAGCAGCCGGCAGCGACATGTTGTATTGCTTGTCTCGGGAGGACAGCCATGGCCACTTTGCAAACGCTTCAACCGCTGATCGATACCGTGCAGGGCTGTTTGATCCTGTCCGATCCTGTCGACGGCCGCATCCGCGGCGCCAACCAACTGGCCAGCATCCTGCTCGTCTGCCCTCACGACGAGCTGATGGGCCGCTCGATCTACGATTTCGTGACCGATCGCACCCAGGCCGTCGACATCGACGAGCAGCTGGCCCGCGGCAATATGATCTACAACCGCGGCATGCAGCTGTCCACCGCCGACGACCGCAGTTTCGACGTCCAGCTGTCGGCGCGCCACGTCGACATCGGCGCCGGGCCGATGCTGGCGTTCAGCTTCGCCGACCGCACCGAGGTCAAGGTGATGGGCCAGCTGCTGGATTTCGAGCGCCAGTTGGTCGAACGTTCGCTGAACATCGTCAAGACGCTGAAGGAGGAAGGCTGCCAGGGCGACGACGAGGACAAGCTGACCGGCGTCGCCGGCATGCACAGGCTGATGGCGGCGGCCCATGCCGAAACCAATCGATCGCGCCGCTACGGCGGACCGTTGTCGGCGCTGGCGCTGGAACTGGTGAACCTGCCCGAGATGGTGCCCAGCGGCGACGACGGCTCGGCCGGCAACCAGCTGATCCGGCTGGCCAGCAGCCTGTGCCTGCAAAACACCCGCGACAGCGACCTGGTGGCGCGCCGCGGCGACAACACCTTCATCATCCTGTTGCCGAGCACGCAGCTGCCCGGCGCCAGCGAGACCGGACGCCGGCTGATCAAGGCGCTGCGCCAGCTGACCTTCCTGCACCGCGGCGAGGAGCACCAGGCGCTGGCCTGCGTCGGCGCCAGTTCGCTGCGCACCGACGAGACCAGTCCGACGCCGATGCTGGAACGGCTGGACATCGCCCTGCGCAAGGCGCGCGAAGGCGGCGCCAACTACATCATCAAACTGCCCTGAGCAGGCTCAGGCCAGCTTGTCCAGCAGCTTCTGGTGGATGCCGCCGAAGCCGCCGTTGCTCATCACCAGCACATGGTCGCCGGGTACGGCTTCGGCGGCGACGGCGTTCACCAGCTCGTCGAAATCGGTGAAGGTCCTCGCCTTGTCGCCGATGGCCTCCAGCGCTTCGGCCGGGTTCCAGCCCAGGCCGGCCGCCGAGCAGAACACCTTGTCGGCCAGCGCCAGCGAGCCGGGCAGCGCCGCCTTCATCGTGCCCAGCTTCATCGTGTTGGAGCGCGGCTCCAGCACCGCCAGGATGCGCTGCGTCCCGACCTTGCGGCGCAAGCCTTCCAGCGTGGTGGCGATCGCCGTCGGATGGTGGGCGAAATCGTCGTAGACGGTCACGCCGTTCGACACGCCCTTCACCTCCATCCTTCGTTTGACGTTGGCGAAGCGGGACAGCGCGGCGATGGCGTCCTTCACCGCGACGCCGGCGTGGCGGGCGGCCGCGATCGCGGCCAGCGCGTTCATCCGGTTGTGCTCGCCCATCAGCGCCCAGCGCACCGTGCCCTGCGTTTCCCCGTCCAGCAGCACGTCGAAACCGCCGTCCTCGTGCAGCGCGCCCAGCTGCCAGCCGGCGTCGGCGCCGAAGCGCTCCACCGGCGTCCAGCAGCCGCGTTCCAGCACGCGGTCCAGATTGGACTCGCGGCCGTTGCTGACGATGCGGCCGTTGCCCGGAATGGTGCGCACCAGATGGTGGAATTGGGTCTCGATCGCGGCCAGGTCGGCGAAGATGTCGGCGTGGTCGAACTCCAGATTGTTCAAGACGGCGGTGCGCGGCCGGTAGTGGACGAACTTGGAGCGCTTGTCGAAGAAGGCGGTGTCGTACTCGTCGGCCTCGATCACGAAGAAGGGGCTTTCGCTCGCCGGATCCAGCGCCGGACGGCCCGGCAGCCGCGCCGACACGCCGAAGTTTTCGGGGATGCCGCCGATCAGGAAGCCCGGCGCCAGGCCGGCGTCCTCCAGTATCCAGGCCAGCATCGAGCTGGTGGTGGTCTTGCCGTGGGTGCCGGCCACCGCCAGCACCCACTTGTCCCGCAGCACGTTCTCGGCCAGCCATTGCGGACCGGAAACGTAGGGCAGGCCGCGATTGAGGATTTCCTCCATCAAGGGCTTGCCGCGCGTCACGACGTTGCCGATCACGTACACGTCCGGCTTCAGCTCAACCTGCTCCGCGCCGAAGCCCTGCGTCAGCGCGATGCCCATCGCTTCCAACTGCGTGCTCATCGGCGGATAGACGTTGGCGTCGCAGCCGGTCACCTTATGGCCGGCCTGTTTGGCGATGGCGGCGATGCCGCCCATGAAGGTACCGCAGATACCCAGGATGTGGATGTGCATATTTCAGTTCAGCGTCGAGAAAACGGCAAACCGCAAGAATACCTGAAACCGATCGATACCACGAAACCGGGCGGTCGAATCCCGACGCGGCCGGCGCCGGGAAGCCCGGTCAATCGAGACGGCGAGACGGCGCCGGGAAAGCCGGACTCAGGACGAAGCCCCTCCGTCCAACCATTTGGCGAAGCGCGGCGCGGCACTCGGCACCGCCATTAAAGTTTTCATGAAAAATATACTAATCAGCCAAATAAACCTTTTTTCAAAACTCATTTAACAAAACACCCAGTCAAGCAAGAAAATGTTTTCCCCGGCGAATCCCCACCGCTGATCGCTTAGAGCATTTCCGCCACACACACACTGTCCAAAAGCCCAGTCAATTCGACTTGAAAATTTAACATTACCGTCTTCCACGCCCGTTCCCATTCAATCGACGCCGATTCCGACACGCCGGAAAAATCCGCATATCTCCTTCCTTATCAACGATATGTATGTCCGTTCATAGACATTCACGCCTCACCCCGTAACGCAAACATCATAAAAACAGGAAAACATAGATGTCATGCAAGACTGTTTTAGCATGCTGTATTGTTTACACATTATCGATGAGGCATTGATGCCAAAATCAAAAAATATAACAAAGACATTTTCGCTCCGGGACTACGTTAGCAACAACTGAATTATTGAAAACATCCAAAAAGTCCACTTTCAAATCATTTGAATGAAAAAAATATTACAAGAAACAAATAAACCATACCTTTGACTATGCCGCAAGAAATTCGGCTCAAATAATGGCGCAACTCCTATGAATCATCCGCAACCGTCCCAATCGACCAACGCTTCGGAAAATCGCCTCGTCCAGTCGAGCCAACCGGAACGCGTCGCCATCATCGGCGCAGCCTGCCGCTTTCCCGGCGCCAACAACCTCCAGTCTCTCAAACGCCTGCTGCTGGAAGAACGCGAAGCCGTGGACCAGATCGCCATAGACCGCGGCGCCATTGCAGCGGACGGCGTGGGCCGGGCCGGTCTGATCGACCCGCCGGATGGTTTCGACCCGCCTTTCTTCGGCATCGCCCAGCGCGAAGCCAACCAGATGGACCCGCAGCAGCGCCTGGTGATGGAACTGGCGGTGGAGGCGCTGGAGTCGGCCGGCATTCCGCGCGCCAGCCTCGCCGGGAGCCGCACCGGCGTCTACATCGGCATCTCCACTTTCGACTACAGCCGGCTGCAGATGAACGAAGGCCAGGATCTCGACCTGTACGCCGGAACCGGCAACGCTTTCAGCATCGTCGCCAACCGGCTGTCGTATTTCCTGAACCTGTCCGGCCCGAGCCTGGCGGTGGACACCGCCTGCTCCTCGTCGCTGACCGCCACCCACCTCGCCATCCGCGCGCTGCGCGCCGGCGAGATCGACCTCGCCATCGCCGGCGGGGTCAACCTGCTGCTGGCCCCGGACCTGATGAAGGTCTTCGCCGGCGCCAAGATGCTGTCCCCCGATGGCCGCTGCAAGACTTTCGACGCCGCCGCCGACGGCTATGTTCGCGGCGAAGGCGCCGGCATCGTCATCCTGAAGCGCGCCAGCCAGCTGCAGCCGGACCGCGAGCGCGCGCTGGCGCTGATCGCCGGCAGCGCGGTCAACCAGGACGGCCGCACCAACGGCCTGACCGCGCCGAGCGGCCCGGCCCAGGTCGGCGTCATCCGCGACGCCCTGGCCGACGCCGGCCTGCTCCCGGCCGATATCGACGCGGTGGAACTGCACGGCACCGGCACCCCGCTCGGCGACCCGATCGAGGCCCAGGCGCTGGGCGAGGTCTTCGCCGCGGACCGCGAGCAGCCGCTGGCGGTCGGCTCGATCAAGACCAATATCGGCCACCTGGAAGCCGCCGCCGGCATCGCCGGCCTGCTGAAGGGCGTGATCGCGCTGCGCGAGGAGACGTTGCCCAGCACGCTCAACTTCCAGCAGGCGAATCCGGACATCGACCTGGAGCGGCTGAAGCTGACCGTCGCCAACGCGCCCGTCCCGCTGCCGTCCGCGCGCCGCCCGGCGCGCATAGGCGTCAGCAGCTTCGGCTTCGGCGGCACCAACGCCCACCTGATACTGGAGGCCGCTCCGGCGCAGGCGCCGCGGGCCGCCGGCGCCGACGACGGCGCCGCCTGGCTGCTGCCGCTGAGCGCCGCCTCCGCCGAGGCGCTGCGCGCGCAAGCCGCCCAGTACGCGGCGCTGCTGGAACAGGCCGGCGGCGCGCCGCTGGCCGACATCGTCCACACCGCCGCGCGCCACCGCGACCACATGGACCACCGGCTCGCGGCCTACGGCGACCGCGGCCAACTGGCCGCCGCGCTGCGCGCCGCGGCCTCCGGCCGGACGCATCCCGGACTGTCGATCGGCCGCCGGCCGGCGGCCGGCCCCCGCAAGCTGGCCCTCGATGGCGGCTCGCCGGAGCTTCGCGCCGCGCTCGCCGCCGCCGGCATCGCGGCGGACGCCGAGTTGGACGGCTCGCCGGCCGAGGCATGGCCGGAACGGCTCCAGGGCCGCTGGGACATCCTGGTCGCCGGCCATGACGGCACGGCCGCGCTGCCGGAAAGGCTGCGTCCGCTGGCCGCCCCGGCTGAGGCGATGACCGCGCTCGGCCTGCTCTACGCCTACGGCCACGAATTGGACTGGCAGCGCATCCAGCCGGCCGGCGCCCTGGCCGAGCTGCCGGCTTATCCGTGGCAGCGCCGCCGCTGCTGGTATGGCGACCAGGGCCTGGCCGCGCGGATCACCGACCGGCCGCGCCACCTGCTCGCGCTGGCCGCGCCCAGCGCCTCGGCGCTGGCGGCCCAGGCCGAACAGGCGCTGAGGGACAGCGCCCAGCTGCCACCCGACGCGCTGGCCGACTTCTGCCACGCCGCCAACGCCGGCCTGGCCAGGCAGCCCTGGCGCGCCAGCGTCGGCGCCGCCGATCCCGACGAATTGCGCCGCGGCCTGCAACAGCTGGCCGCCAGGCCCCAGCCGTCCCCGGCGCCGGCCGACGCGCCCGGCGTGGTCTTCCTGCTGACCGGCCAGGGCAGCGCGCTGGCCGGCGCCGGCGCCGAGCTCTACGCCAGCCAGCCCAGGTTCCGCGACGCCATCGAACACTGTTCCGCGCTGCTCAGGCCGGCGCTGGACGTTTCCCTGTCCCGCTTGCTGTTCGACCGCGCCCGCGGCGACGCGCTGCTGCGCAACACCCGCTACGCCCAACCCGCCTGGGTGGCGCTGAGCTGGTCGCTGGCCCAGCTGTGGGAAGACTGGGGCGTGCGTCCGGCGGCGCTCCTGGGGCACAGCCTCGGCGAATACACCGCCGCGGCCTTGTCCGGCATGGCCCCCATCGAACAGGTCCTGCCGCTGGCGGCGGCGCGCGGCGCGCTGATGCAGGAAACCGCCGGCGCGGCCGGCATGGCCGCGGTCAAGGCCTCGGCGGAACAACTGCGCGAACTGGTCGACGCCCATGCCGGCAGCCTGGCGCTGGCGGCCGACAACGGCCCCGCCAGCTGCGTGCTGTCCGGCGCGTCGGACGCGCTGGACCAGGCGCTGAAGACACTGGACGCCCAGGGCATACGCTGGCGGATGCTGGACGTCTCCACCGCCTTCCATTCGCCGCTGCTGGACCCGGTGCTGGCGCGCATGGCCGCGCTGGCCGCGCCGATAGACTGGCAGGCCGGCTCGGTGCCGGTGATCTCCAACCTCAGCGGACTGCCGCACGCGGCGGCGCCCGACGGCGCCTACTGGGCCGCCCACGCCCGCGGCACCGTCCAGTTCCGCCAGGGCGTGCAAACGCTGCTGGCGCAAGGCCACAAGCTGTTCCTGGAACTGGGTCCGCGGCCGACGCTGAGCGCGCTGGGCCGCGGCGCCGGCGCCGAGCTGGACGTCCGCTGGCTCAGCTCGCTCGACGGCGCCGGCAACGACTGGCAGGCCATGCTCGACAGCGCGGGCGCCCTCCACGACGCCGGCGTCGACATCGACTGGACCCGCTTCGACCAGCCCTACCGCCGGCGCGCCCTGTCCGCGCCCGCCGCCCGACTCCCCATTTCATCTTCGCTGGAGCCATC
Organism: Chromobacterium sp. CV08; assembly: GCF_051129845.1. Taxonomy (NCBI): domain Bacteria; kingdom Pseudomonadati; phylum Pseudomonadota; class Betaproteobacteria; order Neisseriales; family Chromobacteriaceae; genus Chromobacterium; species Chromobacterium sp. CV08. Next base: position 3,508,651 of record NZ_CP150453.1, read on the forward strand.
CATGCAACAAGTCAACAGCACCCTGGATCTCCCCTCCACTCCGCAGGCAGCCAACGACGAACGCGTGCGGCAAGTCCGCGCCGACCTGGTGCGGCAAATCGCCAAGGCGCTGGGGGAGGCGGAGTCCGATCTGCAAACCGACCGCGTCTTCATCGAGATGGGCGCCGACTCGGTGATGCTGGCCGAGGCGATGCGCGGCATCCAGGCCAGCTACGGCGTGAAGATCAGCGCGCGCCAGCTGCTGAACGAACTGAACACCATAGACCGCCTCAGCGTGCACCTGGCGGAGCAGACGGCGCCTCAGCCGGCGCAGGCTACGCTCGCCGCCGCGCCGGCGCCGACGCCGGCCATCGCCGTGTCGGCCCACGCGATGGCGAACGACATGAACGCGCTGTTCCAGCAACAGCTGAACCTGGTGCAACAGGTGATAAGCGGCCAGCTGGCCGCGCTCGGCGGCACGCCTCAGGCCGTAGCGGCGCCGGTCCGCCCGGTGGCCGCGGCCATCGCCGCGCTGCCCGCCGCCACCGTCGCCGGCCCCGCGCCGTCCGCCAAGGCCGCACCGGCCCGCGCCGCCGGCTCCTCGGCGCAGCAAGCCGCGCATTTCGCCGCCTTCTCCCAGGCCTATATCGCCCGCACCGCCACTTCCAAGCGGCTGGCCGACGAGCGCCGGCAGAGGCTGGCCGACGTACGCGCGTCCGCCGGCTTCCGCCCGACGCTGAAGGAAATCGTCTATCCGCTGACCGGCAACCGCGCCGACGGCGCCCGGATATGGGACGTGGACGGCAACGAATACATCGACATCTCGATGGATTTCGGCGTCAACATCTTCGGCCACGGCGCGCCTTTCCTGAAGGCCGCCCTGCACGAGCAGGCAGAGAACAGCCTGGCGCTCGGCACTCGCTCCACGCTGGCCGGCGAAGTGTCCACGATGCTGTGCGAAATGACCGGCATGGACCGCGTGCTGTTCTGCCAGTCGGGCAGCGAATCGCTGATGACCGCGCTGCGCCTGGCCCGCCTGCTGCGCGACCGCTCGCGCGTGGCGGTGTTCCGCAAGTCCTACCACGGCCACTTCGACGGTCTCCTGGGCGACCGCTCCGCCGTCGGCGACGCCACCGAGCCGGTGGCGCCCGGCATCCTGCCGAACTTCGTCTCCGACCTGCTGATGCTGGACTATTGCGACGACTCCGCGCTGCAGGCGATAGAAGCCAACGCCGACCAGCTGGCCGCCGTGCTGGTGGAGCCCATGCAAAGCCGCGTGCTGGACGCCCAGCCGCGCGAATTCCTGCACAAGCTGCGCGAGGTGACCCGCCGCCACGGCATCCTGCTGATCTTCGACGAAATGATCACCGGCTTCCGCTGCGCCCCCGGCGGCGCGCAGGAGGTGTTCGGCGTCGAAGCCGACCTGGTCACCTACGGCAAGACCATAGGCGGCGGCGTGCCGATGGCGGCGCTGGCCGCGCGCGGCTCGCTGCTGGACGGCATAGACGGCGGCGTCTGGCGCTTCGGCGACGACTCCGCCCCGGACGCGTCCACCACCTTCTTCGCCGGCACCTTCAACAACCACCCGCTGGGCCTGGCGATGGCGCACGCGGTGCTGAAGGAGCTGAAACGGCGCGGCCCGGCCTTCCAGCAATCGCTGACCGAGCGCACCCGGCAGCTGACCGAGCGCCTGAACCAGTACTTCCGGGACGAGAAGCTGCCGCTGTCGATGATCCACTTCGGCTCGGTGTTCCGCTTCAAGCACGCCGGCAATCTGGACCTGTTCTATTATCACCTGCTGCACCGCGGCCTCTTCGTCTGGGAAGGCCGCAACTGCTTCCTGTGCGATGCGCACGGCCAGCAGGAGATAGACTTCATCGTCGACAGCGTGATCGACTCCGTCGAGGCGCTGCGCGCCGGCGGCTACCTGCCGGCGCGTCCGGCCGGCGCCGGTCTCGCCGCCGGCGAGGCGCCGCTGTCCGACACCCAGCGCCAGATCTGGCTGGCCTCGCAGCTCGACGCCTCCGGCGCCGCCGCCTACTGCGAAACCGTCGCGCTGGAACTGGGCGGCCGCATCGAAGCCGCATCGCTGCAGCGCGCGCTGGCCGAGCTGTCCGCGCGGCACGAGGCGCTGCGCACCACCGTGCACGGCGACAAGGGCATACAGCGCGTCCACAAGGCGCTGGACCTATCGCCGGCGCTCGCCGAGGGCGAAGACGCCGCCGCTTGGCTGCGCGACTTCGCCTCCGCGCCGTTCCCGCTGGAAAGCGGCGGCCCGCTGCAGGCCGGCCTGTTCCAGCCGACGGACGGCAAGCCGGTGCTGGCGCTGCGCGCCCACCACATCCTGATCGACGGCTGGTCGCTGGCGCTGGTTCTGGAGGAACTGGGCGCGTTGCTGGATCCGGCGGGCCGCGCGGCGCTGGAGGAGGCGCAGCCGTTCCGCCGCCAGCTGGAATGGCTGCTGTCGGCGCATGACGATCAGGCCGAGGCCTTCTGGAGCGAAAGGCTGGCCGACGCGCCCGAAGCGCTGCCGCTGCCGCGCGCGTCCGCCGGCGACGACGGCCAGCAGGCCCGCTGGCAGGGCAGCCGGTTGCGGCTGCCGGTGCCGGCCGACATCGCCGACGCGCTGACCGGGCTGGCCGTCCGGCAGAAGGCCACGCTGTTCACCACCACGCTGAGCCTGACGCTGGCGCTGTTCCATAGCCTGTTCGACCGCGACGACATCCTGCTGGGCGTGCCGACCCACGGCCGCCTGGACGGTCTGGAGCGCATGGTGGGCCAGGCGGCCCAGATCATGCCGCTGCGCTCCCGCCTCGCGCCCGGCGCGCGCTTCGATCAGCTGCTGGAAGCGGTGGACATCGAACTGGAAGCGATGTCCGAACACCAGGCCTATCCGCTGGCGCGCCTGCTGGAGCCGGTGCTGGCCGGCGGCGAGCGTCCCGGCTCGCTGACCGTCACCTTCAACCTGGACCGCGTGCGCCAGAGCGAATTCGCCGGTCTGCCGGTGACCCTGCTCGACGCGCCGGTGTCCGGCGTCAAGTTCGACCTGGCGATCAACCTGATGCAGACGCCCAAGGGCTGGCTGCTGGACATGGACTACCAGAGCCGCCGCTACCGCCGGGAGGATATCGAGCGGCTGGCCGGGCGCTGGCTGGACTGGGCCGCGCGCGTCGCCGCCGACCCGGGCGTCGAGCTCGAGCGCGCCAACCCGCTGCCGGCCGCCGAGCTGCAGCAGGTGCTGCACGGCTTCAACGCCACCGCCAACGGCAAGACCGCGCTGCCTGTGCCGCAACGCATCGCCCGCCAGGCCGCGCTGACGCCCGACGCCATCGCCGTCACCGCCGACGGCCGCCATATCGACTACCGCACGCTGGACCTGGCGGCGCGCACCATCGCCAGCGAGCTGGTCAACCACGGCGCCGGCCCGGAGAAGATCGTCGCGGTGATGCTGCCGCGCTCGGCCGAACTGGTGGCCTCGCTGCTGGGCATCTTCTACACCGGCGCCGCCTACATGCCTATCGATCCGGACGAGCCGGCGCTGCGCCGCGACGAGATCTTCGCCGAGACCCAGCCGATCGCGCTGGTGACCGACGCCTCCATCGCCTCGCGCCTGGCGGTGGACTGCCCGGCCATCATCGTGGAATCGCCGGAAGAGCTGGCCGCCGGCTGGCCCAGCACCGCCGACGCCTGGGTCAACCCGGCGCCGGTCGAGGCCGGCGACCTGGCCTACGTGATCTACACCTCCGGCTCGACCAACAAGCCCAAGGGCGTGCTGTGCACCCACGGCGGCCTGGCCAATCTGATGGAGTGGACCACCGAGCGCTTCCCGCTGGACGCCTCGGACGCGGTGCTGCAAAAAGCGCCGTACACCTTCGACATCTCGCTGTGGGAGCTGTGCTGGCCGCTGCTGACCGGCGCCCGCCTGGTGGTGGCGCCGCCGGAAACCCATCGCGATCCGGACTACCTGGCCCGGCTGATCGCCGCCGAGCAGGTCACCGCCGCGCAATTCGTCCCGGCGATGCTGGAAGCCTTCGCCGCCACGCCGGCGGCCCGCGAATGCCGCTCGCTGCGCCATCTGTTCGCCGGCGGCGAGGCGCTGCTGCCGTCGCAGTGCGCCGCGGTGCGCGAACTGGGGCTGCCGGCCCTCGAGCTGCACAATCTGTACGGCCCCACCGAGGCCACCATCCTGGTCACCCACTACCCGCTGAGCGCCGATAGCCGCGGCGCGGTGCCGATCGGCTATCCGGTCGCCAACACCGCCATCCGCATCGTCGACCGCCGCGGCCGCCCGGTCGGCATCGGCGTAGAAGGCGACCTGCTGATAGGCGGCGCCCAGCTGGCGCGCGGCTATCTGAACCGTCCGGAGCAGAACGCCGCCGCCTTCGTCGAAACCGTGGACGCCGACGGCGCGACGCAGCGGCTGTACCGCTCCGGCGACCGCGCCCGCTGGCTCGACGACGGCGCCATCGAATACCTGGGCCGCGTCGACAACCAGATCAAGCTGCGCGGCCTGCGCATCGAGATCGGCGAGATCGAGCACGCGCTGCGCGCCCATCCGGCCATCCAGGAAGCGGTGGTCGATCTGCGCGGCGACAGCGCGGCCGATCAGCGTCTGCTGGCCTGGATCGTGCCGCGCCAGCAGGCGGAAGCGCTGCCGGCCGGCGACTGGCAGCAGGCGCTGCGCGAATACCTGGCGCAAAGACTGCCGATCTACATGATCCCGGCGCAGTTCGCCGCGCTGGCGGCCCTGCCGCTGAGCCGCCACGGCAAGATAGACCGCGGCGCGCTGATCGAGCCGCGCCCCGACGCCGGCGCCGCCCAGGCGCCGCGCACCCCGGTGGAAGCCGAGCTGCTCGACTACGCGCGTCAGAGCCTCGCGCTCGACATGGCCGGCGTGGAGGACAACTTCTTCGTCGCCGGCGGGCAGTCGCTGGCGGCCGCGCAGCTGGTCACCTGGGCGCAGCAACGCTTCTCCGTGCGCCTGACGCTGAAGGACTTCCTGCTGAAGCCGACGCTGGCGCAACTGGCGCAGTTGATAGGCGAGGCCGCGCCGGCCGCGGCTGACGACGAAGGCGGCCTGCGCAGCCGCGAGCGCCGCCGCGTGCGCCGCGATCAGATCGAAAACGAAACCCTGGGCGGCTCCGACAAATGAGCGCTCATCAAGACACGACAGGCAAGGCAACGGATATGCAAGACAACAGCATGGAAAACGAAGTTTTCCTGTGCGACGCATCGGCGGCGCAACAACGCTTGTGGCTGGTCTGCGGCTTGGAAGGCGAACGCAGCAACTACACCATCGCCGGCGCGCTGCGCCTGTCCGGCGCGATGCGGCCGGAGGCGCTGCAACAGGCGCTGGACGACTGCCTGGCCCGGCACGAGACCCTGCGCACCGGCTTCATCGACGTGGACGGCGTGCCGATGCAGGCGATAGAACCGGCCGCCGTCCTGCCGCTGGCGCGCTTCGACCTGGGCGCGCTGCCGCAAGACGAGGCGCTGCGCCAGGCGCTGGACGGCGCCGCCGACCTGGCGCGCCGGCCGTTCGCGCTGGACCGCCCGCCGCTGCTGCGCGCCGCGCTGTTCCGCCTGGCCGACGACGACTGGCTGCTGGCGCTGGCCATCCATCACATCGTCTGCGATGGCCCGTCGCTGGGCCTGTTGATGCAGGACCTGGCGCGCGCCTACGCCCACCGCCTCGACCCGGCCCGGCCGGCGTTGGCCGAGCTGCCGCTGCAGTTCGCCGACTTCGCCGAATGGCAGCAGGAACAGCTGGCCAGCCCGAAGAGCGAGGCGCTGCTGGCGGCCTGGGAAGAGCGGCTGGCCGGCGTGCCCGACCTGCAGCCGCCTACCGACTTTCCCCGTCCGGCGCTGCGCGAGGCCAAGGGCGCGCGCCATACGCTCGGCCTGTCCGCCGATGTCCGCGCCGCGTCCGCCGCGCTGGCCCGCGAACTGGGGACCACGCCGTTCGCCGTGCTGCTGGCCGCCTGGGGCATGACGCTGGCCGGCTGGTGCGGCCAGGACGACTTCGCGATCGGCAGCCCGGTCAGCACGCGCAATGATCCGGCGCTGGCCGAAGTGGTGGGCATGTTCGCCGAGACCTCGGCGCTGCGCTTCCAGCTGGACGGCGACCCCAGCGTCGAGCAGGTCCTGCTCGCGATGCGCGACGTCTGGCGCGACTCGCTGGCCTTCTCCGGCGCGCCTTTCGACCGCCTGGTTCAGCGCCTGCGCCGGCCGCAGGACCGCAGCCGCACGCCGCTGGTCCAGACCATGTTCTCGCTGAACCCGCCGGCGCTGCCGCTGGACATGGCCGGCCTGCGGGCCGAAACCCTTACGCTGCCGGACGGCGACGCCAAGGCCGACCTGTCGCTGGAAGTCGATGAAACCGACGACGGCTACGCGCTGACGCTGGACTACGACAGCGCGCTGTTCCGCGCCGAAACCATCGCCTGGCTGGCCGAGCGCTACGCGGCGCTGCTGACCCGGCTGCCGACCGCCCGCGCGCAGCCGCTGCGCGCCCTGCTCGCCGCCGCGCCGACCCAGCGGCTGGCCAGCGCCGCCGAACGCGAACAGCTGGACCGCTTCAACGACACCGCGCTCGCGCTGCCCGACACCCCGCTGATCCATAATCAACTGGCCCGCCGGGCCGCGCTCGCGCCCGATGCGCCGGCGCTGTGGCATGACGGCCGCCAGATGGACTTCGCCTCGCTGAACCGCCAGGCCAATCGGCTGGCCCACCATCTGCGCGCGCTGGGCGTCGCGCCCGACAGCCGCGTGGCCCTGCATTTCGAACGCGGCTTCGACCAGCTGATCGCGCTGTGGGCGGTGCTGAAGGCCGGCGGCGCCTATGTGCCGCTGGACCCGGTCTACCCGCAGGAACGGCTGGAATTCATGCTCGCAGACAGCGGCGCGCAGATCCTGCTGACCGAGAGCGAACTGGCGCCGCGCCTGGCCGGCGCGGCCGCGCGCGTGCTGGCGCTGGATTCCGCCGAACTCGCCGACGCGCTGGCCGGCTTGCCGGACGGCGACCCGGACGACGCCGACATCGGCCTGACCCCCGACCACCTCGCCTACGTGTTGTACACCTCGGGCTCCACCGGCCGCCCCAAGGGCGTGATGGTGGAACACCGCTCGCTGCTCAATCTGCAGGCCGCGCTGAAGCCGCTGCTGGCCGCGCTGCCGCCGGGCAGCCGCCACAGCCTGAACGCCCCGATATCGTTCGACGCGTCGCTGGAGCCGCTGCTGCAAATGCTGGACGGCCACTGCCTGTACATCATTCCCACCGAGCTGCGCGCCGACGCGCCGGCCCTGCTGGCCTTCCTCGACGAACACAAGCTCGACGCGCTGGACTGCACGCCGGCGATCATGGAGCCGCTGCTGGCCGCCGGCTTCGGCGAGTCCGGCCATGTGCCCCGCTGCGTGCTGATCGGCGGCGAAGCCATTTCCGAGCACACCTGGAAGCGGCTGCGCGCCATCGACGACTGTCTGATCTACAACACCTACGGCCCGACCGAGTGCACGGTGGACTCCACCTACTGCGAATTGCACGAGGCCGGCGAGATGCCGCACATCGGCCGCCCTATGGCCAACACCCGGGTCTATTTGATGGACGAGGCCGGCCGCCTGCTGGCCCCGGGCGAAGTCGGCGAGCTCTACATCGCCGGCGATTGCGTGACCCGCGGCTACCTGAACCGGCCCGAGCTGAACGCCGAGCGCTTCCTGGCCGACCCGTTCCGCCCCGGCGAGCGCATGTACCGCAGCGGCGACCTGGGCCGCTGGCTGCCGGACGGCTCGCTGCAATACCTGGGCCGCAACGACCTGCAGGTGAAGATACGCGGCCAGCGGCTCGAACTGGGCGAGATCGAAGCCCAGCTGTGCCGCTGCGACGGCGTCCGCGACGCGGTGGTCATCGTCCGCGAGGACGCGCCGGGCGACAAGCGGCTGGTGGCCTATCTGGTGCCCGCGGCCGGCGCCGCGCCCACCGCCGCGCAGTTGCGCGAGGAGCTGGCGCGCACGCTGGCCGAGGTCATGCTGCCCAGCGCCTTCGTGACGCTGGACGCGCTGCCGATGACGCCGAACGGCAAGGTGGACCGGCGCGCGCTGCCCGCGGTCGGCCAGCAGGATCTGGCGCTGCAGGCCTACGAGGCGCCGCAGGGCGAGATCGAGACCGCCATCGCCGAGCTGTGGCAGGAACTGTTCGAAATCGACCGGGTCGGCCGCCACGACGACTTCTTCGCGCTCGGCGGCCATTCGCTGCTGGCCACCCGCGTCACGTCGCGGCTGGGCAAGCGCTTCGGCATCCGCCTGCCGATGACCACGCTGTTCGACTCGCCGGCGCTGCGCGCGCTGGCCGCCCGCATCGAAGCGGCGCTGGCCTCGACGCGCGGCCAGGCCGAAACGCCGGCAGTCGCGATCGCCGGCGACGACGCCGCGCCGCTGTCCGCCTCGCAGACCGGCATGTGGTTCATCCACCAGCTCTCGCCGGCCAGCACCGCCTACGTGCTGTCCGGCGCGATCCGCATCGACGGCCCGCTGAGGCCGGAGCTGTTGCAGCGCACGCTGGACACCCTGCTGCAGCGCCATGAGATCCTGCGCAGCCGCTTCGACCTGATCGACGGCGAACCGCGCCAGTTCGCCGAGGCCGCCGAGCCGCTGGCGCTGCCGGTCGAGGACCTGAGCCGGCTGGACGAAGAGGCCCGGCAGCAGGCGCTGCGGGACCGGCTGGAGACCGAGGCCCTCACGCCGTTCGACCTGACGCGGGCGCCGCTGCTGCGCGCCCGGCTGTTCGCGCTGGCGCCGCAAAGCCACGCGCTCAGCCTGTCGCTGCACCACATCGTCGCCGACGGCTGGTCCATAGGCATCCTGTGGCGCGAGCTGGCGCAGATCTACGCCGCACTGGCCGCCGGCCGGGAGGCCGACCTGCCCGCCGCCCCGCGCTACGCCGACTACGCCCGCGCCGAGTCCGCCCGCCTGCACGACGAGCAAAGCCAGGCCGACCTGGCCTACTGGCGCCAGGCGCTGGCCGACGTGCCCGCGCTGGAACTGCCGCTGGACCACGCCCGCCCGGCGCAAACCGACAACGCCGCCGCCGAATACCGCTTCACCGTGCCGGCGGCGCTGTGCGCCCGGATGGACCAGCTGGCGCAGCAGGCCGGCGCCAGCCGCTTCATGGTGATGCTGGCGGCGTTCCAGATGCTGCTGGCGCGCTGGAGCGGCCAGCGCGACTTCGCCGTCGGCGTGCCGGTGTCCGGCCGAGACGGCCTGGACGTGCACGACACCGTGGGCTGCTTCGTCAACACGCTGGCGCTGCGCGCCGACCTGTCCGGCGACTGCGACTTCCTGTCGCTGCTGGCGCGCACCAAGACCCGCAGCCTGGAAGCGTTCGCCCACCAGGGCCTGCCGTTCAAGCGCCTGGTCGACGAACTGCGCCCGGCGCACGACGCCGACCGCACGCCGCTGTTCCAGGTGCTGTTCAACTACCAGCACACCGACGATCGCCGCCACACCGTGGACGGCCTGACGATGGCGCCGCTGCCGGTGGACGCCGGCGCCGCCCAGTTCGAGCTGGGCCTGTACGTGGAGGACGACGGCGCCGAAATCGCCGCCAGCCTGGTCTACCGCACCGACCTGTTCGCGCCGCGGCACATCGCCCGCATGGGCGCGGCGCTGCAGATGCTGCTGGAAGCCGGCGCCGAGCCGGACCGCTCGCTGTGGCTGGCGCCCATCGTCAACGCAGAGGACCGCGAACAGGTCGCGGCCTGGAACCGCACCGACGTCGACTTCGGCCCGGCCGTCCACATCGACACGCTGATCGCCGAACAGGCACGGCGCACGCCTGATGCCTGCGCGGTCGAGGCCGAGGACGGCTCGCTGGACTACGCCGCGCTGATGGCGCGCGCCGACGCGCTGGCTGCCCGCCTGCGCCGGCTGGGCGCCGGCCCCGGCAAGCTGGTGGCGGTCCACCTGCCGCGCGGCCTGGATCTGCCGATGGCGCTGGTCGCCGTCCTGCGCAGCGGCGCCGGCTATCTGCCGCTGGCCCCCGAGCTGCCGCACGAACGGCTGTCCTACATCGTCGAGGACGCCGCGCCGGTCGCCATCGTCGCCTATCCGGGCAGCACCGGCTGGCTGAGCGCCCCGCTGCCGGAAATCGCGCCGGTCGACGAGGCCGGGGCCGGGGCGCTGCCGGAAATCGAGCGCAGCGTCGACGACCTCGCCTACGTGATCTACACCTCCGGCTCCACCGGCAAGCCCAAGGGCGTGCTGGTGCCGCATGTCGGCGTGGTCAACCGCCTGCTCTGGGGCCAGTCGGCCTTCGGCCTGGCCGCCGGCGACAAGGTGCTGCAGAAGACCAGCGCCAGCTTCGACGTGTCGGTCTGGGAATTCTTCTGGCCGCTGGCCAACGGCGCCACGCTGGTGATGGCCCGCCAGGGCGGCCAGCGCGACCACGAATACCTGAGCGAGCTGATCGAGACGAGCGGCATCACCCACATGCACTTCGTGCCGTCGATGCTGGCCGTCTTCCTGGCCGAGGTCGACGCCGCGCGCTGCGCCTCGCTGCGCCAGGTGTTCACCAGCGGCGAAACGCTGCCCCCGCAGCTGCGCGACCGCTTCCACGACTGGATAGGCCACGCCCGGCTGTTCAATATGTACGGCCCGACCGAAACCTGCATCGAGATGACGATGTGGCCGTGCGATCCGAGCGAGCGCGGCCAGCCGCTGCCCATCGGCCGCCCGATCGCCAACAGCCGCGTCCACATCCTCGACGAAAACGGCATGGAGATGCCGGTCGGCGTGCCCGGCGAGATCTGCATCGCCGGCGTCCAGGTGGCGCACGGCTATCTGAACCGGCCGGAATTGAGCGCCGAGCGCTTCCTGCCCGACACGCTGGACCAGCGTCCGGGCGGCCTGCTCTATCGCAGCGGCGACATCGGCCGCTGGTGCGACGGCGGCTGGATAGAATACGTCGGCCGCCGCGACAACCAGATCAAGCTGCGCGGCTTCCGCATCGAGCTGGGCGAAATCGAATCGGTGCTGCGCCAGTACCCGGGCGTCGGCGACGCCACCGTGCTGGTGACCGGCCACGACGCCGAATCGCAGCGCCTGGTCGCCTTCCTGCTGGCGCCGGGCGGCGGCATCGACGTGGCCGCGCTGCGCCGCGAGATCGCCGCCCGCCTGCCCGAGATCATGATTCCGTCGGTCATCATGCCGCTGCCGGCCTTCCCGCTGACCAGCAGCGGCAAGACCGACCGCCGGGCGCTGCTGGCCCTGCTGGCGCAGCCGGCCGCCGCGGCCGCCGGCCATGGTCCGGCCGGCGAGGTGGAGCGCCAGCTGTCGGCGATCTGGTGCGAAGTGCTGGGCCTCGCGTCCATAGACACGCGCGCCAACTTCTTCGAAGCCGGCGGCAACTCGCTGCTGATGATCAAGGTCCATTCGCGGCTGAAGGCGCTGTTCGACCCGGCACCGACGCTGGTGGACCTGTTGCGCCATCCGACCATCGCCGCCCTCGCCGCCCATCTGGCGCCCGACGGCCGTGACCAGGCCGCGCCCCGGGCCGCCGCCGCGCGCCACGCCGGCGGCGACGACGCCATCGCCATCATAGGCATGGCCGGCCGCTTCCCCGGCGCCGACAGCGTCGAGGCCTTGTGGGACAACCTCTTGGCCGGCCGCAGCGGCGTGCGCGAAATCAGCCGCGAGGAAGCGCTGGCCGACGGCGCCGATCCGGCGCTGCTCGACCACCCCGGCTACGTGCCGTTCGCCGGCGTGCTGGAAGGCATAGACCAGTTCGACGAGAAGCTGTTCGGCTACAGCCCGGCCGACGCCGCGCTGATCGACCCGCAGGGCCGGCTGTTGCTGGAAACCGCCTGGGAGGCGCTGGAAAGCGCCGGCCTGGACCCGGCGCGCGCCGGCGGCCGCATCGGCGTGTTCGCCGGCGGCTCGGTCAGCACCTACGCGCTGGGCGTGCTGAAGAACCACACGCTGGCCGACAGCGAGCTGTTTCGCGCGCTGTTCTCCAACGACAAGGACTACCTGGCCAGCCGCGCCGCCTACAAGCTGGGCCTGACCGGCCCGGCCATCGGCGTGCAGACCGCCTGCTCCACGTCGCTGGTGGCGGTGTCGCTGGCGATACGCTCGGTGCTGTCCGGCGAATGCGACGCCGCGCTGGCCGGCGGCATCTCGGTGGCCGTGCCGCAACGTGTCGGCTATCTGTACGAGGAAGGCTCCATCCTGTCGCCTGACGGCCGCTGCCGCGCCTTCGACAACGCCGCCGCCGGCACCGTGCCCGGCAACGGCGCCGGCCTGGTGGTGCTGAAGCGCCTGTCGCGCGCGCTGGCCGACGGCGACCCGATCCGCGCGGTGATACGCGGCATCGCCATCAACAACGACGGCGACGACAAGGTGGGCTTCTCCGCGCCGTCCGTTGCCGGCCAGGAAAACGTGCTGCGCGCCGCGCTGCAGAACGCCGGCCTCCGCGGCGAGGACATCGGCTACGTCGAAACCCACGGCACCGGCACCCGCCTGGGCGACCAGGTGGAGCTGAGCGCGCTGAACGCCGCGCTGGGCAAGGACGGCGGCGCCTGCCTGATAGGTTCGCTGAAATCCGGCATCGGCCACCTAGACGCCGCCGCCGGCGTCGCCGGCCTGATCAAAGCCGCGCTGACCGTCGAGCGCGGCGTCATCCCGGCCAGCCTGCACGTCGAACAAGCGAACACCTTGCTGGAAGAAACCGGCAGCCGTCTCCAGGTGGCCACCGCCGCCCAGGCCTGGGAGCCGGGCGAGCGTCCGCGCCGCGCCGGCGTCAGTTCCTTCGGCATAGGCGGCACCAACGCCCACTGCATCGTCGAGCAGCCGCCGCGCGCCGACGCGGCGACCGGCCCGGCCGGCGCCCAGCTGCTCGTCCTGTCCGCCAACGACGGCGACAGCCTGGCGCGGCTGAGCGAGCGGCTGCAGTCCGCGCTGGCCCAGCCCGGCGCCGACCTGGCCGCCACCGCCTGGACGCTGCAGACCGGCCGCCGCGAACTGCCGTGGCGCCTGGCCGTGGCCGCCGACGACGCCGCCTCCGCCGTCGAGGCGCTGGCCGGCGCGACGCCGCCGCGCGAGGCCGCCGCCGCGCCGGAGCTGTGGTTCGCCTTCCCCGGCCAGGGCAGCCAGCGCGCGGCGATGGGCGCGGGCCTGTTCGCCGAAGAGCCGCTGTTCCGCCAGACGGTGGAAACCTGCCTCTCGCTGCTGGACAAGGACCTGGCCGCCACGCTGCGCGCCGCGGTCTTCTCGCCTGAGCCGCCGGCCGACGCCGACGCGCTGCTGGCCCGCACCGACATCGCCCAGCCGGCGCTGTTCATCATGGAATACGCGCTGGCCACGCTGCTGCAGGCCTGGGGCCTGCGCCCCGCCGCCCTGGTCGGCCACAGCCTCGGCGAGATCACCGCCGCCGCGCTGGCCGGCCTGCTGCAACTGGGCGACGCGCTGCGGCTGGTGGCGCTGCGCGGCCGGCTGATGCACGAGAGCCCGGCCGGCGGCATGCTGCAGGCGGCGCTGCCGGCCGACGCGCTGCGGGCGATGCTGCCGGCGGAGCTGGCCATCGCCGCCTGCAACGCGCCGGAACTGACCGTGGTCGCCGGCCCGGCGGACGCGATCGACCGCTTCGCCGCCGCCCTGGGCGAGCAAGGCGTAGACCATCAGCGCCTGGACACCGGCTACGCCTTCCACTCGCCGCTGATGGACGAGGCCGCGGCGGCATTCGCGCGCCAGCTGGACGGCCTGAAAACCGCGGCCCCCGGCCTGCCCATCCTGACCAATCTGAGCGGCGGCTGGCTGAGCGCCGAGGACGCGCTGGACGCCGGCCGCTGGGCGCGGCAGATCCGCCAGCCGGTGCTGTTCGCCCAGGCGCTGGAACAGGCGCGCCAGCGCGGCGCGCTGGTGCTGGAGGTCGGCCCCGGCCGCACGCTGGCCGGCTTCGCCCGCCAGGCCGGCGTCGCCGCCGTCGCCGCGCTGCCGCGCGCCGGCGCCGAGAACGGCCGCCGCGCGCTGCTGGCCGCCGTCGGCCAGCTGTGGCAGGCCGGCTGCGCGCCGGACTGGCGCGCGCTGCAACAGGCCGAGCCGCCGCGCCGCGTGCCGCTGCCGACCTATCCGTTCAACCGCAAGCGCCACTGGCTGGCGCAAAACGCCGCCGCCCCGGCCCAGGACCGGGCCGGCGCCCACCTGGCGCTGCTGGACTGGCGCTATGCCGAGGCGCCGGAAATGCGGCCGCTGCAACGCGCCGCCATCGTCGGCGGCGACGCGGCGCTGGCCGACGCGCTGGCCGGCAAGCTGCGCGCACGCGGCGTCGAAACCCATTGCTGGCGCGAATTGCCGGCGCAGAGCGACATCGAGCTCCTGGTGGCGCTGACGCCCGACTTCGACGCGCTGGCGCGGCTGGCCGGCCAGCTGGCGGGCCAGCCGGCCCGGCTGCTGGTGGTCACCCGCAACGCGCAGCTGGACGACGAGAACGCCGACGCCGACGCCGCGATGACCGCCGCCGCCGCGCTGGCCATCGGCCAGGAGCTGCCGGAACTGGCGCTGCGCCAGATCGACCTGGCCGGCGGCGACCCGGCCCGGCGTCCGCGCCAGCTGACCGCGCTGGCCGACGAATGCCTGGCCTCGGGACCGGCGGTGCTGGTGCTCAGCGACGGCCGCCGCCGCGCGCCCAGCCTCAGCCCGCTGGACGTGCCGGCCGCCCCGGCGCCGAAAGCCGGCGCGGCGACGCTGATCACCGGCGGCTTCGGCAATGTCGGCATGGCCTTCGCCCGCCGGCTGGCCGCCGCCGGCGACGCCAAGCTCGCGCTGCTGGGACGCCGCGTCCCGGCCGACGACGATCCGCGCCTGCTGGAATTGCGCGCGCTGGGCGCCGAGGTGCTGCCGCTGGCCGGCGACATCGCCGAGCCCGGCGTCGCCCGCCGGGCCGTGGAGGCCGCGCGGGCGCGCTTCGGCCGGCTGGACGCGGTGATCCACGCCGCCGGCATCGCCGGCGACGCCGCCCACCGTCCCATCCTGGAGACCGGGGCCGACGAAAGCGCCGCCATCTGGGCCGCCAAACGCGACGGCAGCCTCCATCTGGCCGAGGCGCTGCAAGGCCTGCCGCTGGACCATGTGCTGCTGTGCTCGTCGCTGTCCACCGTGCTGGGCGGCCTCGGCTTCGCCGCCTACGCCGCCGGCAACCGCTGGCTGGAAGTGTTCGCCGAGCGGCAAAGCCGAGACGGCGACACCCGCTGGCTGGCGCTGGCCTTCGACGGCTGGCGCTTCGACGAGCCGGCCGGCAACGATCCGGCGCTGAGCGAGGAACAGGGCGTGGCGCTGGCCGAACAGGCGATCGCCGCGGGCCTGAGCGGACGGGTGCTGGCCAGCGCCGGCCGGCTGCAGGACAGGCTGGACCGCTGGACCGCGCGCGGCGGCGAGACCGAAGCCGCGCCGGCCTCGCCGGTGGACGTCGCCGGCTACGCCAACCCCATCGAAGCCCTCGTCGCGCAGGCCCTGGCCGAAACCCTGGCCCTGCCCGGCATCGGCCCCGACGACAATTTCTTTGAACTGGGCGGAGACAGCCTGGTCGCCACCCGCGTCATCGCCAAGCTGCGCGGCGCAACCGGACTGCCGCTGTCGGTGGGCCTGGTGCTGCAGGCGCCGACCGTGCGGCTGCTGGCCGCCGCCATCGCCGCGCTGCAGGGCGCCGCCGCGGCCGTCGCCGACGACGCGGAAGAATACGAGGAGGGAGCACTATGAGCGCCGAAGCGATACGCCTGCTGGCCGAACTGAACAGCCTGGGCATCAGCGTCTGGGCGGAACAAGGCCAATTGCGCTTCCGCGCCCCGAAGGGCCGGCTGACCGAGCCGCTGAAGGCCGAACTGGCGGCGCGCCGCGAAACCCTGCTGACGCTGCTGGACAAGGACGCGGCGGCGGAGACCGCCATCGTCCGGCGCGAGCTGCCCGCCGGCCAGCCGGTGCCGCTGTCGCCGCAGCAGCACGCGGTGTGGATGGCCGAGCAGAACGGCGGCGGCCACGCCTTCCTGATCCCCGGCGCCCTCAGCCTGAAGGGCCCGCTGGACGCCGGCGCGCTGCGCGCCGCGCTGCAGGCGCTGGTCGACCGCCACGAGGCCTTGCGCTGCGCGATCCGGCTGGTCGACGACGTCCCGATGCAGCTGGCGCTGCCGGCGGTGAGCTTCGAGCTGCCGCTGACCGACCTGTCGGCGCAGGACGAGGCCGAGCGCGAAGCCGGCGTCGCCGCCTTGCTGGCCGCCGAGGCCGAGCAGGCCTTCGACCTGGCCGCCCCGCCGCTGCTGCGCGCCAGGCTGTTGCGGCTGGCGCCGGACGAACATGTGCTGATCCTGACGCCGCACCACATCATGTCCGATGGCTGGAGCATAGACATCATGGTGCGGGAGCTGAGCCGTCTCTACCGGCCGGGCGCCGTCTCCGCCCCCGCGGACCTGGGCCCCGCCCCGCTCGGCTATCCGGATTTCGCGCAATGGCAGGACGCGCGCCGCCGCGAGGGCGGCGACCGCGCCGACCTGGACTACTGGCGACGCGCGCTGGCCAATCTGCCGGCGCCGCTCGAGCTGCCCAGCGACCGCGCGGCCGCGCCGGACATCGATTTCGCCGGCGCCGAGCTGCACGCCGAGCTGGACGCCGCCACCGCCGGCGGCCTGCGCCGGCTGGCCAGGCAGGCCGGCACCACGCTGTTCAGCGCGCTGGCCGCCGCCTTCGCCGCGCTGCTGCACCGCTACACCGGCGAGACCGATCTGGTGCTGGGCACCGCCATCGCCGGCCGCAGCCGCGCCGAGCTGCAGGACGTGATCGGCCTGTTCGCCGGCCGCCTGCCGCTGCGACTGGACCTGGACGGCAATCCTTCGTTCGCGCAGCTGCTGCGGCGCGTGGCCGACACCGCCGCCGAAGCCTTCTCCCACGCCGAGGTGCCGGCCGAACGCATCCTGGCCGAGGCCGTGGCGCCCGACGACCGTCCGGCGCTGTTCCAGGTGATGATCGCGCTGCAGAACGCCGTGCAAAACCGGCTGGACTTCGCCGGCCTGGAAGTCCGGCCGCTGCCGATCGCCGGCCATACCGCCAAGTTCGAACTGTTCCTGGCGGTGGACGAGGCGGACGATCGCCTGGCGCTGGCGCTGGAATACAGCACCGCCCGCTTCGACGAGCCCGCCATGCGGCGCCTGCTCGGGCATCTGGTGCGCCTCGCCGCCGCCGCGGTGGCGTCGCCGGAGCGGCCGCTGTCCGAACTGGCCATGCTGGACGCCGACGAGCGCCGGGCGCTGCTGAGCCCCAGGCGCAGCCCGAAAGCCCTGGACGGCGCCGGCGACCTCTGGCGGCGCTTCCTCCAGGCGGCCGATGCCCATCCCGAGCGCCCCGCCCTGACCCTGCCCGCGCAATGGCAACACGCCGGACCCGACGCCGAACTGGGCTACGGCGAGCTGCGTGACCGCGCCCGCGCGCTGGCGGGCAGCCTGCTCCGCTCCGGCCTGCGCCCGGGCGAAATCGTCGCGCTGTCGGGCGAACGCTCCGGCGACTTCATCGTCGGCATGCTGGCCATCCTGGCCGCCGGCGGCGGCTATATGCCGCTGGCGCCCGACCTGCCGCCGTCCCGCGTGGAGGAGATGCTGGAGGACTCCGGCGCCGCCCGCCTGGTGTTCAGCGACGACGCCGGCGCCGCGCTGGCCCGCCATTTCGCGGAAGCCTTCGACGCCCGCGCCGCCGCCGCCGGCGGCGAGGTCGAGCTGCCCGCCGTCGACGCCGCCTCGCCCGCCTACGTGATGTTCACGTCCGGCTCCACCGGCCGGCCCAAGGGCGTGGTGGTCTGCCACGGCAACGTGCTGCACTTCGTCGCCGACATGCCGACCACCCCGGGCAGCGGCCGCGAAGTCTTCCTGCAGTTCGCGCCGTCCGGCTTCGACGCCTCGGTGATCGAGATCTGGAGCGCGCTGCTGACCGGCGCACGGCTGGTGATCGCCCCGCCCGGCCTGCCCAGCCTGGACGCGCTGGCCGAACTGATAGAGAGCCGGCGCGTCAACGTCTGCTGGCTGACCGCCGGCCTGTTCCACCAGATGTGCGAAGCGCACCCGGCGACGCTGTCGCGGCTGGACCATCTGCTCAGCGGCGGCGACCGGCTGTCTGTGTCCGCCGCGCGCGCGGTGCTGGCGGAGAACGGCCCGGCTCGGGTGTACAACGCCTACGGTCCGACCGAAACCACGGTCTTCGCCACCCTGCACCGCATCCTGCCGGCCGATGTCGGCCCCGACGCCCGCTCGGTGCCGCTCGGCGACGCCCACGGCGACGCCCGGCTCTACATCCTGGACAAGCGGCGCGAGCCGGTGCCGGCCGGCGCCGTCGGCGAGCTGTACATCGGCGGTGCCGGGGTCTCCGCCGGCTACATCAGACGCCCGGACCTCAGCGCCGAGCGCTTCCTGCCCGATCCGTTCAACGACGCGCCCGGCGCCCGCATGTATCGCAGCGGCGACCTGATGCGCCGGCGAGCCGACGGCCTGCTGGAGTTCATGGGCCGGGCCGACCGCCAGGTGAAGATACGCGGCTTCCGCATCGAGCCGGCCGAAGTCGAGGCGCGGCTGCAGGAACACCCGGCCATCTCCCAGGCCGCGGTGGAGCCGCAGAAGCAAGGCGGCATCCAGCGCCTGGTGGCCTATGTGGTGGCGTCCGAGCCGCTGAGCCTTGACGAGGTCCGCGACTTCCTGGCCGCGCGCCTGCCCGAGCACATGATCCCCGGCGCGCTGGTGGCGCTGGACGCGCTGCCGCTGACCCGCAACGGCAAGCTGGACCGCCGCGCGCTGCCGCAGCCCGCCGTCGAAAGCTCGGCCGGACGGGACCAGGAGCCGGCCAGCGCCGAGGAGCGCCTGCTGGCCGCGATCTGGCGCGACGTGCTGCAAGCGGAACGGGTCGGCCTGGACGACAACTTCTACGAACTGGGCGGCGACTCCATCATGGCGATGCAGGTGGCGATGCGGCTGACCCGCCAGGACTGGGAACTGCGGCCGCAGGACATGCTGCGCCACCCGACCCTGCGCGCGCAAAGCCGCCTGCTGCGCCGCAAGGCGAAAACCCTGGCCCGCCGCGAATTCTCGCAGCCACTGCCGCTGACGCCGATCCAGGACTGGTTCTTCCAACTGCCGCTGGCCAACCGCAACCACTGGAACCAGGCGCTGCGCCTGGCGCTGGAACCGGCCGCGGCCGAGCGCCTGGAAGCCGCGCTGGCCGAGCTGGAAGAGACCCACGACGCGCTGCGCCTACGCTTCAGCCGCGACGGCGCCGCCTGGCGGCAGTTGCCGGCAGCCGCGGCCAGCCCGCGGCTGCGCCGCGAGCGGGTGGCCGACGAGGAGCAGGCCGGCCGGCTGATCGCCGACGCCCAGCGCGGCCTGGACATCGAACACGGCCCGGTGTGGGCCGCCCTGCTGCTGGAAGGTCTGGACGACTGGCCGCAACTGGTGCTGATCGCCCACCACCTGGTGGTCGACGGCGTCTCCTGGCGCATCCTGCTGGAAGACCTGGCCCTGGCGCTGCAAGGCCGCCCGCTGACGCCGCCGGCGCTGGGCCTGTGCGACTGGGCCGCCCACCTGGCGGAACAGCCGGAGACCGCGCCCGCCGCCGCCGAAGCCGCGCCGGCGCTGCCGCCGCTGGACCATCCGCAAGGCGGCAACCTGGAATCCCAGACCGCCATCGCCAGCCTGCTGCTGCCGCCGGACACCGCCGCCCTGCTGCTGGGGCCGGCCAACGCGCCGTACCGCACCGAGCCGACCGAACTGCTGCTGGCCGCCATCATGCTGGGGCTGCGCGACGCCTTCGGCCGCGACGCGCTGACGGTGGCGCTGGAACGGCACGGCCGCGAAGCCGACGGCATAGACCTGTCCGGCACCGTCGGCTGGTTCACCGCCATCGCCGCGGTGCGGCTGGACCTCGCCGCGGCGCAGACGCCGGGCCAGGCCCTGCTGGCGGTCAAGCAGAGCGTGCGCACCGCCCCGCGCCGGATGCGCAACGGCGACGGCCGCTCGCCGGCGGTGGCCTTCAACTATCTGGGCCGTTTCGACAACACCCTGCCGCCGGGCGGCCCGTTCCGGCCGCTGGACGCCGACAGCGGCGTCTGCACCGACCCCGCCGGCACGCGCCCGTACGCGGTGGAGATCGTCGCCAGCGTCGATGCCGACGGCCTGCGCGTCGATTTCCGCCACAGCGCGGAACAGCTCGAGTCCGCCACCGCGGCCGCCTGGGTGGACGCCACCCGCGCCAATCTGCTGGCGATGGCCGCGCTGGCCGACGCCGACACGGACGCCATCGGCGGCCGCGCGCCCTGCGACTTCCCGCTGTCCGGCATAGACAGCCAGCGCGAGCTGGACGCGCTGCTGGCCGAGCACGCGCTGACGGCGCAGGCGCTGGACGACCTGCTGCCGGTCAGCGCCCAGCAGCGCGGCATGCTGCTGGAAAGCCTGGCCCATCCGGGCCGCGGCATGCATGTGGAGCAATTCGTCGCCACCTTCGCCGGCCCGCTGGATCCGGCGGCGCTGGAGTCGGCCTGGCGCGGCCTGATCGCCCGCCATGAGACGCTGCGCAGCGGCTTCATCTGGCGCCACGACGGCGAACCGCTGTGCGTGGTGCACCGCCAGGCCGTCGCCGGCTGGCGACATCTGGACTGGCGCGCGGACGGCGCCGAAGACGAGGAGGGCCGGATCGGCGACTGGCTGGCGGTCGACGCCGCCGCCGGCTTCGCCGGCAGCGCCGCGCCGCTGCGTTTCGCCACCATGCGCCTGGACGACGAGCGCTGGCTGTTCGTCTGGACCTACCACCACGCGCTGCTGGACGGCTGGAGCGTGGCGCGCCTGCTGGCCGAGGTGATGGAGCCGGCCGGCGGCAAGGCCGTCCCGACCAGCGCGCGCGACCACGCCCGCTGGCTGGCCGGCCGCGACCGCGAAGCGGCGGCGGCCTTCTGGCGGCGCTATCTGGCCGACGCCGCGACGCCCAGCCTGCCGGGCCGCCGCGACCCCGAGCTGGCGCCCGGCCACGGCTATGCCGACCTGCGCCAGACCCTGGACGCCGCCCGCGCCGAAAAGCTGGAAAACCTGGCGCGCCGCCGCCGCATCACCCCGGCCATGCTGGCCCAGGGCGCCTGGGCGCTGACGCTGGCCTGGGCCTCCGGCCAGGACGACGTGGTGCTCGCCTCCACCGTGTCCGGCCGCCCCACCGAGATAGAAGGCAGCGAGGCCTGGGTGGGCCTGTTCATCAACAGCCTGCCGCTGCGGCTGGCGGTGCCGGCCGCCGGCGACGCCTGGCGCTGGCTGGAACAGCTGGGCGAAGGCGCCGCCGAGCGCTCGCAATACGAATGGTGCGCCGGCGGCGACATCCACGCCTGGTCGGGACTGCCGCCGGGCCGCAGCCTGAGCGACACCCTGATCATTTTCGAAAACTATCCCAACACCCCGCAGCAGCCGGTTTCCGGCGACGCCGCACGCCTGGTGTCGGTGGCCGGCCGCGGCGCCCGCACCCACTTCCCGGTCACGCTGCTCATCATGCCGGGCGACGGCTGGCGCTGCGAATTCGTCTGCGACCAGCGGTACATCCCGGCCGAAGAGGCGGCCGGCCTGCTGGACGCCTTCATCCGACTGTTGTCGGCGCTGGCGGACGAGGACGCCTCGCTGGACGGCGTCCGCGCCGCCCTGCCGCAGCGGCCGCCGCGGCTGTGCCGCCAGCCTGAGCGCGTGGTCCAGCCGCCGCGCACCGCGATGGAGCGGGAGATCGCCCAGCTGTGGGAGGAGCTGTTCGCGCTCAGTCCGATAGGCGTCGACGACAACTTCTTCCTGCTCGGCGGCCACTCGCTGCTGGCGCTGGACCTGATGGCGCGGCTGCGCGCCCGCTTCGGCCGGCGCGTGCCGTTCACCGCCTTCCTGTCCGAGCCGACCGTGGCCGGCCTGGCCCGGCTGCTGGCCGACGAGACGCTGCAAGGCGGCGTCAGCCTGCTGCCGCTGGCCGACCGGGGCCGCCCGCTGTTCCTGATGCCGGGCGCCAGCGGCAATCCTCTGGCCTACCTGGAACTGGCGCAGGCGCTGGAGGGACGCTACGCGCTGGTCGGCGCGCAGCCGGACATGGTGGACCGCGGCGCGGCGCTGACGATAGAGGCGGTGGCCGCCGATCTGGCGCAGGCGATCGCGCGCCATCAGCCGCAGGGCCCGGTGCTGCTGGCCGGCCACTCCTTCGGCTCCGCCGTCGCCTTCGAAACCGCGCGCCTGCTCGGCCGCCAGGGGCGGACCGTCGGCGCGCTGGTGCTGATCGACACCCCGGTGCCGGACGGCGGCGCCGAGTTCGCCGGCTTCGACGAAATCGACTGGATCGTTTCCATCGCCGACGCCGCCGGCAGCTATTTCGGCCGGCCGATAGACCTGGCCCCGGAAGCGCTGGCGACGCTGTCGTCCGATGCCCGCCGCGACTTGATGCTGGCGCGCTTCCAGGCCGCCGGCGCCTTGCCGGCCGACGCGTCGCGGCAGGTGATAGACGATTTGCTGGCGACTTACCAGAACAGCATCGCGGCCTTCTCCGCCTACCGGCCGAGCTATTGGGACGGCGCGCTCAGCGTGATCCGCAGCGAACAGGATCACGGCATCGACGACCCCACGCTGGGCTGGGGAGGATTGTGCCGCGAAGTCGGCATGACGGCGGCGGCGCCGGGCGATCACATCTCGATGGTGGCGGCCGCCCACGCGGCGGAGCTGGCCAAGCGGATCGTCCTGTGCGTGGACAGCGCGCTGACGGCAGGACAGGCGCGAGACAAGGAGGCGGCGGCGACAAGGTGAATACCCGATCCAGGCAGCACCCAGACTAAAAAACGGCACTTTCCCAATTACACAAGAGAAATGGACATGTCTAGCAATCCTCCGCCCCGCAACCACCATGCCGCCCCGATAGCGGTGATAGGCCTGGCCGCCCTGATGCCCAAGTCCAACAGCCTGAGCGACTACTGGACCAACATCCTCAACGAAACCGACTGCCTGGAGCGGGTTCCGTCGAGCCGCTGGCCGCTGGCGGAATATTTCGACGCCGATCCCGCCGCGCCGGACCGCACCTACTCCGACCGCGGCGGCTTCGTGCCCGACCTGGCGTTCGACCCGCTGCTGTTCGGCCTGCCGCCCAACACCCTCAGCTCCACCGACGCCGCCCAGCTGTACGCGCTGGCGGTGGGACGGCAGGCGCTGCTCGACGCCGGCTACAATCCGGACCCGAACGGCCCCGGCCGCAAGCTGCCCAACAGTCGCTCCGGCATCGTGCTCGGCGTGTCCGGCACCACGATGAAGCTGACGCTGGAAATGGCCAAGCGCAGCGAAATCCCCAAATGGATAGACACGCTGCGTCAGGCCGGCGTCGACGACGGCCTGATAGACAGCGTGGCGCGCGCGATGCGCAGCCACTACCCCAGCTGGACCGAGGACACCTTCCCCGGCTTCCTGGCCAATGTCGTCGCCGGCCGCGTCGCCAACCGCTTCGGCCTGGGCGCCGCCAGCCACACCGTCGACGCCGCCTGCGCCAGCTCGCTGGCCGCGGTCAGGCTGGCCTGCCAGGAACTGCGCAGCGGCGCCGCCGACATCATGGTCACCGGCGGGGTCGACACCGACAACTCCAACGTCGCCTTTCTCAGCTTCAGCAAGACGCCGGCCCTGTCCAAGACCGGCAAGGTGCGTTCCTTCGACGCCGGCGCCGACGGCACGATGATTTCCGAAGGCGTAGGCATGCTGGTGCTGAAGCGGCTGGAGGACGCCGAGGCGGACGGCGACCGCATCTACGGCGTGATCCGCGGCCTCGGCGCGTCCACCGACGCCGCCGGCGGCGCCATCTACGCGCCGCGCAGCGAAGGCCAGGTACGCGCGCTGCACGCCGCCTACGCCGACGCCGGCTTCGACCCTCGCTCGGTCGGCCTGATCGAAGCGCACGCCACCGGCACCGTCGTCGGCGACGCGGTCGAGATAGAATCGCTGGAAGCGGTGCTGGGCGACGCCCCGGCGCCGATCGCGCTGGGCAGCGTCAAGGCCCAGATCGGCCACACCAAGGCGGCGGCCGGCGCGGCCAGCCTGATCAAGGTCATGCTGGCGCTGTACCACAAGGTGATTCCGGCCACGCTGAACGTGCAGGCGCCGAACGCCCGGCTGAAACAGGACGGCGCCTTCTACCTGCCGCGCCGCGCCAAGCCGTGGCCGGCCCCGGCCGACGGTCCGCGCCGCGCCGGCGTCAGCGTGTTCGGCTTCGGCGGCGCCAACCTGCACGTCGCGGTCGAGGAACACCGGGCCGCCCACCCGGCCCCCAGCCACAACGCGTCCGCGCCCATCCTGCTCTACGCCGGCACTCCGGCCGAGCTGGCGCAGCGCTGCCGCGAACTGGCCGGCCGCCTGCTGGCCGGCGACCACGGCGCGCCGCTGTGGCCCGACGCGCCGCCGCCGGCCGGCGCCGCCCGCGTCGGCCTGCTGCCGCGCTCGCTGGACGCCGCGCCCGACTTGCTGAACAGCGCCGCCGACATGCTGGACAAACGGCCCGATCAGGACGCCTGGTCGCTGCCCGCCGGCGTCCACTACCGCCGCCGGGCGGTGGAAGGCGAGGTGGTCGCGGTGTTCAGCGGCCAGGGCTCGCAGACGGTGGGCATGGGCGCGCGCCTGCTGATAGACCAGCCGCAGGTCCGCCAATACTTCGAAGCCTTCGACGAGGCCGGCCGCGCGCGCGGCTTCACCCCGGTGTCGCAGCTGATCTTCGCGCCCGACACCTTCAGCGCCGAACGCGCCGAAGCCCAGCGCGCCGCGCTGACCCACACCCTGTATGCGCAGACCGCGATCGGCGCCTACAGCATGGCCGCCTATTCTGTGCTGCGCGACGCCGGCTTCCAGCCGCGGATGGCCCTGGGCCACAGCTTCGGCGAATTGAGCGCGTTGTGGGCGGCCGGCGTGTTCGACGACGCCGGCTACCGCGCAGCGGTGCTCTCCCGCGGCGACGCGCTGACCCCGCCGGCCGGCGCCGACGCCGGCGGCATGATCGCCATCCAGGCGTCGGCCGAACGGCTGCAGGCGCTGGCCGCTGAGCTGCCCGGCCTCCAGCTGGCCAATCACAACAGCCCGAAGCAGACCGTCGCCGGCGGCGACGCCGCCGCGCTGGAGCATGCGATCGCCGAACTGGCCCGCCACGGCATCCAGGCGACCCGCATCGCCGTGGCCGCCGCCTTCCACACCAGCCACGTCGGCTACGCCTCCGCGCCGTGGCAGGCGGCGCTGCGCGACATCCGGCTGCAGGCGCCCTCGATGCCGGTGCTGGCCAATCTGAACGCCCAGCCCTACCCGGCGGACGGCGAAGGCATACGCTCGCTGCTGGCGCAGCAGCCGTTCAAGGCGGTGCGCTTCCAGCAGCAGATCGAGGCCGCCTACCAGGCCGGCGGACGGATCTTCGTCGAGATCGGCCCGCGCGCCATCCTCACCCGCATGGTCGGCGACATCCTCGGCGACAGGGCCCACATCGCCCTGCCGGTGGCGCACGACCCGGCCGGCGACGACGGCCGGCAAATCCAGGAAGCGATCCTGCGGCTCGCCGTGCTGGGACAGGCGATGCGCCTGGCCTCGCCGGTCCCGCGCAAACCGGCGGCCAGCCCGCTGTCGATACAAGTAGGAGCCCATATCATCCGCACCGCCAATCAACCGGCCTGGCCGGTAGTCGACAAAACCGCCGCCCCGGCCGCCGCTCAGCCGGCCGCGGTTTCCGAACCCGCGTCCGACGGCGCCCAGTTGCTGGCCCAGGTGCACCAGGGCTTCCTGCAGCAGCAGGCCGAGCTGGCTCGCCTGCTGGCCGAGCGCCAGCCGGCGCCGGAGGTGCTGGCCGAAATCCGCCGCGCCCAGGACAAGGTGCTCGCGCTGCACCAGGCCTTCCTCGACAGCCAGCGCCCGGCGGCCGCGAACCCGGCACCGCAGCCCGCTCCCGCCCAGCCGGCGCCCGCCGCCGTCGCTCCGGCGCCGGCGGTCGCCCCGGTTCCCGCTCCCGCTCCGGCCGCGCCGTCGGCCGGGATCAGCCGGCTGCTGCTGGCCACCGTCGCCGACAAGACCGGCTACCCGGTCGACATGCTGTCGCTGGACATGCGTCTCGAGGCCGACCTCGGCGTCGACTCGATCAAGCGCGTCGAAATCCTCTCCAGCGTCCGCGACGCGCTCGGCGTCGCCTCGGCCTCCGCCAGCGACGAGCTGCGCAGCGCCGCCACGCTGGCCGAAATCGCCGCGCTGCTCGGCGGCTACGCCGAACCGGCCCCGGCCCCGGCCCACGCGGCCGCTCCGGCCCAGCCGGTCCAGGCTCCCTCGGTCCAGGCGCCGGCCGCCGCGCCGTCGGCCGACATCAGCCGGCTGCTGCTGGCCACCGTCGCCGACAAGACCGGCTACCCGGTCGACATGCTGTCGCTGGACATGCGTCTCGAGGCCGACCTCGGCGTCGACTCGATCAAGCGCGTCGAAATCCTCTCCAGCGTCCGCGACGCCCTGGGCGTCGCCTCGGCCTCCGCCAGCGACGAGCTGCGCAGCGCCGCCACGTTGGCCGAAATCGCCGCGCTGCTCGGCGGCTACGCCGAACCGGCCCCGGCCCAAGCGGCCGCTCCGGCCCAGCCGGTCCAGGCTACCGCGGCCCAGGCGCCGGCCGCCGCGCCGTCGGCCGGGATCAGCCGGCTGCTGCTGGCCACCGTCGCCGACAAGACCGGCTACCCGGTCGACATGCTGTCGCTGGACATGCGTCTCGAGGCCGACCTCGGCGTCGACTCGATCAAGCGCGTCGAAATCCTCTCCAGCGTCCGCGACGCGCTCGGCGTCGCCTCGGCCTCCGCCAGCGACGAGCTGCGCAGCGCCGCCACGCTGGCCGAGATCGCCTCGCTGCTCGGCGGCTACGCCGAACCGGCCCCGGCGCCGGCCCAAGCGGCCGCTCCGGCCCAGCCTGTCCAGGCTCCCGCGGCCCAGGCACCGGCCGCCGCGCCGTCGGCCGACATCAGCCGGCTGCTGCTGGCCACCGTCGCCGACAAGACCGGCTACCCGGTCGACATGCTGTCGCTGGACATGCGTCTCGAGGCCGACCTCGGCGTCGACTCGATCAAGCGCGTCGAAATCCTCTCCAGCGTCCGCGACGCGCTCGGCGTCGCCTCGGCCTCCGCCAGCGACGAGCTGCGCAGCGCCGCCACGCTGGCCGAGATCGCCGCGCTGCTCGGCGGCTACGCCGAACCGGCGCCGGCCCACGCGGCCGCTCCGGCCCAGCCGGTCCAGCCTCCCGCGGTCCAGGCCCCGCCCGCCGCCGCGCCGTCGGCCGACATCAGCCGGCTGCTGCTGGCCACCGTCGCCGACAAGACCGGCTACCCGGTCGACATGCTGTCGCTGGACATGCGCCTCGAGGCCGACCTCGGCGTCGACTCGATCAAGCGCGTCGAAATCCTCTCCAGCGTCCGCGACGCGCTCGGCGTCGCCTCGGCCTCCGCCAGCGACGAGCTGCGCAGCGCCGCCACGCTGGCCGAGATCGCCGCGCTGCTCGGCGGCTACGCCGAACAGGCCCCGGCCCCGGTACCGGCGCAGGCGCCGGCCTCGCCGTGGCAGGCTCTGCCGGTGGTCGCGGTACCGCTGGCCCCGCCGCAGCCGCATGGCGACAGCCATGCCGGCAAGGTCGTGCTGGTGATAGGCGACGGCAGCGAACTGGCGGCCGAAACGGTGGACCAGCTGGCGCGCGCCGGCTACCGCCCGGTCGCCCTGCACTGGAACGGCTGGATGCGCGCAGGCGCCCCGGTCCGCCCCGCCGGCCAGACGCCGGTGGTCGAAGCCGGCCCGGAACAGCTGGCCGACGCGCTGGAAGCGATTGAAACCGCCAACGGCACGCCGGCCGCCGTCGTGCTGCTGCAAGCGCAGGACCAGCGCCGGGCCAGCCGCCAACGCCTGGGCCAGGCGCTGCTCGCCGCCCGCCAGCTGCTGCCGTGGCTGAACCGCCGCAGCGCGCTGCTGGCGGTCGCCCGCCTGGACGGCCGGCTGGGCACGGCGGGCGCCGCCGACGGCGACCCGGTGGCCGGCGGCCTCGCCGGCCTGGTCAAGACGCTGCGCCACGAAGTGCCGGGCGTGGCCGCCCGCTTCGTCGACCTGGCGCCGCAGCTGCCCGCGGCCCTGGCCGCAGAGCGCCTGCTGCAGGAACTGGCCGACGCCGCGTCCGACGCGGCGGAAACCGGCTGGGACGAACAAGGCCGCTGGACGCTGGACTGCGCGGCCCCCGGCGCAGAAGCCGTCGGCGCCGAGCTGCCGCCGCTGCGCGCCGGCGAACTGGTGCTGGTCACCGGCGGCGCCCGCGGCGTCACCTCGCACTGCGTGCGGGCGCTGGCGCGCCAGGTGCCGGCCCATTTCGTGCTGATCGGCCGCACCGCTCTGCTGGAAAGCGATCCGGCCTGGGCCGTCGGCGTCGACGACAGCGCCGCGCTGAAGAGCAAGGCGCTGCAGCATCTGCGCGCCGCCGGGCAGAGCCCGACGCCGCGCCAGCTGGAAGACAGCTGCCGCGCGGTGCAGGCCGCCCGTGAAGTCCGTGCCACGCTGCGCGCGCTGGCCGATTCCGGCGCGCGGGCCACCTATCTGCCGCTGGACCTCGGCGACGTCGAGGCCACCCGCGCCGCCATCGGCGAGCTGACCGCCCGCCACGGCCGCGTGGCCGCGCTGGTGCACGGCGCCGGCGCCCTGGCCGATCGCCGCATCGCCGACAAGACCGCCGCCGACATCGAAACCGTGTTCCGGCCGAAGCTGGACGGCTTCCTGACGCTGCTGGAGGCGTTGCGCGACGCGCCGCCGGCCCGCATCGCGCTGTTCTCGTCCACCGCCGGCTACTCCGGCAACTTCGGCCAGTCCGATTACGCGATGGCCAACGAGGCGCTCAGCAAGCTGGCCTTCCACCTGCCGCGCCAGACCGGCGGCCGCGTGGTGTCGCTGGCCTGGGGTCCGTGGGAAGGCGGCATGGTAACCCCGGCGCTGCGCCAGATGTTCGCCGAGCGCGGCGTCGGCCTGCTGCCGATCGCCGACGGCGCCGCGGTGTTCAGTGCGGCGCTGAGCGGCAGGCAAGCGGGCGGCTTCCAGTTCGTGGTCGGCGACGTGATGCCGGCCGACAACTCGACAACAGACCAACAGGCCGACCACGGCCGCCGCGCCCCGGCCTACCAGGCTTGAACGGACGCAAACAGGGAGTAATGCATATGATGTTTCCACTGGATATCACAGGCGTCGCCTGCCTGGTGCCGGACGCCGACAGCGTCGATGGATTCTGGCAAAACCTGCTGGCCGGCAAGCGCTCGATCCGCAATGCCGACGAAGCCGACTGGGGCGTGGACCCCACCCGCTTCCTCGGCCCCGGCCGCGGCGTGGCCGACCAGAGCTCCAGCATCGAACTGGCCAAGCCGCGCGGCTATGCCTTCGACGCCAGCGGCTTCCTGCTGCCGGCCGATCTGTTGGCCGCGCAGGATATCTGCATCCAATGGCCGCTGCAGGTAGGCCGCAACGCGCTGCGCGACGCCGGCCTGTGGGGTGAAGACCTCGGGCGAGTGGGCATGGTTCTGGGCAGCTACGCCTGGGCCGCCAGTTCCGCCAGCGACGCCATCACCCGCCCGCTGTACGACGAAGCGCTGGCCAGCGCCTTCGCCGAGGCGGCGCCCGGCCACCCGCTGCGGCTGACCGCCGGCCGCACGCTGAGCGGCACCCACCCCGAATCGGCGCGCGTGTCGGGCGGCATCACCACGCTGACCGCCCGCGCGCTGGGCCTCGGCGGCCCGCGCTACGCGATAGACGCCGCCTGCGCCACCTCGCTGTACGCGATCCACCTGGCCGCGATGCACATCGCCTCCGGCGAGGCGGACGCGATGCTGGTGGTGGCGGCCAACGGCTTCGACACCCTGTTCGCCAACTTCGGCTTCGCCGCCACCCAGGCGCTGCCCGACGGCACGTCCAACCGCCCGTTCGACGCCGACTCCGACGGCGTCGCCCCGGCGGACGGCGCGATGGCGCTGGTGCTGCGCCGTCCGGACACCCACCGCTCGACGGTATACGGCACGATACGCGGCATGGGCCTGTCCAGCGACGGCCGCGGCCAGACCCTGACCGCGCCGAACCCCAAGGGCCAGAAACTGGCCTGCGACCGCGCCTACGAACAGACCGGCATCTCGCCGGACACCGTCGCCTACGTCGAATGCCACGCCACCGGCACCAAGCTCGGCGACCGGGTGGAGCTGGAAACCGTGGCGCGGGTGTTCGGCGAAAACCAGCCGGTGGGCTCGGTCAAGTCCAATGTCGGCCACCTGCTGACGG
This sequence comes from Chromobacterium sp. CV08, assembly GCF_051129845.1. Taxonomy (NCBI): domain Bacteria; kingdom Pseudomonadati; phylum Pseudomonadota; class Betaproteobacteria; order Neisseriales; family Chromobacteriaceae; genus Chromobacterium; species Chromobacterium sp. CV08. The sequence continues at coordinate 3,538,959 of NZ_CP150453.1, forward strand.
CCGCCGGCATCGCCGGCCTGGTCAAGACGCTGCTGGCGATGCGCCACGGCGTGATCCCGGCCACCGTCGGCATCGAGAAGCCGCTGTCGCGCGACATCGCCGGCACGCCGGACATCGTGACCCAGGCCGTCCCGTGGCCGGGCGCGCACAAGCGCGCCGCGATCAACGCCTTCGGCTTCGGCGGTGTCAACGCCCATCTGATCGTCGACGGCCCCGGCCAGGCCGCGCCGGAAACGGCGCCGTCGCGCCGCCGCGGCGACGCCGCGCTGCTCACCGGCCTGGGCGCGGCGATAGGCGACTGCCCCGACCTCGACGCGGTGGCGCGCGCGCTGGCCGCCGGCCAGCCGCGGCTGCGGCCGCTGCCGGAAGGCCGCCACGCCGGCATGCCGTTCCCGGCGCCGCAAGGGGCCTACCTCGACCGCGTCGCCATCGACGCGCTGAAGCTGCGGGTGCCGCCGAACGACATCTCGCGCATGTATCCGCAGCAGTTGCTGATGCTGTCGGTCGGCGACGCCGCGCTGCGCGACGCCGGCATCGCGCCGGGCAGCCGCACCGCCGTCATCGTCGCCAGCGCGATGGACCACAGCGGCCACCGGCTGATGGCGCGCTGGGAATCCAGCTGGCGGCTGGAGGACAGCCTGGACGCCGCCGGCTTCCAGCTCAGCGACGAAGAGCGCCGCGGTCTGACCCAGGCGGTGCGCGAATCGCTGCACAATCCGGTGGACGCGGTGGTGATGCTCAGCTACGTCGGCAGCCTGCTGGCCAGCCGCATCGCCGCCACCTGGGACTTCTCCGGCCCCGCCTTCATGCTGACCGGCGACGAAACCGGCGCGCTGCGCGCGATGGAGCTGGGCCGGCGCCTGCTGGCCGAAGGCGAGGCCGACGCGGTGCTGGTCGGCGCCATCGACCTGGCCGGCGCGATTGAAAACCTGATGGTCCGTCAGGCCTGCGGCGCCGACATCTCCGCCCCGGTCGGCGAAGGCGCGTGCGCGCTGGTGCTGGAACCGGCCGACACGGTGCGCGCGCAAGGCCGCGCCGCCTACGCCGAATGGCGCGGCGCCGGCTTCGGCGAATCGGCGCAGGCCGCCGCCGCGGCCATACGCGCCGGCATAGGCCAGGACGCCGCCTGCGCCGGCCTGGTGGAAAGCGCCGGCGAACTGCCGTCCGCCGACCTGCTCGCCGGCCGCCCGGCGCTGTCCAGCGCCGCCGCCGTGTTCGGCCACACCCGGATGACCGCCCCGCTGCTGGGCGTGCTGCACGCCGCGCTGAGCCTGAGCGGGCGCAGCCTGCCGGCCTGGGCCGGCTGGAACGGCGCCCGGATCCCGGCCGGCCTGGAAGAGCGGCACGCCTATGTGCCGACCGACGCCCGCCCCTGGTTCCGCCCGGCCGACGGCCGACGCCTCGCCGCGGTCCTGGCGCGCGACGACGACGGCAGCTCGGCCCAGGCGCTGTTGGCGGAAACGCCGGCGGACATCGCCAACAAGGCGGTGGAACCGGCCCTGCCGCTGCTGCTGCCGCTGGCCGCGGCCGACCGCGACGCGCTGCTGGCGCAACTGGCCGCCCGGATCGCCGAGCTGGAAAAACCGGGCGCCGACGCCGCCGCGCTGTGCCGCGCCGCCGTGCTGGCCCACGATGCGCAGGCGCCGCTGGCGCTGGCGCTGGTGGCAGACAACGCCGCCGGCCTGCTGGAGGAGGCCCGCGCCGCGCTGGCGCAGCTGCCCAAGGCGCAGGCCGACTGGCAATCGCCTCGCGGCAGCCGCTTCTGCCCCGCGCCTTTGGGCCGGGACGGCAAGGTGGCCTTCGTCTATTCGGCGCTGAACACCGCCTTCACCGGCCTCGCCGCCCGCGTCGCCCAGCTGGAGCCGCTGGCCGGCGAGCGCCTGTCCGCCGCCCACCGCGACGCCGCCGCCACCATGCGCAGCGAACAACTGTACCCGCGCCGGCTGGCGCCGCTGGACGCCGAAGGCCGGATGCAGGCCGAGGAGGCGCTGCTGCAGGACAACCCCGCGCTGATCAACGCCGGCATCCTGTCAGGCTGGCTGTACACCACCTTGCTGACCGAGCGCGTCGGCCTGAAGCCGGCGTTCAGTTTCGGCCACAGCCTGGGACAGGCCACGATGATGTTCGCCAGCGGCGCCTGGACGCCGGGCGACGCCTGGCTGGAGCGCCTGCAGGAGCTGGACGGCTCGCTGACCCGCCTGTCCGGCGACAAGCAGGCGGTGCGCGAGGCCTGGCAGCTGGCCGACGACCAGCCGGTGGACTGGGTCAACTACCTGGTACTGGCCCCCGCGGCCGACGTGGTCGAGGCCGCCAGACAGGAGACCCGCGCCTACGTCAGCCTGATCAACTCGCCGGATGAAGTGACCCTGGTCGGCGAACGCGCCGCCTGCGACCGCATCCTGCAGCGCCTGGGCGCGGAAGCGGTGCCGGCGCCGGACAGCCTGGCCATGCATTGCGCGCCGGCCGAGCGCGAGCGCGCCGTCATCGCCGGGCGTTTCACCGCCCAGCTGGGCGCCCGCCCGGAAGGCCTGCTGTTCGCCGGCGGCGCCCCCGCCGCCTGGACGCCGGACGCGGTGGCCGAACGCGTCGCCGACGATCTGGTTTCGCCGCTGGACTTCCCGGCGCTGGTGGACCGGGCCTACGCGCAAGGCGCGCGGCTGTTCCTCGAGCTGGGCCCCGGCGGCAACTGCAGCCGCTGGATAGGCAAGACGCTGCGCGACCGCCCGCACGCCGCCTTCGCGCTGGCCCGTCGCGACCAGGACGACGCCGCGATGCTGGCCAAGCTGCTGGCGCTGCTGGTGGCCCAGCGCGTGCCGCTGGACCTGGCCGCCGCGCTGCGCGTCAAGCCCGAAGAGAAAAAGCCGGCCCTGCTCAAGGACCTGACGTTCTGCCGCCCGCCGATCGCCGCCACGCTGGCGGAGGCGCTGCGCAAGCAGGGCCTGGACCAGGCGCTGGCCCGTCCGTCGAAAACGCCAACCCTCGAACCCGCAAGCGATATGACCACCATCCCGACCCAGACCGCCCAGCCGGCCGACGCCGCGCTGCGACAACTGACAGAGCAAGCCGAACGGCACCGCGCCGAACTGGCCGCCAGCCACGCCTCGCTCGCCAACCTGCTGGCCGGCAAGCCCGCCGCCGACCCGGCCGCCGCGCCGAAACGCCCGCCGCTGTTCAACGAAGGCGACATCATGGAATTCGCCGAAGGGCGCGTCGCCAACGTGCTGGGACCGAAGTTCGCCGAAATCGACCGGCTGCCGCGCCGCGTGCGGGTGCCCGGTGCGCCGTTCATGGCCGTCAGCCGCGTCACCGCGCTGTCCGGCACCTACGGCAAGCTGGAGGACAGCCGCATCCGCACCGAGTACGACATCCCGAAGCCGGCCTGGAACGCCGTGGACGGCCAGGTCTCCTATCTGTCGCTGGACGCCCAGGGCGTGCTGTTCCTGGTCGGCTGGCTGGGCATAGACTTTGAAAACCGCGGCAACCGCGCCTACCGCTGGCTGGACGCGCAGCTGACCTATCTGGATGCGATGCCGCAGGCCGGCCAGTGCGTCGAGTACGACATCCACATCACCCAGTCCTTCCGCAACGGCGAAGCCACCTTGTTCAAGACCGACTTCCTGGCAAGCGTGGACGGCCGCCCGGCGCTGAAGATAGACCATTGCACCGCCGGCTTCTTCACCTACGAGGAACTGAGCAAGGGCGCCGGCATCACCGACCAGCACCGCACCCCGCGCAAGGTGACGCAAACCGCCTTCACGCCGCCGCTGGCGCCGCCGCGCCGCTCGCTGGACGGCGCCGACCTGCTGGCGATCTCGCGCGGCGAGATCGCCCAGGTGCTGTCGCCGGCACACGCCAGCGGCGGCCGCAACCCGTCGCTGCGCCTGCCGCCGGCGGCCATCCAGTTCATCGACCGCGTCACCAGCATCGAACCGGCCGGCGGCGCCCACGGCCTGGGCGGCTGCGAGGCCGAATTCCAGGTGAACCCGCAACACTGGGCGATACGCGCCCACTTCAAGGACGATCCCATCTTCCCCGGCCCGTGCATGATGGAGGGCGCCTTCCAGCTGCTGCAGATCTACGCGCTGTCGCTGGGCCTGCAGACCGCCGTCACCGGCGCGCGCTTCCAGCCGCTGCCGCACCGCCCGTCGCTGGTGCGCTTCCGCGCCCAGGTGCTGCCGCAGAACCAGACCTTCACCTACCGCGCCGACATCGTCGAAATCGGCATGACGCCGGAACCCTACCTGATCGCCGACATCGACCTGGTGGACAACGGCCGCGTGATGGGCCGGGTCGAAGGACTGGGCATACGGCTGACCGGCCAGCCGGCGTTGCCGCAAGCCGCGGCCGTCGCGGCGCAAACCCAGGGAGCGGCACTATGAACCAGGCCTCCTCCCCCATCGCCCGCGGCGCCGAGCAACTGGGCAGCGCCGCCTTCCGCCAGCGCCACGGACTGCGCCTGGCCTATATGGCCGGCGCGATGGCCAACGGCATCGCCGGCGAAGAACTGGTGATCGCGCTGAGCCGCGCCGGCTGCCTGGCCAGCTTCGGCGCCGCCGGCCTCAGCCTGGAACGGGTCGGCGACGCCATCGCCCGTCTGCGCGCCGAGCTGCCCGGCAAGCCGCTGTGCTTCAACCTGATCCACACCCCGGACGATCCGGCGCTGGAGCGCGCGCTGGTCGACCTCTACCTGCGCCACGGCGTGGAGACCATCGAGGCCTCGGCCTTCATGGCACTGAGCCCGGCCATCGTGCTGTATCGCGCCAAGGGCGCCCGCCTCGACGACGCGGGCAATGCGGTGGCGCGCCAGCGCGTGATCGCCAAGGTGTCGCGCCGCGAGGTCGCCGAGCCCTTCTTCCGCCCGGCGCCGGACGCCATCCTGGACGCGCTGCAGGCGGCGGGCGAGCTGAGCGCGCAGGAAGCGGCGGCCGCCCGGCTGCTGCCGGTGGCCGACGACGTCACCGTCGAGGCCGACTCCGGCGGCCACACCGACCGCCAGTCGCTGGTCTGCGCGCTGCCGGCGCTGGCGCTGCTGCGCCGCCGCGTGGCCGAGGTCTTCCCCGCCGCGGCGCGGGTCGGCCTCGGCGCGGCCGGCGGCATCAGCACCCCGGCGGCCATCGCCGCCGCCTTCGCGATGGGCGCCGACTACGTCGTCACCGGCTCGGTCAACCAGGCCTGCGTCGAATCCGCCACCTCGCCGGCGGTGCGCAAGCTGCTGGCCGACGCCGACCTGGCCGACGTGACCATGGCCCCGGCCGCCGACATGTTCGAACTGGGCGTGCAGGTGCAGGTGCTCAAGCGCGGCACGCTGTTCGCCGTGCGCGGCGCGCAGCTGGCCGAGCTGTACCGCGCCCACCCGTCGCTGCAGGCGATCCCGCCGGCCGACCTGGCGCGGCTGGAACAGCAGCTGTTCCGCCAGCCGCTCGCCGCGGTGGAGGCCGAGACGCTGGCTTTCTGGCAGCAGCGCAATCCGGCGCTCGCCGAGCAGGCCAGCCGCGAACCGAAAGTGCTGATGGGCCTGGTGTTCCGCTGGTATTTAGGCCAGTCGTCGCGCTGGGCGATACAGGGCGCGCCGGAGCGGACGCTGGACTACCAGGTCTGGTGCGGACCGGCGATGGGCGCCTTCAACGCCTGGGCGGCCGGCACGCCGTTCGCCGACCCGGCCGCGCGCCGGGCGGCCGCGGTGGCCGACGCGCTGATGCAGGCGGCGGCGCAAACGCTGTCGCGGCCGGCGCCGGCCGCGCCCGCCGCCCCTGCCGTGCAAGCCCCGCCGCCGCAGGCTTTGCGGCCGGAGCCGGCCCCGGCGGCCGCGCCGCCGGCCTCATTCTCGGCCGAGGACATCCAGGAGTGGCTGATGGAGCAGATCGCCTCCCAGCTGGATCTTTCGCCGGACGACATCGATCCGCGCCGCACCTTCGAAAGCTACACGCTGGACTCCACCCGCGCGCTGCTGATCCTCACCCGGCTGGAGAAGCGGCTGGCGTTGAAGCTGTCGCCGACGCTGATCTGGAACTACCCGACGATAGAGACACTGGCGACACAATTATGCAAAATGGTATCAGCCAAGAAAGTTGACATGCCATCGGCACAGTAAGGCAGCCGCCCCGGCCGGACTTCGCGCCGCGCCGGGGCGGCCCCGCACAGATTCAGACCGAACCAGGAATCCGCATCATGATCTCGTCCCATCAGACCGCGTCATCGCTACCGCCAGCCTTGCACGACACCGGCAACTGGCTGATCTTCCGCAAGCCGCGCCCCAAGGCCGAACTGCGGCTGCTCTGCTTCCACCACGCAGGCGGCGCGGCGCTGGCCTATCGCAGCTGGACCGATCGCATGCCGGACTTCATCGACGTCTGCCCGGTGCAGTTGCCGGGACGCGGCACGCGCTACGGCGAGAACGCCTATACCCGCGTGGAACGCCTGGTTCCGTCGCTGCTGCGGGCGATACGCCCGCTGCTGGACCGCCCGGTGGCGCTGTTCGGCCACAGCATGGGCGCCGCGCTGGCATTCGCCACCGCCCAGGCGCTGGAGCGCAGCCAGGCGCAGGTGCTGCACCTGTTCGCCTCCGGCCGCCGCCCGCCGCTGCCGGAATACCGCACCCAGCTGCACCGGATGGGCGACGCCGAGCTGACCGCCTATCTGCGCCAGCTGGGCGGCACGCCGGAAATCGTGTTCCAGGAGGAGGAACTGAAGCAGGCGGTGTTCTCGCTGCTTCGCGCCGACCTGGAAATGAACGACCACTTCCAGGCCTCGTCGCCGCTGCTGAACGTACCGATCACCGCGCTGGGCGGCGACAGCGACGAACACGTGCCGGTCGAGGCGCTGGAGGACTGGCGGCGCCTGACCCACTCCGGCTTCAGCCGCCAGTTGTTCAACGGCGGGCACTTCTTCGTCCGCGACATGGAAACCGCCGTGATCCAGCACGTGAGCTCCACGCTGTCGGCCAGCGCGGCCTGCCCGTCGTGAGCGCGCTGCGGCAGGCGCTGGCCGCCTCCGACGCGGCGATAGACGTGATCGCCGTCCCGCTGGACGGACCGCATTGCCCGGACGCGCTGTCGCCGGACGAGCGCCGGCACGCCGGACGCTTCGTCCGCCCGCGCGACGGCGCCCGCTACGCAGCCGCCCGCAACGCGCTGCGCCACCTGCTGGCCGCCGCGCTGGACGCCGACCCCGCCGCGCTGGAATTCGCCTCCGAAGGCGGCGGCAAGCCCTGGCTGCCGGCCCACCCGGAGCTGGGCTTCAACCTCAGCCATTCCGGCGACGCCGCCCTGGTGGCGCTGGCGCGCGGGCTGCGGCTGGGCGTGGACCTGGAACAGCGCCGGCGCGACGGCCGCGAGCTGGAGTGGCGGGGCATCGCCGAATCGTACTTCAGCGCGCGCGAACGGCTGGCGCTGGCCGGCGGGGACGCCACGCGGCGCTTCCTGCGGATGTGGACCGCCAAGGAGGCGGTGCTGAAGGCGATAGGCAGCGGCCTGTCCGGGCTGGCCGACGTGGAAATCGCGCTGGACGAGGCCGACCGGCCTCGGCTGCTGTCGGCCCACTGCGGCGAATGGCGGCTGCAGGCGCTGGAGACGGAAGACGGCCACGCCGCCGCGCTGGCCCACGACGGCCCGCCCCGCCCGCTGCGCCGATGGCGCGCGCAAGACTTCACCCTATCCTTCCCCACTTGAGAGGACTCGACTCATGTCCAAGCTGCTTGAAGCGTTTCTGGCGTCCAACGCCTCCTATCCGGTCCTGTACAGCCAACTGACCGGGCTGATAGGCGAAGCCGCCCACCTGCCGCCGCCGGCCCGCGAGGCCGGCAGCCCGCTGCGGCTGCTGTTCGCCGGCTATGCCGGCGGCGGCAACACCGGCTCCGACGTGCGGGTGGCCGAAATGATACGCCAGGTGCGCGCCATCCTCGGCCGCGACCGGGTCCAGATCGGCCTGGTCGGCACCGGCGTGGAACTGCCGGAAGACCTGCAGGACGACGTCAAGCTCGAACTGGTGCAGGACTACTTCCCGGAATTCCTGATCCGCACCATACGCGAGTACGACGGCGTGATCGCCTGCGACGGCTCCATGTTCAAATCCAATCTGTGCTGCATGCTGTCGGCGATGCTGGGCGGCGCGCTGGGCATGGCGGTCGCCAGCGGCCGGCTGGCGGTGGGCTACGGCGCCGAAGCCGGCAAGATGGAGCCGGAGCTGTCGGCCTTCATCGCCAGCCTCGGCAGCGGCCCGCTGATCCTGTGCCGCAACGAGGAATCCAAGGCCGTGCTGGAGCCGCTGGGCCTGCGCGCCACCGGCGGCGCCGATACCGCCTGGACCTATAGGGCGGAGCCGGCCGACGCGGTCCACGAACGGCTGGTACGGCTGGGCCTGGCCGACTTCCCGCTCTTGGCCGTGTGCCCGATGAACCCGTTCTGGTGGCCGGTGAAACCCGACCTGGTCAAGGCCCAGGAAATGGCCGAGACCGGCGCGCACAGCGAGCTCTTCTTCGGCAGCATCCTGTTCCACCCCGACAATGAATCGATACGCAGCCGCTACAACGCCTATCTGGACGCGCTGGCCCATGCCGCGCGCCAATGGCAGCGCGACACCGGCGGCGGCGTGCTGATCATAGGCATGGACAAGGTGGACCGCGCCGCCTGCAAGGACCTGGCCTCGCGCTTCGAACAGGCGCCGCCCATCGTCGCCAGCGGCGACATGCCGCCGCGCGCCATCGTCGGCCTGCTGCGCGCCGCCGACCTGCTGCTCAGCTCGCGCTTCCACGCCATCGTCACCAGCATGGAGGCCGGCGTGCCGGCGGTGGGCGTCAGCATGGACGAGCGCATCGCCAATCTCTTGGGCAAGGACGAGATCGGCCGCCGCCTGCTGAAGGTGGACGCGCCGGACCTGGCGGACAAGCTGGTGGCCTCGCTGCGCTACGCCGAAACCCACCGCCTGGACATTTCGCGCCAGACCCGCCGGTCGGTGGCCGGCCACCTGCGCGAGATGGCCGAGATGGGACGCCGCTTCGCCGACGAAGTGCGTCGCTTCCACCCCGACATCGAGACGCCGGCCGACGACGCGCACTGGACCGCCTTCCTGCCGGAAATCAGCCCGGAGCTGCATAATCTGATCGCCCAGCACAGCTAGCGCGGCAAACCGCCGGGCCCTGTTCGAATTGACAGGGGGGCGGCACCCAGGCGCGTCCGGACAATCAACATATTGCCACCGGCGCGCAAGCGCCCCCCGTCAACCCCACCCCACCGCCTCCCGGCAGGCGATGGAGCCGTTTTCATCCGGAGATTTCCATGGCGAACCCCAGTCCCATATCCGCCATTCGCGCGCCGCGCCGCAGCCGTCTCGCCTTGCCGACGCTGTTGATCGTCGCCGGCCTGGCCGCCTGTTCGACGCCCAAGCCCAACGAAAGGGTGACCGGCGACGGCGGCAGCCGCTTGCTCAAACTCAGCTCCAAGCAAGTCACCGTCGATCTCACCCCCGCCGAGGAGCAGACGCTGTCCCAGATCCAGGACAAGACCTACCCGCGCGTGCGGGGCCCGTCCGCCGTCAACGCCAGCAGCTCCGCGCTGCAGGCGATGGGCTTCAAGCCGGTCACGGCCGACAAGGAGACCATGCTGGTGGAGGGCGAACTCAACCGCGTCGTCGGCGTGCGCTGGCGCGAGGCCATACGCGCCATCTTCAAGGCCAAGGGCATCCCGCTGCAGGCCAAGCCCGACCATGAAAGCGTCAACGCGCTGGTGACGGTGCGTCCCGCCCAGAACGGCGAGACGCTGGTGCGCGCCCGCTTCAGGGTCACCATCTGGGACACCAACGGCGACTCCAAGACCTCCACCGTGACCGACCCGAAGATGTACGACCGCTTCTTCTCGCTGTTGCAGGACTCCCTGTCCGGCAAGCTGTCCTGACGCCGGCAACGGCATAGGCCCGCGCCGTTTCCGTCCCCGCCCCGTTGCCGGCTGTCCGCCGCGGCGCAAGGATTCGACTGCCCCCCGGCGTCAAAAACGACACGCCCCGCGCCTGGACGGCGCGGGGCGTGCTTTATCGAAACGCGGCCGGCTTAGAAGAACACCAGCGTCAGCAGCAGGAAGCAAGGCAGCAGCACGGCGCCGGACCACAGCATATAGCCGAAGAAACCCGGCATCTTGACGTGGCGGTGTTCGGCGATGGCCTTGACCATGAAGTTGGGCGCATTGCCGATATAGGTCATCGCGCCCATGAAGACCGCGCCCATCGAGATCGCCAGCAGCGTGCCGGCCATCGGCCCCATCATCGTCGCCGCGTCGCCGGAAGCCAGATTGAAGAACACCAGATAGGTCGGCGCGTTGTCGAGGAAACTGGACAGGATGCCGGTCATCCAGAAATACATGATGTCCAGCGGCTGGCTGTCCGGTCCCGACACCGTCTGCACCAGGCCGGCCAGCGCGCCGTGCTCGCCGGCGCGCAGGATGGCGATCACCGGCGCGATGGTGATGAAGATGCCGGCGAACAGCTTGCCCACCTCCAGTATCGGCAGCCAGTTGAACTCGTTGCCTGCCCGGACCTGCTTAGGCGTGATCCACAGCGAGACCAGCGCCAGCAGCAGCAGGATGGCGTCGCGCAGCAGGTTCTGCCATTCCAGGTGGACGCCGGGCAGATCGACGGCGACGCCGGGCTTCCACAGCCCCGACATCAGCACCGCGGCCACCACGCCGGCCAACAGCCAGAAATTGCGCTTGCCGTGCAGCTTCAACGGCTTGTCGCGGCTGGTATCGACAGGCTTCAGTGTCCCCTCCGCCGCCTCCCTGGCGAACAGATGGCGATCCAGGAAGTAGAAGATCGTCAGCAACAGCACCGACAGCGACAGCACCGGCGCCAGCATGTGCAGGAAGGTCCAGCCGAAGGTCACGCCCTTCAGGAAGCCGAGAAACAGCGGCGGATCGCCGAGCGGCGTCAGGCCGCCGCCGATATTGGCCACCAGGAAGATGAAGAACACCACCACGTGCACATTGCGCTTGCGGCCCTCGTTGGCGCGCAGCAGCGGACGGATCAGCAGCATCGCCGCGCCGGTGGTGCCCATCACCGACGCCAGCGCGGTGCCTATCGCCAGCAGCGCGGTGTTCAGCCTGGGCGAGCCGTGCAGCGACCCCCATACCAGGATGCCGCCGGACACCGTGTACAGCGCGAACAGCAGGGCGATGAAGGGGATGTATTCGGTGAACAGCGCGTGCAGCAGCAGCGCGCCGGTCTGGCCGAGACCGAAGGAGACGGCGAAAGGCAGCAGGAACAGCGCGGTCCAGACCGCGGTGATCTTGCCGAAATGATGGTGCCAGATGCCGGGGGCCAGCATCGGAAACAAGGCGATGGACAACAGGATGCCGGCGAACGGCGCGGCCCAGCCCAGGCTGAGGGCGGCGCCGTCCAGGTCGGCGGCTCGAGCGAGGGCGGGCAGCAGCAAGCCGCCCGCCAGTGCGATCAGTTTTTTATTCATCAGTCCTTCCCGAACGGGCAACTGCCCGTGATGCCAAAACGCAGCCGCGGCTGCCGGAACATTCCCGGTTGTTGTTGGAAGCCGGCGCGCCGGCTTCCGGGTGCCGGCGCGCCCGGGCGGCCCCTCCCGCCCGTGGCCGGCCGCGTCGACGCGGCCGGCGGATTCGGCGAATGCTTCGCCGGCAGCGCTTAGCGGCTGCCCTTCTGGATGAACTCGATCTTGTAGCCGTCCGGATCCTCGATGAAGGCGATCACCGTGGTGCCGTGCTTCATCGGGCCGGCCTCGCGCGTCACCTTGCCGCCCTTGGCGCGCGCCATGTCACAGGCGGCGTAGGCGTCGTCGACCTCGATGGCAATGTGGCCGTAGCCGCCGCCCAGATCGTAGGACTCGGTATCCCAGTTGTGGGTCAGTTCCAGCACCGTGTGCTCGGCCTCGTCGCCGTAGCCGACGAAGGCCAGCGTGAAACGGCCTTCCGGAAAGTCGTTGCGGCGCAGCAGCTTCATGCCCAGCACTTCCTGGTAGAAGGCGATCGAGCGTTCCAGATTGCCGACGCGCAGCATCGTATGCAGCATTCTCATGGCGTTTTCCTTTCAGAGATCAATCGAAGACAAACAAGGCGCCGCCGTGCTGGCGCAGCCAGCGGCGGGCGTCGCGCCAGCCGGGGCAGAGACGCTCGGTCTCGGCCCAGAACGCCGGCGAGTGGTTCATGTGTTCGAGGTGGGCCAGCTCGTGGGCGATCACGTAGTCGACCACGGCCAGCGGCGCCTGCATCAGCCGCCAGTTCAGGCGGATGCGGCCGTCGGCGCTGCAACTGCCCCAGCGCGTGCGCGCCGACGACAGCTGCAGCGAACCGGGCTTGCGGCGGCAATGCGCCGCCAGCAGCGCCAGGCGGCCGGGAAACAGCGTCGCCGCCTCGCGTTTCAGGAATTTGCCCAGCACGGCCCTGATCGCGTCGCGGTCGCCGTCGGCGACGCCGGACACCAGCAGCTCGCCGCCTTCCCGACGCGCCGTCTTCCGCGCGCCGCCGGTCAGCCGCAGCGCCAGCGGCTCGCCCAGCAGCGTCAGCCGGCTCAGGTCCTCTCCGGCTTCCAGATGGCCGCGCTGGCGCAGCACATGGCCGACTATCCAGTCGTAACGCTGCTGCAGGACCTGATGCAGCCGTTGTTGACTGACTCCGGGCGCGGCGATCAGTTCCACCACGCCCCCCTGCACCTTGATGCCTATGCTGCGGCGCGCGCGGCGCGTCAGCAGCACGGGCACCTCGCCGTCAGGCAGAGGCAGGCGATGCCAGACGCTGGCGTTTTTCATCGGGATCGGCAAACGGACCGACGCCGCCGATCTCGCGCTGACGCGCCTCGATCCAGGCTTCGGCCTCGGCCATCATCGCCTCGGGGCCGGCGTCTTCGCTCGGGTGGATGGCCGGACCGACCACGACGGTGATCTCGCCCGGATGCTTCAGGAAGGCGTTGCGCGGCCAGAACTCGCCGGCGTTGTGCGCCACCGGCACCAGCGGCATGTCGAACTGCTTGGACATCCTGGCGGCGCCCAGCTTGTATTTGCCGACCAGGCCCGGCCGGGTGCGCGTGCCTTCGGGGAAGACCGTGATCCAGAAGCCGTGGCGCTTGCGCTCCAGGCCCTGCGCCAGCAGGCGCTGATTGGCGCCGGCGCGGTCAGAACGGTTGATCATGATGGGATTCATCAACACCAGGCCCCAGCCGAAGAACGGTATCCAGGCCAGCTCGCGCTTGGCGACATAGACCTGGAACGGGAAGATCTTCTGCAGCGCCAGCGTCTCCCAGCCGGACTGGTGCTTGGACGCGATCACCGACGGCACCGTCGGGATGTTCTCCGCGCCGATCACCTTGTATTTCAGGCCGATCACGTGCTCTAGCATCCAGAACAGCGTCATCGCCCAGCCGACGCCGAACACGTGCCGCTTGCGGCGCGGCAACGGCGCCGCCAGCAGCAGCAGCGTGAAGAACAGCGGCGTGACGACGATCAGCGCCAGCCAGTACAAGAGATTGCGTATCCACAGACTGATCATGCTTGCAGCTTCTGCCTCAATGTTGGTTGATCAGGTGCTCGGCGGCGTCGTACAGGTCGTCGAACACCAGCGTGTTTTCCGGCAGGCCGCCCTTGGCCAGCGTCTTGCCGCCCTTGCCGGTCTTCACCAGCATGGGCTGGCCGCCGACGGCGGCGACGGCCTCCAGGTCTCGCAGGCTGTCGCCTATCAACGGCAGGCCCTCCAGCTTGACATTGAAGCGCTCGGCGATCTCCAGCACCATGCCCGGCAGCGGCTTGCGGCATTCGCAGCCGTGGTCCGGACCGTGCGGACAGAACACCACCGCGTCGATGCGGCCGCCGGCCTGGCCGACCAGCCTGTGCATCTTCTCGTGCATCGCGTTCAGCGCGTGCACGTCGAACAGGCCGCGGGCGATGCCGGACTGGTTGGTGGCCACCACGACGCGCCAGCCCGATTGCGTCAGATTGGCGATCGCCTCCAGGCTGTGCTCGATCGGCACCCACTCGACGCTGTTCTTGACGAAATCGTCGCGATCCTCGTTGATCACGCCGTCGCGATCCAGAATGACTAGTTTCAAGGTTTTCCCCATCGGTCGGAGGCCCGCGGCGCGGGCGCTCCGCCTTTCGTCTTTCTCAGTCGGCCAGCAGCGAGATGTCGGCGACGCGGTTGAACAGCGCGGCCAGCCCGGCCAGCAGCGCGATGCGGTTGGCCCGGACCCTGGCGTCGTCCGCCATCACCATCACGCCGTCGAAGAAGGCGTCGACCGGCGCCTTCAGGCTGGCCAGCTGCGCCAGCGCCCCGGCGAAGTCGTGGGCGGCGAACTTGGCCTCGACGGCCGGCGCCAGCTCGCGCACCGCGGCGAACAACGCCTGTTCGGCGGCTTCCTGCAGCAGGGCTTCGTCGACCGCGGCGATCTCGCCTTCGGCCTTTTTCAGGATATTGTTGACCCGCTTGTTGGCGGCGGCCAGCGCGGCGGCCTCCGGCAGCGACTTGAAGCCGGCCACGGCGGCCAGCACCGCGCGCACCTCGCTGATGCGGCTCGGGGCCAGCGCCAGCACCGCGTCGATCTCGTCGCCCTTGTAGTCGGCGGCCAGGAAGTTCTTCAGTCTGTCCATCATGAAGCCGAACACTTCGTCGGCGACCGTGGCGGACAGCTTGCCGGCCGGGAAGGCGGCGGCGACGATGGCCAGCAGCTGCTTCAGGTCCAGATCGGCCTCCAGCGCCATCCGCACGACGCCGAGCGCGGCGCGGCGCAGCGCGAACGGGTCCTTGTCGCCGGTCGGAATCAGGCCTATGCCCCAGATGCCGACTATGGTCTCCAGCTTGTCGGCCAGCGCCACCGCGGTGGCTATCGGACCTTCCGGCAGCGTGTCGCCGGCGAAGCGCGGATGGTAGTGGCCCTCGATGGCGGCCGCCACCTCGGCGTGCTCGCCGTCGTGCTGGGCGTAGTACATGCCCATGACGCCCTGCAGCTCGGGGAATTCGCCGACCATGTCGCTCACCAGGTCGGCCTTGGCCAGGTAGGCGGCGCGGGCCGCCAGCGCCGCGTCGGCGCCCAGCTCGGCGGCGATGGCGCCGGCGATGCTCTGCAGACGCTCGACGCGCTCCAGCTGCGAGCCTATCTTGTTGTGGTAGACCACATTGGCCAGCCGCGACAGACGGCTGTCCAACCGATGCTTCTGATCCTGCTCGAAGAAGAACTTGGCGTCGGACAGGCGGGCGCGCAACACGCGCTCGTTGCCGCCGATGACGAAGGACGGATCCTGCGGCTCGATATTGGACACCAGCAGGAAGCGGTTCATCAGCTTGCCGCTCTTGTCCAGCAGCGGGAAGTACTTCTGATTCTGCTGCATCGTCAGGATCAGGCACTCCTGCGGCACCTGCAGGAATTCGGCCTCGAAGCCGGCCTCGAGCACCACCGGCCACTCGACCAGACCGGTCACTTCGTCGAACAGCGCGTCCGGCGCGGCGATGGTGGCGCCGAGCCGGGCGGCGGCCTCGGCCAGCTTGTGGCGGATCAGCTCGCGGCGCGCGTCGAAGCTGGCGATCACCTTGCCCTCTTCGTGCATCGCGCGGGCGTAGCCGTCTGCGCCGGCGATCACCACCTCGCCCTGCGACAGGAAGCGGTGGCCGCGGGTGACATTGCCGCTCGAGAGGCCCAGCACCTCGCCGGCGACGACCTGGCCGCCGTGCAGCATGACCAGGCCGTGCACCGGGCGGACGAACTGCATGTCGGAATCGCCCCAGCGCATCAGCTTCGGCGCCGGCAGCTTCTTCAGCGCCAGCGCCACCACCTCGGCCAGCACCGCGGACAGCGCCTCGCCTGCCTTGGTGCTGGAATAGGCGTAGACGTCCTGCTTGCCGTTGTTGACGATGGACAGCTCGGACACCTCGACGCCGCAGGAGCGGGCGAAGCCGGCCAGCGCCGGCGTCGGCTGGCCGTCCTTCAGGCCGGCGGCGGCGGCCGGGCCCTGGCGGGTGATGCGCTGCTCCGGCTGCACGGCGAGCACGCCGGGCAGCTGCACCGCCAGGCGGCGCGGCGACGCGTACACCACCGCCTCGGCGTCGGCGGCGGCGAACTGCATCCGTTTCAGTTCTTCGGTGATGGTCTGGGCGAAACTGGCGGCCAGACGCGGCAGCGCCTTCGGCGGCAGCTCCTCGGTCAGGAGTTCGATCAGCAGGGTTGCGTTCATTCTATTTCGGTTTCAATTATCGTGATGCGGCTCCGGCGGCCTCGCAGATCACCTTCATCATGGCGTGGGCGACCGACTCCTCGTTGACCGGCTGCCACTTCCAGGCATAGCGCGGCACCGGAAACATGGTGGAAAACAGGTGCTTGTTGTTCTGGTCGAAATACTCGGAACCGACAAACACGTACTGGTACTGCTTGCAATCGGCGTAGCCGGTGGTGCGGCGGATGTAGAAGTGCAGCTTGTAGGACTGTTCGTAACGCTGCTTGACGAAGCGCTCCTGATTGATGAAGTGAACCAGTCCGTCCTTGCCCATCCACAACGAATTGCCGTCTATCGCCAACTGCAGCTGGCCGCCGTCCTGGTAGACCACCCAATCGGCAGCCGGCGCCGCCCAGGCGGGCAGGCCGGCCAGCAGGCACATCGCCAAACAGACTCTCATCGTCGCTCCCATCGGTCGAGCCGGCCGATGCCGGCCCTAACAGCATAGGCGAACGCCATCAGCCCTTGCGGCACATCGGGAAGCCCAGGGCCTCCCGCGCGTCGTAATAGGCCTGCGCCACGCCGCGCGACAGATTGCGGATGCGGCCGATATAGGCGGCGCGCTCGGTCACCGAGATCGAACCCCGGGCGTCCAGCAGATTGAAGGTGTGGCCGGCCTTCAGGATCATCTCGTAGGCCGGCAGCGGCAAGCTGGCCTCCAGCAAGGTCTTGGCCTCAGCCTCGTAGTCGTTGAACTGGCGGAACAGCAGCTCGACATTGCTGTGCTCGAAGGCGTAGCGGGACTGCTCGACCTCGTTCTGGTAGAACACATTGCCGTAGCTCACCGGCTGGCCGTCCGGCAGATGGGTCCACACCAGGTCGTAGACGTTCTCCACGCCCTGCAGATACATCGCCAGCCGCTCCAGGCCGTAGGTGATCTCGCCCAGCACCGGCTTGCAGTCCAGACCGCCCACCTGCTGGAAATAGGTGAACTGGGTCACCTCCATGCCGTTCAACCACACTTCCCAGCCGAGGCCCCATGCGCCCAGCGTCGGGTTCTCCCAGTCGTCCTCGACGAAACGGATGTCCTGTTCCGTCGGATCCAGGCCCAGCTCCTTCAAGGAGCCCAGGTACAGTTCCTGGATATTGGACGGGGCCGGCTTAAGCACCACCTGGAACTGGTGGTGCTGGAACAGGCGGTTCGGGTTCTCGCCGTAGCGGCCGTCCTTCGGCCGGCGGCTGGGCTGCACATAGGCGGCGTTCCACGGCTCCGGCCCCAGGGCGCGCAGGAAGGTGGCGGTATGCGAGGTGCCGGCGCCCACTTCGGTGTCGTAAGGCTGCAAGAGCGCGCAGCCCTGGCGGTTCCAGTAGTGCTGCAGCGTGAGGATGATTTCCTGGAAGGTAAGCATAAACGGGGCGATAGTGGACAAATAAACGTCGATTCTACCGCCTGACGCCCCCGACGCAAAGCCGGACCCCGCGACGGGCCGGCGCGGCGGCTATAACCGGATAGATGATTGCCGGCGGGAAACCACCCTATGCCTTCCACGATAAGCATGAAGTCCAGACTGGCGCTGCTGGCGCTGATCAATCTGGTCGCGCTCCTGGTGCTGGCCGGCGCCGGCGCCGCGCAGCTGGCCGGCATGGACCGCGACGTCGAACGACGACTGGACGTCGCGCTGCGGCAAAGCGGGATCAACCGCGACCTGCAATTGGCCAATCTGCACTTCAAGATCCAGGTGCAGGACTGGAAGGACGTGCTGCTGCGCGGCAACGACGCCGCCGACTACGCCGCCTACCTCGCCGCCTTCGAGGACGAAAGCCGCGAGGTCGACCAGCGGCTGGACCAGACGGCGGCGGCGCTGCGCGACGGCGGCCAGTCCAGCGCGGCCGTCGATGCCATCCGCGCCGAACACGGTCGGCTGAACGCCCGCTACCGCGCGGCGCTGGCCGACTTCCGCGTCGACGACAGGCTGTCCGGCCAGCGGCTGGACCGCCAGGTGCGCGGCATGGACCGCGACATGACGGCGCGGCTGTTGCGGGAAGCCGCGGCAGTGCAAGACGGCTTCGAGCAGCTGATGCGGCAGCAGATCGCCGACACAGGCGCCAGCTACCGCCGGACGCTGCGATGGTTCGGCGCCATCGCCGCCGTCAGCCTGCTGGCGCTGGCCGGCGCCATCGCCTACATCGGCGTCGGCCTGTTCCGCCAGGTGGGCGGCGAGCCGGCCGTCGTCGCCGATATCGCCAAGCGGGTGGCCGACGGCGACCTGTCGCTGGACGTCAGGCTGCGGCCCGGCGACGACAGCAGCGTGCTGGCGGCGATGCGGCGCATGGTGGCGCAGCTGACCGGCGTGATGGACGAATTGCGGCTGAACGCCGAACAGCTGGGCGTCAGCTCCGACCAGGTGTCGGCGACGGCCCAGGCGCTGAGCCAGAGCGCCTCGCAGCAGGCAGCCAGCCTGGAGGAGACCAGCGCCTCGGTCGAGCAGATTTCCGCCACCATCGCCCAGAACTCGGAAAACGCCCACATCACCGACGACATGGCCGGCCACGCCGCGGCCAGCGCCGGCGACGGCAGCCGGGCGGTGGAGCGCGCGGTGCGGGCGATGCGCGACATCGCCGGCCGGATAGACGCGATAGACGACATCGCCTACCAGACCAATCTGCTGGCCCTGAACGCGGCCATCGAGGCCGCCCACGCCGGCAGCCACGGCAAGGGCTTCACCGTCGTGGCGGCCCAGGTGCGCAAGCTGGCCGAGCACAGCCAGGGCGCGGCGCGCGAGATCGGCCAGCTGGCCGGCGACGGCGTGGCGATGGCCGAACAGGCCGGCGCCGCGCTGTCGGCACTGTTGCCGTCCATCCGCAAGACCGCCGGCCTGGTGCAGGAAATCGCCCACGCCTCGCGGGAGCAGAGCGAGGGCCTGCAGCAGATCAATGTCGCCGTCAGCCAGCTGTCGCACGCGACCCAGCTGGACGCGTCGACGTCCGAGCAGCTGTCGGCCACCGCCGAACAACTGAACGAGCAGGCGACGCGGCTGCGGAATATGCTCGCCTACTTCCGCACCGTGCCCTCCCGGCTGCTGGCATGAAAAAAGCGGCCCGTTACGGGGCCGCTTCGCATGCTGACGGACGCGGGACTCAGCGCCAGTCCAGGATCACCTTGCCGCTCTGGCCGGACAGCATCGCCGCGAAGCCCTGCTCGAACTCGTCGACCTTGAAGTGGTGGGTGATGATGGGGCTGATGTCGAGGCCGGACTGGATCAACGCGACCATCTTGTACCAGGTCTCGAACATCTCGCGGCCGTAGATGCCCTTGATCTCCAGGCCCTTGAAGATCACCTGGTTCCAGTCGATCGCGGTATTGGACGGCGGAATGCCGAGCAGGGCCACCTTGCCGCCGTGGTTCATCGTCTCCAGCATCTGGCGGAAGGCCTGCGGATTGCCGGACATTTCCAGGCCGACGTCGAAGCCCTCGGTCATCTGCAGTTCCTGCATCACCGCCTTCAGATCCTCGCGGGCGACGTTGACGGCGCGGGTGGCGCCCATCTTCCTGGCCAGCTCCAGCCGGTAGTCGTTGACGTCGGTGATCACCACGTGGCGCGCGCCGACATGCCTGGCGATGGCCACCGCCATGATGCCTATCGGGCCGGCGCCGGTGATCAGCACGTCCTCGCCGACCAGATTGAACGACAGCGCGGTGTGCACGGCGTTGCCGAACGGGTCGAAGATGGAGGCCAGATCGTCGGAGATGTCGTCCGGGATCGGGAAGGCGTTGAAGGCCGGGATCACCAGGTATTCGGCGAAGGCGCCTTCGCGGTTGACGCCGACGCCGGTGGTGTTGCGGCACAGGTGGCGGCGGCCGGCGCGACAGTTGCGGCAATAGCCGCAGGTGATGTGGCCTTCGCCGGACACGCGCTGGCCTATCTTGAAGCCCTGCACCTCCGAACCCATGCCGGCGACGACGCCGACGTACTCGTGGCCGACGTGCATCGGCACCGGAATGGTCTTCTGCGACCACTCGTCCCAGTTCCAGATATGGATGTCGGTGCCGCAGATCGCGGTCTTGACGATCTTGATCAACAGATCGTTGTGGCCGACTTCCGGCAGCGGAACGTCGGTCATTTCCAGGCCGGGAGCGGCCTTCAGCTTGGCAAGCGCCTTCATTTTTCAATCCAATCTATCGCCATGCAAGGAAGCTTGGCCGGGTAGCGGCGCAAGCCGCCGTACGACGCGGCGGCTTGCGGACCGTACCCCGATTCATCCTGCTTGGTTAAAATCACGCTTAGGCTATCGGCGGCTTACGGGCCATGCCCTTAAGCCACCCTACATGACTCAAATCACGCCCAGCTCGCGGCCGACCTTGATGAAGGCGGCCACGGCCGTCCTCACCTGCTCCTCGCTGTGCGCGGCCGACATCTGCGTGCGGATGCGCGCCTTGCCCTTCGGCACCACCGGGTAGGAGAAGCCTATCACGTACACGCCCTCGGCCAGCAGCCTGGCGGCCATCTCGCCGGCCAGGCGGGCGTCGCCCAGCATCACCGGCACGATCGGATGCTCGCCCGGCACCAGCGTGAAGCCGGCGGCGGACATCTCGCGGCGGAACAGCTCGGCGTTTCGGCGCACCTTGGCGCGCAGCTCGGCGCCCTCGCCGCTCTTCAGGATGTTCAGCACCGCTATGCTCGCGGCGGCGATGGCCGGCGCCAGCGTGTTGGAGAACAGATACGGACGCGAGCGTTGGCGCAGCAGGTCGACGATGGGCTGGCGCGCGGCGACGTAGCCGCCGGACGCGCCGCCGAGCGCCTTGCCCAGCGTGCCGGTGTAGATGTCGACGCGGTCGGCGACGCCGCACAGCTCGGGCGTGCCGGCGCCGCTTTCGCCGATGAAGCCCACCGCGTGCGAATCGTCGACCATCACGATGGCGCCGTGGCGGTCGGCCACTTCGCACAGGCCCTTCAGATTGGCGATGATGCCGTCCATCGAGAACACGCCGTCGGTGACGATCAGCTTGAAGCGGGCGCCGGCCTGTTCGGCGGCCTGCAGCTGCGCCTCCAGATCGGCCATGTCGTTGTTCTTGTAGCGGAAGCGCTTGGCCTTGGACAGGCGCACGCCGTCGATGATGGACGCGTGGTTCAGCTCGTCCGAGATCACCGCGTCCTCCTCCGTCAGCAGCGTTTCGAACACGCCGCCGTTGGCGTCGAAGCAGCTGGAATACAGGATGGTGTCGTCGGTGCCGAGGAAATCGGAAACGGCTTTTTCCAATTGCTTGTGGACCGATTGGGTGCCGCAGATGAAACGCACCGACGCGCAGCCGTAGCCGTATTCGTCCATGCCGGCCTTGGCCGCCAGCACCAGCCGCTTGTCGTCGGCCAGGCCCAGATAGTTGTTGGCGCAGAAATTCAGCACCTGCTCGCCGCCGGCCAGCGCGATGCCGGCACTTTGCGGCGTGGCGATCACGCGCTCCGGCTTCTCGAAGCCGTCGGCCCGGATCTGCGCCAGCGTGGCCTGCAGATGGGCAAGATAAGTGTGGTTCATGACCATTCCTTGGATTGGCCGGACGCGCGGCGCGTCCGGACTGCGTCGCGCCCCGCCCCAGGCGGCGCGCACCGGAAAACTGTAGCCATTCTAGCCCAGCCTTCCTCCGACCAGCAGTGACAGTTGTCAGCGTTTTGGCGGCGCTTTGTCACCGTCATGCGATGTTCCGGAAACCGCTTCGTCCTCGTCGTCCCAGGCCAGCGGCTTGACGCCGGGCGGCAGGTCGGGCGGCGGCTCGCGCCTGGCCAGCCTGGCCAGGATGCCGGCCACGGTGGCGACCGGCGCGGCGATCACCGCGCCCCAGAACCAGGTGGAATGCAATACATCCATGACATCGTTCCCCCAAAAACAAAGCCCCCTGCCGCATGCGGGCAGAGGGCGCGGCTCATCGCTTCCTATTATCGATCAACGGCGGCGCAGCAGGCGGGCGGCGTCCATCGCGAAATAGCTCAGGATGCCGTCGGCGCCGGCGCGCTTGAACGCCAGCAGGCTTTCCATCATGCATTTCTCCTCGTTCAGCCAGCCGTTCTGGAAGGCCGCCTTCAGCATTGCGTACTCGCCGGACACCTGGTAGGCGAAGGTCGGCACATGGAAGGTGTCCTTGACGCGGCGGATCACGTCCAGATAAGGCATGCCGGGCTTGATCATCACCATGTCGGCGCCCTCTTCCAGGTCCTGCGCCACTTCCTGGATCGCCTCGTCGATATTCGCCGGGTCCATCTGGTAGTTGTTCTTGTCGGCCTTGCCGAGATTGGCCGACGAGCCCAGCGCGTCGCGGAACGGACCGTAGAAGCCGGACGAATACTTGGCGGAGTACGCCAGGATCTTGGTATGGATGAAGCCTTCTTCCTCGAAGGCCTCGCGGATCGCGCCGATGCGGCCGTCCATCATGTCGGACGGGCCGAACACGTCTACGCCGGCCTCGGCGTGGCACAGACCCTGCTTGATCAGGATCTCGGTGGTCTCGTCGTTCAGCACATAGCCGTTGGCGTCCACCACGCCGTCCTGGCCGTGTATCGTATACGGGTCGAGCGCGCCGTCGGTCATCACGCCCAGTTCCGGGAAGCGCTTCTTCAGTTCACGCACCACGCGCGGCACCAGGCCGTCCGGGTTGTAGGCCTCGCGCGCCTCGTTGTCCTTGCCCTCGGTGATCACCGGAAACAGCGACAGCATCGGGATGCCCAGCTCCAGCGCCTCTTCCGCCACATGCAGCAGCTTGTCCAGCGTCAGGCGCGGCGCCCCCGGCATCGACGGCACGTCCACCACCTGGCCGCTGCCCTCCATGACGAAGACCGGATAGATCAGGTCATTGGCGGTGACGACATTTTCGCGCATCAGCCGGCGGCTGAACTCGTCTTTGCGCATCCGGCGCATGCGGGTGACCGGGAAATAGCGATTGGCAAAAATCATGACGACTGGCCTCTGATAAAGACAATGTCAATTGTACGCCCATTATCGGCGCCATGGCAGACACGGCGGACCGGGGTCTGACATTTACTCATGGCTACCATGCCGGCGCGATGGCCGGGATTGCGCTTTACGCACACTGTCCGATCATTGACATTTGCAAAAACACAACACCCGATCGTCATTAAATCCCCATTTACAACTTGCTCAATAAGCAAATCGATCGAGGCTTGTCGGACCCCTCCGAAAAAGGCCCATCAAGTCATTGATTTGAAAAAATTTGCCTTAACAATATGGTTTTCTCGGAGAAAATACTAACGTCATTAATATACTGCTTTTCAAACTGTTAAGAAATGTTTCTTGACGACAAACTTATGGCCAAGACACACTGCCGGACCTGGTGACAAGGACGCAAAACCGCTTGCGCCAGTGCCCTAGAGGCAGATTCAAAAAACAAAGGATAGAGGAGAGATAGAGATGAAAAAAATCATCATTGCCGCCGCCGTCGCGGCCGCCGTGCCCGCGCTTGCCCACGCAGACGTGACCCTTTACGGTTCGCTGCGCGCCGGCATTTCCAGCACCAAGAACAGCACCAACAACTATACGTCCACCTTCGGCGTCGACGACTTCGGCAGCCGCATCGGCTTCAAAGGCAACGAAGACCTGGGCAACGGCCTGAAGACCATCTGGCAGGTGGAAACCGGCCTGTCACTGGACGGCACCTCCGGCTTCGCCAGCACCGACTCCGGCAAACTGGCCAGCCGCGAGAGCTTCGTCGGCGTCGAAGGCGGCTTCGGCAAGCTGCGCGTCGGCTACCTGACCGACGTGCTCGGCGACAGCGAGTCCACCGACAACCTGTACGGCCCGTTCCGCGACAATATGGGCACCGGCTTCCCGCTGTACGAAGCCACCGACGTGTTCGGCGCCTACGGCGACTCCCGCTTCAAGAACGGCATCCGCTACGACAGCCCGGACCTGTCCGGCTTCAACGTCACCGCCCACTACGGCGCCGGCGAAAGCCAGACCGCCGGCCAGATGAAGCAGGGCGACAAGATCGGCCTGCGCCTCGCCTACCAGAACAGCGGCTTCTTCGGCGCCTGGGCCTATGCCGGCGCGCTGAACACCAAGGGCGGCAGCAACAGCTCGACCAACCGTATCGAAGGCGGCTACAACGCCAACAACCTGTACCTGGCCGCCACCTATCAATGGGTGACGCTGTACGGCAACGCCCAGGCGCTGCCGGGCATCGCCAATCTGAGCCCGACCATCGCCGCCGGCGGCAACAAGCTGGAAAACCAGACCTGGGCGGTCAACCTCGCCTACTCCATCGGCAACTTCAAACCGTCCGTCGTCTACTCCAAGCGCGGCGACGCCAAGGTCGACGGCGTGCGCTACAGCCTGGGCGCCACCCAGTGGGCCGCCGCGCTCGACTACACCGTCAGCAAGCGCACGCTGCTGCAGGCCGGCTACGGCCAGATCAAGGAAAACCGCGACGCGCAGCTCGCCAACAACCACGCCAAGGACACCTCGTCCACCGTCTGGGCGATGATGAAGCACAACTTCTAAGCGCCACGGCCAAGTCATGGAATGTGCGGACAGCCGCCCCTCGGGGCGGCTGTCTCGCTTTCGACGCCGATAAAAAAGCCGGCCCTCACGGGCCGGCTGATTGCCGCGGCCATCGGACAGCCGCTTACTCGAAGAAGTCGCGCAGCTTGTCCATGAACGACTTCGAGCGGGGATTGTGCGTGGCGACATCGCCCTGGCTGATCGCCTCGAACTCGCGCAGCAGCTCCTTCTGGCGCTCGGTCAGCTTGACCGGGGTCTCGACGATCACATGGCAGTGCAGATCGCCGAACTCGCTGCCGCGCACCGCCTTGACGCCCTTGCCGCGCAGACGATAGACGCGGCCGCTCTGGGTCTCCCCGGCGATCTTGACCTTGGCCATGCCGTCCAGCGTCGGAATCTCCACTTCGCCGCCCAGCGCCGCGGTCGCGAACGAGATCGGCATCTCGCAATGCAGGTCCATGCCGTCCCGCTGGAACACCGCGTGCGGCTTGATGTGGGTGACCACGTACAGATCGCCGGCCGGACCGCCGTTCTGGCCCGGCTCGCCCTCGCCGCCGAGACGGATGCGGTCGCCCTCGTCGACGCCGGCCGGAATCTTCACGTTCAGCGTCTTGGTGGTCTTCTTCTGGCCGGCGCCATGGCAGCTGGTGCACGGGTCGGAGATCTGCTTGCCGCTGCCGTGGCAGGTCGGGCAGGTCTGCTGGATGGAGAAGAAGCCCTGGCTCATGCGCACCTGGCCGTGACCGCCGCAGGTCGAGCAGGTCTTGGGCTGCGTGCCCGGCTTGGCGCCGCTGCCGTTGCAGGTGGAGCAGGCCTCGTGCGACGGAATGCGGATCTGCTTCTCGCAGCCCCGCGCCGCCTCTTCCAGCGAGATTTCCATGTTGTAGCGCAGATCGGCGCCGCGGTAGACATTGGAGCGCCCGCCGCCGCCGCCGGCGCCGCGGCCGCCGCCGAAGATGTCGCTGAAGATGTCGGCGAAATCGCCGAAACCGCCGAAGCCCTGGCCGCCGCCGCCGGCCTGCGGATCGACGCCGGCATGGCCGAACTGGTCGTAGGCGCTGCGCTTCTGGCCGTCCGACAGGATCTCGTAGGCTTCCTTCACCTCCTTGAACTTGTCCTCGGCTTCCTTGCTGTCCGGATTGCGGTCCGGATGGTATTTCATCGCCAGCTTGCGGTAGGCTTTCTTGATGTCGTCTTCCGACGCATCGCGATTGACGCCCAGCACATCGTAATAGTCTTTTTTCGACATTGTCTTTCACTCTCTGGTCGGCCCGGCCCAGCCCGGCGCAACCGTGTCGCTCGATACGGCAAAGGCACAGAGGCCGGTGGAGACGCCTCCGCCATTCCCTGTGCCTCTATCAGTGAGACCAGACGCTTACTTCTTGTCTTTCACTTCTTCGAACTCGGCGTCCACCACGTTGCCGTCGTCCTTCTTGCCGGCTTCCGGCTGCGCGCCGCCTTCGGCGCCGGCCTCGGCCTGAGCCTGGGCGTACATGATCTCGCCCAGTTTCTGGCTGGCCTTGGCCAGTTCCTCGGCCTTGGCTTCGATCGCTTCCTTGTCGTCGCCCTTGACCACTTCCTCGGCCTCCTTCAGCGCCGCCTCGATCTTGGCCTTCTCGTCGGCGCCGATCTTGTCGCCGTGCTCGGACAGCGACTTCTTGATGCTGTGGATCAGGCCTTCGGCGTGGTTGCGCGCGGTCACCAGCTCGTGCAGCTTCTTGTCTTCCTCGGCGTTGGCCTCGGCGTCCTTCACCATGCGCTCGATCTCGGCCTCGGACAGGCCGGACGATGCCTGGATGGTGATGTTGGCCTGCTTGCCGGTGGCCTTGTCCTTGGCCGACACGTGCAGGATGCCGTTGGCGTCGATGTTGAACTCGACCTCGATCTGCGGGATGCCGCGCGGCGCCGGCGGGATGTCGCCCAGATTGAACTGGCCCAGCGACTTGTTGGCCGCGGCCTTCTCGCGTTCGCCCTGCAGCACGTGGATGGTCACCGCGGTCTGGTTGTCGTCGGCGGTCGAGAAGGTTTGCGACGCCTTGGTCGGGATCGTCGTGTTCTTCTGGATCAACTTGGTCATCACGCCGCCCAGCGTCTCAATGCCCAGCGACAGCGGGGTCACGTCCAGCAGCAGCACGTCCTTGCGGTCGCCGGACAGCACCGAACCCTGGATCGCGGCGCCGACGGCCACGGCCTCGTCCGGGTTCACGTCCTTGCGCGGTTCCTTGCCGAAGAATTCCTTGACCGCGTCCTGCACCTTGGGCATGCGGGTCTGACCGCCGACCAGGATCACATCGGTGATGTCGGACAGCGACACGCCGGCATCCTTCAACGCCACGCGGCACGGCTCGATCGAGCGGGCGATCAGGTCGTCGACCAGGCTTTCGAACTTGGCGCGGGTGATCTTCATCGCCAGGTGCTTCGGACCGGTCGCGTCCATCGTGATGTACGGCAGGTTCACTTCGGTCTGGGTCGCGCTGGACAGCTCGATCTTGGCCTTCTCGGCGGCTTCCTTCAGACGTTGCAGCGCCATCACGTCCTGCTTCAGGTCGACGCCCTGCTCCTTCTTGAATTCGGTGACGATGTAGTCGATCAGGCGCTGGTCGAAGTCCTCGCCGCCGAGGAAGGTGTCGCCGTTGGTCGACAGCACTTCGAACTGGTGCTCGCCGTCCACGTCGGCGATTTCAATGATGGACACGTCGAAGGTGCCGCCGCCCAGATCGTACACCGCGATCTTGCGATCGCCTTCCTGCTTGGCCAGGCCGAAGGCCAGCGCGGCCGCGGTCGGCTCGTTGATGATGCGCTTCACTTCCAGACCGGCGATGCGGCCCGCGTCCTTGGTCGCCTGGCGCTGGCTGTCGTTGAAGTAGGCCGGCACGGTGATCACCGCCTCGGTCACTTCCTCGCCCAGGTAGTCTTCGGCGGCCTTCTTCATCTTGCGCAGCACTTCGGCGGAGATCTGCGGCGGCGCCAGTTCCTGGTCGCGGACCTTGACCCAGGCGTCGCCGTTCTTGGCCTTCAGGATCTCGAACGGCATCAGGTCGATGTCCTTCTGCACTTCCTTGTCCTCGAAGCGGCGGCCGATCAGGCGCTTGGCGGCGTAGATGGTGTTCTTCGGGTTGGTCACGGCCTGGCGCTTGGCCGGCGCGCCCACCAGGATCTCGCCGTCTTCGACGTAGGCGATGATGGACGGCGTGGTGCGGTTGCCTTCGGCGTTTTCGATGACCTTCGGGTTGCCGCCCTCTACGACTGCCACGCAGGAGTTGGTGGTGCCCAGGTCGATGCCGATGATTTTACCCATGATTCAATTCCTTTCTTCCGATTCGTTTCCGTCCGGCGCGGTTCTTGTCGATAGCCGGAGCCTGTTGTCTCAATAAATATTGGCTATGCCCTGCTTTTCAAGAGGCCGGCATGCGCCTTTTTTCATTCCTTGGCCTTGGCCACCACCACCATCGCCGGACGTAGCACGCGGTCGGCCAGCAGATAGCCCTTCTGCATCACGCGCACGACGGTGTTGGGCTCGGCGTCGGACTCTTCCGCGCTCATCGCCTGGTGCTGGTGCGGGTCCAGCTTGTCGCCAGCCTTGGGCGCGATGTCCTTGATCTGCGCCTTCTCGAAGGCGGAGACCAGCTGCTTCAGCGTCATGTCGACGCCCATCTTCAGCGTGTCGATCTGGCCGCTCTGGTCCAGCAGCGCCATTTCCAGATAGTCCTTGACCGTCACCAGCTCGGTAGCGAATTTGCCTATGGCATATTTATGCGCGGCGGCCACTTCGTCCTGGGCGCGACGGCGCTGGTTCTCCAGCTCGGCGCGGGCGCGCAGCAGGGTGTCGTTCAGTTCGGCGATTTCGGCTTCCAGCCCGGCGATGTGCTGCTCGGGAGTCTGCTCCAGCTCGGTATGCGCCACATCGGTCGCTTCATCGGCTACGGCTTCGGCCGCCGGATTCAGATTTTCTTGCATGACGTTTCCTTTGAATTGCACCGGCTAAATCGATGTCCAGACCCAAGGTAGGGACTTTTGCGGCGATTTCAAGCCCTGTTCCGCTTATCTCCGGCCGAAGACGGCGCCGCGCGATGCGCGTATTTCAACTGTCATTTTTTCGCATTGAAATCATTTCCGCGCAATCGTCGATTCGTTTAAAACCGCGTTTTGTTAGCTTATGAAAACACAGTGTTTTTTCTGTGTTGCACTGCACACAACGCGTTTTTTTTGTGCTTATAATGGGCCCACGCCACGCAGCAAACCGCCGCGGCGCCGCAACGGCGCGCTGCCGGCGGCCGAGATAAATCGGGCCGATCCCGCCCGGTTTCGACAAAAATCCGGAAAACCGGATGCGCTTTACCGCTATGAGGACGCCGGCCCCGGCCGGCGAGCACAGAAACGTTTCGAGAAGGGTTCCAAACATGACGACTCGCGAACAACGCATTGCAGCCATCCAGAAGGACTGGGACGAGAATCCGCGCTGGAAAGGCATCAAGCGCGGTTACAGCGCCGCCGACGTCGAGCGCCTGCGCGGCTCGCTGCAGATCGAACACACGCTGGCCCGCCGCGGCGCCGAAAAACTGTGGCAGCTGGTCAACCACGAGCCGTACATCAACTGTCTTGGCGCGCTGACCGGCGGCCAGGCGATGCAGCAGGTCAAGGCCGGCGTCAAGGCGATCTACCTGTCCGGCTGGCAGGTCGCCGCCGACAACAACGAATACTCGGCGATGTATCCGGACCAGTCGCTGTACCCGGTGGACTCGGTGCCCAAGGTCGTCGAGCGCATCAACAACACCTTCACCCGCGCCGACGAGATCCAGCACGCCAAAGGCCTCGAAAAGGGCGATAGCGGCTACGTCGACTACTTCGCCCCCATCGTCGCCGACGCCGAAGCCGGCTTCGGCGGCGTGCTGAACGCCTACGAGCTGATGAAGTCGATGATACGCGCCGGCGCCGCCGGCGTGCACTTCGAGGACCAGCTGGCCTCGGTGAAGAAATGCGGCCACATGGGCGGCAAGGTGCTGGTGCCGACGCAGGAGGCGATCCAGAAACTGATCGCCGCGCGCCTGGCGGCCGACGTCTACGGCGTGCCGACGCTGGTGATCGCCCGCACCGACGCCGAGGCGGCCGACCTCCTGACCAGCGACGTCGACCCGAACGACGAGCCGTTCCTGACCGGCGAGCGCACCGCCGAAGGCTTCTACAAGACCAAGAAGGGCCTGGAGCAGGCGATCAGCCGCGCCGTCGCCTACGCCGACTACGCCGATCTGGTGTGGTGCGAGACCGGCACGCCGGACCTGGAGTTCGCCCGTCAGTTCGCCGAAGCCGTCCACGCCAAGCATCCGGGCAAGCTGCTGGCCTACAACTGCTCGCCGTCGTTCAACTGGAGAAAGAACCTGGACGACGCCACCATCGCCCGCTTCCAGCGCGAACTGGGCGCGATGGGCTACAAATACCAGTTCATCACGCTGGCCGGCATCCACAGCATGTGGTTCAACATGTACGACCTGGCGCAGGACTACGTCGCGCGCGGCATGTCCGCCTATGTCGAGAAGGTGCAGGAGCCGGAGTTCGCCGCCCGCGACCGCGGCTACAGCTTCGTGTCGCACCAGCAGGAGGTGGGCACCGGTTATTTCGACGACGTCACCACCGTGATCCAGGGCGGCGCCTCCAGCGTCACCGCGCTGACCGGCTCGACCGAGGAAGAGCAGTTCCACTAAAAGTGGTCGGCCGACAGCGCGCTCAGCATCGGCGCCTTGCCGGCCGCATTGCCGCCACAAGCGGCCACTGATCGGCCCGCGTACCCCGCGGGCGGTGCCGCCCCGCCTCACGGCCGGGCGGCATTTCCATATGGAGGAAACACGATATGAGCCTGGCCACCACCGATCTGTGCGACGCCTTCGGCGCGGAAATCCAGGTGCTGGAACCCATCTTCCAGTCATTCGGCGGCAAGGTCCGCTTCCACGGCCCCATCGCCACGCTGAAGCTGTTCGAGGACAACAGCCTGGTGCGCACGATGCTGGACGAGGCCGGACACGGCCGGGTGCTGGTGGTCGACGGCGGCGGCTCGCGCCGCTGCGCGCTGCTGGGCGATCAACTGGGGGAACTGGCGGTGACGAACGGCTGGGCCGGGCTGGTGCTGGACGGCTGCGTCCGCGACAGCGCGGCGCTGGGCAGGCTGCCTCTCGGCGTCAAGGCGCTGGCGGCGCACCCGCGCAAGTCGGTCAAGCTCGGCGCTGGCCAGCGGGCGTTGCCGCTGCGCGTCGCCGGCTGCGACATCCTGCCGGGCCACTGGCTGTACGCAGACGAGGACGGCGTCATCATCAGCCCCCGCGAACTGGTCCCTGAGGGGGCTTAGACGATCTTTTCGAGCGTCTCGGGGCCGCGCAAAGACCTTGAACAGGCTCTCAGTAGCCGCCGCTGCGCGGGTGCACCGGCAACACGCCCTGCGCGTTGGCGGTGCCCCACTCCAGCCGCTGCTCCCACCAGGTGTGGTGTTCCGGCACCAGGATTTCCGGCGTGTCCAGCGAGGCGGCCGTGATGTCTATCTCTTCCGGATCGGATTCGTGGAAATAGGTCAGCGTGGAGCCGCAGTGCGGACAGAAGCCCCGCGACACCGCGGCCGAGGAATGGTATTGCGTCGGCTTCTCTCCGCGCCACTCCAGCTCGTGCACCCGCATCGTGAACCAGGTGACGAAGGCGGCGCCGCTGGCGCGCCGGCAACTGCGGCAGTGGCAATGGGTGATATGGAACGGCGTGCCGCGCAAGCGGTAGCGCACCGCGCCGCACAGACAGCCCCCGGTCAGGCCTATGCTCATCGACGCTCTCCCAGGATAGGCATGCGGCATTAGCCGCATCTCCATTTCACTATGCCTCAGCCATGCTGCAAGTGCAAAAAAACCCTAAGCCACCGGACAGGCGGCGCCGATATCCGCCACATACAATGAGATATCGTCGTTGGAGACCGCCATGCGCCGCCTGCTTCTCGCCCTTTGCCATTGCCTGGCCATCGCTGCCGCGTCGGCCCAGCCGCCCGCCCCGTCGGTGGTTCACATCTGCGACGACGGCGAAGAATGGCCGCCGTTCACCTACTACCGCCGCGTCGACGGCAAGCCCACGACGGAAATCACCGGCTACTCGGTCGAAGTGATAGGCGCCATCCTCGGCAAGCACGGCATTCCGTTCACGATCACGCTGCCGCCGTGGAAACGCTGCCTGGCGTCGATAGAGGCCGGAGAGAACTACGTGATGGCGCTCAGCGCCAGCAAGAATCCGGAACGGGAGCAGCGCTTCCTGTTTTCCGCGCCCTACTATCAAACCCACTACTACGTGTTCTACGCCAAGGATCGTTTTCCCCAGGGACTGAAGCTGGACAGCCAGGCGGATCTCAATCAATACCGGCTGGGCGGCATCAAAGGCTATGCCTACTCGAATCTGGCTACGGTAGACAAGGACAGGATGGTGCGAGCAGCCAGCTATCCCGAGTTGGTCAAAATGATGAAAGCCGGCAGGCTGGACGTGTTCGCTGAAGACTACGAAGTCATGGCGGGCCTTTCCAGCATAGGCGCCCTGGATATCATCGGGGACCCGTCCATCGGCCGCGCGCCGCTGCCGGGCGCCAACGCCAATCCGTTTCACATGATATTCAGCCGCAAGAATCCCAGCGGCGAGCAGCTAAGGCAGCTGGTGGACCAGGAACTGGAAGCGATGCGCCGCTCCGGACAGCTGGCCCGGCTGCTGGCCAAATACGTGAAGCGCTAGGCGGCGTCCAGAAGCGAATCGCCGCGGACAGCCTCCCGACTGCCCCGCGGCGATGGTGAAAACGCAGGCTATCAGGCCGGCTGGGTCGGCGTGGCGCCCTTCACCTCGGTCAGGCGGTTGTCGCCGTCGACGAAGACCAGCTTCGGCGAGTGGCCCTTCAGCTCGGCGTCCTCGTACTGCGCGAACGAGGCGATGATCAAGAGGTCGCCCGGCGCGGCGCGGCGCGCGGCCGAGCCGTTGACCGAGATCACGCCGGAGCCCCGCTCTGCCTTGATCGCGTACGTGGCGAAGCGTTCTCCGTTGGTGACGTTCCAGATCTGCACTTCTTCATACTCGAGAATGTCGGCCGCTTCCAGCAGGTTCTCGTCTATCGCGCAGGATCCGATGTAATGCAGCTCGGCGTGCGTGGTGGTCACGCGGTGGAGCTTGGATTTCAGCATATTGCGTTGCATGATGGTCTTCCTTGTCGCTCCGTTTCAGCGGAACACTTCGATATTGTCGATCAGACGGGTCTTGCCCAGCCGCGCGGCGGCCAGCACCACCAGCCGCTTCTCGCCGGCATGGGCGATTTCCAGCGTGTCGGCCTGGCGAACCTCGACGTAATCGACCGTCCAGCCGGCGGCCGTCAGATCGGCGCGCGCCGCTCCCTCCAGCGCCGCGTAATCCTGGCTGCCGGCCAGCAGGCCATCGCGGATCGCCGACAGATTCCGGTACAGCCGCGGCGCCTCGGCACGCTCCTCGGCCGACAGGTAGCCGTTGCGCGACGACAGCGCCAGGCCGTCGTCGGCGCGGCCGGTGTCCACCGGCACGATTTCGATCGGCGAGTTCAGATCGTCTATCATCGCCTGGATCACGTGCAACTGCTGGTAGTCCTTCTTGCCGAAACAGGCCAGGTCCGGCTGCACGATATTGAACAGCTTGGTCACCACGGTGGCGACGCCGCGGAAGTGGCCGGGGCGGAAGGCGCCGCACAGCTCGTTCTGGATGTGCGGCGGCTCGACGTTGAAGTCCTGCCTGACGCGCGGGTACAGCTCGCGCTCGGTCGGGAAGAACAGCGCGTCGACGCCGGCGGCGGCCAGCTTGTCGCAATCGGCCTCGAAGGTGCGCGGATAGGCGTCGAAGTCCTCGCCCTGGCCGAACTGCAAGCGGTTGACGAAGATGCTGACGACGACCTTGTCCGCCTGTTCGCGCGCGGCGGCCACCAGCTTCAGATGCCCCTCGTGCAGATTGCCCATCGTGGGCACGAAAGCCAGCCTGCCCGCCTGCTTGCGCCAGGCGCGCATCTCGGCCACGGTACGGATGATTTCCATCTCTCGTTCTCTTCCGGGCTTAGTAAGTGTGCTCTTCGGACGGGAAGGTCTTGTCCTTCACCGCCTTGATATAGGCTTCGACCGCGCCCTGGATGCTGCCGGCCTCGTCCATGAAGTTCTTGACGAACTTGGCCTTCTTGCCCGGATACACGCCCAGCATGTCGTGCAGCACCAGCACCTGGCCGGAGACGTCGACGCCGGCGCCTATGCCTATCGTCGGCACCTTGACGGTTTCGGTGATCTCTTTGGCCAGCGCCGCCGGCACGCACTCCATCAACACCAGGCTGGCGCCGGCCTCGGCCAGCGCCCTGGCGTCGGCGACGATGCGCTGAGCGTCGTCGCCGCGGCCCTGCACGCGGTAGCCGCCGAAGGCGTTGACGAACTGCGGGGTCAGGCCGATGTGCGAGCACACCGGGATGCCGCGCTCCACCAGGAAGCGGGTGGTCTCGGCCATATAGGCGCCCCCCTCCAGCTTGACCATGTGGGCGCCGGCCTGCAGCAGGCGCGCGGCGTGGGCAAAGGCCTGCTGCGGGCTTTGCTGGTAGGCGCCGAACGTCATGTCGCCGAGGATCAGCGCGTTCTTCGCGCCGCGGGCCACGCAGCGGATGTGGTAGAGCATGTCCTCTTCGCTGACTGGCAGCGTGGAGTCCACGCCCTGCACCACCGGCCCCAGCGAGTCGCCGACCAGCAGGATCTCGACGCCGGCCTCGTCCAGCAGGCTGGCGAAGCTGGCGTCGTAGCAGGTCAGCATCGTGATTTTCCGGCCTTCCTCGGCCAGCTTGTGCAAGGTGTTGACGGTTATTTTCATCTCTCGACTTCCTCGTGTTCCATCTGCGGCGCCGCGCGGGGATGCCCCGGTCAGACGCTCTTGTTGAAATAGCTGCGCTGGCCGCGCATTTCGGCAATGCAGCGGATCAATAACTCGAAGTCCTCGTCGCCGTCCACCAGATTCAGGTGGTCGGTGTTGACGATCAGCAACGGCGCCGATTCGTACTGGTGGAAGAATTCGCTGTAGCCGGCATGCACGCGCTTCAGATAGCCCTCGGGGAAGTTCACCTCGTAGTCGACCGCGCGCGCGGCCACCCGCTGCAGCAGGATGTCCTCCGACGCCTGCAGATAGATCACCAGGTCGGGCACCGGGTATTCCGGCAGCGCCTGCGGCGCCAGCCGCTGGTACAGCGCCAGTTCGTGCTCGTCCAGATTGAGCCGGGCGAACAGCTGGTCCTTGTCGAACAGGAAATCCGACACCAGCGGCGCGGCCTGCAGATCCCCCGCCAGCATCTCGCGCGCGATGTCGGCCCGCTGCAGCAGGAAGCTCAGCTGGGTGGACAGCGCGTGCGCCGGCATATTGCGGTAGAAGCGGGGCAGGAACGGATTGGCGGCCGGATCCTCGGCCTTCAGCTGCACGCCCCAGTACTCGGACAGCCGGCGGGCCAGCGACGACTTGCCGGCGCCTATCGGTCCCTCGACCACCACGTAACGCAATTGACTCATACGATTCCCGTCTTGTCGGTTTCAGTCGGCCGCATCCAGCCGCTCTATGCCGTCGGCGCCGAGGGCGGCGGCCAGCGCCGACACGTCGCCGACGCCGGGCAGCGTCGTCCCGGCGGCGATCTCGGCCAACGGCGCCATCACGAAGGCGCGCTGATGCATGCGCGGATGGGGCAGGGTCAGCCTGGGGCCTTCCAGAAAGATGCCTTCGTAATACAACAGATCCAGATCCAGCACCCTGGGCGCGTTGCGGAAGCTGCGCTCGCGGCCGAAGCGCTGTTCCAGCGCCAGCAGCTCGTCCAGCAACGCGTCGGGCGGGAGCGCGGTGTCGAGCAGCGCCACCGCGTTGATGAAATCGGGCTGGTCGGCGTAACCGACCGGCGCGGTGCGGTATAGCGAGGAATGGCGCAGCAGCGCGGTGCCGGCCAAACGGCCAAGGGCCGCGAGCGCGGCCCTCACCTGCCGGTCCGGCTGCTCCAGGTTGCTACCCAGAGCGACGTAGGCCAGCGTCACTCGACGCTCTCCAGTCCGCCCCCGTCCTTGCGGCGGCCGCCGCTGCGCCGGCGACGGCGCTTCTTGGCCGGCTCGTCGCCTCCGGCGTCCTTGACCTCGGCAATCAGCCGCTCGCACTCGTCGGCGTCGGCGCGCTGGAAGCGCTCCCACCACTCGACCAGCGAGGCGGGCACTTCGCCGGCCTCGCTGCGCAGGGCCAGGAAATCGTAGGCGGCGCGGAAGCGCGGCTGCTCGAGGAAGCGGTACGGGCGGGCCCCGCTGCGGCTGTCGAAACGGGCCTGCAGCGTCCAGATTTCGCGCATGGTCACGCTGAAGCGGCGCGGGATGGCGAAATCGTTGTCCTGCTCGGACTCGACGTCGGAGATGGCCGCCAGCAGCGCCGGCAGGCTCTTCTCGCCGGCGGCGAGCCGGCGCTGCCAGCCCTGGTTGACCTGGCGCCACAGCAGCGTGGCCAGCAGGAAGCCGACCGATATCGGCTTGTCGGCGCGCAGGCGGGCGTCGGTGCTGTCCAGGCCCAGCCGCAGGAAGGCGTCGTCGCTGCCCTTGTCGTCCATCACCGCGTCCAGCAGCGGGAACACGCCGCGGGCCAGGCCCTCCTCGCGCAGCTTCTTCAGGCAGGCGTAGGCGTGGCCGGACAGCAGCAGCTTCAGCAGCTCGTCGAACAAACGCGCCGGCGGCTCCTTCTTCAACAGATGGGCGTGGGCGCGGATCGGTTTCTTGGTGTCGGCGTCGATCTCGAAGCCGAGCTTGGCCGCCAGCCGCACCGCGCGCAGCATGCGCACCGGATCCTCCTGATAGCGGCGCGCCGGCTGGCCTATCATCACCAGCTTCTTGGCGTGCAGATCCCTGACGCCGTTGTGGTAGTCGATGACGGTCTCGTCGGACGGATCGTAGAACAGCGCGTTGACGGTGAAGTCGCGGCGATGCGCGTCCTCCTCCTGGCTGCCGAAACTGTTGTCGGCCATGATGCGGCCGGTTTCGTTGGTGTCGTCGACGCTGCCGCCGCGGAAGGTGGTCACCTCTATCGTTTCCGGGCCCATCATCACGTGGACGATGCGGAAGCGGCGGCCGATGATGCGGGAGCGGCGGAACAGATGGTGGACCTGCTCCGGCGTGGCGTTGGTGGCCACGTCGAAATCCTTGGGCGACACGCTCAGCATCAGGTCGCGCACCGCGCCGCCGACCACGTAGGCGGCGTAGCCGGCTTCCTGCAGGCGGGAGGTGACGCGCAGCGCCGCCTGGCTCAGTTGGTCGCGGCGTATGCCGTGTTGCGGCAGCGGATAGACGCGCGGCTTGCCGCGGCGCTTGCCCATCGGCAGTTCCAGGACTTTACGGATTAGCTTGCGGATCATGTGGAAGATTGTGACTTGGAATGCTGGATTCGCAAGATTAGGGATTCGAGGCCGCGATTATAGCCCGAATCTTTGCGGAAAATACACATCGCTTCCCTCCTGTGTCGGCAAGGACTTGCCATCGATTACGGTTCGGCCAGATACGCATCCAGCCGCTCCTGCAAATGCGCGCGCAGCGCCGTCACCGCCGGCGACAGCATCAGTCGGTGCGGCGTCACCAGGCACAGCGGCGTCGCCTCGGTGCGGTAGTCCGGCAACAGCTCGACCAGCCGGCCGGCGCGCAGATCGGCCAGCACGTCCAGCCTGGACTTGTAGGCGATGCCCATTCCGTCCAGCGCCCAGCGCCGCACGATCTCGCCGTCGTCGCCCTGCCAGCGGCCGCCGACCGCCACCGTCTGGCTTTCGCCGCCGCGCTCGAAGCTCCAGCGCTCGTGCAGCGCCGTCCCCAGCACCAGCCTCAGGCATTGGTGGCCGCGCAAGGCCTGCGGCGTCGCCGGGGCGCCGTGGCGGGCCAGATAGTCCGGCGACGCGCACAAAACCCGGCGGTTGTCCGGCGCCAGCGGCAAGGCCACCAGGCTGGAATCCTCCGGCACGCCGTAGCGCAGCGCCACGTCGACCGGCTGTCGGTAGAGGTCGGCGACCCTGTCGCTGATCCGCAACTGCAGATTGAGCCCGGAATGCTCTTCCATGAACGCGTCCAGCCAGGGCCGCAGCAGATTGCGCCCCAGGTCGGACGGCATGGACAGCGACAGGCCGCCCAGCAAGGCCAGCCGCTCCGCCTCCAGCGCCAGGCTGCCGGCCCGCACCGCGTCCAGCGCCGCGCGCGCATGCTCCAGGTAGCGCTCGCCTGCCAGCGTCAGCCTCAGGCTGCGGGTAGACCGGGCCAGCAATTGCACGCCCAAGGTCTGTTCCAGCCGCTTCAGCGCCGCGCTGGCCACCGCCGGACTCAGGTCCAGCTGCCGCGCCGCCGCCGACAGGCCGCCCAGCTCGGCCGCGCCGATGAAAACCTGCAAATCGTCCAGCCTGACCATTTTTATCAAAGGAAGATTGAAACTGATTCTAATTCTAACCGGATTTCAACAGAAAGAAATAGCAATACGATGCAGCCATCGAAAACGCGCCCCGTCGCGAAACCTGAAAGGAAAGCCATGAAAGCCGTCGCCTACTACCAGAATCTGCCGATAGACCACCCGGAAGCGCTGCGTGACGTCACGCTGCCCGAGCCGAC
This sequence comes from Chromobacterium sp. CV08, assembly GCF_051129845.1. Classification (NCBI taxonomy): domain Bacteria; kingdom Pseudomonadati; phylum Pseudomonadota; class Betaproteobacteria; order Neisseriales; family Chromobacteriaceae; genus Chromobacterium; species Chromobacterium sp. CV08. The sequence continues at coordinate 3,577,242 of NZ_CP150453.1, forward strand.
CCTCGGCCCACGCGATCTCCTGGTCGAAGTAAGAGCCGTCTCGGTCAACCCGGTCGACGTCAAGGTGCGCGCCAATATGGCGCCGGAAGCCGGCCAGGCCCGCGTGCTGGGCTGGGACGCCGCCGGCGTGGTGCGCGCCGTCGGCAGCGAGGCCGGCCTGTTCCGCCCCGGCGACCGCGTCTGGTACGCCGGCGCGCTGCAACGGCCGGGCGCCAACAGCGAGCTGCACGCCGTCGACGAACGCCTGGTCGGCAAGATGCCGGACAGCCTGGACTTCGAGGCCGCCGCCGCGCTGCCGCTGACCGCGATCACCGCCTGGGAGCTGTTGTTCGACCGGCTCCAGGTCCTCGCCAACGGCCGGCCGTCCGGCAAGAAGCTGCTGATCGTCGGCGCCGCCGGCGGCGTCGGCTCCATCATGATCCAGCTGGCCCGCCGGCTGACCGGCCTGACCGTGATCGCCACCGCCTCGCGGCCGGAGACCCGGGCCTGGGTGAGCGATCTGGGCGCCCACCACGTGGTGGACCACAGCCAGCCCTTGAGCAGGGAACTGAAGCGCATCGGCATCGGGCACGTAGACTACGTGGCCAGCCTGAACCAGACCGACACCCATTTCTCCGAGATCGTCGAAGCGCTGGCGCCGCAGGGCAAACTGGCGCTGATCGACGATCCGGCCTCGCTTGACATCCGCCTGCTGAAGCCGAAAAGCCTGTCGCTGCACTGGGAGTTCATGTACACCCGCTCGATGTTCGCCACCGACGACCAGATCGAACAGCACAAGCTGCTGAGCGAACTGGCCCGGCTGGTCGATGCCGGCATCGTCAGGAGCACCGTCGCCGAACGCTTCGGCGCGATCAACGCCGCCAATCTGAAGCGCGCCCACGCGCTGCTGGAAAGCAACACCGCGCGCGGCAAGATCGTGCTGTCCGGTTTCTGATCCGATAACAAGCGGCCGCCCTCGGGCGGCCTCCAAGGAGACGCGATGACCCCGCCCCGCCTGACGCTGATCACGATAGATCTGTCCTTCCACGCCGCCAGCGCCGCCGTCGTGGCCGCCGCGCTGGAAAAGCACGGCGTCGTCGTCGACGAACGGCGCGCGCCGCACGAACGCGCCTTCGAGCTGCTCGCCGCCGGCGACGGCGATCTGCTGTGCAGCGCCTGGCTGCCCGGCAGCCACGGCGCCTATCTGGCGGCGATGGCCGACGAAGTCGAGAAGCTGGCCGTGCTGTACACGCCGTACGCGCTGTGGGGCGTGCCGGACTACGTGCCGGAAACCGAGGTCGCCACGCTGGCCGACCTGGCGAAGCCGGAAGTCGCGGCGCGAATGGTGAAGAAGATACAAGGCATCAACCCCGGCGCCGGCATCAGCCGCTTTTCGCGCGAGATCGTCGAACGCTACCGGCTGGACGAGGCCGGCTACCGTTTCGACAACGGCAGCCTGGAGGACTGCGTCGACGCCTTCGAGCAGGCCGTCGCGCGCCGCGACTGGGCGGTGGTGCCGCTGTGGCAGCCGCAGTATCTGCACTGGCGCCACCGCATCCGCGAACTGGCCGATCCCGACGGCCTGCTGCGCGGCCGCGACGAGGCGACGCTGCTGATCCGCAAGGACGCGCTGGCCAGGCTGCCGGCGGCGGCCGCGGCCGAGTTGCGCGCCTTGCGCCTGGGCAACCGGGCGCTAACCTTGCTGGACCATCTGATCTCGCGCCAGGGCCTGGACCCGCGCGCAGCCGCCGGCCAGCTGTCCGGGGCGGCGTCTGGAATCGGCGACGGCAATATTCAACAAAACGACATTTCCATGACCGTCACATCAACCCAGTAGACATACAGCAAAAATCCATAGAGCATAGCGACTTCATCCCCTGGCCCGCCCCGCGTCCCGTCCAGGGGAAGATATTCAGAAAAGCCGACGCCGGGCCCGCCCGGAACCGTTGGCTTTTCCCACATCCAGGAGCATGCCGTGCATTCCAAACCGCATCCACGCCGCATCCGTCCGCCGCTGCGACAGGCCGCCTCCGGGCTGGCCATCGCGCTGGTCCTGGCCGGCTGCGCAGTCGGTCCCGACTTCAAGACACCCGCGCTGCCCAAGGCCGCCGACGGCCCCTATACCGAAACGCCGCTGCCCGCCCGCACCGCTTCCGCGCAGGGCGAGCGCGTCGGCGCCGCCGGCGCCGGCCAGACGCTGGAAGACGGCCGCGACCTGCCCGCAGAATGGTGGAAGCTGTTCCATTCCGAGCCGCTGGACAGGCTGATACGGGCGGCGCTGGATCGCAATCCGTCGCTGGACGCCGCCCAGGCGGCGCTGCGCCAGGCGCGGGAAAACTACAACGCCGCCGCCGGCACCACCTATTTCCCCAGCGTCAACCTCCAGCTGGGAGGCGGCCGCCAGCGCGCCATCCTCACCGGCGAGACGCCCAGCGAATTCAATGTCTACAGCGCCACCGTCGGCGTCTCCTACACGCTGGACCTGTTCGGCGGCGAACGCCGCCAGCTGGAAAGCCTGATGGCGGCGGCGGACTACCAGCGCTTCCAGACCGAGGCCGCCTACCAGACGCTGATCGGCAATGTCGTCACCGCCGCGGTGCAGGAAGCCTCGCTGCGCGGCCAGCTCGAGGCGACGCGCGAGCTGCTGAGCGCCCAGGAGGCCCAGCTGGCCATCGTCGACAAGCAGGTCGCACTCGGCGCGCTGCCGCGCTCGGCTGCGCTGAGCCAGGGCACGCTGCTGGCGCAGACGCGCGCGCAAGTGCCGCCGCTGGAAAAGGCGCTGGCCCAGACCCGCCACCAGCTGGCGGTGCTGGCCGGCCGCTTCCCCGGGGAGGGCGGCCTGCCCGAATTCCATCTCGACTCGCTGCGACTGCCGGCCGAGCTGCCGGTGTCGCTGCCGTCGGCGCTGGCGCGCCAGCGCCCCGACATCCGCGCCAGCGAGGCACTGCTGCACCAGGCCAGCGCCAACGTCGGCGTCGCCACCGCCAACCAGTACCCGCAGATCACCATCAACGGCAGCTACGGCACCCAGCACACGGTGCTGCCGGGCATGGACGTCGGCAACACCTTGTGGGGCATCACCGCCGGGCTGACCCAGCCCTTGTTCAACGGCGGCGCCCTCAGCGCCAAGCGCCGCGGCGCCGAAGCCGCCTACCAGCAGGCCGAGGCGCAATACCGCGCCACCGTGCTGAAGGCCTTCCAGAACGTCGCCGACAGCCTGCGCGCGATCGACGCCGACGCGCTGGCGCTGAAGGCGCAGGCGGACGCGGAAAGCAAGGCGCGCGAGTCGCTGGACGTCAACACCCGGCAATACAAGCTCGGCGGCATCAGCTATCTGGCGCTGCTGGACGCGCAACGCAGCTACCAGCAGGCGCGCATCGGCCTGATCCAGGCGCAGGCGACGCGTTACAGCGACACCGCCGCGCTGTTCGTGGCGCTGGGCGGCGGCTGGTGGAACCACCCCGCGGCCGAAAACTGACAGCAGTACTAGGCCCGCGCCGCCGCGGCGCGGGAACACCGAATCCGAATCGCCATTGAAAGAAGAAGACAAATCATGACCAAGCGAATGTTGATCATGCTGGGCGGCGTGCTGGCGCTGATTGTGGTGCTGGGCGTGGGCTTTTTCCTGCACATACAGAAACTGATCGCCAGCGCGCCCAAGCCGGGGCCGCAGACGGTGTCCACCGCCGTCGCCAAGCAAGAGGAATGGCAGCCGCAGCTGAACTCGGTCGGCACGCTCAGCGCGGTGCACGGCGTCGACGTCAGCAGCGAGGTGGCAGGCCAGGTGCGCAACGTCGCCTTCAAGTCCGGCCAGGACGTCAGGGCCGGCGAGGTGCTGGTGCAGCTGAACGCCGATTCCGACCTGGCCCAGCTGCGCGCGCTGCAGGCCGCCGCCGAGCTGGCCGCCACCACGCTGAAGCGCGACCGCGCCCAGCTGGCGGCGCAAGGCGTCAGCCAGGCCCAGGTGGACGCCGACGCCGCCGACCTGAAGAGCAAGACCGCGCAAGTGGCTCAGCAGGCGGCGCTGGTGGCCAAGAAGACGATACGCGCGCCGTTCTCCGGCCGCGTCGGCATCACCAGCGTCAACCCGGGCCAGTATCTGAATCCCGGCGACAAGATCGTCACGCTGCAGACGATAGATCCGATCTATGTGGACTTCAGCCTGCCGCAACGCCAGATCGGCCAGGTGCGGATGGGCCAGGCGGTGTCGCTGAAAAGCGACGCCTTCGGCGCCGAGGTGTTCCGCGGCCGCATCAACGCGATCAGCCCGAAGATAGACCCGGCCACCCGCAATGTGCAGGTCGAGGCCACCATCGCCAATCCCAAGCGCAAGCTGCTGCCCGGCATGTTCGCCAACACCACCATCGACGTCGGCAGCAAGCAGCGCCACCTGACGCTGCCGCAGACCGCCATCACCTACAACCCGTACGGCTCGACGGTGTTCATCGTCAAGCAGGGCAAGAACGGCCTTGAAGCGCAGCAGTCCTTCGTCACCACCGGCGACACCCGCGGCGACCAGGTGGCGATACTCAGCGGCATCAAGGAAGGCCAGGAAGTCGTGACCAGCGGCCAGCTGAAGCTAAAGACCGGCACGCCGGTGACGGTCAACAATTCGGTGCAGCCGGCCAACAGCCCGAACCCGACGCCGCAAGAACACTGAGGCCGCGCCATGAACTTTACCGACATCTTCATCAAGCGGCCGGTGCTGGCCACCACGGTCAGCCTGCTGATCGTGGTGCTGGGCCTGCGCTCGCTGTTCGGCCTGCCGATCAACCAGTATCCGCGCACGCAGAACGCGGTGGTGACCATCTCCACCTCCTACTACGGCGCCGACGCCAAGACCGTGGCCGGCTTCATCACCCAGCCGCTGGAATCGGCGATCGCGCAGGCGCAGGGCATAGACTATCTGTCGTCCACCAGTTCCAGCGGCGTGTCCACCATCACCGCCACGCTGCGGCTGAACTACGACGCCAACCGCGCGCTGACCGAGATCAACACCCAGGTCAATTCGGTGAAGAACCAGCTGCCGGCGCAGGCCCAGCAGCCGGTGCTGACGGTGCAGACCGGCCAGACCACCGACGCGATGTATATGGGCTTCTACAGCAACACGCTGCCGACCAACAATGTCACCGACTACCTGGTGCGGGTGGTCAAGCCCAAGCTGGACTCGGTGCCCGGCGTGCAGACCGCCGAAATCCTCGGCGCGCGCCAGTTCGCGCTGCGCGCCTGGCTGGATTCGGCCAAGATGGCGGCGCACGGCGTCACCGCCGCCGACGTCAGCGCCTCGCTGGCCAGCAACAACACGCTGGCCGCGCTGGGCGCGAGCAAGGGGCAGATGGTCACGATACCGCTGACCGCCGCCACCGACCTGCACTCGGTCGACGAGTTCAAGCAACTGGCGATCAAGCGCAACGGCGACGCCATCGTGCGGCTGGAGGACGTGGCCACGGTGACGCTGGGTTCGGAGAACTACGACTTCAACGTCGCGTTCAGCGGCGTGCGCTCGGTGTTCATCGGCATCAAGGTGGCGCCGGAGGCCAATATACTCGACGTGGCCGACCGGGTGCGCACGGTGTTCCCGTCGATACGGCAGCAGTTGCCGACCGGCCTGACCGGGCAGATCGTCTACGACTCCACCGACTTCATCAACACCTCGATCCACGAGGTGGTGAAGACGCTGGTCGAGGCGCTGCTGATCGTGACGGTGGTGATCTTCCTCTTCCTCGGCAGCTTCCGCGCGGTGCTGGTGCCGGTGATCGCGATGCCCTTGTCGCTGATCGGCACCTTCTTCATCATGCTGATGCTGGGCTACTCGATCAATCTGCTGACGCTGCTGGCGCTGGTGCTGGCGATAGGCCTGGTCGTCGACGACGCCATCATCGTGGTGGAGAACGTCGACCGCCACATGCGCGACGGCATGTCGCCGCTGGAGGCCGCCATCGTCGCCGCGCGCGAGCTCGGCGGCCCCATCCTGGCGATGACGGTGGTGCTGGTGGCGGTCTACGTGCCGATCGGCTTCCAGGGCGGCCTGACCGGCGCGCTGTTCACCGAATTCGCCTTCACGCTGGCCGCGTCGGTGACGGTGTCCGGCGTCGTGGCGCTGACGCTGTCGCCGATGATGTGCTCGCGCTTCTTCCGCCCGGACCAGGACAGCGGCCGCTTCGTGCAGGCGATAGACGAGACCTTCGAACGGGTGCGCCACCGCTACCAGCGCATCCTGCACAGCCTGCTGGAAACCTGGCCGGTGCTGATCGTGATGGGCGTGATCCTGATCGCGCTCCTGGGCCTGATGTTCAAGATGTCCAAGTCCGAGCTGGCGCCGGAGGAGGACCAGGGCATCGTGCTGTCTCAGGTGGTCGGTCCGCCGACCGCCACCGCCGACCAGATGCAGACCTACGCCGACCAGGCCTTCAAGGTCGGCAAGAGCATGCCCGAGTACCAGCAGATGTTCCAGATCACCGGCGTGCCGACGACCAACGCCGGCATCGGCGGCGTGCTGTTCAAACCCTGGGACCAGCGCTCGCGCAGCGCCCACGAGATCCAGATGGATCTGCAGGCGCGCTGGAACAAGATCGCCGGCGCCCGCGTCGCGGCCTTCCAGTTCCCTCCGCTGCCGGGCGCGTCCGGCCTGCCGGTGCAGTTCGTCATCAATACCACCGAACCGTTCGAGAACCTGAACCAGGTGGCGCAGCAGGTGCTGGACAAGGCGCGCGCCTCCGGCAAGTTCTACTTCGTCGACGCCGACCTGAAGATAGACAAGCCGCAGGCGACGATGCAGGTGGACCGCGACAAGATCACCGCGCTGGGCCTGACCCAGCAGGACGTCAGCAATGCGCTGACGGCGGCGCTGGGCGGCGGCTACGTCAACTACTTCTCGATAGACGGCCGCTCGTACAAGGTGATCCCGCAGGTGCTGCAGACCGACCGGCTGAACCCGTCGCAGCTGCTGGACTACTACATCAAGACGCCGAAGGACGGCGTGATCCCGGTCGGCACCGTGGCCAAGCTGACGTATGACGTGCAGCCGGAATCGATCAACCGCTTCCAGCAATTGAATTCGGTGACCATCTCCGGCGTCGCCGGGGTGTCGCAGGGCGAAGTGCTGCAATTCATGCGCGACACCGTGCAGCAGGTCGCGCCCAGCGGCTACTCCGTCGACTACTCCGGCCAGTCCCGCCAGTTCATGCAGGAGTCCGGCGGCTTCCTGGTGACGATGCTGTTCGCGGTGATCATCGTGTTCCTGGCGCTGTCGGCGCTGTTCGAGAGCTTCCGCGACCCGGTGGTGATCCTGGTGTCGGTGCCGCTGGCGCTGTTCGGCGCGATGATCTTCATCTTCCTCGGCTTCTCCTCGCTGAACATCTACACCGAGGTGGGCCTGGTGACGCTGATGGGTCTGATCAGCAAGCACGGCATCCTGATCGTCGAGGTCGCCAACGAGCTGCGCAAGACCGGCCTGTCGAAACGCGAGGCGATCGAGCAGGCCGCGTCGATACGGCTGCGCCCCATCCTGATGACGACGGCGGCGATGGTCTTCGGCGTGATCCCGCTGGTGATCGCCTCCGGCGCCGGCGCCGCCGGCCGCTACGCGATGGGCCTGGTGATCTTCACCGGCCTGTCCATCGGCACGCTGTTCACGCTGTTCGTGGTGCCGGCGATGTATATGTTCATCGCCTCCAAACGCGAAACCGCCGCGGAAGGCGCTGGCGACGCCACGCTGGAAAACCAGCCGCACTAAGCCAGCCGCGCGATGCGCGCCGGGCGGCTCCTTCGGGGGCCGCCCTTTTTCTTTGCCCCCTCCTGCCCGCCCCGTCTTGTGTGGACAAAATGTCCACGCACAAAACTTATTAACAATTGATCAGTACTGTGCAATTGCCGACCAAATAATATCCATACGGCATTGTTATAATATATTAAAAATACCGATAGTATAATAACAGCGGAAAGCCCTCATTCTGCACCTGCTCACCCATCAATCTCTCAAACCGCTTCGGCAGAATGACATGGACAAATTTTTCGCCTTGCTTAACAGCAGCGATGCCAATGCCTGGCAACGCAATCTGGACGCGCTAGGCCAGGAATTAGGTTATCCAACCTTCTTGTTCGCGCTCAAACCCAACAAAAACGCCACGCTGTCCTCATCGATCATCTTCAGCAACCATCCATCAGCCTGGAGAGAGCATTACCAGCGCTCGCTGCTGCATGAAATCGATCCGGTCATACAACACAGCCTGCGCAGCGCCATCCCCCAGAGCTGGGACGGCAGCGCCTTTCTGTCACCCGCCCAGCAGGCAATGCACGAAGAGGCGCGACGATACGGCATGACCTCAGGCGTGTGCCTGCCCATCCACGGCATCAACGGCGAATTTGGCCTGCTGAATTTTTCCACGCCCTCGCCGCTTCCCGCCCCCGCCATCGCCCACGACATCGTCTCGGCCATGACGCTGGTCCGCGATTACGCCCAAGAGTCTTTCCTCCGCCTGCACCCCTGGCGGCCCGAGTCTGAAAAAGCCCCGCGCCTGACTCCGCGCGAACTCGAATGCCTGAAATGGATCATGGCCGGCAAGACATCGTGGGAAATGTCGCGGATCTTTTCCTGCGCGGAGGTCACCGTCAATTTCCACGTCAAAAATCTGATGAAGAAGTTCGATGTCCAATCGCGCCAGCATGCCGTGCTCAGAGGCATACAGCACGGCCTGATCTCGCCGCTCTGACCCCGCCCCGCGGCCCGCTTGCCAGGAACCCCTAGCGCATTTCGAGACATCAAATATGACTTCATTCATCAAAGTGGCGCAGCAGTCCGACTTCAAACCCTATGAGCTGGCGGAGATGTACCGTCTGCGCACGCGGATTTTCCGCGATCGCATGCAATGGGACGTGCGCATCGTCGACGGCATGGAGATAGACGAATACGACCATGCGGCCACCTACTATCTGCAGGCCAGAGACCAGCAAGGCGCTTTGTGCGGATGCTGGCGCCTGTTGCAGACCCATGGGCAGTACATGCTGCGAAACACCTTTCCCAGCCTGCTGCACGGCTCTCCGCCGCCGACCTCGCCCCGGATCTGGGAACTGAGCCGCTTTGCCTTCCAGGCGGGAAAACACGATGGCCAATTCGGCTTTTCCGATCCGGCCAAGCAATTCATCAGCGCCATCCTGGAATACGGCGCCGCCAACAGCATCGATCATTACGTCACGGTCACCACCACCGCGATCGAACGGATGCTGCGGCGGCTCGGGGTGGTGACCCGCCGCTTCGGCCCGCCGCAGCGGATCGGTCCCAGCCAGGCCGTCGCACTCTGGATCGACATAGCCCGTTCCGCCCAGGTGCTGTCCGCCGATCCCGTCCCGGCCCCCTGAACGCCGCGCGCATGCGAAACGGGCCTGCAATGCAGGCCCGTTTCGCGCATCTGGCGGCCAGGCTCAATCCAGGCAGAACTTGCGCACCAGCGCGACCAGCTCATCCGGCTTTTCCAGGAACGCCGCATGCCCGCTGTCGATTTCGACATACTCGCTGCCGGCGATCAGCTGCTGCAGCTGGCGCGTCTGGTACGAGGCGACCAGCGTGTCCTGCCGGCATTGCACGACCAGGGTCGGGGCCGTGATGGCTTTCAGCCGCTCGCGGATGTCTATCTTCAAGCCCAGATCGACGCGGCGGGCGGTATCGGGCGGCGACGACTGCCGCAGCAGCGCCTGGATGGTGTCCGCGCCGAAAGCCGTCAGGAATGCCGGGCTCACCGCCAGGGAGAAGGCGAAGCGGTTGCAAAGCTCGGTATCCGTGTCCAGCAAGCGCCTCCAGGTGCTGAAAACCATCTGGTGCCGCGCGTCGCCGCTATCGGCCCAGCCCGCCACCAGCACCAGCCGGCGCACCAGCTCCGGATAACGCGCCGCGGTCGCCGCGGCCACCACCGCGCCGAGGGAGTCGCCGAGCAGATCCGCCGGGCCGTCGGCCGCATCGCGGATCGTGGCCGCCACCTGTTCCACCAGCGTATCGAGCTGCAACTCGCCATCCGGAATGGTCGATCCCCCGCAACCGCCGTAATTCGGCAGCACCACCTTGCGACAGTCGGCGAAGCGCTCGGCGACATGGCCGAAATTACCCTGCGCGTCGATGCTGGTGCCGTGCACCAGCACCAGCGCGCTGCCCTGCCCCACGGTCGTATAGTTGACCGAAGTATCGGCCACCGAAATCTTGATACTCATCAAACCCACCTTTCTCGGATCAAACGGCTCCGGCCACGCCGCGTTCGGCGGGCCGATGCCCGGCGAAACCATTATCCCATAAAGCATAGAAATTCTAATTTAATGATTTCTTTGTCATGTAATGAAAATTGCGCAATCAGCCCGCCGGCCAGCAGGACCCTGCCCCATCATCCCGCCAACGGGCTGGCGGTCATCACGCGGCCATCCTGCCAGAGCAGCGGGGCGATCGGCTCCGCCAACATGATGCTCTCCACCCGCCCGATGATGATCTGGTGGCTGCCATAAGCCAATTGCGCGTCTACCCGGCAAAACAACGTCGTCTGGCTGTCGCGCAGAAACGGCAGCGCGTGCGCCTCGCCCCACTCGCCATGCGCAAACCGGTCCTCCCCCGGACGTTGTCCGGCAAAGGCCGGAATCAATGGCTGATGGCGCTCCATCAGCACATTGACGGTGAACTGCTGCCGCCGCATCAGCGGCGCGAAAATGCTGCCGTTGCGGTTGATGCAAACCAGGATGGCCGGCGGCTCGGCGCTCACCGATGTCACCGCCGTCGCCACCATGCCGAAACGGGCCCCGTCATCCTGCGTGGCGATGATGGAGACCGCAGCCGCCAGCCTGCGCATCGCCTGTTTGAAGTCCATCGCCACGATGTCCGGATTGCCGCTCCACTCCAGCGCCCGTCCCCCCCGCGCCGCCGCGCCGGCCACCGGCAGCAAAGAGGCCGGCATGCCGCCCCGGTCCTTGACAAGTGCCTTGCCGTTCCAATCGCGCTCCATCGCTTCCCCCTGAAAATATCCAAACACCATTCAAGCATGATCCGGTGCCGGCAGCGTCCCGGGCGTGCCCCAGCCTCCGCCCAGCGCCCGGATCAGGCCCACCAGAGCCTCGGATCGGCCCCCTTCCAGCCGCGCCTGCATTCTTTCCGCCTCCAGAGCCGTCCGCTCCGCCTCGATGACTTCCAGATAGGACACCAGGCCCTCCTGGTATTGCCGCCTGGACAAGCTGGCCGCGCGCTGCGCCGCCGCCATCGCGGCATCCTGCTCGGCCAGTTGCCGCGTCGCGCTGCGCACATCCGCCAGGCCATCCTCCACCTCGCGGAATGCGTTCAATACCTGTTGCCGGTAATGGGCCGCCTGCTCCCGGTATTGCGCCTGCGCGGCCGTCAGCTCGCCGCGGCGGCCACCGCCGTCCAGCAAGGGCAGGGTCAATGCCGTCCCCACCAGCGGGCCAAGGACAAAAGTGCGGCTAGACCACTTCATCAGTTCGCCCAGCCCGCCGGATTCGAAGCCGCCGGCGCCGGTCAAGGACAATGAGGGGAAGAAAGCCGCGCGCGCCACGCCCACCCGGGCATTGGCGGCCGCCATCGCCTGCTCGGCGGCGGCGATGTCCGGACGGCGCTCCAGCAGGTCGGAAGGCAAGCCGGCCGGGATTTCCGGCGCCGCGGGCCGCGCCGAATGCGCTTGCAGCGCAAACGACTCGGGACTCTGCCCCACCAGCACAGCCAGCTTATGCTCGTCGGCCGCGCGCGCCGCTTCCAGCGCCAGCCGCTCTTGGCGGGCCAGGCTCAGCTCGGTCCGCGATCTGGCTTCGTCCAGCTCGGAAACCTCCCCGGCCGCGCGGCGTTTCTGCGCCAGCCGCCAGGCTTGCTCGCGCAATTGCTCCGCCTGGCTCACTTTCCGCCACTCCTCGTCCTGCGCCCGGCAATGGAAATAGGTTTGCGCCACATCGGCCTGCAAGGCCAGCTGCACCGAGTGCAACAGCGCCTCGCTGCGCCGCTCGTCGGCTTGCGCCGACTTCCTCCGCGCCTCGAGCCGGCCAAACAGATCGACCTCATACGACGCCGACAGCCCCGCGCGCCACAGCGTCTGGGTCGGTCCCTGGCTGCCGGCCGGCAAGCGCTGCGAATCGGGCGAGCTCTTCTGCCGGGTCGCGCCGAAACCGGCATCCAGCCTCGGCCCGGCCTCTCCCTCCGCCGCCTGCAGCCAACCCCGGGCTTCCTCCACACGCGCCGCCGCGACTTGCAGATCCTGGTTGGCAAGCAAAGCCTGGCTCTCCAGCCGGTTCAGCTCCGCGTCGCCGAACACTTTCCACCACTCGCCGCGCGCGTCGGCTTCCGCCGGCTGCGCCGGCTTCCACCCCGCGTCCGTTTCCTTGTAGGCTGTCGGCGCCGCCAGATCGATTGGCGTCGCCGCCGGCATTTGCGAGCATGCCGCAAGCGACGCCGCCAGCGCCGCCGGCCACCAGCGCCCATCCAAGATATTTTTCATCTCCCGTCTCCTAAATCGCCTGGCGGGCAGGCTCGCCGTCGGGAATGGACATCGCGGCGGGCGCCTCGCTGCCGCCGCGCAGCACCACATAAAACACCGGCGTCAGCATCAGGCCGAACAGGGTGACGCCCAGCATGCCGAAAAACACCGCCACGCCCATCGCATGGCGCATTTCCGCGCCTGCGCCGTCGGACAGCACCAGCGGCAGGGCGCCGACGATAAAGGCGATCGACGTCATCAAGATCGGGCGCAGCCGCAGCCGGCATGCCTCTATCGCCGCTTCCCGCGCCGTGCGGCCGCGGGATTCCAGCTCACGGGCGAACTCCACGATCAAGATGGCGTTCTTGGCTGACAAGCCGACCAGCACCATCAGGCCTATCTGGGTGAAGATATTGTTGTCGGAGCCGATCATCCAGACGCCGGCCAGCGCCGACAGCATGCTCATCGGCACGATCAGGATCACCGCCAGCGGCAGCGTCAGGCTTTCGTACAAGGCCGCCAGCACCAGGTACACCAGCAGCACGCTGAGCGGGAACACCCATAGCGCGGCGTCGCCGGCCAGGATTTGCTGATAGGCCAGGTCGGTCCACTCGTACTTGATGCCGCGCGGCAGCACCTCGGCCGCGATGCGCTCGGCCGCAGCCTGCGCCTGCCCGGAGGAGTAGCCGGGCGCCGGGCCGCCATTGATGTCCGCGGCGAGGTAGCCGTTGTAGCGCACCACCATTTCCGGGCCATGCGATGGCGCGACATTCAGCATCGAGGACAAGGGCACCATCTCGCCGCGCGCGTTGCGCGTCTGCAGGCGGCCGATATCTTCCGCGCCGGCCCGGAATGGCGCGTCGGCCTGGAGCCGCACCTGGTAGACGCGGCCGAAACGGTTGAAATCGTTGACATACAGCGACCCCAGATAAACCTGCATGGTGTTGAACACATCGGTCACGGATACGCCCTGCTGCCGGGCCTTCACCCGGTCGAGATCGACGCTCAGCTGCGGCACGTTGATCTGGTAGCTGGAAAAGGAGGGACCGAGCTCCGGCGCCTGGGCCGCCCGCTTCAAGAACGCCTGCACGGCCGCGTTCAGCTGCTCATATCCCAGCGCGCCGCGGTCCTCCAGCTGCATCTTGAAACCGCCCAGCGTCCCCAGCCCCAGCACCGGCGGCGGCGGAAACACCGCGACGAAAGACTCGCGGATGCCGGAAAAGCGCTGCCCGAGCGCCGCGGCGATCGCATTGGCGGTCAGCGCCTCCCCCCTGCGTTCGGCCGCGGGCTTCAAGGTGATGAACAGCACGCCGGCGCTGGATGAGTTGGTGAAGCCGTTGACGGACAAGCCGGGGAACTCGACCGCGCTGGCGACGCCGGGCTGGCTCAAGGCGATGCCGGTCATTTTCCGCATCACTTTTTCCGTCCGGTCCAACGAGGCGCCATCCGGCAGCTGGGCGAAGCTGATCAAAAATTCCTTGTCCTGCACCGGCACGAAACCGCCCGGCACCAGCTTGCCCAGCAGCGCCGTGCATGCCAGCAGGACGGCGTACAGCGCCATCATCCTGCCCTTGCGGCCGATGACGCCGGCCACCCCCGCGCCGTAGCCGGCCGCGCCGCGATGGAAGCAGGCGTCGAAACGGCGGAACACGCCGCCAAAGACGCGCTGCATCGCGATGCTCAGCCTGTCGAGCGGCTGGTCATGCGCTTTGAGCAACAGCGCGGACAAGGCCGGCGACAGGGTCAGGGAATTGAAGGCCGAGATCGCGGTGGAAATGGCGATGGTCATCGCGAATTGCCGATAGAACTGGCCGCTCAGCCCCGGCATGAAGGCGAGCGGAACAAACACCGCCACCAAGGTCAGCGCGATGGCGATGATGGGGCCGCTGACTTCCCGCATCGCCTGCAGCGTGGCCGCCCTCGGCGCCAGTCCGGCGGCGATGTTGCGCTCCACGTTTTCCACCACCACGATCGCGTCGTCGACCACGATGCCTATCGCCAGCACCATGCCGAACAAGGACAAGGCGTTGATCGAAAATCCGAACAGCAGCAGCAAAGAAAAGGTGCCGACAATGGAGACCGGCACCGCCAGCAGCGGAATGATGGACGCGCGCCAGGTCTGCAGAAACAGTATCACCACCAGCACCACCAGCGCGGTGGCTTCCAGCAGCGTATGGATCACCGCGCTCATGCTGGAGCGCACGAAGCGGGTGGTATCGTAGACGATGCGGTAATCGACGCCGGGCGGCATGTCCCGCTTGGCCTCCGCCATCGCCAGCCGCACTTGCTCGGCGATTTCCAGCGCATTGCCGCCCGGCGCCTGGTTGACCGCGATGCCGACCGCGTCCCGATTGTCCAGCAGCGCGCGCAAGCCATACTCCGCCGAAGCCAGCTCGATGCGGGCGACGTCGCGCAAGCGGGTCACGGCGCCATCCGGCCCGGCCTTGAGCACAATCTCGCCGAATTCCTTTTCCGAGCGCAGGCGGCCGCGCGCATTGACATTGAGCTGCAAAGCGACATCCGGACGCGACGGCGCCGCGCCGATGACGCCGGCCGCCACCTGCACATTCTGTTCCCGCACCGCATTGACCACATCGCTGGCGGTCAGCTCCAGCTGCGCGGCCTTCTGCGGATCCAGCCAGATCCGCATCGCGTAGTCGCCGGCTCCGAACAACTGCACATCGCCGACCCCGCGTATCCGCGCCAGCTTGTCCTTGACGTTGAGCACCGCGTAATTGCGCAGGTAGGTCGTGTCGTAACGCTTGTCCGGCGAAATCAGGTGGATGAACAGGATATTGCTCGGCGACGCCTTCACCGTCGTCACGCCCAGCCGCTGCACATCTTCCGGCAGACGCTGGAGGGCCTGGGCGACGCGGTTCTGTACCTGCTGTTGCGCCTTGTCCGGATCGGTGCCGAGCTTGAAGGTGGCCGTCAGGGTGAGGTTGCCGTCGCTATTGGCCTGCGACTGCATGTACAGCATATCCTCCACGCCGTTGATCTGCTGCTCCAGCGGCGACGCCACCGTTTCGGCGATCACCTTGGGGTTGGCCCCGGGGTATTGCGCATGCACGATCACCGAAGGCGGAATCACCTCCGGATACTCGGCCACCGGCAAGCGGAACAGCGAGATGGTGCCCGCCAGCAGTATCAGCGCGGACAGCACGCCGGCGAATATCGGCCGGTCGACGAAAAATTTCGAGAAGTTCATGATGGATTCAGATCCGGGCTAAAGCCGTTCGTCGGAGCGCGATGGCCGCTATTGGCCGTCGCCAGCCGCAGCCACGGCCATGCTCATGTTTTCGGGCACCACGATTTCCCCCGGCCTCACCCGCTGCAAGCCATCGATCACGATGCGCTCGCCCGGCTTCAGGCCCGAGCTGACCTCGCGCAGCCCCTGCTGCATCGCGCCCAAGCCGACCTCGCGGTATTGAACGCGGTTGCCGGCGTCGACGACCAGCACATACCGCTTGTCCTGATCGGTGCCCACCGCCTCGTCCGGCACCAACAGCGCGGCGTGCGGCGCGCCGCCGCCCAGGCGGATCCGCGCGAACAGCCCCGGCAGCAGCGAGCCGTCGGGATTATCGAAACGCGCGCGGACGCGGATGGTGCCGGAGCCGGCGTCCAGGCGGTTGTCGATCGACGCCACCTGGCCGCGGCGCGTCTGGCCGCCCTCATCGGCCAGCCCCATCAGGACCGGCACCGGCTTTTCGCGCGCGCCGCGCAGATAGCGCAAGTAAGCCTGCTCATCGACATTGAACGCGGCATACATCGGCGACACCGACACCAGGCGGGTCAGCGCCGGCGCGCCCGGCCCCGCCGCCACCACGTTGCCCACCGTCAGCTCTGCCCGTGACACCCTTCCGGCGATCGGCGCCGCGATGCGGGTATGCTCCAGGTCCAGCCTGGCCGCCGACAACGCCGCCCGCGCGGCCTGCAAACCGGCTTCGGCCTCGCGCGCGGCATTCTCGCGGGCATCGAAGTCGCGCTTGGCTATCGCGTTGTCCGCCAGCAGCTTGCGCGCTCGCTCCTGCTCCGCGGCGGCATAGACGCTGCGCGCCCGCGCGGCGGCCATTTCGGCCGCCAGCCGCTCCACCGCCGCCTGGTACGGGCGAGGATCGATGGTGAACAGCGCCGCGCCTTTCTTCACCAGCTCGCCGTCGCGGAAATGGACTTCGGCGATCGCCCCGCTCACCTGGGGGCGCACGTCCACCTGGGCCACCGGCTCCAGGCGGCCCGAATAACTCTGCCAATCCGTGACAGTGCGCTGCGCCACCTGCGCCACGCCCACCCGCGTCGCCGCCGGCTGCGCGGCCGCCGCGGCCCGCACCGTCGCGAAGCGCCCCGCCGCCGCCAACGCCAGCGCCGCGGCGCACGCCGCGCCCAATAGATATCTGCGTTTTAAAACCATGCCGTCTGCCTCAGCCAAAACCATTCAAACTGCACCGTCCGGCCCCTTCCCGGGACCGGACGGCGCGCGCGCTCAAGATTGCCGCGCGGCGGCTTCCCGCGGGCACGCCAGCCCCGCCGCCTCTCCCGCCCTTGACGCCAGGCTCTCGGCCAGGTCGCTGAGCACCGGATGCGCGAACAGCAGGCTGAGCGCGACATTGCCGGACAACAGCGCCCTCAGCCGCGATACGCACTGCACCGCCAGCAGCGAATTGCCGCCCAGCTCGAAGAAGCTGTCGCCGCGCCCCACCGCGTCCAGGTGCAGCAGATCCGCCCACACCTCGGCGATCAGGCTCTCCAGCTCGCCTTGTGGCGCCTCGTAGTCGCGCACGACCAGCGCGTCGACATCCGGGGCCGGCAGCGCCTTGCGGTCAAGCTTGCCGTTGGGGGTCAACGGCATCGCATCCAGCTGCACGTATGCGGACGGCACCATGTACTCCGGCAACTCCTCGCGGCAATGGCGCTTCAACGCCAAGGCGTCCGGCGGCGCCAGCTCGACCAAATCGCGCAGCGCGCGCAAGTCCTCCAGCCCGCTCAGGGCGTCGCTCGGCGCCATCCAATCGATCAGGCAGGCGATCTCGTCGATGTCCGCTTCCTGCAGGCGCTTGAGCAGCGGCAGGCAAGACTGCGGCGTGCCGATCAGGGCGGCGCTGCGCGAATAGCGCTCGAACGCATACTCGACGATGTTCTCCAGGTCCTGCGGCGTCAGGCTTTCGATCGACACGTTCATGCTCTTGAGCATCGGCGCCAACAAGCCCAGGTGCGCCCGCATGTAGTTCATGAACGGCTGCTTGGAGCGGCGGAAAGACTCATCCTCGTCGCTGCTGACAAAGGTGTGGATCATCATCGTCACCTTGCCCGCCGCCGGATCATGGCCATGCTCTTCCAGCGTCTTGCGATAGACGGCGATGTTCTGCGCGGCCTGCTCCACCGTTTGCCCCAGCAGGTGCGTCAAGACATTGGCGCCCATCTTGCCGGCCAGGATGAAGGTCTCCTCGCTGCCCGCCGCCGTCATCCACAACGGCAGCTGTTTCTGCCGCGGCCGCGGGAACGTGCGGATTTCCGCCGGCGCGCCGTTGCCGTCCAGCAACTGCACGCTGTCTCCCGCCCACAAGCGCTTCAGCTTGGCGATGCCTTCCTGCATCACCTGCTTGCGGCCGGCGAAATTGTCGCGCGCCAGCACGAAATCCCGCGCATGCCAGCCGCTGGCGATCGCCAGGCCCACTCGGCCGCCGGACAGGTTGTCGACCACCGACCACTCCTCGGCCACCCGGACCGGATCATGCAAGGGCAGCACCACGCTGCCGGCGCGCAATTGCACTCTTTGCGTCACCGCCGCCAACGCCGCGCTGAGAATCGCCGGGTTGGGATAGAGGCTGCCGACATGGTGGAAGTGTCTCTCCGGCGTCCACACCGCCTCGAAGCCATGCTGATCGGCAAACTTCGCCGACTCCAGGTACAGCCGGTATTTGTCGTCGTCGGAATAGGTGTCGGCGCCGAAGAAATACACACTGAACCCCGGCCCCGCCTGTCCGGATGCCGCCGTTGCCGGCTCGGCCGCGCTTTGCGGCACCACGTACGCCACCAGCCGCGTATCGCCCGGCACGTCCTCACGGGCCAGCACCACCGCCTCGCGCACGCCCGGGTGCGACGCCAGGCGCGCCTCGATCTCGCCCAGTTCGATGCGGTGGCCGCGCAGCTTGACCTGGAAGTCGTTGCGTCCCAGGTATTCGATGCCACCGTCCTCCTGCCAGCGCGCCAGGTCGCCGGTTCGATACATCCGGCCCGCGCCCGCAAACGGATCGGGCAAGAATCGCTCCGCGGTCAATTCGGCGCGGTTCAGATAACCGCGCGCCACACCGTCGCCGCCGATATACAGCTCGCCCGCCACCCCGGCCGGCACCGGCCGGCCTTGCGGGTCCAGCAGATAGACGCTGGTATTGGCGATCGGGCGGCCGATGGATTCGCTGACCGGCCTGCCGGCGGCTCCCGCCGGCGCCACTTGCCGCGCCGTCGACCAAATCGTGGTCTCGGTCGGGCCATACACATTCCATACCCGCGACACGCGCTCCAGCAGCCGGGCCGCCAGCTCGCCGGTCAGCGCTTCGCCGCCGCACAGCGCCGTCAAACCGGCCGCGCCGCGCCAGCCGCCATCGACCAGCATCCGCCAGGTGGACGGCGTGGCCTGCAGCATCGTCGCGCCGAACCTGAGCACGGCCTCGCCCAGCAACAGCGGATCATGCGCCGCGGAGCGATCGAGCAGGATTGTGCGCGCGCCGCAGATCAGCGGCAGGTAAAACTCCAGCGCGGCGATGTCGAAGGCGAACGTGGTCACCGACAGCATCCGGTCATCGGCCTTGACGCCGATGATGTCCCGCATCGAAATCAGCAGGTTGACGACGCCGCGGTGCTCCACCATGACGCCTTTGGGCAGGCCGGTGGAACCGGAGGTATAGATCAGGTAAGCCAGGCTGGACGCCGAGAGGCCGGCCGGCGCGGGCTCGAGGTTGCCGTCAGGCTGGCCGACCCAGGCCGGATGCTCCGCCGCCAGGTCCAGCACCGGCGTGTCCGGCGCCGCGCCGCGCAGCGCCTCGGTCCAGACGCCGTCCACCCCGCCCTTGGTCAGCACCGCCAGCGGCTGGCTGTCCTTCACCATATGGACCAGGCGATCGGTCGGGTACGCGGGGTCGAGCGGCACATAGGCGCCGCCGGCCTTCAACACGCCAAGCAGGCCGACCAGCATGTCCAGGCCCCGCTCTATGCATACCGCCACCCTATCGTCGGCGCGCACGCCCAGGCCGCGCAGATAGTGCGCCAGCCGGTTGGCCCTGGCGTTCAGCTCCGCATAGCTCAGATGCTGGTCGCCCTGCACCGCGGCCACGGCGTCCGGCGTCTTGCCGGCCTGGATCTCGAACAACTGGTGGACGCACAGCTCGCGCGGATACTCGGCGGCCGTCGCGTTCCAATCCCGCAGCATGCGCGCGCGCTCCGCCTCCGGCAGCACGTCGATGGCGCGCGCCGCGACATGCGGATGGCTCTCCAGCGCGTCCGCCAGCCCCTCCAGCGCCGTCTGCATGAAATCGCAGATGCGCCGCGCGTCGATCGGCTGCTGGCTTTGCGCCTTCAGCTTGAAGCCTTCGCCCAGGTCATCGATCGCCACCAGCAGCGGGTAGTTGTTGCGCTCTTCGCCGTAGAGCTGGTGAATGCCCTGCCAGGCTTGCTTGTCGCGTTCCGACACCGTCTTGCCATGGCTTAGGTCGTGGCGGTAATTGAACAGAGCGGTGAACAGCGGCGTCTGCGCCGGCAGCGCGCTGCAGCTTTGCGCCAGCGCCAGCGAGGCGTGCTCGTGGCGCAACAGATCGGCCAGCAGTTGCTGGGTGCGGCTGACGCTGGTGGCGGCGTCGTCCATCCCGACCCGGATGCGGACCGGCAGGGTATTCATGAACAGGCCCATCACGCGGTCTATCCCTTCCGCGCCCTGCATGCGGCCGAACAGCGCCGTGCCGAAGACCACGTCCTCGCGGCCGGTCAGCCGCGCCAGCACCAGCGCGAAGGCCAGGTGGCCCAGGCTGGCGGCGCTGACGCCATGCCGGCGGGCGCCGTCGCGCAGCCGCCCGGCCAGAACCGGGTCCAGCATCTGCACCGACTCTTCGATGCCGTTGCCGTCGCCGCGCACCTCCAGCAGTCCGAACGGCGCGGTAGGCTCGTCGATATCGCCCAGCATCTGGCGGAAGAAGGACTCGTGCTGCGCCTCGCCCACCTCGCCCAGGCGCGCCTCGCCGACGAAGTTGCGGAACGGCAGCGGCGCCGGCAGCTGATCCTCCTCACCCAGCAGATAGGCCTGGATCTCCGACCGCATCACCCCCAGGGTCGCGTCGTCGCACATCATGTGGTGGAACACCATCAGCAACAGCCAACGATCCTGCGCGCTGTCATGGGCGATGGTGGCCCGCATCAGCGGCGCGGTCCGCATGTCCAGTCTGGCATGACGCGGATCGACCAGCCGGTACATCTGCTCGACGCCGTCTTCCAGCGCCGGGTCCAGGACCACTTCGGCCACCGGCAGCGCCGCCTTGCGCCACACCACTTGCACCGGCGCGGCCAGGCCTTCCCAGGCGATCGCCGTGCGCAGGATGTCGTGGCGGTCCATTACTGCCTGCAGCGCGGCCAGATAACGGTCCAGCTTGGCGCGGCTGTCGAACCCTGTCAGCCTCGACAGCATGTAGGGGTCGGCCTCATCGCTCATCAGGTGGTGGAACAAGATGCCTTCCTGCAAAGGCACCAGCGGGTAGATGTCCTGGATGTTGGCGGCACCGCCCGGCACCGTGGCGGCGATGCGGTCGATATCCCGCTGCTCCAGCCGCACCAGCGGCAGCATCTGCGGCGTGATGGCGTCGCAGCCCGGCGGAATCAGATTCTCCGGCAGCGCGGCGGTGACGGTCCCGCCGCTTGCGCCGGCAGCCAGCGCCTGCAGCGTCGGCGACGAGAACATGGTGCGGACATCCACCTTCAAGCCGCTGCCGCGCATTCTCTCCATCAGCGTGACCGCCAGCAGCGAATTGCCGCCCATCCGGAAGAAGTGGTCATTGCGGCCCACCCGCTCCACCTGCAGCAGGCCGGCCCAGATTTCCGCGATGCGCGTCTCGATCTCGCCTTGCGGCGCCTCGTATTCGCCGCTGGCGAACGCCTCGGCGGACGGCTCGGGCAGCGCCTTGCGGTCCAGCTTGCCATTCGGCGTCAGCGGCAGCGCATCCAGGCAGACGAAGGCGGACGGCACCATGTGTTCGGGCAGATGGGCGGCAAGGTAGGCGCGCAAGCCGGATGCGTCGCACGCCGCCGGATCGGCCGCCACCACATAGGCCACCAGCCGCTTGTCGCCGGCGCCTTCGCCGCGCGCGGCCACCACCGCGTCCCGCACCGCCGGATGCGCGGCCAGCCGCGACTCGATCTCTCCCAGCTCGATGCGGAAGCCGCGGACCTTGACCTGGAAGTCGCTGCGGCCCAGGTATTCGATCGTCCCGTCCGCCAGCCAGCGACCCAGGTCGCCGCTCTTGTACATCCGGCCCTCGCCTGCGACGAAGGGGTCGCGGACAAAGCGCTCCGCGCTCAACTCCGGCCGTCCCAGATAGCCGCGCGCGACGCCGTCGCCGCCGATGTGCAACTCGCCGACCGCGCCGACCGGCACCGGCTCTCCGCGCGGGTCGAGAATATAGATGCGCGCATTCGCCACCGGCCGGCCGATCGGCGGCTTGCCGGCGCGCTGGCTATCGCACGCGTGCTGGCTGGCCCATACCGTGGCCTCGGTCGGGCCGTAGGCGTTGATCAGATGGCGCCCCGCTCCCCAGCGCTGGACCAGCGCGGGAGACAGCGCGTCGCCGCCCGCGAGCAGCACCCGCACCGACGGCAACTCCACCTGCTCGGACAAGCCGGCCAGCACCGCCGGCGGCAACAGGGTATGGCTGATGCCGTAGTCGCGGATGGTCTGCACCAGGGTGTCGCCGACCAGGATCGCGCCCGGCGCGGCGCAATAGAGCGCGGCGCCATGGCAATGCGCCATCACCACTTCAAAAACGCAGGCGTCGAAACTGAAGGAAGCGAACTGCAGCACCCTGTCGTCGGGCACGATGGCGAATGCCGCCCGTTGCGACGCCGCCATGCTGACCACGCCGCGATGCTCGATCATCACGCCCTTCGGCTGCCCGGTGGAGCCCGAGGTATAGATCACGTAAGCCAGGCTGGACGGCGTCAAGCCGACGGCCGCCGGGTCGGGATTCTGTCCCGGCATGTCGGCCCAGGCCGGCGCGGCCGCGGTCAGATCCAGCAATGGACGGTCGCCGAGCGCGCGCTTCAGCTCGCCATCCCATAGATGGCCGACCGAGCCTTGCGTCAATACCGCCGCCGCCGAGCAGTCGCCCAGCATATAAGCCAGCCGGTCCTCCGGATAGGCCGGGTCCAGCGGCACGTAAGCGCCGCCGGCCTTCAACACCGCCCAGATGCCCACCAGCATTTCCGGGCCCCGGTCCAGGCACAAAGCCACCCGGTCGTCCGCGCCGATGCCCAGGCTGCGCAGATAGTGCGCCAGGCGATTGGCCTGCTCGTTCAATTGCGCGTAAGTCAAGCGCCGCCCGCCCTGCGCGACCGCCAGGGCATCCGGACGGTTTGCCGCCTGCGCCTCGAACAATTGATGGATGCAGCGGTCGGCCGCATACGACTGTTGCGTGCGGTTCCAATCTTGCAGCACCAGCTGCCTTTCCGCGTCGGACAGCCACGGCAGGGTCTCCAGCGCTTGCCCGGCGTCGCGGGACATGCCGTCGAGCAATACCAGCCAGTTTTCCAGCGCGCGTTGCGCCGATTCGCTGCCGAACAGCGACGAGGCGTAATCCAGCCGGCAGAGCACGCCCTCGTCTTCCTCGCGGAAGAACAGGGCCAGATCCACTTGCGCCGAGCGCGGCGCTTCCCAATCCATCGCCTCGCATGCCAGCCCCGGCAGCGCCAGCGCAGGCGACGCCGGCATCTCGCCGAACATCACCTGGAACAGCGGGCTGTGCGCGGAGCTGCGCGGCGGCTTCACCAGCTCCAGCACTTTCTCGAAAGGCATGGCGTGCGCGCGCGCCGCCGCCCGTTGCGCGGCGGCCTGGCGCAGCACGTCGACAGCCTGGCTCGTGCCGGCGCAATCCAGCCTCAGAACCTGGACATCCTCAAAGCAGCCGACCGCGGCGGCCTCGCCGCGCAGGCTGACGGGCAGGCCGATGACGACGTCGGCCTGCCCCGACAGCCGGGCAAGCAAGATGCTCCAAGCCGCCAGCAAAGCCGTGGACAGGGATTCGCCATGGCTGGCGGCCAGCGCGCGCAGCCTTGCCGTCAAGCCGGCATCCAGCCGGCGCTCAACGCTGCCGGCGGCGAAGTCCCGCCGGGCGGGGCGCTCGCCGTCGATAGGCAGCTCCAGCAGAACCGGGGCGTCGGCCAGCGTCTGCCGCCAGTAGGATTCATGCTCGCGATGCGCGTCGGCGCTGCGCTGCCACAGCGCATACTCGCCGTAGCCGGCGCCTGCGGCTTGCTGGCGGCCGGCTTCGCCGTCGGCCGCGCCGTACCATTGCGCCAGCTCCGCGAGCAAGGCTTGCAAGGACTCGGCGTCCGCCACCATTTTGTGCACGCGCAGCGCCAACGCGTATTGCGTCGCCTTTTCGCGGATCAGCAAGCCGCGCACCAGCGGCCCCTGCTCCAGGCTCATCGGCAAGGCGGCATCGGCGGCGATCAGCCGCCGGCTCTCCCGTTCCGGGTCGGCATGGCCGCGCACGTCGTGCTCCGCCAGATGGAAGCCCGCGCCGGCGGGCTGCGCCCGTTGTTCCGGCACGCCGTTCAATACCGAGACCGTGCTGCGGAGAATCTCATGGCGGCGCGACAGCGCCTCCAGCGCGCGGCGCAGCGCCAGCGCATCCAGCGCGCCGCGCAAGCGCCAGCCGACCAGCCACTGTCCGGCTCCATTCACGTTTCCCAGCTGCTCGCTGAACCAGAAGCGCTGCTGGGACAGCGACAGCGGGTAGGACTGCGCCAAAGCGGCGCCTTGATCCGCGGCATTGTCGATCTTGGCCGCGAAGGCAGGGGAATGCTTGTTTTCCTGATTCATCATCATCACTCGAATGTCCGTCGTTAATGGACGGCAGGCTATTCCGGTGCCGGCCTGCCTTATGTTTGCCGCCGCTCAGGCGCTTGCCTTGGCCTCAAGGGCCGGCGCGCCCTGCGCAGGCGCGTCGCCGTGAACCGGCTCCCTGCCGGCATGGATCAGCCGCTCGGAAAGGCTTCGCCCCTTGGCCAGCATCGGCTGCTCGATCAGCCGGTACACCAGCTCGGTCGCCGCCAACGACAGCCCCACAGCCAACGCCAGGTACTGGGGCCACAACTGGGAGCCGATGGCTTCATGCAGGGCTTTTTCGTGGCGGAACATGATTTCCTGCGCGACCGTCAGCATCGGCATATGGATCAGATAAAGGCTGTAGGAGCGCGTGCCCAGGTAGTCCAGCACCGCCTCTATCGGCTTTGCGAACGAAATGAAGCCCGACTCGCAAGACGCGATCAGCACCAGCAGGGAGGAAAGCAGGCAGGCGACCGGGATCGCCAGGCTGGCGGAAAAACCGATGCCGGGAAGGCCGGCCAGCACCGCCACCATCACCAGCGTCAGCGCGCCCGTCACCGTACGGTTGCCCGCGGCGCGCAGACGGATGGCCTGGAACCACGGCTGTTCGGTCAGGAAATACAGCAGGCAGCCATACAGCAGGCCATCGCCGCGGTTGTGAATGAAGAAAGTCAGCTCATCCTGATGCAAGACCGGCCGCACGATGAAGGTCATCGCCAGCAACAGGCCGGCCAGCACCGCCACCCGGCGTTTGGTCGAGCGCACCAGCAGCAGGAAGAATGGCATCACCAGATAGAATTGCTCTTCCAGCGACAAGCTCCAGTAAGGCGCCAACGGGCAGGCATGGCTGGTGCAGGAGCCGAATGCGAAATAATTGTAGGTGTAGGTAAAAATGGAAATCCCGGCTTCCAGATTGCTGGTCAGGCTGCCGAAATAACCTATTTCATTGAAAAAGACGCTCAAGACCACCACCAGAATAAACACTGTCCACGCCACAGGATAAATTCTGAAAATCCGCCTGATATAAAACGCCTTCACCAAAACCGCCTGCATGCTGGAGGCGCCTTTGAAAAAATCCAGCTGCCTGACTATGGTTTTGGAAATGATGTAGCCGGAAATCACCAAAAACAAATCCACCCCGGTCCAGGAGTTATTGATGATGTTATCCACCGTCCCGTCGGTTCGGTATGGCTGGAACATGTTCCAGGGAAAGAAAGCCCTCATGAGATGTATGTTCAGCGTCATGAGAACAGCAAAGGCTCTAAGCCGATCCAACTCCAAATTCCGCGACTTCATGTTTCACCCGTTCAAATAATTGACAAAACACTCTCAAGCATTTCGCACCTATCGCCGTTGCAAAAAATGAAGCAGGGCCTGTTTGCTGGCCGATTGATAAAACCCTATTCGCATCGACGAAATGGCTTTCCGCCTGAAACCACTCTTTTCCATGCCGCGTCGCAAGCCGATCACAGTTTATGACCAGGACATTTTGGGTTGGGATGGTATATAGTGGCGATCGTGGGAACAACCTATAAAGCCTGATAGGTAGCCGGCGCGAAAACGGCGAAAATCGCCGGCGCCGGAAACAAAACGCGACGGCGACGGCAGGCGAAAAACCTGTCGGCGCCGTCTTTTGCGGCCATGGATCGCGCCATGACCCAGGCTTGGGAAAAGGAAGGAATAGGAATGACAGCGATGGCGCCCGGACAAGCCGACGGCATGTGCGCGTTGCTGCTGGCCGGCGGCCAGGGCATGCGGATGGGGAGGAAGGACAAGGGCTGGCTGGAGCTGGCCGGCGCGCCGCTGGTCGAACTGACGCTGGCGCGGCTGCGACCGCAATTGGGAAAGGGGGAGTTGCTGATCAGCGCCAACCGCAATCTGGAACGCTATGCCGCGCTGGCCCGCACGCTGCCGGATGCACCGGAGTTCTCCGGCTGCGGACCGCTGGCCGGCCTGGAAGCCGGCCTGGCTGCCTGTTCGGCGCCCTGGCTGGTAGCGGTTCCCTGCGACCTGCCCTTCCTGCCCGCCGATCTGGCTTCGCGGCTGCTGGCGCCGCTGCTGCGCGGCGAGGCCAGGCTGAGCGCGGCCAGCTGCGCCGGCCGGCAGCACCCGGTCTGCATGGCTTTATCGGTGGAACTGCTGGAGGACCTGCGCGCCTATCTGCGCGCCGGCGGCCGCAGGGTCAGGGAATGGCAGGCCCGCGCCGGCGCGCTGCAGATAGCTTTCGACGACGCGCCCGAGGCCTTTCGCAACCTCAACACCCCGGAGGAGTTGGCGGCGGCGGAACGCTACGCCAGCCAGCGGGCGAAGTCGTAGTAGTCGACGAGGTCGCCATCGGCGACCTCTAGGCCGGCCGGCAGACGGGCCAGGCCGGAGGCCCAGGGCAGCGAGGAGATCATCGCCGCGCCCTGACTGGCGAACGGGACCAGCACGGCGCCGCCGGCGCCGTCCCGTTCGAGCCGCACGCGCAGAAAGTCCTCGCGGCCGATGTCGCGCCGCGCCGCGCCGGACTGCAGCGCCGCGCGCGCCGGCGGCGGCATCGTCTCCGCCCTGCCCTGCATCCGGCGGATCAGCGGCGTCGCCAGCAAGGCGAACACCACGAAGGCCGACACAGGGTTGCCCGGCAGGCACAGCACCGGCGTCTCCCCCAGCCTGGCCAGCGCCACCGGCTTGCCCGGCTTCATCTTGACCCGCCACATGTCCAGCTCGGCGCCCAGTGCCGCCAGCGCCGGCTTGACCAGGTCGCGCTCGCCGACCGAGGCGCCGCCGACGCTGAACACCAGGTCGCAACGCGCGCCCAGTTCGGCGAAATCGCGCCGCAGCGCCGCCTCGTCGTCCGGCGCGTGGCGGCAATCGGCCACCTCGACGCCGATGCCGGCCAATAGCGCAGCCAGCATCGCCGCATTGCTGTTGTAGATCTGCCTCGGCCCCAACGGCGCGCCGACCGGCGTCAGCTCGTCGCCGTTGGTCAGGATGCCGGCGCGCAGTCGGCGCGAGACCGGCACGCCGGCCATGCCCTGCGCGGCCAGCAGCGCGATGTGCGCCGGCCCCAGCAGCGAGCCGGCCGGAAGCAGCGCCTGCCCGGCGGCGACATCCTCGCCGCGGCGGCGGACATGCTGGCCCGGCCGCGGCTCGCGGCCGATATACACCCGTCCGTCGCGCTCGTCGGCGTCCTCCTGCATCGCCACCGCGTCGGCGCCGGCCGGCAGCTGGCTGCCGGTGAACAACCGGATCGCCGCGCCCGGCGGCAGCGGCGGCGGCGCCTCGCCGGCGAAACAGCGGCCGGCCAGGGCCAGGCCTTCGCCGGCGCGCCAGTCGGCCCGCCGCAAGGCGTAACCGTCCATCGCGCTGTTGTCGGACGGCGGCAGGTCCAGTACCGCCGTCACGGCCTCGGCCAGCACCCGGCCCGGCGCGGCGGCCAGCGGCACGGTCTCCCGCCCCGCCACCGGCTCGGCATAGGCCGCCAGCAGCCGCTGCGCATCGTCGAAACTCAGCATATCCCCTCCTCGCGCGCCGCGGCGTCCGCGGCGCGTTCAATCGCAAACCTCACGTCGTGTACTCGACGAAACCGTTCTCTCGGCAGAAGCTGGCCAGCGTCATGCCGGCCTGGCGCGCGATGTCCACCGCCAGCGCCGTCGGCGCCGAAATGGTGGCCAGCAGCGGAATGCCCATCCGCGCCGCCTTGCGCGCCAACTCGTAGCTGGCGCGGCTGGACAGGAAGACGAAGCCGCCGGCGAAGTCGGCGCCGTCCAGCGCCAGCCGGCCGATCAGCTTGTCCAGCGCGTTGTGGCGGCCGACGTCCTCGAACGCCGCCAGCACCGCGCCGTCCGGCGCGCACCAGGCCGCCGCGTGCGCGCCGCCGGTGGCCCGCATCAGCGCCTGGTGCCGCGGCAGCTCGCCGGCCGCGCGGGCGATCGCCGCCGCGTCGGCCGGCCGCGGCGACGCAATCCGTTCCGGCCGCAAATCGAGCAGCGCCAGGCTTTCCAGTCCGCAGACGCCGCAGCCGGTGCGACCGGCCAGACTGCGGCGGCGGTCTTTCAGCGCCAGAAAGGCCGGCTCGGCGATCTCCAGCCTGACCTCGGCGCCGCCGCCGACGAATTCGGCCTCGACATCGAAAATCTCGCCGCGCCGCCCGACGATGCCCTCGGTCAGCGCGAAGCCCACGGCCAGCGGCTCCAGGTCCATCGGCGTCGCCATCATCACCGCGTGCGAGATGCCGTTGAACACCAGCGCCACCGGCGTCTCCTCGGCCACCCGGTCGCGGTCTGCGCCGCTCGCGCCGTCGCGGTGGCGTACCACATCCAGTTCGACAAAGCCCGCGCGCTCGCCGCCGTCTCGCATCCTTCACTCTCCGCAAAAAAACGGTCCCGGGGGACCGCGACATTTCCGCCGCGCCGCAATCGGCTTAAACTGGCGCACCGACGCCGAAGCCGAAACCGACCATGCCCGAATCCCCCGCCCCCGAAGCCGACCGGCTCGATCCCGCGATCGCCGCGCTGCTCGCCCAATTGTGGCGCGCGGCCCAGGACGGACGGCCGTGGTCGCTGCCCCGGCTGTGCAAGCAGTCCGGCCTGCGGATGAGCACGCTGCGGCGCTGCCTGACGATGCTGACCGAGCTGGAGCTGGCCGATATCGAACTGGACGAGGACGGCCGCGGCCGCGCCTGGCTCAGCGCCGAGGGTCTGGCCCTGTGCCGCTGCCTGTTCGCGCCCGCAGACTGACATTATCGCCCCCGGCCCGGCCGCCGCGCCAGCCGGCTCGATAAACTTGCCACGGAAACGGCGGCTTGATTTATCCTTGCGGGTTCGGCGCCGTGAGCCGCCGGCCTCCACCGGCCGCGGCCTTCCCCCACGCCCGAAACCGCCTCTCCAACCCGCCGCCCGGAGTCATTCCCCATGGACCGCTCAAAGACCAAGCCTCGCATCGAACCCTATACGCCGCCCGCCGGCGGCCTGGGATCGCTGAAAAGCACGACGCTGACGCTGGTCCGGGAAAAAGTGCCGGGCAGCCGCTACAAGACGCTGTTCCACCAGAACCAGCCGGACGGCTTCGACTGCCCCGGCTGCGCCTGGCCCGACCGCGAGCACACGTCCACCTTCGAATTCTGCGAGAACGGCGTCAAGGCCGTCGCCGCCGAGGCCACCGCCAGACGCGTCGGCGCCGACTTCTTCGCCCGCCACACGGTGGCCGAGCTGCTGGAGCAGTCGGACCACGAACTGGAGCAGCACGGCCGGCTGACCGAGCCCATGGTCTACGACGCCGCCAGCGACCGCTACCTGCCCATAGGCTGGGACGAGGCCTTCGCGCGCATCGCCGGGCACCTGCGGGCGCTGCCCGATCCCGATGGGGCCGCCTTCTACGTTTCCGGCCGCACCAGCAACGAAACCGCCTTCCTGTTCCAGCTGTTCGTGCGCATGTACGGCACCAACAACTTCCCGGACTGCTCGAATCTGTGCCACGAGTCGTCCAGCCGCGCGCTGCCGCAGACGGTGGGCGTCGGCAAGGCCACCGTCGTCCTCGACGATTTCGAGCACGCGGACACCATCATGGTCTTCGGCCAGAATCCGGCCACCAACCATCCGCGGATGCTGAACGAGCTGCGCGAATGCGCGAAGCGCGGCGCCGCCATCGTCTCGATCAATCCGCTGAAGGAGCGCGGGCTGGAGCGCTTTTCCAGTCCGCAGCACCCGATGGACCTGGTCGGCGGCGGCGTCGCCATCAGCTCGCTGTTCATCCGGCCGACGCTGGGCGGCGACTTCGCGCTGATCAAGGGCGTGGCCAAGCGGGTGCTGGAGCTGGACGACGAGGCCGTCGCCGCCGGCGGCGAACGGGTGCTGGACGTCGAATTCCTCGCCGAGCACTGCAGCGGCTTCGACGCCTTCGCCGCCGACCTCAGGGCAGAGAGCTGGCCGGACCTCGTCGCCGCCTCCGGCGTGCCCTTTGAAGATATCGAGGCGCTGAGCCGGGTCTATGTCAATGGCAAGGCGGTGATCGCCACCTGGGGCATGGGTCTGACCCAGCACCGCGATTCGGTGGCGGCGATACAGATGCTGTCCAATCTGATGATGATGCGCGGCAATATCGGCCGCCGCGGCGCCGGCCTGTGCCCGGTGCGCGGCCATTCCAATGTGCAGGGCGACCGCACGATGGGCATAGAGGACAAGCCGACCCAGGCCTTCCTGGACCGGCTGCGCGACGTCTACGGCTTCGAGCCGCCGCGCGAGCACGGCCTGGACGCGGTCGACACCATCAAGGCGATGCTGGACGGCCGGGTCCGGGTCTTCGTCGGCCTCGGCGGCAACTTCGCGATGGCGACGCCGGACACGCCGCGCACTTTCGAGGCCTTGCGAAACTGCGCGCTGACGGTGCAGATCTCGACCAAGCTTAACCGCAGCCACCTGATACACGGCCACGACGCGCTGATCCTGCCGACGCTGGGCCGCACCGAGATCGATCTGCAGAAGTCCGGCCCGCAGGGCGTGACGGTGGAGGACTCGATGTGCATGGTGCACCTGTCCTACGGCATCAATCCGCCGGCGGCCGGCCAGCTGCGCTCCGAAACCGACATCGTCGCGCGGATGGCGCACGCGACGCTCGGCAGCGGCAAGGTGGACTGGCTGTCCTATGTCGACGACTATTCGAGGATACGCGACGACATCGCCAAGGTGCTGGACGCCTTCCGCGACTTCAACGCCCGCGTCGCCAAGCCCGGCGGCTTCCACCTGACCCCGGCCTCGCGCGAGCGCCGCTGGCTGACGCCCAGCGGCAAGGCGCAGTTCGTCGTCAACGCGCTGGAGAAGGACACGCCTATCGCCCGCGCCCGCGCGCTGCACGGCGACAGGCTGATGGTGCTGATGACGGCCCGCTCGCACGACCAGTACAACACCACGATCTACGCGATGGACGACCGCTACCGCGGCGTCTACGGCCAGCGCCGGGTGTTGTTCATCCACCGCGACGACCTGGCGCTGCTGGGTCTGTCCGCCGGCGAGCGCGTCGACATCTTCACCGTCTGGCACGACGGCATCGAGCGCCGCGCCGACGGCTTCCTGCTGGTCGAATACGACATCCCGCGCGGCTGCCTCGGTGCCTATTTCCCCGAGACCAATCCGCTGATTCCGCTGGACAGCGTCGCCGACGTCTCCAACACCCCGACCTCGAAATCGGTGCCGGTGCTGCTCAGGCGATCGCAGGCCAGCTAATCCCCGGCAGGCGGGCGCGCTATCCGCCCGCCGCTCAGCAGCGGCTCGATCTGCTCCAGCGGCATCGGCCTGCCGTACAGATAACCCTGCATGATGCTGCAACCCATGTTCACCAGCGCCGCCTCCTGCTGCGGCGTCTCGACGCCCTCGGCCACCAGACGCAGTCCCAGGCCTTGCGCCATGTTGATGATGGCGGCGACGATGGCGAAATTGCTGCGATTGTCCAGCATGTCGTGGACAAAGCTCCGGTCTATCTTCAGCACGTCGATCGGAAACTGCTTCAGATAGGCCAGGCTGGAATAGCCGGTGCCGAAGTCGTCAATCGAGATCAGCACGCCCAGGCTTTTCAGCTCGGACAGCACCTGCATCGTCTGCTCGATGTTCTGCGCCAGCACGCCCTCGGTGATCTCCAGCTCCAGCCATTCCGGGTCCAGTCCGGTTTCGGACAGGACGCCGCGCACGGTGTCGCTGAAGCCGCCTTCGGTGATCTGCACCGCCGACACATTGACGGCGATGCGCAGCGGCCGGCCGGCGTCGTGCCAGGCCTTGGCGTCGAGGCAGGCCTGGCGCAGGATGAAGCGCCCCAGCGGCAGGATCAGCCCGGTCTCCTCGGCCAGCGGGATGAAGTCGACCGGCGACACGATCTGCTCGCCCTGGTTGCGCCAGCGCATCAGCGCCTCGACGCCGATTATCGTGCCGTCCAACGCGTCCACCTTGGGCTGGTAGTAGACCAGGAAGCCGCCCTCCTCGGCGCCCATGCGGATATGGCGCTCCAGCGCCTGCCGCGTCATCAGCGCCTCCTCGATCTCGGCCGAGAAGAAGCGGTAGCGGTTGCGCCCCTCGGCCTTCGCGCGGTACATCGCGGCGTCGGCGTGGCGGTACAGCTCCTCCTTGTCGGCGCTGTCGTCCGGATACAGGCTGACGCCTATGCTGACCGACAGGTCGAAACGCTGCTCGCCTATCCAGTAAGGCTCGGACGCCGTCTTCAGCATCCGGCTGGCTAAGGAGCCCAGCTGTTCGATGCTGGCCGGATCCGGCACCAGCACGATGAACTCGTCGCCGCCCTGGCGGCTGATGGTGTCGCCGCGGCGCGCCATGCCCTGCAATCGGCGGGCCAGCTGCTGCAGCAGCTGGTCGCCGACGGAATGGCCCAGCGAGTCGTTGATCACCTTGAAATGGTCGACGTCCAGGATGAACAGGCCCAGCCGCTCGCTGTTCTGCTCGGCCTGCTGCAAGGCCTGCTCGGTACGGTCCTGCAGCAGCATGCGGTTGGGCAGATTGGTCAGCGCGTCGTGCTGGGCCAGGTGCATCATCTTCAGCGCCAGCGCGCGCGCCTCGCTGACGTCATGGAACACGATGATGGCGCCGGTCAGCTGGCCGGCGTGGTCGACGATGGGCGCCGCCGAATCCTCGATCTCCACCAGGCCGCCGTCGCGGCGCAGCAGCGCGCAGTCCAGCGACATGCCCACCGTGCGCTGCTCGCTCAACACCAGGCGCACCGGATTGCCGACAGGCTGCCCCGATTCACTCGCCCTCAGCGGCATCACATGCTCGATGGTCTGACCCAGCGCCTCTTCCGCCAGCCAGCCGGTCATCTCCTCGGCGATCGGATTGACGAAAGTCACGCGGCCGTGCGCATTGGTGGCGATCACCGCGTCGCCTATCGAGTTCAGCGTGATCCGTATGCGCTCCTTCTCGTCGTACAGCGCCATCTCGGCGCGCTTGCGATCGGTGACGTCGGTGATCAGCATCAGGCAGCCGGGCCGACCGTCGTCCTGCGCCCTGTGCACCAGCGCCACCTGGCCGTGCAGCAAGGGTCCCCCGCGCCGCTGCAGCGGCAGGTCGAACGACGGGCTGCCGCCGTCCAGCGCGCGCTGCAGATGGTCGGCCATCGCCTGGAAATTGGCCTCGCCCAGCGCCTTGTGCAGCGGCATGCCGCGCATCGCCGCCGCCGCCACGCCGAACCAGTCGCCGGCATCGTCGTTGCAGAACTCGTTGCGCAGCTCGGCGTCCCAGCAGGCGACGAAGGCCGGCAGGTGCCTCAGCACTTCGGCCAGGTCCCGCTGCGCGCGCGCCAGCTGCCGGGTCTTGCGCTGCAGCGCCAGATGGGTCTGGATGCGCGCGCGCGCCACCGGCACGTTCAGCGGCTTGTGCAGAAAGTCGACGCCGCCCATGCTCAGCGCCTGCAGCTCGTGCACTTCCTGGTCATGCGAGGTGACGAAGATCACCGGGATGTCCTGCAGTTGCGGCGTGGTCTTGATCGCCCGGCATACCTCGTAACCGTCCATGCCCGGCATTTCGATGTCGAGCAGGATCACGTCCGGCACCGCGCGTCGCGCCATCTCCAACGCCGCCTGCCCGCTGGTGGCGAAACGCACCTCGCCCAGATCCTGCACCGCCTCGCGTATCACATGGATATTGCTCGCCATGTCGTCGACGATGAGGATGCGCGCCTGCTCCTGTGGTGAATCGTTCAACATCAGGCTTCCTTGGCCGTGGCCGGCCGCGGGCTCGCGCCGGCAGTCCGGTATTTTAACGGTGGCTATTGTTTAAGGGATAGCCTTCCGCCGGGACGGCGACAAGGCGGCGCGATTCGAAACGGGTAACGAGCACGGCGGACTAATGGTAATTACTTAGCCCTGCTCAAGGCCTTTTTGCGGCATCGACGGTTTTCCGCCGGATGCGGGGCGCGGAAAACGGCCGAGTCAGTGGGCGCCGTCGGCGGCGGCGGCGGGTGCCGTCGCGGCCGACGGCCGCCGGATCAGCAGCAGCAGCGGCAGCACCGCCAGCGACAACCACATCATGATCTTGAAATCGTCGATATAGGCGACCAGCGCCGCCTGCCGGGTCAGCTCCAGGTTCAGCAGCGCCCTGCCCTGATCGCTGAACGGGTTCAGCGCCGCCGGCAGCCCCTGAGGCCGAACAGGTCCAGCCTGCCGTCGCCGGCCTGGCTCTCCGGCAGGTAGCGGGCGATGCCGTAAAAGGCCAGCACACCGACCGGCAGATTGATGTAGAACACCCAGCGCCAGCTGGCGTTGTCGGTCAACCAGCCGCCCAACAGCGGCCCGAGTATCGGCCCGACCATGATGCCGGCGCCCCAGATCGCCATCGCCTGTCCGACTTTTTCCTTGGTGTTGATGTCCAGCAGCACCGCCTGCGACAGCGGCACCAGCGCGGCGCCGAACACGCCCTGCAGCAGCCGCGCCGCGACGATCTGCCACAAGGAGTCGGCCAGGCCGCACAGCGCCGAGGCCACGGTGAAGCCGACCACCGACACCAGGAAGACCTTGCGCCGCCCCCACTGGCCGCACAGCCAACCGGTCAGCAGCGTGGCGATGGCGGCGGCGACGATATAGGAGGTCAGCACCCAGCTGATCTGGTCCTGCGAACTCTGCAGGCTGCCCTGCATATGCGGCAGGGCCACATTGGCGATGGTGGTGTCCAGCGCCTGCATGATGGTTGCCAGCATGATGGAACGGTTATCATGCCGCGGTGCGGCACCTCGGCGACGGCGGCGCTCATTTCGGCAGCAGGCCGCCCAGATTGGCGTGCACCTTGCGCAGCAGCGCTTGCAGCTGCTCGGCCTCGGCGTCGTCCAGGCCTTGCTGCGCCTGGCGCTGCAATTCGTCGCCCAGCGCCATCGCCGACTTCAGCGCGTCGTAGGCCGGCGGCAGCAGTTCTATCTTGTTGACGCGACGGTCGTTCGGACAAGGCATTCGCCGCAGCCAGCCCGCGGCCTGCATGCGGTCGCACAAGGTGGCCACGCCCATAGGCGTCAGGTCCAGCCGGTCGGCCAGCTCGACCTGGGACAGGCCGGTATCGCCGTCATGCGCGGCCAGCGCGCCCAACAGCCGGCACTGCGCCAGCGACAGGCCCAGTTGTTGCCGCGCGCGTTGATCGAAAACGCGGCCGTACAGGCGGCCGGTGTCGCTGACCAGGAAGCCGAAGCGTTCGGTGAGTTTCAGTTTCATGATATCCGAAATAGTAAACTGATTTACTATTTATACCGCAAGCGCCCCCGCCGCGCCAGTCCGGTGCGAACGCATTCGCGCCGGCGGCGAAGACGGGCCGCCCGGCAAAAAAACAACCCCGCCGAAGCGGGGTTGTCGATAGCGAAGGGGCCGCCTCAGGCGACGCGGAACGCGCCGCGCCCGTCCTCCAGCAGGCGCTCCACCAGGCCGCCGAACAAGATGCCCAGTCCGGTCCACAGCACCGCCTGGATGCCGAACGAAGCCACGCGGAAACGCCACAACAGCACCGCCGGCAGCTGATCCGGCACTTCGTTGATCTCCGGCAACAGCCATTGCGCCAGCGACACCAGCGCCAGAAACGCCGCGCCGGCGGCGAAGGCGGCGTTCCAGGCGCCGAGACGCGCGGCCAGCCTGCGGGCCATCAGCAAGGCCAGCACCAGGGCCGCCAGCGACAGCGCCATCATCGCGAAGAACATGGCGGTGCGCCAGCCTATGGTGCCGGGATCGCCGACCGACGGCGGATTGGGCGGATATTTCAGGAAAGGCACCAGGGCGAAGGCGACGAAGCCGAACAGCGCCATCAGCGCCGAAACGGCCCGGGCGCGCAACGCGCCGACCCGGCCGTAGACAAAGGCGAACACCAGCGCGAACAGGCCGCCGACCGCCGTGCCGAAGGCGCCGACGCCGACGAACAAGCCGATGCCGGACTGCACCTCCCGGCCGACCAGCTCCGGCGTCTCGTCGTGATGCCCGCTGGCCTTCTCCATCTGTTCCTCGAAGGCGATCGCGCGCTCGATCTGGGACTCGCCGACCGCCTTGGCGAAGCCGAATGCCAGCAGGCTGGCCAGGAAACCCGCGACCATGCCGCGGATCAGCAGACTTCTCACCATGGACATCCCCGGTCAGTGGCAGGGAAAGCCGAGCAGATGCCGGCCGTCATGGACGAATTCGTGCACGTACATGCTGTTGAAGACGGCCATGGCCCCCTCCTCGACGCCGACGAAGTAAATGGCCAGCAGCATCAGCAGGCTGCCGAAAACCGCCCAGGGCAACAGTTCGCCGATGGGAATGGATGCCGGCTCCGGCGCCGGCGCGATGGTGGGGCTTGCGTGCATGATCGATCTCCTTGAGGATGACGCGTCCGAATAGGAATAGCAGCTTGCCCGCCGTCTCGACTCCGGCCAGGAGGCGGATCGCGGACAGCCGCCGAGGACTTTCGATGCGAAGGTCTGACTCGCCGCCCCCATCATAGGGCGGACACACAGTGGCGCGACCGCGCTGGATTCCCACCAGCTTCCCCGCATCGAAGTTCTGTGCATTCTAGAGCGGCTCGCCGCCATGTCAAACAAATCGACGAAGCGATCGCAAACCCAAGGTCCCGACATGAGTACACGCCTGATCCTGCTGTGCCAGCCCGCCACCGCCGCGCTGCGCGCCGGCCGCTTTCCCGACGACGAAGCCCCCGACCCGGAACAGCAGCTAGCCGTCTCCGGACTGGCCGCCGCGCTGGAACGGCCCGAGCGGACGCTGTGCGGCCCGGCGCGCTGCGCCCGGCGCACGGCCGAGTGGCTGCAATGGCCGGCGGACGACGAAGCCGCGCTGCGGGAGGTCGACTACGGCCGCTGGGCCGGGCAATCGCTGAAGCGCATCGCCGCCGACGAGCCGTCCGCGATCGCCGCCTGGCTGTCCGATCCGGAATGGAACGGCCACGGCGGCGAATCGCTCGGCGCGGCGGCTCAGCGCGTCGGAGCCTGGCTGGAACATCACCGTCCCGATGCCCGGCTGACGCTGGCCATCGCACCGGCCAGCGTGATCAAGGCGGCGGTCCTGCACGTGCTGCGGGCGCCGGTCGCCGCGTATTGGCAGCTGGATATCGCGCCGCTGACGCAGACCGCGCTGTCGCGGCATCAGGGCAAATGGCGGCTGCAGGCCTGCGGCGCGCCGGCGGCGCGCGCCGCCGGCCGGACCGAAACGGAATAGCGGGCCGTTCGCCGGAAAATGCCGCCAGGACATGCAATTGCCATATCAATTGCTAATATAGCGCTGCTAAACCGTAATCACTGTCCTATCGGTCAGCCAATATCGGGCCGGTAAGGTTTGTGCTCGGCGTCAACACTGAATATGATTCAGCCAGGGCAGCCGCCCGCAACTAGATAGGATAGAAAACGCAATGGCAACCGGTACCGTGAAGTGGTTCAACGATGCAAAAGGTTTTGGCTTTATCACTCCGGATGAAGGCGGTGAGGATTTGTTCGCTCACTTCTCCGCAATCAACTCCAGCGGTTTCAAATCGCTGAAGGACGGCCAGCGGGTAAGCTTTGACGTGGTCACCGGCCCGAAGGGCAAACAGGCCTCCAATATCCTGCCCCAGTAACACCCGAAGGCAGTGAAAAAACCGGCGCTTGCCGGTTTTTTGTTTTTCAGGCCCGGCTTTCGATAATACCGGTGCCGAAATCCCGGCAGCCATTCGATTCAAGCAATCGCCGTCATCGGGATCGAAACCCGTTCGCGATCTTTCTCCGGCGGCCATCCCCCGGCAATACCGGCGGCGACATTTCCTTCCCCCCATCCCGGCCGGTCGCGCGGCGCGCGCCGCCGCCGTCGGCAGTCGTCTTCATCCTCGTCAAATTAGTTAGTTTGCTAAGTAATTAAATAGGGTCTACAATCCGTTCATCCCCACTCCCGAGCCGGCCCCGCCGGCCAAGCAAGATGGAAGACATCGATCAATTGCGCCTGAGGCTGACCAGCAGTCTGCGCCCGCTGGGCGTGCTGTGGCGGCATATCGCTCAGGAAGTATTGCAGCAACACGGCGTTTCGGTATCCGGCGGCGCGGCCCTGCTGTTCATCCACCGCCTAGGCGAAGGCGTCAGCCACCGCCGGCTGGCCGAAGAGCTCGGCATGGAGGCGGCCTCGCTGGTGCGCATCGTGGACAAGCTGAGCCAGGCCGGGCTGGTGCGGCGCGAGCAGGGCGAGCAGGACCGCCGCGTCAAGACCCTGTGGCTCACCGATGCCGGACGGACGCAGACCGCCATGCTGGAAACCGAGCTGGTGACGCTGCGCGCGCGCGTGCTGGCGCCGCTGGACCGCTCGGACCTGGAGGCCGCGCTGCGGGTATTCCAGACACTGGAGGCCGCGGCCCAGGCCCAGCCTGCACCGCTGCCGGACTGACGCCATGCTGTCGACACCCACCCGACAGGACTGGCTGTTCTCCGTCCGCACCTTCGCCGCCGCGATGCTGGCGCTGTACATCGCGCTGGCGCTGGACCTGCCCCGCCCCAGCTGGGCGATGGGCACGGTCTACATCGTCTCCCATCCGCTGATAGGCGCCACGCGCTCCAAGGCGGTCTACCGCGTGTTCGGCACCCTGCTCGGCGCCGCGGCGGCGGTCGCCGCCGTGCCGCCGCTGGCGGACGCGCCGGCGCTGTTGAGCCTGGTCGTGGCGCTGTGGTCCGGGACCTTGCTCTACCTGTCCATGCTGGACCCGACGCCGCGCCACTACCTGTTCCTGCTGCCGGCCTACACGATGCCGCTGATCGCGCTGCCGGCGGTGTTCGCGCCGCAGGGCGTGTTCGACACCGCGCTGGCGCGCAGCGAGGAGATCATCCTCGGCATCGTCTGCGCCAGCGTGGTCGCCGCGCTGGCATGGCCGACGCGGGTGGCCGCGGCCCTGGGCCCGCGGATGGACGCCTGGCTGCGCGACGCCGCCGCCTGGGCCGCCGAATCGCTGGCGCCGTCCGCCGAGCCCCGGCCGGCGTCCAGCCGCCACAAGCTGGCCGCCGACCTGCGCGCCTTCGACCAGCTGATCACCCACCTGTCCTACGACGCCGCGCGCCACGACGCCGACGCCGCGGCGCGCGAACTGCGGGCCCGGATGAGCATGCTGCCGCCGCTGCTGTCCTCGCTGACCGACCTGAGGGCCGCGCTGCGCCGCCAGCCGGCCGGTCTGCCGCCCCGGCTGGAGGTGCTGATGGCCGACATCGCCGAATGGCAGGCGACGCCGCTGGACGACCCCCACTTCGCCGGACGCGGCCGCCAGTTGCTGCAGCGGCTGGAGCAGGCCCCGCCTGCCGGCGACTGGAGCGGACTGCTGGAAGGCACGCTGCGCGCCCGGCTGCGTTCGCTGGTCAGGTTGTGGCAGGACTGCCTGTCGCTGCGCCAGCTGGTGATGCATAAGCAGCCGCTGCGCGGCTGGAAGCCGGCCTACACCCGCTGGGAAGTCGCCGACCGCTCCCGTCACCATGATTTCGGCCTGACGCTGTTCACCGCCGGCAGCGTCGCGCTCGGCGTGTTTCTCGGCTGCCTGGGCTGGATAGGCTCGGGCTGGACCGACGGCGGCAACGCGGTGATCCTGGGCACCGTCGCCTGCTGCCTGTTCGCCTCGCTGGACGAGCCGGCGCCGCAGATGCGCACGCTGTTCGTCGTCAACCTGGCCTGCACGCTGCTGGCCGGCGTCCTGCTATTCGCGGTGCTGCCGGCCGTGCACGAGTTCGAGACGCTGGCGCTGTGCCTGGCCGCGCCCTTCCTGCTCGCCGGCCTGCTGTTCGGCCAGCCGCGCTTCGGCATGGCGGCGACGCTGCTGGTGGTGTTCACTTCGAATCTGATCGGCCTGCAGCAGACCTATAGCGCCGACTTCGAATCCTTCCTGAACAGCAATCTGGCCGGCGCTGCCGGCATCCTGCTGGCGCTGATGTGGACGCTGGCCACCCGGCCGTTCGGCAAGGAGCTGGCGCTGCGCCGGCTGACGCGCGCCAACTGGAACGATCTGGCGCGCAACGCCGCCGGCCATCAGCTCGGCGACTACGCGCGGCTGACCGCCAAGATGCTGGACCGGCTGGCGTTGCTGGCGCCGCGGCTGGCCGCCGCCGGACAGCCCGGCGACCCGTTCCGCGAGCTGCGCGTCGGCTTCAGCGCGCTCGATCTGCAGCGCGACGAGCACCGGCTGCACGGCGAGGCGCGGCAGACGGTGGACGCGGCGCTGCAGGCGGTCAGCGGCCACTACCGGGCCTGCGCCGCCGCCGGCGCCAGCCAGGCCACCCCGGCCCCGCTGATGGACGCGCTGGACGCCGCCATCGCCGGCACCGCCCGCGCCGCCGGCCTGGCCGCGCAGGAGGCCCGCCACGCGCTGGTGGAATTGCGGGTGGCGCTGTTTCCCGACGCCGACGGCCGCGCGCCGGCGGCCGCAGACGCAGGAGCCCGATCATGATAGGCGAAATCGATTTCTATGGCGTCTACATCCCCAGCCTGCTGCTGCTGATGCTGATCGCCTTCGCCGTCTTCGGCGCATTGCGCCACGCGCTGGTCCGGCTGGGCCTGTACCGGGTGGTATGGCACCGCTCTCTGTTCAATTTCGCGCTTTACGTGATCGTGCTCGGATGCATGATCGCGCTGACTCACAGGTAAGACCATGAACACGCTTATTCGCAAAGCCGGGCCGGTCGCGCTGACCCTGGTCCTGGTTGCCGTCGCCGCGCTGGTCGCGCGCCACATCTGGGACTATTACACCAACGCGCCGTGGACCCGCGACGGCCATATCGGCGCCGATGTCGTCCAGGTGGCGCCGGACGTGTCCGGCCTGATCACCGAGGTCAAGGTCGGCGACAATCAGCTGGTGAAGAAGGGCCAGTTGCTCTTCGTCGTCGACCGCGCCCACTTCGCGCTGGCGCTGCGCCAGGCCGAAGCCGCCGCCGCCGCGCAACGCGCCACGCTGGACCAGGCGCGACGCGAGGCAGCCCGCAATCACGCGCTGACCGATCTGGTGGCCCGCGAGGCGCAGGAAGAAGGCGACGCCAAGGTCAGGCTGGCCGAGGCCTCGCTGGCCGCGGCCGAGGCCGCCGTCGGCATCGCCCGGCTCAATCTGGAACGCACCGCCGTCGTCAGCCCGGTGGACGGCTATCTGAACGACCGCACGCCGCGCGCCGGAGACTACGCCGCCGCCGGACGTCCGGTGCTGTCGGTGGTGGACGCCCGCTCCTTCCACGTCGACGGCTATTTCGAGGAGACCAAGCTCGGCGGCCTGGCGCCGAACGCGCCGGTGGACATCCAGATCATGGGCGAGTCCCGCCCGCTGCGCGGCCACGTGCAGAGCATCGCCGCCGGCATCGAGAACCGCGACCGCAGCAACGGCGCCTCGCTGCTGCCCAACGTGAACCCCACCTTCAACTGGGTGAGGCTGGCGCAGCGCATTCCGGTGCGCATCGCGCTGGACGAGGTGCCGGCCAATTTCCGGCTGATCGCCGGCCGCACCGCGACGGTGTCGGTACGACCGGAGCGGCACTCGTGAGCCGCCTGTCGCTGACGGCGCTGACGCTGGCCGGCGCGCTGGCCGGCTGCGCGGCGGTCGGACCGGACTACCGCCTGCCCGGACAGGCGGCGCTGAACCGCCCCGCCGCCGCCGCGCCGTTCCAGTCCGCCGGGAACGCCGCCGTGTCGGCCGAGCCGTTGCCGGCCGGCTGGTGGCGGCTGTACCGCGACGACAGGCTGAACGGCCTGGTCGAGCAGGCGCTGGCCGCCAACGCCGGCATCCGCGTCGCCGCCGCCAATCTGCGCAAGGCGCTGGCCGTCGAAACCGGCGTCGACGCCGAGCGCGGTCCGCACGCGGCGGTATCGGCCGCCATCCAGCGCTCGCAGGAGTCCGGCGAGGCCTTCCTGCTGGAACAGAAGCTGCCGGTGGTCAACGCCGGCGACGTCGGCCTCAGCATAGGCTATCAGATCGACCTGTTCGGCAAGTTGCAGCGCGCCGAGGAAGCGGCGCGCGCCGGCGCCGAGGCCAACGCCGCCGCGGCCGATCTGGCGCGGGTGACGGTGGCGGCCGAAACGGTGCGCGCCTATGTGCAGGGCTGCTCGGCCGGCCATCAGCTGGCGGTGGCGCGGCACGAACTGGAATTGCAGAACCGCGGCGTCGACGTCGCGCGCCGGCTGCTGGCCGCCGGACGCGGCCGCACCACCGACCTGACGCGGGCCCAGGCCCAGGCCGACGCACTGCGCGCCAACCTGCCGCGCTTCCTGGCCGAGCAGGACGCCGCCCGCTTCCGGCTGGCCGCGCTGCTGGGCAAGGCCCCGGCCGAACTGCCGCCGGCCGCGGTCGCCTGCGCGGCCGAGCCGGTGCTGGCGCAGCCGCTGCCGGTCGGCGACGGCGCGGCGCTGTTGAAGCGGCGTCCCGACGTGCGCGAGGCCGAACGCCGGCTGGCCGCGGCCACCGCGCGCATCGGCGTCGCCACCGCCGAGCTCTACCCCAGCGTCACGCTGGGCGCGTCGGCCGGCTACACCGGCCTCTTGGAGCACGTCGGCGAGGCACGCGCCGAGCACTGGGGTCTGGGGCCGCTGATCAGCTGGACCATACCGGACGGCGGCGCCCGCGCCCGGGTCAAGGCGGCGCGCGCCGACGCCGACGCCGAGCTGGCGCGTTTCGACGGCGTGGTACTGAACGCGCTGCGCGAAACCGAGACGGCGCTGAGCCTCTACGCCAACGATCTGCAACGCAACGCCGACCTGCGCGCGGCGCGCGACAAGGCCCGCTCGGCCGCCGGGGACAACCGCCGGCTGTACGCCGCCGGCCGCGCGCCCTATCTGTCCAGCCTGGACGCCGACCGCGTCCTGGCCGGCAGCGAAGCGGCGCTGGCGGCGTCGGACGCCCAACTGGCGCAGGACCGGGTCAATCTGTTCCTGGCGCTCGGAGGCGGCTGGGAGCGCTGAGAGCCTGTTTAAGATCGTTTTACGAGCGCCGCAGTCCAGCCGGCCGGCCAGATGCGCGGCGGAGGGCGTAGGCCTGGGTCATTCCGGGGCCTAGCCTGACAACGCCGCAGATGGCCGCGCCCGGCCTCATTGACCCCACAGCTCCACGCTGTCGATCGCCGCCCCGCCGCCCGCCTCCGGCGGCCCGGCCGGCTGCAGCGACAGATGGACGGCGCAGCGTCCGTTCCGGATCGGCGGCGGCGTCCAGGCAAGCTCGAAGCTGACGTCCCTTGCGATGCCGGGGCCGATGCCGTAGAAATTGATCGTGCCGACCGGCGTGCCCGCGCCGTCGCCGCCGTCCGGCATCAGCAGCACCCGGTAGCCGCCGCTCGAGCCGCCGTCGGCGTGCAGCCCCCGCAGATACAGGGTGACGCGCCCGCCGCCGGCGCAATCCCGCCCGTCCAGCGCAATGGCGATGCGGACCGGCTCCGCACCGAGGCTGACGCCCCGTCCGCCCGCATCGTATCTGGCCAGCAGATGCATCGCCGCGCCTCCCTGCGATGAGCAGGACAGGCACAGCGCAAGCGCCGCGCACGCCAGCGCCCTTCCCGCGTCCATCGTCATGCGTCCTCCCGGCCGGTCCGGCGATGGCGCGGCCGAACGCCGGCCGCGCCGCGTCGCCTCACGATGCAACCAGCGCTATCTTGTCTATCGAAGGCATCGCCTCGTCGTTGCCGGAAGAGGCGGTGGGCACCAGGGTGACGCGGGGCTCGCCGCCGCCCTTCTGCAGCCAGGCCCGCGTCTCCGCCGTCAGCAGGAAACTGAACGCCTTCTTGTCCGGGGCGTTTCCTGCCGCTTCGCCGTCATGCTGGTGCGTTCCGGCCGCGCTGAAGAAGTTGATCTGGCCGACGAAGCCCGGTCCTCGCGCGTCGGCCGCCGGATCGGCCATGTCCCCGGCGTGGACATAGACATTGTAGACGCCGCTTACCGCGCCATGGGCGGACAGGCCTTCGAAACGCAGGAAGAGCTGGGACTGCTTGCCGAGCGCGCCCAGGCTGCTCGACAACATCTCGACCCGCGGCGCCGACGCGGACGTCGACTTCGCGTCGCCCAGGCTGACGGTGACCGGCGCGTTGCCCAGCCGGACCAGGTTCGCGGCCTCGGTCGCGAAGCTCTCCAGCCGCATCGCCAGCGGCACCTTGAGCGGCACCAGCTTGATCGGGAACGGCAGGCTGCCCGGCGGCCGCTTGACATAGCTCGAATAAGCGTCCTTCGGAAGCGACAGGAAGTTCTTGACGGTCCCGACCACCGCCGTCCCCGTCGGCGACGCGAAAACGAACTGCTGGTTGAGGAAGGGCGCGTCGGAAGGATTCTTGCCGCCGG
Organism: Chromobacterium sp. CV08; assembly: GCF_051129845.1. Lineage (NCBI taxonomy): Bacteria > Pseudomonadati > Pseudomonadota > Betaproteobacteria > Neisseriales > Chromobacteriaceae > Chromobacterium > Chromobacterium sp. CV08. Next base: position 3,621,973 of record NZ_CP150453.1, read on the forward strand.
CCAGGTTCCAGCTGGCCCAGATCCTGTCGATATTGCAATGGTGGATCCAGAAGATGGGATCGTTCGCCGCCCACGGCACCGACGCCATGCCCTCGCCGTTGCCGACGTCCACATGCAGCGCGCCGTGCGGATTCATGTCGGTGTTCGCGCAGAATCCGGCGTCGCCGGCGGAGCCGGAATACAGATTCGACTTCATGCAGTCCAGCGTCAGCATCCCTCCGGGCCCCAGCGTGACGTTCTTGCCGGCATTGGTGTCGGGCCAGCGGGTCGCGCGGTACAAGGGTCCCCAGACAGGATCGCCCGGCTGCCGAAACTCGACGGGCAGCACCTGCTGGGCAGGATCGGTGTAGTCCCAGTACGGCAGCGTGAAATCGTGCCGGCCGGAAACCTGCCGGATGATGTCCTCGAAATAGGTGATGAACATCCGGTGCCACGGCAGGAAGAAATCCTCGCGCTGCCCCGAGCTGTGGGCCTGACAGGTGTCCCACATCTTTTCCGCCAGCGTCCGGTTCGCCGACGGCGACGGATACACCCGGTTCAGCTCCTGCAGCTTGGTCCGGTCGGCCCGCACGAAGTGGGTGTACCACTGGAATATCCAGTTCAGCGGATTGCCCTCCGGATACAGCGCGGGATCCATCATCTTCTTGACTGCTCCCGCGTAGATTTGCAGCATCGCCTTGCCCTGCGGACTGGCGACGTTGTAACGGGTACCCCGGCTCAGACGGATCAGCCTGGCCCAAACCGGCTCGGACAAGGCCAGGCTGCCGAAAACGACGGCTCCGCCCTGCAGCAATTGACGGCGATTCAATTTGGACATGTTTCCTCCCAGATTCGGCTCATGGTCATGGAACGCTTCCCGCACGCGATCCCGCCTGAACGCGGCACGCGTGGGAAAGGAAGATGCGCTCGCAAAGATGCGATGCCGAAGGACGGACCGGGAACCGCCGACGAAAACCCGCAGAGCGCCTGAACGAAGGCGCACCGACTCCGGCGGCGCAAGCAGCGCGGCAAGGAGGGGCGGCGCGGGAGCGGAGGTTTTGTCGATGGCGCCAAGCGCCGAGATTAGTTCACATACGCATTGTCTTTGTCAGGCATTATCCTGATTAGATGTTATCTGCCGGCCATACAATCCGGAGCAACACGTATAAAACCAGCAAACACGACCAACTATCCGGTCATCCGATGGAGAAACGGGCACGCAAACGCCCCGGCGCATTTCTCGCGACCGGATATCGGGAACATCGGGAATAAAAAGCGCGGTCGCGCCGGATTTCAATCGGCGCAAATGCGAAAAGCCCCGAATCATTCGGGGCTTTTCAATTTGGCGGAGAGGGGGGGATTCGAACCCCCGTTAGGCTATTAACCTAAACACGCTTTCCAGGCGTGCGACTTAAACCACTCATCCACCTCTCCGGAGGTGTCTTGCTGAACTGCCGGAACCGCCAGGCGATTCCGTAATGAATTCTGGCGGAGAGGGGGGGATTCGAACCCCCGTTAGGCTATTAACCTAAACACGCTTTCCAGGCGTGCGACTTAAACCACTCATCCACCTCTCCAGACTCCGCGGCCGGTTTCGGTCACAGAGGCTGCGCAGTATATAAGCCCTACTCTTCCGGTGCAAGTGTTTTGTAAGCGGAATGCGAAAACAGCTGATCCATGTAATCGCTGACACCCTCCCTCTCCCGCCGGAGCCAGCCGGCGATGGCGTCGCGGAAACGGAGGTCGGCGATATAGTGGGCCGAAACCGTGCGCTCCGGCTCGAAACCGCGCGCCAGCTTGTGCTCTCCCTGGGCCCCGCCCTCGAAGCTTCGCAGCCGCTTCGCGATCGCGTATTCCAGCCCCTGGTAGTAGCACAGCTCGAAATGCAGGCAGGACACCTCTTCCAGCGCGCCCCAGTAACGGCCGTACAGCGTGTCGCCGTCGACCACGCACAGGCTGGCGGCGATGTCGCGCCCGCCGGCGCTGGCGACGAACATCACGCAGTGCCCGGCCAGCCGGTCGCCTATCCGCCGGAAGAAATCCAGATTCAGATACGGCGAGGAACGGTGCTCCAGATAGGTCTGACGATAGCAGCGGTCGAACAGCCGCCAATCGCCGTCGCCGATTTCGGCGCCGGCCAGCGTCCTCACCTCGACGCCGGCCTCCGCGACCCGGCGGCGCTCCTGCCGTATCTTCTTGCGCTTGTCGCGGCTCAGCGTGGCCAGGAAGTCGTCGAAACCGGCATAGCCCCGGTTGCGCCAGTGGAACTGCGTCCCGTCGCGCAGCAGCCAGCCGGCCTCCTCCAATCGCGCAGCCTCTTCCGCCGTGGGAAACAGCACATGGGCCGACGACAGGCCGTTGTCGTCGACCAGCTGCCTCAGGCCGGCGATCAGCTGCGCCTGCGCGTCCGCGCCGCCCAGCAGCCGGCTGCCGGTCACCGGCGTGAACGGCGAGGCCACGACCAGCTTCGGGTAATACTGCAGTCCGGCGCGGGCATAGGCCTCGGACCAGGCCCAGTCGAACACGTACTCGCCGCGGTTGTGCTGCTTCAGGTAGGCCGGCGCCAGCGCCTCGGCCCGGCCGTCGCGCTCAAGCGCCAGCGGCAGCGGCCGCCAGCCGGTCGCGCCGCCGACGCAGCCGGTCTCCTCCAGCGCCGTCAGCCACTCGCGGCCGACGAACACGCCCGCGCCCTCCCCGTCCGGCCACGCAGGCCGCGCGATGGAGGCCACCCCGTCATACAATTGCAGTTGCAACGCTTTTCCTTTCTGAAAGCCCGTTCACCGTCTTTTTGCGGAAGCCGAGGACAAAAAGACTTTGAACAGGCTCCGGCAGCCATCTTCAGGTAAAATCGGACGATCAAGAATCATCGGTGTCTCCTCAAGATGCGTATCGCTCTCGCGCAGTTCAACCCCGTCGTCGGCGACATCGCCGGCAATGCCCAGAAAATCGTCGCGCTGGCCCAGGAGGCCATGGCCCGCGGCGCCGACATCCTGCTGACGCCGGAACTGGCGCTGACCGGCTACAGCCCGGAAGACCTGCTGCTGCGCGAAAGCTTCTACCGCGAAGTGGCGCGCGGCCTGGACCTGATCGAGCAGCTGGACGGCATCACCGTCGTCGTCGGCCACCCGGCCCGGATAGGCGGCGAGCGATTCAACGCCGCCACCGTGCTGCGCGACGGCAACCGGCTGGGCCAGTATCACAAGATGCTGCTGCCCAATTATGAAGTATTCGACGAATGCCGCTACTTCACGCCGGGCGCCGCGCCGCTGGTGTTCGAGCAGGACGGCGTCAAGGTCGGCGTGCTGATCTGCGAGGACGCCTGGCAGCTGGAACCGGCGGCCGAGGCCGCCGACGCCGGCGCCGAGCTGCTGCTGAGCCTGAACGCCTCGCCGTTCCACCGCGACAAGATCGAGACCCGCCACCAGGTGATGCGCTACCGCGTCGAGGAGACCGGCCTGCCGCTGGCCTACGCCAACCTCACCGGCGGCCAGGACGAACTGGTCTTCGACGGCGCTTCCTTCGCGCTGGACAAGAGCGGCGCCGTGGCGGCCCAGGCCGCCGCCTACGACGACGAGCTGCTGCTGGTCGATTTCGTCGACGGCGATTTCCGGCCCGGCAGTCGCGCCGCGCTGCCCGGCGCGCTGGAAAGCGTCTACCGCACGCTGGTCGTCGGCGTCCGCGACTACATAGGCAAGAACGGCTTCCCCGGCGCGCTGCTGGGCCTGTCCGGCGGCATAGACTCGGCGCTGACGCTGGCGGTGGCGGTGGACGCGCTGGGCGCCGACAAGGTTCACGCGGTGATGATGCCGTCGCGCTACACCGCGGACATCTCGGTGGCCGACAGCCGCGACATGATAGAGCGCCTCGGCGTGCAGTACGACGAGATCGAGATCTGGGCCATGTACGAGAGCTTCATGGCCGCGCTGGCGCCGTCGTTCCAGGGCCTGGAGGCGGACACCACCGAGGAGAACCTGCAGGCACGCATCCGCGGCACGTTGTTGATGGCGCTGTCGAACAAGAACGGCAAGCTGGTGCTGACCACCGGCAACAAGTCCGAAATGACCACCGGCTACTGCACACTGTACGGCGACATGGCCGGCGGCTTCGCCGTGCTGAAGGACGTGGCCAAGACCCTGGTGTTCGAGCTGTGCCGCTGGCGCAACACGGTGTCCGACGTGATTCCGGAGCGCATCATCACCCGCCCGCCGTCGGCCGAGCTGCGTCCGGACCAGAAGGACCAGGACAGCCTGCCGCCGTACGAGGTGCTGGACGCCATCATGACGCGCTATGTCGAGGACAACCAGTCGGCGGCCGACATCGTCGCCGCCGGCTACGCCGAGGCCGATGTCGCCCGCGTCGTGCGGCTGCTGAAGATCAACGAATACAAGCGCCGCCAGGCGCCGGTCGGTCCGCGCGTCACCCAGCGCGGCTTCGGCAAGGACTGGCGCTACCCGATCACCAATCGCTTCAGCTGAGCCGGACGCGCGGCCGGAAAGTCAATGGAATGATTATTCCGGCCGAGATAAAATAATGGAATAACAAGACCGGCATCGTCGCCCGTCCATCATCAGATCCACACAGGAAAAACAATGACTCGCTTGAAACTGACGGCCGCCGCCGCGCTCTGCTCCGTCGCCCTGCTGTCCGGCTGCGCCACGCCGCTGGCCGGCAAGCCGGCCGACGAGGCCACCCGCAAGGTCATGATCCAGAACTGGCAGAATGCCAGCTACAATATCGACGGCCAGTTCGGCTTCAATCAGCTCAGCTTCCACGACAGCGCCTCCGAGCTGAAGCTGGGCCAGACCGCCGACACCATAGACCAGGTCGCCCGTTCGATACACCTGAACCTCAGCGGCGCCGTCGACGCCCCGAGCGGCAAGGTCGAGCTGATTCCTGAGCTGCGCTTCGAGCGCCGCAACCTGCTGGCCAGCATCAAGGTGCCGATGCAGTTCCGCGCCCAGGACATGTCGCTGCTGGTCGACCCGTCCGCCGTCGATCTGGCCCTGCCGTCGCTGCGCAAGCACCCGGGCCAGTTCGTCCGGGCCAAGCTGCCGGCCGAAGTCGCCGCCAAGATTCCGCTGAAGCAAATGTACCAGGCGATGCCGCAGATCATCGACCAGGCCTACGCCCAGCTGGACAAGAAAGCCTTCAGCTTCGAACCGCTGGACGCCTACGCCGACGAAGTCGGCGCCCGCTACAAGCTGCGGATGACGCTGGACAAGCCGCAGGAGCAACAGCTGACGATGCAGATCCTCGAAGGCCTGGCCAAGGTCGCCCACGACCAGGTGAAGCCGCCGGAGGAGAAATCCGACGCCGAATCGATGATCCGCCTGGTACAGGAACTGATGAAGCTGGCCCCGGCCGCCTCGGCATCCAACCAGACCGTCAGCGACCTCTACGTCAGCCGCGGCGGCGACCTGCTGGCCGTCCGCCAGAACATCCGGATGAGCTCCGACGAATTCAGCGCCGACGCCTACCTGAACCTGCGCTACAGCCATCTGGGCAAACCGCAGTTCGTCTACAACCCGGCCGAAAGCGACATCATCGACTACGACAAGCTGGAACTGCCGGATTGGCTGAAGGGCGACGACAAGGCGCCGGCCGCCTCGGCCGACGCCGCCGAACCGGCCCCGGCCGCGCAGGCCGCCCCGCAGCCTGCCAAGAAGCCGGCGGCCAAGAAGAAAAAGCGCAAGGCGCGCGCGCAATGACGATGACGCCCGGCCTGAACCGGCCGGGCCGATGCGCTGTCATACCGTTTTCGACTGCGGGCCGCGCGCCCGCAAGGACACCCCGCATGAAATCGATTCACTTGGCGCTCTGCGCCGCCGCTGTCGCCTGCGGCCTGGCCGCGCCGGCCCAGGCCTCCGCCATCGCCCAGCTGAAGGCCTTCGTCGCCGGCAGCAAGACGCTGGCCGCCGACTTCAGCCAGACCGTCACCAGCAAGAACAAGCGCGAGGAAGCCAGCGGACGGCTGGAGATCTCCCGCCCGGGCAAGTTCCGCTGGGAGTACACCAAGCCGTACGCGCAGCTGATCGTCGGCGACGGCAAGACGCTGTGGATCTACGACCAGGATCTGGCCCAGGCGACGCGCAAGGCGCAGGGCGCAGCGCTGGGCTCCAGCCCGGCGGCGCTCTTGGCCGGCAGCAACGAGATCGAACGCAGCTACAAGCTGAACGAGGCCGGCAAGCAGGGCGACATCGAATGGCTGGCCGCCAGCCCGAAAAAGCAGGACAACACCTTCAGCGCCATCCGCATGGGCTTCCGGGACAACGCGCTGGTCGAGATGGAGCTGACCGATAGCTTCGGCAACGACACCCGCATCCGCTTCGGCAAGCCGCAGCAGAACGTCAGCCTGCCGGCGTCCCGCTTCGCCTTCACGCCGCCGAAGGGCGTCGACATCGTCAGCGGCGACTGAGCGCCCCGCCGCGAAAAAGCCCGCCAGCGTCCCGGCGGGCTTTTTTTGCGCCTCAGCCCGGCTTGACCGCCCAGGTCGCGATGAAGGTGGGCAGATAGCGGTCGATCAGGAAGCGCGGCCGCGGCTGCCAGTCCTCGTGGAAGCCGGCGATCAGCAGGCCGGCCGCCGCCTGCCCGCCTATCAGCTCGGCCAGGCTGTGGCCGAAGACCAGCGCCTCGCCCCGCTCGCGCTTCGCCGCCAGCGCCTCGGCCGGCAGATGCTCGAGATCGGAGTACGGAATCGAGAAGCGCGGCCGGATCAGCCCCCGCTCCAGCAGCGCCGGGTCGCGGTCGGCGACGAAGACCGCCGGATGGTAGAAGCTGGCCAGCAGCCGCCCGCCCGGCCGCAAAGCGCGGAAGCACTCTCGCCACACCGGCGCCACGTCCGGCACGTACAGATTGGAGATCGGATGGAACACGCAATCGAAGCTCGCGTCGGCGAAGCGCGACAGATCGCGCATATCGCCGTGCTCCAGCCTCAGCGCCAGGCCTTCGCGCTCGGCCACCTCGCGGTCGCGCGCCAGCTGTTCGCTTGACGCGTCCAGCACCGTCACCCGCGCGCCTGCCGCCGCGAGCAGCGGCGCCTGCTGGCCGCCGCCGCCGGCCAGGCACAGGATATCCAGGCCACGCGCGTCGTCGAGCCAGCCGGCCGGCAGCGGTCCGGGCGTCAGTCGGGCCAGCACCCGGCCCCGCCTGGCCTCGGCGATCTCGGCGGCACCCACCGGCCGCGACCACTCGCAATCGGCGGCGGCCTGGCGGTCCCAGGCAGCCTGGTTGTAATGGAAAACATCGTGTTGTTGAACGGCATCGGCCATCTTGCACTTCCTTCGGAAAAGGGAAATCAACGCCGACGCGCGCGCTGCGCGGAAACCGCCCATGCCGGGCTCAGACGATACGGGAAGACGGTCGGGAACGGATTGTCGAAAACAAGCAATGCGCACGCTCGCACGCGCCGGACGGCGGAACGAATCGGGGATGCGGTGGGCATCCGGGCATCACTTGTTCATTTCGACAGGACTCCTGAGGATGAAACGGGACGGGAAGAGCCGATTCTAGCGAAACGGCCATGACAAGACAATGCCGGCCTACACGCCGCGGCGCTCGTACACCGCTTGCGCCAGCGTGCCCAGATCGACGTACTCCAGCTCGCCGCCGACCGGCATGCCGCGCGCGATCCGCGTCACGGCAAGGCCGCGGTCCTTGAACAGCTCGCTGAGCATGTGGGCGGTGACCTCGCCCTCGGCGGTGAAGTTGGTGGCGATCACCACCTCGCCCACCCGGCCGTCCAGCGCCCGCGTCAGCAGCTTGTCCAGATGCAGGTCCTTCGGACCGATATTGTCCAGCGGCGAAATCCGCCCCATCAGCACGAAATACAGGCCGTCGAAGCATTTGGCCTGCTCCAGCATCATCAGGTCGGCCGGCATCTCCACGATGCACAGCAGGTCCTGACGGCGCGCCTCGTCGGCGCAGATCGGACACAGCTCGGCCTCGCTGAAGGTATTGCAACGCTGGCAATGGGTCAGCTGGGTCAGCGCCTTGTCCAGCGCGCGCGCCAGCTTGTCGGCGCCTTTCTTGTCGCGCTGCAGCAGATGGAAGGCCATGCGCTGGGCGGTTTTCGGCCCCACGCCGGGCAGCACCTTCAGGGCGGCGATCAATTGTTCCAGCGCGGGGGGATTCTTCATCGACACGGGATCAACCTGCAGGCAAAACAGCGTCTCGGGACGCGGATGGGAAATTCGGCGCGACGCCGCGGCATGCCATGCCGGCAGCCGTCGCGCCGAAGAAAAAGGCCCGTCGCCGGGCCTGGGGTCAGAACGGGAGCTTCATCCCGGCCGGCAGGTTCAGGCCATTGGTGAAGCCGGACATCCGCTCCTGGGTCGTGGCCTCGACCTTGCGCACCGCGTCGTTGAACGCGGCGGCGATCAGGTCTTCCAGCATTTCCTTGTCGTCCAGCACGCTGTCGTCGATGGCGACGCGCTTGACGTCGTGCGAACAAGTCATCGTGACCTTGACCATGCCGGCGCCGGATTGGCCCTCCACTTCAACCTTGGCCAGCTCGTCCTGGGCCTTTTTCATGTTTTCCTGCATTTGCTGGGCCTGCTTCATCAGGCCGGCGATTCCTGCTTTACCGAACATCGCGGTCACTCCTGTACGGGTTGAATGGTCTCGATGAGCAGCGTGGCGCCGAATTCGCGCACCATCTGCTGCACCACCGGATCGTTTTGCATGCATTCTCGGGCGACGGCCAGCTGCTCCTGGCGCAGCCTGGCGTCGGTCATCGCCGGGGTTTCCATCCCCAGCTCCTCCACCGTCACCGTCAAATCCACCGGATGGCCGAAACGTTCGGCCAGCGCGGCTTTCAATTTTTCCTGGTAATCGCGTCCGCTCATATGGCGGAAGCTCTCAGGCACCGCCAGTTCCAGCCGCTGCTGGCTCCAGCGCTTCAGCACGGCATTGTGGGCCAGCATCCGCGCCGCGCCGAGCTTGGCGCCCAGGTCGGCCACCAGCCGCTGCCAGTCGCCGTCGAAGCTGTAGGCGACGGCCGCGGACGGCTCGTCCTCCAGCGGAGGCTGCTGCGCGTAGGCCGGCATCGCGTCGTCGTCGGACCACGGCGCGTCGACGGGCTCCTCGTCGTCGCGCTCGTCCTCCTCGTCCCGGGCCGCTGCTTCGGGCCGGGCCTGGACCGGCGCCGCTTGCGGCGCGGGCCGGGACTCGGGCCGCGGCGCCGGGACAGGCTCGGCGGCCGTCGCCCCGGGCGCGGGCTCGGGTTCCGGCTCGGCGGCCGGGACAGGTTCCGCCGCGCGGGGCTTGCCCTGCGGCTGCGCGCCCAGGCCGGCGGCCTGCAGCGCGCGCGCCGCCGGCGACATGCCCCGCTGCGCCGGCACCGAGGCGCTGGCGACCGACGCGACCGATGCCGACGCCGGACGCGGCTGGACCGGCGCGGAGGCGCGCGCAGGCGCGGCGCTCTCCGCCGGCGCCCTGGCCGGATGGAAGGCCAGCATCCGCAGCAGCGTCATATTGAAGCCGGCGTGCTCGTCCGGCGCCAGCGCCAGGTCCTTGCGGCCGTGGATGGCGATCTGGTAGTACAGCTGCACGTCCTGCGGCGCGATCGCGTCGGCCAGCGCGACTATCGTGTCGCGCTCCGGCTCGTCGTCGGCCAGCGCCGTCGGCACCGTCTGCGCCAGCGCCAGCTGCTGCAGCAGCACCGCCAGTTCGGACAAGGCCGAATCGAAGCTGACGCCGCGCTCGGCCAGGCTGTCGGCCTCGGCCATCAACGCCGCGCCGTCGGCGGCGGACAGCGCCTGCAGCAACGTGAACAGGTAGCGGCGGTCCACCGCGCCCAGCATCGCGCGCACGCCGTCTTCCCTGACCTCGCCGAGACCGTAGGCGATGGCCTGGTCCAGCAACGACTGCGCGTCGCGCATCGAGCCGGACGCGGCGCGGCCCAGCAGCGCCAGCGCCGGCGCCTCGTAATGGATGCCCTCGACGTCCAGCATGTGGGCCAGATGGGTCGACACCTGCTGCGGCGTCATATTGCGCAAGGAAAACTGCAGGCAGCGGGACAGCACCGTCACCGGCACCTTCTGCGGGTCGGTGGTGGCCAGGATGAACTTGACGTGGGCCGGCGGCTCCTCCAGCGTCTTCAGCATCGCGTTGAACGCGCTTTTCGACAGCATGTGCACTTCGTCGATGATATAGACCTTGAAACGGCCCATCGTCGGCGCGTACTGGGCGTTCTCCAGCACCTCGCGGATATTGTCGATGCCGGTGTTGGACGCGGCGTCTATCTCCAGCAGATCGACGAAGCGGCCGGTATCGATCTGGCGGCAGGCCTGGCACTCGCCGCAGGGCTCGGCCGTGGTGCCGGTCTCGCAGTTCAGGCTCTTGGCCAGGATGCGGGCGATGGTGGTCTTGCCGACGCCCCGGGTGCCGGTCAGCAGATAGGCGTGATGCAGCCGCGCCTCCTTGAGGGCGTTGCTGAGGGCGCGGACCACGTGTTCCTGGCCGACCAGGTCGGCGAAACGCTTCGGGCGCCACTTGCGGGCAAGGACTTGATAGCTCATGGGGGCGGATTTTAATGGCAATTGCCGCGCAAGGCGACAGGTTTCACCGGCGCGGCCGCGGGGCGGCGCCGGTGTCGGGTGCGGCCGCTGCCGCCTACAGACCGGCCGAGGCCGGCTCCGGCCGCTGCGCCAGCGCCGCGTAGTAGCGTTGGCGCACCTGGCCGGCGATTTCCTGCACCGCCTTGGCGTACAGCGTGCTGCGGTTGTAGCGGGTGATCGCGTAGAAGTTGTTCAGGCCCAGCCAGTACTCGGTGACGCCGGGCGAAGTCTCCAGCGAAAACAGCACCGCCGGCACGTCGTCGGCCAGCGGCGCCTGCGGCGCCACGCCCATCTTGCGCAAGTCGCCGACCGTGTAGTGCAGCTTGAATTTGTCGGCCAGCAGCTTGTCGACGTCGGCGCCCGGCGCGACGCTGGCCGGGGCGACGATGTCGTCGCCGTGCCGCCAGCCGTGCAGCTGGAAGTAGTTGGCGACGCTGCCTATCGCGTCGTGAGGATTGTTCCAGATGTCGCGGTGGCCGCTGCCGTCGAAGTCCACCGCCCATTTGCGGTAGCTGGACGGCATGAACTGCGGCAGGCCCATCGCGCCGGCGTAGGAGCCCTTCAGGGTCAGCGGGTCCTTGCCCTCCTCCTTGGCCAGAAGCAGGAACTGGGTCAGCTCGCCGCGGAAGTACTCGGCGCGGCGCGGGTAGTCGAAGCCTATCGTCGACAGCGAATCCACCAGGCGGAAGCTGCCGGTGTTGCGGCCGTAATGGGTCTCGACGCCGAGGATGGCGACGATCAGCTCCGGCGCCACGCCGTACTGGCGCTCGGCGCGCGCGAGCGCGTCGGCGTTGGCCTGCCAGAAGGCCACGCCGTCGACGATCAGCCTGTCGTTGACGGTGGACGCGCGGAACTGGTACCACGGCCGCGACGTAGACGGCTTGTCCAGGATGCGGATGATGTTGGGCTTCAATTCGACATTGGCGAACACCGCCTCCAGCTCGGGGCGGCTGAACCGGCCGCCGGCCACCTGCTCGTCGATGTAGCGCTGCACGTCGGGGCGGCCGAGAAAGGCCGCGTCGGCCAGCGCCGGCTGGGAGGAGAAGGCCAGGGCGGCCAGGACGGCCGCGCCGGCCAGTTTCGGAATACGGTTCATCATTGTGGTCGTTCTCTTGTCGGAATGTCTGGATGGAGCGGCCGCGGACTCAATCGCGGAAGGACAGCGCGTTGCCGACCAGCCTCGCGGTGATGTCGACGATGGGAATCACCCGCTCGTAGGCCATGCGGGTCGGGCCGACCACGCCCAGCGTGCCGACCACCTGGCCGTTGATGCAATAGGGGGCGGTCACCACCGAGCATTCGTCCAGCGTCATGACTCCAGACTCCTCGCCGATGAAAATGTTCACGCCCTGCGCCGCCCGCCCCTGGGCCAGCAGCTTCAACAACTCGGTCTTGCGTTCGAACACGCCGAACAGCTCCCTGAGCCGCGACAGGTCGTCGGACAGGTCGTGCACCTGGAACAGCCGCGAACCGCCGCTGACCACCACGTCCTCGCTGCGCTGCGCCAGCGTCTGCCGGCCAAGCTTGACCGCCGCCGCCATCAATTCGGAGATGTCGCCCTGCAACTGCCTGAGCTCGCCCTCCACGCGCGCCGCGACGGCGCTCAGCGCCTGGCCGCTGTAATGCTGGTTGATGAAATTGCCGGCCTCGACCAGCTCGGACGGCGTGTAGTCGCGCTCGGTCACCAGCAGGTGGTTCTGCACGTCGCCGTCCAGCGTCACCAGTATCATCAGCACCCGCCGTTCGGACAGGCGCAGGAATTCTATCTGGCGGAAGGCGACGTCGCTGCGCTGCGGCGTCAGCACCACGCCGGCGAAGCTGGTCAGCTCGGACAGCAGCGACGACGCCGCCTGCGCGATGCGCTGCGGGCTGTCCGGCTGCAGATTGGCCTCCAGTTCGTGGCGCGACAGCTCGTCCAGCGGCCGTATCGTCAGCAGCCTGTCGACGAAGAGCCGATAGCCGCGCGCGGTGGGAATCCGGCCGGCCGAGGTGTGCGGCGAGGCGATCAGCCCCATGTTTTCCAGGTCGGCCAGCACATTACGCACCGTGGCCGACGACAGCTCCACCCCCGGCAGCAGCGACAGGGTCTTCGAGGCGACCGGCTGACCGTCGGCGATATAGCGTTCGATCAGCGTCTTCAGCAGATGTTGGGCGCGTTCGTTCATCATGTCCCCATTGTACACATCCTTCACCGCTCCAAAAGGGGGCGTGGCGCGGCTTTACGACCATGGCACGAAAACGGCGGCCGCAAGCTGCTGTTCGACCTCTGGTTTTCTGCGATAATCGCCCCCATCATTGGTCCGAACACCCCATTGGAGACAGCATGGCTTCCGAAGACAAGAGCAAGGCGCTGGCCGCGGCCCTGGCCCAGATTGAAAAGCAGTTTGGCAAGGGCTCGATCATGCGGATGAGCGACAACCAGATCACCGAAAACCTGCAAGTGATCTCCACCGGTTCGCTGAGCCTGGACCTGGCGCTGGGTGTCGGCGGCCTGCCGCGCGGCCGCGTGGTCGAGATCTACGGTCCGGAATCGTCCGGCAAGACCACGCTGTGTCTGCAGGTGGTGGCCGAGGCGCAGAAGCTGGGCGGCACCTGCGCCTACATCGACGCCGAAAACGCGTTGGACCCGGTCTACGCGCAGAAGCTGGGCGTCAACGTCGAAGACCTGCTGATCTCGCAGCCGGACACCGGCGAGCAGGCGCTGGAAATCTGCGACATGCTGGTGCGCTCCAGCGGCGTCGACGTCATCGTCGTCGACTCGGTCGCCGCGCTGGTGCCGAAGGCTGAAATCGAGGGCGAGATGGGCGACAGCCACGTCGGCCTGCAGGCCCGCCTGATGAGCCAGGCGCTGCGCAAGCTGACCGGCAACATCAAGCGCACCAACACGCTGGTGATCTTCATCAACCAGATCCGGATGAAGATCGGCGTGATGTTCGGCAACCCGGAAACCACCACCGGCGGCAACGCGCTGAAGTTCTACGCCTCGGTGCGCCTGGACATCCGCCGCACCGGCGGCATCAAGAAGGGCGAGGAAGTCGTCGGCAACGACACCCGCGTCAAGGTCGTGAAGAACAAGGTCTCGCCGCCGTTCCGCCAGGCCGATTTCGAAATCCTGTACGGCGAGGGCATCTCCCGTCCGGGCGAAATCATCGAACTGGGCGTCAAGCACGGCTTCATCGACAAGTCCGGCGCCTGGTACGCGTACAACGGCCAGAAGATTGGCCAGGGCAAGGACAACACCCGCGAGTGGCTGAAGGCCAATCCGGCGATCGCCGAGGAGATCGAGCGCAAGATCCGCGAAGCGGTCGGCGTGAAGATCGAGATCAACGAAAGCCAGGGCGACGAAGAGTTCGCCGACGACGCCTTCGACGCCTGATGGCGGCGGAAGGCAAAAGCCTGAAGGCGCGGGCCGCCGAACTGCTGTCCCGCCGGGAATACACCCGGCGGGAACTGGTTCGGCGGCTCGCGCCTTTTGCCGACAGCGAAGAAGAACTGAACGCCGCGCTGGACGAGCTGGCCGCCGCCGACTGGCAATCCGACGAACGCTTCGCCCGCCAGTTCACGGCGAGCAAGGGCGCCAAGTTCGGCAGCCGGCGGCTCGCGCAGGAAATGCGCCAGCGCGGCGTCGCCGACGACTCGATACGCGAGGCGCTGTCCGGACAGGACGACCTGGCCAGCGCCCGCGAGCAATGGCGCAAGAAGTTCGGCCGGCTGCCGGCCGACGCGGCGGAAAAGGCCAAACAGTACCGTTTCCTGGCGCAGCGCGGCTTTCCGGCCGACGTGATACGCCGGGTGCTGGCAGGCGGCGCGGACGACGACTTCTACGAGGACTGAGCCATGGCAACGCGCAGCATCGCCACCGAGATCGACATCGCCGCCAGCCCGGAGCGGGTGTGGCAGGTGCTGAGCGACTGGCGGCGCTACCCGGAGTGGAACCCGTTCATCGTCGGGCTGCACGGCCGCCACGAGACAGGCGCCAGCCTGGTGGCCACCGTCCACCCGCCGGGCGGCCGCCATCTGACCTTCCGGCCGCGGCTCAGCGAATTCTCCGCCGGCAGCCTGATGGCCTGGCGCGGCAAATGGCTGCTTCCCGGCCTGCTCGACGGCGAGCACCGCTTCCGGCTGGAAGCGCTGGACGACGGCGGCACCCGCCTCCATCACGACGAGGATTTCTCCGGCCTCCTGCTGCCTTTGATCGGCGACCGGCTGCTGGAATGCGCCCGCCGGGGCTTCCTGCAGATGAACCAGGCGCTGAAGCGGCGCTGCGAAGCGCTTGCCAGCCAGGCCCCGGCTTGACACAATCGACGGATTCGTCCCGGCACGGCGCCCGGACCAGATTTTGAAAATTGACCGAAAATCATGAAAACCTCTGAAATTCGCAAGAAATTCCTGGATTTCTTCGCCTCCAAAGGCCACCAGGTAGTTCCCTCCAGCAGCCTGATCCCCGGCAACGACCCGACGCTGATGTTCACCGTCGCCGGCATGGTGCAGTTCAAGGACGTGTTCCTGGGCTTCGAGAAGCGCGACTACACCCGCGCCACCACCAGCCAGAAATGTCTGCGCGCCGGCGGCAAGCACAACGACCTGGAAAACGTCGGCTACACCGCGCGCCACCACACCTTCTTCGAAATGCTGGGCAACTTCAGCTTCGGCGACTACTTCAAGCGCGACGCCATCACCTTCGCCTGGGAATTCCTGACCGGCGACGAGTGGCTGGCGCTGCCGAAGGACAAGCTGATGGTGACGGTCTACGCCACCGACGACGAGGCGTACGACATCTGGCACAAGACCGTAGGCGTGCCGGCCGACAAGATCGTCCGCATCGGCGACAACAAGGGGGCGCCGTACGCGTCCGACAACTTCTGGACCATGGGCGACACCGGCCCCTGCGGCCCGTGCACCGAGATCTTCTTCGACCACGGCCCGTCGGTCGCCGGCGGCCCGCCGGGCAGCCCGGACGAGGACGGCGACCGCTTCATGGAGATCTGGAACAACGTCTTCATGCAGTTCAACCGCGACGAAGCCGGCACGCTGCACCCGCTGCCCAAGCCGTCGGTCGACACCGGCATGGGCCTGGAGCGCCTGTCCACCGTGCTGCAGAACGTCAAGTCCAACTACGAGACCGACGCGCTGGCCTGTCTGGTGCGCGCCGCCGCCCGTGAAACCGGCGTCGAATACAGCCAGGACGTGCCGTCGCTGAAAGTGATCGCCGACCACATACGCGCCTGCTCCTTCATGGTGGCCGACGGCATCCTGCCGTCCAACGAGGGCCGCGGCTACGTGCTGCGCCGCATCGCCCGCCGCGCGATCCGCCACGGCTACAAGCTGGGCCAGAAGGGCCTGTTCTTCCACAAGATCGTCGCCGACCTGGTCGCCGAGATGGGCGAGGCCTATCCGGACCTGCGCGAGAAGCAGGCGCATATCGAGGACGCGCTGCGCGCCGAGGAGATCAAGTTCGCCGAGACGCTGGAAATCGGCATGGGCCTGGTGGACTCCGCGCTGGAAGGCGGCAAGAAGTCGCTGGACGGCGATACCATCTTCAAGCTGTACGACACCTTCGGCTTCCCGGTGGACCTGACCGCCGACATCTGCCGCGAACGCGACATCCACGCCGACCTGGAAGGCTTCGAGCGCGCGATGGAGGCCCAGCGCGAGCGCGGCCGCGCCGGCTCCAACTTCAAGATGAGCGGCAAGATCGCCTACGACGGCGCCGACACCCGCTTCCACGGCTACGACGACAGCAGCGTCGACGCCAAGGTCCTGGCGCTGTACAAGGGCACCGAGCCGGTCGACAGCCTGTCCGCCGGCGACGAGGGCATCGTCGTGCTCGACCACACCGCCTTCTACGCGGAAGGCGGCGGCCAGGTCGGCGATGTCGGCGAAATCTCCGCGGCCGGCGGTCTGGACGCGCTGTTCGACGTGGCCGACACCCAGAAAATCCAGGGTGCTGCCTTCGGCCACAAGGGCAAACTGGCCCGCGGCGCGCTGAAGGTCGGCGACGCCGTCACCGCCACCATCGACCTGCACCAGCGGCTGGCCAGCGCCCGCAACCACTCGGCCACCCACCTGCTGCACGCGGCGCTGCGCCGCGTGCTGGGCCCCCACGTGGTGCAGAAGGGCTCGCTGGTCAATCCGGAGCGCACCCGCTTCGACTTCGCCCACGGCGAAGCCGTCACCGCCGAGCAGATCGCCGAGCTGGAGCGCGTGGTCAACCACGTGATCGCCGCCAACTACGAGGTCAAGGCCGAGCTGATGGGCATGGAGGCCGCGCAGAAGTCCGGCGCGATGATGCTGTTCGGCGAGAAGTACGGCGACGAGGTCCGCGTGCTGACGATGGGCGACTTCTCCGCCGAGCTGTGCGGCGGCACCCACGTCAAGCGCACCGGCGACATCGGCCTGTTCAAGATCGTCGCCGAGGGCGGCGTGGCCGCCGGCGTGCGCCGGATCGAAGCGGTGACCGGCGAAGGCGCGCTGGCCCACGTCCAGGCCCAGGACGCGCTGATCAAGGAAGCCGCCGCCGCGCTGAAGGCGCAGAGCAGCGACGAGGTGATCGCCAAGATCGCCGCGCTGCAGGACGGCGCCAAGGCGCTGGAGAAGGAACTGGCCAAGCTGAAGGGCCAGTTGGCCGCCTCCGCCGGCGACAGCCTGGCCGATGCCGCCGCCGACATCAACGGCGTCAAGGTGCTGGCAGCCGAGCTGCCGGGCGCCGACAACACCGCGCTGCGCGAAACGCTGGACAAGCTGAAGGACAAGCTGGGCTCCGCCGCCATCGTGCTGGCCGCCAGAGGCGACGGCAAGGTGGCGCTGGTCGCCGGCGTCACCGCCGACCTGACCGGCAAGCTGAAGGCCGGCGAGCTGGTCAACTTCGTCGCCCAGCAAGTCGGCGGCAAGGGCGGCGGCCGTCCGGACATGGCCCAGGCCGGCGGCACCCAGCCGGAAAACCTGGACGCCGCGCTGCAAGGCGTGCAAGCCTGGGTGGCCGGCAAGCTGTAAACCGCCCGCTGTTGCGCAGAACAAACGGCCGCATGGAGTCCATGTGGCCGTTTTTCATATGTTCATGATTTTTCATTACACTCGACGACGGCCCATCCTCAGGAGCATGCCATGAGCGACACCGCATTCCGCCTTGCCGGCTGGGACGATCTGTCGGCCGTCTGCCTGCTGATCCAGCAGGCCTTCCACCCTTTGCAACAACGGCTGCCCAGCCGGCCGACGGCGCTGGACGAAACCGTCGCCAGCCTGACCGGCCACCTCGCCAGCGGCAGCCAGATCTTCGTCGCCGAACGGCAGGGACTGCCGGTGGCCTGCCTGCTGGTGCTGCCGCCGGACGCCGGCTGCGCCGAAGTCAAGCGCGTCTGCACCCACCCGGACTGGCAGGGCCGCGGACTCGGCTCGGCGCTGCTCAGCCATGTCGAGGACCAGTTGCTCGGCCAGGGCGTGCGTACGGTCCGGCTGTCGACCCGGCGCCGGCTGCCCGACAATCTGCGCTTCTATCTGCGGCTGGGCTATACGGAAGACGACCGGCAGCCGTATCCGGCCGATATCGACGACGAGCGGATCACGCTGAGCAAGGCGCTGGCGGCCTGAACACACGAGCGCGCCGCGTCCGGCGGCAAGTTTGCTCCACATCAAATCATCACGAATCACAAATCGCTAATATACAAATGCTTCTTATGGCTTCTCCTTTGTTGTTTGCTTTGACGCCCCGGCCCGCCGGGGCATTTTTTTGCCCCGCCGCCTCCCGCTCAACCGTTCTTCAGCTCGTCGCGAAGGATGTAGAGCTCGTGATCGGCCTTCAGCCCCAGCTTGCGCATCGCGGTCTGCTTTTGCCCGCTGATGGTCTTGATGCTGCGCGCGAACTTCTCCGCGATCTGGCTGACGGTCATGCCGTCCATGAAACACCGTATCACCTCCTGCTCCCGCGGTGACAGCTCGGCAAGACGCACCAGGCTCCCCACCGCGGCCGGCGCATGCCGGCTGCCGGACGATGGAACGCCGTCGGACGGCATCACGCTGGCCAATTCCTCCGCCATTGCAGGACTCAGATAGACCTGGCCCCGGGCCAGCGTCCGGATCGCCGTCACCAGCTCGTCGAGGTCCTGCTGCTTGCCGACGAAGCCGCGCGCGCCGCCGCGCAAGGCCAGCGCCACGGTGGCGGTGTTGTAGTGCGCCGACATGATCAGCACGGCGGTTTGCGGAAAGCGCCTGGCCAGCACGCGGATCAGATTCAGCCCGTCGGTGTCTTCCGGCTGCAGGGCGTAATCCAGCACCGCCACGTCGACCGGCTGCTTGTGCAGCGCGGCCAGCAGCGATTTGCTGCCGGTATGAGTGCCTACGATGGAAAAATCCGGTTCTTGCGACAGTCTGCAACTCAGGCCTTGCAACACGACGGCATGATCGTCCAGCAACATCAGACGCAGCGGGGGTTTGGAGAGGGTCATCGGGTATCACGACACAGCATCGAGGAACTGCTTATTTATATGTCTGTTGCCGGGCCGCGGCAATGCGGCGGTTCCCGCCGCCGGCCTAAAACGCGCTTTCAAACAACAGATTGACCACCCCATGGTAGATGCCGGGCTGGTAGCCGCCGGCGGGGACGCCGGGCACGATGTCCAGGCTGAGCCGCCGCTCCTCGGCCGCCTCGGCGGCGCTCAGCAGCAGACAGTCCGCCGAAGCGCCGCCGTCGCGGAACACTTCGCAGCGCCGCTGGCCGCCATCCAGCCGGATGCGCAGTGGGATCCTCCCCCCGCCGCCGGACAGCACCGTGTCGCCGTCGGCCCTGACGGTGATCGGCCCCATCGTGCTCCGCATCTCCAGCCATTGCCGCAACGGCTGCAGGCGCTGGCGCGCCATATCCCACGGCAACAGCTGGGTCGCGCCCGCCCAGCCACCGACTGCCGTGACGTAGAACACATCGTTCGGCACCTCGACCTCCACGCTGACCCTGTGTTCGACCGGTTCGGCGCAGGCGCAGGCAGCCAGCGCGATCGATAGCGCGCAGCTCGACAGAATCGTTCGCATCATCTCCATCCCCTTCCGCTACAGGCTGGCGTCGAAGACGACGGTGACGTCGCCGCGATAGCGCGCGCCCGGCTGCCGGATAATGGCGGCCATGTCCGAGCGCTGCATCTCGAAATGCAGCTGTGCCGAGCGGTTCGTGACCTGGCCCGACGGCTGGAATCCCTTGCGCGCGACGCCGAGCGGATACCGGCTGGCCGGCGCCCCCCCCTGGCTCGAATACACGCCGGGCATGCTGACCGCCACCTGTATCGGCACCTCGCCGCCGCCATTGTCCCGGCGTAAGGCACAAGCGCCGCCGCTGGAATACTGGCACAGCAGATACATGCTGAAGCCGGCCGCGCTGGACAGGTTGAATCCCAGATCCCGGCGCAGCGCGACGGGCGCCCTGCCCTGCTGCGACCAGGCCTGCCAGCCGCCGGCGGGCTCCAGCACGGCGCGGTCGCTCCCGGCCGGAAAGCTGACCAGAAACTCGTTCTTGACCGTCGCTTCTATCCGGATGCTCAAGCGGTTGTCGCCGTAGGCGGCGTGTCCAAAATCCAGTTGCTGGCCGTCGCCCAGCGTGTAGGAGATTTCGCCGGTATAGGTCCCGTTGCGCATCGCCGTCGGATTGACGGCGATCAACTCGTATTTGAAGCCCAGCAGGCTGACGCCGAGGCCGGTCGCCGTGGTTTTGAGCCTTCGATAACAGACGCTGTTTCTTTTCGCCGCGTGACCCCATTCGAAAGCGTAGAGATGCACATCGCCGTCGTCTATCCTCTCCTGGCATCCGCCCTCCAGCCTTTCCGGATTGAAATTACTGATGTATTTCGGCTTGTCGTAGCGCTGGGCAAACGATGAAATCCTGAACTTCGCCATGATGGAATCCCTGCCGGAGTAAAGCGTCACCTGCTTGTATTCGGCGTCGATGGACTGATAGATATGGTCTTTCGGATCGTAAGAGTCCTGGGACGCGCGCTTGCTGATCTTGCCCAGCCCCCCTATCAGATAATCGGCCGGCCCCTGGTTGACGAATTGATTCTGGCCCGGTCGGAACGAGGACGGCTTCAATTCGGCGTACACCGTCACCTGCGCGGCGGCCGCCGGCAGGCTGGCCAGCAGGCAGAGCAGCAGCCGACACGCCGCGGCGTGGAGCCGTCCGGATTTCGGTTTCATCATCATTTCGGTTCATCCTTTCAAACCGCCGAAAGGGCGTATTGTGGCGGCTTCCATCGCCCGCCCTCCATCAGACCATTCTCAAACCAGCCGGCCTTGGCCGACGCTAGCGGGGACAGCGCAGTTCGCCAGCCAGCAAGGCTTCGCCGGCGCGCGGCTGTCGCGCCGGGTCCAGACGGAAACGGCAAGCGGCCGCCGCCTGGTGGCGGACTTCCAGCGTCGGCATGCTTTCGCTCATCTCCAGGCTGAAGAAGCCGTCGGCCTCGCTGACCGCGCGGCCGGCGTGATTGATCAGCTGGGCGCCGCGCAGCGGCCGGCCCGACGCGTCCAGCAGGCGGCCCAGCACGGTAACCGTCTTCAACACCCTGAGCTGCCGGTAGGCCACGCCGCCCTTGTTCAGGTGATAGCTGTGGCTGGCCGGCTGTATCGCCACCGCCGGCGCGCCGGCCCCGGCAAAGTCGAACTGCACGCTGCCGGCCTGATAGGCGGTGACCGGAATGAAGTTGCGCCCGGCATGCAGCCGCGCGCTGCCGCCCTGGCTGTCGTCTGCGCGCAGCGCCACCTCGGGCAGGTCCGACTCCACATCGACGATCAGCCCGGTATCTGCGCCGAAGGCGGCGGCGTCGCCGCTGGCCGCGATGCCGCCGCCGCCGATGGCCACGGTGTTTTCCAGATTGAGGCCGCCGCTGAGCTGGCCGTTCAGCGACGAGCGTTGCAGATAAGCGTCGCCGCGCAGCAGGGGGTGTCGGAACTGGGCATTGCCGCTCAGGCCCAGGCCATGGCCATCGACGCTGCCGGTGGCGCCGACGGCGCTGAGCCAGCCGTTGTCCAGGCTTTGCTGCATCGAAACGCTGGCATAGCGGTCGCGGCTGCCCAGGCTGCCGCTGCGGCTGCCGACGCTGGCGTTGTAACTGCGGCCTTCCCGGCCCAGGCTCAGGTTCAACGACAGTTCCACGCCGCGGTTGCGCGGGCCGGCGCCGGCGGCCCGGTCGAAAGCGGCCAGCCGCCAGGTGGCGTCGTTGCCCAGCAGCTTGTGCCTGTGGTCCAGGCCCAGATCCACGCTGAGACCGCCGCTGCGCGACAGCCGGGCGTTCAGATTGCTGCTGCCGCTCAGACGGTGGTTGAGCGAGAGCGCGCTGCGGCCGGCCTGCCGCCGCCCGGGATCGTCTCCGCCGTCCAGGCTGCTGCGGCTGTGGCTGAGCACCACATTGCCCAGGCTGTAGCTCCAGACCGTCTGGACATCGAAACCGCTGCCATAGCCGGCCGTGTGGAACAGATTGGCATACAGCTTGGCGCTGTCGGCCATATCCCAGTCCACCGAGGCGCCGAACTGGCGCTGCGCGCCGAACTGCTGCGAGGCCAGGCCCAGCACCACGCGCGGGTGCAGCAGATAATTGATGCCGCCGCCCAGCGCCAGACCGCCCGGCTGCGCCACGCCGCCGAACGGCTTGCGCTGCCGGCCGGCGAACACGCTGTAGCGCCAGCGCTGCTCCGGATTGCTCCACAGGCTGGGCTTGTAGATCAGTTCCTCGCTGCGCGACACCTGCGCGCCGTCCTCCAACACGCGCACCTCCACCGGATAGATGCCGCCGGGCAGGCTCAGCGTGTCGACCAGCTGCAAGCCCGGCTGCACCAGCTGGCTATGGATCAACACGCCGTTGCGGTAGATTTCCACCGTCGCTTCGCGATTGGCGGTGACATAGACCGGATACAGGCTGGCCTGGCCGCGGTCGGCCAGCAGCGCGTCGGAGCTGCCCGCCATCAGACCGATCACCGCGTCCGCGCGATAACCCTGGGTGTACGGCTGGCGCATCAAGTTCTGCCCGTCGGGACTGAACAGGCCGGCGCGGACGAAGTGCCCATCCAGCTCGCGCTGCGCGTACAGCTGCGACAGATTCTGGCCCAGGCGGCCGTCGGCGCCGCGCTCCAGCTGCAGGCCGCCCAGCGCGCTCCAGTCGCCCAGGCTGGCTTGCAGATCCATCGCGTAACGGCCGGACAGACTCTGTCCGCCGCCGCCGGCGAGATTCAGGCGGTTGCCGAGAATCAGGCCCCGGCTGCCGCCCGCAGGCAGCGCATGATAATGCGCGGCGGCCTGCTGCCGGCCGGCGGCATCGGTCAGCAGCGACAGTTGCGAGTTTTCCAGGCTGTAATGAATGGCCAGCAGTCCGGGCGGACAGCTGTCCTTGCAATCGCCCAAGCCGACCGGCCGGCCAAGCGCTTCCACCCATTTTTGCCGCTCGGCGTCGGGCTGCCGGCTATCGCCGGCGTCGGTGAAGCTCAGCAGCTGCACGGCGCCGTCGCGGCTCAGCAGCACCATCGCGTCGCCCAAGGCCTGGCCGTCCTTTTCGACGCGGGCGGCCAGCGGCACCTCGAAGAAGTGGTCGCGAAACTCGGCCGGCAGCCCGGCCGCTTGCGCCAGCAACGGCAGCCGCGCGCTGACGGCCGGCGCGCCGGCCAGGCAAGGGGCGCAGAGGAAGGAGGCGGCCAAGGCCGCGGCAAGGCGGGCAACGGTAATCATGGGACTAAGCGGAAATGAAGAAGGGGCGCATCGACGCCCCTGTGAATGACCAGACGGACGACATCAGTTGCCGGCGGGCGCGACGCTTTCGAACATCAGATTGACGCTGCCGGAATAGCGGCCCGGCTTGAAACCGTCGGCCGGCGTCGGTGCGGCGATGCTCAGATTGACGCGGCTGATGTCCTTGGCCTGGGTGGCCGTCAGTATCTGCGCCTTCTTGCCGGCGCCGACGTCCAGCGCCTGCTCGTTGATTTTGACGACCATCGGGATCTTCTCGCCGTTGCCGTTGCCGTACAGCTCGGCCGGCGCTTCCAGATAGCCCTGGATCGCGCCTATCGTGCTTTTCATGTCCAGCATATTGCTGACCGGCTGCAGGATTTCGCGGCGGGCGTCCCAGGACAGCGTCTGATCCTTCAGATGCCAGTCGGCCAGCGGCTGCACGTAAAAGCTGTCGGTCGGAATATTGGCCGTGACATTGATCTGCAACGGCTGTTGCTCCGCCATCGTGGCGCCGGACAACATCGCGGCCGATACGACCGCGCCTATCAGAAGTTTTCGGGTGAACATTGTGGGTTTCCTTTTCGGAACAGTGGAAAAAACGGCCGGCTCATCGGCCGAAGGCGACGGCCTGGCGACGGCTGCCCTCGATCAACTCGAACTTGTAGCTGTGGCCATCGAGCTTGGCGAAGCGCTTGCTGCCGCCGGGCAGCACATGGTGCTTGGTCGGGGTCTCGCAATGCGCGCCATCGGCGGCGCACTGGTAGAAGGCATCGACGATGACGGTGCTGTTGCCGTCGTTGCGCACGGTGTAGCCGTGGCGGCCGTCCTGCAGCCGGGTGTCGTAGCGCGGCTGCTGCGGCCTGACGATGACGATGGCCCCATAGCCGGTCAGCACATTGACGCCGGCGCTGAGCGAGTCCTGGTAGCGCCGGGCTTCGTCGTCGCCGACATCGAACGCGTCCTGCCTTTCCGGCAGCACCGGGGAGAAGCGCACCCGGAAATAGCGCTCGCGGTCGCGCGGCCCGAGATACAGCAGGCGGCTGGCCTGCATGCCCCCGGCCGGCACGATCAGCCGGGACGGACTCGCCAGCAGGCCGTTGACCTGGCCGAGCGCCAGCTGCCCGGTGTCCACCGGCAACTCATTGGCCTGGCCGTCACGGCCGTAGACGATTTCCGCCACCGCCACCTTGACGAAGGCGGTGCTGTCGCCGCTATTGCGCACCCGCTTCAGCAGCGTGCCGGCATCGGCGTCCAGGTACTCGTACATGGCGCCGATATTGATGGCTGGCGCGGCCGGGGCCTGTGCGGTCAGGCACAGCAGCAGACAGGCCGACAAGATGGCTTTCATCGCAACTCTCCATGCTGGTGAGCTCTTCCGCGGCAAGGCCCGCCCGGACAGGGCTCGTTTCAAAGATTGGCATTATTGGAGAGGATGCCGGCGGCCTCCATCAGACCATTCTCAAAAGAAACAGCGCCTTAGCGGCGGCAAGCCGTTTCCGGCATGCTCGGAACCCGGACACTGTCTTTTCCGGCCGCGATGACATAAAACGGTGGAAACTGGCACGGTGGGCGATTGCAATGCGGCGAATCCTATTGATGGTGCTGGCGATCTCGGCGCCATCGGCGTACGCGGCGCCGGACGAGGCCATATTCAGCCCGGCGGAGCGGCAATGGATACGGCAGCACCCAGTGGTGCCCTATACCATCGACCCCTACTGGCCGCTCGAATACGTCGAGGATGGCGAGCACCGGGGCCTGACCAGGGACTATCTGGAAGCCATTTCGAAAATCAGCGGCCTGCAGTTCAAGATGGTGGCCGCCCGCAACTGGCGCGACGCCTTGCCGCAAATGGACCAGGACAAGATCTTTCTGTCCACCATGGTTTCGTCCGGCCTGATCTCGGAGAGACGCCGGCAGGCCATGCTGCTGACCGTGCCTTATCTGGCCAGGACAACCGTCATCATCACCACGCCGGACAAGCCCATGGTGTTCGATCCGGCCATCCTGGCCGGCAAAACGGTGACGGTGAAAGGCGGCGGCGGTTATGAGAACTACCTGCGCGAGCACTTTCCCGGCATACGCCTGCTGTTGACCAGCGATCCGGAAGACGCGCTAGAGGCGGTCGCTAGCGGCAAAGCCTATGCGGCGATAGGCAGCGATGTGGTGCTGGAGCCCATCCTGGAACGAAAATACATGGCTTCGCTGAGCCAGGCCGGCACCATTCCCGGAATGTACGCCGTCATCAGCATGGGGGTCTCCAGGCGCCATCCCGAGCTATGCTCCATCCTCAACAAATCCCTGGCCCAGTTGACCGCGGCGGAGACCGGGAAAATGTACGACTACTGGGTGGAAAGCCTGCGGCTGGGCGCGCCGTCCTGGCGGGCGATTGTCCGTTATTACTCGAACACCCTGATCGGTCTGACCACGCTGCTGCTGCTATTGGGATACTGGGTGCTGCGGGCGCGCAGATCGCAGCGGGTGGCCGAAGCCAGTGAGGCCAGCAAATCGATGTTTCTCGCCGTGATGAGCCATGAGATCCGCACGCCGATGAACGCGGTGCTGGCCGCGATAGAACTGCTGCAGCGCACGCCGCAGACTCCGCGCCAGCAAGAGCTGGCCAGCCTGGCCAATTCGGCGGCCACCAATCTGCTGGAGCTGCTCGACGATGTGCTGGACGCTTCCAAGATGGATGCGCGCGGCCTCCAGCTCGAACTGGTGCCGGTGGACCTGGCCCTGCTGGCGCAAGGCGTGGCCGACAGCAACCGCCTGCGAGCTCAGAGCAAGGGCCTGGGCTGGTCGCTGACCCTGCAGGGACTGGACGAGGTGGCGCTGATGCTGGACCCGTTGCGGATGCGGCAGATTCTGTCCAATCTGCTATCGAACGCCGTCAAGTTCACCGAACACGGCGAGGTGGCCCTGCTGCTGCATCTGGACCAGATAGAAGGCGATCGCGGCAAGCTGCTGCTCACGGTCAGGGACACCGGCATCGGGATAGACAAGCAGCAGCAAGCCCGGTTGTTCACCGCCTTTACCCAGGTGGACAGCTCCACCACCCGCCGCTACGGCGGCAGCGGCCTGGGCCTGAGCATCTGCCGGCAATTGGTCGAGCTGATGGGCGGCAGCATCCTGCTGGACAGCGAACTCGGCGTCGGCACCACTATCAGCGTCACACTGCCGGTGCGGCTGGCCGATGCGGCGGCGCCGCTGGTCGAGCCGCAGCCGGACCCCGTCCTGCCCGGCGGCAGAGGGCGGGTGCTGCTGATAGAAGACCAGCCGATGAACCGGGCGGTGATAGGCCAGCAACTGCGCGAGCTGGGCTACCAGGCGACCGTGGCCGACAGCGGCCTGGACGCGCTGGCGCTGCTCGAGCGCGGAGAACGCTTCGACATGATATTGCTGGACTGCTATATGCCTGGCATGGACGGCTACGAAACCGCGCGGCGGATACGCGAATGCGAGGCCGGCCAGACCCCCATCATCGCCATCTCCGCCGCCACTGACCCGGCCCATCAAAGCCTGTGCCTGGAGAGCGGCATGGACGGCATGCTGAGCAAGCCCTTGCGCATACACGAGCTGGCCGATGTGCTGGAGATGTGGATAGACGGAGACGACGGACAGGCCGCCCCGGAAGCGGTCCCGGCGCTGTTGTCCGTCCGGCAATGGCGGCAGTTGTTCCAACAGACCAGCCACGCCGACCTGGCCAGCCTGCGGCAAGCCCTGCTGCAATCGGATCCGATCCGGGCCAGGCATCACCTGCACAGGCTGAAGGGGGCCGCCCTGACCATAGGCGCCGACGAATTGGCGAGACGGACCGAGTGGCTGGAACAGCTGCTGCGGCAAGACAGCCTGCCCTCGCCCGACGATGGCGAAAACTGGCTGCTGGACTATGGCCGGGCTCTCGATGACTGGCTGGCCGGACAGACACCGCCCGAGGGCGCCTGACGCGGGCTCGCGCCTGAAAGCGGCTGTTGCCGCGCCATGCCCAATGCGTATAGTGAAAGCAGCACCCATCGTCGGAGAACGCCATGCGTCCGCGTCTGATGATCGTCCTGCTCGGCTGCTGTCTTCACCTCTCCCCCGCCTACGCCGGCCAGCCTGAGCCGGAAATCCACGCGCTGACCGAGGCGCTGCCGCCGCTCAGCTACGACGAGAACGGCGCGCACAAGGGATTCTCCAACGAACTGCTGCAAATGATGCTGCACGACAGCGGCCTGCGCGCCACCATCCAGGTCAAGCCTTGGAGCCGGGCGCTGCGCGAGGCGCAACAAGTGCCCAACACCATGTTGTACCTGGCGGTGCGCACGCCGGAGCGGGAAGAGATGTTCAAATGGATAGGCCCGGCGCTGCCGCTGCCGATAGAGCTGTTCCGGCTCGGCGGCCCTGGCGCCCAGCCCTACCATTCGCTGGACGACGCCCGCCGGGCGGTGGTCGCGGTGGCCCGCGACACGCCGGGACAGAAGATGATGGAACACCAGGGCTTCGTCGACAACCGCAACCTGGTGCTGACCAATGACGAGGGACAGTCGGCCAGACTGCTGTACGCGCACCGCGTGCAGTTCAGCGTCGGCGTCGGCCTGTTCCAGCGCTACGCCGCGCGCCAGCAAGGCCAGAACCCGGAACGGCTGGACTCGGTGCAAGTGCTGGACGACAGCACCCGTTTCTACTTCGCGATGCAGAAGGACAGCAACCCCGACTACATCGCCCGCCTGCAGGCGGCGCTGGACAAGATCAGGCAGGACGGCCGCTACGCCGCCCTGCTGAAGCGCTACAACCATCCATGACGGGCATCGACAGCGGCTTTCTCGAACACCAGTGCCGCCGATGACGTCCTGGGTCAAGCGCAGCACCGGGACCCGACTCGAACACCAAGCCGCTGACAAAAGCGCCGAGTCAAGGCGCACCGACGCAAACAGTACACATCGCACGGCAAGGAGGCGCAACGCAGGATAGCCCCCCTCAAACACCAGCGCCGCGGATAGCTCCCTGAGCCAAGGCGCGCCGACGCAGACAGTACACATCGCACGGCAAGGAGGCGCAACCCAGGATAGTCCCCCTCAAACACCAGCGCCGCCGATGACGTCCTGGGTCAAGCGCAGCACCGGGACCCGACTCGAACACCAAGCCGCTGACAAAAGCGCCGAGTCAAGGCGCGCCGACGCAGACAGTACACATCGTACGGCAAGGAGGCGCAACGCAGGATCGGGGCTTTTGTCAGCGGCGCCAAAAAAAACTAAAGTACTAGCTTGCCGCCGGCCAGTGCCAACATCACCGCCAGCGCCGGCCTCAGCCAATGATCGGCCAGCCGGCCGGCCAGCCGGCTGCCCAGCCAGATGCCCGGCAGCGAGCCGCTGAGCAGCTTCAGCAGCAGCAGCCAGTCCAGATGGCCCATGCCGGCATGCCCCAGGCCGGCGACCAGCGTCAGCGGCACCGCGTGGGCGATCTCGGTGCCGACCAGCCTCGACGTCGGCAGCGCCGGATACAGCAGGAACAGCGCCAAGGTGCCCAGCGCGCCAGCGCCGATCGAGCTCAGCGTCACCAGCACGCCCAGCATCACGCCGACCAGCGCGGTCGGCCACCAGCGGCCGTCGGCGGCCAGGCTGGAGAAATGGCGGCGGCCCATCTTCAGCAGCCACGGTTTGAACAGGATGGCCCCCGCGGTCAGCAGCAGCGCCAGGCCCAGCACGAAGCGGAACAGCGCATCCATCACCTGCCCCGGCACATGCAGCCAGGACAGCAGGCCCAGCGTCAGCAGGGCCGCCGGCACGCTGCCCAGCGACAGCTGCCAGGTGATGCGCCAGTCTATATGGCGCTGGCGGTGATGCACCACCACGCCGCCGGCCTTGGTCAGCGCGGCGTACAGCAGATCGGTGCCGACGGCGGTCGATGGCGAAATGCCGAACCACAGCAGGATGGGCGTCATCAGCGAACCGCCCCCGACTCCGGTCAGGCCGACGATGAAGCCCACCGCCAAACCCGCCGCCGTATATCCCCAGTCCATAGGAACCCCCAGTCATCCTGCATGATGCGTCGATGCTACGCGCTTTGCTTATAACAATTTAGACCGTTTCGCTACAACATTATGCCGACAAACAATATGATCGACCGGCGACGCAAGATTCATCGCGCCATCACGTCGCCGTAACACGCGGCGACTATGTTTCAGTTGAAACAAAACGACAAGGAACGCCACACCCTTCGCCGATTTACACCCAAGTGCTTTACAAACCTGACAAACCGAGTCAACTTGATACCGTCAGGGCGCAGCCTGACCGCTTGCGACACCGAACAGCACGCCAGCCGCCAGGCCCCCTGAGAAGCCCACGTTTCGAGATCGAAAGGTGCAGGATGATTTCTCGTATCCCCCTGAGCGTTCGCAGAAAACAAGCCCGTGACCAACATGAAAGCTTTCTCTACGCGGTCGCCAAGCCGCAGCTGAGCGACGAGGAACGATCGCGACAGCAGAAAGTGCGGCAGCGCGCGCACGACCGCGACGACGCCCGCTTCCTGGCCGATCGTTGCGACGACGTGTTCTGACATTCTGACGCCGGGGGCGCCGCGCCCCCGCCACCCGCCTTCGTTGATCCCCAAGGCCGGGTCTCCTTTTTTTCTTTACATCCGCTCTCCCCGCCGGAACCGCCCGCCGCCGCCTACGCCGCTTCGGACCGGCGCCGCCACGGACATCGCGTCCCGCCTAAAGAAAACGGCACATTCCGCCCAAAGTCCAAATATTTATCTCCAAAACCGCCATCGGAAACGATCTTTATCTTTTCTTTACACCGGGCCGCGCCCTTTTAGCAGGTTTTTGACGCCGTTTTGCGTACCTTCCAGATCGCACATTACGCACGGAGATTTTCATTATGGACTGGCTTTATCTGGGCCTCATCGCGCTGTTCGGCGCGCTGACCTGGCTCTTGATCGCGGCCTGCGAGCGGCTGGGAGGCAAGCAATGACTGCCTGGTATCTGATCAGCGCCCTGCTGGCGCTCGGACTGTTCGTCTATCTGATCTACGCATTGGTCAAACCGGAGAATTTCTAATCATGAGCACACCCGCCATGCTGCAACTGGGCTTGTTCCTGCTTGTGCTGATCGCGCTGGCCTGGCCGCTGGGCGCCTACATGACGCGCGTCATGCAAGGCGAAAACGTCGGCCCAGTGCGTTTCTTCGCTCCGCTGGAGCGCGCCTTCTATCGCCTGGCCGGCATCAAGCAGGATGAAGAGATGGGCTGGCGCGGCTACGCGGTGGCGCTGATCCTGTTCAATCTGCTGGGCGTCGTCGCCGTCTACGCGCTGCAGCGGCTGCAGGGCGTGCTGCCGCTCAATCCGCAGGCGATGGCCGCGGTATCGCCCGACTCCTCGTTCAACACCGCCATTTCCTTCGTCACCAACACCAACTGGCAAGGCTACGGCGGCGAAACCACGATGAGCTATCTGACCCAGATGCTGGGCCTGACCGTGCAGAACTTCGTGTCCGCCGCCACCGGCGCCGCCGTGGTGATCGCGCTGATCCGCGGCTTCGCCCGCCACAGCAGCGCCAAGATCGGCAACTTCTGGGTCGACGTCACCCGGCTGACGCTGTACGTGCTGCTGCCGCTGTCGCTGGCCTTCGCGCTGGTCTTCACCCAACAGGGCGCCATCCAGAACCTGTCCGCCTACCAGGACGTGCATACCGTCGAAGCCGCCAAGTACCAGCAGCCCAAGCAGGATGCCAACGGCAAGCCGGTGCTGGGCAAGGACGGCAAGCCGGTGATGGAGGACAAGACCACCCAGACGCAGACGCTGCCGATGGGGCCGGTGGCCTCGCAGGAAGCGATCAAGATGCTGGGCACCAACGGCGGCGGCTTCTTCAACGCCAACTCCGCCCACCCGTATGAAAACCCGACCCCGCTGGCCAACTTCCTGCAGGACATCGCGATCTTCCTGATCCCCGCCGCGCTGTGCTTCCTGTTCGGCCGCATGGTGGGCGACCGCCGCCAGGGCTGGGCCATCATCGCCGCGATGATCATCATGTTCGCCACCGCGGTGGTGGTGGAAACCGGCGCCGAGCAGGCCGGCGTGCCGCAATACGGCTCGCTGGGCATAGACCAGCGCGCAAGCCAGCTGCAGTCCGGCGGCAATATGGAAGGCAAGGAGGCCCGCTTCGGCATCATCGACACCTCGCTGTTCATCGCCGTGACCACGTCCGCCTCCTGCGGCGCCGTCAACGCGATGCACGACTCGCTGACACCGATAGGCGGCCTGGTGCCGATGTTCCTGATGCAGCTGGGCGAAGTGGTGTTCGGCGGCGTCGGCTCCGGCCTGTACGGCATGCTGATCTTCGCGATCCTGGCGGTGTTCATCGCCGGCCTGATGGTGGGCCGCACGCCGGAATACCTGGGCAAGAAGATAGAAACCTACGAGATGAAGATGACCGCCATCACCATCCTGGTGACGCCGACGCTGGTGCTGGCGCTGACCGCGATCGCCGTCAGCGTGACGGCCGGCAAGGCCGGCATCGCCAATCCGGCCGCGCACGGCTTCAGCGAGATCCTGTACGCATTCACCTCGGCCGCCAACAACAACGGCAGCGCCTTCGCCGGCCTGTCCGCCAACACGCCGTTCTACAACATCATGACCGGCGTCGCGATGTTCTTCGGCCGCTTCTTCATGATCGTGCCGATACTGGCCATCGCCGGCTCGCTGGCCGCGAAGAAGCGCCTGGCCGCCACCGGCGGCACCCTGCCGACCCACGGCCCGCTGTTCGTGACGCTGCTGATCGGCACCGTGCTGCTGGTCGGCGCCCTCAACTATGTTCCGGCCCTGGCGCTGGGTCCGGTGGTCGAGCACCTGCAAATGCTCGCCGCCCGCTAAGCCCGTCAGTCAAGGAAACGTGAAATGAACGACAAAAATCATTCGAAACTGCTGGCCGCCGACGAAATCGCGGCATCCGGCCACAAGAACGCGAACGCGTCGATGTTCGATCCGTCGCTGCTCAAACCCGCCATCGTCGACTCGTTCAGGAAGCTGTCGCCGCGTACCCAGTGGCGCAACCCGGTGATGTTCGTCGTCTACATCGGCAGCATCCTGACCACGGCGCTGTGGGTCCAGTCGCTGGTCGGCCGCGGCGAGGCGGCGTCCGGCTTCATCCTGGGCGTGGCGCTGTGGCTGTGGTTCACCGTGCTGTTCGCCAACTTCGCCGAGGCGCTGGCCGAGGGCCGCAGCAAGGCCCAGGCGGCCAGCCTCAGGTCGGCGAAGAAGAACGTCGTGGCCAAGAAGCTGGCCGGCCCGAGCGCCGGCGCCGCCAAGAGCATCGTCGACGGCAGCAGCCTGAAGAAAGGCGATTACGCGCTGGTGGAAGCCGGCGACGTGATCCCGGTGGACGGCGAGGTGGTCGAAGGCGTGGCCTCGGTCGACGAATCGGCCATCACCGGCGAATCGGCGCCGGTGATACGCGAGTCCGGCGGCGACTTCTCCTCGGTCACCGGCGGCACCCGCGTGCTGTCCGACTGGATCGTCGTCAAGATCACCGCCAATCCGGGCGAGACCTTCCTCGACCGCATGATCGCGATGGTCGAGGGCGCCAAGCGCCAGAAGACGCCGAACGAGATCGCGCTGACGATACTGCTGGTGGCGCTGACCATCGTCTTCCTGGTCGTCACCGTGACGCTGCTGCCGTTTTCGCTGTTCAGCGTGGACGCGGCCAAGGCCGGCTCGCCGATCGGCATCACCACGCTGGTCGCGCTCTTGGTCTGCCTGATCCCGACCACCATAGGCGGCCTCTTGTCCGCCATCGGCGTGGCCGGCATGAGCCGGATGATGGGCGCCAATGTGATCGCCACCTCCGGCCGCGCCGTCGAAGCCGCCGGCGACGTCGACGTGCTGCTGCTGGACAAGACCGGCACCATCACGCTGGGCAACCGCCAGGCATCCGCCTTCATCCCGGCGCCGGGCGTGTCCGAGAAGGACCTGGCCGACGCCGCCCAACTGGCGTCCTTGGCCGACGAGACGCCGGAAGGCCGCTCCATCGTCGTGCTGGCCAAGCAGCAGTTCAATCTGCGCGAACGCCAGCTGGCCAGCCACGAAGCGGCGTTCATCCCGTTCACCGCGCAGACGCGGATGAGCGGCATAGACTATGACGGCCGCCGGATCCGCAAGGGCGCCATCGACGCGATCCGCCGCCACATCGCCGAGCAGGGCGGCCAGTTCCCGGACGCGCTGGCGAAGAGCGCCGACGAGGTGGCGCGCCGCGGCTCGACTCCGCTCTTGGT
Source organism: Chromobacterium sp. CV08 (assembly GCF_051129845.1). Lineage (NCBI taxonomy): Bacteria > Pseudomonadati > Pseudomonadota > Betaproteobacteria > Neisseriales > Chromobacteriaceae > Chromobacterium > Chromobacterium sp. CV08. The sequence continues at coordinate 3,655,443 of NZ_CP150453.1, forward strand.
CGCCGAGGGCGAACGCGCGCTGGGCGTGATCGAGCTGAAGGACATCGTCAAGGGCGGCATCAAGGAGCGTTTCGCCGAACTGCGCCAGATGGGCATCAAGACGGTGATGATCACCGGCGACAACCCGCTGACCGCGGCCGCGATCGCCGCCGAAGCCGGCGTCGACGACTTCCTGGCCGAGGCGACGCCGGAAGCCAAGCTGAAGCTGATCCGCAGCCACCAGGCCGAAGGCAAGCTGGTGGCGATGACAGGCGACGGCACCAACGACGCGCCGGCGCTGGCCCAGGCCGACGTGGCGGTGGCGATGAACACCGGCACGCAGGCGGCCAAGGAGGCCGGCAATATGGTCGACCTGGACTCCAATCCGACCAAGCTGATCGAGATCGTCGAGATCGGCAAGCAGATGCTGATGACGCGCGGCTCGCTGACCACCTTCTCGATCGCCAACGACGTGGCCAAGTACTTCGCCATCATCCCGGCGGCCTTCGCCAGCACCTATCCGCAGCTGAACGCGCTGAACGTGATGGGCTTGAACAGCCCGGCCTCGGCCATCATGTCGGCGGTGATCTTCAACGCCGTCATCATCGTGTTCCTGATCCCGCTGGCGCTGAAGGGCGTCAAATACCACGCCAGGAGCGCGGCGGAGCTGCTGCGCGGCAATCTGCTGGTCTACGGCTTGGGCGGCCTGCTGGTCCCGTTCGCCGGCATCAAGCTGATAGACGTCGCGCTGGGCGCGATGGGCCTGGTGTAAACCGGCCCGCATAGACAAGGAAAACCATCATGAAAGTCATTCGTCCCCTGCTGGTGGTATTCGGCGGCCTGTCGCTGATCACCGGCCTGGCCTACCCGCTCGTCACCACCGGCATCGCCCAGGCGGCGTTCCCGGCCCAGGCCAACGGCAGCCTGATCGTAAAAGACGGCAAGGTGGTCGGCTCGCGGCTGATCGGCCAGAGCTTCACCGGCGAGCAATACTTCTGGGGCCGCCCGTCGGCCACCAGCCCGATGCCGTACAACGCCGGCAACTCCGGCGGCTCCAACCTGGGCCCCACCAACAAGGCCCAGCTGGACGCGGTGAAGGGCAATGTGGAAGCCATCCGCAAAGCCCACCCGACCCAGACCGGCCCGGTGCCGGTGGACCTGGTGACGGCGTCGGCCAGCGGCCTGGACCCGGAAATCTCGGTGGCCTCGGCCTATTACCAGCTTGACCGCGTCGCCGCCGCGCGTAAACTGCCGGCAGACACGGTGCGCAGGCTGGTCGATTCGCATATCGTCGGGGAGACCTTCGGCCTCCTGGGCGAGCCGCGCGTCAATGTGCTGGAACTGAATCTGGCGCTGGACCAACTTTCCAAGAAAGCCTAAAACCGCATGAGCGATCAGCGCCCCGACCCGGATGCCCTGCTTGACGAACTGAAGCGCGAAGAGCTGGAGGCCCAGCGCGGACGGCTGAAGATCTTCTTCGGCGCCTGCGCCGGCGTCGGCAAGACCTTCGCGATGCTGGCCGCCGCCCGCGTCAAGCAGCAGGAAGGACTCAGGGTGCTGGTCGGCGTCGTCGAAACCCACGGCCGCAAGGACACCGCGGCCCAGCTGACCGGGCTGGACGTCCTCTCCCCCAGCCGTATCGAGTACAAGGGCCGCGCGCTGTCGGAATTCGACATCGACGCGGCGCTCGAGCTCAGGCCCCAGCTGATCCTGATCGACGAGTTCGCCCACTCCAACGCGCCCGGCTCCCGCCACCCCAAGCGCTGGCAGGACGTGGAGGAGCTGCTCGCCGCCGGCATCGACGTATACACCACGCTCAATGTGCAGCATTTGGAGAGTCTCAACGACGTCGTCGGCCAGATCACCGGCATCATCGTCAGGGAAACGCTGCCGGACCATGTGTTCGACATGGCCGACGAAGTCTCGCTGGTGGACCTGCCGCCGGACGAACTGCTGTCCCGTCTCGCCGCCGGCAAGGTCTACCTGCCGCAGCAGGCCGAACGCGCAATCAAGAACTTCTTCCGCAAGGGCAATCTGCTGGCGCTGCGCGAGCTGGCGCTCAGGCGCACCGCCGACCGCGTCGACGCCCAGATGCGCGCCTACCGCGCCGACCAGTCGATCAAGCCGGTCTGGCACGCGCGCGAGCGGCTCCTGGTCTGCGTCGGGCCCGGCCCCGGCACCGAGAAGCTGATCCGCAGCACCAAGCGGCTGGCCGCCAGCCTGGACGCCGACTGGATAGCCGTCTATGTCGAGACGCCCAGGCTGCAGCGGCTGCCGGAGGAGCAGCGCTCGCGGATATTGAAGGGCCTGAAGCTGGCCCAGGAGCTCGGCGCCGAGACCACGGTGCTCGGCGGCAGCTCGCTGGCCGCCACGCTGCTGGCCTACGCCCGCACCCGCAACGTGTCCAAGCTGGTCGTCGGCAAGTCGGCGCGCAGCGCGCTGGCGCGGCTGTGGCAGGGCTCGCTGGTCAACGAGCTGACGCTGCAGTCCGGCGACGTCGACGTCTTCGTCGTCGCCCACGAACTGGAGGAGGACGCCGCGACACCTCGCGGCAAACGGGTCAGCAGCCTCTTGTTCGGCGACAACGAATCCAGCCACGCCCGCCGCGGCTATGCCGCCGCGGCCGCCGCCTGCTTCGCCACCACGGCGCTGAACCACCTGTTGGTGCCCTACTTCGCGCTGTCCAACGTCATCATGGTCCACCTGCTGGCCGTGGTGCTGATCGCCACCCGCTACGGCCGCGGCCCCGGCGTGCTGGCCTCCTTCCTGTCGGTGGCGGCCTTCGACTTCTTCTTCGTGCCGCCGCAGCTGTCGTTCGCGGTGTCCGACACCCAGTATCTGCTGACCTTCGTCGTGATGCTGTCGGTGGCGCTGATCATCAGCCAGCTGACGGCCCGCTTCCGCTTCGAGGCCACCATCGCCACCTACCGCGAGCGCCGCACCCGCGCGCTGTACGATCTGGGCCGCGAGCTGGCCGGCGCGCTGACGGCGTCGCAGATCATCGAAACCGCCGTCGGCCGGCTGGAGCCGCTGTTCCGCGCCCGGGTGATGCTGTTCATCCCCAATAGCGAGGACCAGCTGCGCGCCGCCACCGAGGCCGGCAGCGACGCCGACACCGGCGTCGCGCAGTGGGTGTTCGACAATCTGCAGCCGGCCGGCCTCGGCACCAACACGCTGCCGTCCAACGCCGCGCTCTACGTGCCGCTGCGGGCGCCGATGCGCACCCGCGGCGTGATCGCGCTATTGCCGGAAGAAACGATACAGGCCTTCCTGCCGGAGCAGCAGCGGCTGCTGGAGACCTGCGCCGCCCAGATCGCGCTGGCGCTGGAGCGGGTGCACTATGTCGAGGTGGCCCAGGACGCCATCGTCGCGATGGAATCGGAACGGCTGCGCAACAGCGTGCTGTCGGTGGTCTCGCACGATCTGCGCACGCCGCTGACGACGATGCTGGGCCTGGCCAATCTGCTGAATTCGCCCAATCTGCCGCCCGGACAGCAGGCCGAGGTCGCGCAGTCGATACAGGACGAAGCGCTGCGGATGAACAAGCTGGTGACCAATCTCTTGGACATGGCCAGGCTGCAATCGGGCGTCAAGCTGAACAAGGAATGGCAGCTGCTGGACGAGGTGGTCGGCAGCGCGGTGCGCGCCTGCGAGCGCAGCCTGTCCCGCCACCGGCTGGAGTTGAAGCTGGAACGAGACCTGCCGGTGCTGGAATACGACGCGGTGCTGATAGAGCGGGTGCTGGTCAATCTGCTGGAGAACGCCGGCAAGTACACGCCGGCCGGCTCCGTGATCGAGCTGGCCGCCCGGCACGACGGCGACAAGGTCCGCCTCAGCGTCAGCGACGACGGTCCCGGCCTGCCGGCCAATATGGAGCACAAGGCCTTCGACAAGTTCTCGCGCGGCGCGCCGGAATCGACGACGCCGGGCGTGGGCCTGGGCCTGGCCATCTGCCGCGCCATCGTAGAAAACCACGGCGGAACGATAGAAGCCGGCAACGTCCATCCGCACGGCGCCCGCTTCTCCTTCACCCTGCCGGCCGGCGCGCCGCCCGCGCTGCCGCCGGACGACGCCTGAAACCACAAGAGCGACAAGACATGAACGACGCCCCCATTTCCGTAGTGATCATCGAAGACGAGAAACCGATACGCCGCTTCCTGTCGGCGGCGCTGGAAGAGGAGAATCTGACCGTCTACGAGGCCGAGACCGGCAAGCAGGGCCAGATCGAGGCGGCCACCCGCAAGCCCGACCTGGTGATACTGGACCTCGGCCTGCCCGATATGAACGGCATAGACGTGATCAAGTCCTTGCGCGAGTGGAGCGACATCCCGATCCTGGTGCTGTCGGCCCGCACCCAGGAGACCGAGAAGGTCGCGGCGCTGGACGCCGGCGCCGACGACTACCTGACCAAGCCCTTCGGCGTCGCCGAATGCCTGGCCCGCATCCGCGTGCTGCTGCGCCGCCGCATCCACGGCAGCGCCGCGGCCCAGCAGAACTTCCAGTTCGGCGACATCCGGATCGACCTGGTCAACCGGCTGGTGCGCAAGGGCGAGACCCCGGTGCACCTGACGCCTATCGAATACCGGCTGCTGGCGACGCTGATCCGCAACGCCGGCAAGGTGATCACCCACCGCGAACTGCTGCTGGCGGTATGGGGGCCGTCGTTCTCCGAGCACAACCAGTACCTGCGGGTCTATATGGGCCATCTGCGGCAGAAGCTGGAAGACAATCCGGCCATGCCTCGCCACATCGTCACCGAGACCGGCGTCGGCTACCGACTGATGGAAAACGCGCCGGAACAGCCGGCCCGCGACGCCGAGGCCCAGGGTTGACAGCCCGCTGCCGGCGGCATAATCTAACACCCATGCGCCGATTTGACACAGCTTGCGGGCGCTTGATAAATGCCAGCTAAAGCGTATACGGACAAACCCGCTAGCGCTTAATTGGCCAGCGGGTTTTTTCATTGCTGGCCGGCATGTCCTCCCGCAGGCCAGGGTCCGATCGTCGCAGGCGCCGAGTTAATGACAACTTGCAGGGCGCCGAAAAATACTGCTAAAGCGTCGCCGGCGTTCCCGCTCGGCACGCGCAGCGCGACCGAACCCGGGAGAACGACAATGTACGACTGCCTGCAAGACAGCTATACCGACTTTTCTTTTGCGATTTTTGACGCCGTGGGAAGACCTCGCCCCCTCTGTGGCAGCCTGAGCGCCACCCCCCTGTCCAGCAGCGACGACAGCTCGCTGCGCGACCTCGCCGCCTTCGCCCGCGACCAGGGCTACGACATCGACCATCATCCGCAGCAGCTGACGGTGCGCGACATCAGCCTGGCCGACGCGCTGGCGATCAACACCCGCTTCGGCGACGCGCTGATCATCAGCTGCGATCTGCGGCGCGATCCGCCGGTGCGTTTCTGAGAGCCTATTCAAGATATCCGCTGGCCGCCGGACAATAGCGGGGCAAGCGAAACCCGCCGCCGAGACCCGATGCGAAGCGGCGGGCACAGGCCTTGGCGATGCCGAGGCCCGGTCCGACCAGGCGGCCGCGAAAACCTCGCCGGTTGAATTCTGCAAGCCGTCTCCCGGCGGCTGGACGAGAATCGCAGCAATCAAGCTACCCGAGTCCTCGTCCATGCCCATCGCCGCCAAAGCCTCGTTTTCCACCCCCGCGCCCACCGCCTCTCCCGCCTCGTCCCTCCGGACTTCGCCGCAAATAGGCTTGGGCCAGCATCTCGTCCGCGCGTCCAATCGCTGCGTGGCCATGCCGGACCACCCGCAAGCCGTCCTGCGGCCGGTCCCGCCGCAGGCCCGCTTTCAATCGCTGCTGTTCCAGGTCGGCGACGGCGAGGTCAACGCTTCGCCGACGCGGCGGAACCAAGCGGTGGCCCTGTATGGCCTGAGCGATGCCCAGATGCAACTGTCCCGTTTCGTCCGCGGCGAGCTGGACATGCAGAACGTCGCCACCATCGCCAACTACAACCGGCAACTGGGCATCGTCCATTACAGCCGCAGCGACGCCACGCACAGCATCGCGCCCTACAAGCTGATCCAAGAGTTCAGCCGCCACATCAGCGCCGCCGCTGCCGGGAAACTGGCGAAACGCGCGCCGAAACCGACTCCGCCCATCATCCAGGCCTGGGCGGCCTATCTGGGCGCGCACCACCAGCGGCTGGACCCGTTCGTCCGCCTCGGCAAACTGCTGGCCGACGTGCCGCGAGAAGAGCGCGCCGCCGTCGCCACCCGCTTCGTGCTGAAAAACACCAGCGGCGGCTGCCGCACCGAAACCACGGTCAATACCCTGCTGTACCTGATCCATGGCTGCGGCTGCAAGGACGCCGAGAGCGTCGTCGCCGCGCTGGGCAAGCACACGCTGGACTTCCAGGACCTGCTGGATTTGTCGGAACTGTTCATCAAGCACTTCTTCCGCAACACCAGCAAACTGGGCCTGGCATTCTTCGCCGCTCAAGGCGCGGAAATCGCCATTGCCTGGAACGCCCCCGACGCGGGAAAAATGGATATCGAATCGATACGGCAGAAACCCTGGCAGGCGCAGCAACGCCGTTTCCGGAACAGCTACGAGCCCATCACCTACTCCGAAGTCCGCTCGGTGCTCCGACAGCCGGCCTTGTTCGACGGCAAAGTCTCCAAAGTGTATATCGCCAGCGATAGCGTGGAGCTGGCGGACTCGCCCGCCTCCGAAGAGTGGGTGGCGCTGCCCCGCCCCATCGCCGTCCCCGCCCGGCCATCCAAGCAGTCGGCACGCAGACAATAGGTGCCCGGGGCGGCTATAATCGGCACTTTCCGCCCCGAATCCGCACCGCCGCATGCTGTTTGAACTCAATCGCGCCTCGCGCGCCGACATCCTGGCAGAAACGCGTCAGATCGCCCGCCTGGCGCTGCCGATGATGGTGGCCCAGATCGCCCAGGTCGCCACCGGCTTCGTCGACACCGTGATGGCCGGCCGCGTCGGCACCGACGACCTGGCGGCGGTCTCGCTGGGCGCCAGCGTCTTCATCACCGTCTATGTGACGCTGATGGGCGTCGTCGCCGCGCTGAACCCGATACTGTCCCACCACCTGGGCTCCGGCGACCGGCGCGCCTTCGGCCGCGACGCCGCCCAGGGCCTGTGGTTCGGCCTGCTGCTGGGCTCGCTGGGTGCCGCCGCGATGCTGGCGCTGGAGCCGGCGCTGCGCCACTGGCTGCAATTGCCGCCGGCCGTCGTCGACAAGACCATGCTGTTCATCACCGGCGCGGCGCTGGGCATGCCGGCGGCGATGACGCACCGCGCGCTGCACGCCTACGCGTCCAGCCTCGGCCATCCGAAGGCCATCATGGTGGTCAGCCTGCTGGCGCTGGCGCTGAACATCCCGCTGAACTACATGCTGATCCACGGCCTGTTCGGCCTGCCGAAGATGGGCGGCGCCGGCTGCGGCTGGGCCACCGGCATCGTGTTCTGGTTCAACTGCCTGGCCTTGCTGGCCTATGTCAGCTGGCAGAAGAAGTTCGCCGACGCGCGCATCCTGTCCTGCCTCGCCCGCCCCGACTGGCGCCGCTTCGCCGCCTTCCTGCGGCTGGGCGCGCCGATAGGCCTGTCCTTCTTCGTCGAAGTCAGCCTGTTCTCCTTCATCGCGCTGCTGATCGCCGAGCTGGGCACCGTCGTCGTCGCCACCCACCAGTCGGTGCTGAACTTCTCCAGCATCATCTACATGCTGCCGCAGAGCGTGGCCACCGCGCTGTCGGTGCGGGTCGGCCACCACGCCGGCGCCGGCGACTACCGGGCCGCGCGCTTCATCTCCGGCGTCGGCCTGCTGATGGGCCTGACGATGGCCGGCGCCGCGATGCTGCTGGTGCTGCTGCTGCGCGGCCCCATCATGCACATGTACAGCGCCGATCCGCGCGTGATCGCCACCGGCACCACGCTGTTGCTGTTCGCCGCCGTCTACCAGCTGACCGACGCCGCCCAGACGATAGCCTCCGGCGCATTGCGCGGCTACAAGCTGACCGCCGTGCCGATGCTGATCCACATCACCTCGTTCTGGGTCGTCGGCCTGGGCCTGGGCATACTGCTGGGCCTGAGCGATTACATCGTGCCGCGGATGGGCGTATACGGCTTCTGGACCGCGCTGGTGATCAGCCTGACGGTGGCCGCCCTGCTTCTGACCCATTATCTGGCCCGCGCCAGCCGCAAGCGGCTGAGCCGATGCCAAGGAATCCAGCCATGAGCCTGTCGCTCCGCGCCAACGCCGATCTGCGCCCCCACAACACCTTCGGCATGGCCGTGCGCGCCGCCCATTTCTGCGAACTGTCCGATCTGGACCAGTTGCCGGCGCTGCTCGCGCACCCGCTGTACCGCCAGGGCCCGGTGCTGTGGCTGGGCGGCGGCAGCAATCTGCTGCTGACCCGCGACTATCCGGGCCTGGTGGTCAAGGTCGCGCTGCGCGGCATCCGCCTGCTGGACGAGGACGGCGACGACGTCGTCGTCGAGGCCGCCGCCGGCGAGAACTGGCACGATTTCGTCCAGCACGCGCTGGCCCAAGGCTGGTTCGGCCTGGAAAACCTCAGCCTGATCCCCGGCACCGTCGGCGCCGGCCCGGTGCAGAACATCGGCGCCTACGGCGTCGAGATCAAGGACCGCCTGCAGGAAGTCGTCTGCGCGCAGCTGGACCGGGACGGCGAAGCGCTGACCCTGTCCAACGCCGACTGCCGCTTCGGCTACCGCGACAGCGTGTTCAAGCACGAGGCGGCCGGACGGCTGCTGGTCACCGCCGTCCGCTTCCGGCTGTCGCGCCGCGCCGAGCTGCGCACCGGCTACGGCGACATCGCCGGCCAGCTGCAGGCCTTCGGCATCGCCGAGCCGACGCCGCTGGACGTCGCCCGCGCGGTGATCGCCATCCGCCGGAGCAAGCTGCCGGATCCGGCCCGGCTGGGCAACGCCGGCAGCTTCTTCAAGAACCCGGTCGTCGACGCCTCGCAGGCCGCCTCGCTGCTGGCGCGCCACCCGGCGCTGCCGCACTACCCGGCCGCCGACGGCCGGGTCAAGCTGGCCGCCGGCTGGCTGATAGACCAATGCGGGCTGAAGGGCTACCGCGACGGCGACGCCGGCGTGCATGACAGGCAGGCGCTGGTGCTGGTCAATCACGGCCGGGCCAGCGGCGAGCAGATGCGCGCGCTGGCGCTCCTGGTGCAGCGGACGGTGCGGGAGCGCTTCGGCGTCGAGCTGGAGCCGGAACCGCTGGTGCTGTAAACGCGCCCGGCGGGAACCGACGCCGCGCCGGACGCTCTAGAAGCTGTCATCATCGTCGGCGGCGCCCGCCGCCGACTCGCGCAACAAGGGGAAGCAATGAGCGGCAAACCAAGCGTTTTGGTATTCGATCTGGGCGGCGTGCTGGTGGACTGGAACGGCATAGACCCGCTGATGCGGCTGTCCGGCGGCGCGCTGCAGCGCGAGGACGCGCGGCGCTTCTGGATGGAGAATCCGGCGGTGGAGCGGCTGGATCTCGGCCAATGCACGCCGCTGGAATTCTCGGCGACGATGGTGGACGCGCTGCGGCTGGACATCACGCCGCAACAGATGCGGCAGCAGCTGTCGGACTGGCTGGCCGGCCCCTACCCCGGCGCCGCCGAGCTGCTGGCCGCGCTGTCGGCCCGTTTTCCGCTGGCCGCGCTCAGCAACAACAACGCGCTGCACTGGGACAAGATAGAAAGGGAGTTCGGCCTGCTGCAGCACTTCGGCCACGCCTTCGCCTCCCACAGGCTGCAGCTGCGCAAGCCGGACGCCGCCATCTACGCCCACGTCGAGCGGGCGTTGGGACTGGCCGGCGAGCGTATCGCCTTCTTCGACGACAATATCGAATGCGTGAGCGCCGCGCGCGAGCGCGGCTGGCAGGCCTTCCACACCGTCGGCCTGGCCCAGGTCCGCGCCGCGCTCGACGCCCAGGGCTGGCTATAGGCCGATGACGCCGCCGGCGCGCAGGAACAGGTAGAGCGCCGCCAGCATGCCGACCAGCCAGGCCAGCGAACGCAGCGAGGCCTTGTCGGCCACATACAGCAGGCCGTGCGCGACGCGGGCCAGCACGAAGACCGCGGCGGCGGCGTTCATCGCCGCCTCCGGTACCTTCATCAGCCAGGCCGCCGCCACCGCCGCCGTCCATGTCGGCAACGCCTCCCAGGCGTTCTGCTGCGCCCAGTTGGCGCGCTGGCGGTAGCCGGCCAGCCGGCCGGCCCATTCCCGCGGACGCCCGTTGTCGTAACGCGTACCGGCCTTGGATACGCCGGCCCAGATCAGCGGCAGCACCGCCGCCAGCAACAGACTCCACAATACGAACGGCATCACGACTCCTCCCTACCCCTTGCCCGGCCTGTCGCCGAGATAACGGCCATCATCGAACGTGGCCACCCAATGCGGCCGGTAGACCACCAGCACCGCCAGCAGCAGGCCGGTGGTGAAGGCCTCCGACCACGACAGCAGAAAATAATACGGCAGCGCCTCGTCCAGCAAGGCGTCCCACGGATAGGCGCCGGCCAGGCCCAGCGCCAGCAGGCCGCACAGCGCTGCGGCGAACAGGCTGGCGCCGCCGGCCAGGAAGCCGTTGACGAAGATGTAGACGAAGAAATGCGGCGGCAGCCAGCGGCGCGCCAGGACCAGGCCGCCGCCTGTCAGGGCCACCGCCGGCAGCGCTGTCAGCAGCCAGTTCAACCCCAGGCCCGTCCAGTCGCCGTGGCCGCCGGCGGCCAGCGCCGCCTGCACTGCGGCCAGCGCCAGCAACGCCAGCCACGGCCCCATCAGCAGCGTGAACAGCGCCGCGCCCAGCAGATGGAAGGACAGGCCGGGCTGCAGGCCGCCGCGCAGCAGCCACATCGCCGCGTCCAGCACGCAGGCGCCCATCCAGGCGTTCAGCGCCGAGGCGTCCAGCCGGCGCCAGGCCACCTTGCGGGCAGCAAAGGCCAGCACGGCCAGCGCCGCGGCGTTGGCGAACCACGGCAGGCTGCCGCCGAATATCGAAGCCGACAAATCCATGACATTGAGATTGCTGTCGAACGGCCTACAGCATACCAGAGCCGCGCGCCGAAACGCGCCATTTTGGCCGCTCCCCGTTTACAATACGCTTTTGGATGGAGACCCGTATGCCCGCCCTGCCCCCGTTTCACCTGATCGCCCAGCAAGTCGGCCAGGCCCTGGCCGAAGACATAGGCCAATGCGACTGGACCGCGCGGCTGATTCCCGCCGACAAGCCAGGCGCCGCGCGCGTGATCGCGCGCGAGGACGCCGTGATCTGCGGCCAGGCCTGGTTCGACGAATGCTTCCGTCAGGTCGACGGCCGCAGCCGGGTCGAATGGCTGGTCGCCGAGGGCGAGCGGGCGGCCGCCGGCGGCGAGCTGTGCCGCATCGCCGGCCCGGCCCGCGCGTTGCTGACCGCAGAGCGCAGCGCGCTGAACTTCCTGCAGCTCTTGTCCGGCGTCGCCAGCGAGACCCGCCGCTACGTCGACGCCGTCGCCGGCCACCGCGCCCGCATCCTGGACACCCGCAAGACCATTCCCGGCCTCAGGCTGGCGCAGAAGTACGCCGTCACCGTCGGCGGCGGCGACAACCAGCGCATCGGCCTGTTCGACGGCATCCTGATCAAGGAAAACCACATCATGGCCGCCGGCGGCATCGCCGCCGCGCTGGCCGAGGCCCGCCGCGACCTGCCGTCCGGCGTCATGCTGCAGGTGGAAGTGGAAACGCTGCAACAACTGGAAGAGGCGCTGGACCACGGCGCCGCGCTGGTGCTGCTGGACAATATGACGACCGAGCAGATGCGCGCCGCGGTGCAGCTGGCCGCCGGCCGCGCCCAGCTGGAAGCGTCCGGCGGCATAGACCTGGACAGCGTGCGCGCGATCGCCGCCACCGGCGTCGACCGCATCTCGATCGGCAAGCTGACCAAGGACGTGCGCGCGCTGGATCTGTCGATGCGCTTCTCGCTGTAAGAGCCTGCTGACGATCGTTACCAGCATCGCAGCCGCTCCGGCGGACCTGATGCCAGGATGAAAAAAGACTTTAAACGGGCTTTAAGCTGTCATACTGAAGTGACGCCCTTCATCAGCCAGGCATAGTTCTTCGCACGATATGGAAATGACGCACCGCAGACTCGGCACACGTTCGGCCCGCCATGCCAAATGGGGGGCCGCGCTGTTCCTGCTCGTCACCATCGCGCTGGTGCTGCTGGATCTGGCGGTCAGCTACCGGCAGGTGGAGAACGAGGCCGGCCATCAGGCCAGCGGCCTGAGCCAGCTGCTGGCGGAGCGCCTCAGCGCCGGCATACACGAGGCGGGGCTGATCCTGCAAAGCAGCAACCAGATACCGGAAGTGCAGAAGCTGCTGCGCAGCGGCGGCCTGCCGCCGGAGGCGCAGCAGAACCTGGAGCAGAAACTGCAGCAGCAGCTGCAGCTGGCGCCGTACCTGAGCCAGATCGAAATCGTCGACACCGCCTGCCAGACCATCTTCAGCAGCGACCACAAGGGCGCGCCGCGCGCGCGCCACAACGAGTTCTGCCGCTGGCTGCACCGCGTGGAGCCGCAGGAGGGCAGCTACACCACCGTCAGCCACAGCCCGACCGAGGGCGGCATCGTGCTCGCCAACAAGCTGTACGACCACGACGGCAACCTGATCGGCATGGCGACCGGCCTGATCAACCACAATTTCTTCCAGGACGAAGTCAGCCGGCTGACGGTCGGCGAACACGGCGAAATCCTGGTGCTGGACCAGCGCCAGCTGACCGTGGCCCGCTGGCCGCAGGTGGTCGGGCGCGACCCGCAAAGCTACCGCCCGCTGCAGCCGCACGTGATGCTGTCGCGCGACGCCAGCCAGATGCTGTTCAGCGCCGCCTCCAGCTTCGACGGCACGATACGGCTGTACAGCGTGCGCCAGACCGGCAACTATCCGTTCCAGGTTGCCGTCGGCATTTCTCGCCAGGACTTCACCCGCTACGTCTGGGACAAGGCCTGGCTGGCGCTGCCCGGCTGGCTCTTCGTCGCCGCGCTGACACTGCTGGCGCTGCGCAAGCACCTGTCCAATCTGAATCAGCACCAGCTGCTGCTGCGCGGCAGCGAGCGGATACGCGAGAGCGAGGAGCAGGCGAGGCTGATCCTCGACATCGCGCCGCTGGCGCTGCTGCTGGTCAATCCGCGGACCCGCCGCATCCGGCACGCCAATGCGCCGGCGCGCGAGCTGCTGCGGCTGCCGCCGAGAGCCGTCGGCGACAATACCAGCCACGAATTGAACCTGCCGCTGAAACTTCAGCCGGTCGAGCAATGGCTGCTGGAGGAAGAGGACGTGCTGCAGCGCGAGGTGGAACTGGAACTGGAAGACCGCAGCCGGCTGTGGGCCATCGCGTCGGTGCAGCGGCTCAGCAGCGACAGCCATCCGTCGTCGCTGATCGCGCTGTACGACATCTCCGGCCGCAAGCTGCTGGAGCAGCAGCTGCACCAGAGCAATCTGCAATTGGCCGAGATGGCGGTGACCGACCCGCTGACCCGGCTGTACAACCGTCGCCACGCCGACATGGCGCTGAAGGACGAGATCAGCCGCTGCGAGCGCTACGGCCAGACGATGGCGATCGCCGTCTTCGATATCGACCACTTCAAGAAATTCAACGACCAGTACGGCCACCAGGCCGGCGACGACGTGCTGGTGGCCGTGGCCAACGCGCTGCGCGACACCACGCGCAACACCGACATCAACGCCCGCATCGGTGGCGAGGAGTTCATGGTGATCTTCCCGTACACCCGGCTGCGCGACGCGCACAAGGTGATGCTCCGGATGCAGATGGCGCTGACCCACACCACCTTCCCCTTCGTCGAACAGCGCATCACCTTCAGCGGGGGCGTCACCGACTGGCGCCCCGGCGACACGCCGCCGCTGATGGCCGCGCGCGCCGACCGCCTGCTGTACGAGGCCAAGCAAGCCGGCCGCAACATCATACTGTTCGACCAGGACACGCCCTGAGCCGGATCCGGCGGGCGACAATTCCGTCCCTGACCGGCAGCTAGGCCAGCGCGTCGGCCAGCATCCACAGCATCGCCGCGGTCGCGCCCCATATCGTGTGCCTGCGCCACTCCAGCGCCAGGTACTGGCCGGCCGTCCCGCCGCGCACATAGTCGTGGCGGCTGTAGGCGGCCTGATCCAGCAGCAAGGGCAGCGGCACCTCGAACACCTCGGCCACCTCGCCCGGCTCCGGCGCCAACGCCAGCGGCGGACGCAGCAGCCCGACCACCGGCGCCACCACATAGCCGGTCACCGTCACGTAGTCGGGCAGCCGGCCCAGCACCTGCACCGAGGACTCGGCCAGGCCGGTCTCCTCGCGCGCCTCGCGCAGCGCCGCCGCCTCGGCCGAACCGTCGCCGGCCTCCACCTTGCCGCCGGGAAAACTGACCTGGCCCGGATGGCTGGACAGGTGGTCGGTGCGGCGGGTGAACAGGACGGTGGCGCCGTCCGGATGCCATACCAGCGGCACCAGCACCGCCGCCGGCTTCAGGCCGGGCGCCACCGGCCGGTACGGCAGATCGGCGATCCTGCCCGTGAAGTCATAGCCCTCCAGCCGCCGGGCGATCCGCTCGGCAGCCTCGTCAGCCTCCATAGCCCACATATCGTTATCCTTGATTTTGCCCCGCAGGCAGAGCGGGTGCGCGTGCAAGCCATGTATCCAATGTACCAAAAAAAATGCCAGACCGGCATGGTCTGGCATCGTTTGGCGGCGCGCGAACTCAACGGCGCATCGAATCGAAGAAGGCCTGATTCGACTTGGTGGCCTTGATCTTGTCCTGCAGGAATTCCATCGCCTCCAGGTCGTCCATCGGGTACAGCAGCTTGCGCAGCACCCAGATGCGCTGCAGCTGGTCCTGCGGCACCAGGAGCTCCTCGCGGCGGGTGCCGGAGCGGTTGATGTTCAGCGCCGGGAAGATGCGCTTCTCGGCCATGCGGCGATCCAGGTGGATTTCGCAGTTGCCGGTACCCTTGAATTCTTCGTAGATCACGTCGTCCATGCGGCTGCCGGTATCGATCAGCGCGGTGGCGACGATGGTCAGGCTGCCGCCCTCTTCCACATTGCGCGCGGCGCCGAAGAAGCGCTTCGGGCGTTGCAGCGCGTTGGCGTCGACGCCGCCGGTCAACACCTTGCCGGAAGCCGGCACCACGGTGTTGTAGGCGCGCGCCAGACGGGTGATCGAGTCCAGCAGGATCACGACGTCCTTCTTGTGTTCGACCAGGCGCTTGGCCTTCTCGATCACCATCTCGGCGACCTGCACGTGGCGGGTGGCCGGCTCGTCGAAGGTCGACGACACCACTTCGCCGCGCACCGAGCGTTGCATTTCGGTCACTTCTTCCGGACGCTCGTCGATCAGCAGCACGATCAGCACCGCCTCCGGGTGGTTGGCGGTGATCGCGTGGGCGATATGCTGCAGCATCACCGTCTTGCCGGACTTGGGCGGCGCCACCAGCAGCGCGCGCTGGCCCTTGCCGATAGGCGCGATCAGGTCGATGATGCGGCCGGTGATGTTTTCCTCGGCGCGGATCTCGCGTTCCAGCTTGAACTGCTCGGTCGGGAACAGCGGCGTCAGGTTCTCGAACAGAATCTTGTGCTTGGAATTCTCCGGCGCCTCGCCGTTGACCTTGTCCACCTTCACCAGGGCGAAGTAACGCTCGCCGTCCTTCGGCGTGCGGATCTCGCCCTCGATCGAATCGCCGGTGTGCAGGTTGAAGCGGCGGATCTGCGACGGACTGACGTAGATGTCGTCCGGGCCGGCCAGGTAGGAGGTGTCCGGGCTGCGCAGGAAGCCGAAGCCGTCCGGCAGCACTTCCAGCGTACCCTCGCCGAAGATGCTCTCGCCCTTCTTGGCCTGGTTTTTCAGAAGCGCGAAGATCAGATCCTGCTTGCGCAGCCGGTTGGCGCCTTCGATCTCGTTGGAAATCGCCATTTCCACGAGTTCGGAAACATGAAGATGTTTGAGGTCAGATAAGTGCATAGCGGTCGTGAGGTCGACTCGGTAGTATTCGGGCGGAACGCCGTCGGGGGTGTGGAAGCGTAAATGAAGCGGGCGGCTATTTTATGCCACCCGCCTTGGAAGATTGTGCGTGGAGAATAGACGCTTTACAGTTGGCTGTCAATGAAGGCGGTCAGCTGGCTCTTCGACAGCGCGCCGACCTTGGTGGCGGCGACCTGGCCGTCCTTGAACAGCATCAGCGTCGGGATGCCGCGGATGCCGAACTTCGGCGGAGTCTGCTCGTTCTGGTCGATGTTCAGCTTGGCCACTTGCAGGCGGCCCTGGTATTCCTTGGCCACTTCGTCCAGGATCGGGGCGATCATCTTGCACGGGCCGCACCATTCGGCCCAGTAGTCGACCAGCACCGGCACATCGGCGCGGAGTACGTCGTTTTCGAAAGAATCGTCGGTTACGTGGCGGATCAGATCGCTCATGGCTTCCTCGTCAAATAAATGGATGCTTGCCTAATTCCCGATGGTAGCAAGCGCCAGCCGCAGCGGCAACCGGCGCGACGCCGCCCCCCTCCGGCCAGCGACGACTGCTGAAAATCCCGGCATTCGGTATAATGACCGGCTGTTTACATGAGAAGGACACCACATGGGCTTTCTGCAAGGCAAGAAAATCCTGATCACCGGCATGATCTCCAACCGCTCCATCGCCTACGGCATCGCTCAGGCCTGCCACCGCGAAGGCGCCGAGCTGGCCTTCACCTACGTGGTGGACAAGCTGGAGGATCGCGTCCGCGAAATGGCGGCCGACTTCGGCTCCAAGCTGGTATTCCGCTGCGACGTGCAGAGCGACGCCGAGATCGACCAGCTGTTCGTAGACCTCGCCAAGGAATGGGACGGTCTGGACGGCCTGGTGCACTCGATCGGCTTCGCCCCGCGCGAGGCGCTGGAGGGCGACTTCCTCGACGCGCTGAGCCGCGAAGCGTTCCAGATCGCCCACGACGTGTCGTCGTACAGTTTCCCGGCGCTGGCCAAGGCCGCGCGTCCGATGATGCAGGGCCGCAAGGCCGCGCTGTTGACGCTGTCCTACCTGGGCGCGGTGCGCGCGATCCCGAACTACAACGTGATGGGCCTGGCCAAGGCCAGCCTGGAGGCCTCGGTGCGCTTCATGGCCGCCAGCCTGGGCAAGGAAGGCGTGCGCGTCAACGGCATCTCCGCCGGCCCGATCAAGACGCTGGCCGCCTCCGGCATCTCCGGCTTCTCCAAGCTGCTGAACATGGCGTCCAGCCAGGCCTGTCTGCGCCGCAACGTCACCACCGAGGAAGTGGGCAACGCCGCCGCCTTCCTGCTGTCCGACCTGTCGTCCGGCATCACCGGCGAGATCACCTACGTCGACGCCGGCTACAGCGTCAACGCGCTGAACGTGCCGGAATAAGAACGGCTAACAACATTCTGTTTCATGCCTGAGGCAAGACGCGCCGACGCAGACAGTACAAGCGGTACGGCCGGTCGGCGCAACGCGGCATCAGGTTTTTGTTAGCGGTTCCGACATCGGGGCCGGCCCCTGCCGGACAGGGACCGTCGCTCCATCCGGCGGGGCCATCGTCAAAAACGATGGCCCCGTTTTCATGCGCCGGGTCGCAGCGCCCGCCCCCTCCCCCAATTTAGCAACACGGCCATTCCCGATGATCATTCTGAAAAACGTGGCCTTGCGTCGCGGCACCAAAGTCTTGCTGGACGGCGCAACGGTCAGCATCAACCCCGGCGAAAAAGTCGGCCTGGTCGGACGCAACGGCGCCGGCAAGTCCTCGCTGTTCGCCGTGCTGAACGGCAGCCTGCACGAAGACGGCGGCGATTTCTCCATTCCCGCCCAATGGCGGATGGCCCAGGTGGCGCAGGACATGCCGGAGACGTCGCAGACCGCCACCGACTTCGTCGTGGAAGGCGATACCGCCTTGCTGGCGGCGCGGCGCGAGGTGGCCGAAGCCGAGGCCGGCGAAGACTATATGCGGATGGCCCACGCTTATACCGCGTTGAACGACGCCGGCGAGCACGACGCCCCGGCGCGGGCGCAGGCGCTGATTCTGGGCCTGGGCTTCAGCGTGGCCGAGCTGCAGAAGCCGGTGAACAGCTTCTCCGGCGGCTGGCGGATGCGTTTGCAACTGGCGCGCGCGCTGATGTGCCCGTCCGATCTCTTGCTGCTGGACGAACCGACCAACCACCTGGACCTGGACGCGCTGGTCTGGCTGGAAGCCTGGCTCAAACAGTACGCCGGCACCATGGTGGTGATCAGCCACGACCGCGAATTCCTCGACGCGGTGACCAATGTCACGCTGCACATCGACCACGGCAAGCTGGTGCGCTACGGCGGCAACTACAGCAAGTTCGAGGACATGCGCGCCGAGCAGATGGTTCTGCAGCAGGCCATCCTGGCCAAGCAGCAGGAAAAGATGGCCCACCTGCAGAAATTCATCGACCGCTTCAAGGCGAAGGCCAGCAAGGCCAAGCAGGCGCAAAGCCGCGTCAAGGCGCTGGAGCGGATGGAGAAGATCGCGCCGGTGCTGGCCGACGCCGACTTCCAGTTCGCATTCAAGGAGCCGGGCAGCCTGCCCAACCCGATGCTGACGATGTCGCAGGCCGCCTTCGGCTATCCGGCGCCGGAAGGCGCGCCGGCGGGCACGCCGCCCACCGTGATCGTCAAAGGCGTGAACCGCTCGGTGCTGGCCGGCCAGCGCATCGGCATCCTCGGCGCGAACGGCCAGGGCAAGTCCACGCTGGTGAAAACGGTGGCCGAGGCGCTGACGGCCGCCGGCGGCGAGATCATCCGCGGCAAGGGATTGAACATCGGCTACTTCTCGCAGCAGGAGCTGGACGTGCTGCGGCCGGAGGACGATCCGCTGCAGCACATGCTCAGGCTGGCGCGCGAAACGCCGGCGCAGCTGCGCCCGCCGGCCAACGACTGCCGCGAGCAGGGCCTGCGCAACTTCCTCGGCACCTTCAATTTCAGCGGGGACATGGTCAAGCAGGCCGTCGGCAGCATGAGCGGCGGCGAGAAGGCGCGGCTGGTGCTGTGCATGATCGTCTGGCTGCGCCCCAATCTCTTGCTGCTGGACGAGCCGACCAACCACCTGGACCTGGCCACCCGCGAGGCGCTGGGCGTGGCGCTGAACGAGTTCGAAGGCTCGGTGATGCTGGTCAGCCACGACCGGGCCCTGCTGCGCGCGGTATGCGACGAATTCTGGATGGTGTCGCGCGGCGGCGTCAACGACTTCGACGGCGATCTGGACGACTACCAGGTCTATTTGCTGGAAGAGGCCAAGCGCCGGCGCGAAGAGGCGGCAGGGAAACGCTAGGCGGCACAAAGCCCCGGCGCGCGGGGCCTATCGTGCTGAAAATCAGCAAGGGCGGCGTTACCGAAGCAATCTCGACGGCACCGCCTTTTAATTTGCTCCACCAGCGTGCTTAAGGGTATTCCACGTGATCAAAGAATTTCTTACCCTTCAACACTCGCTGCCAGATGTCGAGAACCTCTCTTGGCGTTGCCACCTTTTCCGACATCGCCTGTGCCAATGCAAGATGCAGATCAGTGAATTCCGACCCCGAGAATTCATTTTTAATATTTTCGAGATGCGCGTTGGTAGCGTCATCCAAGAAACTCGCCAAATTGCCTCTTCGGATATCAGCCTGGTGCGCTGAGTTGCTATTCATTATCAGCTCTACCGCCTTTAGGAGCCTTTCCTGCTCGGCTTGCTTATTTTGGTTCCTTATCGCAAAGACTCCTCCCAAAAAAGCCGCAATGACAACAGCAAACGCAGCCCACAGCGTATTACCGCCCCCACTATTCTTTGCCAACAGATCGATCGACGCTTGCTGACGCTCAAGGCGAGATGACTGCTCCGCAACCACCGACTTTAATTTGGAAATATCCTGAGAGATCGACTCGACTGACTGAGGTTCCGAGGATGTTGATGGAGAATGAGAAGCAGGCTTCGCCAATGCAACGCCGGAAGCTAAGAGAAATACCGAGACAAGCGAAAGAAAGTTTTTCATAAACTCATTCATTAATAAATGATCAAAACATCCAAATTAGACAGAATCGCCCTTCAAGAAAAGTCCCCACCTTTAAAGCTAAAAAATCATCTCTGTTTTTATTAAAAATCAATCGACACCGGTTCCCACTGCAACAAGTTTGACGATGCGCTGCCATTTTTGCGTTGCCGAAGCTTGCCCAATAGTAGCCATGCTAGCACAACGGCATTTCACCTAAGCAAGACCGATAGCCGTGGCCGGTCTCGCCGGACGTCCACGCCGCGCCGACCCTTCGGCCAGCCGCGCCCGGCAAGCCGTTCCCCTCGCCCCGCTCCGGTGCTATAAAGTCTGGCATGCATTCCGGATATGCCGGACCGCGCCGACATGCCGCCGGCCGGCTCCGGACCATCAGCGGGGAGTCAGCACAATGAGCTTTCAAGGCAAGAGAGTCTGGATCACCGGCGCCTCGTCCGGCATAGGCGCCGGCCTGGCCCGCGAACTGGCGTCGCAGGGCGCCCACCTGTTGCTCAGCGCGCGCCGCGAGGACGAACTGCGCAAGGTACAGGGCGAATGCCTGGCCGACGCCGCCAGCGCGGAAGTCCTGCCGCTGGATCTGACCGATCCCGAACAGGTACGCCACGCCGCCCAGTCGGCGCTGCAGAACCACGGTCCGATCGACATCCTGATCCACTGCGCCGGCGTCAGCCAGCGCTCCCTGGCGCGCGACACCAGCGACGCGGTGGACCGCGCGCTGATGGAGATCAACTATTTCGGCGCGGTCGAGCTGACGCGGGCGGTGCTGCCGGCGATGCTGGCGCGCAAAGAGGGCCATCTGGTGGTGGTCAGCAGCGTCGCCGGCAAGATAGGCACGCCGCTGCGCTCCAGCTATTGCGCCGCCAAGCACGCGCTGATCGGCTATTTCGACAGCCTGCGCGCCGAGGTCTTCGGCGACGGCATCTTCGTCACGACGATCTGTCCCGGCTACATCGCCACCGAAATCTCCAGCAAGGCCTATACCGGCAACGGCGGGCGCTACGGCAAGGTCGACGCCGAGCTGCAGCACGCGATGTCGCCGACGGAATGCGCCCGCCAGATTCTGCGGGCCGTCGCCGCGCGCAAGCCGGAAGCAGTGGTCAGCGGCCCGAAGGAGCGGATGGCCGTGTATCTGCGCCGCTTCTGCCCGCAGCTGCTGTTCCGGCTGATACGCTCGCACGCGCCGTCGTAGGCGGCTCGCTCAGGCTGCCAGCTCCGGCAGCGCCTTCAGCGCCGTCATCGACTGGTAGAACACGTGGTCCAGCTGTTCGGCCAGGCCGGCCGCCTCGTCCAGCCGCTGCTCCTTGCCCAGGGCTTCCAGCATCTGGCACAACGAGGACAACGGCTGCGCCCCTATGCTGCCGGCGCTGTTCTTCAGCGCGTGGGCGGAACGGAACAGCGCCTTGCCGTCGCCGGCTTTCAGCGCCTGATGGATATCGGCCAGCAACCGCGGGCTTTCGTCCAGCCAGGCCGCCAGCATCCTGGACAGCAGGCCGGCGTCGATGTCGCGTATCGTGGCCAGGGCCTGCGGACTGATCCAGCTCTCCTCCTGGGCCGGCTCGGCCTCGCCATCCCCGACTGACACGACCTCCCGTCCCGGCACCAGCCAGCGCGCCAGCACCGCCAGCAGCGACTTCTGCGTGAACGGCTTGGGCAGGTAGTCGTCCATGCCGGCCTGCAGGCAACGCTCGCGGTCGCCCGGGCCGGCGTTGGCGGTCAGCGCGACGATGGTCAGATGTCCGCCGTCCCGCGCCTCGCGCTCGCGGATCGCCGCCGTGGTCTGCCAACCGTCCAGCACCGGCATTTCGCAGTCCATCAGCGCCAGGTCGAAGCGCTGCTCGGCGCAGCGCTGCAGCGCCTCCTCGCCGTTGCCGGCCAGCATGGCCTGGCAGCCGATATTGCGCAGCATCGCCAACGCCAGTTCCTGGTTGACCAGATTGTCCTCGATCAGCAGCACATGGCCGCTGAGCGTCTGCGGCGGCAGATTGCGCGCGGCGTCGCCGCCTGCCGGCGCGGCGGTCGGCGCCGCCGCCTGCAACAAGGCGTTGTACAGGTCGGAGCGGCGCACGGGCTTGGTCAGTACCTGGCGCGCCAGCCGCGCCGCGCCGTCCAGCTGCAGGAGGTCGTCGGCGGCCGAGCTGAGTATGATGGCCGGCGGCGCCGCCTCTCCCAGCCGCTCGCGCACGCCGGCCAGAAACATCCGACCGTCCATCTCCGGCATCATCATGTCGGACAGCACCAGGTCGAAACACTCGCCGCCGTCCGCCAGCAGCCTCAAGGCCTCGGCCGGGTTCTGGAAGGTGCGCACGCGGCAGCGCCAGGACGACAGCTGCCGCTCGAGGATTTCCAGATTGGTGGCGTTGTCGTCGACGACCAGCACATTGAGCCGGTTCAGCCGCTCGGCCACCTGCTCGGGCGCGCTCTGGCCGCAGGGCGGCAGCGCCAGCCGGAAGCGGAACTCCGCGCCCGCGCCCTCTTCGCTTTCCAGCTCGATCAGACCGCCCATCATCGTCACCAGGCGCTGCGAGATCACCAGTCCCAGCCCGGTGCCGCCAAAACGGCGGGTGGTGGAACTGTCGGCCTGGGTGAACGGCTGGAACAGCCGCCGCTGCTGTTCCGGCGGAATGCCTATGCCGGTATCGCGGACACTGAAGCCGCACTCCAGCAGGCCGTCGCGCGCGGCCAGCCGCTCGACCCGCGCGACCACCTGGCCGCGCTCGGTGAACTTGACGGCATTGCCTATCAGATTGGTCAGCACCTGGCCCAGCCGCTTGCTGTCGCCCACCACCTCCACCGGTTCCAGCGGCAGCTCGCACATCAGTTCCAGTCCCTTGCCGCAGGCGACCGGCGCCAGCCGCTCGACGATCTCCTCGACCAGCAGGTTCAGGCTGAACGGCTGGCGGTCCAGCTCGAACTTGCCGGCCTCTATCTTGGAGAAGTCGAGGATGTCGCTGATGATGGCCAAGAGATTGTCGCCGGAGCGGTGGACGATATTGACGTAATGGCGCTGCTGCTCGTCCAGCCGGGTCTTCAGCAGCAGATCGGTCATGCCTATCACGCCGTTCAGCGGCGTGCGTATCTCGTGGCTCATCACCGCCAGGAATTCGCTCTTGGCCCGGTTGGCGGCCTCGGCGGCGTCGCGCGCCTCCGCCAGTTTGTCGTTGGCCTCCTCCAGCGCCCGGCTTCGCGCCTCCAGCGCCGTCTCGCGGTCGTGCAGCTTCTGGTACAGCCGCACCCGGTTCAGCAGCAGATTGTCGTCCAGCGGCTTCATCAGATAGTCGACGGCGCCCAGGCCGTAGCCGCGGCCGATGAATTCGTCGGCCTTGAAGATGGCGGTGACGAAAACGATGGGAATGCCGCGGGTGCGCTCGGTCATCTGCAGGTGGCCGGCGGTCTCGAAGCCGTCCATGCCCGGCATCTGCACGTCCAGCAGGATCAGATTGACCTCACGCTCCAGCGTGGCCAGCAGCGCGTCCTCGCCGGAAGCCGCCTCCAGCACCTCGCAGTCGCGCAGCCGGCCGAGCAGCGCGCGCAGCGTGACGCGGTTATTGGGATTGTCGTCCACGACCAGGATGACGAATTTGCGGTTCATCGGTTCGCGCTCCGTCCGACGCGGTAGATATGGCTGCCGCTCTGATATGGCAGGAAGCCGGCGTCCAGCGCCTGCCGGTGCAGGCCGTCCTGCGGCCCCAGTACCAAGAAGCCGTCGGCGTGCAGCGAGCGCGCGAAGCGGCGCAGCACCTCGCGCTGCAGTTCGGCGTCGAAATAGATCAGCACATTGCGGCAGACGATCAGCTGGAATTCGTTGAAAATGCCCTCGTCGGTCAGCGAATGGCGATAGAACAGGATGCGTTGGCGCAGATGGTCGGCCAGGCGCAGGAAGCGGCCGCCTCCGGCCAGATGGGCGTCGAACAGCCTGGGCCCGCCGCTGGCCAGGTAGTTTTCGCGGTTGGACGCCAGCGCCCCGGCCGGGTACAGCCCGCTGGCGCCCAGCGCCAGCAGGTAGGGATTCAGATCGGTGGCGAACAGATGGCTGCGGTCCAGCAGGCCCAGCTCGTCCAGCACGATGGCCAGCGAATAGGCCTCCTCCCCGGACGAACAGCCGGCCGACCACAGTTTGATCAGCGGAAAGCTGGCCAGATACGGCAAGATCTCGTCGCGCAGCAGACGCAGCTGCGCCGGATGGCGGAAGAAGCTGGTCACCCCGACCGGCAGCTCGGCGCTGAGCCGTTCGAACAGCGCGACGTCGGTCAGCACCGCGCGCTGGAAATCTGCGAAATCGCGCAGGCCGAACTGGTTCATCAGATTGTGGATGCGCCGCTTCAGACTGTCGCGCTGGTAATGGCGGAAATCGTAGCCGTAATGGCAGGACAGCGCCTCCAGGAACAGCTCCAGCAGCTCCCCGTCGGGCTTGGCGTCGGCGCCGGCCGCCGCCGCGGCAACGGTGCTGGCGATCGCCGGCAGCTTCATGATGAAATCGTAGTGGCGCGCGTTGCGCGCGGCGTCGGGCATCACGCGCGCCGGCGCGCATTCGTCGCCGTCCTCGACGATGACCCGCGAGCCGGCGGCGCGCAGCGCGGCGCAGCCGTCGACGCCGTCGTGGCCGAAGCCGCACAGCAGCACCGCCAGCGCGCCGTCGCCGTATTCTCCGGCCAGCGACTGGAACAGCACGTCTATCGACGGCCGGGCGAACTGGATCTGGCGGTCGCGGGTCAGGTAGACGTGGCCGTGGCCGACCCGCATGTGATGGCCAGGCGGCGCGACGTAGATCGTCCCCGGCCGCACCGGCGTCATGTGCTGCGGCATCTCGACGCCGTAGTCGGTGCGCGACTTCAGCAACTGATCCAGCAGATTGACCTGGTTTTCCTGCACATGTTGGGCGACAAACACCGCCATCTCCGACAACGGCAGCCGCTCGACGATGTGCAGGATGCGCTCCAGGCTCTGTGCCGAGCCGGCCAGCGCCAGCGCGCGCGGCGCCGGCCGCGCCGGCTGCTGCGCGCGCGGGGCCGAGACCTGTCTGACCGGCAGGTTCAGCCGCATCAGGCTGTGCGCCAGCAGCGCGTGGTAGGCATTTATCTTCAGCTTGCCGCCGGCGTCCAGCCGGGCGGCGATGGCCGACAGCAGCTCCGGCCCCAGCACATCGGCGTCGTAGAAGCTCAACTCCAGCGGCTGGCCGGCGTCGGCGTCCAACAGCGCCAGCAGCGCGTCCTTGTCGTCGGCCGACTCCAGCCGGCCCAACACCGCCACCCGGCACTGGCTGCCGCGGCTCTGCACGGTGACGCTCATAGGCTGCGCCCGGCGCACCACTGCGCCGCCTTGGCCACCAGCACGTCGTAGTCCACCGGTTTGGACAGGTAGTCGTCGGCGCCGACGGCCAGTATCTTCTCGCGCTCGGCCGGCAGCGCCTTGGCGGTGACCGCCACCACCGGCATGCCGGCCCAGTCCGGATTGGCGCGGATTTCCTCTATCGCCTGGTAGCCGTCCATCTCCGGCATCATGATGTCCATCAGCACCAGGTCCACTCGCTGCTGCCGCAGGAACTCCAGCGCGCGCCGGCCGTTGACGGCGCTGGACAGCTTCGCGCCGTGCCGCTCCAACGCGGCAGTCACGACGAAAAGATTGCGCGGGTCGTCGTCGACGACCAGGATGTGCTTGTCAGCCAGCAGCTTGCTGCCGCCACCGGCCGGCGGGGCCTTCAGCGCCGCCTGCTGCCTGGGCACGTCGCGCAGGAAGCGCTCGACGTTTTCCAGCAGCCGCTGCCCGGCCTGGGGCGTCTTGACGATGACGCAGTCGGAATAGGCCCGCAAGGCCGCCTCGTCGTCGTCGCCCGGCGTGCTGCTGGCGTAGAACACCAGCGATATCGCCGGATCGGCCTCGCGCAGCGCGGCGGCGACGGCCAGACTGGCGGCTACGTCCGCCTCGCCCAGATCGACGATGGCCAGCCGGCAGCGGCGCTGCCGCAGCAACGCCGCCCACTCGGCCTCCGGTCCGGCGGCGACGACCTCGCCGCAGTCCGGGCCGAGCAGCGCCGCCACCTCGTCGCGGGCGATGCCGCCCCGCTCAACCACCAGGACGCCGCCGGCCTGGCCGCCTACGGCGCGCACCAGTTCGGCCTCGGCCGCCGCCAGCAGCTGATCGCTGGCCGGCTTGCGCAAGAAGCCTATCGCACCCTGCTGCAGCAGCGCCTCGTCACGATCGCGCCCCGACACGATGTAGACCGGGATGGTCGCCAGGCCCGGCCGGGTCTTGATCTCGTGCAGCACCTGGGTGCCGTCCATGTCGGGCAGTCCCAGGTCCAGCAGGATGCCGGCCGGATGATGCTTGTCGGCCAGCGCCAGCCCCTCGCCGCCGCTGCCTGCCAACAGCGTCTTGTAGCCTAGGCGCCGGTTCATCGCCACCAGCATGTGGCCGAACACCGGGTCGTCGTCTATCAGCAGCACCACCCGGTCGCCCGGCCGCAGTCCGTCGCGGTCGTCGTCGGCCGGCGACAGCCGGGCGAGCGGCGCCTCGACCCGCCCGCCCGACGCCGCTCCGCCGCTGTCCGGCAGCCAGACAATGAACTCGCTGCCTTCGCCCGGCACGCTCTGCAACTCTATCGTGCCGCCCAGCATCTGGGCGAAGCGCAGGCTGATGGTCAGGCCCAGGCCGGTGCCGCCGAACTCGCGCGAGGTGGAGCCGTCGGCCTGCTGGAAGGCCTCGAAGATCACGCTCTTCTTCTCCTCCGGAATGCCGATGCCGCTGTCGCGCACGCTGAGCCGTATCGGCAGCGGCGCGTCCGGATGATGGGCGAGGCTGAAGGTGATGCCGCCGTTGCGGGTGAACTTGATCGCATTGGTCAGCAGATTGCGCAGGATTTGCGACAGCTTGTCGGGATCGGATACGAAGTCCCGCCGCAGCTGGTCGTCGATGACGAAGTCCAGGCCCTTGTCGCGCGCCAGGTGCTCGAACATGCCTTTCAGCTCGGCGCACAGGTCGGCACTGCCCAGGGGGGCCAGATGCACATCCATCCTGCCGGCCTCGACCTTGGACAGGTCCAACACGTCGTTGATCAGCCGCAGCAGGTCCTCGCCGGAACGGTGTATCACCTGCGCCCACTTCAGCGCCTCGCCGTCCACCGTGCCGTCCTCGTTGTTCACCATCATCTTGGACAGCAGGATGATGGAGTTCAGCGGCGTGCGCAGCTCGTGCGACATATTGGCGAGGAATTCGGACTTGTAGCGGCTGGCCTGATCGAGCTCGCGCGCCTTGGCCTCCTGTTGCTGGCGGGCCGCCTCCAGCTCCTGGTTCTGCTGCTCCAGCTGCTGTTGCGACTCTTCCATCTGCGCATTGGTCTGCTGCAGTTCCTCGGTCTGCTGCCGCAGCTGCTGCTGCACCTCCTCCATCTGGGCATTGCTTTGCTGCAGCTCCTCGGACTGCTGCTGCAGCTGTTGCTGCTGCTCCTCCATCCTCGCATTGCTTTCGCGCAGCTGCTCGCTCTGCACCCGCATCTCGCGCTCGGCCTCCTCGCTGGCTGCCAGCAGATTGCGGATGTGCACGCGCTGCTCGGCGACGAAGAGGAAGGACGCCAGCATGCCGCCGACATTGGCCAGGAATTCCAGCTTGCGCTCGTCGAAATGCTCGAAGCCGGACAGCTCGATCACGCCGACCAGCTCCTTCTCGTGCAGCAGCGGATAGGTGTAGGTGTAGCGCGGCAAGGCCAGCATGGTGCCGGTGACGATGGGCGCGGCCTCGTCGCCACCGCCGCCGACCTCCAGAATGATGGGCTTGCGCTCGCGCGCCACCTGCCCGACCGCCCCCTCGCCGAGCCGGAAGCTGGAACCCAGATTGTTGCGCTCGGTGTACATATAACTGCCGATCAGGTCCAGCCGCTGTTCGGCCTCGCGGTACAGGTAGAACACGCCGCGGCCGGCGTCCAGATAACGGCCGATCAGGCCGATGGCGGCATCGGCGAGCTGCTCGGTGGCCAGATCGCCGGTCAGCGCGGCCGAGATCTGGCTGTAGCCGTCCTTCAGCCAGTTGCGCCGTTCATCCTCGGCGCGGGCAGCACGCAGCATCCGTATCATCTCGTTGATCGCGATGCCGAGCCTGTCCCTGGACGAGGCCAGCTTGACCTCCTCGCTGAGGTCTCCCTGGCCGATCGCGTAGGCACGGCTGGCCAGCTGCTCCAGCGACTCGATCAAGCTCTTCAGCCTGGCCATCAGGCTGGCCACGTCGCCATCGCGCAGGCGGATCTCGCTGCCGAGATCGCCCTCGGCCAGCCGCGCCGCGATCTCGGCCGCCTCGGACGGCTCGCCGCCGAGCTGGCCCAGTATCGAGCGGCTGGTCCAGTAGCCTAGCAGCGCGATGGCGGCCAGCATCACCGCGCAGATGGCCAGCGTCATCACGATGGCGTTACGCTTGGTGACGACGGCCTCGTCGGAAAACTTCTTGGCGATGACGATATTGTAATCGATGTGCTTGTCTATCAACTCCAGCATCTGGTCGGAGATCGGATCCAGCTCCAGCAGCAACTGATGCGCGCGGACCGCGCCCTGGCCGCCGCCGGCTCCGGCCCGCAACACCAGATCCAGGCTGGCCTGATAACGCTGCCAGACCGGCTTTTCCTTTTCCAGCCACGATTTGTCGATATCGTCGGCGAAGCAATTGCCGCCGGCGCAACCGTCGGTCTCGTACAGGCGGATCGAATTGCTGACCGCGTCGCGGGCGGCCTGGATCTTCTTCTCTATCTTCTGCCGCTCGCCCTTGTCGGCGTCGTAATCCAGCCGCCCCGCCTGCGTGCTGCAATCCTGGAATCCGCGCCTCAATTCGCCCAGCACCTTCAGGCTGGGCACCGCGTTGACGTTGCCGAAGTTGGCGCCGTCGTAGACCCTCTCCATCAGGTATTGCTCCAGCGCGGTCAGCAGCGACAGGCCCAGCAGGGCGGCGAACACCAGTAATGCCATATTTTTGCCGACGGTCAGTTTCACGCACTTCTCCCGCTTGGAGGTGGCGGTCGCCACATCAATGTTGAAGTCTAGACAATCAGCAATACTACTAATGGAATTAAAAAAGACTAGACTGGAGGCTGCGGGAATGTCCCGGGCAAGGAGGAACCGAATGCCGGTACCTAGCGACATTCTGGTGGTGGACGACACCATGACCACGCTGATGATGCTGCTGGCGCTGCTGTCCACCCAGGGTTACCAAGTCAGCTCGGCCCAGAGCGGCACCGAGGCGCTGGAACGCGTGGCCAGGCATCCGCCGGATCTGATCCTGCTGGATTTCAGCCTGCCCGACATCGACGGCATCGCCGTCTGCAACGAGTTGAAGCTGAATCCGCGCACCCGCGACATTCCGGTTCTCTTCCTCAGTTCCATCTCCGACACCGAGACCAAAGTCGACGGTTTCGCCGCCGGCGCCGTCGACTTCATCTCCAAGCCGTTCGAACGCAGCGAACTGTTGGCGCGCGTCAACACCCATCTGGACCTGGCGCGGCTGAAAAAGCGGCTGAGCAAGCTGGTCGAGGAAAAAACAGAGTCGCTGCGGCTCAGCGAACAACGCTTCCGCGCGCTGATGGAGCAGGCTCCCGAGGCCATCATGGTCTACGACCTGGACAGCGGCCGCTTCGTCGACGCCAACCGCCAGGCAGAACAGCTGACCGGGCGCCCTCTGCCTGGGCTGATCGGCCTGACACCCATCGAGCTGTACGACAGCGAACAGCCCGACGGCCTGCCGACCGCCGAAAGCGTGCGCATGCACACGGCCCGCGCGATGAAGGGCGAGGTGCAGCTGTTCGAGCGCATCATCCTGCGCCCCGACGGCAGCACCGTGCCGTGCGAGGTGCGTCTGGCGATGCTGCCCAGCGAGGCCGGCCACCTGCTGCGCGTCAGCTATATCGACATCTCCTCGCGCGTCGCCGCTCAGGAAAACATCAACCGGCTGGCCTATTTCGACACGCTGACCGGCCTTTACAACCAGAGCGGCCTGCTGGAGCAGTTGGACGCGCTGTACGGCATCAACCGCGAGGTGAAGCAGCCGGCCTTCGCCCTGCTGCTGATAGACCTCGGCGACTTCAAGTTCATCAACGACGTCTACGGCAACCGCGTCGGCGACCTGCTACTGCGCAGCGTGGCCGAACGGCTGCAGCGACTGGCCGGTCCGCGCGGCCACGCGGCGCGGCTGGGCGGCATAGAATTCGTGCTGCTGCTCGGAGCCGTCAGCGGACGCGAGCAGGCCGAGGAAGCGGCCGGCCGGGTGCTGGACGCCGTCGCCGAGCCGTTCGCCATCGACGAAATGATGCTTAACATCGCCCCCAGCATAGGCGTCAGCCTGGGGCCCGAACATGGCGAAAACGGCCAGGAGCTGCTGCGCAACGCCGACATGGCGCTATACCAGGCCAAACAGCGCGGCATCCGTCGCATCCAGGTGTACGAGGCCGCGCTCTCCCAGCAGATGCGCGAGCGCATCGAGCTGGAGAAGGAGCTGCGCCAGGCGATAGACGGCGGCCAGTTGGTGCTGCACTACCAGCCGCAGATCGAGCTGAGCAGCCGCCGGGTGGTCGGTGTCGAGGCGTTGGTGCGCTGGCAGCACCCGCGCAAGGGCATGATTTCGCCGATGCAGTTCATTCCGCTGGCCGAGCAGTCCGGCCTGATCCTGCCGCTTGGACGCTGGGTGCTGCGCGAAGCCTGCGGCCAGCTGAGACGCTGGCGGGATCAGGGCTGCGGCGGCGATCTGCGGATGGCGGTCAATCTGAGCGTGGCCCAGTTCACCGACCACGAATTGCCGGACTTCGTCGCCGGCGTGCTGAAGGAAAGCGGCATCCCGCCACATGGTCTGGAACTGGAAATCACCGAATCGTTCACGATGCTGTCGCCGCAGCAATCGATACGGATGATGGAACAGTTCCGCGCGATGGGCATACACAGCTCGATAGACGACTTCGGCACCGGCCACTCGTCCCTGGCCTACCTGACCCGCTTCCCGGTGGACACGCTGAAGATAGACCAATCGTTCATCCGCAACATCCACAATGACCAGAAAGACACCGCGCTGTGCGACACCATCGCCTACCTGGCCCACAGAATGGGTCTGCAGGTGGTCGCCGAAGGCGTGGAGACAGCCGAGCAGCTGACCTTTCTGACCAGCATCCACGTCGACATCGTGCAGGGCTATCTGCTGTGCAAGCCGCTGCCGGCGGCCGAAGTGGAGGCTTTCCTGACGCAGCGCCCGGACGCGCTGCCGCAAGCCGGCGTCGAATATTTCTGAACAGCCCGGCGCCTTCCCGTCCATTGCGGACCGTCAAACCGGGACCGGCGCGCCATTGCCGCGCGCGCAGATCCGGTGTATCACTCCATCATGTCCATTGCGCCGGAAAGACCCATGCCAGATGACCACCAGCTTGCCGCCGATCTCGCCGCCGCCGCCGGCGAACTGCTGAACGGCCTGCGCCGCGGCCAGGCCGCCGGCGACAAGGCGCTGGGCGCGCTGGCCGACGCCCGCTCCGACGCGCTGATCGCCGATCTGCTGCGCGCGGCGCGGCCGGACGACGGCCTGCTGTCGGAGGAGTCGGCGCCCGATCCGGCGCGGCTGGACAAACGCCGGGTCTGGATCATAGACCCGCTGGACGGCACGCGCGAATACAGCGAGCGCGATCGCGACCGCAGCGACTGGGCGGTGCACGTGGCGCTGGCGGTGGACGGCCTGCCGGCCGCCTGCGCCGTCGCGCTGCCGGCGCGCGGCGAGCTGTTCGCCACTCCCGCGCCGACGCTGGCGCCCGCTCCGGCCGGCCCGCTGAAGATACTGGTCAGCCGCAGCCGGCCGCCGGCGCTGGCCGAGCGCGTCGCCGCCCGGCTGGACGCCGAGCTGATCCCCATGGGTTCGGCCGGCGCCAAGGCGATGGCGGTGCTGCGCGGCGAGGCCCACGCCTATCTGCACGCCGGCGGCATGAACGAATGGGACATCTGCGCGCCGGCCGGCGTCGCGCTGGCGGCCGGCCTCCACGCGTCGCGGATAGACGGCTCGCCCTGCGTGTTCAACCAGGCGGACGTCAGGATGCCCGACCTGCTGATCTGCCGGCCGGAACTGGCGCAAACGCTGCTGGCGGCGATAGCGGTGGAACAGGCATTCGGCTAAACCCGCCGCCCGGACTCGGAAGAAGGCAGCCAGCGCCGGATAGGCTCCAGATCCAGGTGCCTCTCCAGCATGTCCGCCAGTTTGTCGATATTGGCCTCGCGCAGCGCCGGGTAGTCCAGCGCCTCCGGTTCCCGCAGCCCGGCCCAGCGCAGGATGGCCTGGCAGGCGGCCGGCTCGTCGAACACGCCGTGCAGATAAGTGGCGAATATCTGGTCGTCTTCCGAGCGCGCGCCGTCGTCAGAACCGTCGTCGAAGCGCACCGCCGGCCGCTCCAATGCCGGCCCGGAGCTGACGCCCATGTGGATTTCGTAGCCGGCGGCCTCGGCGTCGTCCAGCGTCAGCCGGCCGCGCATCCGCGTCAGCCGCTTCTCCGGCGCCAGCGTGGTTTCCATGTCCAGCCAACCCAGGCCGTCGCCGCTGCCCGGCTCGCCCTCCAGCCCGTCCGGATCGTGCAGCTTGCGCCCAAGCATCTGCAGGCCGCCGCAGATGCCCAGCACCTTGCCGCCGTAGCGCAGATGGCGGCGTATCGCCTCTTCCCAACCCTGCTCCCGCAGCCAGGCCAGGTCCGCCAGCACGCTCTTGCTGCCGGGCAGCACGATCAGGTCGGCCGGCGGGATGGGCTGGCCGGCGCGGACCAGCGTGAAATCCACCTGCGGGTGCAGGCGCAGCGGATCGAAATCGGTGTGGTTGCTGACGCGCGGCGCGGCCGGCGCGACCACGCGCAGCTTGTCGCCGCCGCCCGACGCGCCGCCGGGCTTGTCCAGGCCCATGCTGTCCTCGGCCTCCAGATGCAGGTCGTACAGATAGGGCAGCACGCCCAGCACCGGCTTGCCGGTATGGTTCTCCAGCCAGTCGACGCCGGTCTTGAGCAGTCCCGGATCGCCGCGGAAGCGGTTGATCACCAGGCCGACGACGCGCGCGCGCTCGGATTCGGACAGCAGGGCCAGCGTGCCGGCCAAGTGGGCGAACACGCCGCCTCGCTCGATGTCGGCCACCAGGATCACCGGGCAGTCCACCGCCTCGGCGAAGCCCATATTGGCGATGTCGCCGTCGCGCAGATTGATCTCGGCCGGGCTGCCGGCGCCCTCGGCGACAATGCATTGATACTGTTCCGCCAGCCTGGCGTGCGACGCCAGCACCGCCTTCATCGCGATAGGCTTGTAGCCGTGGTAGCCGCGCGCCTCCATGTTTCCGATCGCGCGGCCCTGGATGATCACCTGCGAGCCGGTGTGGCTGTTGGGCTTCAGCAGCACCGGGTTCATGTCGGTATGCGGTTCGACGCCGCAGGCCTGCGCCTGCACCGCCTGCGAGCGGCCTATCTCGCCGCCGTCGGCCGTCACCGCGCTGTTCAGCGCCATGTTCTGCGGCTTGAACGGCGCCACGCGGACGCCGCGCCGGGCCAACAGCCGGCACAGGCCGGTGGCCAGCGCGCTCTTGCCGGCGTCGGACGTGGCGCCCTGGATCATGATGGTCTTGGCGGTCATGGCGATCTCCCTGCGCATAGCTGGCTGACAACGCTTAGAATGGCGGCTTCATTCATTCCGGCCGCCCGGCGCGCAATCGGCTTGCGCATTGGATAATCCCGAGCGGCGGCCGGCCATTATATAGGGCCCCGCGTTGAATTCCGCACTGTTTCTGCCGATCTCGCTGCTGCTGGACCGCCTGCTGGGCGAACCGCGGCGCTGGCACCCGCTGGTCGGCTTCGGCCGCCTGGTCAAGACCGTCGAGCGGCTGGCCTACCCGGCCGCGCCCGGCGCGGAGCCGGCCTGGCGCATGCGGTTGCGCGGCGCGGCCGCGATCGCGCTGCTATTGGCGCCCTTCACGCTGGCCGCCTGGGCGCTGACGAGGCTGCCGCTGCTGGAAACCGTCGTCCCCGTCGCGCTGCTCTACCTGGCCGTCGGCGCGCAGAGCCTGGCCCAACACGCAGACGTCGTGAGAAAGGCGCTGGCCGACGGCGACCTTGCCCTCGCCCGCGAGCGCGTCGGCTGGATCGTCAGCCGCGACACCAGCGCGCTCGACGAGGCCGGCGTGGCCCGCGCGACCATCGAATCGGTGCTGGAGAACGGCTGCGACGCCGTCTTCGCCGCGCTGTTCTGGTTCCTGGTCCTCGGCGCGCCCGGCGCGGTGCTGTACCGGCTGGCCAACACGCTGGACGCGATGTGGGGCTACAAGAACGAGCGCTACCTGCATTTCGGCTGGGCCGCCGCCCGCTTCGACGACGTCTTGAACTACGTCCCGGCGCGGCTGACCGCCGTCACCTATCTGCTGCTGGGCAAGGCCGCCGACGGCTGGCGCTGCTGGCGGACCCAGGCACCGACCTGGTACAGCCCCAACGCCGGCCCGGTGATGGCCGCCGGCGCCGGCGCGCTGGGCGTGTCGCTGGGCGGCGGCGCGCGCTATCACGGCCAGTGGAAGGAACGTCCGCCGCTCGGCTGCGGTCCCAGCCCCACACACGAGGACATAGGCCGCGCGGTGCGGCTGGTCAACCGCGGCATGTGGCTGTGGGCCGGCCTGTCGCTGACGGCGGCCATCTTGATCGGAGCGATTCATGCTTGAACACGGAGGCGGCCTGCTGCGGGCCGCGGCGGAATACGGCATCCCGGCCGGCGACTGGCTGGACCTGTCCACCGGGGTCAATCCCAACGGCTGGCCGGTACCACCGCTGTCGGCGGACAGCTGGCTGCGGCTGCCGCAGAACGACGACGGGCTGGAGTCGGCCGCCGCCGACTACTACGGCAGCGACAAGCTGCTGGCCGTGGCCGGCTCGCAGCCGGCTATCCAGCTGTTGCCGCGGCTGCGCGCGCCGTGCCGCGTCGGCATGCTGGCGCTGTGCTACGCCGAACACCCGCATCATTGGAAAAAACGCGGACACCAGCTGTTCAGGCTGTCGCCGGAAGAACTGGCCGCCGGCATAGACCAGCTGGACGTGGTGTTGCTGTGCAACCCCAACAACCCCACCGGCGACCGCTTCGATGCGGCCTTGCTGGAAAACTGGCGGCAGAGGCTGGCCGCGCGCGGCGGCTGGCTGGTGGTGGATGAGGCGTTTCTGGACGCCGCGCCGCAAGACAGCATGCTGCCGCACGCCGGCAAGCCGGGACTGATCGTGCTGCGCTCGGTCGGCAAATTCTTCGGCCTGGCCGGCGCGCGCGCCGGCTTCGTGTTCGGCTGGCCGGAACTGCTGCGGGCGCTGGCCGAGGAACTGGGCCCGTGGACGGTGGCCGGCCCGGCGCGCGAGGCGGTGAAGCTGGCGCTGCGCGATGCCCCATGGCAACAGGCGATGAAAACCAAGCTGCAGCGGGATAGCTCCAGGCTGCAACGCTGCCTGGAGCGGCACGGCCTGCCGCCCGCCGGTGGCTGCGAGCTGTTTCAGTGGGTGCCGGACGAAAACAGCCTGGCCGCGCACCGCTACCTGGCCGGCCGCGGCATCCTGACCCGCCATTTCGAAGCCATCCCCAGCCTGCGCTTCGGCCTGCCCAAGGCAGACGCCGACTGGGTCCGGCTGGAACAGGCGCTAGTCGATTGGCGGCGGCACGCCGCCGGCTGAGCGGGCCCGCCGTCCAGCGACGACGGGAGACAAATCACAACGCGGTGTCTTGAAGGATGCGCTCGGCGCGGCCGTTCCATTCCTTCTGGAAGCGGCGCAACAGCAGCTCCGCCGGGGTCAGGCCCGTGGTCGCCGCCATTTCGGCGCTGCGCAGGTGTATCGTCTCGTCCCGCCCATGCTCGTCAAGCAGCTTGCGACGGCGCAAGGCCCCATGCGCCAGCTCGAGTATCGCGCGCGCGGCGTCGAGCACCGTGCCCTTGCCGAACGGCGCGCGCAGGCCTTCGGCGGGAACGCGGCGGCGCGCCTCCTCGATCTCTTCGTGCGACAGCGTCCTGACCAGATCCCAGCAGGCGTCGAGGGCCGCGCTGTCGTAGAGCAGCCCGACCCACAGCGCCGGCAGCGCGCACAGATGGTCCGGACCGCCGGCATCGGCGCCGCGCATTTCGAGGTAGCGCTTCAGACGCACTTCGGGAAACAGCGTGCTGAGGTGGTCCGTCCAGTCCGACAGGCGCGGCAGCTCGCCCGGCAACTGGGGCAGACGGCCCTGCATGAAGTCGCGGAACGACTCGCCGGCGACATCGATATACTTTCCGTCCCGGTAGACGAAGTACATCGGCACGTCGAGGGCATAGTCGGCGTAGCGTTCGTAACCCATGCCGGACTCGAAGACGAAGGACGGCACGCCGCAGCGGGCCGAGTCGGTGTCCAGCCAGGTATGGCAGCGGTTCGACAGCAGCCCGCTGGGCGCATTCTCCCGGAACGGCGAGTTGGCGAAGAGCGCGGAGACCACAGGCTGCAGGGCCATGGCCACCCGCATCTTCTTCACCATGTCGGCCTCGGTGGCGAAATCCAGGTTTACCTGGACCGTGGCGGTGCGATACATCATGTCCAGCCCCCGCGTGCCGACCCGCTGCATGTATTCGCGCATGATGGCGTAACGCGCCTTGGGCATCGAGGCCACCTCGTCCAAGCGCCAGGTCGGCGCGAAGCCCAGGCCCGAGAAGCGTATGCCCAGCCCCTCGGCCACGGCGCGCACTTCATCCAGATGCGCCGTCAGCTCGGTCCGGGTCTCGTGCAGGCTCCGCATCGGCGCGCCCGACAGTTCGAACTGCCCGCCAGGCTCCAGCGACACCATCGCCAGAGAACCGGGCTTGCTCAGCGCGATGATCCTGCCGTTCTCGTTTATCGGCGTCCAGCCGAAACGCTGGGCCATCAACTCCATCAAGCGGCCTATGCCCTCCGGGCCTTCGTAGGGCACGCTGCTCAGATCATCGCAGCGGAACGGAAACTTCTCGTGCTCGGTGCCGATGAGCCAACGCTCGCGGGGCTTTTCGCCGGCGGCGAACCACTCGATCAGTTCGCGCTTGCTGGAAATGGGCAGCCCCAAGGGCTCGTTTGTTTTTGTCGACATATACAGCCCCTTATCCGGGAACGGTAAGAAAAAGTCCGGCGGCAAGCGCCGAGAATCCGACTCGATCGAACAAATAATTCCACATAATTATGATGAAATAATTACATATGCTATTGTAATATTAGTGGAATGTAAAGTCCTGGAAAAGATTCTTCGCCCCCCGGACACAAGACTCCGTTCGGTCGCCGGCATGCCGATGCCGATACGCGCTCCTTTTCCAGCGCTCCCCGCGCCGCCTTCGCGCACTGGCCGATGCCGCGGCCAGCCGCTTATCCACGCCCGACCGCTGTGGCGCGCGGTTCACAGCATCGGCGTTGTCACGTATCATCGGTTCCGATCATGACGGTGCCCGAATATAGAGGGTGAAACGGGAACGCGGTGCGATACCGCGGCTGCCCCCGCAACTGTAAGCGCAGAGTCTGCGCCTGACGCCACTGGCCCTCCAACGAGGCCGGGAAGGCGGCGCCGGACGACGACGCGCGAGCCAGGAGACCGGCCGTCATACGTGTCGACGCAAGCAGAAGCCGGGCGGGGTGTACCGGGGGATACGCACATGCGCCGCCCATGGAAAACCGGCGGACTGTGCCCTCGCTTGCGCGACGAGTATCGTCTCCGAGGGCACCATGCATCCATACACCGCGCCGAGCGCCGGCCGCCGTCTGGCGCGCCACGCGCCCATCCTGTCAGGGCTGATCCTGGCCAACCTCCTGGCCTGGGCCTGGGCTTTCGCCGCCTTCGCCGACCACCCGGCCCAACTCGCCACCGCCCTGCTCGCCTATCTGTTCGGCCTGCGCCACGCGGTGGACGCCGACCACATCGCCGCGATAGACAACACCGTGCGCAAGCTGATGCAGGAAGGCCGCCGGCCGGCGGCGGTGGGCCTGTTCTTTTCGCTGGGCCACTCGGCGGTGGTCGTCATCGCCGTCGCCGTCATCGTGTTCGCCGCCAGCGCGCTGCAAAGCCGCGTCACCGGCTTCAAGGAGATAGGCGGCGTCATCGGCACCGGCGTGTCGGCCTTCTTCCTGCTGACGCTGGCCCTGATCAATCTGTCGTCGCTGCGCGCCGTCTGGGCCGCCTTTCGCCGCGCCCGCGCCGGCGAGCCCATCTGCGACGAGCAGCTGGACCTGCTGCTGAACAACCGCGGCCTGATCGCCCGCCTGCTCAAACCGTTGTTCAAGATGGTGGGCAAGAGCTGGCACATGCTGCCGATAGGCTTTTTGTTCGGCCTGGGCTTCGACACCGCCACCGAGATCGGCCTGTTCGCCATCGCCACCTCGCAGAGCGCCCACGGCGTCGCACTGTGGCACATCATGGTCTTCCCGGTGCTGTTCGCCGCCGGCATGGCGCTGGTCGACACGCTGGACAGCATGATGATGGTGGAGGTCTACGGCTGGGCCTTCGTCAATCCGGTGCGCAAGCTCTGGTACAACCTGACCATCACCTTCGTCTCCGTCGTCGTCGCCGTCGGCATAGGCGGGCTGGAAGGCCTGGGCCTGCTGGCCGACAAGCTGCAGCTGAGCGGCGCGTTCTGGGACTGGATTTCGGCGCTGAACGACGATCTGGCCCACTTCGGCTACTTCGTCGTCGCCGTCTTCCTGCTCACCTGGCTCGCCTCCGCCGGCATCTACAAATGGAAGCGCTTCGACCAACTGACGCCGGAGGCGCGATGAGAACCCACGACAAACACGTGCTGATGTGCACCGGCCCGCGCTGCACGCCGGACGGCCAGGGCGCCGAGGCGATGTTCCTGCACCTGGGCCGCACGATAGACGGCTGCGAAGGCCTGCGCGCCAAGCGCACCCGCAGCCACTGCTTCGCCGTATGCAAGGAGGGCCCGGTGATGGTGGTCTACCCGGACGGCGTCTGGTACCGCAAGGTGAATGAAACCGATATCGAGCGCATCGTCTGCCAGCACCTGAAGGGCGGCGTCCCGGTCGAGGAACTGGTGTTCCATAAAACCGGCATCGGCGACATCGAAACGGAGGCTCAACGATGAACGCCGAAATCGCGCTGCTGAGCCACGCCGGCACCGACCTCGCCGCGCTGTCGCGCGCGCGCTGGCCGGAAGACTTCCCCGCCGTCGCCGGCATTTCGCTGCAAGGCATAGCCGACGAGGCCGCGATGCGGGCGCTGCTGGACGGCCAGCTGGCCGACGCCCGCGCCATCGTGCTGCGCGTGCTGGGCCGCGCCGACGCGATACCGGGACTGGAGCTATTGCTGGCCCACGCCCGCCGCGTGCAATGCGCCGTCATCGTGGTCAGCGGCACCGGCGAGCCGGACCCGGAACTGCAAGCGCTGTGCAGCGCGCCGGTATCGCTGCAGCAGGACGTCCACGCCTATCTGCAGGCCGGCGGCAGCGCCAACCTGGGCGAGATGATGCGCTGCCTGGCCGACCGGCTGCTGCTGACCGGCTTCGGCTACCAGAGCCCGCAGCCGCTGCCCGAGCACGGCATCTACCACCCGGAGCTGGCCGCGCCGTGTTCGCTGGACGACTGGCTTGAAATCCGCAATCCGGACTGGCCTAGCGTGGGCCTGTGCTTCTATCGCGCCCACTGGCTGTCCGGCAACACCCGCTTCATCGACCTGCTGGTGGACTGCCTGGCCGAGCGCGGCGTCAACGCGCTGCCGGTGTTCACCTCGTCCTTGCGGACCGTAGACCAAGGCGGCCTGCCGGCGGCGCTGGCGCTGCTGGCCGATCCGCGCGCCAAGGTGTCCTTGCTGATCAACACCACCTCGTTCGCGATGGGCGACATCAACCACGACGGCCCGACCCAGCCCGGCTGGGCGGTGGAGGCGTCGGACCGGCTGGACCTGCCGGTGCTGCAGGCGATCACCAGCAGCATGACGCGCGAGCAGTGGGAAGCGTCCGACCGCGGCTTCAACCCGCTGGACACCGCGATGAACGTGGCGCTGCCGGAGTTCGACGGCCGCATCATAGGCGTGCCGCTGAGCTTCAAGCAGCCGGCGGAAGCGGGACAAGCCGAGCAATACGCGCCGCTGCCGGACCGCGCCCGCCGCCTGGCCGGCATCGCCGCCCGGCTGGCGCGGCTGCGTCATCTGCCCAATGCCGACAAGCGCATCGCCTTCATCTTCACCAACTCCAACAGCAAGGCTTCTCAAATCGGCAACGCGGTGGGCCTGGACTCGCCGGCGTCGCTGTACGCGATGCTGCGCGGCATGCAAGGCCGCGGCTACCGGATGGACGAGCTGCCGCCGGACAGCGACGCGCTGATGCACGAGCTGATAGACCGCGGCGCCTACGATCAGGACTACCTGAGCGCCGAGCAGATGCGAAACGCCGCCGCCCGCGTGCCGGCCCAGCGTTATCAAGCCTGGTTCGACGAGCTGCCCGACGCGCTGCGCGACAAGATGCTGCAACGCTGGGGCGAGCCGCCCGGCGGCGCCTACGTCGACGGCGACGAACTGGTGTTCTCCGGCCTGGACTACGGCAATGTCTTCGTCGCGCTGCAGCCGCCGCGCGGCTACGGCATGGACCCGGACGCCATCTACCACACGCCGGACCTGCCGCCGACCCACCACTACTACGCGCTGTACCGCTGGCTGCGCGACGACTGGCGGGCCGACGCCATCGTCCACGTCGGCAAGCACGGCACGCTGGAGTGGCTGCCGGGCAAGGGCGTGGGCCTGTCGCAGCACTGCTTCCCGGACGCGCTCTTGGGCGACATGCCGCTGTTTTACCCCTTCATCGTCAACGATCCGGGCGAGGGCTCGCAGGCCAAGCGCCGCGGCCACGCGGTGATCATCGACCACCTGACGCCGGCGATGACCACCGCCGACAGCTACGGCCCGCTGGCGCAGCTGACCCAGCTGGTGGACGAGTACTACCAGGTGGAGCTGTTGGACCCGAACAAGCTGCCGCTGCTGCAGCAGCAGATCTGGGACCTGATCAAGGAGGCCAAGCTCGACACCGACCTGGCGGCGATGCTGAAGCACGACCATGACCACGGCCATGAACACGAGCATCACCACGATCACGACCATGGCCACGATCATCCGCATGGCGGCCATCAGCACGCGCCCGCCGCCGTGCACGGCAAATACCGGCCGCAAGCGGCCAAACCGGCGGCCGCGATGAAGCCGGCGACGGCCGCGGCGGCGAAATACCGCCCGGCCAAGGCCGCGCACGGCCACGACCATGGACACCATCACCACCACGATCATGGCGACCATGGCCATCACCACGGCCACCATGACCACCATCATCACGGCCACAGCCACGATCACCACGACCATGACCACGACTGGGACGACACGCTGAACGCAGACGGCGTGCCGCTGAGCCTGGCCAAGATGGACGGCGTCGACGTCGCCCACCTGATCGAAGACATAGACGGCTATCTGTGCGAGCTGGGCGCGGCGCAGATCCGCGACGGCCTGCACGTGCTGGGCAGCGCGCCGCAGGGCGAGGCGCTGGTCGACATGCTGCTGGCGCTGACCCGGCTGCCCAACCTCGGCATCCCCGGCCTGCCGGCCAGCGTCGCCGCGGCCTGCGGCGGCGATTGGCCGGCGTGGCAGCAGGACCAGGGCAAGCGCCTTTCCGAGACGCCCGCCGCCTTGCAGGCCTTGGCCGGCCAGCCGCTGGTCACCCGCGCCGACGCGCACGACGCGGTGCTGAGGCTGGCGCGCGCGCTGATCGCCGAGCTGTCCGCGCGCGGCTACGACGCCGCCGCGGTGTCGGCCGCCGTCGCCGCCGTCCTGCCCGGCGTCGAGCCGTGCGCAGAGCTGGAGCAGGTGCTGAGCTTCGTCTGCGACCCGCTGTGCTCGAAGCTCGCCCGCACCGCCGAGGAGATAGACAATCTGCTGCGCGGCCTGGAAGGCGGCTACGTGCCGGCCGGCCCCAGCGGCGCGCCGACGCGCGGCATGGCCCACATCCTGCCCACCGGCCGCAATTTCTACTCGGTGGACCCGCGCAGCCTGCCCTCGCAAGCCGCCTGGCGCATAGGCGACGGCCTGGCGCGCGAGATGCTGGCCCGCCACCTGAAGGAAACCGGCCAGTATCCGGAATCGGTCGCCATCAGCGTCTGGGGCACCAGCGCGATGCGCACCCACGGCGACGACATCGCCGAAATCCTGTCGCTGCTCGGCGTCAAGCCGCGCTGGCAGCAGGAAAGCCGCCGCGTGCAGGGCCTGGAAGTGATCCCCTTGGCCGAGTTGGGCCGGCCGCGCATCGACGTCACCGTGCGCATCAGCGGCTTCTTCCGCGACGCCTTCCCCCACCTGATTTCGCTGGTCGACGAGGCGGTGCACACCGTCGCGCGGCTGGACGAGCCGGTCGAGCAGAACTTCCTGCGCAAGCACTATCTGGCCGACCTGAAAAACGAACTATTGAGTGGCCTGCCCGACGCCGACGCGCAGTCGCTGTACCGCGTGTTCGGCGCCAAGCCGGGCAGCTACGGCGCCGGCATCCTGCCGCTGATCAACGAGCAGAACTGGCGGAACGACGCCGACTTCGCCACCGCCTACGTCAACTGGGGCGGCTACGCCTACGGCCGCGAGGCCAACGGCGCCGACGCGCGCGACGCCTTGCGCCATCGGCTGGCCGGCGTCGAGGTGGCGCTGCACAACCAGGACAACCGCGAACACGATATCTTCGACAGCGACGACTACCTGCAATACCACGGCGGCATGATCGCGACGATACGCAGCCTCAGCGGCCGCCAGCCGCGCGCCTTCTTCGGCGACAGCCACAATCCGGAGGCGCCGGCGGTACGCGGGCTGAAGGAGGAAGTGCTGCGGGTGTTCCGCTCACGGGTGGCCAACCCGAAGTGGATCTCCGGCATACAGAAGCACGGCTACAAGGGCGCGCTGGAGCTGACCGCCACCGTCGACTACCTGTTCGGCTACGACGCCACCGCCCAGGTGGTGGACGACTGGGTGTACGAGCAGCTGGCGCAAAGCTACGCGCTGGATCCGTCTATGCAGCAGTTCTTCGCCGACAGCAACCCGTGGGCGCTGAACGCCATCACCGACCGCCTGCTGGAAGCCGCTCAGCGCCAGCTGTGGGCGGAGCCGGACCCGGACACCCTGGCCGCGCTCAAGCAGCTGCACCTCGATAGCGAAGCGCTGC
Organism: Chromobacterium sp. CV08; assembly: GCF_051129845.1. Taxonomy (NCBI): domain Bacteria; kingdom Pseudomonadati; phylum Pseudomonadota; class Betaproteobacteria; order Neisseriales; family Chromobacteriaceae; genus Chromobacterium; species Chromobacterium sp. CV08. The sequence goes on from NZ_CP150453.1 coordinate 3,698,602, forward strand.
TGGAAGCGCGCGGAGAGAACAAAGCATGAGTCCGATCTACCCGTTCGCCGCCATCGTCGGCCAAGAGCAACTGAAACAGGCGCTGCTGATCTGCGCGGTGGACCCCACCGTCGGCGGCGTGCTGGTGCGCGGCGACAAGGGCAGCGCCAAGAGCACCGCCGCGCGCGGCCTGGCCGCCGTGCTGCCGCCTATCCGCCGCGCCGCCGGCTGCGGCTACAACTGCGAGCCGGATCATCCGCTGCCGCTATGCCCGGTATGCTCCGGCGGCGCGCGCGAGCTGCATGACGGCCCGGTGCCCTTCATCAACCTGCCACTGGGCGCCACCGAAGACCGGGTGCTGGGCAGCCTGGACTTCGAAAAGGCGCTGCAGGGCGGCAAGCAGGCGTTCAAGCCCGGCCTGTTGGCCGGAGCCCACCGCGGCATGCTGTATATCGACGAAGTGAACCTGCTGGCCGACCACCTGGTGGACGTGCTGCTGGACGCCGCCGCGATGGGCGTCAACACCGTCGAGCGCGAGGGGCTGGCGGTCAGCCACCCGGCGCGGGTGACGCTGCTCGGCACGATGAACCAGGAAGAAGGCGATCTGCGGCCGCAGCTCTTGGACCGCTTCGGCCTGATGGTGGACGTGGCCGCGCCGCGCGAGCCTCTTCTGCGCGCCGAGGTGGTGCGCCGCCGCCTGGCCTTCGAGGCCGACCCGGCAGGCTTCGCCGCACAGTGGCAGGTCGACAGCGAGGCGCTGCGCGAAAACATCGCCGCCGCGCGCGCGCTGCTGCCGCAGACCCGGCTCAGCGATAGCCTGTTCCACTTCGTCAGCGAGCTGTGCTGCGAATTCGACGTCAGCAGCCTGCGCGCCGACATCGTGCTGAACAAGGCCGCGCGCGCGCTGGCCGCGCTGGACGGCCGCATTGACGCCAGCGCCGAAGACATCCGCGACGCCGCCCGGCTGGTGCTGCCGCACCGCCGCCGCCGCAAGCCGTTCGAGCAGAGCGGGCTGGACCAGGACAAGCTGGAGCGGATGACGCAGCAGGCGTCCACGCCGCCTCCTCCGCCGCAGGACCAGGGCGAGGCCACGCAGCCGCCGCCGGACGCCGACGGCGAGCAGGAGCCGAAGCCTACCGGCCATGGTTCGGAACAGATCTTCGCCGCCGCGCCGGCCGGCGACATCGCCCGCATCCGCGTCCAGGCGCCCTCCCTCAACGACGCGGCCGGCCGCCGCAGCGACGGCGCCAGCCGCCAGCGCGGACATTACGTGCGCGCCGAGGCCAATCCGCAGCCGGCCCAGCTGGCGGTGGACGCCACGCTGCGCCACGCGATCTTGCGCGATCCGGACCACTTCGCCGTCACCCGCGCCGACCTGCACGACAAGGTCCGCGTCGCCAAGCAGGGCAACCTGATTCTGCTGGTCGTCGACGCATCCGGATCGATGGCCGCGCGCCAGCGGATGGAGCAGGTCAAGGGCACGGTGCTGAGCCTCTTGGAAGACGCCTACCGCCGCCGCGACCAGGTGGCGCTGATCGCCTTCCGCGGCCAGCAGGCCGAACTGCTGCTGCCGCCGTGCAACCGCGTCGAACAGGCCGAAGCCGCGCTGCGCGAGCTGCCCACCGGCGGCCGCACGCCGCTGGCGCACGCGCTGGCACTGGCCGCCGACACGCTGTCCCGCCAACTCGGCGGCCCGGCCCCGCTCTTGGTCATCCTCAGCGACGGCCGCGCCAATGTGGCGCTGGACGGCGACGGCGACCCGTGGCGGCAGGCGCTGGACCTGGCCGGCCAACTGGCCGGCGCGCCGGCGCTGGTGCTGGACACCGAGCAGGACTTCGTCCGCCTGGGCCGCGCCCGCGAGCTGGCCGAGGCGCTGGGCGCGGAATACCTGGCTTGCGACGCCCTGACCGGCGAGCAGCTGACATTGACGATACAACAAAGACTGGGCCGCTGAGATGACGGGCAAGGTTTACCTGATAGGCGCCGGCCCCGGCGACCTGGACATGCTGACGCTGAAGGCCGCGCGCTGCCTGAAGCTGGCCGACGTGGCGCTGGTGGACGATCTGGTGCATCCGGACATTCGCACGATGCTGCGGCCGGACGCCGAAATCGTGCCGGTGGGCAAGCGCGGCGGCTGCCCGTCTACACCGCAGGCCGCGATCGAGCAGCGGATGATAGACGAAGCCCGCGCCGGCAAGACGGTGGCGCGCCTCAAGGGCGGCGATCCCTTCGTCTTCGGCCGCGGCGGCGAGGAAATGCTGACGCTGCGCGCCGCCGGCGTCGAGGTGGAAATCGTCAACGGCCTCAGCGCCGGCCTGGCGGTGCCGGCCACGCTGGGCATCCCGCTGACCCATCGCCATTTCGTCCACGGCGTGACCTTCGTCTCCGGCCACCCGCACCAGGACGGCGACGAGCCCAACTGGCAGGCGCTGGCGCAAAGCGGCATGACGCTGGTGATCTATATGGGCGTCAAGCGGCTGCCGCTGATCCGCGCCGAGCTGCTGCGCCACGGCCTCGCAGCCGACACCCCGGCGGCGGCGATAGAAAACGGCACGCTGCCGCAGCAGCGCCAGGTGCTGAGCACGCTGGACGCGCTGGAACAAGACATGGGCGCGGCCGGCATCCACAGCCCGGCGCTGATCGTCATCGGAACTACGGTGGCGCTGGCGTCCTGTAGCCCGTCCGCCGCCAACGAAACAAGGAAAGAATACGCATGATCATCTGCATAGGCGCCGGCCCCGGCGACATCGGCTACCTGCCGCAGCGCTCGGCCCAACTGATACGCGAGGCCGACGTGGTGGCCGGCTTCAACGCGGTAGTGGACGTGGTCCGCCCGCTGATCCCGGACAGCGCCGAAGTGATACAGATGGGCTACCGTGACCAGGTGGCCCAGCTGGACATCGTCGCCGAGCGCCACCACGCCGGCAAGAAGTGCGTGGTGGTGTTCATGGGCGACATCCACTTCAGCGGCTTCCAGTACCTGGAGCGGGTGGAGCGCGCCTGTGGCCACCCGGTGGAGACGATACCGGGCATCTCCTCGGCGCAGATCCTGGCCTCGCGCGGCAAGGTGTGCTTCGACGAGACCAGCTTCATCACCTTCCACCGCCGCGGCGACCTGACCCCGTTCAAGCGCCACCTGGTGCACGTGCTGCAGGACGGCCGCAACGCCATCGTGATCCCCTGCCCGTGGGACGAGGCGCGCTCCTTCATGCCCTGGCACATCGCCGCCTACCTGCTGGAAAACGGCATCCCGGCCGGCCAGCAGGTGGAGGTATGGGAAAACCTGACCCGCAACGAGGCGGAATGGCGCGGCACGCTGGCCGAGTGCGCCGAGCAGCGCTTCTCCGACATGAGCATCATGCTGATCCGCACGCTCGCGCCTATGGACAGCCAGATCGAGCCGACCCACAAATGAGCCAGCAAGACTACGCCATCGTGCTGGCCGGCCACGGCAGCCGCGACCCGGACGGGGTCAACGAATTCATGCGGCTGGTGGACGCGCTGAAGACGCGCGCCGGCGAGCGCCCCGTCGCCCACGGTTTTCTGGAGTTCGCCCGCCCGACGATAGACGAGGCGGTGGAGCAGGTGATCGCCGCCGGCGCCAAGACCGTGGTGATGGTGCCCGGCGTGCTCTTGGCCGCCACCCACGCCAAGAACGACATGCCCAGCGAGTTGCTGGCGCTGCAGCAGGCGCATCCGGGCGTGACGTTCCACTTCGGCGCGGCGCTGGACCTGCATCCGCGGCTGTTGGCGCTGTGCCGCCAGCGCATTGTCGAGGCCGAGGCCACGTCGCCGCAGACCGTGTCGCGCAACGACGCCTGCCTGGTGGTGGTGGGCCGCGGCACCTCGGACCCGGACGCCAACTCCGAAATCTCCAAGCTCGCGCGCATGCTGGAGGAAGGCCTGGGCTTCGCCGCCTCCTTCGTCTGCTACTCCGGCACCGCCAAGCCGCTGGTGGCCGACGGCCTGCGCGCCGCCGCCATGCTGGGCTACCGCCGCATCGTGGTGCTGCCCTACTTCCTGTTCGACGGCGTGCTGGTCAAGCGCATCTACGGCGCGGCGGCGGACCTGGCGGCGCGCCATCCGGAGATAGAGGTGCTGAGCGCCGGCTATCTGGGCCCGGACGCCCAAGTGGCCGAGGTATTCCTGGAGCGGGCGCGGGAAGGCGTCGAAGGCCGCGCGGCGATGAACTGCGCGCTGTGCAAGTACCGGGTGCAGATCGTCGGTTTCGAGCAGCAGGTGGGCGAGCCGCAGCGCGGCCACCACGGCAAGGTGCGCGGCCTGCTGGAGCGCGAGCCTGCCGCCAATCAGCCGCCGGCCTGGAAGCGCTACACCCCGCATCCTATCGAGGCGGAAAGCATGCGCATCATAGACGAGGGCCGCGACTGGTCGGCCTTCCCGGCCGAGCAGCGCACCGCGCTGATGCGGCTGGTGCACACCACCGGCGATTTCGCGAGCGTCGACGACCTGTTCTTCTCGCCCGGCGCCTGCGAAACCGGCATGCGCGCGCTGCTGCGCTGCCGCCGCGTGGTCACCGACGTCACCATGGTGGAAACCGGCCTCAAGCGCGAGGTGCTGCGCCAGCTGGAAGTGGAAACCTGGTGCGGCGTGCACGACGAGGAAACCCGGCTGCTGGCCGAGGCCAGCGGCCTCACCCGCTCCGCCGCCGGCATCCGCCGCGCCTGGCAGAAATTCGGCAACGACTGCGTGGTGGCGATAGGCGACGCGCCGACGGCGATCCGCGAAGTGGTGCGCCTGGTGCGCGAGAACGGCTGGCGGCCGCAGCTGGTGGTGGGCCTGCCGGTGGGCTTCGTCGGCACCCGCGAATGCAAGGAAGAGCTGCGCGCGCTGCTGCAAGTGCCGCGCATCACCAACCGCGGCACCCGCGGCGGCTCGCCGTGGGCGGCCACCGTGGTCAACGCGCTGATGATAGACGCGATCGAACACGTCCATCAGCAACAGCAACGGGAAGAATGAGCCCGGTGCGCCAGCCCTACGACCTCGCAGCCCCGGCCCCCAACGGCATGCGCCGCGGCCGCACCACCGGCAGCTGCGCCACCGCCGCCGTCAAGGCGGCGCTGATGCTGCTGCTGGACGGCGTGGACGCCGACGAGGTCTTCATCAGCCTGCCGGACCCGGATTTCTACCTGGCGGTGCCGGTGCAGAGCGTGGCCTGGCTGGACGAAAACACCGTGCGCGCCGAGGTGCTGAAGTACGCCGGCGACGACCCGGACAACACCGACGGCGCGACGATCTTCGCCGAGGTGAAGTTGAACCACACAGGCGCGCTGCGCTTCCTGGCCGCGCCCGGCGTCGGCATGGTGACCCAGCCCGGCCTGCGCATCCCGCCCGGCGAGCCGGCGATCAACCCGGTGCCGCGGCAGATGATGCGGATGGCGGTGGACGAAGTACTGGCCGGCCGGCCCGACCCCGGCATCGACCTGGCGATAGGCTGCGTCGACGGCGACAAGATCGCCAAGCGCACCTTCAACCCGATGCTGGGCATCGTCGGCGGCATCTCGATCCTCGGCACCAGCGGCATCGTCGAGCCGATGTCGCAGGCGGCGTGGATCGCGTCGATCGAGGTCTATGTGCGGGTGGCGCTGGGCGAGCTGCCGCCGGCCATCGCCTTCACCCCCGGCAAGATAGGCCGCGGCTACGCCGCCGACACGCTGGGGCTTCAGAAGAAACAGGTCGTCCAGATCGCCAACTTCGTCGGCGACTCGCTGGACTTCGCCGAGTCGGTGCTGATCGAGCAGGGCCGCATCCTCGACACGCTGTGGGTGCTGGGCCACCCCGGCAAGATCGCCAAGCTGCTGGACGGCGTCTGGGACACCCACTCCGGCAAGAGCGGCATGGCGATGGACGCCGTCGCCGGCGTCGCCGCCGACCTGGGCTATCCGCCCGAGCTGGTGGAAACAATCAAACAAGCGAATACCGTGGAGAACGTAGTGCAGATCATGAACAGCCAGCCGGACGCGCGCGGCTACTGGATGGAGATAGAACGCCGCACCGCCGCGCGGATGGCCACCAAGGTGCCCAGCGTGCGTCAGGTGGCGGTGCGGCTGTTCAGCATGGACGGCACCCCGCTGGGAGAGGCCGCATGAGGCTGGGCACGCTCATAGGCATAGGCGTCGGCCCCGGCCCGGCCGGCCTGATTCCGGTGGCGGCGCTGGCCGCGCTGCGCGAGGCCGACATCGTCTACCTGCCGCGCGCTACCTCCAGCGACACGTCGGTTGCCCGACTATGCCTGGCCGGGCTGGAGCTGGACGAAAGCCGCTTTCGCGAGATCGAGTTCGAGATGAATCCGGACCGCGGCGCGCTGTCGCGCCATTACGGCGCGCTGGCCGAGCGGCTGGCCGCCGAATTGAAAACCGGCCAAAACGTCGCCTACCTGACCATAGGCGACTCGATGACTTATTCGACTTACGGCTATCTGCTGGCGGCGCTGCGCGAGATGCTGCCGGAACTAGAGACGCAGACCTTCCCCGGCGTCACCAGCTTCGCCGCCACCGCGTCGGCGCTGTCCTGGCCGCTGGGCGAAGGCAAGGAACGCATGCTGATCCTGCCCTGCCCCGACGATATGGGAACGCTGCGCGCCGACATCGAAGCCAATGACATCGTGGTGCTGATGAAGATAGGCAAGCGGCTGCCCGAGGTGCTGGCGCTGCTGAACCAGATGGGCATCGCCCGGTTGTGCGCCTTCGCCCGCCGCATCGGCCTGCCCGGCGAAGTGCTGTGCGCCGACGCCTCGCAATTGACGGCCGAGGCCAGCGGCTACCTCGCCACCATGCTGATCCGCAAGACAGCCAGAGAAAGACGCCATTCATGAAAGTGTATTTCATCGGCGCCGGCCCCGGCGCCGCCGACCTGATCACGCTGCGCGGCAGCCGCCTGCTGGGCGCCGCCCCGATGGTGCTGTACGCCGGCTCGCTGGTGCCGGCCGAGATGCTCAGCCACTGCCGCCCGGACGCGGAGATCCACGACACCGCCGAGCTGAACCTGGACCAGCAGGAAGCGCTGTACCGCCGCGCCCAGGCCGAGGGCAAGGACGTGGCGCGGCTGCACTCCGGCGACCCGGCGATCTACGGCGCCACCAACGAACAGATGCGCCGGCTGGAAACGCTGGGCATAGACTACGAAGTCGTCCCCGGCGTGTCGTCCTTCACCGCCGCCGCCGCCGCGCTGGGCAGCGAACTGACCCGGCCCGAGGTGTCGCAGTCCATCATCCTGACCCGCACCAGTGGCCGCGCCAGCGCGGTGCCGGAGACGGAGTCGATCGCCAGCTTCGCCGCCCACCGCGCGACGATGTGCATCTTCCTGTCCGGCCAGCGGCTGAAACAGACCGTCGCCGACCTGTCGCTGCACTACCCCCCGGATACCCCGGTGGCGCTGGTGCGCCGCGCCAGCTGGCCGGACCAATCGGTCCACCGCAGCACGCTGGGCAGGATGCTCGCCGAGGTCAAGCAGAAGGACTGGCTGCTGACCACGCTGCTCTTGGTCGGCGAGGCGCTGTCGCGCGAAGGCGGCGTCGAATCCAGCCTGTACGCGGCCGGCTTCACCCACATCTTCCGCGACGGCGACGAGCGCAAGACCAAGCGGGCCAGCCTGCAGAAAGAAAGCCAGGCATGAGCTGCGCCGTGTGGCTGGTGCGCGCCGAGGCGCTGCCCTTGGGCCGGAAGCTGGCGGCGGCGCTGGATGCCCGGTTGTACCAGCCGTGGCTGGATGCCGGCGCCAGCGGCCGCGAGCAATTCCGCGCCGCCTTCCACCTGCACAGCCATTGGATATTGATCATGGCCAGCGGCATCGCCGTCCGCTACCTGGACGGCCTGCCGCAAAGCAAGTACAGCGACCCGGCGGTGGTGGTGATGGACGAAGCCGCCCGCTTCGCCATCCCGCTGTTGTCCGGCCACGAAGGCGGCGCCAATGCGCTGGCTTACGAAGCGGCGCGGCTGAGCGGCGCGGTGCCGGCCATCACCACCGCTACGGAGGCGGTCAAGCCGCTGACGCTGGGCATAGGCTGCCGCCGCGGCAAGAGCGCCGAGGCCATCGAACTGGCGGTGCGGCAAGCGCTGGCCGGCCGGCCGCTGTCCGAAGTACGCGAAGTGGCGACGATAGACCTGAAGGCCGACGAAGCCGGCCTGCTGGAATTCTGTCGCCGCCACGCGCTGCCGCTGCGCGTCATCGCCCGCGAAGATGTCGCCGCCCGCGGCTGGACCGGCGCGCCGTCGGACTGGGTGCGGCAGAACGTCGGCGTCGACGGCGTGTGCGAGCCGTGCGCGTTGATCGCCAGTCCCAGAGGACGGCTGATCGTTCCCAAGACCGCGGTGGATGGGGTGACGGTGGCGGTGGTGGAAGACGGGGTGGAATGGCTCGCATGAACATGACGATGGCCACCGATGCCACGATGGAGCTCATACAAGAAGGTAAAACATTGACGACGCGCCCCCACTCCCCTTTGTCGCGCGCCGGTAAAAATCAGGCTGGCAAGGTTTTAAGCTGCCGCTTGTTTGAGCCGTGCGACGCTAGCGCACGGCGAGTTCGGCAGCGCCTTGCCAGCCTGATTTTTGCCGGGAATTCGCGCGGCGTAGGGGCGGCCTGGGGGTTGCAAGGGGGGCTGGCCGCGCAGCCCCCCTTGCCCCCGGCGGTGGAACCGCCCCTAAACATCACCTGCGAAGCAGGCACGAAAAATGACTTTAGCAGGCGGAACACCCCGGCCAAGCCGATGCTTCCGCCCTATGCAATAAATGGATAACTGACAGAATGACCGGCAAACTCTACCTCGTCTCGGTCGGCCCCGGCCGCGCCGAACTGATCCCCGAGCTCGCCCGCCAGGCGCTGGCGGCGAGCGACGTGATCGTCTCCTACGACCTCTACCTGACCTGGGTGCAACCGTGGATCGCCGGCAAGGACATCCGCACCCTGCCGCTGACCCAGGAGCGCGAACGCGCGCAGCTGGCGCTGGAGGAGGCCCGCGCCGGCAAGACGGTCGCCCTGTTGTCCAGCGGCGACATCGGCGTCTACGCGATGGCCACGCTGGCTTACGAGGACATGCGCGAGGACGATGTGTTCGACGTCCAGCTGATCCCCGGCATCACCTCGGCCAATTCCTGCGCGTCCTTGCTCGGCGCGCCGCTGTCGCACGATTTCGCCACGCTGAGCCTGTCCGACCTGCTGTGCCCGTGGGAATGGATAGAAACCCGCGCCCGCCACATCGCCCAGGCCGACCTGGCGGTGGTGTTCTACAACGTGCAGAGCCGCCAGCGCCAGGAAGGCGTGTACCGCATCCTGGACATCATGCTGGAGCACAAGAAGCCGGAAACGCTGTGCGGCATCGTCCGCAACGCCTACCGCGAAGACCAGGCGGTGGAGATCGTCACGCTGGCCGAGCTGCGGACCCGCCGCTTCGACATGCTGACCAGCATCGTCATCGGCAACCGCTTCACCCGCCGCAAGCGCAACTGGATGTTCACCCCGCGCGGCTACTTCAACTGGTCCGACACCAGCGACACGGTGAAGGCCGACGCGCTGCCCGCCGGCGCGGCCTGGGTGTTTTCCGGCACCAGCGACGGCAACGCGCTGTCCCGCGCCATCGCCGAAACCGGCCGTCCGGTGGTGGTCAGCAGCGCCAGCGACTACGGCGACGAACAGGCGCGGCAGGCCGTGCCCGGCGTCGCCACCGTCAGCGGCCGTCTCGGCGTCGAGCGCCGCCGCGAGCTGCTGTCCGGCAGCCGGGCTTCGGCCATCGTCGACGCCACCCACCCTTACGCCAGCGAGATGTCGCAGCAGCTGATGGCGCTGGCCGAGGAGCTGGCCCTGCCCTATCTGCGCTACGAACGGCCGGCCAGCGGCAGCGAACATCCGGTGATCCGCTGCGCCGACAGCGACGCGGCCGCCAGGCTGGCGATGGCTGAAGGACGCCGCGTCTTCCTCGCCACCGGCAGCAAGGAGCTGCACCGCTTCCTCGCCGTTGACGCGGAGCAGAAGCATCAATGGTTCGTCCGCCTGGCGCCGGACCCGCAGCATCTGCAGCGGGCGCTGGACCTGGGCATCCCGCGCTCGCGCATCTGCGCGATGCAGGGCCCGTTCTCGCAGGCCGCCAACGAGGCACTGTGGCGCGACTGGGGCATAGACTGCGTGATCAGCAAGGACGGCGGCGAGGCCGGCGGCTTCGACGCCAAGGCCGCGGCCGCGGCGGCGCTGGGCATCCCCTTCATCGTCATCGACCGCCCGCAACTGGATTATCCGCAGGCCTTCGGCGACTTCGCCTCGCTGCTGGCGGCCTTGCCCAAGGGAGAACAAGCATGAGCGCGCCGCGCCTTCCCGTCACCGTACTGACCGGCTTCCTCGGCGCCGGCAAGACCACGCTGCTGTCCAAGCTGCTGGAGAACAATAAGCAACGGCGGCTGGCCATCCTGGTCAACGAGTTCGGCGAGGTGTCGATAGACGGCGGCCTGCTGCGCGACGGCGAGAACCAGGGCGTCGAGATCCACGACCTGGCCAACGGCCTGGTCGCCTACGACGACGACGCCGACTTCCTGCCGACGATGCTGGCGCTGTGGCAGCGCCGCCAGCAGATAGACCACGTGCTGATCGAAACCTCCGGCCTGGCGCTGCCCAGCGCGGTGATGGCGCAGCTGCAAAGCGAGGCGCTGGCGCCCTATTTCGTGCTGGACGCGACGCTGGCGGTGGTCGACACCCCGCTGCTGCTGGCCGGCCATTTCGCGCCGGCAGGAGACCAGGGCAAGGCCGACGCGGTGGCCGAGCTGTTCGACCAGCAGCTGGGCCACGCCGACATCGTCGTGCTGAACAAGATAGACGCGCTGTCCGCCGACGATCTGCTGGCGGCGGAGGAAGCCGTGCGCAGGCAGGCGCCGGCTATCCGCTTCATCGAACTGGCTTACCAAGCCAAGCTGGACACCCGGCTGACGCTGGGCCTGCACCTGCACGAGGCCTCGCCGGCCGCGCACCGCCATTACGGCCCGGTGGCCAGCATGCCGGGGCTGGCGATGCGGCCGTTGGCCAACCAGACGCTGCTGGACGGCCACAGCCACGGCGGCCAGGCCGCGCACAGCCACGGCCTGGCCACCCACAAGCATTTCCACGAGCAGGACCCCGGCTGGCAATCGTTCATGATCCGCAGCAAGGAGGCGCAGCACGCAGACAGGCTGGCCGCCGCGCTGCAGGCCATCGCCCGCGAGGAGCCGCTGCTGCGCATCAAGGGCTTCGCCGCCTGCGCCGACGGCCCCGGCCGGCTGCTGGCCCAGGGCGTGCGCAGCCGTATCGAGCTGAGCCGCGACGAGGCGCTGGCTCCGCCGCGCCAGGCGCAGCTGGTCTTCATCGGCTACCACCCCAGCCGCCCGCGCGTGGTGGCCTTGCTGCGCGACATCACCGGCGCGCACTGGAGCTAGGCGGTGAGCGCATTGGAACTATGCGGCCTGGACTGGTCGCCGGACCCGGCGGCAGCGCCCGAGGCCAGGCTGCTGCGCGACATCGCGCTGACCGTCCGGCCCGGCGAGTTCGTCGGCGTCATCGGCCCCAACGGCAGCGGCAAGACCAGCACATTGCGCTGCGCCTTCCGCTTCAACAAGCCCTTGGCCGGCGAGGCCAGGCTGGACGGCGCCGACATCTGGGGCCAATCCGCCGCCGCCTTCGCCCGCCGCGTCGCGGTGGTGCTGCAGGAATTCCCGGAGGACTTCGGCCTGACCGTGCGCGAGGTGGCCGACATGGGCCGCATCCCGCACCAGTCGCTGCTGCGCGGCGGATCGGCCGACGACCGCGCCATCGTCGACGAGGCGCTGGCCCAGGTCGGCCTGATCTCGCAGCAAGACCAGCCTTTCGCCACGTTGTCCGGCGGCGAGAAGCAGCGCGCGCTGCTGGCGCGGGCGCTGGCCCAGAAGCCGGAGCTGCTGATCCTGGACGAGCCGACCAACCACCTGGACCTGCGCCACCAATTGTCGCTGCTGCGCCTGGTGCGCCGGCTGGGCATCGCCGCCGTCGCCACCCTGCACGATCTGAACCTGGCCGCCGCCTTCTGCCACCGGCTCTACGCGCTGAAGGCCGGCCGCGTCGTCGCCAGCGGCGCGCCGGAAACGGTGCTGACGCCGGCGCTGCTGGCCGAGGTGTTCGGCGTGCGCGCGCTGGTGGACCGCCACCCGCATGCCGGCCATCCCCGCATCACCCTGATTACCGAAGAACCCTGCCATGAGATTTGACTTCCCCCTGTTGCTGGCCGCCGGCCTCTCCGCCATCGCCGTGTCCCAGGTCCACGCCGCCGCCTATCCGCTGACCGTGCAGAGCTGCAACCGCCAGGTCACCTTCCAGCGCGCGCCGCAGCGCGCCGTCAGCCACGACATCAATATGACCGAGATGATGGTGGCGCTCGGCTTGCAGAGCCGTATGGCCGGCTATACCGGCATCAGCGCCTGGAACAAGCTGAACGCGCCGCTGAAACAGGCGCTGGGCAAGCTGCCGGAGCTGGCCGGCGACTACCCGTCGTCGGAAGCGCTGCTGGCCCGCAACGCCGACTTCTTCTTCGCCGGCTGGAACTACGGCCTGCGCGTCGGCGGCCCGGTGACGCCGGCCTCGCTGGCGCCCTTGGGCATCCAGGTCTACGAGCTCAGCGAATCCTGCGCCCACGTGATGAAGCGCCCGGCCGCCAGCCTGGACGACGTCTACCGCGATATCGCCAACCTCGGCCGCATCTTCGACGTCGAGCCGCGCGCGCAAAAAGTGGTGGCCGACATGCGCGCCAAGGTCGACGGCGTCGCCGCCCGCGTCGCCCGGCGCAAGGCCACGCCGTCGGTCTTCGTCTACGACAGCGGCGAGGACCGCCCCTTCAGCGCCGGCCGACTGGCGATGCCGGACGCGCTGATCCAGGCCGCCGGCGGCCGCAACATCCTCGCCGACGTCAACGCCAGCTGGACCCGAGTCGACTGGGAGACCGTGGTGGCGCGCAATCCGCAGGCCATCGTCATCGTCGATTACGGCAAGGTCAGCGCCCAGCAAAAAATCGACTTCTTGAAAAAGCATCCGGCGCTGAACAAGATGGCGGCGGTACGCGCCAATCGCTTCATCGTGCTGCCCTACGACAGCGCGACGCCCGGCATCGCCAACGCCGACGCGATAGCCATGCTGGCGCGCGGCCTGCATCCGGAAGCCTTCGCCAAGTGAGCCGCGCCGCCGTCAACCGTACACCGGCCTGGCCGCTGCTGGGCGGCCTGCTGATCCTGCTCGCGCTGTCGCTGCCGCTGGCCTCCGGCCTGGGCGCCGCGCCGGTGGACTTCGCCGTCAGCGCCAATGTGCTGCTGCACCAGCTGGGCCTGCCGGTGGAACCGGCCTGGCAGCCGGGCCAGGACCTGATCATCTGGCAGCTGCGGCTGCCGCGCGTGCTGCTGGGCGGCATGGTCGGCGCCGCGCTGGCCCTGGTCGGCGCCGCGCTGCAGGCCACCACCCGCAACCAGCTGGCCGACCCGCACCTGCTGGGCGTCAGCTCCGGCGCCACGCTGGGCGCGGTGACGGTTCTGCTGTTCAGCGGCAATGTGCTGGGCGGCGCCACGCTGCCGCTGGCCGCCTTCGCCGGCGCCTTGCTGGCTACCTTGCTGGTCACCGGCATCGCCGTGCGCCAGCGCCGGCTGCAGGCCGAACGGCTGCTGCTGGCCGGCGTGGCCGTGTCCTTCCTGTTGATGGCGCTGGCCAATCTGATGCTCTATCTGGGCGACCACCGCTCGGCCCCGGCGGTGCTGTTCTGGATGCTGGGCGGCCTGGGCCAGGCGCGCTGGGAGCTGCTGCCGGCGCCGCTGGCCGCGCTGTGCCTGGGCCTGGCCGCGCTGCTGGCGGTGGCGCGGCCGCTGAACGCGCTGATGGCCGGCGAGCAGACCGCGGTCACGCTGGGCATACGGGTGACCCGGCTGCGGCTGACGGTGTTCGCCGCCTCCTCGCTGCTGACCGGCACCATGGTGGCGGTCAGCGGGGCGATAGGCTTCGTCGGCCTGATGATTCCGCACATCGCCCGCCGCTGCGTCGGCGCCGACCACCGCCGGCTGCTGCCGGCCTGCGCGCTGCTGGGCGCGCTGTTCCTGATCTGGGTGGACGCCGCCGCTCGCACGCTGATCGCGCCGGAGGACATCCCGGTCGGCGTCGGCACCGCCGCCGTCGGCGGCGCCTTCTTCATCTGGTTGCTGCGCCGCTGACGGCGCGCGCCCCACACGCAAGGACGACACAATGAAAACCGATCCGGCCTCCCACCAGCGCATGACCGAGAAGCGCAAGGCGGGCTTCGAGAAGAAAAAGGCCGCCGCCACCGGCGAGAAGGGCCTGCTCATCGTCAACACCGGCACCGGCAAGGGCAAGAGCAGCGCCGCCTTCGGCATGGGCCTGCGCACCGTCGGCCACGGCATGCGCCTGGGCGTCGTGCAGTTCATCAAGGGCGCGCTGCACACCGCCGAGCGCGACCTCTTGGGCGGCTTCGACAACTGCGACTTCTACACGATGGGCGAGGGCTATACCTGGAACACCCAGGACCGCGAGGCCGACATCGCCACCGCGCGCAAGGGCTGGGAGCAGGCGCTGGCGATGCTGGCAAGCGAGGCTTACGACATGGTGATCCTGGACGAATTGAACGTGGTGCTGAAATACGAATACCTGCCGCTGGACGAGGTGCTGGCCGCCTTCGCCGCCCGGCCGGCGATGCAGCACGTAGTGGTCACCGGCCGCCACGCGCCGGAGGCCTTGCTGGAAGCGGCCGACCTGGTCACCGAGATGCGCCTGGTCAAGCACCCTTACCGCGAACAGGGCATCAAGGCGCAGCGCGGGGTGGAGTTCTGATGAAGCCGCTGCGCTGCCCGGCGCTGTTCCTGACCGCGCCCGCCTCGCACCAGGGCAAGACCACGGTGACCGCGGCGCTGGCCCGCCATCATCGCAATCAGGGCCGACGGGTGCGGGTGTTCAAGACCGGGCCGGACTTCCTCGATCCCTACATCCTGAAGCAAGCCAGCGGCAACGAAGTCTACGGCCTGGACCTGTGGATGAACGGCGAGGACGATTGCCGCGCGCGGCTGCACCGGGCCGCCGCCGAAGCCGACCTGATCCTGATCGAAGGCAGCATGGGCCTGTTCGACGGCACGCCCAGCAGCGCCGATCTGGCGGCCCTGCTCGGCGTGCCGCTGGCGGCGGTGATAGACGCCGCCGGCATGGCGCAGACCTTCGCCGCCGTCGCCCACGGCCTGGCCGGCTTCCGCCCCGGCCTCGCCTTCCACGGCTTCGTCGCCAACCACGTCGCCAGCGCGCGCCACGCCGAGATGCTGGCCGAGCGGCTGCCCGCCCGGCTGCCGCTGCTGGCCGCGCTCAGCCGCGACGAGGCGGCGCGGCTGCCGGAACGCCATCTGGGCCTGGTGCAGGCGCAGGAGATCGCCGACCTCGACGCCCGTCTCGATCGCGCCGCGGCGCAGATCGCCGGCACCGCGCTGGCGGACTTGCCGCCGCCGGTGGCCTTCCCCGCCGTCGAGCCGGCCGAGACACCGCCGCTGCTCGCCGGCAAACGCATCGCCATCGCCCGCGACGCCGCCTTCGCCTTCGTCTATCCGGCCAATCTGGAAACCCTGATCCAGCTCGGCGCGGAACTGGCCTTCTTCTCGCCGCTGGCCGACGCGGCCCTGCCCGACTGCGACGCCGTCTACCTGCCCGGCGGCTACCCGGAGCTGCATCTGGAGGCGCTGTCCGCCAACGCGGCGCTGAAGGCCGAGCTGCATCGCCATGCCGAGGCCGGCAAACCGCTGTACGCCGAGTGCGGCGGCATGCTCTACCTGCTGGACAGGCTGAGCAAGCGCGACGGCGACAGCGCGGCGATGCTGGGGCTGCTGCCCGGCCAGGCGGTCCTTCAAGACAGGCTGTGCGGGCTGGGCCTGCAACAGATGGACTTCCCCGGCGGCGCGCTGCGCGGCCACACCTTCCACTACACCCGGCTGGAAACGGCTCTGGAACCGATCGCCCGCGCCGCGCGCGCCAGCGGCGCCGGCCAGGGCGAGGCGCTGTACCGCCGCGGCAGCCTGCTGGCCAGCTATTTCCACGCCTACTTCCCGTCCAATCCCCCAGCCGCAGCGAGCCTGTTTCTGCAATGAATCCCCACCGTTACCCGCAATCCGACATCGACGCCGTCTACCGCGCGATACGCGAACGCCGCGACATGCGCCACTTCAAGCCGGATCCGGTCGATCCCGACACCTTGCAGCGCCTGCTGGCCGCCGCCCACCTGGCGCCCAGCGTCGGCTTCATGCAGCCGTGGCGCTTCATCCGCATCCGCGACATGGACTTGCGCCATCGCCTGCACGCGCTGGTGGAAGAGGAGCGCGTCCAGACCGCCCGCGCGCTCGGCGAGCGCGAGGACGCGTTCATGAAGCTGAAAGTCGAGGGGCTGCTCGAATGCGGCGAAGTGCTGGTGGCCGCGCTGATGGACGGCCGCGAGCGGCACGTGTTCGGCCGCCGCACGCTGCCGGAAATGGACCTGGCCTCGGTCGCCTGCGCGATCCAGAACATGTGGCTGGCCGCGCGCGCCGAGGGCCTGGGCCTGGGCTGGGTGTCGATATTCGACCCGGACAAGCTCGCCGCGCTGCTGGCGATGCCGGAAGGCGCGCGGCCGGTGGCGATACTGTGCATAGGCCACGTCGAGGCCTTCTACCCGCGGCCTATGCTGGAAGAGCAGAACTGGGCGCGGCGGCAGGACCTGGCCGAGCTGGTCTGCGACGACCGCTGGCCAGGCCGGACCGGCTAGCGCCCGCCGCCGAAATAGGCGCGCAGCGCCTCGCCGTCCGGCAGCGCGATCGGCTGTCCGTAGCCGTCCACATGCAGGCCGTCGGCGTCGACGCGCACCCGGCCGTGATCGTGGTCGACCCCGCCGCCGGGCTGATAGCGCACGGCCTCCTTGCCCTGGCAGGCATTGTCGTCGGCGTCGGCGATCCGGTGCAGCGTCCCTTCCAGCCGGCGCCGGTAGTCGACCAGCCGGGCCTCGCCGTAACGCGCGGCCAGCCGCGCCAGCGTCGGCTCCGGCCCCAGCAGCACCGCGGAGGCGTTGTTGCCGCCGAAGCCCTTGGCGTTGACGATGACCGCCTCGGCCGCGCCGATCTCGCGCGCCTCGGTCAGCACGTCCAGCGACGTTCCGGCGGCGCTTTCCGCCACCTGGTCTATCGTCGTGATGCCCGGCACCCAGCCGTGGCGCCAGGCGCCCAGCGCGGCGGCGATCTGGTCGCCGGCGGCGGTGCCCAGCGAATGGCCGACAAAGGGCTTGATCGACGTGACCGCCAGCCGCGCCGTGCCCAGCATCTCGGCCACAGCCTGCAATATCGCCGCCTCGGTCGCGCAGTTCAGCGGCGTGCCGGTGCCGTGCGCGTGCACGTACAGGCTGCCCCGCCCGTCCAGCAGCGAGCGCGCCAGCGCCGCCGCCTTCAGCATGCTGATATGGTTGCCTATGCCGGGCTCGGTGATCGATTTCTTCGCGCCGTCGGCATGGACGAAGACGTCGGCCACCATGCCCAGCACATTGGCGCCCAGCTCCAGCGCCAGCTCGTCGGCCATCAGGATCAGCACCTGGGCCGACTCCCCCAGCACGAAGCCGGCGCTGCGGCCGAAAGGCTGGCAGGCGCGGCGGTAATCGGGCTGGCCGTCGTCGCCGAGCGGCAGCTTGTCGGTCGTGGCCAGCGCCCCCATGGCGGCGAAACCGTCCAGCACCGGCGGCTCGACCGGCGCCTCGGCGCCGCCGATGACGGCCACCAGGGCCCGTCCCGACTGGATGTCCTGCACCCCCTGCTGCAGGTTGTAGAGGAAGCTGGCGCAGGCTCCGAGGCTGGCGCCGGTCCGTCCTATGCTGTGCAGGATGTAGCCGTTGATGAAGTCGGCCGGCATCTCGGGGAAGGACAGCGGCAGCAGCTTGGTGCTGACCCGCTTGCCGGCCATGGACTGCTGCACCAGCGTCGTCATCGAGGCCGAGTCGACCTGGCCTATCGAGCTGCCGGCATAGACGGCGACCCGGTCCGGGCCGACCAGGCGGCAGACGCCGTCCCACGACAGGCCCAGCGACGCCAGCGCGTCCGCCATCGCGTAGACCGTCATACGGATGCCGGCCGGGTGGTTGCGCGACGGATACAGCGCGCCGGGGTCGAAGCCGCGCGGCAGCAGCGCGGCGCTGCGCACCGGGCGCTCCGCCAGCCAGGGCCGCTCTTTGCTGGCGTCGCGCACCAGCGTGCCGTCGAGCACCCGCCGCCGCGCGGCGGCCGCGTCGTCCCGCCACAACTCCCCCAGCCCCATTCTGACGGCCAGGTCCTGCATGGTGGCGTCGACGGCGCCGGCCGGCAGATGCGGAAAAACCAGCCGTTGATAGCCGCGGTGGCCGGAGGTGCGGCCGGCCGCGTTGATGCCGCCGGCGGCAACGATAAGCGGTGCCTGCTTCAAGTTACCGTCCCTTTTCTGCAATGCCGGCGCGCGCCGGCGACGCCGGCGGCCGCTGGCCGCCGATTTCATTCAAGACATGCGAAACGACGGCCGGTTCCGCCAGGATGCGCCGGTGTCCCAGCCCGCGGGTCACGTGCAGGCCGGCCCGGTCGCCGAGCGCAGCCGCCAGTTTTTCCGATTGCGACAGCTCGACGAAATCGTCGTCGGCGTCGTGTATCAGGCTGACGCGGGCGCGCAGTCCGGACAGATTGTTGTGCGAGGAGAACTCCTCCCAGATCGTAGTCCTGCCGAACATCTGCTCCAGGTGGCGCCGCAGCAGGCCCACCGTTTCGTCGCCCAGCTGCATCGCCGCGGTATAGCGGGCGATCAGATAGGAAAAGTCGGACACGCCGGACAGCGCGACCAGATGCGAGGCGGCGACGCCGTGATTGAGCGCGTAGAACGCGTACAGCACGCCCAGCGAATGGCCTATCACGGTGTCGGCCGGGCCGACGCGCTCCTGCAACGCCAGCAGGATGGCCCGGATGTCCAGCAGCGTGGCGGTGTCGCCGCCGGAATCGCCGTGTCCCGGATTGTCGAAGGCCAGCACCCGGAATCCGGCGTCGACCAGCGGCTCGACGAAGGCGGTGAAATCGGTGGCGCGCGCGCTCCAGCCATGGATGCAGACCGCGATGCGCTCGCCGTCCCCCCACTGGTAGACCGCCACCGGATTGCCGTCCACCTCCAGCGGCACGCGCCGCGCGCGGGCCAGCACCGGCGCGTCCGCCGGCCGGACCGCGGTGCGGGCGGGTTTCTTGAACGATTCGAATATCAGCCTGGCCGCGACTTCCGGCCGCATCGCGTTCAGTTGCTGGGCCGCGCTGTCATTGGCCATGGCGGCCTCCATGGTATTGCCTGCGGTCTGTCCGCATCTGTCCTCCCCGCCGGCTCGCCGGCGTCGAATCTGAAAAACGGCTGGCGACGGCCAGCCGGCCTCGCGCTCTCAGTCGGCCGCCTGCCGCGAACGCAGATCGTTGCGCGGATCGGCGAAGGCGTACAGCGACGAGGCGATGTCCTCGTCGAACAGCCGGCCGTGCTGCAGCACCTTGCGGCGGATTTCCTTCGCGTGCGGATCCCGCCACTTCAGGTAGTTGAGCATGGGCGCGTACAGATTGGGCTCGGCTATCGTACGGAAGGTCAGCGAAATCGAGTGCGAGCCGGGCGCGTTCGACACCGTATGCCACCACCAGGGCGGCAACACCAGGATGTCGCCGGCCGAGACCCTGACCTTGTACTTCGGCATGTACTGGTACAGCGGGAAGCCGCGCCGGGCGATCACCGCGTTCGGCTCGCGGCCGTCCACGCGGGACACGTGATAGGTCGCGTTGTCCTTGATGACGGAGTACAGGCCGGACGAATAATACGGCGAGGTGACGCGCCAGTCCTTTTCGCCGGCTATCGCGACGAAATAGTTGTAGCCCGGCTCGGTATGCCACAGCGTGTGCGAGCGCTGCGACTGGATGAACAGCTGCTTCGAGATCACATAGCCGACCGGCACCGTCTTGAAATACCACTTCTTCCGGTACTCCATCAGCCTGGACAGGTGGTGGATGTGGTTCAGGTCGCAATAGTCCTTGATCAGCGAGCCGCCGTTCTCGTGCATGACGTCCTCGATCGCCTTGGCGCTGTAGCGCTCGTCCGTCACCACCGACTGCACCAGATCGCGCATCTTCACATAGCTCATCTGGTAGAAGTTCTTCAGCGGCACCGGCTTGCCGTCGTCTGGGAAGGTCTGGTTCGGCTCGGAGTGGACCGGCACGTCGATATCGCCGTAGTGCTTGGCGAAAAAGTCCAGATCGAACTCCTGGAAGGCCTTCCAGTGGCGCGCGCCGCCCTTGATCACCACCGGCAGCTGCCAGAGGCGGAATTTCTCCATCATTTCCGGCGTCGCGTCCTTCGCATCCACCTCGTGGATGGGGATGTCGTCGACATGCTCGGGAACGTGCTTCTCGCAGTACTCGAGCAGCTTGTCCTCGCCGCGGCGGAACAGGTCCAGGCCGACACAGGGCTGGAAGTTGTGCTCCTCCTGCATGCCGCTGGCGATCTTGCCGTGCCGGCTCAGATAGCCGAAGCCCAGCCAATACGACAGATGCGGCAGCCGGGGCAAGGTGAATGGCGGATGGTACATGGTGTCAACCTCTCGATGTGGTGGGCGGTCCGGCCGGTCAGACCCTGCGCGCCCTGTCTGTCCAGAAAGCGTCGCGCAGCGCGCGGCGCAGCAGCTTGCCGCTGGGATTGCGCGGCAGGCTGTCGACGCAATGGATCTGCGTCGGCCGCTTGTACGCCGCCAGCCGGCTGTCGAGATAGCGGTAGAGTTCGTCGATGTCGACGGCGGCCCCCTGCCTGGGCACCAGCAGGCAGATCGCCCGTTCGCCCCAGGCCTCGTCGGGAATGCCTATCACCGCGCATTCGTGCACAGGCGGAAAGGCCGAGATGATGTTCTCCACCTCGGCCGGGAAGATCTTCTCCCCGCCGGTGATGATCACGTCCTTGATCCGGTCGAAGATGAACAGATAGCCGGCCGGATCCAGATAGCCGGCGTCGCCGGTGTGCAGCCAGCCGTCCCGCAGCGTCGAGGCCGTCGCCTCCGGCAGGCCCCAGTAACCGCTCATCCGAGCCGGCGTCCGGATGCAGACCTCGCCGACCTCGCCCTGGGCCAGCGCCCTGCCGTCGGCGTCTATCACCTTCAGCTCGACGCCGGGATAGGGCCGGCCGGCCGCCTGCAGCAGGCCGGGATCGGCCCTGTGGCTGTCCGGATCGAGGCAGACGGCGGTGTTGCCGGTTTCGCTGAGGCCATAGATCTGGGCGAAATCGCAGCCCAAGACCTCCAGTCCGCGCTGCAGCAGCGCGGCCGAAATCGGCGCGCCGCCGTAGACCACCTTGCGCAGCCTGGGCAGCGAAGCGCCGTCCTCCACCACCGCGTCCAGCAGCAGATTGATCATCGCCGGCACCATGCAGGCGATGGACACGCCGTGCCGCGACATCGCCTCCAGGCACAGCCTCGGCTCGAATTGCGGCAGCACGACGATGGCCGCGCCGGCGCTGAAGCTCTGCAGCGCCCACCACAGCCCGCCGATGTGGAAGCCCGGAATCCCGACCAGGCTGCGGTCCTCCGGATGCCAGTCCAGCCAGGACAGCCCGTTGGACAGCAGCGCCTCGCGGATCTGGAAGAAGGACAGATGCGGCAGGCAGACGCCCTTGGGCAGGCCGGTGGTGCCGCTGGTGTAGATCAGGCAGAAGGTCCGCTCCGGATCGGGCGGCGGCAGGACCGCCTCGGCGGTCTCCCCGCGCTGCACGGCCTCGTAGTCGGTCGGCGCCAGCCCGGCCGCCAGACACACCACCTCGGCGCGGTGGCCGCTGGCGCGCAGGCTTTCGCCCACGATGTCCAGCGTTTCGGCGTCGCAGAACAGCAGGTCTATGCCGGCGTCGGTCAGGATGTGGGCGACCTCGCGCGGCGTCAGCTTCCAGTTGATCGGCACGAAGACGGCGCCGGCCAGCGCGCAGCCGAACAGCACCTCGTAATAGGCGGCGCACTCGCGGCCGATGAAGCCGACCCGCCTGGCCTCGCCGTCCAGACGCGAGACCAGGTGGCCGGCCACGTTCAGGCTGCGCCGCCACAGCTCGCGGTAGCTGAGGGCTTCGCCGTCGCTGAAGATCGCCGGCTCCGCCCCGCGCTGCCGCGCCTGCCGGCGCAGTATCTCGCCGACGTCCTTCACCGCATACAGCCCGGGTACGACTGTCTCGGCCACGCTCATGCCAATTCCTCCACATTGGGGTCCGCCACGCTGCGGCCGCCGTCCTGCGGCTGCGCGCCGGCGCGGACCCGGTTCAGCTGGTCCAGCAGGTGCGCGCTCAACACCGGCACCGACGGATAATCGAACACCAGCGACGACGGCAGCGCCACGCCGAAGGCCTTTTCCAGCGAATTGCGCAACTCCACCGCCACCAGCGAATCGACGCCGAGATCGGCGAAGGTGGCGCGCCGCGGGATGCGGTCGCCGTCGCCGTACTGCAGCACCAGCTTGAGCAGGCGGAGCACCTCGTCGAGGACCGCCTCCTTGCGCTGCTCGACGGGCAGGCCCAGCAGCCGCTCCAGGTCGAAGACCTCCGCCTGCTTGCCGTCCCCGGTCTGTTCGACCTCGTCGTACAAGGCGTCGTCGGCCGGCAGGCTGGCCTTGTACGCGCTCCAGTCGACCTCGCCGACCACCACCTGCCCCTGAGCCAGCCTGGCGAGGCGGCCGAAGGCCTCGACGCCGCCGGCCAGCGGGATGGGCAGGATGCCCTTGCGCGCGATCGCCTTCTTCTGCTGCTCGCTCAGGTCCGCCGCCATGCCGGCGCCGGCCCACGGTCCCCAGTTCAGCGCCAGGCCGATCCGCCGACCGTCGCGCCTGCGGTTCATCAGACCGTCGATGAAGGCGTTGGCCGCCGCGTAATTGGCCTGGCTGACCGAACCGATCACCGAGGCGATGGACGAATAGCCGACGAAGAGGCCGACGCCGCCATGCGCCTCGGCGGCCCGCCACAGATTCCAGGTGCCGGCCACCTTGGGCAGGAAGACGGTGCGGAACGCGTCCCAGCTCTGCTCGGCGATAGGCGCGTCGGCGATGACGCCGGCCAGGTGCACGATTCCGCGCACCGGCCTGCCCCGCCGCTCGGCCTCGGCGAAGAGGCGTTCCACCTCCGCCGCGTCGGCGACGTCGCCGCAGAGCAGCTCGACGCTGTCCGCGCCGGCCAGCCGCTCCCGCAGCCGCGCCTGCTCGTCCGGCGACGGCAGCCGGCGCCCCAGCAGCGCCACATGACGCGCGCCGGCCTTGACCAGCCACTGCGCCGCGCGCTGGCCGAGCGCGCCGTAGCCGCCGGTGACCAGATAGCTGCCGTCGGCGACGATCTCGCGCGACAGCGACAGGTCCTCGTCCTCGGCGTCGCCGAAGCTCAGCACGATCTTGCCGACGTTTTCGCCGCGCGCCAGGATGCCGAAGGCTTCGGCCGCCTCCGCCACCGAATAGCAGCTGACCGGCGGCGGCGCGATCTCGCCGGCCGCCAGCAGGCCGGCGATGTCGTCGAGGATGGCCTTGTTCAGATCCAGCAGCTCGGATTCCGGCAACTCGCTGAGGTCGAACTGCGAATAGGCGATGTCGGGCCGGACCTCGGCCACCTGTTGCGGACTCCAGACGCCCAGCTTGCCGATCTCGACGAAGCGCCCGCCCTGCGCCGTCGCGCGCAGGCCGGCCGGGATGAAGTCCTTGTTCAGGCTGTTCAGCACCACGGTGACGCCCCGTCCGCCGGTCAGGCGGTCGATCTCGTCGGCGAAATCGGTGCTGCGCGAATCCATCACGTGCTCGACGCCCTGTTGCCGCAGCCTCTCCCACTTGCGCCGGCTGGCGGTGGCATAGACCTCGGCGCCGACCCGGCGGCACAGCTGCAGCGCCGCCTGTCCGACGCCGCCGGCGGCGGCGTGGATCAGCACGCGGTCGCCGGCGCCTATCCTGGCCAGCTTGTACAGCGCGTAATAGCTGGTGATGAAGGCGGTCGGAATCGCCGCGGCCTGCTGCATGCCTATGCCGGGCGGAATGCGGACCGCGGCGCGGCCGCTGACCGTCAGATAGCGCTGCATGCAGCCCAGCTGGCTGACCATCACCCGGTCGCCGACGGCGAAGCCCGAGCCGGCGCCGGCGGCGGTGACGATGCCGGCGCACTCGAAGCCCAGCGGCAGCGGTCTCTCCGGCAGCCCCAGGCTGCGCGCCTGCTCCTTCAGCAGGCCCAGCGCATTGATCACGTCCTTGAAATTCAGCCCGGCCGCCTCGACGCGCACCTCGATCTCGCCGTCGCCCGGCGCGGTCCGCTCAAGCGGCGACAGGCCCAGGCCCGACAGCAGGCCGTCGTCGGAAGCGCTCAGGCGGAAGTTGGACTCGGCCTCGGCCACCGGCGCCACGGCCAGGCGCCGCGCCAGCCGCGTCTGGCCGCGATAGGCCACCTGGCCGTCGGCGCGGCCGTCGCCCAGATACAGCTCGTTCAGCAAGGCATGGGCCAGCTCCGGCGCCTCGCCGGCGGCCGGCAGATCGACCACCTTGGCGCGCAGGCGAGAGAATTCGGAGTTCAGCACCGCGCCGAATCCCGACAGCGTCGCCTGCAGCTGGACGCCCAGCGTCGGCGGACCGGCCCGCTCGTCCTCGTCGCCGTACAGGCCGGTGGTCTGCGCGCCGCGCGTCACCAGGCACAGCAGGATCTCCCGGCCGGGAGCCCGCTGCTCCAGCGCCTTGACGAAGGCCAGCAGCGGCTCGTACACGGCCTGGCAGGCGGCCATCGCCTCGTCGGCGCCGGCGTCGGACGGCAGTTCCGGCGCGCGCCAGAACCACGCGATCCGGGTCCGCTGACCCGCCGCGGCCTCGCTGCCCTCCAGCGCGGCCAGCGCCTGTTCCGGCCCGTCCACCAGTGCCAGCTGCGGCGCCAGATGGCCGCGCAGCTCGTCGGGGCAGCCGACGGCCAGCGCCGGCCCCGGACGGAATTCGCGCGAGTCCAGCGCCGCTTCCCGCCACAGCAGCCGGTGGAAGAAGGCCGAGGCCGGCCGCTCGCGCGACTTCACCTCGCGCAGACGCAGGCCCTCGGCCCGCAGCGCCAGCCTGCCGTCGGCATAGACGGCCAGATCGGCGCGCACCTCGTCGCCGTCGCGATCGCTGCCGGCGCAGAGCTCGGCGACGCAGCGGACGACGCCGCGCGGCTTGCGCCACAGCCGCACCCGCGCCCAGCCGACCGGCACCAGCGTGCGGTCCTGGTCCAGCACCGGCGCCAGCGTGTGCAACACGCCGTCCAACAGGCCGGGGTTCAGGATTTCCCACGGCGCGACGCCGTCGGCGGCGAGCACGCCCTCCACCCGCCGCTCGCCGTCCCGGCGCAGCGCGCGCACCCGGCGGAACTGCGGCCCGTATTGCAGCCCCCGCTCGGCCAGCCGGCCGTAGAAGCCGACGTCGTCGAACGATTCGGCCTCCGCGTCGGACGGCGCCGCGTCCGACGGCGCCGGCGTCTCGTCCTCGCTCAAGCGGCAGCTGAAATGCAGACGAGCCTGGCCCTGCAGATGCGAGCGTATCTCCACCCGGTAGCCGCCGTCCGGCAGCGGCGACAAGACGGTGGACAGCTCGGTGGCGCCATCGTCGGCCAATAGCAGCGGCTCGTGGATCTCCAGCGCCTCAAGCGCCATGCCGGTATGGCCGAACACCGCGTCCTGCAGCGCCAGCACCGTCTCGATGTAGCCGGTGCCCGGGAAGATGGTCCGTCCCATCACCACGTGGTCGCCCAAATAGCCGGGCGCGCCCGGCGCGATCCGGCTGCGGTAGGCCCATGTACTCCCGTCGCCGCTCTCCGGCCGCCCCAGCAGCGGATGGAGGCCGGCGCCGCTCTCCGCGCGCCCCTCCGCCTGCGGCAGCCAATAGGATTCGCGGTCGAAGACGTAGGCCGGCAGCTCGACCGGTTCGCCGGCCGCCCCGGCGTGCAGCGCGCGCCAATCCAGCTCCTGGCCGGCCGCATAGAGGCCGATGACGGCCCGTTCCAGGCTTGCCGTCTCCGACAAGGTCCTGTCCATCGTGGCCAGCCAGCAATGCTCGGCCGCCGCCACGCATCCGCGGCCCATCGCCGTCAGATGCGGACTGGGGCCGGTCTCCAGGAAGACGTGGGGGCCGCGCGCCGCTATCGTCGCCATGCCGCCGGCGAAGTCCACCGGCGCGCAGATGTGCCTGGCCCAGTATTCCGGCGTGGCGACCTCGTCCTGGACGGCGATGTCGCCGCTGACATTGGAAACGAACTCCCGCTGCAGCGGCCGGAACTCGATCGAGGCCATGAACTCGCGGAAGGCCTCGGCCGCGTCGGCCATATGCGTCGAGTGGAAGGCGTGGGAGACGTCCAGCCGGCGATGCGCGATGCCGTCCGCCTCCAGCCGCCGCGCGATCGCCTCCAGCGACGCGCGGCCGCCGGACAGCACCGTCTGCGCCGGACCGTTGAAACCGCCGAAACCGACGTCGTCCGCCCCGGACAGATAAGGCGCCAGCGCCTCGCGCGAAGTCTTGACCGCCAGCATCGCCCCGTCGGCGCTGACCGCCTGCATCAGCTCGGCGCGGCGCACCGTCATCCTCGCCGCGTCCTCCAGAGAGAACAGGCCGGCCAGGCAGGCGGCGGCGATCTCGCCCACGCTGTGCCCCAGCAGCACCGACGGCTCGACGCCGTAGGTCATCCACATCCGGGCCACGGCGTAGTTGAAGGCGAACAGCGCCGGCTGCGTGTAGCGGGTCTGCCCAAGCCGGGCGCCGGCCGAGTCCGAGCGGTCGAACATCAGATCCAGCAGCTTGACGTCCATCAGCGCGTCGAAATGCCGCGCCACCTCGTCCAGCGCCTCGCGGAAGGCCGGATTGCCGCGGTACAGCGCCTCCCCCATGCCGGCGAACTGCGCGCCCTGGCCGGTCAGCAGCAGGGCCACGCGGGCGTCGGCGAAGGCCTGCTTCTTCTCGGCCTCGGCCAGCAGCGACTCCGGATCGGCCAGCGCGTCCCGCAGCGTCTGCATCAGGCCGACGCGGTCGCCGGCCGGCGCCGCCCAGCGATAGCCGTGGTGCTGCCGCCCTACGCTGGCGGTCCAGGCGTAGCGGCCGATATCGACGTCCTCGGCGGCCTGCAGATACGCCAGATGCGCCTGCAGATTGGCCAGCAGCGCCGACGGCGACTTGGCCGACACCGTGGCGATCAGCGGCCCCTGCCCGGTCGGCCGCGCCCAGCCCCGGCCGGTCGCAGGCGCCTGCTCCAGCACCAGGCTGGCTATCGTTCCGGCGAAACCGAAGGAGTTCACCAGCGCCCGGCGCACCGGCGCGTCCCAGCCCTGCGGCGCCGTCGGCACCGTCACCTTCAGCTCGTGCCAGTCTATCTTGGACGACGGCGTATCGAACTGGATGTGCGGATAGATCAGCCCGTGCTGCAGCTGCGCCAGGCATTTGAGCACGCCGCCTATGCCGGCGGCGGCCTCCATGTGGCCGAGATTGGTCTTGGACGATGCGACATGGACCGGCGGATCGTCGTCCGCGCGGTCGGCGAACAGCGAGCCTATCGAGTGGATCTCGATCGGGTCGCCCAAGGGGGTGCCGGTGCCGTGGGCCTCGACATAGCTGATGTCGGCCGGCGTCAGCGGCGAGCGCGCCAGCGCCTCGCGCATCACGGCCTCCTGCGCCCGTCCGTTGGGCACCGTCAGGCCGCCGCTTTCGCCGTCCTGGCGCACCGCGGAACCGCGCACCACGCCCAGGATGCGGTTGCCGTCGGCCAGCGCGTCCGACAGCCGGCGCAGCACCACCACGCCGGCGCCCTCGCTGCGGCCGTAGCCGTCGGCGCTCTCGTCGAAGGTCTTGCAGCGGCCGTCCGGCGCCAGCATGTTGGCGCGGGTGAAGATGATGTGGCTGATCGGATCATGGGCGATGCTGATGCCGCCGGCCAGCGCGATCGAGGTCTCCCGGTTGCGCAGCGCCGTCGCCGCCAGGTGTATCGCCACCAGCGACGACGAGCAGGCGGTGTCCACCGTCAGGCAGGGCCCGCGCCAGCCCAGAAAATAGGAAACGCGGCCCGAAATGGCGCTGTTGGCGGTGCCGGTGCCGAGCTGGCTGACCAGCTGGGCTTCGGACAGGCCCAGCATCTCGCGGGCGTAGTCCAGGCTGCTGGTGCCCAGATAGACCGAGCCGTCCCCGCCGCGCAGTTCGGCCGGATTCAGGCCGGCGTTTTCCAGCGCGTGCCAGCACAGCTCCAGCATGATCCGCTGCTGCGGATCCATATAGCGCGCCTCTTTCGGCGAGATGGAGAAGAAGGCCGGGTCGAACTTGTCGATATCGTCGAGATAGCCGCCCTCGTTGGTGCAGATCAGATTGTCCGGATGGTGCAAGGACTGGAAATAGCGTCCATTGTCCCAGCGCGATTCCGGAATCGGCACGATATTGTCCCGCCCAGCCAACAGCAGGCGGTGAAAGCCTTCCAGGTCGGCAATGCCCTCCGACAGGCGCAGGCCGACGCCGACGATGGCGATGGGCTCGTATTTTTCGGCCAGCAGCTGTCTGGCCGCCGCCGCCAGCTTAGAATCCGGGTGATCCATGTTTAGACTCCAAATTCCTTTTTCAGAATTTCACGCACCAGCGCGTCCCCCAGAACCGGGCCGTCCTGCGGCCGGACGGCGGCGGGCCTGGCGCTTTCGGATTGCAGGCGCTCCAGCAGGAAGGACGCCAGCGCGGCCAGCGTCGGATAATCGAACAAGGTGCTGGATTGCAGCCGTATCTGGAACCGGCTCTCCAGCCGGCCGCGGATTTCCAGCGCGCCGACCGAAGTCAGTCCCTGCTCGAACAGGCTCTGCTTGGACTGCAGCGCGCCCTTGTGCAGCACGGCCCTGGCGATCGCGTGCAACTCCTGCTCCAGCTGCGCGCGGGTAATGGACTGCGGAATCAAGGCTTGGCCTCCTTGGCGGGGACCCGCTGCGACGCGGGTCCGCCCTGTCAGGGGTTGAGAATGGCCAGGTCGACCTCGCCGGCGGCTTCGCCGCCGGCATCGTCGAAAAACCGGCAACTGGTCTTCAGGAACAGGAAGGGCTGGGCGGTGCGATGCAGCCGGGCGGACCGGATCACGAACTCGCCGCGAAAGCTGGACGCGTTCAACGGCTTGCTGAAGCGGCTATGGAAGCGGGTGATCAGGATGTCGGGCAACTGGCGCGAGAAGAATCCCTCGACGCCCCAGTCGGAGAAGTACGATGCCAGCCGGTATTTCGACGCATGGGCGATCGCGTCGTACATGATCTGGTTGTAACAGATGTTGAACTCCACCGAGTTGAAGTGCCCGGTGCTCTCGATGTAGCAGGACTCGGGAACGGAGAGGACGCCGCAGGACACCACCTCCTCCTTGCCGTCGCTGTGGTCGACGCCGATATCGGCCGTCTCCAGATAGCGGGCGTTGTCGAAATAGACCGACAAGACCCGCGCCCGCAGCGCCGGATCGTTGAAGACGGCGGGCGGCGCCGGCTGGCGCGCCAGTAGCTGTTCGGATTCAAGCAAGGCTCAGCCCCTCCTTCTCGCGCGCCGGCGCCGGCTCGCCGCTGAACGGATGGCCGTCGTAGGCGGTCAGACGGAAGGTCTTGGTCGGCTCGATCTTGTCGCTGTGCTTGGCATGGTGGACGAAGCGCCGGTTGTCCCAGACGATGATGTCGCCTTCGCTGATGTTCAGCAGCTGGATGTTCGGATGGCTGAAGCTGTCGTCGGTCTGCCCGGTCTCGGCCATCAGCTCGCCCAGCGTCGCGGCGCCGTCGGCGTCGTCGGCCAGCGTCAGCGACTCGGTGAAGCCCCGGCTGGCGTACAGGATGGACTCGCCGGTGACCGGATGGCGGATGACCGCCGGATGCTCGACCGCCGGGGTCTTGCTGTCGACCTCGGCCAGGATCTCCCCTATCGGGCGGTAGACGTCGCTCGGACGTATCTTGAAATAGCGGCGGACCGAATGGGTGGCCGTCGCGCCTTCCAGCCTGGCCTTCAGCTCGGCCGGCAGCCGCCGGTAGGCCTGGGCCATGTCGATGAAGTAGGTGCCGCGATTCTGCGAGGACACCACTTGCGGATAGGTGATGGTGAAGGCGAACGGCTGCCGCATGAAGGCATAGTCGGAATGCCAGAACTTGCCGGTCCTCGGCACGCCGACCAGCTTGCCGTCCGCCTCGCAGTTCGAAGAGACGAAAATTTCCGCATGCTCCGGGTGGCGGTACATTTCCTCGTAGTAGGGGCAGATCTCGCCGATGCGGCGGCCGAAGCGGACGAACTCGGCGGCGGAGGCCGTCTGCGCCTTCAGCACGACGATCCCGTGCTGGTAGACGGCCTGTTTCAGTTGCCGGATCTCTTCATCGTCCAAGTCGGTCACCCGGCGATCGAGAATCGCCGCTGTGTCGCTGATCACAAGGTTCTTCATTCCATGCTCCCTGGAGTCGCTACAAATCCCACCCGCGCCATTCGGCGCGATTCCGTTGAAATGCAAGGCAATCGTTCGCCATAGGATTGACTCCCGACGAACAATTAGAGTAATCGCTCGATATTCTATTGGTATTTGTATGACATTTGTCAATTCATTAAGCATTAAAATTGACATTTGTTGCTTTTGTGCTGATTTTCTCAGCGCTGAATATTCGCGGCGGGAAAGCGCAAGCCGCGCCAGCCCTGCGTCGAAGGCGAATGGCGGCGATGGGGACGGCCGGGACGAAAAGCCTCGCCGGCGATGGAAAACGGGGAAGGCGGCCCCGGCGATGCCGGGCCGTCGGACTGTCGGAAAAACGAGGAGCGGCGCAATCGCGCCCTAAAGAGCCTGTTTACGATGCTTTCATTTCTGCAGGACGCACGGCGCGGAAAGCGGCCCCGAAGGGCAGTCCGGCAGGCAGGCCATCCGCCGCGTTGCCGGGCTGGACCCTGGAATCACCAGGGTCTACGCCCTCCGCCTTGCATCTGGCCTGCTGGCTGGGCCGCGCTGCCCGTAAAAAAAGATCGTGAACAGGCGCCAAGGACCGGAACGGTCAGGCGGCGGCCGCTGCCGACGGCCGCCGGGATTCGGGAAATGGGCGGCCCAGCCGCCTGGGAAAGCGTTGCCGGCCGGGCGCGGCGCCGAGAGACGGCGGCGACGGCGGCACGGCTCCGGGCGGTCGCGACGGAAGTAAAGAACGCCGCGGCCCGTCTACGCCCGGCGTCGGCAAGGCGATACGCGGCCTCATCGCCGCCGCCTCACCGCCCCTTGAACTTGGGCGCCTGCTTGTCGAGAAACGCCCGGGTACCGACGCGGAAATCGTCGCTCTGCGCCGCCAGGCCGAAATAATCGGCGCCCAGCGCCGCCGACTCGTCCTCGGACAGCGCCAGGCCGCGGTGCATCGCCTCCCAGCTGAGCCGCACCGCCACCGGCGATTGCGCCAGGATTTCGTCCAGCAGCGCCTGTGCCTCGGCCAGCAGCCGGTCCGCCGCCGTCACGCGGTTGACCAGGCCCAGCCGGCAGGCCTCTTCGGCGTCGATCAGCCTGCCGGTCAGCAGCAGCTCCGCCGCCCGCCCCTTGCCTATCAGGCGCGGCAGCCGGGTCGTGCCGCCGAAGCCGGCGACCGCGCCTATCCTGACCTCTGGATGGCCGAAACGGGCATGCGAAGCCGCCAGCCGCAATGTGCAGGCCTCGGCGATCTCCAGCCCCCCGCCGAGCGCGTCGCCGTTCAGCGCCGCCAGCACCGGCTTGCCCAGCGTCTCGATGCGGCGGGTCACCGCCACCGCCAGCCGCGCCAGCTCGCGCACCTCGTCCGGCGAGGCCTGGTTGAGCCAGCGTATGTCGGCGCCGGCGGAGAACACCCGCCCGCCTCCGCTGACGATCACCCCGCGCACCGCCTCGTCCACCGCAGCCCTCTCCAGCGCCGCCAGCAATTGGCGCAGCAGCGGCCGGTTCATCGCGTTCAGGCAGTCCGGGCGGTTCAGCTCCAGCCACGCGACGCCCCCTTCTATCCGGCAACGCACCACATCCGTTTCGAACATGCCGCCTCCCGTCATCGAGCCTGCTTGCTATGGTTCCCGCCGGTCGGCGAGCCAGAGGAGCGCCTCGCCGCGCGCCAGAAACAGCCGGCAGCCATGTCCTCGCCTGGCCTCGGCCAGGAATTCGCCGAAACGCTCGCCGTCGCTGCGCCCCTCGCCTATCACCACCGCGGTGCGGAGCTTGTAGTTCTGCAGCTTCTGCAGGAACTCCCCGGCGAAGCGCGTGCGCAGCTGGAAAAAGGCGGCCGGCAGGACGGCTGCATCGAGCAGCAGCCGGCCGCAGTCCTCGCCGGCACAGGCGGCCACCAGATCGACGGCCTGCGACGCCGCCTCCAGCGGGGCCAGCCATTCCAGCGCGCGCGATCCCCCCGCGTCGAACACCCGGTATTCCATCGCGCCCTCGCTCAAAATATCCACAACGCATTTAAAACCCAAACGCGCCGACCCGGCAAGCGCGATCCGTCCGGCGATGGACGCGGCGGCCGCCCCCGTCACAGCCGCCGCTGCAGGCAGCTCGGACACAGGCAGTCGCTGTCGGCCTCGGTCGGCGACAGCGTCGCCGGCAGATCGGCGCACCAGCAGCCGCCGTTTTCGCCGCCGGCGCCGCAGGTGAAGCCGTTGCCGCATCGCGGACAGGTCTTGGCCTGGACCGGCACAGGCAGCGCCAGCAGGCGCCGCCAGACCTGTTCCTTCTCTTCCTTGCCATAGCCCGACCAGCCGGCGATCTCGTCCAGCGTACGGCGGCAGCCGACGCAGACCCGGCCGCTCTCGTCCAGCCGGCACACGCCTATGCAAGGCGACGGCGGCGGCGTTTCCATGCTTGCCCGCTTCACGGCTTGTCTCCGTTTCCATTGATCGCCACGATATTAACCGTAGGCACCCGTCTTGTCCGCGCAAACAAAAACGGCGCGGAAATCCGCGCCGTCCTCTCGCTGCCGCGTAAACGCTTACTTGGCGGCCGAGGCGTCCTTGGCCGCGCCGCCGCCGACGGTCTCCATCACCTTCCACTGGCCGTTCTCGACCTTGTAAACGGTGATGCCGCCATCCTTCAGATCGCCCTTGTCGTCATAGGTCCAGTTGCTGGAGGTCACGCCCTTGTGGGTGATCTTGGCCAGCACCGGCAGATAGGACTTCGGATCGGCCGAGTTCGCGTCCTTCATCGCCTGGATCAGCGCGCGGGTCGCGTCGTAGCCGTACGGCGAATAGGTGGCCACGTCGGCCTTGAAGCGGGCCTTGTAGCGGGTCTCGTAGTCCTTGCCGCCCGGCATCTGCTCCAGCGGCAGGCCGGCCAGCGAGGCGATGGTGCCGTCGGCTTCCTTGCCTGCCAGCTGCAGGAAGGTCGGGGTCTTGGTCATTTCGCCGGAAATCAGCGGGGCCTTCAGGCCCAGGCGCTTCATCTGCTTGACCATCGGCGCGGACTGCGCGTCGGCGCCGCCGTAGAACACCACGTCCGGATTCACGCCCTTGATCGAGGTCAGGATGGCGGTGAAGTCGGTGGCCTTGTCATTGGTGAACTCGCGTTTCACCACGTCGCCGCCGGCGGCGCGGGCCGACTTCTCGAACTCGTCGGCCAGACCCTGGCCGTAGGCGGTGCGGTCGTCGACGATGACGATCTTCTTCGCGTGCAGCTTCTCCACCGCGAACTTGCCCATCACGCCGCCCTGCTGCGTGTCGGAAGTCATCGAGCGGAAAGTGTTCTTGAAACCCTGGGAGGTGAACACCG
Organism: Chromobacterium sp. CV08; assembly: GCF_051129845.1. Classification (NCBI taxonomy): domain Bacteria; kingdom Pseudomonadati; phylum Pseudomonadota; class Betaproteobacteria; order Neisseriales; family Chromobacteriaceae; genus Chromobacterium; species Chromobacterium sp. CV08. The sequence goes on from NZ_CP150453.1 coordinate 3,732,316, forward strand.
GCGACGTGGCCATCGCGATCATCGGGATGCCGGCGTCGGAGTAGATCTTGGACGCCGGGATGGACGTGCCGGAGTTGAAATGGCCGACGATGCCGGCGACCTTGTCGTCGACGAACTTCTGCGCCAGCTGGGTCGCGGTCTTCGGATCGGCCTGGTCGTCCTGGGCGTCGAGCTCGAACGTCACCGCCTTGCCGGCGATGGTCGGCTTCTCGGCGTTGGCGTCTTCGATCGCCAGCGTCACGCCGTTCTTGTATTCCTCGCCGTAGTGCGATTGCGGACCGGTCAGCGGAGCGGCAAAGCCGATCTTGATCACGTCGCCGCCTGCGCTGGCCTGGGCCGGAGCGGAGGCCGCGCCGGCCGGGGCGGTTTCTTCCTTCTTGCCGCAGGCGGACAGGGCGACGGCGGCGGCGACCGCCAGGGTCAGGGTGGACAGCTTGTTTACTTGCATCTCTCGTTCCTCTTCTTGTGGCTTCAACTTCTTGCGTCAATATAACCGGCGGGCCGGGTCCATCTTGCTCTTAAAGTAAAAACTCTGGCCGCATTATTCCAACGCGGCCAGAGCCTGGCAAGTTGATTATTCGCTCATGCTCATCAAGCTGGCATTCCCGCCAGCAGCGGTGGTGTTGACGCTGAACGCGCGCTCCACCACCAGCCGGTGGATATTGTAGCCGTGCTCGCCGCGGACGATCAGTGGCGTGAGCGCGCCGTCGCGGGCGGCCAGCTTGCGGCGGGCCTCGTCGGCGCCTGCTCCGGCCAGCAGCACCGCGTCGACGTCGGCGGCCAGCACGTCGGCGACCAGCTCGGCATGGCCGTTCAGCGCCGGCGCCAGCTTGCGGCCGGCCTCGTTGTCGGCCAGCACCGCGCGGTTGCCGGCGGCGAAGACCGCCGCCAGCTGCTCGGCCAGCGCCTGGACGTCGTCGGCGACGCAGCCGATGCGGCCGCGGCCGGCGAAGGCCAGCGTGTTGTTTTCGCCGGTCGGTCCCGGCAAGGCCACACTGTGCGCCAACGGGCTTTCCCGGCGCGCGGCGGCGATGACGCCGTCCAGCGCCAGGCCCTGCGCCTTGCCCGCGGCGGCCAGCGCGTCCAGCGCCGACCAGTCCGCCGCCTCCGGGCTGGCGGCCAACTTGGGCTGCCAGGCGGCGCGACTCAGGCGGTACAGGTAGTACGGACCGCCGGCCTTCGGACCGGTGCCGGACTTGCCCTCGCCGCCGAAGGGCTGCACGCCGACGACGGCGCCGACGATGTTGCGGTTGACGTAGACGTTGCCGGCCTTGATCCGGCCGCAGATGTCGGCGATGGTCTCGTCGATGCGGCTGTGGATGCCATGGGTCAGGCCGTAGCCGGTCGCGTTGATCTCGGCGACCACCTTGCCGAGATCGGCCGCGGCGAAGCGCAGCACATGCAGCACCGGGCCGAACACCTCGCGTCTCAGTTCGGACAGATTGTCGATCTCGAACAGCGTCGGCGCGACGTAAGTGCCCTGGCCGCACTCGGCGGGCAAGCGGGTCTGATGCACGGCGCGGGCCGAGCGCTTCATCTTCTCGATATGGGCCAGCAGGCCGGCCTGCGCCTCGGCGTCGATCACCGGGCCGACATCGGTCGTCAGTCTGGCCGGATTGCCGACGGTCAGTTCGTCCATCGCGCCCTTGATCATCGCGATCACCTTGTCGGCGATGTCGTGCTGCAGATACAGCACGCGCAGCGCCGAACAGCGCTGGCCGGCGGAATCGAAGGCCGAGCTCAGCACATCGGTCACCACCTGCTCCGGCAGCGCCGAGCTGTCGACGATCATCGCGTTCATGCCGCCGGTTTCCGCCACCAGCACCGGATCGTCATGGCGCCCCGCCAGCGTGCGGTTGATGATCTGCGCCACTTCGGTCGAGCCGGTGAAGATCACGCCCTGTATCCGCGCGTCGCCGGTCAACGCCGCGCCGACCACCTCGCCGCGGCCCGGCAGGAACTGCAGCGCCGCGCGCGGCACGCCGGCCTCGTGCAGCAGACGCACGGCGTAGGCGGCGATCAGGCTGGTCTGTTCGGCCGGCTTGGCCAGCACGGTGTTGCCGGCGGCCAGCGATGCGACGACCTCGCCGATGAAGATGGCCAGCGGGAAATTCCACGGGCTGATGCAGACGACCGGGCCCAGCGGCCGGTGGCTGGCGTTGTCGAACTCGGACACGATCTGCGCCGCGTAGTAGCGGCAGAAATCCACCGCCTCGCGCACCTCGGCGATGGCGTTGTTCAGCGTCTTGCCGGCCTCGCGCACCGCCAGGCCCATCAGCGCCGGCATGTTCTCTTCCATCAGGTCGGCCATGCGGTTCAGGCAGGCGGCGCGCTCGGCCACCGGCGTCGCCGCCCAGGCGGCGGCGATGCCCTGCGATTGCTGCAACGCTCGCTCGACGTCGGCGGCGCTCGCCTCTATCACCTTGCCGACCACATCGCCGTGGTCGGCCGGATTGCGGACCTCCTGCAGCTCGCCGTCGCTGACGTCGCCGTCGCCCAGCATAGGGAAGGCCGCCCAGCGCTGCCGCTCCGAAGCCTGCAGGCCGATCTCCAGCGTCGCCAGCACGTGCTCGCTGGACAGGTCCAGGCCCTTGGAATTGCGGCGGCCGTCGCCGTACAGGTCGACCGGCAGCGCGATCTTGCCGTGCGGCCTGCCTGCGAAGCCGGCGGCCTCGGCCACCGGATCGGTCACCAGCTCGTCTATCGACACGCTCTCGTCGACGATGCGGTTGACGAAGGACGAGTTGGCGCCGTTCTCCAGCAGGCGGCGCACCAGGTAGGCCAGCAGCGTCTCGTGCGAGCCTACCGGCGCGTAGATGCGGCAGGCCTTGCCCAGCTTGTCCTTGCCGACCACCTGGTCGTACAGCGTCTCGCCCATGCCGTGCAGGCACTGGAATTCGTAATCCAGCCCGGTGGCCAGATTGTAGATCGCCGACAGGCTGTAGGCGTTGTGCGTGGCGAACTGCGGATAGATCGCGTCCTGCGCCGCCAACAGCTTCTTCGCGCAGGCGAGGTAGGACACGTCGGTGTAGACCTTGCGCGTGTAGACCGGATAGCCCGGCAGGCCGTCGACCTGCGCTCGCTTGATCTCGGCGTCCCAATAGGCGCCCTTGACCAGCCGCACCATGAAGCGGTGGCCGGTTCGGCGCGCCAGGTCGATCAGGAAATCGATGACGAAGGGACAGCGCTTCTGATAGGCCTGCACCACGATGCCTATGCCCTCGAAGCCGTTCAGGTCCGGATCATTGGCCAGCGCCTCGACCAGGTCCATCGAGATCTCCAGGCGGTCGGCCTCCTCGGCATCGATGTTCAGGCCGATATTGTATTGCTTGGCCAACAGGAACAGCGCCTTCAGCCGCGGCAGCAGCTCCGTCATCATCCGCTCGTGCTTCAGCCTGGTGTAGCGCGGGTGGATGGCGGACAGCTTCACCGAGATGCCGGGGCCTTCGTAGATGCCGCGGCCGTTCGACTCTTTGCCTATCGCGTGGATGGCGGTGACGTAGTCCTTCAGATAGCGCTGCGCGTCGGCCTCGGTCATCGCCGCCTCGCCCAGCATGTCGTAGCTGAAACGATAGCCGCGCGCCTCGCGCTCGCGGCCGTTGGCCAAGGCCTCTTCAATGGTTTCGCCGGTGACGAACTGCTTGCCCAGCATGCGCATCGCCATGTCGACGCCCTTGCGGATCAGCGGCTCGCCGCCCTTGGCGATCAGCCGGGTCATCGCGGCCGACAGGCCGGAGGCGCTGTGCGAGGAAACCAGTTTGCCGGTCACCAGCAAGCCCCAGGCGGCGGCGTTGACGAACAGCGACGAACTATTGCCCAGGTGGGCCTTCCAGTCGCCGCGGGAAATCTTGTCGCGGATCAGCTTGTCGGCCGTCTCGCGGTCGGGAATGCGCAGCAGCGCCTCGGCCAGACACATCAGGGCGATCCCTTCGCTGCTGTCCAGCGAGAACTCGTGCATCAGCGCGTCGACGCCGCTTGCACGGGTGCGTTCGCGGCGCACCTCGGTCACCAGGCGGCGCGCCAACTGCTGCACCGAGGCGACCTGCTCGGGACTCATCGCCGCCTGCGCAAGCAAAGCTTGCACGCACTCGCGTTCGTCACGCCGATAAGCGGCGGTGATCGCGTCGCGCAGAGCGGACTGCCGATGAGCAAAGGATTCGAATTGCATGGGTTTCTCCGATATTGTTTGCAGCCCCGGCCTCGCGTCCGGGTAAGCGGCCTATTGTATACAAGAGCCGACGAATTTGTTCGACAATATAAAATATTCTTTAGCACTCAAACGCTATCAAACTCAGACGGGACAAGCCCTTGGCGCGCATTCCCGCAATGATGGAAGCCACCCATTAGTCATCAATGGCCAGCAATTGCCAGAACGGACAATGACTTGCCGCGGCCATCGGCGGCATCCGCCGGGCGGACGGCTCACTTCGATAGCAAACGCATACTGTCTGAAACAGATAAATCAGCCTAGTACGACGCCGCGGACGCGGCAAATATCCGTCATCCGGGCTTCATCAAAACGACACATCGGGGGAAGGAAGAAAAGAAAAAGCCCCAGCCTGGAGGCTGGGGCTTTTCTATCGGGGATCTGGCGATGTCCTACTTTCACATGGCGAATGCCACACTATCATCGGCGCTAAGATGTTTCACGGTCCTGTTCGGAATGGGAAGGCGTGGGACCATCTCGCTATGGTCGCCAGAAAAAACGTGAACGCGGTCGCGTAATTCTGGATTCGCTTATCGGGAAGCGAAGCGCCGAGCCATTCGGCTCGGTGCTGTCTTATCGGGCGTCTGGCGGTGTCCTACTTTCACATGGCGAATGCCACACTATCATCGGCGCTAAGGCGTTTCACGGTCCTGTTCGGGATGGGAAGGCGTGGGACCACCTCGCTATGGCCACCAGACATAAACTGGTACAAACTCAAGAAGCCTGAATCAAAGCATCGCCCTGATTCTCGAATATTCGGTATTCAATTGTGTCGCACACACACTCTATCTCGCGCCTTGGCTGCTGAACGAATCACAGATTCGCACGCTATCCCAAGCCACTCAAATGATAGGATCAAGCCTCACGAGCAATTAGTATCGGTTAGCTTCACGCCTCACAGCGCTTCCACACCCGACCTATCAACGTCCTGGTCTCGAACGACTCTTCAGGGAGGTCAAGCCTCCAGGGAAGTCTCATCTTCAGGCAAGTTTCCCGCTTAGATGCTTTCAGCGGTTATCTCTTCCGAACTTAGCTACCCGGCGATGCCACTGGCGTGACAACCGGTACACCAGAGGTTCGTCCACTCCGGTCCTCTCGTACTAGGAGCAGCCCCCGTCAAACTTCCAACGCCCACTGCAGATAGGGACCAAACTGTCTCACGACGTTTTGAACCCAGCTCACGTACCACTTTAAATGGCGAACAGCCATACCCTTGGGACCGGCTACAGCCCCAGGATGTGATGAGCCGACATCGAGGTGCCAAACACCGCCGTCGATGTGAACTCTTGGGCGGTATCAGCCTGTTATCCCCGGAGTACCTTTTATCCGTTGAGCGATGGCCCTTCCATTCAGAACCACCGGATCACTATGTCCTGCTTTCGCACCTGCTCGACTTGTCGGTCTCGCAGTTAAGCTACCTTTTGCCATTGCACTATCAGCACGATTTCCGACCGTACCTAGGTAACCTTCGAACTCCTCCGTTACACTTTGGGAGGAGACCGCCCCAGTCAAACTGCCTACCATGCACTGTCCCCAATCCGGATCACGGACCAAGGTTAGAACCTCAAACACACCAGGGTGGTATTTCAAGGTCGGCTCCACTGAAACTAGCGTCTCAGCTTCAAAGCCTCCCACCTATCCTACACAAGTCTGTTCAAAGTCCAATGCAAAGCTACAGTAAAGGTTCACGGGGTCTTTCCGTCTAGCAGCGGGGAGATTGCATCTTCACAAACACTTCAACTTCGCTGAGTCTCAGGAGGAGACAGTGTGGCCATCGTTACGCCATTCGTGCGGGTCGGAACTTACCCGACAAGGAATTTCGCTACCTTAGGACCGTTATAGTTACGGCCGCCGTTTACCGGGGCTTCGATCAAGAGCTTGCACCCCATCACTTAACCTTCCGGCACCGGGCAGGCGTCACACCGTATACGTCCACTTTCGTGTTGGCACAGTGCTGTGTTTTTGTTAAACAGTCGCAGCCACCGATTCTCTGCGACCTGTCGAAGCTTCAGACGCGAAGTCCTACACCTCAACAGGCATACCTTCTCCCGAAGTTACGGTATCAATTTGCCGAGTTCCTTCTCCTGAGTTCTCTCAAGCGCCTTAGAATTCTCATCCTGCCCACCTGTGTCGGTTTGCGGTACGGTTCTTATGTAGCTGAAGCTTAGTGGCTTTTCCTGGAAGCGTGGTATCAGTCACTTCGGGTCCGTAGACCCTCGTTATCACGTCTCGGCCTTAAGGAGAGGCGGATTTGCCTACCTCTCCAGCCTACCGGCTTGAACAGACACTTCCAACCGTCTGCTGACCTAACCTTCTCCGTCCCCACATCGCACTACATAAAAGTACGGGAATTTTAACCCGTTTCCCATCGACTACGCTTTTCAGCCTCGCCTTAGGGGCCGACTCACCCTACGCCGATGAACGTTGCGTAGGAAACCTTGGGCTTTCGGCGAGCGGGCTTTTCACCCGCTTTATCGCTACTCATGTCAGCATTCGCACTTCTGATATCTCCAGCATCCCTTACGAGACACCTTCACAGACCTACAGAACGCTCCCCTACCACGCACAGTAAACTGTGCATCCGCAGCTTCGGTTATCAGTTTGAGCCCCGTTACATCTTCCGCGCAGGACGACTCGACCAGTGAGCTATTACGCTTTCTTTAAATGATGGCTGCTTCTAAGCCAACATCCTGGCTGTCTAGGCCTTCCCACTTCGTTTACCACTTAACTGATCATTTGGGACCTTAGCTGGCGGTCTGGGTTGTTTCCCTCTTGACGATGGACGTTAGCACCCACCGTCTGTCTCCCATGCTCGCACTTTCCGGTATTCAGAGTTTGCCATGGTTTGGTAAATCGCAATGACCCCCTAGCCATAACAGTGCTTTACCCCCGGAAGTGATACATGAGGCACTACCTAAATAGTTTTCGGGGAGAACCAGCTATCTCCGAGTTTGTTTAGCCTTTCACCCCTATCCACAGCTCATCCCCTAGTTTTGCAACACTAGTGGGTTCGGACCTCCAGTGCGTGTTACCGCACCTTCATCCTGGCCATGGATAGATCACTCGGTTTCGGGTCTACGCCCAGCAACTCAATCGCCCTATTCGGACTCGGTTTCCCTACGCCTCCCCTATTCGGTTAAGCTTGCTACTGAACGTAAGTCGCTGACCCATTATACAAAAGGTACGCAGTCACGGAACAAGTCCGCTCCCACTGTTTGTATGCATCCGGTTTCAGGTTCTATTTCACTCCCCTCCCGGGGTTCTTTTCGCCTTTCCCTCACGGTACTGGTTCACTATCGGTCGATCACGAGTATTTAGCCTTGGAGGATGGTCCCCCCATCTTCAGACAGGATTTCGCGTGTCCCGCCCTACTTCTCGTATGCCTAGTTCTTGCGATGCGTTTTCGTGTACGGGGCTATCACCCACTACGGCTGGACTTTCCATTCCATTCCACTAACGCAACTCATAACACATACAGGCTGTTCCGCGTTCGCTCGCCACTACTTACGGAATCTCGGTTGATTTCTATTCCTCGAGTTACTTAGATGTTTCAGTTCACTCGGTTCGCCTCCACTGACCTATGGATTCAGTCAGGGATCTCCTTGCGGAGGGGTTTCCCCATTCGGACATCGCGGGATCAAAGCTCTATTGCCAGCTCCCCCGCGCTTTTCGCAGGCTTACACGTCCTTCATCGCCTGTGATCGCCAAGGCATCCACCAGATGCACTTAGTCGCTTGACCCTATCATTTCAGTAACCTAGATCACCAAAACGACAGAGAGTGTTTGTGCGACGACTGCACCGCCCCTTTTGATATGGCGACGCAGCCTTAGATACAATCAAATACCCAAGATGACGATTTGTCCGCGTAAAGAGTTAACTCTACGTTTTCATCTCGCCGTCTTATATATTCGGCTTCTTCAGTTTGTTAAAGATCGGGCGTTTCAACAACGCAAACAAAAACCCGCTCATCAAGCGATGCTTTTGTTTGCACTGTAGGTGGTGGAGGATGACGGGATCGAACCGACGACCCCCTGCTTGCAAAGCAGGTGCTCTCCCAACTGAGCTAATCCCCCTTTTTTTGGGTGATGCTGCGTTGCTCAGTCGCTCATGTGCATGCGCACACTTCGCTTCTTCGCGCCTTGCCTGACCCAAAAAATACTGGTGGGTCTGGTAGGACTCGAACCTACGACCCCTGCGTTATCAACACAGTGCTCTAACCAGCTGAGCTACAAACCCAGTTGACTTATGAAGTCGTGGCATCCACAACTTCATTTTGATCAAAACCAAGCGAATCAAGGCGGAAGGCGACGACGTGTACATCCAGTACACGAGGAGCTTTCCAACGCAGAGTCGCGCCGGTTTTCATCAAAATGCCCTTAACTTGAATAACCGATAGGCTGTAAGTACTTGGCAATCGCCATTCTCTAGAAAGGAGGTGATCCAGCCGCAGGTTCCCCTACGGCTACCTTGTTACGACTTCACCCCAGTCATGAATCCCACCGTGGTAAGCGGCCTCCTTGCGGTTAGCCTACCCACTTCTGGTGAAACTCACTCCCATGGTGTGACGGGCGGTGTGTACAAGACCCGGGAACGTATTCACCGCAGCATGCTGATCTGCGATTACTAGCGATTCCGACTTCACGCACTCGAGTTGCAGAGTGCGATCCGGACTACGATCGGTTTTCTGAGATTAGCTCCACCTCGCGGCTTGGCAACCCTCTGTACCGACCATTGTATGACGTGTGAAGCCCTGCTCATAAGGGCCATGAGGACTTGACGTCATCCCCACCTTCCTCCGGTTTGTCACCGGCAGTCTCATTAGAGTGCCCAACTAAATGATGGCAACTAATGACAAGGGTTGCGCTCGTTGCGGGACTTAACCCAACATCTCACGACACGAGCTGACGACAGCCATGCAGCACCTGTGTTACGGCTCCCTTTCGGGCACCAAGCCATCTCTGGCAAGTTCCGTACATGTCAAGAGCAGGTAAGGTTTTTCGCGTTGCATCGAATTAATCCACATCATCCACCGCTTGTGCGGGTCCCCGTCAATTCCTTTGAGTTTTAACCTTGCGGCCGTACTCCCCAGGCGGTCAATTTCACGCGTTAGCTACGCTACCAAGGATTCAAACCCCCAACAGCTAATTGACATCGTTTAGGGCGTGGACTACCAGGGTATCTAATCCTGTTTGCTCCCCACGCTTTCGTGCATGAGCGTCAGTGTCATCCCAGGGGGCTGCCTTCGCCATCGGTATTCCTCCACATCTCTACGCATTTCACTGCTACACGTGGAATTCTACCCCCCTCTGACGCACTCTAGTCGTGCAGTCTCCAATGCCGTTCCCAGGTTGAGCCCGGGGCTTTCACATCAGACTTGCACAACCGCCTGCGCACGCTTTACGCCCAGTAATTCCGATTAACGCTCGCACCCTACGTATTACCGCGGCTGCTGGCACGTAGTTAGCCGGTGCTTATTCTTCAGGTACTGTCATCCCCCAAGGGTATTAACCCTGGGGATTTCCTCCCTGACAAAAGTCCTTTACAACCCGAAGGCCTTCTTCAGACACGCGGCATGGCTGGATCAGGCTTGCGCCCATTGTCCAAAATTCCCCACTGCTGCCTCCCGTAGGAGTCTGGGCCGTGTCTCAGTCCCAGTGTGGCGGATCATCCTCTCAGACCCGCTACTGATCGTCGCCTTGGTGAGCCTTTACCTCCCCAACTAGCTAATCAGACATCGGCTGCTCGTATAACGTGAGGCCTTACGGTCCCCCACTTTCCCCCTCAGGGCGTATGCGGTATTAATCCGGCTTTCGCCGAGCTATCCCCCATTACACGGTACATTCCGATGCATTACTCACCCGTTCGCCACTCGTCAGCGGTGCAAGCACCCTGTTACCGTTCGACTTGCATGTGTAAAGCATGCCGCCAGCGTTCAATCTGAGCCAGGATCAAACTCTTCAGTTCAATCTCATAGCAATTTCTGGCACGCAAGTTCAAAGAAATAACTGGTATTTCCTATCTCTTGCAGTGCAAGTGTCGGCTTTCGCCAAGCACTTACACCTATCGGTTATTCGTTCTGTTAAAGAGCGGTGCCGATCGCTGCGTCGTCTTCGTCGGGAACCGTTTCGTTTCCGTCGTTTCGTTCGCTGCGTCAGCTGAGGAGGTGAACTATACGTCCCTGCCCGACCTGCGTCAACACTTTCCGCACGAAAAATCAGGAAAATTCATCGCCGGAGCGCCGCCGCGCGGACAAACCACTGATCCGACAGGAGATATGAACAAGGGGTATTTGCAGACGGCCGCAAGAAAGCTGATGCCCACCGCCCGGAATCGGCCGCAACGGCCGAAAACCGACGGGCCGGCGTGACCGCCGGCCCGTCCAGACACATCTATATAGTCAAACTCAGCCCTTGCGCAGCTTGGCGAAGGCGGCCGCCATCGCGGTGTCGCCGACCGGCGCAGACTGATGCCCGCGCGGCTGGCGCGGGCGGTTGTCGGAGCCCTTGTCGCTTCGACCGCCTCGGCTGTTTCCGGAACCGACCTCGTCGTCCAGGCGCATCGTCAGCGCGACGCGCTTGCGCGCCACGTCGACCTCCAGCACCTTGACCTTGACCACGTCGCCGGCCTTGACCACCTTGCGCGGGTCGTCGATGAACTTGTTGGACAACGCCGAGATGTGGACCAGGCCGTCCTGGTGCACGCCGATGTCGACGAAGGCGCCGAAGTTGGCGACATTGGTGACGACGCCTTCCAGCACCATGCCGGGCTGCAGGTCCTTCAGATCCTCGACGCCGTCCTGGAAGGTGGCGGTCTTGAATTCAGGACGCGGATCCCGGCCCGGCTTGTCCAGTTCCCTCAGGATGTCCATCACCGTCGGCAGGCCGAAGCGCTCGTCGGTATAGTCGCTGGCTCGCACCGATTTCAGGAAGGACGAATCGCCGATCAGCGACTTCACGTCGCGGCCGGCCTTGGCGACGATCTTCTCGACCACCGGATACGCCTCCGGGTGCACCGACGACGCGTCCAGCGGATTGTCGCCGCCGGAGATGCGCAGGAAGCCTGCCGCCTGCTCGAAGGTCTTGTCGCCGAGGCGAGGCACTTTCAGCAACTCCTTGCGGGTCTTGAACGCTCCGTTCTGGTCGCGGTAGGAGACGATATTGGACGCCAGCGTCGCGTTGAGGCCGGAAATGCGCGTCAGCAGCGGCACCGAGGCCGTGTTGACGTCGACGCCGACCGCGTTGACGCAGTCCTCGACCACGCCGTCCAGCGCGCGCGCCAGTTGGCTCTGGTTGACGTCGTGCTGGTACTGGCCGACGCCGATGGACTTCGGTTCTATCTTCACCAGCTCGGCCAGCGGGTCCTGCAGCCGGCGGGCGATCGACACCGCGCCGCGCAGGCTGACGTCCATGTCCGGAAACTCCTTCGCGGCCAACTCGGACGCAGAGTACACAGAGGCGCCGGCTTCCGAGACGACGATCTTGGTCATCGAGAGCTGCGGGAAGGCCTTGATCAAGTCCTGCGCCAGCTTGTCGGTTTCGCGGCTGGCGGTGCCGTTGCCGATGGCGATCAGATCCACTTTGTGGCGCGTGCACAGCGCGCCGAGGATGGCGATGGACTTGTCCCATTCGCGCCGCGGCTCGTGCGGGTAGATGGCGGTGGTGTCCAGCACCTTGCCGGTGTCGTCGACGACGGCCACCTTGCAGCCGGTGCGCAGGCCCGGGTCCAGGCCCAGCGTCGCGCGGCGCCCGGCCGGCGCCGCCAGCAGCAGGTCGTGCAGATTGGCGGCGAAGACCTTGATCGCCTCGCCGTCGGCGGCGTCCTTCAGCCTCGACACCAATTCCAGCTCCAGCGACAGGAAGATCTTGGCGCGCCAGCACAGGCGCACGCCGTCCAGCAGCCACTTGTCGGCGGCGCGGCCCGCGTCCTTGATGCCGAAGCGGGCGGCGATCAGCTGCTCATAGGCCGAGCGCTCGGTGACAGGCGTTTCGTCCGGCTGGTATTTCAGCGCGACGGTCAGCACGCCCTCGTTGCGGCCGCGCAAGAGCGCCAGCGCGCGGTGCGACGGCATCGCCTTGATGGCTTCGCGGTGATCGAAGTAATCGGAGAACTTCGCGCCCTCGTTTTCCTTGCCCGCCACGACGGCGGCGGCCAGCTCGCCCTCGTTCCACAATTTCTCGCGCAGCTGCCCCAACAGTTCGGCGTCTTCGGCGAAGCGCTCGATCAGGATGGCGCGCGCGCCGTCCAGCGCCGCCTTGGCGTCGGCGACGCCTGCCTCGGCGTTGACGTAGGTTTCCGCCAGCGCGTTCGGGTCTTGCGACGGATCGGCCAGCAGGCTGTCGGCCAGCGGCTCCAGGCCGGCCTCGCGGGCGATCTGCGCCTTGGTGCGGCGCTTGGGCTTGTACGGGAGATACAGATCTTCCAGCGTGGTCTTGTTGTCGCTGGCATAAATGGCCGCTTCCAGCTCGGGGCTGAGCTTGCCCTGCTCGGCGATGCTCTTCAGTATGCTGTCGCGGCGCTCGTCCAGTTCGCGCAGATAGACCAGCCGTTCGGCCAGCGTGCGCAGCTGGGTGTCGTCCAGACCGCCGGTGACTTCCTTGCGGTAGCGGGCGATGAAGGGAACGGTGGCGCCGCCGTCGATCAGTTCGATGGTGGCCGCCACCTGCGATTCGCGGACGGCAAGCTCAGCCGCCAGGCGGCTGGAAAGGCTCTTCAGCATCGGTTTTTATTCTTTCGAGTCGAACAAAAAACGCTACTGTACCGCCATCCGCCGCAAAATCAAGCCGCGACCGGCCTTGCCAGCCAGGCCTGCGCTTCTTCTATCAGATCGAAATACTGCACATGGGTGTGGGACAGCAGGCCGGCGATATGGGTGGCCAGCCGTATCCATACATCGCCGACGACGATGGCGACCCGGCCCAGCTTTTCCTCGTGCGCGCGCATGAAGCGCACCTCCTCCATCGCCATGTCCAGCGTGAAGTCCTTCAACTCGGTCAGGTCCAGCAGCATGTCCGGCTTGTCGCGCTCGTCCAGCCGCTTCAGCAGCGCCTGCTCCAGCAGCTGGAAATCGGCCAGCGTGAATTCGTTGAACAAGGCCACATCGAGACCGTAATCCTGCTCACGGATCGAAATCATCAGCTTCTCCCTATCTTTGGATTATTGCGGCTGTGACTATATTCTAGCGCCGCCCGGCCAATATGCCGCTGACCACGATCAAGCCCATCGCCAGCAGGGAATCGGCGGTCAACGCATCGCCCCAGACCCAGGCGCCGAGCAGGCAGGAGAACACCACCGACAGATAGGTCAGATTGGCGGTGGCCAGCTTGTTCCCGACCTTGTAGGCCCGAGTCATCGCCAGTTGCGCCAGCGTCGCGGTGCCGCCGACGCCGAGCAATAGCCAGACATTGTCCGGCGTCACCGGATGCCAATGCTCCAGGCCCATCAACAGCAGGCCGCCGACGGTGGAGATCAGCGCGAAATAGAACACCACCCGCCATTCGGCCTCGCCCTGCCGCCCCAGTTCCCGCACGTGCAGATAGGACCAGCCGGCCAGGAAGCCGGACGCCAGCCCGAGCAGGCCGGCGAACCAGACGTCGCTGGAAAGCGTCGGCTTCAACAGCAGCACCACGCCGACGAAGCCCATCGCCAGTCCGGCCATCGCCCGCGCCGGCAGCCGCTCGCGCAGCAGCACGACGGACAGCAGCGCCAGGAACATCGGCGAGGTGTAGGTCAGCGTGGACGCCGTCGCCAGCGGCAGGTGGGCGATGGCGTAGAACGACATCAACAGAGAGCTGTAGCCTATCAGGCCTCGCTGCAGGTGGTAGCGCAGCAAGGGCGTGGCGAAACGCTCGCGCCGCCACAGCGCCGCGCCGCCCAGCGTCAGCACGCCTATCAGCGTGCGCCAGAACACCAGCTCCGTCGACGAGAAATACTGCGCGCCCAGCTTGACGAACAGGCCCATCAAGGCGAAAAACGCCGCCGCCACCACCATCCAGCCGGATCCCAGCCGGAACCCCGCCACACTGCCTCGTACCGCCACTGTCACTGCCTTCCCTGCTGCGCGGCCCTCGGGCCGCTTGAATTAAGCCTACTTCTTCGCCACCGCCACGCTCAGGCAAATGGCCTCCATCTGCCGGCGGTAGGTCTTGAACTCCGACGCGTTGGCGGTGCAGCGCGCCTCCAGCAGCCGGTTCTTGTCCAGCAACTGGATCACATGCAGATTATGGCGCACGATCCACAGGCGGTTCGAAACGAAACGGCCGTCGCGGTACTCGGTGACCAGACGGCCGGCGCGGCGGTTCAGCCTGACGAAATTGGCCGCCTCCCGGTCGCCGTCCTCCTGGCGGAACGTCGTCGCCAGATTGCCCAGGGTCTCGCCGCGCCGCGGCTTGCGCACGCGGATCTGGACCTCGATCGCGGCGCGCTCGCGCTGATCGGGCTTAGGCGGGATCACGCGCAGCGTCCGCGTTCCGGCGACGACGACCGGCCTGACTTTCCAGCCGGACGGCAAGGTGAAGCGCAGCTGGCTGGCCGGATCGGCATAGCTCGTCGCCAGCGCCAGCGGGCTGGCCAACAACAGGACGCCCAGAACCGTGATGCGGAAAATTGCGGACATCGTCCCCGCCGATAGTATCTAAAAATGGAATAAAAAAAAGGCGCGGTATCCCGCGCCCCCGCATTATGGCATTCAACTGGCCGGCTCAGCCAGCCAATGCCGAACCCATCATGCGTCGATAGTACTCGTGGAAGTGCTGCATGCCCTCCTCGGTCGGAGACTGGTACGGCCCCACCTCGCTGACGCCGGCCAGCCACAAGGCCTTGCGGCCCTCGTGCATGCGCTGGCAGATTTCATCGTCTTCCTTGGCGGTTTCGAAATAGGCGGCCTGCTCGGCCTCGATGAATTCCGGCTCGAACCACACCACGTCCTGCGGATAGTAGAACTCGGTGATCACCGTGCACTTCTCCGGTCCGCGCGGAATCACCACGCTGATCACCAGCACGTGCGGATACCATTCCACCATGATATTGGGGTAATAGGTCAGCCAGATGGCGCCGAACTCCGGCTGCCGCTCCTCGTAACGACGGCGCACTTCCTCGTGCCATTTGCCGTATATCTTGGAGCCGGCGCGCGCCAGCCGGTTCTTCACGCCGACCGTCTGCACGTGGTAGCTCTCGCCCCACTCCCATTTCAGATCGCCGCAGTCGACGAAATTGCCGAGGCCCGGATGGAAGGGGTCGACGTGGTAGTCTTCCGAATACACCTCGATGAAGGTCTTCCAGTTGAAGTCGTAGTCGGTGCTGTGCGTCGAATGGAAGGCGTAGCCGTCGAACGCCATGTGCTTGGCGACGCCGAGCTGGGCCAGATCGCGCGCGATATCGCGGCGGGCGTCGAACAACAGGCCGTTCCAGCGCGCCAGTTCGGTCTGGCCGAGGTTCAGGCACGGCGTCTCCGGAAAATGCGGCGCGCCGACCAGGGTGCCGGCGGCGTCGTAGGTCCAGCCGTGCAGATTGCAGACGATATGGTTGCCGTTGCCCCTGCCCTTGTAGATCACCGCCTGGCGGTGGCGGCAGACATTGGAGATCAGCTTGACCTCCCCGTCGACATTCTTGAGCATCTTGCCGTGGCCCAGCCACTCCAGCGTGTGATAGTCGCCGGCTTCGGGGACCATCAGTTCATGGCCGTAGTACTGCGGCGCGTCGGCGAACAGCAGCCGCTGCTCGAGGGCGTGGCAGGCTGGATCGAAATAGGTATAGACGGGTAGCTGGGCTGCGGATGCTTGAAGCAGTTGAGCAGAAGCCAGATCAGACATTATTCCCACACCTCCGTGGAAGAAGATATAAGACCAGCCGAATCTCGCTTGGAACGAGTTTGCGGGACTATCAAAAACAATCAATCAAAACAAGGCCGAACCTTGCATTACGAGGGCGGAATTATGCCCTCCCCCTCCCCCCGGGGCAAGCGTTAATTCTGCGTGACAATCCGCCTCAGCCCCCGGCGGTGGCAACTTATGCCCAAACACCCCCGTCACGGCAAACAATCTCGATGTCGCTTAATTAAAATCAAAGACTTGCCACATTGATTGCAGCGCAACATTAGAATTCATTAATCCTTGATGGTATACTGCGGATCAATTCGTTTTCGCACCGACAGTCCGCACGCCGGAAAGCGCCGCGCCCCTGCGCCGACGCCCGTACGCCGGCCCGCCTAAGCCCTTGATCCGGCTAGACCGGCGCCGCGGCAAGCCCGCGAGCTGCCCGATGCGACGACAGGCTGGTCAAACCGGCCGCCATGCGCTACCACACGGTAAGAAGGTCCCCGCTGCGCCGCCCCCCGTCACCGGGTGTCGCCCGGGCAGCAAATTGGCCTCAAGCGCATCGCAGTGGATTTTTTCATCGATTTAGTCCTTTTTTTTCAAATTACATGTTCAAAGCTATGAATTCCAGCATCCTCGTCATCAATTGCGGCAGCTCTTCCCTGAAATTCGCGCTGATCGACAGCGCCAGCCATGAAGCGGTCATGACCGGTCTGGCGGAGAAGCTGGGCCTGGCCGACGCCTGCATCACCTTCAAACACGACGGCGGCAAGCAGACCGCCCTGCTGTCGGCCCCGGACCACGCCGCCGCGATGCACGCCATCATCGAAAAACTGCAGCAGGTGTCGCTGCTGGACAGCGTCAAGGCCATCGGCCACCGCGTGGTCCACGGCGGCGAGCACTTCAAGCAATCGGCCCTGCTCGACGATGCCGCGATCAACGAGATCGAGCGCTGCATCAAGCTGGCCCCGCTGCACAATCCGGCGCACATCCTCGGCATCCGCACCGCGATCAAGGAATTCCCGAGCCTGCCGCAAGTGGCCGTGTTCGATACCTCCTTCCACCAGACCATGCCGGAAAAGGCCTATCTGTACGCGGTGCCGATGAAGCTGTACCGCGAGAACAGCCTGCGCCGCTACGGCATGCACGGCACCAGCTACCGCTTCGTCGCCGAAGAGGCCGCCAAGATGCTGGGCAAGCCGGCCGATGAAACCAGCCTGGTGATCGCCCACCTGGGCAACGGCGCGTCCATCTCCGCCATCCGCAACGGCAAGTGCGCCGACACCTCGATGGGCCTGACCCCGCTGGAAGGCCTGGTGATGGGGACCCGCTCCGGCGACATCGACCCCAGCGTGTTCGGCTACCTGGCCACCGAGCGCGGCATGGACATCCAGTCCATCACCAATATGCTGAACAAGGAATCGGGCCTCCTGGGCCTGTCCGAGCTGTCCAACGACTGCCGCGAACTGGAAGAAGCCGCCGCCAAGGGCCACGAAGGCGCCAAGCGCGCGCTGGAAGTGTTCGCCTACCGCCTGGCCAAGTACGTCGCGTCGATGAGCGTCGGCGCCGGCCGCCTGGACGCCGTGGTGTTCACCGGCGGCATCGGCGAGAACTCGTCCTTCCTGCGCGCCGAAGTGATCAACCAGCTGGGCTTCCTGGGCCTGACGCTGGACGCGGCCGCCAACGAGGCCTGCATCCGCGGCAAGGCCGGCCGCATCACCGCCGCCGACTCGGTGCCGGCGCTGGTGATCAACACCAACGAGGAGCTGATGATCGCCATGGACACCGCCGAACTGGCCGGTCTGGCCAAGTAAGGAAGGCAAACGATCATGCAGACATTCTTTCTTGCCCCCACCGGCTTCAACGCCGGCCTGACCTCGGTCACGCTGGGCGCCATCCGTTCGCTGGAGCAGGCCGGCCTGCGCGTGGGCTTCGTCAAGCCCATCGCCCAGGACACCAAGGACGGCGAAGCCGAGCGCTCCACCCACTTCGCCCAGGCCATCTGCCGCCTGAATCCGCCGCAGCCTATCAGCATGGACCGCGTCGAGCACCTGCTGTCGCAAGGCCAGGTGGACCAGTTGATGGAAGAGGTGGTGAGCCTGTTCCAGCAAGCCTCGCAAAACGTGGACGTGGTGATCGTGGAGGGCCTGGTGCCCGACCAGAAGCAGGTGTTCTCCACCTTCCTGAACACCAAGATCGCCCGCAACCTGCAGGCCCAGACCATCCTGGTCAGCTCGGTCAAAGCGCTGAACGCGACGGAAATCGCCGAACAGCTGGAAATGAACATCCAGGCCTTCGGCGCACAAACCGTATCAGGCTACATCCTCAACCACGTGCTGCCGGGCGCCGACCGCGCCGAACTGGCGCGCGAGGTGCAGGAATCCGGCAATCTGAAAAAGGCCGGCCTGCCGCTGCTGGGCGTGATCCCGTATCAGCCGGAGCTATTGGCGCCGCGCACCCAGGATGTGGCCCGCCATCTGAACGCCAGCGTGGTGCACGCCGGCCAGCAGGCCAGCCGCCGCGTGCGCACCATGGTGGTGGCCGCCCGCACCGCGCCCAACATCGTCAACCTGCTGAAGCCGGGCGCGCTGATCATCACGCCGGGCGAGCGCGAGGACGTGGTGATGGCCACCTCGATGGCCGCGATGAACGGCGTGCCGCTGGCCGGCTTGCTGCTGACCTGCGACTCCGAACCGGATCCGCGCATCCAGCAACTGTGCCAGCAAGCCTTCACCGGCGGCCTGCCGGTGCTGGCCACCGCGCTGAATTCGATGGAAACCGCCAGCGCGCTGAACGCGATGAGCCACCAGGTGCCGTCCGACGACCTGGAGCGCATGGAGAAGGTGATCGAACACGTCGCCGAGCATCTGGACGTCTCCACGCTGAAGGAAAGCGTCGGCGAGCCGCGCGAAATCCGCCTGCCGCCGCCGGCCTTCCGCTTCCAGCTGATGGAAAAGGCCCGCAAGGCCAACAAGCGCATCGTGCTGCCGGAAGGCAACGAGCCGCGCACCATCCAGGCCGCCGCCATCTGCCAGGAAAAGGGCATCGCCCGCTGCGTGCTGCTGGGCAACCGCGCAGAGATCCTGCAAGTGGCCGAGGCCCAGGGCGTGACGCTGCCGGCGTCGGTCGAGATCCTCGATCCGAACGAAATCCGCGGCCGCTACGTCGATCCGATGGTGGAGCTGCGCAAGGGCAAGGGCCTGAACGCGCCGATGGCGCAGGCCCAGTTGGAAGACACCGTGGTGCTGGGGCACCATGATGCTGGCGCTGAACGAGGTGGACGGCCTGGTGTCCGGCGCCGTTCACACCACCGCCAACACCATCCGCCCGGCGCTGCAGCTGATCAAGACCGCCCCCGGTTCCAGCATCGTGTCGTCGGTGTTCTTCATGCTGATGCCGGAGCAGGTCTATGTCTACGGCGACTGCGCGGTGAACCCGGACCCGAGCGCCGAGCAACTGGCCGACATCGCGATCCAGTCGGCCGATTCGGCCGTCGCCTTCGGCATCACGCCGCGCGTCGCGATGATCTCCTACTCCACCGGTTCTTCCGGCAGCGGCAGCGACGTGGAGAAGGTGCGCGAAGCCACCCGCATCGCCCGCGAGAAGCGCCCGGACCTGCTGATAGACGGCCCGATGCAGTACGACGCCGCCTCGGTGGAGTCGGTCGGCCGCCAGAAGGCCCCGGACAGCCAGGTGGCCGGCCGCGCCACCGTGTTCGTGTTCCCGGACCTGAACACCGGCAACACCACCTACAAGGCGGTGCAGCGCTCCGCCAACGTGGTGTCGGTGGGACCGATGCTGCAGGGCCTGAGAAAGCCGGTCAACGATCTGTCGCGCGGCGCCCTGGTCGACGACATCGTCTACACCATCGCGCTGACCGCGCTGCAGGCCGAGCAACAGAGCAAGGCCTGAAGCCCGAGCAGATGAAGAAACGGCCCGCGAGGGCCGTTTTTTCATCGCTAGATATTCATCGTCTGGGTGCTGGCCGCGCCGCCCGCCGGCGCGTCGATATCGTACGGCGTCCCGCCGAAGTCGACGTAGTGGCGGCTATTGAACGTCCAGTTGGCGCCGTTCCAGTACAGGAAATTGGTGACCACCCGCGCGCCCGGCACCGTCTGGCCGGGCACCGGCATGCCCCACGGATAACCGTGCGGATTGTAGTTGGCCACCACGGCCGGAACCGGCCAGCCCCCCGGCGCGGCGCCGGCGCCGACGGCACCGTCGGCATAGGCGGAGAAGCGGACCGTGTAGCCGGCGGCGGCCCAGGTCGCCAGGCTGCGGTGGTCGTGATCGTGGACGATGCGCAGATGGCCCGCCGCCAGCGCCGGCGCGCCGGCCGGCACCGCGCTCAGCACCATCAGCGAGCAGCCGTTCATGCCGGTGGTGAACAGCGTGCGCGCGTCGGCCGCGCCGGGCGCGACCGCGATGTCGCAGAAAGGCAGCGCCGCCAGCGCGGTTCCGCCGGCGCTGGCATGGCAGTACAGCGCGTCTATCGTCGTGACCGCGCCGCCGGGCGGCGGCAGCGTCACAACCGGCGGGCCGCCGACAGGCTGCATCCGCAGCTTGGGCAAGGCGCCGGGCAAGGGCAGGCCGCCGGCGCCGGTATCGGTCGTCAGCGAGAAGCGGGTGCGCAGATTGTTAACGGCGGGCAGCGCGCCGCCGGGCATGTTCTGGGCGATCTGCGCCAGGGTGACCGGATGCGGACCGATGAAGGCGGCCGGGCCGGCCAGAAAAGCGGGGACGTTGTCTTGCATGGATTTCTCCTGGATGGAATGCGGGCGTCGCGGAGGGCGGCCCTCCCCGCTCGGACGGCCCGAAGGCCGGCCCGTGAAAACGGCGGCGGCGCGACACTCGACCCGATCGACATATTGCCTACGATCAAACATTTGTTTTAAAGTCCCATCCGGCTCGCCCGCTCAATAAAACCTTACAAATCAGGGCGCTTAATTCGGAACATTGTTGGAGGGGAATCTATGTCGATACAGGCCATCACAGAATGGTTCATACCGGACGGCGTCCGGCAGATTCCGGAGCAGGCGATACGCGCCCGCACCGTTGTCGGCGTCGGTCTGCTCGCCGGACTGATGGCGCCGCTGTTCGCCGTCGAATACCTGATGCTGGGCCACTATCCTATGGCCGAGGGCATCGCGCTGGGCGGCCTCGGCCTGCTCTGCGGCCCGCTGCTGCTGCGCCTCAGCGGCGCGGTGCGCTTCACCGCCGAATTCACCACCAGCTGCATGTACGCGATGGTGTGCTGGATGGTGTTCGTCAACGGCGGCATCCTGTCTACCAGCCTGATGTGGTTCGCCGCCATCCCGTTCACCGCCGTCTTCATCGCCACCCGCCGCTCCGGCATGTTCTGGCTGGCGATGTCGCTGGCCGCCGTCGGCATCGTCATGTGGCTGTCCGGCATCGACGCCCTGCCCAAGAGCCCGCTGCCGCATGAGGAGCTGCCCAAGCTGCAGGCCAAGTCGCTGGCCGGCCTGTCTCTGGTGGTGCTGGTGCTGGCGCTGGCCTTCGACAAGGCCAAGAGCAAGAGCTTCGAAAAACTGGAAACCGCCCGCGCCGAGGCCGAGCGCGCCGGCGAGGCGCTGGCGCGGATGATGGAGCAGATCGGCCACTCGATACGCGACGCCTCCGGCGCCAGCCGTCAGATCGCCGACAGCACCGGCAGCATGGCGCGCACGATGGCCGAGCAGCGCGAGCGCTCCGAGGACATGGTCGTCGTCGCCCAGCAGATGGCCGTCGTCACCAGCCAGAACGCCGAGCAATCGACCGCCGCGACACAGCTGGCGCAGAATTCCGGCGAGGCCGCGCGCGAGGGCGGCAGGGTGATGAACCTGGCCGTGGACCAGCTGGGCCGCGCCGGCGAGGTGATAGGCCACGCCGCCGGCCGGCTGGAGGAGCTGGGCCAGCGCAGCGCCGAGGTCAGCGGCATCGTGCAGCTGATACGCGACATCGCCGACCAGACCAATCTGTTGGCGCTGAACGCCGCAATCGAGGCGGCGCGCGCCGGCGAAACCGGCCGCGGCTTCGCCGTCGTCGCCGACGAGGTCCGCAAGCTGGCCGAACGCACCCAGAACGCCACCAAGGACATCGAGAGCAAGATCCGGGTCATCGTCGACGGCACCAACCAGGCGCTGGTGGCGATGCGCGACGGCAATCAGCAGATGCAGGCCGGCCGCGACCATGCGCAGGCCGCTCAGCGCAAGCTGTCAGGCATCATAGACGGCGCCGGCGAGCTGGCCGGCCTGCTGCAGCAGGTGTCCCAGGCCGAGGCCAGCCAGAATCAGGGCTTCTCCCAGTTCGCCGGCGACATCGTCGCCGTCGGCGAATCCAGCCGCAGCCTGTCCGGCGAGACCCACAACATCGCCGAGGCGGTGCGCCGGCTGGATGCGCAGATGGACAAGCTGCACCAGGCGGTCAGCCGGCAGGAGGCCGCGCCGGCCGGCCGCGAGCCGGCCTGGCGCTGAAAGCCTGTTTGCGGGACCGGCCTGGCTCAGGCCGGCAACGCAGCCAGCGCCTCCACCTCGAACAGCATGCCGTCCAGCGCCAGCCTCGGCACCGGTATCAGCGTGCAGGTCGGTTTCATCGCCGCGCCCCATACCCGGTCCAGCGCCTCGCCCAGCACGCGCAGCCGCGTCTCGTCGTGATCGACGATCAGCACCGTCAGCTTGACGACATCGCCGGGCTCGGCGCCGGCCGCGGCCAGCGCGACGCACAGATTGGCGAAGGCCTGCCGCGCCTGACCGGCGAAGTCGGGCGGCAAGCGGCCGTCCTCGGTCTCCCCTCCCTGTCCGGCGACGAAGACCAGCCGGCTGCCCGGCGCGACCACGCCCAGGTGGGAATAGCCGTTGGGCGCCGGATCGTAGAGTCCAGCCGGGTTGGACAAGGTCATCGCCGCCCGACCGGGCGTGACGGTTGCATGCTTCATGAAAGCTCCTGCGCAAGATAGATCGGATTGGCCGCAAGGCGCCCGCATGGCGAGGCATTGCGGGTAAGTCGCGCGTCGGCGCCGGATGGGTTTGGGCGGCTCGATTCAGAGCGCGTACTGGCCCGGCTGATACCCTCCGGCCGGTGTGTTGCAGCCGATGGAAACGCGGTTCCAGCCGTTGATCGCGACGATGGCCCAGCTCAGGTCGACGATTTCCTTATCGTCGAAATGCCGCGCCAGCTCGGCCCGCAGCGCCTCGTCCGGATGCCGCGCGGCCACCAGCGTCAGCGCCTCGGCCCAGGCCAGCGCGGCGCGCTCGCGCTCGGTGTAGCACGGTGCCTCGCGCCAAGCCGACAGCAGGTACAGCCGCTGCTCGGACTCGCCGGCGGCGCGCGCATCCTTCGAGTGCATGTCGATGCAGAAGGCGCAGCCGTTCAGCTGCGACACGCGGGTCTTCACCAGCTCCAGCAGGGCGTGGTCGATGCCGCAGCCTCGGATGTGGCGCTCCAGCGCCGCCTGGGCCTGGTAGCCTTGCGGCGCGATTTTCGTGTAGTCGATGAAACGGGACATCGGTAGTGCTCCTGAAACGGTTTTTTGGAGGGGGCGCGTCAAGCCTGCGGCGCGAACAGCGCCTGGGCGTCGGCGTACGAAAAAGGGGTTCTCAAGACCGACAGGTCGCCGGTGTCGCGCAGCGCCTCGGCCGTCCGGCTCAGCGCCTGCATCGCCACCAGCGCGGGACCGATGGCGGTGCTGATCCGCGCCACGCCGAGCGCGGACAGCTCGGCCAGGTCCGGCAGACCGGGCATCGCGGCGGCATTGACCGGCGCCGACAGCGCCGCGCACAGCCTCGCCAGCAAAGCAGGATCGGACAGGCCTATCGGGAAGACGCCGTCGGCGCCGCTGTCCAGATACAGCCGGGCCCGCGCCAGCGTCTCGTCGAAACGGGCCTCGGCCGGGCCTTCGCCATGCAGGAACAGATCGGTTCGGGCATTGATGAAGATGGGCACGTCCAGCGCATCGGCGGCGGCCCGGGCGGCTTGCAGGCGTTCGCGCATCTCCTCCGCGCCGCGGAGACGGAAGCGGCCTTCGGCGTCGTAGCGGCCGTCCTCCAGATTGACGCCGGCCGCGCCGGCCCGGATCGCCGCGGCGACGGTGTCCGCCACCCTCGCCGGCGTATCGCCGTAGCCGTCCTCGAGGTCTACGCTCAACGGCGCCTTCAGCACCCTGGCGATGCGGGCGACGGCGGCCAGCAATTCCTCGCGCGGCAACTCGCCGCCGTCTCGATAACCTAGCGACCACGCGACGGCGGCGCTGCTGGTGGCCAACGCTTCAAAGCCGGCCTGTTCGAACACGCGGGCGCTCAAGGCGTCCCAGACATTGGGCAGCAACAGCGGCCGCGGGCCCTGATGCAGCCGGCGGAAGGTCCGGGCGCGGGAGACGGCGTCGTGATGGTTCATGGTCATTCCTAGTCCTTGGCTTCCCGACAAGATAGCGGCAACATGGCACAATGATGAGTGCCAAAAATCGCCAAAACCAATAGGCCATGATTCCCGACGCCTTCCAGTTCCCCTTGCTGCGTGATCACGCGCAGCCGCTGCACCGGCAGCTCTATCTGCGGATACGCGAGGCCATCCTGTCCGGCCAACTGCCGCCCGGCGCCCGCCTGCCGGCCACGCGCGTGCTGGCCGCCGATCTCGGCGTGTCGCGCGGCACCGTCGACCAGGCCTACGGCCAATTGCTGGCCGAGGGCTTTCTGCTCAGCCGCGCCGCCGCCGGAACCCTGGTCCATCCCGGACTGGAGTCCCGCCTAGTCGGCCCGCGGGCCGGCCACGCCTGTGCGGCCAACCCGCTGCAAGCCGGGACGGCCCCGACCGAACCGGCTCCGCCTCGGCCCTTCCAGCTGGGCCTGCCGGCGCTGGACGCCTTTCCCCGCAAGCTGTGGGCGCGGCTGGCCGGCCACCGCGCCAGGTCCTTGTCGCTGTCGGGGCTGAACTACCCCGATCCGGCCGGCTATCGGCCGCTGCGCGAGGCCATCGTCCGCCATCTGGCCCTGTTCCGCGGCATCCACTGCGACGTCGGCCAGGTCTTCATCACCAGCGGCTTCCAGGGCGCGCTGGGGCTGGCGATACGGACGCTGCTGCGCCCCGGCGACCCGGTCTGGATGGAGGATCCCGGCTATTTCCGCGCCAGCGGCGCGCTGAGGCTGGCCGGCGCCCGGCTCATGCCGGCGCCGGTGGACCGAAACGGACTATGCGTCGACGAGGCGATACGCCGCGCTCCGGACGCGCGCATGGCCTACTGCACGCCGTCGCACCACGCGCCGCTGGGCGTCGCCCTGTCGCTGCCGCGCCGGCTGGCGCTGCTGGACTGGGCCGAGCGGCGCCAGGCCTGGATAGTCGAAGACGACTACGACGGCGAATTCCGCTACGACGGCCCTCCGCTGCCGGCGCTGCGCAGCCTGGACCGCGCCGGCCGCGTGCTCTACGTCGGCAGTTTCAGCAAGACACTGTTTCCCGGACTGCGGCTCGGCTATCTGGTGGCGCCGGCCAGCGAGGCGGCGCGCTTCGCCGAAGCCTGCGATCTGCTCAGTCCGGCGCCGTCCATCCTGGACCAGGCGACGGCGGCCGATTTCCTTGGCCAGGGACACTTCGCCCGCCACATCAAGCGGATGCGCGCGCTGTACGCCGGCCGACGCGCCGCGCTGGCCGCCGCGCTGCAGGCGGAATGCGGCGGGCGTCTGCGGCTGGACGGCCAGCCCGTCGGCCTGCAATTGGCCGCCTGGCTGCCCGACGGCGACGACGACCGCGCCGTCGCGGCGCGGCTGAGCGCCCGCGGGCTGGCGGGCCAAGCGCTGTCTTCGTTCTGCCTGGACGGCGGCCATCCCCCGGCGCTGCTGCTGGGTTTCGCCAATGTGCCGGCCGAACAAGCGCCCGCGCTGGCGCGGCGACTCAGGGAGGCGCTGGACGCGCGCTAGCCATGGGCCTGTCCGGCTTCTGCTATAATCGGCACTTTGCGCAATCCTCCGTTCTTTAGCCGATGACACCAGCCGCCCGCCTCGCCGACCTGAAATCCGCCCTGTCCCACTGCCTGATCCGCGACCGCCACATCCTGCGCCGCAAGCTGGCCGACGCCGCCGAGCGGCTGAAGAAAAACCAGCCGGCCGACAAGCTGCTCTCGGACATCGCCGGCCAGGTGGAGCGCTCGCGCGGCCGCGCCGACGCGCGCCGGGCGCATCTGCCGAAACCCAGCTTCGACGACGCGCTCCCGGTCAACCAGAAGCTGGCCGACATCAAGACGGCGATAGACCGGAACCAGGTGGTCATCATCTGCGGCGAGACCGGCTCAGGCAAGACCACCCAGTTGCCCAAGATCTGCCTGGAACTGGGCCGCGGCGTGTTCGGCCTGATAGGCCACACGCAGCCGCGCCGGCTGGCCGCGCGCTCGGTGGCGACGCGGATCGCGCAGGAGCTGGGATCGACGCTCGGCGAACACGTCGGCTTCAAGGTGCGCTTCACCGACAAGCTGTCGGAAAAGTCGGTGATCAAGCTGATGACCGACGGCATCATGCTGGCGGAGACGCAGACCGACCGCTACCTGGAAGCCTACGACACCATCATCATCGACGAGGCGCACGAGCGCAGCCTGAACATCGACTTCCTGCTGGGCTATCTGAAGCAGTTGCTGCCGCGCCGGCCGGACCTGAAGATCATCATCACCTCGGCCACGATAGACGCGGACCGCTTCTCCAGGCACTTCGACGGCGCGCCGGTGATCGAGGTGTCCGGCCGCACCTACCCGGTCGAAGTGCGCTACCGGCCGCTGAAGCAGCGCGACGAGGACGAGCGCGAGATGGAGATGGAGGACGCCATCGTCGACGCGGCGGACGAACTTTCCCGCCAGGGCCCCGGCGACATGCTGGTCTTCCTGCCCGGCGAGCGCGAGATCCGCGAGACGGCGGAGAAATTGCGCAAGTCCGGCATACGCGGCTACGAAATCCTGCCGCTGTTCGCGCGCCTCAGCAACGAGGACCAGCAGAAGATCTTCAAGCCGTCCGGCGGCCGCCGCATCGTGCTGGCCACCAATGTGGCCGAGACCTCGCTGACGGTGCCCGGCATCAAATACGTGATCGACACCGGCCTGGCCCGCATCAACCGCTACAGCCCGCGCGCCAAGGTCGAGCAGCTGCAGGTGGAAAAGGTCTCGCAGGCCGCCGCCCGCCAGCGCGCCGGTCGTTGCGGCCGCGTCGAGGCCGGCATCTGCGTACGCCTGTACGCCGAGGACGACTTCAATGCCCGCCCGGCCTTCACCGACCCGGAAATCGTCCGCTCCAACCTGGCGGCGGTCATCCTGCGCATGGCCGCGCTGCGCCTGGGCAAGGTCGATGCCTTTCCCTTCATCGAGGCGCCGTCCAGCCGCCTGATCGCCGACGGCTACCAGGTATTGACCGAACTGGGCGCGGTGAACGAGCTGGGCGAGCTGACTCCGGTCGGCAAGGAGCTGGCGCGGATACCGGTGGATCCGAAAGTGGGCCGACTGCTGTTGGCCGGCCGCGACTACCATTGCGCGCGCGAAGTGCTGATCATCGCCGCCGCGCTGTCGATCCAGGACCCGCGCGAGCGGCCGTTCGAGGCCCGCGACGCGGCGGAGAAGGCCCAGGCCCGCTTCAACGACGAGAAATCGGACTTCCTGTCCTTCCTGCACTTGTGGGACTTCTTCGCCGACGCGCTGAAGAACAAGAAGACCAATCGCCAGCTGGTCAACGCCTGCCACGAGCACTTCCTGTCGTATATGCGGATGCGCGAGTGGCGCGAGCTGCACGCGCAGCTGGCCGAGATCGCCGGCGAGCTGGGCCTGATCACGCGCGACGAGGCCCATGCCGACGCCGAACAGCCGGACGCGCAGATGTCGGCCAAGAAGCGCCAGCAGGTGGACGCCGTCGCCTACGAAAACCTGCACAAGGCGCTGATCACCGGCCTGATCGGCAATATCGGCATGAAGAACCAGGAAGGGGACGACTACCAGGGCGCGCGCGGCGTCGCCTTCCACGTCTTCCCCGGCTCCGGCCTGAAGAAGGCCAAGCCGAAGTGGCTGGTGGCGGCCGAGCTGGTGGAAACCACCCGCCTCTACGCCCGCTGCGTGGCCAAGATCGAGCCGGAATGGGTGGAGAAGCTGGCGCCGCACCTGGTCAAATACCACTACTTCGAGCCTCACTGGGAAAAAAGCCGCGGCGAGGTTGTCGCCAGCGAACGCGTGACGCTGTACGGCCTGACGCTGATCCCGCGCCGCGCGGTCAGCTACGGCCGCATCGCGCCGGAGGAGGCCCGCGAGCTGTTCATCCGCGGCGCGCTGGTGAATATGGAATACGTCAGCAACGCGCCTTTCTTCCAGCGCAACCAGCAGCTGATCCGCGAGGTGGAGCAGCTGGAGCACAAGGCGCGCCGCCAGGACGTGCTGGTCGACGAGGAAGCGCTGTTCGCCTTCTACAGCGAGCGCGTGCCGGCCGAGGTGGTGGACGCCGCCAGCTTCGAAGCCTGGCGCAAGGAGGCTGAAAAAACCGAGCCCAAGCTCTTGCACCTGACCCGCGAAGAGCTGATGCGCCACGCCGCCCAGCACGTGACCGAGAACCAGTTCCCGGAATGGCTGGAACTGGAGGACGGCAAACTTCGGCTGCGCTACCGCTTCGAGCCGAAGCACCCGCTGGACGGCGTCACCATAGACGTGCCGCTGGCCATACTGAACCGCCTGCAGCCCGCGCCGTTCGAATGGCTGGTGCCGGGCATGGTGCGCGACAAGCTGCAGCAGCTGATCAAGGGCCTGCCCAAGCAGGTCCGCCGCTGCTGCGTGCCGGTGCCCGACTTCATCACCCGTTTCCTGACCAGCAACCCCGACCAGCAGCAGGCCATCGCGCCGCAGCTGGCGCGCTTCATCCTGCGCGAGACCGGCGGCGTCAAGGTGGACATCGACGCGTTCAACGCGCAGGAACTGCCGGAACACATGTTGTTCAACTTCCGCGTCATCGACGACGGCAAACAGGAGATCGGCATGGGCCGCGACCTGGCCGCGCTGCAGAAGCAGTTCGGCCAGGCGGCGCAGCTGACCTTCCGCGACACCAGCGCCGAGTTCGAGCGCGACGACGTCAAGGCCTGGGACTTCGGCGATCTGCCGGAGAGCATACAGTTCGCCCGCGGCCGTCAACAGCTGACCGGCTACCCGGCGCTGACGCTGGAAGAGGACCGCGTCGCCATCCGCCTGTTCGACACCGAGGCCGTGGCCGAAAAACATCACCGCCAGGGCGTGGTGAAGCTGCTGCAGCTGCAATTGAAGGAGCAGATGAAGCAGCTGGGCAAGGGCCTGCCCGGCATGACCCAGATCGCGCTGCAGCTGCGCGCGGTGGCCAATGCAGACGATCTGCTGGCCGACGCCATCGCCGCCATCTGCGACCGCGCCTTCATCGGCGAAGACGCGCTGCCGCGCAATGAAAAGGCCTTCAACGATCAGAAGACCCGCGCCCGCACCCGGCTGCCGGCCGTGATCCAGGCGGTGGCCCAGTACCTGCAGCAAATCGCCGCCGAATACGTGCCGCTGACGCAAAAAGTTCAGAAGCATAAACTCGGCCATGAGCTAAAACAACAAATGGAAACATTGGTTTACAAGGGCTTTCTGACCGCCACGCCATGGAGCCAGCTGCCGCACCTGACGCGATACATGAAGGCGATGAGCCTGCGGATGGACAAGCAGCCGGCCAATCCGCAGCGCGACGGCCAACGCGGCGCCGAAATCCGCGAGCTGTGGCAGCAATGGCAGCAGCGGGTGGCGGAACAGCAGGAGCAGGGAGAGGTGGCGCCGGCGGTGCTGGATTTCCGCTGGATGCTGGAGGAGCTGAGGGTCAGCCTGTTTGCCCAGGAGTTGAAAACCCCTTATCCGGTCTCGGTCAAGCGGTTGCAGAAAGTCTGGAGCGAACTGCCGCGCTAGGCGTGAAAACTACCAGCTTGCGATGACATTAGATTATCATCCCGTGAACATTGACATCGCAAGCGGCCACCACCATGCCTGTGGATTCACCCAAAAAAACAAGCAAAGTCTACTCCTCTATGCTGTCCATCGGCAAAGAGCTGCAGATGGACGTCTTCTCGGAGAGCGGCTTCCTGCTGCTGAAGCGCGGCCATTACGTGCTGACGCCGGAATTGAAGCAGAAACTGATCAAGATGGGCTTCGCCGAAGCCAGGCCCGAGGCCAAGGCGGCGGACAAGCCCAATATCAACGACCACAAGAAGCATTCGCTGTTCGAGGACATCGCCTTCCTGCAGCTGCGCGTGAAGAACGTGCTCCACCACGCGCTGACCGCCCAGGACTTCGAGGCCAAGGTGATGGAGATCGCCCAGACGCTGATCCGGCTGGCGGAGACGCACCGGGACGCGCTGATCGCCTCCATCTTCCTGGTGCCGTTTTCCGAATACAGCGTCGCCCACTCGCTGCACACGGCGGCGCTGCTGTCGATACTGACCCGCCACATCACGTTGCCGCCGAAGCACCGCGAAACGCTGATCTGCGCGGCGCTGACGATGAACATCGCCCAGGTGGAGCTGCAGAACGAGCTGTTCGGCCAGGCCGCCCGCCCCGACGACCACCAGCGTCAGGCGATATTCGACCATCCGATCATGAGTTCGGCCATCCTGCGCGAGGCCGGCGTGGACGACCAGTTGTGGCACACGCTGGTGCAGACCCACCACGAGTCCTGGCAGGGCAACGGCTACCCGTTCGCGCTGCCCAGGGAGCAGATACTGCCCCCTGCCCACATGCTGCACCTGGCCGACATCACCTGCGCCAAGCTGCTGCCGCGCCGCTACCGCTCGGCGCTGCTGCCCGCCACCGCGCTCGGCCACATCTTCCAGCGCAAGGACACCGAGTTCGACCAGGCCTTCACGACGATGCTGATCAAGGAACTGGGCATCTATCCGCCCGGCAGCTTCGTGCGGCTGGCCAGCGAGGAGATCTGCGTGGTGATCTCGGCCGGCGCCAAGCCCAGCGAACCGATGGTGGCGGCGATACGCCGCGCCGACGGTCCGCCGTACGGCACGCCGCTGCTGCGCGACACCGGCAAGCCCGGCCTCAAGGTCACCGCCCCCTGCCACGCCGGCGAGGCCAAGGTCAGGGTGTCCTTCCTCGCCCACCTGTGGAAATCCTGAGCGGACACGACGCCGTCATCCAATCTTAACATTCCGGTATCTTGGCAGAAACAAGCTGAAAATATCATTTGTGCGCATTTTTCAAATAAAAAGGTTATTCCAATGCGCACCTTCAGTCTCAGCCTGACGCTGCTGGCGACGCTGTCGCTGGCGGCCTGCGGCAGCGGCGGCGGCAATGCCGCCCGCTCCCAGGACAACGCCGAAAACCGGCCCGTCGCCGCCAAGAACGTCATCTTCTTCCTCGGCGACGGCATGGGCATCGCCACCACCACCGCCGCCCGCATCTACGCCGCCGGCGAAGACGGCGAACTGACGATGGACACGCTGCCGGAGTCCGGCTTCGTCAAGACCTTCTCCAACGACGCCCAGGTCACCGACAGCGCGCCGTCGATGTCGGCCTATATGACTGGCGTCAAGATGAACAACGAAGTCATTTCGATGTCCACCGACACCGTGGCCAAATCGCCGACCGCCGAGCTGACGTCCAACTGCGGCGCCGGCAACGGCAAACCGGTCGCCACGCTGTTGGAACTGGCCAAGGCCGGCAACCGCGCCACCGGCGTCGTCACCACCACCCGCGTCACCCACGCCACGCCGGCCGCCACCTACTCCCACGTCTGCCACCGCGACGCCGAGTCCGACATCGCCGCCCAGCTGGTGCCCGGCGGCGCGCAATACAACTCGGCGCTGAAGGACGGCGTCGACGTGGTCTTCGGCGGCGGCCGACAGTTCTTCCTGCCGAAGGCCGCCGGCGGCAAGCGCGCCGACGGCCGCGACCTGGTGGCGGAACTGAAGGCCAACGGTTACGGCTACGCCGCCGACAAGACCGCCTTCGACGCCATCGACCCGGCGAAGACCCGGCGCGCCGTCGGCCTGTTCACCTCCAGCCACATGAGCTACGACCTGGACCGCGACACCGGCAAGGAACCCAGCCTGGCCGAGATGACGACCAAGGCCATCGCCATGCTGGCGAACCGGACCGACAAGCAGGGCTTCTTCCTGATGGTGGAAGGCGGCCGCATCGACCACGCCTTGCACGAGACCACCGCCAAGAAGGCGCTGCAGGACACCGTGGCCTTCGACCAGGCGATCAAAGCCGCCATGGCCGCGATGCAGCAGAAGGACCCGGGCCTGAAGAACACGCTGATCGTCGTCACCGCCGACCATGACCACACGCTGGTGCTGAACGGCTACGCCAAGCGCACCGGCAAGACCGCGCCGGGCAATCCGGGCGTGCTGGGCCTGGCCAAGGACTACGTCAGCGGCAAGAACCTGACCGACGCCGACGGCATGCCCTATTCCATCATCGGCTTCGGCAACGGCGAAAACCGCGTCGCCGGCGACCGCAACGCGGCGGCGGCGCTGACCGACGACGCCGTCTCGGCCAACGACTACCACCAGGAGGCGGCGATACGGATGCCGGCCGGCGGCGAGACCCACGGCGGCACCGACGTCTACATCGCCGCCGTCGGCCAGGGCGCCGACAGCATCCACGGCTTCCTGGAAAACATAGAAGTGTTCGGCCTGGTCAAGAAGGCCGCCGGCCTGTGATGGAGAACAATAAGATGAAAACCGCGATGAAAACCCTGTTGGCCGCCGCCGTGCTGGCCGCCCTGCCCGCCGTTCCGGCCCACGCCGCCGGCGAGGCCAAGAACGTGATCTTCTTTCTCGGCGACGGCATGGGCCCGGCCACCGTCACCGCTGCCCGCCTCTACCAGTACGGCGAGGGCGGCAAGCTCGCTATGGAGAAACTTGATCGCACCGCTCGCATCAAGACCTTCTCCAACGACGCGCAGACCACCGACAGCGCGCCGTCGATGTCGGCTTATATGACCGGCGTGAAGATGAACAACGAGGTGATCTCGATGTCGTCCGACACCCGCGCCATCGAGCCAAACAG
Source organism: Chromobacterium sp. CV08 (assembly GCF_051129845.1). Classification (NCBI taxonomy): domain Bacteria; kingdom Pseudomonadati; phylum Pseudomonadota; class Betaproteobacteria; order Neisseriales; family Chromobacteriaceae; genus Chromobacterium; species Chromobacterium sp. CV08. Next base: position 3,765,354 of record NZ_CP150453.1, read on the forward strand.
CGACGGCACCGGCAACTGCGGCGCGAACAACGGCGCGCCGGCCGCGACGCTGCTGGAACTGGCCAAGGCCAGGGGCAAGGCCATAGGCGCGGTCACCACCACCCGCGTCACCCACGCGACGCCGGCCGCGACCTACGCCCACGTCTGCCACCGCGACGCCGAATCCGACATCATCGCCCAGGCGGTGCCCGGCGGCGCCGGCTACAACGCCAGGCTGGGCGGCGGCCTCGACGTGCTGATGGGCGGCGGCGGCAAGTTCCTGCTGCCCAAGGCCAGCGGCGGCAAGCGCGGCGACGGCCGCAACCTGCTGCAGGAATTCGCCGCCAAGGGCTATCCGGTGCTGCAGACCGGTTCCGACCTCGCCGCCTTCGACGCCAAATCGGCCAGCCGCGTCGTCGGCATCTTCGGCAAGGACCACCTGGAATACGAGCTGGACCGCGTCAAGAACAAGGTGGACCAGCCCAGCCTGGCGCAGATGACGGCGGCGGCGATAGACGTGCTGTCCAAGAACGGCAACGGCTATGTGCTGATGGTCGAAGGCGGCCGCATCGACCACGCGCTGCACGGCACCAACGCCAAGCGCGCGCTGACGGACGCCATCGCCTTCGACGACGCGATCAAGACCGCGCTGGCCAAGGTGGACCTGAACAAGACGCTGGTCGTCGTCACCGCCGACCACGACCACACGATGACGATCAACGGCTACGCCAAGCGCGGCAATCCGGTCCACGACATCTCACGCGGCTACACGGACGGCCAGCCGTCCAAGGACGCCGACGGCGCCGTCTACACGACGCTGGTGTTCGGCAACGGCCCCAAGCGCAAGCCGACCCGCGTCTCGGTCGATTCGGCCACCGCCACCGACGACGACTACCAGCAGGAGACCGGCATCCGCCTGTCCAGCGAGACCCACGGCGGCGGCGACGTGATGCTGATGTCCGGCGGCGCCGGCAGCAAGGGCTTCAAGGGCGTGATGGACAACACCCGGGTGTTCGGCCTGGTGAAGTCGGCGCTCGGCCTGTAATCCTCCTCGACGCGCGGCCCGGATGGGCCGCGCGTTTCGCTTTGGAAGCCATCAATGAAAATCTTGTCTCTCGCCGCGCTGGCGCTCGTCGCCCAGCAGGCTTTCGCCGCCGCGCCCGATCTTCAGGCCGTCGTCCGCTACGAAACCGTCAGCCGGGGCGCCGACGGCGTCGAGAAAACCGTCCGCTACAGCGAGCGCTGGGTGCGCCAGAACGGGCATGCCTGGCGCGAGCGCCTGAACGCCGGCGCGCCGCACCGCCACGACGACGACGGCCACCAGCATCTGGATTTCGCCGCCGCGCCGCGCCACGTCTGGCGCGACGCCAACGGCGCCCTGCAAGTGGAATTCATCCACGCGGCCAAGAAGGAAAGAATCGCGGTGGCGCCGCGCGAATGGCGCGATGCCGGCTTCGACGGCTCCTGGACGCGCGCCAGCCAGCTGGTGGACCTCGGAGAGATGCGCGGCTTCGCCAGGAAAACCGCAGCCGGGGGCGTCAGCGTCTACGACAAGGCCGGCAAGACGCTGCGCTGGAGCGAGCGCTGGCAGATGCCGCTGCAGGTGTCGCTGCGCTCGGCCGACGGCCGCCAGCGCGAAACCATCACCGTGGAGCCTCGGCCGCTGCCGACCGGCTTCGTCCCGCCCTGGCGGCGCAGCGCCGGCTGGCCGGAACGCGATTATCTGGACACGCTGGACTGAGCCCCACCCCCTGCCTGCACGTAACGCGCCGGCGTCTCGCCGACATGCTGGCGGAAAAAGGCGATGAAGGCGCTGTCGCTGGCGAACTCCAGCCGCTGCGCCGCCTCGCCCGGACTCGCGCCGTCCGCCAGCAGCTCCATCGCCCTCAGCAGGCGCCATTGCTGGCGCCAGGCCTGGTAGCTCATGCCGGTGTCGCCGATGAAGATCCGGCTGATCGTGCGCTCGCTGGCCCCCACCGTGTCCGCCAAGCGGTTCAGCCTCGGCGGCAAGGCTCCGCCCCGCACCTGGTCCAGCCATGAAGACAGCCGGGCATCGGTCGGGAACGGCAGCCGCCAGTTCTCGCCGCGCGCCGCCTGCAGTTCCTCGCCGAACACCGTCAGCAGGCTTGCCTGCTTTTCTGCGGACCAATCCCACGGCCAGAACGCCATCCGCTCTATCACCTCGCGCATCAGCGGATTGACCGCCACCACCTGCAAGGGCGGCGCGGGAAACGGCAGCTCGGGCGCGAAATACAGCGAACGGTAGGCGACGACGCTGCGCATCAGCGCGCGATGGACGGTGCCGGCCGGAATCCAGGCGGCGCGGCTCGGCGGCAGCAGGCACAGCGTATCCGCCAGCTCGATGGTGATGCAGCCCGCGGCGGCGAACAGCAGCTGGTGGCGCCGGTGGCAATGGCGGCCGGAGTCGTGCATGCCCATGTCGGCGGCGATGCCTATCACCGGCGCGGCGAAGGCGTCGGCGTCGAAGACCTGTCCCGCCTGAATCAAGGCCATTTGTCTGATTTTCGATAGATAAAGTCCTTATCATTGTAATCAGACATGGCGATTTTCTCTAGACTGGGCATCGTCAAGCAAGAAAGGAAAACACAATGAAAACGACGACCCGTCCGGCGCTGTGGCTGCTGACGGTGCTGATCCTGTTCCCGCAACTGGTGGAAACCATCTACAGTCCGGCACTGACCGACATCGCCTCCGCCTTCGGCGTCACCCAGACGCGCGCCTCGCAGACGCTGTCGGTCTACTTCCTGGCCTTCGCCGCCGGCGTCGCGCTGTGGGGCTGGCTCAGCGACGTTCTCGGCCGCCGCCCGGCGATGATGCTGGGCCTGGCCTGCTACGGCGCCGGCTCCGCGCTGGCGCTGGCCGCCGCCGACTTCGACACCCTGCTGCTGGCGCGGACGATTTCCGCTCTGGGCGCGGCGGCCGGCTCCGTGGTGGTGCAGACCATGCTGCGCGACAGCTACGACTCGGTCCGCTTGGCGCGCGTGTTCTCGCTGATAGGCGCGGCGCTGGCGCTGAGTCCGGTGCTCGGCCTGCTCAGCGGCGGCTGGCTGGCCGACCATTTCGGCCACCGCGGCGTGTTCGCCGCCTTGCTGCTGCTCGCCTTCGCGCTGTTGGCGCTGGCGGCGCTGCGGCTGCCGGAAACCCGTCCGATAGCCACGGTCCGTCCGAATATGGCCCGGCTTGCCGGAAGGATGCTGCGCGACGCCCCGCTGTGGCGCAACGCGATGCTGGTGGCGCTGTTCAACACGATGCTGTTCAGCTACTACAGCCTGGCGCCGTTCCTGTTCGAGCGGCTGGGCTGGAGTCCCGCCCAGTTCGGCTGGTCCGGCGCGGCGCTGGCCGCCGCCTCGCTGTCGGGCAGCCTGCTGAACCGCAGGCTGCTGGGAAGCGGACGGCAGCCGGCCCAGCTGGTGCGGACGGCCTGCCGACTGGCGCTGGCCTCCGGTCTGGCCGCCTGGCTGCTTGGCGATTCGACGTGGATACTGCTGCCGGTCGCCGGTGTCGTGGTCGCCTTCGGCATCGCCATTCCGAATGTGCTGAGCCAGGCCTTGCGCGACTATCGCAAACAGGCCGGCGCCGCCGGCGCGCTGTTCGGCCTCAGCTACTATCTGCTGTTGGGCCTGATGCTGGCGCTGTCCGGCCTGGCGCAAAACCTCGGCCTGGTGCTGAGCGTCTGCGCCGCGGTCGCGCTGCTGTGCCTATCGTTAGGGACTGCGAGAACGCAGCGGGACTGAAACGCAAACGGGGCCTGGACGCTTTCGCGTCCAGGCCCCTTTTCCGTTTCCCGGCGCCGGTTCATCGCGCCTGTCGCCATTCCATCCCCCGCATAGCGCATTCCGTCGCAATCCGATACCGCGCCGCCGGGCGACCGCCTACAGTCAGGCTACACACCACCCCAGGAGAATCGCATGAACCGGCAAAACCACTCGGAAGCCTTGACAGACCTCAGCGCCGCCCGCCACAAGATAGCCATCTACTGGCGACTGTACGTTGAATGGCTGATCGGAGTCGGCTGGGGGCGGCTGGCGCTGCTGTCGCTGCTCACCGTCATCCTCGGCGGCGTGCTGATGCTGCCTGGCCTGGCGACAGTGCTGATACTGGTTTCCATCCTGGCAAAGCTCTTTGCCGGCCCGCGTCGCCCGTCACCGGCGCTGCCGGACGAATCATAGGCCTGCCAGCCGACGGAAAGCCTCGAGCTGACGCTCAGACGCCCGGCCGCAAGCGGTAATACAGCATGCCCAGCGACTCCCGAAGCAGCGTGTGGCATTCGGCCATCGCGCTGCCGCTGGGAATGTAGCGGGCGGCCGCCGGGCCATCGTAGCGTATGAAGGCGGTCGGCGCCGGCAGCACCTGCAGGCCCTGTTGCCGGAAGAAGGGCACCGCGCGCGCCAGATGCCAGCCCTGGCTGACCAGCGCGATCCGCGTCGCGCCGTCGGCCTTCAGCATCGCCGCCGACAGCCTGGCGTTTTCCAGCGTCGTGTTCGAGCGGTTCTCCAGCCAGCGCACAGGCAGGCCGTAGTCCTGGCGCAGCGCGCGCGCCATCACGTCGGCCTCGGGCTCGCCGCCCATCGGCGCGCCGCCGGTGACAAGCAGCGGCTTGCCGCTGTGCCGGGCCAGGTAGGCGCCGTAGCGCAACCGGACCAGCGTGTCGCCGCCGGGCGCGTTGCCGTCGAATTCCGGCGCCTCGCGCTTGCCGCCGCCCAGCACCACGATGGCGTCGACGGCGGCCAGATCGGCCGGCCGCAGCGCCGGATAGCGCTCGACGCCCTGGGCCAGCCACATCGCCGTCTGCGGAATCGACAACAGATAGGTCAGCACCACGCCGAAGGCCAGCAACAGGCGGCCGGCGTACTGCCAGCGCCGGATCAGCATCGCGCCGGCAACGATGGGCAGCAGATTCAGAATCGGCGGCAACAACAAGGCGCCGAGCAGCCGGTGCGCCAACACCATCAGGCTCGCTCCGTCCATCTCAGACCTCCATAGGCGGGAAATGCCGACAGGATACCAGCCTTGTCACGCCGACGGCGGCCCGTCGCCGGATCTCAGTCCGAAAGCCATCGCCAGCAGCGGCGCCAGCAATGCCAGCCCCAACCATTTCCACATCCGCTCCAGCACTTGCCTCGCGCCGTTCAAGGCGCTGTCGAAGGCCTGCTGGTTGATCGCGCGGGTATGGTCCAGCGACTCGATGAAATTGTCGAAGGCCCAGTCGGCGCGGCGCGGCTGGCTGCCCAGGCTCAAGGCCAAAGCCTGGCTGTGGCGGCCGGCGTCCTCCAGCCCGCGGGCGCGGGCGGCGATGCGCAGATACTCGCCCCAGGCGCGCAGTGCCGCCGTCGCGCTGGACGCTTCGCCGTCGAAATCTATGCTGGCCATCTCCTCGCCGAGCAGGCCCTTGTCCTTGAAACGGTCGGGATGGGCGTCGAAAACCCGCGCGTCGGCCGGCGGCTCTCCACGGAACAGGCGGGCGGCGCTGGCGGCGAACAGCGCCTGCTGCGCCACCTTGTCCCGGCCGGGCGGCAGCAACAGATAGATGCTCTGCTGGGCATTGGCCAGATAGGCCCAGGCCTTGGACTGAGCCAGCAGGTAGACGGAGTCGAAGGCATCCTCCTTCGCCACCTTCATCTGATGACCGATCTCGGCGCCACAGGACAGAAAGCCGCCGGCGGCCGCCAGCATCGCCAGCAGGCCGGCCAGCAAGGCCGGACTGAGCCGGCGGCGGAAGCGGCGGGCAAGGAAGAACTGGGTCTCCAGCAACAGCAAGGCCAGCAGCGCCGTCATCGCGGCGAACAAATACGTCCAGCACCGCGCTTGCCAGCGCTCGTCGGCATAGGCCTGATTCAGATGCTTCTCATTGGCCTGATCCAGCAGCCGCGCCTGCGGCAGAATGCGTTCGCGCATCAGCGCGTCGGCCTGCAGCAGGGCCGTCGGATCGCCCCGTTGCGCCAGCGTCCGTCCGATCAGGCGCTGGTACTCCGCCAGATGCTCCATCGTGGCCAGTATCGGCAGCCTCTCCTCCTCGCCATAGGTGATGTTCTGCGCCGCCGACACCAGATGGTCGTTGGCCCTGGCGATGGACTGGCGAAAGGCCAGCGCGCTGGGACCGGAATCGCCCTCTCCGGCCAGCAGCACATTGACGATCTGGGTATGGGCGTCGGCCAGCGCGGTGCGGATGTCCTGCGCGGCGATGATGGACGGCGCCGCGTCGCGGCCGACCGTCTGCATCACGTCGCGTATGGACAGCCAGGCGCCCAGGCCGGCGGCGGCGGCCAGCAAGACCAGCAGCAGCGCCGCCCGCCGCCGCAGCCGCAATTGGAACGGCACCAGATGACGCGTCGCCAGCAACACCGATTCGGCGATGGAAACAACTTGCCGGGTGGCCACTCGATTCTCCTTTAAGAGCCTGATCGCGCCCGGCGGCCGGATGCGGCGGCCGGATCATGACTTTTAACGCACCCGGCCGCTTCCGGTGCACCGTTCCCGCGCGAACCGGCCATCGGTTTGCCGTTATACTCAACAGGCAGGGGCCGCCATGCCTGGCGGCGACGACGGAGAAAGCCATGCCCCTCTGGCAGCAAGCATGCACACTCGTACTGTCCGCTTTCCTCTGCGCCGCCGCCTGCGCCGGCGAGGCCCTGACGCTGGCCGCCTCCGAATATCCGCCGTACATGTCGCCGCGAATGGACAACGGCGGCGTCGCGGTGGCCATCGTCCGCGAAGCCTTCCGCCGCGCCGGCTATCCGGTCAGGACCGTCTACCTGCCTTGGGCGCGCGCGGTCATCGAGGCTCACGACGGCCGGCTGGACGGCATCGTCGGCCTGTGGACGACGCCGGAGCGCCAGCGCGCCTTCCTGTTCTCCCAACCGTTCCTCGACAACCACATCGGTTTCTTCAAGCGAGGCGGCGAGGCGATCCGCTATCGGACGCTGGCCGACCTGAAGCCCTACACCGTCGGCACGGTGCGCGGCTACGCCAATTCGGAAGCCTTCGAGCGCGCCGGCCTGAAGACCGACGAGACGCTGAGCGACGCCAGCAACCTGGCGAAACTGGCTGCGCATCACATCGACCTGGCGCTGATAGACCGCGGCGTCGCCAACTACCTGCTGAACGGCAGCCAGGCCGCGCTGGCGTCCAAGCTGGAATGGCTGCCGCCGGCCGTCGTCGTCTATCCGATGCATCTGGGCATCTCCAAGCGGCAGCCGCTGGCGGAAAAACGCATCGCCGACTTCAACCGCGCGCTGGAAACGATGCGGCAGGACGGCACGCTGGGCGAGATGCTGAAACAGGCGAGGATCTGAGAACGTGAAAAAGCCGCCTGTCGGCGGCTGAGAGGCGCCCCGCCGGCAAGCCGGCGGAGGACTGGGACGGGCTGGGCGCCCTATTCGCCCAGATAGGCGTTGCGGACGCGTTCGTCGTTGAGCAGTTCCTTGGCGTCGCCGCTCATCGTGATGCGGCCGCTTTCCATCACGTAGCCGCGCTGCGACACCTCCAGCGCCAGCTTGGCGTTCTGCTCGACCAGCAGCATGGTCACGCCCTGCTTGGACACCATCTGGATGATCTCGAAGATCTTCTCGACGATGATGGGGGCGAGACCCATAGACGGCTCGTCCAGCAGCAGCAGCTTAGGACGGGACAGCATCGCGCGGCCCATCGCCACCATCTGCTGCTCGCCGCCGGACAGCGTGCCTGCCAGCTGCAGACGGCGTTCCTTCAGCCGCGGGAACAGCTCGTAGACGTGCTCGATCTCGCTCTGGATGGCCGCCTTGTCGTTGCGGTAGTAGGCGCCCATCTGCAGGTTCTCCTCCACCGTCAGCTTGGCGAACACGCCGCGGCCCTCGGGCACCATCGCCAAGCCGTGGCGGACGAAGTCGTGCGACGGAATCGACGCGACGTCCTTGCCGTCGTAGACGATGCTGCCGCCGCTCTTCTTCACCATGCCGACCAGCGTCTTCAGCGTCGTGGTCTTGCCGGCGCCGTTGGCGCCGATCAGCGTCACCAGCTCGCCCTGCTCGATGTGAAAATCTATCCCCTTGACCGCCTTGATGCCGCCATAGGCCACTTGCAGGTCTTTGACTTCCAGAATGCTCATGCGTGGGCCGCTCCCAGGTAGGCTTCAATCACTTTCGGGTTACGGCGCACCTCGTCCGGCACGCCTTCGGCGATCTTCTTGCCGTAGTCCAGCACGGCGATGCGGTCGCACAGACCCATCATCAGCTTGACGTCGTGCTCGATCAGCAGCACGGTGACGCCGCCGGCGCGTATCTTGCTCATCAGCGCCTTCAACTCTTCGGTCTCGCGCGGATTCATGCCGGCTGCCGGCTCGTCCAGCGCCAGCAGCTTCGGCTCGGTGGCCAGCGCGCGGGCGATCTCCAGCCGGCGCTGGTGGCCGTAGGACAGATTGCGGGCCCGCTCGTGGGCGACATCGGCGATGCCGACATATTCCAGCAGCTCCCAGGCCTTGGCCTCGATCGCCGCCTCCTCGGACATCGTGCCCTTGTCGCGCAGCACCGCGCCCAGCGCGCCGGCCTTGGAGCGGATGTGGCGACCGACCATCACGTTTTCCAGCGCCGTCATCTCGGCGAACAGGCGGATGTTCTGGAAAGTGCGGGCGATGCCGGCCGCCACCACCACGTGCGGCTTCTGCTGAAACAGATTGTGGCCGTCGAACTCGAAACGCCCCTCGTCCGGCACGTAGAGGCCGGTCAGCACGTTGAACAAGGTGGTCTTGCCGGCACCGTTCGGCCCGATCAGGCCATAGATCTCGCCCTTGTTGATGGTCAGGCCCACATCGTTCAGCGCGTGCAGGCCGCCGAAGCGTTTGTGGATGCCTTCGATTTTCAGCAAAACTTCAGCCATGATTAACCTTTCTGCGCAGCCGCTTCTTCTTTTGCGTGCTGGAATTCAGCCTTGCGGCGCTTGGACGGCCACATCCCTTCCGGACGGACCAGCATCATCACCACCATCGCCAGGCCGAACAGCAGCATGCGGGCGTTCTCCGGATCGACGATCATCCGGCCGAAGGTTTTCATCTGCAGCGGGCCGATCACGTCTCGCAGGATTTCCGGCGCGATGGTCAGCACCACGGCGCCGAGTATCACGCCCGGTATGTGGCCCATGCCGCCCAGCACGATCATCGCCAGGATCATGATGGACTCCAGCAGGCTGAACGACTCCGGCGACACGAAGCCCTGGAAGGAGGCGAACAGTCCGCCGGCCACGCCGCCGGACAAGGCGCCCAGACCGAAGGCCAGGAGCTTGATGTTGCGGATGTTGATGCCCATCGCCGCGGCGGCGATGTCGTCCTCGCGCAGGGCCACCCAGGCGCGGCCGATGCGGGAATGCTGCAGGCGCCAGGCCATGATCACCACCAGCACCGTCAGCGCCAGGAACAGGTAGTAGTACAGGTAGACGCTGTGGAAGCTCAGGCCGAACAGCTCTATCGTCTGGCCCAGCGTCACGCCGCCGATATGGATAGGGTCGATCAGGTTGATGCCCTGCGGGCCGTTGGTGATGTTGACCGGGGAATTCAGGTTGTTCATGAAGATGCGCACGATCTCGCCGAAGCCCAGCGTCACGATGGCCAGGTAGTCGCCCTTCAGCTTCAATACCGGCGTGCCCAGCATCACCCCGCCCAGCGAGGCGAGCGCCGCGCCCAGCGGAATGGTCAGCAGGAACAGCCAGTGGATGTCGAAGTGCGGCGAACTCAGCAGCGCGTAGGCATAGGCGCCGATCGCGTAGAAGGCGATGAAGCCCAGGTCCAGCAGGCCGGCGAAACCGACGACGATGTTCAGGCCCAGCGCCAGCATCACGTAGAGCAGCGCGAAGTCGACGATGCGCACCCAGGAGTTGCCCAGCGCGCCGCCGACGACGAAGGGCAGCACCAAGAGCGCGATGGCGCTGAGGGCGAACAGGCCCATCTTCTTATTGGTATCCAGAGTATTCAGATTCATGACTTTCTCTCTCCGGATCAGGCGCGGTCGGCCATTTTTTCGCCGAGCAGGCCGGACGGGCGGAAGATCAGCACCGCGATCAGCACGATGAAGGCGATGATGTCCTGATAGTTGGAGCCGAGGAAGCCCCCGGTCAGCGTGCCGATGTAACCGGCGCCCAGGCTCTCGATGATGCCGAGCAGCAGGCCGCCGGCGACCGCGCCGCCCAGATTGCCGATGCCGCCGAGCACCGCGGCGGTGAACGCCTTCAGGCCTATCATGAAGCCCATGTAGTAGTGGGCCTGCTCGTAGTTGGTGGCCACCATCACGCCGGCGATGGCGCCCAGGCCGGAACCGATAAGGAAGGTCGCGGAGATGATGGTGTTGACGTTGACGCCCATCAGGCCGGCCACGGCCGGATTCTGGCTGGTGGCGCGCATCGCGCGGCCCAGCTTGGTCTTCTCCACCATCAGCAGCAGGCCCGCCATGATGGCCAGGCACATCACGATGATCAGGATCTGCAGCTTGGTGATGCTGGCGCCGAAGATGGTCACGACGTCGTGATCGATGATGGACGGGAACGGGATGTAGTTGCGGCCCCAGATCAGGATGGCCACCTGCTGCAGCACGATGGACACGCCGATCGCGGTGATCAGCGGCGCCAGCCTTTGCTTGCCGCGCAGCGGACGGTAGGCGATGCGCTCGATGGTGAAGCCCAGCAGCATGCAGGCCGGAATCGCCACCAGCATGCCGATCAGCACCAGCGCCGGCCCCGGCAGATTGACGCCGGCGCCCATCAGCGTGTTGACGACGGTGATGGTGACCATGGCGCCGAACATGACCACTTCGCCATGGGCGAAGTTGATCAGCCCCATGATCCCGTACACCATGGTGTAGCCCAACGCGATCAGCGCGTAGATGCTACCCAGAACGAGACCGTTCAGGATTTGTTGCAGAAAAATGTCCACGTTTGGAGATCTCCTCTGATTGTCGACCGGCAGCTTTGCGGGGTGTTCCCTCTTATCGACTGCTGCCTGTTTTATCCACCTGCGGCGGGCCTTTTTCTTGGCTTCTGTCCGACAGGCGAACCGATTATCACCATGTATCCAATCGACTGTCAATTGCGCATACCGGTTAAAAAATCGACCGCCGCAAAGCATTTATTTTCAAATCATCTATTTGATTTTTAAGACCTTTTTAGATAAATCTCCAGATCGAATTTTTATAGAGAACAGTATTGGCAAAAGTCTTTCCCTTTACCCATCGCTTTCACATTTTGGTCATACTCTCCATCACTTTTATTCACATACGAACATTCAACGCGCAGTCTCGGCATGCATTGCGAACAATCAATGATGAGTATCGTTCATTTGCATACAATCTACAGTACCAATTGCTATCCATTAATTCGCTGACTTCGAATATTAAAAAATTCTGCAGGCCGCCCGACGCCGCGCTTGTGACTTCCGCCACACAGCGCGGACGATATGCAACAACCATGCCAATTTTCAACATAGCCTCCGTCTGGAATGACCGGGCGCCAATTTGTTAACAGCGATGAGGGCGGCCGCAATGAAAAAAGCCCGCCCCGGCGACAGGCCGGAACGGGCTCGAATCCAACGGCAGGCTGGGCTCAGGCCAGTTGGAACGGATAGACGCTGCCCAGACCCAGGATGCGGGTCAATTCGTCCAGCGCGCCGCGGCACTCGCTCAACAGCTGCGGATCGGCCAGATCGGCCGGCGCCAGCCTGTCGCGGTAATGGCGGTCCACCCAGTCGTTCAGCGTCGCGAACAAGGCGTCGCTCATCAGCACCTTGTGATTCACCGCGGCCAGCTCGGCCTCGTTCAGCGCCACGCGCAGGCGCAGGCAGGCCGGACCGCCGCCGTTCTGCATGCTCTGTTTCAGGTCGAAGACCTTGACCTCGTCGATCGGGCCGCCGCCGGCGACCAGCTTCTGCAGGTAGCGCCACACCCGTTCGTTGCCGCGGCACTCGTCCGGCACCACGATCAGCATCTTGCCGTCCGCCTTCGACAGCAGTTGGCTGTTGAACAGATAGCTCTTCACCGCCTCCTCCACCGTCACCTCGGCGCGCGGCACCTCGATGGCGGTGAAGCGGCCGCCGCGCGCCGCCAGCTTGCGGGCGAGCTCGTCCAGCACGTCGGCCTGGTTCAGGAAGGCCTGCTGGTGGTGGAACAGCACCTCGCCGTTGCCGACCGAGATCACGTCGTTGTGGAAGACGCCGGCGTCTATGGTGTCCGGGTCCTGCTGCGCGTAGACGACGCCTTCGTCGGCCAGGCCGTGCAGCCTGGCCACCGCCCGGCTGGCCTCCAGCGTCTGCCGCGCCGGGAACCTGGCCGGCTTCGGATAGCGCATGTCGAAGGCCGAGGCGCCGAAGACGAAGAACTCGACGCCCGGCCGGCCATAGCCGGCGCAGAAGCGGGTATGGTTGGCCGCGCCCTCGTCACCGAAGTGCATCTGCGCCGGCAGTGCCTCGTGCACGGCGAAGCGCGCCTCGTCGGCGAACATCGCCCGCAGCACGCGGCCGGTGGTCGGATGCTCGATCGAGCGGTGGAACTTGTTGTTCAGATTGGCCGGCGTGAAATGCACGCGGCCGTCGGCAGTGTCCGCCGACGGGCTGACCGTGGCCGCGTTGGCGGTCCACATGCTGGACGCGGACGTCGCCGCCGCCAGCATCGCCGGCGCCTCCTTGGCGGCCGCCGCGATCACCTCGGCATCGCTGCCGGCGAAGCCCAGCCGGCGCAAGGACGCCACGTCGGGCCGCTCCTGCGGCGCCAGCACGCCCTGCTTGAAGCCCAGGTCGTGCAGCGCCTTCATCTTCTGCAGGCCCTGCTTGGCCGCCAGCTTCGGGTTCGACGCCGCGCTGACGTTGCTGGTGGACGCGACATTGCCGAAGGACAGGCCGCTGTAATTGTGCGTCGGGCCGACCAGGCCGTCGAAATTCACTTCATAGGCGTTCATCGTCTTTCCCTCACAGCACGATGCCCGGCGACAGCTGGGCCGGCAGCGTCAGGCTGTCGCACTCCAGCGACGCCACCGGGTAGGCGCAGTAATCGGCCGCGTAGTAGGCGCTGGGGCGGTGGTTGCCGGACGCGCCTATGCCGCCGAAGGGCGCGGCGCTGGAAGCACCGGTCAACGGTTTGTTCCAGTTGACCACGCCGGCGCGGCTTTCCAGCCAGTAGCGGTCGTAAAGCTCGCGGCTGTCGGACAGCACGCCGCCGGCCAGACCGAAGCGGGTGTCGTTGGCGACGGCGATGGCCTCGTCGACGTCGGCGTAGCGGATCACCTGCAGCAACGGGCCGAAGAACTCCTCGTCCGGGCGGACGACGGCCGTGGTGTCCACGATGCCCGGCGTCAGCATCGCCGCGCCCTCCTCCAGCCTGCGCATCGCCAGCAGCGGCTTGCCGCCTGCGGCGATCAGCGCATCCTGCGCCTTCAGCAGGGCGTCGGCGGCGGCGTTGGAGATCACCGCGCCGAGGAAGGGCGCCGGCTCGGCGTCGAACTTGCCGACGCGCAGCCTGCCGGCCACCTCGACCAGGCGGGCGACGAAGGCGTCGCCCCACTGGCCCTGCGGCACCAGCAGGCGGCGCGCGCAGGTGCAGCGCTGGCCGGCCGAGACGAAGGCGGACTGGATCACGTGGTGCACCGCGCCGTCGACGTCGGCCACTTCGCCTACGATCAGCGGATTGTTGCCGCCCATTTCCAGCGCCAGGATCTTGTCCGGGCGGCCGGAGAACTGCTTGTGCAGCAGCGCGCCGGTGGCGGAGCTGCCGGTGAAGAACAGGCCGTCCAGTCCCTCGTGGCCTGCCAGCGCCACGCCGGTATCCTTCGCGCCCTGCACCAGGCCGATGACGCCGGCCGGCAAGCCGGCCTCGGCCCACAGCTTGACCGTTTCCTCGGCGGTCCACGGCGTCAGCTCGGACGGTTTGAAGATCACCGCGTTGCCGGCCAGCAGCGCCGGCACGATATGGCCGTTCGGCAGGTGGCCGGGGAAGTTGTACGGACCGAACACGGCGACCACGCCGTGCGGCTTGTGGCGCAGCACCGCCTGGGCGTCGCCCATCGCCGCGGCGCGCTCGCCGGTGCGCTCGGCCAGCGCCTTCAGCGAGATGTCTATCTTGCCGACCATGGTCGTCACCTCGGTCGTCGCTTCCCACAGCGGCTTGCCGGTTTCCTGGGCGATCACACGGGCCAGTTCGGCCTTGCGCCCGGTCAGCAGCTCGCCGAAGCGGCGCACGACGGCGGCGCGCGCGTCCAGACCCATGCGGGCCCAGGCCGGGAAGGCGGCGCGGGCGGCGCGCACGGCGGCGTCCACCTGGCTGCCGCTGGCGGCCCGGCCCTGCCACAGCGGCGCGTTGTCGGCCGGATTGCTCTTGCTCAGCGCCTCGCCGTCGCCGGCCAGCCACTTGCCATCGATGAACAGACTGCTCATTGCACTGCCTCCTTCGGCGACAGCGTCACGCAGCGGACGTGATCGCCGTCTTTAATCTCGAGCGCCCGCGCCAACTCCGGCGTCAGGCTGAATTCGCCCTGCGGCCGCACCGACTCCGCCAGCACCGCGCGGAAGCCGTGCAGCGAGTCGTTGCAGACCAGATAGCATTCCCGCTCGCCGGCCGGCAGCGGATCGACGATGCGCGCCGGCAGCCGCTGGCTTTCCTTCACCGCGCGGATGTCGCTGGTATAGGCCTGTATCGTCGGGCCGGCGTCGAAGATGTCGACATAGCCCTCGTAGCGGAAGCCCTCGGACTCCAGCAGGGCCACCGCCGGGCGGGTGCCCTCGTGGGTCTGGCCTATCACCGCCTGCGCGTCCGGCGGCAGGAAGTCGACATAGACCGGGTGCTTCGGCATCAGCTCGGCGACGAAGGCCTTCTGGCCGACGCCGGTCAGATAGTCGGCCTTGGCGAAATCGATGGAGAAGAAGTGGCGGCCCAGCGCCTCCCAGAACGGCGAGCGGCCGGCTTCGTCGGACACGCCGCGCATCTCGGCCACCACCATCTTGCCGAACAGCTGCGGGAACTGCGCCAGGAACAGGAAGCGGCTCTTCGACAGCAGGCCACCGTTGCGGTTGACGCGGTAGTCCGGGTGGACGAACAGGCTGCACAGCTCGGAATAGCCGGTGTGGTCGTTGGACAGGAACAGCGTCTCGTGGCGGCTGTAGACGCCCAGCTCCTCCGACGCGTGGACGATGGTGCCGACGCGGTAGTTGTACCAGGGCTCCTTCAGGCCGACGGCGGCCTCGATCGCGCAGATGCCGGCGACCTTGCCGGTTTCGCCGTCTTCCAGCACGAAGACGTAGCCGTGGTCGGCGCGATCGAGCTCGCCGGCGAAGGACAGCACCGAGCGGCCGATCTTGCGCGACAGCCTCTCCTCGTTCACCGGCAGCGAAGTCATGCCGATGCCGGCGCTCTTCGCCAAATGCATCAGGCCGTCGAGGTCCTTGTGTTCAACGGGGCGGATAAACATCATGGCCTCTCTCCTCACGCTTCCTGCAGGCCGGCGACACGCACCGCGTCGCCGCTGGTCACGCCCAAGGCCTTGGCCGCGTCCGGGTTGATGAAGGCCACGCCGTCCACCACCGCGACGCGGGCGACGGTGGCGGCGAAGCCGGCCAGACGCTGGTTGCTGAGCAGCTGCGGCGCGGCCTGGACCGGCAGGCTGGCCTGCACTTCCACCGGATAGACCCCGCTGTGCTCCACCGTCTTCAGCCGGTCCAGCTCGGCGGTCAGCACCGCGCCGCCGTCGAAGATGTCCAGGTAGTTGTCGGCCTCGAAGCCCTCGTGGCACAGCAGCCGGCACACGCGCTCGAAATGCGGATGGATCTGGCCTATCGCCTGCTGCGCCTCGTCCGGCAACAGCGGCACATAGATCGGATAGCTGGGCATCAATTCGGCGATGAAGGTCTTGCTGTGGCTGACGAAGGCCTGCTCCACCTGCAGGAAATCCATATTGAAGAAGCGGCGGCCGATGGCGTTCCAGAACGGCGACTGGCCTGCGTCGTCGTGTATGCCCTGCATCTCGGCGATGATGCGGCGGCCGAAGCGCTCGCGCTCGCCGGCGATGAACAGCAGCCGGGCGCGCGACATCAGCTCGGCGGCGATCGGTTCCAGGCCGCCGTCGACATAGAAGCCGCACAACTGCACGGTGCCGGTCAGGTCGTGGCAGATGTTCAGCACGTGGATGCGGTTGTTGACCTTCAGCGCGCGGGACGCGTGCACGGCGGTCTCGCTGCGGTAGCTGTAGAACGGCTCGTCGAAGCCGGCCGACGCGCAGATCGACGCGGTGCCGACCACGGCGCCGCCATGCTCCAGCACGAACATATAGTATTCGCTGCCGGCGTCGCCGGTGGCTTCATGCTCGAAGGCGTCGACCGATTGCCGGATGCGCTCGAACAGTTTCTCGCGGTTGCTCGGCAGGCTGGTGACGCCGATGCCGCTGGCCCTGGCCAGCCGCTCTATCGCGGGCAGGTCCGAGGTGCGGACGGGACGCACGGTAAACATGGGAACTCCTCCCTGGTTGTGCTGCGCCGGCGCCGAATCGGGCGCAGCCGCAGCCGCGACCCGGCCGAAGGCGGGGTCGTGGCGATGGAATCGGGATTGCGAAACCGGCCGCGCGCCCGCCAGGGCCGCGCGGCTCGGCCTTACTGGCCGGACAGCAGGTCGGCGATGGCCGCGTCGAGGCGCTTCAGGCCTTCGTCGATGTCGGCGTCGCTGATCACCAGCGACGGCGCCAGGCGCAGCACGCTGAGGCCGGCCACCAGAATCATCAGCTGCCGCTTCTCGGCGGCCTTCAGGAATTCACGCGCGCGGCCGTTGTATTCGTCGGTCAGCACGCAGCCGATCAGCAAACCCTTGCCGCGCACCAGCTTGAACACCTTGTGCTTGGCGTTGATCGCCTCCAGGCCGGCCACCAGTCGCCGATGGCGCGCCTCGACGCCGGCAAGGACCTCGGGGGAGCTGACGATGGACACGACCTTGTGCGCGACCGCGCAGGCCAGCGGGTTGCCGCCGTAGGTGGAACCGTGGCTGCCGATGCCGAAGCTCTTGGCCACCTTCTCGGTGGTCAGCATCGCGCCGATCGGGAAGCCGCCGCCTATGCCCTTGGCCGACGACAGGATGTCCGGCGTCACGCCGTACTGCTGATAGGCGTACAGCGCGCCGGTGCGGCCCATGCCGCTCTGCACCTCGTCGAAGACCAGCAGCGCCTTGTGCTTGTCGCACAGCTCGCGCGCGGCCTTCAGGAATTCGGGATCGGCCGGCAAGACGCCGCTCTCGCCCTGCACCGGCTCGATGACCACCGCACAGGTCTTGTCGGAGATCGCGGCCTTCAGCGACTCGATATTGTTGAACTCGAAGTGGGCGATGCCGCCCGGCACCGGGCCGAAGCCTTCGGTGTACTTGGGCTGGCCGCCGACGCTGACGGTGAACAGCGTGCGGCCGTGGAAGGAATTGACGCAGGACAGGATCTGGTTCTTGTCCGGGCCGAAGTTGTCGTGCGCGTATTTGCGCGCCAGCTTGAACGCGGCCTCGTTGGCCTCGCCGCCGGAGTTGCAGAAGAACACGCGATCGGCAAAGGTCTTCTCCACCAGCAGGCTGGCCAGCTTCAGCGCCGGCTCGTTGGTGAACACATTGGACACGTGCCACAGCTTGTTAGCCTGCTCGGTCAGCGCGGCCACCAGTTCCGGATGGCAATGACCCAGCGCGTTGACGGCGATGCCGCCGGCCAGGTCGACGAATTCGCGACCGTCCTGGTCCCAGACGCGGGAACCTTCGCCTCGTACCGGGATGAAACCGGCCGGGCCGTAATTGGGCACCATGACCTGGTCGAAATCAGCGCGGCTTACCGAATTGCTCATTGATGGTTTTCCTTCCTTGTTCTGTCTTGCGCCAGCGCTTTTTCCGCGCGGCTGTTTTTACATGCT
Source organism: Chromobacterium sp. CV08 (assembly GCF_051129845.1). NCBI lineage: Bacteria > Pseudomonadati > Pseudomonadota > Betaproteobacteria > Neisseriales > Chromobacteriaceae > Chromobacterium > Chromobacterium sp. CV08. The sequence continues at coordinate 3,783,214 of NZ_CP150453.1, forward strand.
CGATCGATTCTAAAGGAAGCTGACGAGAAGTCACTATCCTGTTTGCGACACCGCCGTACAGAAACCTCCCGTCAAAATGCAGTTTTATGTTTGACAATCAGCAATATCCACTTTCCTGCCCCGTCCTTCCCGCCCGATCGAACCGGCCTGCCAGAAAGGGAAAAGATGCCGGGAACGCAGTCAAACATTGAGAATGCCCTTCTCAACTACTCGTTAAAACAATCCACCACCGCACAACGGCATCGCCGCCCTCCTAGTCCACAGCCGCGGCGAACATCGACATCCGCCGCGCAATCCAGGCCAGCAGCTCCCGGGGCGCGGCCGCCAGCGGACGGCCTGCCTTGACCAAAAGCCTGGCCTTGGCCCCTTGCAGCAGCGGATGGTCGATCGGCACCACGGTCAATTCGCCGGCCATCAGCTCGCGGTAAGCGGCGAACTCGCCGATCAGCGCGACGAAGTTGTCGGCGGCGGCGATGCGCTTGAGCGCGGACAGCGAATTGGTGGTCAACGCCGGGCGAATCCGTATGCCCTCGGCGAATTCCAGCATCCTGACCGCGTGGCCGATGCCGAACGTCGGCGGCATCAAGGCCAGCGGGTAGGACAGCAAGTCGGCGATGCCGGCGGGCCCGCCCCTCAGCGCCAGCGGATGGTCCGGCCGGACCAGCAGCACGACCGGCTGCGCGGAGCTGGCGCGATATTCGATGTGGGGATGCGCGGGCGGATTGTAGGCAAGGCCGATATGCGCGCGCCCTTCCGCCACTTCGCGCAGCAGATCGTCGACAGGCCACATCTCCAGCCCGATCTCCAGCTGCGGATATTGCCGGCAGAACGGGGTCAGCACCTCGTCGACCAAGGCGTCGACATACCCTTCGCTGATCGCCAGCTGCACCTGCCCCTGCTGCAAGCCCTTCAGGGCCAGCAATTGGTCTTCCAATTGCTCCTGGTGCGAGCGGCAGCCGCGCCAGTATTCCAGCAGATGCGCGGCGGCCTCGGTCGGCCTGACCCCGCGCGCCGCGCGTTCGAACAGCGCGACGTCCAGTTCGTCCTCCAGCAATTTGATCTGGCGCGTAATCACCGACGGCGAGGTGTTGAGGCTGTCGGCCGCGCCGCGTATCGAGCCGTGCCGCAGCACCTCGCGGAAATAACGCAGCCGTTGTTGATTGATGTCCCGCATGCTCAGGCTCCGTCCTTGCGTTGCTTATAAGGCAACAAAGTGTGCATATTGTTGCTCTTCCTGTGAAATCAGCAAGTTGGCATAGTGAGGCCATCCACCGGGACGCCGGCCGGCGCGCCACGCAGCGCCGGTCATTCCGCGTCATCGATGCGCGACACCCCACCCAACCACCACAGGTGAAACAGGATGAAAAAAACCATCGACAGCAAGCGCCGCAAGCTCCTCGCCGCAATCGCGCTTTCTCTGGCCGGAGCGTTCGCGCTGGCGGGAAACGCTCAGGCGCTGACAGCCGGTGCCGCGCCGGACGCGACGGCGACCGCGGCGCAAACCTTGCCCAGCTTCAAGACAATCAAGCAGATCGACGCCGGGGTGCTGAACATCGGCTACGTCGACGAAGGCCCGGCCGACGGCCCGGCTGTCATCCTGCTGCACGGCTGGCCGTATGACATCCACAGCTTCATCGACGTCGTCCCCATTCTGACCCGGTCCGGCTACCGCGTGATCGTGCCATACCTGCGCGGCTACGGCAGCACGCGCTTTCGCGACGCCGGCGCCGTGCGCAACGGCCAGCCGGCGGCGCTGGCTTCCGACGTCGTCGCGCTGATGGACGCGCTGAAGATAGACAAGGCCATCCTCGCCGGTTACGACTGGGGCGCGCGCTCAGCCGACATCGTCGCCGCGCTGTGGCCGCAACGGGTGAAGGGGCTGGTTACCGTCAGCGGCTACCTGATCGGCAGCCAGGAAGCCGGCAAGCAACCGTTGCCGCCCAAGGCCGAGCTGCAATGGTGGTACCAGTTCTACTTCGCCACCGAGCGCGGCCGCGCCGGCTACGAGAAGAACCATCGCGATTTCGCCAGACTGATCTGGCAAAGCGCCTCGCCGCAGTGGCATTTCGACGACGCCGCCTTCGAACGCAGCGCCGCGGCGCTGGACAACCCGGACCATGTCGCCGTCACCCTCTACAACTATCGCTGGCGCCTGGGCCTGGAAACCGGCGAAGCGAAGTACGCCGGCCTGGAAGCGCGCCTGGCCACCTTCCCCGCCATCACCGTGCCGACCATCACCATGGAAGGCGACGCCAACGGCGCGCCTCACCCCGAACCGGCGGCATACGCCAAGCGCTTCACCGGCAAGTACAAGCACCTGCTCATCCGCGGCGGCGTGGGACACAACCTGCCGCAGGAAGCGCCGCGCGCCTTCGCCGACGCGGTGATCGAGGTCGATCATTTCTGAGTCAGAATCCCTCGTGGCCCGCCTGGGCATTGGCCATCGCTTGCCCCGGTCGCATTGCAAAAAAGGAAAGCACCGCCACCCGTTTCTCCGCCTCCGATGCTGCCAACGATGGCAGCGCCAGCATCCCCGGCCCGGCTGCAGAACCATCCGACCTTGTCGCGACAGGAGCGAGCCTCCATCCTCCGCCGAGAGCGAAGCCCGCGCTCATCAAAAAGCCTTCCCGAGATGGGAAGGCTTTTTGTTTCGACCACGATTGGTCCTGTTACTACGCAGGCTCGGCGTACTCAGTGACTTCTTCTTTGCTTCGTGGACCGGCAGCGTCGGATGCTTTGGCGCATTCGGCGGGTCTACGTGCCGGCGGCGATCATCGGTCCCATCTTCCTTCTTCGGTTTCGGACCTAGCCTGATGGAACTTGGGATGCTGACCGCCTCCCATTTTCAGCCACAGTGGACGCCATAGATAGATAGCGACTCATTAGAATTCAGGATTCCAGGTAACGGAAGCCAACTTGGACTAAGAGCCGCTAACAAAACCGCGCAGCGTGCCTGAGCCAAGGCGCGCCGACGCAGGCAGTACAAGTAGTACGACAAGGAGGCGCAACGCAGGATCAGGGGTTTTGTTAGCGGGTCTAAATGCAAGAAGGCCAACCCAGCCCACAGCCCTTAACTCATGGAGCCACCTTGTCATTTAGTCTGTACTTTCTCTTGAGTTCCATAATAAAGGCTGGGTTTTTGGCAAGAAATTCATTGAACTGCCTGACCACATCGCCTTGCCGGATGCTGGAGAGAGAAAAATCATTGCTTTCAAAAGGAAGTTTTCTATCAAACACCAGCGCGCCAGGCTTGCGAATAACCATATCGAGATAGTAATTGATGACTATCGGGCTGGCATAGACGGCGTCGTAGTGCCCGGTCATCCCTAAAGCGATCACTTTGCTGAACGAATCTTCCTGATAGACCCGAATGGTTCCATCATTGATCTTTTGCCGCATGGCCTGATCAAAAGGCCAAGGCGTAAAGCCTCGCATGGTCACAATGGATTTAAGGGAAGTCTCCGATAGTTGAGCGACGCTCTCAGGCTTCACCAACAAGCCCTCAATGACATTTACGACCGGCTCGCTATAGAAGATGAGCTTCCCTTTTTTCAGATCGGCTTGCCAGCGCGGATTGTCCGGGTATTTGAAATCAATCGAATTGTCGTTCAGAAACGTATGGAACAGCCTTGAGACCGGAAGCGGCATATAAGTAAACGAATGGCCGGCTTGCTTTGCGAATGCATCGAGCAAATCCCGACCATATCCGGAAAATTTCCCATTGACGCAGCTATGCAGAGGGTAATAGTCAACGTCTTCGACACCAATGACAAAAGACTTGGCAGCCGCGGTGCCAATGAATGCCATGCAAAGAAACGCCATTGCCATTGATGTCAATTTCATTCCACACCACACAGTCACATCCATATGCATGAAAACGGCATTGAGTAAACTCGCCTGCTTAAAGCGGCCAACAAGGTCAGTTTGACGGCTGAGGCAAGGCGCGCCGGCGCAGGCAGTACCGGAGTACGACGAGTCGGCGCAGGGCCGCATCAGGAATTTTGTCAGCCGCTCCTAGCGCTTGCTCATTGTTTATTACTGTAGAGCAAACACCCAAGCCATCGCCTGGAAAATAACCGGCCGCCGGCTCAGCGCAGGCGACGGCTCCCGCACAAAGCCGAGAACGCCTCTTCCCTTCGCATTTCCTTCCGCCGACGGATTCGGCATCCCGCCGGTGAGGACGTCGGGCGGGTCGCCATCGAGCTTGTGGAATCGTTTCTGCATGCTAGCACAAAGGCATCAGCGGCCACCTTGAACGGGGCTGACCATCCTGGTACCGCCGCCGGGCGGAATGAAATGAAGCCCGATACTTGCCGGGAACGGCCCCTAAGGGCAGCCCGGCCCCACCCGCCCGATCCATCGCACGACTTGCGCCCCCCTTTCCAGGCAAAGACTTCGGGAACGAGTCGATGCAGCAGCCCGCCATCCCTCCCCGCCTGCAGGGCTGCCTTGGCCGACCGCCATGCCGATGTGCTAGGATCGCCTCCGCCGGCCAGAAGCAGCCATTGCAACGCTTCGGCCCTGGCTTTTACCGCGCCCCATACAAGAACAATGGAAGACACATGACAATTGATTCGTTGAGCGAACCCCGGATAATCGCTGGTTTCTGGAGGCGTTTAGCTGCCTTTTTCCTGGACTGCTTGTTGCTTGCTGTCGTTGGAATGGCTTTGGGATACTTTTTCACCCAGGAGCTTGCGCGATTGGGTCCTTGGGGGCAATTGCTGGGATTTTCCATAGCGGCAGTCTACTTTGCAGTCCAGAACAGCAAGATGGGCGGCGGCCAGACAGTTGGAAAACGACTGCTGAAAATCAGAGTCGTCGCCAAAAGCGGAACGCCGCTTTCGGTGCCGGCAGCATTTGCGCGCTTCCTGCCCTTAGCTGCGCCATGGTTTCTGAACAGCATGCTGTTTTCCGAGTCGGTATTTTTCTCGTATTGGTTTTATGCGCTTTCGATAGCCGTTTTCGGCATCGGGCTTCCCGTCGTCTATTTGTACGTGTTCAATCGCAAGTCGCGGCAGTCTCTCGGCGATCTTCTCGTCGCCTCCTACGTTGTCTCAACGGATGCCAGCGGGCATGTCCTTGCGCCTGCCGTCTGGAAAGGCCATGTCGCGGCTTGCGCTCTGCTGGCGATGGCCTCCGGCATTGCGCCATATTTCATCAAGCATTTCACCTCCAGCGAGCCATTCGCCTCATTGATCAGCATCACCGATGCAGTGGACTCTCAACCCTGGGTCATGCATGCACAGGTCTACAAAGGGAAAACATTCCCCATCTCGGCGAAAAACAACGATGAAGCCTCGACCTTCCTAAGCGTTGTCGCCTATTCGAAAGACCCGGACATCGCCAACCCGCAGCGCGCTACCCGATTGGCCAAGCTGGCGCTGGCGACGGACAAGACCGCTGCCGGCCTCGACGTGATTCAAGTGATGCTCGCCCATGGGTACGACATAGGCATCGCCTCGTATTGGCGATCTGTGCATTATGTCCATTCGCCGGCGGAGTGGCGGACGCAATGACGGCCGTCCGATCGATCACGCCGCCGGCCTCGACGATTGACGACGCGGAATGCCGGCAATGGACGTAGCCCGGACTGAATGAAATGAAGGCCAACGCTTACCGGGAGCATGAGGCCAGCTCTCCCGGCGAACGTTGGCCTTCGCAAGCTCAGCCCAAGCGACGGCCGGCGCGGCCAGGCGTCCTGCCCGCACCGATGCCTCTCACTGCCCCGACAGCGCCTCCACCCGTCCGGCGCGGCGGCCGTCCTGGGTGACGCCGCGCCAGTAGCGCGCCTGCACCTGCTGGCCGGGCCGGTAGGTCTGCCAGCCATGGCCGTCGCTCGAGTACTGCAGCCGCGCGCCCGGCCATTCGGTCGTCGCCGACGCCCCGTTGGCCCCCGGCAGCACCGCCGGCATCGATACCCGGTAGCCTATGCCGGCGTGCTCCAACTTGGGCGCTTCGCGCCAGCCCAGCACCGCGGCGAACTGCTGCCAGTCGGCGTTCAGCGCCGTCTTGTCCACCAGTTGCGTGACGCCCAGCTGATAGGTTTCGCCGACCTTGTACGGCCGCTCCCAGCCGGCCTTGTGCCAGGCGCGCTCGGCCAGCGCCAGCAAGCGCGGGTAGACCATGGTTTCGAACTCGGCGTCGGTGCGCATCACCTCGGTCCAGGCCTGGCCCTGTATGCCGGCGTAACGCGCCGGCGCGGCCGAGCTGGTCACAGCGAACGGCTGGCCCTGTCGATCCGGCATCACTTCGGCGTTCTGCGGCAGATTGTCCGGCGCGAAGCTGAACACCTTGTAGCTGTCGGTGTCGCGCGAGGCCCAGTAATAGCCGTGCTCGCGCGGGTTCAGCTCGTAGGGGAAGTCGAAGTACAGATAGTCAGGCAGCGCCAGCACCGTCTGGAAACCCTTGGCGACATAGCCGTTGGCGGCCTGGGCCGCGCCCCAGTACAGCGTGTCCCATTCGGTGACCATGGTATTGCGGGTGGCGAAGTCGGACGCGCCGCCCGAGCCGGCGACGCCGTCCTGCCACGCCGCCATCGTCGGGATGCCCTGGGCGGAGACGATACGGCTGGCTTCGCGCGCGAAGCGCAGCGGCAGCTCGTCGACGCTCTTCAGCCCGCCCTTGGCGATCTGCGCCTGGCAGGCCGGCGAGCGGCCCCAAGGCTTGTCCTGCTGCGCCATATTGACCTTGCCCTTGGACGGATCGGTGCCGCCGACATCCTGGAAGCCGGAACCCAGCAGGATGTTCTTGGCTTCGTCGCCGCCGAAATGCCAGGTCTGCAGCGGCTGGCCGGCCTCGCGGTGCATCTGCGCCACTTCGGACACCAGCTTGGCGACGAAGCGCGCGCTGCCCGGCACGCAGGGATTGAAATAAGTGCGGCGATCGTAGAACTGCACCGACAGCGTGTTGGACTGGTCCTTCGGGTCCAGCAGCCGGTATTCGGCCGCCGCCTGCGCCTGGCCGGCGGCGGCCAGCTTGCGGTAGCGCGCCTCCATGGACACCACCGCGGCGCGCGCGTGGGCCGGCATGTCGAACTCCGGGATCACCTCGATGAAGCGGGCCTGGGCGTAGCGCACCAGCTCGATATAGTCGGCGCGGGACAGATAGCCGCCGCCGGACTGGTTGGCCGGGCCGGAACCGAGTTGCGGCACCAGACACCGGGTTTCGCTCAGATCGTGGCAGCGGCGCGCGCCGACGTCGGTCAGCTCCGGCAGGCCGGGAATCTGCAAACGCCAGCCCTCGTCGTCGGACAGGTGAAGGTGCAGCTTGTTCAGCTTGTAGGCGGCCATCTGGTCTATCAGGCGGCGCACCGTCGCCGGCTGCTTGAAGTTGCGCGCCAGATCGGCCATGAAGCCGCGGTGGACGTAGCGCGGCGCGTCCTCCACCGTCATCCAGCGCACCTGGCCGCCGCCTTGCGGCAGCAGGCCCAGCAGCGTCTGCACGCCGTAGAACACGCCGGCGGCGTCGAAGCCCTCGACCTTGACGCCCTGCTGGCCTATCTGCAGCCGGTAGCCGCCGGAGACGGCGATGTCGGCCGGCAGGCGGGAACCGACGATGCCGCCGCTGACGCCGATGCCGTCGCCGCGCAAGCCCAGTTGCGCCGCGCGCCGCGCCAGCGCGTCCTTCTGCGCCGGGCTGATGCCTGACAGGTTCAGATTGACGCCGCGGACCAGCAGCTCGCCGCCGCCCAGATGCTGGCGCAGCGCGGCAGGAATGACGCGGTTGGCCACCTGCGCCGCCGCCAGTTGCGGTCCGCGCTGGCTGAAGGTCCGGTAGCGCTGCTCCGGCGTCGCCAGCGGCCGCAGTTCGCCGGCAGGATTCTTCCAGTTGTCGCCGCTCAGCGGCAGCAGATAGCTGGCCTCGTCGCTGCTGTCGTGCTGCAGCAGGGCCGGCTGCTGGCCGTCCACCGTCACATAGGGCCGCGGCAGGACGTCGCTTTCCTGCAGGATCCAGTATTCGTCCAGGAGCGGCAGTTCCAGCTTCTGGCCGGGCGCCAGGCCCTCGAAGGCGGCGGTCGGCGTGATCTGGTACAGGTCGCCGGTGATGTGGCGCAGGGCGAACTGCGGCGTGTCCAGCTTCAGGATGCGGCGTATGCTGTGCAGATACAGATTCCAGCCGCCGCCGGCCGGCACCGCCTGCCCGCCTTTGTTTTCCAGGATCAGCCGCCCCTTCAGGCAGGACGCCCAGTCCGCCCCCAGCTCGGCGCACGGCGCGCCGGCTGCCGCGCCCTTATTGGTGTCCACGGCAATCCTCAAGGACAGGCTCTGTCCCAGCACCGTCGCATCCGGGGCGGCCCACGCCCACGTCGACAAGGCGGCCAGCACCGCCGCCCCCAGCAATCGCTTCATGCTCATCGTCCACTCCCTTGTTGTTCACTGCATCGTGACGCCGGCGCGGCTGTGCGCTTGCCGGCGCGTGGCGCCGTCATGCCGACGGCATTGGTATTTAATTGGTATGTCCGACAAACGGCAAGCAGTACTGCCAATTAGGACTGGTGCAATGCAAATCATTGCTTTCCGGACTTGCCGGCAGCCGGCAATCAGGCTAAGACCCGCTAACAAAACCCCTGATCCTGCGTTGCGCCTCCTTGTCGTACTACTTGTACTGCCTGCGTCGGCGCGCCTTGGCTCAGGTACGCTGCGCGGTTTTGTTAGCGGCTCTAAGAGCCTGTTCAAAGTCTTTTTGCGAACATCGCAGCCCGGCCGGCGCATGGCTTTGTCAAACGCCTGTTGCATTGAACGACACTGCGGCGGGCCGCTTTGGGCGCCCGGCATCCGGTAGAAAACGGCCGCGGCCACAAAAAGACCTTGAACAGGCCCTGAGGCCGACACCTGGCAAGGCCCAAGGGCTGCGGAAACGCTAAGTCCTTAATTCCCAAGAACCATTAGCATTCCATTCACATTAATGCCTTATTCATTCACTTTATGCTTGACACATGACATGGATTGAATATAACTTTAAACGATAATCATTATCATTACCGTTTGGAGCCTGCCATGCGCACGCAATCCGCGACGACCGCCGACGATGGCGATTCCTACTATTTCATGTCCGCCCATCGCAGCGTGAAAGCCAGCGGCATCCACTCCCGCCTGAGCTTGCCGGCGCGCGACGGCGGCGATGCCGGCGGCGCCTTCGCGCGCGCCGTCGCCGAAGCCTTCGCCCGCGCCCGCGCGGACGGCCTGCGCGAGCCGGTGCTGATGGGCGCCATCCCCTTCGACATGGACAAGCCGTCCGAGCTGTTCATCCCCGGGCAACACGCCTTCTTCGACCGCGAAGACAGGCTGGCCGCCGCCCGCCTCCCCGCCGACGGCGCCCATGCGCTGAGCGCGCGCAGCATTCCGGACGAGCAGGGCTTCAAGCGCGCCGTGAGCCAGGCGATCGCGCGCTTCGCCGACGGCGACATCCGCAAGGCGGTGCTGTCGCGGGTGCTGGAAGTGGACTTCGACCAGCCGGTGTCGGCGGACCGGGTATTCGACGCCGCCTGCGCGCAGAATCCCAGCGGCTACCAGTTCCAGCTGCCGCTGTACGGCGGCGCCCGCCTGATAGGCGTCAGCCCCGAATTGCTGTTGCGGAAGGACGGCGCCCGCATCCGCACCTTCCCGCTGGCCGGTTCGGCCAAGCGTCAGGCCGACGCGGCCGCCGACGCCGACGCAGGCCAGCGGCTGCTGGCGTCGACCAAGGACCATTACGAGCACAGCCTGGTGATAGACGAGATCCGCAGCGTGCTGACGCCGCACTGCGCCGAGCTGGCCATCCCGGACCAACCGTCGCTGCTCGGCACCCGCGCGATGTGGCACCTGGGCACGCCGATAGACGGCACGCTGGCCGATCCGGCCATGTCGGTACTGCAGCTGGCCTGCCAGCTGCATCCGACGCCGGCGATCTGCGGTTTCCCGACCCAGGCGTCGCGGCAGCTGATCCGCCAGATCGAGCCGTTCGAGCGCGGCGTGTTCAGCGGCATGGTCGGCTGGTGCGACGAAGCCGGCAACGGCGAGTGGGCGGTGACGATACGCTGCGCCACCGTCGAGCGGCAGCGGGTGCGGCTGTTCGCCGGCGCCGGCATCGTCGCCGCGTCGACGCCGGAATCGGAGTGGGCGGAGACCCAGGCCAAGCTCGGCACGATGCTGGCCGCCTTCGGCCTGTCCGGCACGGAGGCGCTGGCATGAGCATCGCCTTCACCCGCTGGCCCGACGATCTGGCCGCCCGCTACCGCGCCGCCGGCTGGTGGAACGACCAGCCGATGACCGAGATGCTGCAGCGGCAATGCCGCGAGCGCCCCGACGCGCCGGCGATCCTGTGCGGCGAGCGCGAGATCAGCTACGCCGAACTGGATCGCCGTTCCGGCAATCTGGCCGCCTGGCTGCTGTCGCGCGGCCTCGCCCGCCACGACACCGCGCTGGTGCAGCTGTCCAACACGGCCGAGTTCTATATCGCGCTGTTCGCGCTGTTCAAGATAGGCGTCGCGCCGGTCAACGCGCTGTTCAGCCATCAGAAGCTGGAGCTGTCGGCCTACGCCCGCCAGATCCAGCCCAAGCTGCTGATCGCCGACCGCCGCCATCCGCTGTTCGGCGACGACGCGATGGCGGACCAGCTGGCCGCGATCTCGCCGGCGCTGAGCGTGCGCCTGTTCGCCAACGGCGGACTGGACGCGGTGCTGGAACAGGACCATGCCGGCCTGCCGGACGACGCCGGCCCGAGCGCCGCCGACGAGGTCGCCTTCTTCCAGTTGTCGGGCGGCAGCACCGGCACGCCCAAGCTGATTCCGCGCACCCACAACGACTACTTCTACAGCGTGCGCCGCAGCGCCGAAATCTGCGGACTCGGCCCGCACACCCGTTTCCTGTGCGCGCTGCCGGCGCCGCACAACTTCCCGCTGAGCTCGCCCGGCGCGCTGGGCGTGTTCCACGCCGGCGGCGCCGTGGTGCTGGCGCCGAATCCGGAGGCGCAGGCCTGCTTCGCGCTGATCGAGCGCCACCGGGTCGACATCGCCGCGCTGGTGCCGCCGGCGGTCGCCTTGTGGTTGCAGGCGGCGCCGGGCCGCGAGTCGCAATTGGCCAGCCTGAAGCTGCTGCAGGTCGGCGGCGCCAGCTTCGCCGAGGCCACCGCGCGCCAGGTGCCGGCGGTGTTGGGCTGCGCGCTGCAACAGGTGTTCGGCATGGCCGAAGGCCTGGTCAACTACACCCGGCTCGACGACGGCGACGACATCGTCTTCGGCTGCCAGGGCCGGCCGATGAGCGACGGCGACGAGGTCAAGGTGGTCGACGAGGCCGGCCATCCGGTGCCGGCGGGCACGCCGGGCATGCTGGCCACCCGCGGCCCCTACACCTTCCGCGGCTACTACCTGGCGCCGGAGCACAACGCCCGCGTGTTCGACAACGAAGGCTTCTATTACTCCGGCGACGTCGTCGTCGCCGACGAGCGCGGCTATCTGCGCGTGGTCGGCCGGGTCAAGGACCAGATCAACCGCGGCGGCGAGAAGATCGCCGCCGAGGAGATCGAGCACCTGCTGCTGCTGCACCCGCAGGTGGCCCAGGCCGCGCTGGTGGCGATGCCCGACGCGATGCTGGGCGAGAAAAGCTGCGCCTACGTCGTCGCGCGCGGGGACGGACTGAAGCCGGTGGCGCTGCGCCGCTTCCTGCGCGAGCAGGGCGTGGCCGACTACAAGCTGCCCGACCGCTTCGAACTGGTGGACACCCTTCCGCTGACCCACGTCGGCAAGATAGACAAACAAACGCTGCGCGGCCTGCTGGCCGCCGCGGCCGGAGCCTGAACACAATGAGCATCCCCAAGCTGAACGCCTACCCGCTGCCGCAGGCGGCCGACTTCCCCGCCAACAAGACCTCCTGGCGCGTAGAACCCGCGCGCGCCGCGCTGCTGATCCACGACATGCAGCGCTACTTCCTGGCCTTCTACGGCGAGGACAGCCCGCTGATGCAAGAGCTGACCGCCCGCGTCGCCGCGCTGCGCGACTGGGCCGACCGCCACGGCGTGCCGGTGATCTACACCGCCCAACCGACCGAGCAAAAGCCGGAGGACCGCGCGCTGCTGAACGATATGTGGGGCCCCGGCCTGACCACGGCCGATCCGGCGCTGCAGGCGGTGACGCCGGCGCTGGCGCCGCGTCCGCAGGACACGGTGCTGGTCAAATGGCGCTACAGCGCCTTCCAGCGCAGCGATCTGCAGGACAGGATGAAAGCCTGGGGCCGTGACCAGCTGGTGATCTGCGGCGTCTACGCCCACATCGGCTGCATGATGACCGCCTGCGACGCCTTCATGCGCGACATCCAGGCCTTCATGGTCGGCGACGCCGTCGCCGATTTCAGCGAGGACGAGCACAAGATGGCGCTGCGCTACGTGGCCACCCGCTGCGGCGCGGTCGTCTCCACCGCCGACCTGGCCGAAGCCGGCGCCGAGGCGATCACCCGCGACTGGCTGAAGGCGCAGCTGCTGGCGGTGCTAGAGGACGGCGACGACAGCCTGGCCGGCGACGACAATCTGCTGGACTACGGCCTCGATTCGATACGCGTGATGGAGCTGGTGGGCCGCTGGCGCGAACAGGGCCTGGACATAGGCTTCGAGGACCTGGCCCGCACGCCGACGCTGGACGGCTGGTGGGCGGCGATAGCGTCCCGGCTGCCGCAGGAGGCCTGAGCATGCGCCAACTGGATTTCACCGGCCAATGCGCCTGGGTCACCGGCGCCGCCCAGGGCATAGGCCGCGAAGTGGCGGGACGGCTGCTCGAGGCCGGCGCGCGCGTGATCGCGCTGGATCTGAAGTTCGAGGGCCAGGCCGATGGCGGCGGCGCGCTGCGCGAACTGCCGCTGGACATCCGCGACGCCGACGCCGTGGCCGCGCTGTGCCGCCGCCTGGCCGACGAGAACGCGCTGCCCGACGTGCTGGTCAACGCCGCCGGCGTGCTGCGCACCGGCCAGCTGGACGCGCTGTCCGTCGACGACTGGCAGCAATGCCTGGCCGTCAACGTCAGCGGCCCCTTCTACCTGCTGCGCGCGCTGATGCCGCATTTCAAGGCGCGCCGCGCCGGCGCCATCGTCAACATCGCGTCCAACGCCGCCCACGTGCCGCGGCTGGACATGGCCGGCTACGGCGTGTCCAAGGCGGCGATGGTCAGCCTCAGCCACAACGCGGCGCTGGAGCTGGCGCCGTACGGCGTGCGCTGCAATGTGGTGTCGCCGGGCTCCACCGACACGCCTATGCTGCGCGGCATGTGGCAGGACGAACACGGCGCCGCCCGCACCATCGCCGGCAAGCCCGAGGCCTACCGGCTCGGCATTCCGCTCGGCAAGCTGGCCACGCCGGCCGACATCGCCGGCGCGGTGCTGTTCCTGGCCTCGGACCTGGCCGGCCACATCACCATGCAGGACGTGGTGGTGGACGGCGGCGCCACGCTGGCCGCCTGAACATGCGGCCCGCCCGGCAGGGAGAGGCCGGACGCGCCGTCGGCGCGCGGCCGCCCTGTCGCCGACACCGGGGCCGCGCGCCGGCCCTGCCGCAAACGACGGGCTGAATCCGCTGCTCGTTTGCGGATCATCCTGTGGAGAACATCATGACAACGCTTGCAAGGCCGGAACACGGCCTACTCGCGCCCGAACACCCCGATCCGGCGCCGCCGTCCAGCCAGGCCGACTATCATGCGATGGCCAGCCCGGCCGAGCTGTTGCGCAGCCTGCCGGCCGGCCCGCGCGCCCGCGCCTCGGTCCACGCCGGCCGCGCCGCGGTGAAGCGGGTGCTCAGCGGCGAAGACCCCCGCTGGCTGGTGGTGGTGGGGCCCTGCTCCATCCACGATCCGCGCGCCGGCCTGGACTACGCCGCCCGCCTGGCCGAACTGGCCGCCGATGTCGGCGACACGCTGCTGATCGTGATGCGCGCCTATTTCGAGAAGCCGCGCACCAGCGTCGGCTGGAAAGGCCTGATCAACGACCCGTATATGGACGACAGCTGCTGCCTGGACGAGGGCATGCACATCGCGCGCCGCTTCCTCTTGGCCGCCGCCGAACTGGGCCTGCCGCTGGCCGGCGAGGCGCTGGATCCGCTGTCGCCGCTGTATCTGGCCGATCTGTACAGCTGGATGGCGATAGGCGCGCGCACGACGGAATCTCAAATCCACCGCGAGCTGGCCTCGGCGCTGGACTGCGCCGTCGGCTTCAAGAACGGCACCGACGGCACGCTGGACGCGGCGCTGAACGCCGTCGTCTCGGCCAGCGCGCCGCACGCCTATCTGGGCATGGGCCGCGACGGCCGCGTGGCCGTGGTGAACAGCCGCGGCAATCCGCACTGCCACCTGGTGCTGCGCGGCGGCGGCGGCCGGCCCAACTACGACTCGGTCAGCATCGCGCTGGCCGAGCAGGCGCTGAAGAAGCGCGACATCCCGCCGGCCATCATGGTGGACTGCGCACACGGCAATTCGTGGAAGAACCACCAGTGGCAGCCCAGGGTGCTGAGCGACGTCGTCGGGCAGATCCTGGCCGGCAACCACGGCATACGCGCCGTGATGCTGGAAAGCTTCATCGAGCCGGGCAACCAGCCGATACCGGCCGACCTGTCGCAGTTGCGCTACGGCTGCTCGGTGACCGATCCCTGCGTGGACTGGGACACCACCTCGCTGATACTGCGCAATGCGCGCAACAGGCTGCGGCCGCTGCTGCCGGCCTGACCGGAACGCGCCGCCGCGGATGCCGGCGGCGCTTTTCGACGATAAGCGGCCTCAGAGCGACGCCAGTTCCGCCACCGCGCCGCTTCGATAGGCGATGAACGGCAGATCGAAACCCTGCTGCCGCATCTGATGCTGCAACTCCCTGGCCTTGGACTGGGAAGCCGGCGAATCGACATCGACGTAGATGCCGAGCACGTCCTGCGGCCGGTAGCAGATTTTGGCCTCGGTCGGCTCCACCTCTCCGCCCTCCTGCCTGATCTGCGCCATCTTGTCCTGTATCTGGTCGAATGCGAATACCGAACGGTACTCGTCGGGAATGCCCAGTTCGTTCATTTTCTGTTCCGTCACATCGGTGGCGTCTACCGAAAAGATCTCTTCATTGCCGGTGGCGCCATAGGCACCCATCATGTCGAACTTCGGGAAGTTGTCCGGGAAATACCGGCTGGGCTCCAGCCCGGCAGGCACATTGGCCGTCGCCGCATCGAAAGTGGAAAAACCGCCCAGTCGCGCATCGGAACTGAGGATCAGCCCGGTACGGTCGCCATGCGGATCATGGACCTTGCCGTTCAGCCCTTGCTGGATGAAGGTGGCCGAAGACCAGTACCGCTCGTCGCGGCCACGCCCCAGGCTGGCATCCAGCTTGGGCATGAAGGTCCTCTCGAATTCGTCGTGATGATCCGACACCGTTCTCAGGTACAGCCCGCCGCTTTCGAATTGCTGTTTCAATTTCTCCAGCTTTTCCTGCCGGTTGCCGCCAATGACTTCCTGTCGGACATCGCTGGCGGACGCTGTGGAAACGGAAGCGGCGGTCGCGCCGGAAGAAAGGGAAATATTCATGGCCGTATCCATCCATATCGGTTGCAGACCGGTGAAAAATAGCATCGGGCAACGTTATGGACTTTCCATTTTCGCTCCAAGCCGCGCCGCCGGAGAACATCGTCGGCGGACACGCACTCCGGCCCTGGAGCCGGCCAGGCGGTCAAGAAATGAATAAAATTGCCGCGCAAAACAAAACCCCCGCGTAAGCGGGGGTTCGACATCCAAGACGCCCGAAGGCGGGAAAGGATTACTGGGCCTTCAGACCGAACGATTCAGCGGTCGCCTGGGCGGTTTTCGCTTCCTCTTCCAGCAGGGCCTTGATCGACAGGCGGATGCGGCCGCGGTCGTCCATCTCGATGGCCTTGACCTTCACGACCTGGCCTTCCTTCAGGTAGTCGGACACATTCTTGATGCGCTCGTTGGCGATCTGCGAAATGTGCACCAGACCGTCCTTGCCCGGCAGGATGGATACGATGGCGCCGACGTTGTTGTCGAGGATCTTGACCACGGTGCCTTCGTAGACCTTGCCCACTTCGACTTCGACGGTGATTTCTTCGATGCGCTTCTTGGCCGCTTCCGCGCCCTCGTTGCTGACCGAAGCGATCGTGATCGTGCCGTCTTCCTCGATATTGATCTCGCAGCCGGTATCCTTGGTGATCGAACGGATGGTCTCGCCGCCCTTGCCGATCACTTCGCGGATCTTCTCCGGGTTGATCTTCATCACGTACAGGCGCGGAGCGTGGGCGGACAGCTCTTGCGGACCGTCCACGGCTTCCTTCATCAGGCCCAGGATGTGCATGCGGCCTTCCTTGGCCTGCTCCAGCGCAACCTGCATGATTTCCTTGGTGATGCCCTGGATCTTGATGTCCATCTGCAGCGCGGTCACGCCCGAAGCGGTACCGGCCACCTTGAAGTCCATGTCGCCCAGGTGGTCTTCGTCGCCGAGGATGTCGGTCAGCACCGCGAAGCGGTTGCCTTCCAGGATCAGGCCCATGGCGATGCCGGCCACGTGCGCCTTCAGCGGCACGCCGGCGGACAGCAGCGACAGGCAGCCGCCGCACACGGAAGCCATCGACGAGGAGCCGTTGGATTCGGTGATCTCGGACACGACGCGCATCGAGTAGCCGAATTCGTCTTCCGGCGGCAGCACCGCCACCAGCGCGCGCTTGGCCAGGCGGCCGTGACCGATTTCACGGCGCTTCGGCGGGCCCATGCGGCCGGCTTCGCCGGTCGAATACGGCGGGAAGTTGTAATGCAGCATGAAGCGCTCGGTGTATTCGCCGGCCAGCGCGTCGATGATCTGCTCGTCCTGCTTGGTGCCCAGCGTGGTCACGACCAGCGCCTGGGTTTCGCCGCGGGTGAACAGCGCCGAACCGTGGGTGCGCGGCAGCACGTTGCTGCGGATGCTGATCGGGCGCACGGTGCGGGTGTCGCGGCCGTCGATGCGCGCTTCGCCTGCCAGGATCTGGCCGCGGACGATCTCGGCTTCCAGGTCCTTGAAGATGCCCTTGATCTCGTTGGCCTTCAGCGTGTCGGTTTCTTCGTTGATCAGGCCGGCCTTGACGGCGTCCCAGGCTTCGTTGATCGCGACGGTGCGCGCCTGCTTCTGGCGCAGGCGGAAGGCTTCGGCCAGCTTGTCGCCGGCGATGCCGCGGATCTGGGAGACCAGCGCCTCGTCCTTGGCCGGGGCGGCCCAGTCGAACATCACCGGGTTCACTTCGTCGGCCAGCTCGTTGATGGCCTTGATCGCGGCCTGCATCTGATCGTGGCCGAAGACCACGGCGCCCAGCATCACGGCTTCGGACAGTTCCTTGGCTTCGGATTCGACCATCAGCACCGCGCGCTGGGTGCCGGCCACCACCAGGTCCATTTCGGACGTGGCCAGCTGGCTGCGGGTCGGGTTCAGGATGTATTCGCCGTTGGCGTAACCGACGCGGGCCGCGCCGATCGGGCCGGCGAACGGCAGACCGGAGATGGCCAGCGCGGCGGAGGCGCCGATCATGGCCGGAATGTCGGAATCCACTTCCGGGTTCAGCGACACGACGGTGGCGACGATTTGCACGTCATGGTAGAAGCCGGCCGGGAACAGCGGGCGGATCGGACGATCGATCAGGCGGCTGGTCAGCACTTCCTTCTCGGACTGCTTGCCTTCGCGCTTGAAGAAGCCGCCCGGAATCTTGCCGGCGGCGTAGGTGCGCTCCAGGTAGTCGACGGTCAGCGGGAAGAAGTCCTGGCCCGGCTTGACGTTCTTGCCGCCGACGACGCTGACCATGACCACGGTGTCGTCGACGGTGACGAGTACGGAACCGGACGCCTGGCGGGCGACTTCACCGGTTTCCAGGGTGACGGTCTGGTTGCCGTACTGGAAGGTTTTGGTGATCTTATTGAACACGAGGGTTTCCCTATCTTGGTTCGATGATTGAAATTCGCGAGCCGGAAAAAACAACGGGAACCCCTAAAAATTCTGACCTGCGGCATAGATCGGAATTTGTAGAGGCTCCCCCCGTTGTCACAACAATAAAACTCGCGGCACTGCCGGCGTGAAAAAGTCGCAGCGAACTGCGACTTTTTCAGAACCGTATACCGATTACTTGCGCAGGCCCAGACGGGTGATCAGCGCGCGGTAGCTGTCAGCGTCGGTGCGCTTCAGGTAGTCCAGCAGACGACGACGACGGCTGACCAGCTTCAGCAGACCACGACGGCTGTGGTGGTCCTTGGTGTTGGCCTTGAAGTGCGGGGTCAGATCGTTGATGCGTGCGGTCAGCAGGGCAACCTGCACTTCGGACGAACCGGTGTCGCCTTCTGCGCGTTGGAAGCCTTTAACGATTTCTGCTTTTTGAGCGGCGGTCATTGCCATTTGGATTACTCCGTTTCAATAGGGGTTTGAAAACCCGACAAGTGCGGCGAGCCGGAAAACCCAACCCATTCCACACTTCGGTAAGCGGCGGATCAGGGCGTTTCCGCCTGTTCCGCCAGGAGCCGGATCGGATGCAGACGGCCATCGCCGCGCGCCTCTCCCAGCCCCACGAATCTCCGGGTGGACTGTTGATACACCCGGAAACGCTGTATTTTCTCACACTTTTGTTCAAAACGCACGGGCTGGCCGTGCATAAACTTGCCGATCTCGCCGTCGCCCAGTTCCAACTGTGGAAAATGCGCGACCAGCACATCGGCCGGCAGCAGTTTCGCCTCGCGACCGGCCATGTCCAGCCGTTCCAGATCGGCCAGTGGCAGCGATTCATCCAGGCTGAAGCCGCCGGTCGCGGTGCGGCGCAGCCCGGTCAGATGGGCGCCGCAGCCCAAGGCCTCGCCGATGTCGCAGGCCAGGGTCCGGATATAGGTCCCCTTGCTGCACAGCACGTCCATCACCGCGGTGTCGCCGTCGAAACTGACCAGCTCCAACTGGCGGATGACGACCTGGCGCGCCTCGCGCGGCACTTCGATGCCGGCGCGGGCGTATTCGTACAGCGGCTTGCCCTGGTGCTTCAGCGCCGAATACATCGGCGGCACCTGGCTGATCTCGCCGGTGAAGCGCGCCATCGCGGCCAGCAGCGCCTCGCGGTCGAAGGCGATCGGACGCTCGGACACCACTTCGCCCTCGATGTCGCCGGTCGTCGTAACCGCGCCGAACTTCACCGTCGCGCGATAGCCCTTGTCGGCGTCCAGCAGGTAGGAGGAAAACTTGGTCGCCTCGCCCAGGCATACCGGCAGCAGGCCGGTGGCCAGCGGATCCAGCACGCCGGTGTGGCCGGCCTTGGCGGCGTTCAACAGCCAGCGCGCCTTCTGCAGCGCGTTGTTGCTGGAGATGTCGTAGGGCTTGTCGATCAGCAGCACGCCGTCGATGCGGCGCCGGTTGCTGCGCGGCTTGCTCATTCGGCCGCGCCCTTGTCCGCGCCTTCGCCTTCACCGTCGGCCGACGCCTCGCCGAACTTCTCGGCGTCGTCGCGCGCCACCTGGCTGATCAGGCTGGTCAGGTGCATGCCGCGCTCGACCGAGTCGTCATAGACGAAATGCAGCTGCGGAATGCTGAAGATCTTGATCGCGCGGCCCAGCTCGTTGCGCAGATAGCCGGCCGAGCTTTCCAGCGCCTCCTGGGTCGCCTCGCGGGTGGAGTCGACCATCACCGTGTAGTAGATCTTGGCGTGGGAGTAGTCGCGGGTCACCTCGACCGCGGTGATGGTGATCCAGCCGGCGCGCGGATCCTTCAGGCCCTTGCGGGTCAGTTCGGCCAGCTCGCGCTGGATCTGCTCGGCGATGCGGTCCGAGCGGGAAAAACCTTTTTTGGCTTTGGCCATGTCAATTCCAGTTCTGTTCTTGCGCGGCGCACATGAGAAAAAGGGCGAGCGCCCGCCGGCCATCCGGCCGACGCTGCACCCGCCCCTGGCGTCCCGATTACAGGGAACGCGCGACTTCCACGATCTCGAACGCTTCCAGTTGGTCGCCTTCCTGGATGTCGTTGAAGTTCTTCAGCATCAGGCCGCATTCGTAGCCTTGCTTGACTTCCTTCACGTCGTCCTTGAAGCGCTTCAGCGATTCCAGTTCGCCGGTGTGCACCACCACGTGGTTGCGGATCAGACGGACCGAAGCGGAACGCTTGATCATGCCGTCGGTCACCATGCAACCGGCGATATTGCCGACCTTGGAAACCGAGATCACCTGACGGATCTCGACGGTACCCAGGATCTGCTCCTTCTTCTCCGGAGCCAGCATGCCGGACAGCGCGGCCTTCACCTCGTCCACCGCATCGTAGATGATGCTGTAGTAGCGGATGTCGACGCCCTCGTTCTCGGCCAGCTTGCGCGCGGCCGCGTCGGAGCGGGTGTTGAAGCCGATCACGATGGCCTTGGACGCGATAGCCAGGTTGATGTCCGACTCCGAGATGCCGCCGACGCCGGAGTGCAGGATGCTGACGCGCACTTCGTCGGTGGACAGCTTCTGCAGGCTGCCGGCCAGCGCTTCGTACGAACCCTGCACGTCGGCCTTGATGATCAGCGACAGCGTCTGCACTTCGCCTTCGGTCATCTGGGCGAACATGTTCTCCAGCTTAGAAGCCTGCTGCTTGGCCAGACGCACGTCGCGGAACTTGCCGGCGCGGAACAGGGCGATCTCGCGCGCCTTCTTCTCGTCGGCCAGAACCATGGTGTCTTCGCCGGCCTGCGGCACGTCGGACAGACCCAGGATCTCCACCGGGATGGCCGGACCGGCCGACTCGATGGCCTTGCCGTTCTCGTCCATCATCGCGCGGACGCGGCCGAACGCCGTGCCGGCCAGCACCACATCGCCCTTCTTCAGCGTGCCGGATTGAACCAGCAGCGTGGCGACCGGACCGCGGCCCTTGTCGAGGCGGGCCTCGACGATGATGCCCTTGGCCAAGCTGTCGACCGGGGCCTTCAGCTCCAGCACTTCGGCCTGCAGCAGGATGGCTTCCAGCAGCCCGTCGATATTGGTGCCCATCTTCGCGGACACTTCGACGAACTGGGTGTCGCCGCCCCAGTCTTCCGGCACCACTTCGTGCGCCACCAGCTCCTGGCGGATGCGCTCGACGTTGGCGCCGACCTTGTCGATCTTGTTGACCGCCACCACCATCGGCACCTTGGCGGCCTTGGCGTGGTGGATGGCCTCGATCGTCTGCGGCATCACGCCGTCGTCGGCAGCCACCACCAGCACGACGATGTCGGTGGCCTTGGCGCCGCGGGCACGCATCGCAGTAAACGCTTCGTGACCCGGAGTGTCGAGGAAGGTGATCATGCCGCGCGGGGTTTCCACGTGGTAGGCACCGATGTGCTGCGTAATGCCGCCGGCTTCGCCCGCGGCGACCTTGGCGCGGCGGATGTAGTCCAGCAGCGAGGTCTTGCCGTGGTCGACGTGACCCATCACGGTCACCACCGGGGAACGCGGCTGTTCGACGACTTCGACGGTCTCGCCGTCGGTCACGTCCAGATAGGCTTCCGGATCGTCCGCCTGGGCGGCCTTCGGCTTGTGGCCCATCTCCTCGACGACGATCATCGCGGTTTCCTGGTCCAGCACCTGGTTGATGGTGACCATCATGCCCATCTTCATCAGGGCCTTGATCACTTCAACCGCCTTCACCGCCATCTTGTGCGCCAGTTCGGCCACGGTGATGGTTTCCGGCACCAGGACCTCATGGATGATCGGCTCGGTCGGGGTCTGGAAAGCGTGCTGGTTGTTGCTTTGCTTGTGCTTGCCCTTGCCGCCGCGGGATTTCCAGTCGTTGCCGGTATCGCCGCCCTTGGTCTTCAGACCGCGGCCACCCTTCTTGTTGTCGTCCCAGCTGCGGTCGCCGCCCTTCTTGCCGCCGCCCTTCTTCGCATCGGGACGGCCGGCGACGGTAGCCGGAATGGCCGGAGCGCCGGGCGCGCCGGCAGTAGCCGGACGCGGGCCGCGGCTATCACCTGCCGGGCGCGGGCCGCGATCGCCGGCGCCTGCCGGACGCGGACCACGGTCGCCGGCCGGACGCGGGCCGCGATCGCCGGCGCCCGCCGGACGCGGACCACGGTCGCCGGCGCCTGCCGGACGCGGACCGCGGCTGTCGCCCGGACGGGCGTTGCGGTCGCCGTTCGGCGCGCCGCGACGGTCGTCGCGCGGCTCTTCACGCTTCGGTTCGGCGACGACAGGCGCCGGAGCCGGCTGCGATGCGGCCAGCTTGGCGGCCTGACGGCGCTCTTCGCGTTCGATCTTTTCGCGCATCAGCGCTTCCTGACGGGCGCGGAACGCCGCCTGGCGCTTCTCTTCCGCTTCGCGGGCGGCGATTTCTTCCGGCGTCAGGATGGAGGCGACGGTCGGACGTACCGCCGGCTTGACTTCCGGCTTGGCCTCGACCTTCGGTTCCGGCTTCGGCTCCGGCTTGGCCTCGACCTTCGGTTCCGGCTTCGGCTCCGGCTTGACCTCGACCTTGGGCTCCGGCTTCGGCTCCGGCTTGGCTTCCGCCGGCGCGGCGATGGGCGCCTGCTCGACCGGCTTGGCGGCCTCGACGCGCGGGGCGTCTTCCGGACGCGCCACGACACGCTTCTTGCGGGTCTCCACGGTCACGGTGCCGCCATCGGCCTTCTTCACCTCGGACGTGGACTTGCGGGTCAGCGTGATGCCGCTGTCCTCGCGGGTGCCATGCGAGCGTTTCAGGTAGTCCAGGAGCTGGGACTTGTCTTGTGCCGACAGGGTGTCATCCGGCGAGCGCTTGCTCACACCGGCGGCGCGCAGCTGTTCCAGCAGGCGCTCGGGGGTGAGATTCATCTCGCTGGCAAATTGTTTTACATTCGTCAAAACCATGCGTCTTCCCAAATTCCGTAAATACTTCCCGAGAAAGCCTTACTGGTTGAACCAGTGTTCGCGCGCCTTCATGATGATGGCGCGTGCAGCTTCCGCTTCCATGCCGGTCATGTCCACCAGATCGTCAACGGCCAGGTCGGCCAGATCGTCGCGGGTGGTCACGCCGCCTGCGGCCAGCTTGCGAACCAGCTCGGCATCCAGGCCCTCCACGTCCTTCAGGTCGTCGGATACGTTCTCGACCTGCTCTTCGGACGCGATGGCCTGCGTCAGGAGCGCATCACGGGCGCGGCTACGCAGCTCGCCCACCAGCTCCTCGTTGAAGCCTTCGATTTCCAGCATTTCTTCCAGCGGCACATAGGCCACTTCTTCCAGCGCGGCGAAGCCTTCGCTCACCAGTTTGGCGGCGGTCTCCTCGTCCACGCTCAGCGCGCTGACGAACAGCTGGCGCAGCGCGGCGTCCTCGGCTTCATGCTTCTCTTCGGCCTCGGACACGGTCATGATGTTCAAGTACCAGCCGGTCAACTCGGCGGCGAGCTTGACGTTCTGGCCGCTGCGGCCGATGGCCAGCGCCAGTTGTTCTTCCTCGACGATCACGTCCATGCTGTGATTGTCTTCGTCGACCATGATGCGGCTGACTTCGGCCGGCGACAGCGCGTTGATGACGAACTGGGCCGGTTCCGGCGCCCACAACACGATGTCGACGCGCTCGCCGGCCAGCTCCTGGGTCACCGCCTGCACGCGCGAGCCGCGCATGCCGATGCAGGTACCCTGCGGGTCGATGCGGGCGTCGTTGGCCTTGACGGCGATCTTGGCGCGCATGCCCGGATCGCGCACGGCGGCGCGGATTTCCAGCATGCCTTCCTCGATCTCCGGCACTTCCAGCTCGAACAACTTGACCAGGAATTCCGGCGCGGTGCGCGACAGGATCAGCTGCGGGCCGCGGCCCTGGCGATCGATGCGCAGCAGGTAGGCCTTGACGCGGTCGCCGACGCGAAGGTTTTCCTTCGGAATCATCTGGTCGCGCGGCAGCACCGCTTCCAGCTTGCCGCACTCGACGATGGCATTACCGCGCTCGATGCGCTTGATGGTGCCGATCACCAGGTGCTCGCGGCGCTGCAGGAACTCGTTCAGCAGCTGTTCGCGCTCGGCGTCGCGGATGCGCTGCAGGATCACCTGCTTGGCGGTCTGCGCGCCGATGCGGCCGAACTCGACCGCTTCCATCTGTTCTTCGATGAAGGCGCCCAGCTCGATGCGAGGATCGCGTTCGCGAGCGTCGATCAGGCCGATTTCCTTGCTTTCGGATTCCAGCAGCTCGTCCTCCACCACCATCCAGCGGCGGAAGGTCTGATACTGACCGGTGTAGCGGTCGATCTCGACGCGCACATCCATCTCGTCATCGGTAAACTTTTTCTTGGTGGCCGAGGCAAGCGCCATTTCAAGGGCGGAAAAAACCACATCCTTGCTGACATTCTTCTCGCTCGCCAGGGCATCCACCAGCAACAAAATCTCGCGACTCATGCATTCCTCTCCGAATTTTGTCCTTTTGCGCGGGCTATCGCCGTCCAGGCATCAAAACTCAGGCTCGAGACGAGCCTTGTCGATGTTGGCGAACGGAATCACCACGATGCGGCCATCTACATCCAGCTTCACGGAGCCGTCCTCGACCCCGGCAAGACGACCGGTAAATTTCTTCTGCTGCTCGATCGGCATCCGCGTCTTGACCTTGGCGAGCTGACCGGCGAAGCGGACAAAATCGGCTTCCTTCTTCAAAGGACGATCCAGGCCCGGCGAAGAGACCTCCAGCCGTTCGTAGTTCACGTTTTCGACCATGAACAGCCGGGTCAGGTGATTGCTCACCAGCACGCAGTCTTCCACGGTGATGCCACCGGGCTTGTCGATAAACACGCGAAAACCGCCCCCTGGGGTCATTTCGAAGTCGACCAACTCGTAGCCGAAACCCTGCAGGGTGTTTTCCAGCAGCAAACGAACATCCATTGCTTTTTCCACAAATAAAAAATGGGCGAAACGCCCATCCCTAACCGCTGCGATTGTAACCTATTCCCGCAAAAAAGAAAACCTGCCGCCCCACCCGCCCGGAGCGCCCCGCAAGCCTATGCCAGACAATTTTGCGAGAGCATTTCACTTACGGTACATTACCGCGGATCAGACCTCGAGTTTGAGCGCAGCGGCCACGGGCCGCCAAGACAACGACTAAAAAATAGCGACACGCTAAACCGATTCGCCACCGGCCGCGCCGGAGCGAAGCTCGCTAAAACCCGCACGACGGAGAAACCCGGATTTATGGATAAGGTGTGGCTTAAAAACTACCAGGCTGGGGTGCCCCACGAGATCGACATCAATCAGTTCCAGTCGGTCACCGAAGTGTTCGACCGCAGCATAGAGAAGTTCGGCGACCGCCCCGCCCTCGCCAATATGGGCAAGCAGCTGAGCTACGCGCAGCTGGACGCGCTCAGCGGGCAGTTCGCCTCCTTCCTGCAGCACAAGCTGGGCCTGAAGAAAGGCGACCGCGTCGCCGTGATGATGCCCAATCTGCTGCAATACCCTATCACCATCTTCGGCACGCTGCGCGCCGGCGGCGTGGTGGTCAACGTCAATCCGCTGTACACGCCGCGCGAGCTGGAACACCAGCTGAAGGACGCCGGCGCCGAAACCATCGTCATCCTGGAGAACTTCGCCGGCGTGCTGGAACAGGTGCTGCCTCGCACCCGGATCAAGAACGTGGTGATCGCCTCCATCGGCGACATGCTGGGCTTCGCCAAGGGCGCGCTGGTCAACTTCGTCGTACGCAAGGTGAAGAAGATGGTGCCGCCGTGGCGCCTGCCCGGCCACATCCGCTTCAACGACGCGCTGTCCGCCGGCGCCGCCCGGCCCTACGACAAGGTCGCGCTGGGCCACGAGGACATCGCCTTCCTGCAATACACCGGCGGCACCACCGGCGTCGCCAAGGGCGCCGAGCTGCTGCACCGGAACATCGTCGCCAACATGCTGCAGGCCAGCGCCTGGGTCGGCACGCTGGTGCGTCCGGGCCAGGAGGTCATCGTCACCGCGCTGCCGCTGTACCACATCTTCTCGCTGACCGCGAACCTGATGGTCTTCATCGAGATGGGCGCGCTGAACGTGCTGATCACCAATCCGCGCGACATCCCCGGCTTCGTCAAGGAGCTGCGCAAGTATCCGATCACCTGCATCACCGGCGTCAACACGCTGTTCAACGCGCTGGTCAACAATCCGGAATTCGCCAAGCTGGACTTCTCCACCTGGCGGCTGACGCTGGGCGGCGGCATGGCGGTGCAGAAGGCGGTGGCCGACAAATGGCAGGCCGTCACCGGCGTGCCGCTGGTCGAGGCCTACGGACTGACCGAGACCAGCCCGGCCGCCTGCATCAACCCGATGAACCTGCCGGAGTACAACGGCACGATAGGCCTGCCGGTGTCGTCCACCGAGATCGAGATCCGCGACGCCGAAGGCAAGCCGGTGGCGCAGGGCGAACAGGGCGAGCTGTGCATACGCGGCCCGCAGGTGATGCGCGGCTACTGGAACCGTCCGGACGAGACCGCCAAGGTGCTGGGCGCCGACGGCTTCCTCGCCACCGGCGACATGGCGATGATCACGCCCGAGGGCTACGTCAAGCTGGTGGACCGCAAGAAGGACATGATCCTGGTGTCCGGCTTCAACGTCTATCCGAACGAGATCGAGGACGTGGTGGCCAGCCATCCCGACGTGCTCGAAGTGGCCTGCATCGGCGTGCCGGACGAGAAGTCCGGCGAAGTGGTCAAGGTCTTCGTCGTGAAGAAGAACCCGGCGCTGACCGACAAGGACGTCATCCGCTACTGCCGCGAGAACCTGACCGGCTACAAGGTGCCGAAGGTGGTCGAGTTCCGCACCGAGCTGCCGAAGACCAATGTCGGCAAGATCCTGCGCCGCGCGCTGCGCGACGAGGAAGCCGCCAAGCACGCCTGAGCGACGCCGTCGCCGATCCACGCCGCCGCCCCCGCCGGGCGGCGGCTTTGTTTTATCGGCCGCGCGGGCGGGGGCCGGCGGCTACACTGAAGGCAGACTTCCCCGAGCCGAAGGATGGATCGATGCTGATGCTGCCGTTTTTCAAACTGATGGCCGAAAAAAAGGCCAGCGACCTGTTCATGACCAGCTTTTCGCCGCCGATGCTGAAGCTGGACGGCGAGCTGACGCCGGTCAACGACAAGCCGCTCACCGCCGACATGGTCAAGCAGCTGGCCTACAGCCTGATGAGCGAAGAGGAGGCGGCGGCGTTCGAACGCGAGCGCGAGATGAATCTCGGCCATCCGGTGCCCGGCCTCGGCAGCTTTCGCGTCAACATCTTCTGGCAGCGCGGCTCGGTCGGCATGGTGGTGCGCTACATCGTGCCCAGCATCCCGTCGCTGGACGAATTGCAGCTGCCGCCGCTGCTCGGCGACCTGGCCAGGCAGAAGCGCGGCCTGATCCTCGTCGTCGGCTCCACCGGCTCCGGCAAGAGTTCGACGGTGGCGGCGATGCTGCAGACCCGCAACCAGAGCATGAAGGGCCACATCCTGACGGTGGAGGACCCGATCGAATTCCTGTACCGGCACGACAAGTCCATCGTCAACCAGCGCGAGGTCGGCTTCGACACGCTGTCGTACGCCCGCGCGCTGAAGAACGCGATGCGCGAGGCGCCGGACGTGCTGATGATAGGCGAGATCCGCGACGCCGAGACGCTGACGCAGGCGCTGGCCTACGCCCAGTCCGGCCATCTGTGCATCTCCACGCTGCACGGCAACAACAGCTATCACATGCTGAACCGGGTCATCAATTTCTTCCCGCCGGAGAATCGCGCCTCGCTGCTGATGGACCTGTCGGCGGCACTGAAGGCGGTGATCTCGCAGCGCCTGGTGCCGACGCCGGACGGCAGCCGGGTGCCGGCGGTGGAGCTGATGTTGAACACGCCGCACATTTCGGAGTTGATTCGAACCGGAGAGATAGACAAAATCAAGGACGCCATCGAGAGCAGCATGAGCGATGGCGCGCAGACCTTCGAACAGGCGCTGTTCCAGTTGCACAAGGCCGGACGGATCCACCTGGACGAAGCGCTGCGGCACGCCGATTCGCCGACCAATCTGTACTGGCTGATCAACCAGTCCGGCGAGAACGCGGCGGCGAAACCCAAACCTGGCCCCGACAGCGCGGCCAGCTTCGACAGCATCAAACTGGACTTGTAAACCCACCCGATGATTACCTTGTACGGCATTCCCAACTGCAGCACCGTGAAGAAGGCCCGCCAATGGCTGGCCGACAACGGCATCGACTACGTTTTCCACGACTTCAAGAAACAGGGCATAGACGCCGAAAGGCTGCAGGCCTGGACCGCCCAGGTGCCGCTGGCCAAGCTGGTCAACCGCCAGGGCACCACCTGGCGCGCGCTGCCGGACGAGGCCAAGACCGCCGCCGATACGCCGGACGGCGCGATCGCGCTGATGCGCGAGCAGACCTCGGTGATCAAGCGCCCGGTGCTGGAATGGGACGGCAAGGTCGGCGTCGGCTTCTCCGAGACCGACTGGGCGGAGCGCTTCGGCCTATGAGCGCGACGCTGGATCTGGCCCGCGAACTGATACGCCGCGATTCCGTCACCCCGCGCGACGAAGGCTGCCAGGCGCTGATGATAGACCGCCTCGAAGCGATAGGCTTCAAGGTGGAAAAGATGCGCCACGGCGACGTCGACAACTTCTGGGCCCGCAGGGGCGACGCCGGCCCGGTGTTCTGCTTCGCCGGCCACACCGACGTGGTCCCGACCGGCCCGCTGGACAAGTGGGACAGCCCGCCGTTCGAGCCCACGGTCCGGAACGGCCTGCTGTACGGCCGCGGCGCCGCCGACATGAAGGCGTCCCTGGCCGCCTTCGTCACCGCCTGCGAGCGCTTCGTCGCCGAGCATCCGGACCACGCGGGCTCGCTGGCGCTGCTGATCACCTCGGACGAGGAAGGCGTGGCCGTCGACGGCACCGTCAGGGTCGTCGACGCGCTGGAGGCCCGCGGCGAGACGGTGGACTACTGCATCGTCGGCGAGCCGACGTCGGAGACCCGCCTCGGCGACACCATCAAGAACGGTCGTCGGGGCTCGCTGTCCGGCCGGCTGGTCGTCCACGGCATCCAGGGCCACATCGCCTACCCGCAACTGGCGCAGAACCCGATACACCTGATGGCGCCGGCGCTGGCGGAACTGGCGGCCACCCGCTGGGACGACGGCAACGACTTCTTCCCGCCGACCAGCTGGCAGGTGTCCAACATCCAGGCCGGCACCGGCGCGACCAATGTCATCCCCGGCCACTGCGACCTGTGGTTCAACTTCCGCTTCTCGCCGGAAAGCAGCGCCGACAGCCTGAAGGAACGGGTCTGCCGGATACTGGACAAGCACGGCCTGGGCTACGAGCTGCACTGGCAGCTGTCCGGCCTGCCCTTCATCACGCCGCCGGGCGCGCTGACCGAGGCGCTGGGACAGGCGATCGCCGAGGTCGCCGACATCCGGGC
Source organism: Chromobacterium sp. CV08 (assembly GCF_051129845.1). Taxonomy (NCBI): domain Bacteria; kingdom Pseudomonadati; phylum Pseudomonadota; class Betaproteobacteria; order Neisseriales; family Chromobacteriaceae; genus Chromobacterium; species Chromobacterium sp. CV08. Next base: position 3,812,531 of record NZ_CP150453.1, read on the forward strand.
CGAGCTGTCGACGACAGGCGGCACGTCAGACGGCCGCTTCATCAAGCGCATCGCGCGCGAGCTGGTGGAGTTCGGCCCGGTCAACGCCACGATACACAAACTGAACGAGTGCGTCGAAGTGGCCGACATCGAACCGCTGGCCGACATCTACCGCCTGACGCTGGAGCGCTTGCTGGCCAAGGCGTGAGCGCTCGCGCTACGCTATGCTGAAACCGGCGGCGACGCCGGTTTTTTACCGTCCCATTCCCCTGACGCAACCATGGTTGTTTGCGTCTCCACGCCGAATGTTGCCGATCGAACGAACAGGTAAGCTCCATCGTCATGGAAATCGAAATCGCAAAAATCTTCATCGCGCTGCTGGTGCTGGTCAACCCGCTGGGCGCCATCCCCATCTTCATCAGCCTGACGCCGAACGCCAGCCAGGAGGAAAGGCAGAAGATCGCCCAGACCACCGCCATCGCGGTGGCGGTGGTGATGTGCCTGTTCGCCGTCGTCGGCCAGACGCTGCTGCGCTTCCTCGGCATCAGCATAGGCTCGTTCCAGGTCGGCGGCGGCATCCTGCTGATGCTGATCGCCATCGCGCTGATGAACGCCAAGCCCGGACCGACCAAGACCACCAAGCAGGAGCGCGAGGAGGCAGGCGGCAAGACCAATATCGCCGTGGTGCCGATGGCCATCCCGCTGATGACCGGCCCCGGCACCATCTCCACCGTCATCATCTACGCCACCACCGCCCATTCCTGGTTGCAGGTGGTCTATCTGCTGGTCAGCAGCCTCTTGGTGGCCGTCACCTGCTACGGCGCGCTGACGCTGGCGTCGCCGCTGACCCGGCTGCTGGGCCAGACCGGCATCAACATCGTCAACCGGGTGATGGGCATGCTGCTGGCGGCGGTGTCGGTGGAAATCATCGTCGACGGTCTCTACCGGCTGTTCCCGCAGCTGACGCGCTGAACGGCGCCGACGGCTCCCCCCCGGCGGCCGGAGCCCTTGCGTCGCGTTTCCGACAAGCCGCCGATGCGCCTACCGCCTGAAAGCCCGGCTTTCGCCGAGACTCACCTTGACTAATCTCACTCACTTTTCATACACAGAATAAGCGGAAGCACGTCGGCCTTCCGCACCATCCCTATCCCGCGAGGATGCCACGATGTTCGATCGCAAACTGAAATCGGCTTTGAGCAACGCCCTGCTCCAGCTGGAAAACCAGCAAAACGTGATGGACGCGCTCAGCAAGTCGACGGCCATCATAGAATTCAGCCCGGACGGCATCATCCTCTCCGCCAACAGCAATTTCGAACAGACCATGGGCTATACCGCCGACGAAATCGTCGGCAAGCATCACAGGATGTTCTGCACGCCGCAGTTCGCCTCCAGCCAGGAATACCAGGCCTTCTGGCAGGTGCTGCGCACCGGGGGCTTCATCAAGGACCAGTTCAAGCGCATCGCCAAGGACGGCCGCACCGTCTGGCTGGAAGCCAGCTACAACCCGATCTACGACAAGCACGGCCAGGTGGTCAAGGTGCTCAAGTTCGCGATGGACGTCACCCGCGAGGTCGAGATCGCCCATGAGGCGAGAAATATCATGAAGGCGGTCGATCGCTCGATGGCCGTCATCGAATTCACTCCGGACGGCGTCATCCAGACCGCCAACGCCAACTTCCTCGCCGCCACCGGCTATACCGCCGAGGAGATCATAGGCAAGCACCACCGGATCTTCTGCCCCGCCGATTTCGTCCGCAGCCCGGCCTATGAAGACCTGTGGAAGCAGTTGAGACAGGGCGTCTTCGTCACCGGCCGCTTCGAGCGCGTGCACAAGTCGGGTCGACCGGTCTGGCTGGAGGCCAGCTACAATCCGGTCTTCGACGACGAGGGCGTGGTATTCAAGGTGATCAAGTTCGCCGCCGACATCACCGACCAGGAAACCGCGCGGCAACAGGATCTCCGCCTGGTGCAGGAGGCCCATCGGCTGTCGGCGGCGTCGGACAGCGCCTCCAACGACGGCCAGCTGGTGATACGCGACACCATACAGGCGATGAGCGTGATCGCCGACAGCGCCGGACAGTCGGCACGTCTGATAGAAGACCTGGAACAGAAGACCAGCCGCATCACCACCATCGTCAACACCATCCATGAAATCGCCGACCAGACCAATCTGCTGGCGCTGAACGCGGCGATCGAAGCGGCGCGCGCCGGCGAACAGGGCCGCGGCTTCGCCGTCGTCGCCGACGAGGTGCGCAAGCTGGCCGAGCGCACCAGCTCCTCCACCAAGGAGGTGACGGAGATGATAGACGACATCAAGAACGGTACCGGCAACGCCACCGAGAGCATCCACGAGATGCTGGTCAAGGCGCAGAAAGGCGAGGAACACGCCAGCGAGGCCAGCAACTCGATCGAGCAGATACGCAGCAGCACCTCGCAGCTGGCCGACGTCGTCAACCACTTCTCCGCGGTGCAATCGCTGGCCCTGGACAAGACGCGTCCGGAAAGCTGAGGCCGGGCGCCGGGCGGCAAGCCCCCGGGCGGATTCCGTAAGTATACAGTCAAATCTGTATACATATTTTCATCTTGGTCTGTGCATTGTTTGTACTGATGCCCGGCAGTACAAATAGCCATCCTCATAACGTGGTGGCAGCCATGTCCAAGCCCGACAGCAAACCGGTCAAAATCTACCCCCGCCTCACCAGCGGCCGCTTCAACAATCTGCGCGTCGCGATGGTCGTCGCCACCCAGCTGGTGTTCTTCGGCGTGCCGTGGCTGCAATGGAACGGCCGTCAGGCCGTCCACTTCAATCTGGCCGAGCACCATTTCCTGATCTTCGGCATCAGCCTGTGGCCGCAGGACTTCATCTACCTGGCGGCGCTGCTGGTGGTGTGCGCGCTGGGACTGTTCCTGTGGACCACGCTGGCCGGCCGGCTGTGGTGCGGCTACAGCTGCCCGCAAACTGTATACACCCAGATCATGATCTGGATAGAGCGGCTGACGCTGGGCGACCACATCGCACGCCGCAGGCTGGACGCGGCCCCGGCCAGCGTCGGCAAATACGCCAGGAAAGGCCTGAACCAGCTGTTGATGCTGGCCTTTTCCTTATGGACCGGCCTGACCTTCGTCGGCTATTTCACGCCGATGCGCGAGCTGGCGGTGCTGGACATGGGGCCGTGGGACCTGTTCTGGACGCTGTTCTACGCCGGCTTCACCTGGCTCTTGGCCGGCGTGCTGCGCGAGAAGGTCTGCCTGCACATGTGCCCTTACGCCCGTTTCCAGGGCGCGATGTTCGACGACCACACGCTGATCATCTCCTACGACGAGAAGCGCGGCGAGCCGCGCGGCAAGGCTCAGGCGCGCAGCGGCGAACCGGTCAAGGGCTGCATAGACTGCGGCATCTGCGTGCAGGTCTGCCCGACCGGCATCGACATCCGCCACGGCCTGCAATACGAGTGCATAGGCTGCGCCGCCTGTATCGACGCCTGCGACCAGGTGATGGACAAGCTGAAGTCGCCGCGCGGACTGATACGCTACACCAGCGCCCAGGCGCTGCAAGGCAAGCCGGCCCCGGCCCGCTCGCTGCACCGGCCCCGCGTGGCGGTCTACTCCTGCCTGTTGGCCGGCATCATCATGCTGTCCACCACCGCCCTGGTGCTGAAGAAGCCGTTCAAGGTGGACGTGCTGCGCGACCGCGCCAGCCTGGTCGAACAGACCGACGACGGCATGCTGCAGAACCGCTACAACCTGCGGCTGATCAATACCACCGAACAGCCGCAGCGCTACCGGCTGGACGTGGACGGCCTGCCCGGCATCCGGCTCGAACATCCGGGCCAGATCGTCGCCGTCAAGCCGGCCCAGACCGAAACCGTTGCGGTGCGGGTACAGGCCGATCCCGAGCACGCCACACGCGGCGCCCACCCGATACACTTCGTGATACGCTCGCTGGGCGATGACGTCACCATACGGGAAAAGTCCAGCTTCATCGGCGAATGAGGCGGCAGGAACGAACCACATGAACAAGACCGGCCAATTGAGCCAACGCTTCCGCAACGCGATAGAACAGGGCCATCTGCGAGCCGGCGACCGCATGCCGTCGCTGCGCAAGGTGTGCCAGGACCACAAGATCAGCATTACCACGGCGCAGCGCGCCTACGCCGAACTGGAGAAGCTGGGCCTGATCGAGGCGCTGCCGCGCTCGGGCTTTCGCGTGCTGTCGCGCCATAACCCGCTGCCCGGCAGCCTGCTGCAGGGCGGCGACGGCAGCGGCATCCGCATCGAGCACCTGACCAGCGCGCTGCCCATGCCCTGGGGCTGCCCGTACATGAATCCGGCGCTGATCAACACCACGCCGCTGAACCGCGCGCTGACCCGCGCGCTGCGCGACTACCGCTACGCGCTGTCCGGCAACGCCAACACCGGCTACGAGGGCCTGCGCCGCGAGCTGACGCTGCGCTACCTGGCCCAGGGCGTGGAGCTGGACGGCGACGAGCTGCTGGTCACCTGCGGCGGTATGGAGGCGCTGAACCTGGCGATACGGGCGGTCAGCAAGCTGTCCGGCAGCCAGGCGATGCTGGTGCTGACGCCGGCCTTCCCGGCGCTGTTCGACCAGCTGGAACAGCTGGGCATCGCCGCCCACACGCTGGCGACGCCGCCCGGCCAGCCGCTGGATCTCGCGCGGCTGGAACAGCTGATCGTCCAGCACCAGCCGGCCGCCATCCTGGCGATGGCCAACTTCCAGCATCCGACCGGCCTGACGATGAGCGACGCCGACAAGCAGGCGCTGCTGGAGATGGCCGACCGCCACAGGCTGCCGGTGATAGAGGACGACACCTACCGCGAGCTGTACTTCGGCGAGAGCGCGCCGCTGCCGCTGAAGGCCTTCGACCAGAAAGGCAGCGTGCTGCACTGCTCGTCGTTCAGCAAGTCGCTGGCGCCGGGCTACCGCGTCGGCTGGATCGCCGCCGGCCGCTACCGCGACAGCGTCGTCGGCCTGAAGCTGTGCAGCTCGCTGTCGACGCCGCTGCCCAGCCAGATGGCGCTGTCCCGGCTCTTGGCCGGCGGCCAGCACGAGGACATGCTGAGCCTGCTGCGCAGCCGGCTGCAGGCCAACTGGCTGGCGCTGAGCCAGCAACTGGAACTGCAGCTGCCGTCGTCCCGCCTGATCACGCCGCAAGGCGGCTATTTCCTGTGGATGGAACTGCCGGAAGGCAGCGACTGCCGCAGGCGGCTGCCGCAGGCGATACAGCAGGGTATACATTATGCGCCGGCGCCGCTGTTCTTCCGGGACAAGCAGCCCCGGCTGAACGCGATGCGGCTGAATTTCAGCTATTTCGACCCGCTGCAGCAGCACAACGGCGTCGCTATGCTGGCCGAGGTGCTGGCCGGCGACTGAGCCCGGCCTCCTCGATCAGCCAGTCGGCCACAGCGGCGACGATGGCGGCACGCGGTTCGCCTGCCGCGCGCGCCAGCCAATACTGCGCGCCCGGCGCCGGCGGATAGCCGGCCAGGCGGACCAGCCTCCCGTCCGCCAGGGCCTCGTCGGCCAGCAGCGCCGGCAGACAGGCCGCGCCCTGCCCCCGCAGCGCCGCGTCCAGCAGCAGCCGGGCGTCGTCGTAAACGCCGACCCGCCGGAAGGCGGCCAGATGGCCGCGCAGCAAGACGCCGGCCCGCGCGTCGGTGAAACCGTCCTCCAGGCACAGCAGACCGGTCAAGCCGGCATGGCCGGCCGGCGGCTCCGCCTCCAGCGCTCGGGCTAGCCCCGGCGCCGCGGCCACCACCCATTCGTCGGCCAGCCAGCGGTCCTCCGCGACGCCGGGCTGCTGCAAGGGCCGGTCGGCGATCACGATGTCCACATCCACCTCGTCGACGAAACGCGCGCTCTCGTCGGTCGACAGCAGCAGACTCAGCTCCGGCAGGCGCCGGCGCAAGACGTCCAGCCTCGGCTGCAGCCAGCCGTGCGCCACCGCGGCCGGACAGACCAGCACCACCAGACCCGGATCCATATAGCCGGCGATCCGGCCCAGGCCGCCCTCCAGATTGTCCAGCGCCCGCCTGACGCTTTGCTGCAGCACCTCCCCGGCCACCGTCAGCTCGACGCCGCGGCCCACGCGGCGGAACAGCGGCTGCCCCAGCTGCTGCTCCAATTGCTGCACCTGGTGGCTGATCGCCGATTGCGACAGGCACAGCTCGTCCGCTGCGCGGGAAAAATTGCCGTGCCGGGCGGCGGCCTCGAAGCCCAGCAGCAGTTTCAGCGATGGGATGCGCATGAACGATCCATGAGAGAAGTTGATCAATTGGGGCAATTATCATCAATTTTCAAAACACAGGCCAACACCGACAATGGCTCGGTCTATTTGATAAACAGGCGGCCGCCTAGCCGCCCCACCGGAGCCGACGATGAACCGACGCCGTTTTCTGCAACAAGCCTCCCTGCTGTCCGGCAGCGCCATGCTGCTGGGCGGCGGCCTCTCCGCCGAGGCCGCCGCCTCCCCGACAAGCCGGAACGGGCAGGCCGCCGCCGACTGGCGCATGCCTGACGAGGCCGAGCCGCACGCGGCGACCTGGATGGCCTTCGGCGCGCGCGAGGCCATCTGGGGCGGCCGCCTGCTGGGCCCGGTCCGACAGAACCTGGCCGCCATCGCCGGCGCGATCTCGGCCTTCGAGCCGGTGTGCATGCTGGCGCCGGAGAACGAGATGGAGCTGGCGCGCCGACTGTGCGGCGACGGCGTGCGATTGATCGCGCAGCCGCTGGACGATCTGTGGATGCGCGACACCGGCCCGGTCTTGGTCCGCGACGGCCGGGGACGCGCCGCCGGCGTCGGCTTCAACTTCAACGGCTGGGGCGACAAGCAGGCGCACGCGCGCGACGCCAAGGTCGCGGCCGCGGTCTGCGCGCGGCTGGGCCGGCCGCTGCTGGCGAGCTCGCTGATACTGGAAGGCGGCGGACTGGAAGTGGACGGCGACGGCACCGCCATCGTCACCGAAAGCTGCGTGCTCAATCGCAACCGCAACCCCGGCGTCGGCAAGGCCGCCTGCGAGGCGGAGCTGAAGCGCCTGCTCGGCATAGACAAGGTGATCTGGCTGCCCGGCGTCGCCGGCCGCGACATCACCGACGGCCACACCGACTTCTACGCCCGCTTCGTCCGGCCCGGCGTGGTGATCGCCGGGCTGGACGGCGACCCGTCCTCGTACGACCACGCGGTGACCCGGCGCCACCTGGAGCTGCTGCGCGCCGCCCGCGACGCGCGCGGACGGCCGCTGGAGGTGGTGGTGCTGGAAGGGCCGTCCAGCGTGCGGCCGCGCTTCGAGAGCCGCGACTTCGCCGCCGGCTACGTCAATTTCTACGTCTGCAACGGCGCGGTGATCGCCCCGCAGTTCGGCGACGCGGCGGCCGACGCCAATTGCCGCGCCATCCTGCGCGAGCAGTTCCCGGACCGCGAAATCGTCCAGCTCGACATCGACGCGGTGGCGGCCGGCGGCGGCGGCATACACTGCACCACGCAGCAGCAGCCGGCCTAAGAGGCTGTTCACGGCTTCTCACACGGACGCTAGGGCTTGTTTTGCAGAAAACAAACACATTTCCGATGCGCCCGGGGTCCCTTCTAGCCTGCCGATGGGTGGCAGGCCCGAGGTCTTAAGCGGCTGCATGTTTGAGCCCCAAGACCTTAGCGCGCATCGCTGAGCGAATCCCTGCATGCGAGGCCTTGCCTCGCCCAGTGATGGATTCACACGCAGTGAGTTCAGCCGCGCCTCGGGCCTGACGGGACCCGGCGGGAAGCCGAAGGCCAGGCTTGAGGGTGGCCGGGATATCTGCTTGGGCGGTACCGCCAAGCAAATATCCCCTCCCTGCCCGCCGGGCAGCCCCGGCAATGCAAACCATCATCCGCATAGCGGATTCAAAATGAAAAATGCCGCCCGCCGCTATCGGCAGGCGGCAGCCGTCACACATGCAGCAACAGGAAGCGCCGCTCCCACGGGCTGATCACGTCGAAGTACTCGCGGTACTCGGCCTCCTTGATCGCCGCGTAGGTCTCGATGAAATGCTCGCCGAACAGCTCGGCCAGCGGCTTGCAGCGCAACAGCATTTCGACGGCGTCGTCCAGATGGCGCGGCAGCTGGTGCGGCTGCTCGTAGGCGCTGCCGCTCAGCGGGTCCGACGGCTCGATCTTTTCGCGCATGCCGAGATAACCGCAGGCCAGGCTGGCCGCCATCGCCAGATAGGGATTGACGTCGACGCCGGCCAGCCGGTTCTCGACCCGCCGCGCTTCAGGCCCCGAATGCGGCACCCGCAGGCCGCAGGTCCGGTTGTCGTAGCCCCAGCTGAGGTTGATCGGCGCCGAGGTGTAGCGGCTGAGGCGGCGGTAGGAGTTGACGTAGGGCGCGAAGAACGGCATCGCCGCCGGCAGATAGCGCTGCAGGCCGCCGATGAAATGCAGGAAGGCCGGCGACGGCTGTCCGTCGGCCAGGCTGAAGATATTGTTCCCGCCGGCGATGTCGACGACGCTCTGGTGCATGTGCATCGCGCTGCCGGGCTGGCCCTGCATCGGCTTGGCCATGAAGGTGGCGTACATATTGTTGCGTATCGCCACCTCGCGCACGGTGCGCTTGAACAGGAAGACCTGGTCGGCCAGCTGCAGAGGATCGCCGTGGTCGAGATTGATCTCCATCTGCGCGGTGCCCATCTCGTGGATCAGCGTGTCCAGCGCCAGGCCCTGCGCCTCGCACCAGTCGTACATCACGTCGAAGATGTCGTCGTATTCGTTGACCGCGTCTATCGAAAAGCTCTGCATGCCGGCCTCGGTGCGGCGGGTCCGGCCCACCGGCGGCCGCAGCGGCAGGTCCTCGTCCGGCTGGATCTCGACCAGGTAGAACTCCATCTCCGGCGCGATCACGGCCTTCCAGCCCCGCTCCTCGTACAGTTTCAGGATGCGTTTCAGCACATTGCGCGGCGCCAGGTCCACCGCCTGGCCGTCGAACGAGTAGCAATCGTGGATGATCTGCGCCGTCGGCTCCTTGTTCCACGGCACCGGGCGCAGCGTGCTGACGTCAGGCAGCAGCTTCATGTCGGGATCGGCGACCGAGGTGAAATCGCGATCGGGGTAATCGCCGGTGACCGTCATCGACAGCACCGCTTCAGGCAGGCGCAATCCCTCGGCGGGATTGTATTTGTGGCGCGGCACGATCTTGCCGCGGGCGAGGCCGGTCATGTCCGGGATCAGACACTCCACCTCGGTGATATGGTGTTGGTCAAGCCATTGATTGATGGTATCGGCACTGTTCATAAAGCCTCTTGATTATGTATGGGTGCCCGAGCTGCCCAGCAGCCGGGCCGGATTGACCAGGGTGTTGCGCCGTCCCGCCTGCAGCAGGAACAGGCAGCGGTCCGCCAGCAGCGGGGCCGCGATGGAAATGCTGGACCGGCGTCGCCGGTGATGGTTTGGCAAGATCATCGCCCTTTCGTGATAAAGATTTGGCAAAATAGCGTTCAAGATATTGAACGCTCGTCCATCGTAGCCAGCCGCCGCGCCCGGCGGCAATGGCCTCCCCCCGTCCGGCCGTCAATCTTGGTCAACAATAGGACAAACAACGCAACAGGACGGGACCGGCAAAGTGCATTAGAATTAAACGATATGAATACCCATGCCCCGGCCGATCCGGCCTCCGTCCCGCCCGCTCCCCGCAAACCCCGCCGCTGGCTACGCTGGCTGCTCGCCGCCGTCGCGCTGGTCTTGCTGGTCTGGGCCTTTCTCGGCCTGGCGGCGCCGCGTCTGTTGCAGCAGGCCGCCGCCGACTGGGCGCGCAAGCACGGCCGCCAGCTGGCCATCGCCGAAGTCCGCATCGTGCCGTGGAGCATGGAGCTGACGCTGAACGGCGTCGCGCTGCGCGAAGGCGACGGCCGCCCGCTGTTCCTGGCCCGCCGCGTCTACTTGGACGCCGACCTGTATGCGCTGCTGCTGGGCCGCTGGCAGGCCAGCGAATTCACGCTGGACAGCCCGCAGCTGTGGCTGGATCGCGACGCCGCGGGCATGTGGAACTGGAGCCGCTTCGTCTCCGACGTGTCCGGCCCGCCTAAGCTGGAAGACGGCACCGCCCCGGAAAAGCTGCCGCGGCTGCGTATCTCGGCGCTGAACCTGCGCAACGGCCAGCTGCGCTTCAGCGACCACGGCGACGGCCAGCACGAGCGTTTCCAGCTGATGCCTATCGGCATCAGCCTGAGCAATCTGAGCACGCTGGCCGAAAACGGCAGCTACGCGCTGCATGCCGAGCTGCAGGGCGGCGGCCGCTTCGACTGGAAGGGCAGCATGCGGCTGCAACCGCTGCAATCGAGCGGCGAAGCCAGCATGCAGGACCTGCCGCTGGCCTCGGTCTGGGACTATGTCCGTCCCTACTTCGCCACCGCCAAGCCCGGCGGCGAACTGTCGGTCAACGCCCGCTACCAATTCGACATGAGCGGCAAGACGCCGGATCTGACGGTATCGGCGCTAAGCGCCGGCCTGTCCGGCCTGAAGCTGGCCGCGCCGGGCGGCGGCGGCGAGCTGTCGCTTCCGGAAGTGAAACTGGACGGCGGCGCGCTGGACCTGTCCCGCTCGCTGCTGACCGTGGCCAAGATCGAATTGAACCGCGGTCGCGTCAGCGCCGGCCGCGACGCCGCCGGCAATCTGGACTGGCTGCGCGCCTTGCCGCCGGCCGCGCCCAAGCCGGCCAAACCGGCCAAACCGGCCAGGCCGTCGCCGTGGCTGGTCAAGGTGGAAAGCATACGCTTCAACGACTGGCAGGCGGACTGGCGCGACCAGAGCTTCGTCCAAACGATGCGGCTGCAGACGGCGCTGCCGCAGATGCAGGCCAAGCTGACGCTGGATCCCGAACGCGGCATGCGGCTGGACGACATCGGCCTCAGCCTGGCCGACCTGAAGCTGGGCGCCGCCGGCGGCATGCCATGGCTGAGCCTGGATCGCGCCGAGCTGGCGCCGACGCGGATAGACTTCAAGCGGCATGAGATCCAGCCCGGCGACGTCACGCTTTCCGGCGCCCAGCTGGCGCTGCAGCGCGACCGCGACGGCAGGCTGCAACTGCAGAAGCTGCTGGCGCAGCGCCCGCGGCCGGCCGCGCCCAAGGCCAGGTCCAAGCCCGACGCCGCGCCGGACTGGAAGCTGGCCTATCCGGAACTGAAACTGGAGAACGGCCGCGTCTCCTGGCGCGACCTGAGCCTGCCCAAGCCTCTGGAATACCGGCTGGACAAGATAGCCGCGCGCGCCAAGACCGGCGCCGGCGCCCCGTTGTCGCTGGAATTGTCCGGCCGCGCCGGCAATGGCGGCCTGTCCGCCAGGCTGGACATCGATCCGGCCAAGCCGGCCGCGCGCGGCGGCATCAAGCTGGACGCGCTGCCTGTCGCGCCGCTGGCGCCGTACGGGCTGAGCGGCACGCCGCTGAAACTGTCCGGCGGCGCCGTCAGCGCCGATCTGCAGCTTAACGCCGCCTCGGCCAGCCAGTGGTCGCTGTCCGGCCAGCTGCGCCTGGCCAGGATGACGCTGCAGGAGCCGGGCGAGGCGCTGCCGCTGCTCGGCTGGAACAGCCTGGCCCTGTCCCGGCTGCAGGCCCAGGGCATGCCGCTGAAGATCGCGGTCAACGACGTGCGGCTGGATCAGCCGCGCGCCCGGTTGATCCTCGACAAGCAGCGCCGGCTGAACTGGCAGAAGATCTTCGCCGGCGCGCCGGCGGCCAAGCCGGCGAAACCGGCCGGCCAGGCCTCGCCGCTGCCGCAGCTGGACGTACACAGCATCCACGTGCAGAACGGCGCCGTCGAATTCGCCGACCATGGCATGACGCCGGACTTCGCCACCCGCATGCACCATCTGCGCGGCAGCATACAGAACCTGTCCACCCGCGCCGGCGGCCGCGGCCGCATCACGCTGGACGGCGCGGTCGACCAGTACGGCGAGGTCAAGGTGCGCGGCGCGCTGTCGCCGCTGGCGCCGACCGACAGCACCGACATCCATCTGGACTTCCACAATCTGGCGATGAACAGCCTGAATCCGTACTCGATGAACTTCGCCGGCTGGCAGGTCAAGGACGGCCGGCTGTCGCTGGAACTGCGCTATCTGCTGGAACACCGGCAGCTGAAGGGCGAGAACCGCGTCGTCATCGACTCCATCCAGCTCGGCGACGAATTGCAGGGCGACAAGTCCCCCCACCTGCCGCTGCGGCTCGCCGTGGCGCTGCTGGAGGACAGCGACGGCCGCATCGACCTGGACCTGCCGGTGGCCGGCAGCCTGGACGACCCGCAGTTCAGCTATGGCCAGGTGGTGTGGAAGGCCTTCGTCAACATCGTCACCAAGGTCGTCACCGCGCCGTTCCGCGCGCTGGGCGCGCTGCTCGGCGGCGAAGGCTTCGACGACATCCGCTTCGTCGCCGGCGAGGCCCACGTCAGCCCGCCCGAGCGCGAGAAGCTGGACAAGGTCGCGGCGATGATGGAAAAACGGCCCAAGCTGCAGCTGGCGATCGCCGGCGGCTACGCGCCGGAGCAGGACAGCCGCCAGCTGGCGCGCGCCCGCGTCGACTCGGCGGTGCTCGCCGCCGCCGGCCACCCGCCGATGGACGACGAGCCGCTGGCCACGCTGGACCTGAAGGACGCGCAGACCCAGTCGGCGATCAAGACCGTCTACGGCCAGCGCATCGGCCGGCTGAAGCTGCTGAGCCACACGCTGAAGATAGGCGGCCCGTCCGGCGCCGACCTGGCCAAGCAGCTGCGCGACGAGATGCTGGCGGCCGAGAAGGTCGGCGAGGCCGATCTGCTGAAGCTGGCGAAGCAACGCGGCGAGAACGCGCGCAAGGTGATGCTGCGCCGCCAGCCGGACCTGGCCGAACGGGTGACGCTGGAGGCGCCGCAGAAGACTTCGGCCAACCGCGACGGCGTGGAACTGGCGGTGAAGATCACCGCGAAATAGGCCGCGGCTGTGGCTGCGGCGGCACAAGGTCGCCGCCGGTCTGACACAAGAGCTTGCGTTGACACCCCAAACGGCGTAACAACATATAGTTGCTACGCCGTTTTTTTACGCCCACCCGGCCATGCATTTGTCGTTGAAAACCGTACCGGAAGGATGAAGATTCCATGCAGCAGGAAAACATCGCCGCCATGGCGGAACAGGACATCTCGCGCGAAGTATTGCTGGAAAAATACGCCAAGCACGGCGAACGGAATGTCGACGAGGTCCGCCACCGCGTCGCGCGCGCGCTGGCCGAGCTGGAGCAGGACCCGGCCCGTTTCGAACCGCTGTTCTTCGCCGCGCTGGACCAGGGCTTCATCCCCGGCGGCCGCATCAACTCCGCGGCCGGAACCGATCTGAAGGCAACGCTGATCAACTGCTTCGTGCAGCCGGTCGGCGATTCGGTGTCCGACGCCGAACACGGCAAGGTAGGCATCTATCAGGCGCTGCTGCAGGCGGCGGAGACGATGCGCCGCGGCGGCGGCGTCGGCTACAACTTCTCGCGCATCCGCCCGCGGGGCGCGCGGGTCAAGGGCACCGACAGCCGCGCCTCCGGCCCGGTGTCGTATATGCGGGTGTTCGACCGCAGCTGCGAGACGGTGGAATCGGCCGGCGCGCGGCGCGGCGCGCAGATGGGCGTGCTCGACGTCGGCCATCCGGACATCGAGGACTTCATCCACGCCAAGGACCGCGGCGATCTGCGCAATTTCAACATCTCGGTCGGCGTCTCCGACGACTTCATGCGCGCGGTGGAGGCCGACGGCGAGTGGCAGCTGACCCACGCCGTCGAACCGGCCTCGCCGGCCTTCCCCGACAGCTTCCGGCGCAAGGACGGCCTGTGGGTCTACCGCAGCGTGCGCGCCCGCGAGCTGTGGCGGCAGATCATGGAATGCACCTACGACCACGCCGAACCGGGCGTGCTGTTCATGACCCGGATCAACGAGGACAACAATCTGTCCTACTGCGAGGTGATCGAATCCACCAATCCCTGCGGCGAGCAGCCGCTGCCGGACTACGGCTGCTGCGATCTGGGCTCGATCAACCTGACCCGCCACGTGCGAGCGCCGTTCGGCGCCAAGGCCGGCTTCGACTTCAAGTCCTTCGAGAAAGTGGTGCGGATGTCGGTCCGCATGCTCGACAATGTGCTGGACCTGACGGTGTGGCCGCTGCCGGAACAACAGCGTGAGGCGATGAACAAGCGCCGCGTCGGCCTCGGCTTCACCGGCCTCGGCGACGCGCTGATCATGCTGCAGCTGCGCTACGACAGCGAAGAGGGCCGTCGCTTCGCCGCCCGCATCGCCGAGAGCATGCGCGACGCCGCCTACGACGCCTCGGTGGACCTGGCGATCGAAAAAGGCGCCTTCCCCTTGTTCGACGCCGACAAATACCTGGCCGCGCCGCACTGCGCCAGCCGGCTGCCGGAGAAGATCCAGGCCAGGATACGCCGACACGGCATACGCAACTCCCACCTCCTGTCCATCGCGCCGACCGGCACCATCTCGCTGGCCTTCGCCGACAACGCCTCCAACGGCATCGAGCCGCCGTTCTCGTGGTTCTACACCCGCAAGAAGCGGATGGCCGACAACACCCAGCAGGAATACCTGGTAGAGGACCACGCCTACCGCGTGTGGCGGCTGCAGGGCGGCGACACCTCGCGGTTGCCGGACTACTTCGTCTCGGCGCTGGACATGAGCGCGCTGGACCACATGCGGATGGTGGCCGCCGTCGCGCCCTATGTCGACACGGCCATTTCCAAGACGGTCAACGTGCCGGCCGACTACCCGTTCGCCGATTTCGAGAGCCTGTATCTGGAAGCCTGGCGCGCCGGCCTGAAGGGCATCACCACCTATCGGCCGAACAATGTGCTGGGCTCGGTGCTGTCGGTGGAGCCGACGCCGGCCGCCGCCGCCGCGCCGCAGGACCTGTCCGGCGCCGCCAGCGACCCGGACCGCCGCGTCACGCTGAACACCGCCCCCAGCCCGGCGCTGTCCAGCCTGAAGTGGCCGAACCGCCCTCGGCTGCAGGAAGGCAACCCGTCGTGGACCTTCATGGTCGAGGGCGATGCCGGCGACTTCGCCGTCGTCGTCGGCCATATGGAGAACGGCCGCGCGACGCCGTTCGAATGCTGGGTCAACGCGACCGACGAGCAAAGAGGCCTGTCGGCGATCGCCAAGACGCTGTCGATGGACATGCGCTGCCGCGACCGCGCCTGGCTGGCCGCCAAGCTCGACGCGCTGTCGCGCACCAATGGCGACAAGCGCTACCGCTTCGCGCTCGGCGGCAAGGCGATACACGCCAGCTCGGCCGCCGCCGCGCTGGGCCAGGTGGTGCGCCACCGCGTCGAGCAGTTGGGCGCGCTGCAGCTGGAGGAAGGCGAGGCGACGCCGGTGATGGACGCGCTGTTCGCCCGCAAGGAGCCGAAATCCGGCGGAGACGGCACGATGAGCTGGTCGGTGGACGTCGTCAATCCGCAGACCGGCGACGACTTCGTGCTCTTCGTCAAGGAGCTGCTGCTGCCGAACGGCCAGCGCCGCCCGTACTCGGTGTGGCTGGCCGGCAGCTACCCGCGCGAGCTGGACGGCCTGTGCAAGATGCTGTCGCTGGATATGCGCGTGATAGACCCGGCCTGGATAGGCCTGAAGCTGCGCAAGCTCTTGAGCTACGCCGAGCCGCAGGGCGACTTCTTCGCCCGCATACCGGGCCTGGAGAAATCGCAGAGCTGGCCGTCCACCGTCGCCTACCTCGCCCGCTTGATCATCCATCGCTATGCGATGCTGGGCGTGTTGACCGAGGAAGGCGTGCCGGTCGAGGAAATGGGGGTGCTGGCGCCGGAGCAGAGCGACCTGTTCGCGCCGGACGCCCCGGCCGCGCCGCGTCCGCTGGCCGGCAAGGCCTGCCCGGAATGCGGCAACCACGCGCTGATCAAGAAGGACGGCTGCGAGTTCTGCACCGCCTGCGGCCACGTCGGCGCCTGCGGCTGAGGCCGGCGCCGGAACGGCTCAGGCCGCCGCCCGCTCCACCAGGCGGCGCAGCCAGCGCTGCGCCGGGTCCTTGTCGCGCGTCGCGTGCCAGAACAGCAACAGGCTGAACCCGGGCACGTCCAGCGGCAACGGATCGGCGCGCAGCCCCTGGGTTTCGGCCCAGTGCGCGCCCAAGGTCGCCGGCACCGTCGACAATGCCGGCAGGCTGCCCAGCAGCGACGGCAGCGCGCCGAAGGACTGGGTCGAATAACGGACGCGCCGCTGCCGGCCCTGCGCCTCCAGCGCGCCGTCGATGGCGCTGTGGAAGGCGCCGCGGTAGCTGACCAGCAGATGCGGATGGGCCAGGTAGTCGTCCAGCCGCAGCGCGCCGTCCAGCCGCAGGCGGTCCGGATGATGGACGCACAGAAAACCCATCGCGGCCAGTGTGCGGCTGCGCAGCCAGACCGGCGACTCTCTCAAGGAGGCGATGCCCAGGTCCATCTGCTGCCGCTCCAGCATGCCGACGGCGGAGAACGGGTCGGTGGGCTTGACGACGATGTCCACGCCCGGCGCCTCGGCCATGAGCATCCGGCACACGCGCGGCATCAGCCAGATCTCCACCCAGTCCGGCATCGCCAGCGTGAACACCCGCTCGGCCCTGGCCGGATCGAAGGCGGCCGGCTCAAACAGCGCCGACTGCAGCTGCTCCAGCGACGGCAGCAGTTGATGCTCCAATTGCAGCGCGCGTTCGGTCGGCTCCATGCCGCGCGGCGTACGCACCAGCAGGGCGTCGTCGAACAACTGCCTCAGCCTAGCCAGCGCGCCGCTGACGGCCGGCTGGCCGACGAACAGGCATTCGGCGGCGCGCGAAACGCTGCGCTCGCGCATCAGAACCAGGAAAGTCACCAGCAGATTGAGATCGATGGACCTGAAATCTCTTTCACTGATAGTCACTATCTTTCCAATCGATTTGAATGATATTGCTGGCTATTGGAACATGGTCGGGCCACGCAAGCCAACCGCTTTAAAGGAACCGACATGCCCCTGATCCGCCAACTGAAAGCCATTGCCGCCGCCATCGCCATCGGCAGCGCCATGCTGGCCCCGTCCGCTCCCGTCCTGGCCGCCGCGCCGCAGATCCACACGCAGGCGCCCGGCTATTACCGAATGATGGTCGGCGACTTCGAAATCACCGCGCTGTCCGACGGCACCGTCAAGGTCCCGCTGGACAAGCTGCTGCACGGCGAATCGCCGGAACAGATACGGCGCTTGCTGGAACAAGGCTTCCAGGCGCCCGGCAAGGCCGAAACCTCGATCAACGCCTTCCTGATCAACACCGGCTCCAAGCTGCTGCTGATCGACAGCGGCGCCGGCGAGCTGTTCGGCCCCGGCTCCGGCAAGCTGCCGGCCAATATCCGCGCCGCCGGCTACCGGCTGGAGGACATAGACGCGGTGCTGCTGACCCATGTGCACCTGGACCATTCGGGCGGCCTGACCGTGGCCGGCAAGGCGGTCTTTCCGAACGCCGACGTCTATCTGAACCGGAAGGAGGAGGACTTCTGGCTGGATTCGGCCAACAAGGCCAAGGTGGCCCCGGAGCAGCCGTCCGGCTTCGACCAGCGCAAGGGCTTCGACCAGGCCCGGGCCTCGCTGGCGCCGTACCTGGCGGCCGGTCGGGTGAAGGCCTTCGCCGCCGGCGACGAACTGTTCCCCGGCGTCCGCACCATCGCCGCCCCGGGCCACACGCCGGGCCACACCTTCTACGAGGTGCAAAGCCGGGGCCAGCGCATGCAGTTCTGGGGCGACGCCGTCCATGCCCAGCAAGTGCAGTTCGCCCGGCCCAATGTCGCGATAGACTTCGACGTCGACTCCGCCGCCGCCATCAAGCGGCGCCGCCAGGCCTTCGCCGACGCCTCCCGGAACGGCTACTGGGTCGCCGCCGCCCATATCTCCTTCCCCGGCATCGGTCACGTCGGCCGCGACGCCAAGGCCTTCGCCTGGATTCCGGCCAACTACAGCGAGGATGTCGGCCGCTGAGGCCCGCCGTCGCACAAGGCGGCCACGGCCGCCGCCATCCCGATCCCCAAGACCTATGGCGTCATCGTCAATGTGGACGGCGCGCCGGCAACGCCAACGCCGTTTTCGTGCGCGTGGCCGATCCCAACGGCACGGCGAACGACCATCCGTTCCACCTGCACGTGCGGTGTCGGGCACCCGCGATGGGGAGGCGGCCTCCCGGCCGCCCTGTCAGCGATCGCCGCCGATGCAGTTGATGAAGGAGCCGCCCTGCAGCATATTGATCAGTCCGGCGCTGTATTCCGGCTCGATCGCCAGACTGCCGTCGGAAAGGCCCAGGGCGCCGTGCTCGCGGATATGGGCTTGCGTGACGTAGGGCGCGCCGTGCATCACCAGATTGCGCGCGCGCATATTGGCGTTGGAAGGCTCCAGCCCGTCCAGCCACAGCGACAGGCCCTGGCCGCCGAAAAAGGTTTCCGACGCCCGGCACACGCCCAGGCTGGACGCGTTGGAACCGTTCTCGTTCGAGAAGCAGACGGCCCTCGACGGATCGGCGTTCGCCTCCCAGCCGCTGCCGTGCGCGACCAGGAAGCGCTGGACGCTGCATTCCAGCGTATCGAACACGAACAGCCTGCCCTCGGTCGACGGGCGGCCGTAATCGACCACCGCCCAGTACAGCAGGCTGGCGCGCGGATACAGCCTTCTTTGCAACGCCACCATGTCCAGCACCGCGGAATCCGGCAAGTCCTGCTGCCGGCACAAGCGCAACAATATTTCTTCCGGCGTGTCCACCATCGCCCCTTCCGTTTGGCATATGGCCTGTTTGGGGAATACCGCCATTTCATGCAGAAGAAGCTGCAAAAACCGTGCGATGACGAATCACGGCCGCGCGGCCTGGCTCGCATGCGCCGGGCCAAGGCTTGTCGTTCAATGGTGAAAGCGGTGTTTTATTCTAGGTTTGCCCCCCGGCGAGGGCAAGCGGCGGCGGCGGCCGGAAAATCCGCAAGACGAAGCCCCGCACGCGCCGGGTCAGCCCTTGATTCGCGCGCCGGCGCCTCCACTATCATCACAAGATGACCGAGGCGGCCCGTCCGCCATCGACACGCGGCGGCATCCCGCCGGCCGCGCTCAGAAAGCGAGCAGCGCATGAAATCCCTGGGCAAGAAAGCGTCCGGCCACAGGCTGGAACGCATGCAGGCATCCCCGCTATGGTCCGGAAGCGGCTTTCGAAACCTCTATCCGATTCCGCCGGAATTGCGCGATCCGACGGCGCGCATGCCTTCGCTCGGCGATTTCCTGTGCGGCGGCGAGCGCCGGGTACCGCAGGGTCCGCTACCGGCGCTGGACCCGCGCCCGGCCTGGAAGCGGCCGGCCGGCTCCGGCCTGCGCGCCACCTGGCTCGGGCACTCCACGGTGCTGCTGGAAATAGACGGCCTGCGGGTGCTGACCGACCCGGTATGGGGGGCGCGCGCGTCGCCGACCCGGCTGGCCGGCCCCAAGCGCTTCCAGCCGGCGCCGGTGCGCCTGAAGGAGATGCCGCCGCTGGACCTGGTGCTGGTATCGCACGACCACTACGACCATCTGGATTATCCGACGATACGCGAGCTGGCCAAGACCGAGGTGCCGTTCGTGACCCCGCTCGGCGTCGGCGCCCACCTGGAAGCCTTCGGCGTCGCGCCGCAACGCATCACCGAGCTGGACTGGTGGGAAAGCTACCGCCACCCGAGCGCCGACCTGACCGTCACCGCCACCCCGTCGCAGCACTTCTCCGGCCGCGGCCTGAAGGACCGCAACGCCACGCTGTGGTCGTCGCTGGCCATCCGCACGCCGCGCCACTCGGTTTTCTTCAGCGGCGACACCGGCCTGAGCGGCGAGTTCGCCGAAATACGGCAGCGGCTGGGCGGTTTCGATCTGGTCATGCTGGAAGTGGGCGCTTTCCATCCTGCCTGGGGCGACATCCACCTCGGTCCGGACAATGCGCTGAAGGCGCTGGATCTGCTGGGCGGCGGCGCCTTCCTGCCAGTGCACTGGGGCACCTTCAACCTGGCGATGCACGCCTGGGACGAACCGGCGGAAACGCTGCTGGCGCAGAGCGATCGGCAGAACGTCCAGTTGATGATGCCCCGGCTCGGAGAGCCGATGGAGCCGGCCCATGCCGACAAGGCCGAACCGTGGTGGCGCGCGGTCGACACCGCGCCGGCCCCGCCCCAGGCGCCGCAGCCGGAATCGGCGCCTAAGGCCATGCCCTGGCCGCTGGACTGAAGGCCGCGGGGGCGGATTCCCGGTCCGCCCGCCGCCGATTCGGCATCGCTTGATCGATATCAAAAGCGAGCGAGCGTTTTCTATTGAGCTTTTACTCCAATTGCGTATATTGCTTAACTGTCGTCCAACAAACGGCATTTCCATCAACCAGAACCGCGCATTCGCCGCCCACCGGCCTATGCGCGTCGCCGGAGAACGCTGATGATGAAACCGCTAAGAATCGCCGCCGTCCTCGCCGCCACCGCAGCCGCCCTGGCCAGCCCGACCGTCCAGGCCCGCGCCTTCGCCCCGTATGTGGACATGACGCTGTGGCCGACGCCGCCACTGGACAAGATAGGCGTCAACCAGGGCATACAGCAATTCACGCTGGCCTTCGTCGTCGCCAACGGCGGCTGCGCGCCGTCCTGGGGCGGCGTGCTGGCCATTCCCGGCAACGGCTCAGATCAGCAGTCCGGCGCCATAGCCAGCGGCATCGCCAATTTCCGCAACAAGGGCGGCGAGGTCGCGGTGTCCTTCGGCGGCGCCAACGGCACGCCGCTGCAGCAGGCCTGCACCAGCAACGCCAGCCTGCAGGCCGCCTACCAGACCGTGCTGGACGCCTATCAGCTGACCCGCATCGACTTCGACGTCGAGGGTTCGACGCAGACCGACGCCGCCGCCAACACGCGCAACTTCGCGGTGGTGGCCGCGTTGCAGAAGAACTACAAGGCCAAGGGCAAGACGCTGCACGTGTCGCTGACGCTGCCGACGATGCCGTTCGGCCTGACCGGCGACGGCCTGGCCGTGCTGAATTCGGCGTTGGCCAACGGCGTGGCGCTGGACACCGTCAACGTGATGGCGATGGACTACGGCCAGGGCACCGCCGACATGGGCGCGGCCGCCAAGCAGGCCGCCCAGGCGTTGTACGGCCAGCTGGACGCCGCCTACAAGGCGCACGGCCAGACGCTGACCGACGCCCAGCTGTGGCAGAAGGTCGGCGTGACGCCGATGATAGGGCTGAACGACACCCGGCCGGAAAGCTTCAGCGTCGCCAACGCCGCCGCCTTGTACGGCATGGCCAACAGCAACAACTTCGGCCTGCTGTCGATGTGGTCCATCAGCCGCGACAAGTCCTGCCCCGGCAACGGCAGCTATGTCGACGCGCAATGCTCGGGCATCACGCAGACGCCCTATGCCTTCGCCAACGCGTTCAAGGGCTTCAAAGACCATTGGGGCGGCGGCGTCACCCAGGACCCGAACTACGGCGGCGGCGACGGCGGCCCGGTCGGCGGCCAGCCATGGTCGGCCGGCCAGGTCTACAACGCCGGCGACACCGTCACCTACGCCGGCGCCAGCTGGAAGGCGCAATGGTGGACCCAGGGCGATGTGCCCGGACAGGCCGCGGTGTGGCTGCAACAGGGCGGCAGCCTGCAGCCGTGGTCGGCCGGCGTCGCCTATTCGGCCGGCGCCTGCGCGATGTACCAGGGCAAGAAGTACTGCGCGAAGTGGTGGACCCGGGGCGACACGCCCAGCGCCGGCGGTCCGTGGGCGCCGGCCAGCTGAGCAATCCGCTGCCGGAATGAAAAATCGCTCATGGCCTTTAGGCACCGCTTTTGGACTTGGCTTGTGAGAACCCCCGTCTGCGATGCGTCCGGGTCCCTTCCAGCCTGCCGACGGGTGGCGGGGACCCGGCGGGAAGCCGACGATCGAAATCCAGCCGGGCGTGCGCTGGCTTTTTCGCGCTCCCGGACCTAGCCCGGAATCTCCGGCTCCACCAGCGCCGCCAGCTGCTGCAGCGACTGCTGCCAGCCCAGATAGCAGTTCTCCGGCGGAATCGCGTCCGGAATCCCCTCCTGCGTGATGGAAAGGTCGGTGCCGCAGGACAGCGCCTCCAGCGTGATCGTCGTCGTCATTTCGCCGGGCAGGTTCGCGTCGTCGAAACGGTCGGTGTAGCGGATGCAGCCCGGCCTCAGCTCCAGATAGCGGCCGCCGAAGGCATGCGACTGGCCGTGCGAGAAATTGGTGAAGACCATGCGGTAGCCGCCGCCGACCGTCGCGTCCTGCTCCAGCACTTCGCAGACGAAGCCGGCCGGCGGCAGCCATTTGGCCAGGGCCAGCGGATCGATGAAGGCGCGGTAGACGCGCTCCGGCGGCGCGCTCAGCACGCGGTGCAGGCGTATCGTGTTCGGCATGGCGGGCTCCTTGTCGACGGGAAAACGACCTCCAAGGCACGATAGCACATCGGCATTGCGCTATCGCAGATCCCGCTCCATCTGCCAGTCGAAAGGCTCCAGCGCCACCTGCGGGGCGTGCAGCCAGCTTGCCGGCACGCAGCCGCAGCGCTCGTAGAACGATACCGTCTCGACGGCCGAATGCGAGGAGACATACAGCCGGCGCGCGCCCATGGCCCGGCCGCCGACGACGCATGCCTGCATCAGTTCGCGGCCCAGGCCGCGGCCCCGCCAGCGGGCATCGACCTGCAGCTCCTTCAATTGCAGATACCCTCCATCCGGCCCCAGCCGCTCGGGCGAGACGGCGGCGAAGCCGGCCAGACGCCCGGACTCCGTCGCCGCCAGCACCAGCCCGCCGTCGGCCATCGCGGCCAGCTCGCCGCACAGGGCCCGCCGTTCGTCGATGGACCAGTCGTCGACGAAGGGTTGGTCGACGACGCGCCTGTCGCCGGGCGAGCCGCGATACACCCGCGTCACTTCCTGCTGGCGCTGGAAATCGTCCAGCCAATCCGGATCGATGTCGGACGCGCCCAGCCGGCGAATGGACCAGGATGCGGAAAGAACGGCGGCGGGAGGATGAAGTTTCATGGCGAGTCGACAGGATCGGGACATTGCCATTATGCCAGCGAAACGGGCCGCCCTTGCGAGCGGCCCGACTGTCACAGCGGATATTTACAGGCTGGGGAAGGCGAACTGCGAGGCCTCGTGGCTGGCGCGCTGCGGCCAGCGCTGGGTAATGGCCTTGCGCCGGGTGTAGAAGCGCACGCCGTCCGGACCGTAGGCGTGCAGATCGCCGAACAAGGACCGTTTCCAGCCGCCGAAGCTGTGATACGCCACCGGCACAGGCAGCGGCACATTGATGCCGACCATGCCGACCTCGACCGCGTCGGCGAACAGCCTGGCGGCCTCGCCGTCGCGGGTGAAGATGCAGGTGCCGTTGCCGTATTCGTGGGCGTTGATCAACGCGATCGCCTCCTCCAGGCTGTCGACGCGGACCACGCACAGCACCGGGCCGAAGATTTCCTCCCGGTAGACGCGCATCTGAGGCGTCACGCGGTCGAACAGGCAGCCGCCGATGAAGAAGCCGCCTTCGTGACCCGGCACGCGGATGCCGCGGCCGTCGACGACCAGCTCGGCCCCGGCCGCGACGCCGTCGGCGATATAGTCGCCCACCTTGTCCAGGTGGGCGCGCGTCACCAGCGGCCCCATGTCCATGCCGGCCGAGGTGCCCGGCCCCACCCTCAGCGCCGCTATCTGCGGCTTCAGTTTCGCGATCAGCGCGTCGGCCGCGCGGTCGCCGACGCAGACGGCGACCGAGATCGCCATGCATCGCTCGCCGCAGGAGCCGTAGGCCGCGCCCATCAGCGCGCTGACGGTGTTGTCGAGATCGGCGTCCGGCAGCACCACCGCGTGGTTCTTCGCGCCGCCCAGCGCCTGCACCCGCTTGCCGCGCCGGCAGCCCTCGGCGTAGATGTATTCGGCGATAGGCGTCGAGCCGACGAAGCTGATCGCCTTGACCTCGGGCGCGGCCAGCAGCGCGTCCACCGCCTCCTTGTCGCCATGCACCACATTGAGCACCCCGCGCGGCAGGCCGGCCTCATGCAGCAGGCGGGCGATCAGCAGCGTCGAACTGGGATCGCGCTCGGACGGCTTCAGCACGAAGGTGTTGCCGCAGGCGATGGCCAGCGGATACATCCACAACGGCACCATGGCCGGGAAGTTGAACGGCGTGATGCCGGCCACGACGCCCAGCGGCTGGAAATCGCTCCAGGCGTCGATGGCGGGGCCCGCATTGCGGCTGTACTCGCCCTTCAACAGCTCCGGCGCCCCGCAGGCGTACTCGACGTTCTCGATGCCGCGCCTCAGCTCGCCGGCGGCGTCCTCCAGCGTCTTGCCGTGCTCGCGGCTGATCAGCGGCACGATCTCGGCCTCGCGCTGTTCCAGCAGCTGCTTGAAGCGGAACAGGACCTGCGCGCGCCTGGCCGGCGGCGTGTCGCGCCAGGCCGGAAACGCCGCCTGGGCGGCCGCCACCGCCTGCGCGACGGTGGCGGCGTCGGCCAGCGGGACTTCGTGCACGGCCTCGCCGGTGGACGGATTGAAGACCGACGCGCGGCGGCTGCCGCCGTCCCGCGCTTCGCCGTCTATCAGATGCTGTAAAGTCGTCATTCCAGGTTTCTCGTTTTATCGATCGTTCAGGCCAGCTTGGCCAAGGTCTCGCCGACGGCGTCGAACAGGCTGTCCAGCTCCCGCGGCGTCGTGGTGAACGGCGGGCCGAACTGCAGCGCGTCGCCGCCGTAGCGGACGTAGAAGCCCTTGCGCCACAGCGCCATCGCCGCCTCGTACGGCCGGACGATGGCGTCGCCGCCGCGCGGCGCGATCTGCACCGCGCCGGCCAGGCCGCAGTTGCGGATGTCGACCACATTCGGCAGGCCCTTCAGGCCGTGGATGCCGCGCTCGAAATGCGGCGCCAGCTCGGCGGCCCTCGCCACCAGGTTTTCGTTCTCCAGCAGATCCAGGGCCGCCAGCGCCGCCGCGCAGGCCACCGGGTGCGCCGAATACGTATAACCATGGGCGAACTCCACCGCGTATTCCGGCGTGCCCTGCGCCATGAAGGCCTCGTAGATTTCGCTGGTCGCCACGACCGCGCCCATCGGCAGCGCGCCGTTGCTCAGCTGCTTGGCCAGATTCATGATGTCCGGCGTCACGCCGAAGTAATCGGCGCCGAACAAGGCGCCTGTGCGACCCAGGCCGGTGATCACCTCGTCGAAGATCAGCAGGATGCCGTGCTGGTCGCAGATCTCGCGCAAGCGTTGCAGATAGCCTCGCGGCGGAACGATGACGCCGGCCGAGCCGGCCATAGGCTCGACGATGACCGCGGCGATATTCGACGCGTCGTGCAGCTCGATCAGCCGCAGCAGATCGTCGGCCAGCCCGGCGCCGTGTTCCGGCAGGCCCCGGCTGAAGGCGTTGGCCGGCAGCAGCGTGTGCGGCAGGTGGTCGACATCCATCAACGGACCGAACAGCTTGCGGTTGCCGTTGATGCCGCCGAGGCTGGTGCCGGCGACGTTGACGCCATGGTAGCCGCGGGCGCGGCCGATCAGCTTGGTCTTGGACGCCTGTCCCTTCAGCCGCCAGTAGGCGCGCGCCATCTTGACCGCGGTGTCCGCGCACTCGGAACCGGAATTGGTGAAGAACACGTGGTTCAACTCGCCCGGCGCCATCGCCGCCAGCCGCTCGGCCAGCCGGAACGACAGCGGATGGCCGAACTGGAAGCCCGGCGAGTAATCCAGCGTCGACAGCTGGCGATAGGCCGCCTCGGCGATCTCCTTTCGGCTGTGGCCGGCGCCGCAGCACCACAGGCCGGACAGGCTGTCGAACACGCGGCGGCCGTCGGCGTCGGTCAGATAATTGCCGTCGCCGGCGACGATCAGCCGCGGCTCGCGCTGGAAGTTGCGGTTGGCGCTGAACGGCATCCAGTGCGCGCGCAGGTCGAGACGGTCGAATTCGGAACGGGTGGTCAGCGGGGAGTTCATCGCAAGCCTCGCAGGCGGGAATATGGCCACAGCATGCGCCGGACATTGCGTGAGTTAAATGCTATCTTTCTTACGTTCAGATTCCAATCGACTTAACATATGAACCGCAAACCGGCGCTGGGTCAGGTCAGCGATTTCGATATCCGGCTGCTGCGGCTGTTTCGTACCGTGGCCGAATGCGGCGGCTTCTCCGCCGCCGAGGGCGTGCTGGGCATCAGCCGTTCGGCGATCAGCCTGCAGATGGGCGATCTGGAAAAGCGCCTCGGCATACGGCTGTGCCAGCGCGGCCGCGCCGGCTTCGCGCTGACCGACGAGGGCCGTGAGGTGCTGCGCGCCAGCCAGACGCTGCTGGCGGCGCTGGAGGACTTCCGCAGCGAGGTCAACCTGCTGCACCGCCAGTTGCGCGGCGAGCTGAACATCGGCATCGTCAACAATCTGGTGACGCTGCCTAAGATGCGCATCACCCGTGCGCTGCAGGCGCTGGGCGAGCAAGGCCCGGGCGTGCGCATCAATATCGGCATGATGACGCCCAGCGACATCGAGACCGGCCTGCTGGACGGCCAGTTGCACGCCGGCGTGGTGCCGCTGATCCAGCCCTTGTCCGGCCTGGACTATCTGCCGCTGTACGACGAGCGCTCCCAGCTTTACTGCAGCCGCGAACACCCGCTGTTCTCGCGGCCCGACGAGGCGATGGACGAGGCTGCGCTGGCCGCCGTCGACGCCGTCGCGCCCGGCTACCGGCTGCCGCCGCAGGCCCAGGCCCTTCAACAGCGGCTGAAGCCGGCCGCCACCGCCTCGGACCGCGAGGGCATCGCCTTCCTGATCCTCAGCGGCCGCTACATCGGCTATCTGCCCGATCACTTCGCCGCCGCCTGGGTCGCGCAGGGCCAGATGCGGCCGCTGCTGCCGCAGATCTGCCATTACGACGCGCCGCTGGCGCTGGCCGTCAGAAAAGGCCGGCGCGCCAATCTGGTGCTGGAGCGCTTTCTGCAGGAACTGGAGCGGAGCGGCTGAATCTCAGAGCCACAACAAGACGATGCCCAAGGCCGCCGGCAGCCCCTGCACGAACAGTATCCGTCGATTGACGGTGACGGCGCCGAAGACGCCGGCCACCAGCACGCAGCCGAGGAAGAACAGCTTGACCGGCAGGCCGGCCGCGCCCAGCCACAGCCCCCAGGCCAGGCCGGCGGCCAGGAAGCCGTTGTACAGGCCCTGGTTGGCGGCCAGCACCTTGGTGTCGCGCGCCCGCTCCGGCGTCAGCCGGAAAGTCTTCATGCCCAGCGGCCTGTCCCACAGAAACATTTCCAGCACCAGGAAATAAACGTGCAGCAATGCCACCAGCGCGACGACGAGATCGGCGATCAGACTCATGATTTCTCCTGAAAGCGATGCGCGCCGCCGGCCGTTCCGAACGGCCATGCCGCGCATCGCGGAATATTCCATCAGGGCAAAATCCTAGCGATCGCAGGCCGCGGCGGCAAGAGGAGGCGTCCGACCCAGCGAAATCGCCAGCGCCAGCGCGATCAGGCCGGCCGCCGCAGCGAAGACGACATGCATGCCGCGGGCCACCGCCTCCGGCGCGGCCGTCGCCAGCTGGTCCGTTCCGGCCGCGGCGGCAAACAACGCGCCCATCGCCGCCGCGCCGGTCACCAGGCCCAGATTGCGCGCCAGGTTCAGCAGGCCGGCCACCAGGCCGCGCCGGTCCGCGCCGCCGCCGGCCATCACCTGGGTATTGTTGGCCGCCTGGAACTGGGCGTAGCCGACGGTCAACAACAGCAGCGGCGCGAGATAAGCCGGCACGCCCCAGGCCGGCGGAATCAGGCTCAGCGCCGCGGCGCCGGCCAGCATCGCGGCAAGCCCGGCCCGCATCACGCCCGGCGCGCCGAAGCGGTCCACCGCCGCCCCGGCCGGCAGGCCCGACAGCGCCGACACCAGCGGCCCGGCCGACAGCGCCAGCCCGACCGCGGCCGTCCCCAGACCCAGCGTGCGCGCCAGATAGAACGGCCCCGCCACCATCGTCACCATCATCACCGCCGCCACCAGGGCGCTCATCGCCATGCCGCCGCTCAGCGTCGGATCACGCATCATCTGCAGTCTCAGCAAAGGCGCGGCGACGCGCCCCTCCCACCAGACGAACAACGCGCCGCCGGCCAGCGCCGCCGCCAGCAGGGCGGCGTTCAGCGCGCCGAAGCGGCCGTGCCCCGCCGTCATCGCCAGCGCGTACGCCGACGCGGCCAACGCCAGCAGCGCGGTGCCGGCCAGATCGAAACCGCTGCCCCCCCGCGCCGGCCGCGCCGTATCCGGCAGGCAGCGCCGGGCCAGCGCGAAGGTCGCCGCTCCCGACACCGCCTGCAGCAGAAAGATGCTGCGCCAGCCGGCGGCGGCGATCAACGCGCCGCCCAGCGACGGCCCGAGCGCGGTGCCGACCGCCGACATCGTGCCCAGCCAGCCCATCGCGCGGCCGATGGCGTCCTTGGGCGCGACGTCGGCGACGAAGGCCATGCTCAAGGCCATCATCACGGCGGCCCCCGCGCCCTGGACGGCCCGCGCCGCGACCAGGCCGCCGAACGAGGAGCATGCCGCCAGCAGCGATGCGGCCGCGAACATGGCCATGCCCGACAGCAGCAGCCGCCGCCGGCCCATCAGGTCGCCCAGCCTGCCTGCGCCGACGATCAGCGCGGTGACGGCCAGCAGATAGGCCAGCACCACCCATTGCACCTGCCGGAACGGCGCGTCGAATCGCCGGGACAGCTCGGGCAGCGCCACATTGGCGATGCTGGTGCCCAGCGAGGCCAGCAACATGGCCAGCGACAAGCTGGCCATGCCCCAGCGCGGCGACGCCCCGGCATTGTCTGACGTTTTTTCCATGGCTTTCCCCATCCATTCATTGACCGCCTGCAGCGTAAACCCGGGCCAATAGAGGCGGAAGACGCACAGCTTGCACTATATAAGTGCATGCAACGCCATGTCAGGATGTGCTACGGTGCCGCCATGACCACACCCGATCTGAATCTGCTGATCGTGCTCGACGCGCTGCTGACCGAAGGCAGCGTCGCGCGCGCCGCCCGCCGGCTCCGGCTCAGCCCGTCGGCGATGAGCCGCGCGCTGGCCCGGCTGCGCCATGCCACCGGCGACCCGCTGCTGGTGCGCGCCGGCCGCGGCCTGGTGCCGACGCCGCGCGCGCTGGCGCTGCGCGACCGGGTCGGCCCGCTGCTGCGCGAAGTGCAGGCGGTGCTGGCCCCGCCTCCGGTCCTGGACCTGGCCGCGCTGCAGCGCACGTTCACGCTGCGCGCCAGCGACGGTTTCACCGAGAACTTCGGGCCGCCGCTGATCGCCCGGCTGCGCGCCGAGGCGCCGGGCGCGCGGCTGCGCTTCCTGTTGAAGCTGGACAAGGACAGCGCGCCGCTGCGCAACGGGGACGTCGACCTGGAAACCGGCGTCGTCGGCGACGACGCCGGTCCGGAGCTGCGCGTACGCGCGCTGTTCCGCGACCGCTTCGTCGGCGTGGTACGGCGGTCGCACCCGCTGGCCGACGGGGAAGTCACGGCGGAGCGCTATGCCGCCGGCCGCCACATCCTGGTGGCGCGGCGCGACCGGGGCGACAGCCGGATAGACCTGGCGCTGCAAAGCCAGGGACTGCGGCGCGATATCGCCGTCACCGTCGGCGGCTTCTCCGCCGCGCTGGCGCTGGCCCGCGCCGACGAGCTGATCGCCACCGTGCCGGAGCGGCATACCGGCTATTTGCAGGACGGCCTGGCCAGCTTCCCGCTGCCGCTGGCGGTGCCGGACATCACCGTTTCGATGCTCTGGCATCCGCGCATGGACGCCGACCCGGCGCACCAGTGGCTGAGAAACGCCGTCAAGCAGGTCTGCGACGACGCCGCGCCCTGAAACCGGCGACGGCGTCTAAGCGATGCCGGCCGGCTTAGAGCCTGTTCAAGGTCTTTTTGTGCCGCGGCCGTTTTCTGCCGCAGGCGCTAAGAGCCGCTAACAAAACCGCGCAGCGTACCTGAGCCAAGACGCGCCGACGCAGGCAGTACAAGTAGTACGACAAGGAGGCGCAACGCAGGATCAGGGGTTTTGTTAGCGGGTCTAAGACGTCACATACTGGTTAGACAGCCAAGTGTTCTGCGGCGGCTGTTCCACCACCTGGTCGGGCGCCACGCTGAACAGCGTCATATAGGCGTCGCTCCAGTCGCCGTCCCCGCCTCCCGACAGGCTGTTCCACAGCTGGAAAAACTCGGCGGAGTCGAAACGCTTGACGATGGGCACCGTCTGATCGACGAAGGCCTCGATCAGCCATACCGTGTAGCCGTCGACCAGGATATTGAAATTATGGTTGAGCGCGGACGGCTCGCCCATTGTCGAGATATTGACGAAACTCTGGTCCGGAAAGGCCTGAGGCAAGGCCGAGCCGGCGGCGTACGACTCCGTGTTGAGCGAATTGGGATCGGTGTCGGTCTCGGCGCAGACCTGATCCAGCAGCAGCGGCGCGAAAGTATTGCAAGACCAGGCCGGATCGGACATTGCGCCGGTATCCAGGCCGTCTACGGGATCGCCGGGCGGGTTCATCTGCGCCAGCGCGGCATTCAACGCGGAGACGGTTTGCTGTGGCGTGACGGGATTAGGCATATTAGGCTCCAATGGATGTGAGAACGACGATGGATGCGAGAGCGGCATCGGTCGAAGCGCCGGCCAATCCGAGGAACGCCGGGGCCGTCCGTTTGTGAGCGGCGGCCCGTCTTTCGCAAATCCCAGATTAATTAAATCATCGCCGACATACCATCATATGTCATTTATCAGTGGAGCTTCTGATCATGAACCCTTTGCGCCACGGCCTGATCGACACCCGCTTCGGACCGGTCGCCGCCTGGCTGGACGCCGACGGCGCGCTGGTCAGGCTGCTGTTCCGCCCCGACCCCGGGCAATTGACCGGGCCGCGCGACGACGCGGCGCTGTCGGAAGTGGCGCGCCAGCTGGCCGAGTACCAGGCCGGCGCGCGCCGCGACTTCGAGCTGCCGCTGGCCCCGCGGGGCACGCCGTTCCAACAGCAGGTGTGGGCGGCCTTGCGCCGCATCCCCTATGGCTCCACCGTCAGCTACGGCGAACTGGCGCGGGCGCTGGGCACGCCGGACGGCGCGCGCGCCGTCGGCCGCGCCAACGCCACCAATCCGATCGCGCTGATCGTGCCCTGCCACCGCGTGCTCGGCGCCGACGGCAGCCTGACCGGCTACGCCGGCGGACTGCCGTTGAAAGCGGCGCTGCTGCGCTTCGAACTGGAACGCAGCGAGCCGCCGGGACTGTTCGGCGGCTGACCGGCCGCCGCCCCGGACACTGGAGACAATGACGATGAGACACGCCGCGATCGCCCCCCTGCTGCTCGCCCTGGCCCTGCCCGCCTGGGCCAGGGTCTACACATTCAAGGACTGGGCGGTCGCCTGCGACAACATCCGCCGTTGCCAGGCCAGCGGCAGCCAGGCCGAAGACGGCGACAATCCGGTCGCGCTGCTGCTGACGCGCGCAGCCGGTCCCGGCGCGGCCGTTTCCGGCCGCTTGAGCGTGGCCGATCCTGACGACGGCAAGATAGGCGCGCTGACGCTGCGCGTCGGCAAGCTCAGATGGACCGGCGTCGCGCCGGACCAGTCCTTCCCGCCGGCCCGCGCCGCGCCGCTCTTGGCCGCAATGCGTGACGCCGACGCGATGGAGCTGGACGATGGCCGCCGCCACTGGACGCTGTCGCTGGCCGGGCTGAAAGCCGCGCTGTTGAAAATCGACGATGTCCAAGGCCGGATCGGCACCCGCGGCGCGCTGGCGAAACCGGGCGACCAACCCGAATCGGCCGTGCCGCCGGCCCCGGCTGCGCCGCGGGTGGCGCCGGCCGCGATCCCGGCGGCCCGTCCCGGCGACAAGGCGCTGCTGCCGGCGATTCTGCAAAGGCTGAAGACGGCAGACGCGACCTGCTGGAACGAGCAAGCCGACGCCGACCATCCCGACGCCGCCCTGTACCGCTTGAACGCCGGCCAGGTGCTGGTCCTGCGCGAATGCGGCCGCGCCGCCTACCAGAGCAATTACAAGGCCTGGATCGTCGACGACAAGCCGCCGTTCCGGAGCCGCGCGGCGATGCCGCACGACGAGGACGACAAGGACGCCTTGCTGATCGGCGCCGCTTTCGAACGCGGCGTGCTCTCCAGCTACGCCAAGGGCCGCGGCATAGGCGATTGCGGCGGCGGCGCCCGCTGGGCCTGGACCGGCGGGGATTTCCAGCTGATGTCGGCCGAGGTGGCGCCGCAATGCCGCGGCATTCCCGGCGGCGTGCCGCTGCGCACCTGGGTCAGCCGGCAGCATTGACCGGCTGGCGGCCGGGGCGCCGGCTGCCTTATACTGCGCAATCTTCCACCGTTTTCAGAAAAGAAAGGAGGTAAATATGGTTCTCTCTGCGCGCCCAATCATGCTGGCTCGCTTGTTCAGCGCATTTGAAAGCTCTTGCCTGCCATCCATCGCGCTGCGATAAGCGGGTTCGAGCAAAGCCAAACTCCCCGATACCAGAGTCCTTTCTCGACTCATCCCCGTTGTCGCCAGCGCGCCTGTTGACAGGGACCGTCGCGTCCCGAGCAAGCGAGAGCAAAGCATGACAACCCTGATTTCCGCCCTTTCCGTACAACTGGACGCCGGCCACGGCCCGCTGTTCCACGATCTGTCCTTCACCGTCAAACTCGGCGACCGCATCGGCCTGATCGGCCACAACGGCTGCGGCAAGAGCACGCTGCTGAAACTGCTGTCCGGCCAGCTGGAGCCCAATGGCGGCGAAGTGCAATACGCGTCCGCCTGCCGCTTGCAGCATGTCGAGCAACACCTGCCCGGACGGCTGTACGCGCTGAGCGCGCGCCAGGCCCTGCAGGAAGCGGTGGAGCCGGATCAGCACTGGCGGGTCGACAGCCTGCTGGCCGAACTGGAGCTGGACGCCCAGGCCGACACGCCGGTCTCCGGCCTCAGCGGTGGCCAGCACACCCGGCTGCTGCTGGGCCGCGCCGTGCTGCGCCAACCCAATCTGCTGCTGCTGGACGAGCCCAGCAACCACCTGGACCTGCCGTCGCTGCTGTGGCTGGAGGCTTTCCTCGGCCGCTGGCAAGGCGGCTTCATCCTGGTCTCGCACGACGCCCGGCTGCTGGACAAGGTCACCGACGCCAGCTGGGTGATGCGCGACGCGCGGCTGTACCGCTTCGAGCTGCCGTGCGGCCAGGCGCTGGCTGCGCTTGCCGACGCCGACGCGGCCGCCGGCGCCCGCCATGCCGGCGAGCAGAAGGAGATAGATCGCCTCGCCGCCAGCAGCAAGCGGCTGGCGATCTGGGGCCGCGAGCACGACAACGAAAAACTGGTGCGCAAGGCCAAGTCCATGGAAAAACGCATAGACAGGCTGAAGGACGAGCAGACCTTCGTCAGCCGCGGCAGTCCGTGGCGGCTCGCGCTCAAAGGACAGGCGTTGTCGGCCGACAGCCTGCTGGCCTTCGAGTCGCTGCCGGTGTCGGCGGCGCCCGGCCTGCCGCCGCTGTTCGCCGCCGCCGGCCTGTGGCTGCGTCCCGGCGACCGTGTCGCGCTGCTGGGCGCCAACGGCGCCGGCAAGTCGTCGCTGCTGCGCCAGTGCTGGAAGGATATCCAAGACGGCGAGCCGCGCGCCGGCTGGCGCTGGCATCCATCGGCCAGCATCGCCTATTACGACCAGTCGCTGCGGCAACTGGCCGACGAGGCGACGCTGCTCGACGCCCTCTACCCGCTGGCGCCGCTGCCGGAGTCCACGCGCCGGCACGCGCTGATCGCCGCCGGCTTCTCCTATTCCCGCCACGGCCAGCGGGTGGACACGCTCAGCGGCGGCGAGCGGGCGCGGCTGCTGTTCCTGGCGCTGTCGCTGGCCAGCCACCACCTGCTGTGGCTGGACGAGCCGACCAACCACCTCGACCTTGACGGCAAGCGCGAGCTGGCCGAGGCGCTGGCCGCCTTTTCCGGCGGCGCCTTGCTGGTCTCCCACGACCGGGAGCTGATCGAGGCCGCGTGCAACCGCTTCTGGGTGCTGAGCGACGGCCGGCTGCAGGAATGGCCGGACGCCGACAGCGCCTACGCCGCGCTGTTCACCGCGCCCGCCCCCTCGACAGGACGGCCGGTCCCGGCATCCGACGCGCCCGCGCCGGCGGAAGCAGACGGCGAGGACGCGCAATGGCGTCGGCTGTGTGAGCTGGAGGCGCTGCTGGACGCCGACCTGGCCCGCAAGCCCAGACACCAGAAGCCTCAGCTGCAGCAGGCATGGCGCTGCGAAATGCAGGCGCTGGAACGCGCCCTGGGCCTGTAAACCCCTCCCCCGGAAGCCATGGGGCGTTCCGGGGGATTTTCTTTCTTCGGCCAAACCCGCTGCATTTCATCGGTCCAAAACGCATTTCATCCCACGCTTCCGCCAGTCCGTCGCATGCCGATATCGGCCCCTGCGGCGTTCTCCTACAGTCACATCACGAACCAAACAGGAGAAACGCCATGAACCACTTCGACGCCATCGCGCTGTTGGACGCTCTGATCCAGCTCTGCCATCATATGCCGGCATACTGGACGCAACTGACGGGCTGGATCAGCGATATGGACTGGGGCCATCTCGTCCTGTCCGCGCTGCTGACCATGCTGGCCGTCAATGCCGTGATCGTGCCGGCGGCGCTGGTCTGGCTGTCGCTGGACTTCTCCGTGCCCAGGCGGCTGATCCGTCAGGCCCATTTCAAGCTCCCGTCGCCGCGCAAGGAGGTGAAGCATGGATAATAAAAACCACCCGGCCGTCGGCCAGGACCACGTCGGCACGATTCTGAAAACCGTGGAAAAGGCTTGGTGGGGCTTCGTCGACATGGTGGCGAGGCTGGGCTGGGGCCGGCTGGCGCTGGCCATCCTGCTGGGCCTGATGCTGGGCGGCATCCTCAATCTCCACATGCTGGTGGTGACGCTGGCCCTGGTCGCCATCCTGGTCAAGATCCTCGCCCTGGGCAAGCATCAGGCCGAACAAGAGGCCGACCGCGCCATCGCCCGCAGCCAGGAAGCCGAACAGCAGGCCGAATTGGAGGCGCTGCAACGGCAGCTGGCCGAGGCCAGGATGGGCGCACTGCAGGCGCAGATCGAGCCGCACTTCCTGTTCAACACGCTGTCGTCGGTCTGCCAGCTGATGGAAGACTCGCCCGTCAAGGCGCTGGCGATGCAGAAGGCGCTGATCCGCTATCTGCGCTCCTCGCTGCCGGAGTGGCGAGACTCGCCAGGAGAAACCAGCCTGAGCCAGCAGCTGGAACTGTCGCGCGCCTATCTGGAAATCATGCAGCTGCGGATGGAGGACAGGCTGCAGGTGCGGATCGCCGTGCCGGAATCGTTGCTGCCGGCGCGTTTCCCGGTGATGATGCTGCAGACCTTGGTGGAAAACGCCATCAAGCACGGCCTGGAACCGAAAGCCGAAGGCGGCGCCATCGAGATCCACGCCAAGGTGCTGGACGGCAGGCTCAGGCTGGAAGTGCGCGACGACGGCGCCGGCTTCCCCGAACAGCCCGGCCAGGGCATGGGCTTGGCCAATATCCGCGAACGGCTGGCCCTGCTGTACGGACAACAGGCGGAGCTGGCGCTGGAAGCGCCCGAGGCCGGCGGCACCCGCGCCACCATCGCCCTGCCCTTCGCCCTGAGCTGAGAGAGAATCATGAGCACACTGACCGCCCTGATCGCCGACGACGAACGCCTGATGCGCGAACAGCTGCGCGCGGCGCTGGAACGGGTTTGGCCGGAACTGGACATCGTCGCCGAAGCCCGCGACGGCGGCCAGGCGGTGGAACTGGCGCGCGAACACCGGCCGGACCTGGCCTTCCTGGACATCACGATGCCGGTGCAAAGCGGCATCGCCGCCGCGATGGAGCTGGACGGGCTGTGTCCGGTGGTCTTCGTCACCGCCTATGACCAGTACGCGATCCAGGCCTTCGAGGAAGGCGCGATCGACTACCTGCTGAAGCCGGTGGAAGACGAACGGCTGGCCCGCACGCGCCAGCGCTGGCAGCAACGCGCGCCGGAGGCCGCCGCGCCCGACTGGCAGTCGGCGCTGCGGCAACTGAGCCGCCAGCTGGAAAAGCCGGCCTATCTGCGCTGGATACGGGCGTCGGTGGGCAGCGCGATGCGGATGATCGCCACTGACGAAGTACTGTTCTTCCAGTCCGACGAGAAATACACCCGGGTGCAGACCGCCGGCGGCGAGGCGCTGATCCGGATGCCGATCAAGGAGCTGCTGCCGCAGCTGGACCCGGACGAGTTCTGGCAGGTTCACCGCTCGACGCTGGTCCGGGTGTCCGCCATCGAGCAGGTGCGCCGCGACGAACGCGGCATGCAGCTGCGGCTGCGCGGCTATCCGGCGCCGCTGGAGGTCAGCCGCAGCTACGCCCACCTGTTCCAGCGGATGTAGCCCGCGGCCGCTTGCCGCCGAAAAGACTTACTCCAGCTTGAAGGCCAGCGTGGTCTGCTGCAGCTTCTCGGCCACCATCGCCAGTTCGCGGGTCGCCTGCGAAAAGACTTCGACCGCCACGCCGTTCTCCTTGGACATCCCGGCGATGGCCTCGACCCGGCCCGCCAGCTCGGTGCTGGCCTGGCGCTGCTCGCCCATCGCCAGCGCGATCTCCTTGATCGCCGACACCACGCCGGCGGCGCGCTCCTCCACCGTGCTGATCGTGGCCGACGCGTTCTCGGCCGCCACCACCACGTCGGCGACGATCTGGCGGCTGCTGCGCATGCCGTCCACCGCCTCGCGCGCGCCGTCCTGGATCTTGCCTATCATATCGGTGATCTCCTGCGCCGAACTGGTGGTGCGCTCGGCCAGCTTCCTCACCTCGTCGGCGACGACGGCGAAACCGCGGCCCTGCTCGCCGGCCCGCGCCGCCTCGATCGCCGCGTTCAAGGCCAACAGATTGGTCTGGTCGGCGACGTCCTTGATCACGGTGGCGATGCTGCCGATCTGCTGCGCCTGTACCGACAACGACTCCAGGCTGTCGGCCGAGCTCGCGACGCTCTCGTTGACGCGCTTGACCTGGGTCGTGGAGTCCTGCACGTCCCGATTGCCGGCCTTGGCCTGCTGACCGGCATCGGCCGCCTGCTCGTTGGCCCGGCCGGCGTTGCCGGCGCACAGGTCTATGCTGACCGTCAGCTCCTCTATCGACGCCGCCGCGCTGGACGTGGCGTTCACCTGCTGGCCTATGCTGGCGCTGACCTGCTCGGTCGACGCCGCCAGCTCCTCCGAGGTCGCGGCGACGCTGGCCGCCGAGCGTATGATCTCGCCGACCGCGCCGCGCAGGCGCTGCTGGGTGCCGGCCAGCGAGCGCATCATGTCGGCCACCTCGTCCCGGCCTTGCGGCCGGATGTCGCCGGTCAGATCGCCGACGCCTATCTTATCCATCGCCGCGCCGGCGACGCGCAGGCTGCCGACGATGCCGTTCTGGACCGCCAGGCCCAGGCCTATCAGCAGCAGCAGACCGATCAGCAGCACCGAGATCGCCGTCATCCTCACTTGCTGGTATTTCGTCTGCGCATCCTGCTGCGCCTGGTCGGCCAGCTTGGTGTTGATATTGGCCAGTTCGGTCAGCACATCGTCGGCCGCCTGGAACAACGGTCGGCACTGCTTGGCCATCAGCGCCAGCGCCTTCTTGTTGTTCTCGCCGTTGCCGGTGTCG
The DNA here is from genome assembly GCF_051129845.1 of Chromobacterium sp. CV08. NCBI lineage: Bacteria > Pseudomonadati > Pseudomonadota > Betaproteobacteria > Neisseriales > Chromobacteriaceae > Chromobacterium > Chromobacterium sp. CV08. Next base: position 3,850,185 of record NZ_CP150453.1, read on the forward strand.
GTATAGCTGAGCTCGCGCACCTGCTTGCACGGAATCTCCATCGCCGCCCAGGCGGCATCGAAACGCTTCAGCCCATCCACTTCGGGAGGCGTCAACTCGGTCTTGCGATACATGTCCAGATATCGCCTTACCTCGGCCTCCTGCTTGTCGCGCCTAGTAGCGACCTCGTCCATCACCGGCTTTTCCGTTTCAGCGATGTAACGGTAGTCGGAACGGCTGACATAGGCCGCCTGTTTGGCGGCCTGGCCCAGCCAGCGCACCGGCTGCAGCATATTGTTGTGCATGTCGGTGGTCAGCTCGAACATGCTGGAGGCGCCGATGATGCCGTTGATGCCTATGATCAGCGCGGCGGCGATGCCGAGAATGATCAGGCAGAAGATTTTCAGCCGGATGCTGAATTGAGCGAGAAATTGCGCCACACTGCACTCCAAAATTCGCATGCGATTGATATTTTTATATTTTTAGATGAAACAAGAAGCAATAACAAATCATCATTCTTGACCGCCCCAGATCATGCCGCGTCCGTCTCCCGCCTCCTCCGCAAAGCGTGGACGCCAATTGCAAAGAACGGATCCCGGTGAATCCCGGGATCCGCCCCCGCCGCCAAGCACGCTATTCCAGCTTGAAGGCCAGCGTGGTCTGCTGCAGCTTCTCGGCCACCATCGCCAACTCCCGCGTCGCTTGCGAGAACACGTCGACCGCGATGCCGTTCTCCTTGGACATCTGGGCGATGGCCTCGACCCGGCCCGCCAGCTCGGTGCTGGCCTGGCGCTGCTCGCCGACCGCCAACGCGATCTCGTTGATCGCCGACACCACGCCGGCGGCGCGCTCCTCCACCGTGCTGATCGTGGCCGACGCGTTCTCGGCCGCCACCACCACGTCGGCGACGATCTCGCGGCTGCTGCGCATGCCGTCCACCGCCTCGCGCGCGCCGTCCTGGATCTTGCCTATCATATTGGTGATCTCCTGCGCCGAGCTGGTGGTGCGCTCGGCCAGCTTCCTCACCTCGTCGGCGACGACGGCGAAGCCGCGGCCCTGCTCGCCGGCCCGCGCCGCCTCGATCGCCGCGTTCAAGGCCAACAGATTGGTCTGGTCGGCGACGTCCTTGATCACGGTGGCGATGCTGCCGATCTGCTGCGCCTGATCGGACAACGCTTCCAGGCTGTCGGCCGAGCTCGCGACGCTCTCGTTGACGCGCTTGACCCGGGTCGTGGAGTCCTGCACGTCCTTGTTGCCGGCCTTGGCCTGCTGGCCGGCATCGGCCGCCTGCTCGTTGGCCTGGCCGGCATTGCTGGCGCACAGGTCTATGCTGACCGTCAGTTCCTCTATCGACGCCGCCGCGCTGGACGTGGCGTTCACCTGCTGGCCTATGCTGGCGCTGACCTGCTCGGTCGACGCCGCCAGCTCCTCCGAGGTCGCGGCGACGCTGGCCGCCGAACGCACGATCTCGCCGACCGCGCCGCGCAGGCGCTGCTGGGTGTCGGCCAGCGAGCGCATCATGTCGGCCACCTCGTCCCGGCCTTGCGGCCGGATGTCGCCGGTCAGGTCGCCGCCGCCTATCTTCTCCATCGCCGCGCCGGCGATGCGCAGGCTGCCGACAATGCCGCTCTGGATCGCCAGTCCAAGCAAGATCAGCAACAGCAGGCCAATCACCAGCACCGCGATGGACATCATGCGCAGCGACTGGTACTTGCCCTGGGCGTCGGTCAGCGCCTGGTCGGCCAGTTTGATGTTGATGTCGGACAGCTCGGCCAGTATCGCGTCGGCGGCGGTGAACAGCGGCCGGCATTGCTTGGCCATGATGATCAGCGCCTTCTTGTTGTTCTCGCCGTTGCCGGTGTCGGTGTAACTGAGATCGCGCACCTGCTTGCACGACGGCTCCATCGCCGCCCAGGCGGCGTCGAAGCGCTTCAACGCGTCGACCTCCGGCGGCGTCAGCTGGGTTTGGCGGTACTGGTCGATGAAGCCTTTCATCGCCGCCTCGAACTTGTCGCGGTTGGCCTGCACCTGGTCCATCTGCGACTTCTCGCTCTCGGCGATGTAGCGGTAATCGGCGCGGTTGACATAGGCCGCCTGCTTGGCGGCCTGTCCCAGCAGGTAGACGGGCTTCAAGGCGTTGTCGTGCATGCCCTGGGTCAGGTCGAACATGCTGGAGGCGCCGGAAATGCCGTTGAGGCCGATGATCAGCGCGGCGGCGATGCCGAGAAAGATCAGGCCGAAGATTTTCAGCCGGATGCTGAATTGGGCGAGGAATTGAGTCACGCTATGCTCCCGCTACTTGACTAAGTAGATACACATAGCGTTTTAGTTGAGACTAGGATCAATCACCAAGCATGATTTTCCGCCGTCCGCTGGACGGCGGAATCACTTAATCCTTCAAGCGCTTACAAAAAAAGACGCGGCTGTGGCCCGGCGGATAGTCGTCCAGCTCGCCGAAACGGCGGTAACCGATCCCCTCATAGAAGCCCGGCGCCTGGAAACTGTGGGTGTCGACCCAGGCGCCGACGCAGCCGCGCGCCCGCGCTTCCGCCTCGGCCTCCTCCATCAGGCGGCGGCCCAGGCCCTGGCCGCGCGCGCCGGACGGCGCGGCCAGCAGCTCGGTGTACAGCCAGCCGTAACGGGTATAGCCCCACAGGCCTCCCACGGTCCGCCCGTTTTCATCCTCCACCCGGATCACCAGCGGCCTATGGTCGGCGGAGCCTACCTGCGCATCGTTATAGGCGACCAGCGGGGCGACGATGGCCGCCCGGGTTTCGGCATCCGCCACATCGCTCAATACGGTTCTGTACTGCATAAATCTTGCTCTTTCTTCCCGCTATCAAAAACTCGTTCAGTCGACGACGATGCCGACGCCACGGCCGCGCGGGTCGGACGCGGTCTCGGTCTTGTCGCCCATCACCCTCACCGCCTGGATGTCGCCCATCCGCCAGCCCTGGTCCTTCAGCGTGTAGCCCATGGCCTTCAGCTCATCGGCCGCCGCACCGGCCAATGGCGCGTATTCGTCGTAGAAGATGGTGTCCTTCGGCAACAACTGATGGTGCACCCTCTGCGCCGCCACCGCCTGCTGCAGCGGCAGCTTGAAGTCGTAAAGATTGTTCAGCACCTGGAAGATGGACGTGAAGATGCGCGAGCCGCCGGGCGTGCCGATCACCAGCGTCACCTTGCCGTCGCGGGTGACGATGGTCGGCGCCATCGACGACAGCATGCGCTTGCCGGGCGCAATGGCGTTGGCGTCCTTGCCGACCACGCCGAAAGCGTTGGCGACGCCTGGCTTGGCGCTGAAATCGTCCATCTCGTCGTTGAGCAGGAAGCCGGCCCCCTTGACCACGACGCCGCTGCCGAAATCGAAATTCAGCGTGTAGGTGTTGGACACCGCGTTGCCCCAGCGGTCGACGATGGAGAAGTGCGTGGTCTGGCGGGCCTCCAGTCCCGGCCTGACGTCCGGCGTCGGCGAGATCGAGGTCGGCCGGATCTCGGCGGCGCGGCGCTTCAGATAGGCCGGGTCGGTCAGCTCGGCGGTCGGCACCTTGGAAAAGTCCGGGTCGCCGAGGTAGTCGGCGCGGTCGGCGAACACCCGCTTCTCGATCTCGGCCAGCAGATGGATGTAGCGCGCCGAATTCAGCGCCACGTCGGTGAAGTCCGACGCCCGCTGCTGCTTGATCTCCAGCAGCTGGGCCAGGGCGATGCCGCCGGAGCTGGGCGGCGGCGCGGTATAGACGGCGTTGCCGCGCCAGTCTATCCGGATAGGCTCGCGCCAGCGCGCGCGGTAGGCCTTCAGATCGTCGGCGGTGATCAGGCCCTTGTCGCGCCGCATCTGCGCGACCAGCAGTTTGGCGGTCTCGCCATGGTAGAACTCGAAGGCGCCGTAGCTGGCGATGCGCTTCAGCGTCGCCGCCAGCTCGGGCTGGCGGAAAGTCTCGCCGCCCTTCATCTTGCCGAAGTAATCGGCGAAATTGGTCTTGCCGGCGAACAGCTGCACCGCCTCGCCGCGATACTGGAACTGTTTGTCGGCGACGGTGAAACCGTTCTCGGCATAGCCTATCGCCGGCTGCAGCAACTGCTTCCATTGCAGCCGGCCGAAGCGCTGGTGCGCCTGCCACAGACCCATCACCGTGCCGGGCACGCCGGCCGCGCGCGCGCCGACCAGGCTCATGCCCGGCACCACCTTGCCGTCCTTGTCCAGATACATGTCGCGGCCGGCGGCCTTGGGCGCCGTCTCGCGATAGTCGAGGAAATACGGCTTTCCGCCCTGGTACAGGGTCATGAAGCCGCCGCCGCCGATATTGCCGGCCTCCGGATAGGTGACGGCCAGCGCGAAGGCGGTGGCTACCGCGGCGTCCACCGCGTTGCCGCCCTCCTTCAGGATGCGCGCCGCCACCTCGGCGCCGTACCGGTCCGGAGACGCCACCGCGCCCTGGCCGGCCAGCGCCGGCAGGCTCAGCAACAACAAGCCGCACGCCGACGCTTTGCGGAACAGAAATTTCATCGCACCTCTCCTCAACAAGAAGGACATAGCATGCTTATGCCATTTGTTGGGGAAATACGCCAGACATTCAAGCGAAATCCGCCAAACATCCGGTATCGCGTTGTTTCACTGTACGAAGCGTCAGCTCTTGGCGGCGTCCGATCCGCTAGGCCCGCTCCAGCGCCGCGCGCAATTGCCGCACCAGATCAGCCGAGGTTTCCCGGCGGGCGTATTCGTCGGCGCCCGGCGCGCCCAGGCTGACCCCGGTGCGGCGGAAGCGCATGCCGCTCGACACCTCGGCCCGCGCCGACGCGTGGAATTCGCGGCAGCCTGTCGCCCGCGCCAGCCCGGCGATATTGTCGGCGGTGATGCCGGCGCCGGGCATCACCGTCAGCCGCGCGCCGGCCTGCTCCCTGAGACGGGCCAGCAAGGCCGCGCCCTCAGGCGCAGTCGCCGCCTGGCCGGAGCTGAGCAGCCGGTGGCAGCCGGCCGCGATCAGGTCCTCCAGTGCCTGGCAAGGATCGCGGACCAGGTCGAAAGCCCGGTGGAAGGTCACCGTCATCGGCACGGCCAGCTCGACCAGCTGCCGGGTCCTGGGGACGTCGACATCGCCGTCGGCGGTCAAGAGCCCGACCACCACGCCGTCGACGCCGAGGCGGCGGCAGAGATCGATATCGCGCGCCATCACCTCGAATTCGGCCGCCGAATACAGGAAATCGCCGCCGCGCGGCCTGACGATGACGTGCAGCCCGATCTCCAGACGCTCCCGCGCCACGGCCAGCATGCCCCAGGACGGCGTGGTGCCGCCCGCCTCCAGGTTGTCGCACAGCTCGACGCGCTGCGCGCCGCCGTCTTGAGCCGCCAGGCACGATCCCAGCGAGCCGGCGCATATTTCCAGCAGCTTGCCCATAACCCTCTCCTTACCGGACAGACCGCGCGCCAGCGCCAAGGTGCCCGCGCCGGCAAAAAAAAGACCGCCGGCGGCGGTCATCGGGAAGGACTCGACGAAGTCAGGTGACTTTCAGCCCGCGGTCGGAGAACAGCGCGCGCGCATGCGCCGCCTGCCCGGCGGTGGGAATCGGCGTGTCGTTCAACTGGTACTCCATGCCCAGCTGCGCCCACTTGTCCTTGCCCAGTTGATGGAAAGGCAGGACTTCCACCCGCTCCACCACGTCGCCGAGCGCCGCGACGAAGTCGGCCAGCCGCTCGATGTCGGCGTCGCCGTCGGTGAGGCCGGGCACCAGCACATAGCGTATCCACATCTTCTTGCCGAGCCGCTTCAGGCGCTGGGCGAAGTCCAGCGTCGGCTGAAGGGGCTGGCCGGTCAGCGCCAGGTACTTGTCGGGATCGGAATGCTTGATGTCCAGCATCACCAGATCGACGTCGTCGAACCACTCGTCGGACACCCGCTCGTGCAGGAAGCCCTGGGTGTCCAGCGCGGTATGCAGGCCGAAGCGTTGCTTGATCGCATGGAACAGCTCGCCGACGAACTCGTGCTGCATCAGCGGCTCGCCGCCGGAAATGGTGACGCCGCCGGCGAACTTGAGAAAGCGGGCGTAAGACGCGACTTCGGACAGCGCCTGCTCCACCGTCACCTGGCGGCCGTTGTGCAGCTTCCAGGTATCCGGATTGTGGCAATACAGGCAGCGGAACTGGCAACCCGAGACGAAGAACACGAAGCGCATGCCGGGGCCGTCGACGCCGGCGCCGCTCTCGGTGGAATGCAGATAGCCTATGGCGTCTGCGCTGACAGCCTGGGCGGTGTGGTCGGCGGCGATGGGTGGGGTCATTGCCGTATCTCCGGTGAATCTTGTGAAAAAGCGGGGCGTCCCTTGAGGATGCCCCGCCCATTGCTGCTTGAGGCTAACTCAGCTTACATCTTGCCGTGGAAGGTGCGGTTGATCACGTCCATCTGCTGCTCGCGGGTCAGCTTGATGAAGTTCACGGCGTAGCCGGACACGCGGATGGTCAGCTGCGGGTACAGCTCCGGGTGTTCCATCGCGTCCAGCAGGGTTTCGCGCTTGAACACGTTGACGTTGACGTGGAAGCCGCCGCCAGCGATGTGGCGCTCGCCTTCGCAATCGAACGGCGTGCAGTTGGCGCTGCTGAACTCGGTCGGATGCGCGGAGCAGAAGCCGTCCAGGCAGTTGGCCAGGTTCAGGATGCGCTCTTCGGCGGTGTGGCCCAGCGCGTCCGGCGTGGCGGAGGCCGTCCAGCTGATGCCGTCCAGCGCGGAGTCGTACGGCAGCTTGGCCACCGAGGCGCCGGCTGCGACGAAGCCCTTCACGTCGCGGCCGTTCATCGGGTTGGCGCCCGGAGAGAACGGTTCGCCGGCGCGACGGCCGTCCGGCGTGTTGCCGGTCTTCTTGCCGTACACCACGTTGGACGTGATGGTCAGCACCGACTGGGTCGGCTTGGAATCGCGGTAGAAGTACGGCTGGGCCTTGATCTTGTCCATGAAGGACTGGGTCAGCCACACGGCGATGTCGTCGACGCGGTCGTCGTTGTTGCCGTAAGCCGGGTAGTCGCCTTCGATCTTGTAGTCGACGGCCAGGCCCTCTTCATTGCGGATGATGTGGACCTTGGCGAACTTGACGGCGGACAGCGAGTCGGCGGCCACCGACAGGCCGGCGATGCCGCAGGCCATGGTGCGGACGATGTCGCGGTCGTGCAGCGCCATTTCGATGCGCTCGTAGGCGTACTTGTCGTGCATGTAGTGGATGCAGTTCAGCGCCTTGACGTAGGTGGCGGCCAGCCAGTCCATCATCTTGTCGAACTTCGGCATCAGCTCGTCGTAGGTCAGCACGTCGCCGGTGATCGGCTCGAAACCGTGGGCCACCAGCGCGCCGGACTTCTCGTCGCGGCCGCCGTTGATCGCGTACAGCATGGCCTTGGCCAGATTGGCGCGGGCGCCGAAGAACTGCATCTGCTTGCCTATCCTCATCGCCGACACGCAGCAGGCGATGCCGTAGTCGTCGCCCCAGTACGGCAACATCAGATCGTCGTTTTCGTACTGGATCGCGCTGGTATCGATGGACACCTTGGCGCAGAAGTTCTTGAAGCCCTGCGGGAAGCGGGTGGACCACAGCACGGTCAGGTTCGGCTCCGGCGCCGGGCCCAGATTGTACAGGGTGTTCAGGAAGCGGAAGCTGTTCTTGGTCACCAGGGTGCGGCCGTCTTCGCCCATGCCGCCGATGGATTCGGTCACCCAGGTCGGGTCGCCGGAGAACAGCTGATCGTATTCCGGCGTGCGCAGGAAACGGACGATGCGCAGCTTGATCACCAGGTCGTCTATCATTTCCTGGGCTTGCTCTTCGGTCAGCACGCCGGCGGCGATGTCGCGTTCGATGTAGATGTCCAGGAAGGTGGACACGCGGCCGAAGGACATCGCGGCGCCGTTCTGTTCCTTGACGGCTGCCAGGTAGGCGAAATACACCCACTGCACCGCTTCGCGGGCGTTGGCGGCCGGGCGGCTGATGTCGTAGCCGTACTTCGCGGCCATCTGCTTCAGTTCGTCCAGCGCGCGGAATTGTTCGGACAGCTCTTCGCGCTGGCGCATCACCTCGTCGGTGAAGGTGGCGTTGTCCAGCTCGTGGAACACTTGCTGGCGCTCGGCGCGCAGGAAGTCGGTGCCGTACAGGGCGACGCGGCGGTAGTCGCCGATGATGCGGCCGCGGCCGTAGGCGTCGGGCAGGCCGGTGATCACGCCGGACTTGCGGCAGGCCATGATTTCCGGGGTGTAGACGTCGAACACGCCCTGGTTGTGACTCTTGCGATACTTTTCCCAGACTTCCTTGATCACCGGATCCAGCTTGAAGCCGAAGGCCTCCAGGCCGTTCTCGACCATGCGCAGGCCGCCGTTCGGCATGATGGCGCGCTTCAGCGGCGCGTCGGTCTGCAGGCCGACAATCACCTCATTGGCCTGATCGATGTAGCCGGCGTCGTGCGCGGTGATCGAGGAGCCGCGGTCGGCGGACACGTCCAGCACGCCCTTGGCGCGTTCCTGCTTCAGCAGCTCGCCCAGGGTATCCCACAGCTTCTTGGTGCGCTCGGTCGCGCCGGCCAGGAAGCTGTCGTCGCCTTCGTACGGCTGGTAGTTCAGCTGGATGAAGTTGCGGACATCGACCTTGCTCTGCCAGTCGCCTGCGGCGAAATCGCGCCACGGGTTGGCTTGGGTAGCGTTTTGACTGATGGCGTCCATCGGGTGCCTCCTTCTTGGCTGAATCCAGTAAGTGTTAGATATTGAACACATCGTACATTCGGATTCGAAAATTCCGCTTGATCTTAGTCAAGTGGCGCGCCGCTTTCGCCGTGTTTTCCATCTGGCACCGCAACATGCCGGATGCGTTCAATATCCTTATTTTCTCAATGGTTTATAGCAAAATCGGCGTGGTACGCCATGTACCGCGCCGACTACATTCGAAATCGAACATACACATGCAGTTTTCCGGCCGCATCCGGCCAGGCATTCCTCTATGCGATCAGACAGCCCGCAGCGTGTGGCGTTCCAGCCGGAACACCACCAGGCCGACGCCGACCGCGCCGCCGACGATGTTGCCCAAGGTGGCCGGCACCATATTGTGCAGGATGTCGCCCCAGTCCAGCGCGGTCATGCCCTGCATCCTGGCCAGCGCGAAGAAGGCCATATTGGCGATGCTGTGCTCGAAGCCGGAGAAGAAGAACACGAATACCAGCAACATGATGACGATCAGCCGCGCCGCCTCGCTGGACAAGCGCATCGGCACCCACACCGCCAGGCAGATCACCCAGTTGCACAGCACGCCCTTCCAGAAGATCTCCATCGAAGACGCGCGCACCTTGTGTTCCACCACATTGAACAGCAGATGGTCGGCGGGCAGCGCGCCCATGCCGCCGGCGCCGGCCAGCACGGCGACGAACAGCAGCACGCCGATCAGGTTGCCGATATACACCACCGCCCAGCTGCGCAGCAGATTGCAGCTGCGGCAGCGCCCGCCCAGGCGGCCGACGGTGAAGTACATCACATTGCTGGTGAACAGCTCCACCTTGCAGACGATGATGCTGACCAGGGCCACGCCGAAGAAACCGGCGGTGGCGATGTAGTAGCCGGGCGCGCCGGCGGCGAAAAACACCTGGCCCAGCTTCAGGCTGACGACCAGCACGGCGGCGATCAGCGCGCCGGCCATGCCGGCGCTGAGCAGATAGCGGCCCGGCTCGGACAGCAGCACCCGCTGCTTGCCGGCGGCCTCGTCCAATACATAGGCGAGTGGGGAGGAATGGCTCATATCATTGTCTTTCGTGGCGGGTGGACGGACGGCGCGCCGCCGTTCGCATGACTTAATCAATTGACGAAAATTTTATGTTCGATTTCGTACAATTGTGTTTGATAACAATCAAGCGGTGTCCGTCTTCCCAATCGGGATAAAGCGCGGATCGCGGCCGGCGACCCCATCCCGCTTGGGCGGCGCGGCCATCCGTCCCCCGGCCCCGCATCCGGCCAGACAGGCCCCGGCAGCCTTCTCGCCAAGCCCCCCGCAGACGCCTCCCCATGCAGAGAACCTGTTCACGATCTTTTTGCGAGCATCGCAGCCCGGCCAGCCAGATGCTGGGCGGAGGGCCTAGGCTCCGGCGATGCCAAGGCCTAGCCTGGCAACGCGGCAGATGGCCGCGGCCGAAGCCCCGCCTGCAGGCAGGCGCCTTCCCGCCATGGCTGCACCGCGCCTCCGGTCGGCACCGGCCGCCATCGCAAAGCATCACAATCGAAACATAAAATGTTCGTTTAAATTTGTTTATTTTCAAAATCGAACATTTTTACCGTCAAAAAACCGCAGAGACCACAGCATTCGAACAAACAAAATCACAAACGAAAACGCACGATAGGCTGCGACCTGCCGCGGACGGCCCTGTCCTTCGGGCAAAAGTCCGCCGGAATCCCTCTTCTGATTTTCAATGCATTTTCAAGCAGTTACAGACAGGAAAAAATCAATGCATCCCGCCCACCCCGTTACGATCGCCATCGTCACCACCGATGCGACAGCCTCGCAGCAAAGCATCCGGACACGTTCGAAACGCGCAACTTTCATTTCGAGCAATCGCTCAAAACCAACATTCATGCCAATAAGCCACTTCACCAAGCTCGCACCTCACCTCAAAACCATTTTCATGATTGGAAATCAAAATCAGTGAAATTAAATTTCACCATATTTTATTTCAAGGAATTTAAAACCCAAAACATGCTTTTGCACTATTAGGAATGAATGATAAAAAAGGTCAAGCCATGTTCGTTTGTTCATTTGGTGACAAATTTATCTTGATTAGAATCAACTGATGTTCTTAAATGTGTTCCTTGTAAAAAACAAAAGCGCTTACGATGGGCAGCAACAAAGCCGCAAACCTCAGCCTGTCAACAGGCATAAAGGTCGGCTAGCCGCTTATCTCGCCAGCCCCCGCCGCGCGCCGACCAGGCCCGGCAACGGGATGACGAACCCGGTAATTGCGAACATCCGTTTTGAAAAGGCACTTCACCATGTCTCAAGCTATCGCCTCCACCGCCCCCCGGTCCGGCTCGTCCGGCTGGTCCAAGCACGACACCGTCTGGATGCTGGGTCTGTACGGCACCGCCATCGGCGCCGGCGTCCTGTTCCTGCCCATCAACGCCGGCATCGGCGGCCTGTGGCCTCTGATGCTGATGGCCGTCCTGGCCCTGCCGCTGACCTTCTTCGCCCACCGCGGCCTGACCCGCTTCGTGCTGTCCGGCAGCAAGGAAGGCGCCGACATCACCGAGGTGGTCGAAGAACACTTCGGCGCTTCCGCCGGCAAGCTGATCACGCTGCTGTACTTCTTCGCCATCTACCCGATCCTCCTGATGTACAGCGTGGCCATCACCAACACCGTGCTGTCCTTCCTGAACCATCAGCTGCACATAGAGGTCGGCTCCAGCCTGGCCGTGCGCGCCGTGTTCGCTCTGGCGCTGATCCTGGGCCTGATGTCCATCGTCCGGCTCGGCGGCCAGGTCATCGTCAAGGCGATGAGCATCCTGGTCTATCCGTTCGTGATCGTGCTGATGCTGCTGGCGCTGTATCTGATCCCGCAATGGAGCACCGCCGCCATCGACCACGCCGGCAGCCTCGGCGACGCGCTGTCCAGCGGCGCCTTCTACAAGACGCTGTGGCTGGCCATCCCGGTGATGGTGTTCTCGTTCAACCACTCGCCCATCATCTCGTCCTTCTCCGTAGACCAGCGCAAGCTGCACGGCGACGACGCCGAGCCGGCCTCCAGCCGCGTCTTGATCCGCGCCCACATGATGATGGTGCTGACCGTGATGTTCTTCGTGTTCAGCTGCGTGCTCAGCCTGAGCCCGGCCGATCTGGCCGCCGCCAAGGCCCAGAACATCTCCATCCTGTCCTACCTGGCCAACCACTTCCAGAACCCGGTGATCGAATGGGTGGCGCCCGTCATCGCGATGGTTGCCATCAGCAAATCCTTCCTGGGCCACTACCTGGGCGCCAAGGAAGGCTTCAACGGCCTGGTGATCAAGCAGCTGCGCCAGAACGGCAAGACCATCGCGTCCGCCAAGCTTGACCGCTATACCGCCGTGTTCATGATCGTGACCTGCTGGGCCGTGGCCACCTTCAACCCGTCCATCCTCGGCATGATCGAAACGCTGGGTGGTCCGGTGATCGCGATGCTGCTGTTCCTGATGCCGATGTACGCGATCAAGAAGATCCCGGCAATGAAGAAATACGCCGGCCAACCGAGCAATATCTTCGTGACGCTGATCGGCCTGATCGCCATCTCCGCCATCTTCTACGATCTGATCGTCTGATCGTGACCGGACAGGCCGCCCAACGCGGCCTGTCTGCTTTCGGCACCAGCATCAAAGAGGCAGCATCATGTTCAGCATGTCCGACATCTACAAAATCGGCGTGGGTCCGTCCAGCTCCCACACCGTCGGCCCGATGAAGGCCGGCCACCAGTTCCTCGGCGCCCTGAAGGAAACCGGCAGATTCAACCAGATCGACCGCGTCCACGTGGACTGCTACGGCTCGCTGGCGTTGACCGGCAAGGGCCACTGCACCGACCAGGCCATCATCCTCGGCCTGGCCGGCAACCTGCCGGATACCGTCGATCCGGACACCAGCGCCGGCCTGATCGCCGACGTCGAGCAAAGCGGCCAGCTGACGCTGGGCCGCACCCACCAGCGCGTGGCCTTCGGCATGGACTTCCACACCGCCAATCTGCCGCTGCACGAAAACGGCATGCAGATCCACGCCTTCGCCAGCGACGAGAAAGTCCTGACCAAGACCTATTACTCGATAGGCGGCGGCTTCATCGTCGACGAGGAGCACTTCAATCAATCGAGCTGCAGCGACACCCCGGTGCCCTACCACTTCGTCACCGCGCAGCAGCTGATGGACATGTGCGAGGAAACCGGCCTGTCCATCGCCGCGCTGGTGCTGGAAAACGAGAAGGCCTTTCACGACGTCCAGGACATCCAGACCCATTTCCGCCGCGTGTGGGAAGTGATGCGGAGCAGCATCGAACGCGGCATGCGCACCGAGGGCAATCTGCCCGGCCCGATGCGCATCCCGCGCCGCGCGCCGGCGCTGCACCGGATGCTGACCAGCTCGCTGACGGTGGCCAAAGACCCGATGAGCGTGATGGACTGGGTCAATATGTACGCGATGGCGATGTCCGAGGAAAACGCCGCCGGCGGCCGCGTAGTGACCGCGCCGACCAACGGCGCCTGCGGCATCGTGCCGGCCGTGCTGGCCTACTACGATCGCTTCATCCAGCCGCTGGACGACGACAGCTGTCTTCGCTTCTTCCTGTCCTCCGGCGCCATCGGCTGCCTGTTCAAGCTGAACGCGTCGATCTCCGGCGCCGAGGTCGGCTGCCAGGGCGAGGTCGGCGTCGCCTGCTCGATGGCCGCCGCCGGCCTGACCGAACTGATGGGCGGCAGCCCGTCCCAGGTGTGCATGGCCGCCGAGATCGCGATGGAACACAATCTGGGCCTGACCTGCGACCCGGTCGGCGGCCAGGTGCAGATTCCATGCATCGAACGCAACGCGCTGGCGGCCGTCAAGGCGATCAACGCCGCGCGGATGGCGCTGCACCGCGCCAGCAGCCCCAAGGTGTCGCTGGACAAGGTCATCGCCGCGATGTACGAAACCGGCAAGGACATGGACGCCAAATACCGCGAAACCTCCTGCGGCGGCCTGGCCCTTCAGATCAGGGTGGAAGGCAAGCCGATGCAGGATCAGGCGATACGCTGGATCCACGACGCGGCCTGAGTCCGCCCCCCGCGCACGACGCCACCCTCGCGGTGGCGTTTTTTCTCCCGGCTTGCCGCCCGGCCGCACACCACCTAACATGGCCTGCTCCCGCCGAGACACGCCCAGGACCCGCCATCATGAAGCCCGCAGAATTCGCCTTGCTGTTCGATCTGGACGGCACGCTGGCCAATAGCGACCCGCTGCACTACCAGGCCTTTTCCACGCTGCTGGAGGAAAACGGCAAGACGCTGACGCCTGAGCAGTACCACCGCGACATCGTCGGCGGCTCCAACGCCGGCATCATGCGCGCGCTGTTCCCGGAACGGGACGAGGCGGCGCACCGCGCGATGGCCGAACGCAAGGAGGCCCTGTTCCGCGCGTCCGTCACCACGCTGGAGCCGCAGCCCGGCGCCCGCGAGCTGTTCGCCTGGGCGGAACGGCACGGTTTCCCCATCGCCGTCGTCACCAACGCGCCGCGCGCCAACGCCGAACTGATGCTGGAACGACTGGGCCTCGCGCCGCAAGTGGCCGCTCTGGTCATAGGCGAGGAGCTGGCGGCGGCCAAACCCGATCCGCTGCCCTATCTGACCGGCCTGGCCCGAATCGGCGCCCACGCCGACCGCGCCTGCGCCTTCGAGGACTCGCCGTCCGGCATCCGCGCCGCCCGTGCTGCCGGACTGCCCACCTTCGCCCTGCGCTCGGCGCTGCCGGCCGAATCCCTGCAGGCCGCCGGCGCCGACGCCATCATCGCGGACTTCGCCGCGCCCGAGCTGTGGCGCTGGCTGGAACTGCGCGCCGGCATGCCGGCCTGAGTCCGATCGAACCGAAGACACGCGTGGCAATACGTTTTGCCCCCCTGGTCTTCGACCCCACGCGCGTGGGGAACAGCCTCCCAGGAATCCTGTGATGCCGTCCCAATGCGGCTCATCCCCACGCACGTGGGGAACAGGTAACCATTCATTCGGGCGGCGATGTCGCGGGCGGTTCATCCCCACGCACGTGGGGAACAGCTGCGCATTGGTGCCGCGCAGGGCGTACATCCCGGTTCATCCCCACGCACGTGGGGAACAGTACATGAACAGGTTGCGGAAGTTGCCCGGCCCCGGTTCATCCCCACGCACGTGGGGAACAGGCGGGTCGGCTTCGCGTTGAGTCGCCGTCGGTCGGTTCATCCCCACGCACGTGGGGAACAGAATCTATTTCGACAATGGGAATCGAGTTGTAACGGTTCATCCCCACGCACGTGGGGAACAGGCGACGAGGGCGGCAATCAGCGCCGCATCCACCGGTTCATCCCCACGCACGTGGGGAACAGCCGATCTTGGAAGTTCGCAGATGGTCCCGGGCCGGTTCATCCCCACGCACGTGGGGAACAGGCGGGCTGGAACAGATTTCCGGCCAGTTCACGCGGTTCATCCCCACGCACGTGGGGAACAGGCATGGCTGGATTTGGGCAGGCGATTTCTATTCGGTTCATCCCCACGCACGTGGGGAACAGGGTGTAACCATGCCGACGCCCGCACACGCTCACGGTTCATCCCCACGCACGCGGGGAACAGGCTTCCAGAACCACATCAGCCCCGGTTTCTTGCGGTTCATCCCCACGCACGCGGGGAACAGCCGTCCTATCATCAGCATCAACGAGCCATTCGCGGTTCATCCCCACGCACGCGGGGAACAGGGCCTGAAATGGCTATCGATCCTAGCATCCCGCGGTTCATCCCCACGCACGCGGGGAACAGTGTGGAGCCGGTTGTTCTTCGCCGCCTTTAAGCGGTTCATCCCCACGCACGCGGGGAACAGGGCAAGTTGGGGTTCAGCCAGTTGGAATTTCACGGCTCATCCCCACGCACGCGGGGAACAGAACAGCGACGCGCCGTTGATGCGGCTGCCGGGCGGTTCATCCCCACGCACGCGGGGAACAGGTGAGTGAGTCAGGAGCCCGCCAGCGTGCGGGCGGTTCATCCCCACGCACGCGGGGAACAGTATTCCCCACCACCGCCATATTCTCAAGCCGGCGGTTCATCCCCACGCACGCGGGGAACAGATTGCCTGGCAGGCTGTCGCTTGCGGTCGATTCGGTTCATCCCCACGCACGCGGGGAACAGCTGACGCCAATATCTCGTGCTGCATCCAAGCGCGGTTCATCCCCACGCACGCGGGGAACAGGGCGTCGCATTCAGCATCATGTTGAGTGCGTTCGGTTCATCCCCACGCACGCGGGGAACAGACCAATTGCAAGCAATTGATTTTGCAAAACAAAAACACCCCCTAGAAATCTACCGATTTTTAAAGAGCCAAATCATCCCCTAAAACAGTGCGATCCATATGCTATTCACCGGCATCTTCCGGTACCGGAGGCGGCAGAAAAGACACCAATTTCGCGCCGTCAAACTCGGCCGGCATCCGACGGTTGGCGCCCAGGGTGACGAAGTCGAAACCGGCCTCGGTAGCCGCCTGCCAGGCCATCGCCGCGTTGCCGTCTTCCAGCCCCTCCTCCACCTGTTGCCACAGGTAATCGCGGATCTTGCGGTTGTAGTTGCCCACGTAAACGCCGGCGCGGATTTCCAGCAGCCAGATCGCCATCCGGCCGCGCAGCCGGGACGGAGCGTTTTCAAGTACGATGACCAGCATCGCCCAGCCCCTCGTCTTCCGGAAACGCCGCGTCCACCACGCCCTGCGTCTCCGGCTTGTCCAGGCCACCTGCGTCCAGCATGGTTTCGATGTCCGGGATGATGCGCTCCAGCAGCCGTGTCTTGCGGAACATGTCGCGGCAACGCTGGCGCACCTCGCGCTCGACGTTGTGCACCGGCTTGGCGGCGACGGCAAAGGCCACCGGCACCACGGTTTCGAATTTGTAGACGTCGGCCACGTCGTAGACGAAGGACAGCGGCTTGCCGCTGTGGATGAAGCCGATGGCCGGCGCGTAGCCGGCCGCCAGCACCGCCGCCTCGGTCACGCCGTACAGGCAGGCGGTGGCAGCGGACAGGCAACGGTTGGGAATGTCGGCCTGGTCCCAGTCTTCGCGGTCGTAATTGCGCGCCTGCCATTTGACGCCGTACTGCTGCGCCAGTTGCTGGTACATGGCCCGCACCCTCGCACCCTCGATGCCGCGCAGCTGTTCCACACTGCGCTTTTGCGGCGGCTCGTCGCCAAAACGGCGGCGGTACATCTCGCGCACCACCTTCAGCCGCGCGTCCTCGTCCAGCGCCAGCCGAGCCTGGTACAACAGCCGGTCGGCGCGCGCGCCGCCGGGCTGGCCGGCCGAGTACAGCCGTACTCCGGCCTCGCCCACCCACACCAGCAAAGTGCCCACCTGGGCCGCCAGCTTGCAGGCGGCGTGCGATACCCGCACGCCCGGCTCCAGCATCAAACAGGCTACGCCGCCCACCGGGATATGGGTGCGCACGCCAGTGACGTCCACCGCGACGAAAGCGCCGTCCAGCACATCCAACTGGCAGCGCTCGACAAACAAAACGGAAAGCCGCTCCTTGACGGGGAGCGGCTTCAAAGGCGGCAGCAGTTGGCTCATGGCAGGCGTTTTACCAGCAGCAGGCCGCAGCCGAAGCCCAGCGCATGCCCCAGGCTGGAATGCGGAGCGGCAGCTGGCTGGCCCAACAAGGCCCGCGCCAGCCTGTCACCATCAGCCACCCTGGCCATGCCCTGGTAGTCGATGGAGGAAAAACGCATCCGGCGTCCCTTGCTGTGCAGCACATGCTGGACGTAGGCGTCCGCCTGCACTTCGTCGACATCGATTTCCAGCCCCCAAGCCACCGCGCGGCGGTTAAGCCAGTCCAGCGCGGCGCGGGTCATGGCTTTCTGGATTTGTCCCTCCGACAAACCTTGGGCTTTCGCTTCGGTCTTCGCCGCCATCAATACGTCGTGGCGCTGGCTACGCTGCCCCTTCTCCTTGGCCCGGGCCACCACCGGATTGGCACGCAGGCTGAAATGCACCCACTCACCGATTTCCAACTTGGGCTGGTAGGGTTTGCTTTCCACCCTCACCGCCGGATGCCAGGCCAGTGGCGGCCGTTGCGACAGCAGGTAGTACAGCAGATACCCGTTGGCGCCCTGCTCCGCGCGGAACAGGAAATCGCGCTTGGCGTCCGGCGCATCCGGAAACAGCTTCCACATCAGCCGGTGATCGCGGTAAGCATTGCCGGCGATCATCACGTCCGATTCGCAGGCAGCCGCCGATGCCGGAACCGTGATGCGGGACAGATAATGGTTCATTGCCTGCCTCCCGCCAGATAGGCCAACTCCCGCCGCGGCTCAAACTGCCAGCGCCGGCGCGACAGCGGCTGGTCGTGCCGCGTCAGTCGTAAGGTAGCGTCCATGCCGACCTCGGCCATCGCCTCGTCCCAGAAGTAGCGCGCCTGCCTGTCCTTATCCAGATCGATATCGGTCGACAGCAATTCATCGTCATCAAGATCGACACCAGGCACAAACGGCTCCTCGTCTCGACTATCCAGCGCATGCTTCAGAGTGTCGAAACCTCCTACGCGCGGGTCCAGCGGCAAAGCCAGCGGGCAGGACTTGCGGCCAAGGTAAGGCATGAACACCGGTAAGCACAGCGCCTGCTCCAGCACAGCCAGGCCATGTGGCGCGTCCGGCGCGGCCTCCACCGCCACCACGCTCAGGCTGTCGCTGCGGTATTCGCGGCTGGTGAGGATGGTGTTCAGCTTTTCCTTGTCGCGCACTTCCTGGCGGCGGGTGCGGTAGGCAAACTTCTTGGGGATGTCCGGCCACTGCACGGTATGGTAGTCGCGCAGCGGCATGCCGGCGGCGATCAGCTTGACGCCGAAACGATAGCCGCGGCTCAGCGCCTGCTGGCCAGCATCGTCATCCCGCCGTAGTCCCAACGCCGCGCCCAGCAGGCCCAGCAAGGCGGAGCGGGAGGGATGGTCGGCGCTGACGCGCTGCTCGCCCACCGCCAGTTCACCCCAGCTGGCCATAGGCCCGTACAGCCGGAAAACCAGATACTCGCGCATGGCCTTACTCCGCGACGAAAGCCAGCAGCGCCTGCAGGCTGCCCTCGCCCTTGATCACGTCCAGCTCGCAGCGGCTGTCGGCGCAGGCGCCGTACACCTTGTCCATATTGTCCCGAACCGACGTCAACGCCGCGATGCCGCCAGCCATGTAGTCTCCGCCGCTCACCGGCTTGAGGAAGGCCAAAGACAGACTGCGCGGCTGGCGGTCGCCGCGCTCGGCCAACGCGTAATGGGCGTAAGCGCGGCTGGCGTAGCTGTTTTGCTTGCCGTTGGGCGCCACCGTCAACGCGGCCTCGGTCAACGCGGCGATGGCGCGCTTCGCCAGCTCAGCGTCCCCGCCCAGGTTTTGCAGCAACAGTTCGCGGTCGATGCAGATGTATTGGTAGAACACCGCGGCGGCGAAGGCGCTTTCGCCGATGTGCGCCGCGCCGGGATCCTTGCGGTTCAAATCATCGACTGCCGTAAAGTAGTCGTCCTCCAGCGCCGTGGCGTGGATGGCGAGCGCGTGCGCCACCTGCACCGCCGCCTCTACGTTATGCTCGGTCTTGCTGGCCAGCATGCGGCCGAACATGGCGATGTCCGCCGCCTGCTGCTTGTGCAGCAGCGCGTCCAGCTCCTCCTTTTCCGGCGCCCGCTTTTCGGCGATCAGCTTGGCCACCAGCTTGTCCAGCGAAGCCTTCTCTTCCGCCGAAACATGCACCAGCTGCTCGATCTCGTAAGGTTTGTCCTTCTTCAGCGCGCCGTATACCTTGGCGATTTCATTGGCGCTGTCGCCGGCCAGCTTCTCCGAGAAACCGGCGCCTTTCAGCTTTTCATACACCTCCACGCCCAGCAGCTTGGTGCGGGTACCTAGCGCGCCCTCGCTCTGTCCCACTTGGCTGAACAGCTTTTGCTCAAACAGTTCGGAGGTGCGCCAAGCGCGCTTCAGGCTTTGCGACGACACCCGCAGGCGCTCGACGCCACCCATCATCGCGGTCTTGGGGCGGCCCAGGTCATCGCGGTTCAGGTTGGCCGGCGGATAGGAAATCAGGGTATGCAACTGGATGAAACGGCTCATGTTTTGTTCTCCAATGACAATCAGGCGGGTTCTTGATCAGCGTCGCGCAAGGATTCATGGTAATAGTCTGCGGCCCAGCGCAGTTTCAGGCGTTCGCGCGGCGGCAGCGCCGGGTCCGGCTCGCGGAATTCCCATACCCACTGCAGCAGGTCCACCGCCAGCTTGCCCACGTCCACCTCACCGCCCAGCAGGTCCACCGCGCGGCGGGCCTGACGGTAAAAACTGTCCTCGTCGCGGCAGGTTTGCAACTGGCGGAAACGCAACTCGCTCATCGCCTCGCGGCCGGCATCGTTCTTGCGGCCCAGGCTGCGGGCAAACTCCTTGCCCGGCGCGTGCGTGGCATGCGCCGCCACGCCGGCGGCCAGCGCCAGCTCGTCCGCCCTCAGGTCCAAATCCTGCCGCCGCAGCTCCTGCAATAGGCGGTGGAAGGCGGATTGCAGCAATACATCTTCCGGCGCGGCGCAGCGCCGTAGCTGGGCGCGGTCGGCCCGCTTCAGCATGGCGAATGGTCCGTGCCGCTCCTCGTCGCTGGGATCCAGCGCCAGCCGCCACTGCGCAACGGTCTTGGCCAGCGCTTGGCGTTCGGCCTTACTGAGAAACCGCTTCATCGCTTGCTCCCTTATATTGAGCGATCCGTTCGCCCATATTCTTGTGGGGTTTGGCGCGCCACAGACCGCGCTGCAAATCGGCGCGCGCCTTCACCACCTTGGCCATATCCATCTCTTCAATCGGCGCACACAGCACCCAATAATCGAACAATTCCAGCGCCAACCGGCGCAGCGACGGCAGCCAGGCGGCGAAAACCTCCGCCTGCACGGCTACATCCAGCAACGGCGCTTTGGCCAGACCATCCACCGCCAGATAGAACAGGCTCTCGCTGCGCTGCCAGAAGCTCTGTTCGATGGCCGGTTCCTTCTTCTCCATATTGCGGGCCTTCTTGACGCCATCCCCCAGCATCAGCGCACTTTGCCTGGCGACTTCCAGCAACTGGCGCACGGCCTCGACGAAGTGCGGCTCGTCCTCGCTGATCAAACCAAACCAGGGCAGCGTGACATCGCGCCAGGCTTCGGCCTTCATATTGTCCATCTGGTAACCAAAGCACCACAGCCGCGCCTCGCCATCCTGTTGGAGCTTGTCCGCCTTGCCGCGCCGGCGGTTGAAGTCCCACACCGTGCGCGCGGGCTGCTCGTTGTCGTTTTCGCCCAAGGTCAGGCTCAGCCAATGGCGGTAGCCTCCAGCCGCGCGGCCGCCCTTGGTGGAGATGGGCGGCTTGGAAATGTCCTTGGGGTCGGTCAGATAGGGTGTAAGCGGATGCAGCCAGGGGCCGGTGTAATTGATGCCGTAATTGCGGGTGCGGTACTGGCGGAACAGCACCTCATGCGCCTCGCCGCAGACCTCGCACACCCCGGCGGCCACATCGTCCACATCCAGCCGAATGCGGCGCGGCATGCTCCAGTACGCCTGGGCAGGATGCACATCCTCAGGCAAGGTTTCGACACCGCTCTTGTCGCTGACGCGGGTGGCGGCCAGCCAAGGCAGCTTGGTGGACAGCGGCTGCTCTTCGCGCCAGGCGGCATTCTCGCCATCCAGCGGCAGCACGTTCAGCCACAGCTTGCGCCACAGCGAGGCGTCGGCATCCTCCGGCAACACCAGCGTGGTCAACGGCCCGCCGCCGCGCAGCGAAGTACGATGTCCCACGCCGCCGCTGGGCGCGTTGATCTGCAAAGTGAACAAGGCTTGCGCCGCGCAGCCAGAGCACAGGCCCTGCCAGTCGGCCAGCTTGTTGAAGAACAGATTGGAATCCGAGCCGGTATCGATCAGTAGCTCGGCAGTGCTTTTGGCGTTGCCTTCCAGCTTGGCGTCGCGGTCCTGCATGAAGGCGATGTCGCCGGTCAGCTCGAAAGCCGGCCGCAACGGCGCGAGCCAGGCCTCCAGCTCCGCCGCGCTAGGCGGCGTATTCCAATAGCCCAGCCAGTCATTCAGATTGCCCGGCGCCGCCGCCGTTTGCAGCAGGCCTATCAGCAGCTGATACAGCGCGCCGCGAAAATCCGCGCGCGGCGCCAGCACATCCACCACCTCAGGGTCCATCGCGTCGTAGACGCTGCCCGGCGACACGCTGCCGTCGCGCCGTTTGAGGCGGAGCCAGCGGTTGGCGGGGTTGAGTAGATTCATTCCTCCTCCCGACATTCATTTGAACAGTCATTAAGCTTTGGTTTGCCATCCGCCTCCTGACAGACACGAACAAGCACCACAAGCCCAAGAACAAATAAAAATCCAAGAAATACCTTCACTGCACTACTTGCAGCCAAAAAAACCAACGCTCCAACACTTAGCAACCATCCCGCAATCGAACGCATACCACCCCCACCAAAGCAAAGCTCACTTCACAATAGCCATGCCTGCAAAAAAATCAAGGATGGAGCTACTCAGCTAATACTTGTCGCTATTCATCGGATTCGCTAGGGTTATAGAGTTCCTCATTTAAATGGGGATGAACCAGATGGAGCTACACAAAGAGCGTTCGTCTTGACCTGTTCCCCACATCCGTGGGGATGAGCACCCAGGCGGCCCCGGCCGCCTGGTTCACTTCAACAGCAAGCCCAGCTCCAGGCTGTACCGCACCTCCACCTCCCTGCCCCCCGCATCGACGCCCTGCCCCATCCACGCGCCCGCCTCTTCACCGGCAAGCAGAGGCAAGACCAAGTCGTACTCGCTCAGCCAGGGTTGCTCCTGCGCCAAACGATCCAGCATGGGCTTGAAGCGCTGCCTCCAGCCCGGCGCGATGTCCTTGAGCTTGTTGGCATCCACTCGCAGCGCGGACAGCTGCCATTGCAGGCGCGGATCGCCGCTTGGGAACAGCGGCCGCAAGGCCTCGCCATCGGCCACTGCCAGATAAACCAGCCGCGTCTCGTCAGCCAGCCGGGTGGCGACGTCGCTGTCTTCGACCCAGTGCTTGCTGCTGTCTTCGCAGTAGCCCTTTTCCCAATCCAGCCCGTTGAACAGCGCCATGCTGCGCTGGCTCATCGCCTCACCCAGGCATTTATTGGCGGCAGCTTGCAGTTCAGCCGGCGTTTCACGTTCGCTGGCCCCGCCATACACGGCCTCCACCAACTGCCGTACCGCGCCGGCTTCGCCGATTTCGCCGGGAGAGACGATGCTGCCGGCCGCCAGCAAAGCCTGCTGGGTTTGCCATAGCTTGGCGGAATCCGGGTACACGTACTGAGCGCCTGGGAACAAACGGCCGTACCAATCGGCCTTGGCTTCTTCGTCCGGCTCCGGTCCGTAGACGTAGAGCACAGGCTCCGGCCGCTGCTCCACGCGCTGCGCCAGCGGCGCATCGTCCGGCCACGGCTCGCCATCCACCTGGCGGACATGACGCTGCAGGCGGCCGGCGCGCTGGATCAGCAGATCAATGGGAGCCAGATCACTCACCATGACATCGCAATCCACATCCAAAGATTCTTGTAATACCTGGGTTCCCAACAAAACTTGTCCATAGCGCTTAGTAGCCGAGGAATGCTTACCAAAGACATCCAACACTTCATCTTCTATATCCAACCGATGCCCCATCGCGTAACGGCTATGGAATAGGTGCAACCTATCGGCGGGAATGGCATCCCGCAGCAGGTCGAACGCGCGACGGGCATCGTCCACCGTATTACGCACCCAGCACACGCAGCGGCCGGCATGCGCTTGCTGGATGATCAGCTCGATCACAGCCTGTTCATCATGCTGATGCGCCACCCGCACCTTACGCTTGACCTCGCGGCGGGTTTCACAGGGCTGCTGATGGAAGGCGGAGGCGGACAGATGGCTGGCCAAGGGATAATCCGGCAGGAAAGCTTCGCGCAAACCAGGCTGGGCCAGCCCCTGGCGATAGGCATTCAGCAGCTCGCGCTTGATCTGCTCCGGCACAGTGGCGGACAACAGCACCACGCTGCCGCCCTGTGCCGCGTGCCAGCGCAGCAGGCCGGCCAACAGCGTTCGGACATATGGGTCAAAGCTATGTACCTCATCGATTATTATTATTTTCTTATATAGACCAATTAGCCTCAGCGATTGATGTCGCACCGGCAGCGCCGCCAGCAAGGCCTGGTCGATGGAGCCGACTCCCGCCTGGGCCAGCAAGGCTTTTTTGTTATTGTCCGCCAGCCAAGCGTTGCAGCTCATGCCTGCCGAGGCATCGTCCTTGGCATAGGGCTGGCCGCCACTCTGCACGCTGAGCGCGAAGTCCTCCACCAGCTGGCGTGCGGAGTGTGCCAACACCAGGGACGGCCGCTCGCCATCGGCGAACAGCTTGCGATACACGCCGCCCACGCGGCGATACATTTGGTTGGCCGTGGCCATGGTGGGCAGGGCGAAGTACAGACCATCGGCCAGCCCGGCCGCCATCAGGCGATGCGCCAGAATCAGCGCGGCTTCGGTCTTGCCGGCCCCAGTCACGTCCTCCAGCAGAAAGAGCTGCGGCCCATCGGACAAGGGCGTGCTGGCGGCATAGCGCTGCAAAGGGGTGGGAGAGGATAAATAGGAGATGAAACGAGTCAGCTGATCCGCGCCGGCATAAGGTGCGCTAGAGCAGGCCGTGGTGCCTGATGCGGCCAAGGCCCGCCGCGCGGCCGGGCGGGCATGCTCATGCCAATAGTCCGCCAGCGCCATGGGCTGGGATCGGTAGGGAAAGTGGTATTGATTGGAGCCTATCCAGTCCGCCAGCACCATCAGGCCGGCAAGCTGCCAGCCCAGGCGCGGATCAAGTTCATGGACAGGCATAGGCAAAGAACCGACCAAGGCCGCGGCGTCGCAGGCAAAAGCCAGCGCGACGTCCATATCGTCCGGCAGAAAGTGATCGCTGGCTCGCAAGCGTTTGGCCCCGCCCTCGCGCGGCGGCTGGCCATGATGGCCGCATGCGATGCGCAACCAGTCATCCCAATGCTCGCGATCCGGCTCCGGCATGACTTCCGCAGGCAGGCGCTCTTCCAGATAGTCCAACCACAGTAGCAGACCCAGCGTATCGTGGCGCAGCGTATACAAAGGCGCGCGCGCCACCGAGACCAGCTCGTCGGAACCGGGCGGCAGAATCGCCTGGAAACTGCGGGCGAACTTGCCCAGATCATGCAAAATAGCGAAGTAAACCGCCACGGAGCGGAACTGCTCCGCACTCCACCCCTGGCTGGCGGCACACGACGCCACCCAAGCCGGTCGCTGAAACAGTAGTACTTCCATTACCGCGGCCACATCCAGCATGTGGAATGGCAGTAAATGCCAGCACGCTCCCGCCTCGTCACGAGGCGAGGATTTCCCCCTGTACCGCCAGTACGCCTGCATCGCACCTCCGGCAAAAACCTGTCAGATAACTGCAACTAGCTCAAGCAGGCAGGCTATCAGCCAAAAAGCACATTGTCATTTATGCCAATAAGAACATTGATATAAATCATGCCATCGGGACTAAACGCATCAGTGACTTACAGGGCCGAGAAATGTATCTTGTTCACAGCCATCACTCGTGTTTCAAGCTCCACCGACGTGGTAAACACATCGGCCTGCCGCCCCTGGATGACGGTTCATCCCTACAGACGTGGGGAACACGATTCGGCACCGGTCGGGCCGATTCGCTTCGACGGTTCATCCCCACAGGCGTGGGGAACACGGGAACCGGCGCGCGATCTCACGCAACTCGCCCGGTTCATCCCCACAGGCGTGGGGAACACTTCCAAGGGCATTGCCAAGCAGTCTGGCAAGCCGGTTCATCCCCACAGGCGTGGGGAACACCGTGGTGGCCAGGAATTCCAGCGCGTACATCTCGGTTCATCCCCACAGGCGTGGGGAACACACCTCATCAAGTGCTGCATTTGTAATTTCGGTCGGTTCATCCCCACAGGCGTGGGGAACACTTGTTCGATGATCGCGAGTTGTTCCCCAAATACGGTTCATCCCCACAGGCGTGGGGAACACGTCTCCAAAGTCGCTCCCGAAGAAGTGGTTCTCGGTTCATCCCCACAGGCGTGGGGAACACGGGCTGGAGGCCACGCCGACCGCATCGATGATCGGTTCATCCCCACAGGCGTGGGGAACACAAGTTTCCGGCCGGCCTGAAATGGATTTGCGGCGGTTCATCCCCACAGGCGTGGGGAACACTCTTGATCCATGGCCGCCACTGGCGGCCCTTCCGGTTCATCCCCACAGGCGTGGGGAACACGCCAAGCACCGAGGATCGGTGCCCGTGCCGACCGGTTCATCCCCACAGGCGTGGGGAACACACCAATTTCAAGATGCTGATTTTTAAAGATAAAAACCCACCCCAAAAATCTACCGATTTTTCCGCCTAAAAAATCATCACCGGAATCACCCAGAGATATCGCCTGCCGGCCATGGAAAACCGCCGCGCCACGGCCAGCGAAACGACATCGGCATTATCGCCGCCGCTCACTTGCCGGCGCAATCCTCCACCCGCAGCAGCTTGGGCGACTGCCCGGCCAACTCGGCCAGCAGGCTTTGCGGCGGCAGGGTTTGCTTGTCGTAGCGGGCCGGCTCGGCGCCGAAGTTGGCGGTAAGGCGGCTGCCGTCGGCGAAGCGGGTCTGCTGCAACGTATGCTCGGGATTGAGCCAGGCGAAGCCAGTCAGCGCCTGGGTGGCCAGTTGTTCATGCAGCGGGCGGAAGGCGCGGTCGGCGCATTGCAGCTGCGGCAGGCGGGCCTTGAGGCTGGCGGCGGACAAATGGAACAGCGGCGGCACGTTGTACAACCATTGCGCCAGCAGGTTGTCGGCGTAGGCATTGCTGAATTTCAGGTTGTCGTACAGCCAGTGGTTAGTGGTGATCACCGATCCATGGAAGGCCGCCTGGTACAGCGGCAAGCGGTATGGCGCGCTGAAGTAAAGATCGCGGTACGGCGGTTTCAGTGGCACTTTCTTGAAGAAGGTTTCCGGCTGATCGGACGGATACCAGCGGCCCAGAAAGTACGGCGACTGCTTGTTCTTCTGCAGATCGGCATCGCCCCAGCCCATCACCGGCACCTGCATGCCGTGGGCGAAGGCGATGCCTAGACTGGTGGCGGCGTTGCCCATTTCCGATCCCACCGGCAGCCGATAGGCGTCCGCCACCCATTGCATAGACTTTTCATAGCCGGCCGCCATCTCCGCCTTGCCGGTCTGGCGTCCCGGCGTGTAGTCGTCGAACACCATTCCGGTGGCGTAGGCATCCAGAAACCAGCTATTGAAGCCGGTGGCGGCATGCAAGGCGCGGGTGCGCTGCTTCAGGGTGTCGCGCACGCAGTCCGGGTTGGTGTAGTAGCCGGACTGCTGGAAGCCCGCCTTCTTCTTGCCGCTGGCCAGCGTGACGCCGCATTGGCGGTAGATGGCCTCTCCCTGCTGGGCGGTGAGCCAGTCTTCGCGGTAACCCGGCTGCAGCGCGGTTTCGTAGGAGTCGTAGGCGGTCATCAAATAACCGGCGTCGACGCCGGCCTTCACCGCCTGCGGCTGCCACAGGCCGCCTTCCCAGTTGTCCGCGCCCAGCCACAGCCGCTTGAGGCCGGCGGTCTGCAAGGCGGTGATGGTCTTGCGCGACAACCCGCCGCCCCAACGCGACGCGTCCGGTTGCAACGCCGGGCCGAACAGCCGCTCCGCCAGCGCGCGCAACCGCAGATAGGGTGCGGCCATTCTGTTCCAGTCCGGCTTTTTGCCCAGCCAGCCGGCGCGCGCCTCTGCCGTCAGCGCCTGGTTGACGGCTTCCATCAGCACCCGCTGCTGGTAGCGGTCAGGCTTGGCTCCGGCTTGGCGCAGCATGGCGCCGGCCTCGGCGTCGAAACGGCCGCGCAGCCTGACGGCCAGCGGGTCCTGCCCGCGCAGCCGCGCGAGGAAGGCCGGCCAGTCGCGCACGTCGGACACATCCAGCAGATTATTGCCCCACAGGTAGACGTGGCTGGCGCCGATCAGTTTGGCAGTGTCCGGCTGCGCCTGGATCTTGTCGGCCAGCGTCCGGTAACGGCCCTCGTCCGCCAGCCACTGCCGATAGCGCTGCGCGCCGGCCAGCAGATTGCCGTCGGCCAGCCGCAGCAGCAGCGTCATCGGCCGCTTCTGGTTCAGTGGATTGAATTCGTGGCTCAGCTTCAACGCCAGGCCCAGGCCTTCGGCGCGAACGGCCAGCCGGTTGTTGAACGGCTCCAACAGCAGCCAGTGCAGGCTGCGGCGGCCGTAGTCCATGCCCCACAGCGGCAGGCTGAGGTTTTCCGAAGTATCCAGGCCGTCGCCGGCGAAGCCGGGCAGGAAATCGCGCCACAGCTTGCTGCCCGCAGGAATGTAGCTGCCCTCGGCCAAGGGCAGCAGCAGGCCCTTGCCCATCGCCGATGCCGGCTGGCGCAGCAGCTCCACCCTGCCCGGCGCTTTGGCGTTCAAGGTCAATGTCAGGTCCCTGCCCTGCAGCCTGGCCTGCCAGCGGTAGCGGCCATCGTCCCATTGCCAGTCGGCGGACTGACCGTCATGCCGCACATCGCTTACCTTGCGCGCCGGCACGCCATCGGATATCCGCCTCGCCGGCTCGCCCGCCGCCGTCACCTTCACCGCCAGCGTGGCCGGCTCCAGTTCCACCTTCCACTCCGGGTTCTGCAACACCAGCCCGGCCCAGGCCGGCAACGGCAGGCCCAACGCCGCGGCCAGCGGCAATACACGCGTAAAATGCTTCATTCCTTTTCCCGCAATCGTTTCACTCATACGGACCATTGCAACGCAAAAAGGAAAGGCGATTGTCAGGATAATGTCAGAACCGGCTCAGCGGCGCGGCGACGCGGTGGACCTGGCGAACGGCGATGGAACCGCGGAACTCGGCGCGCAGCAGCGATACGCTGGCCCACAGCTTCTCGCCGGGGTTAGCCGGCCAGCGCAGCGCCTGGCCGAGTTCGCGCCGCTGCCACCAGCGCAATGCGAAATCCGGCTGCGACAGCAGCGCCTGCTCCAGCCAGGGCCGCGGGCAGGCGGGCGGATGCACGGGCGGATGCGGCTCCAGCTTGCGCCCGTCGCGCCGCAGCCAGTCCCGCGCGGCCATGCCGGGCAAGGACAGGTCCTGCCGCCAGGTTTCGCCGCCGCTTTGCGCGCTCAGCCGGTAGACGCCCGGCGGCAGCGCGGCGGCCTGGTCCTCGCTTTCCAGCTCGAACTGGCGGCCGTCGTAATGCGTCTTCGCGCCGGCGAAGAGTTCTCTGCCGTCCGGCAGCCGCAGCGACCAGCGCAGGTCGCGCCGCGGACTGACGCCGTTCAGCCTGACGTTGTAGACGCGGCTGAGCGGGATGTCGCGCTGGATCAGGTCCAGCTCCAGGTCGCCCAGCCAGGCAGGCGGCGCAGATGGCGCGTCGCGGCCGCATTGGCCAAAGACCAGCTCGCCTTGCAGCGCCAGCCAGGCTTGATGCTGGGCCACGCCGGATATCGAGCCGCCCAAGGCGTCCAGCCGGCGCCAGGCGCCGGCGCGGTCTCCGGAGAACAGCGCGTGGTAGGCCGGCTCCAGCGGCGTGGCGGGCAGCAGCGGCGCGGCGGCGGCGCTGGTCGTCCAGGCCAGGACCAAGCAGAGCAGCGGCCTCACGCCCCGCCCTCGCTCAGCCGGTAGCCTACGCCGCGCACCGTTTCTATCGGGATGTCGGCCAGCTTCTGCCGCAGTTGCAATACATGGGTGTCCACGGTGCGGGTCGACGGGAAATGCTGGTAGCCCCATATCTGGTTCAGCAGCTCGTCGCGGGTGAACACCCGGCCCGGCATCCTGGCCAGCATCGCCAGCAGGTCGAACTCGGTGCGGGTCAGCGCCACCTCGCCGCCGCGCCAGGCGGCCACCTGCCTGGCCGGAAACAGCTTGAGACCGCCGCAGGCCAACTGCCCCTCGCCCAGCGGCCGCAGTTGGGCACGCACGCGGGCCAGCAATTCGACGTGGGCGAAAGGCTTGGTCAGATAATCGCGCGCGCCGGCCTCCAGTCCGGCCACCCGGTCGTCCAGCTCCACCCGGGCGGTGAGTATGATCACCGGCAGCGCCTTCAGCGCCAACCACTGCGGCAACAGGCGCAGCGAGTCTCCGTCCGGCAGCTGGCGGTCCAGTATCGCCAGCTCGGCCTGCCGCCAATGGGCGGCCACTTCGCCACCGTCCCGGAGCCACAGGCAATCATAGCCCTGCTGCTGCAGGAACTGGCGCAAGCCGGCGCCCAGCTCGGCATCGTCTTCAATCAGCAATATCGTCACACGGCAACTCCAGCACGAATGTCGTCGGCGGCCCTTCCAGCATCAGCCGGCCGCCCAGCCTCCCCATCACCCGCCTCACGATGGCGAGGCCCAGCCCCATGCCGGTGTTGGCGCCCAGCTCCCGCCGCAGCAAGGACAGCCGGTAGCGCGGCAGCGCGCCGCCGTCGCTGACCGCCAGCCGCAGCCGGCCGTTTTTCCAGCCGGCCAGGATGCGCACCGGCGGCCGGCCGTGCTGGCGGGCGTTGCGCAGCAGATTGTCCAGGCACAGGCCCAGCCAGTAGACGGGCAGATTGAGGTTTCTGTCCTGATCCAGACAGTAGGTCGCCCCGTGGCGTTCCGTCACGCTGTCCAGCCACGCGGCCAAGGGCAGCGGCTGCGGCGCTTCCAGCCGGCGGTCCGCCGCCAGATAGTGGCGGCTGGCATCGGCCAGTTGGCGCAGCCTGAGCACGCCATCGGCCAAACGGCCAAAACCCTGCTGCGCGCCGGGCGGCAACAGGTCGAAACCGGAGCGGAAGTCTTCCACCACATTGCCCAGGCCGGCGATAGGCGTGCGCAACTCGTGGGTAAGCATCTGCAATACGAAGCGCCGCTCCCGCTCCTGCCGGCGGCGCTGCAGCCAGCCGTAGGCCAGCACACAGGCCGCCGCCAGCAGTGAGAAACCGGCCAGCGCCGGCCACCAGCGCTCAGATGGCGGCAGAGGCCGTGCGCAGATCCGCCCCAGCGGCTGCGGACAGCCATCGCCGTCTGCCAGCGGACTCAGGGCCAAGCCCGCCTCATCCGCCAGCGGCCGCCACTGCTCGGCGCCGTAACGCCGCCAGCTCGCGCCGTCGCGCCACCACAGCGCGCCGCCGTCCAAGAGCCAGCGTTCGCCGGACAGCAGCGCGGCCAGATTGTCGTCGCTCAACCCGCCGATGCCGGCGAAGGCCGTCGGGCGCTCGCGCACGTGCAGATAGGGCTGCAGAACCGATGCCGATTCCGGATGGTGCTGCAGATAGTGCCAGGCGTAGCTGCCGCCCAGCGGATGGATGGCATGGGCGGCGAACCAGGCCGGCGGCAGCGCCTCGCCGTCGCACAGCGCGCGCTCGAAGCGCAGCAGATCGGCCGGCAGCGGCGGCCACGGCGCGCGGCACTGGTCGCGGTGGCGGTACAGCGCCTGCAACTGGGCAAGCGGCAGCCGGCCCAGCGCCGGGTACAGCGAATCCGGCCGCAGCAGCGCGGCGTCCAACTGCTGCAAGGCCGCCACCGCCGTCTCAGCCTGCGGACGCTCGGCGCGCAGCGAGGCCTGCAGCGCGGCGACATCGGCGCGGGCGTGCAGGCTCAGGGCGATCAAAAACAGGGCGAGGAGGCGCGGCATGGCTGGATTATAAGGCCGTCCGCTTCCCGACGCGCCTGGCGCGCGGCAAGCCGGAAACAATGGCCGGAGCTTCCGTGCTAAGCTGCCGGCGTTTGTTTCCCCATCGTTCCGCCACATGCCACCTCGCAGCTGGGATATCTTCTGTACCGTCATCGACAACTACGGCGACATCGGCGTCGCCTGGCGCCTGGCGCGCCGGCTGGCGCACGACTGCGGCCACGCGGTGCGGCTATGGGTGGACGATCTGTCCAGCTTCGCCCGCATCGCGCCTGGTCTGGACCCGGCGCAGCCGCAGCAGACGCTGGCCGGCATCGACATCCGCCACTGGCCGCAGACGGCCTTTCCGGCCGACGTCATCCCCGCCGACGCGGTGATCGAGGCTTTCGGCTGCCGGCTGCCTGACAGTTTCGAAGCGGCGATGGCGGCCAAGGCCGTCAAGCCGGCGTGGATCAATCTGGAATACCTGTCGGCGGAGGACTGGACCCTCAGCCATCACAAGCTGCCGTCGCCCCACCCCAGGCTGCCGCTGACCAAGCATTTCTTCTTCCCCGGCTTCGACGCCGCCGGCGGCGGGCTGATCTGCGAGGACGGCTTGATAGAGGCGCGGACCGCCTGGCAGGCCGACGAGGCGGCGCAAGACACCTACTGGCGCCGCCGCGGCCTGCCGCCGCGGGCAGCCGGCGAGCTGCGCGCCAGCCTGTTCGCCTATCACAATCCGGCCGCGGCGCGGCTATTGCAAACCTGGGCCGACGGCCCGCTGCCGGTGCGCTGCCTGGTGCCGGAGGGCAAGGTGCTGCCCGATGTCGCCGGCCTGTTCGGCCATGCGCTGCAAGCCGGCGACCATGTCCGGCTGGGCAGCCTGGACGTTCACGTGCTGCCCTTGAGCGATCAGGACGACTACGACCGTCTGCTGTGGGGCTGCGATTTCAACTGCGTGCGCGGCGAGGACAGCCTGGTGCGCTCGCAATGGGCGGCGCGGCCGATGCTGTGGCACATCTACCCACAGGAAGACGACGCCCACCTTGCCAAGCTGGAGGCCTTCCTCGATCAATACTGCGCCGGTCTGCCGGCGGACATGGCCGCCGCGCTGCGCGCGCTGAACCTGGCCTGGAACCGCCATGGCGACATCGCCGCCGCCTGGAACGACGCCTCGCCCTGGCTGCCGGCATGGCGCGAACATGCGACAAACTGGCAACAGCATCTGCTGAAAGACGGCGATCTCGCGGCCAGACTGCTGCACTTCATCGCCGAAATCAGCTAGAATGCCGTGTTTTGTCGGGAATCTTTCCCGGCTTCAATCAAGAGTTTGGGATTAGACAAGCATGAAAACCGCACAAGAACTGCGCGCTGGTAATGTATTCATGGTCGGCAGCGACCCGATGGTTGTTCAGAAGGCTGAATTCAGCAAGTCCGGCCGCAACGCTTCCGTCGTCAAGATGAAGATGAAGAACCTGCTGACCGGCGCCGGCAGCGAAGCCGTATACCGCGCGGACGACAAGTTCGACGTGGTGGTGCTGGATCGCAAGGACTGCACCTACTCCTACTTCGCCGATCCGATGTACGTGTTCATGGACACCGAATTCAACCAGTACGAAGTGGAAGCCGACAACCTGGGCGACACCATCAACTACATCGTCGACGGCATGGAAGACGTGTGCCAGGTGACCTTCTACGACGGCAAGGCCATCTCCGTGGAACTGCCGACCACCGTGATCCGCGAAGTGGAATACACCGAACCGGCCGTGCGCGGCGACACCTCGGGCAAAGTGCTGAAGCCGGCCCGCCTGGTAGGCACCACCTTCGAAGTTCAGGTTCCGGCCTTCGTCAACACCGGCGAAAAGATCGAAATCGACACCCGCACCAACGAATTCAAGAAGCGCGCCTAAGCCTTCCGGATCGTTGTGCCGAACAAAGCGCCCCGCGGGGCGCTTTTTTGTATCCAGGGGCCGCGAAACCCAACCGGCAGGAACTGCGGACCCGAACCGCCCCTCCCCTCTAGCCGGCAGCCAATCGAAAATCCATTTCCGCGTACGTGGGGAACACCAGGGAGGGATGGAAGGTGCACTCCTCCAGCACGGTTCATCCCCACGTGCGTGGGGAACACACCGGCATGCGCGGCAGCGTCACCACCAAGGACGGTTCATCCCCACGTGCGTGGGGAACACGCGCCATCGCGGCGTCCCAGGCATCGAAATAGCGGTTCATCCCCACGTGCGTGGGGAACACTTCCAAATGCTCAGCTGCCGTTCCATTCAGGACGGTTCATCCCCACGTGCGTGGGGAACACCTCAAACCGCCGGAGCTGTACGGCTGCCAGGGCGGTTCATCCCCACGTGCGTGGGGAACACTGAGGAAGCTGGAGGTACTCCAATACTCGTGGCGGTTCATCCCCACGTGCGTGGGGAACACTGCGTGCCCTCCAGCCAGATACGGGGTGCCCCCGGTTCATCCCCACGTGCGTGGGGAACACGGAGATACGGGAGATACGAATGTGGCGGGCTACGGTTCATCCCCACGTGCGTGGGGAACACGAAATGGGCATTGCGCGGCCTTGAGACCATCCAGGTTCATCCCCACGTGCGTGGGGAACACGGGGCAGAGGTTTCAGGGGGCTGCGTGCCTGGCGGTTCATCCCCACGTGCGTGGGGAACACTGGCAGTGGCCTGGCGCCAGCATTTCGAGGGGCGGTTCATCCCCACGTGCGTGGGGAACACCTCTTCAATTCGAATCGTTGTGTCATTTCAGTCCGGTTCATCCCCACGTGCGTGGGGAACACGCTGACAGCGAAGATGGTGAAGCTGATACAGACGGTTCATCCCCACGTGCGTGGGGAACACTTGTTTGGAGATATCTGTATCGGTTAATGTGCCGGTTCATCCCCACGTGCGTGGGGAACACACCTAATCGCTGAGCATAAAGAGCAGGGCATGCGGTTCATCCCCACGTGCGTGGGGAACACGTGTACATGGTTCTGTTTTTCATGGTTCGAGTCGGTTCATCCCCACGTGCGTGGGGAACACTTCCAGCCTATCTCAGAGAGCGTCTCAATCAGCGGTTCATCCCCACGTGCGTGGGGAACACGGGCCGAACAGGCCCAGCGCCTCATCGGCGGCCGGTTCATCCCCACGTGCGTGGGGAACACCTGGCTGTACAAGCTGCCTGGGCTGGCGGCGTTCGGTTCATCCCCACGTGCGTGGGGAACACTCCTGCCCAACTACGCCACCGGGGGTAATTCGCGGTTCATCCCCACGTGCGTGGGGAACACTCCAGCGACTGCATGGCCTGCACGCCGTTGGTCGGTTCATCCCCACGTCGTGGGGAACACAGCACCGTCCTTCCAAGGGGTTAAAACGTGAGCGGTTCATCCCCACGTGCGTGGGGAACACGACATCAACGTAGAAGTTGATGACGGGAACGTCCGGTTCATCCCCACGTGCGTGGGGAACACGACTTCCCTGGCATTGTGTTTCCAGACAGCCGCGGTTCATCCCCACGTGCGTGGGGAACACCGATTATATAGCCGGTTGCTGGCGGTGGATTCCGGTTCATCCCCACGTGCGTGGGGAACACGTCGATGGATCGGATTTTGCCCAAATCAAATACGGTTCATCCCCACGTGCGTGGGGAACACCTGCGCGCCGGTGCCGCGCAGCGCGTACATGCCGGTTCATCCCCACGTGCGTGGGGAACACGACTTCCCTGGCATTGTGTTTCCAGACAGCCGCGGTTCATCCCCACGTGCGTGGGGAACACCGATTATATAGCCGGTTGCTGGCGGTGGATTCCGGTTCATCCCCACGTGCGTGGGGAACACGTCGATGGATCGGATTTTGCCCAAATCAAATACGGTTCATCCCCACGTGCGTGGGGAACACCTGCGCGCCGGTGCCGCGCAGCGCGTACATGCCGGTTCATCCCCACGTGCGTGGGGAACACGCTGAACGCTCTGAATGAGGCGCTGGTGCAGGCGGTTCATCCCCACGTGCGTGGGGAACACTATGCCGGCGAATATAACGGCAATGACCTGATCGGTTCATCCCCACGTGCGTGGGGAACACGCCTTCAACCAGTTTATAGCGCTTGTCTGCCCACGGTTCATCCCCACGTGCGTGGGGAACACCACCCGATGTCGTGATCGTCAATCCGACAGAACGGTTCATCCCCACGTGCGTGGGGAACACCGACCAGGGCCGCGCCCGCCGGAGGTGATGAACGGTTCATCCCCACGTGCGTGGGGAACACGGCCGATCGGGCTGGACGCCTGATTGGGCGGACGGTTCATCCCCACGTGCGTGGGGAACACTTCTGAGTGTCCTCGACCGGTTTTTGATGTTCCGGTTCATCCCCACGTGCGTGGGGAACACTCCGGTTCCGAATGAGTTGATTGCTGACGCTACGGTTCATCCCCACGTGCGTGGGGAACACGATGCAGCTATCAAGGATCAGAAGAAGTGGGACGGTTCATCCCCACGTGCGTGGGGAACACACCAATTTCAAGCTTCTGATTTTTAAAGACAAAAAACCACCTTAGAATTCTACCGATTTTTTCCAGCCGAAAAACGTCGTTCAAATCTGCACGGCAAACGGTCGGCATGCAAGCAAGAAAGCACCTGGCTGGCGCTTTTTTCATGCCCGCCGCCAACTGGTATACTGTTTTCCCGCTCCATCCCGCCCGAACCGCGCCATGTCCGATCTTTTCTCCGTCGAACCGCAAAAACCGCTGGCCGAGGCCTTGCGTCCGCAGGCGCTCGATCAGGTGATAGGCCAGCAGCATCTGATCGGCCCTGGCAAGCCGCTGAGCCTGGCGGTGGCATCCGGCAAGCCGCACTCGATGATATTGTGGGGCCCGCCCGGCGTCGGCAAGACCACGCTGGCACGGATTCTGGCCGCCAGTTTCGACGCCGAGTTCATCCCGATCTCGGCGGTGTTCGCCGGCGTCAAGGATATCCGCGAGGCGGTGGAGCGCGCCAATGCCGTGCTGCAGCGCTCGGGCCGGCGCACCATTCTGTTCGTCGACGAGGTGCACCGCTTCAACAAGAGCCAGCAGGACGCCTTTCTGCCCTTCGTCGAATCGGGCCTGGTCACTTTCATCGGCGCCACGACGGAAAACCCGTCGTTCGAGGTCAATTCCGCGCTGCTGTCGCGCGCCCAGGTCTATGTGCTGAACAGCCTGAGCGAGGACGAGCTGAAGCTGCTGTTCGAGCGCGCGCGAACGGAAGGGGCGCTGGACGGGCTGAATTTCGACGATGCGGCGATCTCCACGCTGACCGGTTACGCCGACGGCGACGCCCGCCGCTTCCTGAACCTGCTGGAGCAGACCCGCACCGCGGCGCAGACGCGCGGCGCGGCGGATGTCGACCCGGCCTTCCTGGAAGAAGTGCTGACGCTGAACGCCCGCCGCTTCGACAAGGGCGGCGACGCCTTCTACGACCAGATCTCGGCGCTGCACAAATCGGTGCGCGGCTCCAATCCGGACGCGGCGCTGTACTGGCTCAGCCGGATGCTGGACGGCGGCGCCGATCCGCGCTATCTGTCGCGCCGCATCGTGCGCATGGCCTGGGAGGACATCGGCCTGGCCGATCCGCGCGCGATGCAGATCGCCAACGACGCGGCGCTGACTTATGAAAGGCTGGGCAGTCCGGAAGGCGAGCTGGCGCTGGGACAGGCGGTGATCTATCTGGCGGTGGCCGCCAAGAGCAACGCCGGCTACCAGGCGTATAATGAGGCCCGCGCCTTCGTCAAGCAGGACAAGTCGCGCCCGGTGCCGGTACACTTGCGCAATGCGCCCACCCGCCTGATGAAGGAATTGGGTTACGGCCACGCCTACCGCTACGCGCACGATGAGCCCCACGCCTACGCCGCGGGGGAAACCTATCTTCCGGAGGGGCTGGAAGACATCGAGTGGTACCGCCCGGTGCCGCGCGGACTGGAAAGCAAGATTCAGGATAAACTGGCCTTTTTGCGTCAGCTGGACGCCGACGCGCTGCAGAATACCGATAGTGAAAAACAGGAATAATCATGCTCGACATCAATCTACTTCGTAATGACATCGAAGCGGTCGCCGCCCGTCTGGCCGGCCGCGGCTACACCCTGGACACCGCAGCATTCAATCAGCTGGAATCCGAGCGCAAGTCCCTGCAATCCCGGATGCAGGAACTGCAGGCCAAGCGCAACGCCACTTCCAAGCAGATCGGCATCGCCAAGGGCAAGGGTGAAGATGTCTCCGCCATCATGGCCGAAGTAGCCACCCTGGGTGACGAGCTGAAAGCCGCCGAGCAGGCGTTCGACGGCGTGCAAGGCAAGCTGGACGCCTGGCTGATGTCCATCCCCAACCTGCCGCACGAATCGGTGCCGGTGGGCAAGGACGAAGCCGACAACGTGGAAGTGCGCCGCGTCGGCGTGCCGCGCCAGTTCGACTTCGAAGTGAAGGACCACGTCGATGTCGGCACCCCGCTGGGCCTGGACTTCGACACCGGCGCCAAATTGTCCGGCGCCCGCTTCACCGTGCTGAAGGGCGACATCGCCCGCCTGCACCGCGCGCTGGCCCAGTTCATGCTGAACACCCATACCGGCGATCACGGCTACCAGGAACACTACACGCCGTACATCGTCAACGACAGCGCGTTGCTGGGCACCGGTCAGCTGCCCAAGTTCGCCGACGACATGTTCAAGGTGACCCGCGGCGGCGACGAATCCGCCGTGCCGCAATACCTGATCTCCACGTCGGAAGTGACGCTGACCAATACCGTCGCCGACACCATCCTGCAAGAGAGCGAACTGCCGAAGAAGATGACCGCGCACTCGCCTTGCTTCCGCTCCGAGGCCGGCAGCTACGGCCGCGACACCCGCGGCATGATCCGTCAACACCAGTTCGACAAGGTGGAGATGGTGCGCGTCGAGAAGCCGGAAGACTCCTACGCCGCGCTGGAAGAGATGGTGGGCCACGCCGAGAACATCCTGAAGGCGCTGGAGCTGCCCTACCGCGTCATCACGCTGTGCACCGGCGACATGGGTTTCGGCTCCGCCAAGACCTATGACCTGGAAGTCTGGCTGCCGGCGCAGAACACCTATCGCGAGATCTCCAGCTGCTCCAACTGCGAGGCCTTCCAGGCCCGCCGGATGAAAGCGCGCTACAAGGACGAGAACGGCAAGAACCAGCTGGTGCACACGCTGAACGGCTCCGGCCTGGCGGTGGGCCGCACGCTGGTGGCGGTGCTGGAAAACTACCAGAACGCCGACGGCAGCGTGACCGTGCCGACCGTGCTGCGTCCGTATATGGGCGGCAAGGACAGGATAGGCGGCTGATCGCCTCCCATCGAAACGACCGGCATCCAGCGATGCCGGTTTTTTTACGTCCGCTCAGGCCGGGCTGGCCGTACTGGACTCCGCCAGCAACGCAGCGAAGGCCTCGCGCGGCAGCGGCTTGCTGAACAGATAGCCCTGGGCGCAGTTGCAGCCCTGTTCGAGCAGGAAGCGGCGCTGCGCTTCCTCCTCAACGCCCTCGGCCACCACGTCCAGCCCCAGGCTGCGGGCGATGGAGACGATGGCGCGGGTGATGGCGGCGTCGTCGCCGTCCCTGTGCAGGTCCATGATGAAGGAGCGGTCTATCTTCAGCCCGCGTACCGGCAAGCGCTTCAGATAGGACAGCGACGAGTAGCCGGTGCCGAAATCGTCTATCGACAGATACAGCCCCAGCCGCTGCAGCCGCCGCAGCATCTCCACCATGCCGCCGTCGTCCTCCATCGCCACGCTCTCGGTGATCTCCAGCTCCAGCGCCCCGCTGTCCAGCCCGTACTCGCTCAGCGCCCTCTCCAGCTGGCCGACGAAATCACCATGCTTCAACTGGCGTCCGGACACATTGACCGCCACCCTCCCCGGCCACAGACCGGCGTCGCGCCAGCGACGGATGTCGGCGCAGGCGGTGGCCAGCACCCAGTCGCCTATCTGCGCGATCAGCGCGCTCTCCTCGGCGATCGGAATGAAGCGCTCCGGCGACACCAGCCCCAGTTCCGGATGCCGCCAGCGCAGCAATGCCTCGGCGCCGATCATCCGGCCGCTGTCCAGCGCCACCTTGGGCTGATACCACAGCTCCAGCTCCTGCTGCGCCAACGCGCGGTGCAGGCTGTACTCCAGCTTCAGCCGCTCCAGCGCGCGCGCGTTCATGTCTGCGGTGTAGAACTGGAAGCCGTTCTTGCCGCGCTCCTTGGCCAGGTACATCGCGGTGTCGGCGTGCACCAGCAGCGTGTCGCCGTCGCGGCCGTCGTCCGGGAACATGCTGATGCCTATGCTGGCGGAAATGAACATCTGCTGCCCTGCCGCGTCGGACAGCGCCGTGATGGCGTCCAGCACCTCTTGCGCGCGCGCGGCCGCCTGCGCCTCGCCGCCTATGTCCTCCAGCAGTACGGTGAACTCGTCGCCGGCCAGCCGCGCCACCGTCTCGCCGGGTCGCAGCTGCATCTGCAAGGCGCGCGCGATGCGGATCAGCAGCTGGTCGCCGGCGTGGTGGCCCAGCGTGTCGTTGACCAGCTTGAAGCGATCCAGATCGATGAACAGCAATGCCACGCCGTGGCCGCCGGCCCCGGCCCGCTCCAGCGCGCCCTGCAGCCTCTCCAGGAACAAGGTACGGTTGGGCAGGCTGGTCAGCGCATCGTGGTTGGCCAGGAAATGCAGCCTCTCCTCGGCCTGCTTGCGCTGGGTGATGTCGGAAAACACCGCCACGTAGTGCAGGCATTCGCCGGCGCCGTCGCGTATCGCGGTGATGCTCAGGTGTTCGGTGTACAGCAGGCCGCCCTTGCGGCGGTTCACCACCTCGCCTTGCCAACGGCCGTCGCGCAGCAGATTGCTCCATAGCTGCCGATAGAATTCCGGCGGCTGCTTGCCCGATTTCAGCAGCGCCGGCGTCTTGCCCAACGCCTCCTCGCGGCCGTAGCCGGTGATGCGCGAAAAGGCCGGGTTCACCGACTGGATCACGCCGTTGCGGTCGGTGATGACGATGCCCTCCATCGTCGACTCGAACACCTTGTCGGCCAGCAGCAGGCTGCGGCGCGACTGCTGCAGGGCCTCGTCGCGCAGGCGTAGCGCCTCGTTCAGCTCGTGCAGGTATTCGTGCTCTATGCCCTGGACGATGTCGTCGAAACCCAGCAGCCGCGACAGCCGGCCGGCGGCGTCGAACACGCCCAGGTGGCGGATATTGTGCTGCTGGACCAGCCGCCTGGCCTGCAGCAGGCTATCCGACTCCGCCACGCCTATCAGCGGGCGGCGGCAGCCTTCGCCCAACGTGGCCGGCAACGCGTCGGCCGCCAGCCAGCGCAACACGTCGCGCTGGGTGACGATGCCGTAGCCACCGTCGTCCAGCGACACCGCCAGCGCTGACAGCGCGTGCTCGCGCATCCGCCGCATCGCCTGGCGCGGCTTGGCCGAAGCCGGCAACACCGTCGCAGGCGGGCCGGACAGGTCCCGCACGCGCTTGACGATCAGGAAGGACTCCAGCCCCTGGTTGCGCACGATGTCGGTCAGCGTGACCATGCCCAGTGGCTGGCCATGCCGCAACACCAGCGCATGGCGGAGTCGGCGGCGGCGGAACTCGCCCACCGCCTCCGGCAGCGGCATGTCGTGCGGCAGGCTGGCCAGCCGCGCGCTGACCGCCTGCGCCACCGGCAGCGCCGGATCGCGCCTGCCAAGCGAAGCCTCGAGCGCGTCCGCCTCGGTCCAGATGCCGAGGATCTCGCCACTCTCCTCGTCCCTCACCACGATGGAACTGCAAGCCGCCGCCATCATCCGGCTGGCAG
Source organism: Chromobacterium sp. CV08 (assembly GCF_051129845.1). Classification (NCBI taxonomy): domain Bacteria; kingdom Pseudomonadati; phylum Pseudomonadota; class Betaproteobacteria; order Neisseriales; family Chromobacteriaceae; genus Chromobacterium; species Chromobacterium sp. CV08. Next base: position 3,891,297 of record NZ_CP150453.1, read on the forward strand.
CCTCGCGGATCGGCAGCGACGGCGGGCAGCACAGCAGGTCGCGGGAGGCGATTTCATCTAGCGTCTGACTGGAAACGGACATGGGCTGGCAATCGCCTCGTCATAATTCGTCCGGCCATTATACCGTTAACCATGCCACGACAAGGGCCTACTGGTCAAAATCCTTGCACAAAGCAAAAACGGCGCAGGGCCTGAGCGCCTGCGCCGTCGCATCGGGATATGCCGTCCTATTACTTGCGCACGCCCCACAGGTCGTGTTCGCTGCAGTCGACGATTTCCACCTGGTAGAACTCGCCCGCCTTCATGCCGGCGGCGTCCTCGACGAAGACCAGGCCATCGATCTCCGGCGCGTCGGCGTAGCTGCGGCACACCGCGGTGCCCTCGTCGTCGATCTCGTCCACCAGCACCTGCAGGGTCTGGCCCACGCGGCGCTCCAGGCGGCGGGCGCTGATTTCGGCCTGCACTTCCATGAAGCGCTCCTTGCGCGCTTCCTTCACGTCTTCCGGCACCGGATTCGGCAGCTCGTTGGCGGTGGCGCCTTCGACCGGGGAATAGGTGAAGCAGCCGACGCGGTCCAGTTCCGCCTCGCGGATGAAGGTCAGCAACTCCTCGAAATCCTCTTCGGTCTCGCCGGGGAAGCCGACGATGAAGGTGGAGCGGATCACCAGCTCAGGACAGATCTCGCGCCACTTCTTGATGCGCGCCAGCACATTGTCGCTATTGGCCGGACGCTTCATCAGCTTCAGCACCTTCTGGCTGGCATGCTGGAACGGGATGTCCAGATAGGGCAGGATCTTGCCGTCGCGCATCAGCGGAATCACCTCGTCCACATGCGGGTACGGGTAGACGTAGTGCAGGCGCACCCAGATGCCGTGGCGGCCCAGCTCCTCGCACAGCTCGGTCATCCGGGTCTTGACCGGACGGCCGTTGTGGAAGCCCAGCTTGTACTTGGTGTCGACGCCGTAGGCGGAAGTGTCCTGCGAAATCACCAGGATCTCTTTCACGCCGGCCTTGGCCAGGCTCTCGGCCTCGCGCAGCACGTCATGGATGGGACGGCTCTCCAGATCGCCGCGCATGGACGGGATGATGCAGAAGGTGCAGCGATGGTTGCAGCCCTCGGAAATCTTCAGATAGGCATAGTGTTTCGGCGTCAGGCGCACGCCGATGTCCGGCACCAGATCGACGAAGGGATCGTGCGGCTTCGGCAGATGGGTGTGCACCGCGCTCATCACTTCATCGGTGGCGTGCGGGCCGGTCACGGCCAAGACCGACGGGTGGGTTTCCTTCACCACGTCGCCCTTGGCCCCCAGACAGCCGGTCACGATCACTTTGCCGTTCTCGTTCAGCGCCTCGCCGATGGCGTCCAGCGACTCGGCGACCGCGGAATCGATGAAGCCACAGGTGTTCACCACAACCAGGTCCGCTCCGTCATAGGAAGCGGCGATATCGTAGCCTTCGGCGCGAAGGCGGGTCAGGATCTGTTCGGAATCGCTGGCGGCCTTCGGGCAGCCCAGCGACACGAAGCCGACGCGGGGGGTCTTATTCATAGCAGGATCGCGGGAAACGAAAAACGCGAAAGTATACAACGATTTACTGCCGCGGAGCATACTGCCTCCAGCACCGGGAGAAAACGCGTGCCACCTCTATTCGAAACCGCCGCGCGCATGCAGGCAAGACCTATGAGATCAATGTCTTGCGCGCGACAGACTCGCCGGCGCCGACCGGCCTGACCATCGCCGTTGAGCAGCTTCCCCGCCCCGGCCACCGGTCAGATGCGCAAGCACGGATGCCCGGACCGCCTTCATATTCCCAGCCACACGCTTGCTAACGTAGATATCGGAATAGGCGCCATCGCCTCGTCGCAGATATCGATCTTCCTGCGCCTTTTCTGCTCGATAAGACCGTATGCCACCTTATGCTTTTATCCAGCTAAATAGATAAGAAATCATGTTGCGATTACCGACATGCCAGTAAATGCTCTACCCGGTACGGCGCTGTTCTTACTTCGAATAGGCTGGCTCAGGCTGATTTCACGGTATCGAGTATTGTACCGCCAATTAATTTCAGACATTTCCCATAGCAAATGTATTGACACCAGCATTTCCAAATCTCAAACTGCAGCTGCATCATCGTTAATATCCAATTATCTTTCACGCTTAACTTTGTAAGGAGTTTCACTATGAAAGACTTGCAATATTCGAAGATCGATGCGGCAAGTGATGCGACATCAAGCGTAGACCGGATGGCTGTCCGCACACTGGCAACAGCTCTGATGCGCGAAATTCCGGCAACCGAACTTGAATTTGTTATCGGGGGAACGATGACACCCGATGCCGCCGCATCTCAATATGCTGGCGGAGGTGATATAGCCATCATGTATTAAATTTACTTAGCAGCCTCCTCATCATTCATATGGAGGCTGCTGAATAAATAAGCCATGAAACAACCGCTACTTATCATTTCCCATCCACTTGACTTACATGCAGCAGTTGTTTCGTTTGCATTGAAGTCAGTAGGCTATCGTGTCGACATTTGGTACCCATCAGAGTTTCCCGCATTTCAACAGCTCTCATATTACGTCGAAAATCGTCTTGAGACCTTTTATATTGAAAATATTGACATTGGGAAAATGGGCTACGCTACTATTTGGAACAGAAAAGCGCCGGTGCCCGCTATCGCGAAAAACCTTCACCCCTCCGACGTGAAGAATGCGACAAGACAGAGTCGCTGGTTTCTTGAATATTTTCAACACTTGCTTCCACAGTGTCGATGGATCAACCCACCGACAAGCTGGCACAAAGCAGAATATAAGCCCCTGCAATTGCAAACAGCAAAGCGATGTGGCTTTAAAATCCCCATCACACTGATATCAAATAATCCATCTCAAATAAGAGAATTTTTTCACAAAACATCGGGGGAAATAATAGCCAAGCCTTTATTACCTGAACGCATAGAACTAGATGACGGGTCAATTGGTGCCGTTTTCGCAGAGACATTAAGTGCACATCATATAAATGATGCGGAAATGTTGCGCGCCATGCCTTATATATATCAGCATAAAATCGAAATAGATCACGAAATTCGAGTCACCGCTCTTGGAAAAGATCTTATCGCTGCAAAAATAATACGAGGCCAACATGTTAAAATATCGGACTCGCATTTAAATTCCCCTGAAGTGCAAAAAACTACACTGTTACCACAGGTTGAGTCTTGCTGTAAAAATCTAATGAAAGCAATGAATCTTGAGTTTTCCTGCATTGATTTGGCAGTCAACAAAAAAGGGGAAGTGTTTTTCCTAGAAATAAATCAGGCAGGGCAATTTCTTTGGCTAGATCAGGAATTAAGTAACACAAACGTACTTAACCAATTCTGCCATCTCTTCACACAGAACACCTCAATACAAGAGAAGCTGACAAAATCACTTCCAGAGATACTATCCAGTTCCGAATTTACTCAATATTTCAGGCACATCATACAAAACACTCAAAACCATGAAGGCCTACTTCCTAAAACCGCCGAGAAAAGCTTGCAATTACTATAAATTTCGGCACGCCAATTTGGATCGAACTCAACGGTGAAATATGAAAAACACCATGACCTCCACTCAATATAAATATGATGCCAATCATAGAGGGAAAAGCCTGCCTGTACTATCCATTGAACACAAGAGATTACTGCAAAGTCTAGCAAAATCGTCAGAATGCTGCTCTCCTCAAATATCAGCAGATGGAAAAATCCTATTTTATATAAAAAACGAAGAAACAGGTTCGTCCATTATATCCAGAAGCCTTTCCAATGGCCGAGAAATTCAAATATACAAACAGAGCTCCCTCATCTCGTCATTGAAGGTATCGCCCAAAAGTGGGAAATTGGCATTAGATATCGCACCAGGCGGTTCAATAAACATGCTAGTACACATCATCAATCCAGAAGGAAAAATGCTAAGGAAAATTCAGACTCCACACTCCATGTGTCAAATATCTGGCTGGATTAAAAATATAGACAATCTCGTAGTTTGGACTTCAGGCTTTAAAAAAATACCCAGAGGGCTACACATTATTACAGATACGATGGCATGGCGACCTCTCTTCATTGCTCAAGGCAGAAGCTGGCTGGCCGACTCTTCACAGGATGGTAGCAAGGCCTTGGTAATCAATCGCCCAGAACGTGGCCTATCCTATTTATATCTGCTTGATTGCGCCACTCAAGAAGCCAAGCCATTGGTACCGCTTAGCCTGGAGTCCGAAGTACGTTTTGCACAATTCTCTCGATGCGAAAAATACATCTATATTGTCAGCAATATCAATTCAGACCGATACTATCTAGGCATCATCCCGGCTACCGAAAACTACCCAGTCTTGCCTACCATAGTCCAAGCCTACGCAGACGCAGACTTAGCGCTCTTCTCAATGCTGCAAAAAGGCAATGCCGCCGCTGCGTGCTGGACCACGCCCAGATCCGCGATGCTGGAAACTTATCAGCTTATTGAAAACACCTTGCGAGCCTGGAAAAAACGGGAGTTTGCTCATATCAGGGAGCTCACTGCTGCCACCAATGGAAAAACAATCGCCATTTCATCATCCAGCGCCACTGCGCCGATCTCCATTCGCACTATTGATCTGGATATCAGTATGCCCGACCAGGACGCCACAGAGCCATTATTCGATTCAACGCTCGTGGAACCAGAATATATTGTCTTGCAAGCAAGAGATGGTCTTGAAGTGGCTGGCTGGCTGTATCAAGCGCTCCCTATTGCAGACATGCCTAGACGGGTGGTGATTTCCTTTCATGGCGGGCCGGAAGCGCAGGAAACGTCAGCATTCAACCCACTTTATCAAATCCTGCTAAAAACGGGTATTTCCATTTTCGCCCCCAATGTTAGAGGCTCTACCGGGTTCGGCAAGAAATTCACAGAAATGGATAATGGGATTTTGAGAAAAAACGCCATTCAAGACATCAAGGACTGCGCTGAATGGGTATTGGGGAGAAACCTAGCCGCCTCAGGGAAAATTGGGATTGTCGGCGCCTCATATGGCGGTTATATGACCTTGATGGGCATGGCCGAATTTCCAGAATACTTTGCCGCAGGAGTCAGCATTTCTGGCATATCGAATTTCTTGACATTCTTCAAAAACACAACCCCATACATGGCGGAAATATCAAAACGGGAATACGGCGACCCTATAAAAAACTTGAAATGGCTTAAATCATTATCCCCTTACTACAAGCTGGCATCCATCAATGCGCCTCTTTTATTGATACATGGAGAAAATGATGGCAATGTACCATACACGGAATCATTGATCGCATTTGAAAAGCTTACCACACTAGAAAAGGATTCCGGCTTACTAAGCATTCCAGATGAAGGACATTGCATTTCCAAAAAGAAAAATCAGATCCTTATATATGAGTACATTGCCAGATGGTTTCTGCGCTTTTTATGAGCGTGTGCTCCACAACCATCAACAAAGGGATGCGCGACGACGCCAGGCTGCCCAAATCATTTAAAACCACTCCTCGAGCGCTTCGTTCAAACCGTATCGCTGGCAAGCGATCCCTACGTTTGAATCCGATACGGCAGACACCGGCCTTTCAAAACCAGCGCTTCCGGCCGCGGCGCGGCCGCATCGCCGGTTCAAGGCGCCGGCGTAGACCACGACTGATTGCCGCTCCCGCCGCATTGCAGCAAACCCACCGGCTGGCCGGTCGCATTGGCGCTCAGACACAGTCCGCTCTGCCGGCTGCGAATCTGGCCGCCGCTCAGTTGCCAGCGGCTGTTGCCGCTGCAGCTGGCCACCCGAACGCCGGCGGCGTTTTCCTCCAGGCAGTAATTGTTCTGCAACTGCAGCGTGGCATCGCGGGCATACACCCAGGATTGGTTGGCGCCGCCGGTGCAGCCGTAGGTGATGGCGGCCACGCCCTCTCCCAGCCCGCCGCTGGCATCCAGGCAACGGCCGCCGTTGCTTATCGGCGCGCGAACGCTGTTGCCGATGGCGTTCTGCTGAATACTGCCGCCCGCCGTCTCGCTCGCCTTGGCAAAGTCCGGGCAAGCATTGCTGACCGAAGTACCGCTGACGACGGCCGATACGGCACGCCCGCCGGCGGTGCCCCGCGGCAAGGCGAACGTGGCCTGGCTATACGGCTGGCCGAGGCAGGTCGAACGGTTGTTGTTCCATTCGAAATACTCGGTCCAGTTGACCATATTGTTCGGCGAGATCTTGTTCGACGCGGTCTTGATGCTGCCGAGCTTGAACGAGGTTCCCGCGCTCAGATCGCTGACGGTCACGCCCAACCAGCCGCCGCCCTCGTAGGCGACATGGAAGCGGTAACGGTGTCCCTGGCTCCAGTCGACGTGAATGCGGCAGCTGCGGCCGCTGCCCTCGCCGGAGAAGGTCAGGCAGTAGCTGCCCGCGGAACCGACCTTGGCGTCGGTGGTGTCCCAGGCGGAGAACAGAAAGGTGCGCTGGCTGCCGCCGTTGCTCTGCATACCGGCGTAGGCGCCGGATGTGCCGACCAGATCGAACTGATTGGCCCAGTACACATTGGCGGAATAACCGGGATCGCGATCGACGGTGATCTCGAAGTCGACGGCGTCCAGGCCGGCGGTGCCGGCCGGGAAGCGATAATGGGTGTAGGTGCCCGGCGTCTTGCCGGCGGCATGCGCCAGCGGTACCAATGACAGCAGCAACAACATGGGGACGGCGGATTTCAGACTCATGGCGTATCCTTCCGGCGCGACGCGCGTGGCAAGAGGATGGAGCGTCCCCCATCCGATCAAGATGGAAATATTTAAAAGCCAAACCGATATTAGCAGCTTGTCAGTTAAGACCCGCTAACAAAACCCCTGATCCTGCGTTGCGCCTCCTTGTCGTACTACTTGTACTGCCTGCGTCGGCGCGCCTTGGCTCAGGTACGCTGCGCGGTTTTGTTAGCGGCTCTAAAAATTCCTACGCGTTCGCACCAGACTGGAAACTAGCTTTCGTCATGATGCCGGGCGCACACAAACCATCCTTCGACAGGGCATCCCCCCTCTTCCCGCAGGATGATCTCGCGCCACTCGGCGACGTCCAGGCCGGCCTTGCCCAGCGCCTCGGCCAGATAGCGCCGGCCATGCCGGTAACGGCCGCTGTGATGCAGTCGGTAATCACCGTCGTCGCCGGCCAGCCGCTCGACGCTCAGCAGCAGCGCGCCGTCCGGAGCCAGCCGCGGCGCCAGCAGCGCGAACAGTCCGTCCAGGCTGCCCAGATAGATCAAGGTGTCGACGCAGGCGATCAGTTGGTAGCGCCGCTCATCCGCAGCCAGAAAATCATGCAGCTCGGACTGGACGATCCCGTCATACACAGCCTTGGCGCGCGCCTGTTCCAGCATGCCGGCGCTGAGGTCGACGCCGATCAGCTCGTTCGAGAACGGCCTGAGTTCGGCGCCGATCAGACCGGTGCCGCAACCCAGGTCCAGCGTCCGCAGCGAGCGCGGCGCAATCGCCGCCGCAGCCAGCCAGTCGGCGACCAGCCGCGGCCCGCGGTAATGCAGGACGGCCAGCGTCGCGTCGAAACCGGCGGCGGCGGCGTCGAAAGTCTGGCCGACGTAGTCGGCGCTGCAGGCGGACGGCGTCTCGCTCCAGCCGAAAGCCGCCAGCCAATGCCTCGCCGCCGGATGGTCCGGCCGGCCGTTCAGCCAATCCTCGACCAGGGCCCGTGCCTCGGCGCGCCGCCCCAGCTCGACCAGGGCCTGCGCCCGCGCGATGGGCGCCGCCCGCTGCGGCGGCTCGGCCAGCACGCCCTCGGCATTGCTCCGCCTGGCCTCGTCGTAACGGCCCTGTCGCAGCAACAAGCCGGTCAATAGATGAAACGCGTCCGGACGGCCGGCATCCAGCGCGATCGCGCGGCGGCAAGCGTCCTCGGCCGGCTCGCGCTGCCCGTCCTCGTCCAGCAGCGCCGCCAGATTGGTCCAGTAGAAATAGCCGGCGGGATCCCGCGCTGTCGCCCTTTCCAGCGCGGCGATGGCCTCATCCCTCTGCCCCAGCCTGGCGCAGGCCATGCCCAGATTGAAATGCCACTCGGCATGGCCGTCGTCGTCGGCCACCGCCTGCGCCAGTTGCTGCCGCGCCTCCGCCAGGCGGCCTTGCTGCAGCAACAGAAAACCCAGCCAATGGCGCGGGGCGGCGCCGGCAGGACCATCGACTAGCATCGCGCGGTAGCCCGATTCGGCCGCCTCCAACTCGCCGGCCAGATGCAGGCGCTGCGCCTTGCTCAAGCGCGGGTCGTCCCCATTCATCGCGTCTCCGATCCGTCAAAAAGACAAAGCCGGAGGCATGCCTGCCTCCGGCCGATATCGGGTGAACCGCGGCGCCGACGGCGCCGGCCCAAGCCGCTCAGGACTTGTCCTTGTCTTCCGCGCCGGGATAGCCGGGAAACGAGAAGCCGCCGAACAGCTGCTTGGTCTGTTCCTGCATCCGGTTCTGCATTTCCAGGAACATGCCGGTGCTCTGTTCCATATAGTTGGCCATCATGCTCTGGATCGCCGGTCCCTGCAGCTTCATGAACTCGCCCCACAGCGAGGTGTTCAGCATGGCGTTTTCGCCGTACATCGCACGGGTCTGCTCCTGCATCTTTTGCTGCAACTGCGAGAACAACTGCAGATTCTTCTCCAGGAACGGGCCCATCATGCCCTGCATGGCCTGGCCGTAGTAGCGGATGAACTGGGTCAGCACTTCGTAGCTGAACATCGGCATGCCGCCGTTTTCCTCTTCCAGGATGATCTGCAACAGCACGCTGCGAGTGATGTCTTCCTGCGTCTTCGCGTCCTGTACCTGGATGTCCACATTGTCCAGAACCAGCTGCTTGACATCGCCCAGCGTGATATAGGAACTGGTGGCCGTATCGTACAAACGACGGTTCGGGTACTTCTTGATGACCCGTTTCTCAACACTCATTTAACGCTCCTGGTTTATTGTCATGGCGTTGTACGCTGGCAATCTAACATAAATACAACAGGCTAGAGTAAATCTTCTACCACGTCGAAATACGGTGTGCTACATTTCCACGTCATTGTGCGGCGCACAATCATCCCGCACGGAAATCGTTGGACCCCATTTTCCACGCAATGGAGGTTTTACACCATGTCCTTCAATAACGAACAGTTGAACAAGCTCTCGCTGACCGGCCTCGAATCCACGCTGCGATTCGCCCAAATCACCCTGGACAGCTCGGAGCGGCTGATCAAGCTGCAACTGGAAGCATCCAAACAGTCGCTGGAAGACAATACCAAGGCCGCCCGCCAGTTGGCCGAGTTCAAGGACACCCAGGAAGCGGTCAACCACCTGAACAAGCTGGCCACCCAGTCGGTGGACAAGATCGTCAGCCACTCGCGCAATCTGTACGAAGTGGTGTCCGGCGCGCAGAGCGAGCTGAGCAAGCTGATCGAAGAGAGCGTCGGCCTGTTCAACAAGTCGCTGATCAATTCGATCGAGTCGGTCGCGAAGAACGCTCCGGCCGGCTCCGACGCCACGCTGAACGCGGTGAAGACCTCGGTCGCCGCCGCCGCCGCCGCCGTCAACACCTTCAGCAAGGCCGCCCAGCAAGTGGCCGAGTTCACAGACAGCAGCGTCAAGGCCGCCACCAGCGCCACCGCCGACGCGGTGAAACAGTCCGCCAAACGCGGCGCCACCGTCTGAGCCGGATCGAGCTCACGCATCGAACCCCGCCCCGCTGCGGGGTTTTCTCTTTAATAACGGATGCGCGCAGCCCGCTCGCGGGGTTACAATCCCGATTCCAGAGTATCGAGCAAGCCCCACAGGTCCACCCATGAAGATCAGCAGCAACTTCGACGCCGGCAGTATCGAAATCGTCGCCACCGACCACCTTGAAGACATCCAGCTGCGCATCCGCCGCGACAATGCGGCCGAGTTCGCGCAGTGGTTCTACTTCCGTGTGCAAGGGGCTGCCTATCAACACTGCACCTTCCGCTTCCTCAATGCCGCCGAATGCGCCTATCCGCAAGGCTGGGTGGACTATCAGGCAGTGGCCTCCTACGACCGCGTCAACTGGTTCCGCGTCCCCACCCGCTACGAGGATGGCGTGATGGTGATCGAACACGTGCCGCTGTCCGGCAGCATCTACTACGCCTACTTCGAGCCGTACTCCTACGAGCAGCACCTGAGCCTGATCGGCCAGGCGCAAGGCTCCGGCCTGTGCCAGGTGTCCGATCTCGGCTCCACCGTGCAGGGTCGCGACATGGACCTGCTGACCATAGGCCACGAAGTGGAGTCCGATCTGAAGATCTGGATCACCGCGCGCCAGCATCCGGGCGAGACGATGGCCGAATGGTTCGTCGAGGGCCTGCTGAACCGCCTGCTGGATCCGCAGGATCCGACCAGCCGCGCCTTGCTGGACCGCGCCACGTTCTACGTGGTGCCGAATATGAACCCGGACGGCTCGGTGCTGGGCAATCTGCGCACCAACGCCGCCGGCGCCAACCTGAACCGCGAATGGTCCGAACCTAGCGCCGAGCGCAGTCCGGAAGTTCTGGCCGTCCGGCAGAAAATGCTGGAAACCGGCGTCGATCTCTTCCTCGACATCCACGGCGACGAGAACATCCCCTACGTGTTCCTGGCCGGCACCGAGGGCGTGCCGTCGTGGAACGAGAAGCTGGAGCGTCTGGCCGACAGCTTCCGCCACCACTTCCTGCTGGCCAGCCCGGACTTCCAGACCGAGCACGGCTACCCGCGCAACGAGGCCGGTCAGGCCAATATGGGCATCGCCACCAACTGGGTGTGCGAGCAGTTCGACTGTCTCGCCTTCACGCTGGAAATGCCGTTCAAGGACAACCACAATCTGCCGGACGACGACTTCGGCTGGAGCGGCCAGCGCAGCCTGCGCCTGGGCGAGGCGGTGCTGTCCCCGCTCTACGCGGTGGTGAACGAACTGGCGCGCGGATAAACCGCCGCGGCAACGAAAAAAAGCCGGCGTCTGCCGGCTTTTTCCGTTCTGCGCTCACCCCACCGGCAGCTTGTCCAGCGTCTTCACCAGCTCCACCTCCGCCATGCACCAGTCGCTGCCCTTTTCCAGAACCTTGCCCAGCGCGATCTGGAAATGCTTGCCGCGGGCGGTCATGTAGAACTGCTTGCCCAGCATGTACAACGACAACGGCAGGATCAGCGCGTTGACCAGCTTGCCCGCCCTGCGATAGGGCATGAACAGGCTGATATGGCCGGCCAGCCATACCTGGTCCGGCGGCAGCGTCGGATCGATCAGCCTGGCGTCGGTCGGCCGCAGCGAGGCCGCCAGCGGCCGGCTGCTGAGGCTTTCTATGCCCAGATAGATCCGCTCCCTGCCGGTGCGCTTGACTCGGCGGATGATGCCCAGGCTCCAGCTGTCGTTGCCGGACTCGCGGAAGCCGATCAGCCCGCCCAGCCCCACCCATTCGTTGCCCATCACGTCCAGCGATACGCCCAGACCGGTCTGGCTGATGTTTTCCAGTTCCCATTTGAGGAACTCGCTCGGCGCGGCCGACTCCCCCGTCTCCCCCGACAAGGACAGGGCGCTGCCGCCCGGCGTCGGCGACAAGGACTTGTCGCGTTTGCGGCTGGTGACGAAGCCGTAGATCCGGAGATTGGCGGCGTCGTCGTAGGTATCCCGCTCCCCCATCCGCGGCGACGATTGCATCGTCTCCTCATCCGGCTTGCGGATCAATTTATGCAGCACCGTCAGCCGGTGGGCCACCTCGACCTGACGGTTGCTGACCGCCACCCGCTCGGCCCGCTCGAACACCACCGCCCGCGGCGCCCATTCCCGGGTCAGCACCCGCAACAGGCTGGCATCGATGCCCGGCTCCACCAGACGCTTCAGGTCCGGCGGAATGCGGCCGGCCTCCATCACCACCGCCCAGCCGTGCAGCATCTCGACCAAGTCCGCGGTGTTCCAGTAGCGGCTCCACTCGCCGCCGGCCCCGCGGACGCGGGACGCCGGCCGCGGATCGCTCAGCGCGACGCAGAAGCTCGCCTCGGCGAAATAGGATTGCTTCAAAGTCATCCGGTTGCTGAGCAGCGCCAGCAACTCGTAGGAGAAATTGATCTGGCGGACGCTGAGATTGCCGTTGCATGTCACCGACAACATCTGCAATACCAGGTACAAATCCTGCACGGTGGTGGCGGCGGCCTTGTCGCCGAACAGGAAAACCGGTTGAGAATCGAAACCTCGCTGTTCCGCCAGCCGGTACAACTGGTTTACATTCAGCCAGAAAACCTCGTCGGGTTGAAAATTACGGATATATTGCCAGCGCGCATATTCGGTCAGGTAATACATCATCCGAGCCAGCACCAGCGGCAACAGCCCCTGAATCTTCACGCCATTGGGACTGTCTGCCACCACCGGCAGCGCATATTGATAGAAATCGGTAAAATGCTTGCCATAATTGAGAATCTGCCCGCGCAACTGGCTTTCCAGCACCTTGGGCATACGGCTGTTCATCAGGTACTGCACGCAAAGACTGTCGTGCAGGGATTGGGTTTCCTGATTAAGCGTCAGCACCGCTTCCAGCAGATCGGCCGACAATTCCAGCGACGGCGAATTGATGCCGCTCAGCAAATCGCTCACCCGATCGTGGGTGGCCGCTCCGAACTCCAGCTTCAGGGCATCCACATAGGCCTTGGCCGTCACGGCATTGGTCAGGGGATCCGGCTTGCCCTTGGACCCCCTCGAAAAGAAATCCAGCATGCTTTTGTCCAGTCTCGTTCAACATCCGGGCAATGCCTCGGGATTGCGATCTCGGCACTGCTACAAGTCGTTATAGCAACGGCCAAACACTATCGCAGCGTGGCCTACAGGTCAAAAAAAAAGCGCCTGAAGGCGCTTTTTTCGTACAGTGCGGGTCCCAAACTCAGATGGTCAGCGCGTCCAGCGACTTGCCGCTGTCGATCCAGGCCTGCACCCAGGCCGGCTTGCGGCCGCGGCCGGTCCAGGTCAGCTCTGCGCTGTCCGGATGGCGGTATTTGGCTTCCACCGGTTTGCGCACGGCGACCGATTTGCTCAGCACGTCTTCCACGCTCAGGCCGTATGCGCGGGCCAGTTCGATAATCTGCTTCTTGGCCTTGGACTTTTCTTCGACTTCGCGGCGCTTGATTTCGTTCTCGACTTCACCCTTCAACGCCACCAGCGCGGTAAATTCCAGTTTGGACAGATCCATGAGATGTTCCTTGAATTATTGGTTCCCAATTACAGGATGTAATGTAGCCAATGCAATTGGGACAAGTCAAGAATTAAAAAGAAAACGGATTACCCATTATTCGGTTACGGACTCCAATGGATAAGGCAATTCCAGTGCTTGCAGCGCAATAGTATGCCCCTCGTCGGCGAATACTCCGTCCGACCAGGTTTGCGACTGTACGACAGCCAGTCCGAGATAACGTTCTTTGTCCACCTGGCAAACCGCCGCCAACATGCCGACAGACTGCTCGGGCAATTGAGGACTATATAACTTGCAGCCGGCAACGAGCGGCTGGCCAAACTGGACTTTGAACATCCGGCGCTTCATCTTGCCAAGATACTGGCTGCGGGCCACGATTTCCTGTCCCGGATAGCAGCCTTTCTTGAAACTGACGGCTCCTATCAATTCCATATTCGCCATTTGCGGCACGAACTGTTCCTGGGTTGCCGATGTCACCCAGGCCACGCCGGCCTCGATATCGTGCAAAGCCCACACCTCCGGCGTCGCCGCCTGCCAATCCGGCGCCGCCGCAATATCGCAGGGCAAAGCGCCGGTCCCGGCCAGCAAATAGACTCCGTTTCGCAGCTTTACCAGGCTCGCATCGCCGCTTGTCTGCTGCTGCAATGGATCCCAGGACGCGACACCCGGGAAATGGCCTTGCAATATCGTTTCCGCAAACGGACCGGACAGACCAAGCAAGGCGCTGCCCTCTACCAGGCTAACCTTGACTTTTGAGCGCAGGACAAACATTGCCAGTCGTTTGGCAATCGCCTGGGCGACATCGGCCGATACCATCAAATAATAAGCGCCCTGCTGCCGCCAGATCAGGAAACTGGCCAGCATCCTGCCTTTCGCCGTCGAATACGTGCTGTACTGGGCACGGCCGTCTTTCACATCCCGAATATCACTGGACAATTGCCCTTGCAGGAAAGTTTCTGCATCGTCGCCGTCCACCCGGATCAAGGCGTAATTATCGAGCGGAGCCAGCACCGAGCCGTTTTGCAAAGCCTGCACCTGTTGCAGATGCTGCGCCGTCGGCAGTTTGCCTTCCCCGTCCCTCGCCACGCCTTTTTGACGCAGCCATTCGTTCCAGAATGCATCCATTCCTTGCGGCTCCCTTATTGATTGCAATGCGCGATCTTAACGCCAAGCGCCGTCGCGTCGCCAGCGATCCGCTGCCGCGCGCGCGCCACACAGCAAAATATCCTGTCATAACATAGACCTAGCCGCAAAGCCTCGCCGAGGCGCGCCGACGGCATCACTTTTTGCCATGCCAAGCATTGACAGCCCGGCCCGGCTCCGTATATAGTTCGCCCTCACTCAATTCCCTGATAGCTCAGTCGGTAGAGCGACGGACTGTTAATCCGCAGGTCGCAGGTTCGAGCCCTGCTCGGGGAGCCATTAATCCTGGCGCATTGAGTATGCATGTGTTCCCTGATAGCTCAGTCGGTAGAGCGACGGACTGTTAATCCGCAGGTCGCAGGTTCGAGCCCTGCTCGGGGAGCCACATACCGCCTTGCCAAAGGCATACGGATTCCAAGTTTTGTTCCCTGATAGCTCAGTCGGTAGAGCGACGGACTGTTAATCCGCAGGTCGCAGGTTCGAGCCCTGCTCGGGGAGCCAGAATACGATAAGCCGCAGCGTACGCTGCGGCTTTTTCGTTTGGCGTTTCCCACTTACAATCGTTTCCATCCTCCGGAGAAACGATGTTGAACAAACCGATACCGCTCGCCATCGGCGCGATCCTGTTGTGGGCCTCGCTGGCCACGCTGGGCTCGCTGACCCGTAGCCTTCCGCCCTTTTTCGTCGTCGGCGCCAGCCTCTGCATCGGCAGCCTGCTGTCCGCCCATCGCGCCCGCGACTGGCGAGTCCCGCCGCTGACCTGGCTGGTCGGCGTCTACGGCCTGTTCGGCTATCATTTCCTGCTGTTTTTCGCCTTTCGCCTGGCCCCTGCCCTGGAAGCCAATCTGCTCAACTATCTATGGCCGCTGCTGATGGTGATGCTGTCTCCGCTGCTGCGCCCCGGCACGCGACTGACGCGCCGGCATGTCATCGGCGGCGTCCTGGGCTTCGTCGGCGCCGGGCTGATCGTCACCGGCGGCAAGCTGGCGCTGTCCCAGCAATACCTGCCCGGCTACCTGCTCGCGATCTCCGCCGCCGTGGTCTGGTCCAGCTTCAGCCTGCTGCTGGGCCGCCTTCCCACCTTTTCCGGCAGCGCGATGGGCGGCTTCTGCCTGGCCTCCGGCCTGCTGTCGCTGCTGTGCCACGCGCTGTTCGAACCGGCGGCGCAAGCCACCGCTTCCCAATGGGCCACGCTGGTCCTGCTGGGACTGGGACCGATGGGCGGCGCCTTCTTCCTGTGGGAACGCGCGCTGAGGCTTGGCGATCCCCGGCAGATCGGTTCGCTGTCGTACTCGACGCCGCTGCTGTCCACGCTGCTGCTGACCGCCAGCGGCCAGGGCCGGCTCACTCCGCTGGCCGCCGTCGCCATCCTTCTGATCCTCGGCGGCGCGCTGCTCGGCACGCTGCCGGACAAGCGGGCCGCCGTGCCGCAAGCGCAGTAGCTTTGCATCGATGGTGTAAACAGTTAACATCATTCTCATTTAATAAAAGGGAAAACCATGTCGGTATTGAAGGAATTTCGGGAATTCGCCGTCAAGGGCAATGTGATCGACCTCGCGGTCGGCGTGGTGATAGGCGGCGCCTTCGGCTCCATCGTCAAATCACTGGTCGACGATGTGATCATGCCGCCGATCGGTCTGCTGATCGGCAATGTCGACTTCTCCAACCTGTTCTTCGTGCTGAAGGAAGGCGCCAAGCAGGCCGGCCCCTATGTGTCGGTGGCCGCCGCCAAACAGGCCGGCGCCGTGACGCTGAACCTGGGCCTGTTCATCAACTCGCTGGTCAGCTTCACCATCGTCGCCTTCGCCATTTTCATGCTGGTCAAGGCGATCAACCGACTGAAGCGCGAGCAGCCGGCAGCCGAAGCCGCAGCCGCCCCGGCCACCAAGGAATGCCGCTACTGCCTGTCGGCCATTCCGGAAAAAGCCACCCGCTGCCCCTGCTGCACCTCGCAACTGGACTAAGCCGCTTGCCCGCGCCGGGCAATTCCCCTACAATCCGCCTCGTTCTGGGGGAGTAGCCTCGGCGCGCGACAGCGCCGGCAACTGTCAACACGCTTGGCCTGTGGCCATGGCAGTTGCGACGAGCTTCCGTTTGGCAAGACCCATGACATGCTTGCGCGCAGCGGGGCCGCCGCGCAGGTTTGTCATGGCGTACGCGCGGCCCCTGGAGTTTCCATGCAAGCCTTCCTGATTTCCACCGGTGTGGTGGCCCTGGCCGAGATCGGCGACAAAACGCAGTTGCTGGCGCTGTTGCTCGCCTCCCGTTTCAAGAAACCGGTACCCATCATTGTCGGCATCTTCGTCGCGACGCTGATCAACCATTTCGCCGCCGCGGCCGTCGGCCAATGGCTGATGAGCAAGATCGGTCCGGACATCATGCGCTGGGGCCTGGGTCTGTCTTTCATCACCATGGCGGCCTGGATGATGATCCCGGACAAGCTGGACGACGACGACCGGCTGAGCGAGCGCTTCGGCGTCTTCGGCACCACCGTGCTCGCCTTCTTCCTGGCCGAGATGGGCGACAAGACCCAGATCGCCACCGTGGCGCTGTCGGCACGCTTTCCGGAGCAGCTGTATATGGTGGTGGCCGGCACGACGCTGGGCATGATGGCCGCCAATGTTCCGGCGGTGCTGCTGGGCGAGGTCGCGGCGAAGAAAGTGCCGCAGAAGCTGATGCACGCGATTGCCGCGCTATTGTTCGTCGGCCTCGGCATCATCACGCTGATGACGCCGCTGTCGCTCTGAGGCTGGACGCAAAAAGGGAGGCCGTGGCCTCCCTTTTGACTGGCCGCGCCCCGGATCAGCCCTGGGCCAGCAAGCTGTTCGGATCGAAACCGACCCGCAGCGCGCCCCAATGGCGCCCGCGCAGCTCCAGCGGCAGCACCACCTCGGACAGGACCTCACCGGTGTCTCGGCTATAGGTCTGCATCAGGAAGGGTTGCACATTGCGCGCCGCGCGAAGGCCGGCCGGATCGTTGAAGATGCGCTTGTCGCGGCTCTCCGCCAGGTCCCTCGCCGGATCGCCCGACTGCGGCTTGCTGTACCAGCTGTTATGCGTCGGCGCATAGCCGTTGCCGTCCACCGCCACGCAGAATTTGCCGCCGGGAATCAGCTTCACCAGACGGTCCAGGACCGGCTGCAGCAGCGTCTCAAGCCTGCTGTCGTAAACGGTCCGGTATTTGACCGGCTGCGTGCCGGCGATCTGCTGGTAACGCTGGTCGAACAGATCGACGCCGCGCTGCAACTCGCCCTGCAGCAGTTGCTGCACCTCGTCGCGCACCTCGCGCGCCTGGTTCACCGCCTGGTCGAACGCGCCCTCGCCGATCACGAACTTGGAAACCAGCTCCTGCACCTGCTCCGCCGCCGCCGTCAATTCATTGGCGGCGCGCTCGGTCCGGCCCAGCCGGCTGTTCACCTGCTGGCCCAACTGGTGGATTTCCGCCACATGCTGGTTGACCTGGTGATTCGCCGAGGCGAACTCCTGCATCGTCGCGGCGATCTGGCTGAGGCTGCTGGACGTCGATTCGAAATCGCCCATCATCTTGCTGAAGTGCTCGGACGCGCGCGAAATCACCTCGCGGGCGCGATGGGTGTCCTCGGTGATCGCCGCCGTTTCCTGCTGCGTCTCCGACACCAGACCCAGCATGCCGTCGATATTGTGCGAGATTTCGTCGGTGGCCTTCTTCACCCGCTCGGCCAGCTTGCGCACCTCGTCGGCCACCACGGCGAAGCCGCGGCCGCTCTCGCCGGCGCGCGCCGCCTCGATCGCCGCGTTCAGCGCCAGCAGATTGGTCTGCTCCGACACGTCCTTGATCAAGTCGACGATGGTCTTGATGCTGGCCGAACGCTGGCTCAGGTCCTCCACCGTGTGGTTGAAATGGCCGACCTTGCGGCTGATGTCGTGAATGCTGTCGGTGACCGAGCGCAGCTCCTCGTACGATTCGCGCGCCACGTCCAGGTTCTCGCCGGTGGTGGCGGAAATCGCCTGGGTCTGATCGGTGACCTGCTCGACGCCGCGGGTGGACTGGTCGCTGGCCTGGCGCACCTGGCGCGCCAGCTCGTCCTGTTGCTGCGCGCCGCTCAGCGACTCGCCGACATTGCGCCGCGTCACGGCAGAATCCATCGCGATGCGCACCGTCATCAGCCGCACATTGCTGATGATCTCCCGCATCTTCAGCAGGAAGCGGTTGTACGACAGCGACAGATCGCGGATCTCGTCATAGGTGATCGCCGGGATGTCCCGCGACAGGTCGCCGGCGCCGGCGCCGATCTCGTTGAAGATCTGGATGATCATGCGCAGCGGTCGCACGATCAGATAGCGCAGATACCAGACCATGAAGGCGATGAAGGCGAAGCTCAGCGCCCACAGCGCCACGGTCCAGTACAGCGCGCTGTCGATGCGCCCTTCGACCTGCGCCAGCACCTGCGGCGCGATGCCTGCGGCGCGCAGCGTGTCGCGAATGTCGCCGAGCACGTAGTAGCAATAGCCGGCCATCAACAACTGGAACAGGCTGATGAAGAAGAAGCTGCACAGCTTCTTGGTCAGACTGTTCCAGAATGTCTTTTCCGAAAACGTGTACAAGCGCCAGAACCACTCCATTTGCTCTCCTCCTGAACAATCTGCGTCGTTATTTTTATTGGACGGTTATTTTTTCCGAAATCGATCCCGATAGCCAGACAATCACGGCGCAAAACCTTGATCCAGATCAAACTTGCGTCTGCGCCATACCATCCAGCGCTCCTGGCCGCGGAACACCGGCAAGCCGTCCGGCAACGGCTCGCTGTGCTCCAGCTCGAACCACGGCCCGAGCAAATCGGCCAGCCGTTCGGCGTCGATGCCGAACGGCGGGCCCTTCTCGGTGTCGGCGACAAAGAACACCCCGGCCAGCGCGCCGCCCGGCCTGATCATGCCGGCCACCTTGACAGCATATTGCTTTCGCATATCCATCGGCAAGGCGCACAAAAAAGCCCGCTCGAACACGTAGTCGAAAGCGGGCATTTCCAGACGGAAAAAGTCGGCCAGCAGCAATTGCCCGGCCAGCGCCGGCCACTGTCGCCTGGCCATTTCCAGCGCGGCCTCGCTGAAATCGACGGCCAGCACCCGATGGCCCAGCGCCTGCAGTTGCGGCAGGTCCGACGCGCTGCCGCAGCCGGGCATCAGCAATCGGGAGGGCGGCCCGCCTGCGAAGAAGCGCCGCGCCGGCTCGGGCAGGCTGGCGCCGTCCCACGGCATCACCCCTTCGCGATAGCGCTGCTCCCAGAAATCCACTTGCGAACTATCGGCCATATCCTCTCCTCAAGAAGTCTTTTCGCGGGCAGCGCGGCCGACAGCCGGGCCGGGGGCCGCGGCCTCCTATCGCCGCAACAGCCAGGCCGCCGCGTCCTCCAACGGCAACGCCGGGACCTGCAGGGACTCGGCATGGCCATCCGGCCCCAGCCAATGAAGGACGCCCGCCTCGTCCAGCCGGTAGCGACCGCCGCCGGGCAGCCGCCCCCATTCCACGCCGTCCAGATCGTCGAGCTCCAGCAAGGCGCCGCAGGCGGCCGCCAGTTTCAGCAAGCGCTGCCGCCGCGGCAGGCATTGCCACACCCGCTCCCGCTCGGCCTCGTCCATGAAGCACCATTGGCTGATTTCGCCGAAAGTGCGCGCGCAGCCGCGGCAGACATTGTCGCCCAGCGCGGTGGAACACAGGGCGATGCACGGGGAGTCGGGACGGATGCTGCTCATCGGGATCAATCACTCAATTCGAAAATAGAAACAAAGACTTGTCGCCGCGCATTCCAGGCTGTCGCGCAAGGGAATCGGCCTGGACGAGTATATCAGCTGACACCGTGCACGGGACCCATCACGCGTGGACGACGGCCGCCGCCACAAAAAGACCTTGAACAGGCCATAAGATTATTCTGAATTAAACCGCGCGCCCTCTTAAAACATGGCCGCATACAACTAATTTCAGACCGCAATATCGCTTAAAGGGGGTGTCGGGAAGCGGCATACCGCAGCCACCATCCCATCGATTGGAATCCACATGAAACACTATCCCTACCTGGCCATGGCATTGCATTGGCTGAGCGCGTCGGTCATATTATGGGCGCTGTTCAGCGGATTCGCGCTGGCCGCCGATGCCTTGCCGGCGCCGCTGGCCAAAGAGGTGCCGCCAGTGAACGTCGCCCTGACCACGCTGCTGGTCCCGTTCTGGCTGCTTCGGATTTTCTATCGTTTCCGCTTTCGCATGCCGCCGCCGGAAAACATGGCTGCGCGGTCCTGGAAAATGGCCCGATACGGACACCTGGCGCTCTACGCGTTCGGATCGTTGTCTTTATCCAGCGGCATATTGATGATGGAACGCGCGGTCAGCGTCTTCGGGTGGTTCACGCTGGCCGCCCCCTTGCCTGCCGGTCCGCTTACGCATGGATTCGCGCGGGTCCATTTCGCCAGCAATGCGCTATTGGCCCTGGCGGTGATATCGCACATCGCGGCGGTTGCCCTGCACCAACGACGGGGCTTGTCCATTTTGCGGCGCATGGGGCCGAGTCAGGCAGCGCGGTGACGGACCGAGCGAAGCGGCCGACGCAGCCGGCAACGGAGACCCGCGCGCCGCCTCTCCCGGCGAATGACGTCGGCACAGGCGCAGCACCACAGGCGCGAAACCAGCCCGTATAGAACAAAAAAAGCCGCACAAGGGAAAAGATGGAAACATGCCAATTCCACGGCGCGGAAAAGGCAATAAAAAAGCCCTGCGGGAACAGGGCTTAACTTCTTGAATATAAAGCTTTATATTTGGTCGGGGTGAGAAGATTCGAACTTCCGACCCCCTGCACCCCATGCAGGTGCGCTACCAGGCTGCGCTACACCCCGACTCAAGAGAAACGTAGTCTAACTGATTTATTATTTCTTGCCAATACCCGAATCCAGCCACTCGATAATGGACTCCAATTCGGCCCGTACTTCCTGTGCCGTGATCGGTCTATCGTCGACCTCTCCCATGCCCAGGCGCTGGCGCGCGCCCTGAATAGTGAAGCCATCGTCGTAAAGCAAAGCGCGAATACGCCGCACCAGCAAAACCTCATGGTGCTGATAATAACGGCGATTGCCGCGCCGTTTCACCTGGCGCAGCTGGGAAAACTCCTGCTCCCAATATCGCAGCACATGCGGCTTTACCCCGGCCAATTCGCCGACTTCGCTGATGGTAAAGTAACGCTTCGATGGAATCGACGGCAGATCAGCCTTGCTTGTTAGCATGGTATTGCTCAACCATTCCCTTGAGTTTCTGGCTAGCGTGGAACGTTACCACACGGCGCGCGGTGATGGGAATCTCTTCCCCGGTCTTGGGGTTGCGGCCAGGACGCTGCGGCTTGTCGCGCAGTTGGAAATTGCCGAAACCGGACAATTTCACCGAATCCCCGGACTCCAGAGCCAGCCGGATTTCTTCGAAAAACGACTCGACCATGTCCTTGGCTTCACGTTTGTTCAGACCTACCTGGTCAAACAGCAAATCGGCCAGTTCAGCCTTCGTCAAAGTCATGACATTCCCCTCAAACTTCTAAAACCCAATCGACGGGCGCCCGATCCGGACACGCCCGCCCACTTCACTATCAAACGCGCAATTGCGCGCCCAGCTCCGACGCGGCCTCAAGCAGGGCCTGCATCGCCGGCTCCACGTCCTCGTCGGTCAGGGTCCGGCTATTGTCCTGCATCAGCACGCTAAAGGCCAGACTCTTCTTGCCTTCGGCGACGCCTTTGCCGCGATAGACGTCGAACAGCGCGATATCGGTAACGATCTGCGCGCGCTTGCCGGCAAAAGCGCTCAGCACTTGCGCCACAGTCACCGATTCGTCCACCAGCAGCGCCAGGTCGCGGCGCACCGGCTGGAACTTGCTGACCGATTGCGCCTTGACGCGGCTGCGGACCACGACGCTGCCCAGATCCAGCTCGAACAGCACCGGGGCGCTCGGCAGATCATAGGCCTGCACCCACTGCGGATGCAATTCGCCGATCACGCCGACGGCCTTGCCGTCCACCCTCACCTCGGCGCAGCGGCCGGGATGGAAGGCCGGATGGGCGGCCTTGCGGTACTCGGCCCTGACCGGATGCAGCAGCGCCTCGACGTCGGCCTTGACGTCGAAGAAGTCGACGCGCTCGGCCTTGGCGCCCCATTGTTCGGACAGGCGCGGCCCCCAGGCCAGGCCGGCGACCTTCTCCGGCTGATCGAAACCGTCCGGGCCGCGCTGGAAGACGCGCGCCACTTCGAACAGGCGCACGCGCGGATGCTTGCGGTTGATATTGCCGACCAGCACGTCGACCAGGCCGCCGATCAGCGTCGAGCGCATCACGCTCATCTGGCTGGCGATCGGGTTCTGCAGGCGGATCGCGTCATCGTTGCCGGCGAAATCACGCTCCCAGCGTTCGTCGACGAAGGCGTAGCTGACCACTTCCTGATAATCGCGGGAGGCCAGCAGATGGCGCAGCTGATCCACCGGACGCTTTTCCTCCGGCTGCGCCAGCATCCGCATGCCGGAGCGCGGCGCGTCGGACGGGATGTTGTTGTAGCCGTAGACACGGGCCACCTCCTCGATCAGATCTTCCTCGATCTCGATGTCGAAGCGGAACGACGGCGCCTGCACGGTGAAGACTTCGTCTTCCAACGTGAACGCGAGGCCCAGGCGGGACAGCATGCCGCCGATCTCTTCGGCGGACAGCGTCACGCCCAGCACCTTGGGCACGCGCGCCACGCGCAGCTTGACGGCCTGGCGCTTCGGCAATTCGGCGACCTCCTCCACCACCGGACCGGCCTCGCCGCCGCAGATGTCCAGCACCAGGCGGGTGGCGCGCTCGATCGCGTCGCGCTGCAGCTCGAAATCGACGCCGCGCTCATAACGGTAGGACGAGTCGGAACCGAAACCCAGTTCGCGCGCCTTGCCCGCTATCGCCTCCGGGGCGAAGAACGCGGATTCGAGGAAGATGTCGCGGCTCGCCGTGGTGACGCCGCTGTGCTCGCCGCCCATGATGCCGCCGATGGCCAGCACCTTGGCGTCGTCGGCGATCACCAGGTGCCCGGCTTTCAGCTCGACGGTCTTCTCGTTCAGGCACAGCAGGCTCTCGCCGTCGCGCGCCATGCGCACGGTGATGCCGCCGTCCAGCTTGGCCAGATCGAAGGCGTGCATCGGCTGGCCCTGCTCCAGCAGGATGTAGTTGGTAATGTCGACGATGGCCGAGATCGAACGCAGGCCGGAACGCTCCAGGCGTTGGCGCATCCAGGACGGCGTCGGCGCGGCGGCGTCGACGCCCTTGAGCACGCGGCCCAGGTAGCGGCCGCAGGCTTCGCGGGCGGCGATCTTGACCGGACGGGTGTCGTCGATGGACGGCGCCACCGGTGCGATGGCCACCGGCTTCAGTTCGGCGCCGGTCAGCGCCGCCACTTCGCGGGCGATGCCGCGGATCGACAGGCTGTCGGCGCGGTTCGGCGTGATCTTCAGCGTGAACAGCGCGTCGTCGAGACCCAGGTAGTCGCGTATGCTCTGGCCCACCGGCGCGTCGGCCGGCAGCAGCATCAGGCCGTCGACGTCTTCCGGCACGCCCAGCTCCTTGCCGGAGCACAGCATGCCGTTCGACTCCACGCCCCTCATTTTCGTGGGCTTGATTTTGAAATCGCCGGGCAGCACCGCGCCGGGCAGCGCGCACGGCACGCGCACGCCTACGGCCACATTCGGCGCGCCGCAGACGATCTGCACCAGCTCGCCGGTGCCCACGTCCACCTTGGTGACGCGCAGGCGGTCGGCGTTTTCATGCTTGACGCACTCCTTCACCTCGGCGATCACCACGCCGGAGAAGGCCGGCGCGGCGGCGGCGGTTTCTTCCACCTCCAGGCCCGCCATCGTCAGCAGCTCGGACAATTGTTCGGTGTTCAGCGCCGGATTGACCCAGCTTCTCAGCCATTGTTCGGAAAATTGCATAGTCGGCTCCGTGCGCGATCAGTTGAATTGCTTCAGGAAGTTGAGATCGTTCTCGAAGAACAGGCGCAGATCGTTGACGCCATAGCGCAGCATGGCGAAACGGTCGAGGCCGATGCCGAAGGCGAAGCCGGTGTACTTTTCCGGATCAATGTTGGCGATGCGCAGCACTTTCGGGTGCACCATGCCGCAACCGCCCACTTCCAGCCAGCGCCCCTGCTCGTCCAGCACGTCGATCTCGGCCGAGGTCTCGGTGAACGGGAAGAAGGACGGACGGAAACGCACCTGCAGATCGTCGCGCTCGAAGAAGCGGCGGAGGAAATCGGTGACCACGGCCTTCAGGTCGGCGAAGGACACGCCCTCCTCGACCCACAGGCCTTCCATCTGGTGGAACATCGGCGAATGCGTGGCGTCGGAGTCGACGCGATACACGCGGCCCGGCGCGACGATCTTGATCGGCGGCTGATGGCTTTCCATGAAGCGCGCCTGGATCGGGCTGGTATGGGTGCGCAGCACGTCGCCGTTCTCGACGTAGAACGTGTCCTGCATCGCGCGGGCCGGATGGTTTTCCGGAATGTTCAGCGCCTGGAAGTTGTAGAAATCGCTTTCGATTTCTGGGCCGTCGGCCACTTCGAAGCCCATGCTGCGGAACAGGCCGGCGATGCGTTCCAGCGTCAAGGCCACCGGATGCAGGCCGCCGCCGACCGAGCCGCGGCCCGGCAGCGTGACGTCCAGCGCCTCGGCGGCCAGCTGGGCTTCCAGCTTGGCGCGGTTCAGCGCGTCGCGCTTGTCGTTGTGCGCGGCCTCGAACGCCTGCTTGGCCTGGTTGATCGTGGCGCCGGCCGCCTTGCGCTGTTCCGGCTCCAGCTTGCCCAGTTGCTTCAACAGCTCGGTCAGTTCGCCGCTCTTGCCGAGATAACGGGCCTTGACCTGCTCGAGCTCGATTGGATCGTTCACCGCGGCCACGGCGGCCAGACCGGCTTGGAGAATCGCGTCAACGTTGTTCATCGTGTTCCACACCGTATGCGAATAGAAGGCTGATCACAGCGGGCATCGACGATACCCGATCTGATCAGCGCTCTTGTAAGGCGGGCCGGAATAGAAAAAAAGGGAGGCATTTGCCTCCCTTCAGATTCCGTCCCGGCGATTAAGCAGCGAGGCTTGCTTTCGCCTTTTCGACGATCTGAGCAAAAGCCGGCTTGTCGAACACGGCCAGGTCGGCCAGGACCTTGCGGTCGATTTCGATAGCGGCTTTCTTCAGGCCGTTCATGAACTTGCTGTACGGCAGGCCGTTTTCACGGGCAGCTGCGTTGATACGGGCAATCCACAGTTGGCGGAACTGACGCTTTTTCTGACGACGGTCGCGGTAGGCGTACTGACCCGCCTTCATCACCGCCTGTTTGGCGATGCGATAGACGTTCTTCCGGCGGCCGCGATAGCCTTTCGCCAGGGCGAGGATTTTCTTGTGACGAGCACGTGCGGTTACACCGCGTTTTACGCGTGGCATCTTTCAGGTCTCCTTAAGCGTAGGGCAGCATGGCGCGAACAGAAGCCATATTGGTCGCGTCCACCATGGAGGTGCCGCGCAATTGGCGCTTGTTCTTGGTGGTCTTCTTGGTCAGGATGTGACGCTTGAAGGCGTGACCGCGCTTAACACCACCACCGCCCAGTACTTTGAGACGCTTCTTCGCGCTCGACTTGGTCTTCATTTTCGGCATGGAAATGCTCCTGCTGAATTTTGTTTAGATTAGACACAGGGTGGCTTCCGGACTTGTCCGGTCGCTCTTGAAACCACTGCGTCACGCTTCTGAGCAGATCGTTGCCGACCTACAAAACCGACACGGCAGAGCGAACTCTGCCGTGTCGAAGTGACGATTATACCGATTATTTCTTCTTCGGTGCAATCATCATGACCATCTGGCGACCTTCGAGGCGCGGGAACTGCTCCACCGTGCCCACTTCCGCCAGATCGGCTTCGACGCGCTTGAGCAGCGCGAGGCCGATGTCCTGGTGCGCCATTTCACGACCGCGGAAGCGCAGGGTGACCTTGGCCTTGTCGCCTTCAGTCAGGAAACGGACCAGGTTGCGCAACTTGACGTTGTAGTCGCCATCGTCGGTACCCGGACGGAACTTGATTTCCTTGATCTGAACCTGTTTCTGCTTCTGCTTGGCTTCGTGACGCTTCTTGGACTGCTCGTACTTGTACTTGCCGTAGTCCATCAGCTTGCACACCGGGGGCTGAGCGGTCGGGGAAATCTCCACCAGATCCACATCGCCCTCTTCGGCAAGAGCCATTGCTTCACGCAGACTGACGATGCCAATCTGCTCACCTTCCTTACCTACCAGACGGATCTCGCGAGCGGTAATCTCGCCGTTGATCCGTGCTTCGCGTTCCTGAGCTATAGCTGAAATCTCCTAATGAATGTTTAGTCCGCCGCCGCCGGATCAGGCCTCGGGCATCTCAGCCTTGAGGCGGGCCACGAAGGCATCCAGCGTGAGCTGGCCCAGGTCTTCGCCCCGGGCGCGCACGGCAACCAGTCCGTCTGCCTTTTCCTTGTCGCCGACGATGATCTGATACGGCAACTTTTGCAGACTGTGTTCGCGGATTTTATAGCCGATCTTCTCGTTTCTCAAGTCGAGCTCGACTCGGAAGCCTTGTTTCTCAAGCGCTTTGGCGATTCCAGAAGCATAATCCGCCTGCGCTTCGGTAATATTCATCACCACCATCTGCACCGGAGCCAGCCACAAGGGGAAGGCGCCGGCGTGGTTTTCGATCAGGATGCCGAGGAAGCGCTCCAGCGAGCCCAGCGCCGCGCGATGCAGCATGACCGGGCGCTTGCGGCTGTTGTCGTCGGCCACGTACTCGGCGTCCAGACGCTCCGGCAGCATGAAGTCCAGCTGCAGCGTGCCGCACTGCCAGGAGCGGCCCAGCGCGTCCTTGATGTGGTATTCGATCTTCGGACCATAGAAGGCGCCCTCACCCGGCAGCTCTTCCCATTCGACGCCGCAGGCGCGCAGCGCGTCGCGCATGCCTTCTTCCGCCTTGTCCCAGGTCGATTCTTCGCCTATGCGTTTTTCCGGACGCAGGGCCAGCTTGATCGACACCTTGTCGAAGCCGAAACGGTCGTACACCTCCATCACCAGGCGGTGGAAGTCCTTGGCCTCCTGGTTGATCTGGTCCTCGGTACAGAAGATGTGGCCGTCGTCCTGCACGAAGCCGCGCACGCGCATGATGCCGTGCAGCGCGCCGGACGGCTCGTTGCGGTGGCAGGAGCCGAACTCGGCATAGCGCAGCGGCAGGTCGCGGTAGGAGCGCAGACCGCTGTTGAACACTTGCACGTGGCCCGGACAGTTCATCGGCTTCACCGCGTAGTCGCGCTTTTCCGACTCGGTGATGAACATGTTCTCGCGGTAGTTGGCGGCATGGCCGGAACGCTCCCACAAGTTGGCGTCCATCATCATCGGCGTGCGGATTTCCTTGTAGCCTTCGCGGTTCAGCTTGTCGCGCATGTATTGCTCTACGCTTTGCCACAACTGCCAGCCCTTCGGATGCCAGAACACCATGCCCGGCGCCTCGTCCTGCAGGTGGAACAGGTCCAGCTGCACGCCCAGCTTGCGGTGGTCGCGCTTTTCCGCCTCTTCCAGCATGTAGAGGTAGGCGTCCAGATCTTCCTTCTTGGCCCAGGCGGTGCCGTAGACGCGCTGCAGCATCTCGTTCTTGCTGTCGCCGCGCCAGTAGGCGCCGGCCACCTTCATCAGCTTGAACACCTTCAGCTTGCCGGTGGACGGCACGTGCGGGCCGCGGCACAGGTCGGTGAATTCGCCCTCGCGGTACAGGGAGAGCACCTCGCCCTGCGGGATCGATTCGATGATCTCGGCCTTGTAGGCCTCGCCTATGCTCTTGAAGTAGGCGATGGCCTCATCGCGCGGCAGCTCGTAGCGCTCGACCGGAATGTCCTTCTTCGCCAGCTCGGCCATCTTCTTCTCGATCGCCGCCAGGTCTTCCGGCGTGAACGGACGCTTGTACGCGAAGTCGTAGTAGAAGCCGTTCTCGATCTCCGGCCCGATGGTCACCTGCGCCTCCGGGAACAGCTCCTTGACGGCATAGGCCAGCAAGTGGGCGGTGGAGTGGCGGATGATGGACAGGCCGTCGGCGTCCTTGTCGGTGACGATGGCCAGATCGGCGTTGCCGTCGATGCGGTAGCTGGTGTCAACCAGCTTGCCGTCGACGCGGCCCGCCAGGGCGGCGCGCGCCAGGCCGGCGCCGATGGAGGCGGCGACTTCATGAACCGTTACCGGTTTGTCGAAAGAACGGACCGAGCCGTCCGGCAAGCGAATGTCTGGCATGTCAACTCCAACGAGGGCGAGAGGTTTCTTGTGATCGAGTCTAAAGCAAAAAGACAAAAAAAAAGTGCGGCCTGAGCCGCACTTCTTTTTTCGCATGGTACAACCCGCAAGGCTCAGCTTCCGTGAGTATTTCGGGTTGTGGTAGTTCGCAAGACTTTCATCTGGAAACTCCATGCATTTAATTTGGTAGGCACGATTGGATTCGAACCAACGACCCCCACCATGTCAAGGTGGTGCTCTAACCAACTGAGCTACGTGCCTGTCGTCGAGGAATGCATAGTAAAATAACTGTTCCTGCTTGGCAAGCACTTTTTTGCATCCCCGACGCAGGCGGCGTGCTTGCTGTATACTAGCGGACTGATTTTGCTAAACAAACCCTGAAGCGATACTTCGAATAATGTTGAAGTTTACCGTACACAAGACCTCCGGCGGCGCCCGCCGCGGCACATTGGAACTGAACCACGGCACCGTGGAGACCCCGGTCTTCCAGCCGGTGGGCACCTATGGCTCGGTCAAGGCGATGAGCCCGGTCGAGCTGAACGATATCGGCGCCGAGATCATCCTGGGCAACACTTTCCACCTGTGGCTGCGCCCGGGCCTGGAGATCGTCGAGCAGTTCGGCGGCCTGCACGAGTTCATAGGATGGGACAAGCCCATCCTCACCGACTCCGGCGGCTTCCAGGTATTCAGTCTGTCCGACATGCGCAAGCTGACCGAGGAAGGCTGCACCTTCCAGAGCCCGATCAACGGCGACAAGCTGTTCCTGAGTCCCGAGATCTCGATGAAGATCCAGACCGTGCTCAACTCCGACATCGTGATGCAGCTGGACGAATGCACGCCGGGCCAGGTCGACCACGCCACCGCGCAGAAGTCGTTGCAGATGAGCCTGCGCTGGGCCGAGCGCTCGCGCCGCGCCTTCGACGACCTGAAAAACCCGAACGCGCTGTTCGGCATCGTGCAAGGCAACCTATATACCGATTTGCGTCGCGAATCATTGGAAGGCCTGATGCAGGTCGGTTTCGACGGCATCGCCATCGGCGGCCTGTCGGTCGGCGAGCCGAAGCCGGAGATGTACCGGATGCTGACCGAGCTGAAGGACATGCTGCCGGCCGACAAGCCGCACTACCTGATGGGCGTGGGCACGCCTGAGGACCTGGTGCACGGCGTCGCCAACGGCGTGGACATGTTCGACTGCGTGATGCCGACCCGCAACGCGCGCAACGGCTGGATCTTCACCCAGTGGGGCGACGTCAAGATCAAGAACGCGCGCTACAAGGACGACAAGAAGCCGCTGGACGAGGAATGCGCGTGCTACGCCTGCCGCAACTTCAGCCGCGCCTACCTGCACCATTTGCACCGCGTCGGCGAAATCCTCGGCGCGCGGCTGAACACCATACATAATCTGTTCTATTACCAGGAGCTGATGCGCGAGATGCGCAAGGCGATCGAAGAGGACCGCTTCGAGGACTTCCGCCTGGAGTTCGCCGCCAAGCGCGCGCGCGGCGTCAACTGAGGACGCGGCCCGTGGGAACCGTAGCCGTTCGCCGGCGGTCCCACGGCCTTGGAGCCTGTTTCCTGCCGGCCGGGCAGCGCTTCGGAGCCGCCTTTCATCGGCGCATGGCTTTGATCAAACGCCACCGGCAGTGAACGACACCGTGGGGACCGCTCTGAGCGCCCGGCATCCGGCAGAAAACCGCCGATGCCGCAAACGGATCGTAAACAGACTCTTACAGGGCGCCATGGTTGGAAAAGCCATGGAGCATCGCTACAATGCCCTGTTTGCCATACGAGCAGTCATAACAAACTAGGAGTCATCCTGATGTTCATTACCCCCGCCTTCGCTTCCGGCAGCGCCGCTCCCGCAGGTTTCGACCTGATGAGCTTCCTGCCGATGATCGTGATCTTCGTGCTGTTCTGGTTCCTGATGGTGCGCCCGCAGCAGAAGCGCATGAAGGAAACCCAGAAGATGCTGTCCGAACTGCAGAAGGGCGACGAAGTGGTCACCCAGGGCGGCATCGTCGGCCGCGTGGCCAAGGCCAGCGAACAATACCTGACGCTGGAAATCGCCGACAACGTGGAAATCCACGTGCAGCGCGCGGCGGTCAGCGCCAAGCTGGAAAAGGGCACGCTGAAGTCCCTGTAATGCAAGCCACGGCCGCCCCCGACTCGTTTCGCCGGCGGCCTGTTCATTTCCCTATCCAGAACTAGAACATGAACCGCTTCCCTCTCTGGAAATACCTCGTCATCGTGGTGGCGCTGATTCTGTCGGCGATCTACACGCTGCCCAACTTCTACGGCGAGACTCCCGCGGTGCAGGTCTCCAGCTCGCGCCAGTCCATCCCGGTCGACACCGCCGTGATGGCGCGCGTGGAAGACGCCCTGAAGGCGCAGAGCCTGAATCCCGACGGCGTGTTCCTCGAGAACAACAGCCTGAAGGTCCGCTTCAAGGACACCGACACCCAGCTGAAGGCGCGCGACGCCATCCAGCACGCGCTCGGCGACAACTACATCATCGCGCTGAACCTGCTGCCGGCCTCCCCCGCCTGGCTGTCCTCGCTGCACGCCAATCCGATGTTCCTCGGCCTCGACCTGCGCGGCGGCGTGCACTTCCTGCTGGAAGTGGACATGAAGGCCGCCATCGACAAGGCGATGGAACGCTACGCCGGCGATCTGCGCCGCGAGCTGAAGAACAAGCAGGTGCGTTACGGCGACATCAAGCGCGTCGGCAATACGCTGCAAGTGCAGCTGCGCGACGCCGACACGCTGAAGTCGGCCCAGGACGTCGCCTACCGTTCGCTGCCGACGCTGGCCATCCGCACCGACGACGCCTCGAACAAACTGCTGCTGACGCTGAAGCCTGAAGAGATCACCAAGATCCAGAACGACGCCGTCAAGCAGAACATCACCACGCTGCACAACCGCGTCAACGAGCTGGGCACCACCGAGCCCATCATCCAGCAGGCCGGCCCGAACCGCATCGTCGTGCAGCTGCCCGGCATCCAGGACACCGCCCGCGCCAAGGACATCATCGGCCGCACCGCCACGCTGGAAGTGCACATGGTCGAGGACGACCAGGCCAAGGTGGCCGAGGCCCAGGCCGGCAACGTGCCGGCCGGCTACGAGCTGCTGGACGAAGTCACCTCGCGCGGCAGCGGCAAGATCCTGCTGAAGAACGACGTCGAGCTGACCGGCGACAATATCAACGACGCCCAGCCCAGCTTCGACCAGTTCGGCGCGCCCGCCGTCAGCATCAACCTGGACAGCACCGGCGCCGCCATCTTCCGCCAGCTGACCGCCGAAAACGTCGGCAAGCGCATGGCGATGGTGCTGGTGGAGAAGGGCCGCAAGGAAGTCGTCACCGCCCCGGTGATCCGCACCGAAATCGGCGGCGGCCGCGTCGAGATATCCGGCAGCATGAACGCCGCCGAGGCCAACGACACCGCCCTCTTGCTGCGCGCAGGCTCCTTGGCCGCGCCGATGAACATCATAGAAGAGCGGACCATCGGCCCCAGCCTGGGCAAGGAAAACATCGAGAAGGGCTTCCACGCCACGCTGTGGGGCTTCGCCGCCATCGTCGTCTTCATGGTGATCTACTACGGCCTGTTCGGCGTGTTCTCCGGCCTGTCGCTGGCGATCAACGTCTTCCTGCTGGTGGCCATCCTGTCGATGCTGCAGGCCACGCTGACGCTGCCCGGCATCGCCGCCATCGCGCTGGCGCTGGGCATGGCCATCGACGCCAACGTGCTGATCAACGAGCGCATCCGCGAGGAGCTGCGCAACGGCGTGCCGCCGCACTCGGCGATCCAGGCCGGCTACGGCCACGCCTGGGCCACCATCCTGGACTCCAACGTCACCACGCTGATCGCCGGCCTGGCGCTGATGATCTTCGGCACCGGTCCGGTGCGCGGCTTCGCCATCGTCCACTGCCTGGGCATCCTGACCTCGATGTTCTCGGCGGTGCTGGTGTCGCGCGGCCTGGTGAACCTGTGGTACGGCCGCCGCCGCAAACTGAGCTCGCTGGCCATCGGCCAGGTGTGGAAACCGGAAAACAAGGGCTAAAGCAATGGAGCTTTTCCGCATCAAACGGGACATCCCGTTCATGAGTTACGGCCGGCTCACCACGGCGATCTCGCTGGTGACCTTCGTGTTGGCCGTGTTCTTCCTGGCCACCCGCGGCCTGAACTTCAGCGTGGAGTTCACCGGCGGCACCGTGCTGGAAGTGCAGTACCAGCAGTCGGCCGACCTGGACAAGATCCGCGACCGCGTCGACGGCCTGAAGCTCGGCGAAGCCACGGTTCAGAACCTGGGCACCAGCCGCGACGTGATGATACGCCTGCCGAACAAGCCGGGCACCAGCTCGGCCCAGCTGTCGGACAAGGTGATGGGCGCGCTGAAGGCCGACGACGCCGCCGTACAGCTGCGCAAGGTCGACTTCGTCGGCCCCAGCGTCGGCGCCGAACTGGTGTCCAGCGGCCTGACCGCGGTCATCCTGGTCTGCCTGGGCATCATGCTCTACCTGGCGCTGCGCTTCGAATGGCGCTTCGCCGTGGCCGCCATCATCGCCAATATGCACGACGTGGTGATCATCCTCGGCTGCTTCGCCTTCTTCCGCTGGGAATTCTCGCTGACGGTGCTGGCCGGCATCCTGGCGGTGCTCGGCTACTCGGTCAACGAGTCGGTGGTGGTGTTCGACCGGATCCGCGAGAACTTCCGCAAGCCGGGCATGCGCGGCCAGGCGGTGGCGTCGGTCATAGACAACGCCATCACCTCGACGATGAGCCGCACCATCATCACCCACTTCTCCACCGAGATGATGGTGGTGTCCATGCTGGTGTTCGGCGGCCCGGCGCTGCACGGCTTCGCGATGGCGCTGACCATAGGCATCATGTTCGGCATCTACTCGTCGGTGCTGGTGGCCAGCCCGATCGCGCTGTGGCTGGGCGTGACCCGCGAACACATGATCAAGCCGGTGAAACCGAAAGAGGAAGCGGTGGTCTGATCCGCTGCTCCCGCTGAATCACTGGCCGGCTCGTCCGGCCAGTTTTTTGTTCCGCCCACCCCGCAACACGCACTGGAACCCTCATGGAAGTCCTGACATTCCTGATCGATTTCATCCTGCACATCGACACCCACCTGGCGCAGCTGGTGGCCAACTACGGCCCGTGGATCTACGCCATCCTGTTCCTGATCATCTTCTGCGAAACCGGCCTGGTGGTGACGCCGTTCCTGCCCGGCGACTCGCTGCTCTTCGTCGCCGGCGCGCTGGCCGCGATGGGCAAGATGGACGTGCACGCGCTGACCGCGACGCTGATCGTCGCCGGCGTGCTCGGCAACACCGCCAACTACACGATAGGCCGCTACCTGGGCAAGGCGCTGCTGCAGCGCTACCCGCGGCTGATCAAGCAGCAGTACCTGGACAAGACCCACGCCTTCTTCGCGCGTCACGGCGGCAAGACCATCATCTTCACCCGCTTCGCGCCGATACTGCGCACCTTCGCGCCGTTCGTCGCCGGCATCGGCGCGATGGGCTATCGCCAGTTCACCGTCTACAACGTGCTCGGCGCCGTGATCTGGGTGGCCAGCTTCGTCTACGCCGGCTACTTCTTCGGCAACCTGCCCTTCGTGCGCAAGAATCTGGAGCTGCTGGTCCTTGGCATCATCGTCGTATCGTTCCTGCCGGCCATCATCGAGTTCCTGCGCCACAAGCGCGCGGCCGCCCGGCAGTAAACCGTAGTAAAATCGACAAGGCCGCCTATCGCGGCCTTGTTTGTTTTCCGCTCTCACAATCGCGCCGCCCATGACACGCATCCAACGCCTGCCCGACCACCTCGTCAACCAGATCGCCGCCGGCGAAGTAGTGGAACGTCCCGCCTCCGCGCTGAAGGAAATGCTGGAAAACAGCCTGGACGCCGGCTCGACGCGGATCAGCGTCGACCTGGCCCAGGGCGGCATCAAGCTGATACGCGTCACCGACAACGGCGCCGGCATCGCCGCCGACGACCTGCCGCTGGCGCTGGACCGCCACGCCACCAGCAAGATCGCCTCGCTGGACGATCTGGAGTCGGTATCGACGCTGGGCTTCCGCGGCGAGGGTCTGGCCAGCGTGGCGTCCGTTTCCCGGCTGACGCTGGTCAGCCGGCCGCACGACGCCGACCACGCCCACCAGATCATCGCGATAGACGGCACGCTGCATCCGGTGGAGCCGGCCGCTCACCCGCACGGCACCAGCGTCGAGGTCGTGGACCTGTATTTCAACACGCCGGCGCGGCGCAAATTCCTGAAGAGCGAGAACACCGAGTACGCGCACTGCGCGGCGACCTTCGAGCGCATCGCGTTGGCGCACCCGGACGTGGAATTCCTGCTGCGCCACAACGGCAAGGTGGCGTGGCGGCTGCCGTCGCAAAGCGCCGAGGACCGCGTCGCCGCGCTGCTGGGCAAGGACTTCGTCGCCGCCGCGATCCCGCTCTCAAGCCAGGCCGGCCCGCTGGCGCTGAGCGGCTTCGTCGCCTCGCCCACTTATTCCAAGGCCAGCCGCGACGCCCAGTACTTCTACGTCAACGGCCGCTTCGTCCGCGACAAGACCGCCCAGCACGCGCTGCGCCAGGCCTACCGCGATGTGCTGCACCACGACCGCCACCCGGCCTACGCGCTGTTCTTCACGCTGGAACCGTCCGGCGTCGACGTCAACGTCCACCCGACCAAGATCGAGGTGCGCTTCCGCGAAAGCCAGGCGGTGCACCAGTTCCTGTTCCACAGCGTGCACAAGGCGCTGGCCGGCACCAGCGCCGGCGCCGCGCCGACGGTTCAGGTCGAAGGCGCCGAACCGGCCGCGCCGCCGCTGTCGCGCGGCGAATCGGCGCCGCTGTTCTCCAGCCCGCCCGCCGGCCGTTCCGCGCCATCGTCGGCGCCGGCCCCTCAACCGTTCCGCTATCAGCAGCAGTCCATCCCGCTGAGCGTCGCGCGCGAGGCGACCGGCATCTACGACAAGCTGTTCGGCGGCCTGCGCGACGAGGAACGGGCGTTGAACGCCCCCGAGCCGACGATGCCGGCCCCGGCCGCGCCGCTGCCGCATCCGGCGGTGCTGGCGATGCCGGCGCGCGACGAGGACGGCATCCCACCGCTGGGCTTCGCGCTGGCGCAGCTGCACGGCGTCTACATCCTCAGCCAGTGCGCCGACGGCCTGATCCTGGTCGACATGCACGCGGCGCACGAGCGCATCGTCTACGAGCGGCTGAAAAACGCGCTGGAGGCCGATTCCATCCCGCTGCAGCCGCTGCTGCTGCCGGTATCGTTCGCCGCCGACCGGATGGAGGTGGCCACCGCCCACGAGCACGGCGAGGAAATGAAGAAGCTGGGCGTCGAGCTGGCCCCGCTGTCGCCGACGCAGATCGCCGTGCGCGGCGTCCCGGTATGGCTGAAGGACGGCGACCCGGTGGACCTGGCGCGCGCGGTGCTGAAAGACGTGCGCGAGTTCGGCCTGACCCAGGTGATGACCGAGCGCCGCAACGAACTGCTGGCGACGATGGCCTGCCACGGCGCGGTGCGCGCCAACCGCCAGCTGACGCTGCCGGAAATGAACGCGCTGCTGCGCGACATGGAAGTGACCGAGCGCTCCGGCCAATGCAACCACGGCCGCCCGACCTGGAGCCGGCTGACGATGCGCGATCTGGACAAGCTGTTCATGCGCGGGCAGTAACGATGCGCGGCCGGCCTCGCGCCGGCCGTTCACATCCGCCGCCGCCATTCGTCCCCATGACAGGCGCCGTCGATAGGCGCCGTTTCGCCCGCCATTCGGGAGGAAGGGACGCATGCCATCCGACAACCCCGCGCTTCGCGCCTATTCCTTGCTCCCGCCATCGGCGCGGGAGCAGATCCAGTTCAGCTCGGTCTGCCTGAGCCATGAACGCTTCAGCTGCGCCGGCGCGCTGGTCGTCGACGCCAATCGGGTGCAGGGCATCGTCGCCGCCAAGCACCATCTGTGCGCGCATGCCGGCATAGACACGCCGGCGATCTGGAACCAGGACCAGGTAGACAATCTGGCCGCCAACTTCCTAGACGGCCTGGCAATCGGCTACGACTTCGCCTCCGCCGTCGACGAGCACGGCCGCCCGCCCTCCCCCAGGCTTTGGCAGCGGCTGGACGCCGACTGCTGCGGCATCGAGTTCCGCAACGGCTACGGCCGCTGGGACTACGACCTGATGTTCCTGTCGTTCAAGTCGCCGCTGCCTATTGGCGACTATATCGCCGCCAACCCCGCCCACCGCATCGCCTACGGCAACGGCGATCTGGCTTTCTACGGCCAGGACATGGCCGGCAAGACGGCGTTCTCCACCGGCTTCGGCCACGCGCATGCGCTGCAGATCCGCCACGCCCGCATCCAGGGCCGCCATCCGCAGGTCAGGCGCCGGCTCCATCCGAAGCTCCGCTTCACCGACATCCTGAGCCTGGACGGCGGCGTCAGCGGCCCGGTCTTCCACGTCGCCGGCAACGGCCGGGTCTATCTGCTGGGCGCGACGCTGGACGCCGACGTGCTGCCGGACCGGCTGCCGCCGGACCCGACCGCCATCCGCCACGCGGCGACGGCGCTGTATGCCGGGAATTATCTGTTCTGACGGGAATACCCCGCGTGTCGCTGTCGGGCTGCGATCTGGCCGGACGCAAAACCCGGGCCTTAGAGCCGCACCCGCTGAGGAATCAAATCGATGGGGATTTGTTGCACGAATCCGCCCGCGCAGCGGATTTGCCAAGTCGGCCGCACGCCCTCGCCCGCTTCGAGACAGTAGCGAACCGTCAACGGGACAACCAGTCGCCCGCCCCGATCCGATGCGGCACCCTGACCATCAGACTCATACCTCAGAGCCAAAACCGCTGAACAACCCGAGCCTGCTCCGCACGCTCGGACGCTGTGCATGAAGTTCGCGCCAGCGCGCTACAGGTAGTCCCGCATCCGGTAGTAAGCCATGCCCAACACCAGCGCCGGCGTGCGCAGCAGCTTGCCGCCGGGGAAATCGCGGTGGCGGATTTTGGCGAACAGGTCCAGTCGCGACGACGTTCCCGCTATCGCTTCGGCCACGACCTTGCCCGCCAGGCCGGTGATGTTGACGCCGTGGCCGGAGAAGCCCTGCAGATAGTAGACATTGCCGGCCAGCCTGCCGAAGTCCGGCGCGCGGTTGACGGTGATGTCGCAGAAACCGCCCCAGGCGTAATCGATTCCTACGTCGGCCAGTTGCGGAAACACGCGCAGCATGTCGGCGCGCATCGCGCCGGCGAGATCGCGCGGCTCGCGGCCGGAGTAGCTGACCTTGCCGCCGAACAAGAGCCGGTGGTCGGCCGACAGCCGGTAGTAGTCGAGCACGAAATTGGTGTCGCACACCGCCATCGCGTCGGCGATCAAGGCGGCGGCGCGTTCCTCGCCCAGCGGCTCGGTGGCGATGACATAGGTGCCGGCCGGCATGATGCGCCGCTCCAGCGCCGGCTCCAGCGCGCCGATATAGGAATTGCAGGCCAGCACCAGCTGGCGGCAGCGCACGGCGCCGCGCTCGGCATGCACAGTCGGCATCGCGCCGTGTTCTATCCGCAGCGCCGGACTTTGCTCGTGGATGACAACGCCGGCGTCCAACGCCGCGCGGGCCAGGCCCAGCGTGTAGTTCAGCGGGTGCAGGTGGCCGGAGCGCGGATCGTACAGGCCGCCCTGGTAGCGCTCGCTGGCCAGCTTGCCGCGCAGCGTGTCGCGGTCCCACAGCTGCTGGCCGGCATAGCCGTAGCGCCGTTCGGCCTCGCGCTGCCAGTCTTCCAGCTCCCGCATGTGGCGCGGCTTGACCGCCACGCTGACATAGCCCCGCCGCCAGTCGCAGCGGATGCCGTGGCGGCGCACCCGCTCGTCTATGATGTCCACCGCCTCCACCGACATGTCCCACAGCGCCCGGGCCGCCTCGTCGCCGACCTGGGCGCGGATCGAGTCGATGTCGCCGGCATAGCCGGCGATCACCTGGCCGCCGCTGCGGCCGGAGGCGCCGAAGCCCACTTGCGAGCCCTCCAGCACGACGACCGAGAAGCCCTTCTCGCGCAGGTTCAGCGCCGCCGACAGGCCGGCCAGGCCGCCGCCGACGACGCAGACGTCGCAGCTCGCCTCGCCCAGCAACGGCGGCAACGCCTCCCAAGCGTTGGCGGTGGCGGCGTAATAGGACGGCGGATGCGGCTGATGGGCGAAACGCAGCATAAAATCCTCGGGAAACGGGGGAAGGAAACGGCCCCGGCGACGCCGGAGCCGCGCAAGGTCACATCGTCAGCACCACCGGGGAGTCGGCGCGCCAGCTGACATAGACCGGCTCCTCCCAGGTCGGCGCGGTCTCGTCGGCGTCGAACCAGCGCGACGACGGCACCACCGCTTTGACGATCTTGCCGCCGGCCAGTTTCACGTGATAGACGGAGTAGCTGCCCAGATAGGCGATGTCCTCCACCGTGCCGGCGGCGCGGTTCGGCCCCGGCTGCAGCGGCCGCTTGTCCAGCCGCACGTCTTCGGGCCGCACGCTGGCCCATACCCGCATGCCCTTTGGACCGGTGATGCCGTGCTCGATCTGTATCATCCCGCCCAATTCCTGCGAGTCGATCTCCACCAGGTCGGCCTCGTCCACCACCACCGCCCCCTCGAACATATTGGTCTCGCCGATGAACTCGGCGGTGAAGCGGCAGTTCGGGTATTCGTAGATCTCGGTCGGCGTGCCGACCTGCAGCAGCTTGCCCTCGCTCATGATGCCGATGCGGCTGGACATCGTCATCGCCTCTTCCTGGTCGTGGGTGACCATGATGCAGGTGACGCCGACCGCTTCTATGGTATTGACCAGCTCCAGCTGCGTCTGCTGCCTGAGCTTCTTGTCCAGCGCGCCCAGAGGCTCGTCCAAGAGCAGCAGCTTGGGCCGCTTGACCAGGCTGCGCGCCAGCGCCACCCGCTGCTGCTGACCGCCGGACAGCTGGTGCGGCTTGCGCCCGGCGAACTTGCGCATCTGCACCAGGTCCAGCATCTTCGCCACCCGCTCGGCGATCTCGTCGCGCGGCACATTGTCCTGCTTCAGGCCGAAGGCGACGTTCTGCTCCACCGTCATGTGCGGGAACAAGGCATAGTTCTGGAACATCATATTGACCGGCCGCTCGTACGGCTGCAGCCCTTGCAGGTCCTGGCCGTCCAGGACGATGCGGCCGGCGGTCGGCGTCTCCATGCCGGCCAGCATGCGCAACAGCGTCGACTTGCCGCAGCCGGAGCTGCCCAGCAGCGCGAAAATCTCGTTCTTGCGGATGTCGAGGTCGATGTGGTCCACCGCCAGGTGGTCGCCGAACTTCTTCACCACCCCGGCGATTCTCAGATACGGCGCTTCTTCTGCGACGGCGGCTTGACTGACGCCGCGGGCGGCGATGCCGCGGGCTTGTTGGCTGGCCGCGATGGCTTCCTGCATGATCTGACTCCCTCCAGCTCGGACGCCCGGCGGGCGCCGCTACGGTTGAACGCGTGCTGCTAGTGAACGGGGAGGCGCCGCGAGATCGTCCTCCCCGGCTTGAACAGGCTGAAAGTCTGCTCAGGCCGGCGTGGCCGAATCGATGGCGGCGTGCCTGAAAAGATTAAACGAACAACGGCTAGAGCGGGAAGGTGCGGACGGCGGCGCGGCCGTCACGGCGATGCAACTGACCATGATGTCTCCTCTTGTCTGCCGCATCTTCGGCGGCATCGGCCGGGAGTCTGTCGCTCCGGCTCTTTCGACACAGCCTATGCCATGTTTAATAAATTTGACAAGAGGCGGCTCCGGCGCGCGGCGATAGCTGTCGCTTTCCCGCCGCAGCCCATGACCGGGGAGCCTGTGTTCAGGACCGCCCGCAGCGGCAGGAGGCCGGCTCGCCCGGCAGGCGGCATTCGACGAACAGGCTGTTGCCCGGCATTTTCTTGGCCTGCTTCTTCGCCTCGGCCGTCGCCGCGCCGATCTCGCGGTGGCCGTGGTACTGACCCGCCCCGACCTTGACCACGCCCAGCGACAAGGTGGTCAGCGGCAGAAACACCGCCTCGCCGCTGCGCGCGGCCACCTCGAAGCCGCCGGCGGCGCGGTGCGTCTCGGAGAAATGCGCCGCAGCCTGCTCGCCGAAACAGGCCAGCACCCGCCGCAGCCGCGTCTCCCAGTCGTCGGACTGCATCAGCAGCACGAAATCGTCGCCGCCGACATGGCCGACGAAGTCGCGTTCCGGATCGGCGTGTTCCAACAGGAGATGCGCGACCAGCTCGATCAGGCTGTCGCCGGCGGCATAGCCGTACAGATCGTTGAAGGGTTTGAAATGGTCCAGGTCGGCGTAGGCCGCCACAAAGGGCGCGTCCATGCCCAGCAGGCGGTCCACCGTCTCGTTGATCGGCACATTGCCGGGCAGGCCGGTCAATGGATTGGCGTAGCGCGCCGCCGACAGTTGCAGCTCGCTGATCTTGCGCATCAAGGCGAAACCGGTGCCCATGCCGAGATAGCGGCCGTTCTCGGTGATGATGAAACCGTCCACCAGGTAGCGCCGCTCGGCCGCCACCACCAGGCTGGACAGCTCGTGCACATTGATGTCGGCGTTCACCACCAGCGGCTGCTTGTCCATCATCATCCGGCAGGGCTTCTTGCCGTACAGCTCGCGGTTGAACGGCCTGGCGAAGCTTTCCAGCAGATGGTGGCGGCGCAGCAGTCCCACCGGCAGGCCGTCCTGCACCACCGGAATGGCGAAGCAGTCCGGATGCTCGGCAAAGCGGCGGTAGGCGGTCTCATTGGGCACGCAGGCCTCCAGCGGCGCCACCTCCAGCAGCAGATCGCGCGCCAGCGGCTGGTAGCGCGGCCCCGGACGCCGGCCGACCGACGGCAGCATGTCGGCCATCCGCGGCCCTTGCCGCGGCGGCCTGGCCTGCGGCCGCGCCAGCAGATAGCCCTGGCCGTAGCGCACGCCCAGCCGGCGCAGCGTGCGCAACTCCTCCGCCGACTCTATCCCCTCGGCCACCAGCAGCGCGCCGGACTGGCGCGCGATGTCGGCGACGGAGCGGACGAACTGCTCTTTCAACGGGTCCAGATGTATGTGCCGCACGAAGTGCTTGTCCAGCTTGACGATGTCCGGCCGCAATTCCGACCATAGCCGAAGATTGGAAAAGCCCTCCCCAAAATCGTCGAGCGCGATGCGCAAGCCGTCCCGGCGGCAGCCGTCGGCCGCCTCGCGCAAGGCCGGGTAAGCACCGCCGGGCCGGTTTTCGGTCAGTTCCAGAATCACGCGCCGGCTGTCCAGCCCTACCGTTTCCAGAAAGGAAAGCACCGCCGCGGGACGCCGCTCCTGCGCCAGCAGCGTCTCCGGACCGATATTGACGAAGAGCAGCCCCGGCAGCGCCAGCTCGGCGAAGCGCTCGGCGCAGGCTCGCAGGCAGGCCTGGTCCAGCGCCGGCGTCATCCGGCAGCGCTCGGCGGCCTCGAACAACATCATCGGCGAATGCAGCGCACTGCCCGACGGGCCGCGGATCAAACCTTCGTGGCCGAGCACGGTGCCGGCCTCGAGATCGACGATGGCCTGAAACACAGGCTGCAGCCTGCCTTGCCCGATGATGGCCTCCAACTGCCGGCAATCGTCCGCCAGATCGGGCGA
The DNA here is from genome assembly GCF_051129845.1 of Chromobacterium sp. CV08. Classification (NCBI taxonomy): domain Bacteria; kingdom Pseudomonadati; phylum Pseudomonadota; class Betaproteobacteria; order Neisseriales; family Chromobacteriaceae; genus Chromobacterium; species Chromobacterium sp. CV08. Next base: position 3,933,557 of record NZ_CP150453.1, read on the forward strand.
CGGCGGTGGCTCGACGCAAATTTGCATGATGGGGAGAAACGGTCCGCTGCGATAAAACCGTCCCAATTTAAGACAATGACGTGTCAATGGCGTGACATTGCGCCATTCTGCGTCTCCGGCCTGTTCAGCGCCCGGCCCCCGGTTCTAGAATGAAGACACCGTAGCCAGCAGGAGCATGCGATGCCCCACGCCCAGATAGCCGGACACACAGTCTATTACGAGGACAGTGGCCACGGCGCGCAAACACTGCTGCTGCTGAACGGCATCACCATGTCCACCGTCGGCTGGACCTTCATGCTGCCGCTGCTGGAGCCGCATTTCCGCCTGCTGCGCATGGATTTTCTCGGCCAGGGGCAGAGCGACCATCCGCCCGGCGACGCCTACCCGCTGGCCGAACAGGCCGACCTGGCCTGCGGCCTGCTGGACTGGCTGCAGCTGGACAAGGTCTATGTGGCCGGCCTGTCGTACGGCGGCATGGTGGCCCAGCATCTGACCCACCGCCATCCGGACCGGATCGAACGGCTGCTGCTGGCCGGCACGCTGGCCTGGGCCGACAGCGTCAACGGCCATATCGGCGACAGCTGGATCGCCGCCAATCGCCAGGGCGGGCTGGACCTGCGCTACCAGGTCAGCGTACCTTGGCTGTTTTCCAGCCGTTTTCTCGCCGCCAACGCCGCGATGCTGGACGATCTGAAAATGCTGGCCGGGCTGGTGGACTGGGACGCGGTGATCCGGCTGATCAACGGGGTCAGGCAGCACGACGCCCGCACCTGGCTGCCCCAGTTGCAACTCCCGGTCCATATCCTGGTCGGAGACGAGGACAGGCTGACGCCGCTGTACCAGGCCCGGCTGCTGCATGAGTTGATCGCCGGCTCCGAGCTGGAAATCCTGCCCGGCGCCGGCCACGTGCTGCACATCGAAGCCGCCGACGCCTTCGCCCGCAGCATCATCCGCTTCGGCTCGCGCTGAGGCGGCCACGAACAAGAGGGGAGATTGATGAGCACCGACGCCGTACTGCTGACCGTAGACAAACAGGGCATCGCCACCGTCGCGCTGAACCGCGCCGATCTGCACAACGCGCTGGACGACGAGACCATCAGCCTGCTCGCCGCCACGCTGGAGACGCTGGCAGAGGACGCCACGGTGCGCGCGGTGGTGCTGACCGGCAACGGCATCAGTTTCTCCGCCGGCCACGACCCCGACTGGCTGCGCCGGCTGTCGCAGTTCTCCGCCAGCGAGCTGAACCGCTACGCCCAGCAGATGGCGCGGCTGCTGCACACGCTTGACACGCTGCCCCAGCCGACGCTGGCGCGGGTCCAGGGCTCGGCCTTCGGCCTGGGCGTCGCGCTGGTCGCCTGCTGCGACATCGCCATCGGCGTATCGGAAGCGCTGTTCAGCCTGTCCGAAGTCAAGTTCGGCCAGATTCCGGCGCTGGCCGCCCCGTATCTGGTGCGCGCGATAGGCGAGCGCGCCGCGCGCCGCTACTGCATAAGCGCCGAGCGCTTCAACGCCGGCAAGGCCAAGCGGCTGGGCCTGCTGCACCAGGTGGTGGAAAACGACGAGCTGGACGCCGCCGTCCAGCATCTGCTGGACCATCTGCGGCTGAACAGCCCGGCGGCGATGCGGGCCGCCAAGCACCTGCTGGGCGAGATCGGCAGCCAGGAGATCACGCCGCAGGTGATGCAGCGCTGCATCGAGCACAGCCTGGCCGTGCGGATGAGCGACGAGGGCCGCGAAGGCATACACGCGCTGATCGAAATGCGCCGGCCCGGCTGGATGGAATAAGACCTTGGACAGGCTCTAAGAGCCTGTCCAAAGTCTTTTTGTGAGCAGCGCAGCCCAGCCAGCAGGCCAGATGCAAGGCGGAGGGCGTAGGCCTTGGTCATTCCAAGGCCTGGCCTGACAACGCCGCAGATGGCCTGCTGGCCGGGCTGCCCTTCGGGGCCGTTTTCTGCCGGCGCATGGCTTTGTCAAACGTCCCTTGCAGTGAACGACACTGCGGCGGGCCGCTTTCCGCGCCCTGCATCCGGCAGAGGTGGCCGCTGCCGCAAAAAGACTTTGAACAGGCTCCAAGCGCTACCGCGGACTGGCCGCTGGGCGGCCGCGGTGCGACAATGGCCGCGTCAACCTCTGCCGTCCAAGCCATGTCCAACCACACTTTTTTCTGGCACGACTACGAAACCTTCGGCGTGGTGCCCCGCCAGGACCGGCCGTCCCAGTTCGCCGGCATCCGCACCGACGCCGAGCTGAACGAGATCGGCGAGCCGGTGATGCTGTACTGCCGCCCGGCGCCCGACTACCTGCCGACGCTGCAGGCCTGCCTGCTGACCGGCATCACGCCGCAGCAGTGCCTGCAAAACGGCGTCGCCGAGCACGAGTTCGCCGCCGTGATCGAGCGCGAGCTGGCCACGCCCGCCACCATAGGCGTCGGCTACAACTCGCTGCGATTCGACGACGAAGTCACCCGCTTCCTGTTCTGGCGCAACCTGATCGATCCGTACGCGCGCGAATGGCAGAACCACTGCGGCCGCTGGGACCTGCTGGACCTGGTGCGCGCCACCTACGCGCTGCGGCCCGACGGCATCGTCTGGCCGGAACACGAGGACGGCCGCGTCAGCTTCAAGCTGGAGCACCTGTCTGCCGCCAACGGCCTGGCCCACGAGGCCGCGCACGACGCGCTGTCCGACGTGCGCGCCACCATCGCCCTGGCGCGTCTGATCCGCCAGCGTCAGCCCAAGCTGTTCGACTACTACCTGACGCTGCGCAAGAAGGACGCGGTCAAGGTGCAGCTGTCGCTGCACGACCCCAAGCCGGTGCTGCACGTCTCCGGCATGTATGGCGTCGAGCGCGGCAACCTGGCCGTGGTGTGGCCACTGGCGGCGCACCCGACCAACGCCAACGAGGTCATCGTCTGGGATCTGGCCCACGATCCGGCCGAGCTGCGCGGCCTGAACGCCGACGCGCTGCGCCAGCGGATGTTCAGCCGCGCCGAGGAGCTGCCCGATGGCGTCGCGCGGCTGCCGATCAAGACCATACACATCAACAAATCGCCGTTCGTCGTCGCCAATCTGAAGGTGCTGAGCGACGAGCGCGCCGCGCACTGGGGCATGGACCTCGCCGCCGTCCACCGACACGCCGAGGCCGCCCGCGCGCTGCCGGACCTGTCGGCGCAGTGGCGCAAGGTCTACCAGCGCGAGGCAGGCGAGCCGCAGGACGTGGACCAGAACCTGTACGGCGGCTTCGTCTCCAACAACGATCGCAAGGTGCTGCAGAAGATGCGCCGGCTGTCGGCGCCGCAGCTGGCCGGCGAAATGGCCCTGTTCGAAGACCCTCAGCTGGCCGAGCTGCTGTTCCGCTACCGCGCGCGCAACTTCCCCGACACGCTGTCCGGCGACGAGCGCCGGCGCTGGCGGCAATGGTGCCGCACCCGGCTGGACGCCGCGCTGCCGGCGTTCGAGCGGGAACTGGCGGAGCTGCGTCAGACCGAGCTGACGCCGCAGCAGCGGCAGTTGCTGCAGCAGGTGGCCGACTACGCCGCCACGCTGCAGGCGCAGCCGGACTGAGCCGGATCGGGCCGGGGACCGCGACCCCGGCCTACGCATTTCCTCGTATGAATTTTCACTAATTGATCGGCTAAAACTATTTATATGTAGAACCGCGATGCCATCCGGGAGGCGCGCATGCTGCAACAACTGACTGTCCGACAGAAACTGCTGAGCGGTTTTTCCCTGCTGATCCTGCTGCTGTGCGCCGTCGTGGTGGTCGCCTACCACAAGCTGCAGACCATACAGGACAACGTCCACGAGATCAGGGAGGACCGCTATCCGAAAATCGTGCTGTCCAACCGCATTTCCCTCAATCTGCTGTACATCAGCCGCGAAGTGCGCGACGGCATCCTGTCCCGCGACCCGCAGAAGGTGGAAAACCACATCCGCAATGTCGAGGCCCTGCGCGCCAGCAACCAGGCCGACCTCGACAGCATGGAACCCATGCTGTCCCAACCGGAGGGGCGCGCGCTGTTCGTCAAGATCCGCGACGCCCAGATACAGCAGCGGCCGTTGTTCGCGCCGCTGTACGGCCTGATGCGCAGCCACCAGACAGACGCCGGCCGCGAATTCCTCGACCAGCGCTTCGCGCCGGCCAACAACGCCTTCATCGCCGCGCTGCAGTCATTGCGCGAGCGGCAGCAGGGCCGGCTGGAAAAATCGATGCTGTCCGCCCAGCAGTCCAGCCAGCAGGCCATCACGATACTGCTGTCCACCGCGCTGGTTTCCTTGGTGCTGGCGGTGCTGGTGGCGCTGGCGATTTCCAATCTGATCACCACGCCGCTGCGCAAATCGGCGGAACTGGTGCACCAGATCCGGCTCGGCGACCTGTCCGGCACGTCCGAGCCTATACCGCCGGCCCGCGACGAGGTGCTGGGCATCGCGCGCGACATCCAGGAAATGCGCGAAGGCCTGCGCGCCGTCGTGCTGAGCATCCAGGAGAACGCCCACCAGGTGTCGGACTCGGCGCGCGCGCTGTCCGGCATGGCTCAGCAGGTGGCCAACGGCGCCCAGACCCAGGCCGAGGCCACCACTTCGGCGGCCGCCTCCATCGAGCAGCTGACGGTCAGCATCAACCAGGTGGCAGACAACTCCAGCGAGGCGTCCGAGCAGGCTCAGACCGCCGGCCAGCTGGCCAACCGCGGCGGCAGCGAGGTGCTGGAGTCGGTCGGCAAGATCCGCTTCGTCACCACCTCGGTGGACGATACCGCCAAGCAGATGAACAGCCTGACCAAGGAAGTGCAGCAGATCGGCAATATCGTCACGGTGATCCGCGACGTGGCCGACCAGACCAATCTGCTGGCGCTGAACGCCGCGATAGAGGCCGCCCGCGCCGGCGAGACCGGGCGCGGCTTCGCCGTGGTGGCGGACGAGGTCAGGAAGCTGGCCGAGCGCACCACGACCTCGGCGCAGGAAATCACGACGATGATCGCGTCGATCCAGCAGGGCGTCGGCAAGGTGGTCAGCAGCATGGGCCAGAGCCTGGACTGCGTGGAAGGCGTGTCCGGCACCGCCGAGCAGGCGTCCAATTCGATGCGCGAGATCGAGAGCAGCGCCGGTACCATCATGCGCACGATACAGAGCATCACCGGCGCGCTGAGCGAGCAGCGCAGCACCAGCCAGAGCCTGGCGCAGGACATGGAGAAAGTGTCGAAGATGGCCGAGGAGAACAATGCCACCGTGCAGGAGCTGGCCACCACCTCCACCCAGCTGAGCACGCTGTCCACCAAGCTGCAGAGCGTCACCACCCGCTTCCGCCTGTGACACGCCGGCGCGCGCGTCTCGCCGCGCGCGCCACGAACTGCCAATCCGTCCGGCATTTTCACCGTATAATCGCCGCCATCATCCCGATAAGAGGCGTGCGATGGATCCCGTTCTGCTGTTTCACTCGCTGTTGATGGGCCTGGTCGAAGGCATCACCGAATTCCTGCCGATCTCGTCCACCGGCCACCTGATACTGGCCGGCGACCTGCTGGGCTTCCTGGACAAGGAAAAGCGCGACGTCTACGAAATCTTCATCCAGCTGGGCGCGATGCTGGCGGTGGTGTGGGAATACCGCGGCAAGATAGGCCGCACCGTAGCTGGCGCCGTCCGTCCGGGCGGCGAACGCAATCTGTTGCTGGCCATCGTCATCGCCTTCGTGCCGGCCGCCGTCGCCGGCCTGCTGTTTTCCAAGCAGATCAAGGCCGTGCTGTTCAATCCGGTCTGCGTCGCCGTCGCCTTCATCATCGGCGGCCTGATCATCCTGTGGGCCGAGAGGCGGCAACACCGGGTGTCGGTGGCCACCGTCGACGAACTGGGCCTGAAGGACGCGCTGAAGGTGGGCCTGTGCCAGTGCCTGGCACTGATTCCCGGCACCAGCCGCTCCGGCGCCACCATCATAGGCGGCCTCTTCCTCGGCCTGTCGCGCCAGGCGGCAACCGAGTTCTCCTTCTTCCTCGGCATCCCGACGCTGGGCGCCGCCTCGCTGTACAGCCTGTACAAGCACCGCGACGCGCTGAGCGCCGACGACGTCGGCGTGTTCGCCGTCGGCTTCATCGCCTCCTTCGTCTTCGCCTTCCTGGCGATACGCGCGCTGCTGCGCTTCATCGCCACGCACAGCTTCGAGGCCTTCGCCTGGTACCGGATCGCCTTCGGCCTGATCGTGCTCGGCACCTGGTGGAGCGGCCTGGTCGACTGGAGCGCCTGAGCGGCGCTCAGAAACGGCCGCTGACCGCCGCGCCGGCGTAAGCCAGGCAGTCCTCGACGCGCCGGCGCTGCACTTCGCCCAATTCGCCGACGGCGAAATAGCGCCAGGCGGAATGCTCGGCGCTCAGTCCGGGCTCGACGCCCGGCGGCGGCGCGCAGCGGAATACGAAGGCCTGCGAGTTAAAAGCGCGGTGGTAATAGACGCCGCTCAGGTACAGCGGCGCCACCTCCCATCCCAACTCCTCGCGGCATTCGCGCACGACGCACTCGTGTATGGTCTCGCCCGGCTCCAGCGCGCCACCCGGCAGGCCCCAGGCCAGATCGCCGTAGGTGGCTTTCAGCAACAGCACCCGACCGGCCGCATCGGTGATCACCGCATGGGCGCTGAGGCGGAAGGTGTCGTCGAACGCCACCGCCTATTGCCCGGCCTCGCGGCTGACGCGCTCGAAGAATTCGTAGATGCCGGTCTCGCTCATCCGCCGGGCGTCGGCCAGTTCGCCGGCCCGCGTCGCGTAGATCACCTTGTTGTCCGGCGACAGCACCACCGCCGCCGGAATGCCCTTGGCGATCGGGTGGCCGTAGGCGGCGTCGATGTCGAGATTGTGGTCGAAATTGCCGACGTCGACCTTCACCACCTTGAACGCGCGCGCCAGCAGCTCGGCGCTTCTGCCGCTCTTCAGCGCCGCATCCAGCGCGCGACAGTCCGGGCACCAGTTGGCGCCCAGGATCAGCAGCACCGGCTGTCGGCTCTGCTTCGCGCTCTCCAGCGTCCGGCTCAGCTCGGCCTTGGCGTCGGCCTGCTCGTCGTACGGCCGCTCGGCGGCCTGGGCGGTCGCGCCGGCTAGCAGCAGCGACAACAGGATCAGAAACTTGCGCATGGATCTCTCCCCGATCAGGCCAGCCGCGGCAGGCACAGTATTTCGGTTTTCACCGAGTGGGCGATGAAGCATTCGGCGTGGGCGGCGTGGTGCAAGCGCTCCAGCTCCTCCTGCGTCGGCAGCTTGTCGCCGGAAAAGGACGTGCCGGGCTGCAGCGTCACCCGCGCCACCCAGGCCTTGCCGGCCTCGTTCCTGCCCATCTCGCCGACGGCGACATCATGGTATTCGTCGACGCGGAAACCGGCGCGCGCGGCGATGTCCAGAAACCACAGCATGTGGCAACTGGACAAGGACGCGATGAAGGCCTCTTCCGGGTCCACCGCCGCCGGATCGGAATACGGCGGCGGCACCGTCTGCGGCGCGGAAGAGCCCGGCACCTCGGTTCCGCCGTCGAATTTCAGTACATGCCTGCGGCTGTAGCGGCGATCGAGGAAATCCTGATCGCCGCGCCGCCATATCACTTCCGCCTGATGCTGCGCCATGCTGGTTCTCCATGCGATAGACAGAACATCAGCATAACGCAGCCGCCGCCGGCGCGCACGCCACCGCGACGCGGACGGCTCCGGGATGGCGGACCTTACACCAGCGCGATCCGCACGTAGATGGGCTGGTACGGCGCCTCCTGGCTGACCTTGACCATGCCCTCCTTCACCAGCTCCAGCACGGCGATGAAGTTGACCACCAGGTGGGCGACGCCCTTGTCGACGTCGAACAGCTCCTCGAACGGCACGTATTCCCTGCCGTCCAGGTAGCGCAGGATCCAGCTCATCTGCTCGCGCACCGACAGTTCGTCCTTTTCCACCTTGTGATGGCGGCGGTGCTTGGCGCGCGACAGGATGGCCAGCCAGGCCTGGCGCAGGTCGGCGGCGCCGACGTCCGGCAGACGCTGTTCGGCCGACTGCTCGATCAGCACCGCCAGCCAGGCGAAATCGCGGTCGGCCTGCGGAATCTTGTCCAGCTCCAGCGCCGCCAGCTTCATCTGCTCGTACTCCAGCAGCCGACGCACCAGCTCGGCGCGCGGGTCTTCCGGCTCGCCGTCCTCGTCCAGTTGCGGCCGCGGCAGCAGCAGACGCGACTTGATCTCGATCAGCAGCGCCGCCATCAGCAGATACTCGGCCGCGAGCTCCAGCCGCCCGTGCTTCATCGCGTCGATATAGGACATGTACTGGGCGGTGATCTCCGCCATGGGGATGTTCAGCACATCGAGGTTCTGCCGGCGGATCAGATAGAGCAGCAGGTCGAGCGGCCCCTCGAAGCTCTCCAGGATCACCTGCAGCGCGTCGGGCGGGATGAACAGGTCCTGCGGCACCTCCAGCACCGGCTGGCCGAACACATGGGCGATCGGCACGCTGGGCGGCAGCTCGGGCGCGGTCAGCTGGAAATCGGCGGCGTCGCCGCTGGCGGGAGTCTCTGGCACGGCAGTCATGGCGGCAAGGATACCACGCGCGCGCTTGAACTTTTACGCGCGAAAGCGCACCAACAGGCTTTGATCCCGGACGATACCGCATTGCCCCCTCTCCGCCTGCTGCTGACTCTCTGCCTGCTTGCCGTCACTGCCCTGCCGGCCGCCTGCCACGCCGCCGACGCGCCCTCCACCGCGCCGCGCATCGCCGACGCCCGGTCGCCGCATTTCTGGCGCAAGCGCGAAATCGAGGAGATCAGCCGCCGCATCATCGAGCGGGAACTGGGCTATGCCGACGCGCCGCGCTATATCGTCGCCGCCGCCGGCGATGCCGGCAGCACCTATCGCTTCCGCCTGGCGCCCCCTCCGCGCCACGGCCTGGGCCTGCCGACGCCGGCGGTGTCCTTCGTGGTCAGCGGCGATCTGGCCAGCGGACGGGTCGTCAGCATCTGCCACCAGCGCGACGGCCGCTGGCAAGGCTGCCGCTCGCCGCGCGCGCAGATCCGCTCCTGAGTCCGCTCCTGAGTCCGCTACTCCAGCCGCTCGTCCAGACTCACTTCCATCAGCTGGCAGGCGCCGGTCTGCTGCAACAGCCGTTGCGCCCGCACCAGCCATTCGCCGTCGGCCGCGCGCAGCCGGAACGGCCGCAGCGGCTGGTAGGCCCGTCCCGGCAGCAACAGCACGCCGCGCCGCAGAAAGCGCCGCTCGGCCTGCAACAGCAGGCCCGGCGCCATCGCCCCGTCGTCCAGGCTGGTCACCGCCGCGGCCTGGACAGCCAGCGGCCGTTTGCCGACGAACTCCACGCCGCACTCGCCCGGCTGCGGATCGTCCGGCAGGCTGATCCAGCGCACCAGGCCCAGCTGCCAGCCGAAGCCGCGCCGTTTCAGCATCACCGGTTCGCCCGCCTGCAACCCCAGGCCGGACAGCTCGCCGCCCAGCCGGATGCCGGCGACGCTCAGATTGAGCACCAACAGCTCGGCCGGCGGCGCCTGCGGCGGCGCCGCGCCGTCGTGCGCCATCTGCCAGCAGCGCTCGAAACCCGCCAGCAGCTGAACGCGCTGGCCATTGCGCTGATTCAAACGCAGATGCCGCCGTTGCGGCGGACGGCTCCATTCCCCCTCCAAGCGCGTCAGCAACTGCCACTCGGCCGCGGTCGTCGTCTGCGCGCCGGCCTCCAGCGCGCTCCGCAGCGCGCGCAGCACCGGTCCGGCGTCCAATAGCCACGACGCGCCGGCGACCGCCTCGGGCTCGGCGAACCGCGCCGGCAGGTCGGCGTCCGGCTCGACGCGCCAGCACGCCTCGCTCCGGCCGGCCGACAAAGCCTGCAGCGTCAGCCTGTCTCCATGCCCCTCCAGCCAGGCCAGCAGCAATTGCAGCCGCGCCGTCTGCAGCCGGTTGCCGCCGCTGATGCCCAGCAGCAGCAGCCTGCGGTAGCTGGCGCCCGCGCTGGCCAGCCCTTCGGCCGGCAAGCGCGTGTACCACCGCTGCGCGCGCGTGTCGGCGAACACGCGATGGCAACCCTGCCAGAAACCGGCGGGCAGCGGCGCGTAGCACAGCGCGCACAGCCCGGCCAGGCGCCATCCGCTGGCCAGCGCCAGCGCCGATGCCAGCCACCGTCCATCGCGCCTGGCCGGCAGGCCGCCGTCGACCGAGGCCAGCCGTTTGCACTCCTCGTGCAGCCACTGCCACCAGCGGCGCGCCTCGTCGCCGGCCGACGCGCGCGACGGCAGCGCCGCCGCCGCGTCGAACAGCATGCGCAGCGCCGACAGATGCCGCAGCGGCTCAGGCTCGAGCTGCCGCAGACGGAACGCATGCCGCCTCAGCTGTTGCCAGACCTCGGCGACCGGCAGGCAGGCCAGACGCTGCAGTTCCGCCGCCGGTATCGGCGGCGGCCCGCCGGCCGGGCCGCGGGCGACAGTCAGTTTCAACATGATGGCTATGACAAATCGATTGGGTGGCGCATCTTAGCGCTTCGTCGCCACCGCCGCGATCATGCAGGTTCGGCAATATTGCCAAGCGCGGCCAGGATGCCGTCGCTGCCGCAGACGCGGCAATACTCGCCGTCCAGATTGGCCAGGCTCATCGCGTGCACCTCGTCCGCGGAACGGCGGCGGCCATGCCAGTCGGTCTTGTCGAAAGCGAAGCAGCCATCCTCTGCCAGCCAGGTCGCGAAGCCCAGATTGCCGGCCATCCGCACCGTGGCCTCGACCGAGTTGCCGGTGCTGACGCCGACGATCACCAGCTCCAGCCAGCCGTTCGCGCGCAGCAAGGCCTCCAGCCCGGTGCCGATGAAGGCGCTATTGGTCTGCTTGGCGATCACGGTCTCCCCCGGCCGCGGCGCGACCTCGGGCTTGAATGCATGGCCGGGTTGGCCCGGCCGATAAGTGGAGTTCGGCTCGACCGAATCGTGGCGGATATGGATCAGCGGCAGGCCGCGCGCGCGCCATGCCTGCAGCAGGCCGGCGCACGCCTGCTCGGCCCGCGGATGGTTGCGCGGTCCCCAGCCGGGGTCGTCGACCGCCTGCTGCATGTCGATCAGCAGCAGCAAGGGCTTATCGGAGGTGAATCGCAGCGGCGCGGACATCTGGCGGCCTTGAAAATGAAAACAGCATGATGCCACGCGCGGGGCGACTGCGCACTACCGGCTCAGGACTCCCAGTATTCTCCGGGCAGATAATCGCTGAAATACCATTGCTGGCCTTCCGGATCGCGCGCCAGATAGCCGCTGGCGCCGTAATCCTCGCGTTTCAGCGGCTGCACGATGTTCGCGCCCTGCGCCTTGGCCCGCTCGTAATGCGCGGCCGGATCGGGCACATGGACGCACAAAGCCTGCGCCAGCCCCGACAGGCCGCGCGCGCTGACCCACTGCTGTTCCGGCTTGGGGCTGGATACCATGATCACCGCATTGCCCAGGCTCAACTCGGAGTGATGCACCCTGCCGTCCTCTATCACGGCGAAACGGCGCTTGAAGCCGAACGCCCGCTCCAGCCATTCCATCGCCGCCACCGCGTCGTCGTAGCACAGGCACGGATACACGCCGGGCAGCGCTCTCGTTTCGCTCATCGCTCTCTCCTGGTTCGCTTGCGGGGACTTTCATTTTATGACGAAGACAATAAAAAACCGCCCTGCGAAAGGGCGGTTCATTTCCGTCATCAGCACGGACGGATTCAGGCCGACAGCTCCAGCATCAGCTTGTTGATGCGCTTGACGAAGGAGGCCGGGTCTTCCAGCTTGCCGCCTTCGGCCAGCAGCGCCTGATCGTACAGCACCTGGGCCAGATCGGCGGCGCGGATTTCGTCGGTTTCATCGGCCAGCTTTTTCACCAGCACGTGCTCCGGGTTGATTTCCAGCGTCGGCTTGCTGCCTTCGACATTCTGGCCGGCGGCCTTCAGCATCCGCTCCAGATGGGCGCTCATATCGTGCTCGCCGGCCACCAGGCAGGCCGGGCTCTCGGTCAGGCGCGCGGTGGCGCGCACTTCCTTCACCTGCTCGCCCAGCGCTTTCTGCACTTTCTCGACCACCGGCTTGGACGCCTCCTCGACCTGCTTCTGCGCTTCCTTGTCGGCCTCATCCTCCAGCGCGCCCAGATCCAGCGCGCCCTTGGCGACCGACTGCAGCGCCTTGCCGTCGAATTCGAACAGCGAGCCGGTGACCCACTCGTCGACCCGGTCGGTCAGCAGCAGCACCTCGACGCCCTTCTTCTTGAACACCTCCAGGTGCGGACTGTTCTTGGCGGCGGCCAGCGTGTCGGCGGTGATGTAGTAGATCTTGTCCTGGCCTTCCTTCATCCGACCGACGTAGTCGGCCAGCGTCACCGTCGGCTCGGCGCCTTCCGACGCGGTGGAGGTGAAGCGCAGCAGCTTGGCGATGCGCTCCTTGTTGGCGAAGTCCTCTCCCACGCCTTCCTTCAGCACCTGGCCGAAGGCCGTCCAGAATTCGGCGTACTTCTCAGGCTGATTCGACGACAAGTCTTCCAGCAGGCCCAGCACCTTCTTGACGCAACCGGCGCGGATGGCGTCGATGTCCTTGCTCTCCTGCAGGATTTCGCGCGACACGTTCAGCGGCAGGTCGTTGCTGTCGATGACGCCGCGGACGAAGCGCAGGTAGTGCGGCATCAGCTTCTCGGTGTCTTCCATGATGAAGACGCGGCGCACATACAGCTTGACTCCCTGCTTGCGCTCGCGGTCGTACAGATCGAACGGCGCCCGCGACGGGATGTACAGCAGCTCGGTGTACTCCTGGCGGCCCTCGACGCGGGCATGGCTCCAGGCCAGCGGGTCGGTGAAGTCGTGGGCGACGTGCTTGTAGAATTCCTTGTACTGCTCGTCGCTGATATCGCTCTTCGAGCGGGTCCACAGCGCGGACGCGGAGTTGACCGCCTCCATCTCGTCGCTGACGATCACTTCGCCGTTCTCGCCGTAGCTGTTGCCCTTCTTCATCTCGATCGGAATCGAGATGTGGTCGGAATACTTGCGGACGATGCCCTTCAGCTTCCAGTCGTTCAACAGCTCGTCTTCGCCGTCCTTCAGGTGCAGCACGATCTCGGTGCCGCGGCCGGCCTTTTCCACGCTCTCCAGCGTGTATTCGCCCTCTCCGCGGGATTCCCAGCGGGTGGCCTCGGTCTCGCCGGCACGGCGCGTGGTCAGCGTGACCTTGTCAGCGACGATGAAGGCGGAGTAGAAACCGACGCCGAACTGGCCGATCAGGTGGGCGTCCTTCTTCTCGTCGCCGGACAGCTGCTCGAAGAAGGTCTTGGTGCCGGACTTGGCGATGGTGCCGATATGGGACACCACTTCGTCGCGGCTCATGCCGATGCCGTTGTCGGCGATGGTGATGGTGCGGGCGTCGCTGTCGAAGCCGATGCGAATCCTCAACTCCGCGTCGTCCTCGAACAGCTCCGGCTTGGCCAGGCCTTCGAAACGCAGCTTGTCGGCGGCGTCGGACGCGTTGGAGATCAATTCACGCAGGAAGATTTCCTTGTTGGAGTACAAGGAATGGATCATCAGCTTGAGCAGCTGTTTCACTTCTGTCTGAAAACCCAGGGTTTCTTTCTGTGCACTCATGGTCGGCAATGAAAAGAGGTTGGCAATAGCGCCAAGATGGAGTCCCTTATCGGCTTTTCAAGTGCCGAAAATGCAAAAAGCCCTGCCATCGGGCAGGGCTTTTTCGGCGCGGGACCGCTCAGGACTCAGCCTGGCCCGCTTCCGGCGCCGAGACGGCCTCGACCGGCGCCTCGACGGCGGCCGGCTCTTCAAGCGGGGCGTTCTTCGGTTGCATCTGCAGTTCGGCGGCGCGCTTCTCTTCGGCGCTGACTTCGCCCTGCGGCTTGCCGTTCAGATCGAAGCGCTTGCCGCCGCGCGCCAGCGACTTCAGATAGCGCGGCTTGCGGCAATGATTGGCCACGACGCGGGAGATCAGCGCCGGCTCGAACTGGGACAGCGCGGAGATCAGACTCTCGTGAATGCCAAGGGCCAACGGCCGGAACTGACGAAACACGTCGAACTTGCTGTAGATATGATCCGCGATCATCTCGGTCTGCTTTTTCTTGGACAGGCTTTGAACAGCAGACTTGAGAGCAGCACCGAGTGCCGTTTCAGTATTTGGCTTCATGAACTTCTATCTAATCCGTCAAGGCAAAGACAGCGAATGCTGCCCAATCAAGGGGCGTGGTGCAACCGGCCACTCGTCCAGTCAGACAACTCAATGTTGCTTGAATGTCATTTTAATACAGCAGGTTTGGTGACGCCATCCGCATGGAGGCCCGCAAAAACATTACGTGCCAATGCTTGGAATGGTGCCCCGGGCCGGAATCGAACCGGCACAGCCGAAGCCGAGGGATTTTAAGTCCCTTGTGTCTACCAATTTCACCACCGGGGCCAACAGAGCGGGCGATTGTAGCCCATAGGCGCCGCCGCTGACAATTCATTTCAAATATCCGGTACGACGCACCGCCGACCCGTTCCGGCCGTCCTGCCCCGAACAGGCCGCGGCTGCGCGACGGCGTCGAGGGCGGTCAGACAAATAGTTGATTTTAAAGCAATGCCTGAGACCGGAAAGTGCTGCACTTTAACCACAAAGAAAATGACTGTCAATCCGGACCGTCTGATCGCGTCCTTGCGATCGCCATCGGCAAGGCCTCATCACATTATTACGAGGAAATAATATAACCATATCGGATAAATAAATCGGCTGATCTGATATCTGGTCAGACAATCATGTCTTATCGATAAAAAAACGATAGCTTGATCAGAAAATGATTTGATGGCCTCGCCCAAACCGGCAAACGGATAAATGGCCAGGCCGGAACCATTAAGAGCCGCTAACAAAACCGCGCAGCGTACCTGAGCCAAGGCGCGCCGACGCAGGCAGTACAAATGGTACGACAAGGAGGCGCAACGCAGGATCAGGGGTTTTGTTAGCGGGTCTTAGCCCGTGCCCGAGTCTGCCGAAAGTCATTTCCGCTCATCGGCTTGCCCGCCGACACCGTCATGCCGGGCGACCGGCCGTTCGGCGCGCCCGCCGCGTGGCTCGACGGCCCCGCCCCATAGGCCAGGCGCGCGCTTTGCCGGCCTCCCCGCTGGGCTGCCCGGACGGCAGCCAAACCGACGCGGAGACAGGCCGAACATTGTCAAACAATAATACAACACTCCGTCAAATCTCCCGCCCACCTGGCCTTCCGCACTTGCCGGACCCGACAGAAACTGGCCGACCGGCAAGGTCGGCCGTCCCGGCAAACAGCTACATCCAAAATACCCGCGCAAACAGCAACGCACCGCATGGAGCCGCACGATGAGCCTCTACGCCGACCTGGTCCGCAAAGCCGCCGACCAATACCGCGCCCAACTGGACGCCATCTACTCACGACAGCAAATCATCCATCACGCCGATCACGCCGCCGGGCTATTGCTCAAGGCCGGACTGCAAGCCAGGGCGCAGGCCGGCGAAGACTATATGCCCTACATCGTGCTGCGCCTGGCCGAGGAACTGCAGCCGCTGCAAAGCACCGTGCTGGTCTATGTCTGCAATGTGCTGGACTGCCAGGTCGAACCCGACCCCGATTGCGGCAGGCCGGGCCGCTACCAGATCCGGCCCCATGACGAGCCGGGGCCGGACGGCCTTCGGCTTCTGGTCGAAGATGCCTGAGCCTGCTCAAAGTCTTTTTGCCGCAGCAGCCACTTTGCTGCCGGATGCCAGGAGCGAAAACGTCCCGCCGCTCACTCGCGTCGCGGCGGGGTCGCTTCAGGCTTACGCTCCAGCGCCGACAGGATGCGGTAAGCCGCCTCCACACGCGCGGCGTTCGGGTAATTGCGGTTGGCCAGCAACACCACGCCTATCCCGCGCGACGGCACCATCAGCACATAGGCGCCGAAACCGCCGGTGGAACCGGTCTTGTTCAGCAAGGCCTCCCCGTCGGCCTGCCGCGGCGGCGTCAGCCACTGCACCGACTGCGGCTGGAACGCCATCGCGTCGGAATTGCCGGCCAGCAGCCTAGACAGGCTGATCGGATAGCGATAGCCCTCCCAGCCCAGACCCTGCCGCATGTCGCCGACGCGGTAATAAGCGGCATGACTGGCCTGTATCGCGCTTCGCAAGGCCGGATCCGATCCGCCGGACATATTGATCTCCAGGTATTTCAGCATGTCGGCCGCGCTGGACTTGATGCCGTAGGCTTCGGCATCCAGTGCGCCCGGCCCCACCCGAACCGACTTGCCGGCCTTGGAATAACCCCAGGCGTAGCGCGACTGCGCCGCGGCCGGCACATGGACATAGGTGTCGCTCAGCCCCAGCTTGGGCAGCAGCGTCCGCTCCATCGCCGCGTCGAACGGCTGGCCCAGGCTGCGCGCCGCCAGGTGCCCGAACAGGCCGATGCTGGGATTGGAATACAGGCGACGGCTGCCCGGCTCGTAAGCCGGCTTCCAGCCGCGGTAGTAGGCCGATATCTTCCCATTGCTGTCGGCGATCGCGGGAAACTGCAGCGGCAGACCACCGGCGCTGTAAGTGGCCAGTTGCAGCAACGATATTCCGTCGAAGGCGCTGCTCTTCAGTTCAGGCCAGTAACGGCTGGCCGGATCAGACAGCGACAGCTTGCCCCGGGCCAGCGCATAGCCGCCCAGAATGCCGGTGAAGGTCTTGCTGATGGAGCCAAGCTCGAACAGCGTGTCCTCGGTCACCGCTTGTCCGCTCTCCCGGGAGGCGACGCCGTAATTGAAATAATGCGGACGGCCGCCGGCCAGCACCGCCACCGCCATGCCCGGAATGTCGTTGGCCTTCATCAACGGCGGTATCGTCGCCTGCACCACCTTGTCGAGCTCGGCCTTGCCGTCGGCATCAGCGGCCAAGGCCGCGGCCGGAACAAGACTAAGACAAGCGAGCAGACCGGCCCACATCCGTCGTTTTCTGTTTTTCGTCATCGCAGAACTCCTGTGCTGGACATCCCGGCGGCCGCGGCCATTGGCGCGGCGCGGGCGCCCGGTTGGGAAAAGTCCCGTCAAATTACAAACCATTCCCATTCCGGTAAACCAGGCAAGACGTAACATCCGTAACGGTTAACGCATTGTAAAATCGACAGCGCCAAAGGGCGCCGAATCAGGCGCGGTCGGCCTCCCCATCCCCTTGCCCCGCGCCGGCATACTTATGCAACAGCGCATCGAGGATGGCGGACGACTCCTCATCGGGCTCACCGTCATAGCGGGAAGGACGAAAATGCATCTGGAAGGCCACGATCGCATCCCGCGTCTTGGCATCCCACTCCCCGCTTTGCGGGGCAAAGTAGCCATAGGCGGCCAAGCGCCGCTGCCAGCTTGCCGCATCGGCCGCTTTCGGCTGCGAGGACAGCAAACGTCGCACGTCCTCATCGTCCGGCCAAGCGCCGACGCCAAACTCCCGGTACAAGCGCTCCCAAGGAAACTTCGGCCCAGGATCCATTTTCCGGCCCGGCGCGATATCGGCATGCCCGACGATATCGCAAGGCCCTATCTGGTGGCGGACGACGATATCGGCCGCCAGCTTGCCGACCAGCGCGATCTGCTCATCGTCGAACGCCTCCCAATCCCGCCGCATCGGCGGCCAGTCATCCTGCTGCGGCGACGGATAGCCGCGATTGACGATCTCCACGCCTATCGAGCCGCCATTCAGGGAGCACTGGCCCCGCCAATAACTGTCGCCGGCATGCCAGGCCCTGCGCTCCTCCGCCACTAGCCGCAGAACGGCCGGCCGGCCGGACAGCGTCGCGGCGTCCGGCACCAGGTAATGCGCGCTGGTCCGGTATCGCCCCTCCGTCAGCAGCGTCAGCGAGTCGGCGAAGTCTACCGCCGTATAGTGGAGCACCAGGGTGCGGACGCGGGAATCCTGATTGGCCGACGAACGGGACTCGTCTATCCGGAGCCTCATCGACTCGTTCTGCGCCCCGAGCGCCGGAACGGCAAGCAACGCGCCGCCTGCGGCCATCAACCCGCTCCGATGCAGAAACTGTCTTCGGTTGACCACTTCCCTTCCCCTCCGCCACCCGGCGCGCTATGCGATATGTCCAATCCCGTCAGACCGTCGGCTCCGCGCGGAAATCCCGGCAGGACATCGCATCGAGATGCGGACAAGACCGGAAGCGGCACGACGAGGATGCCGCAGGAAATGACAGACCGGCATCCGGAGCTTCCGCATAAGCGAAACCCGGTCTGAGTCGGCGACTCGCTTGAAATAAGAAGCGCCCCTCGCGTGGCGCATTATTTTTTAACGACCGCCATGGCATTGTCCTTCAGCGGACTGATGATTTGTCGGATTCAAATTTTAGCCATTTCATAACGCAGAGCCTGCTAGGCTGAAAGCACTGCGAAAATCGGGAGGCATGTCTGTGCGTTGGCGATATGGGGCACTATTGAGCATGATGCTTTGCCATACAGTTCCGGCGGAAACCCTTCACTTTGTCACCAAAGTTTCTCCTCCGCTCAACTGGGAAGAGAAAGGGCAAGCTATTGGCCCCATGATTGATATCCTGCAGGCCGCCTGCAAATCACTTGGCATCATATGCACGGTGCAGACCATGCCATGGCGCCGTGCCTTGGCGATGGCCCAGGACGGACAGGCCGACGGTTTGTTTGCGCTGGCCGTCAGCCCTGAGCGTATCGCTCAGTTCTACTTGTCAGAGCCGCTGATTGTCAGCTCTTATTCGTTCTTTGGCTTGAGCAGCAATAATTTTCACTATCAAAAACCGGAAGATTTAACAGGGCACACCATTGTGGTCTATGGCCCATCCAATACTCAAGTCGTGCTTGAACACGCGCTGAAAGATATAAAGGGCATTGAAATGATCGTTGAAAAAGACGATCTCACCCTATTAAAAAAACTGGCGGAGGGCCGTTATGGAAAAGAAGTGCTTGGATTCATGAACCGAGATATCGGTGAAAGCTTATGTCAAGCTCAGCACATTAATGGAATTAAAACAATAGCGGATTATAGCGCAGTCTACTACAGTATCGGCTTATCCCGAAAAGTCGTATCCGAGGCGAATGCCAATCATTTTTTCAATGCGCTTCACATCCTGAACAAGTCAGGGAAAACGGCAGAAATCCTGAAAAAATGGAAACTCAGCCCAGCAGTCAAGCCTTAGTCATTTAATTGACATCCGGATCATGCCCGCTCCAAGACATGGGCAGGATTCAACTTCAATTGACCTCCTCCCGCAAAAACGTAGCGGCGAAAAGTAGAGATTTCTGGCAAATTTAAGCCCATCCGGGCAGGAGATTTGTCATGAAAAAATCGAAGTTCACCGAAGAACAGATCGCCTTCGCATTGCGCCAGGCGGAATCCGGTACCACCGTCGGTGACGCCCTTGGCGGATGGGCTGGATTCTATGCTTTTGGCATTGTCACTCTAGGGGGTGCGAGCTTTGGAATGGGTCTTGGAGGAACCGTAGGCATGCTGTTGTGCGCCGACATGGTCGCGCAATAGCCGGATCAAATCAAATGAAAACCGGCATCATAATTCTAATAATAATCCTCTCTCCAGCATTGGTAATATTCGCTCAAAAAGCTGGTTACCGTAAAATCGCTGCAGCTATTTTGATTGCATCCTATTCGATAATGGCCCCCTAGCGCTTGGTATAATCCAGTAATGCCAGAATTAAAACCATTCGTATTCCGTTCACAACTCACTGGTTTGAGCCGGCGCCATTAGGCGCTGGCATCTTGATCTTCTCCACGGTTGTGAGTACGCACCACACAACACCCGCATAGATTATCTGTCTTAAATTACTTCTTGGGCATCACTGCCTGGAAAAAGGTAGCCACTATTGTCAATGACAAGAAACCATACATAAAATTTAACATAAATTGATCATGATGCTTGAATGCCATTGCAATAGAAAAAGCACCAAACGCCTGGAAAAAATACTGAATATTCACAAAGAATTTATTCATTGAGCCCTGCCTGTGGCCCTTGTCAATTAAATCACTGACAAGGGATATTGAATTTTCTATCAAAAAGATAAAACTAAATCAACCCTCGCCACCTCCCTCTCCTCCGCCGCCTTCACTTCCGCCACCATCGCCCCCGCACGGTCCCATTCCACCAGCTGGGCCATTGGGATCATGCGGCGCACTGCATGAAACCGATGCGTGGTTTTGGGAATGGCTGACACTATGGCCATCGCCACCATGGTTATCAGGCACCAAACTAATACAGCTTCCAATTATGCTGGGTACAGCTGTACTTTTCCAAGCCACTGCACCTGTAACAGATGGATTTTTCACTAATGCAGGAAGAGCCCCAAGCGCTGAAATTATCACGTTGGTACAATTTCCATTATCACCACTATATTCGAGGTGAGGTGCGCCAGGAACATGGCCAACCTGAGGATACCCACTTAGCCCAGGTGTATTCAATATACCTGGATGATTAATTTGCGAAGCAGGATACCCACTAAGGGCAGCCAACGCAGCAGGTGATATATTGACTGCAACAGCGGGAGTGGGTTGTGGGGCTGGCTTCGGAGGCGTAGATTGGTTTTGAGCGGCTGCAGCTAGTATGCCGCGCATCATATTCGCACTGATATCCATCACATATTCTCATTATTAAAATTTAACGCGAATATAACAAAGGCAGGATGATTGACACACATTCCTGCCGGCATGATGTGTGCATGGATTGTTCTCCGATGATGACAAAATATGACAATTAAGAGACATTCCACATGCACCAACTACAAGTGTTAATTTCTGTTAATTAATTAAGCTTTTACTTTCCTATAATGTAAAGCGTTGTGTGCATTCACCGGCGCTGTTGCACAAATCCTTCTCCACCACAGCTTAGTATGACATAGGCATTACCAAGCCCGCTCCGAAACGTTAGCGCACTACCAACTGGAAAGCCTACAACCAAGCCCTGACCCAACGCGGGTCTCTGTCCGTCTGGCTGGACAAGAGCATGTCATGGCAGGCAGTTCCTCGGGGCAAACGCGGACGGACGCAGACCTATAGCGATGTGGCTATTCAGTTCTGTTTGACTATCAAGAACCTGTTTGGACTGCCTTTGCGGCAGACCATCGGCTTCATCCAAAGTCTGCTCAAGCTGGCCGGTTTGGGCTGGGGCGTCCCCGACTACAGCGCGCTGTCCAGACGGCAGCAGACGCTGCAGGTCAAAATTCCCTATCAGAAAAGTTCAGGCGCGCTGCATCTGCTGGTGGATAACACAGCCATCAAGATGCTGGGCGAAGGCGAGTGGGCTACGTGCGAATCTTTAATTCGCTCAGTGATAACCAAGAAGTATGGCGCGGAATATCGCCGACAATGGCAAAAAGTGCATCTGGGCATCGATGCGGAAACCCTGCAGATCCGCACCATCAAGGGGACAGATAACCGCCAGGGCGATGAGCAAATGTCGCCTTCGCTATTGACGCAAATTCCGGCTGATGGGCTGATAAGCTGCGTGAGCGACGATGGGGCTTTCGATACCAAGGCATGCCATGAGGCGATTGCCGCACGAGGCGCAAGCGGATACATTCCGACCCGCAAGAATGCGAGATCGAGGAAAGTAAGTTCGCTGGGTTTGCTGGCTCGCAACGAGATTCTGCGGGCGACCAAGCGACTAGGCAGGGCAATCTGGAAACGCTGGGGCGGCTATCATCGCCGCAGCTTGGTGGAAACCAAGATGCATGGCTTCAAACGGCTGGGCGAAAGGGTGACGGCCCGTCGCTTCGAGGGACAAGTGGCAGAGCTGCAAGTGCGTGCTGCTATCTTGAACCGCTTCAGCATGCTGAGCCGTCCATGCACGGTGGCGGTGGCGTAAATCGGTTTGGGGAAAGGGGAAACTCGCCCTGTTCAGGATTTATGCAACAGCGCCTTTTTCCAGCCAAGGTGGCCAGTACTGGTTTATCCGACTCGGCCACCGAAAAGCTTACAAGATATTCGCGAATCGCATCCGCAATGGTGGCAATATCCGGTTTTTCGTTGAGTAGTTCAGGCGGCACGATGCCACGGTCCAGCAGTGCCTCCAGCCTGGCACAATAATTATCCCCTTCCTCCGCCCGCTCGAATGTGAGAGAAACTGGGCGCGGGAGCACTCCCTTTCGGCGGACAATGAATTCCCAAGACCCGCTTGGGCGCCGTCGTTTTGTGGACATGATGAAACTCGCGCAGAGGGCAAAACTATAGTCTACGCGTGGTTTTCTGCTTTTTCCGAGTGGTTTACGGCGGAAAACGGCGGGAAAAGATACGACCGCGGATATGCTAAAACGGTGCTTAAGCAAAAGAAAAACCCCGTAAATCTTTGGATTTACGGGGTTTTATCTGGAGGCGGGGGTCGGAATCGAACCGGCGTAGACGGATTTGCAATCAGTTACGCATTGTTAAAAATCAATTAATTAAAACAAAAGCCACTCAACAAAACCACCCTGGGTAAATGTGTCCCGTATCTGAGACAGTCCGGCGCGGGCGCTGCTGCATGCATAGGGCGCATGAAAGCGCATGAGACGCGGCGACCCTCACGCGGGTAAGAGCGCCGCGCCTGGGGCGTTTGCGTGGCCTTCGTGCAGGTGCATGATTTCCGGCACAAGAAGCGCGGGGGCGAGGCGGGGCTTCGATGGCGCGCGCTGGGTGCTGACCAGGCCTCGGCCGTGGATTTCATGTAGGTTGGATTGTACTGGCTAGTTTTGATATTCATCTGGTCGTGGTCTAATTTGAATTAGTACAAATTCAAGAGAATGGCCATGGGAAAGTGCTCAATCCAGCAGCTGTCCGAGCGCGTGGACTTCGCGCTACAGGATCTGAAAAGCGGGCAGCCGCGGCTGATCGACGCGAAGATGATCGTCCACGAATTCCGCAATGTCACAATCAGCCAGATGTCTGACCTGTTCCCTGGTGATCCACATTTTGAACAGAACCTGCGGAGCCGGCTGCATGTGCTGCAGGAATTGGAGTACGCGCTGGACCGTCTACACAATATCGGTGTGTCCCAATCGACGCGCCTCCGGGATATCCCGTTTTTCGATACCGTTCTGCGGGTGGCGCTAAATGAGGCGGCCGCCGGCAGGCCGGGCGGGATTTCGTTCCGCTGATGGCAGTCAAAGCAAAAGCCCCGCATCTGCGGGGCTTGTTCCATCCACTGGCGCCAGGGTCAGGCCGCGGCCGTGGCGGCCAGCGCATACTCGCCAAACTGGATCACCTCCTCGCTGATTCCCAGAGATTTGCGCGCCCAGTCGTTGACCTCCTGCAGCCGCATCATCAGCGGCTTGATCTCGTTTTCGTAGAACACGCCGGCCGCCTTGGGCGCATCGCCAAATCCGCCGACGTTGCCGGGCATCACGCCGAGCAGTTGGGGCGGGACGCGATGCGCGGCCAGCACGTCGTCGCGCGTCACGTTCTTGATATTGAAAAACTCGTCCTTGGATGCAACTTCGGCCAGCGGGATGACCTGCACCCCGTCTTTCTTGCCGTTCGGCGTGTAGAGGAGCAGGTTTTTGAAGTTGCCCGGTCCCTTGCTGTCCTTCAGCGCCTGGCGCATGGCGTCGATATCTCTCTCGCTGTGGGCAGGGTCAGAAATATGCAGGATATAACCGGCGTGCGAGCCGTTCCGGAAGTACTTTCTACGAAACAGCGTGGCGGACTCATTGAGCCAGGCCGATTGCAGCGCGGCCAAGTATTCCGGCAAGCCATACACTTCCTGATTGATATCGGCATCCATCAAATGCAGCACCTGGCCGGCCAGCAGCTGTTCCTGATCGTATCCCGGCACCCACCAGAAGCCGGCCAGGTCTTTGGCCCGGCGCACATACTTGGCGCGCGCCGGCTTCAGTTCCATCACCCCGCCCAGCCGGTTGGCCACGGCCTGCAGATAGGCATTGCCGAAAACCAGATAGTCCATCAGCCAGGCGCTGAACGCCGACCGACTCAGCAGCCGGTGCGGCTTGAAGGTGCTGACCAGCACATTGCGCTTCACCGTCAGCGCGCTGGCGTGGTGAACGTTGGCGCGCAAGCTGCGAGCCAGGCCATCCCAGCTGATCGGCGGTTCGTACCAGCGTTCATTCCCGATGCACTGCAGATAGTCCATGATCTCGCGCCGATCCAGCATCGGCACCGGCTCGCCGAATGAAAACGCCAGCGGCGAGCCGCCGCCGGTGGGCGCAGGCGTGCCAAGATGTGGCGGCGGGGTGTGGGGAAGGAAGCGGTGACGGTTGCGCATCAGAAAATCTCCATGAGACTGGAATTGGTGGTTGACGCGCCCTCAAGCGGTTCGTTGAAGAGGGCGTGCATCGTGGCCCACGCGAGATCCGCGTGGCTCGTTTCTTCGGATCGTCCGGCCTGGTATGTCGCCTGCCTGCCGGACGGAGTCAGGACTTTCTTGATGGACATGAAGCTGGCGGCGATATCGGTATGGCCGGCGTCGTACTCCAGCCGGCCATTGCCCAGCACGTTCAGCGCCTTCAGCACCATCTTGGTTTTCAGTTCGACGTCGTAATCGAACGCCACGGCATCCGGGCGGAACTTCTGCACCAGTTGATATACAGCAGAACCAAGGCCGGTCGAGTCGATTCCGATGTACGCCACATTGAAGCGGTCGCAGGTGTCCTTGATGAACTTGGCCTGTGCCTCATAGTCCGCGCCCTGGAACTGGTGGCGCTCCAGAATGCGGAACTTGCCGCCAGGAACGGCCGGCGGCGCCAGCACCACCAGCGCCGACTTGTCGCCGCTCTTGGCCGGGTCATAACCCAGCCAAACCGGGCGATGGCCAAACGGCCGCAAGGTGAAGGGCTTCCAATCGCTGCCCCACTCTTCAAGACTGTCCACCATCGCCCGCTGCATCAAGTTGAAGCTGAACACCGACGCCCCATCGTCGATGAACTGGCAAAGGTAGAGCTGGGCGAAAACGTCCGGCGTGTTCTTGCGGCGCAAGTATTCGATGTTGAACAGGTTGCAGCCGCTGGCCTGGGCATCCTCGATCGTCACGATCTGGCGCCACAGGCCATCGCCGCCGCGCGAGCCGCCGCGCAATGCGCCGTGGCTGACATCGATCTGCACCTGTTCGGCCTTCGGTCTGCCCTGGTTGAACTCGTCCCCCGTCCACCACTTGTACGCCTCGTGGGTCATGGTCGATGGGGTGGAAAAATAGGTGCTGCGGTATCGTTCCTGTGAGGCGATGGCGCCCGCCAAGTCACGTAGTTGGCGATAGCGCGGGATCCAGAAAAACTCGTCCAGATACAGGTTGCCGTGATAGCCCTGCGCGGTGCGCGAGTTGGTCCCCAGGAATGCCAGTTCCGCGCCGTTGGGCAAGATGATCGTCTCGCCCTTCAGCTCCACGTCCGCCACCTGGGCGGCGAACTTCACGATGTAGTTGCGGAAAATCAGCGCCTGGCTTTTCGAGGCAGACAGGAAAATCTGATTGCGTCCGGTGTCGATGGCGTCGATCAGCGCCTCGTGGGCAAAGTAGTAAGTCGCGCCGATCTGACGCGACTTCAGAATGACGCGGTCCCGCTCCGCTTGGCCGGCGCGGTGCCAATGCTTCTGATAGCCGAACATCCGCTCCAGAAAGGCGGCCTTCAGCTGGGCGGCCTGCTCCTCGCTGATCGCGTTCTTGACCGGCTGGCGCTTCGGCGCCGCGTTGCGGTTCGCCACCTTCGGATTGAGGTCCGACTCATTGCCACCATTGCGATAGCGCCGCATCCGTTCCGCGCGTTCCGCGGCGCGCATCAGAGCGTCCAGCTCCTTGTATTCGCTGTTGCCCTTCTGCGGCATGTGGATCAGCTGAGTGAGGCGGGTTTCCAGCGCGCAGTCGATGCGCTCCGGCGCGCTCGCGTCATCCCATTTATCGCGGCGCTTCCAGCTATGCACCGTGGCCGGCTTCTCGTGCAGGTGTTCTGCAATGCGCGAAACGCGCCAGCCCTGCCAGTACAGCGCGCGCGCCAAGCGGCGAGGGTCCGCATTAGGGTCGGGGGTGGGGAGTTTGGTATCCATGCCGGCAGTCTGCCGCCTTGTCCGGTGTACTTCTCCGCCTGCCGGTTGTGTCCAATCGTCACACAACAGCCACTGCTCGACCCCGCCCGGCGCGGCCGGGATTATGGGCGCATCGCCACGACCCATACCCGACCAAGGACCGCAAACCATGGCAAGCAAGGCAAAGAAATTCCGAGTCGCCACCGAAGGCGCCACCACCGACGGCCGCAACATCGAGCGCAGCTGGATTGAGCAGATGGCCGCCAACTACAACCCGAAAAAATACGGCGCCCGCGTCAATCTGGAGCACTTCAAGGGTTTGCTGCCGGATGGCCCGTTCAAACGCTATGGCGATGTACTGGCGCTGAGCGCGGAAAAAGTGGAAGACGGCAAGCTGGCGCTGTTCGCCACCATCGACCCCACTGACGACTTGCTCGCGCTGAACAAGGCCCGCCAGAAGGTCTACACGTCCATTGAAGTGGACCCGAATTTTTCCGATACCGGCGAAGCCTATCTGGTCGGTCTGGCTATCACCGACGATCCCGCCAGCCTGGGCTGCGAGATGCTGGAATTCAGCGCCAAGGCCAAGGCCAGCCCGCTGGTTGCACGCAAGGAAAAGCCGGAAAACCTGTTCACCGCCGCCATCGAATTCACCCTGGAGCTGGAAGACGACAGCGCCAGCGCGCTGGCCGGCTTCAGCGACAAGATCAAGGGCTTGCTGGGTAAGTTCTCCACCCGCCAGAGCGCCGACGCCGCCGAGCTGTCCGCCGCCGTGCGAACCATCGCTGAGAGCCAGGGCGAGCTGCTGGAGCAATTCAGCGGTTTGACGACCATCGCCGATTTCAAGGCGCTGGAAGAGAAGTTCGGCCAGCTCAAAACCGACCATGCCGACCTGGTGGCCAAGCTGAGCAATGAGCCTGCCAGCCCGGCCCGCGCGCCCGCCACCGGCGCCGCCGCCGAGCACGTCACCGACTGCTGATCAGCCCTAACCCTTACCGGAGCCATACCGCATGAAAACCAATACCCGCGACGTGTTCACCCAACTGATCGAACAGATCGCCAAGCTGAACGGCGTCAGCGCCGCCGCCGTCGAAAAATCATTCAGCGTCCAACCGTCCATCCAGCAAAAGCTGGAAACCCGCATTCAAGAGTCGAGCGAATTCATGTCGCGCATCAACATCGAGGGAGTCGATGATCTGGAGGGTGAAAAATTGGGCCTCGGCGTGTTCGGCACCGTCGCCGGCCGCACCAAGGTCACGCCGACCAATCCGCGCCGCCCGCGCAATCTGACGGATATCAACAGCCATAAGTACCGCTGCGAATTCACCGAGTTCGACACCGCCATCCCCTACGTCCAGCTGGACGCCTGGGCCAAATTCCCGGACTTCCAGACCAAGCTGCGCGACGTCGTCGTCAAGCAGCAGGCGCTGGACCGCATGATGATCGGCTTCAACGGCGTCAGCGTGGCGGAACAGACCGACCGTGTGAAATATCCGCTGCTGCAGGACGTCAACAAAGGCTGGCTGCAGCAATACCGCGAACATGCGCCGGAGCGCGTGATGGCGGAAGTGAAGAAGGGTTCCGGCAAGGTCATGATCGGGGCAAAAGAAAAGGGCGGCGACTATGCCAACCTCGACGCGCTGGTGATGGATGCCGTAGCGGGTCTGATTGACCCGGCCATGGCTAGCAATCCTGACTTGGTGGTTGTCGTCGGCCGCGACCTGATGCATGACAAGTACTTCCCCATCGTCAATCAGGACAGCAAGCCCAGCGAACAAATGGCGGCCGACGTCGTCATCAGCCAGAAGCGGGTCGGCGGCCTGTCAGCCGTCACCGCACCGTTCTTCCCGGCCGGCGCGATGCTGATCACCCCGCTGTCGAACCTGTCCATCTACTACCAGAACGGCAGCCGTCGCCGCCATCTGCGCGAAGAGCCGGATTTCAACCAAATCGCCAACTACGAGAGCAACAACGAGGCCTACGTGGTGGAGCGCTACCAGGCCGGCTGCCTGGTGGAAAACATCGAGCTGGTGAAATGAGCCACGCCCGCGCCCACTTCCAGCGGGTCAGCGCCACCAAGGCTTCGGCCTTGGCCGTGGAGCACGGCCCCATCAACTGCACAGCCTACGAGCTGATGTTGGTCAAGCTGGCCGAGGACAAGCGGCGTCTGAAGCAAGTCCAGTCCATGGAAGGCAAGGCCGAGGTCAAGCGCCATGTTCTGCCCGATTACGCCCCTTGGGTGGAAGGCGCGCTTGAGGGTGGTAAGGGCCAGCCCGACGACGTGCTGATGACGGTCATGACCT
This sequence comes from Chromobacterium sp. CV08, assembly GCF_051129845.1. Taxonomy (NCBI): domain Bacteria; kingdom Pseudomonadati; phylum Pseudomonadota; class Betaproteobacteria; order Neisseriales; family Chromobacteriaceae; genus Chromobacterium; species Chromobacterium sp. CV08. The sequence goes on from NZ_CP150453.1 coordinate 3,961,790, forward strand.
GGCGCATCGACGCCGGCGACTACAGCGGCGCGCTGGACATCGCCGAATACGCGCTGGCCCACGGCCTGCCGCTGCCGGACCAGTTCAGCCGCACCACCGCCACAGTCGTCGCCGAAGAAATCGCAGACGCCGCCAAGCGCGCCCGCGACGGCAAGCGGCCATTCGACGTCAAGGTGCTGAGCTACACCGCCGAACTGACCGCAGCGCACGACATGCCGGATCAAGTGCGCGCCAAGTTGCTCAAGGAAGCTGGCCTCGCCATGGTGGAGGCTGCCCCGGTCGCTGCGCTGGAACATCTGCGCCGCGCCCAGCAGCTGCACGGCGCCGTCGGCGTCAAAAAGGACATCGAGCGCATAGAGCGCCACTTGAAGAACAGCGCCCCGCCGCCCGCCGGCGGTCAGGCGTAACCGAGCGACCCCGCGCGACTGACGGCAGGGGGTGGACGCCAGGCAATCGCCAACGGCCGAAGCCCCCTCCACCGTCACCAAGGACACCGCCATGATCATCAACACCAACGCATCCACCACCAGCGCACCGGCGCTGGACGATGGCCAGGTCATTGAGACGCCAAGATTCTGGCCGGACGTCGAGCCCGCCCACTTCCGCGCCGCCATGCGCTACGACGGCACCGTCACCGCCGCCCGCCTGCGCGGCGCGCTGATCGAGGCCATCGCAGCCGTCAACGGCGAGCTGGCAGGCTGGCGCGTGGTCAAGATCGCCGGCGGCGCGCTGGCGCTGGCCGACCTCGACGCCGAGCAGATCGACGGCGAATCGGTGCTGGTGCAGCGCTGGCGGCGCGCGGTCTACGCCACCGCCGCGGCGGATCTGGCCGAGCGCTATCGCTCATTCGATACCGCCGGCGCCGGCCGCCAGCGCGCCGAGGAACTGGACGACACCGCCGACCAGCTGCGCGCCGATGCTCGCGCCGCCATCCGCGCCATTCTGGGCGGCGGCCGCGCGACGGTGGAGCTGATCTGATGCGAGCCGTTCGCGCCATTCAGGGCGACACCGTGGACGCCATCGCTTGGCGAGTCTACGGCCAAACCCGCGGCATGGTGGAGCGGCTGCTGCAACACAATCCCGGCCTGGCCGACCTGGGCGTCGTCCTGCCCAGCGGCACGCTGGTTCAGTTGCCGGACCTGCCCGCCGCGGCGCCGGCTGCAACGAAAACCCTCCTCAATCTATGGGACTAACACCATGGCAGAACCTGTAAGCAGCACCGCTACCAGCGCCACGCTGGCCACCGTCGCCGGCCTGGCGCTGGCGCCGGGCATCGACGCCGCCATCGTGCTGGGCGCGTTCGCCGGCGCGGCCGTGTTCGTGCTGAGTTCGGACAGCCTTAGCTTGGGCAAAAAGGCCGGCTTTTTCCTGGTGTCCTTCTTCGCCGGCTGCCTGGCAGCCGTCAGCGTGGCCGGCGTGCTGACACGCTGGCTGATAGTCGAAATCAGCCCCGGCGTCTGCGCCATGCTGGCCGCCGCCATCGCCGTCAAATTGCTGCAGTGGCTGATCCGCAAGGCCGACGATCCGGCCGCCGCCCTGCGCGATCTGAAGGGGGGCGGCAAATGATCGCGTTCGCTCATGCCGCCGTAGCCACCCTCCTCGCCCTGGTGCTGATCGCCTTCCAGCGCGGCGACAGCCAGCACCGCCCCTGGGCCAGCCTGCTGGCTTACCTGCTCATCGTCGCCGCCGACGCGGTGGCGGTGCTGCGCCTGTTCGGCCGACCGGAGCTGGCCGACCTGCCGCAACTGTTCATCAACCTGGCGCTGGTGCTGGCGCTGATCGCCCAGCGCGGCAACGTGGTGGAGCTATACCGCAACGCCGGCCCGCGCCAGTCGCTGCTCGCCATCCTGCTGAGGAAAGAAAAATGGCTTTGATCAAGAAGGGCGCGCACGGCCTGGACGTGCAGACGCTTCAAAACCAGCTCAACGCCACCGGAGCCAAGCTCGCCGCCGATGGCTGGTATGGCGATGCAACCGAGGCCGCCGTCGCCGAATTCCAACGCCGCGCCGGCCTGGTGGTGGACGGTATCGCCGGACCCAAAACCCTGGCCGCGCTGGCCGGCCAGCGCGGCACGCGCCGGCTGGGCGACGCCGATTTGCAAGCCGCCGCCGACCGCCTGGGCGTCGGCCTGTCCGTGGTCAAGGCCATCAACGCGGTGGAGTCCCGCGGCAGCGGTTTTCTGCCGGACGGCCGGCCCGTCATCCTGTTGGAGCGCCATGTCGCCTATCAGCGCGCCGGCGACCCGGCCGAGGCGCTGGCCGCGCAATACCCGGCCATCTGCAATAGCGCCCGCGGCGGCTACGCCGGCGGCGCGGCCGAGTGGGCGCGATTCGCCAGCCTGGCCGCCGTCGCCGGCGAGGCAGTGGCTGTCGAGTCCTGCAGTTGGGGCGCATTCCAGATCATGGGCTATCACTGGCAACGCCTGGGCTATGCCAGCGCCTCAGATTGGCGCCAAGCGATGGAATCCGGCGAGCCCGCCCAACTGGATGCATTCGTTCGCTTCGTACTGGCCGAGCCCGCGCTATTGAAGGCGCTGCAAGCCAAGAAATGGGCCGACGTCGCCCGCCTCTACAACGGCCCGGCCTACAAGGAAAACCTCTACGACGCCAAGCTGCGGGCCGCGTACGAGCGGGCGGAAAGGCTGGCCGCATGATCGCCGACGCCCTACTCCTCTTTGTCCGTCGCGTCCTGGCCGCCATCCTGATCGCCGCCGCACTGCTGACCGGCTTTGCCCTCTGGCAGCAGGACGAGCATCTGCGGCGCCAGGCTGCAATCCTCGAAGCCGCCCAACGCGACAACGCAGCGCTGGCTGAGCGCAACCGCGCCCAGGGCGAGCAGCTGGCCGCCCAGGATATCGATATCAAGCTGCAGGCCGTCGCCAGCCGAGAGCTGGCCGGCCAGCTGGCCGCACTATCCCGTCAACACGCCGCCGCCGCGGTGAAACTGGAGGCCGCCATCCATGCCACGCCTGACGCCGCCGCTTGGGGTAGCGTTGCTATTCCTGGCCCTGTTGCCCGCCTGCTCGACACCGCCGGCCCAGCCGACGCCGCCCCGCCGGCTGCTGACCGCGCGCTGCCCGGCGGTGACGCCCTGCGCGCTGCCGGCGCTGGCGCCGGCAACCAACGCCCAGCTGGCCGCGAGCTGGCAGCAGCACCGGGCGGCGCTTGAGTTTTGCGCCGCGCAGATCAACAGCATCCTTCAATGCCAACAACGCCATGACTGATTTTTACGACCGCGCCCAGGCGCTGGAACAGCGCCAGCGCGAGGAAGCCATCGCCCGTCAATTCGACCGGCTCTCCGCCGGCATCAGCCTGAGCCACTGCGAAGACTGCGCCGAGCCCATCCCGGAGGCGCGCCAGCGCATCGTCGCCGGCTGTACCCGCTGCGTGCAGTGCCAAGAGGATTTCGAACGTGATCAAGCCCGCTAGCCTGCGCGCAACGCTGGAGGCTGCGCTCCCGGAGTTGCGCGACAACCCCGACCGGCTGCAGATGCTGGTCGAAGACGGCGGCATCGCCACCGCGCCGGGCCGCATGTCATTCGGCTACCGCTACACCCTGAAGGCGATGATCCTCGACTACGCCGGCCATCTGGATCAGGTCATCATCCCGTTGCGCGTTTGGGTCGAGGAGAACGAACCGCCGCTGATCCAGAACGCCGAGCTGCGTGAAAAGGGATTCCGGTTCGAAGTGGATTGGATCAAGGCCGATGCGGTGGATCTGCAAATCACCCTGCAGCTGTCCGAGTCCGTGCACGTCGAGCGCCTGCCGGACGGCAACATCCGCGCCACCCATCAGGGCGAGCCGGCGGCGGAATGGGGGGGCGCCGGCGTCAGCGACTGGAAAATCATCGTGGATGAGGTGCGCGAATGAGTATCGCCAGGCTGGACGCCAAGCTGGGCGCGCTGCTGCAGAAAATGGAGCCGGCCGCCCGCCGCGGCCTGGCCCGCGATATCGCCCGCCAGTTACGACAGAGCCAGCAAAAGCGCATCGCCGCCCAGCAGAACCCGGACGGCATCGCATTCGCGCCGCGCAAGCCGCAGCTGCGCGAGAAGAAAGGCGCGCTGCGCCGCCAGATGTTCGCCAAGCTGCGCACCGCCAAGTGGCTGAAGGTGGAGGCCAGCGCCGCCGGCGCGGCCGTCTCCTTCGTTGCCCAGGTGGAGCGCATCGCCCGCGTCCACCAGTACGGCCTGCGCGACCGCTTCAGCCCGCACATCGCGCGCGACGTGGAATATCCGGCACGGGAGCTGCTGGGCTTCAGCCAAGAAGATGTTGAGTTGGTCCGGGCGCGAACGCTAGATTACCTCGCCAAGTAGTACCGTAACACCCGCAATACAAGGAGTATCATGTCCATTCAGCTGCACAACGCCGACTGCCTGCGTTTCCTCCCTGCTCTGCCCGCCAATCACTTCGATCTGATCCTGACCGATCCACCGTATTCATCCGGTGGCTTGCACACTTCTACACGCCAGCAGCCGCGGCCAGGTGTTGGCCCCATTCGCCGGCGGCGGCTCCACCTTGGTGGCAGCGCGCAATCTTGGCATGCGGGCAACTGGCTGCGAATTGGAACCGGAGATCTACCGTCAGGCACTGCTGACGCTGGGGGTTGGCAGGCCTCATACGGAGCCCAACCTAATACCATTTGCATAAATGTAAATACTTTGTAATACTTGGCCGCCGCATAATTGGTGCGGGGCTTGATATTAAGGAATTGATATGCAGGTACTGTCTATTGATGAAATCGAAATGTGCACTGGTGGAAAGCACATGACAGAAACCCAATGCATTGGAGTATTCTCCACCGTCGGTGGCGCTCTTGGCGGATGGGCTGGATTCTATGCTGGCGGCGTTGGCGCTCTGGGGGGCGCTAGCTTTGGAATGGGTCTTGGAGGAACCGTAGGCATGCTGTTGTGCGCCGAGATGGTCGCGCAATAGTCGGATCAAACCAAATGAAAACCAGCATCATAATTCTAATAATAATCCTCACTCCAGCATTGGTAATATTCGCTCAAAAAGCTGGTTACCGTAAAATCGCTGCGGCTATTTTGATTGCATCCTATTCGATAATGGCCGCGCTGGCGCTTGGTATAATCCAGTAATGCCAGAATTAAAACCATTCGTGTTCCGTTCATAATTCACTGGTTTGAGCCGGCGCCATCAGGCGCTGGCATCTTGATCTACTCCACGGTTGTGAGTGCGCACCACACAACACCCGCAACGCGACACTCCCGGCCGGCCTGTGCAAACTGGCCGGCATGGAAAACTTCGCCGACCTCTCCCGCCGTCTGGAAAGCCTGATCCGATTCGGCACCATCGCCGAGGTGGATCACGCCTCGCGCCGTGTGCGCGTGAAATCCGGCGGACTGACAAGCAACTGGATGCCCTGGGGGGCGAGCCGCGCCGGGCAAACCCGAGATTGGGAGCCGCCGACGCCGGGCGAGCAGGTTGTGCTGCTCTGCCCCAGCGGCGACCCGGCCGGCGGCGTCGCGCTGCTGGCGCTCTACTCCGACCAGTTCGACGCGCCCAGCGGCAGCCCGGACGAACATCTGCGCGTCTACCCCGACGGCGCCCGCGTCCTCTACAACCACGCCACCGGCGCGCTGACCGTCAGCGGCACCAAAACCGCCACCGTTCAGGCCGCCGAGCGCGTTACCCTGGACGTGCCGGAAACCCTGATCACCGGCAACGTCACAATCAACGGCCGGCTGACGGTGCTGGGCGATGTGATGGCCAAAGCCAAGGCCACCATTTCCGGCCTGTTCAGCTACCTTGCCGGCATGGCCGGCCAGGGCGGCGCCGGCGGCGCGTCCACCACCATTACCGGCAACATCACCCATCAAGGCGGCGCGTTGTCGTCCAACGGCGTGACGCTGCACAGCCACACCCACCCCGACCCGCACGGCGGCAATGTAGGAACCCCGCAATGAGCAGCTATACCGGCATGAACCCGCAAACCGGCCGCGCCATCAGCGACGCCGACCACATCCGTCAGTCCGTCGCCCGCATCCTCACCACGCCGCGCGGCTCGCGCATCCAGCGCCGCGAATTCGGCTCGCTGCTGCCTGAGCTGATCGACCAGCCGCTCAACGGCAGAACCCGCATGCAAGCCATGGCCGCCAGTGTCATGGCCCTGGCCGCCTGGGAGCCGCGCATCGAGCTATCCGCCATCCGGCTGATTGTGGGCCAGGGCGATGCTGCCGGCGCGCTGACCATCCACATAGCCGGCCGCCGGCGCGACAGCGGCAAGCCGCTGGCCTATGACATCCCGATCAGGAGCTGACGCGATGATGATTGACCTCGCCGCGCTGCCGCCGCCGGCCGTCATTGAGCCGCTGGCATTTGAAACCCTGCTGGAACAAAAGAAGGCCAGGCTGCTGGCCGGCGTGCCGGCAGACATGCGCGCCGCCATCGCCGCCGCGCTGCAGCTGGACAGCGAGCCGGTGGCAATGCTGAGCCAGTTGGCCGCCTACATCGAATTGACCGCGCGCCAGCGCATCAACGACGCGGCCAAGGCGCTGTTGCTCGCCTCTGCGGAGGAATCCGACCTGGACCACCGCGCCGCCGACTACGGCGTGCGGCGGCTACTGGTACGACCGGCCGACCCCACGACCACGCCGCCGACCGCGGCGGAATGGGAAAAAGACGAGCGCCTGCGCTGCCGGGCCCAGATGGCGCTGGAAGGGCTGGCCGGCGGCGGCCCGCGCGGCGCATACCGATTTCACGCGCTGAGCGCGTCCGCCGACGTGGCCGACGTCGAGATTGATAGCCCGGCGCCGGGCCAGGTGCGGGTCTGGCTGTTGGCCCGAGACGGCATGGCCAGCCAGGCGCTGTTGGATGCCGTGGCCGCCGCGCTCAACGCGGAAACCATCCGCCCGCTGTGCGACACCGTCACCACGGCCGCCGCCGAGCCGCTGCCATTCGACATCCGCGCCGACATCGTCTATCAAGCAGGCGGCGAAGCGCTCAGCGGCGGCGCGGCCGGCGCCGCGCAGCGCCTGGCCACGATGCTGGCGGCGCGCCGCCGCATTGGTAGCGGCGTGCCGCGGTCGGCAATAGATGCCGCATTGCACGTAGACGGCGTGGAGCGCGTCACCATCACCAGCCCGGCCGCCGATGTGCTGGGCCAGGTCGGCCGCTATCCCGACTGCGCATCCATCGCGGTGACGCCAGCATGAGCCGCTACCTCCTACCGCCCAATCACACGCCGCTAGAAGCGGCGCTGGCCGACATGCTGGTGCTGGACCTCGACACGGCCGCATTGCGCGGCCTGGCCGACAGCGCGCGATGCCCGCCGGCGCTGCTGCCCTGGCTGGCCTGGGAGCGCAGCGTCGAACAATTCGATTCGGCCAGGACTGAGGAGGAGCGCCGCGCGCTGATCGCATCGTCTGTCGATGTGCACCGCCGCAAGGGGACTCTCTCTGCCGTGCGCCAGGTGTTCCGGGATCTGGGCCTTGGCGAAGTGCAGATAGATGAAGGGACTGGTGGCTACCGCTGCGACGGCGCGGCGGCCTACGACGGTTTTGCCAGCTATGGCGACCCGAGCGGCTGGGCGGAGTACCGCGTCCGCATCGACAAGCTGCTGAGCGTCGAGCAGGCCAACGCCGCCCGCGCGCTGCTGGCCGACATCGCCCCGGCCCGCTGCCTGCTGTGGGGGTTGGACTTCAGCGGCGCTGAGCTGATTTACAACGACATGGCCGCATACGATGGCGGCTACACATTCGGAGTGGCATAAATGGCAGACCTGAAAGAACCGGCTGAGCCGAGGTTTACCCCCGTCTACCAGCTGGAATTGACCGACCGCGTCAGGGGCGGACCTGGTGGAATCTCGAACCGCCAGGCGGAGCAGCTGGTGGAGCGAACAGGATTTCTCAAGAAAAAAATAGACGACATCCTTGCCGGCGTACTGTCAGCCAAAAGCGCCGAGCACCTGGCCATGCCGCGCAATCTGGCCATGACGGGTGACGGCACATGGTCCGTGACTTTCGACGGCAGCGGTAACGCCAGTGGAGCGATGACACTGGCCAATACCGGCGTCACTGCTGGCGGATATGGCATGGTGACGGTGGATGCCAAGGGACGAGTCACCGCCGGTCGGCAGATGGCAGCGGCGGACGTGCCGGAGCTGGACTGGAACAAGATCACCACCGGCCGGCCGTCCACGCTGGAGGGCTACGGCATCACCGACGCCGCCAGCAAGGCCGAGCTGCGAGCGGCTATCAGCAACGTCATTGCCGGCGCCCCTGGCGCCTTGGACACCCTGCAAGAATTGGCGGCCGCCCTGGACAATGACGCCAGCTTTGCGGCCAACCTGACCAAAAAGTTGGCCAGCAAGGCCGACAAAGCCGCCACCCTGGCTGGTTATGGCATCGCCGATGCATTGCCGCTGCAACCGGACATCGGCGCGCCGCTGGATTTGAACACCGTAACTGCAAGCGGATATTACCACTCCGCCGCCAACGACAACGCGGTGCGCGGGAGGAACTGGCCGTGCCAACAGGCAGGGCAACTGTTTGTGCGCGCACAGGGTGAAATGGTCTATCAGCAGTATCAGGCGTTCGCCGATGCTGGTTGCTGGTATCGCTCCCGGTATCTTGGCGTATGGTCGACCTGGCGCCGGCATGTCGACGACTTCGAGCTGGTTCTCGCCGTGCCACCCGGCCAGATTGCGTATTTTGGGCGCGAGCATCACCCGCCGGGCTGGTTGCGCTGTGACGGCTCCTATGTTTCCCGGACGACATATGCAGCGCTGTACGATGCCATCGGCGACACGTTCCCGAACCCTGACCCTGCACGTCCCAATCCTGACCCGGCCAACCTGTTCTGCCTGCCAGAGTTGCGCGGCGAATTCATTCGCAGTTGGGATGCCGGCCGAGGCGTGGACCCCGGCCGCGTGTTCGGCTCGCGGCAGGACCAGTCGATTCAGTCACATACGCACCAGATTTGGGGGGACGTCACCAATACCCTGGCCGGAGCTGGCCGGCTGCCGACTGCTGACCAAGTTGGCCACGAGCGGTGGCTGAGCACCGAGGCAACCGGCGGTGCTGAAACCCGCCCTCGCAACGTTGCGCTGCATGCATGCATCAAGTATTGAAAGGGATCCCGTGAAAATGAAAACCGTCTACAGCTATCACCCGCAAACTGGCGAATATCTCGGCACTGCGGATGCGACGCTGTCGCCGCTGGACACCGACGAGGTTTGGTTGATACCGGCCTTTGCCACTGAGCTGGCGCCTCCGCTGGCAGGAGCTCGGCAGGTAGCGGTGTATCGAGGTGGCTGGACGCTGAGCGCCGATTGGCGTGCAGTGCCGCTGTGGAGCAAGCAAACGGCTCTGCCGGTGCAGCCTAGGATTGGCGATACCCCGGAGAGTCTGGATGCAACCGAGCTAGAACCTCCAGCCCATGCGATGTGGTCCGGCAGCCGTTGGAACATCGACGCCGACTCCGCTCGAGCGGAGCTGGATGCCGCGGGCCGGCGCCAGATCCAGCAGCGGCTGACCAGTGCGTATGGCGAGCGTAGGCCGTTGGAGGATGCGGTGGAGCTGGGTATCGCAACGAGCGCCGAGCACGTTACGCTGGCAGCCTGGCGGCGCTACTGCGTCGACCTGTCCCGCTTACCGCAAAGCACGGCATGGCCGGAACTGGCTAGCGCAGACTGGCCGATAGCTCCGGGCGCCCCAATATGAAAACAGCCCCGCTCTGGCGGGGCTGTGGCTTTATGCGCGGAACTGCGTCGCCTCAAACTTGAGGGCGGCGACTGCCGCAGCGGAGATCATTCCAATTGATGGATCATCGTGATGGTCGGCCAGCGTCTGGCCGATCCGGGCCAGGCAGACGCTGAGGTTTTCCAGCGTGTCGCGCGGCGATTCGCCAATCAGTGGATTTAAGGTAATGGCGGCGGTGCGGTTCTGCATATTGTCACCCTGTTAGGCTGTTATTTTGGCTAAAAATTGCGCATGAGTATTTTCATGGAATTTTAATGCGATTCGTATTGGCGATTTAGCCAATATGGCGAATAAGGTCTGGCAAAAAAATGCGTGCTATTAACAGACGAGAATCTGTTCGCTTATCGCCAGGCTCAGGCGTAATGCCCAGTTTTCTAACGGAACTTTCTACATGCGCGCGGATTGTGCGCTCTGTTACGCCAAGTAATCCAGCGGCCGCGCGGTAGCTTTTACCGGCCGCTATAAGTAAAACTACGGATACTTCAGCGTCGCTCAACTGTCCTAAAAGACGGGTACGGGCGGCCTCCCGCTCGACAGCTTCGGCCAGGAGCCGCTTCACCTCTGCCGCCATCCCGGCGCGTAAATGGACTGGAACATTCTCCCCGGCTATTTTCTCCAGCATCGACAACAACGACAGCATATCGCCGGATTCAGCTTGTTCCAGAAACTGCTGGATCAAGGCTGAAATCGGAAATGGCATTAAAATCTACGTAAAAATACTGATTCTTACATCCTAGGTTGTGCCATGCGCTCATACAACAAGCGCAACACGACGTAACAGAATTTCGCCTGCAACATGCTCGGAACCTCACCCGGAGACCGAGTTATGCCCCAGGATTTCCATCATGGCGTGCGGGTTGTCGAAGTCAGCAACGGCACCCGCCCCATTCGCACCATCTCCACCGCCGTCATCGGTATGGTCTGCACCGCGGACGATGCTGATGCCGCCGCCTTTCCGCTGGATACGGCCGTCCTGCTGACCGACCTGACGGCCGCTATCGGCAAGGCGGGCAGTAAGGGCACCTTGCGGTCGGCGCTGACCGCCATAGACCACAACGCCAAGCCGCTGGTCGTCGTCGTGCGCGTCAAGTCCGGCAAGGACGATGCCGAACAGGCCGCCTTGACTATCGGCACCACCACCCCGGCCGGCCAGTACACCGGCCTGCGCGCGCTGCTCGCCGCTCAGCAGCGGGTCGGCGTGCGGCCGCGAATTCTGGTAGCGCCCGGCCTGGATACCTTGCCCGTCGCCACCGAGCTGGCCGCCGTGGCCGCCAAGCTGCGCGCCTTCGCCTACATCTACGCTTGGGGCTGCAAGACCAAGGAAGACGTGGCCGCCTACCGCGCCAACTTCGGCCAGCGCGAGCTGATGCTGATCTGGCCGCAGTTCCTTGCGTTCGACACCGCCACCGCGGTCGATGCCATCGTCCCGGTGACAGCCTGCGCCGCCGGCCTGCGCGCCGCGCTGGACGAGTCCATCGGCTGGCATAAAACCCTGTCCAATGTCGTAGTGCAGGGCGTTACCGGTATCAGTCAAGATGTCTACTGGGATCTGCAAGAGCCGGCAACCGACGCCGGCTACCTCAACGAAAAAGCGGTCACCACGCTGATACGCCGTGACGGCTTCCGCTTCTGGGGCAACCGCACCTGCAGCGCCGATCCGCTGTTCGCGTTCGAGTCCTACACCCGCACCGCCCAGGTGCTGGCCGACACCATCGCCGATGCGCACATGTGGGCCATGGACCAGCCGATGACGCCGGTCTTGGTCCGCGACATCCTGGACGGCATCAATGCCAAAGGCCGGGATCTGGTCAAAAACGGCTACCTGCTGGGCTTTAGCGCCTGGCTTCCGGACGACCTCAACAGCAAGGACACGCTCAAAGACGGCAAGCTGCGCATCCCCTACAAATACACCCCGGTTCCGCCGCTGGAGAGCCTGCAATTCCAGCAGGAAATCACCGACGAATACTTGATGGATTTTGCCGCCAAGGCCGCGGCGTAAGGAGAACCTATGGCAGCACTGCCGCGCACCCTGCGCAAATTCAACCTGTTTATCGATGGTGGCAGCTTTGCGGCCGAGTGCCTGGAGGTCAAGCTGCCCAAGATCGCCATGAAGACCGAGGAGTATTCCGGCGCCGGCATGATTGGCAGCGTGGCTCTGCTCAAGGCTATCGAGAAACTGGAGATGGAACACACCTATAACGGCCCCATCCCCGAAATCATCGCCACTTTCGGCGCGGAAAAGCACGATGCCACCCGGCTGCGCTGGATGGGCAGCTACGCCAACGAGGCCACCGGACAGGCCCACGCGGTGGAAATCACCGTTGGTGGCCGGAACAACGAAATGGACCAAGGCGAAGCCAAGGCCGGCGAAAACGGCTCATTCAAAGTGAAAACCGATATCACCTATTACCGCCAGGTGATGGACGGCAAAGAGCTGATGGAGATCGACATCGTCAACGACATTTTCAAGGTCATGGGCGTGGACCGCCTCGCCCAGCACCGCGCCAACGTCGGCTTATAACCCACCGCGCCCGCCGCCGGCGGGCCGCCCCCAATGCATAGGAACCTGCACCATGAACGAAAACACCATCCAGCTGGAAACGCCGCTGAAGCGCGGTGAGAACCTGATCGAATCCATCGAGCTGCGCCGTCCCAGATCCAGCGAGCTGCGCGGCCTCAAGCTGACCGACGTGTTGCAACTGGACGTGGACGCCGTCATCAAGCTGTTGCCGCGCATCAGCTCGCCGTCGCTTATCGCCGAAGAGGTGGCGCGCATGGACCCGGCGGACATGCTGCAATGCGCGTCTACGGTGGCCAGTTTTTTGTTGAGGAAATCGGACAGGCAAGAAGCCCAATTCCCGGCGGCGTAGACGACGCCATCGCCGACATCGCCACCATTTTTCATTGGCCGCCCAGCGCATTTGACGGCATGTCTCTGACCGAGCTGGCAGACTGGCGCGAAGCGGCCCGCCTCAGATCAGGTAGCGCCGACGAATGAGCAAGCTCAAGCTGGAAGTCATCCTTGCGGCCGTGGACAGAATGACGCGGCCGCTCAAGCAGGCCATGGCCGGCAACAAGGAGCTGGCGCGCGCAGTAAAGGAAAGCCGCGACCAGCTCAAGCAGCTGCAGGCCACGCAAGGCGGCATCGACACCTTCCGTCGACTCGCGAAAGAGAGCCGGGACACCGGCCAGGCGCTGCAAGGCGCCAAGCAGCGCCTGGAGGATGTTCGCCGGAAAATGGAGCAGACCGGCGGCGCCAGCCTCGCACTGTCCCGCGAGTACGCCGCCGCCGAGCGCGCCGTCGACAAGCTCAACATTGCCCACCGCAAGCGCCTAGACGGGGCTCGCGCCGCCGCCGCCGCGTTACAGAAAGAGGGGATAGACACCCGCCAGCTGTCCGCTGCTGAGGCATCGCTTGCATCGCGCCTGGACGCCACAAATCGCCAACTCAGCGAGCGCCAGGCGCAGCTAGATCGGGTGGCCCGTAAGCAGCGGCAGCTGTCTGAGGTCCACCAGCGATATGGCCGCCAGCTCGAAATGCGCGACAAGATCACCGGAGGTGGCGCCGCCACCGTCGCCACCGGGGCTGCAATTGGCGCGCCTGTGTTCAAGATGGTGGGGGACTTCAGCAAATTTGAAGACGCCATGTTGGGCGTGGCCCGCCAGGTCGATGGCGCGCGCGACAGCAATGGCAAGCTGTCGGCCACTTATTACCAGATGGGCGACGCCATCAAGGCAATGGCTACGCATATTCCGATGGCCACCACCGAGATTGCGGCGCTGGTGGAGGGTGGCGCGCGGATGGGTGTGCAAGGCAAGGAAAACCTGCTGGAGTTTGCGCGCGTCTCAGCCCTGGCGGCGACGGCATTTGACCTGCCGGCCGACCAGTTGTCCGAAGACATGGGCAAAATCGCCAACGTCTACAAAGTCCCGATCAAGCGCATTGGCGAGCTGGGCGACGTCATCAACTACCTGGACGACAATGCGCAGTCCAAGGGCGCCGACATCATCAACGTGATGCAGCGCATCGCCGGCAACGTCGGCAATATGGACTACAAGCAGGCCGCCGCCCTGGGTAGCACGTTCCTGTCCCTGGGCGCATCGGCTGAAATCGCCGCCACGGCCAGCAAAGCCATGGTGCGTGAGCTGCAAATTGCAACCAAGCAGCCGAAGCGATTCCAGCGCGGGCTGAAAGAGTTGGGTCTGAATGCCAAGCAGGTAGAAGCGCAAATGGCGCGAGATACCACCGGAACCATCCTCAAAGTGTTGGCGGCGCTCAACAAGATCCCGCAAACCCGGCGCATGGGCGTCATGGTGGACTTGTTCGGCAAGGAGTACGGCGACGACGCCGCCAAGCTGGCGGACAACCTAGGCGAATACCGCAAGCAGCTGCAGCTGGTCGAGGATGCCAAGGCCAAGGGCAGCATGCAGCGCGAGGGCGACGCGCGCAATGACACCCTGTCGGCGCAAGGAGGCATGACGAATAACCGGCTTTTCAACCAGTCGGCGGAATTGGGGCAGGCTATGCGCCAGCCGCTGCTGGACATCATGGCGGGCGCTGCCGATGTGCTTCAAAGCATATCAAGCTGGACCAAGGCCAATCCTGAATTGGCGGCTACGCTGGTCAAGATCACTGCAGCGGTATCGGCGCTGCTTGCCGTCGTGGGAGCGCTGGGGCTGGCGATTGCCGCAGTGTTGGGGCCGATGGCCATTGTTCGTTTAAGCCTGGGCGTGCTGGCGACGACCGCGGGTGGCGGAGTCGGCATTCTCGCCCGCCTTGGCGGCGCCTTGGGCGCGGTCGGCAAGACATTCATGTGGATCGGCCGCATCTTCTTGGCGAACCCCGTTGGCCTGGCTGTTACGGCCATCGCTGCCGCCGCGTACCTGATCTGGAGAAATTGGGACTGGATCGGTCCCAAATTCGCCGCGCTCTGGGAGGGCGTCAAGGTGGTGTTTTCTGCTGCCTGCGACTGGATCACCAGCTACCTGATGAACTGGACACCTGTAGGCTTCATCGTCCGCCATTGGGAAGACATCTGCAAAATCACCGAGGCGCTATGGGGCAAGCTCAAGGGCATCATAGCCGCCGCCGGCGGTGCGATTACCGACTGGTTCATCAACTGGACCCCGGCCGGCCTCGTCATCAAGCACTGGGATCTGATCAAGGCCGCGACGCAAGTCGTCTGGGACTGGATCAGCGCCAAGGCGACTGGCGCCGGCAAGGCGATAGCGGACTGGTTCGTGAATTGGACCCTACCCGGCATCGTCATCACGCATTGGGATGCCATCACGGGATTCCTGGGAGGCCTGGGCGCGCGCTTGGCAGAGCTGGGGCGGATGGCGATAGACGGACTGATCGGTGGCGTGATGAGCCGATTAACGGCACTGCGGGATGCCCTGGGCGGCATAGGCGACACCATGATCGCTGCTCTGAAATCAGCGCTCGACATCCATTCTCCTTCTCGCGTCATGGCCCAGCTGGGCGGCGACACCATGGCCGGGCTGGAGCAGGGTCTGGACAAAGGCCAGGCCGGCCCGCTATCCAGCATGCGCAACACTGCGAAGGGGCTGATCGCCGCCGGCGCCGGCGTCGCGCTCACTGCCGGGCCGACCATGGCCGGCAGGCTGGACTCCCGGCCGCCGCTGTCCGCTAGCGCGCCGGCCGCCGTGGTTCAACCCGTCATCAATATCGCTGTCCACGCCGCGCCCGGCATGGATGAGCGGCAACTGGCCGCCCTGGTGCGCCGCCAGGTAGAGCAGGCGCTGGCGCAAGCCGCCAGCAAGCAGGCCGCCGCGCGCAAATCACGTTTGGGAGACTTCGACTGATGCTGAGCCTGGGGCCGATCAAAATGCCGATGATGGCGCTGGGGCTGTTCGTCTTCATGATGGACACCCTACCCTATCAGGATTTCAAGCAGAAATACGCCTGGCGCTGGCCGAGCAATAGCCGCGTCGGCCGCCGGCCGGCGTACCAGTTCCTGGGCGTGGATGAGGAGTGTTTCACCCTGTCCGGCCGCCTGCTGCCGGAGCTGACCGGCGGCGATACCTCGCTGTCTCTTCTCAAGCTGATGGCGGATCAGGGCCAGGCCTGGCCGTTGATCGAGGGGACTGGGACGATATACGGGTTTTACGTGGTGGAATTGCTGGATGTCAGCCGGCAGGACTTTTTCAGCGACGGCAAGGCCCGCTCCATCGATTTCACCCTGTCTCTGAAGCGCACCGACGACAGCTTGCTGGACATGCTGGGCACCCTCACCCGTGGCGTGCTGGAGATGGTGAAAGCATGAGCCTGCTGGACGACGCGACGGACCTCTACCAGCAGGGCGCCGGCATGGTGGGCGGCGTGGCCGACAGCGTGGGCGGCATGATCGGCGGCGCGCTGGGCATGCTGGGCGGCGGCCTGTCGCAACCGCGACGGCCCGCCTTCCGCCTGGTGCTGGCCGGCAAGGACATCACATCCAACATCGAGCCGCGGCTGATCAGCCTGACGCTGACCGACAATCGAGGGTTCGAGGCCGACCAGCTGGATATCGTGCTGGACGATGCGGACGGCCGGCTAGACATCCCGGAACGCGGCGTCACCGTCACCCTGGCGCTGGGTTGGGCTGGCGGCGCGTTGGTGGACAAGGGTTCGTACCTCGTCGACGAGGTCGAGCATACTGGCACGCCGGACACGCTCACCCTCCGCGCCCGCGCCACCGACCTGCGCGCCGGCATCGCCACCAAGCGCGAGAAGAGCTGGCACAAAACCACGGTCGGCGGCATCGTCACCGCCATCGCCAAGGCCAACGGCCTGAAGCCGGCCATTCCCTCCTGGCTAGCCGCCAAGCCCATCGACCACATCGACCAGACCAGCGAGAGCGACGCCAACCTGCTCACCCGCTTGGCCGAGCGTTACGACGCCGTCGCAACCGTCAAACAGGGCCGGTTGATCTTCTGCAAAGCCGGCGACGCCGAAACCGTCACCGGCCGCCCCTTCCCTGCCTGCCTGATCACCCGCGCCACCGGCGACAATCACCGCTTCAACGTGGCCGACCGCAACGCCTACACCGCGGTCAAAGCCTACTGGCACGATACGCGCGGCGCAAAGAAGGGCGAAGTCATCGTCAACAAGGACACCAAGTTCGAGCGCCGCGCCACCGTAACCAAGCTGGGACGCAAAAGCAAACGCACCAAGCTGACCGCTATTCAGGCCAAGGGCATCGAGCCCAGCAGCGAAAACATCAAGGTGCTGCGCCATGTATACGTCAGCGAGGCCACCGCCACCCAGGGCGCAAAAGCCGCATGGCAGAAGCTGCAGCGCGGCGTCGCGGAATTCTCAATCACCCTGGCCGAGGGCCGGCCGGAGTTGTTCCCGGAGCTGCCCGCCCAGGTGCAGGGATTCAAGCCTGTCATCGATGCCACCGGCTGGGTGCTGAAGAAAGTCTCTCACCAGTTGGGCGACGGCGGCTACACCACCGCGCTGGAGCTGGAGGTGCGGCTGGAGGATGTAGCAGGTTGAACAATGTCAGGTTGACGTAATGACTGCCATAGTGTTTTATACACATAAGTACACACCACCATTGCCAACTCTCTTTTTGTGTGTAAAAATACACACACCTACAGAGAGAGGAGGCTATGAGAAGTGATGAACTAATCAAGAGAGTGGAAGAGGACGGATGGGTGTTGAAGCGAGTTAAAGGCAGCCACCACCACTACCACCACCCTGAAAAAAGGGGGTTGGTCACGGTGCCCCACCCCAAGGGAGACTTGCCGATTGGTACCGTAAACAGCGTGTTGAAGCAAGCCGGCCTGAAATAAGGCCGGTTTTTTAGACCCTACTTGTATGTACACGGTACATACAAGCTTCGCAGGAGCGAGAAATGTTATTCCCGATTGCCATTCATAAGGACGAAGGTTCCGTGTATGGCGTCACCGTCCCGGATGTGCCTGGTTGCCACTCCTGGGGCGATACCGTCATGGAAGCCATCGAGAACACCAAGGAAGCCATCCTTGGCCATATCGAAACCTTGCTGGAGCTGGGCGAAGAACCCGACCTAACCCAAACTGCCATCGAAGAGCTGCAAGCCAATTCTGATTACGCAGGCGCCATGTGGGCGTACGTTGAAGTCGATTTAGCCAAGATGAGCGCCAAGCCAGAACGCTTCAATGTCAGCTGGCCCAGCTTCGTTTTAACTCAGGTGGACCGCTACGTGGAGCGTCATCACGACACTCGATCCGGCTTCCTCGCCCGTGCGGCTCTGGAGTTGATCAACAAGGATAAGCAGGCAGAAACTGCCTAGCCTCCTCTCTTTGATCGGCTTGAATGAAAAGCGCCTCTCGTTGGAGGCGCTTATTTTTGGCTTCTGTATTGCCGATAGTGGTCGTACAGCGGCTCAGCTACGAATGCATGCGCGTTCGTCAAGGTTACTCAGCAAGCTCCCGCCTGCGTTGCTCCGTGCCGTGCTTGGCTTGAGGTGTACCCTTCTCCCGCGCTTGAGGAGAGCTGCTGGATGAGGCCTTTGCATGAGAAGCCTTGCATGCTGAGATACTGCTTGGCCGACTTCTCCGCTTCCAGGTTCCAATCAACATTCAGACTATCGACTGCGGCCGTGGCGTCGGCAACGTTGTAGCCGTCACCGGCATCGGACGAGAGTTGTCGAATAAGCCCTGTCCGTGAAAACCCTTGCATGCTCAAGTACTGTTTCGCAGTTCTGACTGCGTTGCGCTGAGGCGCGGTCAAATCGCTGGCCGCAGGGGAATCTTCAGCCGGCGCGGCAGCGGCAGGTGCTGGCGCAGCGGCGGCCTGCTCGTCCTTCGCGACCGCTTTGTCGGGCTTGCCGCCGAACATGGCACCCAGTACCACCAGGGCCACAAAGGCTATGCCTATCCATTTCAAGGCTTTCATATCATCACGCTCCGATGCAATTTAGTTCTAATTGAAATAAAAATGACAAAAGCAAATGCTAACACAAAAGTGAATCACAAATAAAAAAGCCCGGCGCATGTGCCGGGCTTTATGCTGTGTTAGGTGGATTAGGCGAAGCGGTGGTATGCGTCTAGTGCGCCGCGAAGTGCGGCGATGGCCGTCGCCCGGCCGCGCTCATCGGTCTGGTTGAGCGCGGCCAACAAACTGCTGTCCTCGTTGGAAAGTGCTGCCTCATTCCGAACGCCTGTCACAACGTACAGGACATCAAAGCCATTCAAATGCAGGAGATTCAGCGACTCCGCATTGGGATAGCTGCGCCCCGCCTCATAGGCCATGTAGGTCGTATAGCCAACATCGGCGAGCTTTGCGCCATCTTGCTGCGTATAGCCGAGGCGGATTCTTTCCTCTCGAAGTCGATCGCCAATATTCAATTTTTCCTCGCACATTGCGCCAACCCATCCGATTTCAGATGGAATTGTGTTGCAACATTCAAATTTCAGATGTACGATGCAAAGCAATTCAGATTTCAGATGGATGGTAACGCATATGGCCACCAGCGCACAGACGGCTCGTCAGGTCTACGGACCTCGCGGCGTCTCCAAGTGCAAAGCAGTTCAGATGCGCTTGCTCCCTCTAGAGCGCCTGCTATTCGACAGGTTGAAGGCCTTGCTGGGTATCTCTGAAAGTAAGTTGGGCCGCGAAATTTACTTGGTCGGTCTCCCTACCTTTTTAGCTCAGCGCGGTTTAACCGAGTGGGCAAACGATACCTTGAAAGCGCTTGCCGCATAACCACCGAACCAGCCGCCACTTGGTGGATAGGAGCAGCAATGGACAGACTGAGAACCGCATATCAAGCGATGTGCAAGGCCATGCCGGGCGGATGGGCAGCCATGGCGGCGGCTCTGGGCTTCAGCAAAGATGGCCTGGAAAACCGTGTATATGAGCGCAAGGGCCAGTCGGTGAGCGTGCATGAGGCAATGCAGATGCAGGCCTTTAGCGGATCGGCGGTCTTCGCGGAGGCCGTGGCGGCGGAGACTGGCGGCGTGTTCGTGCCGCTGCCGGATGTCAGCACGGTGGACGATGCGGAAATCCAGCGCGTCTACATGGAGCTGGTGGACGAAGTGGGCCGCCTGGCGCGCGAGTGGCGCGAAGCCACCCGCGACGGCGAAGTCGATAAGCGTGAGCGCCAGCGCCTGGAGGCTATCCGCGATGCCATTTGCGCCAAGGTGACGCAGATGAACCACCTTACCTTTCAAGTGTTCTGCCGGAGCTGATCATGGCCTATCCCTGCATGCACTGCGGCTTTGTCTCCTACGTTCGCACCAGCCGAATGCTCACGGAGACCGTCCGCGAAACCTACTACCAGTGCACCGACTACGTGAACTGCGGCAAACCGTTCAAAACCTACGCCGAGTCGTACCCGGTGGAGTTCAAGCGCAAAACCTATGACGTACGAACGCCAGTCGACGAACGGCAGTTGGACTTACCCGGCCTGACAGGCTAAGCCTACCCCTCCCTCTCTCATTGAAAAATCGCACCGCGCAGTGCGAGGGGGGGGGCTTGTTACGCCCAAAAAAACGCAGCACCGCCAAGGAGAACGCCATGCACCAGCCCGACCAAGCCCCGCGCCAGGCCACCGCGCCGCGCATCCACAAAATGCGCTACGTGCGCTTTCCCAGCGGCTGCGGCTGCTACTCCTGCGGTCACCTGCCGGCCGAGCGCCGCCGCGCCCGCGCCGGCGTCATCTCCGGCTTGCTGTTGGCCCTGGTGGTCATCGCCCAATACATCCCGCTGCACTGATCGGAAAGGCCAAACCATGGAAGCCCGCGAACACGAAGAGTACGGCGACGCCTTCGCCCGCCATGTGATGCCCGCCCTGGGCGACTTGTGCCGCATGCCGCTGGCGCCGGTAACGCCGCGCGATGCGGCCATGCAGGCGCTGAACCACTTCGGGGAACGCCGTGAACGCGCCGTCCGCCTGAAACTGGAGTCGGTGGAATCGCTGCAAGCCAAGGTGTTGAGCGCGGCGCGGCTGGAGGCGCTGGCGGACATTCAGGAGGCCATCGGCGAAATGAGCGAGATGGCGAATGCCATCAATCAGCTGATCGCTCTGCATGGCCTGGAGCTGCGCGCGCTGCTGCTGCCGCAGCCGGGCATGATGTGGCACGCCATCGAGATCTTGCTGGCGGATAGCCGCGTCGCCAAGGCCAAGCTGGAGCGCGGCGGCCTGCCGCTGCGCGCCGAGCAATCTGCCGCTCTGAACTCTGTGCGGGGGCGCGCGGCATGACTTGGCAAACCCGCCTCCCGCTGCTGGACCGCTTCCCGCGCCACCTGGGCCGAGCCATCGGCCGCGAGTGGCGCCTGCGGCGCGGCCGGCCGCTCGACATCCTGCCGTGGCAGGAAGATGAGCGCCAGCGCGAGGCGGACACCTGGCTGCGCGACCTGACCAGCTTCATGCCGCGCAATGCGCTGCCGCTGGGAGCGTGCGAAATGGAGCTGGTGGAGTTTGCCAAGCAGAGGGCTTTCGAGGCTGACCAGCTGATCGGCCGCGGATCGAACCTGAAGCAGTTGCAGGAGTACTGCGCCTCGTTCGGCGTACAGCCGCCCAACGGCAAGACCATCGAGGGCATCATGCGCCGCGTGGCGTGCGATCTGTGGTGGCGCCGCGCGCTGCGCAGGACCAATGCCCGCCGCAGCGAACAGCTGTCCATCGGCCTGGGCCTGGTGCATCGCCGCCATGGGCTGTATGCCAGCCACGACGCCGTTGCCCGTCGCCGCGAGCAGAAGCGCCGCAACCGCGGCTTGCTTGAGGCGATGGCCGCTATCAACGAGCTGGGCCAGGAATACACGTTGCAGCAGCTGGCGGAGCTGAGCGTGAGCAATCCCACCATCCGCCGCGCCGAGTTGATGGTCCGTATTGCCGGGTTCGAACATATTGCCGTCGGCCTGGAATACGCTGGCGAGTTCATCACCATCACCGCGCCCAGCAAATACCACCCGCGCCACGCCAAGAGCGGCAAGCGCAATGCCAAGTACGCCGGTGCGACACCTATCGTTACCCGCGACTACCTGGGCGGCGTGTGGTCACGCATTACCGCAGCCATGGCCCGCGCCGGCATCGCGCCGTTTGGATTCCGCGTGGCTGAGCCGCACCACGACGGCACGCCGCACATGCACGCGCTGCTGTTTATGGCCAAGGAGAAGGTCAAGACCTTCCGCGCCATCGTCGCCCGCTACGCCGTGCGCGAGGAGCGCGCCGAGTTGGGGCTGAACTACCTGCAGACCAAGGGCGAAGCGATGGCCGCCGCGCGCCAGCTGCGCGCCGCCGGCGCCAAAGGCAGGCTGGCCGACATCGCCGACAAAATCGGCAACGAGGCGGATTTCTGGAGCCAGCCGCCACGCTGGGTGTGGAAGGGCATCCGGGCGCGTGTGGCGTTCGAGTCCATTGACTGGAAGCGCGGCACGGCCGCCGGCTACATCGCCAAGTACATCGCCAAGAACGTGGACGGCGCCAAACACAACGGCGACAGCGTGGGCGTGGACTTCGAGGCGCTGGACCACGCCGGCCAGGCCGGCCAGGACGACGGCGCCAGCGTGGACCAGTCCGTTGCCACCGATGCCACCGTTACGGCCATCCGCGTGGACGCCTGGGCCAGCCATTGGGGTATCCGCCAGTTCCAGCAAGTTGGCGGGCCGCCGGTGGGCGTGTGGCGCGAGCTGCGCCGCTGGGACTATCAGACCGCCGACGCCGAGGATGTGCTGATGCATGCCGCCATCGCCGCCGATACCGGCAATTGGGGCCGTTTCGTCCACCTGATGGGCGGCCACGCCATCAAGCGCGCCGCCATGCCGCTGGGCGTGGCTCGCGACAGCATGCCGGCGGAAAACCGCTACGGCGAAGATGGCCAGCACCAGGTGCGCGGCGTGGTGGAGCGCAACAGCGGTCAATTCGCACAAACCCGCGTCCACGAGTGGCGCATCGGCCGCAAGGCTGACGGGGTTGAGGGCGGCAGCGCCGCCCCTTGGACTCGTGTCAATAACTCTACGTTTTTGGAAGTGCCTCCGGCAGAGCGCCGCCCGGAGTGGGAATTCAGCCCGATAGACCGCGCGCTGGCCGAGAGCGCCGAGGACGACAGCGAGCTGTTGACCGTCGAGCAGCTGGCCGCGCGCCAGGAATACGAGGCCCATCAGCGCTATCTGCGCCTGTTCCCGGAGTTCGTCCACCAGTGGGCGCAACAGGGCATCGAGGCCCACCGTCTGGCCGCCGAGCGCCAGCGCGAGGAAAGCCGCGAGCGCGTGCGCCTCCACAAGGCAAACAGCCGGCTGGCCGCAAACATCGGCCTGACCCGCCACGCCGGCATCGCCGTGATTTCCGATATCCGCGCCCAGGCAGAAGCCGCCCGCGCCGAGCGCGCCGCGCGCCCTGCCCGCTCCAACAGCGCCGAGCGTTGGGGCGGCCCAGGTATCGCCGTTTCCCATCAGCTCGCCCAGGCCACCGCCAGGGCGCGGCAATGGATCAACCAAGCAGGCCGCGCGTGAGCGGCGAGGAGGAAGCATGAATGAGTCAGACCGGACTGAACTTTCGGCATTGATTTCGGAACTTGAGGAGGTAAAAAGCGAGCGTGCCAGCGGCGCGGTGGTGGTCTGCAAATTTCTGCAGGAAGGTGAATTGGGGCTGGCCCGCCGTGTGTTGGCCAAGCACTTTGAACCAGCTGACCAGCGGTATGGCGAGCTGGCGGCGCATCTGAGCGAGCAGGTATTGAAGAAAAACACCAACGAACAGGAACAATCTCAATGAGCACCGATGCAATGGAAGTGACAACCAACCTCTACACCCGGCTGATGATGGCTGCCACCGCCAGCTATCGCAAAGAGCTGGACGCCGTGAACAGCCAGTTGCGCAACATCGAGCGCGCCGAGCGCATGGCGCGCCGTCTGAGCGACATCGAGCTGAGCGCGAGCGCCGAGACCCCGGACGACAGCTATATCCCCTTCGTCGTCCTGCGCCTGCCCATCGAGCTACTGCAGTTCCAGTACCACGCCCTGGCATTGGCCAGCGGCGCGCTGGAGCGCCGGATCGTCCCGAACGGCCGCGACGCCCGGGGCCGCGACCGCTTCCAAATCCTGGCCGCCGAAGGCGAAGGCATCAACCTGGAATTGGTGGTCGAGGCCATCTGATCAACCCGCAGCACCGCGGCCATAGGCGAGCGGCCAGCCCATCCGACCAATTGGGCGCCGTCCTCTGAAAACCGGCCAGGCCGCTCGCCTATGGCCGCCAGCAAAACAAGGAAAACCACAATGACTAACGACACGTTGACCATCGAAGAGGCGGCCAAGGCGCTGAACATCGGCACCGAGACCGCGCGCCAGCTGGCCGACGCCGGCGTCCTGCCTGGTTGCAAGATCGGCGTTGCCTGGGTGTTCATGCGCGACGACGTGCTGGCCTACCTGCGCGACGAGATCCGTCGCCAGACCAATGAACGACTGGCGCTGGCCGAAGTCACCCGCACCCAGGGCGAAAACCGCAAGGCCGCCCGCGTCAAGACAGCCGCCGGCGTGGCTGGCGTGCGCGGCGCCCGCCGACGCGAGCGCCCGAATCTGGATGCAGTGGAGCAAGCGGCATGATGCACGTGCGGTCGCAGTACCAGTTGCATCTTGGCAATTGCCTGGACGCAAATGCCAGGTTGCAGGCGGCCTTGCCTTCCCAGGGGGATCTATTCAAAAGGGCGGTATGACGAAGCAGCTGCCCGCGTCGCCGCCCAGATAGTCGAGCGCCCCACTCGGGGCGTTCCGCATTACCAGAGCTGATCGGCCAGCTCGCTACCCCGCAAATTCGCGTAGCGGGCCAGCATTCGCGGGTCTTTGTGGCCGGTGATTTTGGCGATTTGCAGGTCGGACAGTTTCGTTTTCAGGAAAAACCGGCACGTCGCTTCATGGCGCAGATCGTGGAAGCGCAGGTCGCCGCAGCCGGCCGCCTCAAAAATCCGCGCATACTGGCGAGACAGTAGCGCGGTGGTCTTGCGCAGGACGTCGGGGCTGCTGGCGCCGCTCCACCACGGCAGCAGCCTGTCGCCCTCATGGTTCCAGCCTGACATCTCGCGCTCGCCGGCCGCGACCTGTTCGCGATAGCGAACAAGCGCCGCCAGCGCCACGCTGGACAATGGCACTTGCCGCTTGTCGCCGTTCTTGGTCTTGTCCAAGAAAATGGTGCGCCTCTCCATGTCGATCTGGTCTAGCGTCAGCGTGTATATCTCGCGCATCCGCATGGCCGTTTCCAGTGCCAGCTCCAGCATCAACTCAAGGCCGCCGCGCCAGGCGCATGCAAGAGGCCGCTGTTTGCCGTCCGGTTTGGCTCCATCCAGAATTCGGCGGATGGCCGCCTCCTCAGCCTCTTGGAGCCGCCGGTCCCGCTCCGTGTTGGTCGGAACCTCTACCGCCTCCCCCTCCTTCGCGCTGGCGCGCAGCACGGCTGCGTCTGCATCGGTATATGTCGCGTAGCGTTTTGGCAGCAGCCGCAGCGGGTTGGTGACGAACGTGCTGTTCGGCAGGCGCGTCAAATAATCGAAACAACGGGCCAGCGAACCCACATAGATCCTGATGGTCGACGGCGCCAACTGCTCAACCTGCTTCATTTCCCGGATCCAGGTTTCAGCCCAGGTGTAACAGACGCTGCGCATCGGCACGCCTCCGACTTTGTCGACAAGCGTCGTTTGGACTTGCTTGTCGCTGTCGACCAGCGAGACGTTGGCCTGGTATGTGCGCAGTGCGTCCCGAATGGTGGCGATGGCCGGCTTCTCGTCCGCCAATTCGGCCGGAATAATACCTCGATCAAGCAGCGCTTCCAGCCGCGCACAATATGCGTCGCCCTCTGCCTCGTTATCGAAAGTGAATGAAATGGGCTTTGGCAATACGCCTTTTCGCCGGACAATAAACTCCCAGGAGCCGCTTGGCCGCTGGCGCTTGGTTGGCATATTCGCATCTCGCGTAGACTAACAAACTGTTATTCTACGAGTGGTTTCACACTTTTTACGAGTGGTTAAGGGCAGAAATGTGCGGGAATATCGCCGAATTAAGGCGTGGGCAAATTAAAGAATAGATAAAGAAAAACCCCGTAAATCCTTGGATTTACGGGGTTTTATCTGGAGGCGGGGGTCGGAATCGAACCGGCGTAGACGGATTTGCAATCCGCTGCATAACCACTTTGCTACCCCGCCGTTACCGGCGATCCGACCAATGCTTAGCCTGGCCGGCTTGAATATGGAGCGGGAAACGAGGCTCGAACTCGCGACCTCAACCTTGGCAAGGTTGCGCTCTACCAACTGAGCTATTCCCGCATCGGTAAAACCTGGATTGTAGATGGAGCGGGAAACGAGGCTCGAACTCGCGACCTCAACCTTGGCAAGGTTGCGCTCTACCAACTGAGCTATTCCCGCGTCACAAAACAATCATCGAAAGGAAGTCTGGAGCGGGAAACGAGGCTCGAACTCGCGACCTCAACCTTGGCAAGGTTGCGCTCTACCAACTGAGCTATTCCCGCGTCAAAAGCGTCGCAGACTGGATGTGGAGCGGGAAACGAGGCTCGAACTCGCGACCTCAACCTTGGCAAGGTTGCGCTCTACCAACTGAGCTATTCCCGCGCTGCCAGACTGCTGAAACTTCCTTTCATTCCTCGCTGCTGCTTCGTCAGTAGCGGCGAGAGACTGCGAATTATAGAGATTTATTCTGCCCTGTCAACACTTCAAACATCGATTTTTTTCCCCGCAAACTCCTTGGCAGCCATTTGCAGATAGTAAACCATTGACCATAAAGTCAAAACCACGGCGACGTACATCGAAAAATTTCCGATATGGCGTGCGTCCCAGCCTGGAATCAGCTCGCCATCGTACAAGAGCAGCGTGATCGCCAGCATCTGGGCGGCGGTTTTCAGCTTGCCGATATAGGCCACCGCCACGCTGCTGCGGCTGCCCATGCCGGCCATCCACTCGCGCAGCGCCGAGATGGTGATCTCGCGACCGATGATGATCATCGCCATCCAGCCCTCGGTGCGCCCCAGCTGCACCAGCAGAATCAGCGCGGCGGCGACGATCAGCTTGTCGGCCACTGGATCAAGGAAGGCGCCGAAGGCCGAGGTCTGTCCCAGCCGGCGCGCCAGATAGCCGTCCAGCCAGTCCGTGACGGCGGCCAATGCGAAAATGCCGGCCCCCACGACATTGCGGCTGTGCAGCAGCAGAATGGAGTCCGGCAGGAAGAACACCGCCACGCAGATCGGGATCAGGGCAACCCTGAGCCAGGTCAGGAATATCGGCAAATTGAAGGGCATTGGTATTGGTTCTTGTCGCTTCAGGCTCGTCCACATCGCCGACGGCCGCTCCGAGCCTGTATACAGGAGCGCCCGCCGGACACACTCTTCCGTTCAATCAATGCAAGGCGGCGTAGATCTTCTCCGCCAGCGTCCGGCTGATCCCGTCCACCTGCGCCAGGTCGTCGACGCTCGCGGCCGCCACGCCGCGCAGGCCGCCGAAACGCGTCAGCAATTGCTGGCGGCGCTTGGCGCCGATGCCGGGTATTTCCTCCAGCGTCGACGCGGTCCGGGCCTTGGCCCGGCGCGCGCGGTGGCCGGTGATGGCGAAACGGTGCGCCTCGTCGCGCACGGTCTGGATCAGATGCAGCGCCGGATGATCCTGGCGCAATTGTAGCGTCTTTTCCAAGTAAGGCAGGATCAGCGTTTCGAGACCCGGCTTGCGCTCCTCGCCCTTGGCGATGCCGACGATGGGCAGATTCAGCCCCAGCTCGCCCAGCACCTCCAGCGCCACGCCGACCTGCCCCTTGCCGCCGTCGATGAAGACCGCGTCGGGCAGCCTGCCCTCGCCTTCGGCCAGCTTGCCATAGCGGCGTGACAGAACTTCGCGCATCGCCGCGTAATCGTCGCCCGGCGTCGCGGTGGTGATATTGAAGCGGCGGTATTCGCTAGGCTGCATCGCGCCCTTGTCGTACACCACACAGGACGCCACCGTGGCCTCGCCCATCGTATGGCTGATATCAAAGCATTCGAAGCGGCCGGCGTCCTCCAGTTCCAGCACCTCGTTCAGCTGAGCCAGACGCTGCGTCTGCGTGGCCTTGCTGCCCAGCTTCTGCAGGATGGCGAGCTCGGCGTTCTTCTCCGCCATCTCCAGCCAGACCCGGCGCTCGCCGATCGGATTGCCGACGATATAGACCTTGCGGCCTGCGCGCGTCTGCAGGAACGCCTGCAGCGCCTCGTCCAATGCGCCGTTGACGACCAGCGCCGCCGGCACGCCGGCGTGCTGGTAATGCTGGGCGACGAAGGCCTGCAGGATTTCGTCGGCGGTGTCGGCCTCGCCGCCGACCGGGAAGTGGCTCTTGTCCCCCAGGTGGCGGCCGCCGCGTATCATCACCAGATTGACGCAGGGCATGCCGTCGCGGATCAGCGCCGCCACCACGTCGCAGTCCTGCTGGCTCTGGTTGCTGGCGACGAACTGCTTCTCCTGTACACGCGCCAGCGCCTGGATCTGGTCGCGCAGCTCGGCGGCCTGCTCGAATTCCATCGCCTCGGCCGCCGCCGTCATCCGCCGGGTCAGCTCGTCTATCAGCTCGCTCTGGCGGCCATTGAGGAAGGCGACGGCGCTGGCGACGTCGGCCGCGTACTCGTCGCGGGAGATGTGCTCGACGCAAGGGCCGGAGCAGCGCTTGATCTGGTACAGCAGGCAGGGGCGGGAACGATTGGCGAACACCGCGTCCTCGCAGGTGCGCAGCCGGAACACCTTCTGCAGAATCTGTATGCTCTCGCGCACCGCGTAGCCGTTCGGATAGGGGCCGAAATACTGGTTGGGCTTCTTCGGCTCGCCGCGGTAATAGGCCATCTGCGGAAAGGCGTGGCCGCTGAACATCAGGTAGGGATAGGACTTGTCGTCGCGGAACAGGATGTTGTAGCGCGGCGCCAGCGCCTTGATCAGATTGTTCTCCAGGATCAGCGCCTCGGCCTCGGTGCGGGTGACCGTGGTCTCGATGCTGGCGATCTGCCGCACCATCAGCCGGATGCGCGGGCTCAGGTCGTTCTTCTGGAAATAGGAGCTGACGCGGCGCTTCAAGTCTATCGCCTTGCCGACGTACAGCACCTTGCCTCCGTCGCCCAGCATCCGGTAGACGCCGGGCAGCGCCGGCAGATTCTGTAACACGCTCTGGTAGTCGAATGTGCCCACTATTTGCCGCACCAGGTCTGCACGTCTTTCTGGGCCTGGCGGATCAATTCGTTGCGCTGGGCGTCCGAGGCCAGCGCCGTCGAGCCGGGCAGGCGGATGCGGCCGTTCAGCTGCAAGGTCGACAGATTGGCCTGCGCCGCCTTGCAGTTCTGCGCCTTCACCTTGGCGTTGGCGGCGGCGACGGCGGCGTTGTCGGACGCCACCTGCTTGTTGTCGGTCTTGCGCTCAGCCTTCCTGTCGGCCTGCGGCGCCGACGCCTGCGGCGCGGACTGCGCGCGCACGTTCAGCCTGTGCGCGCCGACATTCGGCGGCGGCTGGTCGGAATACACTTTCTTTCCATTGGCGTCGGTCCAGGTGTACACCTCGGCCGTCGCCATCCCCGCCGGCAGCAAGGCCAGCAAAAAGGTCCATACTATAGATGATTTCATTATCCTGTCCCCGACCACTAGCACGGTACTCCGATTGTAAAGCCTGCCCCCTCCCCGCGCAAAAACGCGGGCGTTTTCGGTACTTTTGCAGAGGACTGCGCGAACCGGTATAATGCGGCTTTGCCGCCTAAGGAAACGCGATGCGTATCATCGAGAAAGCCTATACCTTCGACGACGTCCTCCTCGTCCCGGCCCATTCTGAAGTTCTGCCGCGCGATGTAGTTCTCACCACCCAGCTCACCCGCAACATCACGCTGAAACTGCCGCTGGTTTCCGCCGCCATGGACACTGTGACCGAATCCCGCCTCGCCATCGCCATGGCGCAGGAAGGCGGCCTAGGCATCGTGCACAAGAACATGGGCGCCGAAAAACAGGCCGCCGAGGTTTCCAAGGTGAAGCGCCATGAGAGCGGCGTCGTGAAGGATCCGATCACCATCGCCCCGGACATGCTGATCCGCGACCTGGTGCTGCTGACCCGCCAGCACAAGATCTCCGGCCTGCCGGTGATCGAGGGCGGCAAGGTGGTCGGCATCGTCACCAACCGCGACCTGCGTTTCGAAACCCGCCTGGACCAGACCGTCGGCTCCATCATGACCCCGCGCGAGCGCCTGATCACCGTCAAGGAAGGCGCCAGCATAGACGAGGCCCGCGAACTGATGCACAAGCACCGCCTGGAGCGCGTGCTGGTGATCAACGACGCCTGGGAGCTGAAGGGCCTGATCACGGTCAAGGACATCGTCAAGACCAGCGAACACCCGAACGCCAACAAGGACAGCCAGGGCCGCCTGCGCGTCGGCGCGGCCGTCGGCACCGGCGCCGACACCGAAGAGCGCGTCAAGGCGCTGGTCGCCGCCGGCGTCGACGTCATCGTCGTCGACACCGCCCACGGCCACAGCCAGGGCGTGCTGGACCGCGTGCGCTGGGTCAAGCAGAACTTCCCGCACGTCGACGTGATCGGCGGCAACATCGCCACCGCCCAGGCGGCGCTGGACCTGGTCAAGGCCGGCGCCGACGGCGTCAAGGTCGGCATTGGCCCCGGCTCCATCTGCACCACCCGCATCGTCGCCGGCGTCGGCGTGCCGCAGCTGACCGCGATCCACAATGTGTCCGAGGCGCTGAAAGGCACCGGCGTGCCGATGATCGCCGACGGCGGCATCCGCTTCTCCGGCGACATCGCCAAGGCGCTGGCCGCAGGCGGCAACGCGGTGATGCTGGGCGGCATGTTCGCCGGCACCGAGGAGGCGCCGGGCGAAGTGGAACTGTTCCAGGGCCGCTCGTACAAGTCCTACCGCGGCATGGGCTCGCTGGGCGCGATGAGCCAGGGCTCCGCCGACCGCTACTTCCAGGACAGCTCCAACGCCGCCGACAAGTTCGTGCCGGAAGGCATCGAGGGCCGCGTGCCGTACAAGGGCCCGATCGCCCAGGTGATCCACCAGCTGGTCGGCGGCCTGCGCTCGTCTATGGGCTACCTCGGCTGCCCGACCATCGCCGAGCTGCACCAGAAGGCGCAGTTCGTCGAGATCACCTCGGCCGGCATCCGCGAATCCCACGTCCACGACGTGCAGATCACCAAGGAAGCGCCGAACTACCACGTCGACCGCTAAGCCGGTTTCGGCAGTTCGAACGAAAGCCCGCGTTTCGCAACGCGGGCTTTTTTGCGGCGACCGCTCAGGCCAGCGACAACAGCAACAGCGTCTTCAACTCGGACGGTGGCGTGTCGTACGGCGCATTCAGGTACTCCTCGACGCAGGGCGTGGTGCCGGGCATCTCGCCGCTGGCCGGCAGCCAGCGGCGATACAGCCAGTCCCAACTCTCCTCCAGCTCGGCATACGGCCCGGTGTGCAGCAGCGCGGCATAACGTCCGGCCGGAATCTCGCCCCACTCGAAACCGTCCATCGCCTTGCCCTCCATGGACGCCGGCACCGTCGCGCAGGCGATGGACCGGCAATCGGCGGCCGGCGTCTGCGCCTGGTCGTCCAGATACAGGCCGAAACTCCTGCCCGGCGCGTCGTCGCTACGCGGCGGTCCCAGTACGGCGCGCAGCGCGTCGAAAGCCTTGCCTATCTCCATATACGGTCCGCGGTGATGGCGCATCAACACCGCCACCGCCTCCTTTTCCACGATTTCCACCTGGCGCATGACACTCTCCCGTCGATTGAGGAACATGAGACGGCGCTGGCGATAGCGGCCCGGCGTTTCGCCGTAGCGGCCGGAGAAGGCCCGGATGAAGGCGGCGCTGCTGCCGAAGCCGGCCCGCGCCGCTATCCTGCTCAGCGGCTTGTCCGTACTCCCCAGCTCGTCGGCGGCGCGGTGCAGCAGCATGCGCTGCCGGCTCTCCATCACGGTTTCGCCCATCAGGTTGCGGTACAGGCGATGGAAATGGAAGCGCGAGAAACAGGCCGCGTCCGCCAGCCTGTCCAGCAGCAGCGGCTCGTCCAGATGGCGCCACAGATAATCCATCGCGCGCAGCAGGCGCACGGTGTACAAGGCGCCGGGGCCGAATTGCCGGTATGCGTGTCTCATGAACGCAGCCTAGGCGGTTTCGGTTGATCGATTTTGCTCTTCTTGCAGCAGCAGCCACTGCATGCGCTGGCACAGCTCCACCACATAGTCCCACACCACGCGGTAGCGCAGCGTGCGGCGGATATTGCTGCGCGCGCTGATCCAGTAGGAGCGGACGATGCGCACCTCCGGCAGGATCTGCGTCAGGCGCGCGTCGTCGAAGGTCATGTAATAAGGCAGCACGACGATGCCGCCGTCGGCCAGCGCCGCTTCGCGCTGCGCCACCACGCTGGTGCTGCGCAAGGGCATGCTGGGATTGCGGCACAGGCCGTGATGGAACATCAGCTCTCGCGAGAACAGCAGGTCGTCGACATAGGCGAGGATGGCGTGGCCGTTCAGGTCCTCGCGTTCGCGTATCGCCGGGTGCGCGGCCAGATAGGCCGGCGTCGCGTACAGGCCCAGGCAGTAATCGGTCAGTTTGCGCGTCACGACCAGATTGGCCTGGGGCCGCTCCAGCGCGATCGCGATGTCGACCTCGCGGCTGGTGATGCTGACGAAGCGAGGCACCGACACCAGGTCTATCTCCAGGCCCGGATAGCGCGCCATCAGCGCCGGCAGGTGGCGGGCCAGGAACAGCGAGCCCAGGCCCTCCGGCGCGCCCAGCCTCACCAGGCCACTGACCTCGGCGTGGCCGTGACGGCCGCTGTCCAGCATCTGCGACGCGGTGTTCTCCAGCGACTCCGCCAGCGGCAGCAGCTGGCGCCCGGCGGCGGTCAGCGTGTAGCCGTCGGCCTGCTGGACGAACAAGGGCTGGCCCAGCACCGCCTCCAGCGCGGCGATATGGCGCGCCACCGTCGCATGGGTCGTGCCCAGCTGGCGGGCCGCCCCCAACAACTTGCCGCTGCGCTGCAGCGCCAGGAAATAGCGGACATCGTTCCAGTCGAACATCGTCGTTCCCCGGTGGTCATTGTGCGTTTGCACACGATGACGGCTGCCATTTTGCCGTCGGCTGTTCAAAAATTAACATACGTTGTTTCCCGCTGGCTATTCCCAGCCGCCCCCGCTTCGGTTTAGATGATCGTTACGACAACGACATGACCGGGCATCAAGCAATGCTCAGCGGCGAATTCGACTACATCATCGTCGGCGCAGGCAGCGCCGGCTGTCTGCTGGCCAATCGGCTGTCCGCCGACCCCGACAAGCGCGTGCTGCTGCTGGAGGCCGGCGGCCGCGACGACTATCCGTGGATACGCATCCCGGTCGGCTATCTGTTCTGCATCGGCAATCCGCGCACCGACTGGTGCTACCGCACCGCGCCGGAGGACGGACTGGGCGGCCGCTCGCTCGGCTACCCCCGCGGCAAGGTGCTGGGCGGCTCCTCCGCCATCAACGGCATGATCTATATGCGCGGCCAGGCGGCCGACTACGACCGCTGGGAGGCGCTGGGCAACCCCGGCTGGGGCTGGCGCGACGCCTTGGCCCACTTCGTCGCGATGGAGGACCATCACGACCCGGCGCGGCCGCTGCACGGCCACGGCGGGGAATGGCGGGTGGACCGCCAGCGGCTGTCCTGGGAAATACTGGACGCCTTCCGCGCCGCCGCCGCCGAGCAGGGCATCGCCCCGGTCGACGACTTCAACGCCG
Source organism: Chromobacterium sp. CV08 (assembly GCF_051129845.1). Taxonomy (NCBI): domain Bacteria; kingdom Pseudomonadati; phylum Pseudomonadota; class Betaproteobacteria; order Neisseriales; family Chromobacteriaceae; genus Chromobacterium; species Chromobacterium sp. CV08. Next base: position 3,995,208 of record NZ_CP150453.1, read on the forward strand.
GCGACAACGCCGGCTGCGGCTACTTCGAGGTCAACCAGAAAGGCGGCTGGCGCTGGAGCAGCGCGCACGCCTTCCTGCATCCGGTCCGTCGGCGGCCGAATCTGACGGTGCTGACCGGCGCAGAGGCGGAGAAACTGATCATCGAGAACGGCCGCGCCGCCGCTATCTCATTTCTGCAACAGGGCGCGCGGCGGCAGGCGCGCTGTCGCGGCGAGATCGTGCTCGCAGCCGGCGCCATCGGCTCGCCGCTTCTGCTGCAGCGCAGCGGCATCGGCCCGGCCGCGCTGCTGGCCGAACACGGCATCGCCCCCGTCCACATCCTTCCCGGCGTCGGCGCCAATCTGCAGGACCACCTGCAACTGCGGCTGGTGTTCAAGGTGCGGAACGCCGCCACGTTGAACCGCCGCGCCGCGAGCTGGGGCGGCAAGCTGGCGATGGCCTGGGAATACCTGTGGAAGCGCAGCGGGCCGCTGTCGATGGCGCCCAGCCAGCTCGGCGCCTTCGCCCGCAGCGGGCCCGACGCGGCGACCCCGGACCTGGAATACCATGTGCAGCCGCTGTCGCTGGAACGATTCGGCGAGCCGTTGCATCGCTTCCCCGCCTTCACCGCCTCGGTGTGCCAATTGCGGCCTGCGAGCCGGGGCCATGTGGCGATAGGCGGCGCCGACCCCGCCGCCGCGCCGCGGATCCAGCCCAACTATCTGAGCCATCCGGACGACAGGCGCGTCGCGGCCGCCGCCATCCGGCTGACCCGCCGCATCGCCGCGTCGCCTGCGCTGGCGCGCTACCTGCCTGAGGAATACCGCCCCGGCCTGCAATACCAGAGCGAGGACGAACTGATCGAGGCCGCCGGGCGGATCGGCACCACCATCTTTCACCCGGTCGGCACCTGCAAGATGGGACAGGATACGCTGGCGGTGGTCGACGCGCGGCTCAGGGTGCACGGCATCCGCGGCCTGCGCGTCGCCGACGCCTCCATCATGCCGACCATCACCTCCGGCAACACCAACAGTCCGACGCTGATGATCGCATCCAGGGCGGCCCAGATGATCGCGCAGGACAACACGCAGCCGGCACCGGCACGGATGCCGGCCATACCCGCAAAGGAGACTTGGACATGAGCAACAGCATCGCAACGCCGACGGGCGCGTCCGCCGGCATCAGCCGGGCCGAGCGCAAGGTGATTCTGGCCTCGTCGCTCGGCACGGTGTTCGAATGGTACGACTTCTTCCTGTACGGCGCGCTGGCCGCCATCATAGGCAAGCAGTTCTTCGCCGGCGTCAACGAGACCACCGCCTTCATCTTCGCGCTGATGACCTTCGCCGCCGGCTTCCTGGTGCGGCCGTTCGGCGCGCTGGTCTTCGGCCGCCTCGGCGACATGGTCGGCCGCAAGTACACCTTTCTCGCCACCATCGTCATCATGGGCCTGTCCACCTTCCTCGTCGGCGTGCTGCCCGGCTACGCCACGCTGGGCATCGCCGCGCCGCTGATCCTGGTGTCGCTGCGCATGCTGCAGGGCCTGGCGATAGGCGGCGAATACGGCGGCGCCGCCATCTACGTCGCCGAGCACGCGCCGGACAATCGGCGCGGCGGCTACACCAGCTGGATACAGACCACGGCCGGCGCCGGCCTGCTGCTGTCGCTGCTGGTGATCCTGGCCTGCCGCAAACTGACCGGCGACGCCTTCGGCGACTGGGGCTGGCGGCTGCCCTTCCTGCTGTCGATCTTCCTGCTGGCGATCTCCACCTGGATACGGCTGTCGATGCAGGAATCGCCGGCCTTCCTGAAAATGAAGGCCGAGGGCAAGCACTCGAAGGCGCCGATCAGCGAATCCTTCGGCAACCGGGCCAATCTGAAGCTGGTGCTGATCTCGCTGTTCGGCTTCAACGGCGGCCAGGCGGTGACCTTCTACTGCGCGCAGTTCTATTCGCTGTTCTTCCTGACCCAGATACTGAAGGTAGACCCGCAGACCGCCAACCTGATGCTGATCGCTTCGCTGATCATCACCACGCCGCTGTTCCTGTATTTCGGCCACCTGTCCGACCGGATCGGCCGCAAGCCGGTGCTGATCGCCGGCCTGGCGCTGGGCCTGGCGCTGACCTTCCCCGCCTTCCGCTGGCTGACCGACTACGCCAATCCCGACGTCTCCGCCGCCCAGACCCGCGCGCCGGTGACGGTGGTGGCCGACCCGGCCAGCTGCCACTTCCAGTTCGACCCGATAGGCAAGGCCAAGCTGGACACGCCGTGCGATCAGGCCAAGGCGCTGCTGGCGAAGAACGGCGTGCCCTACCAGCAAAAGGCCGCGCCGGCCGGCGTCACCGAAATCCATATCGGCGGCACGACGCTGAACGGCTTCGACAAAGCGGCGCTGCAAGGCGCGCTGAAGACGGCCGGCTACCCGGAAAAGGCCGACCCGGCCAAGATCAATCACGCGATGGTGATCCTGGTGCTGGTGCTGCTGTCTGTGATCTCCGCGCTGACCTACGGCCCGCTGGCGGCGATGATGGTGGAGCTGTTTCCCACCCGCATCCGCTACACCTCGATGTCTCTGCCCTATCATCTGGGCAACGGCTGGATAGGCGGGTTGATGCCGACGGTGGCGTTCTCGCTGGTGGTGTACACCGGCGACATCCTGTACGGCCTGTGGTATCCGATCGTCGTCTATGCCGTCAGCCTGACGGTAAGTCTTCTGTTCTTAAAAGAGACATTCCGCAACGACATTCATCAACACTGAGTTCCCACCCTGCCCCCGCTCCTCGCGGGGGCCATACGCTCGACACGCCTCCGTCCTCCCGCCCCACGCCTCTCATGCCTCTCGGCTAAAAAACCATTTAGCGACACACAAAAGCAATAAATTGCAGGCCGCCCCAGGGTCCAAACGCACGCCGGATATCGACAGTCGGCGCTCAAACGCAAGCCTGGCAAGGCTGGCACGATTCCCCACCCAATTTTTCAGTAAAAGTTACAGATAACACAAGCAAGTACATTATTGATATTTACAATCCACCTGCCTATACTTGACTTAATAGATATTATTAAATATAAGAAAATTAATTTAAATTAATTCTTACAGATTCCATCCGGTCTCTTCCGCCTGGAATCGCCAACGGAGAGACGAAAATGAAGAAAGCCATCCTTACTCTGGCAGCCCTGGCCGCCCTGCAGTCCGGCTTGGTCCTTGCCTCCAGCGGCGGTACCGTCAGTTTCAACGGCTCCATCGTCAAGGAGCCGTGCGCCGAGAGCAACAGCAATCTGCTGAGCTACGCGCTCAATCCCCGTCAATACCAGGCCGCCCGCAAAGTGGCGTCCGGTCAAAGCTGCTCCGGCATGGACAACACCCAGTCGCTGAGCATCGCCTCCGTCAATATGGTCGGCACCAGTACCCATAGCGACGGACAACTGGTCACCATCGTCTACAACTGAGCCGGTTCGATTGAAAAAGCCTTCGGCCCAAAACGGCCGAAGGCTTTTTTCATGCCCGCAGAAAAGTCCGCTCACTGGTACAGCATGTCTATCGTGATCGCCGTCTGCAAGGTTCCGGGCACCACCGTGGCCGTGCGCATGTACTCGACGAACAGTCCCAGCTGGGCCGACTGCGACTGCACGTTCACCACCCGGGTATTGTTGGTGTTGTTCGCGCCGATATTGCTCCAGTCGGCCGAACTGCCCAGATTGATGGCCACGCCCTGCGCCGAACCGCCGGTATTGGCGAACAGCACCGGGTTGTTCGCGTCGGCGGTGCCTGAGAAGCGGAAAGTCGCCGTATTCACGCCAGTCGAGCAGTTGGTGGCGCTGATGGTGAACGCGCTGCGCGCCAGCGTGCTGCCCACCGACGGGAACTGGCTGCTGCCGACGGTCGGCAAATTAATCGTGTACTGGCCGTTCGCGCTCAGATTGCAGGTGCCGCCGGGCGTGAAGGTCAGCGAGCCGTTGACCAGCTGATTGAAGTTGATGTTCGGCTGCGCGTTGATGCCGCCGATGCCGTCGAGCTGGAACACCGCGTACTGGTTGATCGAGGCGGTGCCGCTGGACGGCGCCCCCACCGTCTTCAGCAAGACGATGGAATACTGCAGCATCGTCGTCACCGAGCCGCCCCACGGCACATAGATGCCGGTATCGATGGCGCCGCTGCTCTGCGTGTAGGTCTGGCCATTGAAGATGATGCCAATCTGCAAGCCCGGCGCCAACGCCACCTTCTTCGGATTCACCCAGAAGTACACATTCTCGCCTATGCTCTGCGTGCAATACAGGCTCAGATTCTGCAACGGCGACTGCCAGATGATGGTTCCAACCGGCGCATTGGCGGCAACGTACAGATTGCTCGGCAACGTGAAAGTGGACGAGACGCTGCCAGAACTGTTGCTTCCGTTCCAGCAGCCCAGCGCGTGGCAGCTCAGCGGCATCGCCATCGTCAGCGCCAGCAGCCATCCGTACAATCCGCGGCAAATCAGTTTCTTCATCTTCCTAATCACTTTCTCGGGTATTTCCCGCCATCCGCCCAGGGCTTTACAGCGGCTCGCAGACAGCATCCGTCTGCATATAGACCGCATCGCCAGTCCGCTGCGGCAATCGATAGCTGAAGCGGCATTGCTGGTCCTGCCCGCCCCCCCAGCTCACCATCAACGACTTGCCCTCCATGCCGCGCAGGAAAGCGCGGCCGCCCTGCCCCACCATCGTCAGAAAGTCGTTGCCATCGCCGCCGCTGATCGTCGCGCCAACCGGCAGCTGGCTGCCGTCCGGGCGCCTCAGCGTCACGATCACCGGCTTGCCCTGTTGGGTATTGAATTTCAGCATGACGATGGCGCCGGCGCGCGGCGCGTCCTGCACGCTGGTTTCCTGCAATTCCACATCCTGGCTCATGCCCTTGGGATCCAGCGTGATTTCATTCTGACGGTAAGGCATCAGCGACGACACCACGGCGTAGCCGCTGTCGCTGACGCGCACCCCGTTGGTATTGCTCACCGAGGCGCCCGCGGCACCGGGGGCCTCGATGACGGCGAAGGACTCGCCCAGCGACTGCGCCGGCGTCACGCCCCCCGGATGGAACACCAGCGCGCCGCTGACGCCCGCATGGGCCTGCGAGCTATTGCCGCTGGTGCTCGCGCCGACGGTGAGCGTGGCCACCGAGGTCGCATACTGCACGCTGCCGCCGCCGCTGCTGCTGTTGCTGCCGGAACCGTCGCGGTTGGCGCCTGCGTAGACGTTGTAACTGAAATTGTGCAGCTCCCCGGTCGTGCCGCTCAGATTGACCTGGGCGCTGCTGCTGTGATCGCTGCTGCTGCTGACGCTGCTGCTCAGCAACGGGGAATACGGTTCGCGGCCCAGCGGCATCGACAGGCTCAGCATGTACTGATTGACGACGCGCCCGCTCGGATCCTTGGTTCGGCCGACCGCCAGGTTCAGGCTGACCGACTTGAAGCTGTTGCTGTAGCCCAGCTGGTAGGTCATGTCCCGGCCCTGGTGGTTCCAGTAATCCTGGGTGGAGCCGGTGAGGAACAGATGCCCCTTGCCATCGCCCAGAGGTTGGTCGGCATTGAGCTGGAACCTGCTCTTGGCGGGAGAGAGCGAGCCGACCTGATTGATCAGGCTGGTATAGTCGCGCAATTCGAGAAAGCCCGCCGTGGAGAAGCGATAGGCGGCGACGGTGAAATTGGTGCGCGTCGCCTCCATCAGCTTGCTATAGGTCACGCGGTAGCTCCGGCCCTCCAGATCGCCGTTTCTGGTGTTGGCGCCGTATGGCAGTTGGCTGGCCCAGGACTGGGTCACGTCCATGGCCAGCGCGCCCCATTCCGTGTTGACGCCGGAACCGAACAGCGCCGACTGGTAGTGGTCGGCGACGATCAGGCCGCCGTACAGGGTCAGACTGTTGCTAATGCCGCGCTGGTAGGTCGCCTGCACGAACTCGGGATGCTTGCTCAGCGTGTTGTCGCGCCATTGTCCGGCGGTGACGGCATAGCGGGACTGGCCGTCTCGCAGCAACTGCGGCACGGAGGCATAGGGCACGACGAATTTGCGGACGCGGCCATCGGCCTCGATGACCGTCACCTCCAGGTCGCCGGAAAAGCCGGTATTGTAAAGGTCATCGATGCTGAATTCGCCCGGCGGCACCACGTTTTCGTAAATCAGATTGCCATTCTGGCGAATCGACACCTTGGCATTGGTTTCGGCCACGCCGCGCACCACCGGCGCATAGCCTTGCATGGACTCCGGCAGCATCCGGTCGTCGGAACTCAGCTGCGCGCCGCGAAACGGGGCGCTGCTGAACAGGTCGGAAGGCGTGAAATAATCGCCGAGGGTCAGCACCGCTCGCCAGTCGGTCACATCGCGCTGGGCATAGGCCAGGCTGTTCTGATATTGGCGCTGGCGCTGGCCGTTGCCATTGTCCTGCTGGGTCAGCGAACCGTTATAGCGGAAGCGCCACAGGCCGACGTTCAGGCCGGAGTTGGCGCTGAGGTAATACTGGCTGGACGCGCCGGACCCGCCATTGTCATAGCGGTAAGCATTGGCGTTGTAGTTGAGGAAGCCGGCAAACGGCGCGCCTGCGTCCCAGTATTCCGGCGAGACATAGCCCCGCGCCTTGGCCCGCAGATATTTCTGCGGGATGCTGACGTCGAGGCGCAGATCCGCGCCATTGAAGCTGGAAAACGCGCCGGGCACCACCGCGGCGATGTCGACGCAGCGGCCGGGCTCTTCGCGTCCCGGCACCCCGGCGGATTCCTGCAGGCGGGTGAAGTCCACCCCCAGATCGTCCAGCATCGCGCGGTTGAAACAGGCCAGCACCTTACCCTCACCCAGATCCTTCATCAGCACGTCGCGGCGGCCGATCCAGGCGGCATTGGCATAGACATCGGCCCGGTAACTGCCGGGAAAGGCCCCACCCCTCTGATTGAAGCGGGAAAGATCCACCTGCTGCCCATTGGAATTCTGGTTGATGAACACCGGATTGAACTGCACGTCGCCTTGCTCGGCAGCCTCCGCCTCAGGCGCACCCGCCAAAGCAGCTTGGCTACCGAACAGACCGCAAATCAGCAGGCCGAGCGGGCGAAGATCCCGCGATCGAGCGGGCTGTCGAGTCATAAAGTGCTTCATGGCGAAATCGAATCCTGAGACGCGCGAGCGAAATGATCAGCGAACCAGGGGTACGCTATGCGCGACCGGAGCGCCGTAATCATTGATGCTCTCGTAATTGAGCTTCATGCTGCTCTCCGGCTTGAATCTCGGATCCTTCAGCATAAAATCGTGGTTGCCGCCCGGCGGAACCATGCCGCCATCGGTTTCATACTCATGCCTGCCCATCAGCAGCGTCGCCCGGTTCAAGGAGACGTGGTAAGCCGCCTGATTGGTGGCGCGCAGCATATAGCCCCTGCCGCCGGCCTGCGGCAGCAAAGACCAGGAAAGTTTGTCGGCGGCGTCGTCCGAGCTGCCCTGCAGGCCCGCGGGACGGTAGAACAACTTGATGCGCGAGCGGAAGGCCACCTGCATGAAGTTGCGTTGTTCATTGCCGGCTTTCGGCAGCGGCGGCACATCCAGCACGTTCAGCCAGAATACCGATTCGCGCTCCTTCGGCAGATCCGCCCCGGTGAAGGTCAGCCGCAGGGTCTGCCCCTTTGCCGGATCCACCCGGAAAATCGGCGGCATGATCAGGAAAGGCGCGTCCGCCGTGTTGGGAACGGATTTCTCGTTGCCGCTGTCGGCCCATACCTGCACCAGCGACGGATCCTTGCCGGGGTTGTTGATCTTGACGGTCACTTCTCGATCGTCCGCCTTGTAAACGACCCGGGTGCCGGAAATCACCACACCCGCCGAAACCCCGCCAGCCCATACCGAACTCGCCACAGCCACCAAGACAGCCGCTCTTCGCATTGCCTGTTTCATTTGCTACCAGTCTCCATGCCAGAGATACCGGCTGGCTCCGCATTTCGCTTCGCCAGCCGCATCACACCGCTTATTGGTAGGTCATCGAGTACTGGACGCTGGTGCTCACCGAACCTGCGCCAGCGGCGCCGGTGGCGATGTACTGGGCGTAGTAGTTCATGGTGGCGTTGCCGCCGCTGATCGGCACAACCTGGGAATTGGCGTTGTTGTTCAGATTGATGGCGTTGGAGCTGTTGTTCAGCAGCTGAACTTCAACATTGGTGGCGGAACCGGTGCCGGTGCTGTTCAGCAGGTTGCCGGATGCGGAGTCGACGGTCGGGCCCACTTCGAAGCGGGTTTGCGCGTTCTTCAGACCGGACGGGCAGTTGCTCAGATTGATCGAAAACGGGGTGGAGCCGGCAGTCTGGCCTGCACTGGCCAGCGCGGAGGTACCGACGGTCGGCAGGGTCACCGTGACGTTCTGGCCCGAGTTGCCCGCGATGGTGCAGGTCTGGGCGACGATGTTTCCAGTGACGGTGATTTTGCCATCGGAGGCCATGGCGCCGGAAGAATACACACCCAGGCCGATCAGTGCTGCGGTTACGAATTGTTTCATCAAAAAAATCTCCATTGAAATTACAGGCAATACATTTGCCCGCTTGCCTACCCTGGCTGGGCAGAGGGTCGAAGAGCCGTCCGACACGTCAAGGCATCTTCGGTAATCCCTCGATTCCTGCCCATGTCCGAGATGCTCCGGCGCCAAGCCCTATCCGGCGCCCAAGCGTCTCAAGCCGCCTCTTGTTAGTTTTAGTATAATAAGATTCAACAAACAACATCAAATCTGATTAAACTTATCTGAAGCCATTCGTCTTCAGATTAAAAAAAAACAGGCGGGCAACAGACCTGGGGACAAGCGACGGAGGCCTCTGCTGCGCTCCCCTCTCGCCATGTCATGGCTGGACAATGCTCTGCGTCCATCACCTCCCTTGAGCCGCTGGCCGCTACAAGCGGCGTCTAGTGCAGCGCGATGGGTCGTGATGGCATGACTAGGTTAAATCAAATAAAACATGACTTTCAACACAACTAATCAGAACAAAAACGGCGCAACCCCCTCTCAAAGCCTTGATGGGAAAGCGTTTCATGGAAAAACCCCTCTGCTTCGACTGGAAATCGTCTGTCTCATTTGTGCATCAATTTAACAACATATTAAACTATAGATTAAATATGGTCATCAAATTGCAAATGAAACACCAGGAATAATGACAAATAGATTATCATGACAAAAACCTGTCAGCTGCGTCCCGCCCTACCCACGTCCCAGTCATGCGTTTAAACTGATCCGCGTCTAGCACCATGGGATCCTCGCGCAATGACGCTCTCCACCAGCCACTACCTGACGGTCAACCGACGCCGCTACCACCTGCGAAGCTGGGGGAACGAGTCCTCCCCCCTGCTGGTGCTGCTGCACGGCTGGATGGATAGTTCGGCCACCTTTCAATTCCTGGTCCAAGCATTGAGTCGGGATTGGCATGTCGCCGCGCCCGACTGGCGCGGATTCGGCGACAGCCAGTGGAACGAGGGCAGCTACTTCTTTCCCGACTATCTGGCCGATCTGGACGATTTGTTGCGGCAGTTGTCGCCGGAGCGGCCGGTGAAGCTGCTGGGCCACAGCATGGGCGCGATGATCGCCGGTCTCTACGCCGGCATCCGCCCGCAGCGCATAGACCGGCTGGTGCTGGTCGAAGGATTCGGCTTGAACCCCACCCGGCCGGCCGAGGCGCCTGGCCGCTATGCCCGCTGGCTGCGGGAGACCGCGCAGACCATGGGCTTCGAGCCGCTGGCCGATTTGCCGCAAGTGGCGGAGAAGCTGCGGGCCCGCAACCCGCTGTTGGCGCCGGAACGCGCGCTCTGGCTGGCCGGAGAGCTGACGCGTCCCTGTGACGGCGGCGTCCGCTACCGCGCCGATCCTCGCCATAAAATGGTCAATCCGGTGCTGTACAGGCTGGAAGAGGCGATGGAATGCTGGCGCCGCATCACGGCGCCGGTGCTATGGGTGATAGGCGGGCAGTCATCGGGCCATCCGGCCATCAGCGGCGTGATGGACACGCTGGACCAGCGCCGCGCCTGTTTCGCCAGGCTGGACGAAGCCACCATCGCCGATGCCGGCCACATGATCCAGTGGGACAAACCGGAGGAGCTCGCCTCGGTGGTCGAGCGCTTCCTGTGGTCCGAAATGGCCGGCGAGGAGCCATGAAAAAGCCGGCCCAGCGGGCCGGCTCGAAGACTCGCGCGCGTCGCCGCGCCTATCCCAGATAGCGCGCCTCCAGATGCGCGCGGTAGTGGGCGGGATTCAACGCCTCCCCGGTGGCGCGCCGCACCAGCTCGCCGGTGTCCCAGCGGCTGCCCTGGCTCCAGATATTGTCGCGCAGCCAGTCGAACACCGGCGCCAGATCGCCGGCGGCGACCCTGGCATCCAGCGCCGGCTCCTGCCGGCGCAGCGTGGCGAAATACTGGGCGGCATACATCGCGCCCAGCGTATAGCTGGGGAAATAGCCGAAAGTGTCGGTCCAATGGATGTCCTGCAGGCAGCCGTCGCGATAATTGCCGCGCGTGTCCAGCCCCAGATAGGCCAGCATCTTCTCGTCCCACAGCGCCGGCACGTCCTCGGCCTCTATCTCGCCGTCTATCAGCGCGCGCTCGATCTCGAAGCGCAGGATCACGTGCGCCGGGTAGCACAGCTCATCGGCGTCGACGCGGATGTAGCCGGGCTCGACCCGGGTGTACAGCCTGGCGAGATTGTCGGCGTCGAAGGCCGGCTGATCGCCGAAATGGGCGCGGATGCTCGGCGCGATCAATTGCAGAAAGCCGCGGCTGCGCCCCAGCTGCATCTCGAACGACAGGCTCTGGCTTTCATGTATGCCCATCGAACGTGCCCGGCCCACCGGCTGGGACAGCCAGTCCCGCGGCAGGTTCTGCTCGTATCGGGCATGGCCGGTTTCATGGACGATGCCCATCAGGCTCTGCACGAAGTCGTCTTCGCGGTAACGAGTGGTGATGCGAACGTCTTCGGGTACGCCGCCGCAGAACGGGTGGCTGCTGACGTCCAGCCGGCCGGCATCGAAATCGAAGCCGAGCAGCCGCATCACGTCCAGGCCCAGCGCGCGCTGCTTGTCGACCGGAAACGGTCCCTTCGGCCGGATCACCGTCTCGGCGGCCTGCTTGGCGCGGACGCGCTCGATCAGGCCGGGCAGCCAGGATTTGACGTCGTCGAAAATGCGCGCGATGTCGGCGCTCTTCATGCCGGGCTCGTATTTGTCGAGCAGGGCGTCGTAGCGGCTGACGCCGTTCGCCTCGGCCAGCAGCGCCGCTTCTTCGCGGGCCAGCCGCAGCACTTCGCGGAAATTGGGCAGGAAGCCCGCCCAGTCGTTGTTCCGGCGCTGCTCGCGCCAGGCATGCTCGCAGCGCGCCGCCGCCAGCGCCTTGGCTTCCACCAGCGCCTCCGGCAACAGATTGGCCTGGCTCCATTCGCGGCGGATTTCGCGCAGATTGGCGCGCTGCGTCTCGTCCAGCGCCTCCTGTTCGGCGTCTTGCAGCTGCCGCGCCAGATCGGGCGCGGTGATCAGCTGGTGCATCAGCACCTGCAGCTCGGCCTGGGCGGCGGCGCGCGCCTCGTTGCCCTTGCTCGGCATCATCGCCGCCTGGTCCCAGCTGCTGATCGCGGCCAGGTGGCCGAAATGATGCAATCGTTGAAATGTGCGGGTCAGGCTCTGATAGGCCGTCTGATCTCCCATGGCTTCCTCCCTTGTTCCGGAACCAGCATACTCACATGACATTTGATGATGGTCAATGTCGAGACCAAAAAGGGAATACGGTGGAAAGCCAAGCGGATGCGCAAGCGCCCATCAAGTCCAAAGGAAAATAACATGAGTTTTTATCATTGATCAGGTCTTGGCGCCATCGCCAGCCGGCGGTTCGCCGTCGCGGCCCGCCAGCCGGTGGTGGGCGAACGGGAAGGCCTGCCAATACGGAAAATACTCCCGCACCAGCAGGCGCAGCTGCTGCTTGTCGTCGTGGTCGGGCAGATGCAGCAACAGCGCGTCCACCGCCATCCGATAGCTGGTATTGCTGACCGGATGGGGGTTGAGCAGGAACAGCAAGGCCTTCAGCAGCGACTCGCGTCGACGGATCTCCTCGTCCGGCGTCCCGTCCTCGAACAGCTTGCCCAGATACAGGCCCAGCGAGGGCGGAAAGCGGGTGAAACGCTGACTGCGCATCAAGGCCAGCAAGTCGTCCAGCGTTTCGAGCACCAGCATCGCCGGATTGTGAATGGAGAATCCTGCGCGCGCGGTCGCCTCCACCACCTTCTGCATATCGTCCAGCCAGAAACAGTAGAATTCGCGGGCGCAGGTGATGGCCAGCACCCGCTCGCCGGCGACGCAGTCGTTCAGAAAACCGTCGACCGCCGCATGATAGGCGTCGGGGTCGCGCCGCTCCCGGCCCAGGCGGGCCAGCAGCCGCTGCAGCAGGGCCCGCCGCTCGTCCACCACCTCCGGCGCGGCGCCCAGCCGGGCAATCAGGTGCAGATACGCGCTCAGCGCGGCCGCCAGATCCGCCATTGCCACTCCTTGCCCGATAGTCGCTTGCAAAGCGCGGCGCCAGGCACGCTCAGGCGCCGCCGGCCGCGGGCCGCAGCAGCAGGCGCAGATCGGCGCCCACCTTGGCCACGTCGGCGATTTCCAGCTTGGTCTTGTCCTCGAGCGACGTCAAGGCCGGCCAGGCGAACAGGCCGCGCCCGGCGTCGCCGGCCAGCGACGGCGCCAGATACAGCACGATCTCGTCGACCAGGCCGGCGCGCAGCATCGCGCCGTTGAGTCCGGCCCCCGCCTCGACCATCAATTCGTTGACGCCGCGTCCGGCCAGCCGCGTCAGCAGCTCGGCGAGATCGGCCCTGCCGTCGCGGCGCGCCAGCGTCAGCACGTCGACCCCGTTCCGGCGGAACGCCGACAGCCGGCCCTCGTCCGCCTCGCAGGTGGCCAACAAGGCGCCGCCGCCTCGATAGACGCGCGCGGCCGGATCCGTGCGCAGATCGCCGTCCAGCACCACCCGCGCCGGCTGCGCCGCCGCTGCCGGCTCGCGCACCGTCAATTGCGGATCGTCGGCCAGCACCGTGCCGCTGCCGGTCAGGATGGCGCAATGCGCGGCGCGCAGCCTTTGCACGTCCAGCCTCGCCTCCGGCCCGGTGATCCATTTGCTGCGACCGTTCAGCAGGGCGGTCTTGCCGTCCAGCGTCGCGGCCGCCTTCAGCGTCACCCAGGGCCGGCCGCGCTCGACGCGGGACAGGAAGCCGCGGTGCACACGGCGCGCCTCGGCCTCCATCAGCCCGGCCGACGCGTCGACGCCGGCCGCGCACAGCATCGCGATGCCCCGGCCCGCCACTTCATGATAGGGGTCCACCATCGCCGCCACCACCCTCGCGACGCCCTCGGCGATCAGACGCTCCGCGCACGGCGGCGTGCGCCCATGGTGGCTGCAGGGTTCCAGCGTGACGTAGGCGGTCGCGCCGCGCGGGCTTTCGCCGCGCGCCAGGCAGTCCTTGATCGCCTGGATCTCGGCGTGGTCCGAACCCACCGCCAGCGTCGCGCCCTCGCCTACCACCCGGCCATCGCGCACCAATACGCAGCCTACGCCGGGATTGGGCGCCGCCCGGCGCGTCGCGCCTTCGGCCAGGCGCAGCGCGCGCTGCATATACAGGTAGTCGTCGGCGCTGTAGTCCGTCATCTTCGTTTCTTCCACTCATCGGCCAGCAGGCCGTAACAACGCATATTCCAGAAACGGCCGCCCAGAAACTGCGCGTCGCGCAGCTCCCCCTCCAGCTTGAAGCCCAGGCGCTCGGCCACGCGACAGCTGCGCAGGTTCTCCGGCGCGCAGCCCAGTTCCAGCCGGCGCAGCGCCAGGTCTTCGAACGCATAGTCCAGCAACTGCGTCAGCGCGCCGGACATCACGCCCCGGCCGACGTGGCTGTCGGCCAGCCAGTAGCCGAGCCGCGCATGGCGATGGGCGGCGCTGATGCCGTGCAGCGAGCAGATGCCGACGATTTCGCCGTCCGCCAGTATCAGACGGTGCGCGCTGCGGCCCTCCTGGTTGCCCTGCGCCTGCAGTCGGAGGAGGACTTCAGCATCGGCCACGGACCGCGGCTTGACGATGCCGGACAGCCATTGCGACAAGGTGGCGCGGTAACGGTCGATCAGCGCGTACAGCGCCGGCGCATCGCGGACCGGGTCGGCCGGACGGATGCTGACCAGGCTCATCGCCGCGGCGTCCATTCCCGGGCCAGCATGCTGTACTGGCAGGCGTCATGGTAGCGGCCGTGCAGGCGCAGGTACTCCCGCAGCACGCCTTCGCGGCGGAAGCCCAGCCGCTCGGCCACCCGGCAGCTGCGGACATTGTCGACCGCGGCGTCGATGCACAGGCGGTTCAGTTCGAGCTCGCCGAAACCGATGTCCAGCGCCTGAGCCACGGCCCGCCGCATCACGCCCTTTCCGACATGGGCGTCGGCCAGCCAGTAGCCGAGATAGCCGGAGCGGTTGAGCCGGCTGATGCCGTGGATGTCGATGCAGCCGGCCATGCCGCCGTCGACCTCGATCAGCCAGGTGGCGCAAGCGGAGCCGTCCCGCGCGCCGTCGACGACGCCGGCGAGAAAGCGGCGGGAATCGTCCACGCCGACGGTGCCGTCGACCCACGGCAGCCACTGCCGCAGCGTGGCGCGGCTGGCATCGACCAGCGAGAACAGCGTTTCGGCGTCGTCAAGACGCGGCCCCCTCAACATGACGGCGGGTTCCAGGGCGATGGCGCTCATGGCCTCTCCAGAAAATGACAAAAGGATTAACCAAGCTATCCCGCCGGTCGCCTGACTGTCAATGCGAGGACTTCTGGATTTCCTTGATCGCGTCGGTAAACTCGGAAATATCCTGGAAACTGCGATAAACCGACGCGAAGCGCACATAGGCGACCTTGTCCAGCCGCGCCAGCTCGTTCATCACCATCTCGCCGATCTGGCGGCTGCTGACCTCGCGCTCGCCGAGCTGCAGCAGCTTGTGGCAGATGCGGTCTATCGCCTCGTCGACCAGCGTGGTGGAAACCGGCCGCTTGTGCAAAGCGCGCAGGAAACTGGTGCGGACCTTCTCGATGTCGAATTCGGAGCGGTGGCCGGCCGTCTTCACCACCTGCGGCATCCGCACGTCGGCCGTCTCGAAAGTCGTGAAACGCTTGTCGCAAACCGGGCAGCGGCGCCGGCGCCGGATGCTGGCGCCATCCTCGCTGACACGGGAGTCGATCACCTGGGTATCGGCGTTGCCACAAAACGCGCATTTCATGACAATAATCCTGAAGGTTGCAATAGTTGGATGTTATCAGCAATACCGCCGCGCCGCACCGCCCGGCCGCCGGGCAATAAAAAAGCCGCCCTTTCGGGCGGCGGTTTCCGGGACGGGCCGGCTTACTTGGCGTAGACCGGGAAGCGATGGCACAGCGCGGTGGCTTCGGCCGCCACGCGGGCGATCAGCGCGTCGTCGTTCGGATTGTCCAGCACGTCGGCCACCAGATTGGCCACCTGGATGGCCTCGGCTTCCTTGAAGCCGCGGGTGGTGATGGCCGGCGAGCCGATGCGGATGCCCGAGGTGACGAACGGGGTTTCCGGGTCGTTCGGGATCGCGTTCTTGTTGACGGTGATGTGGGCGCGGCCCAGCAGCGCGTCGGCCTGCTTGCCGGTCAGGCCCTTGGCGCGCAGGTCGACCAGGAACACATGGCTCTCGGTGCGGCCGGAGACGATGCGCAGGCCGCGCTCGGCCAGCGTCTTGGCCATGATGGCGGCGTTCTTCAGCACCTGCTGCTGATACGCTTTGAATTCCGGCTGCAGCGCTTCCTTGAAGGCGATGGCCTTGGCGGCGATCACATGCTCCAGCGGGCCGCCCTGCAGCGTCGGGAACACATTGCTGTTGATGCTCTTCTCGAACTCCGCGCGCGCCAAAATGATGCCGCCGCGCGGACCGCGCAGGGTCTTGTGGGTGGTGGAGGTCACGAAGTCGGCATGCGGCACCGGGTTCGGGTACAGGCCGGCGGCGACCAGGCCGGCGTAGTGCGCCATGTCGACCATGAAGTAGGCGCCGACCTTCTTGGCGATCTGGCCCATGCGCTCGAAGTCGAAGCGCAGCGCGTAGGCGGACGCGCCGCCGATGATCAGCTTAGGCTTGGTTTCCATCGCCACGCGCTCCATGTCGTCGTAGTCGATTTCTTCCTTGTCGTTCAGGCCGTAGGCGACGATGTTGAACATCTTGCCGGACAGATTGGCCGGCGAGCCGTGGGTCAGGTGGCCGCCGTGACCCAGGTTCATGCCCATCACGGTATCGCCCGGCTTCAGGATCGAGAAATACACCGCCTGGTTGGCCTGGGAGCCGGAGTGCGGCTGCACATTGGCGTATTCCGCGCCGAACAGCTGCTTCACGCGGTCGATGGCCAGCTGCTCGACGACGTCCACGTGCTCGCAACCGCCGTAGAAACGCTTGCCCGGATAGCCTTCGGCGTACTTGTTGGTCAGCTGGGAGCCTTGGGCCTCCATCACCGCCGGGCTGGTGTAGTTTTCCGAGGCGATCAGCTCGATGTGATCTTCCTGGCGTTGGCATTCAGCCGCGATGGCGGCGGCGAGTTCTGGGTCGAATTTGGCGATCGTCTGGTCAGCAGCGAACATCTTTGACTCATCCATCAAAGGGTTAACGATTCGGGCATTCTACACGAAATGCCCCAAACGAAACCTTAACGTGAAGCAAGCGCGCCCAGGCCTCGCCGCAGCCGTCACACTGCCCAGCAGGAACAGCCCAAGGCGCCGAAAAACCCCTTGGCGTCCGATACCGGCAGCGCCGCGCCCCAGGCCCGCGCATGCTGGTGACCGTGCAGACCGCAGGCGCTGGCGCAGCCGCAAGCGGCCGCCGCCTGGCGCTGCAGCGAATGGCGGCCGGCGCCATCCGGATCGCCCCAGGCGGCGTAGCCCTTGAAGGTCCGCGCCGGCGACCAGTCCGGCATCGCCGGCGGCAAGGGATTGTCGTCCAGTTCGGCGAAGCCGCCCGCGGCGTAGACGACTCGGCCGCCCACCATGGTCAGCTCCGACACCAGGAAGGAGATGTCGTCCTCCGGGCAGGAGAAGAAATCCCGGTCCGGCACGATCAGATCGGCAAGCTGGCCGACTTCGATGCGGCCGCGCCCTCCCTCCTCGCCGGTGAACCAGGCGACGTTCTCGGTCCACATCCGCAGCGCGGTTTCCCGATCCAGGCAGTTGCGCTGCGGATAGAGCCGCAGGCCGCCTACGGTCTTGCCGGTGATCATCCACGCCAGCGACACCCAGGGATTGTAGGAGGCGACGCGGGTGGCGTCGGTGCCGGCCGAGACCCGGACGCCCTTTTCCAGCATGCGGGCGATCGGCGGCGTGGCCTCGGCGGCAGCCGAGCCGTAGCGCTCGACAAAGTACTCGCCCTGGTAGGCCATCCGGTGCTGCACCGCGATGCCGCCGCCCAGCGCGGCGATGCGGTCGATGGAGCGCTCGGAAATGGTCTCGGCGTGGTCGAAGAACCAGTTCAGCCCCTGCAAGGGGATGTCGCGATCCACCTTCTCGAACACGTCCAGCGCGCGCGAGATGGTTTCGTCATAGGTGGCGTGCAGCCGCCACGGCCAGCGGTTCTGCGCCAGAATGCGCACCACCTCCTCCAGCTCGCCCTCCATTTCCGGCGGCATCTCGGGCCTGGGCTGGCGGAAGTCCTCGAAATCGGCTGCGGAAAACACCAGCATCTCGCCGGCGCCGTTGTGGCGGAAATAATCGTCGCCCTGCTTGTAGCGGACGCCGGCGGTCCAGGCCAGGAAGTCCTCCTTTTCCGCCTTCGGCTTCTGGGTGAACAGATTGTAGGCCAGCCGCACCGTCATCCGGCCGGCGTCGGCCAGTTGCCGGATCACCTCGTAATCGTCCGGATAGTTCTGGAAGCCGCCGCCGGCGTCGATGACGCCGGTCACGCCCAGGCGGTTCAGTTCGCGCATGAAGTGGCGGGAGGAGTTCAGCTGATAATCGAACGGCAGCTTGGGCCCCTTGGCCAGCGTCGCGTACAGGATGGCGGCGTTGGGCTTGGCCAGCAGCAGGCCGGTCGGGTTGCCGTTGCCGTCGCGGACGATCTCCCCGCCCGGCGGCGCCGGCGTGTCGCGGCCGTAGCCGACGGCGCGCAGCGCGGCACCGTTGAGCAGGGCGCGGTCGTACAGATGCAGCAGGAAGACCGGCGTGTCCGGCGCGACGGCATTGATCTCGTCCAGCGTGGGCAGGCGTTTCTCGATGAACTGATGCTCGGTGAAGCCGCCCACCACCCGCACCCATTGCGGCGCGGGCGTGACGGCCACCTGCCGCCGCAGCATGTCCATCGCGTCGGCCAGCGAGCGCACGCCGTCCCAGCGCAGCTCCATATTGAAGTTGAGCCCGCCGCGCACCAGATGGGTATGGTTGTCGATCAGGCCGGGCAGCGCGCGGCGGCCCTTGAGATCGACGACGCGGGTGGCCGGGCCGGCCAGCGCCATGATCTCGGCCTCCTCGCCCACCGCGAGGAAGCGGCCGTCCTTGACGGCGACGGCGCTCGCCAGCGGCTTGCGCCTGTCGAGCGTGGCGATGCGGCCATTGCGCAGAATCACATCAGCTATAGCCATGGTGGCTTCTCCCCTCGATATCGGCCGCCGCCGGCGGACGCGCGGCAGGCGGCGGCGCGGCGATCAGCCTTCGTGGCCGCCGAACATGGTTTTGGCGTAGCGGATGCCCAGACCGTAACCGCCGCCCAGCTTGGCGGCGATGCCGGTGGTCAGCTCATAGGTGTCGGCGCGCGCCCAATCGCGCTGCAGCTCCAGCAGATACTGCAGCGAGGTGATGGGCCGAGCGCCGGCCTGCACCATGCGCTGCATCGCGCGCTCATGCGCCTCGGCCGAGATGTCGCCGCAGGCGTCGGCGATCACGTAGACCTCGAAACCCTGGTCCAGCGCCGACAGCGCCGGTCCGACGATGCAGACGCTGGTCCACAGGCCGGCCAGCACGATGCGGCCTTTGCCTATCTGGTTGACGCGGTCGATCACCGCGGCATCCTCCCAGGTGTTCATCGACGTGCGGTCCAGCATGCGCAGGTCCGGAAACGGCGCCGTCACCTCGTCGAACATCGGGCCGGAGAAACTCTTTTCGGCCACGGTGGTGAGAATGGCGGACACGCCGAAGCCGGCGGCGGCACTGGCGACCAGGCCGGCGTTGTTGCGCAGCGTCGGGATATCGATGGAATGGGTGGCGAAAGCCATCTGCGACTGGTAGTCGATCAGGATCAGGGTGTGGTCGCGCGGAGTCAGCAACAGCGGGCTGGGGACGGCGCTAGCGGTCGGTTTCATCACGGTTTCTCCATTCTATTGGCGGCGGCCGGTTCGACGAGCCGGCGCCAGAGGGGCCGCCGCCCCTGCGCGCCGGGCATGTCATTCGCGGGTGTCGACCAGGATCAGTTCGGCATCCTCGCCGGCCTCGACGCGGACCAGATCCTCGTCGCGGATGGCCGCGCCGTCGCCGCTCTGCAGCGCCACGCCGTTCACGCTGGCCGATCCGGCCGACAGCACCAGATAGCCGCGGCGGCCCGCGCCCAGTCGGTACTCGGCGCTTTCGCCTGCCTTCAGCGTGGCGCCCAGCACACGGGCGTCGGCGCGGATCGGCAGCGCGCCGTCGTCTCCGTCCATGCCGCTGGCCAGCGCGACGAAGGCGCCGGAGCGGTCGGCCTTGGGGAAGGGCTTGCTGCCCCAGGACGGCTCGCCGCCGCGGCTGTCCGGATAGATCCAGATCTGGAAGATGCGGGTGGCGACAGGCTCCAGATTGTATTCGGAATGGACGATGCCGCTGCCGGCGCTCATCACCTGCACGTCGCCGGCCTCGGTGCGGCCGCGGTTGCCCAGATTGTCCTGGTGGCTGATCGCGCCCTCGCGGACATAGGTGATGATCTCCATATCGGCGTGCGGATGCGGGGCGAAGCCGCTGCCGGCGGCGATGGTGTCGTCGTTCCACACCCGCAGCGAGCCCCAGTGCATGCGCGCCGGATCGCGGTAGTCGGCGAAGGAGAAATGGTGTTTGGCGTCCAGCCAGCCGTGCTGGGCTGCGCCCAGGCTGGCGAAGGGTCGGCGTTCGATCATGGCGGTCTCCTGTGGCTCTCGAATCGTTGATGTAGCCACTATAAACAGCCGCGACCTTCATGTTAATGGAATATATCGAATACCATGATTTCCATTTTTTACATGATAAAACGGATACATCGACTCCATGATGATAAAATTGGAATAGTTCATCCCCCATGGAGCCTCCATGAAACGACTGCCCGATCTGGAAGCCTGGGCCATTTTCGCCAAGGTGGCCGAATGCGGCGCCTTCGCCCGCGCCGCCGACGAACTGGGCCTGTCCCAGGCCACGGTGTCCAAGGCCGTGTCGCGTCTGGAGGAAAGAATGAAGACGGTGCTACTGCACCGCACTTCGCGCAGATTGTCGCTGACCGAGGCCGGCGACGCGGCGCTGGAGCGCGCCGCGCGCATCCTGGCGGAAGGCGAGGCGGTGGAGGCGGACATCGCCGAGCAATCCAGCACCCTGCGCGGCCGGGTGCGCATGGCCGCGCCGATGTCTTTCGGCCTGTCCCATCTGGCGCCGCTGTTGCCGGACTTCATGGCGCGGCACCCGGAAGTGGAGCTGGATCTGCATTTCAGCGACGAGCAAGCCGACCTCGTGGCGGACAGGATGGACCTGGCCCTGCGCATCGCCTCGCCGACCGATTCCAGCCTGCTGGCCAGACGCCTGTGCGCGGTGCGCATCCTGCTGGTGGGCGCGCCGTCCTATTTCGCCCGCCACGGCAGGCCTGGACATCCGGCGGAGCTGGCTCGCCACCGCGCCTTGCAGTACAGCAACTCGCAAGGCGGCCGCTTCTGGCGTTTCCGCCATCCGGACGAAGGAGAATTCTCTCTGGAGATGCACGCGCCGCTGCGCGTCAACAACGCCGACGCGCTCGCGCCGGCCTTGCGCGAGGGGCTGGGGCTGGCCTTGCAGCCGGAATTTCTGGCCTGGGAAGACTTGCAAGCGGGACGGCTGGAAACGGCGATGCCGGGCTGGGAGGTCGAGCCCATCGCCGTGTACATCCTGACGCCGCCGGGACGCGGACGGCCGGCGCGCGTGCAGGCGCTGATCGACTATCTGGCGGGAAAACTGGCCGGCGCGCCTTGGGTGCGCACGGAGGACGCCGCCGGCTGATAGGCAAAACAAAGCCCCGCGCCAGGCGGGGCCGATATTTCGAGACTGCGCTTTACAGATCGTCGGCGGTGAAGAACAGCGGAACGCCGTCGCGGCTTTCCGGCTGCAGCTCCGGCAGCACATGCACGTCGCGCACATGGCATTCGCGCATCAGTTCGCGGAAGTTCTCCTCGATCAGCTTGACGTTGTCCAGCGAAGCCAGCGGCCAGACGAAGCCTTCCCAGTTGCGCTCGTCGCCGCTGGCCGACACGGTGAAATGCAACTCGCCGTTGTCGTGCGCCGACACGATGGCCACCGGCTCCTTGTCCAGCTCGCGCAGCCGGCGGATCTGGCTGCTGGCGAATACCTGCAGCGCCACCTCGAAGCGCGCGAAATTGCCGGCCACCAGCGCCTGCATCGCCGGCAGCGGCGGACGGGCGATCGGGAACAGCGTCACGCCGTCCCGCTTCAATTGCTCGCCCAGAAACTTCATCAGCGGCATGCCCCAGCCGCCGACCGAGCCGCCGAGCCGCAGCGGCGGCGCCTCGCCGTCGCGCTGGATCGCCACGCCGATCAGATAGCGCAGGAACACGCCCTCCTCCTTCACCGTGATCGGCGCCGGCTGCGTCGGCAGCTCGGCGCGGGCGTCCTCGCCCAGTCTCGACATCCGGTAAAGCTTGGCCGCGTCCAGGCCGATCAGGCTGTCCGGATGCAGCAAGACGCCGGACAAGGCCACGTCGCCGTCGTCGGAGAACACGCCGTGTTGACGCAGCAGCGCGTTCAGGCCGTCGACATCGGCAACGGCGCCGGGCAGCGTCGCCTGCTCGCGGCTGCCGGCCACCAGGAC
Source organism: Chromobacterium sp. CV08 (assembly GCF_051129845.1). NCBI lineage: Bacteria > Pseudomonadati > Pseudomonadota > Betaproteobacteria > Neisseriales > Chromobacteriaceae > Chromobacterium > Chromobacterium sp. CV08. The sequence goes on from NZ_CP150453.1 coordinate 4,017,215, forward strand.
CAGCGGCATCGCAAACACCAGCGCGCGCGCGCCGCCGGTCTCCTCGACCGCCTCGCGCAGCGCGTCCCACACCTGCTGGTAGCAGGCCTGGGTCGGCACCATTGCCAGCGCCACCGAGATCGACAACAGCTCGCCGCGCTGCAGCATCTCGCCGATGGCGCCGACCAGGGCCTGGCGCCACATATCGCGCTCGCCGGTGTCCTGGGCGTCCAGCGCCGACTGGGCGTGATGGATCAGGCGGTTGGTCAGGGAGGCTTGCGGGTGGTACTGGCGCGGGTCGGGAAGAATATGGCGGACGGCGTCCATGTGCTGACATCCTGCTGCAATCTGGAAAAAACGTATTGTGGCACAGCTGTCACGCGCTTGCTCGGCTGCCGACAAAGCATGCCAAAGGCGTAAACCCCTGCCAAAACTGCCGCCTCGCCGAGGCCATGTGCGCAGTTGCGACAAAAAATTACATTTATCCTCATTTTCGGAAACGCAAATGTTGACACTCGCTACCGCAATCCGGATAATCCGTCCTCGTTGAGATGCAGCAATTGCTTCTTGATAGTTTCTCCTCTATTTCTCCTTTGTAGACTTGGCGCGGGCCGTAAGGCACCGCGCATTTTTTTTGCCTATCTCACGCCAAACTCTTGGCAAAATCATTAAAAATCATTGCAATATACACAATCTCTTCACGAGAAGTCTGACAGCGTCCAAGGCAAGCGGTCGCTATCGCAAACGCGGCCCCACATCGTGAGCTCAGTGCGACGACGTTGCACAACTAATACAACATGGGAAAATTTCACTGATTTTGAATGACAATGTAATTTTATAAATAATTCACTTCCGAAACAAAACGAATAAAAACCAGGGGTGACTGTTCGATTTTTCTGCAAATGAACAAATAGACGCGGGCGCTGCGCGCCGCGGGGAAGGAAGCCGATAGACTGCCGAGGACCGGCCGGGTTCCCGACTGTAGGACAGGAAGGCGCCGCCATGATAGCACTGCCGCATTCCCGCATTATGACAAACATCAAGACCTAATCAATTGACCGGCCTCCCGCCGGAACCCGCGCGCACGCGCGCGGTCGAAGTGGCTTTCCCGATAGGCCCGTCCGCATGCCGATACACCAGCTCAACCTCGTCGGCTTCCGCTCGATACGCAAACTGACGCTGGAGCTCGATGCGCTCAATATCGTCGTCGGCGCCAACGGTTGCGGCAAATCCAATCTATACAAGGCCATCCAGCTATTACACGCCGCCGCCGAAGGCCGACTGTCGGCGGCCCTGGCGGCAGAAGGCGGCGCGCAGAAGGCGATGTGGGCCGGCGGCGCCCGACGCGGCGACAAGGCGCGTGCGCCTAAACGGATGATCCTGGCGGCGCGGCTGGACGACTACGACTACGAACTGCAACTGGGCTATCCGGAACCGAGCAACAGCCTGTTCTCGCTGGACCCGCTGGTGAAGGAGGAAAGCCTGTGGCTGGCCCATGGCCGGCGGCCTTCCGCCTTGCTGCTGGAGCGGCGCAACCAGGCCGCCTTCCTCTGCGGCGTCGACGGAGAGCGCACCGCCTATCCGGCCAGCCTGCGCGCCGAAGAGTCGCTGTTCGGCCAGCTGTCCGAGCCGCACCGCTATCCGGAATTGTCCCGGCTGAGGGAAACCTTGCGCAACTGGCGCTTCTACCACGAATTCGCCGTCTGGCCCGGCTCGCCGCTGCGAGCGCCGCAGGTCGGCATACGCTCGCCGGTGTTGGCTCACGACGGCGCCAATCTGGCCGCGGCGTTCCAGACCATCATCGAAATCGGCGACGACGAATTGCTGGCCAGCGTGCTGGCCGACGCCTTTCCCGACAGCCGCTTCCTGGTTGACGCCCAGCAGGGACGATTCCAGATGCTGATGCAGCGCGACGGCCTGCTGCGCCCGCTGGAGGCCGCCGAGCTGTCCGACGGCACCTTGCGCTTCCTCTGTCTGGCGGTGGCGCTGCTCAGCCCTCGTCCGCCAGCCTTCATGGCGCTGAACGAGCCGGAAAACAGTCTGCATCCGGCACTGCTGCCCGCGCTGGCGCGCCTGATCGCCGAAGCCAGCCGCCACAGCCAGCTGTGGGTGACCAGCCACTCGCCGGCGCTGGCCGAGATGATACGCAGGCACAGACCGCTGAAGCTTTTCCCGCTGGCCATGCAAGACGGGGAGACCGTGCAGCTGGACGACTGATCGTCCGGCCCCTCAGCCAAGGGACAGCATCGTCAGGCGCGCCCATTTTCATCGTATTCCAATAGTATCGCGGCGAAACGTCGGGAACCCCGTCAAGCGGGACCGTGTCAGACTGATCGTCATGTTTATTTTATTGGACACTATGTATAAAAAATTACACTCTCCATTATTCATCGCCTGGTCCTTGCTGATGGCGGCCATCGTCTGCGAAATCGCCGGCACCTCCTTCATGGCCGCCGCCGCCCGCAGCGGCGGCTATCTCGGCTATGCCTGGATGGCCGCCGCGCTGGCCCTGTCCTACTATCTGCTGTCGCTCGCGCTGCGCGCGATCTCGGTCGGCGTCGCCTACGCGGTATGGGAAGGCCTGGGCCTGGTCGGCCTGACCGCGGTCAGCGTCTGGCTGTTCGACGAAACGCTGGTGACGCAGGAAATCATCGGCCTGGGCCTCGCGCTGCAGGGCCTGGTCTGCGTGACGCTGGGCGAAGGCGACGAACAGGAGGCCGCCGCATGAAAACCGCCTACCTCTTGTTCGTGCTGGCCTCGGCGCTGATAGAAGTGGGCGCCAATCTGATGCTGGAGAAATCGGACGGCTTCCGCCGCCGCGCATGGGGCGTGGGCGCCATCCTGCTGGTCTGGCTGGCCTTCGCGCTGCTGGGCCAGGCGGTCAAAGGCATGGATCTGGCGATCGCCTACGCCTTGTGGGGGTCGATCGGCATACTCGGCACCGCCATCGGCGGCCGCCTGCTGTACAAGCAGAAACTGAAGCCGATAGGCTGGGCCGGCATCGCCATCGTCGCGGCGGCTGTAGTGACGCTGTCCACGGTATAAGTCAGCCAGGCCCGAAAATTCCACCGTCCCGACCGGGACCGCGGCGCAATTTTCAGGCCCGCCTGAGACAAAAAGGGGAGGCGCTTGGCCTCCCCTTCCTATTCGGTGCGTCGCCCCTTTGGGGTGACGCACCCTACGGTTGATCCCACCTGATTGAAGGTGCGTCGCCCCTGCGGGGTGATGACAGCACCCTAGCGCGGATTATTTGCGTTCCACTTGGGACACGTCGCGGACCGCGCCGGTATCGGCGCTGGTGGTCATCGCCGCGTAGGCGCGCAAGGCCGGGCTGACCACCCGCTCGCGGCCGACCGGCTTCCACGCGTCGCGGCCTTTCGCCTCCATCGCCGCGCGGCGGCGGGCCAGTTCCTCGTCGGACACCGCCAGGTGAATGCGGCGGTTCGGGATGTCGATCTCCACCGTGTCGCCCTCTTCCGCCAGGCCGATCGCGCCGCCCTCGGCCGCCTCCGGCGACGCGTGGCCGATGGAGAGGCCGGAGGTGCCGCCGGAGAAGCGGCCGTCGGTCAGCAAGGCGCAGGCCTTGCCCAGCCCCTTGGACTTAAGATAGGACGTCGGGTACAGCATCTCCTGCATGCCCGGACCGCCCTTCGGGCCCTCGTAGCGGATGATGACGATGTCGCCGGCGACGATACGGTCGGCCAGGATGCCCTCTACCGCCGCGTCCTGGCTCTCGAAGATGCGGGCGCGCCCGGTGAACTTGAGAATGGACTCATCGACGCCGGCGGTTTTGACGATGCAGCCGCGCTCGGCGATATTGCCGTACAACACCGCCAGGCCGCCGTCCTGAGAATAGGCGTGGGCCTGGTCGCGGATGCAGCCTTCGGCGCGGTCGTCGTCCAGCGTCGGGTAGCGCATGCTCTGGCTGAAGGCGATGGTGGTGGCCACGCCGCCCGGCGCCGCGCGGAACAGGCGGTGCGGTTCGCTGCCCTCGCCGTGGCGCATCACGTCCCACTGCTCCAGCGCCGAGCCCAGCGTCGGGCTGTGCACGGTGGCGACGTCGCGGTGGATCAGGCCGGCTCGATCGAGCTCGGCCAGGATGCCGATCACGCCGCCGGCGCGGTGCACGTCCTCCATATGATATTTCTGCGTCGCCGGCGCCACCTTGGACAGGCAGGGCACGCCGCGGCTGATGCGGTCGATGTCGGCCATCTTGAAATCGACGCCGGCCTCGCTGGCGGCGGCCAGCAGATGCAGCACGGTATTGGTCGAGCCGCCCATCGCGACGTCCAGGCTCATCGCGTTCTCGAAGGCCTCTTTGGTGGCGATGCCGCGCGGCAGGATCGAATAGTCCTCGCCCTCGTAGTGGCGCTTGGCCAATTCGACGATCAGGCGGCCGGCCTTCAGGAACAGTTCCTTGCGGTCGGCGTGCGTCGCCACCAGGCTGCCGTTGCCGGGCAGGCTCAGGCCCAGCGCCTCGGTCAGGCAGTTCATCGAGTTCGCCGTGAACATGCCGGAGCAGGAGCCGCAGGTGGGACAGGCGGAACGCTCGACACGCTCGACGTCCTCGTCGGACACCGCGCTGTTGGCGGCCTCGACCATCGCGTCGACCAGGTCCAGCTTGCGCACCTCGCTGCCCCACTGCACCTTGCCGGCCTCCATCGGCCCGCCGGAGACGAAAACCACCGGGATGTTCAGCCGCATCGCCGCCATCAGCATGCCGGGGGTGATCTTGTCGCAGTTGGAGATGCACACCAGCGCGTCGGCGCAGTGGGCGTTGACCATGTACTCGACGCTGTCGGCGATCAGGTCGCGGCTGGGCAGGCTGTACAGCATGCCGCCGTGGCCCATCGCGATGCCGTCGTCGATGGCGATGGTGTTGAATTCCTTGGCGACGCCGCCGGCTTTTTCTATCTCGCGCGCCACCAGCTGGCCCATGTTCTGCAGGTGCACGTGGCCGGGCACGAACTGGGTGAAGGAATTGGCGATGGCGATGATGGGCTTGCCGAAGTCGGCATCGGTCATCCCGGTGGCGCGCCACAGCGCGCGGGCACCCGCCATATTGCGGCCGGCGGTGGAAGTGCGGGAACGGTATTGAGGCATGAGGCTTCCTTAATCTGTAAACAAAACCGGTCGCCGTTCCGTCACGCCAGCAGGGTAAGCTGGCGTCGGCTGGTCCGCGGGTGCCGGGTGGACCAAGCAGAGTGCCGCATCGCCGCGGGTGAACGGCGCGACGGCGGGGAACGCTTTCCGTATAATCTCGTCAACAATTCTTTTACCGCAAACGCACATCACTGACAAATGCTGATTCATCCTCAGTTCGACCCGGTGGCCATCCACCTGGGCCCGCTGGCCGTCCACTGGTACGGCCTGATGTACCTGCTGGGCTTCGCCCTGTTCCTGACCATGGGCAAGTACCGCCTGAAGAACGGCAACGACGTGCTGACCGTGCCGCAGCTGGACGACATGCTGATGTACGGAGCCGTCGGCGTCGTCGTCGGCGGCCGGCTCGGCGAGGTGCTGTTCTACCAGCCCGGCTACTATTTCAGCCACCCGCTGGAGATCTTCATGGTGTGGAAGGGCGGCATGTCCTTCCACGGCGGCTTCCTCGGCGTGCTGATCGCGGTGGCGATCTACGGCCGCAAGGTGGGCCGCGGCTTCTGGCAGCTGACCGACTTCATTGCGCCGCTGGTGCCGCTGGGTCTGGCGGCCGGCCGCGTCGGCAATTTCATCAACGGCGAGCTGTGGGGCCGCGTGGCCAGCCCGGACCTGCCGTGGGCGATGCTGTTCCCGCAGGCGCGGATGGAGGACATCGCCGAGGCGCAGCAGTCGTCCGATCTGATGAATATGCTGATGCAGTACGGCGGCCTGCTGCGCCACCCGTCGCAGCTGTACGAGTTCGCGCTCGAGGGCATCGTGCTGTTCGGCGCGCTCTGGCTCTACAGCGCCAAGCCGCGCGCCACCGGCAAGGTGTCGGCCGTCTTCCTGATCGGCTACGGCCTGGCCCGCTTCGTCAGCGAGTACTTCCGCAATCCGGACGCCGGCATCTTCGGCAAATCCGATGTGATCAGCATGGGCCAGTGGCTGAGCCTGCCGATGATAGTCGTCGGCGTCGCGCTGTTCGCCTTCTTCGGACGGCGCAAGCGGAGCTGAGCGTTTTCGATACCCAGGGCCGGGACATCCCGGCCTTTTTCACGCCCGCGCGACGGAAGCCGCCCGGCCGAAAACATTTACTGGAATATATAACTAATTTTTTATAATTTCTGGATATTAAAAAACCAGGGTACGATGGCGGCTATCGATTCCACTCGGCAAACTACAAGGCTCGCCATGAAAAAGACCCTCGCCGTCGCACTCGCCATTGCCCTGACTTCCACCGCCGCCCTGGCCGACCGCCTGGACGACATCAAGAAAGCCGGCGTGCTGCGCGTCGCCGCCTTCGACAGCAACCCGCCGTTCGGCTTCCTCGACGCCAAGACCCGCCAGATTTCCGGCCTGGACGTCGACGTGGCCCAGCACATCGCGAAGAAACTGGGCGTGAAGCTGCAGCTGGTCCCGACCAATCCGGCCAACCGCGTGCCGCTGCTGGTGTCCGGCAAGGCCGACATCGTCGCCGCCAACTTCACCGTCACCGACGAGCGCAAGAAGCAGGTGGACTTCAGCCTGCCCTACTTCGCCTCCGGCCAGCAGTTCATCGTCCGCAAGGGCGCGCTGCAGAAGCCTGAGCAGTTGGCCGGCCTGCGCGTAGGCGTCGACAAGGGCACGACCCAGGAAGTGTATCTGCGCGAGAAATACCCGAAGACCACCGTCGTCGCCTATGACGACACCCCGCTGGCCTTCACCGCGCTGCGCAACGGCAACGTCCAGGCCATCACCCAGGACGGCTCCAAACTGGCCGCGCTGCTGGCCAATGCGCCGGACAAGGCCAAGTACGAGCTGGCGCCGTTCACGCTGACCCGAGAATTCCAGGCCATCGGCCTGCCGAAGGGCGAAGCCCGGCTGACCAAGGTGGTCAACGAGACGCTGCGCGAGCTGGAAAAGAGCGGCGACGCGGCCAGGATCTACGACCGCTGGTTCGGCCCCAAGACCAAGGCCCCGCTGCCGCGCGACTTCAAGATCGGCGACGCGGCCTGACCCCAGGCAGGTCCCCGTCCGCAACCGCCGGCGCCCCCGGCGGTTTTGCCGTTTCACCGCTGTAGAGAGACACACGCATGACCCCACCCGCCTGGCTCGGCCACAACTGGCTGGAGCCGCATTACCTGATCTGGCTGGGCAAGGGCGCGCTGCTGACCGGCTGGCTGTCGCTGCTGGTCGTCGTCGCCGCCAGCCTGCTCGGCCTCGCGCTGACCGCGCTGCTGGACGGCGGCCCGCGGCCGTTGCGGCTGGCGACGCGGCTGTTCCTGGAACTGCATCGCAACACGCCGCTGATGGTGCAGCTCCTGCTGTGGTATTTCGGCGTGTCCGGCCTGCTGCCGGACGAGGCGAAGATCTGGCTGAACACGCCGCGCGCGCTGATGCTGCCCTTCGATCTGGCGCTGCCCTGGCCGTCGTTCGAATTCCTGGCCGCCTTCACCGCGCTGACGCTGTACAGCGCCGCCTTCATCAGCGGCGAGCTGCAGGCCGGCCTTAACGCGGTGCCCAGCGGACAGCGGCTGGCGGCGCGCGCGCTGGGCATGAGCGGCTGGCAGGCGCTGCGCCTGGTGGTGCTGCCGCAGGCCTGGCAGCTGGTAAAGCGGCCGCTGGTCGGCCAGTACACCGCCATCGTCAAGAACACTTCGCTGACGATGGCCATCGGCCTGGCCGAACTCTCCTACGCGTCGCGCCAGGTGGAGACCGAGACCTTGCTGGCCTTCCAGTCCTTCGCCGCCGCCACCGCGCTGTATCTGGTCCTGGTGCTGCTCACCCAGCTGCTGGCCCAACGGCCGGAACCGGCATGGAGGACATTGCGATGATGCCGGATGTGATCCGAGACAATCTCGACTACCTGCTGTGGGGCAATCTGTCCGGCGGCGAACCCGGCGGCCTGCTGCTGACCGCTGCGCTGAGCCTGGCCGCCGCGCTGCTGGCAAGCGGACTCGGCCTGGCGCTGGGCATCGCGCAGCTGATGGGCGGTTCCGCGCTGAGGCGCGCGCTGGCAGCCATCACCGCGGTGCTGCGCGCGATCCCGGTGCTGATGCTGATTTTCTGGTGCTATTTCCTGCTGCCGCTGTTGTTCGGCGTCGACATCCCCGGCCTCGCGACGGTGATACTGGCGCTGGCGCTGATCCACTCGGCCTACCTCGGCCAGGCGGTACTGGCCGGCCTGGGCGCCGTCGGCCGCGGACAGTGGCACGCCGGGCTGGCGCTGGGCTTCTCGCGCTGGCAGACGCTGCGCTGGCTGATCCTGCCTCAGGCGCTGCGCATCATGCTGCCGTCCTTCGTCAACCAGTGGGTGTCGCTGCTGAAGGACAGCTCGCTGGCCTATATCGTCGGCGTCGCCGAGTTCACCTTCGTCGCCACCCAGGTCAACAACCGCGAGCAGGTGTATCCGCTGGAGATCTTCAGCGCCATCGCCGTCGGCTACCTGTTGTTGTGCGGCCTGCTGCAGTTGCTGGGGCATTGGGGTGCGCGGCGCTGGCGGCCGGCCCGCGCATGAAAAAAGCCCGCGCATGCGCGCGGGCCGCTTGCGGCGGAGCCGACCGCCCTCAGTCCAGGTATTTCTTGAAGAACTGCTCCATCGCGCCGTAGGCGGCGAAGCGGTTTTCCTCGTTGTGGAAACCGTGGCCCTCGTTGTCCTTGACGATGTACTCGACGTCCACGCCGCGCTTCTTCAGCGCATCGACGATCTGCTTGGATTCGTTGATGTTGACGCGCGGGTCCTTGGCGCCCTGCAGCACCAGCAGCGGCGCCTGGATGCGGTCGACGTGGAAGACCGGCGAGCGCTCGCGCAGCAGCGCCTTGTCCTTTTCCGGATCGCCGACCATCTCGTACATCGAATCCAGGAACGGCTTCCAGTACGGCGGGATGGTCTTCATGAAGGTGAACAGATTGGACACGCCGACATAGTCGACCGCGCAGCGGTACAGTTCCGGCGTCTTGGTGATGCCGGACAGCGTCGCGTAGCCGCCGTAGCTGCCGCCGTAGATGCAGACCTTCTTCGGGTCGGCCACGCCCTGCCCCACCAGCCAGGCCACGCCGTCGCTGACGTCGTCCTGCATCTTGCCGCCCCACTCCTTGAAAGAGGCTTCCCAGAACCGGCGTCCGTAGCCGGTGGAGCCGCGGAAGTTCATCTGCAGCACCGCCCAGCCGCGGCTGGCGAAGAACTGCACTTCCGGATTGAAACGCCAGCTGTCGCGCGCCCACGGCCCGCCGTGCGGATTGACGATGACCGGCAGGTCCTTGGCGTTCTCCTTGCCGCGGGGCAAGGTCAGATAGCCGTTGATGGTCAGGCCGTCACGGCTCTGGTACCGGACCGGCTTCATCGCCGCCATCCGGTCTTCCGGCAGCCACGGCGTGACCTCGGCCAGCAGCGTCAGCTTGTCGCTGGCCTTGTCGTACAGATAGCGCTTGCCCTGGGTCTTGTCGTTCCACACCGCCACGACGAAATGGTCCTCGTCGCGGTCGCCGGACTGGAGATCCACCTGGTAGCCCGGAAAGCGCGCCTGCAGCTTGTCGTATAGCTCGCGCGCCACCGGATCGAAACACTGGCGCCCCGGCTTGTCGGTCTCGAAGTCGGCGCAGGTGATCACCTTGCGCTTGTGCGAATAGCCCAGGTTGTCGACGTCGACATCGTTGCGGGCGTAGATCTCTTTCACTTCCTTGCCGGTCTTCGGGTCGTATTCGACGATGGCGGCCTTGTCGCGGCCCAGATTGCTGGAGGCGTAGAAGCGCTGGTTGTCGAAGGTGAAGAACAGCGGCGTGAAATTCTCGCGGAAATTGGTGGTCAACAGCTTGCGAAACTTGCCGCCGGCTTCGTCGCGGTACATCACGGTATTGTTGACGCCGTCGGTCTCGACGGCGACGCGGATATTGCCGTCGTGGTCGGTTCCCCAGCTGGCCACCTTGCCCGGATTCTCCGCCTCCAGCTTCAATTCGCCGGTCTTCAGATTGACGCGGTAAACGTCGAAAATCTCGGGATTGCGTTTGTTCAGCCCGACCAGCAGCTCGTCGTCGCGGTCTATCAGGCCATCGACGATCTCGGCGCGCACGCCGGGGAACGGCGTCAGGTCGCGGGTTTCGCCGCTGGCGAGATCGACGCTGTACAGATGGAAGTTTTCGTCGCCGCCGCTGTCCTTGGTGTACACCAGCCTGTCGTTGCCCTTCCAGAAATAGCCGGACAGATCGCGGTCCTTGATCGAGGTGACGCGCTGGTCCGGCTTGCCGGGACGGCGCACGACGATGTTGCGGCGCGACTCCCACGGCGCGAGGAAGGCCACGCTGTCGCCATTGGGCGAGACGGTGAAATTGCTCTGTTCCGGCGTGCGGAAAAAGTCGCGCAGCGGAATGTCGGCCGCCAGCGCCGGACCGGCCAGCAGCGTGGCCGCCAGCGCGGCGGCGATCGGTTTCTTCATGGTATTCCCCCTTGTTTCGATGCAGCCGCCCCTGGTCTTCGCTGACGCGGCCCGACCGATGATCATAGTCCGCGCAAGAAGCAGCCACAATATGCCGAGGGAATTTCCAGTGCAGGCGACGGCCTCCGCCCGCTGATACAATGGAAGAACAGCGCCGCCCGCGCCATCAGGAGGCCGCCATGCAAGGCTACCAGCTATCGTTCTTCACCCAGCAGGACCACCGCCACCACGGCGTGCCGCTGGCCGAGTGGATATTGCAGGAGGCGCGGCGCCTGGGCATAGGCGGCGCGACGCTGTTCTCCGCCAGCGAGGGCTTCGGCGGCGGGCGCCGCATCCACGCCGCCCGCTTCTTCGAGCTGGCCGACCAGCCGGAGGAAGTCACGATGGCGCTCAGCGCCCAGGAGGCCGAGCTGCTGCTCGACCGGCTGCGCGACGAAGGCGTCAGGGTGTTCTACATGAAGACGCCGGTGGAGTACGGCATGCTGGGCGACGACTAGCGCGGCTCGATGAAGCTGATGTCGGCCAGCTTGGGCAGCGGGATCACCTGGGTGTCGACGGCGCCGAAATCGATATCGGCCAGCTTCAGTCCGCAGTACTGCATGCTGTCGTAGGTGCGCAGGCCGATCTCGCCGCTGTTCAGTCCCTTAACCACCGCCCACTGGGTATAGTCCTGCTCGGCGCCGTCGCGGATGACGCCGCGCGGGATATCGACGGCGTTCAGCAGATGGGTGGCCAAGGTGTAGGCCTGGGGCAGGTCGTCCGGCGTGTCGGCGTACTGCTTCAGATAGACGGTGCGCACGAAGCGCGCCGGCGGCGTCGCGTTGCCGGGCAGGCCGGCCAGGCCGCCGCCGTGCCCGGGCGCGGCCACCGACAGCGTGCCGATTTCCTGCGGCGCCGGATCGTTGGGCGTCAGGTTCAGATAATTGCCCAGATTGTCCAGATGCCACGGGAACCACGGCGCATTGGTGCAGACGCCGACCGGGTTGTGGTAGATCTTCTGTTGTCCGTCCTGGAACTCCACCACCACCGAACGACCGTCCTTGTCGACGATGGCCGCGTGCAGCGGCAGCTGCTTGGCCAGCCAGTCCGGCAGCCAGAACTGCCGCGTCGGGAGCAGCTCGCGCACTTCGGCGACGCTGCCGCAGTGCGCCAAGACCCAGTCGGCGAACAACGGCGCCAGCACCGTGGTCTGCAGGCTGGAAAAATCCTGGTAGCGGGTCTGCGGCAGCCACAGCAGGCTGACGCTGAGTCCGGCCTCGTTCAGGCCGTCGGTGACGATGCGCTGCGAGATGCCCGGCAGCGGCAGATTGGTCGAACTGACGCCGACATAGCCGTAGCGCACCGACCAGCCCGCCGCAGCCTCCATCTTCTGGAATTCCGCGCCGGCCCACACCGGCTGCTGAAAGGTCTCGCTGCGGCGCTGGATGTAAAAGGCCGGGTCCAGCGGCCGGGCGAACTCCATCGAACGACCGACCACCTGATTGCGATCAGCGGACTGCAGTTGGAAATGCGTGCACATGCGAGGCCTCCGTGTCCGACCCGCCTCCAACCGTTCTCGGCGCCGCCGGATGGCGGCGAGGCGGGACAGGCGCTAGCAAACCTCGCCGCACCGCCCAGCGGTACTGGTCTTTGTGACGGCCGCCCGGCGAAGCCGCTCAGACGCTGACGTCGAAACCGGCGTCGCGGACCGCCGCCGCCAGCTCCTCCGGCGACACCACGGCCGGGTCGTACTGCACGCGGGCGCGCTTTTCCTCCAGGCTGACCTCGGCGCCGACGACGCCGGCCATGCCGCTCAGCAGGCCGGTGACGCTGCCTACGCAGCCGCCGCAACTCATGCCGTCGATGTTCAGGATCAATTCCGTCATTGTGTTCTCCATTCGTTCAGATTGACTATCGGCCCTGCCGCTCAGCGCCAGCGGCGCAGCAGCAGGGAGTTGGACACCACCGATACCGAGCTCGCCGCCATCGCCGCGCCGGCGATCACCGGGTTCAGCATGCCGACGGCCGCCAGCGGGATGCCCAGCACGTTGTAGACGAAAGCGAAGGCCAGGTTCTGGCGTATCTTGGCCAGACTGGCGCGCGACAGGCGGATCGCGTCCACCGCGTGCGCCAGGTCGCCGTGCATCAGCGTGATGTCGGCGGCGGCGATGGCCACGTCGGAACCGGCGCCCATCGCCAGACTGACGTCGGCCGCCGCCAACGCCGGGGCGTCGTTGACGCCGTCGCCCAGCATCGCCACCTTGCAGCCCTGCCGCTGCCAGTATTCGACCACATCGGCCTTGTCCTGCGGCTTCATGCCGGCGCGCCACTGCTCTATGCCGGCTTCGGCGGCGATGCTGCGCGCGGTGCTTTCGTGGTCGCCGGTCAGCATCACCACCTTGACGCCCAGCCCGCGCAGCGCCTGCACCGCCGCCTTCGAGCTGTCCCTCAGCGGATCGGCCAGCGCCAGCACGCCCAGCGGCTTGTCGTCCAGGCTGACCGCCACCACCGTGCAGCCTTGCTGCGGCCAGGCGGCGGCCTCGGCCGGCGGCTCCATTCCTATCCAGGACGGCACGCCCACCTTGACCATGCCCGCGCCCGGCAGCGCGGCCTCGACGCCATTGCCGACATCGGCGCGAAAGCGCTCGCAGGCCAGCAAGGGCAGTTCCAGCTCTTTCGCCCGCTGCAACAAGGCGTGGGCCAGCGGATGCTCGGAGCCGGCCTCGGCGCTGGCCGCCAGTTGGATCAGCCGGCTCTCGTCGCCGTCCAGCGCCAGCGCGCTGCGCAGCGTCGGCCGGCCCTCGGTCAGCGTGCCGGTCTTGTCCACCAGCAGCACGTCCACCTTGCCGGCCTGCTCAAGCGCGGCGGCGTTGCGGAACAGGATGCCGCGCCGCGCGCCGTTGCCGACGCCGACCATCACCGCCGTCGGCGTGGCCAGGCCCAGCGCGCACGGGCAGGCGATCACCAGCACCGCCACCGCGTCGATCAGCGCCGTCGTCCAGCTGCCGAGCAGCCAGCCGCTCAGCAGGAAGGTCAGCAGCGCGACCGCGCTGACCGCCGGCACGAATACCGCCGAGATGCGGTCCGCCAGGCGCTGTATCGGCGCCTTGCTGCCCTGGGCCGCGGCGACCATGCGCACGATCTCGGCCAGCTGGGTGTCGCCGCCGACGCCGGTGGCGCGCACCTTGAGCATGCCGTCCTGGTTGCGGGTGGCGGCGTAGACCTTGTCGCCGATCCGCTTCGCCACCGGCCGGCTCTCACCGCTCAGCATGCTTTCGTCCAGCCAGGCCTGGCCGTCGACGACCTCGCCGTCCACCGGCAGGCTGTCGCCGTGGCGCACCACCACCACATCGCCGTGTTGCAGCCGGTCCACCGCCAGCTCGACCAGCTCGCCGCCGCGCTCGACGCGGGCGGTCCTGGGCGCCAGCTTCACCAGCGCCGCGATCGCCGCCGAGGCCCGGCCCTTGGCCCTGGCCTCCAGCAGCTTGCCCAGCAGCACCAGCGTGATCACCGCCGCGCTGGCCTCGAAATACACGTGCTGGCCGGGAATGTCCCACAGCGTCACCGCCGCCGACAGCAGCCAGGCCATGCTGGTGCCCAGCGCCACCAGCACGTCCATATTGGCGACGCCGCCACGCAGCGCCTGCCAGGCGCCGCGGTAGAAGCGCCAGCCGACGATGAACTGCACCGGCGTCGCCAGCGCCAGCTGCCACATCCTGGGCAGCCAGCCGTGGTGGCCGCCGGCGAACATCGCCGCCATTTCCACCATGAAAGGCAGCGTCAGCAGCGCCGACGCGGCAAACCAGGCGAGCTCACGCCGATAACGGGCGGCAGCCTGCTCTCCGCCGCCGCCGTCCTCGCGCGGCGACGGTTCGAATCCGGCCTTGCGCACCGCGTCCAGCACCCGCCCGCGGTCCGCCAGGCCCGGCAGGTAGTCGACCCGCGCCGACTCGGCGGCGAAATTGACGCTGGCCTCGACGCCGGGCAAGCGGCCCAGCGCCTTCTCCAGCCGCGCCGCGCAGGCGGCGCAGCTCATGCCGCCGATGCCCAGCTCCAGCGTCTGGCGCGGTACCTCGAAGCCGCAGCGGACGATGGCGTCCACCAATTGCCGCGGATCGGTTTGATCGGGATCGTAGCGCAGCTGGGCGCTTTCATTGGCGAAGCTGACCGCCGCCTCGACGCCGGCGATGCGGTTCAGCTGCTTCTCGATGCGGGCCGCGCAGGCGGCGCAGCTCATGCCGGCCACCGGCAGCGTCAACAAGGATTGTGTCATCGCGTCCTCCTGCCCTCTTTATACCCCCATGGGGTATGTAAAGCAAGCGCGGTAAAGACCCCGTCCCCTTTACCGTCGGGCGCGCCCGTGTTAACAAGACGGAAGACGACAACAACAAGGTAGTCCCATGCCCCTGAAACGCTATGGCGCCGACTGCGCGCTGCTGGTGGTCGATGTGCAGAACAGTTTCTGCCCCGGCGGCGAGCTGGCGGTGCCCGGCGGCGACGAAGTGGTGCCGCTGATCAACCATCTGTCGCTGCTGTTCGAAAACGTGGTGCTGACCCAGGATTGGCACCCGAAAGGCCATATATCGTTCGCGTCCGGCCACCCCGGCATGCAGCCTTTCCAGAGCCTGGACCTGCCCTATGGCGCGCAGACGCTGTGGCCGGACCATTGCGTCGCCGGCAGCCCAGGCGCCGACTTCCATCCCGAGCTGGAGACCGGACACGCGCGGCTGGTGGTGCGCAAGGGCATGCACGCCGGTGTGGACAGCTACTCCGCCTTCGTCGAGGCCGACAGGACCACCGTCACCGGCCTGGCCGGCTATCTGGACGCGCTGGGTGTGAAAAAGGTGTGGCTGGCCGGCCTGGCCACCGATTTCTGCGTCGCCTGGAGCGCCATCGACGCCTGCGCCGCCGGTTTCGAAACCCATGTGATCGAGGACGCCTGTCGCGCGATAGACATCGACGGCTCGCTGGCCGAGGCCTGGATGCAGATGCGCCAGGCCGGCGTCAGGCGGCTGCGCTCGGACGAGGTGTAAAACAGAATCAGCCGGCGCAGAGCCGGCTGATTGATATGAATTGCTATCAGAAATGGTGGTGGATGCCCGCCTGCTTCATGATCTCATTGGCGGTATGCCTAGACCGAATGCTGCTATCCACCGGAAATTTCGTATTTGTAATGGGGCTATACCAGATTTCGTGGTCGCCTTTCCCTTGGCGATCAAAGCTGCAGCCGTGTTCCTTCAACTTTTTCTTTACCGCAGCGGTAAAGTCAGTCACAAATTACCTCGGTTGAGACCTGTTCCGATTTCAGACGAAAACGAATCTCTCCCTCGGGCAATGGCTGATCATTCAGCTCCAGCAACTCCGGAATGCGAGCCTTGAGCATGGCCACCAGTTCCTCACGCGTAGCCGCCTCTGCAACCAGTCCTCGCACATCTTTGCTGCTAGCCACCCAAACACTGGCTTCATCATCCCAGATTGCATGAACCGAAAACGGTTTCATGGTTCTCTCCCGCAACTCTCAACTAGAATCAATCGTCTATTGAAGCTTCGATTCATCATGGCACCGTGAAGATGGAGCGTCAAATCCACCGCCGCTTCCAGAACCACCAGCTCATCCCGGCGGAAATGCCGCCCATCGCCAGCAGCACGATGAAGTAGCCGTAATGCCACTTCAGCTCCGGCATGTACTCGAAGTTCATGCCGTAGATGCCGGCGATCAGCGTCAGCGGCATGAAGATCATCGTGATCACCGTCAGCACCCGCATCTGCAGGTTCAGCCGGTGCGACTGCGTGGACAGATACAGGTCCATCATATCGCCTACCATCTCGCGGTTCATTTCCAGCGACTCCAGCACATGGACCACGTGGTCGTAGGCGTCGCGCAGATAGACGCGGGTGTCGTCGCCGATGCGCTCCTCGTCTCCGCGGTTCAGCGACAGCAGCACTTCGCGCAAGGGCAGCAGCGCGCGCCTGAGCTTCAGGCAATCCCGCTTCAGCCGCTGGATCTGGCGCAGCACGCCGCTGTCGCGGCCGGCCAGCAGCTGGCCGTCGGTGCGCTCCACCTTGTCGTTGAACTGGCCGAGCACGCCGAAGTAGTCGTCTATGATGGCGTCCAGCAGCGAATAGGCCAGATAGTCCGCGCCGCGCCGGCGCAAGGCGCCGCGGCCCTTGCGCAGCCGCTCGCGCACCTGCTCGAACACCCCGGTCGGCTTTTCCTGGAACGACAGCACGAAGCCGTCGCCGAGCACCAGATACATCTGGTCCGACTGCAGCCGCCCGCCCTGCTGATAGTCGAACACGCGGCAGACCAGGAACAGGTAGTCGTCGTAGTCTTCCAGCTTGGGCCGCTGGCGGGCGTTGAGGATGTCCTCCTGCACCAGCGGGTGCAGGCCGAAACTCGCCTATCGCCTGGATGGCGGCGACGTCCCGCAGGCCGTAGACGTTCAGCCACAGCACCTCGCCGCAGCGGCGGTAGCCCGCCAGATTGGCCAGCGGCAGCTCGGCCAGCTCGATCGCCTCGTCGGCGCAGAAATCGAACAAGGACAGCTTGGTGCCCGCGTGCTTGGCTTCGCCGACCGGCAGCAGCGTCCCCGCCTGCTCGCCCAGCGTCGGCAGCCTCTCCTTCAGCTCGGGATGGCGCATCGCCGTCCTATTTCCGCACGATGTCTAGCTGGAAGCCGACGTTTTTCCATTGATTGACCTCCTGGCGGAAGCTGCTGGCCGATAGCGGATTCGCCTCCAGCCAGTCGTCGCTCAGCGACAGCGTGAAGCCGCGCGCGTGCTGCCTGAGGTCCAGCTCCGCCGGCAGCGCCACATTGATGCGGCTGCGGTAGAACAGCACGGCGATCCGCAACGCCACCACCGCCTGCCACAGCGCCGGCTGATTGATGTATTGCGCCATCTTGCCCATGTCGCCTCGATGGCCCAGCACGATGGCGGCCAGCGTGGCCTGCTCGCGCTTGGAGAAGCCGGGCATGTCGGCGTTTTGCAGGATGTAGGCCGAATGCTTGTGGTAAGCGGTGTGGGCGATGGTCAGGCCGATCTCGTGCAGCTTGGCCGCCCAGCACAGCCGCTTCAGCATGTCCTGGTCGACGTCCTCGCCGGCCAACATCCGGTACAGCCGCTCGGCCAGCAGATTGACGCGCTCGGCCTGCTGCGTGTCGGCGTGGTAGCGGCGCTTGAACAAGGCCACCGTGCTGTCGCGCATGTCCTTCTCCCGCTGTCGGCCCAACAGATCGTACAGCACGCCGTCGCGCAGCGCGCCCTCGGTGACGATCATCTTCTCGACCTGCAACTCCTCGAACACCGCGATCATGATGGCGAGGCCGCCGGCCAGCACCGGCGCGCGGTCGGCCTTCAGGCCGTTGACCTTGATCGCGTCTATGCTGCCCTGCTCGATCAGCACCGCGCGCAGCTGCTCCATGCCGGACAGCGTGATGTCGGCCCGGCTCCAGTCGTTGATCTCCAGCACGTCGCGCAGCGAGCGCGCCGTGCCGGAGGTGCCGACGGCGAGCTGCCATTCGCTGGGACGGTATTCGTGGCGTATGCGCTGGATCTCGTTGCGGGCCGCCAGCACCGCGTCGCGGAAGTTGCCGCGGGTCAGCTTGCCGTCCGGGAAGAAGCGCAGCGTGTAGCTGACGCAGCCCAGCGGCAGGCTTTCGGTGACCAGCGCCTTGTAATGGCTGCCGATGATGAATTCGGTGGAGCCGCCGCCGATGTCGACCACCATCCGGCGCTCCTTGGTGTCGGGCAGCGAATGAGCGGCGCCCAGATAGATCAGCCGCGCCTCCTCGCGCCCGGCTATCACCTCGATCGGGAAGCCGAGCCGCTCCTCGGCCTCGGCGATGAAGCCGGCGGCGTTCTTGGCGACGCGCAAGGTATTGGTGCCGACGACGCGCACCTGACCGGGCAGGAAGCCGCGCAGCCGCTCGCCGAAGCGGGCGAGGCAGGCCAGCGCGCGCGCCTGGGTGTCGTCGTCCAGATGTTTGTCCGCCGTCAGGCCGGCGCCGAGGCGCACGGTCTCCTTCATGACGTCCAGCGTGTACAACTGATCGTCCACCACGCGGGAAACCTGCAGCCGGAAGCTGTTGGAACCCAGATCGATGGTGGCCAGCACGGTATGCGGGGGCGTGGCGTGTGTCAAGGACACCCCTTTTCTTGTTCGGTTGCGCCCGCGCGGACGCAAGGGGACGAAGATCGCCCGGCGCGCCCGGCAAGCAAAATGGCGGTAACCGCGAGATGTTACCGCCATTTTACGTCCAGCGTCATGTCCGGCTCGTCCGGCTAGCGCCCCAGCGACTCGCGCTTCTTGTCTTCCAGCGTGGTGTGGCGGATGTCCTTGCCCTTGACCAGGTAGACCACGTATTCGGAGATGTTCTTGGCGTGGTCGCCGATGCGCTCGATCGCCTTGGAGATGAACAGCGTGTCGATGGACATGCTGATGGTGCGCGGGTCTTCCATCATGAAGGTGATCAGCTGGCGCAGCTCGGACGCGAAATTCTCGTCCAGCCGCTGGTCTTCCTCGGCCAGCTCCAGCGCGGCGCTGGTGTCCAGCCGGGCGAAGGCGTCCAGCGCGCGGCGCAGCATCGCCAGCGCCACCTCGGCCATTTTCTCGATCTCGCGGAAACGCGGCATCTGGAAGCGCTCGGACTGGTGGATGGTCTTGCCCATGCGCGCGATCTTGGCCGCCTCGTCGCCGATGCGCTCCAGGTCGGTGATGATCTTGATCACGGTGAAGACGATGCGCAGATCGCTGGCCGCCGGCTGTCGGCGGGCGATGATGTGCAGGCAGTCGTCGTCGATGCCGACCTCCATCGCGTTGACCAGCGCGTCCTCGGCCATCACCTTGTCCAGGCGGACGACGTCGCCGGCCATCAGCGCGTCTATCGCCGACAGGATCTGCTGCTCCACCAGGCCGCCCATCTGCAGCACCCGGGTCCGGATGGTTTCCAGTTCCAGGTCGAACTGCTTGGAAATGTGTTCTGCCATGTTTGCCTCGGGCTCTCGCGGAAAGGATGGATTGTAAGACAATGAGATGACAGCCGCGTGACATGCCATCTTTGCCCGGCCGCGTTCGACGGACCGGGCCGGACGGGATCTCCGTCAGCGCAACACTTCGACGCCGCCCTGCTTGCCCAGCACCAGCACGTCGGCGCGACGGCGGGCGAACAGGCCGCAGGTGACGACGCCGGCGATGTGGTTGATGGTCTCCTCCAACTCCACGGGCTTCATGATCTGCAGGCCGTGGACGTCGAGGATGAGGTTGCCGTTGTCGGTGATCACGCCCTGGCGCAGTTCCGGGTGGCCGCCCAGCTTGACCAGTTCGCGCGCGACATAGCTGCGCGCCATCGGGATCACCTCGATCGGCAGCGGGAAGGCGCCCAGCATCGCCACGTACTTGTTCTCGTCGGCGATGCATATGAACTCGTCGGCGACGCCGGCGACAATCTTCTCGCGCGTCAGCGCCGCGCCGCCGCCCTTGATCATGTGCAGGTGATGGTTGATCTCGTCGGCGCCGTCGATATAGACCGGCAGCTTCTCCACTTCGTTCAGGTCGAACACCGGAATATGGTGCGCCTTCAGACGGGCGGTCGAGGCCTCGGAACTGGATACCGCGCCGCGGATGCGCCCCTTGATGCCGGCCAGCGCCTCGATGAACAGGTTGACGGTGCTGCCGGTGCCGACGCCGATGATGGCGTCCTCCGGCACGAATTCCAGCGCCTTCTGGGCAACGGCGAGTTTCAGTTGATCCTGGGTCAGCATTACGGGGCCTCCTGGCATGGGTATGGGTTCCGCCGGTCTCCGGCAGCGGCGGCGATGCGCGATTATCCCACAAGAGGCCGGCTCAGGCATGCCGCCCGAAAGAGACGCAGGATCAGCAGTCCATGCGGCGGATAGGATAGCAGCCGATCAAAGCATAGAGCCAAGGCGCGCCGACGCAGGCAGTACACATCGTACGACAAGGAGGCGCAACGCGGGATCGGCGGTTTCAGCAGCGGCGTCAAACCGGCATCAGCAGACAGGCGGCCTGAGCCTCTATCGCCTCGCAACGGCCGAGATAGCCGAGCTTCTCGTTGGTCTTGCCCTTGACGTTGACCGCGCCGACGTCCAGCCCCAGGTCGGCGGCGATATTGGCGCGCATCGCGTCTATGTGCGGCGCCAGCTTGGGGCGCTGCGCGATCAGCGTGCTGTCCACATTGACCGGCCTCCAGCCGGCGGCGCGCACCCGCGCCGCGGCTTCGCGCAGCAGCGCGCGGCTGTCGGCGCCGCGGAACTCGGCCGCGGTGTCCGGGAAATGGCGGCCGATGTCGCCGAGCGCGGCGGCGCCGAGCAACGCGTCGGTGATCGCGTGCAGCAGCGCGTCGGCGTCGGAATGGCCGAGCAGGCCCTTCTCGTGCGGAATCTCCACTCCGCCCAGGATCAGCGGGCGGCCCTCGACCAGCTGATGCACGTCATAGCCTTGTCCGATACGGAACATATTGGTCCTTCCGCCTTGCGGCGTTCAATCACTGCGCGTCGCGCGCGGCGAGTATCGCGCGCGCCAGCGCCAGGTCGCGCGGGTAGGTGACCTTGAAATTCTGCGCGTCGCCCTCGACCAGCTGCGGCTTCAGCCCCAGCCGCTCGATGGCGGACGCCTCGTCGGTGATGTCGGCGCCGCCGCCGTCCAGCGCCCGGACCAGCGTGCCGGCGCGGAACATCTGCGGCGTCTGAGCCAGCCACAGGCCGTTGCGCGGCACGGTGGCGCTGACCCGGCCGTCGCCGTCGGCGCGCTTGACGGTGTCCGGCACCGGCAGCGCCAGCAGGCCGCCGACCGGATGGTCGGCCAGCGTGGCGATCAGCCTCTCCGCCGCCGCCACAGACAGGCAGCAGCGCGCGGCGTCGTGCACCAGCACCCAGTCGTCGTCGGCGCAGGCCAGCGCCGCCAGGCCGGCGGCCACGCTGTCGGCACGGCTGGCGCCGCCGACGCGGTGCACCGACAGCTTGGGCAGCGCCCAGGCGAAATCGTCGAACCACTCGTCCTGCGGCGAGATCACCACCGCCACCTCGTCTATCGCCGGCACCGCCGCCAGCGTGGCCAGCGTGTGCCACATCAGCGGCTTGCCGTTCAACTGCAGGTACTGCTTGGGACTGGGCGCGCCGAAACGGCTGCCGGTGCCGGCGGCCGGCACCAGCGCGATCATTCTCGCCATCTCAGCCCTCCGCCGCGGCCGGCGCCTCCAGGCCGCGCCACAGGCACTGCCCCTTCACCGCCTTGTCCAGCGTATCCAGGTAAGCCTGGTGCTCGGCCAGCTCGTCCGCGCTGGCGGCCAGCACTTTCAACGGCTTGCGCTCGAACTGGATGGCGCCGGCGTCGCCGCCGCCCGGCAGCTCCACCTCGATGTCCATCGCCAGGCTCTCCTGGCCGCGCGTCATCCACAGATACACCTCGGACAGCAGTTCGCAGTCCACCAGCGCGCCGTGCAGCGTACGGTTGGAGCGGTCGATCTCGAAGCGGTCGCATAGGGCGTCCAGGCTGTTGCGCTTGCCGGGGAACATGTCGCGCGCGTCGCGCAGCGTGTCGATCACGCCGCTGCACAGCTTGTCGATCGGCTCCATGCCCAGCTTGGCGAATTCGGCGTTGAGGAAGCCCACGTCGAACGGCGCGTTGTGGATGATCAACTCGGCGCCGCGCAGGAAATCGGCGATCTCCTGCGCCACCTGGCGGTACACCGGCTTGCCGGCGAGGAACTCCAGCGAGATGCCGTGCACCCGTTGCGCGTCGGGATCGATGTCGCGTTCGGGATGGATGTAAAGGTGCAAGTGCTTGCCGGTCAGCTTGCGGCCTATCATTTCCAGGCCGGCGAATTCGATGATGCGGTGGCCCTGCTGAGGATCGAGACCGGTGGTTTCGGTATCGAGAATGATCATTCGGTTGGACGTCAAATGTAAATTCCAATCTATCCAATGCATACGCAACCGTCTCATTCTACCACTTGCGATGGCTGTCCATCTCGCCGCGTCCGGGCGAGCCGCCGTCCCCGCCGGCGGACCCGCTCTACGCAGGCGGCGACCGCGACGGCGGCGCGATCCTGGCCGGATCACGTTGGCATCCGCTTGTCCGCCTGCGCTGCGGCTCATCGGTCCGTCTCGAAATCCGGCCGGAACCGATCAATAAAAGACGATTTATTCTAGCACAAACCTTTTCCCGCCGATGAGCTGACAGAAAGAACAGCTAGCATATTGTCCAGCCCTGCCTTTCAATAGGCGCCACGTTTCGGTACAAAACAAATCAGACGAGCCGATATTAATAAAATGGCAGGCCACGCCATAAACAAACTGCACCGTTAATATATTTTTTCAAAATCAGTCAATCAACTGTTCGATCAATCGACCGCCGCATCAGATTCAAATATCGATCGGCACATTCAAAGACATACCGATGACTGGATCCACGCTCCCGGACCATGCCATGAAAAGAACGACCGAACTCGACAAAGGCCTGCCCTCCGCCCCATTGCGCGGCGGCAGCGAATTGATTCGCCAGATTTCCGGCAGTCCGCAGCTCGCCACCTATATTCAGGAATTGCCTGCCTACACACTGAACAAACTGATAGAGACGGTAGGACTGGAAGACTGCCAGGAAATATTGGCCCTGGTCAGCGCGGAGAAATTGAAGGAGGTTCTCGATATCTCGCTCTGGCATGGCCAGGGGCTGGGCCAAAGGGAAGAACTGGACATCGACCAGTTCATGCGCTGGATCGAAACGCTGCGCGAAGATGAAGACAGGCTGGCGCCCCGCCTGATCGCCCTCGGCGAGGACTTCATCGTGGTATGCCTGGCCAGGCTGATATCGGTCGTCGACAGGACGGTCGCGACGCCGGAAGACGACGGCGGGATTTCCATCGACAACTACCAGGTCTTCCCCAAGATAGAAAAGCACTGGCACGTCGTTGTCGAAATGCTGCTGAATCTGTCTCGGCATGCCGCCGAATTCCTGCTCCGCGTGCTCGAGCGGTGCAATTTCACCCCCAGCGCCAGCCGGCAGAGCCAGGAGGAGGACGGAGAGGAGGCCGAGCTGCTGGAAGAGGATATCACCGGCGACCGCGTCGCCTCGCGCTCGGCCTCCGGCTACGTGGATCCGGTCAGCGCGACGCTGTTCCTGATGTCGGCGAAGACGCAGCCGCTGGCATCGCTGCTCGACCAGCGGCGCTACGATGTCAACACGGCGGACTTCCTCGGGAAGCAGCGCCAGCGGCTGGCGCAGACGTTCAGCGGGCGGCCTGCCGACGCGCGACGCCCGCCGCTGCTGCCGGCGGCCGAAAACCCGGTGTCCGGGCAATCGCCAGCCGGCGAGACGGAAAACCGCGAAGCGTTCGCGGCGCTGGACGCCATCCTTAGGAACGCCGGGGTGTTCGCGCCCGCGCAATCGGAAACGCGGCTGCTGGCAAGCGAGGCCGGACAGCAGCGCTCGCCCGCCTCGTCCTTGCTGAAAACGGCGCTGTCGCGCCTGCCGGCGGACATCGCCTCCGACAGAATGGCGGAGCTGGCCTACCTGTCCAACATCATGATGTCGGGCGCCACCGTCCAGGGGAAGGCGATCCATGAAGCGGAGGCGGCCCAGATCGTCGGCGCGACCAGCAATCTCGGCGCATGCTACCTGGCCGGGACCGCGGGCGAGGACGCCGCCGGCGCCGTCGTCCGGCTGCAACACGATCTGGAGGCCGAACCCGGCATCGTGCGCTTGTTCCAGATCGGCTATCAGCTGCTTTGCACGATTCCGGTCCGCTGCGCCGAGGCCATCATCCGGTCCGCGCCGCAAAAGCAATCGCTGCTGGACGAATTCGAGTACGAATACGAGGAGGAGATCGCCGCTCCGTACGAGATCATGAAACTGATAAGGGAAAACCGGTACAACGAAGCGAAAACGTTGACGGACAATCTGCCGGCCGAATTTCACGGTTCGACCATCACCGCCCTGCGAACGCTGATCGACGCGACCCCCTGCTTTCCCAATGTGCTCGAAGCCCAGGCGGGGTCAAAAAACATCTATGTGAAGAAGGGCTATCGCCATATTTCCACGATGGAGGACATCGCGAAAATCCACGCCTTCCTGAAACGGTTGTAGCCCTCCCGGAGCGGCCCGGCCGACATCGCTTCGCGACGGCCGGGCCAAAGGCTCAGCCGCTTCCGACGGGCAGCGACGGCGAGGCGAAGACGAGACTGGTGTTGATGCCGCCGAAACCGAAGGAATTGCTGAGCGCGACCCGGAGTTCGACGTCCCGACTGTCGGTCCCGAGCAACGCGCACGCGTGTTCGATCGGATCGGTCAAATTCAGATTCCCGTGCAGGAAGCCGGCGTGGATCTGGACAAAGCAAGCCACCGCCTCCACCACGCCGGCCGACCACAGGCAATGCCCGGCTATGCTTTTGGTCGAGTTGACCAGCACATTCGGACAATGCGCCCCGAATGCCCGTTCTATCGCTTGCAGCTCGGTGATGTCGCCGAGGCTGGAACTGCTGCCGTGGGCATTCACGTAATCGACGGCATCGACGGGCACCCCGGCGTCGGCGAGCGCCCGTCGCATGACCGCGGCCTCCCCGGCGACCGACGGATTGGCGCTCCGGTTGCCGTCCAGCGACATCGCCCCGCCGAGAACGCGTCCCAGCGCCGGCGCGCCGCGGGCAAGCGCGTGGGACGCATCCTCCAGCACCAGGCATGCGCTGGCCTGCCCGGGAATGAAGCCATTGTGGCGCCGGTCGAAGGGGCGGCAGGCCAGACCCGGCGCGTCCAGATAGGCCTCGCCGCCCAGCGCGCCCAGATTGGCGAACGCCTGCAGCTGGAACGGGGCCAGCTCGGCCAAGGCGCCGATGACGACGCAGACGTCGGCCCCCCCGCTGCGGATCAGCCGCAGGCCGTTCAGTATCGCGACGTTTCCGGAGGCGGAAGCCCCGCCGACCGCATAGCCTTCCCCATGTATGCCGAACACCTCGCTGACGCAGCCGATCAGATCGGTGTCCAGCATCTGGATGGCGGCGGACGGGCTCAGATAGGCGGGCTCCTCGACAAAACGCTCCGACCAGCCGGCTTCGAACGCGTGCGCCAGGTTCTGGCCGCCGACCACCAGGGCCGTCCGCTCGCCGCCGGCCGGAAAGCCGGCCTGGCACCACGCCTGCGCGACGGCCAGCAAACCGGTCTGCACCAGACGGGTCGAGCGGCCGCCGACTTTCCGCAAGCGGGCCTCCAGCGACGGCTCGGCCTGCAAGGCCGATGGCATGTGCTCGTCCAGGTTGAACGGCCCCAGCTCCGCCATCACGTAGCCGGGGCGCGAGGACGGCGCGGCGCGCACCGCGCTGAAGCGGCTGCGCCCGCTGCGAAGGGCGTCGGCGAAACGCTCGACGCCTATGCCCACCCCGCCGACCATGCCCATTCCCGTAACCACCGCATCGCGGCGGGAAGGCGGCCGGCCTCCGGCGGCCGTCAAGCCCCCGCCTCGGTCTTGCCATGCAGAATATCGACCAGGCCGCCGATATTCTTCGCCTCCCGCAATTCCAGCGCGGAAGCCTTCACCCGCAATGCGGCCATGCTGCTGACGACGATCTCGGCCCTGTCGACCGAGTTGGCGCCCAGCTCGCTCAGGCTGCGCTCCCGCGTCACCAGCAGCGAATCCAGATCCGGCAGCGTTTCCAGGATTATTTCTTTCACCGTCGAAAACACATCATCTTTGGTCATACCCGGCCTTCCTCACGTGAAGATAGTTTGCATGCGGCAACGTCCATGCCCGCCGTTCAATTGCTTGGCGCCACGGATGCCACCGCTCTCTTTCGACATAACGAGCTTTGAATCGACAATGCCAGTACCAACAAGGTCAGAACCATCAAACCGATGAATATTTCCCCCAAGGCGTCGACTTGATGCTGCGCCGGCGCGCGCGCGGCGCCGTGCGCGAATGCGCGCCACGACCCTATCGCGCCCACCAGGGCCACGCCTATGGTCTGCCCCATCAAGCGCGTCATCGCCAGCAGGGCCGACACGACGCCGGTATGCCCGGCGGCGGCCGCGGACATGATCAAGGCATTGTTCGGCGACTGGAACAAACCCAGCCCCAGGCCGACGAGGATGAATTTGCAGACGAACTCCAGCGATGTGGTGCGCGTGGACAGCGTCGACATGGCGATGAAGCCGATCGCCATGATGAGCAGGCCGACGACGATGACGCGGTGGGCGCCGAAACGATCGGCCATGACGCCGGAGAGCGGCGCCGCGACGGTCAGCACCACCGGCGTGACGGCAAGCAGCAAGCCTGTTTTGGCGACCGCGAAACCCAGCACGTTCTGCAGGTAGAACGGCAGCAGCAATAAGGTCGCGGCGATGCTGACCGAGCTGAGAAACGCCGCCAGCAGATTCAGGCTGAGCACGGCGTTGCCGAATAGCCACGCCGCTACGATGGGGTTTTCCGCCCGGCGTTCCATCCAGACGAAGACAAGCCACGCGACGATGGCGGCGAACCAGACCCCTGCGCCGCCCAGCGCATCGAGAAATCCCGTCTCGCCGGGAGACAGCGCCAGCAAGGACAGCGTCAGCGCGGCGATCAACGCCGCGGTTCCGGCCAGGTCGAACGGCGGACGCTCGCGAGTCCGGCTTCGATCGAGGTGCTTGAACGCCACGATGGCGGCGCCGACGCACAGCGGGACATTGAGCCAGAAAATGGCATTCCAGCCCAGGACGGCGATCAGCGCGCCCCCCGCGCTGGGGCCCATGATCACCCCGAGGGCGACCGCCGCGCCCATGATGCCGAATGCCCGCCCGCGCTCGCCGGCCGGCACCAGCTCCGTCACCAACGCCGGGCCGAGCGCCAGGATGATGGCCGCGCCGATACCCTGTATGACGCGGCCGAACAATAGCCAGCCTATCGATACCGGCACCGCGCAGCATGCCGAGCCGAAGCCGAAGACCGCGATCCCCGCCACGTAGATGTTTCTTTTCCCCACCGCGTCGGCCAGCCGCCCCATAGGCAACACCAGGGCCGTCAGCGCCAGCATGTACGAAAGCACGACCCAGCGGACCAGGGCGAAGTCCGCATCGAATGCCCCGGCGATGGTCGGCAGCGCGATATTCACCGCGCTGCTGTCAAGCATGGCCATGAAGAGGCAGATCAGCACCGCCGCCATGCCTCCCCGCTTATGGCCAGAACCCTTGCTGTCGCTATCCATATTGCCTCCCGAAGCCCGGCGACGCCGGAACTGTATTCGCCATGCTGGCCGGAAGCCGCGCCCCGGCCAAGGGCATGGCGCCTGAAATCGCGTCCCCACCGCCCCGTCGCGTCCGGCGGCGATGATTATCCGGCGACGGCATGCGTCGCTCTGTGCAAGGCCTTGTCGATATATTCTTCGGCGCCCCGCAGCAAAAGCATGCCGATTTCGTCGACATGGCGGCACCGCCAGTTTTCATACCGGCTGCCTTTCACCCAGGCATTGAAAGCCCCCATCGCGGGCCCGCATTGAATTTGATAATCGGCTTTCTGCTCTTCGCTGCCGCGCAAGGCGAGACGCGTCGAGTGGATGAAGTACCAGCGGAATATCGCCGCCATCCTGGCTTTCGGGCTTTGCTCGATCTCGGCGAGACGTTGAGGATTGCATCTGGCGTAATATTCCCGCGTTTCCCGCCATACCTCGTCGAAGCTGCGGCGGAAATACTTTTCCTCGATCGATTGGCGCACCTTGGGCTCCAGCTCGTCCAGCGACGCGTGGCGCCGGTAAAGCTCGTACAGTTCATTGGCGCGCGGCGGGAAAAGCAGACCGCGGCGCACCACCTGCACGCGCGCGCCCAATTCGAACATGTCGCCGGCGGGCGCGAAGCCGGTGTCGCCGATCTCGACCGTCTGCAGCAGGTCCTTGACCCGGCTGCTCGTCCCGGCCTCCACCGTGCACTGGTTGATCGAGCCGGTGACGATGAAGTCGGCGCCCATCAGAAAGGCCGCGGCGGCGGCCTCGGGCGCGCCGATTCCGCCGGCGGCGCCGACATTCACCGGCTGCGCGTAACGCCTCTCCCCGCCTATCCGGTCGCGCAGTCTGAGCATGGCCGGGAGCAAGACGAGCAAGACCCCCCGGTCGGTATGTCCGCCGGAGTCCGCCTCGACGCAGATATCGCTGGCGACGGGCATGCGGCTGGCGATGTCCGCTTCGGAGGCCGACAGGCGGCCTTGCGCCACCAGGCGCCGCAACGCGCTTTCAGGCGGAGGGCTCAGAAACAGCTCGGCCACCTCGGGCTGCGATATTTTCGCCAGCACGCGCCGTCGCGCGCGCGGCGCCCCGTCCGGCCCGGCATACGCGCCCTTGAAGCGATACCAGACCAGGCTGTCGTGCACCCGCATGAACGCCGACGCCTCGATGTTCGGCACCGCCATCCTCAGGCACAGCTCGACGATGGAGAATTCCTGCTCCGGCTGGTCCATATTCGCCAGCAAGTTGACGCCGTAAGCCTGCCCTGGCCCCAGCCGCTGCTGAATCGACAGGATTTCCTGCTCGATCCGGTCCAGGCGCATCCCGCCGGTGCCGAGAAAGCCCATCATGCCCGCACGCGCCATGCCGACGACCAGGTCGCTGGATGAAATGCCCTTGTACATCGATCCGGCCACATAGGCCTGGCAAACTCCATACTGCCTTCTGAATTCGCTGGCCCCTAACATCCTATCCTTCCCTTTTCCTGTCGCGGCCGGCACGGCCAGCCGACATACGTGAACACCATGCCGGGCAGAATGCTGTAACAACCGTCCGCTTCGAAACCGGCGGATACCCGATCGCTCAAATCGGTCAAGACGCGAAAGCGGAATGCCCGGGATTCGGCATCCCATGCGACGATTTCGACGTCGAGAAAGTCGAAATACTTTCCGACCTGCGGGTACAGGCACTTGAAAATGCTTTCCTTCGCGGAAAAAATCATTGTGAAGAACAGGCGATCGGACCAGCTCGAACCGTCGCCTCCGAAACGCCATTCGCCGTCGCAGACGACCTGATCGCGCAATAATCGGCAGGTCTCCACGCCTATGACGCTTTCGGCATCGATTCCCAGCCCCCTGGCGTCGCGGGCGGACGCGACAACGGCCGCGGCCAAACCGTCGGTATGCGTGATCGACCCCACCAGGCCGTCCGGCCAGACCGGGCTTCGGTCCTCCCCTATCGGCAAGTCGCATGGAAGCGGATGCCCGGCCTGCGACAGCGACTGCATCGCGCAATACCGGCCGGCGAGATAAGCGGCCTTCCTCCGGGAGACCGCGCCCGACAGCGATGGCGGAAGCGCCACGCCCAGATCGTCATGGCTGGCGGGACCGTATTGATCGCCGTCGTAGGCGGCTGCGACCAGATTGGGGACCGGGAAGGGCAAGCCGACGTCGACGCGGGCCATCAGCATGACGGCTCCGGGAATCTTCGATCCCGGCGCCGGAAACCGAGCACGCCGGCGACCATCGCCTCGAAAACCTGGGCGTCGTTTCCAAACGGACTCATGGCGGAGAATATCGAACGCTGCGATTCGGCGCCCAGGACATTCCGGGAAAAAGCGGACAAGGTCCCGGACGGACTCAGGTCGACATAAGCGTGCCGGGCGTGATCCGGTATCGCCTTCAAGGTTTCGGCAAACCGTATCGGCGAGCGCAGGACCCGCCAGCCGTGATCGGCGTCGAAACGGACGACCGGCGCCATCGCCGCGCAGGACCATGCCGGCACCTGCGGCGGGACCTGCCCGGGCCTCAGCGCCAGTCCGGCCCGCACGGCGTCGGGCAAGGCGATCCAGCCGGAATGGAATCCGTAGCGAACGGGCAGGCGTTGATGGAGTATGTCGCGCTGCCGCAAGGCCCTCTCGACCCTGGCCAGCGCCGGCCGGCTGGCCGAGATGACAAAGTGCCTGGCGTAGTTGACCGCCGCGAGCTCGCAGTCGGCGAACAGCGCCGGCTCGCCGTCGAACAGTTCCACGCCGTCCAGGATCGCCGTCATGCCGGCCTCTTCGCAATGCCGGGCGATGCCGTCGGCCTGCTCGATCACCGAAACCAGCGCGTCGTCGAATTCCGCCATGCTGGAAATGGCGGCCGCCGCGAACTCGCCCAGGCTGCAGCCGACGACGAGATCGGGCACGATGCCGTGTTCCGCCAAAGCCCGCGCCAGCGCATACTCGATCAGGAAAATGGCCGGATGGCTGTATTTCAGCTGATCGAAACTATCGGACTTGCTCCGGGAGGGATCAAACATCGCATCGAGCAGCGAGGCCCCGGCGACGCGATGAAAAACCGCCTCTCCGCGCAGCAGGCAAGAACGGAAGGCGGCGTTGACACCGAACAATTCCTTTCCCATGTGGAAATATTGCGTGCCTTGCCCGCCGCATAGGAACACCAGCTTGGCCGTCGATTCGTCGCCTCTCATTGTTTCGAAGTCTCGCTCTTGATGATTTTCCGCAGGAAAGGCGTCAAGACGGCCCGAGGCGCCACTTCCTTCCATTCCGTCACGCCCTGTCTCGCCATATAAGAGATGCTTTCGACCCAACGCACCGGCGCGGTGATTTGATCGACCAGATCGACCGCCACGCTTCCATTCAGATAAGGCAAGGCCCGGCGGTTCGAAACGACCGGTGTATGCAGCGTATTGAAATGGAAAGGCTCGATGAAATCTTCGAATGCCGCCCTGGCCGGCGCCATGAATCTGGAATGGAATGCGCCGCCGACGCTGAGGATATGATATGAGGCGCCCAGATTCTCAAAAACGCTCTGGGCCGTTGCAATATCCTGAGCCGAGCCTGAAATGACCACTTGCGAGGGCGTGTTGAAATTGGCCAGATCCACGTCGAACAAGCCGGCCTCGGATAGCGCATCGAATATTTCCGTTCCCGACAAGCCGACGATCGCCGCCATGCCGCCCCTGTGCTCGACGCCTCCCATCAATTCACCGCGTTTGGCGACCATGCGCAGGCCGTCCTCGAAAGAAAACGCGCCCGCCGCCAGCAGCGCATTGTATTCACCCAAAGAATGTCCGGCATAATAATCGGCCATTCCGGAGCCGCTGCGGACTTCCCGCATATGACTCAGCGCATTGACGACATAAATCGCGGGCTGGGTATACTCGGTACGATTCAATCGTTCATGCGGATCGGCCAGGCAAAGCTCTTCAATCGAATAGCCCAAAATATCGTCGGCACGGTCAACCAGGTCCGGAAACTCCCCAAACACCTCCGCTCCCATGCCGCGAAACTGGGAACCTTGCCCTGCGAAAATATATGCCATCATATTGCGATATCCTTTCAATCCATCGACACGCTGCTTAGCGGGACTCCCAGGGGAAAGCCTGTTTTTGAACGAAATTTCGCACGCTTTCGATGACCGACGGCATCGCGGCCAGCCGGCTGGTCTCCTCGACGGCCAGCTGTTCCATTTCCTCGTCTATCATCCACATGCTTCGGAAATACGATTTGAGATTGCCGACCGCGTCCTTCCTGACCCTGTTCAACTTGATCCTCAGCCGCCGCTCCAATTGATCGAGGTCCTCCCCCAGATAGTCGACCAATTGCAGGCGATGGGCCTCGGCCGCCGATAGCGTGTCGGTGGTCAGGCTCATCCGGAACGCGGCCTGAAACCCCGCCCGCCGGATCAGATACGGAATGACATTGGACGGCAGCAGTCCCCACATGGCCTCGGTCAAGGTGAAATGCGATTCCGGCGTCGCCAGCACCAGATCGCTCGCCGCCACCAGGCCCACTCCTCCGGCAGTCACCGCGCCGGACACGCGCGAGACGACGACGCATGGGCTCGCCGCGAAGCGCTTCAGCGTGCGCATGTATTTCTCGGTGCTGCCGCGCATCAGATCGATGTCGATCCGGTCCGCGAGCGCGTCCATCTCGTGGAAGTCCATGCCGGAGCAGAAAATCCCGCCGGCGCCCTCGAGCACGAACATCCGGCAATCCGGCTGGGACTCCGCCAGATCGAGCGCCTGGTTGATCTCCCGCAACAGCGTCTGATTGATCGCGTTTTTACTTTCCGGGCGGTTGATCACGGCCCGCATGACGCCGCCGCCGCTTTCGAGCAACAATGTTTCGAATACCATGTCGGATCGCGCCTCTCAGTGTCCGAAGTGGCGCTCGACCTGAGCGCGGACTTCCGGCAATTTGAATGTCACATCGTGCATTTCCAGCTCCCGGGCGATCGCTGCGGGCAGGGCTTCGCGCAACTCCCGCGTCAGCGTCGCCTTCAGCATCTTCAGCGAGGCCTGCGGCTTCGCCGCCAGATCGACGGCCAGCGCCAGCGCCTCTTCCAGCACCTTGGCCCGCTTGACCACCTTGAACGGCGCGCCCCGCTGGCTCAGTTCCCTGCCGGTGAATCCGTTGGCGCTCAACAGCATCTCGCTGGCCAGCGCCTCCCCCAGCCGGCGCGGCAGCAGGCAGGTGGAGCCGACGCCGGGCGTGAAGCCGTAGCGCATGAAGTTGGCGCTGTACACCGACTCCTCGGCGAGGACGGCGATGTCGGCGTACATGCCGAAAACAAAGCCGCCGCCGACCGCGTGGCCCGCCATCGCCGCGATGGTCGGCAGCGGGCAGTCGAGCAGGGCCCGGTAGAACTGCCCGATGTCGAACGTCTTCTCTCCCTCGATCAGGCTCAGCAATTCGCTGCGCGTGCCGCCGCAGCAGAAATACTGGTCCAGGCCGGACACCACCACCACCTTGGCGTCGCCGGACGCGCCGATGTCGGCGAAGGCGCGGTCCAGCCCTTCGATCAGCGCATGGGAGAACATGTTTCTTTCGTCATGGTCGCGCATCGAGACCTGCGCGACGCCGGCCGACGGATAGCTGACCTGGACGACGCTGTCGCAGTCGAGTTCAATCGAGCCGATCATGTACGCACCCCGCCGACCAGCACATGGGCGTTGGTCCCGCCGAAACCGAAGGAGCTGACGCCGGCGATGCGCCTGCGATACCCGTCCGGCCACGGCTGGCAGCTCGTCGGGATGTCCAACGGGCCATCATGGCACTCGAGGTGGGGATTCTTGTTCTGCAGGTTCAAATGGGGCGGAATCAGGCCCTGCTGCACCGACAGCACCGTCTTGATCAATCCGGCGATGCCCGAGGCGCTTTCCAGGTGCCCGATATTGGTCTTCACCGATCCGACCCAGCATTGCCGGTTCTCCGGACGCGCCTCGCTCAGCACCGCCCGCAGCGCGTTGAACTCTATCGGGTCGCCCAACGGGGTGCCGGTCCCGTGCGCCTCCACATAGCCGACCTCGGCCGGCGCCACGCCGGCATCGCCGAGGGCGCGGCGGACCACCGCCTGCTGGGCCGGGCCGTTGGGGGCGGTCAGACCGTTGCTGCGGCCATCCTGATTGACCGCGGAGCCAAGCAGGGTCGCCAATACGCGGTCGCCGTCCCGCCGCGCGTCGGACAAGCGCTTCAACACGACGACGCCGCAGCCCTCGCCCCGCCCGTAGCCGTCGGCGGCCGCGTCGAAGGTCTTGCAGCGGCCGTCCGCCGCCAGCATGCCGGCCTGCGAGAACACCACGTTCAATTCAGGCGTCAGGATCAGATTGACGCCGCCGACGATGGCCAGGTCCGACTCCCCCAGACGCAGGCTCTGGCAGGCCAGGTGGGCGGCGACCAGCGACGAGGAGCAGGCGGTGTCCACCGCCAGGCTCGGACCGCACAGATCGAAGAAATACGACAGCCTGTTGGCCGCGATGGCCTGGGAGCCGCCGGTGCCGGAATAGGTGTTGACGTTGTCCAGATCGGCGAGGCACAGCCTGATGTAGTCCAGATTGCAGATGCCGACGAAGACGCCGGTCTGGCTGCCGGCCAGCGACTGCGGCGCGACGCCGGCGTTCTCCAGCGCATCGGCGGTCACCATCAGCAACAGCCGCTGCTGCGGGTCCATGGCCTCGGCCTCTATCGGCGGGATGCCGAAGTAATCGGCATCGAACTGGCTGACGTCCGGCAGGAAGCCTCCGCGCCTGGAAACCATCTTCCCCTGGGTGCCGGGGCGGGGATCGTAGAATTGGCCGATATCCCAGCGCGAGGCGGGAATGTCGGCGATGCCGTCTCGCCCGGCGGTCAGCATGTTCCAGAATTCCGCCGGACTCGCGGCGCCGGGAAAGCGGCAGGCCATGCCGATGACGGCGATCTCCTCGCCGGCGTCCGGCCCCGGGCTCGCCGGTACGTCCGCGACCGGCTCCGCTGCGGGTGCCGACGGCGCGGCGCTTGGAATCGCGATGTTGCGGCCCGCGAGATGGCGGCTCAGCGCGGTCAGGGTCGGATAATCGTAGAACAGCGTCGGACTGAGCGCCGTCTGCAGGCGGTCGCCCAGGGCCGCGATCGCCGCGCTTCCCTTCAGCGAATCGAGCCCGTAGCTGGACCATGGCTCCGCGCAGTCTATCGCCTCCGGGCCGATGCCCAGCGAAGACGCCAGCACCGCGCGCAGCTCCCGCTCTATCTGTTCCGCGCCGAAGCGCGCGACAGCGGCCTCGTCCGGCCTGGCGGGAGGCGCCCCGGCGGGCTCCGGCCGCTGCTGGGCCGCTTTTCTCCCGGCGGCCGCCACGCTGAGCGTTTGCGCCAGATAATGCCCCTTGGTGGCCTGCCGCTGGATCTTGCCGCTCGACGTCTTCGGCAGCGAGGCCGGCCTCAGCAGCACCACCTCGTGCGGGATGACGCCATGCCCGTCGTTGACCGCCTGCCGCACCGCCTTGACCACTTGTTCGATGTCCAGGCTGGCCAGGGCCTCGCGCTTGACCTCGTGCGCGATGACCAGCTTCTCCTCGCCGCCGTCGTCGATGGAAAAGGCCGCCCCGCAAGTCGGCTGCAGCGCCGGATGCGCCTCGGCCGCCGTCATCTCGATATCGTGCGGATGGTGGTTCTGCCCGCGGATGATGATCAGGTCCTTGACCCTGGACACCACGTAGAGCTTGTCCTCCCAAAGGAAGCCGAGGTCGCCGGTGCGCAGGAACGGCCCTTCCCGCGTGTCGCTGGTATACGCGTTGAAAATCTCGGCGTTGAGCGCGTCCTTGTCCCAGTAGCCGCCGGCGACGCCGGGACCGGCCACCCAGATTTCGCCGACCTCGCCCGGCTTGCAGCTGCGCCGGGTGTCGGCGTCGGCGATCCGGACCATCGTCTCGATGACCGGCTCGCCGCAGCTGACCACCGAGTAGGCGTCCGGCTCGTCGACGAATTCCGCCCGGTTCGCCTTCAGCGCATCGCGGGAGAGCTGCAGATAGCGGGAGCCGCCGCGGCGCTCGCCCGATACGATCAGCGTGGTTTCCGCCATGCCGTAGCAGGGGCTCAGCGCCTCCGGCGCGAAGCCGCACTCGCGGAACGTTTCGACAAAGCGCTCCATCGTGCCCTGGTTGATGGGCTCGGCCCCGCAATACGCCGTGTGCCAGCTCTTGAGGTCCAGCCTCGCCCTCTCTTCCGGACGGATCTTCTGCGCGCAAAGCTCGTAGGCGAAATTCGGCCCGCCGGAATTGGTTCCGCCGAACTCGGTGATCGCCCACAGCCAGAGAAACGGCCGCTGCACAAAGGTGGTCGGCGCCATGATCACGCCGTGTTGGCCGACGTAAAGCGGAGACAGCACTCCGTCGATCAGGCCCATGTCGTGAAAGCTGGGCAGCCAGGTCACGCTGGCGCCGCCCGCCGGATAGGAGAAGGTGTCCTTCACCGCCTGCAGATTGAACAGCAGGTTGCCGTGGCTGACCATCACCCCCTTGGGCGAGCCGGTCGAGCCCGATGTGTATTGCAGAAAGGCCAGCGAGTTGCCGTGGATGACGGGCCGCCGCCACGACGCCTCGATGCCCGCCTCGCGCTCGCCGTCGGTCAGCAGGATGCGGGTGGCCGCCAGCTGGCTCTCGCCGACGGCCGCGTTCAGATCGTCTTGCAGCTCGGCGATGGTGAAGACCACCTTCGCGTCGGCGTCGGTGATGATGGCGGCCAGGCGGTCGAAACGGCGCTTGCGCGGCGGATAGGCCGGCACCGGCACCACGCCGCCGTACAGGCAGCCGAAAAAGGCGTAGATGAAGTCCAGCCCCTGCGGGAAGATCAGCAGCGCCCGCTCCCCGCTCAGGCCCTCCCGCTGCAGCTCGGCCCCTATCGCCCGGCAGCGGCGGTCCAGCTCGCCGTACGTGACCTGGCTGCGCGCCGTTTCGCTCTCGATGAAGGTGTAGGCGACGGCGTCCGGCGACGCCTGCGCCCGCATGCGCAGCAAATCCACCAAGGTGCCTACCTGATGCCGTACTTGCATGAGATCGTTCATCACACTGCCTGCTCCGCGTAACGGGTTGCGTCCATGTCGGACTGGATATGCCGCGCAATCGGCCTGAGCGTCCGCTCTTCCATGATGCTGAAGTGGTTGCCGTCGACGATGCGAATCGACAGGTTCTCGATATAGCGGGACCAGCCGTTGTCCGGCTTGGCGCCCAGCCTGTTGAAGTCGGCCACCGTGTCCTCGTTGATGAAGGCGTTCAGATTGTCGATGACCTGGGCCACCTGCTCGCTGGAGTTCCGCGCGACGACCTCCCTGGCCGAGGTCTGGGCCAGCTCCATCGTTTGCTTCGCCGCGCGGGTTTCCAGCTGCTGGTTGGCTTTGAACAGGATCGCCCGGCCGGGGTAGGGACGGGGCTGGTAGACGACATTGGAGATGCGTTCGACCGCCAGATTGTTTTTCAGCAGATCGCGGAAGGACGCCACGCCGCCGGGCAGCATCGAATGCTTCATCACATTGTCGATGGCGACCGTCTTCTCCTGCTCGTTCATCACATAGCTGTCGAGCAGATACAGCGTCTCCACGCGCTCGCCGGCGTCGAACAGCTGCTGCGCCATCTCGAAGGCGACCATGCCGCCGCGCGACCAGCCGCCGAGGAAATAAGGGCCGTGGGGCTGCACGCTTCTGACATGCTTCAGATACAGCGCGGCCAGTTCGGTGATGGTGCGGATGGGCTCCTCGCCGCTGTACAGGTTGTAGGACTCGATCGCGTGTACCGGCTGCCTGCCGTCCAGATAATTGGCCAGCTTGATATAGCTTTCCGCCCCCGCCCCGCCCGGATGGACCAGGAAGATCGGCGTGCCCGGCATGGTTTCGTTGAAGCTCAGCATGGCCCGATAAGAGGACGCGGCCGGCGGCGGGACCGGCGCGGGTTCCGGCGTGCCCTTCAGCACTATCCTCGCCTTCGCCGGCGCCTCCGGCGGCGGCGCGACCGGCTTGGGCGCCGGCCGCCGCTCCTCGGCGGGCGCCGCCTGGGGCGCGTCGCGCTCGGGAGGCGGCGTCGCCCCCCCCTGATCGGCGACCGCCTGGAACACCACGTCGACCACCTGCCCGACCCGGGACGCCGCGTACAGCGCCGCCGCGCTCAGATGCAGACCGAAGGCCTTGTTGACCGCGACCACGAACTGCATCGTCATGATGGAGTCGACGCCCAGTCCGGCCAGTTCCGCGTCCATTTCGATCTTCTCGGCCGGCAACAACAGAATCTCGCTCAGAATCCGGATGGCCCTGGCCTCGACTTCGGCCCGCGGGACCGCCGTCGCCGGCCTGGCCTCGGCCGCTTTCGCCTCGGCCGGGAGGGAGGCCGGCGGCGTGCCGGCCTCCGCCGACGGCAGGCCGGCGTCGACGGGCGTCTCGACCGCCTGGTGCTCGAACCAGAAGCGCTCCGTCTCGAACGGATAGAGGGGCGCGTCTATCGCCGGGCCCTCGCCGGCCAGCCGGCGCCAGTCCGGATTCGCGCCGTCGACATAGCATTGCGCGATCCGCATCAGCTGCCGCCGCGCCTCGTCCGGTCCGGCCGCGGCGTCAAGCGCCGCGTAGCATTCCGGCAGGCCGTCGCCGGCGGACGCCCGCGCCTTGGCGTCGGAAGCCAGGCCGAACGGCGTCTGTGCGCCCGCCAGAACGGCATCCAGCGCCTGGGCCAGCTCCTGAGCGGACCGGACGACGAAGGCGGCGCGCTTCTCCCAGTGGGCGCGCGTGGCGTTCAGCGTGAACGCCAGCCGCTCGAGGTCCACCGGCTCCCGACCGTCCAGCCAGGCGCGCAGCCCGGCCAGCCGCGCGTGCTGAGACGCTCCGCTCTTCGCCGAAACGGCAAGCAGCGTCCACGGCGTCTCCGCGTTCCCGACCGGCGCCGGGCGCGGCGGCGCCTCTTCCAGCACCACGTGGGCGTAGGTTCCGCCGAAGCCGAAGGAGCTGACGCCGGCGCGGCGCGGCGCCCCGTCCCGAACCGGCCATTCCAGGTTGCCGCGCGGGATGAAGACCGGCCCCCCGTCGAGCTTGACGTACGGATTCAGGGTCTCGAACCTGTGCATCGCCGGAATCGTTTGATGCTTGATCGCCAGCACCGCCCGGATGACCCCGGTGATGCCGGCGGCGCCCTCCGTGTGGCCGATCTGGGCTTTCGCCGTGCCCAGCGCGCAGAATGCCTGCCGGCTGGTATGTTCGGCGAAAGCGGCCTTCAGCGCCTCGATCTCGATCGGATCGCCCAGCGGGGTGCCGGTGCCGTGGGCCTCGACATAGGCCAGCGAGTCGGGCGCGATGCCGGCGCGCTTCCAGGCCTCCAGCAATACCTGGGTTTCCATCTTGACGCTGGGCGCGGTCGGCGACGGCGTGTGTCCGCCGTGCGCGACTGCCGATCCGGCGATGACCGCGTGGATCCGGTCGCCGTCGGCCAGCGCGCGGGCATACGGTTTCAGCAGCACGACGCCGACCCCCTCGCCCGGCACATAGCCGTCCGCCTGCTGGTCGAACGAGTGGCAGCGGCCGGTCGCGGACAGCGCGTTGATGCTGGAGAAATAACGATAGTGCCAGGAGCTGAGCAGCAGATTGACGCCGCCGACGAAAGCCATCCCGCACGCGCCCCGGCGCAGGCTGTCGCATGCCATGTCCAGCGCCACCAGCGACGACGAGCAGGCGGTGTCCAGCGTCAGGCTGGGGCCTCGCAGATCGAGGAAGAACGACGGGCGGTTCGCCAGCATGGTCGCGGCGTTGCCGGTGCCGTCGTGCGGTTCCACCCCCTTGCCGCGCAAACACATTTCCTGCGCGTAATCGTAGAAGCAGCAACCGATGAACACCCCGGTGGCGCTCCCCTTGATGCGCGCGCCGTAGCCGGCGTCCTCGGCCGCGTGGTACAGCGCCTGCAGCACCAGGCGCTGCTGCGGATCCATCGTTTCCGCTTCCTTGCGCGAAATGCCGAAGAAGCCGGCGTCGAACTCCGCCACGCCGTCGATGAAGCTGCCCCATTTGCAATAGGTCTTGTCGGCCTGGTTGCGGCGCGCGTCGAACCATGGCCGGTAGTCCCAATGATCGGCGGGGACTTCCCGGATCAGATCCTTCCCGGCGACGGTGTTCTCCCAGAAGGCTGCGAGATCGGCCGCGTCCGCGTAGCGCCCGGCCATGCCTATGATGGCGATGCGGTCGTCGCCGTCGGCGAGCGGCCCCCCGCTCCGGGAATCGGCCTCTTCGTCGCCGGCAGGCACGGGGCGCGATGCCCGGGGCGCCGCCGCCGGCGGGGTCGCCGGCCCGGCGTCCGCATCGGGCAGGCCGGCCTGGAAATACGCCTGGCACGCCTCGCCGTGCTCCCGCTCGAGGAAGGCCGCCAGCTCCGCCAGATTCGGATATTCGAAGAATACGGTCGGATAGAGATCGAAACCGAGCTCCTTCTCGATCCGGGAAGCCATGACGATCAGGCCGGACGACTCCGCCCCGAGATCCATGAAGTTCACGTCGGGCGCTATCGGTCCCGGCCGCCCGATCAGCTCGCCGAGCTTGCCGGTCAGATACTGCTCGATTTGCGCGCCCAGGCCGACGGCGGCGCGCGCCCCGCCGGTCTGGCCATCCGCCCGGCCGTCGTCGCGCGGCGCGCCGCTCCGGATGCGCTTGCAGGTGACGCCGGCCATGTCCACCGTCACTGTCCCGTCGGCATCCACCAAGCGGATGTCGCACACGGTGACCTCCTCGTTGACCTTGGAGAGGGTGGCGAGGCAGTAGCAAGCGTTGGGCACCCGGCCGTACACCGTCAGTTCGCGGATCATCAGCGGAATGAACGGCTGCGAGCGCGTCTCGGGCGGAAGCAGCACGGCGGAGGCCATGATGGCGCCGTCCAGCAGCGACGGATGGACGCTGCCGTACGGCGCCTCGGCCGCCATCTCGTCAGACAGGACCAGCCTGCCGAGGGCCTGCTCGCCCCTGACGTAGATCTTG
The DNA here is from genome assembly GCF_051129845.1 of Chromobacterium sp. CV08. Classification (NCBI taxonomy): domain Bacteria; kingdom Pseudomonadati; phylum Pseudomonadota; class Betaproteobacteria; order Neisseriales; family Chromobacteriaceae; genus Chromobacterium; species Chromobacterium sp. CV08. Next base: position 4,057,893 of record NZ_CP150453.1, read on the forward strand.
CGCACGCTTTGCAAGGACGGGCCATGGACGATCTGCTCGTTCCGGCCGTAGATTTCCCGCGCCAGCACCACCTTGCCCGGCGCCGTCAGAAACGGCTTCAGGTCCACCGCCGCCGGCTGCGGCGCCGGCAGGGGGTGGAACTCGCCGCGCGCCGCCACGCCCGCCCCGTCCTCGTCCGGCGTGCGATGCGGCGCCGGCTCCCGGCACAGGACGGAGAACGCCGCGCCGCCGTCCCGCTCCGACACCGACACCGAAACGTCGCGCCCCTCCCGCAGGACGACGGGCTCGACAAAGGTCAGCCGGCGAATCCCGTACGCCGCGCCATGCGGCGTCTTGCCCCGGATGAAGTCCAGCGCCAGCGCGGCATGCGTCACGCCCAGCAGTATCCGCTGCCGCTCGACCAGGTGGTCGCGCACATAGGGATCATGATACGAATAGGCGCGCGCCGGCGACGGCGCCGACGGCCTGGTCCTGCCCTGCTCCTCCCTCAGCGCGCGTATCCGCTCCAGCGCGCCGGCGCTGGACAGTTCGTTGCGGCTGACTTGCGCATAAATCTCGCGTAGCAACTCGTTCTTCATCGGTCCTGCCTCCCGCCTTCAATATCCAATATCGAGTATTCGGCACTGCTGAGCCGCACGGCCTCTTCCGCGTCTATCTCCCCCCGCTCTATCCGCTGCAGGATCTCGGTCAGAAAGCGCTCTTCCGAACCGATGGCGGCGGCATCGGGGCCGAACCAGAACCGCTTTCTGTCGAAGCGCGTCGGCGCGAGCGGCGCGCGCGTCGGGCCGACGGCCGGCGGCGCCTCCTCGACCACCATGTGGCAATTGGTGCCGCCGAAGCCGAAGGAGGAAATCGCCGCGCGCCGCACGCCGCGGCGCGGCTGCCAGTCCTGGGTTCGATCGACCGGATAGAACGGAGAGGCGGCGAACTGGAATCGCGGATGCGGCTCCTCGCAATGCAGCGTCGGCACCAGCTCGCGGTGCTGCAGCGACAGCATGACCTTGATGAAGCTGGCGACGCCCGCCGCGCGCATCAGATGGCCGACATTGGACTTGACCGAGCCGACGCCGCAGTAGCCGGTGTCCCCGGACTGCTTGGCATAGGCGCGGGTCGCGGCCTTGATCTCTATCGGATCGCCCAGCAGCGTGCCCGTGCCGTGCGCCTCGAAGTAAGACACGGTGTCTGCGCCGACCCGGGCCTTGGCCAAAGCGGCCTCGATCACCTCCTGCTGGGCCTCCTGGCTGGGCACCGTCACCCCCATCGTATGGCCGTCGTTATTGACCGCGGACCCGAGGATCACGCCGAGAATCCGATCGCCGTCGGCAACCGCCCGTTCATAGCGCTTCAGCAACACGATGCCGGCGCCTTCGCCCAGCACCAGGCCATGGGCGTTCTTGTCGAAAACCGAGCAGACATCGTCGTCGGACAGCACGTTGGCGCGGCTGAAGGAGACGAACTGCTTGTCGTCGAGCAAGAGGCCGATGCCGCCGGCCACCACCATGTCGGCGGAACCGTTGAGCAGGGCGTCGCAGCCGTCGTGGATGGCGATCAGCGAGGAGGCGCAGGCGGCGTCTATCGTCTTGGCCGCGCCCTTCAGGTTGTAGAAATCGGCGACCCGCGCGGCGACCATATTGGAAATCGTGCCGACGACGGCCTTCGCCAGCTGCCGCTCAGACATCAGGCCCTCCGCGCGCTCGATATAGCTGCTTTGCGAGCAACCGAGGATGACGCCGATCCGGCCGCCGTCGACGTCGGCGCGGGCATAGCCGCTGCGGTCGAACAGCTCCTGGGTCAGCTCGAGCATGATGCGCTGTTGCGGATCGATGATCAGGGCGTCCTCGTCCGAGATGTTGAAGAAGGCGTTGTCGAACAGGTCGACGCCGTCTATGAATCCTCCCCATTTCGAATACGACTTGCCCGCCGCCTTGTCGGCGCTGAACGAGCCGTCGACATCCCAGCGGCCGGCGGGGATCTCGCCGACCACGTGCCGGCCTTCCCTCAGGTTCTGCCAGAAGGCTTCCAGCGTGGCCGCGCCGGGGAAGCGGCAAGCCATGCCTATCACCGCGATGCGGTCGTCGCGCGCCGGCGCGGGATCCGGCACGGCGCGCGGCGCTTCGCGCCGGCCATCGCCATGCGGCGGACCATAGGCATCGAGGGCGGGCGGCGTCGGCGCCGAAGCGGCCGTCGCCCGGATCAGTCCGGCCGATTGCAGCGCGTCCGTCAGCGAGCGCAGCGTGGGATTGTCGATGATGATGCTGGGTGGAACCACCGTATCGAATCGCTGCTCGATGACGGACAGTATCTTCATCATCTGGATCGAATCGAGGCCGAGCAGATGGAACTCGGTGTCGGGATCGAAATCGCCGGCCTCCAGCTTCAGCGTCGTCTGGAAAATATCGGCCAGCGTCTCCAGGACGTCGCCGCCGCGGCCCGCCGGAGCGGCCTCGGCCTGCTGCCGGCCGGCGTCCGGACGCCTGGCCGGCGGCTCGGCCTTGGCGGCAGACGGCGCGTCGACGCCCAGATAGCGCGCCACCGCGGCCGACTTGCCGCCGACGACGGCGGCCTGATGGCAGCCGCTTGCCAAAATGGCGCGGAAGGCGGCCAGGCCGTCCTGGCTCCCCAGCGGCTCGATGCCGAAAGCCTCCCTCAAGCGGGCGACGCCGCTCTCGTCTATCCGCATGCCGCCGTCCTGCCACAGCGGCCAATTGATCGAGACCGTGTGGCCATGGCACTTGCCCTGCCGCCTCTGCCCCTCGCGCCAGAACGCGAAGTGGTCCAGGAAGGCGTTGCCGGCGGCGTAATCGGCCTGCCCGACATTGCCCTTGATCGCCGCCAGCGACGAGAACAGCGCATAAAAATCGAGATCGTGCGCCAGCGTCGCCTGGTGCAGGTTCTGCGCGCCCAGCGCCTTGGCCGCCAGGACCCGCTCGATCCCGGCCCAGCTCTTGTTCACCACCAGGGCGTCGTCGACCAGCCCGGCGCTGTGAATGACGCCGTGCAGCTGGCCGAAATCGCGGTCCAGCTTCCGGACCAGCGCCTCGACTTGCTCGCCGGAGCCGACATCGACGCATTGGTAGTCGACCTTGCCGGCCCCCATCGCGCGCAGCGCATCCAGCTTGGTGTCGATCAGGTCGTCCCGCACCCGGCGGCCCAGCAGGATCAGGCGGGCCCGGAACTCGGTGGCCAGCCAGCTGGCGAACAGATAGCCCAGCCCGCCGACGCCGCCGGTGATCAGGTACACGCCGCCTTGCCTGGGCGCGACCTTGCCTCCGGCCCGCGCCTTGGGCGCGATCCGGCGCAGCGAGGCCCGCCGCACCCGGTCCGGACCCGGATATTCGACATGGCGCGGCGCGTCCTCCGCGAACAGCTGCCGCCGCAGGGCTGCCAGCAGCTCGGGCGTCCCGCGGCATCCGGCCGCGAGGCCGACCACCCGCAGATCGTACTGCGGCTTCTCCCGCGGCAGGCTCTCGGCGAAGCCGGACACCATCGCGTCGAAGCACGACGCGTCGGCCTCGCTGTCGTAGGCGTGGACGATGCGGATCGCCTTGAGCTTGGCCCGCAGCAGCGCCTGGGTCAGCGCGACGGTCGCCCGCAACGGCTCGAACAAGCGCCCGTCGACGGCGGACAGGCCCTTGCCCGCCCCGCTCCGCTGCCGCAGCGACCAGAGCTGCAGCACATGCGACGGCTGGATGCCGCTCGATGCGAGATCATCCAGCAACAGAGAGAAATCGCCGGGGCGCGACGGATCGAGCCGGTATTGCCGCGGCCCGTCCTTCTCAAACGCCGCGCCGGCGCCGACGGCGATCACCGGCGGCGTCCCGCTCCCGGAGAACCAGCCTTGCCGGATCGCGTCGTCCAGCCCGTCCTGCCCGCCCAGCACCAGCAAGCCGCCAGGCGCGACGGCTTCGGGCAGACCGGCCGGAAGCGCCTCCTCCTCCCGCACCATCTCGCAGACCAGCAGCTCGGGCGCGTCGTCGCCTGCGCCGGCCGGCTCGTAGCGCCGCACCGCCAGGCGTTTGATCGCCAGCATCACCTTCCCGTCTTCGGCGCAGATGCGGATATTGAAGCGGCGGATCGCGTCGCCGGACCGGCCTTCGGCCGCCTCGGGCTCGATCACCGCGTAAGCCTCCCTGCTCACCGGCGCGTACAGATGGACCTCGTCCATGCTGAAAGGCAGGAAGGTGGCGTCGTCGTCGCCGGCCTCGTAGCCTATCAAGGCCTGAAGCGCGCCATCCATCAGGCCCGGCGCCAGGACCGCGCCGCCGTCGGACCCGGTCTCTCCCAGCTTGGCGAGCAGCGTGGCGCCCGCCCGCCGGATCCAGCGCACCGTCTGGAAGCCCGGACCGTAGACGATGCCGCGCCGGGCGAAGCGGGGATAGATGTCGGCCGACGGCACGTCCTCCTGCGCGGCCACCAGCAGCGCGGCCATTTCGGACACCACGGGCCGGGCGCCGCCCTCCTCGTCCGTCCACAGGCCCCGGCAGTGGACGACGGTTTCGCCGTCACGCTCCGAGACGAATTCGAAACGGCCCAGGCCCTCGGTCCGCAAGCGCAGCTCCCCGCCGGGAAACGCGAACGGCCGGATCCAGACGCAGCCGCCGAACGACGACGGCGCTTTCCCGTAGCCGGCCAGCGCGGCGCGCGCCAGCTCCAGATACATCACCGCCGGCAGGATGGGCTGGCCCGCGATCCGATGATCGGCCAGGAAGGACTCGCGCCCGGAGAACGCGAAAGCCGCGATCTGCCCGTCGGTCGGAAACGCTCTTGCGCCGGCCGCCGGCTCGACCCGGACAGGCGCGGCGTCGGCCGCGCGGCCGGCCGGCTGCGCCATCCAGCAGCGGCGCCGCTGGAACGGATAGGTCGGCAGCGGTATCCGCGCGGCGCTTTCGCCGGCGTGCAGCGACGCCCAGTCGATATCGAAGCCCTTGACGTACAAGGCGCCCAGCACCGCCAGCTTGCGCGCGTAGGCGGCATCGTCCTGCACGTCGCCCTGCCCGACCTGGGCGCTGACGATGGCGGCCATCTCGGCGAACAGCAGTTCTTCGGCGACATCCATCGTCCGGGACGGTCCCGCGCCCATCATCGCCTGCTGGCCGTGGCGGCCCGCCAGCGCCTCGTCGATTCTGGCCGCCAGATCGGCTGTCGACGAGGCCACCAGCGCGCAACGCCACGGGAAATGCTCCCGTCCGCGGTTCAGCGTGAAACTCAGCGCGGCCAGGTCGGGCGCTTCCGCGGACCGGTCCAGATGGCCTTTGAGGTCGGCGAGACGCTCGGCCAGCGCCGCCTGCGTCCGAGCGGAGACCGCCACCAGGTACGACGGCTTGCGCGCGGAGGCGGCAGGCTGCGCCGGCGGCGGCGCCTCGTCCACGATCAGATGCGCATTGGTGCCGCTGAAGCCGAAGGAGCTCAAGGCCGCACGCCGCACGCCGCCGGACGGCGCCGCCCACTCCGCCAGCTCCGTCTGCACGCAAAAAGGACTGTTCTCGAAATCGATATGCTGATTGGTCTTGCTGTAATTGAGCGACGGCACCAGTTGGCGGTGCTTCAGGCACAGCAGGATCTTGATCAGGCCGACGACCCCGGCCGCGGCCGAGGTGTGCCCGACATTGCCCTTGACCGAACCCAGCGAGCAAAAACGCTTTTTGTCGGTGAAGGACCGGAACGCCGCGCTCAGCGCCTCCACCTCGATCGGATCGCCCAGCTTCGTGCCGGTGCCGTGCGCCTCGACGCATTGGACGCTTGCCGGATCGATCGCGGTTTTTTCGTACAGCTCCTTCAGCAGCGCCGTCTGCGACAGCACGCTGGGCGCCGTGATGCCGTTGGTTTTGCCGTCCTGGTTGGTCGAGGAGCCGCGGATCACGCCGTGTATGGTGCTGCCGTCGGCCAGCGCGTCGGCCAGCCGCTTCAGGATCACCACGCCGACCCCCTCGCCGGGGACGATGCCGTCGGCCCGGTCGTCGAACGGCGCGCAGACGCCGCTGGGCGACAGCATGCCCAGCCGGCTCATCCCGATATAGGACGACTCCGTCAGATAGCAGGTGACGCCGCCGGCCAGCATCATGTCGGCCTGGCCGCTGCGCAGCGCCTCGCAGGCCAGATGGATGGCGACCAGCGACGAGGAGCAGGCGGTGTTGACGGTGAGCGCCGGCCCCTTCAGATTGAGGAAATACGAGATCCGGGACGACATCATCGAATCGGCGATGCCGGTCACGCCGTACTCGCTCAGGTCCTCGCCGGAGCGCAGGATCAATTCGTGGTAGTCGTTGTTCATCACGCCGGCGTAGACGCCGGTCCGGCTGCCGCCGATGTCGGCCGCCGTGTAGCCGGCATGCTCCAGCGCGTTCCAGCAGCTTTCCAGGAACAGGCGCTGCTGCGGGTCCATCCACGCCGCCTCGGTCGGCGAGATGTTGAAGAACAGCGGGTCGAACTGGTCGACCTCATCCAGAAAGGCGCCCCACTTGCTGTAGGTCTTGCCCGACGCGCTCGCGTCGGCGTCGAAAAACGCGTCGGCGCGCCAGCGCTCGGCCGGCACCTCGCCGACGGCGCCGACGCCCCGGCTCAGCAAGTCCCAGAACGCCTGCGCATCGCGCGCCCCGGGCACGCGGCAGGACAGGCCGACGATGGCGATGTCGTCTGCGGCCGGACGCGCCGCCGGGACGGGAGCGGGCGTCTGCCGCAGCTTGATCTCCGCGCGCGCCGGGGCCGGAGCGGGCCCGGTCTTCGGCTCGACTCTCGACGCAGGCCGGGGCGCCGCCCCGTCCTCCCGCCTCGTCTGTTGCCGGCGCTCCGGCGGACGCGGCGCGTCGGCCTGCGGGCGGACCAGGCCGGCCAGGTGCCGCGCCAGATCGTCGATGCAGGGATAGTCGTACAGCACGCTGGCGCTCAACTTCAGCTCGAACTGGCGATTCAGCCGCCGGACCAGCTCGACGCCGAGGATGGAGTCGACGCCCATGTCCAGAAAGCTGCTTTTCTCGTCCAGGCTCCCGACGTCAACCAACAGGCATTCGGCCAGCAATTCGCGCAATGCCCGCCGGCTGTCCGCCAGCAGTCGCGGCGCGCCGGCATCGCCGGCTTCCTGCCGGAGCGCGTCCGGCCGAGGCGCAACCGGGCGCGCCTCTTCAAGCGGGTCGGCCTTCCGCGTCTCGACGGCGGGAGCCGGTTCGCCGGCGTCCGGCTTGTCGGCCGGCAGGCGGCCATCGTCGATATGCTTGGCCAGCAGCGTGATCGACGGGTAGTCGTAAAGCACCGTGCTGCTGAACGCCAGGCCGAACTCGCGGTTGATTTTCTTGACGATTTCCACGCCGAGGATGGAATCGACCCCCAGCTCGACAAAGGTCTGCTCGGTACCGATGGAGTCCGGCTCAACCATGAGGCTGTCAGAAATGATCATCTGCAACTGCTGCTTCATTCGCATGCTGGATACGCTCCTCTTCAGAATTTTCTCAAGCGGATTTTCGAGGAGGAGCGGTCAATGACTGACGCATGCCCTGCTCGTCCCGTGGCGGCACGGGAGGAATCGACTATGGTTTTCATGACGATCTTCGCCGGCGTCGCAACGGCCGTCTGCTCGACCGCCGGCAAAGACTGCGGCCGGGCGGCGTCGAACCAGTAGCGTTTCTTTTCGAACGCGTAGCCCGGAACCGGGATGCGCAGATGCGCCTCCCCGGCGTGGAGGGCCTGCCAGTCGGGGTCGACGCCTTGCCGATAGCCGGCGGCGATGTCCTCCAGCGAGGCCCGGTAGGTTTCGACGCCGTCCTTCAGCGATGCAGGCAGCCCGGCCACCCGCTGGCGGACGCGCTCGGCCTCCCCCCGCTGCGGCTGCACGGCGGCGGCGTCCGTCGCCGGGCCGTCCTCGAGCGCCTTCGCCAGCGCTTCCCGCAATTCGCCGGGATCGGACGCGACGCAGGCGAAGCGGTGCGGATGATGATCCCTGCCGCAGTTCAGCGTGAAGCTGAGCGCCTCCAGGTCCCGCGCGTCCGCGGCCTCGAGCCAGCCGCGCAGCTTGTCCATCATCGCGGCCAGCTGCGGGCGCTTCTTCGCCGACAGGCAGAACAGATAAGCCGGTTTGGACCGCTCGGGCCGCGGCCTCGCCGGCGCTTCCTCCAGGATCGCGTGCGCGTTGCTGCCGCCGAAGCCGAAGGAGCTGACGCCGGCCCGTCGCGGCGCGTCGGCCGGCGATATCGGCCAATCGGCCAGCCCGGTCGGGATGAAGAAGGGACTGCCGTCCAGGTCGATGTAGGGATTGAGCTTCTGCAGGTGGGCGTTGCCCGGCAGCTTCCCGTGCCGCAAGGCCAGGATGACTTTCAGGAAGGCCGCCATCCCCGCCGCCGCCTCCAGGTGGCCGATGTTCGCCTTCAGCGCGCCCAGCGCGCAGTGCGCCTGTCGGTCGCTGGCCGCAAACGCCTTCTTCAGCCCGTCGATCTCGACCGGATCGCCGAGCGCCGTCCCCGTTCCATGCGTCTCGACATAGCCTATCGTCCCCGGCTCGACCCCGGCGCGCCTGATGGCCTCGCCTATGACCCGTGCCTGCGCCAGGGCATTCGGCGCGGTCATCGAGTTCGCCCGGCCGCCATGGTTCACCGCGATGCCCTTGATGACGCCGTGGATGTGATCGCCGTCGGCCAGGGCCTTGGCGAGCGGCTTCAGCAGTACGGCGCCGGCGCCCTCTCCCTTGACGTAGCCGTCGGCGCGCTCGTCGAAGGTATGGCAGCGCCCGCTGGGCGACAGGATGCCCAGCCGGCTGGCCACGACATAGGACTGCGGACTCAGGATGGTGCTGACGGCACCGGCCAGCGCCATTTCGCACTCGCCGCTCCTGATGGCCTGGATCGCCCGGTTGATGGCCACCAGGCCGGTCGAGCAGGCGGTGTCCAGCGTTTCGCTCGGCCCGGACAGATTCATGCAGAAGGAGACGCGGTTGGCCAGCATGCTGCTGTAGTTGCCTGTCGCCAGATACGCGTGCGACTCGCCATGCTCCGCCAGCATCTGCTGGTACTCGTTGAAGTTCATGCCGGCGAAAACGCCGACGGCGCGGCCGGAAAGCGACCGGGTCGCATAAGCGGCGTCCTCGAATGCGTGGTGGGCCACTTGCAGGAAGATTCTCTGCTGCGGATCCATCAGGATGGCTTCCCGCCGCGTGATGCCGAAGAACTCGGCGTCGAACTTGTCGAAGTCCGGATGGAAGCCTCCCCATTTCGAGACCGAGTCCTCGACCTTGTCTCCATAGTGCTTGCGCCAGTCCCAGCGCGCCGCGGGCACCTCGGACACCAGGTTCCGCCCCTTGACCAGGTGGTCCCAGAACTCGTCAAGATCGCGCGATTGCGGCATCACGCCGCTGATCCCGATCACGGCGATGTCGCCGCCGTCGACGGCGGCGGCCGTCCGGGAAGGGCCGGCCGACCGGGCCGCCTGCTGCGGACGCGGGGCCGGTTCGGGCGGCGCGGGCCGCCTAAGCGGCGCATGCGATTCGGCGAGATGCGCCGCCAGCGCCTTCGGCGTTTCGTACGAGAAGAAGATGCTGGGCATGATCTTGCACTGCAGCAGTCGGCCTATCCTTTCCGCCAGCGTCTTCAATGAAATGGAATCGAAGCCCAGGTTCGCGAAGCTTTGCTCCATTTCAACCGTCTCGGCCGGTATCTTCAGGATCTCCCAGATCAGCGAACGCAGCTCGGCCTCGAAAGGCGGGGCCGACGCCTCCGCGAGCTCGCCGGCCGGCGACGCCGCGCTTGCCGACTGCCCGTCCAAGACGGGCGCCTCGTCGCAGTCGGCAGGCCGGCTGTAGCGGAAAGCCCGCTCGACGGTGCGCTCGAACACCGCCGGATCGCCGTCTATCACCGTCAGATGGGTGTGGGCGGAGGCCAGGCACCGCTCGAAGGCCTGCAGGCCGCGTTCGGTCTGCAAGGGCACCAGCCCCTGGGCCTTGCGCATCCATTTGGCGAGGCTTTCCATCTGGGCCGGCGGCAGCTTCATGCCGCCGTCCTGCCATAGCGGCCAGCTGATAGACAGCAGCTTGCGCGACGGCGAGGACGCCGTATCGGCGAAACCGTCCAGGAAGGCGTTGCCAAAGGCGTAGTCGGCGTTCTCCGGATTGCCTATGACCGAGGAGATCGAAGAAAACAGCAGCAGGAAGTCCAGCGGACGGGCCCCCAGCGCCCGGTCGAGGTTCGCCGTTCCCTGCACCTTGGCCGACAGAACCGCGGCCACGCCTTCCCGGCTCTTGCTTTCGACAGGCGCCGGCGCCCCGACGCCCGCCGCGTGCAGGACGCCGTGGATCTCGCCGAACGCCTGCTCCGCCTCCCGGACCAGGCGGACGGCGTCGTCGGCCAGGCCGACGTCGGCCTGGACATAGACCGCGTCGCCGCCCAGCGCCTTCAGCCGCTCCAGCTGCCGGGCGATGCCGTCCCGCGGCGCCGAGCGGCCGGACAAGACCAGCCTCGCCCGGTAGCGGCGGGCGAGATGCTCGGCGAAGATCGCGCCCAGTCCGCCGCCGCCGCCGGTGATGAGGTAGACCCCGCCGTCGCGCAGGGACGCGCCGCCGTTGCCGGGCAGCACCGGCGCCATCGTCCGCGCGCGGCGGACGCCTCCGGCGTAGCGGACCTCGACATCGCTGCCGCACAGCCATTCTCGCCACAGGCATTCCACCTGCCCGGCGCCGTCCATCGCCGGCGAATCGAAGGCGACGACCCGAAGCGCCAGCGCCGGATGCTCGAGCACCAGCGACTTGGCGAAGCCGCCGACCGCGCGATAGGCCGGCGAGGCCGCGTCTTCCGGGCCATGGGCGAACAGCACCGCGCACGGCGCCTGATGCGACAGCAGCGCCTGCGCCAGATGCATCAGCGCGTCGAGGCCGGCGCCCAGCTGATCGGCCAGCGCCCGCCCGCCCGCCGGGCGCTGCGCCCAGCGGTGGATCACGCCGGCCACGCGGCCGTGCTCGGCGAGGACAGCGGCGATCAGCCGCGCGTAATCGTCGGGCCGGTCGGCGGCCAACTCGTAGCAGCCGGGCTCGATCTGGCGGAAGCCCGATCCCGGGCGCACCAGGATCAGCGGCGCGTCGCCGGCCAGGCCGCGCCAGCGCCCGGCCGATTCCGCGTCGGCGTCGAACACGACGACGGCCCCGTCCGGCACCGCGCCGGCCTGCCGCGGCAGCGCGGCCTCGACATATTCGCAGCCATAGTAGACCAGCGAGGTTTCCGGCCGCCCGCCGGCCTTCTTCCCGTCCCGGCGAGGCCAGAAGGCCGTCTTCTCGAACGGGTAGGGCGGCAGCGGACGCCGCCGCAGGCCGCGCTCGCCGTACAGCTCGCGCCAGTCCATGGCCTCGCCCCGGCAATACAGCTCGCCCAGCGAGGACAGGATGCTGCGGCGCTGGGCGGGCGCCGTATCGGACGACTTCAGCTTGGCCTGCAGATACGCGGCGTACTCGGCCAGCATGGCCTTGCCGCCGAGCCGCTCCCCTAGCGCCTCGGCCTGCGCACCGTCACCGGCCGGCGCCGCCAGATAATCGTCCAGCGCCTGCGCCAACTCGTCCCGCGAGGAGACGACGAAGGCGCAGCGGCAATCGAAGTGGCTGCGGGTGGCGCCGAGGTTGTAGGCCAGCTCGGCGATCGACGTCGAATCGGTCTCCGCCGCCATCCACCGCCGCAGCTCGCCGACCCGCGACCGCAGCGCGGCGGCGGTCTTGGCGGACAGCGCGATCAGATGGCAGCGGCGCTCGTCGGCGTCCGCCGCCGGCGCCGGCTCGGGAGCCTCCTCCACCACCAGGTGGGCATTGGCGCCGCCGAAACCGAAGGCGCTGACGCCCGCCCTGCGCGGAATGGCCCGGCCGGCCGGGTCGAGTTTGGCCTGCCAGGGTCCGGCCTCGGCGGCGAGGACGAACGGCGATCCGCTCAGGTCTATGTACGGATTGACGGTTTCGACATGCAGGCTGCGCGGAATGAACCGGTGCTGGAGCGCCAGCACGACCTTGAGCAGGCCGGCGATGCCGGCGGCCGGCTCCAGGTGGCCGATATTGGTCTTTACCGATCCGACCGCGCAGGAGCCGGCCGGCAGCGCCGAAGCGGAGGCGAAGGCCTGCTTCAGTCCGTCTATCTCCACCGGATCGCCGAGTTCGGTGCCGGTGCCGTGCGCTTCGACATAGCCTATCGTGGCCGGATCGACGCCGCCGTCGGACAGCGCGGCCGCGATCACATCCCGCTGCGCCGCGGAATTGGGCGCAGTCAGCGAGGTGCACTTTCCGCCATGGTTGACCGCGCTGCCGCGGATCACCGCCCGGATCGGATCGCCGTCGCGCAAGGCGGCGCGCAAGGGCTTCAGCACCACCGCGCCGGCGCCCTCGCCCTTGACGTAGCCATCGGCCCTCGCATCGAAGGTCTTGCACTTCCCGTCGCGGGACAGCATCCGCATCTGGCTGGGGTAAATGAAGCCGGTCGGCGACACCATCAGGCTCACGCCGCCGGCCAGCGCCATTTCGCACTCGCCGCGGCGCAGGGCGGCCACCGCCCGGTGCACCGCCACCAGCGAACTGGAGCAGGCGGTGCTCACCACTTCGCTGGGTCCGCGCAGGTCCAGCAGATAGGAGATCCGGTTGACCAGCAGCGCGTCGACGTTGCCGGTCACCCGGAAGGCGTTCCGCTCCCCGTTGGCTTCCAGCAACTCCTGGTATTCGTTGACCTGCTGGCCGGCGAACAGGCCGATCTTGCGTCCGCCCAGGGACAGCGGATCATGGCAGGCGTTTTCGAGCGCGGTCCATGCCACTTGCAGGAACAAGCGGTGCTGCGGGTCCATCAGTTCCGCCTCGCGCGGGGAGATGTTGAAGAACTTGGCGTCGAACCGCTCGATGCCGTCGATGAATCCCCCCCATTTGGAATACGACTTCTGCTCGTCGCCGCCGGGCTCGCCGAAATGCTCGCGCCAGTTCCAGCGGCTGTCGGGCACCTCGGTCACCAGGTCGCGGCCCGCCGCGAGATGGGCCCAGAACGCCTCGAGATTCTCGGACTGGGGCATGACGCCGGCCATGCCGATGATGGCGATGGGCTCCGCGCCGGCCTCCTCCGGCGTGGCGCGGCCGACCGGCAGCGGCTGCGCCGTCCTCGGCGCCCCGGCCGAAGCGGGGACGGCGTCCGCCGGCTGCCCGCCGGCCGCGGCAGGCGGCGGCAGTTTAGGCGACAGATAGCGGGCGAGCGCGTAGAGGGAGCCGTGCTGGAAGAACAGATTGGGCGTGACCGGGATGCGATAGGTCCGCGTCAACAGGACGCTGAATTCCTTCAGCGACAAGGAATCGAAACCGAAGTCGGTCAAGGCCGCACGCGGGTCGATGTCCGACACCCTGGCCTTCAATATCCGGGCGGCCAGCTGCGCCAGCGTTCTTTCGATGTCGTCGACGTCGCCGGCGGCCGGCGGCGCGTCGGCGACCGCTTCCGGCTGCGGCGCCGCGCGGATGCCGGAGCGGACCGCTCCGGCCGACGCGGCCAGCAAGGCGGAAAAGCGCGCCTGGTCGCCGCAGGCGACGACGACATTCGGCCCGGCATTGCCCAGCGCCCGCTCGAAAGCGGCATAACCGTCCTCGCTGGACAGCGGCGCCAGGCCCTGGCTTTTCCACATCCACTGCTCCCAGGCCTGCTCGGCCCCGGCCGCCGGCCGCATGCCGCCGTCGGCCCAAAGCGGCCAGTCGATGGACAGGCTCAGCCCCGCCCCCTGCCTGCGCCGCCTGGCGGCGAGATAACCGTCGAGAAAGCCGTTGGCGGCCGCGTAGGCCGAATAGCCGGCCGTCGGCAACACCGCGGCAAGCGAGGAGAAGCCGACGAAGAAGTCCAGCTGCAGGTGCCGCGTCGCCCGGTCCAGATTGATCGTGCCCGCCACCTTGCTCGCCAGCGCCCGGCGCATCGTCTCGGCATCCAGTGACAGGACCGGCGCCTCCCCGCCCGAGCCGGCGATATGCAGCACGCCGTTGACCGTGCCGTAAGCCTCGACGGCGCGGCGGACCGCCTCCTCGACCTGCTCCGGCACGGCGACGTCGCATTCGCAGAACAGGACCTCGGCGCCATCGCGCCGCAAGGCCTCCATCTGCTCCGGACGGGGCCGGCGGCGCGCCAGCCACACCAGCCTGGCGCGCCGATCCCTGGCCAGACGCTTGCTGAACATGGCGCCCAGCGCGCCCAGCGCGCCGGAGACCAGGTACACGCCCCCTTGGCGCAGGCCGACGCCGGCCGCCTCCACGCCGGCCTGCGCGTCGCGGCGTTTCGTCCAGCGGGCGCCGTCCCGGTAGCGGACCTCCCACGCCGTATCGGCCGACAGCGCCTCGGCCACGGCGGCGACCGCGCCGTCCCGGCGCGACAGCTCCGGCCCCAGCTCCACGCAGCGGCAGCAGAACGACTCATGCTCGGCAAACTGGGCGCGCGCCCACGCCGACATCGCCGCCGCCGACGCCTCGGCGCTCTCCCCGCCATGGACGGCGACGACCTGGACGATGCCGTCGGCGGACAAGCAGGACTGGGCCAAGCGGACAAAGGCGATCAAGCCCTCGCCGACGACCTCGGCCAGCCTCTCGTCATCGACATTGCATTCGGGCGCATGCCAGACGATGCGCAGCGGCGTCGCCGCCCGTTCGCGCAGCCGCGCGATGACGGCGGCGCAATCGTCGGCCGCATCCACCGCGACCACGTCCAGCCGGGGCCACAACGCCCGGATTCCCGGCGCGGCGTCGCCGGCGCCGATCAGCAACAGCGTGCCGCTCGCCTCCGGATTGCGTTCCACGTCGACCGATTGGACGAATTTCGGCTCGTAGAAGGCCATCTCCCCCCGCCGCTCCGCGTTCGGAATCCAGAAGCGCTCGCGCTCGAACGGATAGCCGGGTAGCGAGATCCGCCGGAAAGACTCGCCGGCGTAATGTTCGGACCAATCGACGGACGCGCCGGCCGTGAACTCGAGCGCGGTCGCCATCAGCGCCGCATGCGGGCCGTCGTCCCGGCCCGCCGCGCTATCGTCGTCTGCACTCGCGCGGTAGTGCTCCGGCCGTCCGCCGGCCAGCACCGTCCGAATCGACTCGGCCAGTTCGCCGGACGACGAGGCGACGAAGGCGCAGCGCTCGGCGAAATCGCCGCCGCGCGTATTCAGCGTGTAGGCCAGATCGCCCAGCGAGACGGCCCCCCCGTGCTCGCCCAGCCAGTCCCCCAGATCCCGCAGCATGCGGGCCAGCGCCGACGGCGTCCTGGCCGACAAGGCGATCAGCCGCGGCTGGCCCGCCTCGCCCGCGGAGACGGACGACGGCTCCGGCGCCTCCTCCACGATCACGTGCGCGTTGGCGCCGCCGAAACCGAAGGAACTGACCCCGGCGCGGCGCGGCTGCGGCCTCCCCTCCCCGTCGACGCGCCGCGGCCAGTCGTCCAGCCTGGTGACGATGGACAGGCGGCTCGCCTCCAGCTTCAGGTAGGGATTGACCTCACGCACATGCAGCGACGGCGGGATCTGCTTATGGCTCAGGCCGAGCAGCACCTTGACCATGCTCGCCGCGCCGGCGGCCGCCTCCAGGTGTCCGATATTGGTCTTCAAGGAGCCGATTCCGCACGGCTCGACGCCGTCGACGGCGCGCCACGGCAGCGAAAAGCGCTGAAAAGCCCCCTTGATGCCCTCGATCTCTATCGGATCGCCCAGCTCCGTGCCGGTGCCGTGCGTTTCGATATAACCCAGGGAGTCCGGACCGAGCCGCGCGCGCTTGAGCGCCTCGACGATCACATCGGTTTGCGCGGTCGCCTCCGGCGCCGTCAACGACGAGGTGCGGCCGCTGTGGCAGGCCGCGCTGCCCTTGATCACGCCGTAGATGTGGTCGCGGTCGGCCAGCGCCTGCGCCAGCGGCTTCAACAGCAGCACGGCGACGCCTTCGCCCCTGACGAAGCCGTCGGCGGAGGCGTCGAAGGTGCGGCAGCGGCCGGCCGACGACAGGATGCCGAGCTGGGCGGTCACGATCTGCGCCCGCGGCGTCAGATGCAGGCTGACGCCGCCGGCCAGCGCCATTTCGCATTCGCCGCTCTGTATCGCCAGCACCGCGCGGTGGATGGCGACCAGCGAGCTGGAGCAGGCGGTGTCTATCGATTCGCTGGGACCCCGCAGATTGAACAGATAGGACACGCGATTGGACAGGATCGCATGCGAAGTCCCGGTGGCGGTGTAGCCCTGGTACTCGTGCGCGCCGTGCAGCAGTTCCTCGTAGCCGTTGAACTGCACGCCGGCGAACACGCCGACCTTGCGCCCGGAAAGCGACTTCGGCGCGTAGCCGGCGTCCTCGATCGCATGCCAGGCCGACTCCAGAAACCGCCGGTGCTGCGGATCCATCAACTCGGCCTCGCGGCGCGATATGCCGAAGAAGGCGGCATCGAACTCGTCTATCCCGTCGATGAAGCCGCCCCAGCGCGGAATCGGCCTGGGCAGATCGGCCAGCCCCCGATAAGGCTCGAAGTCCCAGCGCCGCGCCGGGACTTCCCCGACCATATCCCTGCCCTCCCGCAGATTGCGCCAGAACGCCGCCAGGCTCTCCGCACCGGGAAACACCCCGTTCATGCCGATGACGGCGATCCCGTCCGAAGACGGCGCGTCGACCGCGCGGCGGGTCCGGCGCGAGCCCAGCGGCGCCAGCGCGGCGCCCCGGTAGCGGGAATACAGCGCGCGGTGGCCGGCGGCAGGCGCCGGCGCGTCCAGGCAGCGGGGAAAGGCCGCGGCCAGATGGTCGGCCAGGCCGCCTATCGTGTCATGCGTGAAGAAGACGCTGGGCGCGATGTCGATGCCGAAGGACTCGTTGAGCCGCTTGGCGTAGATTTTCAGCGTGATGGAGTCGAAACCCATTTCGCGCAAGGCGCGCCGGGGATCGAAGGCGTCGTCGCGGCGATTCAGGATTTCGCAGGCGATTTGGAAAATGGCTTGTTGCAGTCGTTCGGCAGGTCGATTCCGCTGGCTTGTCATCGCGCTGGACTCAAGAATGGATGTGAAAGGACTCGGACAACATCGACGTGATATGCGCAGGATCGCCGCAGGCCGCCACGACGGCCGGCGCGTCCTGGCCCAGCGCCTGGTCGAACAACGCCCGCCCGGCCTCGGTCGCCAACGGCGTCAATCCCCAGCGGCTCCTGACCAGGGACGCGTCCTGTCCGGACATGCGCATTCCGCCGTCGCGCCAATAAGACCAGGCGATCGCGCGCGTCGCGCCGGACCTCTCCGACGTGGCGCACTGGGCGTTTCTCAGTTCGGCGAATTCGAGCTGGAACGCGTTGGCCGCCGCGTAATCGGACTGGCCTGCATGGCCGGCGACGCCGACGATGGAGGAGAACATGATGAAGAAATCGAGCGGATCCTGGCGGGTGGCCGAATCCAGGTGGACGGTGCCGGCCACCTTGGGCGCCAGCACCGCGTCGAAGTCCTCGACGCGCTTGTCCGCCAGCCAGCCGTCCCGCAAGACGCCGGCGGCGTGCAGCACGCCGTTGATCGGGCCGTGCTCGGCGCGAATGCGGGCGATCAGCGTCTTGACGCTGTCCGCGTCGGCGATGTCGCACGGCATATAGACGAGCCGACTCCCCCCGGCGGCCAGTCCGGCCAGTTCGCGCTCCCGCTCCGCCGACAGCGCGGACCTGCCGGTCAGCACCAGCGTGACCGGTCCCTGCCCTGCGAAATATTCGGCGAAAAGCCTGCCCAGCCCGCCGAGGCCGCCGCTGATCAGATAGACGCCCCGCGGCCGCAGAGCGATCTTGCGGCCGGCGGCGGCCGGCAGCCTGCGGCATGTCTTGCCGAAACGCCCGCTGTCGTCATGACGGACTTCCGCGTCGCCGTCCTCCCAGTGGTCCAGCTCGTCCGCCAGCATCCGCGCGGCGGCGCCGACATCGTCGTCCGATCGCCTGTCGTCCACCACCCTCGCCGTCAGCTGGGGCGACTCCTGCGCCAGGCTCTTCAGCAGCCCGGCCGCGGAAGCCGACAGCGGCTGCGCCGTGCCGGAGCGGCTGCGGTACCAGAACAACAGTCGCGCCGGATGCGGCCGCTTTTCCTGGAGCAGGGTTTTGCCGAGCCAGAACAAAGACTTCACGCCCTTATCCAGCTGCGCGGCCATCGCCGCGCCCAGCGGAGAGAACTCGTCGCTCGCCCAGCGGTGGACCAGCGCCGCTGGGAACAAGCCGTCACGCCGCAGCGCATCGAACAGACGGCGGTAATCGGCGCCTTGCGCCGGGTCGATGCGGTAAGACGCCGCATTCGTCCTGGCGAAGGCCGCGCCGGGCAGCACCACGATCACTTCCGCCTGCGGATCTGCCGCGCGCATCGCCTCGGCGAGCCTTTCATCGTTGTCGAACAGCAGCACCCCGCCGGGGAAGGCCGGATGCGGCAAGCGCCGCTTCGCCGGGCGCGGCTCGTAATGCGTCAGCGCCATCACCGGCTCGGCGTCCCCCCCGTCGGCTTCGACCGCGAAAACGCCGATGTCCTCGATCGCGGCGCAGACCAGCCCGTCGGCGTCGACGAGCGTGATCTCGAAACCGGCGCGATGGCGATCCGCCGCTCCCGACAGACGTCGCGCCCTGACATAGCGCGCGTCCCCGAGACGCCCCGACAGCGTCATCGAGCCTATCCGCGACACCATCGACGGATGGGACGACTCCCGCGCGATCCAGCACTCCAGCGTCTGCAGCGCCGCCAGCAAGACCTGTCCGGTCGACGCCGCCGGCGGCGGCGCGATTTCCGCGAAAGCGGCGTCGCCGCTGAAGACCGCTCGCGCCACATACCGGCATGCCTCGTCATACTCGATGCCGGCGTCGGCCAGCACGGCGAAGACGCCGTCCTTCGAAACGCAGGCCGAGTCGCCGGCCAGGGAGGCGATGGGCAGCCTGGCGGGCGGCTCAGCCCGCTGCCGCAGCCGGATCTCGCCCTGCATCAGGACGTCGGAGCCGCCATCGTGCAGCAGCGCGATTTCGAAATCGGCTTCCGCCTGATCGCCCTGCAGCCAGACGGCGAGCTCCTGCGGCTGATCGAGTACCAGATGCTGCGCCCATGCGCAGCGCTGCAAGCGCAAGGACGCGTCATCGGCCCCCAGCGCCCGCAGCGCGGCCATCGCCAGCCCGATATGCGATGCGGCATGGAGCAGCGGCGTGCCTTGCACGCCGTAGCCGAACGCGTCCGCCCGACCGATCCGCTTGGCAAAACCCTGGCGCCCCAGCGAGGAGACGTCGCGGTCCCAGAACGCCCCGGCGGCGCCCCCGAGCGGCTGGCCCTGCCGGGCCTCCGACCGGCGTACCCAGAACGAGGTCTTCGCGAACGGATAGGAAGGCAAATCGCCTATCGGTTCGCAGCCCTGGTGGATCTGCGACCAGTCGATATCGGCCCCGTCCAGATAGCACGCTCTCAAGGCCTCCAGCGCCAACCTGCGGTCCTGCGGCTTATCGGCGGCCGCCAAGGCGGCGATCGCCTCCGCCGGCGTCCAGCGCCCATCCAAAGACTCGCGCGGCGGGGCCGCATCCTGGCGCTGCGCCAACTGCCTCAGCCATTCATCGACGGACTCGACAATCCAGCACCGTCTGGCCGCATGGTGCTTGCGACCGGCATTCAGCGTGCGACCCAGGGCGTCCAGCGAAACATCCCGGCCCTGGTCTTGCGCCCACCGGTGCAAGTCCGCCATCCGCAAAGCCAGATCTCTTTCGTTGCGGGCCGAAAGCGTCAGGATCCAGATATCCGGCGACAAGGGCGCCGGGCGGGACGGCAAAGAGGAGGATTCATGCTCGGAAACACGGAAGAGCAGCGTTCCCATTTTCAAGCCCACCGATATTTTCGATGATAATTGGCATCCACGCTATCCAGCACCAATCGGCCGCTGCCGGCGACATGGCTATCGTAAATCTGCTGGTATGGCGAAACATCGACCGTCAAATCCTTGACGCCGAACAACAGCTTCTCATTCAAATCAAGCAAAGTCTCGTATTCATCCAGATTCAAGTCATATCGTGAATCCAGAGCGGACTTTATCTTGAGCGCCCTTACTTTCTCTTGCGAGCGAGGCGTAATGATCCCGCTATAAAACTCGGAAGAGCAACCGGAGCCATAAGAAAACAAACCGATTCGCTTCGCGCCATTCAACTCGATATTATCGATCAGGCCGCACAGCGCCATGAATATGGTAGCGGAATAGATATTCCCGACCTCGACGCAATGCGCCAGCGAAGGCTGCATCCTTCTTTGAAAGTCGTCCTCGATCTGGTTTACCGGCACGCGCAAGCTGCGCAGCATGGCGCGGTGGGCGCCTTTCACCATTCCACCGAATGGGGTGTGGAATACCAGGTGCTCGAATGAAGACAGGAAATCGACGCCCTCGACTCGACTTTCATAGTCGGCGAAACTATTGCTCAGGCAATCAAGATACGACATCAGCGAAAGATCGGGATCCCCGGTCTCGACATGCACATCCGGCCGGCATGTATCCATCACCTCGTAGCTGTGATAGCCATTGGCGCCAAAATCCAGCTCCAGGATTTCCGGCTTGTTGCCGATCAGCATCGCCACTGCGCCGGTGCCCTGGGAAGGCTCGGCGTAGGTGAATTTGGCGGTCGCCCTGGTGACATCGGTGGCGATCACCAGGACCTTGGCGTTGGGAGAGGCGTTGGACGCGATGAAGTTCACCGCCATCTGCAAGGCTGCGGTCCCGCCATAGCATGCCTGCTTGATCTCAAACAGACGGCAGCGGCGACTCAGGCCCAGATAGTCGTGGATATATGTGCTGAGGGACTTGCCGAAATCCAGGCCGGACTCGCTTGCCGTGATGACCATTTCAATCCGGTCCCGCTCCCCCGGATCCAAGGCGTCTATCATCGGCTTGGCGGCATTGACTGCATTTGTCACCGGATCTTCGCAAGGCAGGCTGACCGATTTGCGCTCCATCAACAAATTTGAAAATCTATGCAAGTCTAACTTGCGGTACTCGAATAGATCGTGAACGCCGATGCGGGTAAAACCAAAAAAGGTGCTGATACTTTCGATGCCAATATCCATTCGACTTACCTTCCTCAATACGAAGTACCGCAATGAAGATATGTCTGATTTTGGCTGGAGAATCTGCAAGTCACTCAGGCCCATCTTTCGACTTGCAGAATCCTCCCAAGCCAAAACAGAATGCCACTATCGAACAAGCATAATCAGGAATAGATAAATATTCGAAACGGATAATACAGCTCCCAATCTTCGAATCACACCTGCCCATTTAGACAGTTGAATTCACTCAAGGCATCAGATATGTCCATAATGACGAAATGATTTCCGAACAGAATGCGAGGCATTCTCCAGGATTCATTCAATGGCAATATCGCGGGAAAAATCGGGAATAGACGTGGAAGCGCCCGGCATTCGAATGATGCGCGCGCGGCGTGAAAAACCGGGGCAGTTCAGCATTTCAGCTGACAGGAAATAATGGCGTCGATGCTTGAGCCCGCGAATTTGAAAAACAAAGCGGAAAAGAAGATATGCAATCAGCCGACAACTAATATCGGTACAGAATGACGGGACTCCACTCCGCCGAAAAAACGACGCGGAACGGCCCTTCCGACGATTGAGGATGACGTCGATACAACGCATTGCACAATTCGATGGGGAAAGAGCCTGTCCCGGCGCGTGCGCCTGCGGCATCCGGATACGGGGACCGGAAGGAAAACAGCGGCCGCCCGGCCGCCGTCCGCATCTGGCTCAAGCCAGCTCCGCGCCCTTGTTGGCGAGCTGGTCGGCCCTTTCGTTGAATTCATGGCCGGCATGGCCCTTGACCCAGCGCCACTCGACGTGCAGATGGCGATTGCGCTCGGCGTCCAGCTGCTGCCACAGGTCGGCGTTCTTCACCGGCTCCTTGGCCGCGGTCTTCCAGCCGCGGGCCTTCCAGCCGTGTATCCACTCGGAAATGCCCTTCTGCACATACTGCGAGTCGGTATAGACCACCACGCGGCACGGCCGGTTGAGCGCAGCCAGGCCCCGTATCACCGCCAGCATCTCCATGCGGTTGTTGGTGGTGCCCGGCTCGCCGCCGAACAATTCCTTCTCCTTGCCCTTGAAACGCAAAAGCGCGCCCCAGCCGCCTGGGCCCGGATTGCCCTTGCAGGAACCATCGGTGTAAATCTCGACCTTGTCTTCGGTAGTCATGCTGTCTCGTTCAATGGCAGGACGATGCGCCGTCCCGCTTGGTTGCGTCCGGGCGCTTGTGGGTGTGCTGGCGCTCGTTGCCGGCCACCACCCCGAGCGCGCCCTTGTTCTTTGCCTGTTGCTTCCAGGTCGGGGTGATCAGCCGCATGCCGCGCTGGCGCTTCACCGCCTCTATCCCGTAGACCCCGGCCGCCAGCGGCCACCAACGCTCGCCGGCCTCCTCCATGAAGCAGCAGCGGGCCAGCCAGTCCTCTCGCGCGAACGGCGGCGCATAGGCCAGGAAGGCCGCGCCCTCCGGCTCCAGCTCCAGCAGCGCCAGCCAGTCGCGTATCCGCAGCCGGGTGAAGAAGTTGCCGTTCCACGGCACCGAGTCCTTCCCCTGTATCAAGCGGCGCACGCCCCACAGCGACAAGGGGTTGAAGCCGGTCAGGATCAGCCGGCCTTCCGGCATCAGCACCCGATCGGCTTCGCGCAGCACCTGGTGCGGCTGGGTGGTAAAATCCAGCACATGGGGCATCGCCAGCAGATCCAGGCTGCGGGTCTCGAACGGGAGGCAGGCGGCGTCGCAGCGGACGTCGACTTCGCCATAATCCGCCACCCGGCATTGCCAGGGAATGCGATTGCCGCGCAGGCAATCCATTTCCGGCAGGCCCACCTGCACCGCGTGGTAGCCGAACACGTCGGCCACCGCGCGCTCGAAATAAGCCTGTTCGCGCTGCAGCAGGTAGCGGCCGAGCTCGGTGCCGGCCAGCCAGCCGCCAAACGATTTTTTCATTGAGGAAGGCCTTATGGCAGCCATGTTTAGCGTCACCCCGGTCGGGGCGTTCTCCGACAATTATATCTGGGTTTTGCACGGCGACGCTCGCGCCGTGGCGGTGGACCCGGGCGAGGCCGCGCCGCTGTTGCGTCATCTTGAGGAGCACGGTCTGGCATTGGAGGCCATCCTGATCACCCACCACCACGCCGACCACTGCGGCGGGCTGCCGGAGCTGGCCGAAGCCTGTCCGGGCATACCGGTCTACGGTCCTGCCGGCATCGCCGGCGTCGACCGTCCGGTGCGCGACGGCGACGCGGTCGCGCTCAGCTTCGGACGCGCCGAAGTGCTGGCGGTTCCCGGCCATACGCTGGACCACCTGGCATACCTGATGGACGGCGCGCTGTTTTGCGGCGACACGATGTTCGCCGCCGGCTGCGGCAGGGTGTTCGAGGGCACGCCGGCGCAGATGCTGGACTCGCTGAAAAAACTGGCGCGGCTGCCGCCGGAAACCAAAGTTTATCCGGCGCACGAGTACACCTTGTCGAATCTGCGCTTCGCGCTGGCCGCCGATCAGCATAATCCTATACTCGCGATGCGCCAGAGCCGGGACGCCGCGCTGCGGGAGCGCGATCTGCCGACGCTGCCGAGCACCATCGCGCTGGAACGGGCCAGCAACCCCTTCCTGCGCTGCGACGAGCCGGCCATACGCCAAAGCCTGCGGCAACGGGGGGGACGGGACGGCGACGACGAGGCCGCCAGCTTCGCCCTGTTGCGGGCCTGGAAGAACGATTTCCGCTGAAAACCGCATGCCGGATACGTAACTTCCCGCAAGCGGATGCCGATTTCCTTTACAGGCGCGGCAAATGGGCTATTAACAATGAAAGCGCATGAAATTATTTGGTTTTTTCAATTGACACCCCCATAGCGCGTGTTTAGCATCAGCCGGAATCGGAATTACGGGCCTGTCTGAATGAAACGCTTTACCCCATTGGCACTCGCCGTGTCGCTCGCATTGCTGTCCGCATCCCCGGCCATGGCCGGCGCGGACGCCTTCGCCCCGTCATCGGGCGTCGACGAAGGGCTGGCCGCCGGCCTGGACATGATGCTGCTGAACTCCAGCCTGCTGCGCAACGGCGACGACGTCTGGAAACGGGCGCGCGAAGGCTTCCAGCTCGACGAGGTCAACGCCGACGTCGTGCGCCGCCAGGAGCGCTTCTACGCCAGTCGGCCCGAATACTTCAAACGCACGCTGGACCGCAGCCGGAAATACCTGTTCCACATCATGAACGAAGTGGAACGCCGCGGCATGCCGACCGAGATCGCGCTGCTGCCTATGGTCGAAAGCGCCTTCGTTCCCACCGCCAGCTCGCGCGTCGGCGCCGCCGGCCTGTGGCAGTTCATGCCGGCCACCGGCCGCCACTACGGTCTGGAGCAGACCTGGTGGTACGACGGCCGCCGCGACGTGATGGACGCCACCCGCGCCGCGCTCGACTACCTGCAGAACCTGTACGCCCAGTTCGGCGACTGGAACCTGGCGCTGGCGGCATACAACTGGGGCGAAGGCAATGTCGCCCGCGCGATCGCCAAGGCCCAGGCCAGCGGCCTGGAGCCAACCTACGAAAACATCCGCCTGCCGAACGAGACCCGCAACTACGTGCCCAAGCTGCTGGCGGTGCGCAACATCCTGCAGAACCCGGAAAAATACGGCGTCCGCCTCGACAAATTCCCGAACAAGCCCTACTTCGTCGCGGTTTCCACCGGCAAGCACATGAACATCGACATCGCCGCCAAGCTGGCCGGCATCTCGGTGGCGGAATTCAAGGAACTGAATCCGGCCTTCAATCTGCCGGTATACGCCTACAAGGCCGGCCGCCAGATGCTGTTGCCGGCGTCCAGGGCCGACCGTTTCGAAGCCAATCTGGAAAAGTGGAACAAACCGCTGCTGACCTGGGAAGTCTACATTCCCAAGGGCGACGAGAACGTCAACGCCGTGGCCGGCGACCACGGCATGAGCGCCGGCCAGCTGCTGGCGGCCAACCGCATCAACGGCGCGACGCTGCGAGCCGGACAGCCGGTGCTGGTGGCCGTCAACAAGCGCCTGAACGACGGCCAGCCGCTGGAATCGGTCGATACGCCGCTGGCCGACACCCCGGCCGACGTGACGATGATCGCCCAGGCCGAGACCACGCCGGCCCCGATGCCGGCCATCGCCACGGCCCCGGCCGCCGCGCCCGCCGTCGTCCAGGTCGCCTCGTCTGCGCCGGCGCCGCAGGCCGTGCCGGTCTCCGCGACGGCCTCTGCGGCGCCGCAAGCGGCGGAACGCCTCGTCGTCGCCCGGCAGGATGCCGCGGTCGACGCGTCTGCCGTTCGCCAGGCCGCACTGCTCGCAGCGGCGGCGCGCCCCGACGACGGCCCGGCCCGCTCGCTGGCGGCGCGCAGCCTGGGCAGCTACACCGTCGCAAGCGGCGACACGCTGTACAGCATCGCCCGCCGCAACAACCTCAGCGTCGACGAGCTGAAGATGCTGAACCAGCTGAACGACAATGTGGTCCAGGTCGGCCAGCAACTGCGGCTGAAGATGGCCATCCAGGCCGATACCCAGCTGGCCGCCGGCGACGACGACGACAGCGGCGGCGAACCGGCGCTGCTGAAAGTCTCCGACAACCGCCCGACCTCGGCCCCGGCCGCGTCGGCGCGCCACAGCACCGAATACGTGGTGAAACGCGGCGACACGCTGTACAGCATCGCCCGCCGCTTCGGCGTCACCCACCACGACATCCACCGCCTCAGCGGCGGACGCCAGGCCACCCATATCCAGCCCGGCCAGAAAGTGAAGATCGTCGGCCTGTAACATCGGCTGGACATGGAAAACGGCCCGGAAGCGGGCCGTTTTTCATTTCGATCGGCGCCGAAGCCGGCGCACCAGGCTGCGCGCCGGCGGCGGCGCGGCGATCAACAGCGGCAATATCAGCTGCAACTCCCTGCGTAGCGCCTCCGCCGTCAGCGCCAGTTCGGCCACCAGCCAATGGCAATGCGACGGCCGCAGCATCGAGGCCGGATTGTCGGCCGCCGGCAAAGGCTCGGACAATAGTTGAGGCTGGTTGAAACGCAAGGCGTGGGCCGCCCGCAGCAGCGTGCGGACGATGGCGCGGCGCGGCGAACGGTCCTCGGCCAGCGCCGGCGTGACTGCGGCCACCTCGGCCATCCGGTCCAGCAAGGTCCAGATGCCGCGCTGAAAACCCTGCACCCGCTCCAGTTGCGGCGAAGACAGCGACGATTCCTGCGTCACCGACGCCATCAGGCCCCGCATGCGGATCAGCCTGTCGTTGAACTGTTCCAGCGCCGCCTCGTCCACCAGCGGAAAGCGTTGAGCGATGCGGTTGTACAGCAGCGCCGCCTCGCGCAGATTGTCGGCCAGCAGGAAACGCCAGCTGTCTATCGCCCGCAGCGGCAGCGTAGCCGCCGCCGCCATGCCGATCAGCGAGCCGACCAACACATTGCAGCTGCGCCACAAGGCCTCGTTGATCGGCTCGTCGCCGAGCCCGCCGACGATGACCAGCGTGATGCCGGTCAGCAGCGCCAGATAGCCGCCGCGGCCCTGCGCGTGCCAGGTGCTCAGCGCGATCACCATCAGCATCCAGCCATAACAGGCGTACGGCGACACGCCATGCAGCACGATGGCCACCAGGCCGGCCAGCGCCCCCAGCAGCGAACCGCCCATCCGCTCCAGCGCCTTGCGCCTGACGCCGCCCCAATGCGGCACGCCGCCCAACACGATCAATATCGTCACCAGCATCCAGCCGCCGTGCGGAATGCCGCTGGCGACCACCAGCGCCAGGCCGGCCAGGAAGGCGAGCGCCACCCGCAGCACATGCACCTGGCGCGCGTAACGATTCAGATAATAAGGCACCACCAAGACCCGCCATGACTGCTGCCAGCGACTCATCGCGCTACTCCGGATCGCGGCTGTCCAGCCAGATGGTGACCGGACCGTCGTTGATCAGACTGATCCGCATGTCGGCGCCGAACACGCCGGTCGGCACCGGCCTGCCCAGCGCGGCCGACAGTTCGTCGACGAAACGCTCGAACAGCGGCCGGGAGATCTCGCCGCGCGCCGCGCGCGAGTACGAAGGCCGGTTGCCCTTCTTCACGCTCGCATGGAGCGTGAACTGGCTGACCGCCAACGCGTCGCCGCCGCAATCGAGCAGGCTGCGGTTCATCACGCCGTCGGCATCGTTGAAGATCCGCAGCTGACTGATCTTGCGCACCAGCCAGACGATGTCGTCCGGCCCGTCGGCCTCCTCGACGCCGACCAGCAGCAGCGCGCCCGCGCCTATCTCTCCGCTGATCCGCCCGTCCACCGTCACCGCCGCCTCGCTCACTCTTTGCACCAACACCCGCATGCCTGCATTCCTTGTCGTGACACCGGTTTCATTCTACCCACTCCACGGCGGCGGACGCGAGCCGTCCCGCTTCGGTACAATAGCGCCAGTCAAAGAAAAGGAATCGCCGCATGTTGATGGTCATCTCGCCGGCCAAGACGCTGGATTACCAAACGCCCCCCGCCGTCGATCAGCACAGCCAGCCCGACCTGCTGGACCACAGCGCCGAACTGATAGATGTTCTGCGCAGCAAAAGCCCGCTGGACATCGCCAAGCTGATGGACATCAGCGACGCGCTGGCCAATCTGAACGTGGGCCGCTACGCCGACTGGCAGCGCCCGTTCACCACCGGCAACGCCAAGCAGGCGATCTACGCCTTCATGGGCGATGTCTACGAAGGCCTGGACGCCGGCAGCCTGAGCCCCGCCGCCACCGGCTACCTGCAGCAGCGCCTGCGCATCCTGTCCGGCCTGTACGGCGTGCTGCGCCCACTGGACCTGATGCAGGCCTACCGGCTGGAGATGGGCACCCGCCTGAGCAACGGCCGCGGCAAGAATCTGTACGAATTCTGGGGGGACATCGTCACCGCCAGGCTCAACGCGCAACTGGACGCGCTGGGCCAGCGCACGCTGATCAACCTGGCTTCGGACGAGTATTTCAAGTCGGTGAAGCCGAAGGCGCTCGATGCCGCCATCGTCACGCCGGTGTTCCAGGACAGGAAGAACGGCCAGTACAAGATCATCAGCTTCTACGCCAAGCGCGCGCGCGGCCTGATGGCGCGCTGGGCCGCCGAGCGCGGCGTCACCGATCCGGAACGGCTGCGCGACTTCGACAGCGAAGGCTACGCCTTCGATCCCGCCGCCTCCAGCGAACTCAGCTGGGTCTTCCGCCGCGACCGCGAATAGCCCAAGTCGCCATCGCGCCCATCGAAGGAAACCTGCGCCGCGTGAGCGGATGCCGAAGCACCAAAACCGAGGCCCAGCCTCGGTTTTTTGCTTGGCGCGGCAGAGCGGCATCCGTGCCGCGTCATCGCCTCCCGGCGATGGGCGCCGCGTACCGATCGTGTCATGACTGCAACGATGCGAATCGTCGGAACAGAAATTCTATTGACTATTCGCACAAATAGCAGTAAATCTTTAAACAACAACTAACAAATCATATCGATTGGCAAGCTCATGGAACGCGAGGCAGCAGTCGAGTGTGGATCCGGCATATCAGCGGTGAATACGCCGAGGCTTGAGAAGCGGAAACCGCGAACCGTCTGATCCACGAAAGATTGGCAATGCCAGCCGCGGCGACAGGCGCGCGATCGCACGCGATGGAGCGCCGCGGAATACGGCATTTCACTTCAAAGGGAAACAAAGATGAGTACGGTAACAGCAACGATCCCAAGCTATGAGATCGACAACGGCATACGCCACCTCCTGACGCCGCAGAATCTGATCGAACTCGGCCTCACCTGGGAGGCGCTGCAGACCTTTCTGGCAGCCGAGAACTTGAAAATCGACGGCCAGTCGCCGGACGGGATATCGATCAACGAGTCGGTCTTCGGCAACTATTCCGGCCCGAATGCGGCCACGCTGGGCTGGATGGCCTACTTGAATGTCGGCGAGCCGCTGATCGAAGAGCGCGCCGACGTCATTCAACCGCCGGCGGACATATTGTCCACCCGTGTCTATGCGAATCGCTCGGGGGAGGCCAGACAATTCAGCGAGTCGGTCGAGTTCGCCATCTCCAATACGATCAGCTGGTCTCTCGCCGGCACGGCCAACCTGACATTCGGCGGCCGGGCCAACGCGGTGCTGACGGCGCAGTTGCAGGAAAGCCTGGCAAACAGCCTGGCGAACACGACGTCGAACACGCATATCCAGCACGATCACCCGGACAATGAGGGCAGCGAAGATCAAAGCCAAACCGCGCAAACCACGACGGCCACGACGGCCACGACGGCAACCGGCTCCAGCAGCGGCACCGGCGAAGTCTTCGCCCATCTGCTGCTTGGCATCACCGGCGCCGTCAGCGGATCGGTGACGACCGGATGGGCCTCGAACTCCTCGCTGTCGGGCAATATCGCGGCGACAAGCCGCGTGGAGACGATGGTCAGTCAGCGGCGCCAGGTCAAGCAGTACATCTACGAACTGCCGATCAACGTCGCCGGGTATATCGCGCTGCACTACCCCGAGCCCGTCCCGGTCGGCGACACCCCCCCGCAGGCTGCGTCGACCGAAAAGGTCAATGTGATCGCCCGCAATATCAGCCGGCTCAACAACCTGCTTCCGGCCGGCAAGGCGTATCGCTCGAAGGGCATAGCCGAAACGGTGTCGTCGCTCGATGTCGAGCACACCGTCTTCGCGACGGAGCCGATCTATGCCGCGAACAACGAACTCAGCATCAAACGGCCGCATTACCTTTAATGCCGCATCAATGAACAGACAAGGATAGCGATCATGGTCTTTGACAACACTTTCAGCACAGCCCAAAGCGCCTCCCGGACAGGGACCGTCGCGGAGGACGGCATAGCCGGCTATATACCGCACACGCCCGCCGAGTCCATCACGATACCGCCGCACGATCCATCGAAAC
This sequence comes from Chromobacterium sp. CV08, assembly GCF_051129845.1. Lineage (NCBI taxonomy): Bacteria > Pseudomonadati > Pseudomonadota > Betaproteobacteria > Neisseriales > Chromobacteriaceae > Chromobacterium > Chromobacterium sp. CV08. The sequence goes on from NZ_CP150453.1 coordinate 4,087,746, forward strand.
CGTTCACGCCGGGGCCGCAGGATCCGAAAATCGTGCGCGAGACCTCGCCGCAGGCGCAGGCGGTATTCAATCTGATCAGCACGCTGACTCAAACGATGGGACAGGCCGCCGTACAGCAGAACCAGGCCTCGAACGACCCGGCGACGACGGTGGATACCGCCGCGCCCATCATGAGCCAGGCCGATCCGATCACGAACCGATATCCGGGCAGCATCCTGCATCCGGACAAGGCGACCTAGTTGGCATCTCTTGCTGACGGAAAATTTTCCGCGACATAGCCACACTCGGAAAAGCAGAAAACCGAGGCATAGCCTCGGTTTTCTGCTTATTGATTGGGAAAAAGACGACAGCACATCTGTGCTTATTACAGCACTGAGCATCAAAATTTTAGCCTAGCCGGCTGGCCTATTTTAAAAATGCATCAGTGACCATAGGCCCCAACTGCCTGGCAAGAAAACGCGACCCGCTCAATGAAAGATGATGATCGTCGCGATATAAGATTTCTCCATCTTTCTTTGCCCAGCATAAGCGGCTGTCACAAAAATAAGATCCTGCATCAAAAATCTTCACTTGAGGAAAATCTTTTAACACATCGATTACTAGTTTCCTATACGCTTTGTTCGCGTCATCAAAATTTGTCCGCTCCATCGCGCATGGCGTACGCTCATACTTGTGATTCAAAAGCCGGAATGGCCTTCCATCCACACATACATTTGGACTAAAATCCAACTTTGGCGAATCGAGGACATAAATAACCTTTTTACCTTTTGCCAATAGACGACTTAGCGTATCTCGCATTCCAATCGTCCAAACCTGCTTTTCATCTTTTATTTCCGGATGGCCTGCCAAAAATAACTGCTGCTCCCCTTCTTTATGAGTTGGAATATAAGCTGAGCCAAATGTCGACATCACGACAACCTTGACTGAGTTGGTATTCTCAGCAACAGAAATAGCTTCATTAGTCAAATTCGTTGCCGTCGGCAAATAACTTAAATCTCCGGTCACATGCCCTACATTAAGCAATGGAGGCCCCCAGCCTCGGCCTGTAACCGACAAATTCAAAATATTGAACTTTGAATTTCCCTTGAAATATTCCGCCAAACCAGGGAATAAATGATTCGCATGCGAATCCCCGATTATCATCACAGTAGGAGGGACATCCCTCTGCAAGCGGCATGCTTTATCTTCGCCAAAATTCGGATACTTTCTCAGACATTGGGCATCTTGATATTCTTGATGCACACCATCTCGCAGAGGAGGCATCCCCCACGCTGAAAATGGCTCATTAGCCACACTAAGAAAGTGCTCCATTTTCAAATTGACAGATTTTCTTACAATACCTCTATAGCTACCATATCCTATAATCGCGACAGCAATCATCATAGCGCTCAGCGATATGATTTTTAACGAATTCTTTTTACTGAAACGAACCGGTTTTTCAATAAACTGATAGGTTCCCCAAGCCAAAAAAAAGCTTAGAAGCAGCGCTAAAATTCTGAAAATAGCCTTAGGAGTCTCCCCCTCCATTATCTGCAAAAAAGACAATATAACCCAGTGCCACAGGTATAGGGGATAACTAATCAATCCGATAAAAACCATCACTCTATTGGCCAGGATTTTTCTATTTACCCATGAGTCAGGGCCAGCCAAAATCATCAAAAAAGCGCCAAATACCGGCAGCAGGGCCCACCATCCGGGAAAGGGTTTACTTTTGTCGATATTAAAAATCGCAGCCAATGCAAGAAAAAATCCGACAATGGAAAGAATATTGTTCAATACATGCCGCCGTCTTTCTATCGCAGGAGGCTTATTAAATACTAGAGGATGGAAAACAATGTACTTTACCCTACCTATAAAACCATCGTATTTAAACAATTGAATATAAGCAAGAATAGAGCCCGCCAAAAGCTCCCAAAACCTGGTTTGCGGCAAAAAGTATGCTTTGACTATATCAAATTTTGTATCATGAACACTTTGCTCAAAAGAGAAAAGAAAAATGATCAAGACAACAGTTAATGCATTTAAGCCAAAACGCCATACCAACCACATCAAAGCAGGAAAAATCAGATAAAACTGTTCTTCCACTGCAAGCGACCATAAATGAACCAGGGGCTTTAGCTCAGAAGCATTATCAAAATAACCAGCCTCTTTCCACAGCACAATGTTCTGAACAAATCCCGCTCCTGCAGAAATATGCTTACCCAGCTGTTTGAATTCATCCGGCAACAGCACGAACCAACCGATGCCAAAAGCTGTCAGCAAAACCAGCGTCAGCGCCGGGAAAATCCTATTTATCCTTTTGGCATAAAATTCAGAAAAACTGAACTTCCCGCTCTCCAACCCTTTGAAAATAATACTGGAAATCAGATAGCCAGAAATCACAAAAAAGATATCGACACCGACAAAGCCGCCATGCACCCTGAATGGGAACGCGTGATACATGACCACTGCCAAAATGGCGATGGCGCGCAAGCCATCAATGTCAGGGCGATAGGTGAGATGCGGGTTGGATTCTTGGGATGGGGAAAATATACGCATGAGCAGGACTGCGACTAGCCTAGCCTTCGGCAAAAACCAGCATTCTACCTGTTACGCCGGCATCTGCGTAAGCATTCGACATTCAACAGATACTGGCTGCAAGCCGATCCTCGCCGTCAAGGACGATAGCCATACGCGGTTAGGCAGAGCCCCCGCCAACGCGAGCACTGTCGTGATAGGCGACGGAGCTCACCGACGCTGTAGCAAGCAGCTAATGCCGTATGAATTTCAGGCGCGCAGCAAAAGATTGTCGGAAGAAAACGGAAGAAACGGCGGCAAAACCGAAAAGCCGCACCATCAGAAAAAACCGCCACCATGGCAAGCCGGCACAGTCGGCGTTAATGCCCGGAGAAGCCGGGCACCCAAAGCCCGGTGCCGCGAAATCCAATGCAGGAATGCAAAAAACCGAGGCATGGCCTCGGTTTTTTGACTGTTGGTTGCGGGGGCAGGATTCGAACCTACGACCTTCGGGTTATGAGCCCGACGAGCTACCAGACTGCTCCACCCCGCGTCTGAATTCTGTTCTGCGCTTCGTGCAGAGAGGTGAACTATACGTTAACAGAAACGCCTCGTCAACACCCTTTGTAAAAAACATCGCGCTGCCCCGATGCGTCGCTACACATTCTTTAACAGTTGGCGACGGCAAAAACATAAGCGGTCAACAAAAGACCGCTACATTGACAGCGTGGTCGGCAACGTCGCGAAAGCGGCGCTGCAAACGCCTCCCGGACCCGATCTGCCAATCGCGTCCGGAAGCGAATCCGGCCCTGTGCATTTTGACGGGCGTTGCGCTCTGTCGGCGACTGCCAGCGCGGACAGATTTGGTAATGCCTGTTCTCCTAAGTGTTCATCACGGAACTTCGGGCCGCCTTGTGCGGCCCATTTTTTTGTCTTCACTCAGGAGGCAGGACTGGCTTCATGATACTCGAATCAAATAATTAATGCCAATCAGACACCACTTTTGTCACATTTGCGCCGTCGCGGCCAGACTGCCGGCCAGACGTCGGCGCAACAACCAGGTCGCCGCGCACAAGCCGCCCATCACGGCATAACCGATCCACGGCAACAGCAGCAGCGAGCGCTCCACCGGCCAGTGCCAGGCCAGCCAGCTGCGCAGCAGCATTTCCAGCACCAGCCCGCAGCCCCACAGCAAAGTCATCGCCCGCATGCCGCGGCGAAACAACGGCCGCTGCCACAACTGCTCGCAATGCTGGCGTCCATCGTCCCGCTGGCGCTCCATCGTCGCGCGGGCCAGATAGAACACCAGCGGCCGCGGCAGCAGCAGCGACAGCAGGAAGGCCGCGCCGAACAAGCCGCCCAGCAAAGACTCGCGCAGCAGCAGCATCCGCCCGCCGCCGCCCAAGGCCATCGCCGCCAGCGACAGCACGATGCCCAGCAACACCAGCGTGCTCAAGGCATCGACCCGGCGCTCGCGCCACAGCTCCCAGCCGCTCCACAGCAACGGCGGCAGCGCCGACAACAGCAGGCCGCCCATTTCGCCCCAGTGCGGCTGCGCCCAGCGATAGCACAGCCACGGCAGCAGGAAATTGACCAGCAACTCCAGCAACAGCCTGACTCGTTTAGTCATGACATGAACATTTTAGGAAAAACCGAGAAATTGCCGGCTTTCGGCGTCGCCGTCAAGCACAAGCCCCGCATCGGCGGGGCTTGGTCTGGCGTTCCGGCTCCGGACGGAGCCGGAGGAAATCGGTTCAGGCTGCGGCCTGGATGAAGCCGTTCGCGGGGTACATCGCGCTGGCCAGGCCGAGCGCGGACTTGAAAGTCACTTCAAACATCTTGCCGACCTGACGGATGCTGACCACTTCGTAGTGGACCACGCTGCCGCCGTCTTTGTGTTCGAACACTTTGTAGCCAGGCTTCAATTGCGAGATTTTCATATCTGCTTCCCTTTTTCTTTTTTTCACTAAAAACATACACATATCTGATGTTAGTCGCCGGGGTTTCCAAAAAGTTCCAGCCGACGCGGCGACCCGGGCGTATCCGTACGCGCACTGTAGCAAACGCGGATGACAGCGCCGTGACGCCTGTCATCCGGCAAAAAGCGCCTTGCCGGCAGAGACCTTCAACAGGCTTTAATACAAGACCCCAGCTACCAATATGGCGGCCGGGGTCCCGATAACCAAGATTCAGCAAACTACTTGGTGATACTACCTATTCGCCATGACCTGGATCAAGTCATCGCGGGACATGCGCGTCAACCGACGCGCATGCCCGGCTTGACGCCTGCGTCGACATCCAGCAGGAACAGGCCTTCGCCGTCGTCCAGGCCGGATGCGCAGACTATCATGCCCTGAGACACGCCGAAGCGCATCTTCCGTTCGGCCAGGTTGGCGACGACGATGACATGGCGACCGACCAGCTTTTCCGGCTCCTGGTAGGCCTTGCGGATGCCGGAGAAGATGTTGCGGGTCTCGAAGCCCAGGTCCACCTTGAACTGCAGCAGCTTGTCCGAGCCTTCGACGAAGGCGCATTCCAGCACCTTGCCTACGCGCAGGTCCACCTTGGCGAAGTCGTCGATCTTGATGGTTTCGGCCAGCGGCTCGTGCGCGGCGGCGGCCGGCGCGTCTTGGGTAGTTTGCATATTCTGCTTGTTCGCTTCTATCAGTTTGTCGATCAGCGCGGGGTCGATGCGCTGCATCAGGTGCTGGTAGGCATTGATCTTCTTGCCCAGCAGCAGGGTCTGCGCATCGCTCCAGCAAAGCGGCGCCACGTCCAGGAAGGCTTCGACGCCCTCGGCCAGCTTGGGCAGCACCGGCTTCAGATAAATCGTCAGCAGGCGGAAGGCGTTGATCAGCACGGTGCAGACATCCTGCAGCCGGGCATCCTGTCCTTCCTGCTTGGCCAGCTCCCAAGGCTTGTTGGCGTCGACGTAGCCGTTGACGATGTCGGCCAGCGCCATCACGTCGCGCAGCGCCTTCGCGTATTCCCGCGCCTCGTAAGCGGCGGCCAGTTCCTCGGCCGCGGCCTGCAGCTTGGCCAGTATCTCGCCGTCGGACACCTCGGCGGCCAGCATGCCGTCGAAGCGCTTGGCGATGAAGCCGGCGGAGCGGCTGGCGATGTTGACGAACTTGCCGACCAGGTCGGAGTTCACCCGCGCGACGAAGTCGTTCAGGTTGAGGTCGATGTCCTCGATGCGGCCGTTCAGCTTGGCGGCGATGTAGTAGCGCATCCACTCCGGATTCAGGCCGCAATCCAGATAGCTCTTGGCCTGGATGAAGGTGCCGCGCGACTTGGACATCTTCTGGCCGTCGACGGTCAGGAAGCCGTGGGCGAACACACCGGTCGGCGCGCGCAGGCCGGAGTAGTTCAGCATCGCCGGCCAGAACAGCGCGTGGAAGTAGAGGATGTCCTTGCCGATGAAGTGGTACATCTCGGTCTGGCTGTCCTTGGCGAACCACTCGTCGAAGTCCAGGCCCAGACGCTCGCACAGGTTCTTGAAGCTGGCCATGTAGCCGATCGGCGCATCGAGCCACACATAGAAGTACTTGCCCGGCGCGCCGGGGATCTCGAAGCCGAAGTAAGGCGCGTCGCGGCTGATGTCCCAGTCCTGCAGGCCGCCGCCTATCCACTCGTTCATCTTGTTCAGCGACTCGGGCTGCAGGTGCGGCTGCACGGCGCCGTCGGCCCGCAGGCTGGAACCGCTGGTCCAGGACTTCAGGAAGTCCGCGCATTCGCCGAGGCGGAAGAAATAGTGCTCGGAGGTTTTCAGCACCGGCTTGGCGCCGGACACGGCCGAGTAAGGATTCTTCAGCTCGGTCGGCGCGTAGGTGGCGCCGCACACTTCGCAGTTGTCGCCGTACTGGTCCTTGGCGGAGCACTTCGGGCACTCGCCCTTGACGAAGCGGTCCGGCAGGAACATCTGGCGCTCCGGATCGAACAGTTGCTCGATGGTGCGGCAGGCGATCTTGTCGTCGGTCTTCAGCGCCAGGTAGACCTGCTCGGCCAGCGCCTTGTTCTCGGGGCTGTTGGTGCTGTAGTAGTTGTCGTGGCCGATCAGGAAGCCCTGCGAGTCGGCGACGTGCAATTCGCGCACCTCGTTCACCAGCTGCTCGGGAGTGATGCCGCGCTTCTCGGCGGCCAGCATGATGGGCGCGCCGTGGGTGTCGTCGGCACAGACGTAATAGCATTCGTGTCCGCGCATCTTCTGGAAGCGCACCCAGACGTCGGTCTGAATCTGCTCCAGCATGTGGCCCAGGTGCAGCCCCGCGTTGGCGTAAGGCAGTGCGCTGGTCACCAGAATCTTGCGTTTGGTCATTCGGATCATTCCCCAGTCAGGCAATCTCAAGCGGTCGATTATAGAGACAGAACGGACGGGCGGCCATCGCGCCGCGCCGCCGGCACCGCCGCGCGGAAAAAACACAAGCCCGGAACGCGCTGCGGCCGGGCTTGTTGTGGGCGGGGCGGCGGTATCAGGCGCTCTGAGCCGCCATCTCGCCCATCGCCGGCGCCTCGCGCTCGGCCATGGCGACGCCGACCATCCGGCGTCCCAGCGCCACATAGGCCAGCGAGAAACACAGCGCCAGCACGGCGAAGCCGGCCAGGCCGCCGGCCTGGTAGACCTGGCGGAACAACTCGATGCCGACGGCGTAGCCGGCCATGGCCAGCATGCTCATGCTGGCCGAGATGGTGCCGCGGCCGGCCCGGTCGGTCGACATCAGCGCGAAACGGTACAGCACGCCGAAGGCCAGGCCCTCGCCGAAGGCCATCAGGCTCATGCCGGCCACCATCCAGTATTGCGGCGCCGAGGACAGCAGCACGCCGCCGACCATCAGCGTCAGGCCGCCGACTATCGGCCACATGCCGATCAGCGCGGAGCGGCCCAGCGGCCAGCGGTCGGCGATCGCCGCCAGCGCCAGATTGCCGGCGATCAGGCCGCCGAACACCGGCAGTTGCATCAGACCGTACTCGACGGTGCTCATATGCAGGTCGCGCACCAGCAGCACCGGCGACAGCGCGATCCAGCCCATCAGCGGCAGCGCCAGCAGCGGAATGCACAGCGCCGCCAGCACGAAGCGGCCATGGCCGAACACCTTCATATAGTCGCGGCCCATGCTGGACAGCGGCAGCTTCTCGCCGCTGGCCTCGACCGTCTCCGGCATTTTCAGATACAGGCCGATCAGCGACAGCAGCGACAGGCCGGCGATGAACAGGAAGCAACTGCGCCACGGCGCCAGCTCGACCAGCGCCGCGCCGGCCAAGGGGCCGACCAGCGGGGCGATCAGCGCCACATTGGCCATCAGCGCGGTGACGCGCACGGCGGCGGTCTCCTCGAACGACTCCTGCAGCGAGGCGTAGCCGACGGCGTTGATGAAGCACAGGCCCACGCCCTGCAGCAAACGCAGTCCGATGAAGGCCTCGATCGAGCTGACCAGGTAGGTGGCCAGGCAGACGACGGTGAAATAGGCGACGCCGAACAGCAGGACCGGGCGGCGGCCGATGCGGTCGGACAGCGGGCCGGTCAGCCACGGCAGCAGCGCGCCGCCGATCAGGAAGGCAGTCATAGACGACGGCGCCCAGGAGGCGTCGACCAGAAACTCGCGGGTGACCGACAACATGGCCGGCTGGATCATGTCGTTGCAGATGTAGACGGCGAATTCGAACAGGACCAGGGCCAGCGGGAACAGCAGGTTGGACCGGGTAAGCTTGGCGTGTTTGGACTGCATAAAGCGGAGGAAGCCTTTCGATCAAAGAACAGGGCCCGCGGCCTGACGGGGCCGAGCCTTGGAACGCAAGCGCCGTGCGTTTGCGCCAACGAACCGGAAATTCTACGCTTTTCAAAGACTTTTATCAAAGAAAACTTATAAATCGAATCCTGATACGCAATGCCCCCCCCTGCCCGGCCGGGACGCGCAGGAGTAAGATACCGGGAAGGCACGGCGCGTATGCGCCCGGGACGGAATCCGATTAAAATCGTCTGATACCCCCATCCGGACTTCCGCATGTTCTCCAAACTCACCCGCCTGTTCAGCGGCCAAGCCGACCAGGCCACCCACAACGAAACCATGGCACAGCTCGAAACCCAGATTCTAGAAGCCCTGAAACCGCTGATCGACGCCAATACCGGCAAAGGCTATGTCGCGGCCAAGAACGTCAAGAACCTCAAGTGCGGCGACGCCGAGATCAGCCTGGACGTGGTGCTGGCCTATCCGGCCAGAAGCCAGTTCGACGCGGTGCGGCTGCAGTTCGAACAGGCGCTGGCGCCGCTGGCCGAAGGCCGCGCCGTCAAGGTGGCGGTCGGCAGCCAGATCGTCAGCCATTCGGCGCAGCGCGGCGTGCCGCTGCTGCCCGGCGTCAAGAACATCATCGCCGTCGCCTCCGGCAAGGGCGGCGTCGGCAAGTCCACCACCGCCGTCAATCTGGCGCTGGCGCTGGCCGACGAGGGCGCGCGCGTCGGCTTGCTCGACGCCGACATCTACGGCCCGTCGCAACCGTTGATGATGGGCCTGCAGGGACAGCGTCCCGAGGCCGTCGACGGCAAGCTGGTCCCGTTGAGCAATCACGGCGTACAGACGATGTCCATCGGCTACCTGGTCGACGCCGACCAGGCGATGGTGTGGCGCGGCCCGATGGTCAGCCAGGCCCTGCAGCAGCTGTTGAACGACACTCGCTGGGACGATCTGGATTATCTGGTGATAGACATGCCGCCGGGCACCGGCGACGTGCAGCTGACGCTGTCGCAGAAAGTGCCGGTCACCGGCGCGCTGATCGTCACCACGCCGCAGGACATCGCCCTGCTGGACGCGCGCAAGGGCGTCGCCATGTTCCAGAAGGTCGGCGTGCCGATACTGGGCCTGGTCGAGAACATGGCCATCCATGTCTGCTCCAACTGCGGCCACGCCGAGCATATCTTCGGCGAAGGCGGCGCGGCCAGGATGGCGCAGGACTTCGGCGTCGAGCTATTGGGCTCGCTGCCGCTGGAGCTGGCGATACGCCTGGCCGTCGACGAAGGCAGGCCCAGCGTCGTCGCCGATCCGACGGGCAAGCCGGCCGAACTGTACCGCGCCATCGCCCGCCGCGTCGCGGTGAAGGTCGGCGAGAAGGCTCAGGACTTCTCCGGCAAGTTCCCGAAGATCGTCATCCAGAACAACTGAGCCGCAGCATGATCGCAATGTACGATTCCGGCCTGGGCGGGCTGTCGGTGTGGCGCGCGGTGCGCGCCGCCCTGCCCGACTGGCCGATCACCTATCTGGCCGACCAGGCCTATTGCCCGTACGGCCCGCGCAGCCGCGACGAAATCATCGCCCGCGCGCTGAAGGTCGGGCATTACCTGATCAGCCAGGGCGCCACCATCCTGGTCGTGGCCTGCAATACCGCCACCACCGCCGCCATCGCCGCGTTGCGCGCCGAGCTCTCGCTGCCCATCGTCGGCATCGAGCCGGCGATCAAGCCGGCCGCGGCGATGAGCCGCACCGGCCGCATCGCGGTGCTGGCCACCGAGTACACGCTGGCCAGCGAACGCGTGAAAACGTTGCTGGACGATCATGCCGACGGCGTCGACGTGCTGCGCCGCGCCGGCCACGGCTGGGTGGAACAGGTCGAGGCCGGCGAGCTGTCCAGCGAACGCACCCGCGCGCTGGTACGCAAGGTGGTGGAGCCGCTGATGGCGGAGAACATCGATCACATCGCGCTGGGCTGCACCCACTACCCGTTCCTGGAACCGCTGATCCGCGAGCTCACCGGCGACGGCATCCAGCTGTACGATCCGGCCGAGGCCATCGCCCGCCGCGTCGACGACCTGCTGCGCCGGCACGGCTGCGACAGCCAGGGCGATCATTACTACCGCTTCATCACCACCGCGGCCGACGCCGGCGAGATGGCGCTGCGGCTGCCGCAGCTGATCGGCCATCCCTACCCGGTGGAGTCGCAGCCGCTGGACTAGCCGCGCCGAGCACGGCGCGGCCCACCTTCGCAATCGGACCCGCAATGAAAACAAGACTGTCATGGATGCTGCTGGCCGCGCTGAGCCTGCCGGTCCACGCCGCCCCCTCCTGCCTCGCCGCCGCCGAGCAGGCCAACCGGCAGACCGGGCGCCTGCTCGACGCCGCCGAACTGGCCGACGCGCTGCAAAGCCTGAACCGAGACGGCCGGCTGCCGGACAAATTCGTCACCAAGCGCCAGGCCCAGGCCGCCGGCTGGAAACCGGGCCGCAGCCTGTGGAGCGTGCCGGCGCTGCGCGGCAAGGCGATGGGCGGCGACCGCTTCGGCAATTATGAGAGACGCCTGCCCGCCGGCCAGTGGCAGGAGGCCGATCTCAACTACAAGGGCGGCAAGCGCGGCGCCAGCCGGCTGGTCTTCAGCCGCCAGGGACAGCGCTTCGTCAGCGTCGATCACTACAACCGCTTCATCGAGGTGGCGCCATGTCGCTAAACACATGCGAGCTGCGCGGCATCGGCAGCCTGGAACAGCTGTTCGAGCAACTGGCGGCGCAACTGCCGCTGCCGCCCCATTTCGGCCGCAATCTGGACGCGCTGTACGACTGCCTGGCCAACGACGTAGCCGGCCCGTTGCGGCTGGTCTGGCACGATGCCGCCACCGCGGAGCGGGCGCTGGGCGCCGACGTCTACGCGACCGTGATGGACATTCTGCAGGCGGTGGCCGACGAGCGCGGCGACGTCGCGCTGGACATCCGCCGCTGAGCGCGGCCGCCGCGGCAGGGCAGCCCCGACTGCCCTTCGCCCATGCCCGCGCCGGCAATTTAAATGCCAAAAGCAATTGATTTTGAAATAAAAATACAATTTTCATCGCAGGCCGGCCAGCATATTCGAATGCAAAGCGCAATTAGCGAAATCCTGCCAAGACAAGCTGTCGCTAACTCACTATAATCGCTAACCTTCGGCCGCTACTCCTGTCCGACAAAAACAGGAAACAAGCCAGGGAACCCGGCTAAAAACAATAAAGTAGCCAAGCCGCTTCAAGGCGAAGCATGCCGGACACACGGCAATCACGCATGACCACCTCACCCGATCAGATGTCATGTCATAAAGTGCAACGCTCGTTTCGAAACGTCTCCAAACAGGCAGGAACAACTCAATGAAGTCGAAAAAACTCACGGCCTTGATTCTGGCCGGCATGCTGCTGGGCATTCTGGTCGGCTATCTATTCCGTCAGTACGCCGGCAATGACGCGGCCGCCATCAAATCGTTCGCCGATGGCATGTCCATCCTGACCGACATCTTCCTGCGGCTGATCAAGATGATCATCGCCCCGCTGGTGATCTCCACGCTGGTCGTCGGTATCGCCAAGATGGGCGACGCCAAGTCGGTCGGCCGCATCGGCGGCAAGACCATGGCCTGGTTCATCGGCGCCTCGCTGGCTTCGCTGACGCTGGGCCTGATCATGGTCAACATCCTGAAGCCGGGCGTGGCGCTGAACCTGCCGCTGCCGGACCTGCACGCCGACTCCGGCATCAAGGGCGGCGCGATCTCGCTGAAGGACTTCGTCACCCACGCCATCCCCAAGAGCGTGTTCGAGGCGATGGCCAATAACGAGATCCTGCAGATCGTGATCTTCTCGGTGTTCTTCGGCAGCGCGATGGCCGCGCTCGGCGAGCGCGCCAAGGCCCTGATCGACGTCATCGACGTGGTCGCCCACGTGATGCTGAAGGTCACCAGCTATGTGATGAACTTCGCGCCGCTGGCGGTGTTCGGCGCCATCGCCGCCACCGTCGCCAAGGAAGGCCTGTCCATTCTCGGCACCTACGGCAAGTTCATGGCCGAGTTCTATCTGTCGATCGGCATACTGTGGGCGCTGTTGATCGCCGTCGGCGTGCTGGTCGTCGGCCCGCGCCTCTTGCACCTGATGGGCATGATCAAGGAACCGCTGCTGCTGTCGTTCACCACCGCCAGCTCGGAAGCCGCCTACCCGAAGACGCTGGAGCAGTTGGAGCGCTTCGGCGTGTCCAACAAGATCGCCAGCTTCGTGCTGCCGATGGGCTATTCCTTCAATCTGGACGGCTCGATGATGTACTGCACCTTCGCGGTGATCTTCATCGCCCAGGCCTACGGCATCGATCTGACGCTGGCCCAGGAAATCTCGATGCTGCTGATCCTGATGCTGACGTCCAAGGGCATGGCCGGCGTGCCGCGCGCGTCGCTGGTGGTGATCGCCGCCACGCTGTCGCAGTTCCACATCCCGGAAGCCGGCCTGCTGCTCTTGCTCGGCATCGACCACTTCCTGGACATGGGCCGTTCCGCCACCAATGTGGTCGGCAACTCCATCGCCACCGCCGTGGTCGCCAAATGGGAAGGCGAGCTGAAGCGCCATTGAGCGCCGCCGCCATCGAACGCCACCGTTATCGGTGGCGTTTTTCATGCAAGATTCCGCAACTTCGGTATTGACAGCAAGGAATGCCCAATCTAGAATGCGTTCCTCGACTGAAGCCGGAGAGGTGGCAGAGTGGTCGAATGTACCTGACTCGAAATCAGGCGTACGTGCGAGCGTACCGAGGGTTCGAATCCCTCCCTCTCCGCCAGTCACCCAAGGATCAAGGCTCTGCCACAGGCAGGGCCTTTTTTCTTGCCCGCCCGATGCCGTCCCGCCCTGTTTCGCACCGTCCCGCCCTCCCCCATGGTCGTTATCGCGCCGCTCCCGGTCCGCTCCCTCGGCACCATTTTCCGCTCTTTGCGCCTTCCCCGATGAAACAAGCCGCTCGGGCAGATGCCAAAATGCCTTGTCATAGACTACCTTGAATGGGTAAAGCCACTCGAATCATCTAGGCCGATGCCGTGACGGGTGGCGCCGCGCCCCGCGTGGCGGCGATGCATGCTGTCTCCCTCTCCGATCCCGATGGAGCGCGTAATGGAAGCCAGACCGTCCGGCAGAATATTCGGTTTCGACAAGCGGATTGCATTACTAGGCCTGCTGTTATGGGGGCTGCTGGCGGCGGCCGTCACCTGGATCGCCGGCGAGCACGAGCGCGAACGCGCGCTGACCTCGATGCACAACCGGCTGGCATCGCTGGCTCAGCTGCGGCTGGAAATGCTGAGCCAGAGCCTGGAGCGCTATAGCCAAAGCCTGCTGTTCCTGGCCGACACGCCGCCGGTGGCCGGCCTGAGCCGCGCCGGCCTGCACAACGGCCAGGACATCGCGGAGCAGAGCACCGCCGATCTGTGGCGCAGGCGCATGGCCCTGCTTTTCCGCTCCTACACCGCCACCGCGCCGGAAACGCTGCAACTGCGTCTGATCGGCACCGCCGACAACGCCCGCGAACTTGTTCACGTCGTCAACGGCCACAATGGTCCGGTCGACCAAGCGCCGGAGCAGTTGCAGCACAAGGGCGACGCCGACTACTACCAGCAGGCGGTCCGCCTGAAATCGGGCGAAGTCTATCTGTCCGACATCCGGCTCAGCCACGACCGCAGCCAGGACGGCAAGGATCCGCCGTTGCCGGTGCTGAGGCTGGCCACGCCGATCTACGCCGACGGCAAGCTGTTCGCCGTGATGTCGATGAATCTGGACGCTCGTCACTTGCTGTCCTATCTGCGAGTCGGCAGCGGCGAACGCAATGTGCGCGTCTACGTCACCAATCAGGACGGCGACTTCCTCGACCATCCGGACCCGGGCAAGACTTTCGGCCTGGACCGCGGCAAGCGCTGGCGCTGGCAGGACGAATTCCAGCCGCTGCCGCCCCCCGACGGTCATGACGGCCTGCAGCAGTTCCAGTCGCCCGCAGGCGAAGTGTATGCCGTGACGCGCCGGCTGGAACTGGCGCCGCAAAGGCACGACGGCCGCTATCTGGTCATCACCGAGGCGCTGCCGGAATCCATCATCGCCGGCGCCGTCTCCACCACCCGCCGCGACACGCTGCTGTCGATGTGCCTGGGCGGCCTGTTGGTGGCGGCGCTGTCCTGGGTCTACCAGCGTCAGCGCAACCGGCTGCACGAACAGATCCGCCAGACCAACGCCTCGCTGGAAAACCAGGTGCAGCAGCGTATCCAGGAAATCCGGCGCTACGCGGCGCTGCAACGCGCCATCCTCAGCGACGCCAGCTACGCCATCATCGCCACCGACCAGTCGGGCCTGGTAACCATGTTCAACCCGGCGGCGGAAACGCTGCTGGGCGAGTCGGCCGACGAAGTCGTCGGCCGCCGCCACATCACAGACTGGCTGGACGTCTCGGAATTGCAGGAGCTATCGCGGCAGCTGACGCGGGAAAGCGGCACCACACCGGCGAATCCGTTCGAGGCGCTGGTGTCTCGCTCGCGCAGCGGCCAGTCCAACCAGCGGGAATGGACCGTCGCCGCCAGCGACGGTCGCCGCATCCCGGTATCGATAGCCATGACCTCGCTGCGCGACGACGACGGCAGGCTGCAGGGTTTTCTCGGCATGGCCGCCGACATTTCCGCCCAGCAGAAATACCAGCGCGAGCTGATGAGCGCGCGCGACCAGCTGGGCAAGGCGGCCGAAGTGGCCGAGCTGGGCATCTGGACCTGGTGGCTGGCCGACAACGCGCTGGAGCTGAACACTCGGATGTTCGAGATGTACTGCTACCCGCCGGAACTGCGGAACAAGGTGACCTACCAGCACTGGCGCGACCGGCTCCATCCCGACGATGTCGAAGCGGTGGAGCATGAACTGTTCGACGCCGTGGCAGGACGCGGCGTCTACGCGCCGGTCTTCCGCATCGTGCTGCCGGACGGACGGATCCGCTACATCCAGGCCGGTGCGCTGGTCGAACGCGACAATGACGGCAAGCCCTGGCGCGTCACCGGCATCAACCGCGACATCACCGCGCAGCACGAGCTGGAAATGACGCTGCGCGCCGCCAAGGAAAACGCCGAGGCCGCCAGCCGCGCCAAAGCCGACTTCCTGTCCAATATGAGCCACGAGATCCGCACGCCGATGAACGCGATGCTGGGCCTGGCCTATCTGCTGGAAAAACACGGCCTGCCGCCGGAAGCGCTGGACCTGGTGCGCAAGATCCGCATCGCCGGCCGCTCGCTGCAAAGCATCATCAACGACATCCTCGACTTCTCCAAGATCGAGGCCGGCAATCTGGAAATCGAACAGGCGCCGTTCCGGCTCGGCGACGTGTTGGACAATATCTCCACCATCATGAGCGCGAATGTCGGGGAGCGAGACATCGAGCTGATCATCGCGCCGCCCCCGTCCGACATCAACCATCTGCGCGGCGACGCGCTGCGGTTGGAGCAGGTGCTGATCAATCTGACCAGCAACGCCATCAAGTTCACCGAACGCGGCTATGTCGAGGTGGCCATCGACGTGGTCACGGCCCAGCCGCAGCAGGCGACGCTGCGCTTCTCGGTGATAGACAGCGGCATAGGCATTGCGCGCGACAAGCAGCAGGAGCTGTTCGAACCGTTCACCCAGGCCGACGCCTCCACCACCCGCCGCTTCGGCGGCACCGGCCTCGGCCTCGCGATCAGCCGTCGGCTGGTGGCGCTGATGGGCGGCGAGATCGGCCTGATCAGCACGCCCGGGCACGGCAGCGAGTTCTGGTTCACGCTGAGCTTCCCGCGCGAGTCCAACGGCCGCTTGTCGGTCCCGGAAATGGCCGGCCTCAACGTGCTGATCGCCGACGACAACCCGATCGCGCGCGAGGCGCTGCACATCACCGCCAGGGAGCTGGGCTGGCAGGTGGCCTCGGTCGAATCCGGCCGCCAGGCGCTGGACCAGGTACTGGCGGCGCTGGGCGGGCAGACGGCCGTCGACGTGGTCATCCTGGACTGGAAGATGCCGGACATGGACGGCCTGGAGGCCGCCCACGCGATCCGCCGCGCCTGCGACGGCCAGCACATGCCCATCATCCTGATGGCCACCGCCTATTCCCGAGAGAAGCTGTTGGCCGAGCCGAGCGCCGATCTGATCACCGAGGTGCTGAACAAGCCGGTGACGCCGTCGAATCTGTACAACTCGGTCGCGCGCTCGCTGCGGCTGCGCCAGGGCGAAGCGCCCTCCATGCCGAGCGGCCCCGGCCGCCGGCTGGAGGGCCTGCGCCTGCTGGTGGTCGACGACAGCGACATCAACCGGGAAGTCGCGCAGCGCATCTTCGAGGGAGAGGGCGCGCGCGTGTCGCTGGCCGGCGACGGCAAACAGGCGCTGAGCTGGCTTAGCGCCAATTACCACGATGTCGATATCGTGCTGATGGACGTGCAGATGCCGGTGATGGACGGCTACCAGGCCACCCGCGAGATCCGCGCGACGCCGGAGTTCTCCCATCTGCCGGTGGTGGCGCTGACTGCCGGCGCCTTCCAGACCCAGCAGGACGCCGCGCGCGCCGCCGGCATGACCGACTACATCGCCAAACCGTTCGACGTGGAGCTGGCGATCTCGCAGCTGCGCACGCTGTCCGGCCGCAACGTGCAAACGCCGGCGCCGGCGGCCGAACCGGCCGGACAGGCACCGCTGCAGCGCGACCTGCCCGGCCTGGCGGTCAGCCACGGCCTGGAAATCTGGCGCGACGAAACGGTGTATCGGCAATACCTGCGCAAATTCGCCCGCGACTACAGCGACAGCGCCGCCACGATGCGGCTGGCCGGCAAGGTGATCGCGCAATCGCTGGCGCACAAGCTGAAAGGCGCCGCCGGCAATCTGGCGCTGAACGAGGTGTCGGCCGCCGCCGGCGAAGTCGACCGCCTGCTGCAGCTGGACGAAGACGCCGCCGGCGCGATAGACGCGCTGCAGACGGCGCTGACGCAGACGCTGTCGTCGATCAGCCGCTACGCGCCGGCCCCTCGCGACACCGATCCCCCTCCGGCGAAGGAGACGGACAAGGAAACGCTGGGACCATTGCTGCTGAAGGCGCTGGCGGCGTTCAACGCCGACGATCCGGCGGCGGTCGAGCCGATATTGCAGGCACTGGAGCCGTTACTGCCGACCGACCAGCTGTCGCCGCTGCAAAATGCGGTGGAAAACTTCGATTTCCGCGGCGGCGAAGCGGCGATCCGGGCGCTGGCCATCGCGCTGGGCCTTCCCAGGATGACATGATATGCAACAAGCTCCCCTGCTCATCGTCGACGACGAGCCGCAAAACCTGGCGGCCTTGCGCCAGGTTCTGGCGCCCCATTATCCGCTGGTGTTCGCGCGCAGCGGCGGCGAGGCGCTCGCCGCCGCCGACAAGCACCATCCGGCGCTGGTCCTGCTCGACATCGAAATGCCGGACATGGACGGCTACACCGTCTGCCGCCGCATCAAGAGCGACAGACAGATCGGCGCCACACCGATCATCTTCGTCACCTCGCTGTCCGAGGCCGGCAACGAGGCCGCCGGCTTCGAAGCCGGCGCGGTCGACTATATCGTCAAGCCGATCTCGGCCCCCATCGTGCAGGCCAGGGTGCGCACCCATCTGTCGCTGGTGCAGGCGACCCAGCTGGAGAAAAGCCACCGGGACGCCATCTACATGCTGGGCCAGGCCGGCCACTTCAACGACACCGACACCGGCGTGCACATCTGGCGGATGGCGGCCTACGCCGCCGAACTGGCGGCGGCCTGCGGCTGGGGCGCCGACGCCTGTCATCAGCTTGAGCTGGCGGCGCCGATGCACGACACCGGCAAGCTGGGCATACCGGACGCCATTCTGCGCAAGCCGGGCCGGTTGACGCCCGAGGAATGGGAAATCATGAAGACCCACCCGCGCATCGGCCACGACATCCTGATCCGCAGCGAGGCGCCGGTATTCCGGCTGGCGGCGGAGGTGGCGCTGCGCCACCACGAGAAATGGGACGGCAGCGGCTATCCGGACGGCTTGAAGGAACTGGCCATTCCCGAGTCGGCGCGCATCGTCGCGCTGGCCGACGTGTTCGACGCGCTGACGATGCGGCGGCCATACAAGGAGGCCTGGTCGCTGGAAATGGCGCTGGACGCGCTGCAGAAGGGATGCGGCACGCATTTCGAGCCGCGGCTGGTGGCGCTGTTCCAATCCATCCTGCCGCGCATCCTGGAAATCAAGGACGGCTGGGACGAACGCGCGCGTCTCGCCGACAGCAACGAACTGATGATGTTCTAGCTGCGCAGGCGCCGGCGACGCGACCGGCTCCGCGCTACACCGCCTCGACGTTGTTGTGCACCTCGCTGTCGCGCAGCACCACCTGCGCCCATACCACCGCGTCCAGGTAGTACTGGTTGGTCAGGTCCAGATCGAAGTCCAGCACCTTGGCCAGCGCCTCGATGCGGACGTTGTCGCCGTGCTCGCAAGCCAGCGCCAGCGCCAGATAGGGCGCGAAGATGCCTTTCTGCTCCACCACCGCCTCGCGCACCGTCAGCGGCAGTTCCAGCGGGTCCAGCACGTCCGGGAACGGAATGTTCAGCAGCACGTCCAGCAGGGAGAACATGCCGGTCAGGAACAGGTGCTCGGCTTCCAGCTTGTTGCCGCGGTAGCCGCCCAGCTTCTCCATGAAGCGGGCGCGGATCAGCGACTTCTCCAGCAGCGCGATCGCGGTGCCGTCGTCCTTGCGCGAGGTGAACAGCAGCATAGACAGCCATTTGAACAGCGTCTCGCGCCCGAGCAGCAACAGCGTCTCCTCTATCGTCTGCACCTTGCGCGACAGGCCGTGTATCGGCGAGTTGATGAAGCGCAGCAGCTTGAACAGCAGCACCGAGTCCAGCTTGAACTGCGCCTCCACTTCCTTGGGATCGGCATTGGCGCGCAACAGTCGCATGATCTGGAGCACCCGGGTCTGGCTGGTGTCGACCTTGCCGCCCTCCAGCGCGTGCGCGGTCAGCACGAAGGGACCGTGGAACAGGGCGAAGCGGTTGCTGCCCGGCGCGCGCAGGCAGACATCCAGATCCTCGGCGGTGCCGACGTTGCGCGCCATCCAGCGCGCCCCCGGATAACGCTTCGGCAACTGGTCCAGTATCGGCGCCAACACCCGGGTGGACGGGCCGGCGAAGTCCAGCACCATGAAGTCGACCCGGCTGAACAGGTCGGCCTGCAGCGCCGGGCTCAGCACGCCCTGGTCGTACGAGGCCGGCTCCAGCGCGAAACGCAACCCGAGCTTCTGCAACTCGTCCAGCTGCGCCAGCATCTGCTCGGTCACCACCAGATCCGGCACCACTTCCAGCACGAAGATGACGCTGCCGGCCGGCATGCCGCGCAACAGCGGCTCGTCCAGCGAGGTCATCGAGATGTGGACGAAGGCGCGGCGATAGGCCAGCAGCCGGAAGATGTCCATGTTCTGCAGCGTCGACAGCAGCAAGCGGTCGAACTCCTGCTGCTTGTCGGCGACGTTGCGCTTGCCCAGCCTGACGAAGAAATCGTAGGCCACCACCCGCTGCTGGCGGTCCATCACCGGCTGGTGCGACACGAAACCCAGCGTCGCCGGCAGATCGGCCGGCGCTTCGTCCTCCGGCAGCGGCATGGCCGTGTCCGGTTCCTGGCGGACCGGAGGCAAGGCCTCCTCGTCCGCTTCGGGGTTCTTTTTCCGGCGTCCAGCCAAGCCATCGATCAGACTTTTCAGCATGATGCCATCCTATATGAACCGGCCCGGACCCGCGGCCACTGTCAGTTGAATTCTAGCCGATACGACCGGCAATTCTCGGTGTTTCCACCTTGACGTCGCCGCATTGGGCGCGGTGACGCAGCGCATGGTCCATCAACACCAGCGCCAGCATCGCCTCGGCGATCGGCGTCGCGCGTATGCCTACGCAGGGATCGTGGCGGCCGTGGGTTTCCATCGTCACCGCCTCGCCCTGCTTGTTGATCGAGCGGCGCGGCTGGGCGATGGACGAAGTCGGCTTGATCGCGATCGAAACGTCGATCTGCTGGCCGGTGGAGATGCCGCCGAGCACGCCGCCGGCGTGGTTGCTGGCGAAGCCCTGCGGCGTCAGCTCGTCGCCGTGCTCGCTGCCACGCTGGCCGACGCAGCCGAAGCCGGCGCCGATCTCGACGCCCTTGACCGCGTTGATGCTCATCATCGCGTAGGCGATGTCGGCGTCCAGCCGGTCGAATACCGGCTCGCCCCAGCCGACCGGCACATTGTCGGCCACGACGCGGAGCCTGGCGCCTATCGAGTCCAGGCTCTTGCGTATGCTGTCCATATAGTCCTCCAAGCGCGGCACGATGTCCGGATCGGCGCTGAAGAAGGGATTGCCGCCCACATGCTCCCAGCTCTTGAACGGAATGGCCACTTCGCCGATCTGGGTCATGTGGCCGCGGACCACGATGCCGTATTTCTCGTTCAGCCACTTCTTGGCGATGGCGCCGGCGGCGACGCGCACGGCGGTCTCGCGCGCCGACGAGCGGCCGCCGCCGCGCGGATCGCGCACCCCGTATTTGTGCCAGTAGCAGTAGTCGGCATGGCCCGGTCTGAAGGTGTCGGCGATATTGCCGTAGTCCTTGCTGCGCTGGTCGGTGTTGCGTATCAGCAGCGCGATCGGCGTGCCGGTGGTCTTGCCCTCGTAGACGCCGGACAGGATCTCGACGGTGTCCGGCTCGCGGCGCTGGGTGACGTGGCGGCTGGTGCCGGGCTTGCGCCGGTCCAGCTCGGCCTGGATGTCCGCTTCGCAAAGCGCCAGTCCCGGCGGGCAGCCGTCGACGACGCAGCCTATCGCCGGACCGTGGCTTTCGCCGAAGGAAGTTACCGTGAACAAGCGACCCATGCTATTGCCAGACATCTGCTATTCCCCTGTTGCGTATCGTCATCGATTCTAGCACGGCGGGCGGCGGGCTCCGGGCATTGAATCCCGGCGCGTTCACTGGCATTCTTTTTGCATAAGCGGCGACATCCTTCCGACGCGGAAGGCCATTCATCCTGAACAGGAGTCCGCATGAACGCATCGACACCCGGCCTCGCGCGCAAGCTCGGCGGCTGGCAGTTATGGGGCATCGCCGTCGGCCTGGTGATTTCCGGCGAATACTTCGGCTGGAGCTACGGCTGGGCCGCCGCCGGCACGCTGGGCTTCCTCTGCGCGACGCTGTTCGTCGCCGCGATGTACACCGCCTTCATCTTCAGCTTCACCGAGCTGACCACCGCCATCCCGCACGCCGGCGGCCCGTTCGCCTACGCCCGCCGGGCCTTCGGCCCGCTGGGCGGCTTCGTCGCCGGTTTCGCCACGCTGTGCGAGTTCGTGTTCGCGCCGCCGGCGATCGCGCTGGCGATAGGCGCGTATCTCAATGTGCAGTTCCCGTCGCTGGCGCCGAAATGGACCGCCTGCGGCGCCTACCTGGTCTTCATGGCGCTGAACATCGCCGGCGTCGGCATCGCCGCGATGTTCGAGCTCGCCGTCACGCTGCTGGCCATCTTCGAACTCTTGGTGTTCATGGGCGTGGTGGCGCCGGGCTTCAACTGGGCGCACTTCCTGCACCAAGGCTGGGCGGGCCGGGACGATTTCCACTGGGGCGCCGTCGGCGGCATGTTCGCCGCCGTGCCGTTCGCGATCTGGTTCTTCCTGGCGATAGAAGGCGCGGCGATGGCGGCAGAGGAGGCCAAGGATCCGGCCCGAACCATCCCTCGCGCCTACATCGCCGGCATCCTGACGCTGGTGGCGCTGGCCTTCGGCGTGATGGTGATGGCCGGCGGCGCCGGCGACTGGAGCCGGCTGGCCAATATCAACGATCCGCTGCCGCAGGCGATGAAGCGGATCGTCGGCGAGCACAGCGGCTGGCTGCACATGCTGGTGTGGCTGGGCCTGTTCGGCCTGGTCGCGTCTTTCCACGGCATCATCATGGGCTACTCGCGGCAGATCTTCGCGCTGGCCCGCGCCGGCTACCTGCCGCGCGCGCTGGCCGCCGTCCATCCGCGCTTCAAGACGCCCCACCGCGCGATACTGGCCGGCGGCATCGTAGGCATCGCCGCCATCTTCAGCGACGACCTGGTACAGATCGCCGGCCAGCCGTTGACCGCCAACATCGTCACGCTGTCGGTTTTCGGCGCCATCGTCATGTACATCGTGTCGATGCTGGCGCTGTTCCGGCTGCGCGGCCGCGAGCCGGCGCTGCCCCGGCCGTTCTGCGCGCCCTGTTACCCATGGCTGCCGGCGCTGGCGCTGGGCTGTTCGCTGATCTGCCTGATCGCCATGGTCTATTACAACCGGCTGCTGGCCGGCATCTTCGCCGCGATGCTGGCCGCCGGCTACCTGTATTTCCTCGCCACCGCCGGGCAGCGCGCCGCGGCCGCCGCCGACGCGCAATTGCAGGGCGCGACCGAAGCCACCGCCGCCGGCTCCGCCGCGCGGAGTCCGACATGAGCCACGTCATCGCGATAGGCGCGCGCCGCTACCGCTTCGCCGACTTGAAGACGCTGCTGGCGCGCGCCAGCCCCTTGCGCTCCGGCGACCAGCTGGCCGGCGTCGCCGCCGCCAGCGCCGAGGAGCGGGTGGCGGCGCAGATGTGCCTGGCCAACCTGCCGCTGACCGTCTTCCTCGACGAGGCGGTGATCCCCTACGAGGACGACGAGGTGACCCGGCTGATCATGGACGGCCACGACCAGGCCGCCTTCGCCGCCGTGTCCCACCTGACCGTCGGCGGCCTGCGCGACTGGCTGCTGTCCGACGCCGCCACGCCGGGGTCGCTGGCCGCGCTGGCGCCCGGCCTGACGCCGGAGATGGCGGCGGCCGCGTCCAAGCTGATGCGCAACCAGGATCTGATCCTGGCGGCGAAGAAATGCCGCGTCGTCACCGCCTTCCGCAACACCCAGGGCCTGCCGGGCCGGATGGGCGTGCGGCTGCAGCCCAACCATCCGGCCGACGACGCGCGCGCCATCGCCGCGGCGATGCTGGACGGCCTGCTGTACGGCGCCGGCGACGCGGTGATAGGCGTCAACCCGGCCGGCGACAGTCCGGACGACATCCGCGGCCTGCTGACGCTGATCGACGAGGTGCGCCAGCGCTACGCGATCCCGACGCAGAGCTGCGTGCTGACCCATGTGACCACCACGCTGGAGCTGATCCGGCTGGGCGCGCCGGTGGACCTGGTGTTCCAGTCGATAGCCGGCAGCGAGAAAGCCAATGCCGGCTTCGGCGTCAGCCTTTCTCTGCTCGACGAGGCGCATCAGGCGGCGCGGGAACTGCGGCGCGGCACCATCGGCGACAATGTGATGTATTTCGAGACCGGCCAGGGCAGCGCGCTGTCGGCGGGCGCCCACTGGGGCGTCGATCAGCAGACCTGCGAAGCGCGCGCCTACGCGGTGGCGCGGCGCTACTCGCCGCTGCTGGTCAACACCGTGGTCGGCTTCATCGGCCCGGAATACCTGTACAACGGCAAGCAGATCATCCGCGCCGGACTGGAAGACCATTTCTGCGGCAAGCTCTTGGGCCTGCCTATGGGCTGCGACATCTGCTACACCAATCACGCCGAGGCCGACCAGGACGATATGGACGCGCTGCTGACGCTGCTGGGGGCCGCCGGCGTGCACTTCATCATCGGCGTGCCCGGCGCCGACGACATCATGCTCGGCTACCAGAGCACATCGTTCCACGACGCGCTCTACCTCAGGGAGGTGCTGGGCCTGAAGCGCGCGCCGGAATTCGAGGATTGGCTGGAGACGATGGAGATCACCCGCGGCGGCAGGCTGCTGCCGCAGGACAGGCGGCAGCGGCTGCTGTCGCTGATGGAGGGCGTCGCATGACGGAGCACGCGATCACCGAGGACGGCTGGAGCGAATTGTCGCGGCTGACCGCCGCCCGCATCGCGCTGGGCCGCGCCGGCAACAGCCTGCCCTGCCGCGAGACGCTGCGTTTCGCGCTGGCGCACGCGCAGGCGCGCGACGCCGTGCATACCCCGCTGGACACCGCCGCGCTGGCTGGACAACTGGCAGCCGACGGCCATCGCGTCATCGACATCCGCAGCGCGGCAAACAGCCGCGCCGAATACCTGCAACGGCCGGACCTGGGCCGCCGGCTGGACGAGGCCAGCCGCGAGCGCTTGCTGGCGGAAGCCGACAAGGGCTGCGATCTGCTGATCATCGTCGCCGACGGCCTGTCCTCGCGCGCCCCCGCGCTGCACGCCGCGCCGCTGCTGCGCGAGCTGCTGCCGCGGATACGGGAGATGGGCCTGGCAATCGGCCCGGTATTGATCGCGCGCGAGGCGCGGGTGGCGCTGGGGGACGAGGCCGGCGAGGCGCTGAACGCGAAGATGACGGCGATGCTGATAGGCGAGCGGCCCGGCCTCAGCTCGCCGGACAGCCTGGGCCTTTACCTGACCGCGTCTCCGCGCGCCGGCCGCAGCGACGCCGAGCGCAACTGCGTGTCCAATGTGCGGCCGGACGGCCTGCCCTATCCGCTGGCCGCATTCAAGCTGGCCTGGCTGATCGCCGCCGCGCGCTGCCAGCCCACCGGCGTCGGCCTGAAGGACGGCAGCGCCGCCGATCCGCGCTGGGCGGCGCTGCTGGCCGGCCAGGCGGCGCTGGCCGCTCAGGCGAACTCCCGGCGATAGGCGCACGGCGTCATCGCGCAGCGGTGCTTGAACACGCGATGGAAGTAATTGACGTCGGCGTAGCCGCAGCGGGCCGCCACCGCGCTCAGCGGCAACTGCCCCTGGCGCAGCAGCGCCTTGGCCAGGTCCAGCCGCCCCTGGGCCAGGAATTCGCAGAAGCCCTGGCCCAGGTGCTGGCGGAACAGCCTGGACAGCTGGGTCGACGAGATGCCGAAGCGCAGCGCCACGTCCTCGCGCGTCAGCGGCGCGTACAGGTGCTCGCTGATGTACAGGCAGATGGCGCGAAAGCGGTTGCCGCCCTGCTGCCACTGGCTGTCGCGCGCCTCGTCGTACAGCGTCTGCAGCAAGGCCAGCAGCGCCTGGCCCTGCAGCCGCATCACGTCCGGGTCGGCGCCGTCGCGACACAGGCCGGCCAGCACGTCCAGCATGCCGTTCAGGCTGCCTCGCTGGGCCAGCACCATGCTTTCCTTGTGGGTGCTGATCACGCCCTGTGGCCCCGAGCGCACCAGGCTGAAGCCTATCCGGGCGTAATCGAACAGGATGTGCAGCACCTCGCCATTGGCGCACCAATTCGGCAGCGTCCAGTGCTCGGCCGGGACGAACAATGCCTCCTGCGCCGACAGACAGCCGTTCTCGCAGCCTTCGTGGCTGTAGTGGTAGCGGTTGGACAGCACCAGCTCCAAGCGCGGAAAATGCACTTGGTAGGCGCCGGCCGGCATATGCTTGCCGGCCGGCGCGTGGCACAGCCGCGCGAGCGCGGACGGCCAGCTCAGGCGGAAGGACGGGGACGACGCCATGTCTTCAATCCGGTCTCGGTCTGGACTGTCGCCCACCTTATCACTTGCCGGCCAGCGGGCAAAACGCGCGGTAGGCCAACGCCAGCCGCCCGGCCCGCGCCTCGCACTCCAGGCCGGGCTGCAGCAGGGCGCTCTGTCCCTGCTCCAGCGCCAGCTCGCCGTCGCGATGGCGCAGCCTCAGACTGCCGTCCACCACCAGCAGCACCTCCGGCCCCCCGCTGCGCCAGCTTGCGGATTCGCCGTCGCCCAGCAGCAGCCGGTCCAAGGCGAAATAATCGCCGCCGCAACGCGGATACGCCGCCAGGCCGCAACCGTCCGGCGCGGCCAGCACCGCCGGGCGCACCGGCGCGTCGTCCATCACCTCCAGCAGCGCCTCCACATCGACCGGCTTGTCGGTCAGACCGGCGCGCAGCACATTGTCGGAATTGGCCATCAGTTCGATATTGCGGCCGTGCAGATAGGCGTGCGGCAACCGGGCCGGCTGGCAGATGGCCTCGCCCGGACGCAAGCCGACCAGATTCAGCAGATAGCAGGCGAACACGCCCTTGTCGCCGCCCCGGGTGTCGGCCAGCCGCCGCGTCCAGTGGTCCGGATCGTCCGGCCCGACGTCGCCGGCCAGCGCCAGCCTTTCCCACAGCGGCCGCAACAACGCCGCCGCCTGCTCTTGCGGCAGCCTCAGCAGATAACGGTACAGCGTCGCGCCCCCTTCCCGCTCCAGCCTGAGCCGCAGCGAGCGCCATTCCGG
This sequence comes from Chromobacterium sp. CV08, assembly GCF_051129845.1. NCBI lineage: Bacteria > Pseudomonadati > Pseudomonadota > Betaproteobacteria > Neisseriales > Chromobacteriaceae > Chromobacterium > Chromobacterium sp. CV08. Next base: position 4,114,174 of record NZ_CP150453.1, read on the forward strand.
CTGCCGCGCCAGCAAGGCGTCGATTTCGCCGTCCGGCCTCAAGCCATGCAGCAGCCAGAACGGCGACAGCGCCACCATCATCTCCGGCTTGGCATACGGGTCGCGGTAGTGGCGCCGCTCGTCGTCGGCGGCCAGGCCGGCGGCATTGTCGCGGGCGAAGCCGGCCCGCGCCTGCGCCTCGTCCGGATGCACCTGGACGGACAGCGGCGCGTCCACGTCCAGCACCTTCATCAGGAAGGGCAGGCGGCGGCCGTGCCGGCGGCTGACCGCCTCGCCGAGAAAGGCGGCCGGCTGATGGGCGATGGCGTAATGCAGCGGCTGCGGCCCCTGCGGCGTCGCGATCACCGACGGCGCGTCCTCGTGCGCGCCCAGCCACCACTCGGCGAAGCGCCGCTCTTCGGCATTGTCCAGGCCCAACATGCGGGGAATGAAGCGGCGCCCCCCCCAGGCGTAGTGCTGGGCCAGGCCGTACAGCGGGAAGGCCCTCATGCCTCGCGCTCCAGCCGCTCCCGTAGCAAGGCCTGCAGACGCTCGGGGTCGCGCTCGGCGCGCAGCGCCCGGCGGAAGTCCTCGTGCATCACCAGCCTGGCCAGCCGCGAGAAGAATTTCAGGTGCGCCGAGCCGGCGTCGGCGGCGTTGAAGGCCAGCAGCAGCACCATGTCCACCGGCTGCCCGTCGCTGGCGCCCCAATCCACCGGCTCGGCCAGCCGGGCCACGCACAAGGTCGGATGCAGCACATGGCCGGATTTGGCGTGCGGGATGGCGAAACCGTGTCCCAGGCCGGTGGAATACGCCTGTTCGCGCAGCCACAGGTCCTCCTCCATGCCATAGCGGTCGTCGCAGCGCTCCAGCAGCCACAGCCGGTCCACCATGCCCTTGATGACCGCCGCCTTGCTGCGCCAGGCGGCATCGGGCATCAGGCAGTCTGCCGTCAGCATCGGCAGGGCCGGCCGGGCGGCGTCGCTGTCCACCAGCGCCCTCACCTCGGCGCCGTCCGCGCATTGCAGCGCCCGCGCCAGCAGCGCCCGGCAGCGCCCGGCGTCCAACTCGCGCAATCGGCGCCGGCAAGGCTGCAGCGACGGCGCGCTCATGCTCAACTCGTCGAAACCGATGCCCAGCAGCAGCGGCAGCGCCTGCGGCGCGGCTGCCGCCTCGCCGCACAGGCCTATCCAGCGCCCGTGGCGGTGTATGGTGGCCACCGCCTGACTCAGCGCGGCCAGAAAGGCCGGATGCAGGCTGTCGTACAACTGCCCCACGCGCTCGTTGTCGCGGTCGGCGGCGAACAGATACTGCGTCAGATCGTTGCTGCCCACGCTGAAGAAATCGACCTCGCGGCAGAAGGCGTCCAGCTGGAACAGCACCGACGGCACTTCCAGCATGATGCCCATCGGCACGGCCTCGGCCAGGCCCAGCGCGTCCCGCTCCTCGTCCAGCACCCGCCGCGCCCAGCGCGCCTCGGCCAGCGTGGCGACCATCGGGATCATCAGCTTGACCGGCCCCAGCTCGCCGGCGCGCAGCACGGCCCTGAGCTGGGCCCGGAACGCCGCCTGCTGGTCGGGATACATCCGGATCGCCCGATAGCCGAGGAAGGGATTGGCCTCCGGCGGCGCCGGCAGGCAGCGCGCCGGCTTGTCGCCGCCGACATCGAAGCTGCGGATGATCACCGGCCGGCCGGCGGCCAGCCTCACCACCTCGGCGTAGCACTGGAACTGCGCCTCCTCCCCTGGCGGCGCATCGGCGTCCATGAACAGCATCTCGGTGCGGAACAGGCCCACGCCGTCGGCGCCCTGGGCGAAGCCCAGCTGGGCCTCGGCGGCGGAGGCGATATTGACGGCCAACTCCAGCCGCTGGCCGTCGGCGCTGGCCGATATCCCGCCGCAGGCCTGGGCCAGCCGCCATCGCCGCTGGGTCAGCAGCGCCTCTTCTTCCCGGTAGTAGTCCAGCACCGCCTCTCCCGGATCCTGGAACAGCGCGCCCAGACCGGCGTCCAGCACCGCGGTCCTGCCGACGCCGCCGGCGATCGCGGTCCGCGGCACGCCGGTCAGCACCGGCAGCGAGAACGCCCGAGCCAGGATGACGGTGTGCGAGCTCAGTCCGCCGCGCGCCAGCAACAGGCCCCGTACCCGGCCGCGGTCCAGCGCCAGCAACTCGCCGGGCGCCAGTTCCTCGGCCCACAGCAGCGCCGCCGCCGGCAGCTCTGCCTCGACCGTCGCCTCTCCCGGCATCAGCATGTCCAGCAAGCGCCGGCCGACGTCGCGGATGTCTATCTCCCGCTCGCGCAGGTATTCGCTGACAGACCCGGCCAGCTGCGCGCGGTAATGGGCGACCGCGGCCGCCACCGCCCGCGCGGCGCCGGCCCCCGCCGCCACGGCGGCCTCCAGCCGGGCGCGGAAATCGGGATCGCGGACGATGGCCAGATGAGCCCGCGACACCGAGGCCGCCTCGTCGCGCAGCCGTTCGGCCTCCCGCTGCAGGCGCTCGGCCAGCGCCAGGCAGGCGGCGTCCAGCGCCTCGCGCTCGACATCCGGCTCCCCGGACATCGGCAACCGCTCCGGCTCCGGCATCAGAAAGCCCTGGTGGACGCGCAACTCGCCTATCGCCACCCCCTGGCCGGCCGGCTGGCCGAAGCAAGGCGACGGCGACAGCTCGGCCAGACCGCGCGGCAAGGCCCGGCTGGCAGTCGGCGCGGCGGTCAGCGCTTCGTCGCAATGCGGCAGCGTCTGCGTCAGGAAACGGCCAAGCTCGATGGCCACCCGCTCGGACTCTTCGCCGGCTATCTCGATATCGACGACATCGTTGAACAGGATGTCCCCGCCTATCAGGCTGAGCACGCTCTTGGCGTCGGCCAGCTGGCCGTTGCGCTGGTTTCGCCAGCGGATGGCCGCGCCGAAACCGGCGCAGAATTCGGCAATCCGGCTGGCCGGACGGGCGTGGATGCCGTTGGGCAGCGGACAGATCAAGGTGAGGCTGTGTGACATACGGCGGCTTTCCTCATGCGCCGGGCCGGTACGGCCCGGCCGGGTTCACAGCAGCGCGAAGACCGCGTTGGCGTCCTTCAGCACGTTCTGGATCGGCACCCGCACCACGCGCTTGTCCTCGAAGCGCTCCTCGCCCTCGATGGCGATGTCGACAGCCAGCAGCACCACGTCGGCCGCCTGTATGTCGCGGCGGGACAGCTCGTTCTCTATGCCTATCGCGCCCTGGGTTTCCACCTTGACGTCGTGGCCCAGCTGGCGGCCTATGCTCTCCAGCTTCTCGGCGGCCATATAGGTGTGGGCGATGCCGGTCGGGCAGGCGGTGATGGCGACGACTTTCATGATCGTTTCCTTGCGTGTGGGTCAGACGGAGGCCGGAGACTCGGCCGGCGCGCCGGCCCTGGCCTTCAGCAGATTGATGGTGACGGCGACCAGCAGCACGCCGGCGACGATGGCCAGGCCGAACATCAGCCGGTTGTCCACCACCGGCAGCACGATGGGACCGCCGTGCGGCGCGTGGTCGCCGACGCCGCCCAGCATCGCGATCATGCCGCCCAGCGCCGAACCGGCGACGATGGTCGGTATCACCCGCAGCGGATCGGCGGCGGCGAACGGAATCGCGCCCTCGGTGATGCCTATCATGCCCATGCCCAACGCGGCGGAGCCGGCTTCGCGCTCCTGCTCGCTCCACAGCGATTTGCGCAGCTTGGTCGCCAGGCCCAGACCCAGCGGCGGAATGCAGACGGCGGCGGCCACCGCGCCCATCACCTGGTACTGTCCCTCGGCTATCATGCTGGCGCCGAAGAAGAAGGCCACCTTGTTGACCGGACCGCCCATGTCGAAGGCCACCATCGCGCCCAACAGCGCGCCCAGCGCCATCGCGTTGGCGCCGCCCATGGCCTTGAGCCAGGCCCCCATCGCCACCATCAGCTTGGCGATCGGCACGCCCAGCACCTCGAACATCAGCGCGCCTATCGCCAGCGACGACAGTATCGGAATGATCAGGATGGGCATCAGCGGCCTCAGCGGCTTGGCCACCGGCATCTTCTTCAGTCTCTCCACCACCCAGCCGGCCAGCAGGCCGGCGATCAGCGCGCCGAGAAAGCCGGCGTTGACGGTGTGGGCGATCTGCCCGCCCACCATGCCGGCGACCAGGGCCGGCTTGCCGGAACGGGCGTAGGCGATGTAGCCGGCCAGCACCGGCAGCAACAGCGCGAAGGCGCTGGCGCCTATGTCCATCACCAGTTTGAGCAGGGGGGAATGGCTGAAGTCCGGCCCCGAGACGGTCATCGGCGCCAGCGAGATCGCCAGCGCGATCAGAATGCCGCCGCTGGCGATGAAGGGGATCACGTGCGATACCCCGGTGAGCAGATACTGCTTCCATTGTTCCAGTCGGGCCTGCATTTCTCTCTCCATCCTGTTGCCGGATGGAGAAAGGCTACCGCAGGCCGCCGGGCGCGATATAGTGGCGAGATCGGGCCGGACTGGACTTTTTTGACATCAGCGGCGCGCGGACCGGCCGCCGGCTACCAGGGCAGGCTGCCCCCCTGTCGGCGATACCAGCCGGTGACGGACAGCCGCTGCCGCCGCGCCGGCAGCACCTCGTGCCAGAAACGGTCGGCCAGGAACAACACCAGCGTGCCGGCCTCGGGCTCGACGTCGACGAAACGCTCACAAGCGTCGTCCAGATACAGCCGGATCTGGCCGCCGCCGTCGGCCGGCCAGTTTTCGTTCAGGTAGAACACCGTCGTCAGCGCGCGGGCGTCGTCGTCGCGGAAGCGGTCCAGGTGCTTCTTGTAGAACGCGCCTTCCGGATAGACGGCGAAGTGCGATTCCAGCTCGACCAGTCCCAGATACAGGCCGCGGTTCACCGCCTGCATGATCTCGGCCATCGCCGCGTTGTAGGCGCGCACCGCCGGCAGTTCGTCCACCTGGTCCAGCCACAGCACGGAGTCGGAACGGATTTCGGCGCGGCGCGCCTGGCCGCCGGCGCGGCCGGTGGCCGCCTCGTGGAAGCGTCCCTGCTCCCAGACCTCCAGGCAGGCCTCGCGCAGATCGGCGACCAGTCGGGCCGGCAAGGCGCGGGGAATGACGATCCAGCCCTGGTCGGCCAGGGTGTCGAGTACGGCGTCGAGTTCGAATTGCAGCGCGGTCATGTCTGTCTTGCTCAAAAAACGGGCTGACGCTTTCTACCACAAGCCGCCCCCGCTGGCGAATGTCGAATGTCGATCATTTGGCGACGAACCGCCGGGCGGCGCCATCGGAAAAGGGGCCGAGCGATGCTCAAGCCCCCTGTGTCCGCAAAACCGCCCTTTATGCTTTCGGAGGCGTGCCTTCGGCATTGGCCACCACGGCATCGATTTGAATCATCGCGCCGCGAGGCAGCGCGGCGACGCCCACCGTCCTTCGCGCGGGAACGCCGCCGGGGAAGAAGCTTGCGTAAACCTCGTCCACCGCGTCGATGTCGGCGATGTTTTTAAGGAAAACATTCACCTTGACCACATCGCTCATCAGGTGGCCCGTGCTTTCGACGATGGCCTTGATATTGTTCAGGCACTGCCCGGCCTGCTCCTTGACGCCGCCGGCTACCAGTTCATCGCTCGCGGCGCTCAAGGGCAGCTGGGCGGAAAGGTGGCTGTAATGGGAAAAGGCCACCGCTTGCGTGGAAAGCGCGCACCGGGGGGCGTTTTCCGTATCGTGCGCCCTGATCACGATGCCATGCCTGTCCTCGACGGCTTGCGGCGGCGTGCCGTCGCCATGCGAGACGACGGCTTCGATCTGGACCAAGGCGCCCATCGGCAGCCCGGAAACTTCGACGACGGTGCGGGCCGGAACATAGGCGACGGCGCGGGCGATGGCCGAGTCCGGGAAGCAGGCGCGGCAGGCTTCGTTTACCGATTCGATATCCGACAGGTTTTTAAGGAAGATATTGACTTTGACGATATCGTCGAACGGAACGGCGATATTTTCCAGAATGGCCCTGATGTTCCGCAGGCATTGCGCCGCCTGCTCCCTCGCGCCGCCGGCTACCAGCCTCCCGGACTCGGGGTCGATCGGCAACTGCGCCGAGAGATTGTTGTAATGGGAAAAGGCGACCGATTGCGTGGACAGCGGGCTGAGCGGCGCGTGGTTCGTATTGCTTGCGATCTTGACCAGATCGCCGGCTTGCGGCGCGTCGGGAATGGTGCCTTCGCCATTGGATAGCAACGCTTCGACCTGCACCAGCGCATTCTGCGGCAAGGCGGCGACGGCGGCTACCGTCAACGCGGGAGCATAGCCCTGAAAGTAACGCGAATATACCTGATTGACGACATCGATATCCGAGATGTTCTTCAGGAAAATGGTGATCCTGATCACATCGTCCATCGCATGCCCTATGCTTTCGACGATGGCCTCGATGTTTTTGAAACACCGCTCCGCCTGCTCCTTCGCGCCGCCGGCCACCAGCTTGCCGGTCATCGGGTCCACCGGTAATTGGGCGGACAGATTATTGTAATGAGAGAAAGCGACGGTCTGGGAATACGGCCCCATCGCCATCGGCGCATTTTTCGTATTCCTGGCCAATACCGTATTGAAGCGACTCATGATGATCATTACCTGTTCAGTTTGAATTTAATCCGCAGTATCGCCATATCCATATCGCTTCACCATCGACAGCCGCGATGATTTTATCGACCAGACGGGTCTTGCAAACCGGGGCCAATAAAACAAACTCGATTAAAGCTGGCTGAATGGAATATCGAAAGCAAGGCAATCACGATTTCGAATTTTATCGATTCCGGACCCGGTTCTGTCAACACCGCTTATCGACAAAAGAAACGCAAATCAAAAATTCAAACCGAGTAAAACGTTGCCATGACTGGCTGTACCTATTCATCATGTCTCATTTTTGAATAAAACAGCGCTTTAATACCTGTCGCGTTTATTTGAAATACCACTGCACCCGCAGCGATCCATTCAAAACAACTTGCAAGCAAACATATTCAAAAAAGACAGGATTTGACGGCGATCAATACAAGCGAATCGGCAGCGGCGATATTAATCGGCAATCGCAGTTTGAGAGCCGCTAACAAAACCGCGTAGCGTACCCGAGCCAAGGCGCGCCGACGCAGGCAGTACAAGTAGTACGACAAGGAGGCGCAACGCAGGATCAGGGGTTTGGTTAGCGGGTCTAAGAGCCGCTAACAAAACCGCGCAGCGTACCTGAGCCAAGGCGCGCCGACGCAGGCAGTACAAGTAGTACGACAAGGAGGCGCAACGCAGGATCAGGGGTTTGGTTAGCGGCTGTAAATGGTGGAAAGAGTCAGGCAGAACGGTACCCGGCCATTTGGCCGCATTCGCGTGGCGGGATGCCGAGACGGCAGACCGGCGGCCGCACCGCACCGGCAAGGACTGAAACGGTCCGGGCACTTGATCCAGCCTGCCCGCCTCCCCGGCCGGACAGGCTCAATAATTCTCAGCCACCTTGTCGTAACGTCCCGCCAACCAGTCCAGGACCAGCGGGAAATGGTCGCGCGGCGCGTCCGGGTGGGTCAGCAGCGACACATGGTCGTAGTCGTGCAGATTGCCGGCCCGGCGCGCCAGCAAGCGCAGCCGCGACACATGCGGGCCGGACTCGTCCCGGAAGCGGCGCACGTCGTCCGGATGGCCGCGGCACGGATCGTCGGCGGCGGCGAAATACAGTATCGGCGGCAGATGGCCGCCGCGCGCGGCCTTGGCGTAATCGAAGCCGTCGTCGCTGTCCACCCAGGGCCTGGGCTGCGCCCACAGTTTGCTCTGCAGATGGCTTTTGTCGCTCTCGTCGTCGGCTCCTAGCCCGATGCGCCGCGCCGGCAGGTAGCCGCAGGCCTTGATCAGCCAGCGCGCGGCGGTGTTCCACAGGAAATCGACCTCGATCAGCTTGTTCAGATTGCGCACCCGGACGCTGCGCTTGGACCCGAAATACACCGCGTTCGCCACCTGGGCGGCGATGGACGGGAAGCGCGCCAGGCAGCTCGTCATGTGCACGCCGCCCCAGGAATGCGCGATCCAGCGCACGCGACGGCCGCCGCTGCGCTCGCGGACGAAGGCGTGCAAGGCCGGCAGGTCCTCGCAGATGGTTTCGGTCTGACCATGGCGCGAGCGCGGGCCGGTCTTCGGCGTGCTTCGGCCCCGGCCGCGCAGATCGGCGACGTAGACATCGTAGCCGGCGTCGGCCAGATAATGGGCCAGGCCCTTGCCCGACTCGGTATAGAAGGTGCGGCCGTTGGCCATCACGCCGTGCACCATCAGCACCGGCTCGCCGCCGTCCCAGCCGCAGATGCGTTTCAGGTACAGGCGCTCGCCGTCGCCGACCGGCACCCATAAGTCCTGTTGCAGTTTCTCCATGGTCTCCTCGCTCGGTGGTGCCCCCGCCGTCTGCGCGGCGATTCAAGCAAACGCTTGATCATGACAAAGAAGCGGGCAAAGGGAAAGCCGCCCGCGCGTCGCCGCGCCGCAAACGCAGCCGCTCGCTGAACAGCGCCAATCCCGCGCCGGCCACGCACAGCAGCGCCAGCATGGCGAACACCAGCCAGGACGGTCCATGCGACAACAGCACGCCCACCATCGCCGGCCCCAGCGCGCCACCCAGCGAGGCCAGGTTCTGCGCGCCGTAATAGCTGCCCTTCAGCGCCTCCGGCGCGATGGCGTCGACGTACAGATACTCGGCCGGCACCAGCACGATCTCCCCTATGGTGAACAACGCGATCACCGCGCACATCAGCGGCAGGCTGTCGACATTGCCCAGCCACAGCATGCCGGCGCCTATCAGCAAAAAGCCGCCGACGATGGCCCGCATCAGCCGGTTCGGTTTCAGCAGCCGGCCCAGCGGGTATTGCAGCAGCACGACGACGACGGCGTTGCAGCTGATCAGCGCCGACATCCATCGCATCGCCTCGGCCTCGTCCATCCGCGTCAGCAGGAACAGCGGCAGATAGCCGGAAAAACGGCCGTACACCACGTAGGCCAGCAGGCTGCTGACGGTGAACCACACCAGCACCCGGTCTCCGGCCAGCGTGCGCAGCGTGGCGGCGAAACCGTCGGGCAGCGCCGCCGGGTCATGCCGCCGCTCCGGCAGCCCGGGCTGCGCCGCGAGACCGGCCAGCGCAAGCAAGCCCCCCAGCCAGTACGGCGCCGTCTCGTGCCAGAACAGCATGCCGGCGCACAGCATCGGCCCCAGCGCCCAGGCCACATTGGCCAGCGTGTAGCGCATCGAAAACGCCTGGCTGCGCCATTCTTCGGCCACCACGTCGCTGAGTATCGCCTTGACCGCGATGCCGTACACCACCATCGCCAGCTCGCCCGCCGCCAGCGCCGTCACCACCGTCGCGTAACCGTGGCCGTAAGGCAGCAAAACGCTGCCGGCGCCCATCAGCACCGCGGCCCCGCGCAAGGCAGGCCCCCTGGGCAAGCGGTCCAGCCAATAGCCGCCATACAGGCCGAACAGCGCCGAACCGAACAGCACCGTGGCCAGCAGCGCGCCGGTGGCCTGCACCGACAGCTGCAACTGCTTGCCCAGCGCCAGGACCAGCAATGGAGAGATCACCGCCCGCGACAGGGACAGCAGGAAGGAAGACAGCAGCACGCGCCGCACCACGGAAGAACGCAGATCCACGACAACACCTTGTAAAGCAAACGGAACCGCTGCAGTATTGCCGATAAAGCGGAATGTAAAAATGGATGCAATTCCGAACAAAGACTTCCGCTTTTATCCTACCGATCCACCAGGAGCGCCGATGCGGCTGCAGCAGCAATACCAGCAACTCTATTTGGCCTATGGCGACGCGCCGGCCCAGCCCGGCCTGCCGCAGCTGGCCGAATTGTGGCGGTGCGGCGAGCGCAACGCGCGGCTGCAGCTGGCCAGGATGCGCGAACTGGGCTGGCTGGAATGGCAGGCCGGCCGCGGACGCGGCCATCGCTCCACGCTCAGGCTGCTGCGTCGGCCGGACGAACTGGAATGGCAGCAATTGCAAGACATGCTGGCGCGCGGCCAGCTGGAACAGGCTTTTTCCCGACTGGAGCCGTCCAGGCAGCAACGTCTGCTGGCCGCCCTGCCGCAGCACCTTGGCGCCGGAGACAGCGGGCGCAGCCTGCGCATCCCGATACCGCACGCGCCGCTGACGCTGGATCCCCAGCACGTCGATTCCCGGCTGGAATCCCATCTGGTGCGGCAGATCTTCGACCGCTTGTGCCGCCACGACCGCCTGGGCCAGGAGCTGCGGCCGGCGCTGGCCCACCATTGGGAAGCCGACGCGGCAGGCCGGAACTGGCGCTTCTGGCTGCGCCCCGGCCTGCGCTTCCACGATGGCGGGCCGCTCGATGCCGAAACCGTGGCCGCCAGCCTGCTCAGACTCAAGCAGCCGGACAATCCCTATCACGCGCTGTACGGCCATCTGCGGCGGGTGGACATCCACGACGCGCTGTCGTTCAGCTGCCGCCTGTCCGAAGCCGACCAGCTGTGGCCGCAGCGACTGGCGACCGCCAATTCGTCCATCGTGCCGATGCGGCGCGGCGCCGATTTCGAGCGCATGCCGGTGGGCAGCGGACCGTTCCGCGTCGAGCTGCACAGCCCGCAGCGACTGAAACTGGCCGCCTTCGACCAGCACTACCGCGAGCGCGCGCTGCTGGACGCCGTGGAGCTGTGGATCATCCCGTCGCCGGCCGAGCAGGATTTCCACCTGCGGCTGGAATACGGCAATCTGCGCGGCGCCACCATGCTGCAATCGGCCTGCACCTATCTGCTGCTGTCGCCGCGCGGCATCCGCGTGGCGGCCGGGCAGCGGCTGCCGCTGATGCGTTTCCTGGCCGAGCCGCATCCGGTGGCCGCCTGCGACGAGCGCGCGCCGGCGCTGGGGCTGCAGCCGGGCTGGCGCCATCCGCGTCCGGCGCCGCTCCCGCCTCCGCGGCTGGAAGGCGCCCGGCTGACGCTGTTCCATTACGATCTGCCCTGCTTCCCGCCGCTGGCCGGCGCGCTGGCGGAACGGCTCTCGGCGCTGGGCGTCGCACTGGACATCCACTGCCTGTCGCGGCGCGAATTCTTCGGCAGCGCCGCCTGGCGCGACCGCGCCGACCTGATCCTGTGCAGCGAGCTGCTGCACGACGACCGCGACTACGGCATGTTCGAATGGCTGAGCGGCTGCAGCGCGCTGCAGCTGGGCCTGTCGCCCGACGCCTCCGCCCGCTTGGCCCGGGACATGCGCGGCCTGCAGGCCGAGCCGGAATTCGCCGCGCGTCAGGACGGCTACCGCCGCGCCGGCGACTGGCTGGTGGCCGAAGGCTGGATGCTGCCGCTGTCGCACGAAACGCTGGGCCACGACGCCAGCCCTCAGCTGGCCGGCCTGCAGCTGGGCGGCAACGGCTGGACCGACTTCGCCGGCCTGTGGCTGCGCAGCTGAATTGACGCGCGTCAAATCCGAGCGCGCCCGTCCCCTTGAAACCGCGGATAGTTACCCCATTTTCGACTACAGGACGGCAATCCAGCCGTAAGCCACTGAACTGAAAGGAGAAGCAAATGAGCATGCTGCCTGCCCGCCATAGCCTGTTTGATGAGTTTTTCCGCGACTTCACTCCGGGTTTCTTCGTCAAGCCGCTGCATGGCGACGCGCTGCCGGCGCAGATCAAGATGGACGTCAAGGAAACCGGCGAGGCTTACCAGGTCGAGGCCGAGTTGCCCGGCGTCGGCAAGGAGGACATCCATGTCGAGATCGACGGCGCGCTGGTGACGATCAAGGCCGAAGTCCGTCAGTTCGACCAGCGGGGCGAGGACGAACGCCCGCTGCGCAGCGAGCGCTATTACGGCCTGGTCTCGCGCAGCTTCCAGTTGCCGCAGGACATAGACCGCGAAACCGCCAGCGCCCGCTACGAAAACGGCGTGCTGAACCTGACTCTGCCTAAGCGGCGCAACGGCGGCGGCGGCCAACGGCTGCGGATCGAATAAATCCGCCTCGGACGTAAAAAAACGCGCCGGAAAACCGGCGCGTTTTTCATCGCGTCAAGCCACGGTCAAGCCAGGATCTTGGACACGATCTCGTAGACGTCCTTGGACAGCTCGGCCTTGGCCAGCCTCTCCAGTTCGGCGCGCATCTTCGCCTGCCGGCCCGGCTCCAGCTTCTGCAGCCGGCGGAAGGCGCGGCTGAGGCCGCTGGCGACCTGCGGATTGATCGCGTCCAGCTCCAGGATGCGGTCGGCCAGGAAGCGGTAGCCGCTGCCGTCCTCGGCGTGGAAGTGGAACAGATTGCCGCCGAATGCGCCGAGCAGCGCGCGCACCTTGTTCGGGTTCTTGATGCTGAACGCCGGATGGTGCAGGGCCGCCTCAACATGCTGCAGCGTGCCTTCCAGCTGGCTGCTGCCGATCAGCGTGAAGAACTTGTCCATCACCAGCGCCTCTTGCTGCCAGCGCGAGCCGAAGGCGGTGAAGCAGGCGTCGCGTTCCTGGCCGTCGCGGTCGCGCAGCGCCAGCAGCGCGCCCATCTGGTCGGTCATATTGTCCGCCTCCAGGCACTGCTTGGCGGCGGCCTCCGCCGGCCAGGCGTCGTCCAGACGGTTCAACATCCACAATGCGCGGTTCTTCAGGCTGCGCTTGCCGGAATCCTGCGGCTTGTAGTCCCGGGTCAGGTTCAACTCGTATGCTTCGCGCCATTCGCCGCGCAGCGCCTGCGCCAGCTGGTCCAGCACGAATTCGCGCACCCGGTGGATGACGGCCGGATCGGCGCTGTCCACCATCTCCAGAATCTCGCTCTCGGCCGGCAGGCTCAGCATCAAGGCCTTGAACGCCGGATCCAGGCTCAGGTCCTTCAGCACCGAGCGGAAGGCGCCGACGAAGGTATCGGACAGCTTCAGCTCGCGGCCGGCGGCGGCGTCGACGATCAGCTGTTTGAACAGGCGCTCGGCGAAGATCTGGCCGGCTTCCCAGCGGCAGAAGCTGTCGCTGTCGTTGGCCATCAGGAACACCAGCTGGTCGTCGCGCCAGTCGTACTCCAGCCTGACCGGCGCCGAGAAGCCGCGCAGCAGCGACGGCACCGGCTCGGCCGGGATGTCGACGAAGGTGAAGCTCTGTTCGGCGGCCTTGACGTCCAGCACGCGCGAGGTGCCGACGGCCTCCGCCTCGCCGGCGAGGCGCAGCGGCAGGTCGCGGCCGTCGGCGCCGACCAGGCCCAGCGCCAGCGGAATGTGGAAAGGCAGCTTGTTCTGCTGTCCCGGCGTGGCCGGGCAGCTCTGCTTGACGGTCAGCGTATAGCTTTGCTCGGCCGGATCGTAGCGGGACGAGACGGCGAGGCGCGGCGTGCCGGCCTGGCTGTACCACAGCGCGAACTGCGACAGGTCGGCGTCGTTGGCGTCGGCCATCGCCGCGCGGAAATCGTCGCAGGTGACGGCCTGGCCGTCGTGGCGCTTGAAGTACAGGTCCATGCCCTTGCGGAAGCCGTCGCGGCCCAGCAGCGTCTCGTACATCCGCACCACTTCCGAACCCTTCTCGTACACGGTCATCGTGTAGAAGTTGTTCATCTCGATATAGCTGTCCGGGCGGATCGGGTGGGCGGTCGGGCCGGCGTCCTCGGGGAACTGCGCCATGCGCAGGCCCTTGACGTCCTCGATGCGCTTGACGGCGCGGCTGTAGATGTCGGCGCTGAATTCCTGGTCGCGGTAGACGGTCAGGCCTTCCTTCAGCGACAGCTGGAACCAGTCGCGGCAGGTCACGCGGTTGCCGGTCCAGTTGTGGAAGTATTCGTGGCCGATCACCGCCTCGATGTCCTCGAAGTCGGCGTCGGTGGCGGTGTCCTGGCGCGCCAGCACGTACTTGGTGTTGAAGATGTTGAGGCCCTTGTTCTCCATCGCGCCCATATTGAAGTCGCCGACGGCGACGATCATATAGATGTCGAGATCGTACTCCAGGCCGAAACGCTCCTCGTCCCACTTCATCGAGTGCTTGACCGACTCCATCGCGTGGGCGGTCTTGTCCTGGTCGGCCGGCTCGGTCCAGATCTCCAGGGCCACTTCACGGCCCCGCATGGTGACGAACTTGTCGCGCAGCGCCGTCAGCTTGCCGGCCACCAGCGCGAACAGATAGGACGGCTTGCGGTAGGGATCGACCCATTTGACCCAATGGCGCTTCTTGTCGACCATGCCCTCGCCGACCTTGTTGCCGTTGGACAGCAGCACCGGGTACTTCTGCTTGTCGGCCTTGATCGTCGTCGTGAACTTGGCCATCACGTCCGGACGGTCCAGGTAATAGGTGATCTTGCGGAAACCTTCCGGCTCGCACTGGGTGAACAGATTGCCGCCGGACGCGTACAGGCCCATCAGGCTGGTGTTGGCGGCAGGGTCGAGCTCGGTCTCCACTTCCAGGATGAAGCTGTCCGGCACCTGGCTCACCGTCAGCACGTCGTCGGCGAGGTGGTAGCGGGTCTCGTCCAGCCTCTCGCCGTCCAGCAGCACCGACACCAGCCTGGCGCTGCCGTCCAGCTTCAGATCGGCTTCGGCGGAACCGTCGTTGCGGGTCACCACCAGCCGCGACTGCACACGGGTGGACTCGTCCTCGATGTCGAACACCAGATCGACGCGGTCGATCAGGAAGGCCGGAGCCCGGTAATCGTTGCGGTATTTCACTTCTGGCTGCTGCGCCATGTATCCTCCTTGGGCCGGCGTCCCCGCCGGTCTCATTCATAGACAGCGCGGCGCCTGGTCGACGCCGCTTATTGTCGACATGCCGGCCGCTCTGTCAGCGGCCCGCAATCCATTTGCCGCCGCCGGCCTCCAGCTTCAGGCGGCAGGTGTCCTCGGTCGCCGCCTGGGGCGCGAGTTCGAAAGTCATCAGCTCGTCGCGGCGGAAAGCGTGCAGCTTGATCGTGTCGCCGGCCCGGAACCGGGCAAGCTGCTTGTCCAGATCGTAGGCGCGCAGCTTGTCCACCGCCACCACCACGTCGCCGCCGGACAGGCCGGCTGCCTGCGCGGCGCCGCCGTCCAGCACCTGGACCAGCCGGACGCCGGCGGCGTCGGGCGCGGTCCTGACGCCCAGCGTCAACGGCGCAGCCTTGCCGGCGAAGGCGTCGACGACTCCGCCGCGATCGGACGTGCCTTGCGCGGCTTCGAACTTCAGCTCCACGCCCTGGCTCTTCAGCAGCTCGGCCAACGGCAGGTCCTCGGTGCTGCGCAAGGCCAGATCGAAGAACGGTTTCAGCTTCAGCCCGGTGGTCTCGATCGCGACCTTCTCCCACTCGTCCTCTTCCAGACCCTTGCCGTCGGCCAGCCACTTGGCCCACAGCGCGCGCATCACGTCGTCCAGCGACTGCTTGCCCTTGCTGTCGCGGCGTATCGTCAGGTCCAGCGCCAGCGCCGCCAGCGAACCCTTGGTGTAGTAGCTGACTATGCTGTTCGGGCTGTTCTCGTCCTGGCGGTAGTACTTGGTCCAGGCCTCGAAGCTCGACTGCTCCAGCGTCTGCTTCAGGCGGCCCGCGCCGCGCTGCACGCCGGTGATGGTCTCGGCCAACAGGCCCAGATAGCGCTTCTCGTCTATCAGGCCGCAGCGGACCAGGCTCAGGTCGTCGTAATAGGAGGTGATGCCCTCGAAAGCCCACAGCAGCCGGGTCATCCCCTCCTGGTTCAGGTCGTACGGCGCGAACGCCGCCGGCTTCATCCGCTTGACGTTCCAGCTGTGGAAGTATTCGTGGCTGATCAGGCCCAAGAGCTTCAGATAGCCGTCGCCGATCTCTTCCGCGCCAGGCGCCGGCAGGTCGTCGCGGTTGGCCACCAGCGCCGTCGACGCCCGGTGCTCCAGGCCGCCGTAGATGTCCTTGCCGACGAAGAGCATGAACACGTAGCGATCGAACGGCGCCGGCTCGCCGAACAGCCGGATCTGGTATTCGCAGATTTTCTTGCAATCGTCGGCCAGCCGCTTCAGATCGGCCTGGAAACGGCCGGAGACGACGAACTCGTGCGGCACGCCGCAGGCCTTGAAGCTGACCTTGTGGAAATCGCCCAGTTCCACCGGATGGTCGATCAGCTCATCGTAGTCGGCGGCCCGGTAGAGGCCGAAGCCACTCTTCTTCTTGACGTCGACGGCCGGCAGGCTGGTCGCCACTTTCCAGTCGGCATAAGACTTGCCGTCCGGCGCCTGGATGTCGACGGTGCAGGACTCGTTCTCGTAGCCCTCGGCCGCCAGGAACACGCTGGTGCCGTTGAAAAAGCCCCGCTCGCCGTCCAGGTAGGCGCCGCGCACCGACAGGTCGAAGGCATAGACCTGGTAGCGCAGCGTCAGCTCGCCCTTGGCCGGCGCCGCCTGCCAGCGGTTCTTCTCCAGTTGCCTCAGCGGCACCGCCTTGCCGCCGGCCTCGGCGGCCAGGCTGACGATGTGCTTGGAAAATTCACGGATCATATAACTGCCGGGAATCCACGCCGGCAAAAAAAACACCTGGCCGTTCTTGGCCGGGTGCGTGACGGTGACGGTGACGTCGAACAGATGCGCCTGCGGCGAGGCCGGACGCAGCGTGTAATGTACGGGAGCGGAGTGGGTCATTATCAGCCTGCGAGCGTTGCAAAACCTGATGATTCTAGCATTGACGCGTATTTGGCGCCGTCATTTATGCCGTATTGATCCATGTCAATGAGTGGCGCCGACAGACCAATACAATTGCATGAGTGGCAATATGAACTGTTCACATCGCTACTCTTGAAACGACGCAGGAAAAGACATACCGGGACCGACCATGCCGATTATGCGTCTGGCTCGCACATTGCAATTGTTTTAGAATAACGGCATTGGTCAAGTGGAAATTTGGTGCTGTCGAAACGGCCTGCGAACTGCTAATACAGACATCAAAGCCTATCGATACAGGTCAAGCACCTGGTTCAACTTTGCAGATTCGGTTCCCCGCGGCTTGCCTCTAGCCTTCCTCCTCCAGATTGGGTTGCAGGCGCGAAGTTCAAGCCGCCATGGTTTGTCGTGTTCTGAAGTTAGCAACCTTGGAGATAACCTTAAATGGAAACGCAACCCACTTATAACTATAAGGTGGTGCGCCAATTTGCCATCATGACCGTAGTCTGGGGCATAGTCGGCATGCTGGTGGGCGTCATCATCGCGGCCCAGCTGGTCTGGCCCGAACTCAATTTCGGCCCGTGGTTCCACTTTGGCCGGCTGCGCCCGCTGCACACCAACGCCGTCATCTTCGCCTTCGGGGGCTGCGGCCTGTTCGCCACATCCTATTATGTCGTGCAGCGCACCTGTAACGTCCGCCTGATTTCCGACAAGCTTGCGGCCTTCACCTTCTGGGGCTGGCAGCTGGTCATCGTGCTGGCCGTGATCACCCTGCCGCTCGGCTACACCTTCGCCAAGGAGTACGCCGAACTCGAATGGCCGATCAAGCTGCTGATCGCCGTGGTATGGGTGGTGTACGCCGTGGTGTTCTTCGGCACCATCGCCATCCGCAAGGTCCAGCACATCTATGTGGCCAACTGGTTCTACGGCGCCTTCATCCTCGCGGTGGCGCTGCTGCACATCGTCAACTCCGCCTTCGTGCCGGTGACGCTGTGGAAGTCCTATTCGGTCTACGCCGGCGCCGTCGACGCGATGGTGCAATGGTGGTACGGCCACAACGCGGTGGGCTTCTTCCTGACCGCCGCCTTCCTCGGCATGATGTACTACTTCGTGCCCAAGCAGGCCGGCCGCCCGGTGTATTCCTACCGGCTGTCGGTGGTGCACTTCTGGGCGCTGATCTTCACTTATATGTGGGCCGGTCCCCACCACCTGCACTACACCGCGCTGCCTGACTGGACCCAGTCGGTCGGCATGGTGTTTTCGCTGGTGCTGCTGGCGCCGTCCTGGGGCGGCATGATCAACGGCATCATGACGCTGTCCGGCGCCTGGCACAAACTGCGCACCGACCCGGTGCTGAAGTTCCTGGTGGTGTCGCTGTCCTTCTACGGCATGTCGACGTTCGAAGGCCCGATGATGTCGATCAAGACCGTCAACGCCTTGTCGCACTACACCGACTGGACCATAGGCCACGTGCACTCCGGCGCGCTGGGCTGGGTGGGCTTCATCACCATAGGCTCGATGTACTACCTGATTCCGCGCCTGTTCGGCCGCGACGCCATGTTCAGCGTCAAGCTGATCGAGGCCCATTTCTGGCTCGCCACCGTCGGCGTCGTGCTCTACATCGCCGCGCTGTGGATTTCCGGCGTGACCCAGGGCCTGATGTGGCGCGCGCTGAATCCGGACGGCACGCTGACCTACGCCTTCGTCGAGGCGGTCAAGGCGACCTATCCGTACCACTTCGTGCGCTTCCTCGGCGGCACCCTGTACCTGTCCGGCATGCTGCTGATGGCCTACAACACCTTCCGCACGGTATCGGCCGGTCGGGCCGTCGATGCCAAGATTCCGGCCATCACCGCGCAAGCACACTAAACGGGCAAGAACAATCATGGACAGAATCCAGAAACTGATAGAAGAACATGTCGGCTGGCTGATCGTACTGACCCTGCTGGTGGTCAGCGTCGCCGGCCTGGTCGAAATCCTGCCGCTGGCCTTCCAGAAATCGGTGACCGAGCCGGTCGCCGGCGTCAAGCCGTACACCTCGCTGCAGCTGGCCGGCCGCGACATCTATATCCGCGAAGGCTGCTACAACTGCCACTCGCAGATGATCCGCCCGTTCCGCGCCGAGACCGAGCGCTACGGCCATTACTCGGTGGCCGGCGAATCGGTGTACGACCACCCGTTCCAGTGGGGTTCCAAGCGCACCGGTCCGGACCTGGCCCGCGTCGGCGGCCGCTATTCCGACGAATGGCACCGCGTGCACCTGACCAATCCACGCGACGTGGTGCCGGAATCGAACATGCCCGCCTTCCCGTGGCTGGCCAAGAACCTGGTGGACGCCGACGTGATGCCGCTGAAGATGGAGGCGCTGCGCAAGGTCGGCGTGCCGTACACCGACAAGGACATCGCGGAAGCCAAGGCCCAGGTCGAAGGCAAGTCCGAGATGGACGCCTTGATCGCCTACCTGCAGGGTCTGGGCCTTGCGCTGAAGAATGTGCGCTAGCCATGGACTGGGTTACGTTCGGGCGTTCGCTGTTCACCGTGGTCTGCTTCGCGTTCTTCATCGTGGTGCTGATCATCGCCTATAGCAAACGCTCCAGGAGCCGGTACGAGGAGGCTGCCAAGCTGCCCTTCCTCGATGACGACAAGGTAGAGGAGGCCGGACGCGAGCAGGCCTCCAGCGGAGCAAGAAAATGAGTCAATTCACAAGCGATTTCTGGAATATCTGGATTATCGTGATCGTGCTGGGCGGCATCATCTGGCTGACCCTGCTGGTATTCACCCAGTCCAAGACCACGGTCAACAAGGGGGAGGAAGTCCAGATCACCGGCCACGTCTGGGACGGTGACCTGGCCGAATACAACAATCCGCTGCCGCGCTGGTGGATGTTGATGTTCTACCTGACGCTGCTGTTCGCCGTCGTCTACCTGGTGCTGTATCCGGGCCTCGGCGACTTCAAGGGCTACTTCAAGTGGACCTCGCTCGGCCAGTACAAGGAAGAACGCAGCAAGGCCGAGGCCAAGTACCAGCCGCTGTACGACAAGTATTTGAAACAGGACCTGAAGACGGTGGCGGCCGATCCGCAGGCGCAGGAAATGGGCAAGCGCCTGTTCCAGACCTACTGCGTGCAGTGCCACGGCGCCGACGCGCGCGGCGCCAAGGGCTTCCCCAATCTGGTGAACCACGACTGGCTGTACGGCGGCTCGCCGGACACCATCAAGACCACCATCCTGCACGGCCGCCACGGCCAGATGCCGGCCTGGGGCGCGGTGCTCGGCGAGGAGAAGGTCAAGGACGTGGCCAACTACGTGCTGTCGCTGTCGGTCAACAAGAAGAAGTTCGACGCCGAGCGCGCCACCCGCGGCAAGGAGACCTTCGCCACGCTGTGCTCGGCCTGCCACGGCCCTGACGGCAAGGGCAACCAGCAGCTGGGCGCGCCCAACCTGACCCACCCGTCCGGCAACTGGCTGTACGGCGGCACCGAGAAGACCATCATCGAAACCGTCACCAACGGCCGCAACAACCAGATGCCGGCCTGGAAGGACTTCCTCGGCGAAGGCAAGGTGCATCTGCTGGCCGCCTACGTCTGGAGCCTGTCCAACAATCCCAAAGCCCCGCAGTAAGCCCGGCCCGCCGCCCGCACGGCGGGCGGCGCCCCTCCCCTGCTCCACCCGGGACCCGGCCGGCGGCCTCATCCGCCACCGCGCCGGGTCCCGTTCAGGAAAACGCAATGTCCGACTCGTTGAATAAGATTCCCGTCAAGGTCGAGACCGCCGGCAGCGACGGCGCCACCATCTCGCTGTACGAAGCCCAGAAGAAGATCTACCCGCGCGCGGTCAAAGGCACGTTCAACAATTTCCGCATCCTGTTCGTTCTCGGCACCCAACTGGTCTATCTCGGCCTGCCCTGGCTGCAATGGAACGGCCGCCAGGCGGTGTTCTTCGACATGGTGGGCCGGAAGTTCTATCTGTTCGGCCTGACCGTCTGGCCGCAGGACTTCGTCTATCTGGCGGCGCTGCTGATGTGTTGCGCCTTCGGCCTGTTCACCTGGACCACGATAGCCGGCCGGCTGTGGTGCGGCTATTCCTGTCCGCAGACGGTCTACACCGAAATCATGCTGTGGATAGAACACTGGATCGAAGGCGACCGCGGCAAGCGGATGAAGCTGGACGCCGCGCCCATGAGCCTGAGGAAGCTGAGGCTGAAGACGGCCAAGCACGCGATCATGATCGCGTTCTCGCTGTGGACCGGCTTCACCCTGGTCGGCTACTTCACGCCGATACGCAGCCTGGTCGCGGCGCTGCCCACCTTCGGCTATGGCCCGTGGGAAACCTTCTGGATGTTCTTCTACGGCGGCTTCACCTATCTGTTCGCCGGCTTCATGCGCGAGCAGGTGTGCAAGTATATGTGCCCGTATGCCCGCTTCCAGAGCGTGATGTTCGACGCCGACACGCTGATCATCTCCTATGACGAGGCGCGCGGCGAACCGCGCGGTTCGCGCAAGAAAGGCTCGGACCCGAAGGAACAGGGCCTGGGCGACTGCATCAACTGCAGCATCTGCGTCCAGGTATGCCCGGTCGGCATCGACATCCGCAACGGCCTGCAGTACGAATGCATAGGCTGTGCCGCCTGCATCGACGCCTGCGACGAGGTGATGGACAAGATGAGCTACCCGCGCGGCCTGATCCGCTACACCACCGAGAACGCGCTGGAGGGCAAATATCCGGAAAAAGCCATCGCCTCGCGGCTTAAGCGTCCGCGGGTGGTGCTGTACAGCCTGGTGCTGGCCATCGTGTTCACCGCAGCCATCACCTCGCTGGCGCTGAGAAAGCCGTTCAAGGTGGACATCATCCGCGACCGCGCCTCGCTGGTGCGCGAAACCGAGGAAGGCTGGCTGGAGAACACCTATACCGTCAAGATCATCAACACCACCGATCAGGAACAGCGCTTCCGCATCTCGGCCGTCGGACTGCCGGATCTGAAGGCCAAGGCGGAAACGCCCGAGATCCGCATCGCCGCCGCCGAGGCCGGATCGGTCACCGTGCACGTCGAGGCCGACCCGCAGTACGCGACCAAGGGCAGCCACGAAATCCACTTCGTCATAGAATCCGTCAACCACCCGCCGTTGCGCGTGGAAGAAAAATCCAGCTTCATCGGAGAGTAATGCATGCAGCACACCACCCACCACCCGCCCCGCCCCTGGTACAAGGAACCCTGGCCGTGGATATTGTTCGGCATCCCGCTGGTGTCCATCATTGTCGGCATCTTCTTCCTGGCCGCCGCGATCAAGTCCGACGACGGCCTGGTCACCGACGATTATTACAAGCGCGGCAAGGCGATCAATATGGAGCTGCGCCGCGACAAGGCCGCGGCGCAGATGGGCCTGAGCGCCCAGCTGATGCTGGGCAACGACGGTCGCAGCCTGCGCCTGATCACCAGCAGCAAGGTCAAGCTGCCGGACACGCTGTCGCTGCGGATGGTGCACCCGGCCCAGGACGATTTCGACGAGAACGCCGAAATGACGATGGCCGGCCCGAATCTTTACCAGGGCATACTGGCCAAGCCGCTGGTCAACGCCAACCACTGGTACGTGCTGGTCGAGGACCACGGCAAGGCATGGCGCATCACCGGCGAATGGAAGACCGCGCAGGGACCGGTGGTGCAGCTGGGTCAGCCTCGGCTGGAGCCCGCGGCGAACTGAGAGCAAGCCACGCGGGCCGCGCTCAGATGCTCGCGTCCGAGTGGTAGCGCAGCCAGAAAGCCTCCCGGCAGCCGTTGTCGAAGCTCTTGCGCGGCGGCGCGATGCCCGGCGAGGCGCCCAGCGCCAGCACCTCGTAGCTGATCCAGCACTCGGCGCAGGCCAGTTCGCTCGGGTAGTCGTCGACCTCGACGCTGCGGCGTATCGTCACGCCGTTGTCGAAGCGGTAGACGCACTCCCGCAGCGTCACCTCGCAATCCTGCTCCCGCCAGCTGCTGCGGCTTTCCTCGCGGGCGACGACGCGATCGGCGCCGGCGCCGCCCATGATGGCCCGCGCGTAGCCGGCCAGCGGTTCGAACCCGAGCTCGCTCATGGCGCCTCCTTTCGGATATCGGCCAGCAGCGGCTTGGCCAGCCTGCGATAATCGTCGCCGTCCAGCACGATGGACGCGTCCAGCCTGCCGGCGTTGAAGGCGATCTCGCGATAGCGCGCCAGCAACTGCGGGTCCGCCACCAGGCGGATGTCCGGGTCGAAGCTGAACGGCGGAATGGAGCCGATCACGCAGCCGGTGGCGGCCTCGGCGTCGGCCGCGTCGGCCAGCTTCACCCTGCGCGCGCCGACGGCGGCGGCCACCTTGGCGAAATCGACCCGCTCGTCGCCGGGCAGCACCGCCAGCACATATTGCCCCGGCGCGTCGACGACGCGGCACAGCATCGCCTTGGCGCCCTGCCCGACCTCGGTGCCGCGGATCTCGGCCACCTTGTGCGAATTGCCCTCGGCCGGATGCTCTATCACTTGGAAACGGGCACCGCCGGCCTCCAGCCACTGCCGCAAACGCTCAAACATGTCTCTCCCCGCCGACGCGCCCGATACGGCGCGATATCGCCAACATGGCGGCAAACGACGGCAAAAGCAAGTCGCCGCCATCGTCCCCGGCGTCCCGGCGGCGACCGCCGCCGACTCGGCGGGAAAACGACAGCGGCGGACCGCGCCGCCGCAAGATATCGATACAGAAATCGTATTGACGCATCAAATTGTATACAGTCTACGATGAACGATATGAGAAAAACGCATGAAAAACGGCTTTATCCCTTGGCAAAAATCATCAAAAAACCAAAGTCAATGCTCTAAATATTACAATGTAATTAATAATTCCCTAAAAAAATTTTCACATCTCAACATTTCCTCGATATGATCTTGCGCTGCCTACAAAATCCAAGGCACTCATAAAAAACATAAAACATCGCTCGTTGCTGGTGATGTCCCAAGTCACTCGAAGGAAACCCTTATGTCTACACAATCGCATCCCAGGGGGCTTTATCTGCTCTTTGTGACGGAGATGTGGGAGCGCTTCAGCTACTACGGCATGCGCGCCATCTTCACGCTGTACATGATCAAGGCGCTGCTGTTCGACAAGGCCCATGCCTCGGACATCTATGGCACGTATACCGGCCTGGTCTACTTCACCCCGCTGATCGGCGGCTACATCGCCGACCGCTACTGGGGCAACCGCCGCTCCATCCTCGCCGGCGGCGTGCTGATGGCCGCCGGCCAGTTCATGCTGTTCTTCTCCGGCTCGCTGCACGAGACCAATGTCGCGACCGCCTCTGCGCTGCTGTACGGCGGCCTGGGCCTGCTGATTGCCGGCAACGGCCTGTTCAAGCCGAACATCTCGTCGATGGTCGGCCAGCTGTACGCACCGGGCGACAAGCGCGTCGACTCCGCCTTCACCATCTTCTACATGGGCATCAACACCGGCTCGCTGATCGCGCCGCTGGTCTGCGGCACGCTGGGCGACACCGGCAATCCGGCCGACTTCAAGTGGGGCTTCATGGCCGCCGGCTTCGGCATGCTGCTGTCGCTGGCCGTGTTCTCGCTGTTCAAGAACAAGTATCTGGTGACGCCGGAAGGCCAGCCTATCGGTCTGGCGCCTAAGCGCCACCACGAAAGCGGCGAGAAAGTGGTCCATGCGCCGCTGACCGGCATCGAGAAGCAGCGTCTGGCGGTGATCCTGATCGTCTCCGCCTTCGTGATCTTCTTCTGGTCCGCCTTCGAGCAGGCCGGCGCCTCGCTGACCTTCTTCGCCGAAGAGCAGACCAACCGCAACCTGCTGGGCTATGTGGTGCCGGCGTCCTTCTTCCAGTCCCTGAACCCGATCTCGGTCGTGATCTTCGCGCCTATCTTCGCCTGGATCTGGACCAAGCTGGGCCACAAGGGCATGGAACCGTCGTCGCCGGCCAAGATGGCGCTGGGCCTGTTCTTCCTGGCGCTGGGCTACCTGGTGATCGCCTTCGGCGTCGACGGCCTGGCGCCGGGCGTCAAGGTCAGCATGCTGTGGCTGGTCAGCCTGTACGTGCTGCACACCTTCGGCGAACTGAGCCTGTCGCCGATCGGCCTGTCGCTGGTGGTGAAACTGTCGCCGGCGCGCTTCACCGGCCTGATGATGGGCATCTGGTTCCTGTCCTCGGCCGCCGCCAACAAGTTCGCCGGCACGCTGTCCGAGCTGTACCCGGACCCGGCCAAGCCGGTGCCGCACTTCCTCGGCCACGCCATCACCAATCTGCACGACTTCTTCATGCTGTTCGTGATCATGGCCGGCGCCAGCTCCGTCGTGCTGTTCGCGCTGTCCTCGGTGCTGAAGAAGATGATGCACGGCCGCCAGTAAGCGCGCCTCGTCCGTACCGAAACGCCACCTCCGGGTGGCGTTTTTGCTGGCAGGACGGGAAGACGCCGATCCCGGTCTGTGATAGCCTTGCGCCGATCCTGTACCCCGTTTGAAAACAAGATTACGGATGACTAACGCTGCAACCTCCTCCTGGCGGAAAACCGCCGGCTACGCCTTGCTGGCGCTGCTGGCCATCCGCCTGCTGGCGCTATGGGCGATCCCGCTGACCGACACCACCGAGGCGCGTTACGCCGAGATCGCCCGCAAGATGCTGGAAACCGGCAACTGGGTGACGCCTTTGCACGACTACGGCGTGCCGTTCTGGGCCAAGCCGCCGCTGTCCACCTGGCTGTCGGCCGCCTTCATGGGCGTCTTCGGCGTCAACGAGCTGGCCGCCCGGCTGCCGGCGCTGTTGCTGGCGCTGGCCACGCTGTGGCTGACGGCCGGCCTGATGCGCCGCCGCGCCGGCGCCGACGCCGCGATGGCCGCCGCGCTGATGCTGGCCGGCGGCCTGCTGTTCTACGGCGCAGCCGGCACCGTGATGACCGACCCGTCGCTGATGTTCTGCGTCACGCTGAGCCAGGTGGCGTTCTGGCACGCGATGAACGGCGGCGGACGGATCTGGCGCTACGCCTTCTTCGCCGGCCTGGGCCTGGGCCTGCTGGCCAAGGGGCCGCTGGACGTGGTGCTGGTCGGCATGCCGATATTCTTCTGGGTGCTGATACGCAATGAATGGAAGCGGCTGTGGCGCGAGCTGCCGTGGATTTCCGGCACGCTGCTCGCCGCCGCCATCGCCGTGCCGTGGTATGCCTGGGCCGAAATCCGCACGCCGGGCTTCCTCGACTACTTCATCATGGGCGAACACGTCAGCCGCTTCCTCGACTCCGGCTGGAAGGGCGACAAGTACGGCTTCGCCCACGCCACGCCGCGCGGCATGATCTGGCCGTACGCGCTGGGCGCGCTGTTCCCGTGGTCGCTGGCGATGCTGGCCTGGCTGGCCTGCCGCGCGCGCCGGCTGCCGGCCATCGTCCGCGCCGGCCAGAACGACGGCTGGCTGCTGTATCTGTCGCTGTGGACCGTGATGACGCTGCTGTTCTTCACGATGTCCGGCAATATCATCTTCCCGTACTCGCTGCCTATGCTGCCCGGCGCGGCCTTGCTGATGGCCGAGCTGTGGCGCCGCGACCGCGGCCCGCGCGCCGGCCGCGCGCTGCCCTGGCTGGCGCTGGCCTCCGGCGTCCTGGTGCTGGTCGCCATCGGCCTGCAGCGCCATGACGGCGCCCGCTACTTCCGCACGCAGAAGCCGGTGATCGCCGCCTGGAAGGCCCGGCAGCCGTCGCCGGACGCCATGCTATTGTACTGGGACAGTCGTCGCGAATTCTCGGCCGAGTTCTACAGCCAGGGCAAGGTGCGCACCACCGCCAGGCCCCAGGCGCTGGTCGACTTCCTCAGCGCCCATCCGGGCAGCTGGATCGCTACCGAACAGCGCGACTACGCCAGCCTGCCGCCGGCCATCGCCGCCGCCTACGTCCGCGCCGCCGAATTCCCGGTGATGAAGGACCGCATGCTGTTGCTGAAACCGGCCGCCGGCCACTGACTCCGGACAGAACCATGACCGACACCCGCACTCCCGGCTTCGTCCCGCCCTATCTGCTGGCGCTGCACGCCGCCGAACGGCCGGCCGACCCGCTGGTCAGCTGCCTGATCCCGGCCTACAACGAGTCGGAAAACATCGTGCCGATGCTGGAGACGCTGCACCGGCTGCTGTCCGAGCGCGGCTATCGGCACGAACTCGTCGTCGTCGACGACGGCAGCCGCGACGACACCGTGCCCAAGGTGCTGGAGGCCGCCACCCGGCTGCCGGTGACGCTGATCCAGCTGTCGCGCAACTTCGGCAAGGAAATCGCACTGACCGCCGGCATAGACAATATCTCCGGCGACGTGGCGGTGCTGATAGACGGCGACTTCCAGCATCCGCCGGAAATGGTGCCGATCTTCCTCGACAAGTGGCGCGACGGCTACGACATGGTCTATAGCGTCCGCGCCAACCGCGACAACGAGACGCTGGCCAAGCGCGCCTTCACCCGCGTGTTCTACGCGCTGCTGAACACCGGCGCGCCGCTGAAGATTCCGGAGAACACCCAGGACTTCCGGGTGCTGGACAAGAGCATACTGGAGGCGCTGCGGCAGATGCCGGAACGCAACCGCTTCATGAAGGGCCTGTACAACTGGGTGGGCTTCACCCAGCTGGCGATGGAAACGCAGACGCAGGAGCGGCGCGCCGGCAAGAGCAGCTTCAATTTCCGCAGCCTGCTGGGCCTGGGCCTGACCGGCCTGACCTCGTTCTCCAATATGCCGCTGCGCATCTGGACGCTGATAGGCTGCGTGATCTCCTTGCTGTCGATAGGCTACGCGCTGTGGGAACTGGTGCACACGCTGCTGTTCGGCAACCCGGTCAGCGGCTGGCCGACGCTGGTCGTCGCCGTCACCTTCCTCGGCGGCGTGCAGCTGCTGTCCATCGGCATACTCGGCGAGTACGTCGGCCGCATCTTCAACGAGGTCAAGGGCCGTCCGACCTATCTGATCAGCCGCATCAGCAAGCCCAGGGACGACGCGCAAGCATGAGCCGGCAACTGTTCTGGTTCGGCGTCGTCGGCGTGTCGGCGATGCTGCTGCATTTCGCGCTGGTGACGCTGGCGCTGGTGCCGCTGGGCGTGCCGCCGCTGATCGCCAATGTGCTGGGCTTCCTCGGCGCCTTCCAGATCAGCTACTGGGGCCACCGCCATTTCACCTTCGAGGCGCGCCACGTGCCGCACCGCCAGGCACTGCCGCGCTTTTTCGGCGTGTCCTGCCTGAGCTTCTGCGTCAACGAGGCGGCCTATTTCCTGCTGCTGCGCTACGCGCCGCTCGACTACCGGATCTCGCTGGCCATCGTGCTGTTCGGCGTCGCCGCGCTGACCTTCGCGCTGGGCAAGCTGTGGGCCTTCGCCTCGGCGCCGCAAACAAATTAACGATGGCCCGGCGGCGCCCGCTAAACTTTTGCCTCAGGCCGTAGTCATACCGTCCATGACAAAACGATTGACACTCTGCGCCGACGACTTCGCCCAGTCCGGCAGCATCAGCGCCGGCATCCTGCAATTGATCGACGCCGGCCGCCTGTCCGCCACCAGCGTGCTCAGCCAGTCCCCGCTCTGGCCGGAGCTGGCTGGCGAGATTGAGGCGCGGGCCGATCGCGTCGATGTCGGCCTGCATTTCAATCTGACCCACGCCTTCGGCGCGCCGGCCAAGCCGCTGTCGCACTGGCTGATGAAGAGCCAGCTGCGCCAGCTGTCGCAGGCGGCGCTGCGCGACGAGGCGCTGTCGCAGATAGACCGCTTCGCCGAACACTTCGGCCGCTTGCCGGACTTCGTCGACGGCCACCAGCATGTGCACGCGCTGCCGGTGATACGCGAAGCGCTGTTCGACGCGATCCAACGCCGCTGGCAGCAGAATCCGCTGCCCTACCTGCGTTCGCCGGACAGGCTGGGCCATCCCGGCGACAACCGGCTCAAATCGCTGGTGCTGCGCAGCGTCTGCATCAATTTCGGCGAGCAGGCGCATGAGCGCGGCTTCGCCACCACGCCGTGGTTCGGCGGCATGTACTCGCTGACGCCGCAGGCCGACTTCGCCGGCCTGATGCAGGCCTGGCTGGCCCGCTGTCCGGACCGGGCGCTGATCATGTGCCACCCCGGCCTGCCGGCAAGCGACGCCGACGACCCCATCGCCGCCTGCCGCGGCCGCGAGTTCGACTACCTGGCCGGCGACGCCTTCGCCGAACTGTGCCGCCGCCACCAGATCGCCATCGCCCGCTTCCCGGTCGAATCCGCCGTCGCCGCGTAAACGCTCAGGCGTCCGGCCACGGCTGCGCCCACGGCTCGGCCAGTTCGGCCAGCCTGGCCCGGCACGGCTCCGCCGCGAACCATTCGCCGGCGGACGGCGGACGGACGAAGACGAAACGCTCGCCGTCCAGTTCGAAACGCAAGGCGTAGGCGTGCAGATAGCCGCGGTCGGCCGCACTGCCGCCGTACAGCGCGTCGCCCAGTATCGGCGCGCCCTGCGACTTCATCGCCACTCGCAGCTGGTGGGTCTTGCCGGTGCGCGGCCGCAGCAGGAACAACCGGATTCCCGGCTGCAACGAATAGCTGAAGAACTGCGTGACGGCCGGATTGTCCCGGCCCGCCGTCAGGCGCCAGGCGCCGCCCCTGCCCTTTTCCATGTCGCCGGCGACGCGGCCCTGCTTTTTCAGCGGCTTGCGGTCCGATAGCGCCAGATAGTATTTTTCGACCTCGCGCGCCGCCAGCGCGTCGCCGAACCGCCGCGCCGCCTCGGCCGAGCGCGCCACCAGGATCAGGCCGGACGTGATGCGGTCCAGCCTGTGCACCGGCCACAGCGCCTCGTCGCCGAGGCCGGCGCGCAGCGCGTCCATCAGGCCCGGCTCCTCGCCTTCGCGATGGAAGCCGACGCCGGGATGCTTGTCGACCAGGTAGAAACGGGGATCGCGGTGGACCAGCGTGTACATCGATCCCGACGGGGGAAAGGACGCCGCCGCGCCGGGGCCTGCCTCCGGCCTCACCGACCGGCGTCCTTGCGCTGCTGCAGCTCGATGCGCAGCTGCTTGCGGATCTCGGCGGCGCGGAAACGCTGGCGCTGCTCCTCGGTTTCCAGCACCAGCGTCGGCACCGCCACCGGCTTGCCGTCCTGGTAGGCCACCATCGTGAAATAGCAGCTGTTGGTGTGCCGCTGGCTGCGCTGCTGGACGTTTTCGGCCACCACCTTGATGCCGACCTCCATCGAGGTGCGGCCGACGTGGTTGACGCTGGCCAGGAAGGTCACCAGCTCGCCGACGTGTATCGGCTGCTTGAACAGCACCTGGTCCACCGACAGCGTCACCACGTAACAGCCGGCGTAGCGGCTGGCGCAGGCGTAGGCCACCTGGTCCAGCAACTTCAGCAACACGCCGCCATGGACGTTGCCGGAGAAATTGGCCATGTCCGGCGTCATCAGCACCGACATCACCAGCTCTCTTTGCCCCTGGGCCTCTTCGCTCATCGTCTGCTCCTGCAATATGTATAAGCGGACATTCTGCCACGGCCATTGGAATAGCGGGCAGGCGCTTCTATACTGGATGGACAGAGGAACGCGTTCCATGTCCATTTCCAGTGTAGCCGGCGGCTATTCCAGCTACGGATTCAGCATGCATGGCGCCAATTGCCAGTGTCCCGCCTGCCAAGCCTTGCGCTCGCAGGCCGCCGCCGTTTCTTCCGCCGGCCCGGCCTCTTCCGCCCAGACCGGCAACGCGCCCGCGCCCGCCTCGGCCGGTGACAAGACCGGCAACGACGCCTCCGGCCAGAACGGCTCAGGCAATGCGCAAACCCCATCACAGACCCAAGCGCAGACCAATGCCGCCGCGCCGAAGGCGCCGGACGGCAAGCCGCTGAACGACGCGCAGCAAAAGGAAGTGGAGGAGCTGAAGTCGCGCGACACCGACGTGCGCCGCCACGAGGCCGCCCACCAGGCCGCCGGCGGCACGCTGGCCGGCGCGGCCAGCTTCACCTACCAGCAGGGGCCGGACGGCAAGCAGTACGCGATAGGCGGCGAGGTGCCGATCCGGCTGAGCCAGGGCAACACGCCGCAGGAAACGATACAGAACGCCCAGACGGTGCGCGCCGCCGCGCTGGCGCCGTCCGATCCGTCCGGCCAGGACCGTGCGGTGGCGGCCGAGGCCTCGCAGATGGAGCAGCAGGCGCGGTCGCAGCTGCTGCAGCAGCAAAGCGGCAATCGAAACCTCAGCCCGCTGCAGAAGATGCAGCAGGCCTCCGCCCCGGCCGGCAGCCAGCCAAGCAAGGGCGGCAATATCGATACCTACGCCTAGGCGCAATCCAGCAGACCGATTACAAAGCGAAAGGCGTAGGCCTGGATCCCCCCAAGACCTACGCCCGATGCCGATCCAAGGCTTGGCCAGGCGTTAAATCCGCCGCGCCAGTCTCAGGCCGTTGGCGATGACGATCAGGCTGGTGCCGACGTCGGCGAACACCGCCATCCACAGGCTGGCCACGCCGGCCAGCGCCAGGCCGAAAAACACCAGCTTGATGCCGAGCGCGACGGCGATATTGAACTTCAGCACCCGCGCGCTGCGCCGGGCGTGCGCGATCAGGTCGGCCAGCCGCGACAGCCTGTCGTCCATCAGCACGACGCCGGCGGTCTCCAGCGCGCTGTCGGAACCGGCCGCGCCCATCGCGATGCCCAGATCGGCCCGGGCCAGCGCCGGCGCGTCGTTGACGCCGTCGCCGACCATCGCCACCTTGCCGTCCCCCTGCAGCTCCTCGATGAAGCGCAGCTTGTCCTGCGGCAGCAGGCCGCCGTGGGCGGCGGAAACGCCGGTCAGGCTCGCCACCGCGCGCACCGTCTGCGGGCTGTCGCCGCTGAGCATCACCGAGCGCACGCCGAGACGGTTCAACCTGACGATGGTCCCGGCCGCTTCCGGCCGCACCTGGTCGGCCACCGCCAGCACGCCCAGCGCCCGCTCGCCGTCCAGCAGGATAAGCGCCCCCTCGCCGGCGACGTCCAGCGCTTGCAGCGTCTGTTCCAGCTGCGGCGACAGCGCGCCCTGTTCCTCCGCCAGGCGGCGGCTGCCCAGTTGCAGCGCACGCCCGTCTACGCGGCCGCCGACGCCGCGGCCGATCAGCTCGCCGACCTGCGCGGCCGACGGCGCCGCCACCTTGCGGCGCGCCGCCTCGTCCAGCACCGCCCGCGCCAGCGGGTGGGTGGAATGGGCGTCCAGCGCCGCCGCCCGGGCCAGCACCGCGTCCTCGCCGCCGCCGTCCAGCGCGATCACGCGGGTGACGCGCGGCTCGCCGCGGGTCAGCGTGCCGGTCTTGTCGAAACAGACGGTGTCGATGCGGGCCGCCATCTCCAGCGGCGCGCCGCCCTTGACCAGCAGGCCATGGCGCGCGGCCGAGGCCAGCGCGCTGACCACGGTCACCGGCGTCGCGATCACCAGCGCGCACGGGCAGGCGATCACCAGCATCACCAGCGCGCTGTAGACGGCCTGATGCCAGGGCATCAGGCCCAGCAGTGGCGCGGCCGCGGCGAAGACCAGCGCCAGCGCCAGCACCACCGGGGTGTAGACCGCGGCGAAGCGGTCGATGAAACGCTGCGTCGGCGCCTTCGACGCCTGGGCGTCGCGGACGGTGGCGATGATGCGCGCCAGCACCGAGCCGGACGCCGGCGCCGTCGTTTCGATCACGATCACGCCGCTGCCGTTGATGCTGCCGGCGAACACCGCGTCCCGCGGTCCCTTGTCCACCGGCAGGCTCTCGCCGGTGATGCTGGCCTCGTTGAAGCTGCTGTGGCCGTCCACGATGCCGCCGTCCAGCGGCACGCGCTCGCCGGGACGCACCCGCACCCGGCTGCCGACCGCGACGTCGGCGGCCTGTGTCTCGCGCCAGCCGGCGCCGTCGGCCACCCAGGCCGTTTCCGGCGCCAGCGCCATCAGCGCGCGCACCGCCTCGCCGGCCTTGGCCAGCGACATCGCCTCCAGCCGCTCGGCGATGGCGAACAGGAACAAGACCATCGCCGCCTCCGGCCACTGGCCGATCAACATCGCGCCGATGACCGCCACAGACATCAGGAAATGGATGTTCAAGGTACGGCTGGACAGCGCGATCCAGCCCTTCTTCAACGTCGGGATGCCGGCCAGCAGAATCGAGCCCAGAGCCAGCGCCGCCACCGCGGGCTTGCCGTCGCCGAGGCTCCAGGCGGCCGCCTCGGCCGCCGCCGCCGTCAGGCCGGACGCGGCCAGCAGCAGATTGGCGCGGCGGCTCGCCGCCTGCGGCGCGGCCGCTTCGGCGCCGTCGTCCAGTTCCACCGCCTGCATGCCCACCTTGGCGATGGCATTCTTGACGCCGTCCAGCTGCGGCAGGTCGTGGCGCAGCAGCAGCACGCGCTCGATGAAGTTGAACTCCAGCGCCACGACGCCGGCCATGCCGGCCAGCGCCTTCTCTATCAGCCTGGCCTCGGTCGGACAGTCCATCGCCTGGATCTGCAGCCGCGATCGCTTGGCGCCCTTGCCCTCTCCCAGTTGCACGGCGGTCGGCGCGGCATGCTCGTGATCATGCGCATGGCCGCAGGCTGCGCCATGCCGGTGGTCGTGGCCGTCGGCATGCCGGTGCATCCGCGGCTCCTTGCCGTCCAGGGCCAACGCCGCCTCGGCCCTGGCCGGGCAGCAATCGCCGCCATGGGCATGTTGCGGGCTCTGCTGCGGCAGTGCAGCCTTGCGATAACGCGTCGCGCTTGACATATGCGCCTCCATTGCTAATCTGGGCACATTAGAAACCCTGTAGTCACTACAGGGTCAAGCGATATCGATCGGAGGTATGGCATGTTGATCGGAGAGTTGGCGCGGCAGACCGGCTGCGACGTCGAAACCATACGCTATTACGAGCGCGAGGGCCTGCTGTCGGCGCCGCAGCGCTCGGCTTCCGGCTATCGCCGCTACACCGCCGAACAGCTGGGCGAACTGAACTTCGTCCTGCATTGCCGCTCGCTGGGCATGTCGCTGGCCGACATCCGCAACCTGGCGGCATTCAAGGCCGACCACGAGCACGACTGCGAGGACATCAATCTGCTGATAGACCAGCAGATCGCCAAGGTGCACCAGCAGGTGGAGGCCTTGCGGCTGCTGGAACGGCAGTTGCTGGCGCTGCGCGACAAATGCCACGAACACCACGCCGCGGCCGACTGCGGCATCCTGCAGACGCTGGTCGAAGCGGCCGAGGGCGCGCCCTGCGTCTGCCACACGCCTTTCGGCCAGGACAACCACGGCCACAGCCAGGATTACGACCACGCGGCCAAAAAAAATGGCCGATCCAACAAGGATCGGCCTTAAATCAACGCTCGTTTGGGAAGAGGAGAAACCCTCTGACCACCATCCCACCGGTGATCAGGTCACAACAAAATCTTCAGATCCAGCCGCTGATCAGCGGCGCGGCGAATACCGTCGCCACGCCGGCCAGCATCATCGTCAAACTGGCCACCACGCCTTCCTCGGCGCCGATTTCGGCCGCCTTGGCCGTACCCGCCGCGTGGGCGGCGGCGCCGAACAGCGCCCCCCTGGCCAGCGCAGAGCGTATCGGCAGCAGCGCCAGCATCAGCTGGCCCAGCATCATGCCGCACACGCCGGTCACGACGACGAAGAGCGCGGTCAGGTCGGCCGAGCCGCCCAGCGTGTGGGAGGCCGCCAGCGCGAACGGCGTGCTGATCGATCTCGGCGCCAGGCTCTTCTGCATCAGTTCCGGCAGGTCCAGCCAGCGCGCCAGCGCCACCGTGCTGAGCACGGCCGCCGGGATCGCCGCCAGCACGCCGCAGCCCAGGGCCAGCCAGTGCTTGCGTATCAGCGCGCGCTGCTCGTAGATCGGCACCGCGAACGCCACCGTCGCCGGACCCAGCAGCCAGGTCAGCCAACGCGTATCGGCGAAGTAGGTCTGGTACGGCACCCGCGCCAGCACCACCAGGCCGATGATCAGCAGCGGCACCGCCAGTATCGGCGTGCTCCACCAGCTGCGCGTCTTCAGGTAATACTTCTTGACCACCCAGTACAACACCACGGTGAGTACGAAGGAGATCAAGGCGATTTCATGCTCCATGGACTTCCGCTCCCATTCCGGCCTTGCGCTTGCCGCCGCGGCGACGCATCCTGATTTCCAGGCGGTAGCACGCATCGACGACCAGCGCGGTCACCGCCATCACCAGCGCGGTGGAGGCGACGATCACCAGCAGCAGCTTGGCGCCGGCGGAGGCGATCACCTGCGGATACTGCACCACCGCCACCACGGCCGGGATGAAGAACAACAGCATCTCGGCCAGCAGCCAACGCGCGCCGTGACGGAACCAGGCCACCGGCAGCAGGCCCGACCACAGGCCGGCCAGCACCAGCAACATGCCCAGCACGCCGGCCGGCAGAGCAGGCAGGAAGCGCTGGCTCAGCTGGCTGGCCGCCAGCCACACCAGGCTCAGCAGCACAACCTGTGAGACGGTTTGCAGCGGCTGCGACAGGCGGCGAAACAGGCGGGCCATGATCGGCTTCCATCAACTTAAGGAGTGGAACCGAGTATAGCCAGCCGGCATTCATTCTAAAAATGAATTAAAATTATCAATACGATTCCAATCAGGAATGCATATGGACATACGCGCGCTGCGCTACTTCGTCGAACTGGTCAAATGCCAGAGCTTCACCCGCGCCGCCGACGCGCTGTTCGTCACCCAGCCGACGATCAGCAAGATGGTGAAACAGCTGGAGGAAGAACTGGCCATGCCGCTGATTCTGCGCGAGGGCCGCAGCTTCCGGCTGACCGACGCCGGCCGCGTCACCTACGAACGCGGCCTGGACGTGCTGTCGGCGATGAACCAGTTGAAGCACGAGCTGGCCGACCTCGCCTCGCTGAGCCGCGGCGAGCTGGTGGTCGGCCTGCCGCCTATGGTCGGCGTCGCCTTCTTCGCGCCGGTGGTCAGCCATTACCGCCGCCGCTATCCGCAGATAGAGCTGAAGATGGTGGAGGACGGCGCGCTGGGCATAGAGAGCCGCATCCGCGGCGGCGAACTGGAGATAGGCGTGGCGGTGCTGCCGGTGGACGGCCAGGAATTCGACCACTATTCGGTGGTGCGCGATCCGCTGTGCCTGGTGGCGCCGGCCGGCTCGCGCTGGCACGGCAAGTCGCTGGTGCAGCTGGCCGACATCGCCGACCAGCCGCTGGTGCTGTATCCGGACGACTTCACGCTGAGCCGCCGCATCGGCGACGCCTTCCGCGAGCTGGGCAAGACGCCGAACATCGTCGGCCGCAGCGCGCACTGGGACTTCATCGTCGAGCTGGTCGCCGCCAATCTGGGCATCACGATGCTGCCGCGCTGCATCGTCGCCCGGCTGAGCCCGGAGCAGTACGATGTGATTCCGCTATACGACAACAAGCTGTACTGGCACCTGGCGCTGATCTGGCAGCGCGGCGCCTATCTGTCGCACGCGGCGCGCGCCTGGCTGGCGCTGACGCGGGAAACGCTGGGCGGGCAGGATTGAAAAAGGCCGCTGACGCGGCCTTTTCTCGCGGCGGACGATACGCTCAGCCTGCCTTCAGCACCCGCTGGCGGCGGCTTTCCGACAGCACCATGCCGGACGACACAGACACGTTCAGGCTTTCCACCGTGCCGAACATCGGTATCGACACCAGCACGTCGCAATGCTCGCGCGTCAGCCGTCGCATGCCCTCACCCTCGGCGCCCATCACCCAGGCCAGCGGACCGGAGGCCTCGAAGTGGTAGAGGTCGGTGTCGGCCTCCATCGTCGTGCCGGCGATCCACACGCCGGCGTCCTTCAGGTCGCGCAACGTGCGCGCCAGATTGGTGACGGTGATGTAGGGCACCACCTCGGCGGCGCCGCAGGCCACCTTGGACACCGTCGCGTTCAGCGTGGCCGAGCGGTCCTTAGGCGCGATCACCGCGTGCGCGCCCATCGCGTCGGCGACGCGCAGGCAGGCGCCCAGATTGTGCGGGTCGGTGACGCCGTCCAGGATCAGCAGCAGCGGCGGCTCGGACAGGTTTTCCAGCACGTCGTCGAGGTCCACGTAGTTCATGCTGGCGTCTATCATCGCCACCACGCCCTGGTGGCGCGCGTTGCCGCTCATGCTGTCCAGCCGCTCCTTGTCGACGATGTGCAGCTTGACCTTTTCCTCGCCGGCCTTGTCCAGCACCGCCTTGGCGCGGGCGTCGTGGCGGCCGCCGGCCAGCCAGATCTCCAGCAGGCTCTTCGGGTTCTGCCACAGGCGGGCGTTGATGGCGTGGAAGCCGTGTATCAGGCGTTTGTTGCTCATGGCGGGGATGTCTCGAATGCTCAATTCCCGCCATTGTAGCCGCAAGCCGCCCGCCGGCCCAGCGCGGCGCCCGCCCGGAGCCTGTTCAGACCGGCAGGGCCGCGCGCCGCCAGTCCTCGGCCAGCGCGAAGAAGGCCGCCGCCGGCAGCGGCCGGCTGAAGTGGTAGCCCTGCAGCGTGTGGCAGCCCTTGCTCTGCAGGAAGGCCGCCTGCTCCTCGTTCTCCACCCCCTCGGCCACCACGTGGAACTTCAGCTTCCTGGCCATCGCCAGGATGGCCTCGGCGATCGCCGCGTTGTCCTCGTCGTCCGGCAGACCGTCGACGAAGGACTGGTCTATCTTCAGCGTGTCCAGCGGGAAGCGCTTCAGGTGGGACAGCGACGAATAGCCGGTGCCAAAGTCGTCTATCGACAGCCACACGCCCAGCGCCTTCAACTCCGACAACAGGCTGACCGCCTCGGTCGGACTCTGCATGATCATGCTCTCGGTGATCTCCAGTTCCAGCCGCTCGGCGGCGAGACCGGCCGCCTGCAAGGCGCCGGCCACCTTGGCCGGCAGCGACGGCTGGCCGAACTGGCGCGGCGACAGATTGACGGCCAGCCTCGGCACCGCCAGCCCGGCGGCGTCCCAGGCCGCCAGCTGGCGGCAGGCTTCGCGCAGCACCCAGTCGCCTATCGGCTTGATCAGTCCGGTCTCCTCGGCCAGCGAGATGAAACGCACCGGCGGCACCAGACCCAGTTGCGGATGGCGCCAGCGCAACAGCGCCTCGGCCCCCTCCAGCGCCCGCGTCTCCGCGTTCAGCTGCGGCTGGTAGTGCAGCTCGAACTCGCCGCGCTCCAAGGCCTGGCGCAAGCCGTTCTCCAGCAGCAGCCGTTCGAAGGTCTGGGTGTTCATGCCGACGTCGAAGAACTGGTAGGTGTTCTTGCCGGCGTCCTTGGCGCGGTACATCGCCACGTCGGCGTTCTTCAGCAGCGTGCGCGCGTCGCGGCCGTCGTGCGGAAACACGCTGATGCCTATGCTGCCGGTGATGAAGACCTCGTGCGCCTCCAGCGTCAGCGGCCGGCCCAGCTCGGCCAGGATGTCTGACGCCATGCCGGCCAGTTGCGGGTGGCCGTCGAAACCGCTCATCAGCAGCGTGAATTCGTCGCCGCCGAGCCGCGCCAGCATGCCGCGCTCGCCGACCACCCTGTCCAGCCGGCGCGCGATCTCGCACAAGAGCTGATCGCCGGCCTGATGGCCGAAGGAGTCGTTGATCAGCTTGAAGCGGTCCAGGTCGATGAACATCACCGCCAGCCGGCCGCCCCCGCCGGCCATCCGTCCCAGCGCCTCGTCCAGCTGCGCGGTCAGGCTGCTGCGGTTGGGCAGGCCGGTCAGCGGGTCGTGGTTGGCCAGGAACTGCAGCCGCGCCTCGGCCTCCTTGCGCTGGGTGATGTCGGAGAACACCGCCACATAGTTGCAGATCTGCTCGTCCTCGTCGCGCAGCGCCGAGATGGCCAGCTCGGCCGGATACCACTCGCCGTTCTTGCGCCGGTCCCGCATCTCGCCGTGCCAGTGCCCGCTGCCGGCCAGCGCCTGCTGCATCGCCTGCCGCTCGCTCTGATCCGGGCTGAATATCCGCGACAGCTTGCCCAGCGTCTCCTCCTCGCCATAGCCGGTGATGCGGGAGAACGCGTCGTTGACGGCGATGATGCGGGCGCCGGCGTCCAGGATCAGGATGCCCTCGGCCGAATTCTCGAACACCTTGGCGGCCAGCCTCAGATTGGTGTCGGCCAGCAGCCGCTCGGAGATGTCCATCACGACGCCTATCACCGCCTTGCGCCCCTCCAACTCGAACAGCCTGCTGTGCACCTCCATGTCCACCACCACGCCGTCCTTGCGCAGACCGCGGGTGGAGTAGTGCATCACCGCGATATTGTCGCGGAAGCGCCGCAGCAACTGCTGGCGCAGCCGGTTGGCCTCGCCCGGCACCAGCACCTGGCCCATCGTCATGCCGGTCATCTCCTCCGGCGGATAGCCCATGATGTCGGCCAGCTTGGGATTGACGTAGACCAGCCGTTCATCCTGCAGGATGTAGATGCCGACCAGAGACTGCTCGACCAGCGCCAGATAGCGCTCCTCGGCCTCGCGCTTGGCCTTCTGCTCGCGCCGGCTGGCGGTGATGTCGGTGTCGACGCTGCCGACGCCGGCCGGCCTGCCCTCTGCGTCGAACAAGGGGAACTTGGACGCCAGCAGATAGGTTTCGACGCCGTTGAGGCTGAAATGCTCGTCGAACTGGCGCGGCGCCAGCAGATTCAGCACCTGCTGGTCCTGCTGGCGGATCTGCTCGGCGTCGGCGGCGTCGAACACGTCCTCCGGCCTCTGCCCCGACAGCGCGTGGACCGGCACGCCGACCCGGCGCGCGTAGGCGGCGTTGACCAGCAGGTAGCGGCCGTCCATGTCCTTCAGCGACATCATCGTCGGACTGTTGTTGACCAGCGACTCGATGCGCGCCTGGAAGGTGCGCAGCGCCGCCTCGTCGGCGCGGTGGCCGTCCATCAGTATCGCCACCAGCAGGCCGGACACGTTCAGCGCCAGCGCCAGCAGCAGATCGGTGGACGCGTTGCCTACGCCGGCATGCGGCGGCGCGGCCAGCGACAGCGCCAGCGACACCATGCCGGCCGTCAGCGCGGCGCCTTCGAGGCCGGTGCGGCAGGCCGCCCACAGGATGAACGGGAACAGCAGGAGCTGGCTGGGAATGTTCAGCGGCGTGTCGCCGGACAGCAGCAGGGCCGCCGCGCCGGCCACCAGCGCCAGGATCAGCCCCAGCTCCAACCGCGTCGCCAGCGCCGGCTTCTGCGGCCAGGCCAGAGGCGCGCACAGGAAGAGCGCGGAGCTGACCGCCGCCCAGCACTGCCAGGCCCACGACCACGGCGTGATCGCATGATAGCCGGCCAGCCAGGCGTAAACGCCGAGCAAGGCGCCGGCCGGCAACGCCGGATAGGCGATCAAGGCCAGCAGCAGGCGGCGCAGCTCGCCCGGCGTGGCCGGGCGCAGCCGGGCGCCCAGCAGGCCGCTCAAATGCAGACCGGGCAGCAGCAGATACAACGATGCCCCCAGCAATAATGCCCACAGCGGCGGCGCGACGGCGGCGGCCGCAGCCGCGGCCGCCAGCGGCCACCACCAGCCGCGCCGCGCGCCGTGCGCCAGCCATTGCCGGCACAACAGGCCGTGCGGCGCGAAACTGGCCAGCGACAATGCCGCCTGCGGCTGGCGCGGCCACAAGGCCACACCGGCGATAAACGCCAGGAAACCCAGCCACTCCTCCACCCTAGGTGTGGTTCTCACGCTCCATTCCTCTTGCTTCGTCCGGTGGTCCGGATCTTGGTCAAGCGGCTCGACCGTATGCCATGGGAAACACAAAAAGCATCAATCGAGCGGTTTCACATTATTTTTTCTGATACCTTCATGGCATCAAACGGCTTTTTACTTCATGCTGAAATAAGCCTGGCTTGAGCCAAGCGCATACGATAGCCGGGAATCCGCCCGGCGGCTAGAGCCGTCAGCCGGCACATCGCCGGCGCGCTGTTATAATCGCGGCAAGCACAACTCCGCACAGAAGCCCGATCAAGTTGGATACGCTCCCGCCCCTGCCGCCCGCCGGCCAGAAAATCCGCCGCGACCGCCTGCCCGATGGTCTGGACAGCCACGCCATCGCCGCGCTGGCGAAGCAGCGCCGCCCGCTGCTCATCCTCACCGCCGACGCCCAGGCCGCGCAGCGGCTGAAGGCCGAATTGCCGTTCTTCGCGCCCGAACTGTCTATCGCGCTGTTTCCCGACTGGGAAACGCTGCCGTACGACCACTTCTCGCCGCACGGCGACCTGGTCAGCGAACGGCTGGCCACACTATGGCAGATACGCCAGCGCGAATGCCAGGTGGTGATCGCGCCGGTCGCCACCGCGCTGGGCAGGCTGGCGCCGGTCGGCTATCTGTTGGGCCGCACCTTCTTCCTCAAGGCCGGCCAGCAGCTGGACGTCGAGAAGCTGCGCGGCGACATGATCACCGCCGGCTATCAGCACGTCACCCAGGTGATGGCGCCGGGCGAGTTCTCGGTGCGCGGCAGCCTGATCGACCTCTATCCGATGGGTTCGCCGCTGCCGTACCGGATCGACCTGTTCGACGCCGAGATCGACAGCCTGAAGACCTTCGACCCCGACACCCAGCGCACGCTGTATCCGGTGCCGGAAGTGCGGCTGCTGCCGGCGCGCGAGTATCCGGCCGACGAGGGCGGCGTCACCGCCTTCCGCCAGCATTACCGCGAAAAGATGGAAGGCGACCCGAGCAGGAGCCGCGTCTACAAGGACGTGTCGCAGGGCCTGTGGCCGGCCGGCATCGAGTACTACCTGCCGCTGTTCTTCGATGAAACCGCGACGCTGTTCGACTATGTCGGCGACGACGCGCTGCTGGTGCAGCACCATGACGTGCAGGCGGCGGCGGAAACCTTCTGGCGCGACGCGCAAAGCCGCTACGACATGGCCCGCGGCGATACCGAGCGTCCGGTGCTGGCGCCGGCCGACATCTTCCTGCGTCCGGACGAGCTGATGGCCAGGCTCAAGCCCTACGCCCGCATCGAATTCTCCGGCGTCGGCGAAGCCGGCGCCGCGCTGCCGGAACTGGCGGTGGACCGCCGCGCCGACGCGCCGCTTCACAGGCTGCAGGCCTTCCTCGCCTCCGGCGGCAAGCGCGTGCTGCTGGCGGCAGAAAGCCTGGGCCGGCGCGAGACCATGCTGGCCTTCCTGGCCGAGAACGGCATCAGGCCGACGCCGGTGGACGGCTGGGCCGACTTCGCCGACGGCAAGGCGGCGCTGGCGCTGGCCGTCGCCCCGCTGTACTCCGGCTTCGCGCTGAGCGAGCCGGCCATCGCCGTCGTCACCGAGAGCGAGCTCTACCAGCACGTCGCCCGCAGCCACACCCGGCGCAAGGCCAGCCGCGCCGGCTCCGACGCGATGCTGCGCGACCTGGCCGAGGTCAAGGCCGGCGACCCGGTGGTGCACGAGGCGCACGGCATCGGCCGCTATGTCGGCCTGGTGACGATGGATCTCGGCGAGGGCGAGACCGAGCTGATGCAGCTGGAGTACGCCGACGGCGCGACGCTGTACGTGCCGGTGTCGCAGCTGCAGCTGATCTCGCGCTACGCCGGCGGCGCCACCGACAACATCCAGCTGCACAAGCTCGGCAATCCGGCCTGGGAAAAGGCCAAGAAGCGGGCCGCCGAAAAGGCGCGCGACACCGCGGCCGAACTGCTGAACCTTTACGCGCAGCGCGCGGCGCGCGAGGGCCACAGCTTTACGCTGTCCCACGCCGACTATGCCGCCTTCGCCGCCGGCTTCGGCTTCGAGGAGACGCCGGACCAGGCCACGGCCATCGAGGCGGTGATCCAGGACATGTGCTCCGGCAAGCCGATGGACAGGCTGGTCTGCGGCGACGTCGGCTTCGGCAAGACCGAGGTCGCGCTCAGGGCCGCCTTCGTCGCCGTGATGGGCGGCAAGCAGGTGGCGGTACTGGTGCCGACGACGCTCTTGGCCGAACAGCACTTCCAGAACTTCTCCGACCGCTTCGCCGACTGGCCGGTGCGCATCGCCGAGCTGTCGCGCTTCAGGAGCGGCAAGGAAACCAAGCAGGCGCTTGCCGGCCTCGCCGACGGCGGCGTCGACATCGTCATCGGCACCCACAAACTGGTGCAGCCGGACGTCGAATTCAAGAACCTCGGCCTCGTCATCATCGACGAGGAGCACCGCTTCGGCGTGCGGCAGAAAGAGCAGCTGAAACGGCTGCGCGCCAATGTCGACGTGCTGACGCTGACCGCGACGCCTATCCCGCGCACGCTGTCGATGGCGCTGGAGGGCCTACGCGACTTCTCCGCCATCGCCACCGCGCCCAGCCGCCGGCTGGCGGTCAAGACCTTCGTCAGTCCCCTCTCCAACGGCGTGATCCGCGAGGCGGTGCTGCGCGAGCTGAAGCGCGGCGGCCAGGTGTTCTTCCTGCACAACGAGGTCGACACGATAGAGAACATGCGGGAGAAGCTGACCGAGCTGATCCCGGAGGCGCGCATAGGCGTCGCCCACGGCCAGCTGCGCGAACGCGAGCTGGAACAGGTGATGCGTGACTTCCTGCAGCAGCGCTTCAATCTGCTGCTGTGCTCGACCATCATCGAAACCGGCATCGACATCCCCAACGCCAATACGATACTGATCAACCGCGCCGACAAGTTCGGCCTGGCCCAGCTGCACCAGCTGCGCGGCCGCGTCGGCCGCTCGCACCACCAGGCCTACGCCTATCTGCTGACGCCGGACGGCATGACGCGC
Source organism: Chromobacterium sp. CV08 (assembly GCF_051129845.1). Lineage (NCBI taxonomy): Bacteria > Pseudomonadati > Pseudomonadota > Betaproteobacteria > Neisseriales > Chromobacteriaceae > Chromobacterium > Chromobacterium sp. CV08. The sequence continues at coordinate 4,157,291 of NZ_CP150453.1, forward strand.
GACGCGCAGAAGCGGCTGGAAGCGATACAGCTGTCCGGCGAGCTCGGCGCCGGCTTCTACCTGGCGATGCACGACCTGGAAATCCGCGGGGCCGGCGAAGTGCTCGGCGAAGGCCAGTCCGGCGAGATGCAGGAAGTGGGTTTCAGCCTGTTCACCGAGATGCTGAAGCAGGCGGTGCGCGACCTGAAAAAGGGCCGCGCGCCCGACCTGGACGCGCCGCTGGGCGTCACCACCGAGATCAATCTGCACAGCCCGGCGCTGCTGCCGGACGCTTACTGCCCTGACGTGCACGAGCGGCTGCTGATCTACAAGCGCCTGGCCAGCTGCGAGACCGAGGCCGAGATCGACGGCATGCACGAGGAGCTGATCGATCGCTTCGGCCTGCCGCCGCAAAGCGTGAAGACGCTGATAGAAAGCCACCGCCTGCGCCTCGTCGCGAAGGAGCTGGGCGTGCAGAAGCTGGACGCCAGCGAGGTGGCGGTGCAGATCACCTTCATCAAGAACCCGCCTATCGACCCGGTGAAGATCATCATGCTGATCCAGAGCAAGAAGCACTACCGCCTGGCCGGGCAGGACAAGCTGCGCGTCGAGCAGGCGCTGCCGGAGGTGGCGCAGCGCATCGTCAAGGTGAAGGAGGTGTTGAAGGAGTTGGGCGCCTGATCGCCGCCCGCCTTCGAGAACAGACGGCCAGGCCAGCAGCTTGGCCGTTTTTCCATCCATATTCTTTTTGATGAATCCGCTTCGCGGACTCCCCCTGGCATTCCCCCGCGCATGCGGTCCCGCTACAATGCCATTGTCAAAACACGGACAATGAAGACATGTCATTACGCGACATCCGCATGCTGGCCCGCTACAGCGCCTGGGCCAACCACCGCCTGTTCGACACGCTGGCCGCGCTACCGGAAGAAGAGCTGCGGAAGCCACGCGCCACCGTGTTCGGCAACATCCTGTCGACGCTGAACCACAACCTGGTGGTGGACCGGATCTGGCAGGGTCATCTGCTGGCCCGCCCTCACGGCTACAGTAGCCGCAACACGGCGGACACCCCCGGTCTCGCCGAACTGGCCCGGGCGCAGGCGGAGCTGGACGACTGGTATATCGATTACGCCGAAGGCCTGACCCAGGACGGGCATGAAGAGATCGTCGATTTCGCCTTCGTCGACGGCGGCGCCGGCCGCATGCGGCGCGGCGACATGCTGCTGCACATCGTCAATCACAAGAACTACCACCGCGGCTTCGTCGCCGACATGCTGTACCAGATCCCGGTCACGCCGCCGACGACCGACCTGCCGGTCTACCTGCGGGACGCCCACCGCGAGCCGGATGACGCGCGCTGCTGACCCAACTAGCTCACGCCTGCAGCGCGGGCTCAGGCTCGCGCTCTATCTCCACCCGGTTGCGTCCTTTGCGCTTGGCTTGGTACAGCAACAGGTCTGCCTCCAGAAACAGGCTGGCCAGGTTTTCGTGCTCCCCGTCCCGAAGGCAGGCCACGCCTATGCTCGCGCTGATGGCCAGCTGCAACTCCCCCGACCGCGGATGCAAAGCGGCGATGGCCTGCCGCAGGCGATCCGTCGCGTTATAGGCTTCCACCCGCGAGGTTTGCGGCAGCATCACCACGAACTCCTCTCCGCCATGCCGTCCCAGAAGGTCTCCATGGCGGGATTCCGCACGCAGGCAGTCCGCCAACTGGCGCAGCACCTCATCCCCCGCCTGGTGGCCGTAACGGTCATTGATGTTCTTGAAATGGTCCAGGTCGACCAACAACAGCGCCAGTCCTTCGCCCCGATCCCGGGCGCGCAGGAACAGGCCTGTGGCCAGCTCGTGAAACGTCCGGTGATTGAATAAATGAGTCAGGCCATCCTCTTGAGCCTGGGAACGAACTTGCAACAGCAAGCGTTCATAGCTGATGAACAATAAGCCCAAGCTATAGCAAAAGGTCAGCCAGAACAGACTTAGGGAGGTAAACAAAGCGAATAACTGATTCTGCCCGGTGAAGCTTTCCCCCGCCTCCCCCAAGGCCATCGTCAGCCGGGAGATTGCCACCGTTGCGGTCAGCACCGCCAAGCCCAGCGCCAGCCGGTAACCTATCATGGTCCGCCATTGCCGGCAGCGGCACAGCAGCGCGATGATCATCATCCAGTACAACAGATTTGCACTGGAAAGAGAGATCACCCGGCGTGTGTAGCTGCCGGGGCCACCCCAATAGACAAAACACAGCATGGTGACCGACACCACCGCCACGTGAAACCACCAGTGGTTGCGCATGCCCAGCATCTGACGGGTGGCGACCAGCGCCAATGGATGGAATAGGAGCAGCAAGCACATGTCCAGGATCAGATTGTGCCAAGGAGAGATCGGTAGGGGGATATAGGAGAGCAACGTCCCTATCGTCGTGACGATGCCCGCGGCGCCCAGGGTCAGCAATGCCCTCTCATTCCGGTTGTAAAGCCAGAACATCATGACGACCAGAGTCAGCATCGCGGTATAGCCCATGGTGCTGAGCAGGGTGGTCTTGAAATCCAGGATGCTGGGCAAGGTTTGGCTTGGCATGAAAAGCAAATGTCTAGTCAGCGAAAACTGGCATGCGCGGCCCTGGCTGGGAGTACCTGCCGCAAGCTGGCGACACCATAGCAGAATTTGACTTGCGCCATGCCATTCCGCATGCCTTTCGCATCATCGTAGACTTGCCCGGACGCGCCCGCAACGTCGAGACAGTCCAGTTTCTTGCCCTTTCCGCCCAATTTAGATAGAATACTCTATCCAGCAAGAGCGTCAGAACGCGGCGCTTCTGTCCAAGCCAAGCCACGCCTTCCCATCGCGGAACGCGCCAGCCACGCCGTCCACGCAACACCCGCCGCTTCGCGCGGTCCATCCACGCAGGAATCAAGATGCGCCTACACGCCCTCCTGCTGCCATTGGCGCTTTCCAATGCGTCCCTGGCGGCCAGCTCCCTTCCCTCCTACGACTTCGCGCTGAAGCCGGCGATCGCGCCGACGCCGCGCATCACGCCGGCCCCCGGGGACGAGAAACCCAAACCGCTGGGCGTCCCGCCCAGGATACGGCTCGGCGATCTCGACAATCCGCCGCTGGAAGTGAAGCCGTCCACCGTCGTTTCCGGCTCGCGCGGCGCGGCGACGCAAGCGGACAGCTTCTCGATAGGCCATTCCTTCAACCCGTCCGGCCCGGTCCAGCTTCAGCCCGCCGTCCCCGGACAGCCGTTTCGGCCCGGCACGACGATAGACCCGCAAACCGGGCAGCAGCGCGCGATACCGATGCACATGCTGCCCCCGCTGCCGCCGTACCAGCAGCGCTGAGCCGCTCAGCGGTTGACCATGGACATCACCTCGGCGGCGTAGCGCAGGCCGCTGACCTTGCCGCCGGCGAACACGGCATCCAGCGCGGCCAGGTCGGCGGCGCCCAGTTCGACGGCCAGGGCCCCCAGGTTGTCGCGCAGATTCGCCTGCTTGCGCGCGCCCGGTATCGCGACGATGTCTTGCCCCTGCGCCAGCAGCCAGGCCAATGCCAGTTGCGCCGGGCTGCAGCCTTTGGCCGCGGCCAACTCCCTGACCTTGTCCACCAATTGCAGATTGCGCTGGAAATTCTCGCCCTGGAAGCGCGGATTGCCGCGGCGGAAGTCGTCGGCGGCGAAATCGTCGGGGCTGTTGATCGCCCCGGTCAGAAAACCGCGCCCCAGCGGGCTGTAGGCGACGAAACCGGCGCCGACCTCGCGGCAGGCGGCCAAGACGCCGTCCTCCGGATCGCGCGTCCACAGCGAATATTCGCTCTGCAAGGCATGGATCGGATGGACGGCCGCCGCGCGGCGCAGCGTCGCCGCCGAGGCCTCGGACAGGCCCAGCCAGCGCACCTTGCCGGCCTGGACCAGATCGGCCATCGCGCCGACGGTTTCCTCGATCGGCACCGCGGGGTCGATGCGGTGCTGGTAATACAGATCGATGTGATCGACGCCCAGCCGCTTCAAGCTGCCCTCGCAGCTGGCGCGGACATATTCCGGGCGGCCGTTGACGCCGCGCTTCGCCGGGTCGGCCGGATCCATCACGATGCCGAACTTCGTCGCCAGCACCACTTCGTCGCGCCGGCGCGCCAGCAGCCGGGACAACAGCTGCTCATTGGTGTGCGGACCGTACATGTCGGCGGTGTCGAGGAAGTTGACGCCCAGGTCCAGCGCAGCGTCCAGCGTCGCCAGCGACTCGGCGTCGTCGTGCGGACCGTAGAAGGCGCTCATGCCCATGCAGCCGAGACCCAGCGCCGAAACCTGCGGGCCGCCCCGGCCCAATGTGCGTTTTTGCATTGCATGACTCCCGTTGGTGAATTGACGTCAGCATAGGAGATGGCGACGGCCCGATAAATGGCCCAGAATGACAAACATTATTTAGCCAGGCTTCACAATGTCGCGAATTCCGCATGACGCGCTGCAAGCTTTCCGCGCGATCGCCCGCCATCGCAGCTTCACCCGCGCCGGCGCCGAGCTCGGCGTCAGCGCCTCGGCCCTGAGCCAGAGCCTGCGTCAATTGGAAGAGGCGCTGGGCGTGCCGCTGCTGACCCGCACCACGCGCCAGGTGGCGCCGACCGAGGCCGGAGAGGCATTGTTGGCGCGGCTGGCGCCGGCGCTGGACGAAATCGCCGAGATGCTGGAAGAAACCCGACAAAGCCGCGGCCAGCCGGCCGGCCTTCTGCGCGTCACCGTGCCCCACACCGCCGCCCAGCTGCTGTTCTACCCGGCGCTGGCCGATTTCGCCGCCCGTCATCCGAAGCTGCAGCTGGAACTGGACGTCAACAACGGCCTGGTCGACATCGTCGCCCAGCGCTTCGACGCCGGCGTCCGCTTCGGCGAGGCGCTGCAGGCCGGCATGCAGGCCTTGCCGGTCAGCCGGCCGCTGCGCTTCGTCGTCGCCGCCGCGCCAGACTATCTGCGCCGCCGCGGCGCGCCGACGCAGCCTGAGGACCTGCTCGGACACGACTGCCTCGGCTACCGCTTCGGCGGCGGCGGCCAATACCGCTGGCAGTTCGCCGCAGACGGCCAGACGCTGCAGTTGGCCGTCGACGGCCCATTGATCGCCAACGACAATATGGCGCTGCTGCGCGCCGCGCTGGACGGCGCCGGCCTGGCCTACTTGGCCGAGCCGCTGATCGCGCCCTGGATCGCCGACGGCGGGCTGGCCGTGGTGCTGGACGATCACATGCCGCCGCCCGAGGCCTTGTACCTGTACTACCCTCACCGGCCGAGCCAGCCGGCCAAGCTGAGGGCGCTGATCGCCTTCCTGCGCGAGCGCGCCGGCCTGCCCCGGATGTAGAAAACCCGCCGGGCGGCGGGTCGGTCGAGATCAGCGGCGCGGTTTCAGCGCGACTGCTGCGCCAGACGCCAGGCGGCGTCCTGCTTGTGGTAGCCCAGCAGATAGTAGGCGACGATCAGGAACACCAGCCAGCCGGGACCGACGATCAGCGCGACGCGGGTGTCCGGGAAATAGGCCATCAAGGCAATCACCAGCGCGAGGAAGCCCAGCGTCAGATAGGAGCCGTACGGCCACAGCGGCATCCGGTGGCTGATGCCGGCCAGTTCCTCGGCCGACAGCGAGCGGCGGAAACGCAGCTGCGCCAGCAGGATGATCAGCCAGGTCCACACCGCGCCGAAGGTGGAGATCGCCGTCAGCCAGGTGAATACCTCCTTCGGCGCCAGATAGTTCAGCAGCACCCCCAACAGCAACGCGGCGATGGACAGCAGCAAGGCCGGAACCGGCACGCCGCTTTTCGACACCTTGGCGAACAGCGGCAGCGCCTGCTTCTGCTCGGCCAGGTTGAACAGCATGCGGCCGGTGCTGTAGATGCCGCTGTTGCACGAGGACAGCGCGGCGGTCAGCACGACGAAGTTGATGATGCCGGCGGCGGCCGGGATGCCCAGGCTGTCGAAAGTCATCACGAAGGGACTGCCGCGGGTGCCCAGCTCGTTCCACGGATAGATGGCCAGGATCACGAACAGCGCGCCGACATAGAAGATCAGGATGCGCCAGAACACCGAATCCACCGCGCGCGCCAGCGCCTTCTTCGGATTCTTCGCCTCGCCGGCGGTCAGGCCCAGCATCTCGACGCCGAGGTAGGCGAACATCACCATCTGCAGCGACATCAGCACGCCGGAGAAGCCGTTGGGCAGGAAGCCGCCGTGCGCCCACAGATTGGAGATGCCGGTGGCGACGCCGTGATTGCCGAAACCGAAGACTATCATCGCCAGGCCGCCGGCTATCATCAGCACGATGGTGACGATCTTGATCAGCGCGAACCAGAACTCGAACTCGCCATAGGCCTTGACCGCAATCAGATTGACCCCGCCCATCGCCAGCATCGCCGCCAGCACCCAGTACCAGGACGGCACGTCCGGGAACCAGATGCCCATGTAGACGCCGACGGCGGTGATTTCCGCCATGCAGGTCACCAGCCACAGGAACCAGTAGTTCCAGCCAGTCAGATAGCCGGCCAGCGGCCCGAGGTAGTCCTGCGCGTAGCGGCTGAACGAGCCGGCCACCGGATTGTGTATGGCCATCTCGCCCAGCGCGCGCATGATCATGAAAATGGCGAGGCCGCCGATGCCGTAGGCCAGCATGATGGCCGGACCGGCCATCTTGATCGCGGTGGCCGAGCCGAGAAACAGGCCTACGCCTATGGTCGCGCCCAGCGCCATCAGATTGATGTGCCTCTCCTCCAGCCCGCGGTGCAGCGTCTGCTGTTCTGCCTGCATGCCATGCTCCTTTGTCTATGCATTGAATATCCGGCTATCGCTTATGCTTATGCGCCGGAATGACAAAGCATTTTACATAGCCCGATATGGATATGACTATGGGAGCAATTTAATACCAATTAAATGCACTAAAAGAAGCAGGAAGCTGCCTCGCGCATGGACAGGCGTGCCGCTGCGCTCAGAACAACTCGATGTCGCCGCTCGGTATCTCGGCGTCCACCCGCCCGGCCACCGCCAGACGCTGGTAGCCGCCGACCTGGTTGCGGCCGTTGGACTTGACGAAGTACAAGGCGCGGTCGGCCCGGTCCAGCAGCTGAACCGGCAACAGCAGCGGATCGGTCATCGTGTAGCCTATGCTGACCGTCACCGTCTCGCCATGGCTGAAGCCATGTTCCAGCACCCTCAGTCGCAGCGCCTGCAGCCAGGCCTGCGCCGAGACCTCGGTGGTGCGCGGCAGCAGCAGCGCGAACTCCTCGCCGCCGAAGCGGTACAGACCGTCCTGCGGCCTCAGGCTCTGCCGCATCAGCTGCGCCAGCTGGCGCAGCACCTCGTCGCCGGTTGCATGGCCATGACGATCGTTGATGGTCTTGAAGAAATCGATGTCGAGCAGGGCCAGCACGCTGGGGGCCGGATCGAGCCGCGACTGCTCCAGCAACTGATAAATGCCCAGATCGAACTTTCGCCGGTTGTACAGGCCGGTCAGGCGGTCGCAGTCGGCCTCGGCCAGCAGGCCCAGATAATTCTCGTGGATGCGCGTCAGCGCTTGGAGCTCGTCCAGCAGCGACGGCGTCGGCTCGGCGGCGGCCACGAACAGCAAACCCGCGAGCTGCCCGCCGTAGCACAGCGCCCGGTACAGGCCGCCGTCGGCATGCAGCACGCCGGCAGCGCCCTGCCGCAGCCACCCGGCCATCGCGGCTTCGGCCGGCCGCCATGGCGAGTCCGCCGCTTCGGCGACGCCGCCGCAACCATTGTCTCGCCAGTGCAGCAGCAGCTCGAAGCCGTCGGCGCCATGCCGGCAATCATGCAACTCCACGCGGCCGAAAGCCGGGTTCTCCATCAACAGTTCGATCAGCCCGCGCGCCAGCTCGCGCTGCTCGCGCTGCGAGGTCAGCGCCACCACGCCGGCCAGCCAGCGCAGACGCGCCGGCTCCGCGCCGGCATCGGCCGGAACCGGCGCGCCGAAGCGATTGCCGGTCGGCATAGCGCGTACTCCTGGAGTGGGCATGCGGCGTCTCCGTGGCGTATACGGATGTGCTGAGTATAGACGGCCGCCGGCCGGCCGCCTGTCACCGCATCGTCAACCGCGCCTCAGGCCTGCTTGAGCTTCCTGACCTTGGCCGGCTTGGACTGCTCCGCCTCCGGCTCGCGCTCCCAGGCCTCCCGGTACGGCCGGCCGTAGTAGCTGTCCAGCAGCAGCTGCTTCAGTTCGCTGATCAGCGGGTAGCGCGGATTGGCTCCGGTGCACTGGTCGTCGAAGGCGGCCTCGGCCACTTCGTCCAGCTTGGCCAGGAAATCGGCCTCGACGACGCCGGCGGCCTGGATGGACGCCGGAATGCCCAGCGTCTTCTTCAACTCGTCCACCCATTCGATCAGCTTCTCGACGCGCTGATGGTCCCGGTTCGCCTCCAGGCCCAGGTGGCGGGCGATCTCGGCGTAGCGCGCCACGCTCTTCGGCCGGTCGTACTGGCTGAACGCGGTCTGCTTGGTCGGCACGTCGGCGGCGTTGTAGCGGATCACATTGCTGATCAGCAGCGCGTTGGCCAGGCCGTGGGCCAGACCGAATTCGGCGCCTATCTTGTGCGCCATCGAGTGGCAGACGCCGAGGAAGGCGTTGGCGAAGGCGACGCCGGCGATGGTCGCGGCGTTATGCACCTGCTCGCGCGCCTTCGGGTCCTTGGCGCCGTTCAGATACGAGGACGGCAAGTATTCCTTCAGCAGCTTCAGGGCCTGCAGCGCCTGCGGATCGGAATACTCGTTGGCCATCACCGAGACATAGGCTTCCAGCGCGTGGGTCACCGCGTCGATGCCGCCGAAGGCGGTCAGCGACTTCGGCATGTCCATCACCAGATTCGCGTCGACGATGGCCATGTTCGGCGTCAGCTCGTAGTCGGCGATCGGGTATTTGACGCCGGTGACCTCGTCGGTCACCACGGCGAACGGCGTGACTTCCGAACCGGTGCCGGACGTGGTCGGCACCGCCACCATCATCGCCTTGCGGCCCAGTTTCGGGAACTGGTAGATGCGCTTGCGGATGTCCATGAAGCGCAGCGCCAGGTCGGCGAAGTGCACTTCCGGATGCTCGTACATCACCCACATGATCTTGGCCGCGTCCATAGGCGAGCCGCCGCCCAAGGCCATGATCACGTCGGGCTTGAAGGCGTGGGCCAGCTCGGCGCCCTTGCGCACCACCGCCAGCGTCGGATCGGCCGGCACCTCGAAGAAGGTTTCCACCTCCAGGCCCATCTTCTTCAGCAGGCGGATGGGTTCGTCGACGAAGCCGTTCTCGAACAGGTACTGGCCGGTGACGATCAGGCAGCGTTTCTTGCCGGCCAGGTCTTCCAGCGCCACCGGCAGGCAGCCGCGGCGGAAGTAGATGGACTTCGGCAGCTTGTGCCACAGCATGTTCTCGGCCCTCTTGGCGACGGTTTTCTTGTTGATCAGGTGCTTGGGACCGACGTTCTCGGAGATGGAGTTGCCGCCCCAGGAGCCGCAGCCCAGCGTCAGCGACGGCGCCAGGCTGAAGTTGTACAGGTCGCCGATGCCGCCTTGCGAGGACGGGGTGTTGATCAGGATGCGGGCGGTCTTCATCTTGTCGCCGAAGTAGCGGATGCGCTCTTCCTGCAGGTCCTGGTCGGTGTACAGCGCCGAGGTGTGGCCGATGCCGCCCATGACCACCAGCGCGGCGGCCTTGTCGCAGGCGTCGACGAAGTCGCGGGCGCGGTACATGGCCAGCGTCGGCGACAGTTTCTCGTGGGCGAAGGCTTCCTTCTCCGACACTTCCGTCACTTCGCCGATCAGCACCTTGGTGGTCGGCGGCACTTCGATGCCGGCCATCGCGGCGATCTTGGCGGCGCTCTGGCCGACGATGGCGGCGTTCAGGCTGCCGTCCTGCAGGATAACCTTGCGCACCGCCTCGGCCTCGCTCTTCGACAGGATGTAGCCGCCGTGCCTGGAGAAGCGCTCGCGCACCGCGTCGTAGATTTCGTCGACGATGATCACCGACTGCTCGGACGCGCACACCACGCCGTTGTCGAAAGTCTTGGACATCAGGATGGAGGCCACAGCGCGCTTGATGTCGGCGGTTTCGTCTATCACCGCCGGGGTGTTGCCGGCGCCGACGCCGATGGCGGGCTTGCCGGACGAATAGGCGGCCTTCACCATGCCCGGGCCGCCGGTGGCCAGGATCAGGTTGACGTCGGGGTGGTGCATCAGCTGGTTGGACAGCGCGACGGACGGCTCGTCGATCCAGCCTATGATGTCCTGCGGCGCGCCGGCGGCGACGGCGGCCTCCAGCACCAGGCGGGCGGCCTCGCAGGTGGAGCGGCGCGCGCGCGGGTGCGGCGAGAAGATGATGCCGTTGCGGGTCTTCAGCGAGATCAGCGCCTTGAAGATGGCGGTGGAGGTCGGGTTGGTGGTCGGCACGATGCCGCACAGCACGCCTATCGGCTCGGCGATGGTGATGGTGCCGAAGGTGTCGTCCTCGGACAGCACGCCGCAGGTCTTCTCGTCCTTGTACTTGTTGTAGATGTACTCGGAGGCGAAGTGGTTCTTGATCACCTTGTCCTCCATCACGCCCATGCCGGTTTCGGCGACGGCCATCCGCGCCAGCGGGATGCGGGCGTCGGCGGCGGCCAGCGCCGCGCAGCGGAAGATGTGGTCCACCTGCTCCTGGGTGAATTGCGCGAACGCCGCCTGGGCCTTCTTCACACGCGCCACCAGGGCATCGAGTTCGAGTTCGTTGCTGACAGCCATATCATTTCTCCGGAATCGAAAGTTGTCGGGCGCGGACGGCGCCGTTGGATTCGCTGTAACCGTGCCATTACATCCGGTACCGGCGGCCATGCCGCAAACATCAATCTCGATACAAAGATGTCATGACTCGATTGATTCGAAGACATCATATTTCGCTTTGGCGGACTTGTTCTTGCGCGACGCCAAACAATGGGCGGATTGTCTGCAAAAAGAGCGCCGGAAACGGCGCTCTGCGGGGACAAGCGAACGAAGACGCCGTAGTCGCGGCGCTACTGCCCCATGAAGGCGTAGTGGAAATAACGGCCGCTGCGGCTCAGTTCGCGGATGCGGACCGGATCGGTCTCGCCGTTGATATTGGTGATCACCAGCCGGCCGCGCCCCTGCTTCAGATCGTTGTTGAAATCGTAGTAGCCGCCCAGTACCGCCAGCCGTCCGGCCTCCACCTCGCCGGAGAACTTGAGGATGGCGCCCTCGACCTGGTTGTTGATATTGATCAGCGCTCCATTGGTCGCGTCTATGCCCTTGGGAATCTCGATATTGTCCAACTCCTTCTGGATGGACGGCTCCATGCCGCTGTAGTCTCCGGCCGCGGCCTTGATCGCGCCGCAGCCGGTATGGCTGACGAACATCAGCAGCGGCGTGTGCAGATGGCGTACGCCGTATTCGATCGAGCCCTCGGACGTCGCCAGCTGATTGCCCAGATTGCTGATCACGAACAGGTCGGCGTCGGCGTCGCCACCCTGCATGCCGACCCGGCCACCCGGGCTGGAGCAGGTCACCACCGTCGCCTTCGGTGCGGCGCGCTCGCCCAGCCGCAGCAGATAGCCGGGCGAATGCTTGGAAATGTAGGCGCTGTTGGCCTTGATGATGCTGCCGACCACATCCTTGACCTGGCCGGCCTCGCCGGCGGCCTTGCCGGCCCGCGCCTTGGCGGTCTTGGCCTTGGCCGCCTTCGGCCGGATCCTTTGCGCCGACCGCGGACGGCCGCCCGGCGCGTGCACCTCCGGACTGGGCTGGCTCAAGTCGCGCGCCGGCGGCTTGGACATCGTCACCGACGGCGCCAGCTTTTCCGGCTCTCCTTTCGCCGGCTCGGCCTTCTTGCCGGCCTCGGCCCCCGGCTTGGCCGTTTCCGCGGCCTTGCCTTCCGGCTTGCCCTCGGCCGCCTTGCCTTCAGACTTGCCCTCCGGTTTGGCCACCGATTTGCCTTCCGACTTGGCCGCCGGCTTGCCCTCCGACTTGGCCGCCGGCGCCTCGCCGTGTTCGGCGGCTGCCGGCTTGTTGACCTTCAGCGGCAGCTTGATCACCTGCTGCACCTGGGCGTCGCCCGGCGCCTCGTCCGCCCAGGCCGGCTGCAGGGCCAGCAGCAGCGGCACCATCATGCACGATCCGATCCGCCTAGCGTTCATCCGCGATTCCTCGATGTCATCAACAGTCATATCCGTTCTATTCTGCATCATCGACCATGACGGGGAAAGCCGCCAGCCGTCATCGCGTCCGCCGCTGGCTCAGCCACACGCCGGCGAACACCAGCACGCCGGCCAGGGCCTGCCAGGCCTCGAAGCGCTCGTCCAGCAGCAGCCAGGCCAGCAAGACGGTGAAGACCGGGATCAGATTGTTGAAGGCGCCGGCCCTCGCCACCGGAATCCGCGACACCGCCCAGGTATACAGGCCGTAGGCGCCCAGCGTGATCACCGCGCCCAGGTACAGCACCCACAGACTCGGCGCCAGGAACCAGCGTTCCGGCCAATGCCCCCACGGCGTCAGCATCGCCAGTCCGAACCAGACGCTGCCCGCCAGCGCCTGGATGCCGGTGATCGCCAGCGGCGAGTAGCGCGTCGACAGCCGCTTGGCGATCAGCACATAGCCGCAGGCGCACACCATCGCGCAGAACTCCAGCGCATTGCCGAGCAGCGGGTCGGGCGCGCCGGGACCTGCGCGGCTGTCCAGGCTCAGCCAGATCACGCCGGCAAACGACAGCGCGATGCCCAGCCATACCTGGCGCGGCTGGCGCTCGCCGAGAAAGAGGCTGGCGCCGACGGCCATCAGCATCGGCAGCGTGGCGGTGACCACCCCTGCCTGGGACGCGCTGGTATGGGTCAGCGCATTGGCCTCGAACAGGAAATACAGACAGGGCTCGGCCAGGCCCATCGCCAGCAGCCAGCGCCAGTCGCCGCGCCGGTAGCGCCAGCGGATGCGGCCGCTCATCGCCAGCGGCAGCAGGCACAGGCAGGCGATCAGCATGCGCGCGAACAGCACCGCCAGCGGATGGTAGAACTGGAATACGTATTTGAGCACGATGAAGGCGCTGGACCACAGGAACATGGCCAGCGTCAGGGCGAGGTAAGGCAAGATGTCTCCCGATGCGGTGGGCGGGCCGTCTGTGCGGCCCTATGCGGCAGACATTGTTTCAGAAGAAGGCGGCGGCTGTCGATCCGCGCAGTTGCCGCTCCAGCCCCATCCGGTCGGCCTGTATCCAGTATTCGACGATCTTGCCGTCCTCCACCCGGTAACAGGCGCTGTCTATCAGCGCCAGCGGCGCGCCGCTGGCCGGCACGCCGTCGATCTCGTCCAGGTGGCGGCCGAACTGGGTCCAGCGCGCGTAGGCGCGGTCGCCGTCGACCAGCAACTCGTCGACGCGCAGCGTGAAATCGCCGAACAGCCGACGGAACTCGCGCACATGCTCGGCATAGTTGGCCGGGCTGCGCGCCAGCGTGCGCGGATTCTCCGATTCCAGCTGGTGCGCGGCCACGCTGGCGGCCAGATAGCGCCAGGCGGCGTCCGGGTCCAGGCCGGAACGCACCTCGCGCAGAAAGCCCGACACCACCTTCCGGGTTTCGTCGCCGTTCATTTCCTTTGCTCCATGCGATTGCGGATGCGCGCCAGGATTTCCGTCTCGTCGCGGCAGACGTGGCGGGCATGCAGCGACATGCCCTGCCACCACCAGTCCCGCCAGGCGCGGGCCGCCCTCAACAAATATGCCATCTCGTCTCCATTGTTCAATCATTCAACATGAAATAATCATATGTTGCCGATTAACATTGAAAAAGCCTATGCGCCATGACACACTGTTCATGAAATGAGAACAAATCATCTACCCGACGCCCAGGCGCTGCTGGCCTTCGACGCGCTGGTCCGCTGCGGCAGCTTCACCGCCGCCGCCGACGAGCTGGAATGCACGAAGAGCCGGGTCAGCCAGCTGGTCAAGGCGCTGGAAAGGGATCTGGGCACCGTTCTGGTGCTGCGCAACACCCGCCGCGTGGCGCTGACCGAGACCGGCCAGCGCCTGGCGGCGCACGCGCGCGAGCTGCGCTGCCTGCTGGAGCGCCTGCGCCTCGACATCAACGAGGCCGACGGCGAGGTCAGCGGACCGCTGGTGATCAGCTCCATCACCTCCTTCGCCCAGTATCTGCTGGCGCCGGTCCTGGCCGAGCTGGCGGTGCTGCATCCGGGCCTGCAATTGCAGCTGCAGGTGGAGAACCGGCTGCAGGACCCGATCGCCGAAGGCCTGGACTTCTGCATCCGCACCCGCAACGTCCACGACGACGCGCTGGTGGCCAAGCCGCTGGGTCTGGTCCGCGAGTGGGCGTTCGCCTCGCCCGATTATCTGGCCAAGTCGCCGCCGCTGGAGGTGCCGGAAGATCTGTCGCGGCACCGCATCCTGCACGACGTCAGCCGGTCCAAGCTGCGCGACACGCCGGAGTGGCTGCTGGAGAAGGACGGTCAGCAAAAGCAGATCCGGGTGCAGCCGGTGCTGTCCAGCCACCAGTACGCGCCGCTGCTGTCGGCGGCCATCGCCGGCAGCGGCGTCGCGCTGCTGCCCGCCTACGTCGCCAGCGAGCATCTGAGAACCGGCCGCCTGGTGCCGGTGCTGCCGGGCTGGAGCCACGACTGCTGGCCGGTCTACCTGGTCTATCCGTACCGGCACCCGCTGCCGCGCAAGTACGAGGCCTTCATCCAGCATGTGGTGCCGCGGATGCGCGCGCTGCTGCAGGCCGGCATTGATCCAGGCCAAGGCGGCGGCGAGCCGGCCTTGCCAGAATGACGGCCATTTGAATCGGAATCGGCGGGGAGAAACCGGATGGAACATCGCGACATCGTCATCGTGGGCGGCGGCATGGTCGGCAGCGCGCTGGCCGCGGCGCTGACAGGCAGCGGTCTGTCGGTCTGCGTGCTGGAAAGGGAGGCGCCGGCGCCGTTCGCGCCGGAGCAGGAGCCCGATCTGCGCGTCTCGGCGATCAGCCCGGCCTCGGCCGCCTTTCTGCAGGCCATAGGCGCCTGGGACAAGGTATTGGCGATGCGCGCCGCGCCGTACCGGCGCATGCAGGTATGGGAAGGCGACGAAGCCGCCGGCACGCTGTTCGACGCCGCCGAGGCCGGCGTGCCCGAACTGGGCCACATCGTGGAAAACCGCGTGGTACAGCTGGCCGCCACCGCGGCGCTGCGCGACCGCGGCGATATCGACTACCGCTGCCCGGTCGCGGTGGAAAGCCTGGTCTACCGGCCCCAGGCCTCGCAGCTGACGCTGTCGGACGGCAGCCGGATCCAGGCCAGGCTGCTGATCGCCGCCGACGGCGCGCGCTCGCAGGTGCGCGAAGCCGCCGGCATCGGCGTCACCGGCTGGGACTACCCGATGCATGCGCTGGCGCTGAGCTGCCGGATCGAAGGCGGCCAGCAGGACATCACCTGGCAACGCTTCACCCCCGACGGCCCGCAGGCCTTCCTGCCGCTGTGCGGCGACGCGGCCTCCCTGGTGTGGTACCACCGGCCGGAGGAAGTGAAGCGCTTGCTGACGCTGAGCGACGACGAGCTGATCGCCGCCGTCAGCCAGGCGTTTCCGCGCAAGCTGCCCGGCATACGGGAACTGACGGCGCGCGGCAGCTTCGGCCTGACCCGGCGCCACGCCCAATGCTACGCCAGGGACGGCGTGGCTCTGGCCGGCGATGCCGCCCACACAATACACCCGCTGGCCGGCCAGGGCGTCAACCTGGGTTTCCAGGACGCCGCCGCGCTGGCCCGGACGATTCTGGACGCCCGCGCCGGCGGCGAGGACTGGGCCGGCGAAAAGGCGCTGGCGCGCTATCAGCGCGCGCGCAAGCCGGCCAATCTGGCGATGCAGACCGGCATGGACGCGTTCTGCTACGGTTTTTCCAACGACATCGCGCCGCTGCGCCTACTGCGCGGCCTGGGCCTCCGGCTCGCGGACAAGGCCGGGCCGCTGAAGCGCGAGGCGATACGCTACGCGCTGGGTCTGCGCGCCTGAGCCTCCCCTTCATGCTAGGCTTGGGGGACTTTTCCCCTTCCCGGCCTGTTCATGAACACTTTCCACATTCGCGCCGCGACCGGCCTGCTGCAAGGAATCGCGCTTTACGCGCTGTACCGCGCCTCGGACCATGGCGGCTGGCTGTCGCTCCACCCGCTGCTGTTCTCGCCGTTGCTGCTGGCCGCCGCGTCCCTGCCCCTGCTGTGCCAGACAGGGTTGGGCGTGTTGCGTCCCGCCCGGCTGGCCGCATGGCTGGCCGGACTGGCGCTCGCCGTCGCCGCCTTCGGCGCGCATGACCGCTGGCGCGTCGGACTGGAGCACGCCGAGCGCGCGGACCTGATGCCGGACGCGCCGGCGGCCTTGGGCGTCGCCCTGCTGCTGTTCATCGCCTGGCCGCTGATCCTGGCCGGCGAGAGCGAGCGGCGCTGGCGGGCGCCCTACCCCGCCTATTTCGACGCGGCATGGAAGCTTGGCCTGCAGCTGATGCTCTCCGGCCTGTTCGTCTGCGTGTTCTGGCTCATCCTTCAGTTGGGCGCCGGACTGTTCTCCCTGGTGGGCATAGACGGCCTGCGCCGTCTGATAGACGAAGCCGAATTCGCGATACCGGCCAGCACGCTGGCGCTGTCGGCGGGCCTGCACCTGACCGATGTCCGTCCGGGCATCATCCAGGGACTGCGTTCGCTGCTGCTGACCCTGCTGTCCTGGCTGCTGCCGCTGCTTGTCCTGTTGATCGCCGCCTTCCTGTCCCTGCTGCCCTTCACCGGGCTGGACAGCCTGTGGAAGACCGGCCACGCAGGCATGCTTTTGCTCGGCGCCAGCGGACTGCTGATCTTTCTGCTGAACACCGCCTATCAGGACGGCGGCGAAACGCCCGGCCGCGTCATCTCTTTCAGCCTGCGCGCCGCCTGCCTGCTGCTCACGCCGCTGCAGGCGCTGGCCGCCTATGCGTTGACGCTGCGCGTGGTCCAGTACGGCTGGTCGCCGGACCGGGTGCTCGCCGCCTGCCTCGTCATTCTCGGCGCCTGCTACGCCGCCGGCTACGGCTGGGCGGCATGGAGGCGGCAGGGCGGGCTCTCCGGCGTGGCCGGCGCCAATATCGGCACCGCCTGGCTGTCGCTCGCGCTGCTGGCCGCCGTGCTGACGCCGCTGGCCGACCCGGTGCGGATCTCCGTCGCCAGCCAGCTGTCCCGGCTGCAGGCCGGCCGCGTGGCCGCCGAGCGCTTCGACTTCGACTTCCTGCGCCGCCGCGGGCTGCGCTATGGCCATGCCGCCCTGCTGCGGCTGAAGGACGACGCCGGCATCGACGGCGCCATCCGCCGCAAGGCCGGCGACGCGCTAAGCGAGGACAGGCCCCAGCCCAAACCCCCGGCCCAGGCGGTCCACGCGCGCGGCGCGGCCGCGCTGCCGGCCGGCTTCCTGGCCCAGGACTGGAAGCAGATGGCCAAGCGCATCGACGACCTGCCGTCCTGCCTGCTGGACGGCAGCGAGGAATGCGACGCCTATGTCGGCGCCTACAGCGGCGCCGGCAAACAGGACGTGCTGCTGGCGGCAAAGCGTTCCGCCCGTCTGTCGCTGTTCCAGCGGAATGCCCAGGGCCTGTGGACGCTCGCCGGCACCTACGACCTGCCCGCCGCGTGTCCGGCGCCGCTGGAAGCGCTGGCGGCCGGAAGCGCGCGAACCGCTCCGCCGCTGCTGCCCGATCTGGAAGCAGGCGGACTGCGGCTGCGGCCGCGCTACCCCTATGCGCCGCAACCATGCCCCGATACGAAAAAATGATGGCGCTCGGGGATGGGCGCGGCGCCGGCGCAAACGCGGGAATGAGCAAAATCTGATCGTCAGGACGGCCCGCCTCCCTATACCATGAGGGAACTGGCGGCCCTGCCGCCCCCTCCCACCACAATGGAGCCGCGCCATGTCCTTCACCGACGACCACGACCACGCCGCCTGCCAGCGCCCGCTTGATCGCGTCCGTCCGTTCGACGCCGCCGCCTTCGAACAGGCCGTCGCCGACATGCTGCGCGCCAGCGGCATCGCCATCGATCCTATCCACACCGGCAAGACCGCCCAGCGCGTGCGCGAACTGTGGCAGAAGCGGCTGCTGGACGGCTACGACACTTCGCCGGCCGACGCGCTGGGCAGCGGCTTCGCCGACCAGCGTCGCGACATGGTGGTGATACGCAGCCTGGCGGTGCACGGCATGTGCCCGCATCACCTGCTGCCGTTCCGCGGCGTCGCCCACGTCGCCTACCTGCCCGGCGGCCGGCTGCACGGCTTCGGCCGCATCGCGCGGATGGTGGACGCGATCAGCCATCGCTACACCTATCAGGAATGGATCACCGGCGAGATCGCCCGCACGCTGGTCGAGCACGGCGAGGCGCGCGGCGCCGCCTGCCTGATCGAGGCGGAGCAGCTGTGCCTGCTGATGGGGGAAAACCGCCGCGGCGACGAGCGCGTGATCACCCAGTGCTACGCCGGCGCGTTCGAACACGACGCCCAGGCCCGCAACGAGTTCCTGCGCGCGATCGAGCGCTAGAGACCGACGCCGGGCCCTCGCCGGCGTGCTATGGTGCTTGCAGGCGTACCGCCGCCGCGGTGCGCATCGCCCGCGGAGCGCCGCCGATGTCGCCAGCTATCCTGTCGCTGCTTCTCGTTCTATTCGCCGTTCCGGCCGCCGTCGGCGCCGAGTCCATGCCGCGCGACATCGGCGAGGAGGTGGTCAGCCTGCCGGTGACGCTGCCCGACGGCAGCCGCCACGCATTGACCGTCACCGTGTTCCGCCCCGACGACGCCGGCCCGCATCCGCTGGCGCTGCTGAGCCACGGCCGCGCCACCAGCGCCGCCGGCCGCGCCGATCCGCCGCGCCAGCGCATGGAAACGGCGGCGCGCTACCTGGTGCGCAAGGGCTTCGTCGTGCTGGTGCCGACCCGCGCCGGCTACGGCGCCGACGCCGGCGGCGCCGATCCCGAGGATTCCGGCCCGTGCCGGCGCAAGGACTATCCCGCCTCGCTGCGGGCCGCCGTCGCGCAGATTCTGGCGGCGCTGGACTACGGCCGGCGCCAGCCCGACTTCGACGGCCGGGCCGTGCTGATCGGCCAGTCTGTCGGCGGCATCGCCACCGTGGCCGCCGCCGCCGAGAACCCGCCCGGCGTCGTCGCCGCGATCAATTTCGCCGGCGGCGCCGGCGGCGACCCCGACAGCCATCCGGGCGTGCCGTGCTCGCCGGCGCAATTGCAGCAGCTTTACGCCGAGTTCGGCGGCCGCAGCCGGGTGCCGATGCTGTGGATCTACACGCGGAACGACCGCTTCTTCGGCCCGGAATACTCGCAGGCCTGGGCACGGGCCTACCGCGCCGCCGGCGCGCCGCTGGACTACCGGCTGCTGCCGGCCTTCGGCGACAACGGCCATCTGCTGTTCTCCCGGGGCGCCGATATCTGGATGCCGCTGCTGGAGGACTATCTGCGCGGCCGGGGCTTCGTCCGCCCCGGGTTCGCCGGTCGGCCGCCGCCCAGCGGCTACGCCGCGCTGGACGACGGCGACCGCATCCCCTACCTCAGCCGCGCCGACCGCCTGAACGGCTACGGCCGCTTCCTGTCCAGCCCGCTGCCGCGCGCCTTCGCGATCAGCCCGAGCGGCCACTGGGGCTACGCCTACGGCGGCGACGCGATAGACCGCGCGCTGGATTTCTGCCACAACGACAATCCCAGCCCGTGCTCGCTGTACGCGGTGGACTGCAATGTGGTGTGGCCGGGCGGGGACGACGGGCATTGAGTCGCCGGAAACGCAAAATGCCGCCCTCAGGCGGCATCGAGACGAAGGCGGCGTCCGTCAGTCCAGCAGACCGCCGGACTCGGACTTCGGCGAGCGGCTGAGCAGCTCGGCCACCACCCGCTGCGGATCGTGGCCCTGGTACAAGAGGCCGCACACCGCGGCGGTGATCGGCATGTCGACCTGCAGGCGCTCGGCCATCGTCAGCACTTCGCGCGCGGTGGCGACGCCCTCGGCGACATGGCCCAGTTCATCCAGCACCTGGGACAACGGCTTGCCTTCGGCCAGCTTCAGGCCGACCTGGCGGTTGCGCGACAGCGCGCCGGTGCAGGTCAGGATCAGGTCGCCCATGCCGGACAGGCCCATCATGGTCTGCGGGCTGGCGCCCAGCGCCACGCCCAGCCGGGAAATCTCGGCCAGGCCCCGGGTGATCAGCGCCGCGCGGGCGTTCAGGCCGAAATCCAGACCGTCGGCGACGCCGGTGGCGATCGCCATCACATTCTTCACCGCGCCGCCGACCTCGACCCCGACCAGGTCTTCGTTGGCGTAAAGCCGCAGCAAAGGGCTGTGCAGCTCGCGCGCGACGTCGGCGGCGAACTCGGCGTCGGCGGAGGCGATGGCCACCGCCGCCGGCAGGCCCTGCGCCACCTCGCGGGCGAAGCTGGGGCCGGACAGGACGCCGCAGGGATGGCCGGCCGGCAACTCCTCCTCCGCCACCTGGTGCGGCAGCAGGCTGGAGCCGGCTTCGAAGCCCTTGCACGCCCACAGCAGCGGCGGCGGCGCCTCCAGGCCGGCCAAGGCCTTGAGCGTCGGTCTCAGGCCCGCCATAGGCGTGACGATCAGCGCAAGCTCGGCGTCGGCGAGGGTCTCGGACAGATCGGCAGACAATCCCAGCCGGTCGGGAAACGGGCAGTCGGGCAGGTAGCGGTCATTGACGCGCGCCCCGGCCATCCGGCCGATCTGGGCCGCGTCTCGCGCCCACAGCGTCACCTGGTGGTGACGGGCAAAAGCTATCGCCAGCGCGGTGCCCCAGGCACCGGCTCCCAGTATCGCCAGTTTCATGCGCGGTCCTTACAAGCCCCAGAGGTCGGTAATACGAGCATAGCCGACGCTGCCATCGCGGTGGCGCACCTTGACCCAGCCGTCCTGCGGCGGGGTCTGCATTTCCAGCACCCCGTCCTTGGGCACCGTGAACAGCAGCTTGCCGTCCTCGGCCGCCTTGTCCCGCACGCCGGCCTGCGGCGTCACCACCAGCAACCAGCGCTGCCGCGACAGCGCCGCCGACGGGATCCAGGCGATGCCGCCGGTGGCGTCGCGCACGCGCGCCCATTCCTTCTGGCTTTGCAGCACTTCCACCGGGTAATAGCGGCTGACCGCGAACAGCTTCTTCGCGGACAGCGCGGGCGCCTCGTACAGCGCGACGCCGGTTTCCTTCACCGAACGGAATTCCAGGGCCTGGGCGCATTGCGCGGCACCCAGGGCCATGAGCAGCGTGATGACGAGGCGCTTCATGGCCATGCTCAAGCGTTGCCGGCTTCGGCCTGCTGCGCGCGTTGCTGCATGTACAGGGCTTCGAAGTTGATCGGCGCCAGCAGCACCGGCGGGAAGCCCGCGCGGTTCACCACGCTGGACACCGCTTCGCGCGCGTACGGGAACAGGATGTTCGGGCAGGCCACGCCGAGGATGGGGTCCAGGTCTTCGGCCGGCACGTTGCGGATCTGGAAGATGCCGGCTTGAGCCACTTCGCACAGGAACATGGTTTTTTCGGGCAGCTTGGCGGTCACGGTGACGGTCAGGGACACTTCGTAGAAGCCGTCGTCCAGTTGCTTGCCTTCGCTGGCAAGCTGCATGTCGATTTCCGGCTGGGCCTGCTCCAGGAAGACCTGCGGCGCGTTCGGCACCTCCAGCGACATGTCCTTGACGTAGATTTTTTCGATGGAAAACGCCGGTTGCAGCTCTTGTTGTTCGCTCATGTTCTTTCTCGCATAAACACCGTCGTCATGACGGTCGAATTTTGTGGGTACGACGGCGGGCATCATCGCACGAAAGCCGCGCGGCGGCCAATCGCGGAAACGCCCGGCCGTTCAGTCCGCCAGCAGCGGATCCAGCTTGCCGGCGTGGTTCAGCGCCGCCAGATCGTCGTAGCCGCCGACATGGGTGTCGCCGATGAAGATCTGCGGCACGGTGCGGCGGCCCGTCTGCGCCATCATCGTCTCGCGCGCCGCCGGGTCGAGGTCGACGCGGATCTCCTGGATGCCGTCGACGCCCTTGCTGGCCAGCAGCTGCTTGGCGCGGATGCAGTACGGACAGACCGCGGTGGTGTACATGGTGACCGGTTTCATGGTTCTCGCCTGAAAAATCGATTGCCGTCGATTATAGCGGGTTCGGACGCCGAGGGCTTGCGCTGGATCGCATCGCAGCGGTGTCGAAGTCATGCGCCAGATCGGCCACCACGGCGTCCAGCGCCGGGCCCATCTGCGCGGCCCGCGGGCTGTTGACGATGGCGACGATGGCGAGACGCCGGCCGTCGGCCGCCAGCCAGTAGCCGGCCAGCGCCTTGACGTCGTTCAATGTGCCGGTCTTCAGCCTCAGCCGCGGCCCGAGATCGACGAAGCGTTTTTTCAGCGTGCCGTCGGCGCCGGCGATAGGCAGGCTGGACTCGAACTCGCCGGCGTACGGTCCGCGAGCCGCGTCCAGCAGCACCTGGCCCAGCAGCCTGGCCGTCACGCGCTCCCGCCGCGACAGGCCGGCGCCGTTCTCCAGCCGCAGCGCGTCGACGTCGGCCATCCCCCTTTGCCGCAACGCCTCGCGCAGCGCGCGCTCGGCGGCGGCGGCGGTGTCTCCGCCGCCGGCCTCGCGGCCCAGCGTCAGGAACAGCGTGCGCGCCATCGTGTTGTTGCTGTACTTGTTGATGTCGGAGAGCGCCACCGTCAGCGGCTGCGACTCCCAGACGGCCAGCTCGCGCGCGTCGTCCGGAGCCCGGCCGCGTTCGACGCGCAACGGACCGCTGCCGCCGAGCGCCGCCCACAGCGCGGCGAAATCCTGACCGGCGAATTCGTCGTGGTCCAGCACGTTGACGTAGGCGCGGCGGCCGTCGCAGGCCGGCGGCAACTTGCCGTCGACGACGACGTGGCGGCCGTCGTTGCGTATGGAGACGAAGGCGCGCACATCCGGACA
This sequence comes from Chromobacterium sp. CV08, assembly GCF_051129845.1. Classification (NCBI taxonomy): domain Bacteria; kingdom Pseudomonadati; phylum Pseudomonadota; class Betaproteobacteria; order Neisseriales; family Chromobacteriaceae; genus Chromobacterium; species Chromobacterium sp. CV08. The sequence continues at coordinate 4,180,213 of NZ_CP150453.1, forward strand.
CGGCACGTCCGGCCCCGGCGCCAGCGACGCGCGCAGCGTCACGCCGGCCAGCGGCGGATCCAGCGCGACGCGCGCGCCCTGGCCGTCGTTGAAGAAGCTCAGCCAGGCCACTTTCAGATTGGTCAGATGGGTGTCCGGGCCGACGACGAAGGCGCGGCCGGCGTCGCCGTCGAAATCGTCGGCTCCGCCGACATTGTCGAAGGCCCGCTTGTCCAGCAGCAGCCGGCCGTCCAGCTTGCGGATGCCGCGCAGCCTGAGGCTGTACAGCAGGCTAAGCAGGTTGCCGTTGTCGAAACGCGGATCGCCGCCGCCCAGCCAGTACAGATCGCCCTTCAGCGCGCCGTCCTCCACCTGGGCGGCCGACAGCAGCGCGGTCCTCCAGCGGTAGTCCGGCCCCAGCCGGTTCAGCGCCGCCCAGCCGGTCAGCAGCTTCATCGTCGACGCCGGGTTGACCGGCGCGTCGGCGCGGTGGCCGATCGCCGGCCCGCCGCCCTCGACCGGCGCCGCCCACACGGCGATCTCGTCCGGCCTCAGGCCGTGCAGGTCCAGCGCCGACGCGGCCGACGACGATAGCGCCAGGCCGCCGGCCACGGCGATGGTAATGGTTTTTTTCATCTCACAACTCCTGGGGATCGACATCCAGCGACCAGCGCAGGCTGCGGCCGTGCGCGCGCGCCAACGGATCGAGCAGCGCCGGCAAGGCGTCCAGCAGCCGGTGCAGCGCGGCGCGCTGCTGCGCCTCCAGCACCAGCTGCGCGCGCTCGCGCTGGGCCAGCCTGGCCATCAGCGCCGGCGCCGGTCCGGAAATCAGCACGCCGTCGGCCAGCGGCTCCAGCGCCTCGCGCGCCTGGCGCAGGAAGGCGGTGGCCTGGGCCAGCTCCGGGCTGTCGGCGCGCAGCAGCGCCTGGAATGCGGCCGGCGGGAAGCCGGCCTGGCGGCGCTCGCCGAGCAGCGCGGCCGCGTAGCCGTCGAAATCGTGGGCGACCAGCGCCTGGTACAGCGGATGATCCGGCCACTGCGTCTGCACCAGCACCTCGCCCGGCGCGTCGGCGCGGCCGGCGCGGCCGGCCACCTGCATCAGCTGGGCGAACAGCCGCTCCGACGCGCGGAAGTCCGCCGAGTACAGGCCGCCGTCGGCGCCCAGCGCAGCCACCAGCGACAGCGTGCCGAAATCGTGGCCCTTGGCCAGCATCTGGGTGCCGACCAGGATATCCACCTCGCCGGCGTGCACCTTGCGGTAGACCTCGTCCCAGGCGTCCTTGCGGCTGGTGGTGTCGCGGTCTATCCGCAGCACCCTGGCCTCCGGCAGCATCCGTTGCAGCGCCGACTCCAGCCGCTGCGTGCCCTCGCCCAAGGGCTTGATATCCGGGTCGCCGCAGTCCGGGCAGGCGCGCGGCACCGGCTCTTCCCAGCCGCAGTGGTGGCAGCGCAGCTTGCGCTCCATCAGGTGCACGACCAGCTTGGCCGAGCAGTGCGGACAGCCGCTGGTCCAGCCGCAGGCGGTGCAGGCGACCACCGGCGCGAAACCGCGGCGGTTGATGAAGACCAGACTCATCTCCTTGCGCGACAGCCTCAGCCTCAGCGCGTCCAGCACCGCTTCGGACAGCCCCTCGACCAGCTTTTTCCGGCGGGTGTCCACCAGCCTGACGTCGGGCAGCCTGGCCGCGCCGTGGGCGCGCCGGCTCAGCACCAGCTTCTTGTAGCGGCCGGCCTCGACATTGGCCACCGTCTCCAGGCTGGGCGTCGCCGAGCCGAGCACGATGGCGACGTCGGCGCGACGCGCGCGCCATACCGCCAGGTCGCGCGCGTGGTAGCGCAGGCCATCCTGCTGCTTGAACGAGCCGTCGTGCTCCTCGTCGACGACGATCAGCCCCAGTCGCGGCAGCGGCGTGAACACCGACAAGCGGGTGCCTATCACCACGTCGGCGTCGCCGTGCCAGGCGTCCAGCCAGCCGTGCATCCGTTCGCCGTCGGCCAGGTGGCTGTGCTGCACGACGATGCGGCTGCTGGGGAAACGCTTGGCGAACCGGTCTATCAGCTGCGGCGTCAGATTGATTTCCGGCACCAGCACCAGCGTCTGGCGCCGCGCCGCCAGCTGTTCGGCGATCAGCCTCAGATAGACCTCGGTCTTGCCGCTGCCGGTGACGCCGTGCAGCAGCCACGGCTGGAAGCCCGAGCCGGCCCGCAACGCGTCCAGCGCCGCCTGCTGCTCGTCGTTCAGCGCCGGCCCGTCGCCCAGCTGCAGCGGCGCCGGCTCCGGCGTCGCGCGCTCGGCCTTGCCCTCGGCCAGCCAGTCGGCCAGCAGCTTGCCGGCCTGCGGCGTCACCGCCCTGGCCTGCTCCGACGTCAGCGGGCCGTCCTGCATCGCCTGCCACAGCGCCAGCCGCGCGCGCTGTCGCGGCGGCGGCGGATCGCCGAGGCCGGCGGCGGTCAGCGCGAACGGCCGACGGTCCGGCCGGCGCACGTCGCGCGGCTCGCGCAGCGCGGTCGGCAAGGCGGTGAACAAGGTCTGACCCAGCGGATGGTGGTAGTAGGCGGCGGCGAAGCGCGCGAGCTCGAGGAATTCGCCCGGCAACGGCGGCAGGCCGTCCAGCACGCTTTCTATGCACCGCAGGCGGGAAGCGTCCGGCGCGCCCACACCCTCCCCCGGTATCGGCGTGACAACTACGCCACACAGGCGGCGATTGCCGAAAGGCACGCAGACGCGCGCCCCTGCCATGACAGACGATTCAGTCAGGTAACTGAACGTTCCGGCCAGCGGCACATCGACCGCCACCTGGACCGGTCCGGCACCATCCATACTCATGCCTCCCCCAGGCAAACCCTGCTGCGACAAGGCTTTGCATCTGCTGTGCACAGATCTTGTGGATAACTTTGTGAACAACCACGGTGATAGCAGGCAAAAAGCCGTGAAATCAGTGTTTCCGTTGGATTGCACAAAAATTAATCAAACGTAAAAGTCTTTTATTTTCAAAGACTTAAAAAAACATTATTTTTTTAGCCACCGCGCTTGACAACTAAAAGCGCAAGGACTAGGCCGTGTGCATAACTCGTCGGAACACCAGCCCGTTCAACTGTCAACCGGCATTTTCCTAGCGCGGAATATCTGTTGCAGCCAATGTCACAGCGCCCGACTGGCGGGCGGCAATACCCCGCAGCCCCCGACTTGGCCAATGTCGTGAAAATTTAATAAACCCTTAAAAACCCAGCCGTTTTTTTGATAGCGTCCGCATAAGCGGAACGAGGCGCCGTGACAAGCGATGCCAGGGACAGGACGACGACGCCGCGCGGGCACCACGATGGTGCGCCCGCCCGGGCGGACGCACCGGCGTCGCTCGTCAAACCGTTAAATGCGGATGTCAATGATAGCCGCGCGACAGCCTGTGCACCGCTTCCACCAAGGCGCCGGCGTGGGCCGGATCGGCGAACTGCGAGATGCCGTGGCCCAGATTGAACACATGGCCGCTGCCCTGGCCGTAGCTTTGCAGGATGCGGGCGACCTCGCGCTCGATCGCGGCCGGTTCGGCGAACAGCGCGTTCGGATCGAAATTGCCCTGCAAGGCCACCTTGTCGCCGACGCGGGCGCGCGCCCGGCCGATGTCGGTGGTCCAGTCGAGGCCCACGCAGTCGGCGCCGATCCCGGCGATGTCCTCCAGCCACTGGCCGCCGCCCTTGGTGAACACGATCACCGGCACCTTGCGGCCGCCGGCCTCGCGCGTGAGGCCGGCGACGATGCGCTGCATGTAGGCCAGCGAGAATTCCCGGTAGGCCGCGTGGCTGAGCGCGCCGCCCCAGGTGTCGAAGATCTGCACCGCATGCGCGCCGGCGTCTATCTGCGCGTTGAGGTAGGCGATCACCGATTGCGTGTTCGCTTCCAGGATGTGGTGCAGCAGCTCGGGACGGCTGTACAGCATCGCCTTGACGTGGCGGAAGTCGTCGGAGCTGCCGCCCTCCACCATGTAGCAGGCCAGCGTGAACGGGCTGCCGGAGAAGCCTATCAGCGGCACCCGGCCGTCCAGCGCCTTGCGTATGCTGGACACCGCGTCGAACACGTAGCGCAGCTTGCCCATGTCGGCCGGCGCCAGCGCGCGGATCGCCGCCTCGTCGCGCAGCGGGCGCTGGAACTTCGGTCCCTCGCCCTCGGCGAAATAGAGGCCGAGGCCCATCGCATCCGGCACGGTCAGGATGTCGGAAAACAGGATGGCCGCGTCCAGCGGGAAGCGTTCCAACGGCTGCAGCGTCACCTCGGTGGCGTAGTCGGGGCTGGTGCACAGGCCCATGAAGCTACCGGCGCGGGCGCGGGTGGCGCGGTATTCCGGCAGATAGCGGCCGGCCTGGCGCATCATCCAGATCGGGGTGTATTCGACCGGCTCCTTCAGCAGAGCCCGCAGGAAGGTATCGTTTTTCAGCTGGGTCATGACGTCACGCGGCTATGGAAATCGGCGGCCATTATATCGCAGCCGACCCTGTCGCCGGCGCGGACAAATGAAAACGGCCGGAAAACCCGGCCGTCGTCCGCCTCCAACGCCCTGTCACGACAATATCTGCCTCAGCACATAATCTGCCTCAGCACATAGGGCAGGATGCCGCCGTGTCGGTAGTAGTCGACCTCCACCGGCGTATCGATGCGCAGCGTCAGCGTCAAACGCCGCTCCGTGCCGTCGGCGCCGCGGATCACCAGCGTCGCGTTCTGCCGCGGTTTCAGCTCGCCGTCCAACCCCTCCAGATCGAAAGTCTCGTCGCCGACGAGGCCCGCGGCGCTGTCCCCGCCCTGGAATTGCAGCGGCAGCACGCCCATGCCCACCAGGTTGGAGCGGTGTATCCGCTCGAAGCTCCTGGCGATCACCGCGCGCACGCCCAATAAGCGCGTACCCTTGGCCGCCCAGTCGCGGCTGGAGCCGGTGCCGTACTCCTCGCCGGCGAAGATCACGGTCGGCGTGCCCTCCGCCTGGTAGGCCATCGCCGCGTCGTAGATGGACAGCCGTTCGCCGTCCGGCTGGCGCAAGGTCAAGCCGCCCTCCACCGGCCGGCCGTCGGCGTCCGGCGGCAACATCAGGTTGCGGATGCGGACATTGGCGAAGGTGCCGCGCATCATCACCTCGTGGTGGCCGCGGCGCGAGCCGTAGCTGTTGAAGTCGACCGGCTTGATGCCCTGTTCCTGCAGATAGCGCCCGGCCGGCGACGACGGCTTAATGGCCCCGGCCGGACTGATGTGGTCGGTGGTGACCGAATCGCCGAAGATGGCCAGCGCCCGCGCGCCCCGCACCGGTTTGGGCGCGGCCGGCGCCATCGCGAAATCGGCGAAGAACGGCGGCTCGGCGATATAGCTGGACGGCTCCCAGCCGTAGACCTCGCCGCCGGTCGCCCGGATGTCGGCCCATAGCGGATTGACGTCGGCCAGCTCGCGGTACAGCCTGCGGTAGGTTTCCGGATCGGCGGTCTGCGCCAGCGCCGCGCCGACCTCGTCCAGGCTGGGCCAGATGTCGCGCAGGAACACCGGCTTGCCGTCGCTCCCCTCTCCCAGCGGCTCGCGCTCCAGGTCGATGTCGACGCGGCCGGCGATGGCGAAGGCCACCACCAGCGGCGGGCTCATCAGGAAGTTGGCCTTGATCGCCGGGTGGATGCGCGCCTCGAAATTGCGGTTGCCGGACAACACCGCCGCGCACACCAGGTCGCCGGCGGCGATTTCCGACTCGATCTCCGGCGCCAGCGGGCCGGCGTTGCCGATACAGGTGGTGCAGCCGTAGGCGACCACGCCGAAGCCCAGCCGCTCCAGCGCCGGCAGCAGGCCGGCCTTGGCGAGGTAGTCGGTGACCACGCGCGAACCCGGCGCCAGAGAAGTCTTGATGTGCGGCGCCACCGCCAGGCCGCGCTCGGCGGCCTTCTGCGCCAGCAGGCCGGCGGCCAGCATCACGCCCGGATTGGAGGTATTGGTGCAGGAGGTGATCGCGGCGATCAGCACCGAGCCGTGCCGCAATCGGTCGCCGGCCCCGCCGCCCTCCCCCTTGCCGTAGCCGCCGGAAGCCGCCGGCTTGGCCAATAGCTCGCCGAAACGCGGCTTCAGCTCCGTCAAGGCGATGCGGTCCTGCGGCCGGCGCGGACCGGCGACGCTGGGCACGATGGACGCCAGGTCGAGCGCCAAGGTCTCGCTGTAATCGATGTCGCCGGCGTCCGGCATGCCGAACAGCTTCTGCGCCTGGAAGTAGCGGCGGAAGGCGTCCACCTCCTCGGCGCTACGGCCGGTGGCGGCCAGGTAGTCGGCGGTGCGCTCGTCCGGTGGGAAGAAACCCATCGTCGCGCCGTACTCCGGCGCCATATTGGCCAGCGTCGCGCGATCCGGCAGCGTCAGCGACGCCGCGCCCTCGCCGAAGAATTCGACGAACTTGCCGACGACATTGGCCTTGCGCAACCGCTCGGTCACCGCCAGCACCAGGTCGGTGGCGGTGACGCCGGCGGCGAGCCGGCCCTTCAGATGCACGCCGACGACGTCCGGCGTCAGGAAGTAGACCGGTTGGCCCAGCATCCCGGCCTCGGCCTCGATGCCGCCGACGCCCCAGCCGACGACGCCCAGCGCGTTGATCATCGTCGTGTGCGAATCGGTGCCGACCAGCGAGTCCGGATAATAGACGTCGCCGTCGTGCAGCACGCCGCGCGCCAGGTATTCCAGGTTCACCTGGTGGACGATGCCGATTCCCGGCGGCACCACCTTGAAGGTGTCGAAGGCCTGCATGCCCCACTTGATGAAGCGATAGCGCTCGGCGTTGCGCCGGAATTCCAGCTTCATGTTCAGATCCAGCGCACCCGCTTCGCGGAAATGGTCGACCTGCACCGAGTGGTCGACGACCAGGTCCACCGGCACCAGCGGCTCGACGGCGGCCGGCGGCTTGCCGAAACGGGCGGCGGCGCCGCGCATCGCCGCCAGATCGCACAATAGCGGCACGCCGGTGAAGTCCTGCAGCACGATGCGGGCGACGACGAAGGGAATTTCCTCGCTGCGCTCGGCCCCGGGCTTCCAAGCGGCCAGTTGCCTGACATGCGCGTCGGTAATACGCTGACCATCCAGCTTGCGCAGCAGCGACTCCAGCACGATGCGCAGCGACACCGGCAGCCGGCCGACATCGCCGACGCCGAGCTCGGCCAGGGCCGGCAGCGAGTGGAAACGGACGCTGCGGCCGGAGGCCAGTTGAAAATCTCGCAGACTATCTTGGGCAAGCAGGGACATGGTGCACTCCGGTGAGCGCCGGCCGCTCGGGCCGGCGGGGCCGCGAAAGACGGATGAAGGCGGCGCCGCCGCCAGGGTCCGACATCGTGTATCAGGATAGGCTAGGACCGGCTTTGCCGGCGCAAGTTCGACCCGACAAGGATGATGGCATGACGACAACCGTACGCAGCGAAACCGACAGCTTCGGCCCGATCGACGTTCCCGCCGACGCGCTGTGGGGCGCGCAGACCCAGCGCTCGCTGGCGCATTTCCATATCTCCGGCGAAAAGATGCCGCCGGAGCTGATCCGGGCGCTGGCCCAGGTCAAACGCGCCTGCGCCGAGGCCAACCGCGAACTCGGCAAACTCGACGGCGCCAAGGCCGACGCCATCGCCGCCGCCGCCGACGAAGTGCTGGCCGGCCGCCACGACGGCGAGTTCCCGCTATCGGTGTGGCAGACCGGTTCCGGCACCCAGAGCAATATGAATATGAACGAGGTGCTGGCCAACCGCGCGTCGGAGCTGCTGGGCGGCGAGCGCGGCCAGGCGCGGCGCGTCCACCCGAACGACGACGTCAACCGCGGCCAGTCGTCCAACGACATCTTCCCGACCGCGATGCACGTCGCCGCGGCGACCCAGCTGGCCGAGCGGCTGCTGCCGTCGCTGGCCCTGCTGCGGCGCGCGCTGGAGGCCAAGGCGAAGGACTTCGCCGACATCGTCAAGATAGGCCGAACCCATCTGCAGGACGCCACCCCGCTGACGCTGGGCCAGGAAATATCGGGCTGGGCGGCGCAACTGGAACTGTCGGAACAGGCGGTACGCGCGGCGCAGCCCATGCTGTGCCAGCTGGCGGTCGGCGGCACCGCGGTCGGCACCGGGCTCAACACCGATCCGCGCTTCGGCGACGCGGTCGCGGCACGGCTGGCCGAACAGTCCGGCCTGCCGTTCCAGAGCGCGGCCAACAAATTCGCCGCGCTGGCCGGCCACGAGCCGCTGCTGTTCGCCCACGGCGCGTTGAAGACGCTGGCCGCCGCGCTGATGAAGATCGCCAACGATATCCGCTGGCTGGCCTCCGGCCCGCGCAGCGGCCTCGGCGAATTGTCGCTGCCGGAAAACGAGCCGGGCAGCTCCATCATGCCGGGCAAGGTCAACCCCACCCAGTGCGAGGCGATGACGATGCTGTGCTGCCAGGTGCTCGGCAACGACGCGGCGCTGGCGATAGGGGCGGCGTCCGGCAACTTCGAGCTGAACGTGTTCAAGCCGCTGATCGCGCACAACTTCCTGCAGAGCGTCAGGCTGCTGGCCGACGGCATGGACAGCCTGCGCGAACACTGCGTCGACGGCATGGAAGCCAGGCGCGGACGGATAGCCGAACTGATGGAGCGCTCGCTGATGCTGGTCACCGCGCTGAACCCGCACATCGGCTACGACAAGGCCGCCGCCATCGCCAAGCACGCCCACCATCACGGTACCACGCTGCGCGAGGCGGCGCTGGCGCTGGGTCATCTGAGCGCCGAGCAGTTCGACGCCTGGGTCAGGCCGGAAGACATGGTGTGAAGCCGATGCTCAGGGGTGGAACCATAGCTCGCGGCGCGCCAGCGGCGTGGCTTCGGGCAGCAGCGGGTTCGGCAGCTCGATGATGGTGCGGGCCGACAGCTTGAGTTCGCGCAGATGTTCGCCGTTGAAGGCGCGGAACAGCTGCTCGAAGCCGCCGTCGGCGACGCCCTTCTCCAGTCCTTGCCTCAGCATGCGCGCCAGCTCCGGTCGCTTGGGCGACACGAAGAAGTAGAAGGCGGTCGGGTAGTGCAGCAGCAGGTAGGGGTCCAGCGCCAGGCCCTTGCCGAACGGCGACGCCAGCTCCTGCCTGACCTCGATCACGCTGCGCGGGAAATAGTCGTAGCGGCGCTGGCGCAGCATCGAAAACAGGTTCGGGTAATCGGCGCTGGTGGCCACCGGCAAGCCGGCCTGCTGCAGGATCTGGGTGTCGGGCCAGTCCTGGCCCTGGCCGGCGCGCAACTGCGCCAGTTGCGCCGTCGTCTTCACGTCCTTCAGCAACTGCGGCCTGTCGGCATTGATCAGCATCACCCGCCAGCCTATCAGGCCCTTGTCCAGCGGCACCCTCACCGGCAGCAGCTTGCGCTCGCGCTCCCGGCTGGTCATACCCCAGAACAGGTCTACCCGGCCGTCCGGGCGCAGCATCTGCTCCATCGCCCGGCCCTGGTTCATGTCGCGCGCCGCCAGCAGCTCGCAATGCTGCCCCTCCTCGGCGCAGGCCAGCAGCAGCAAGGCCTGGATATACGGCCAGTGCGGATCGTTGTCGCCGGACACCAGCGCGTAGTGGATCTGGATTCCGGCCGCCTGCGCCAGCGCCGAGGCGCCGCACAGCAGCCAGAGGACGAGGATTCTTGTCATCTGCCTGACCGTCCCGTGGTGGTAACGGTATTTTAGTCTGTACCGGCAGCGGCCGTTTTGTTGGATTACAGCCAGCCCAGGCCGCCGACCAGCGCGCCCAGCAGCAGCAGCCACAACGGGTTCCAGTTGCGGCGCCAGGCGATCAGCGCCACCGCGGCGCTCAGCGCCCAGCCGGCGGCGTCGCGGTTGGCCGCCTGCAGCAGCAGGCAGGCGCTGGCCCCGACCAGGCCCACCGTCAGCGGCAGCAGCGCGCGCGCCAGCAGCCGGGTCAGCTCGCTGCCATGGCGCTCGGCCCACCAGCGCGACACGTAGAAGCTGAGCACCGACGACGGCAGGCACATGCCCAGCATGCTGAGCAGCGCGCCCGTCACGCCGGCAACATGCCAGCCTATCAGGCTGACCACCAGCACATTCGGGCCGGGCGCCGCCTGCGCCAGCGCGAACAGCTCGGCGAACTGCGAGGCGCCCATCCAGCCCTGCTCCACCACCAGCCGCTGCAACTCCGGCAACAGCACATTGGCGCCGCCGACCGCCATCAGCGACAGCAGGCCGAAGCGCCACAACAAGGTCAGCGCGATCATCGCTCCGCCCCCTTGCGCGTCAGCCAGGCCAGGACCAGCGCCAGCGGCACCGAGGCCAGCAGCACCGTCGGCAGCGGCAGCCGCCAGACGGCGATGGCGGCGAAGGTCGCAGCCACCACCGCGGCGCTCCAGGCGCGCCGCTCCATCCGCGACAACAGCCGCAGCGCCATCGCCAGCAGCAGGCCGGCGGCGGCGGCCGACAGTCCGTGCATCACGTGCTCCACCAACGGCAACTGGCGGTAACGGCCGTACAGCGAGGCCAGCAGCAGCACGATGGCCATCGGCGCCAGCAGCAGGCCGGCCACCGCCGTCAGCGCGCCGGACGGCCCGTGGAAGCGGGCGCCGACCGACACCGCCATATTGACGATATTCGGCCCCGGCAAGACCTGGCACAAGCCGAGCTGCTCGGCGAAATCGGCCTCGGACAGCCAGCGCCGGCGCTGCACCAGCATGCTGTGCGCCTGCGGCAGCACGCCGCCGAAGCCGCTGACGCCTATCGAGAAGAAGCCGGCGAACAGCTCGCGCCGGCTCGGTTGATTCAGTTCCGTATCCATGTCTTGACAGTAATCGCCAGCGGCGGGCGATACAAACGAGAATTTCTGACAGGGCCGGTCACCTGGCCTCACAACGCGCCCAGCTTCTGGACAATGAAATCGACGAAAACCCTCAGTTTCGGCAAGGGCTGGCGGTCGGCCGGGTAGATCAGGTGCATCGGCTTGGCCTCCGGCAGATAACCGTCCAGCAAGGCCGTCAGCCGTCCTGCGGCGACGTCGTCGGCCAGCAGCGCCTCGGCCTGCAGCACGATGCCGGCGCCGGCAAGCGCCAGTTGGCGCAAGGCCTGGCCCTGGTTGCACTGGAAGCGGCTGGCCGCTATCTGCACCCCGTGCAATTGCGCCAGCGCGTCCCAGCCGTCGTCGCGACGCCAGCGGCTGAAACCCAGGCAATCGTGGCCCGCCAGCTCGGCCGGCGTCGCCGGCGTGCCGCGCGCGGCCAGATAGGCCGGCGACGCCGCCGCCATCATCCGGTAAGGCTTGAGCCGTCGCGCCACCAGGCCGGAATCGGCCAGATGGCCGATGCGGAACACCGCGTCGTAGCCGTCTGCCACCAGGTCGACCAGCTGGTCGCCCAATTCCAGCTCCACCGCGATGTCCGGATAGCGCGCCATGAACTCGGCCAGCAGCGGCGCCAGCCGCAGCGTGCCGAAAGTCACCGAGGCGTTGACGCGCAGCACGCCGCGCGGCCGCGCGCTCAACAACGCGGCGGCGTCCTCGGCGGCGGCCAGCTCGGCCAGGATGGCGCGGCAGCGCTGGTAGTAGTGCTGGCCCAGCTCGGTCAGCTGCTGACGGCGGGTGGTGCGCACCAGGAGCCGGCCGCCGAGGCGCGCCTCCAGCGCGGCGATATGCTTGCCGACCATGGGCTGGGACAAGCGACGCGCCTCGGCAGCCGCGGTGAAGCTGCCCTTCTCCACCACCGCGACGAACAATTCCATGCTGAGCAGGCGATCCACCGATTAGAAACCCCAGATTATTAATCATGTTCATCATAGCGGATTAATCATCATGCGGAATCCATGCACACTGTGGACATCCCAAACCGCAACGGAGAACACGCATGAAGATCCTGCTCGTAGGCGCCAGCGGCACGCTGGGCCAAGCCGTCCGCCAGGCCCTGTCCCACCATCAGATCCTCACCGCCGGCCGCGGCAGCGGCGACCTGCGCGTCGACATCACCGACAGCGCCAGCGTGCAGAAGATGTTCGAGGAGGCCGGCCGGCTGGACGCCATCGTCAGCACCACCGGCAGCGTGCACTTCGGTCCGCTGGCCGAGATGCGCGCCGCCGACTTCCGCATCGGCCTGAACGACAAGCTGCTGGGCCAGATAGACCTGGCGCTGACCGGCCAGCACTATCTGAACGACGGCGGCTCGATCACGCTGACCAGCGGCATCATCAGCGCCCAGCCGATACGCCACGGCGCCAACGCCACCGCGGTCAACCGCGCGCTGGAGGGCTTCGCCGCCGCCGCCGCGCTGGAACTGGGCCGCGACCGGCGCATCAACGTGGTCAGCCCCAATGTGCTGCAAGAATCGTGGGACGGCTACGCGCCCTATTTCCCCGGCTTCGAGGCGGTGCCGGCCGCCCGAGCCGCGCTGGCCTATGTTCGCAGCGTCGAAGGCATCGCCAACGGCCAGACGCTGACCGTCTGGTAAGCCCGGCTATACTGCAGCAAGCGTGGTCCGCCGCCCCTCTCGGACACGCTCCTGCCGCGGGAGCCGGATGATGAACAAGTTGCTGGGCGGGCTGGCCTTGCTGCTATGCCCGCTCCTTCTCCATGCCGAGCCGATCCCGGCGTACAGCCAGGCGATAGAGCCCTGGGGCGACCCAGCCAGCGGCGACGGCCTGACGCCGCGCTTCCTGAGCTGGCTGGCCGGACAAAGCGGCCTGCGGTTGAAGCAGGACACGCGGCCGCTGCCGCGAGTGGTGGAGGATTTGAAAACCGGCCACGACGCGTTGGCGCTGATCACCGCGTCGCCGGAGCGGGACGCCTTCGCCCTGGAGCTATGCCGCCCCGCCGACATCCGGCTGTCCGTGATCTACCCCCGAGGCGCGCGCGAGCTGCAAGCCGCCGACCTGAAACTCCGCCCCGTCGGCATTCTGCGCGGCACCCATACGCTGGACGCCTTCATCGCCCGCAGCGGCGCGGAGCCGGTGCTGGTCAGCGACATGCGCCGGGGCCTGGGCATGCTGCGCATCGGCCGGCTGGACGCGATGATGTGCGTGCGCCCCGGCTGCGGCCGCGTGCTGCGCGAGATTTCCGCCCCCGCAGACCGCTGGGCGGAGCTGGCGATCAGCCGCGAACCGATGGCGGTGTACGTGTCGCGCGCCCATCCGTTGTCCAAGGACCCGGCCGCGCTGGCGCGCCTGAAAGCGGCCTGCGTCTCGCCCGAGGGACGCGCCAAGATGGCTGAGCTGCTCGCCCGGTTCGACTAGCCGTGAAAAACCCCGCCGGCCTTCTCGGGCGGGCGGGGTTGGAGAGCGTGAGAATCCGGCCGGATCAGATGTCGGCCTCCACCTCGTTGCCCTTGGCCTCCATCCAGCTGCGGCGGCTGGACGCCTCGCCCTTGCCCATCAGCATCACGAACATGTCCAGCGTCTGCTGCAGCATGCCGGGACGCACCTGCACCTTGACCAGGCGGCGGGTGTCAGGATTCATCGTCGTATCCTTCAACTGCTCCGGGTTCATCTCGCCCAGGCCCTTGAAGCGGGAAATGCTCCAGGCGTTCTCGCGCACGCCCTCGCTGCGCAAACGGTCCAGGATGGCGGTCATTTCGCCCTCGTCCAGCGCGTACAGCTTGCGCGGCGGCCGGCTCTTGCCCTGGCCCGGCACGTCGACGCGGAACAGCGGCGGCTGGGCGATGTAGATGTTGCCGTTTTCGACCAGGCGCGGGAAATGGCGGAAGAACAGCGTCAGCAGCAGCACCTGGATGTGGGAGCCGTCGACGTCGGCGTCGGACAGGATGGCGATCTTGCCGTAGCGCTGGCCGGACAGGTCCGGCTCGTCGTTCGGACCGTGCGGATCGACGCCTATCGCCACCGAGATGTCGTGGATCTCGGCATTGGAGAACAGCTGGTCCCGGTCGGTCTCCCAGCTGTTCAGCACCTTGCCGCGCAGCGGCAGGATAGCCTGGTATTCCTTGTCGCGCGCCAGCTTGGCCGAGCCGCCCGCCGAGTCGCCCTCGACCAGGAACAGCTCGTTCCGCTCGATGTCCTCGCTCTCGCAATCGGTCAGTTTTCCCGGCAGCACCGCGACGCCGGACCCTTTCTTCTTTTCCACCTTCTTGACCGACTTCAGCCGGCTCTGCGCCTGGCGGATCGCCAGCTCGGCGATCTTCTTGCCGGCCTCGACGTGCTGGTTCAGCCACAGCTCCACCGGGTCGCGCGCCAGACCGGAAATCAGCTTCAAGGCGTCTCGGCTGGTCAGCTTGTCCTTGGTCTGGCCCTGGAACTGCGGGTCCAGCACGCGGGCCGACAACACGAAGCGCACGCGGCTCCACACGTCCTCTGCCATCAGCTTGACGCCGCGCGGCAACAGGTTGTGATGATCGATGAAGCTCTTCACCGCATCGTAGACGCCGGCGCGCAGGCCGGCCTCGTGCGTGCCGCCGACCGGCGTCGGAATCAGGTTGACGTAGCTCTCGCCGCTGGCGCCGTCCTCGAACCAGGCCATCGCCCACTGCGCGCCCTCGCCCTTGGCGAACTGCTCGTGGTCGGCGCCGATATAGGCCTCGCCGGCGAACAGCGGGGCCACCGGCTCGTCGTCGCCGCACAGTTCGGCAAGATAGCTCTTCAGGCCGTCCGGATACTGCCAGACCTTGACCTCGTCGCCGCTGGCCTTCTCCAGCGTCAGCGTCACCGCCACGCCGGGCAGCAATACCGCCTTGGCCCGCAGCAGGCGCTCCAGCTCCTGCATCGAGTAGCGCGGGCTTTCGAAATACTTGCCGTCCGGCCACACCCGCACCCGGGTGCCGCTGGTGCGCGGGCCGCAGTCGCCGACGCGGGCCAGCGGCTCGATCACATCGCCGCCGGAAAAGACCAGCCGGTGCACGCCGCCGTCGCGCTTGACCTCCACTTCCAGCCGCGTCGACAGCGCGTTGGTCACCGACACGCCGACGCCGTGCAGGCCGCCGGAGAAGGCGTAGGCGCCGCCGTCCTTCTTGTCGAACTTGCCGCCGGCGTGCAGCCGGGTGTACACCAGCTCCACCACCGGCACGCCCTCCTGCGGATGCAGGCCCACCGGAATGCCGCGGCCGTCGTCCTCGACGCTGAGCGAGCCGTCCTGGTGCACGGTGACGGCGATCTTGCGCGCATAGCCGCCCAAGGCCTCGTCGGCGGCGTTGTCTATCACTTCCTGGCAGATATGGGTGGGATCGGTGGTGCGGGTGTACATGCCCGGCCGCTCTTTGACCGGCTCCAGCCCCTTCAGCACCCGTACCGAGGATTCGTCGTATTGTTGAGTCATGTTCTGGTCTTGCCCTGTCGGCGCATCACGTCGACGCCGCCCGCGACGGGCGGCACAAATGAAGACAGCGGGCATCGCCCGCCGTCGCTGTATTGCAAAAGCTCCTGCCGCCGCTCACTGCTCGCTCTGCGTCGAGATTCGCGTCAGATACGCGTGGTGGCTCTCCACCCCGCGCAGGAAGCGCGATAGCTCGGACAACGCGCGCTCGTAGACGTCGCGCTTGAATTCGATCACCGCGTCCACCGGCGCCCAGTAATCGTTCCAGCGCCAGCCGTCGAACTCCGGATGGCTGGTCGCCCGCAGGCAAACGTCGCTGTCGCGGCCTACCAGCCTCAACAGGAACCAGATCTGCTTCTGGCCTTTGTAACTGCCGCGCCATTCGCGGCGTACCCAATTCGTCGGCACCTCGTAACGCATCCAGTCGCGGGTGCGTCCCAATATCTTCACGTGCTGAGGCAGCAAACCCACCTCCTCCAGCAGCTCGCGGTACATCGCGGCCTCCGGGCTTTCGCCCGGCTTGATGCCGCCTTGCGGGAACTGCCAGGAATGCTCGCGCACACGCTTGCCCCAGAACACTTCGTTCCGGGCATTGGTGAGGATGATTCCGACGTTTGGGCGGTATCCGTCCCGGTCCAGCATGGAAAAAACCTGCAATTCGTCTCGTTACCGGAATTTTTGCACATTTCAGTCCGCCTTGCCATGCGCTCGCCAGCCGCCGTCGATCCCCCAAAGCGGTCAAACGGTGCTACGATGCGTCGATTGAACGTCATTCAACTGCGCATTCATGGCAATCCTGCTCAATCGACCCACGCTATCCCGCCTGCCCTGGCTGCCTCTGCAGCCGGAGGACTTCACCACGCTGCTGCAGACGCGCGAATTCCGCCTGCGGCTGCTGGAGGCGATAGCGTCGGCGACCCGGCGCATCTATCTGTGCGCGCTGTACCTGGAAAACGAGGAAGCCGGCCGTGAAATTCTGGATGCGCTGTACCAGGCCAAGCAGCGCCAACCGCAGCTGGACGTCCGGGTGATGGTGGACTGGCACCGCGCGCAGCGCGGCCGCATCGGCGAGGACCAGGCCCGCTGCAATGCGCGCTGGTACCGCGAGGAGGCCGAGCGCCGCGAGTTGGACATCCCGATCTACGGCGTGCCGGTGCAAACGCGCGAGCTGTTCGGCGTGTTGCACCTGAAGGGCTTCATCGTCGACGACACCGTGCTCTACAGCGGCGCCAGCCTGAACAACGTCTACCTGCACAGGCTGGACAAATACCGCTTCGACCGCTACCACCTGATTCGCAGTCAGGCGTTGGCCGATGCGATGGCCGGCTTCATGGCCGAGCAGTTCTTCAACGACCCGGCCGTTTTCCGCCTGGACAAGCCCACGCCGCCGACCCGCAGCATACGCAAGGAAATACGCCAGTTCCGCGACAAGCTGGCGCACAGCCAGTACCGGCCGCACGGCGCGCAGGCGCTGTCCGACGAACGGCTGACCGTCAGCCCCGTCGTCGGCATAGGCAAGGGCAACCGGCTGAACCGGGTCATCCTGGACGTGATCGCCAGCGCCCAGCAGCAGCTGTTCATCTGCACACCCTATTTCAACTTCCCGCGCGCGGTGGTGCTGGAAATCAATCGCGCGCTGCGCCGCGGCGTCGAGATCGACATCGTCGTCGGCGACAAGACCGCCAACGACTTCTACATCCCGCCCGAGCAGCCGTTCCGCGTCATCGGCGCGCTGCCCTATCTGTACGAGATGAATCTGCGCCGTTTCGCCAAGCGGCAGCGCCAATACCTGACGCGCGGCCAGCTGCGCATACGGCTGTGGAAGGACGGCGACAACAGCTTCCACCTGAAAGGCGTCTGGAGCGATGCCCGTTACATCCTGCTGACCGGCAACAACCTCAATCCACGCGCCTTCCGCCTGGACCTGGAAAACGCGCTGCTGCTGCACGATCCGCGCAGCCAGCTGCGCGAGCAGAGCCTGGCCGAACAGCAGAGCATCATGCGTCACACCACCCTGCTCGCGCATTACCGACAGCTCGAGGACGTGCGCCATTATCCGGAGCGGATCAAGAAACTGCTGACCCGCCTGAGCCGGGTACGGATAGACCGCATGCTGAACCTGATGCTCTAGCCGTCCCGGTCCCTAACTCCGAGCCGGCTCCGCTGCGGCATATGCTAAAAAGACAAGATAGCTTGGCCAGCGGAGCGGGCCGATGAACGCGATCAAGGTGGAGACCGGCAAGCTGGCCGTCAGCCACGACTACTCGGAAAAATGGCAGCAGGTACTAGACCTGCTGGCCGGGATCGTCAGCATTCCGGCGGCACTGATCATGCGGGTGCAGCCGCCGCAGATCCGGGTCTTCCTGTCCAGCCGCAACGACGGCAATCCCTACGAGGAAGACGAGCTGGCCGACCTGGGCACCGGCCTGTACTGCGAGACGGTGATGAGTTCGCGCGGCGAGCTGACCGTGCCCAATGCGCTGGCCGACCCTCACTGGTGCGACAATCCCGACATCAAGCTCGGCATGATCTCCTATATGGGCATGCCGCTGATCTGGCCCAACCAGGATGTGTTCGGCACCATCTGCATCCTGGACCGTACCGAAAACGCCTATACGCCGGAATACCGCCAGTTGCTGGCCCAGTTCCGCAGCATGGTGGAACGCGACCTTCGCCAGATCTACAACGATCACGCCCGCGTCCAGGAGGACGCCGCGCTGCGCGCCGAAGAAGCCGAGCGGGTGCGCCGCGAGTTCGAGCTGCTGCGCGCCGGCGAGCAGAAGGCGCTGCAGGCGCTGCGCGACAGCGAAGAGCGCTGGCATTTCGCGCTGGAAGGAGCTGGCGACGGCGTCTGGGACTGGCGCATCGCCGACGGCGGCATCTTCCTGTCCACACGCTGCCGCCAATTGCTGGGCCTGTCCGACCCTGCCGGCTTCCAGCTATGGCAGAGCGGCATCCATCCGGATGATCTGCCGACCGTCCGCTCCGTCCTGTCCGACCATCTGCGCGAAGCCCGGGGCTCCTTCGTCGTCGAGCACCGCTTCAACAAGAACGGGCAGTGGATCTGGCTACTCGGTCGCGGCATGGTGGTCGGCCGCGACGAACAGGGCCAAGCGTTGCGGATGATAGGCACGTACTCCGACATCACCGCCCGCAAGGAGGCCGAGGCGGAGCTGCAATTGCTGAACAGCCATCTGGAAGAAAGAGTGGCGGCGCGCACCGCCGAGCTGAAAACGGCGATGCGGCAGATAAGCATCGCCGAAAAACAGGCCGCGCTGGCGCGGATGGTTGCCGGGATGGCGCACGAACTGAACACACCGATCGGCAACATCCTGCTCGGCTCCTCGCAGATGCAGGCCGACGCGGCCGATATCGCCCGGGCCGACGCCGACAAGCAGCTGTCGCGCAAGCGCCTGCAGGACTTCCTGCAGAAGGCCGGAGAAACCTGCGAGCTGCTTCAGCGCAACAGCGAACTGGCCGGCGACCTGATCGGCCGCTTCAAGGAAATCGCTGTCGATCAGCTGGATCAGCCGCGGCGCAGCTTCCACCCCGGCCAGACCATCGCCAAGCTGTTGCGGGCGCTGCTGCCGCCCGAACATCATCCGGGCATCGCCGTCACGCTGCAGGCGCCCGAGGAACTGGTCATAGACCATTATCCGGGCGCGCTGGAACAGCTGGTTTCGCACCTGGTGGCGAATTCGCTGGCGCATGGCTTCGACGGGAGCGACAGCGGCGCGATCCGCATAGACATCGTCCGTCACGGCGACGAAATCACGCTGCGCTACGCCGACGACGGCAAGGGCATCCCGCCGGAGCATCACGACAAGGTGTTCGATCCCTTTTTCACCACCCGCATGGGACAGGGCGGCGTGGGCCTCGGACTGGCCCTGGTGCACAATCTGGTACAGCTGATCCTGCAAGGCCAGATCCGGCTGGAAAGCGAACCGGGGCGCGGCGCCGTCTTCATCGTCACCTTCCCGGCAAAACTGGGCTAGTCCCGGCGCCTAATCGCGGCGGGGCGGCAGCGGCCTCACTTCCTGCAGCCGCTGATAGTCGACATGGTCGTTCTCGTCGTCGTCGGTGTAGATCAGATCGGCGAAAGCATGATTCCAGTGGATATCCTGGTGGGAGAACACATGCCTGGCCACCATAGGCTGGATGGTCGTCTCGTCCATGCCGTTGATCGACAGGATCAGCTGCGCCCTGGCCTTCTCCAGCGATGCGGCATCGCGTTGATACAAAGGGCTGCTCTCGTCTATCTTGTGCACCAGCGTCCAGCCCAGCACGAACATCGGATGCTCGTCGCGCACCAGATCGAGATCATACAGCTTGCGAAACGCCGTCCCCTCCGCAGTCACCTCATGCTGCAGCAGCCGCAGCCTGGCGCTGGCATCGATGATCACGTTGTTCCTCGCATTGGCGGCACGCAGCATCAGCACGGGCTCGCCGCTCAATGGCCTCACGACGGCGCTGGTGGTGAACATGATGCGCGCCCTGGGCCGCGAGAAGCGGGCGAAAGTCACGCCGGTGATCAGCGCGATGCTCATCATGCCGATGAAGATCTCCAGCATCGAAACCCAGTGGGTGTACAGCGTCTGTGGATGCATATCGCCGTAGCCGACCGTGGCCAGCGTCTCGACGCTGAAGAAGAAGGCGCCGAGGAAACCCCGCGGGAACTGGTTGGCGATGCCGCCCGGCTGCAATTGATAGAGCCCGGCGAACAACAGGTTCAATGTGATGAAGGCGGCCGCGATGAACAGATAGAAATACGGCCAGCTGATGGTCATGCAGTAGTGATACAGATCATGCAGCGAGTAGCGCGGCAGGCTGTGGATGAACAGGCTGCGGCCGCCCGCCTCTATGCGCCGCGCCGGCTTGGCTCTGCGAGGAATCATCTGCCGCCGTCCCGTTGAAGTTCGCAAACCGCCGATTGTGTCGGCGATGCCGCCGGGCGTCAATCGCCGCACCGAGGCGGCGGCGGGGCTGCATCGCGGCACCAATGCACAAAGCCCAGCTCGTCTGAGCTGGGCTTCGTTATCGGGCGTCTGGCGGTGTCCTACTTTCACATGGCGAATGCCACACTATCATCGGCGCTAAGGCGTTTCACGGTCCTGTTCGGGATGGGAAGGCGTGGGACCACCTCGCTATGGCCACCAGACATAAACTGGTACAAACTCAAGAAGCCTGAATCAGAACATCGCCCTGATTCTCGAATATTCGGTATTCAATTGTGTCGCACACACACTCTATCTCGCGCCTTGGCTGCTGAACGAATCACAGATTCGCACGCTATCCCAAGCCACTCAAATGATAGGATCAAGCCTCACGAGCAATTAGTATCGGTTAGCTTCACGCCTCACAGCGCTTCCACACCCGACCTATCAACGTCCTGGTCTCGAACGACTCTTCAGGGAGGTCAAGCCTCCAGGGAAGTCTCATCTTCAGGCAAGTTTCCCGCTTAGATGCTTTCAGCGGTTATCTCTTCCGAACTTAGCTACCCGGCGATGCCACTGGCGTGACAACCGGTACACCAGAGGTTCGTCCACTCCGGTCCTCTCGTACTAGGAGCAGCCCCCGTCAAACTTCCAACGCCCACTGCAGATAGGGACCAAACTGTCTCACGACGTTTTGAACCCAGCTCACGTACCACTTTAAATGGCGAACAGCCATACCCTTGGGACCGGCTACAGCCCCAGGATGTGATGAGCCGACATCGAGGTGCCAAACACCGCCGTCGATGTGAACTCTTGGGCGGTATCAGCCTGTTATCCCCGGAGTACCTTTTATCCGTTGAGCGATGGCCCTTCCATTCAGAACCACCGGATCACTATGTCCTGCTTTCGCACCTGCTCGACTTGTCGGTCTCGCAGTTAAGCTACCTTTTGCCATTGCACTATCAGCACGATTTCCGACCGTACCTAGGTAACCTTCGAACTCCTCCGTTACACTTTGGGAGGAGACCGCCCCAGTCAAACTGCCTACCATGCACTGTCCCCAATCCGGATCACGGACCAAGGTTAGAACCTCAAACACACCAGGGTGGTATTTCAAGGTCGGCTCCACTGAAACTAGCGTCTCAGCTTCAAAGCCTCCCACCTATCCTACACAAGTCTGTTCAAAGTCCAATGCAAAGCTACAGTAAAGGTTCACGGGGTCTTTCCGTCTAGCAGCGGGGAGATTGCATCTTCACAAACACTTCAACTTCGCTGAGTCTCAGGAGGAGACAGTGTGGCCATCGTTACGCCATTCGTGCGGGTCGGAACTTACCCGACAAGGAATTTCGCTACCTTAGGACCGTTATAGTTACGGCCGCCGTTTACCGGGGCTTCGATCAAGAGCTTGCACCCCATCACTTAACCTTCCGGCACCGGGCAGGCGTCACACCGTATACGTCCACTTTCGTGTTGGCACAGTGCTGTGTTTTTGTTAAACAGTCGCAGCCACCGATTCTCTGCGACCTGTCGAAGCTTCAGACGCGAAGTCCTACACCTCAACAGGCATACCTTCTCCCGAAGTTACGGTATCAATTTGCCGAGTTCCTTCTCCTGAGTTCTCTCAAGCGCCTTAGAATTCTCATCCTGCCCACCTGTGTCGGTTTGCGGTACGGTTCTTATGTAGCTGAAGCTTAGTGGCTTTTCCTGGAAGCGTGGTATCAGTCACTTCGGGTCCGTAGACCCTCGTTATCACGTCTCGGCCTTAAGGAGAGGCGGATTTGCCTACCTCTCCAGCCTACCGGCTTGAACAGACACTTCCAACCGTCTGCTGACCTAACCTTCTCCGTCCCCACATCGCACTACATAAAAGTACGGGAATTTTAACCCGTTTCCCATCGACTACGCTTTTCAGCCTCGCCTTAGGGGCCGACTCACCCTACGCCGATGAACGTTGCGTAGGAAACCTTGGGCTTTCGGCGAGCGGGCTTTTCACCCGCTTTATCGCTACTCATGTCAGCATTCGCACTTCTGATATCTCCAGCATCCCTTACGAGACACCTTCACAGACCTACAGAACGCTCCCCTACCACGCACAGTAAACTGTGCATCCGCAGCTTCGGTTATCAGTTTGAGCCCCGTTACATCTTCCGCGCAGGACGACTCGACCAGTGAGCTATTACGCTTTCTTTAAATGATGGCTGCTTCTAAGCCAACATCCTGGCTGTCTAGGCCTTCCCACTTCGTTTACCACTTAACTGATCATTTGGGACCTTAGCTGGCGGTCTGGGTTGTTTCCCTCTTGACGATGGACGTTAGCACCCACCGTCTGTCTCCCATGCTCGCACTTTCCGGTATTCAGAGTTTGCCATGGTTTGGTAAATCGCAATGACCCCCTAGCCATAACAGTGCTTTACCCCCGGAAGTGATACATGAGGCACTACCTAAATAGTTTTCGGGGAGAACCAGCTATCTCCGAGTTTGTTTAGCCTTTCACCCCTATCCACAGCTCATCCCCTAGTTTTGCAACACTAGTGGGTTCGGACCTCCAGTGCGTGTTACCGCACCTTCATCCTGGCCATGGATAGATCACTCGGTTTCGGGTCTACGCCCAGCAACTCAATCGCCCTATTCGGACTCGGTTTCCCTACGCCTCCCCTATTCGGTTAAGCTTGCTACTGAACGTAAGTCGCTGACCCATTATACAAAAGGTACGCAGTCACGGAACAAGTCCGCTCCCACTGTTTGTATGCATCCGGTTTCAGGTTCTATTTCACTCCCCTCCCGGGGTTCTTTTCGCCTTTCCCTCACGGTACTGGTTCACTATCGGTCGATCACGAGTATTTAGCCTTGGAGGATGGTCCCCCCATCTTCAGACAGGATTTCGCGTGTCCCGCCCTACTTCTCGTATGCCTAGTTCTTGCGATGCGTTTTCGTGTACGGGGCTATCACCCACTACGGCTGGACTTTCCATTCCATTCCACTAACGCAACTCATAACACATACAGGCTGTTCCGCGTTCGCTCGCCACTACTTACGGAATCTCGGTTGATTTCTATTCCTCGAGTTACTTAGATGTTTCAGTTCACTCGGTTCGCCTCCACTGACCTATGGATTCAGTCAGGGATCTCCTTGCGGAGGGGTTTCCCCATTCGGACATCGCGGGATCAAAGCTCTATTGCCAGCTCCCCCGCGCTTTTCGCAGGCTTACACGTCCTTCATCGCCTGTGATCGCCAAGGCATCCACCAGATGCACTTAGTCGCTTGACCCTATCATTTCAGTAACCTAGATCACCAAAACGACAGAGAGTGTTTGTGCGACGACTGCACCGCCCCTTTTGATATGGCGCCGCAGCCTTAGATACAATCAAATACCCAAGATGACGATTCATTCAACAGAAGAGTTAACTCCTGCTGTTTGTCTCGCCGTCTTATATATTCGGCTTCTTCAGTTTGTTAAAGATCGGGCGTATTGCTGAGCAGCTTTCGCTGCACGCTAACAACGCAAACAGAATCAAACTTTTCAATTCGATTTTGTTTGCGGCGTATGGTGGAGGATGACGGGATCGAACCGACGACCCCCTGCTTGCAAAGCAGGTGCTCTCCCAACTGAGCTAATCCCCCTCTTTTTGTCCCATGCTGCGTTGCTCCGTCGCTCGTGTACATCTGTACACGTCGCGCCCTCGCGCCTTGCCTGGCACAAAAATGGCTTTCTGTAGTGCTCATCAGAACACCCAGAGTGTAACTGGTGGGTCTGGTAGGACTCGAACCTACGACCCCTGCGTTATCAACACAGTGCTCTAACCAGCTGAGCTACAAACCCAGTTGACTTATGAAGTCGTGGCATCCACAACTTCATTTTGATCAAAACCAAGCGAATCAAGGCGGAAGGCGACGACGTGTACATCCAGTACACGAGGAGCTTTCCAACGCAGAGTCGCGCCGGTTTTCATCAAAATGCCCTTAACTTGAATAACCGATAGGCTGTAAGTACTTGGCAATCGCCATTCTCTAGAAAGGAGGTGATCCAGCCGCAGGTTCCCCTACGGCTACCTTGTTACGACTTCACCCCAGTCATGAATCCCACCGTGGTAAGCGGCCTCCTTACGGTTAGCCTACCCACTTCTGGTGAAACTCACTCCCATGGTGTGACGGGCGGTGTGTACAAGACCCGGGAACGTATTCACCGCAGCATGCTGATCTGCGATTACTAGCGATTCCGACTTCACGCACTCGAGTTGCAGAGTGCGATCCGGACTACGATCGGTTTTCTGAGATTAGCTCCACCTCGCGGCTTGGCAACCCTCTGTACCGACCATTGTATGACGTGTGAAGCCCTGCTCATAAGGGCCATGAGGACTTGACGTCATCCCCACCTTCCTCCGGTTTGTCACCGGCAGTCTCATTAGAGTGCCCAACCAAATGATGGCAACTAATGACAAGGGTTGCGCTCGTTGCGGGACTTAACCCAACATCTCACGACACGAGCTGACGACAGCCATGCAGCACCTGTGTTACGGCTCCCTTTCGGGCACCAAGCCATCTCTGGCAAGTTCCGTACATGTCAAGAGCAGGTAAGGTTTTTCGCGTTGCATCGAATTAATCCACATCATCCACCGCTTGTGCGGGTCCCCGTCAATTCCTTTGAGTTTTAACCTTGCGGCCGTACTCCCCAGGCGGTCAATTTCACGCGTTAGCTACGCTACCAAGGATTCAAACCCCCAACAGCTAATTGACATCGTTTAGGGCGTGGACTACCAGGGTATCTAATCCTGTTTGCTCCCCACGCTTTCGTGCATGAGCGTCAGTGTCATC
Source organism: Chromobacterium sp. CV08 (assembly GCF_051129845.1). Taxonomy (NCBI): domain Bacteria; kingdom Pseudomonadati; phylum Pseudomonadota; class Betaproteobacteria; order Neisseriales; family Chromobacteriaceae; genus Chromobacterium; species Chromobacterium sp. CV08. The sequence continues at coordinate 4,205,167 of NZ_CP150453.1, forward strand.
CCAGGGGGCTGCCTTCGCCATCGGTATTCCTCCACATCTCTACGCATTTCACTGCTACACGTGGAATTCTACCCCCCTCTGACGCACTCTAGTCGTGCAGTCTCCAATGCCGTTCCCAGGTTGAGCCCGGGGCTTTCACATCAGACTTGCACAACCGCCTGCGCACGCTTTACGCCCAGTAATTCCGATTAACGCTCGCACCCTACGTATTACCGCGGCTGCTGGCACGTAGTTAGCCGGTGCTTATTCTTCAGGTACTGTCATCCCCCAAGGGTATTAACCCTGGGGATTTCCTCCCTGACAAAAGTCCTTTACAACCCGAAGGCCTTCTTCAGACACGCGGCATGGCTGGATCAGGCTTGCGCCCATTGTCCAAAATTCCCCACTGCTGCCTCCCGTAGGAGTCTGGGCCGTGTCTCAGTCCCAGTGTGGCGGATCATCCTCTCAGACCCGCTACTGATCGTCGCCTTGGTGAGCCTTTACCTCCCCAACTAGCTAATCAGACATCGGCTGCTCGTATAACGTGAGGCCTTACGGTCCCCCACTTTCCCCCTCAGGGCGTATGCGGTATTAATCCGGCTTTCGCCGAGCTATCCCCCATTACACGGTACATTCCGATGCATTACTCACCCGTTCGCCACTCGTCAGCGGTGCAAGCACCCTGTTACCGTTCGACTTGCATGTGTAAAGCATGCCGCCAGCGTTCAATCTGAGCCAGGATCAAACTCTTCAGTTCAATCTCATAGCAATTTTCTGGCACGCAAGTTCAAAGAAATAACTGGTATTTCCTATCTCTTGCAGTGCAAGTGTCGGCTTTCGCCAAGCACTTACACCTATCGGTTATTCGTTCTGTTAAAGAGCGGTGCCGAGCGCTGCGTCGTCTTCTTCGGGAACCGTTTCGTTTCCGTCGTTTCGTTCGCTGCGTCAGCTGAGGAGGCGAACTATACGCCCCGCCCCCGGACCCGTCAACACCTTTTGCGATAAATTTTGCCCCTCCCCGCCCGGATCAGACACAAGCCATTGATGGATAAGGAAAGCCGGGTGGAAAATTTTCATCGAAACATAAAACGCCGCCCGAAGGCGGCGTTCGATCCTGCCATTTCGTGCCGGCTACGGCTGGTTCGCGGCCTGATTCTGCGGCTGCAGATAAGGCAGGAAGGCATTGACCACCTCCGGCGCGTCCGGTTTGGTCCGGGTGCCTATGCTGATCACCTTGCTGGCGCCGGGCAGAATCAGATACTTGTGGAAGTTCCACGACGGCGCATCGCTGGTGGCCTGGATCAGCGCCTTGAAGAACGGCTGGGCGTCATCCCCTTTGACATGGCCCTTGCCCGCCATCGGGAAGGTCACCCCGTAGTTCGCTTGGCAGAAAGCGCCGATCTCGCTGGGCTTGTCGAGCTCCTGGAAAAAATCGTTGCTGGGGAAACCCACCACCATCAGCCCTCTCGGGCCGTATTGCTTATATAGAGATTCCAGCTGCGTGAACTGCGGCGTGAAGCCGCAATGGCTGGCGGTGTTGACCACCAGCACAGGCCGGTCGGCGTACTGGCAGAGATTGATTTCGCCGCCCATCAGGCCGGGTACCGTGTAATTCATCAGCGCCGGGCAATTGGCCAGCGCGGCCTGGCTGCACAACAGCAGCACCGCTCCCCATCGTTTCATGACGCGCTCCTTGATCGGTTAACCACCGCACGCCTCAATGATAGGGCAAGCGGCGCCGCGCGGGGCGCCTCACCGTCATTCCGGCTGGCTGGCGATCTCGGCCCTGACCTTGTCCATGTCCAGCTCGCGCAGGCTTTGGATCAACTGTTCGAACTGGGCCCCCATCATCGCGCCGGCCTGGTTGAACACCATGATGCCGTCCTTGATCGCTATCAGCGTCGGAATGGAGCGGATATTGAAGTGGCCCGCCAGTTCGCGCTCGTCTTCGGTGTTGATCTTGCCGAACACGACGTCGCCATGTTTTTCCGATGCCGCCTCGAACACCGGGCCGAACATCTTGCACGGGCCGCACCAGGGCGCCCAGAAGTCGAGGATGACGAGGCCCTCGTCCTTCATATGATTGTTGAAGTTGTCGGCGTTGAGATTGATGTAAGCCATGGCGGTACTCTTTCGATATTGTGCGCGCCCGCGATCGCGGACCCTCTGCACGAAAGATATGAGCGCCCCGGAGCCATTGCAAGGCATGTCCCCGGTTGAATTTATCAATCCGGCCGATAGCCGACCGGCCGGATCAGCGGCGCTCGATGCGCCAGCACTGGTGGATCTTGCGGTTGCGGAAGTCTTCCGGCACCGACTGCGCGCTGATGTCGCGGATCCGGTAGTCGTCGCCCAGACGCTCGTCCAGTTGGAAGCTGCGCAGATTGTTGGAGAAATACAGCCAGCCGCCCGGTTCCAGCAGCGCCATCGCGTAGTCGATCAGCCAGACATGATCGCGCTGCACGTCCAGGATGTCCTGCATCTTCTTCGAATTCGAAAAAGTCGGCGGATCCATCACGATCAGGTCGAAGCGCTTGCCCTCGTCCACCGCCTGCTCCAGGTACTGGAACACATCGGCGCGCACCAGTTGATGCCGGGTCAAATCCAGCCCGTTCAACTCGAAATTGCGGCGAGACCAGTCCTGATAGGTATTGGACATGTCCACCGTTTCCGACGAGGCGGCGCCGCCGGCGCCGGCGTAGACGGTGAAGCTGCCGGTATAGGCGAACAGATTGAGGAAGCGCTTGCCGGCGGCCTCCTCGCGCACCCGCTGGCGGGTATTCCGATGATCGAGGAAGAGCCCGGTGTCCAGATACTGGTCCAAATTGACGATGAAGCGCTGGCCGAACTCCTCGACGATGAAGTCCTGACCTTCGGCGCCCACTTTCTCGTACTGGCTGACGCCCTTTTGCCGACGGCGGTTCTTCAACGTGACGTCGGCGGCCGGAATGCCGGTCACCTCGGCGATGGCCGCGACCACCGCGTCTATCCACGCGCGGTACGCGTCGTCGTCCATCTCCCAGCCGGTGTCGTACTCCTGCAGATGGACGCGCGGGCCGTAGATGTCGACCGCGAACGGAAACTGCGGCACGTCCTTGTCGTAGGCGCGCCAGGCGTCCAGCCCCTGACGGCGGGCCCATTTGGCGTAGTGCTTGTAATTCTTGGCCAGCCGGTTGGCGAAGGCGCTGACATCCTGCATCGGTATCCTCGGAAACTGCAAAGCGAACGCGCCAGGCTGGGCTGGCGCGATATTCGGTTCAAACCGGCATTATAAGATGCTATTGCTCGGAATACATCGACAGCATCTTGTAGTACACCGGCTCGGGCAGATACTGGCGGATCACGCCTTCCCAGCCGCGCGGACCGATCAGGCCCTTGACCATCGTCGACGACACCTCGGCGTACTCCCGCGGCGGCAGCAGGAACAAGGTGGTGATGTCCGGATGCAGGTCGGAATTGATGTAGCGCATCGTGCGCTCGTATTCGTAGTCGCTGGCGGTGCGGATGCCGCGCACGATGTAGTTGGCGCCGACGCTTTGCGCGTAGTTCACCAGAAACTGATTTTCGAAGACCTCGACCCTCAGCTTGCTGAAACCGACCGTCACCTCGCGCAGCAGTTGCACGCGTTCCTCGGCACTGAAAGTGCAGTGCTTGTCCGGATTGACGCCGACGGCGACGATCAGCTCGTCGAACAGCTCTACCGCCTCGCGTATCATCCACAGATGACCGTTGGTCACCGGATCAAAGCTGCCGGCATAGACGGCTCGTTTCAATTGGCGTTTTCCTTTGGCTTTGATTGCGTGCTCCATGACAAATGTATCTTGCGTTGTGGGAGGGGTAAAGGATTTTTTGTGCGGCGCGGCAAAAATCCGCCGCGCCGAAAAGCCTGTCAAGAAAAGGTCACAATTGACAGTTGATCATCCAGTTGACGCCGAATTTATCATTAAAGCAGCCGAAAAGCGCGTTCCAAAACGTTTTGTGCAAGGGCAGCGTCACCTGCCCGCCCTCGCTCAGCGCGGCGAAAACCTTTTCCGCCGACGCGGTATCGCCGTCCAGATTGATCGACAGCGAGATCTGCTGGCTGGGCGCCATCGGCCGGTCGGTATCCGAAATCATCAGCACGTTGGAACCGAACGCCAGCCTGGCGTGCATGACCCAATTCGGATCGATGCCTCCCATCGCCGGCCCGTCCTTGGGCGCGTCGGCGTAGCGCATCAGGATCGCGATTTCGCCGTCCAGCGCCTTGCGGTAGAAGTTCAGCGCCTCTTCGCCGCGGCCGTTGAAATTCAGATACGGATACACATGCATGGCAAGCCTCCGTTGGTGATGGGAAGGCCAGTGTACGCCGAGCGACGGTGGCGATGAAATAAAAAAAAGCCCGCGACGACACACGCCGCGGGCCGCCGATTCCGATTCGGTCTCAGCCGTTGATCCGCTCCGCGTGATGGCAGGCCACCATGCGCTGATCCAGCTCGCGCAACTGCGGCACTTCGGACTTGCAGCGCTCGTCTGCGTGCGGGCAGCGCTTGTGGAAGGCGCAGCCGGACGGCGGATTCAGCGGGCTGGGCAGCTCGCCCTCGATCCGGATCTTGATCCGCCTGTCGTCCGGGTCGATCGACGGCGTCGCCGACAGCAGGGCCTGGGTGTACGGATGCAGCGGACGCTGATAGACGCGCGCCTTGTCGCCGACCTCCACCGCCCGGCCCAGATACATCACCATCAGGTCGTCGGCCACGTGCTCGACCACCGCCAGATTGTGCGAAATGAACACATAGGCGGTGTTGAACTCTTCCTGCAGATCCATGAACAGGTTCAGCACCTGCGCCTGGATCGACACGTCCAGCGCCGAAGTCGGCTCGTCGGCGACGACGATCTTCGGATTCAGCATCATCGCGCGGGCGATGGCGATGCGCTGGCGCTGGCCGCCGGAGAACATGTGCGGATAGCGGAAGTAGTGCTCGGGGCGCAGGCCGACGCGGGCCATCATCGCCCTGACCTTGTCCTCGCGCTCCTTCGCCGACAGATCGGTATTGATCAGCAGCGGCTCGGACAGCTGGGCGCCGATCTTCTGCCTCGGGTTCAAGGAACCGTACGGGTTCTGGAACACCATCTGCACCTTGCGCCGCATCGCCTTCAGCGCCTGGCCGCCGGCTTGCGCCGCGTCCTCGCCGTCCAGCAGCAGCGAGCCCGATGTCGGCGGCTCGATCAGCGTCAACTGGCGCGCCAGGGTGCTCTTGCCGCAGCCGGACTCGCCGACGACGGCCAGCGTGCGGCCGGCCTCCAGTTCGAACGAAACGCCGGCCAGCGCCTTCACCTCGGCCTTGGGCTTGAACATGCCCTGGGCCACATCGTAGTAACGGGTCAGCTCCCGCGCCTGCAAAACCTTAGCCATGCTGCTTCTCCTTGGCCAGCAACGGGTAGTGGCAACGCACCGCGCCATGTTCGTGGGCGGTCAGTCCGGGGCGACGACCGCGGCAGTCGTCCTGCGCGTACGGGCAGCGCGGCGACAGCAGGCAGCCGCTGGGTCGGTCGTACTGGCCTGGCACGATGCCGGGCAGCGTCGCCAGCCGGCGCGCGCCCTTGCTGTGCTCGGGAATCGACGACAGCAGCGCCTCGGTGTACGGATGGGCCGGATGGCGGAAGATTTCCGGCACCGTGCCCATCTCGGCCACCTGGCCGGCGTACATCACCACCAGCCGCTGCGCGACCTCGGCGACGACGGCCAGATCGTGGGTGATCAGGATCAGCGCCATGTTCTGGCTCTTCTGCAGGGACACCAGCAGTTCCATGATCTGGGCCTGGATGGTCACGTCGAGCGCGGTGGTCGGCTCGTCGGCGATCAAGAGCTTGGGATTGCAGGCGATGGCCATCGCGATGGCGACGCGCTGGCTCATGCCGCCGGACAGCTGGTGCGGATAGGCGGAGAGCCGCGATTCGGCGGCCGGAATCTCCACCAGCTGCATCAGCTCCAGCGCGCGCGCCTTCAGCGCCGCGCCGCGCAGGCCCTGGTGCGCCTTCAGCACCTCCATGATCTGGTAGCCGACGGTGTAGCTGGGATTCAGCGCCGTCATCGGATCCTGGAAGATCATCGAGATGTCCTTGCCGACGATCTTGCGGCGGCCGCGCGCCGAAATGCTCAGCAGGTCCTTGCCGTCGAAGCTGAGCTCGTCGGCGACGATGCGGCCCTGTCCTTCCAACAGGCCCATCATCGCCATCATGGTCACCGACTTGCCGGAGCCGGATTCGCCGACGATGCCGACGATCTCGCCCTGGGCGACGCTCAACTCCAGCCCTTCCACCGCGCGGAACGGATTCTTCTCCGATCCGAACTCGACGGACAGATTCTTGATTTGCAACAGGCTCATGTTCTTGTCCTCAGGCGGCGCGCTTCAGCTTCGGATCCAGCGCGTCGCGCAGGCCGTCGCCCATCAGGTTGATCGCCAGCACCGACAGCAGGATGGTCAGGCCGGGCAGCGTCACCACCCACCAGGCGCGCTCGATGTAGTCGCGCGCCGAAGCCAGCATCGTGCCCCACTCCGGGGTCGGCGGCTGCACACCGAGGCCCAGGAAGCCCAGCGCGGCGATTTCGAGGATGGCGGAGGAAAAACTCATCGTGGCGTGCACGATCAGCGGCGCCATGCAGTTGGGCAGCACGGTGACGAACATCAGCCGTCCGAGGCCGGCGCCGGCCACGCGGGAGGCCACCACATAGTCGCGGTTCAGCTCGGTCATCGCCGACGCGCGCGTCAGCCGCACATAGGCCGGCAGCGACACGGTGGCGATGGCGATCATCGCGTTGGTCAGGCCGGGCCCGAGTATGGCCATGATGGCCACCGCCAGCAGCAGCGACGGCAGGGCCATCATGATGTCCATCAAGCGCATGATGGAGGCGCCCAGCGCCTTCGGGAAGAAGGCGGCCAGCAGGCCCAGGATCACGCCCGGCACCAGCGCCATCAGCACCGACATCAGGCCGATGAACAGCGACAGCCGCGCGCCGTGGATCAGCCGCGACAGGATGTCGCGGCCCAATTCGTCGGTGCCGAACAGGAACTGCATGCTGCCCCCCGACTCCCAGGCCGGCGGCGTCAGCAGGTGGTCCCGGTACTGCTCGATCGGGCTGTACGGCGCCAAGACCGGCGCCAGCAGCGCACAGGCGACGATGAACAGCACGAAGACCAGACCGGCCACCGCGCCCTTGTTGTGGGAAAAGCCCTGCCAGAACTCCTTCAGCGGAGACGGATAGGACAGCGCCAGATCGGCCGTCTGCGCGGCCGCGGTTTGCTTGCTTTGGCTCATATTGCGTCCCTGCTTACTTGGCGTGACGGATGCGCGGATTGGCGATGCCGTACAGGATGTCGACGATGAAGTTGGTGACGATCACCAGCGTGGCCACCATCAGGATGCCGTTCTGCACCACCGGGTAGTCGCGGCGGGCGATGGCGTCGATCAGCCATTTGCCGACGCCGGGCCAGGAGAAGATGGTCTCGGTCAGCACCGCGCCGCCCATCAGCGTGCCCACTTGCAGGCCGATCACCGTCAGCACCGGGATCAGCGCGTTGCGCAGCGTATGGATGAAGATCACCCGCGCCGGCGACAGGCCCTTGGCGCGCGCGGTGCGGACATAGTCCTCGCGCAGCACTTCCAGCATCGACGAGCGGGTCATCCGCGCGATCACCGCCAGCGGAATGGTGCCCAGCACGATGGACGGCAGGATCAGGTGGGACAGCGCGCTCTTGAAGGCGCCGGCATTGCCCTCGGGATCGGCCGCCTCGGCCAGCCAGCTGTCGATCAGCATGAAGCCGGTTCTCGGATGGATGTCGAACATCAGGTCCATCCGGCCCGACACCGGCGTCCAGCCCAGCTTGACCGAGAAGAACATGATCAGGATCAGGCCCCACCAGAAGATGGGCATAGAGAAACCGGTCAGCGAGACGCCCATCACGCCGTGGTCGAACAGCGAGCCGCGTTTGATCGCGGCCAGCACGCCGGCCAGCAGTCCCCAGACGGTGGCGAACAGCAGAGCGGACAAGGCCAGCTCCAGCGTCGCCGGGAACAGCGTCTTGAACTCGGTCCAGACGCCGGTCTTGGTCACCAGCGATTCGCCGAGATTGCCATGCAGCAGATTGACGACGTAGTCGAGATATTGCGCGTACAGCGGCTTGTCCAGCCCCAGCCTATGCAGCGCCTCGGCATGCAGCTTGGGGTCGAGCGTGCGCTCGCCCACCATCACCTCGACCGGGTCGCCGGGAATCAGTCGGATCAGGCTGAACGTCAGCAGCGTGATGCCGAAGAAGGTGGGCACCAGGAGGCCCAGCCTGCGCAGGATGAATGAAAACATGAAAACCTCTCCCGGACGCGCGCATGACGGCGCGCCCTCAGACCTAAGACATCGCGTGCAAGGAAGTCGGTACGGGAAAGGTAGAAACGCAAGACGCGCCGATGCGGCGCAAAACGGGCAAGCGGGTGCCGGACAGCGGACAGGCAACTAAACCACCCACCAGCATTAGCTGCATCCACTGTCGCGGCAGGAAAGACAATAACAGCGCACTGTCCCCTCCCCCTTGACGCAGGTCAAACCGCCGTCACCGCCGGTCCGCCGTCGTCCCATCTCTACCAATTCCTGTGCAGACACTGCCATGCCGCGGCGGCCGTCCTCTCTGACGGAGGGCTGGCCGGGCGGCACTTACGCCAGGCGGACGGAGCGCTCGCCCCGCCGCCGATTACGGTTACATCCGGCTCACGCCGGGCTTACTTGACGCTGACGCCGTAGAAGGAGTTCATGCCGAACGGGCTGACCTTGAAGCCCTGCACCGACTTCAGCATCGGCTGATTGACGGTGGAGTGGGCGATCGTGGTGTACGGCAGTTGCTGCTTCACGATCTCCTGCGCCTTCATGTACAGCTTGGTGCGCTCGGCGACGTTGGCGGTGCTCTTGCCCTTCTGGATCAGGTCTTCGAACGGCTTGTAGCACCACTTGGTGAAGTTGTTGCCGTTCATCGCCTCGCAGCCGAGCTGGGTGCCCAGCCAGTTGTCCGGATCGCCGTTGTCGCCGGTCCAGCCGATCAGCATCGCGTCGTGCTCGCCGGCCTTGGCTCGCTTGATGTACTCGCCCCACTCGTAGGAGGTGATCTTGGCCTTGACGCCGATCTTGGCCCAGTCGGCCTGGATCATCTCGGCCATCAGCTTGGCGTTCGGGTTGTACGGACGCTGAACCGGCATCGCCCACAGCGTGATCTCGAAACCGTTCGGATAGCCGGCCTTGGCCAGCAGCGCCTTGGCCTTGGCCACATCGTACGGCGCATCCTTCAGGCTCTTGTTGTACGACCACTGGGTCGGCGGCATCGGGTTGGTGGCCGCCTGGCCGGCGCCCTGGTACACCGCCTGCAGAATCGCCTTCTTGTTGATGGACATGTCCAGCGCCTGGCGCACTTCCAGCTTGTCCATCGGCTTGTGCTTGACGTTATAGGCCAGATAGCCGAGGTTGAAGCCAGCCTGGGCGATCACGTTCATCTTGGGATCGGCCTTCATCGCGGCGATGTCGGTCGGGCGCGGGAAGGTGGTGATCTGGCACTCGCCGGCCTTCAGCTTCTGGTAGCGCACCGAGGCGTCGGTGGTGATCGCGAACACCAGATTGTCGACCTTGGGGCCGTCCGCCTTGTCCCAGTACTGCTTGTTGGCGGCGAAACGGATCTGCGCGTCCTTCTGGTAGCGCTTGAAGATGAACGGGCCGGTGCCGACCGGCTGCTGGTTGATCAGCTGCGGCTTGCCGTCCTTCAGCAGCTTGTCGGCGTACTCGGCCGACTGGACCGAGGCGAAGCTCATCGCCAGGTTCTGCACGAAGGCGGCGTCCACCTTCTTCAGCGCGAACTTGACGGTATACGGATCGACCTTCTCCACCTTGGCGATATTGGTGTCCATGCCCATGTCCGAGAAGTACGGGAATTCGGTCGGATAGGCTTTGCGGAACGGATTGTTCTTGTCGATCATCCGATTGAAGGTGAACACCACGTCATCGGCGTTGAAATCGCGCGTCGGCTTGAAGTAGTCGGTGGTGTGGAACTTGACGCCCTTGCGCAGATGGAAGGTGTAGTTCAGGCCGTCGGCCGATACCTCCCACTTTTCCGCCAGGCCCGGAATCACCTTGGTGCCGCCGCGCTGGAATTGCACCAGGCGGTTGAACACGGTTTCGGCGGCGGCGTCGAAGTCGGTGCCGGTGGTGTACTGGCCGGGGTCGAAGCCCGCCGGGCTACCCTCGGAGCAGAACACCAGTGTTCCGGCGGCTTGAGACGCCACGGCCGCCCCAGCGATCGCGCTTGCCAGCAGCAGCTTTTTGAAAGCTTGCATAATGTTTCCCTTCCCTTTGTACAGGCTATTGAGCTTTATTCTGATATTCGGTCCATGCCTTCGCAGGCTGGCCGGTGGGGGATACATTATGCACAGAGGGCGCTTTTGACAAGCGCCCCCTTTCTTTTTTTGTAAGGCGGCCGATACACGCGCCGCCACAGCCGCTCGGCTACAGCTTGCGGATCACCACCGAACCGACCGAATAGCCGGCGCCGAACGAAGAGATGACGCCGATATCGCCGGCGTTCAGGTCGTCGGCATGCAGATGGAAGGCGATGATGGAGCCGGCGGAACTGGTGTTGGCGTAACGGTCCAGGATCACCGGCGCCTCGACGCCGTCGGCCTCCCGGCCCAGCACCCGCTTCGCGATCAATTGATTCATCGCCAGGTTGGCCTGGTGCAGCCAGAAGCGGCGGACGCCGGTCGGCGCGATGTCCAACGACTCCAGATGGGCGATGATGTGCTCGCCCACCATCGGGCAGACTTCCTTGAACACCTTGCGGCCCTGCTGCACGAACAACTTGTCGGGCAAGCCGATGCCGGCCTCGTCGCAGCGGTTCAGGAAGCCGAAGTTGTTGCGGATATTATTGGAGAACACCGTGGCCAGCTTGCAGCCCAATATCTCGAATCGGCGCGCCGAAACCGCCGCGTCCGCGCGCTCCAGCACCACGGCGGTGCAGGCGTCGCCGAAGATGAAGTGGCTGTCGCGGTCGCGGAAATTCAGGTGGGCGGAACAGATCTCCGGATTCACCATCAGCACCGCGCGCGCCTGGCCGGTGGCGACGGCGTTGACGGCGGTCTGGATGCCGAAGGTCGCCGACGAGCAGGCCACGTTGACGTCGAAGGCATAGCCGTTGATGCCCAGCGCCTGCTGCACCTCGATCGCCATCGCCGGATACGGCCGCTGCATATTGGAGCAGGCGACGATCACCATGTCGATGTCGGCGCCGTCGCGGCCGGCGGCCTGCAGGGCCTGGCGGGCCGCGGCCACCGCCATCTCGGCCTGCAGCGACAGCTCGTCGTTGCCGCGCTCGGGCAGCCGCGGCGCCATTCTCTCCGGATCGAGCACGCCGTCCTTGTCCATCAGGAAGCGCTGCTTGATGCCGGACGCCTTCTCGATGAATTCGGCGCTGGACTCGGCCAGCGGCTCCATCGTGCCGGCGGCGATCTCGGCCTGGTGCGCCGCATTGTGCCGACCGACAAAGGCGTTGAACGCCTCGACCAGCTCGGCGTTGCTGACCGCGTGCGGCGGGGTGAACAAACCGGTGCCGCTGATGACAACCTTGTGCATTTCGTATCCTTTTTCATCCCCGGCTTCGGGGCAAGCGTGACGGCGGAACCGGCGGGCGGCGCTGGCGCCGGCGCCCGGCCGCCGTCGGACGCCCTCGCGGGCGGTCTTGTGTAGCGGGTGTATGGCAGCGATTTTACACAAGCGTCTGCTTGAAAGTGAGAAATCCTTGGAGGCCGTTCAGGGCCTCCCCCCCGGCGATGGCCGCTTCACCGGATGCCGAACGCGGAAACGGCCCGCCCCGGCGTCGTCCGCGACAAGGGCGGTTTGACGCCGACACGATACGGCCCCGCGGCCCGCCATGCCTCGGACAGGCCCTTCCCCGCCCGTCGAAATTTAGTGTTAACCAGACCTAAACCAAGTAAAATGATCGACTTTGTGGCTCCGGCATGGCGCTTGTTCCTGATCAATACTTGACTAATTTAGTCGGATATTAGGTATAATAGGCAGGAACCACCCATCGGAACAAAACATCATGCGCCTCACCACCAAAGGACGTTTTGCCGTCACCGCGATGCTGGACCTCGCGATGCGCGAGGAAGGCGGACCGGTCACCCTGGCCGGCATCAGCGAGCGTCAGAGCATTTCGCTGTCCTACCTGGAACAGCTGTTCGGCAAACTCCGGCGCGCCGAGCTGGTTGACAGCGTGCGCGGTCCCGGCGGCGGCTACACGCTGGCCAAGCAAATCAGCGACATCACCGTGGCCGACATCATCGTCGCCGTCGACGAGCCGGTGGACGCCACCCAATGCGGCGGCCGCGAGAACTGCCGCGGCAGTCAACGCTGCATGACGCACGATTTGTGGACCAACCTCAACGTCACCATTTTCGACTACCTGTCCAAAGTGAGCCTCGCCAGCCTGGTGGAAGAGCAACACACCAAAGAGCAGCAAGCCAAGGAAACCAGCGTGGTACAGGACAAGCGCGACAGCTGTAGCAGCTCGCACGCTGCCGTCGGCAGCGCCCTGTAAGCGCCTGAAAAATCTTGCGGAGATTATGTAAATGAGCCAGCCCAAGCTACCGATCTATCTGGATTACTCGGCCACCACCCCGGTGGACCCGCGCGTCGCCGACATGATGATCCCCTACCTGACCGGCAAGTTCGGCAACCCCGCCTCGCGCAGCCACAGCTTCGGCTGGGAAGCCGAGGAGGCCGTCGAGAACGCGCGCGCCGAAGTGGCCAAGCTGATCGGTGCCGATCCCAAGGAAATCGTCTGGACCTCCGGCGCCACCGAGTCCGACAACCTGGCGATCAAGGGCGCCGCCCAGTTCTACAAGAGCAAGGGCAAGCACATCATCACCGTCAAGACCGAGCACAAGGCGGTGCTGGACACCTGTCGCGAGCTGGAGCGCCAGGGCTTCGAAGTCACCTATATGGATGTGCAGGAAAACGGCCTGATCGACATCGAGGCGTTCAAGGCCGCGATCCGCCCCGACACCATCGTGGTGTCGGTGATGTATGTGAACAACGAGATCGGCGTGATCCAGGACATCCCGCAGATCGGCGAGATCTGCCGCGAAAAGGGCATCGTCTTCCACGTCGACGCCACCCAGGCGCCCGGCAAGGTCAAGATCGACCTGGCCACGCTGAAAGTCGATCTAATGAGCCTGTCCGCGCACAAGGTCTACGGCCCGAAGGGCATAGGCGCGCTGTACGTGCGCCGCAAGCCGCGCGTGCGGCTGGAAGCGCAGATGCACGGCGGCGGCCACGAGCGCGGCTTCCGCTCCGGCACGCTGGCCACCCACCAGATCGTCGGCATGGGCGAGGCCTTCCGCATCGCCCGCGAAGAGATGGACAGCGAGTCCGAACGCATCCGCATGCTGCGCGACCGCCTGTGGAACGGCATCAGCGACATGGAAGAGGTCTACATCAACGGCGACGTCGATCAGCGCGTGCCGCACAACCTCAACGTCAGCTTCAACTTCGTCGAAGGCGAGAGCCTGATCATGGCGATCAAGGAGCTGGCCGTGTCCAGCGGCTCCGCCTGCACCTCGGCCTCGCTGGAGCCGTCCTACGTGCTGCGCGCGCTGGGCCGCAACGACGAGATGGCGCACAGCTCCATCCGCTTCACGCTGGGCCGCTTCACCACCGAGGAAGAGATCGACTTCACGATCGCCTTGCTGAAGTCCAAGATCGGCAAGCTGCGTGAACTGTCCCCGCTGTGGGAGATGTACAAGGACGGCGTGGACCTGAACAGCGTTCAATGGGCGGCCCACTGAGCCGATAACAGATTACCGGCCTCGGCGACATGAAGACGCCGCGGCCTTGCAGGAGCGAAAGACATGGCATACAGCGAAAAAGTGTTGGACCACTACGAAAACCCGCGCAACGTCGGCTCGTTCGACAAGGGCGACGACAGCGTCGGCACCGGCATGGTCGGCGCGCCGGCCTGTGGCGACGTGATGAAGCTGCAGATCAAGGTCGGCGCCGACGGCGTGATCGAGGACGCCAAGTTCAAGACCTACGGCTGTGGCTCCGCCATCGCCTCCTCGTCGCTGGTGACCGAGTGGGTGAAGGGCAAGTCGCTGGACGAGGCGCTGTCCATCAAGAACACCGCCATCGCCGAAGAACTGGCGCTGCCGCCGGTGAAGATCCACTGCTCCATCCTGGCCGAAGACGCGATCAAGGCCGCGGTGGAAGACTACAAGCAGAAACACGGCAAGTAAGCGGAGGCGACAGATGGCACTCACTCTTTCCGAACGCGCCGCCCAGCACGTAGGCGCCTTCCTCGCCAAGCGCGGCAAGGGCCTGGGCGTGCGCCTTGGCGTCAAGACCTCCGGCTGCTCCGGCATGGCCTACAAGCTGGAGTTCGTCGATGTCGAGAGCAGCGACGACGTCCGCTTCGAAAGCTATGGCGTGGCCATCTACACCGACGCCAAGAGCCTGGCCTATCTCGACGGCACCGAGCTCGACTACGTCAAGGAAGGCCTGAACGAGGGGTTCCGCTTCAACAACCCCAACGTCAAGAACGAGTGCGGCTGCGGCGAGAGCTTCAACGTCTGACCGCAGCCGCCGCGGGGCGGAGCGTTGACGCGCAAGCGCTGATGCTCCGCCCTCGTTTTTTCAGTCCCTGAGCCTTAGCCCGGACGCATCGATGAATCACGATTTCAACCAGGATTTCTTCAGCCTGTTCGGCCTGCCGCGCCGCTTCGCCATCGACGCGGCCGGCCTCGACGCCGCCTGGCGCGCCGCCGCCGCCCAGGTCCACCCGGACCGCTACGCCAGCGCCGGCGACGCCGACAAGCGCAGCGCGCTGATGCTGGCCACCCGCGTCAACGAGGCCTACCAGACGCTGAAATCGCCGCTGAACCGCGCCCGCTACCTGTTGCAGCTGTCCGGCGTCGACACCCAGGAAGAAAACAATACCCGGATGCCGACCGACTTCCTGATGGCGCAGATGGAGTGGCGCGAGAGCATAGACGACGCCCGCTCCGACGTGGACGCGCTGGAGGCGTTGTCGCGCCGCCTGCGCGGCGAGATCGGGGCGCTGCAGGCCGAGCTGGGGGCCGCGCTGGACGCGCGCGCCGACTTGGACGCCGCCGCCGTCCTGGTGCGAAAATTGCGCTTCATGGAAAAGCTGGACCAGGAAATCGGCGACGCCATCGAAAACCTGCTGGACTGAATCCGGCGCGCCACCGCTGAGCAACGACATAAAGATCACGACATGGCTCTATTGCAAATCGCCGAACCCGGCCTCTCGGCCGCTCCCCACCAACACCGTCTGGCCGTCGGCATAGACCTGGGCACCACCAACTCGCTGGTGGCCACCGTCAGGAGCGGCTCCGCCGCCGTGCTGCCCGACGAAACCGGCCGCAGCCTGCTGCCGTCGGTGGTCCGCTACGGCGACGAGGGCGTGCTGGCGGTCGGCTACGATGCGCAGAAGGAACAGAACCGCGATCCGCACAACACCATCGTCTCGGTGAAACGCTTCATGGGACGCGGCGTCAGCGACATCAAGGACGCCGGCAGCCTGCCCTATCGCTTCGTCGACGCGCCGGGCATGGTGCAGCTGGTGACCCGCGCCGGCGTCAAGAGCCCGGTCGAAGTGTCGTCCGACATCCTCCGCGCCCTGAAGGACCGCGCCGAAGAAAGCCTCGGCGGCGAGCTGACCGGCGCGGTGATCACCGTGCCGGCCTATTTCGACGACGCCCAGCGCCAGGCCACCAAGGACGCCGCCCGGCTGGCCGGCCTCAATGTGCTGCGGCTGCTGAACGAGCCGACCGCCGCCGCCATCGCCTACGGCCTGGACAACGGCAGCGAAGGCACCTACGTCGTATACGATCTGGGCGGAGGCACGCTGGACGTGTCCATCCTGAAGCTGAGCCGCGGCGTGTTCGAGGTGCTGGCCACCAGCGGCGACTCCGCGCTCGGCGGCGACGACTTCGACCACCGCGTGTTCTGCTGGCTGCTGGAGCAGGCCGGCGTCACCGGCCCGTCGGCGCACGACATGCGCCTGTTGCACACCCGCGCCCGCGAAGCCAAGGAGGCGCTGACCGACCACGCCAGCACCCGCGTCACCGCGATCCTGTCCGACGGCCAGTCGCTGGACCTGGAACTGGACCAGGCGACGCTGCACGCGATCACCAAGACCCTGGTCGACAAGACGCTGACGCCGGTGCGCAAGGCGATGCGCGACGCCAAGGTCTCGCCCGAGGACATCCAGGGCGTGGTGATGGTCGGCGGCGCCACCCGCATGCCGCATGTGCAGAAGGCCGTCGCCGACTACTTCGGCCGCGCGCCGCTGACCAATCTCGACCCGGACAAGGTGGTGGCGCTGGGCGCCGCGATCCAGGCCAATGTGCTGGCCGGCAACAAGCAGGACGACGAGTGGCTGCTGCTGGACGTGCTGCCGCTGTCGCTGGGCATCGAGACCATGGGCGGCCTGACCGAGAAGATCATCCCGCGCAACAGCACGATACCGGTGGCGCGCGCGCAGGACTTCACCACTTTCAAGGACGGCCAGACCGCGATGTCCATCCACGTGCTGCAAGGCGAGCGCGAACTGGTGTCCGACTGCCGCAGCCTGGCCAAATTCGTGCTCTCCGGCATCCCGCCGATGGTGGCCGGCGCCGCGCGCATCCGCATCACCTTCCAGGTGGACGCCGACGGCCTGCTGTCGGTCACCGCGCGCGAGCAGACCTCGGGCGTCGAATCCAGCATCGAGGTCAAGCCGTCCTACGGTCTGGCCGACGACGAGATCAGCCGCATGCTGAGCGAGTCGCTGGCCAACGTCCAGGAAGACATCGAGGCGCGCAAGCTGCGCGAAGCCATCGTCGACGCCGAAAGCCTGCGCGACGCCACCGTCAACGCGCTGGACCAGGACGGCGACCTGCTGGACCCGGCCGAGCGCGCCGACGTCGAAGCCGCCGTCGCCGCCGTCGCCGCGGCCATCGCCGACGGCGTCACCCGTCGCATCAACGAGGCCAGCGCCGCGCTGAACCACGCCACCGAAACCTTCGCCTCCCGCCGCATGGACCGCAACATCCGCCGCGCGCTGAAGGGCCACAAGATTACCGATCTGTAAGGATACGCCATGCCGCGCATCATCGTTCTGCCCCACCCGGACCTGTGTCCGGAAGGCGCCGTGATAGACAATGTAGAAACCGGTCAGAGCATCTGCGACGCGCTGCTCGCCCACGATATAGAGATCGAGCACGCCTGTGAGATGTCCTGCGCCTGCACCACCTGCCACTGCATCGTCCGCGAAGGCGGAAACTCGCTGAACGAGGCCGACGAGCTGGAGGAGGACCTGCTGGACAAGGCCTGGGGCCTGGAAGCCCAGTCGCGCCTGTCCTGCCAGGCCATCGTCGCCGACGAGGACCTGGTGATCGAGATCCCGAAGTACACGATCAACCACGCCCGCGAACATCATTAAGGAGCAGGCCCTGAAATCCCAGCGGCAGCGTTGCGCCGCCTTGCCGTACTATGTGTACTGTCTGCGGCGGCGCGCCTCGCCGCTGCCGCTGCGCTGGATTTCATGACCTACTCCCGCTCAGGAGACATCTATGAAATGGACCGACGTTAACGACATCGCCATCGAACTGGCCGACGCCCACCCGGACGTGGACCCGAAGACCGTGCGCTTCGTCGACCTGCACAACTGGGTGGTCAGCCTGCCCGGCTTCGACGACGACCACGCCCGCGGCGGCGAGCGCGTGCTGGAGGCGATTCAGCAGGCGTGGATAGACGAGGCGGAATAAGCCCCGCCGTCCCCGGAAACAGGCCCCGCGACACCGGGGCCTTTCGTTTGCCCTCGTGAAAATCGCCGATGCCCGGCGTATCATCAGTAAAGACGCGCGCCGGCACCGTGCCGACGCCCCGGTCCCGGAGCCGCCATGTTCACGCTGATCATCGGCAACAAGAACTATTCCCCCTGGTCGCTGCGCCCCTGGCTGGTGCTGAAAATGCTGAACGAGCCGTTCAGGGAACAGCAGATCGACCTCTACCTGTCCGACAGCAAGGCCCGCATCCTGGCCGCCAATCCGGCCGGCAAGGTGCCGGTGCTGGTCGACGGCAAGCTCAGAGTCTGGGATTCCCTGGCGATCTGCGAGTACCTGGCGGAATGCTTTCCGGCCGCCGGGCTGTGGCCGTCCGACAGCGCCACTCGCGCCGTCGCCCGCTCCATCGTCGCGGAAATCCATTCCGGCTTCGTCGCCCTGCGGGAGAACCTGCCTATGGACATCACGCTGCGCCAGATAGACTACGAGACCTCGCCGGCGCTGGAATCGGACATCGCCCGCGTGATCGCGCTGTGGGAGGAACATCGCGAGCGCCACGTCACCGACGGCGAGTACCTGTTCGGCCGCTTCACCATCGCCGACGCCTGCTTCGCGCCGATCTGCACCTGCTTCCAGACCTATAACGTCAAACTGCCCGAGCGCTCTCAGGCCTATGTCCGCCATATTCTGGACCTGCCGGCGATGCAGGAATGGTATGCGGCGGCCACCGCGGAAAGAAAACGCCCTTTTTGAGTCAGGCCATGTCGCAAAACGAGTGGAACTGCGCGCCATAAGTCATTAGAATGGCGCGTTTTTTATATTTTTCTTACGTTAGGACCCCTCATGAGCACCCCGTTCATCATTGGCGTTGCAGGCGGCAGCGGCAGCGGCAAAACCACGGTTACCAACAAAGTGCTGGAAACCATTGGTTCCGAGATGGCGGCGGTAATCATCCAGGACTACTACTATCGCGACCAGAGCCATCTGACCTTCGAACAGCGCCTGGGCACCAATTACGACCACCCGCAGGCCTTCGACTGGCCGCTGTTGATCTCCCACATCGACGACATGCGCAACGGCCGCGCGATCGAGATGCCGGTGTACGACTTCGCCAACCACACCCGCTCCGACAAGACCGTCACCGTGCAGCCGGCGCCGGTGATCGTGATCGAGGGCCTGTTCCCGCTGTACGACGCCGCATTGCGCGAAATGATGTCGCTGAAGATCTTCGTCGACACCGACTCCGACGTGCGTTTCATCCGCCGCCTCAAACGCGACATCGCCGAGCGCGGCCGCACGATGGAAAGCGTGATCGAACAGTACCTGTCGACCGTGCGCCCGATGCACAACCAGTTCATCGAGCCGACCAAGCGCTTCGCCGACGTGATCCTGCCGCACGGCGCCAACGACCCGGCCGTCGACATCATCACCACCAAGGTCGCCAGCCTGATGGTATGAGGCCGCGCAAAGCCACAGAGAGCCGCCCCCGGGCGGCTTTTTGTTTGCCCGGTTGACGGCGGCCGTCCGGGAGGACGACAATCGCCGCTCGCGCCATCCGGCGCGTCATCAAACGGAAAAGCACATGCACACCATCAAACCGCGCAATCCGCTGGCTTGCGCAGCCATCCTGAAAAAGGGCGGCGCCCACGGCCGCAGCCGATCCGGCCTGCGCCAATCGCAGAAGCAATCGCTATGGTCCGAACTGGACGACTGGCGGGAAGACGAGGAGCCGCGGCGCGTGGCCGCATCCCGCGGCCAGGACGCCGACGAGGCGTTTTTGACCGGCAAGTCCCCAAAAGCAACAGGCCATCATCCGATGGCCTGTTGCTTTTGGGCGCTCGCCCGCCGGCATCCTCGCCTTCGATGCGCGAACCGGCTTCGATAGCTTCATCGACCACCGTCTTCCGACTGCGCAAACAGACAGGAAAGACGGCTTCCGCCGGCACGTGATCACAACAATCTCTTTCCTCGAATCCATCATTCATATTTAAAAATGCAAATGGGGCAAGCCTGAGTCTCGATACGATTTCTCAGCAAACATATCGCCATTCAATAGCAGATATGATTCATACACTCTTCAAGATATACGCCTTGCCTCACCAAAGGGCTTAGAGCGACAAACGAAGTTTTGATACCGCATTGCCACCCCTACTAGATTCACTATGACTTCGCCGCAACTGTGTAGTCTGCATCAGTAGGCCTTGCCTCGGCATACAAGTACCTACACCGCCATTCTTACTATTTCCTCTATTCACACCTACTTAGACCCGTCGAAAATACTACAGTTGAACTGAGCCGTAGCATAAAAATCCAGCCTTGCCAAAATAGGTTAGTTTAGTTGACCGTAGAAATTATTAAAAACTGCGACCCTGAAATGCTTACGAAAAAACACCATTCATCATCAAAACAAGCCGATCGATCAGGTGAATGGGTTTGATTTTTCAAAATCACTACATTCAGCACTAATCGTACATGAACCTACCATAGATTGATTTACCCAGGAACGGCTTGCGTAACTCTACCTATACACAGCATTAAAACCACCATGGATACTAGAGGCCTTGAGAGGCTGCGATCCGGCTCAAGCCAATCCGCGCACTCAGATTTTCTGAATGCCTCTATCTCATAGGAGAAATACAGATGAGCAAGATTATTAACATCAATGCGGTTTTTGATACCGATGCCTTAGTCAACAAGTACAAGCCAGGTGGTTCTCCCAATGGCGGGGAGAAGGGCATTCTCCATAAAGATATCTATATGGTCACCGGAGAAGACGATCTGTACCACCCCAATACCCAAGCCAGTGCCGACCTATGGATCAAAGCAGAACAAGATGACGAAGTACGCTGGAGGTCCGTCTCCATGTCTGCTAACGTCACTCAAAGCGTCATTATTTATAAAATTGAAAAATATGAGGGCGATCTCCTGATGAAAACGCCCGAGCCCAATCTGGCCATGCCTTGGCGCCCCGTGCCGGAACAAGATGCTGATCTGACGGTACATCCGCTCAAATTTAAGGCAATGCAGATTCCGGACTACTACCTCAGTTCCAATATTGCCAGGTCCGGAACTGAAGGATATAAAGTATTTTTCTACATCGCCCGACAAACAACAGGCAATCATATAGAACCTGTTGGCTATTATTATTGGGATCCTCGAATCACCGTCAACTAAACCTGCCCAATCCGAAACGCAAGCCGCCACATTGGGATGACTCAACCATGCGGTGGCTTGCCAAATAATATCAATATGTCTCGGCTATTTGAGTCACTTTCATTCGGAGGAAGCATGCTCAACATCGCAAACGTGAACATAATGGTTGACTGTGAGTCAATATTGGCAAACCCAATAACGACGGGAACCATACAACAACCCGCCAAGGCCAGCCCCGAAAATGTTTCCATCATTGCAGACCCGAAACTCATAGCGCTTCCCCAAGGGCAAGGCTCATCCTCTTTACTATTGCAATTCCCTGTCGGCAGTACTATTTGTTGGCGTGGGCTTTCTCTTTCCAACAATGCCGACCACACGGTAATGCTCTATGATATAGCGAAAGATTCCGGGAGCGTTATCATAGACGCCCCCACGCCGATGCTGTCCTTCGTACCTGAGCCGGTCCCCTATGAAGATCCGGCAAGCGACGATGTCGACCCGCTTCATTTCACGGTGCAGCAACTTCCCGATTTTTACTACGAATGCCGCCTTATCAATACGGGACGCGCAACTTATAAGTTCTCTTTTTATATCACGGAGGAAGAACAGGACAATGTTACAGTGCTTGGCTATTTCTACTGGACTGGTACACTAACAAAGCAAGGGGCATAAGAATACGCCAGTCGACAGCCAAGCAAGCACATGACAGGCATCAACGAAAATGCTTGCAGCCCTATTGCCATCCCTGCCTGAGAGCCAAGGCTGCCTATATCCATCAGCTCCTTCACCAAGGCTTGCCCATCGATCTTCTTGGCTACTCTTTCAGCGCTGCTGGCAACGTTTCCGATGAGCGCAGGAAATCCATGGGCAAGCAATCGTGAGCAAAGGACACTGCCTGTTCTGCCATCATTCAAACCGGATGCGCCGATCTCCAAAAGAATATTCCTCATGTCTCACCGACCGTCATTGACACCGGGAAGGCCATGCGCCAGGCATTTCCCCCATGATCGCGTAACAATTCAATACATTACGCTCACACAAGTGCACAGCCGAGGACAGTAGAATACCAAGACCGTCACATTTGTTGGAATGCAGCCATGAAGAAGTGGATCAGTTCCTCGTTGCTGCTGCTTGCCCTTTCCGCTTGCGGCAGCCTTGGCCTACAGAAACCTCAGGTCAATCTGAGCAATATCGAACCGGGCAGCAGCACGCTGTTCGAGCAGAACTTCACGGTGACGCTGCGCGTCGCCAATCCCAACGCCATCCCGCTGAACGCCAGCGGCATCGACTTCGATCTGATGCTGGGCGGCGAAAAGCTGGGCGGCGGCAGCAGCAATCAGGCCATCGCCATCCCCTCGCACGGGGAAGGCCAGGTCACCCTGCAGGTACACACCTCGCTCGCCGCCTGGATACGGCAGCTGGCCAACTGGCAGCAGCTGCCGGGCGGCAAGCTGAACTACGCCATCCGCGGCCAGCTGCACGGCCTGAACGGCCTCGCCGACCTGCCGTTCGAGAACAAGGGCGAATGGCAGCTGCCGCAGCACTGACTACTGCTGCTCCATCGCCAGGCAATTATTGCCGTCGAAGCTGACGCTCAGCACTTCCTTGGTCTTTTTGTCGACGACGAAGTTGGTCGTGCATTCGTAATGGACGGTGCCGCCGCCGGTGACGCCGTTGCTGACCCAGCGTCCCGGGGTTTCCACCACTCGGGACTGCCCGTCCTTGTCGGTCATCGTCAGCTTGGTGCCGGGTTCGTAGCGGGTGTTTTCCTGCAGCGGCCGCTGCTCGGTGCTTTCCTTCACATAGGTGTACAGGCTGTTGCCGTTGGGCATCTGCATGGTCTTGGTCGGCGCACCCCATTGCGCCAGCAGCTCGTTGACGTCGCGGCCCTGCCAACGGTACACCTTCTGCGCATAGCCCTGCTGGGTCGGGAACATCGAGCAGCCGGCCATGCCCAGCAGCAACAGCGGCACGCACAATTTCTTCATCATCGGATCAGTCTTTCCTTATACAAACCATCATCCATTTTCCGGGCGTCGCAGCAAAAACGCCAGCGCGAAGGCTGGCGTTATGAACGGAATACCGGCGCTGTTTACAATTTGAAGCGGCTGAAGGCCTGCTGCATGCTGCGCGCCACGCCGTCCAGCGTGGCCAGCGTCCGCTGCGCGCTCTGCAGCGCCGCGTCGGAATCCAGGATCTGGTTGTTGATGGACTCGGTGCTCTGCGCCATCGCCGTGGTCGCATTGTGCTGCTCGCCGGTCGACAGCGCCACGTCGCCTATCTTCTCGACCACCTGCCTCATCGCACGGGTGATGTCCTCCAGCCGCGCGCGCGCCTGCTCGGTCTGCGCCGCGCTGCTGTCCACCGTGCCTATCGTGCTTTCCATATTGCCGACCGCCCGTCCGGTCTCGCTGAGGATGTTCTGCACCATGTCGCCGATCTCGACGGTGGCACTGCCGGTTCGCTCGGCCAGCTTGCGCACCTCGTCGGCGACGACGGCGAAGCCGCGGCCCTGCTCGCCGGCCCGCGCCGCCTCGATCGCCGCGTTCAAGGCCAAGAGATTGGTCTGGTCCGCGATATCGCGTATCACGCCGGTGATCTTGGAGATCTCCTGCGAACGCTGCTCCAGCGAGACCAGCAAGGCCGACAGCTCGCCGACCGAGCGGCTGGTCTTCGCCATCTCGCCGCTGATGCGCTGCAGCTCCTCGGCGCTGGCCTGGGAGCTTGCGCCGGTGTCGCGCGCCAGCTCGTCGGTCTCGCGGGTCGCGTCGGCGATATGGGAGATGCTCACCGTCACCTGCTCGATCGCCGCGGCGTTGGAGCTGGAGATGTCCGCCAGCACGTGGGAATCCTCGGCCAGGCGAGCCACGTCGCCGCCGACGGCGATGACGCCCTGGGCCAATTGCTCGGCCTCGGAACGCAGCTCGCGGAACATGCCGTTCAGACGGTCGACGAAGCGGTTGAAGGCGTCGGCCATCTGCGCCACCTCGTCCTCGCCGCCGACCGCGATGCGTCGGGTCAGATCGCCTTCGCCCTCGGCGATCTCGCTCAGCGCGTCGCGCACCTGGAACAGCCCCTTCAGCAGACGGCGCAGATAGGCGCCGGCCAGCAGTTGGGTGATGACCAGTACAGCCAGTAGCGACAACACCATCTCCACCATCATCTGTCGCAGCGGCGCGTCCAGCAATTCGCTGTCGACCACCACGCCCAGCACCCAGTCGCTGCCCTCGACCGAGCGCAGGCGCAGCAGGCGGCTCGTGCCTTCCAGTTGCACCGACGCCAGCTCCGGCTTGTCCAGCAGGCCGCCGATACGGTCGGCGTCCATGCCCGGCATCAGCTCGGACAGCGGCTTCAGCGCGGTGTCGGCCTTCGGATAGGCGATCAGCTTGCCGTCCTTGCCCATCAGGAAGACGAAGCCGTTGCCCGGCAGAGACACCGACAACACCGATTTGACCAGCTGGCCGATGGCGATGTCGCCGCCGACCACCTTGTTGCCGGCAGGCAATGCCTGGGCCACGGTGATCACCAGGTCCTTGATCGAGGCGCTGGCCGGCTGGTACGGCGCGGTGACGATGGTGCCGCTCTGGGACTTCGCCATCTTGAACCAGCTGCGCGAGGCCGGGTCGTAGTCCGGGCTGGGCTTCTGCTTGCCCGGAATCGAATAGATCATGCCCTTGCTGTCGCCGTCGCCGACGAAGATCTGGGTATAGCCGCCGGCCTCGGCCAGCTGCTGCAGGTAGAAGGTGGGATCGGTCTCGCCGCCATGGCGCAGCGCGCTGGCGATGATCTGCCGGCGCTGTTCCAGCCAGGCGGAGACGAAGCGTTGCTGGCCGGCGATGGCCAGGTCCAGCTGGGCATTGACGCTGGACGACAGGCTGTCGCGGAACTTCAGGTAGGCGCTGACGGCGGTGCTCAGCGTGGCCACCAGCATGGCCAGCGCCAGCAACAGGGCGATCTTGCTTCGAATGGATTTCATGGCAATCGGCTTATGGCTTATCTATGCCGATCCCGCAGGCGGCAACAGGGGCGCACGCGGCGCCCCCGTCGACGGCCGGCCTCGGCCGGCGCTCATGTCCTGTAAGGATCAGCTCGTTTATGACCGGGCACATTGTAAACAACGTTTACAAATACCGCGATCAAACGCCGGCCGATTATGCTGATGGTTTTGATTTTGCTGGCAAAAATCATCCAAACCATGGCATTTTCGCCACACCGGATGCCCCGGCGTGGCGGAATCGCTTACAACCTGAAGCGGCCGAAGGCGCCCTGCATGCCGTGCGCCAGTTGCTTCAGCGCCTCCAGCGTCTGCATCGCGCCCTGCAGCGCGGCGTCGGAGTCCAGGATCTGGTTGTTGATCGATTCGGTGCTCTGCGCCATCGCCGTCGTGGCGTTGTGCTGCTCGCTGGTGGACAGCGCCACGTCGCCGATCTTGTCTATCACCTGCTGCATCGCGGTGCCGATCGCCATCAGCCTGCCGCGCGCCTGGCTGGTCAGCTCGACGCTGGTATCGACGGCGCTGACGGTGCGCTGCATATTGCCGACGGCCTTGCCGGTCTCGCCGAGTATGTTCTCCACCATCTCGCTGATTTCGACCGTCGCCTTGCCGGTGCGCTCGGCCAGCTTGCGCACCTCGTCGGCCACGACGGCGAAGCCGCGGCCCTGCTCGCCGGCACGCGCCGCCTCGATCGCCGCGTTCAGCGCCAACAGATTGGTCTGGTCGGCGATGTCGCTGATCACATTGGTGATCTTGGAGATTTCCTGCGAGCGCTGCTCCAGCGAGGCCAGCAGCGTCGACAGCTCGCCGACGGACTGGCTGGTCTGCTCCATCTCGCTGCTGATGCGCTGCATGTCGCCGGCGCTCTCGCGCGAGTGCTCGCCGGTGTTGCGCGCCAGCGTGTCGGTCTCGCGCGTCGCCTCGGCGATGTGGGAGATGCTGACGGTCACTTCCTCGATCGCCGCGGCGTTCGAGCTGGAGATGTCGGCCAGGCGATGGGAGTCGGCCGCCACCTGCTTGACGGCGCCGCCGACCTCGATCACGCCTTGCGCCAGTTGCTCCGCCTCGTCGCGCAGTTCGCGGAACATGCCGTTCAGGCGGCCGACGAACTGGTTGAAGGCCTCGGCGGTCTGCGCCACCTCGTCCTCGCCGTGCACCTCGATGCGGCGGGTCAGGTCGCCCTCGCCCTGCGAAATCTCATGCATCGCGTCGCGCACCTGGATCAGGCCGCGCAGCAGGCGCGCCAGATAGGCGGAGCTCAGCGCCACCAGCGCCAGCAGCACCACCGCCACGCCGCCGGCGATCAGCCAGATCAGCTGCGTCACCGGCGCCAGCACCGCGGCCTCGTCGGCCGCCACGCCCATCACCCAGTCGGTATTCGCCACCTGTTTCAGCGTCACCAGGAAGGTGCGGCCGTCGATGTCCACCGGCGCCACGTCGCCGCTGGCCAGCAGTTGCTGGAAGCGGCTGTCGTCCAGCGCCGGGATCAGTTCGCCCACCGGGCGCAGTTCCTGGCCCGGCTTCGGATAGGCGATCACCTTGCCCTGGCGGGTCAGCAGGAAGGCGTGGCCGTCGCCGGCCAGCTTGATGTCCAGCACCGACTTCACCAGCTTGTCGATCAGGATGTCGCCGCCGACGACGACCTCCTGCCCCGCCGCCTTGTCGGCGATGGTGATCACCAGCTTGTCCTTGGTTTCCGGCTCGGAATCCTTGTACGGGTCGGTGACGATCACGCCGCCCTGTGCCTTGGCCTGCTGGTACCACGGCCGCTGCGCCGGCTGGTAGTCGGCGCTGGGCTTGGTCCGGCCCGGCACCGAGTAGAACATCTCGCCGCTGTCGCCGTGGCCGGCGTAGATGATGTTGAAGCCGCCGCCCTTGGCGATCTGCTGCAGGTAGTAGCTGGCCTGCGGGTCGCCGGCTCGCGACAGGCTGGCGCTGATCAGGTTCTTGCGCACCGTCAGCCATTCCGACACCAGGCCGCCCTGAAGCTGCAGCACCTGGGTGACTTCGCGCTTCGCTTCGTCGTAGGCGTGGTTGCGGATATTGAGGCAGGCGATGACCGTCACGCTGATCGTGGCGACCAGAATGGACACCGCCGTCAGCAGGATGAGCTTGTGTCGGATGGAGCGCATGAGATGATTAGCCGATACTGATAAAAGGCCTATTATCCGTCATATCAGCTGGCGCGCATCGTTAAAAATCACATCCCGTTTAAATACTTGCGTCAGATTTAAATCAACCGACCGATAATCCCGCCATTCCCTGCCCATCGCGCCACGGCGCCGTCTGCCGCCACAGCAGCCCGGCCATGTACAGCCGCAACGGATCGGCGTCGCAGCGCGGGTGCCAGACATGCTCGACGGCGATGGACAGCTCGCCGTCCCCGACCGGCCGCCGCGCCAGCTCGTCGGCGCGCAACACCTCGGCGATCAAGGCCGGCAGCACCGCCACCGCCGGCAGCCTCTGCAGCAGCAGCGGTATCGCCAACAGGCCGGCGGTGGAGGCGATCACCCGCCGCGACCGGCCGTGCGCGGCCAGGTAGTCGTCGACCAGGCTGGCGCTGTTGCCGATATAGGACGTGTACAGATGCGGCGGCGCCGCCAGCGCCTCCGCGTCCAGCGCCTCCGGCAGCGCCAGCCGGTCCGGATGAAACAGGCAGACGAAGCCGCTGCGGAACAGCCCGCGCCGCGACAAGCGCCCGCTCCCGGCCGGGAAATGGCCGACGGCGCCGTCTATCCGCCGCGCCTCCAGTGCCGCCTCGGCCTCGTCGGCCGCCATCGCCACCACCTGCAGCCTCAAGCCGGGCGCTTCGCGTTGCAGCGTCGCGATCAGCTCCGGCAGCAGCGCCGCCTCCAGCAGATCCGGCATCGCCAGCCGGTAGACACCGTCCAGCGCGGCCGGATCGAAGGCAGGCGGCGCCAGCAGGCGTTGCGCCTCGGCCAGCCACGCCTCCAGCGGCGGCAACAGCGCCTCGGCGTACGGCGTCGTCGTCAGGCCGCGTCCGTCGCGGCACAGCAAGGGGTCGCCGCACTGCTCGCGCAGCTTCTTCAGGATATGGCTGACCGCCGGCTGGCCCAGGCACAGCCACTCGGCGCTGCGGCTGACGCTGCGGGTGCTCAGCAGCGTGTACAGCGCCACCAGGCTGTTCAGGTCCAGCCGCCTCAGCTTCAGCGCATCAATATCATTCAAAACAATATATCCAATGAAAAACATCGATTTTATTAAATCATAAGCGCTTTCTACACTGGCGGCATCCCCCACCTCCGGACGCCGCGCATGCCCCCCTTCTCGCATCAACCCCACTGGAGCCGGCTGGCCGCGATCGCGCTGATCGCCTGGCTGGAGTTCCTGCAGAACGGCCTGCTCAATTTCGCCTCGTCGCAGGTGATGGGCGGCGTCGGCGCCGGACCGGAAGAGTTCAGCCACGCGGCGATGGCCTACGCGCTCGGCGCGGTGGTGGCGCTGTTCAACCACCAGTGGTGCGTCGAGCACATCGGCTCGCGCCGCCACCTGCGGGCGTCCATCGCCCTGTTCGCGCTGGGCGCGCTGATCGCCGGCGCCGCCGCCTCGCCGGCGGGCTTCATCGCCGGACGCGCGGTGCAGGGCCTGGGCGGTGCCGCCTTCTTCACCGCCGCCCGGCTGGAGGTCGCGCAACTGCCGCCGGCCAGCCGAGGACTGGGCCTGGTCGCCTTCGGCCAGGCGCTGCTCCTGGGCAGCGCGCTGGGGCCGCTGCTGGGCGGCGTCCTGCTGCAGGCCTACGGCTGGCGCGCCCTGCTCTGGGGCATGCTGCCCTTGCTGCCGCCGGCCTGGTGGGCGGCCGGCCTGCTGCCGCTGCGGCCCCCTGCGCATCGCCCCGCCCGCTATCCGACCTGGACCTTCATGCTGCTGCTGGCCGCCGTCTTCCTGCTGCAGTGGCTGATCCAGCAGACGCCGTACCAGCTGTTCTCCCGCCCGCAATGGCTGGCCGGCCTGGCAGCGGCCGCCGTCGCCGCCTTCCTGCTGTTCCGCTCGACGCACCGCCGCCGGGCGTCGGACCGCCGCCATTGGACGCTGCTGCGCCGTCCCGGCTACCGGCTGGGCCTCGCCGGCTACAGCTGCTGCTACCTGCTGGTATCGGCCAACAGCTACATCCTGCCTGTGCTGTCGGCGCAGGCGCTGGGCTTCGATCTGCCGACCAGCGGCATGCTGCTGTCGGTCAGCTATCTGGCCGGCATCGTCTTCGCGCTGCTGTACGCCAAGCTGCTGCTGAAGGGCAAGGCGCCCGGCCTGACGGAGACCATGGTCGGCGGCTGCCTGCTGCTGGCCGGCTACGGCTGGCTGATGAGCGGCCTGAACGCCGAGGCGACGCTGGGCCGCGTCGCCGCCATCCTGCTGCTGAACGGCGGCTTCATGTCGCTGTTCATCATGGCGGTGGCGCAGGCCACCTTCCGCGACATCGCGCCGGCGGCCTTCGGCCGCGCCTATCAGACCAAGAACATCGTGCGCCAGGTATCGATCTCGGCCGGCGTCGCGCTGGCCGGCGTGTTCATGCAGGCGCGTAACGCGCTGCACTACAACCGTTTGTCCGAAGGTTTTTCCTGGAATACGCCACAGTTTGTCGATGCTTTGCATCAATTACGCCAATTCATGCCCGATTTGAGCGATACTCAACGGCTTGGAGTGCTGGCCGGCGAGCTCGCCCGGCAGGCCACGCTGATTTCCTGCCTCGACTTCTTTCGTCTGGAAGGCTGGATAGGCCTGGCGCTGGCGGCCTGCCTGCTCGCGTCGCGCAAGACCGGCTGAGCCGGCGCTCCTCGCCATCTAAAGTGTTATCGGGAAGAATCAAGCATGCGCAAAAGCGGCCAATCGGAGACTTTCGACAAGATCGTCGAAGCGAGCCTGCAACTGTTCAACCAGGAAGGCGAGCGCGTCATCACCACCAACCACATCGCCGAGCGGATGAATATCAGCACCGGCAAGCTCTACTATCACTTCCGCAACAAGGAGGAGATCGTCAACGAGCTGTACCACCGCTACGTCAAGGGCATGGCCGAGCAGCTGTCGTCGGCGCTCAGCCACAGCAACTCGATCGAGGCCATGGTGATGGCGATGGAAAAGACGCTGCGCCACATCTGGAGCTTCCGCTTCCTGCCGAAAAGCCTGCCCAGCCTGTTCTACGTCAACCCGCAGCTGGAGGAGGAACACCAGCAGCTGTCTCGCGGCCAGCTGAACGGCAAGCTGGGCCAGCTGTTCTCCCGCCTGCGCGAACAGGGCATGATCCTGCTCGACGACCAGCAGCTGGCGCACCTGGTGCAGCATTTCCAGATGGTGCAGACCGGCTGGATCAGCACCATCAGGCAGAACGCCAGCGCGGCCGAACTGGACAGGCTGATCCAGTCCGGCTGCCGCAGCCTGATGTATCTGCTGACGCCCTACGTCAGCCCGCGCTTCCAGTCGCCGTTCGAACGCGCCTGCGCGCGCTTCGCCTGACGCTCCTGCCGCCGCTCCGGCGGCAGCGCCATCTCATCATCCCAGACAACGGCTAGCATTCCCCTCCTCAAGGCCGACTATTGCCGTTTGCCCGCTGTTCCCGTCGTCTCCACAAGATTCGCCGCCGTCGCTTCACGCCTGCTCATCCCTGGCGTTTTTCAGACAGCGGAGACATGGCGCTCCGCCTGACCAACCATCATCCTTTCTCAGGTACTGGAGCCGCTCATGGAAATCATCACCGATTCCAAAAAAATTGAATTGTGCATCAAAGAAAAGGCCTTCAATGAATTCGAAATGGCCAATAAATTGTGCGCGCTGTTCGACAACGAAGAAGACCTCGACATGAAAAAAATTCGAGAACAACTTCAACGCATGACCAGTAAAATGCTCAATGATCTAATACAGCTCAACAATGTAGTTGAAAACAATAGCAGATATGCGAAAACACTGGCGCAGGCAAGCAAGCTCTATCAGGATGAAAAGAAATTAAAGATTTTTACCGACATCAAAGGAAAATTTAAAGAAGATGACAAAAAGAACAATGTCAAATTAGCAACTGAGACGTTTGAAAAATTGCAGCAAGATAAGCTGAAAACAAAAACCATTGGCGAAATCACTCGCGTCTATGCTGGCATGTGTGAAAAAATCAAGGATAATGAAGATGCACGCAAAGAGGCTGAGAAACTAAAAATATTCAACATCAACAATCCGGAAGAAGCGGTAATACAATTTGACCAATACAGCAAACTATTGGGAGAGTACAGGGGAAATAATTATGGGAAGATGGCCTTCGACTCGAGCTCACGCGCTCGTTGCGATGGGAAAAACGGCAATCCCGCACCCATCTGGCAAGGGCTCAGAATAGCTGGGGATATCGCCAATCTGCTGGCGCTCAACCAGCCTGTCGCAACCGGCAATACTTTCTATCTGCCACTACTGCCTGGTGATGTGGTGCGCTGCATCGACAGCATTCTGGGCTTGCCGGAGGGCGCATCGATCTCCGGCACCACGGCGGATACCCTTTGGGCAATCGACATGCTCAGCAACCGCTTGTTTTTGGGAAGTATTCCGGGCAAAAACGCACAAGACGAAGATATCGAAGTGCCAATCAACACTGGAGATCCCAATTTGATTCTGGTGGCACTGGCCGCCATCGTATCAGGCTATCACCATACCGTTCTTGAAGTCGGCCTGCCAATGACCATCAATGGCTATATAACCTACCAACCAGGTTTTTATACCAGCTTACAAGATGAACGCATGGCGCAGACATTGGCCGGAAAAAAAATAAAAGCAGTATTAGAACAACACGAAAATTCGCCGAAAAACCACTTGATGATCATTACCGAGGAAGCAGAGCAAGCGGAGGGGAGTGGCAAAGTACTGAGGCTATTCGACATGCATACGCCATCGGAACAAGCTCTGTTCAAAAGAGCGGTGATCATGAATTACGATAATTACCGAAAATGGCACAGGGTGGCCCAGCCCCATACCCAGCCGCCGTTTCCGCATGCATTTTCAAAGCACGCGCTATCGCGCATCATCCCGCTGTAACCCCCATCCGAGCGCTCCTCGCCGGAGAACGGACCATCCCGGGCGGGCATCCCACCCTAAAACAAAACCCCTGTCGGCACATGCCTTCAGGGGTTTTGCATTCAGCTTCGTCGCATCGACGCCGGATCAGCGTCTTTGCGCAAGCCAAGCGGAACAGCTTAGA
Source organism: Chromobacterium sp. CV08 (assembly GCF_051129845.1). Taxonomy (NCBI): domain Bacteria; kingdom Pseudomonadati; phylum Pseudomonadota; class Betaproteobacteria; order Neisseriales; family Chromobacteriaceae; genus Chromobacterium; species Chromobacterium sp. CV08. The sequence goes on from NZ_CP150453.1 coordinate 4,237,329, forward strand.
TCATGCCCTTGCTTTTCAGCAGCTCGAACATGGTCTTGCCGATTTCGGCCGGGCTGCGGGTGTAGGCGATGCCGGCCTTCTCGAAGGCCTTGAACTTCTCTTCAGCCGTGCCCTTGCCGCCGGAGATGATGGCGCCGGCGTGGCCCATGCGCTTGCCCTTCGGCGCGGTGACGCCGGCGATGTAGCCGACTACCGGCTTGGTCACGTAGGACTTGGCGAACTCGGCAGCTTCTTCCTCGGCGGAACCGCCGATTTCGCCGATCATCACGATGGCGTCGGTATCCGGATCGTCCTGGAACAGCTTCAGAGCGTCGATGTGGCTGGTGCCCGGGATCGGGTCGCCGCCGATGCCGATGCAGGTGGACTGGCCCAGACCCAGCGCGGTGGTTTGCGCCACGGCTTCATAGGTCAGCGTGCCGGAACGCGACACGATGCCGATGCGGCCCGGGTTGTGGATGTGCCACGGCATGATGCCGATCTTGCACTCGCCCGGAGTGATGATGCCGGGGCAGTTCGGGCCGATCAGGCGGATGCCGGCTTCGTCGACGGCCTTTTTCACATACAGCATGTCCAGAGTCGGCACGCCTTCGGTGATGCAGACGATCAGCTTCACGCCGCTGTCGATCGCTTCCAGGATGGAGTCCTTGGCGAAGGCTGCGGGCACGTAGATCACCGAGGCGTCGGCCTGGGTCTGACGCACGGCGTCCTTCATGGTGTTGAACACCGGCAGGCCCAGATGCTCGGAACCGCCCTTGCCCGGGGTCACGCCGCCCACGACCTTGGTGCCGACCTTCAGCGCCTGCTCGGCGTGGAAGGTGCCGTTCTTGCCGGTGAAGCCTTGCACCAGCACTTTGGTGTCTTTGTTTACCAATACGCTCATTTTGTATTCCTCAGCTCAGTGCGGGTCTCAGGCCACGGCCTTGACGGCGGCGACGATCTTCTCGGCAGCGTCGTTCAGACCCTGGGCGGAAGTCAGTTTCAGGCCGGATTCGTCCAGGATCTTGGCGCCCAGCTCGGCGTTGTTGCCTTCCAGACGGACCACGACCGGCACGGTCACGTTCACTTCCTTCACGGCAGCGATGATGGCCTCGGCGATCATGTCGCAACGGACGATGCCGCCGAAGATGTTGATCAGCACGCCTTGCACCGAGGTGTCGGCCAGGATCAGCTTGAACGCTTCGATCACGCGCTCCTTGGTCGCGCCGCCGCCGACGTCCAGGAAGTTGGCCGGCTGGCCGCCCTTCAGCTTGATGATGTCCATCGTGGCCATCGCCAGGCCGGCGCCGTTCACCATGCAGCCGATATTGCCTTCCAGGGCCACGTAGTTCAGGTCGAACTCGGAAGCCTTCACTTCACGCTCGTTCTCCTGGCTCTTGTCGCGCTGGGCCAAGAGTTCCGGGTGGCGGTACAGGGCGTTGGAGTCCAGGTTGATCTTGCCGTCCACGCAAGCGAGTTCGCCGTTTTCGCGCAGCGCCAGCGGGTTCACTTCGAACAGGGCGAAATCGTTCTCGACGAAGGCCTGGTAGGAGCCCAGCATCAGCTTGCTGAACGCGGCGATCTGCGCGCCGGACAGGCCCAGCGCGAAAGCGGCGTCGCGCGCCTGGAACGGCTGCATGCCGACCAGCGGGTCCACTTCGATCTTGATGATCTTTTCCGGGGTCTCTTCGGCCACCTTCTCGATTTCCACGCCGCCTTCGGTGGAAACCATGAACACGACGCGCTGGCTGCCGCGGTCGACCACGGCGCCCAGGTACAGTTCGCGCTGCACCGGGTACATGTCTTCGCAGACCAGGACCGAATTCACCGGCTGGCCGGCGGCGTCGGTCTGGTAGGTCACCAGATTGGTGCCGATCAGGGTCTTGGCGACTTCGGCGGCTTCTTCGCGGCTCTTCACCACTTTCACGCCACCCGCCTTGCCGCGGCCGCCGGCGTGCACCTGGGCCTTGACGACGGCGAATTTGCCGCCCAGCTTGTCGTAAGCGGCTGCGGCTTCTTCCGGCGACTTGGCCAGAATGCCTTGTTGCACCGGCAGGCCGTAACGGCTCAGCAGCTCTTTCGCTTGGTATTCATGCAGGTTCATCTATGGTTTCCTTTCGGGGAAATGATGGCGGGCATGCGCCTCTGCCTCTATTCCTTGATCGCTTGCCAAACCTTGGTTGGCTGGGACAGGCGGCCGGCCCCCCGGCAGGCCGCTCCATCCATTACCGGTCGGGTCGTGCGCATTGTACACGACCCGTGTTCACTCAACCGTGCAACGCGCGCTTGTCGGCGGCGAGGGCGGCTTCGTGGATCACTTCCGACAACGACGGGTGGGCGTGGACAATGCGCGCCAGGTCTTCGCTGGCGGCCTTGAACTCCATCGACACCACGCCTTCGCTGACCAGCTCGGACACCATCGGGCCTATCATGTGCAGGCCCAGGATGCGGTCGGTCTTGGCGCAGGCCAGGATCTTGACCGTACCCTGAGCCATGCCCAGGCCCAGCGCGCGGCCGTTGGCGCCGAAACCGGACGTGCCCTTCTTGTACTCGACGCCCTCGGCCTTCAGCTGCTCCTCGGTCTTGCCGACCCAGGCGATCTCCGGCGAAGTGTAGATCACCCACGGGATCACGCCGAAATCGACGTGCGGCTTCTGGCCGGCGATGCGCTCGGCCACGGCCACGCCCTCTTCCGACGCCTTGTGCGCCAGCATCGGGCCGCGCACCACGTCGCCGATCGCCCAGACATTGGGCAGATTGGTGTGGCAGTGGTCGTCGACGGCGACGAAGCCGCGCTCGTCAAGCGCCAGGCCGACGGTTTCCGCGCCCAGGCCCTGGGTGTTCGGCACGCGGCCGATGGACACGATCAGCTTGTCGAACTCGGCCTTCACCGCCTCGCCGTTCAGCTCGTAGCTGACGGTGACGCTCTTCTTGCCGGCCTTCACTTCGCCAATCTTGACGCCCAGCTTGATGTCCAGGCCGGTGTCCTTGGTCAGCGTCTTGAACGCCTCCTTGGCGATCTGCTGGTCGGCGGCGGCCAGGAAGGTCGGCATCGCCTCCAGGATCGTCACCTCGGAACCCAGGCGCTTCCACACCGAGCCCATTTCCAGGCCGATCACGCCGGCGCCGATCACGCCCAGGCGCTTCGGCACTTCCGTCAGCGCCAGCGCGCCCTCGTTGTCCAGCACCAGCTTGTTGTCGGTGGCCAGGCCCGGCAGCGCGCGCGGGCTGGAGCCGGTGGCCACGATCACGTGGCCGGCCTCCAGCGTGTCGACGACCTTGCCGCCGTCGGTGACTTCGATCACCCACTTCTCGCCCTGACGGCCCTTGAAGGCGGCCAGGCCGTGGATGTTGGCGACCTTGTTCTTCTTGAACAGGAAGCCGATGCCGGCGGCGTTCTTGTTGATGATGTCGGTCTTGCGGCTCAGCATCTGGCCGACGTCCATCTTGGCGCCGGAGACACTGATGCCGTGCTTGGCGAAGTCGTGCTGGACGGCGTGGAAGTTCTCCGACGACTGCAGCAGCGCCTTGGACGGAATGCAGCCGACGTTCAGGCAGGTGCCGCCGAGCGACGGCTTGCCTTCCGGATTCTTGAACGCGTCGACGCAGGCGGTGCTGAAGCCCAGCTGGGCCGCGCGGATGGCGGCGACGTAGCCGCCGGGACCGCCGCCGATCACTACAACATCAAACTGTTGGCTCATGGATTTTCCCTTGGGATCAGGCCTTGCCGACTTTGAACAGCAAGGCCCCGAAAGCGATCATGAACAGCGCGATGACGATCTTGCCGAACAACACGTAGCGGTCTTCGCGGACTCCCTGCTGGCGCTTTTTCCAGCTGAGGAACAGCAAGGCCGCACCGGCCAATACCGAGGCGAACGCGTAAACCCAGTCCGGCAGATTCATTCAAACTCCATTCATGTGAAATCAGACGGGCCTGCTCACGGCAGGCCCGGCCATCATTACAGGTCCAGCAGCAGGCGGGCCGGATCCTCGATGGCGTCCTTGATCGCCACCAGGCTCAGCACCGCTTCGCGGCCGTCGATGATGCGGTGGTCGTAGGACTGGGCAAGATACATCATCGGACGCACGACCACTTGACCGTTCTCAACCACGGCGCGCTCCTTGGTGGCGTGCATGCCGAGGATGGCCGATTGCGGCGGGTTGATGATGGGGGTGGACATCATCGAGCCGAAGGTGCCGCCGTTGGAGATGGTGTAGGTGCCGCCGGTCAGCTCTTCCACGGTCAGCTTGCCTTCCTGCGCGCGCTTGCCGAATTCGGCGATCTGCTTCTCGATCTCGGCCAGGCTCAGCTGGTCGGCGTTGCGGATCACCGGCACCACCAGGCCGCGCGGGCTGCCCACGGCGACGCCGATGTCGAAGTAGCCGTGATAGATGATGTCGTTGCCGTCCACGGACGCGTTGACGATCGGGTACTTCTTCAGCGCGGCGACCACGGCCTTGACGAAGAAGCCCATGAAGCCCAGCTTGATGCCGTGCTCTTTCTCGAACTTGTCCTTGTACTTGGCGCGCAGGTCCATCACCGGCTTCATGTTCACTTCATTGAAGGTGGTGAGGATGGCGTTGGTCTGCTGGCTCAGCACCAGACGCTCGGCGACGCGCTGGCGCAGGCGGGACATCGGCACGCGCTGTTCGGCGCGGCCGGACAGCAGGCCGGCGACGTTGACGGCGGCCGGGGTGGCGGACAGGGCGGCGCCGGCGGAAGCCGGAGCCAGCACCGGGCCGGCCTGGGACGGCGCGGCCGGCTTGGCGGCGGCCTGCACGTCTTCCTTCAGCACGCGGCCGTCGCGGCCGGAGCCGGCGACCTTGGACAGGTCGACGCCGGTTTCGGCGGCCAGCTTGGCGGCGGACGGCATCGCGGCTGCGGCGGCGGCCGGAGCGGCCTGGACCGGAGCCGGAGCGGCGGCGGGCGCCGGGGCGGCTGCGGCGGCCGGGGCGGCGTCGCCGGCCTTGGCGGCGGTGTCGATCTTGGCGATCAGTTGGCCGGAGACGACGGTGGCGCCGTCCTGCTCGATGATTTCAACCAGCACGCCGGCCTGCGGCGCCGGCAGTTCCAGCACCACCTTGTCGGTTTCCAGGTCGATCACGTTCTCGTCGCGGTTGACGAATTCGCCTACCTTCTTGTGCCAGCTCATCAGCGTGGCTTCGGATACGGATTCCGGCAGTTGCGGGACTTTGACTTCAATCAGCATGTTCTTCTCCATGGCGGGGCGGCGCCGCGCCGCCCCTTAATTTCTCAATGGCTCAGCGGGCAACCGACATGGCTTCTTCGACGAAGGCCTTCAGCTGGGCGACGTGCTTGCTCATATAGCCGACGGCCGGCGAGGCGGACGACGGACGACCGGCGAACGACAGCTGCTGCTTGGCGCTCAGCAGGCCTTCCAGGCGGTGGCGGATCTGGTACCAGGCGCCCTGGTTGCGCGGCTCTTCCTGCACCCACATCACTTCCTTGGCCTGCGGGAAGCGCGCCAGCTCGGCGGCCACCTGCTCGGTCGGGAACGGGTACAGCTGCTCGATGCGGACGATGGCCACCTCGTCCTCCAGGCCGCGTTCCTTGCGGCCGGCGGCGAGATCGTAATAGACCTGGCCGGCGCACAGCAGCACGCGCTTGACCTTCTTGGCGTCGTTGACCACGTTGTCGCCGATCACCGGACGGAAGCCGCCGGTGGTCAGGTCTTCGATCGGGCTCATCGAATCCTTGAAGCGCAGCAGGCGCTTGGACAGGAAGATCACCAGCGGCTTGCGGTACGGACGCAGCACCTGGCGGCGCAGCAAGTGGAACATCTGGCCGGCTTCCGACGGCATCACCACCTGCATATTGTGCTCGGCGCACAGCTGCAGCCAGCGCTCCAGGCGCGCGGACGAGTGCTCCGGGCCCTGGCCGTCGTAGCCGTGCGGCAGGATGGTGGTCAGGCCGCACAGACGGCCCCACTTGGTCTCGCCGGAGGAGATGAACTGGTCGATGGCCACCTGGGCGCCGTTGGCGAAGTCGCCGAACTGGGCTTCCCAGATCACCAGCTGATCCGGAGCGGAACAGGCGTAGCCGTATTCATAGGCCAGCACCGCCTCCTCGTTCAGGATGGAGTCGATCACCAGGAAATCGGCCTGATTCTCGGACATATTGCGCAGCGGCACATAGGCGCCCTGGTCCCAGCTCTCGCGGTTCTGGTCGTGCAGCACCGAATGGCGGTGGCTGAAGGTGCCGCGGCCGGAGTCTTCGCCGGACAGGCGCACGCCGAAGCCGTTGGTCACCAGCGAGGCGTAGGCCAGCGTCTCGGCCATGCCCCAGTCGACGTTCTGCTCGCCGGCGGCCATCGCCTTGCGCGCGGCCAGCACCTTCTGCACCGTCGGGTGCAGCTTGAAGCCTTCCGGCAGCGTGGTGAACTTGTCGGTCAGGCGCTGGATGTCGGCCAGCGGCAGCGAGGTGTCGGTCGGGTGCGCCCAGTGGGTGCCCAGGTACTGGCTGAAGTCCAGCGCGTGCTCGCGCTTGTAGTTGGTCAGCGCGGTCTGCTCGACGTGTTCGCCCTTGTCCAGCGCGTCGCGGTAGGCCTGGATCTGCGCGTCGGCTTCCTCGGCCGCCAGCACGCCCTCCTGCACCAGGCGGGCGGCGTACATCGCGCGCACGCCCTGGTGCTTGGCGATCTTCTTGTACATCATCGGCTGGGTCAGGAACGGGTCGTCGCCCTCGTTGTGGCCGAGCTTGCGGTAGCACACCAGATCGATCACCACGTCCTTCTTGAAGGTCATGCGGTAGTCGAGCGCGGCCTGCATCACGTAGCAGACGGCTTCCGGATCGTCGCCGTTGACGTGCAGGATGGGCGCTTCGATCATCTTGGCCACGTCGGTGCAATACATCGTCGAACGGATGTCGCGAGTGTCCGACGTGGTGAAACCCACCTGGTTGTTGATGACGATGTGTATCGTGCCGCCGGTGCCGTAGCCGCGGGTCTGCGACAGGTTGAAGGTACCCTGGTTGACGCCCAGGCCGCCGAAGGCGGAGTCGCCGTGGATCAGTACCGGCACCGCGGTCTTGCGTTCGGTGTCCTTGCGGCGTTCCTGGCGGGCGCGCACCGAGCCTTCCACCACCGGGTTGACGATTTCCAGGTGGGACGGGTTGAACGCCAGCGACACGTGCATCGGGCCGCTCGGCGTCGGGATGTCGGACGAGAAGCCCATGTGGTACTTCACGTCGCCGGACGCCATCTGCTGGGCGGCCTTGCCTTCGAATTCGGCGAACAGGTCGCGCGGCAGCTTGCCCAGGGTGTTGACCAGCACGTTCAGACGGCCGCGGTGGGCCATGCCGATGATCAGTTCCTGCACGCCCTGCTCGGTGGCGTTCTGGATCAGGTGGTCCAGCGCCGCGATCGCGGACTCGCCGCCTTCCAAGGAAAAGCGCTTCTGGCCGACGTACTTGGTGTGCAGGTAGCGTTCCAGCGTCTCGGCGGCGGTGATCTGCTTCAGGATGCGCTTTTTCTTGTCGGCGTCGTAGCGCGGGGTGGACAGATCGTCCTCGAAGCGCTTCTGCACCCAGTGCTTCTCGTCGGACTGGGTGATGTGCATGAACTCGACGCCGATATTGCCGCAGTAGGTCTGCTTCAGGCGCGCGATGATGTCGGACAGCGGCAGCTTCTGCGGGCCGGCCAGCGAGCCGACGTTGAACTGCACCGCCATGTCGGCATCGTTCAGACCATGGGTAGCCGGGTCCAGCTCGCGCACGATGGCCTGGTCCATCCGCTTCAGCGGGTCCAGATTGGCCTGGCGCGAACCCAGTACGCGGTAGGCCGAGATCAGCTTCAGCACGCCCACCTGCTTCTGCATCGCCTCCCAGTCGGTGGCGGCGGCGCCGCGCTGGCCGATCACCGGCTTCTTCGCCAGCTGGATGAACGACTCCTGGATAGGCTGGTGCGGCACATCGCGCTCGGCGGCGCCCGGCGACTGCGCCAGCTTGTCGAAGTAGTCGCGCCACTCCTGAGGCACGGCTGTGGCGTCAGCGAGGTACTGTTCGTACAGCTCCTCGATGAACGGAGCATTCCCACCAAACAGGTAGGAATGGCTGTACATGGTTTGCATCATGGTCTGGCTACCCTTTGTCTTGGACGTTGCAGCAATTATTCAAAGCGCTATGGCAAGGCGGCCCTTGCCGCAGCGCTCTGTAAAAAGGGGCTGGTCGGGACCCCATCCCAACCAACCCCGCTTCCCTCACATCAGCGCTTGGCGACCTCGACGAAGTCGCGGCGGCCGGAGCCGGTGTACAGCTGGCGCGGACGGCCGATCTTCATGCCCGGATCGCCGATCATCTCGTTCCAGTGCGCGATCCAGCCCACGGTGCGGGCCAGCGCGAAGATCGGGGTGAACATCGACACCGGGATGCCGATCGCCGACAGCACGATGCCGGAGTAGAAGTCGACGTTCGGGTACAGCTTGCGCTCGATGAAGTACGGATCGGACAGCGCGATCTTTTCCAGCTCCATCGCCAGCTTGAACTTCGGATCGTTGTGCAGGCCCAGCTCGTTCAGCACCTCGTCGCAGGTGGTCTTCATGATGGCGGCGCGCGGGTCCATGTTCTTGTACACGCGGTGGCCGAAGCCCATCAGCTTGTAGCGCTTGTCCTTGACGCCCTGCATGAAGTCGGCGACGTTGTCGACGGAGCCGATCTCGTCCAGCATCTTCAGCACGGCCTCGTTGGCGCCGCCGTGCGACGGGCCCCACAGGCAGGCGATGCCGGCGGCGATGCACGCGAACGGGTTGGCGCCGGAAGAGCCGGCCAGACGCACGGTGGAGGTGGAGGCGTTCTGCTCGTGGTCGGCGTGCAGGGTGAAGATGCGGTCCAGCGCGCGCGCGAGAACCGGGTTCACCTTGTACTCTTCGCACGGGGTGGAGAACATCATGTGCAGGAAGTTTTCCGCATAGGTCAGGCCGTTCTTCGGGTAGGAGAACGGCAGGCCCTTGTTGTAGCGGTAGGCTTGCGCGGCGATCGTCGGCAGCTTGGCCACCAGGCGATGCGCGGAAATGCGGCGGTGCTCCGGATTGGAGATGTCCAGCGAGTCGTGGTAGAAGGCGGACAGCGCGCCGACCACGCCGACCATCACGGCCATCGGGTGCGCGTCGCGGCGGAAGCCCTTGAACAGGCTCATCAGCTGGTCATGCAGCATGTTGTGGCGCATGATGCCGCGTTCGAAATCCTTGCGCTGCGCCGCAGTCGGCAGTTCGCCGTTCAGCAGCAGGTAGCACACTTCCAGATAGTCGCTCTTCTCGGCCAGTTGCTCGATCGGGTAGCCGCGGTAGTACAGCTGGCCCAGATCGCCGTCGATGAAGGTGATCTTGGATTCGCAGCTGGCCGTGGCCAGGAAGCCCGGATCGAAGGTGAACATGCCGGTTTTGCCGAAGGCGCGGATGTCGACGACGTCCGGACCCAGCGAGCCCCCCAGGACCGGCAGGTCCAGGGTTTCCTTACCCTCGTTATAGCTGAGCGTGACTTTGCGATTAGTTTCCACAGCAATACTCCCAGTCGTTATTTCGTTGTTGTAGTGTGGTGGGGGGCCGTCACAGCGATCTCAGGATCGCGATGATGGCCATTTCTTCCGGATCCTCGAGATCGGCCTTGCCGTTGACGATATCCAGAAAGTCGGTGTCGGGCAGATCCAGCACTCGGCGGTACGCCTCGATCTCGGCGGGCGCCAGCTGGTCGAACGGGCCGGCGAAGAACTTCTCCAGCACCAGGTCCAGTTCCAGCAGGCCCCGCCGCGACCGCCAGCGGATCCGTTTCAGCTCGATCGGATCGTAGCTCGTCATACCGCCCGCTTGACCATCAGGTCCTTGATCTTGCCGATCGCGCGGGTCGGATTCAGGCCCTTCGGACACACGTCGACGCAGTTCATGATGCTGTGGCAGCGGAACAGGCGGTACGGATCCTCCAGATTGTCCAGACGGTCGTTGGTCGCCTCGTCGCGGGTGTCCGCGATGAAGCGGTAGGCCGCCAGCAGGCCGGCCGGGCCGACGAACTTGTCCGGGTTCCACCAGAACGACGGGCAGGACGTGGAACAACACGCGCACAGAATGCATTCGTACAGGCCGTCCAGCTCCTTGCGGTCCTCCGGCGACTGGCGACGCTCACGCTCCGGCGGCGGCGTGTCGTTGATCACATACGGCTTGATCGAGTTGTATTGCTTGAAGAACTGGGTCATGTCGACGATCAGATCGCGCACCACCGGCAGGCCCGGCAACGGACGCAGCTCGATCGGCTGCTTCAGGCCGCGGAAGTCGGTCAGGCAGGCCAGACCGTTCTTGCCGTTGATGTTCATCGCGTCCGAGCCGCACACGCCTTCCCGACAGGAACGGCGGAAGCTCAGCGTATCGTCCTTGGTCTTCAGCTTGACCAGCGCGTCCAGCAGCTTGTGCTCGGTGGAATCCATCTCCACGCTGATGTCCTGCATGTAAGGCTTGGCATCCTTGTCCGGGTCGTAGCGGTAGATGCGGAATTTGATGGTTTCGGTAGTCATCTCTGGTCCAAGCCTTAGTAGGAGCGCGTCTTCAGCGCGATCGTGTCGACGGTCAGCGGCTTCAGGTTCACCGGCTTGTATTCCAGGCGATTGCCATCGCGGAACCACAGCGTGTGCTTCAGCCAATTCTTGTCGTCGCGGCCGTTCGGGGTTTCCTCGGTGTCCGGCGCGTCGTCGCGCACGTGGGCGCCGCGGCTCTCGGTGCGGGCGTTGGCCGAGATCATCGTGGCCTTGGCCACCTCGATCAGGTTCTCCAGCTCCAGCGCCTCGATGCGGGCGGTGTTGAACACCTTGGACTTGTCGCCGATCTCGGTCTTCGCGACCAGCTTCTCCACTTCGAGAATCTTGGCGGCGCCCTCGGCCAGCATGTCCTTGAAGCGGAACACGCCGCAGTGGGTCTGCATCGTGCGCTGCAGCTCGGCGCGGGCCTCGTGCACCGGCACGCCGTTCGTCTGGTTGTCCAGGCGGGCGACGCGGGCGACCGAGCGCTCGACGTCGGCCATCGCCAGCTCCGGCAGGTCTTCCGGATGCTGCTTGATGAACTCGATCATCGAATTGGCCGAGCTCTTGCCGAAGACCAACAGGTCCAGCAGCGAGTTGGTGCCCAGGCGGTTGGCGCCGTGCACCGACGCGCACGCGCATTCGCCGGCGGCGTAGAAGCCGGACACCGGTTCGCCGTGGATCACCACTTCGCCGTGGTAGTTGGTCGGAATGCCGCCCATCTGGTAGTGGCAGGTCGGCACCACCGGGATCGGGGCCTTGATCGGGTCCACGCCGGCGAACTTGATCGAGATCTCGCGGATGCCCGGCAGCTTGGACATGATCACCTCGGGGTCAAGGTGGGTGATGTCCAGCAGCACGTGATCCTTGTTCGGACCGCAGCCGCGGCCTTCGTTGATCTCGGTCACCATCGCGCGCGACACCACGTCGCGGGAGGCCAGGTCCTTGGCGTTCGGCGCGTAGCGTTCCATGAAGCGCTCGCCCTGCGCGTTGCGCAGAATGCCGCCTTCGCCGCGCACGCCCTCGGTGATCAGCACGCCGGCGCCGGCGACGCCGGTCGGGTGGAACTGCCAGAACTCCATGTCTTCCAGCGGAATGCCGGCGCGGGCGGCCATGCCGACGCCGTCGCCGGTATTGATGAAGGCATTGGTCGACGAGGCGAAGATGCGGCCGGCGCCGCCGGTGGCGAACAAGGTGGCCTTGGCCTGGAACACGACGATTTCCGACGTTTCCATTTCCATCGCCACCACGCCCTGCACGCGGCCTTCGGCGTCGCGGATCAGGTCAAGCGCCATCCACTCGACGAAGAAGTGGGTGTTGGCGCGCACATTGCGCTGGTACAGCGCGTGCAGCATCGCGTGGCCGGTACGGTCGGCGGCGGCGCAGGCGCGGCGCACCGGCTTTTCGCCGAAGTTCGACATATGGCCGCCGAACGGACGCTGGTAGATGGTGCCGTCGGCGTTGCGGTCGAACGGCATGCCGAAATGCTCCAGCTCCACCACCACCTTCGGCGCCTCGCGGCACATGAATTCGATCGCGTCCTGGTCGCCCAGCCAGTCCGACCCCTTGACGGTGTCGTACATATGCCAGTGCCAGTGATCCTCCTCGGAATTGCCGAGCGAGGCGGACACGCCGCCCTGGGCGGCCACGGTGTGGGAACGGGTCGGGAACACCTTGGACAGCACGGCGGTCTTCAGGCCGGCCTCCGACAACTGCAGCGCGGCACGCATGCCGGCGCCGCCGGCGCCCACGATCACTGCATCGAAATGACGAACAGGTACGCCCATTACAGCCCCCAAACCACTTTAACGGAATAGATGAAACAGGAAACCAGCCAGACGATGGTGAACACGTGCAGCGCCAGGCGGATGCCCACCGGCTTCACGTAGTCCATCCACACGTCGCGGATGCCCACCCATACGTGCAGGAACAGCGCCAGCAAGGTCACCTGGGTGAACAGCTGGACCCAGGTATGGCTGAACAGCGCCTTCCAGCTCTCGTAGCCGGACGGCAGCGCCAACAGGAACAGCGCCAGTCCCACGGTGTAAATCAGCATGATCACGGCGGTGACCCGCTGCATGATCCAATCGCGCAGGCCGTAGCCGGCGCCGACGACGTGACGGTTTACCATAGTGCGATACCTCCGAGAACCGCGGTCAGCACCAGGCTGACGGCCAGCACGGTCTTGGCGGTGGCGCGGGCGGTCTCCAGTTCGAGACCCTTGTGAATATCGAGGAACAGAAAGCGGATGCCGGCACAGAAGTGGTGCATATAGGCCCAGATCAGACCCAGCAGCACCAGCTTCATCAGCGGGTGCGATACCACGGCGCGGTAGGTTTCGAACGATTCGGCGGAACTGAGCGAACCGTGCAGCAGGTAGATCAACAGCGGGAGGGAAAAGAACAGCGCCACACCACTGACCCGGTGCAGGATGGAGACGAAGCCCGGCACGGGCAGTCTGATCCTGGCCAAGTCCAGATGCTTCGGTCTTTGCTTCTGCATAAGGCTTTCCTTGGATGTTTTGTGACCAAGTGGTTTACACGGGAGGCGCCCACCCTGGGCGCCCGCCCGGCAGGCGGCGGCCCTGATCCGGGGCCGGAGCCTGCCATTTCCTGGCATATCGCGACTATTCGTTTGCGATATGCGCCGGGGATTCTAACAAATGTTGGCCTATACCGTGCCGCTTACGCCTGTTTTAATCCAGATCAAACAGCGCGCGCCTCAGCCGTGCTTCACTGTATAGGCCAGCTGATGCGTCAGGCAGTAACGCTGTCGCCACTCCAGCGGCCGGCCGTCCATGCCCGCCGACAGGCGCAACAGGCACAGCGCCGGCACGTCGGCCACCATGCCGGTCACGCCCAGCAGGCTCGCCTCCTCTCGCGGCAGCATCTCGGCGCGGAACTGCTCGCTGACCGGACGCAGCCGCGTGCCGAAGCGTTGCTGCAAGGTGGCGTAGACGCCGGCCGAACTGCGCAGCCAGCGCGCCTCCATACCGTCGAACGGCTCGGCCGGCAACAGCACGTCGTCCAGCGCCACCGGCGCGCCGTGCCAGCGCCACAGCTGACGAATTCTCAATAAAGGCGCCAGGCGCCGCAATTGCAAAGCCTCGGCGATGTCCTCGCTGGCGTTCAGTCGGGACAGGCCGAGAAACTCGCGCACCAATTCGTCGGGCCGCTCGAAGAACAGCCCCGGCGTCAACAGCGCCGCGTCGCCCCAATCGCCGGGCACCGGCGCCACATAAGTGCCCCTGCCCTGTTGCCGGTACAGCAGGCCGGCGGCCACCAGCTCGGACAGCGCCTTGCGCACCGTGCCCTGGCTCGCGCCCAGCTCGTCGGCCAGCTCCCATTCGCTCGGCAGCGCATCGTGCGCCTGCCACTCGCCATCGCCTATCCGCTGTTGCAGCAGTTGCATGACCTGAGCGTACAGCGGCTGTCTCTTCAGCGTATTGGCTGTCATGGTCTGTGTTTTAACACCAAACAAATCAAGCGTAAAGGTAAGTCTTATATAAGACATAAGACTCAAACGCTTGTTTGACGACTTATTGTTGGCGGCATAGTCCAAATCGATAAACAGCCGTGATACACTTCAGGCCACATCTATACTGCAGAGCAACATCTGCAGTTCATTATCGGATACGTCAAAGGAGAGTCCGCCAATGAAAGCCCCCGTTCGCGTTGCCGTTACCGGCGCAGCCGGCCAGATCGGCTACAGCCTGCTGTTCCGCATTGCCAGTGGTGAAATGCTGGGCAAGGACCAGCCGGTCATCCTGCACCTGCTGGACCTGCCGCAGGCCCAGACCGCGCTGAAGGGCGTGATGATGGAGCTGGAAGACTGCGCCTTCCCGCTGCTGGCAGGCATGGTCGCCACCGACGATCCGAACGTGGCCTTCAAGGACGTGAAAGTGGCCCTGCTGGTCGGCGCCCGCCCGCGTAGCAAGGGCATGGAGCGCAAGGACCTGCTGGAAGCCAACGGCGCCATCTTCACCGTTCAGGGCAAGGCGCTGAACGACCACGCCGCCCGCGACGTCAAGGTGCTGGTGGTGGGCAACCCGGCCAATACCAACGCCTGGATCGCGATGAAGTCCGCTCCGGATCTGGATCCGAAAAACTTCACCGCCATGTTGCGTCTTGACCACAACCGCGCGCTGTCGCAGATCGCCGCCAAGACCGGCAAGCCGGTGGCCGCGATCGAGAAGCTGGCCGTGTGGGGCAACCACTCGCCGACGATGTACGCCGACTACCGCTTCGCCACCATCGACGGCCAATCGGTCAAGACGATGATCAACGACGACGTGTGGAACCGCGACGTGTTCCTGCCGACCGTCGGCAAGCGCGGCGCCGCCATCATCGAAGCGCGCGGCCTGTCGTCCGCCGCCTCCGCCGCCAACGCCGCCATCGACCACATCCGCGACTGGGTGCTGGGCAGCAACGGCAAGTGGGTGACCATGGGCGTGCCGTCCGACGGCTCCTACGGCATCCCGGAAGGCGTGATGTACGGCGTACCGGTTGTATGCGAAAATGGCGAATACAAGCGAGTTGAAGGTCTGGAAATCGACGCGTTCAGCCGCGAGCGCATGGACCTGACCCTGGCCGAACTGGAAGAAGAGCGCGCAGCCATCGCTCACCTGTTTGGCTGATTTCCGGTCCGACCGAAACAAAGCGCACCATGCGGTGCGCTTTTTGTCTTTGGTCAAACCGCAAAACCGCATTTGAATTTATCAATACAGACTGCCATTTGGAGCGAGAGCATGATTGAAGTTGAAGTCCTGAACCAAATCGCGGCCAAAATCGAAGACCTGGCCGCCCGCGCCGCCGATATTCGGGGGTATCTTTGACTACGACGGCAAAAAAGACCGTCTGGAAGAAGTCTCCCGCCTGACCGAAGACCCGGAAATCTGGAACGAGCCGAAGAAGGCCCAGGAACTGGGCCGCGAGCGCAAGCAGCTGGAAGACGTCGTGCTGGTGCTGGACAGCATCAACGCCGCCGTCAACGATAGCCGCGAACTGTTCGACATGGGCAAGAGCGAGGAAGACGACGACACCATCCTCGCCGTGCAGGCCGATCTGGAAGAAGTGGAAGCCAAGGTGGCGCAGCTGGAATTCCGCCGCATGTTCCACGACCCGATGGACCCGACCAACTGCTTCATCGACATCCAGGCCGGCGCCGGCGGCACCGAAGCCCAGGACTGGGCCGGCATGCTGCTGCGCATGTACACCCGCTACGCCGAACGCAAGGGCTTCAAGGTGGACGTGCTGGAGCTGTCCGAAGGCGAAGTGGCCGGCGTCACCAGCGCCACGCTGAAGATCGAGGGTGAATACGCCTACGGCCTGCTGCGCACCGAAGTGGGCGTGCACCGGCTGGTCCGCGTCTCGCCGTTCGACTCCAACGCCCGCCGCCACACCTCGTTCTCGTCGGTCTTCGTCTACCCCGAGGTCGACGACAGCTTCGAGATCGACATCAACCCGGCCGATGTGCGCACCGACACCTACCGCGCCTCCGGCGCCGGCGGCCAGCACATCAACAAGACCGACTCGGCGGTGCGTCTGACCCACATCCCCACCGGCATCGTCGTGCAGTGCCAGAACGACCGTTCCCAGCACCGCAACCGCGACGAAGCCTGGCAGATGCTGCGCGCCAAGCTGTACGAGCTGGAACTGAAGAAGCGCAACGAGGCCAAGCAGGCGCTGGAAGACACCAAGACCGACGTGGGCTGGGGCCACCAGATCCGCTCCTACGTGTTCGACCAGTCCCGCATCAAGGATTTGCGCACCAGCTACGAAGTGGGCAACATCAAGGGCGTCATGGACGGCGACCTGGACGGCTTCATCGAAGCCAGCCTGAAACAGGGCGTCTAAGCCACTCGGGCCGGTTCCCTCGCGGGGCCGGCCTTCGCGTTGTACTTTTAGTTAATTGCCGAAGGAACCCTACCCGGCACGGAGTCATCATGTCTGATCACGAACAAGCACAGGCGCAAAGCCAAGACGAAAACCAGATCATGGCGGAACGCCGCCTGAAACTGCAGGCGATCCGCGAAAAAGGCATCGCCTACCCCAACGACTTCAAACGCAGCCACTTCGCCAAACCGCTGCAGGACGACCACGCCGCCAAAGAGGCCGAGGCGCTGGAAGCCGAGAAAATCGAAGTCGCCGTCGCCGGCCGCATGATGCTTAAACGTGTGATGGGCAAAGCCAGCTTCGCCACGCTGCAGGACGTCAGCGGCCGCATCCAGGCCTTCGTCTCCCGCGACAACGTCGGCGAGGACGTCTACGCCGACTTCAAGCGCTGGGACCTGGGCGACATCGTCGCCGTCAAGGGCGTGCTGTTCAAGACCAAGACCGGCGAACTGACCGTGCAGGCCACCGAAGTGCGCATGCTGTCGAAGAACATCCGTCCGCTGCCGGAGAAATTCCACGGCATCGCCGACCAGGAAACCAAGTACCGCCAGCGCTACGCCGACCTGATCATGAGCGAGGAAAGCCGCGAGACCTTCATCAAGCGCTCCAAGATCGTGCAGAAGGTCCGCGACGTGATGGTGGGCGAAGGCTACCTGGAAGTGGAAACCCCGATGATGCACCCGATTCCGGGCGGCGCGTCGGCCAAACCGTTCGTCACCCACCACAACGCGCTGGACATGCCGCTCTACCTGCGCATCGCGCCGGAGCTGTACCTGAAGCGCCTGGTGGTCGGCGGCCTGGAACGCGTGTTCGAGATCAACCGCAACTTCCGCAACGAGGGGATGAGCACGCGCCACAACCCCGAGTTCACGATGATCGAGTTCTACGAAGCCTACAGCGACTACCAGCGCATGATGGAGATGACCGAAACCATCATCCGCGAATGCGCGCTGGTCTCCTGCGGCTCCACCACCGTGAGCTACCAGGGCAAGGAAGTGGACCTGGGCAAGCCGTTCGACCGCTTCACCATCGTCGAGGCGATCAAGCACTACAACCCGCAATACACCGACGCCCAGCTGTCCGATTCCGCCTGGGTGGCCAGCGAGATCAAGCGCCTGGGCGGCAAGCTGCCGCCGGCGCCGGGCCTGGGCAGCCTGCAACTGGCGCTGTTCGAGGAATGCGCCGAGTCCCTGCTGTGGAACCCGACCTTCATCATCGACTACCCGGTGGAAGTCTCCCCGCTGGCGCGCGGCTCCGACACCCAGCCGGGCCTGACCGAGCGTTTCGAACTGTTCATCGTCGGCCGCGAGCACGCCAACGGCTACTCCGAGTTGAACGATCCGGAAGACCAGGCCGCCCGCTTCCAGGCGCAAGTGGCGCAGAAGGACGCCGGCGACGACGAGGCGATGCATTACGACGCCGACTACATCCGCGCGATGGAATACGGCCTGCCGCCGACCGGCGGTTGCGGCATCGGCATCGACCGTTTGGTGATGTTGTTGACGGATGCGCCGTCTATCCGGGATGTGATCTTGTTCCCGCATATGCGTCCGGAGTAAGATTTAGTCCAGACACTGGGCTGATGAGAAAGCCGCTCACTGCAAGGTGGGCGGCTTTTTCTTATTCTTTGATTGTAATTTTTATTTTAAAAAATTATGCCGTACAATTTAAAGGCACCATCAACTGACCAACTTCTTTTGGTTTTGAATTAAATTCGTAGCAGTGCAGATTGTATTCATCAATGAACTACCATGTTATTCATGGCGCGGGAAAATTATTAGCTGCCGCCTCCATTATAAAAAACAAGCCCAACATTTACCGAGTAGCACGAATTTGTTTTGTGTCCGCTTCGTGGACAGATAATTAAGGACCGTAGGTTGAGCTGAGCCAAGCGAAGCCCAACGTTTACCGTGAAATACAGATTGGTTTTGTGTCCGCTCCTCGGACAAATAATTAAGTGCCGGTTCCTCCCGGCTGGACGAGTCCATTTCTTTTGCCTCGCCAAAAGAAATGGACGAAATAAAAGGCGACCCAACAGCGCTGCGAAATCCCGACTCCAACGCCCTTTCCAAGGCGCCGCCGAACTCGCGGGACGCTAACGTCGCCCCGCTCAAACAGGCGACAGCTTAAAACCTTGGAAAGGGTTTCGAAGCCGGCTTGCGCTGATGGAGTGTAAGAGCAAGTCAGTTCGGTTTAGCTGAAAGGTATGACTAAAAGCCCATAGAAAGGAAAAAAACCATTCTTAAGCATATCTTATTGAAAATATGGCAATTTAAGCTATTCAAATCGAGAAACAGCCTATCAGGCAAAACTGCCTCACGGCTTAACGAGAAAAAAACTTTAATGTCACACCAACAGAGTCATGAAAAAGAATTACTATTGGCAATAAGACAACTTCCCAAAACCATTTCCCAAAATGGCACCAGTTCAATTAATATTTCACTACTGCTAACTGCGACATCAAACCTCCCACTAACAAACTTGGAAAGCATAGAGAGAACTATCCGCCGGGGCTACTATGAAATACTAAAAACATCTACCGCATTTCATCCAAGCACGACAAAAATAGCTTACCATCCTTTAACTTGGTTAGATTTATGCCATGAAAATGGATTTCAGCGAGAAAAAGCTTTACGCGCTCCGCTTGGCCCTGCCCCCAATGCTATTTTCTTTGCTATTGCCATGCGTCGGCTTAATGACTGGGCTCCCAAGGTTAGAGAGGCTGCCCGTGAAAGACTGCCCACCATAGCAGAAAATACAAATCCAGAATTTGTAGCAGATTTTCTATGTGCCACCTTACCGCATTGGGTCTCTTGGGGACGCATAGAAGAAGAGGACAGGAAAGTTTTATTGGACATAGCCTCTATCGATAAGGTAGGTAAATCCCTAAAAACAAAAATCATATCAGCCACTTCTGGTCCAATGGCCTCTGTGCTGACACAGTTAGGCCGCAGAAGTGCGTTCGACAGCTACCTCAACGACATTGCAAAAAAAGCCTTACAACCATCTGTTCGAGCAAAAGCCTATCGCTGCTTACTGGAGGGAAAGATTACTTGGTGTGCTGGCAGAGAATGGAAATGGATCGATAAGCACTATGGTAAAGGTCTATTCAATCCCATACTATGTAATCGAGCTTTAACTATCGACACACCATTCTTGGAAACATTGCAATCCGCCTCTATTGATCGTTCGCCAATAGTCAGGCGCATAGCTGGCGAAATACTTATTCGTAATATAGACAGACTCGGCAATGCTGCCTTAGCTCTTGCGGAGCAACTAGCATTAGACTCCTCTCCGTCATTAGCAGAACGTGGACGATTTATTTTGCGCGAGATGCTCAAGCCTGATTGAACAGGACCATAGGTTGGGTTGAGCCAAGCGAAGCTCAACGATTACCGTGCGATACGGATTGGTTTGTGTCCGCTCCGCGGACAGATATTTAGGTGCCGGTTCCGCCCGGCAAAACGGGTCCATTTCTTTTGCTTCGCCAAAAGAAATGGACGAAAGAAAAGGCGACCCAACAGCGCTGCGAAACCCCGACTCCAAAGCCCTTTCCAAGGCGCCGCCAAACTCGCGGGGCGCTAACGTCGCCCCGCTCAAACAGGAGGCGGCTTAAAACCTTGGAAAGGACTTCGGAGTCGGCTTGCACTGATGGGATAGGGGCAAGTCGGTTCGATTCTACCTATTGCAATATAACAATCAGCCAAGTTACAAACATGACTACACGTCAAATCTCTATCAGCAATAAAAAACTACGCGGCATTCCAAGGCGTTTACGAGCGCTATCCAACTGGGGAAAATCATTCCATGGATATTTTCCTGACGGCCTGAAAAAGCAGGACAAATATTGGAATTACAAAATACCCGTGCATGAAAGCCTTGTCCAAGGAAAGCAAGCCAAAAGGCAATTACAAGCCCAATGCGCTCAAAACCTTATCAATGCAGCGCACCACATTTTCCTTGCAAAACCATCAACAGCAACTGATTTTCGCGTTACGTGCACAATAGCCTTACCAGACATGTTCATCAGTGAACTTTGTATCTTTTCGGATGAAAATTACTTCAACTTACATACATCGGCAGGAAAAAGTTACCTTGGAGAAAAAGAAATAATCCAAGGTAGAAGCCTAGCCAAAGAATGGAACTTATCCATTCCTGAGAGTTTCTTTGAGCTAGGTGTGCTACGTACCAATATCGATGACGATGGAAATCCATACGTTTCTGAATACTGGTACATTGGCGAAGTGAACAAACGATAGAACAAGCCATCAGCTAATGCTGGCAACGCAACTTCATCACTTGGTTTGGAAAGCAACAGGACCTTTCCAACGCGCCCCCTTCCCTTCAAGCCTGCCGCCGGGTGGCAGGCCCGAGGTCTTAAGCGGCTGCCTGTTTGAGTCCCGCGACGGTAGCGCGCATCGCTGAGCGAATCTCTACGTACGAGGCTACGCCTCGCCCAGTGAGAGATTCGCACGCAGAGAGTTCAGCCGCGCCTCGGGCCTGACGGGAACCGGCGGGAAGCCGCGGGCCAGGCTTGCAGGGTGGCCGGGATATCGAGTGAGGTTATAAAGCAGGCAAATAACCCCTCCCCGCCGCCGGGCAGCCCCGGCAATCCAAATCATCATCCGCTCAGCGGATTCTACGTACGGCTTCCAAGCACACCCCTATTCCTACCCCATTTGCTTGCCTGACAAGCCTTCCCGCCGGATAATCTCATCCGTGCCGTTCAATAGCGGCACCGGGATTGGCGTCCCGAATCCAGGCGGACTTGCGTGCAAGGCTGAGCTTTGTCGCGTCCGTACACCATTGCGCGTCCTCTATGGCGGGCCATGGTGGGAGCATCGAATAGATGCGCCGTTCCTGGATCGGTACGCCAATCCTGCCATGTGCCTGCCACCCCTGCTTGGCGTCGGGGTGGCAGGCTTGAGCGTCTATCCAGGAGGGCTTTGCCATGTCCAGCATCCCCCGTAGTCGATCACACCTCGCCGTCTCGCTGAAAAACCGTCGCCCCGTCAGCACTCGCTGGCTATGTCACGTCCAGACGTCCACGCCCACTCTCAGCCTGTTGGCGATGACCCGGCTGCATGACGCGCTCGCCGCCTTGCAGATACACCTGGATAGCCGGGACTACGCCAAGATTCGGCTGCCGGCCGCCCATGTGGCTTATCTGTGCGAAGAAATAGAGCAAGCGGTGATAGAGGCCGTCTGCCACCTCGCCCACGGCCAGCTGGGTTTGCAATCGGTGCTGGGCCTGCTCGCCTGCCTGGGCGACGACGCCCACCTGCCGTCCCGTCGCCTGCAGACCCTGCTGATGCCGCTGGACAAGCGGATGGACGAAGCCTTCGCGCGGCTGACCCGCGTGCTATAGGCCCCTCTCCCATCAAAGCAAACAGCCAGGTCCGCCTCCCGGCGGCCTGGCTGCACGGCAATGCCTGCGCTTAGCTAACGGACAGGCAAGCGGTCCGTACGACCTGCCCCGTTTGCCAGCAGGCTGCATAAGCGTTTTCGAATAGTATCCACCGTTTGCTTTTACCCTCTCCTTATGAAACGCGTCATACGCATAGGCGACCCCACCAGCCACGGCGGCAAAGTCGTCAGCGCCTCGGCCACCACCACCATGTTCGGCAAAGCCGTCGCGCTAATCGGCGACGCCGTCAGCTGCCCGCAGAACGGACACGT
Source organism: Chromobacterium sp. CV08 (assembly GCF_051129845.1). Taxonomy (NCBI): domain Bacteria; kingdom Pseudomonadati; phylum Pseudomonadota; class Betaproteobacteria; order Neisseriales; family Chromobacteriaceae; genus Chromobacterium; species Chromobacterium sp. CV08. Next base: position 4,259,395 of record NZ_CP150453.1, read on the forward strand.
CAACTGCGTCATTGTGGAAGGCGACCCGTCATGGACCGTCGGCGGCAAGGCCGTCGCGCTTGAAGGCCACAAGGTCAGCTGCGGCGCCGCGCTGATCTCGACAATGGGCGAAGTCGGCCGCGATTATGAAAGCAGCGGGACCGCGACAACGGGCAGCCAATCAAACGGGCTGGCCGCCGGTGTGGCGGCAGCAGCCGCCAGCATGGCGTCCCTCGTCGCTTTCGACGAACAGATCCGCTTCTTCACCGCCGACCGGAACGTGCTTGCCAACACCCGCTACACGCTCACGCTGGGAGACGGCAGCACGGTAGAAGGCAGCACCGACTCCGCCGGCAAGACGGAACGCATCCAAACCGATAAAGCCACCGAGATTACCTGCGCGGAGTTTTACCCGGATACGATCTATGGCTGCACCTGCCAGCAAGAGCATATGTGCGAGACCGGGGGACGCGCGCCCTCTCCTGCCCTCAAAGCCAAGCTCAGTGGCATCAAGACGAATCCGCAGGCTATCGGCTCATCCACGGTCAACCATACCTTGCCCAAGGCGACAGACACGCGGGGCATGACGCCAGGCGAAATCGCCATGGCCCAGACGGTGTTCAAGAACGCCATCGATTACGCCAAGGTCAAAATCCACCGAGGCGGCTTGTTCGGCCAACCCAATCGCTCCGGCAACGCCATGACGCCAAAAGGGGAAATTCATTTTCCGGATGATGCATTTCAGCCTGACTTTTCGGTTGTAGATGACAAGTCGGTGAAGATCTGGTTCATTCACGAGATGACTCACGTTTGGCAATACCAGCTAGGCTATAGCGTCACATTTGCGGGTATGCGGATTGGCGCGAAAGGCGGTTATTCTGATGATGGCAAAAAAGGAGCACCATCACCGGCCTATCGCTATCATCTGAATACCGAAGACAGAGGCAAAACCATGCCTGATTTCAATATGGAACAGCAAGGCGAGCTTGTGTCACACTACTTTGGTGCAGCAATACTGAACTACCCTAACTATATAGGAAAGCTGCCCTCCTTGAGGCTCGCGCTTGCCAGCTTCTTGATCAATCCTGCAGATGCGAGCCTGCTACCCAAAACAACGGCAATTGAACCATGATTATGAAGCAATATATTCTTATTGGTGCCCTGTTTTTTTCAAACGCCTGCTTTGCAATGTCAAAGCTGTATGATACAGATGCTGCTGCGCTGATGAAGGATGGAAAACCATGCTTTTACATCAGCACGCCAATTGAAAAAGAGACACCAGATTTCCTGGCTGGCGAGGGTGTCCATGCTGCAGTCTTCAAAGTAAATGGCCCCAGCAAGTGGGATATGTGGGTGGAGAAGCGCTTGCGCGTTGATCCTGTCGCCCCCAAATCTTGTATTCCATATGGGATGAAATCCCCCGTCAGGAACGACAAGCTTGCAGTGCCTTTAAATCATGGCGAAGGATATTACTTTTCGCTTACCGGCGAGTATGGCCGCTACCGGGTCTACTTTTGTGTGAAAAAAGACTCTGGCAGCAATAAAGACTACCTAGTAAAAGCAGATAAATACGGCCGTTGTCTTTCTGAGCCATTATAATCAATTAAAAGCCATATATCTATTCGAGCACATATTAATATAAAGACCGGACTACGGCAGTCAACACATGCCGTAGTATGTTTCAGAAGAAAAATTAAAAATGAAATATCTACTGGTCGCAGGACTGGCATTGGCGGGCAACTGCTGGGCAATGTCCAAGCCCTTCGATGCGTATGCCGCCGCAGTGATGAAGGATAGTAAGCCATGTTTTTACTTGAAAATACCGATCGAGGGTGAGACCCCTGACTATCTCAAAGGCCAGGGCGTATCCGCCGAAGTGTTCAACGACACGCAACATCGTTATATGTGGAAGTCCTGGTACAAAACCACGCGAAAGACTCCTCCGGTGTCACCACAGACATGCCTCCCCTACGGCGCCATGCCACCGGACAAGAATAAAGTGACGGTACAGCCGCTGACCAAGGACACCTCTTACATTTTGACATGTTTGGCGAGTACGGTCGGAACCGTCTCTATTTTTGCATCAAGAAGAACTCACAGGGGAAAGACTACTTAACCGAATCTGACCCACAAGGAAACTGCTCAGCCAATCCTCTTTAATTCGAGAGTAGCGATAAAGCCTTAGAAAAATCTCTAAAGACGGCTCGCCCAGATGGAAGCAAGCTCATCATTCCATTTCTGCCGCAGGGTGTAATCCCCACCAGAGGCGGCAACAAGAATGAAGAAGGGATAAAGCGCCAAGGGCACCGCCTGCCAATGCCCCCATTCCCATGCCCGCACCGCCGGCGCCAACGATTTGATTGGCACACTCGCCACGGGCGGCTGTAACGGTTTCTACTTCTTCAATAGTTAACTCAATCATTTCTTCCTCCTTGAGTACAGCCCAAGCAATACAACCATTACCGTCGGAATAAATGTTTTAAAAAAAACCAGTTTTACCTCAACATCCTCTCCTGCTGGCGAATAGTGCCTTGCAACCTCATAAAGCACTGCAGAAAAAGACAACCACACAAAGCAGAAGGAAAATAATAACAATGATAGTTTTTTCATAGCCAGCCTTATGAGAATAAAAGGAATTTCAATGCCGCAGGACAAACGGATGGATGAAGCCCTCTCTCGACGACTCCACCTGTTGTAAGCCCCTCCCCATAAAACCAATAGCTGGCCTGCCAGCCAACTCCCTGCTTGGTCTGTCGAAACCTACACCGTAGACGGAAAACCATACCTGCCTCCTGCCCGGTGTGCCAGCAGGCTGCATAAGCGTTTTCGAATAGTATCCGCCGTTTGCTTTTACCCTCTCCTTATGAAACGCGTCATACGCATCGGCGACCCCACCAGTCACGGCGGCAAGGTCGTCAGCGCCTCGGCCACCACCACCATGTTCGGCAAAGCCGTCGCGCTGATCGGCGACGCCGTCAGCTGCCCTCAGAACGGACACGTCAACTGCGTCATCGTGGAAGGCGACCCGTCATGGGCCATAGCCGGCAAAGGCGTCGCGCTTGAAGGCCACAAGGTCAGCTGCGGCGCGACGCTGATCTCGACAATGGGTGAAGTCGGCCGCGACTATGAAAGCAGCGGGACTGCGACAACGGGTAGCCGCTCAAACGGCCTGACCGCCGGTATGACCGCGGCAGCAGCCACCGCGGCGTCCCTCCCCGCTTTCGACGAACAGATCCGCTTCTTTACCGCCGACCGGAACGTGCTTGCCAACACCCGCTACACGCTCACGCTGGGAGATGGCAGCACCGACTCCGCCGGCAAGACGGAACGGATTCAAACCGACATCACCCAAAACATCACATATGCCGAGTTTTTCCCCGAAATGGCTTACCCGTGTGCTTGTACCGCCGATCATGCTTGCGAACTAGGCGGCCGCGCTCCGGCGCCGGCATTGAAAGCTAGCCTGCAAGGTGTCAAGACCAACCCACAGTCGGTCGGCGCCTCCGTCGTTAGTTACACCTTACCTCCCGCAGACATCCGTGCAATGACTGCCGGAGAAATCGCCATGGCGCGTACTGTCTTCAAGGATGCAATCGACTATGGGATGGTCAAAATCCACAAGGGTGGCTTGATGGGTGTGCCGGCGAGTACCGGGAATGCGATGACGCCAAATGGGGAAATTCACTTCCCGCCTGAAAGCTACCTCCCCGACTTCTCTACGCCTTCCGTCGATGCAGGCATCAAGGTTTGATTTATCCACGAAATGGGCCACGTCTGGCAGTATCAGATGGGCTATAGCGTCCGCCGGGCCGGTACGGCACTATGGATGCGAGGCGGTTACCGCGACGATGGGGCACGAAAACAGCCATCGCCCGCATACCGTTACAACCTGGCAGGCGAGGACAAAGGAAAGAAATTGTCCGACTTCAATATGGAACAACAGGCACAATTGATTGCACACTACTACGGCGCGACGGCTCTAGGCATGATGGCCTACACTACACGGCTACCTAGCTTGAAGTTTGCCCTTTCCGACTTTATTGCCAATCCCAAGAATCCGGCATTAGTTCCGACAACAACTAAAGTAGAGCCGAAGCCATGATGCCGTCTACGCTGTGCAAAATCACTCTAGCCGCTCTGATGACTGCTGTCTCCATCAGCTCATCGTGGGCCATGTCGAAACCATACGATGCCGTGGCTGCTGTTATTATCAAGGCAGGCTTGCCATGCTTCTACTCCAAAGTACCATTGGAGTCTCCCCCGCCTGATTATCTGAAAGACATGGGGCTGGAGATCAGTGTATTCAATCAGTCGAAAAGCACACCTGGCTATATCTGGCATACATGGTTCAAGGATTGGCAAAAGCCTCTACCTGTCTCTCCGGCCTCCTGCATCCCCTATGGTATCAAATCACCAGACAAGAACCCGCGCCTTGCGAAATCGCTACCTCGCAATACACCACTATCATTTTGGATGGATGGACAGTATGGCCGCCACAATGTGCGGTTCTGTATCCGAAAGAACACGCAAGGACAGGATTACCTAGCTACCGTAATCAACCAGGATGGCGTCTATGCTTGTACCGCTGAAGCACTAAAAAACAGCTAGCAATGACATCAAGCGGCATCGGATTCAGTAGAAGATCAAATAGCCACAGGTGGGACGGCAAGTCACTCGATCCGAGCCGTAGGGTGCCGTCCCCCCGAAGGGGCGACGCACCGCTTGTCTCATATTCCACCTACTTGCTTGTTTTCTCCAGCAGCCCGCCGAACATCTCCGGGTCAACCAAGTCTCTCAGCGCCACGCCCAAGGCGTCGGCCAAGGCGCCCATATTGTCGATGGAGACATTGCGCTCCCCTCTCTCGATCTCCGAGACATAGGTTCTGCTCATCCCCGCCTGTAAAGCCAGTGCCTCCTGCGACACATCGTGCAGTCGTCTGGCAATGCGCAGGTTGCGGGCGAAAATCGCACGGGCGGACAAGGGTTTAGTCGTGTTTTCCATATCCCGCAAGCTTCACCGCTTGCCACCCCAAGAACCACGCGATATGATTTGCAAATTGCAAACTATAAGTGACTTTTTGTTTTTTATTGATATCTTCATGATGCTGATTATGTGTCATGTCCGGTACGGGCAGCCACTTAAGGAATCGCCTATGCCGTCATGCTCCGGATACCAGACACTCTGCAAACTGCCGTCCCGTCTGATCGACGCCGGTAGCCGTGTTCGCGATACCGCGACAGCGCTCCACGCAAAGAAGGGTTTGCCATGTCTAGACCCACCCGTAGTCGGCCCCGCCTCACCGCTTCCCTGAATAATCGCCATCCGGCCCGCGCCCACTGGCTGCTGCACGGCCAAATGCCTGAGTACCCGCCCAGCCTGCTGGCGATGACGCGGTTGCGGCAGGCGCTTGCCGCCCTGCAAGCGCAACTGGACGGCAAGGACCCGGTCGAAACGCCGGCTGCCCACCTGGCCCAGGTATGTGAGGACATCGAGCAGGCGGTGATAGAGGCGATCTGCCATCTCGCCTACGGCCAGCTGAGCTTGCAGTCCGTGCTGGATCTGCTCGACTATCTCGACGACGACGTGCGCCTGCCGCCCAGCCGCCTGCACGAATTGCTGCTACCGCTGGACAAGCGGATGGAGCAGTCGCTGGCGCAGCTGATCCGGGTGCTGTAGATCCGGTTCATCAAAACAACAGCCAGGTCCGCCTCCCGGCGGCCTGGCTTCTCAAGCAATGCACTTGTATGTTCCCCGCTCTATCGGACTCTGCATCTGGCGGTTGAATCCGTTCAAACTACGCGCCCAGCTCAGCCTATTTCCCACCGATAAGGTGCAATACCCGACGTGCAAACTCAGGGGGATTCAATGGATGCGACTTCACGCTGATCCGCAATAGCCAACCGCCAAAACGCGGTGTAGTCAGAAAGCGCCAGCACGGTATACCCAACGTGCAAGCTACTGAATTTTGATATTCCAACTTCGATGGAATACTACTTTTTTAACTTTACCTTTATGGCAAGCATCATGGATGTCATGCCGAAGACAATACCCGACAGTGTCGAGCTTACATTATGCGCATTAATATTCTCAACGACGCCAACTGCAGAGATTAAAGTTCCAACAAGCAAGCAGAAGAATTTAAAACTCTGGCTCATATGCTCTTACCAAAATAAATTTATTTCAAGAATGGCCACATCCAATCAGGCATCAATAGAGGTGGCCAAAGACTGCCAAATATAGCGCTTACCAGCGGTAGCGAGCAAATCGCGGACTCGGCACCCGAATGCCGTAATGCGGCGGAATTGGCATTAAGAGCCGCTAACAAAACTGCGCAGCGTACCTGAGCCAAGGCGCGCCGACGCAGGCTGTACAAGTAGTACGACAAGGAGGCGCAACGCAGGATCAGGGGTTTTGTTAGCGGGTCTAAAGCGGTGCAATGCCCGGCTGGAAGATGGCTGCATCCCATCGTCCCTAGCCGGGTATTGCCCCCTACCCTCTGCATCTACCCCTGCGCGCTGGGGCGGATGATGATTTCGCCGACATCGACGTCGGCGGGTTGCTCGATGGCGAACGCAATCGCGCGGGCCACCGCTTCCGGCGGCATCGCGAATGCATCCATGCCGGCGGTGATTTGCGCTTTGACTGCCGGATTGCTCATCGAGTCGACGAAGTTGGTCCGCGTGAAACCGGGAGAGATGACCGTCACCCGCAGTTTGTCGCCGGCCTCCTGCCTTAGCCCTTCCGAAATCGCGCGGACAGCGGCCTTGCTGGCCGCGTAGACCGCCATATTCGGCATGATGCGATGCGCCGCGGTGGACGCGGTATTGATGAAGTGGCCGAAGCCCTGCGAGCGGAACACCGGCAGCGCCGCGTGAATGCCGTACAGCACCCCTTTGATGTTCACATCCACCATATCTTCCCAGTCGTCGATGCGCAGTTCATCGAGCGGGGAGATCGGGCCGACGCCGGCATTGTTGATCAGCACATCCAGCTTGCCGTAGCGCTCGCGTGCCAGATTGACCAGCTGCGACACGTCCTCCCGGCGCCTGACATCCATACAGGCCCATGCGCAGCTCCCGCCCGCCTGTGCGATCCGCTCGGCCACGCCGCGCAGGCGATGCTCGCCACGGGCGCCCAGTACCACTTTCGCTCCGCGCGCCGCCAATAACAGCGCGGCGGCCTCGCCGATTCCGCTGCTGGCGCCGGTAATGGCCACGACCTTGTCTTTGATCGCCGACATGATGCTCTCCTTATCGCCTATCCAGGAGGGCTGATCTTCGGCTATCGATGCCGGCCAATCTATAATCTATCAAGCGAAATTCTTCATCCATCGTACGAAATCTCATGGACCCGCTTTCCGATATCCTCCATCTGCTCAAAGTCGAAAGCATGCTGTCGGCGCGGTTCGAGGCGCATGGCGCTTGGTCGCTGCGTTTTTCCGCCTACCGGCACATCAAGTTCGGCGGCGTGCTGGCCGGGTCTTTCTGGCTATGGTTCGAAGACGGCTCGCCGCCGCTCAGGCTGAGGCAGGGCGATTTCTATCTGCTGACCCAGGGGCAGCCGTATTGCACCGGCAGCGATCCCTCGCTCGCGCCTGCCGATGGCCGCCAGGTGCTCGCGACAAACCGTTGCCCCGATGGGATCGTGCGCTATGGCCAGGGCGGGGAACGGGTCAGCGCGGCGGGCGGCCGTTTCGTTCTAGACGCCAGCGCCAGCACGCTGCTGCTGAGATCGCTGCCGCCGCTGATCCATATTCCGGCGGCGTCGGAAAGCGCGCTGGCGCTGCGCGCGACGCTGGACCTGCTCCGCTTTGAAACGGAAACGCCCCGCCCCGGCGCATCGCTTGCCGCGGTCAGCCTCGCGAGCATGGTCCTGGTTCAGGTGCTGCGCGCGCATCTGGCGACGAGCGCGCATACGCCCGGCTGGCTGGGCGCGCTGGCCGATCCCAGGATAGGGAAAGCGCTGGGTCTGATGCATGCCGACGCAGCCCGGCATTGGAAAGTCGACGAGCTCGCCACCGCGGTGGCAATGTCGCGCACGATGTTTTCCGAGCGATTCCGATCGCTAGTCGGCATGACGCCTATCGATTACCTGACTCACTGGCGCATCGCCAAAGCCAGCGCCGCGCTGAGAGCCGGGGAGAGCATCGCCTCCGTCGCCGCAAGCGTCGGCTACGGCTCGGAAGCGGCATTCCATTCCGCATTCAAACGGATAGTCGGGCAAAGCCCGGGACGTTATCGGCGCTCGCAAGCCGAAGGGCAACGCCCCGGATAGCCGGGCCGATCCCGCATTGACTCGGCTGATGGCAGGGCGACGGTGCCATGCCTGCTAGGGTATGGCGCCCTGCGCCACCGGGTTCACAAAGCGATTCCCGCTATCGCCAACGGCCGCCCCCCGCATGGGGAAACCCGCGCAAAAGGCTTCACACTTCAATTTCAAATGGATATAGTCTTTTCGCATAAGCATTTCCCTGCCACATCCCCGCAGGTTTGCCCCTCTCTCCCATCAACATCCCTGACAAGCAGGATCAAGCATGACGCCCGGCCAGCCCGCGCCGACGCCGGGCTCCGCGTCGACACGACGCGCATGATCAACCAGCACGGAGTGGAATATGAATTCGAAATACACAGGACAGTGTCTTTGCGGCGAGATCCGCTATTCGGTCGATATCGAACCGTTGTTCATGGGGAACTGCCACTGCAAGGACTGCCAGAGAAGCTCGGGCGGCGCCTTCATCCCGGCGATGCTTTTCCCGGAGACAGCGGTCGCCGTTTCCGGCGAAGCCAAGTATTTTGAAACCACGGCCGACAGCGGCCATCCCCACAGCCGAGGCTTCTGCCCGCATTGCGGCTCCCAACTGTTCGCCCGGTTCGGCAGCATTCCCGGCATGCTGGGCATCAAGGCCGGCACGCTCGACGACAGCTCGCGCTACGCGCCGAAACTGGACTTCCATGTGGCCAGCGCCGCGCCGTGGGATTTCATGAATCCCGAGCTCCCCAAGAAGCAAGGCGGAGCTCAAGGTTAGAGAGCGCCGTCGCATGGGTTGAATCAAGTAAGCCCAACGTTCGCCGGCAGTTTGACCGGACGGTAGAGACCGTCGTCGCACTTTGTGGTGAACGTTGGGCTTCGCTTCGCTCAGCGCCACCCTAACTATGGGATTTATCGCCTTACTTCTGGACCACGCCCAGCCCTTCCAGCGCCGCCTTCGCCGCCGCGGCGATCACCTCGTCGCTGGGTTTGAGGTTTTTATCCCGCCCCTTCGTATAGACCGCCAGCACGATAGGCGCGCGCCCCTTCGGCCAGATCACCGCATAGTCGTTGGCCGTGCCGTAGACGCCGCAGGTGCCGGTCTTGTCGCCTACCTCCCACCCCGCCGGCACCGCTGCGCGGATGCGCTTGCCGCCGGTGGTGTTGCCCTTCAGCCAGTCGTTCAGCTGGCGGCGCTGCGGCGCCGCCAGTTCGCTGCCCAGTGCCAGTTTCCGCAGGCTTTCCGCCACGGCGCGCGGCGACGAGGTGTCGCGCGCGTCGTCGGGGATCGCCGTGTTCAGCTCAGGTTCCCAGCGGTCCAGGCGGAAGGTGCGGTCGCCGATGGAGCGCATGAAGGCCGTCAGCGCGGCGGGACCGCCCAGTTCCTTCAGCAGCAGATTGCCGGCGGCGTTGTCGCTGTACTGCACGGTGGCCGCGCACAGCCCCGCCACCGTCATGCCGGTGGCCTGGTGTTTTTCTGTTATCGGCGACCACGAAATCAGCGCGTCCTTGCCGTAAGCGATGCGCTTGTCCAGCAGGCCGGCCTGCTGCTGGCTGCGCGCCAGCACCGAGGCGGCCACGAAACCCTTGAACGAGCTGCACAGCGGAAAGCGTTCGTCGGCCCGGTGGCTCAGCGTCGCGCCTGAGCCGGTGTCGATGGCGTAAACGCCGATGGAGCCGCCAAAGTCCTTTTCGAGTTTGGCGAATTTATCGGCGGCGGCGGCGGCCGGCGCGGTGGCAGAGAAGCCGGCCAGCGGCCACAGAAAGCAAGACAACAGTATCAGGCGGCGGGGAAAAGACATAAAACACTCCTGGTTTGGTGATAACAGGCGGATTCTGACCGCGAGACAAGCCGCTTTCATCCCAGGAAAACGTAACCGCCGTAACAAGCGCCATCCGCGCCGCGCCACTGGTCTCCGGCTTCATCAGACCAAGACCAATCCCCCTTAACACCCGCTAAGCCTTTTTCTGACAAAACAGCCCGACCGTCTTTATGACGGCCGGGCTGTCGCGTTCCAATCGCATCTACAGGCGGTACTGTTTCAGCGTGGCCATCTGCTGATTGGCCAGATCGTCCAGGTGCACGGCGTTGTTGGCCGCTTCCTGGGCGGCGGCGGATGCCTCTTCCGTCATCTGCGCGATCTGCTCCACCCGCTGCGCGATATTGTTGGTGGCCTTGCCCTGTTCCTTGATGGCCTCCGATATCTCGGCCACCATGTGCACGGTGTCGCCGGTGGCCTGGCCGATCTGGGCGATGGCCTGGTCGGCGTTGTCGGCGCGCGTCACGCCGTTGCGCACCAGCTCCTCGGCCGCGTTCATGTGTTCGGTGGCGGCGGAGGAGCGCTCGCGCATCGCCGATATCGTGGACGAGATTTCCTGAGTGGATACCGAGGTGCGCTCGGCCAGCTTGCGCACCTCGTCGGCCACCACGGCGAAACCGCGTCCCATCTCGCCGGCGCGCGCCGCCTCTATCGCCGCGTTCAGCGCCAGCAGATTGGTCTGATCGGCGATGTCCTTGATCACGCCCACCACGGTATTCACCTGGGTGCTGTAGCTTTCCAGCTCGCGGATGCTGGAGCCGGCGTTGTCCACCGCGCGCGAGATTTCGCGGATGTCTTTTATCGTCTGGGCGATGGTGTTCGAGCCCTGCTGCGCCAGCTCGCCGGCGTTCTCGGCCAGCTTGCGCGATTCCTCGGCCCGCTCGGCGACATGGTTGACGCTGACCGTCATCTGCTCGATGGTGGCCGCCATGCTGGACGCCGATTCGCTTTGTGCCCCGGCCGCCGACGAAACCTGGGTGGCGGTCTGCGACAGATCCTGCGAAGCGCCGGCCACATTGTTGGCCCCGGTCATGATGGACTGCAGGCTGCCTTGCAGGTTTTCCAGCAACTGGTTGAAGGCGATCGAGGTCCTGCCGATCTCGTCGTTGCCGTGGACGGGTGCGCGCAGCGTGAAGTCGTGGCTGCGGCTGACGGTTTCCAGCGTGCTCTGAATGGAGTTCAAACCGCGGCTGATCGTCGAATACAGCGTCCAGGCCAGGACCAGCAGCACCGCAACGACCACGGCGATCAGCAGACCCATCTGCCCCATCACGCCATGGTAGGTCTTGGTATTCGCGTCCAGCGTGTCGTAGGAGATCTTGATGTTGTAGGCGATATGATCGATCAGCCCCTGGCGGAACACGGTGGTGGCCTCCTTCAGCGGCCCGCCGGTCAGGTACTTGCCGGCCTCCGCGCTGTTGCCGGGCTTGCGGGACAGCTCGAAGAAATGGCTCAGGGCCGTCTGGTAGGCCGCCAGATTGGTCTTGTCGGCGTTCAACAGCTTGTGGTCGCCATCGTCGGCCACGTCGCTCTTTTCATACACGGCCAGGATATCGCTGATCTTGCGCAGCGCCGTCCCGGCCTCCGCCTCTGCCGCCTGTTTGACCGCCATGTCGGTCGCCAGCGCATGCTTGGTGGTGGCGGAGCGCGCATCCATCAGCGCATAGGTCGCGACATTCAAATCGCGGACGCTGGGCGCCAGATTGTTCACCACATCGTCAAACCGCTGCTTGGCCTGTTCCAGCTGATACAAGCCCATCGCGCCCAGGGCGCCCAAGGCCACGAAAGCCACCACGATCGTGAGCAGCAATTTTCGGATAATGGTCATTCTCTTCTCCCGCACCACACTGCCGACGCCATCGGCTCGAATCGGCGCCAATATCATGACTGCCGTTGAATGTTTATAGAGCACAGCTCCTTGTCGTTGTAACTAAAAATTTAATTAAAAATCAGAATCTTGCAAATTTAAAAGTTGAAATGCATATACACATACGAAGCAGAAAATGCCCGGCATGAAAGATTTTTAATTGCACGAAACCGATAACCATTTTGACCCGGCTCTTTCAGCCGAAACCGCTGCCAGGAAAATCAATTTGCATTAAAATAATGCCGGTCGGCGACAGGCGAAAAAATCCGGACGATGCGTCTGAATTCAAGCCACCGCCATTATCGAATCGACGAGATATCGCATGTCGCAGGATATTGTTGTCAGGCCGGTCAATCAGGACGATTACCCCGCTTGGCGCCCGCTGTGGGACGGCTATAACGCGTTTTACGGACGAGACGGGGAAAGCGCGCTGCCGGAAGCGATCAGCGATCAGACCTGGTCGCGCTTTCTCGACGAGCGCGAGCCGATGCGCGCATTGATAGCCGAGCGCGATGGCCGCATCGCCGGTCTGGCTCACATCGTCATTCATCGCAGCACCACCCGACTGGCGGACGTCTGCTATCTGCAGGACCTCTTCACCGTGCCGGAAGCCAGGGGACGCGGCATCGCCCGGGCGCTGATCCAGGCCGTCTACCGACAGGCCGCGGCCGCCGGCTGCAACCGCGTGTACTGGCAGACGCACCAGGACAATCAGACGGCGCGCGCGCTGTACGACAAGGTGGCGGACCACCAGGGCTTCATCATCTACGGCCGCGAGCTGCCGGCCTGAGACAAGGCGGTCGGCGGCTCAGGATCGCCGCCGCTGAAATGCCATTGTCAAATTACCCCCGTATAAAGCCCTGACGCGCCGGCCAAGGCTCCTCCGGGTCCGAAGGCGCGCGCGCCTCACCCAGAACTCCAGGAGAATCCGCATGAGCCCGCATCCGTCCAACTGGCCGCGTCGCGTCGCGCTGGCCGCCTTGCCGCTGCTGTTGTCCGCCCACACCGTCGCCGCCACCGAAACCATCGTGATGATCCGCCACGGCGAGAAGCCGGCCCAGGGCCTGGGGCAGATCACCTGCCAGGGCCTGAACCGCGCGCTGGCGCTGCCGCAGGTGCTGACCGGCGCCTTCGGCACGCCGGACGCCATCTTCGCCCCCGATCCGGCCACCCAGGTATCGGACTCCGGCAACAATTACTACTATGTGCGCCCGCTGGCGACGATAGAACCGACGGCGATCAGCCTGGGCATGCCGGTCAATACCGGCTACGGCTTCACTCAGACCGCCGACCTGGCGTCCAAGCTGCTGAGCTCGGACTACGCCGATTCCACCGTGTTCGTCGCCTGGGAGCACAAGAAGATCGTCACGCTGGCCAAACAGATCTTCTCGAACCTGAAGCAGTCGGCCAACATCCCATCCTGGTCGGACACCGACTACGACAGCATCTACGTCATCACCATCAACGGTTCCGGCAGCCGCCGCACCGCCTCGTTCTCGCTGAAGGCCGAAGGCCTGAACGGCCAGAGCACGGCCTGCCCGCGGCCGAACTGAGCGCCGGCCACATTCGGTAACGATTGCGTCGCTTGTCCGGGCGTCAAACGCATATACAATGCGTTTACAAAACTCAAGCGGGCCCGCCCCCGCCGGCCCGCGCCACCAGGAAAGCCCATCATGACGCCGCAAGAGAACCAAGCGCTGCAAATCTTTCTGACCCAACTGGTACAAGCCCGTGGCGTGGCCAAGGACCCGCAGGCCGAGGCCGCGATTCTGCAGGCGGCGGCGCAGCAGCCGGACGCCGCCTATCTGCTGGTGCTGCGCTGCATGCAGCAGGAACAGGCGCTGACCGCCGCCAACGCGCAAATCGCCAAGTTGCAGGCCGATCTGCAGGCGGCGCGCAGCGCCCAAGCGCCGGCAGGCGCGCCCGGCACCTTCCTCGATCCTAACGCCGGCGCCGCCTGGGGCGCCGCACCCGCGGCCCCGGCTTATGCGCCGCGCCCCGCCGCGCCGGCCTATCCGCCGGCAGCGCCGGCTTATCAACAGGCGGCGCCCGCCTATCAGCCGGCGCCGGCCTACCAGCAAGCGCCGGCGCAACCGTCCGGCTTTTTCAGCGGCGGCGTCGGCAGCTTCCTCGGCAATGTGGCCACCACCGCGGCCGGCGTCGCCGCAGGCACCTTCCTGGTGCAGGGCATAGAAAGCCTGTTCGACGGCCATTCCGGCCATGGCGGCGGCCAGGGCGCGGCGGCCTACGACGCGCCGGTTCCGACCGAGCAGAACATCACCGTCAACAACTACTACGAGTCCGACGCCCAGGACGGCGGCGACTATCAGGACACCGCCTCGCAGGACGACTACGTCTCCGACGACGACAGCAACTACGCCTGAGCCGACGGCGAACGCCACCGGAACCGCCGCGCCGCCCGGCGCGGTTTTTTCATGCCCGTCAGCCGGTGGCCGGCAGCACCGGCCAGCTGTCGACGATGCGGCCGTCCTGATAGACGGCGATGTCGCCGAACTGCTGCAGCACCGCCTCGCTCTGCCGCGGCCGGAAGAAGACCGCGTCGTCGGCGGCCAGCCGCTGCAGACCGGACCCCAGCAGCACCTGCTGATTGGACGAGGTGCCGTAGAGGCCGCTGGCGGACAGCCCCGGCGGCGACAGCGGATCGGCCAGCCAGTTGCCGCCGTAGATGAAGTAGGCGCGGCGGGCGTTCGGGTCCCAAGCGCGCGCGGCGCCGCCCAGCCATTCGACGCCGTACGGCAGCTGGAAGTCGGGCAGCGCCTTCAGCACCGGCGTGGCGATGAAGCAGGCCGGCCTCAGGTCGTCCAGCAGCGCGGTGTCGAAATCGCTGGGCTTCAGCAAGGCCGAGCCCAGCGCCACTTCGTTCTCGACGCCGTCGCCGTGGTAGAGCCGGTAGGTCGGCGAGCCGCCGGCGTTGAAACAGGGCCGGCCCGCCGCCGCGTACAGGGCCGGCCGCGCCCGCGCCATCGCGGCGAAGGCGGCGTAGCTTTCGCGAGCATGGCGATGCGCCCGCTCCCGCAGGCCGGGCAGGTCGGGAATCTTGGCGACGTGCGCGTCGTAGCCCATCAGCCCCGACCATTGCAGCCTGGGCTCCGATTCGAGCAGGTCCAGCATCGTCGCCATCGTCGCGGCGTCGGCGACGCCGCCCCGGTGCAGGCCGACGTCGATCTCGACATTGATCCTCAGCCTCAGGTTCTGGCCGCGCGCCAGTTCGCGGTATTGCGCCAGCCGCGCCGGCGTGTCGACCAGCCATTGCAGCTGCCGCTCCGGACGGAAGTCCCCATCTGCGAAGCCGCGGTAGAAGGCCAGCGCCGCCGCCGCCGGCAACGGCTTGCCCAACAGGATGTCGTGGTCGCCGCGCGCCATCGCCAACAACTGGGGCAGGCTGAACAGCATCTGCCGCCGCGTGCCGCACAAGGCCGCCGCCTCGTTCAGCAAGGCCGGGCACGGCAGCGACTTCACCACCAGCCTCAGCGGCATCCGTCCGGCCAGATGCGCGATGATGCGGCCGGCGTTGGCCTGCAGCCGGCGCCGATCCAGCACCAGCGTCGGCGTCGCGATGTCGGCCTGGCGCAAGGCGGCGGCCATCTGGCGGAAATAACCGTCGTGCGGCGCGCCGCGCGTCCCCGGACGGAGCGCGGCGAGCGCCGCCGCCGCGATGCCCAGTCCGGCCAGCATCCGCCGCCGGCCGTTCACGCCGTCACCCCGAACACGCCGCGCAGATGCGGATTGAGCAGCAAGCCGCGCGGATCGAGTTCGCGCCGCAGCTTCAGAAAGTCGTTCCAGCGCGGATACAGCGCGGCGAAATCGGCCGCGCGGTGCGCGTGCAGCTTGCCCCAGTGCGGCCGGCCCTGGTATTTGCGGAAGATGGGCGCCAGGTCGGCCACCAGGTAGTCGCAGGCTTCGCCGGCGGCGGCATGGACGGCAATCGAGCAGGAGTCGCGGCGGTAGAACGGGCTGAGCCAGGCGTCGTCGCCCTGGACGAAGCGGAATTCCATCGGGAAGAACACGTCGTCGCGCCGCTCCAGCCGCGCGATGACTTCACGCACGCAGGCGATGCCGGCCTCGCGCGGCACATGACATTCGGCCTCGTTGAAGCGGGTGGGCCGCGAGGTGGACAGCAGGCGCCACGACTTGTCGAGCGCCTGCTCGCCCATGCCCGGATCGATCAGCTTCTGCGCCACCCAGCGCCGCAGCGACGGCATCCGGCCCAGCCAGTCGCGCAGCCGGCGCAGCTCGCGCAGCATGTCCTCGTCCTGCGATTCCGGCCTGGACGCCGGCCCCGCCGGCGCGAGGTCATGGACGATGGCCGCCGCGTAGCCGGTGAACGGCAGATAGTAGAATTCGAAGTGGCGGTGGGTCCGCGCCAGTTCCGGCGCGGCGTCCAGCATCTGCTGGACCGGCATCAGCCACAGCTTGCGCTTCAGATAGTAGGCCGGCGCCACGGCGATGGTGGCGCGCGCGATCACGCCCAGGCTGCCCAGCGACACCCGCGCTGCCTGCAGCAGATCGTCGTTGCGGCCGCCGCCGCAGTCGACGATCTCGCCGGCCGGCGTCACCAGGCGCAAGGCCAGCGCGTCGGCGTGCAGCGCCTGCAGCAGCGCGCCGGTGCCGTGGGTGGCGGTGCTGATCGCGCCGGCGTAGCTCTGCGCGTCGATGTCGGGCTGGTTGCGCAATGCCAGACCATGCCGGTCCAGCTCCCGCGCCAGTTGGGCGAGACGGGTGCCGGCCAGCAGCGTGGCGGTGCCGGCGGCGGCATCGTGCGCCAACAGGCCGGACATCCGGTCCAGCGACACCAGCTTGCCTGCGGTGGGGACCAGCGGCGTGAACGAGTGGCCGGCGCCGACGCAGCGCAGCGGCGTGCCGGACGCGCCGGCGGCGCGCAGCAAGCGCGCCAGCTCGACCTCGTCGCCCGGCGTGGCGAGCGCCTGCGCGGTGCAGCTTTGCAGGCCGCTCCAGTTGCGCCAGCGGTAGGCGCCGGCGGGCGCGGCCGCCCTGGGGCCGGCCGAACGCGCGGCCCAGGCGCCCAATAGCGCGCCGCCGCCCAAGCGCAGCAACGCGCGTCTGTCGAATACGGGCCTCATCGCGCACCTCCCTGCCCGCCGCCGGACATGAAGACGATCAGCCGCGTGAACTCCTCGTCGCTGCAGTCGTTGCAATAGCCGCGCGGCGGCATCGCGTTCAGTCCGTCGCGGACATGGGACAGCAGCAGCGGCATGCCTTTGTTCAGTCTCGCCTCCCAGGCCGGCGCGAAACCGGTCAGCGGCGCCTGGCTGGCCGGCGTGCCGTGGCAAGTCAGACAGGAACGCTCGTATTTGACGGCCAGCGCCGCGTCGGCCGGCCTCAGGGTTTCGGCCTTTTGCAGATCGGCGGCCTGCGGCTTGTCCGCCTGGCCGCAGCCGGCCAAGGCGGCCAGCAAGGCCAGGCCCATGCCGCTGCGGCGCCAGCCCATCGTCGTCCAGCCGCCCGTCTCCATTCCGTCTCCTCAGGTATCGGCATGCCGCAATGGCGCGCCCGCGGTCATGAAATGACAATTGATTTAATATATCGCCCAAAACTCAGTAAATGTCATTTACATCTCGCAGGCTTCCTCCTCGCGCCTCTTCGTCGCGCGGAAGCCGGTCAGCGAAATCGCGATCTGCGCCAGCAGCGCCAGGTACACAGGAAGCCATTGACAAATCGTCTGCCCATCGATTCGGCAATCATGAAATTCTCAATAAAAACAATGCCAACCGGAATGAAATTGCCCGCGTCGATATGCTTCATGCGGAAATTGAAGCGGGACTAAAATCAAAAACCCCTCTCTCAGCACAACGATTCACACAAGAAACCCATCCGATATGACAGGGATCCCATACCGAAAGCGCCATTTAAAGAACAATCAAATAAAAACAATCGATACAAAATTCCAGCAAACAAAATCCTCCATGCCATCCCTTTAAAAATTAAAAGAGATTGATGTAATAATTGGACCAATACTTAGGGGGAAATTTAAAACCGCAGCAACGCGGCCCAGCCGTTAACCACCGCTGAAATATCGAATCTGATTCAAGTTTAAGATCCCCCCAAAAACAGCTTCGCCACGCCGTTAGCCGCAAGCACATCCGGGGGAATTCTAATAGATAGGAATACTGGCCATTTCCCGCCGATCCAGACTTGCCTGTCAGCGCGATTCAAGCCAGATCCGATGCCCGATTCGCAACAGTCCCCATTTATAGCCGCTAACAAAACCGCGCAGCGTACCTGAGCCAAGGCGCGCCGACGCAGGCAGTACAAGTAGTACGACAAGGAGGCGCAACGCAGGATCAGGGGTTTTGTTAGCGGGTCTTAAGGAACCGACGCCACCGATTGGGGAAATAAAATGAGAACCGCCGGGAGGGTTTATATATTCAGATTACGCGCGCAAGCGGCGTCGGCCAGACCTGCCGGATCCGATATGGACGGGAAGCTGCGCGTGCGGTAGCGGTTTGCCGCCGGCCACTTGCCATCCGATACCGGACCAAGGCCGGCCGGAACGGATAGGCCGTTCCGGCGGCATCGCCGGCTTTACACATTGTTACGGTTATGAACAGATACAAATAGCAATGAGTAGCTATCATTTCTTTGCGCTTACGAAACAAAACGCCGCCATAGTGCAAGCATGCGCAATACGCGTCCGTAACGTAGAAGGAAGACCTGCCATGAAACACGTGATGACCGCGGCCGTGATGATCGCCGCTTCCCTTGTCAGCCTGCCCAGCCAGGCCGGCGTCTCCATCAGTGTCGGCGAACCCGGCTTTTATGGCCAGATAGACATCGGCGGCTATCCCCCGCCGCAGCTGGTCAGCCCTCAGCCGGTGATCGTGCAGCCGGTGCCGATCGCCGCCCCCCCGATCTATCTGCGTGTGCCGCCCGGCCATATGAAGCACTGGGACCGCTACTGCCGCCAATACGGCGCCTGTGGCCGCCGGGTCTACTTCGTCCGCGACGACTGGTATAACCGTGTCTACGTGCCGCACTACCACGAGTACCATCACGACAACGGCCGTCACGAAGGCTGGCGCGACGAGCACCACGATCACCGCGGCGACCATCATGACGATCGCTGGCACGATCGCTGAGCCCGTTCTCCCGCACACAGCCGGACGCACGCGCGTCCGGTTTTTTCATGCCGGTCCTCGCCCCGGCCCCGCTGCGGCGCCATGCCGATCAGCCGCTCTCCAATGAGCGGGTCCCGCGAAGCTCATGATGCAAGCGGTCCGCCAGCTCCGCCGCCGGCAGCGGCTGCCCCAGCCAGAAGCCCTGCAGCACGTCGCATCCCAGTTCGGCCAGCTTGATGGCCTGCGCCTCCGTCTCCACGCCCTCGGCCACCACTTCCAGGCTCATGGTGTGGGCAAGGGAGATGATCATCTCCACCATCAGCATCGCCTCCTCCTCGTCCAGCATATTGCTGACGAAACTGCGGTCTATCTTCAAGGTCTGTATCGGCAGGCGGGCCAGGTAGGCCAGCGAGGAGTAGCCGGTGCCGAAATCGTCCAGCGCGATCGAGACACCCAGTCCCCTCAACTGGCGCAATATGGCGATGCTGCTGTCGATATCGGTCATCAGCTGGCTTTCGACGATCTCGATGTCCACCGCGGTTTGCGCAGGATACATGGCCAGCACGGCTGCCAGCGACTGGGCGAAGTCCCCCCTCCGCAATTGCAGTGGGGAGACGTTGACCGAGAGGCGCGGCGCCGGCAAGCCGGCCGAGAGCCAGCCGTGATAATCGCGCGTGGCCTGCCGCAACACCCAGTCCCCCACCTCGACGATCAGGCCCAATTCCTCCAGCATCGGCACGAACTGGCTGGGCAAGACCATGCCCTGCCCGGGACAGTGCCAGCGCAGCAGGGCCTCGACGCCGACGATGGCCTGCCCTCCCGCCGCGAACTTCGCCTGGTAATACAGTTCGAATTGCTCCAGTTCCAGCGCCTGGCGCAAGCGGCTGCCCAACTCCAGCGCCGCCGCCGCGCGCTCCGTCATTTCCTGCCGATAGAACAGGAAAGCCTCGTTCGCCGCCTTTGCCCGCTTCAGCGCCGACTCCGCGCGTTCCAGCAACCCCATCGCCGTGGCGCCGTCGTCCGGATGCATGGCGATGCCGAATCTCGCCGACAGACATAAATCATTGCCGTCCAGACGGATGGGCGGATCCAGGCAATCGCGCCGTATCTGCTCCATGCCGAGCACCGCTTCGTCCTCGCCGCCGGCCTGCGGCAAGACCAATGCGAACTGGTCCCCGCCTATCCGCGCCAGCAAGGAAGGATCCCTCACGTGCCGCAACAGCCGCTCGGTCAGCAGCTTCAGTGCCTGATCGCCTTCTCCGCGTCCGAATACATCGTTGATGGACTCGAAATTCTCCAGGTCGCACACGACGACCGAGCAATGCCGCCCCTGCTGCGCGGCATCCGCCATCCGCTGGGCCAGCCGCTCGACCAGCAGTTGGCGATTGGCCAGGCCGGTCAGGCTGTCGTAATAGGCCAGATAGTCGAGGCGCTCCCCTTTCTGGATATGGTCCAGCGCAAAGCCGATGTCGCTGGCCAGCTCGCCCAGCAGCTCGATTTCCTGGCGATCGAAGGCGCCGACGTCGCAGGCGAACAGCGACAGCACCGCCGCCGCGCGCCCGTCCAGCGCGATCGGCAGGCTGGCGATGGAACGGATGCTGTAGCCGACCAGATGGGGGATCAGTTCCGTCAGTGATGGATCGCCCTGCGCATCGTTGCACACCACGATCTCGTTCAGGCGGGCCGCCCGGCAGGCCGGACGGTCGCGGTACGGCGAATCCTCCTTGGCGCTGAGCCGAATCTGCCGCAGGTAATCGCCGTCGTCGCCGCGGAAGGCGATCACGGTGCCGTTCTGCGTGGACGGATCGATGACGCCGGCCCAGGCTATCCGGTAGGCGCCTACCTCGACCGCGACCCGGCAGATGCCGTCGAACAACGCCTCCCTGTCGCGACAGCGGACGACCAGCGCGTTGACCCGGCTCAGCACCTCGTACACCCGGCCCAGCCGCGCCACCTTTTCGCGCAGCAGCGACTGCTGAAGACAGACCGCCAGCTGGCGGGCATAGTCCTGAGCCACGTCGAACTCCGCCTCGTCGCAGCCTCCGGGAACGTCGAATCCCAGATTCAGTATGCCCAGCAGCTTCTCCTCGGCCATCAGCGGGATGCGGGCATAGGAACGCATGCCCTGCTGATACAGACGCTCGAGCGTAGCCGGGCGTTGCGCCCGCCTGCCCAGATCGGCCCCAAGACAAGCCTCACCCCGTTTCAGCCGCGCCAGGTCCTCCTCGCCGTAGCTCTCCAGGCTCAGCCGCTGGCCCGGATCGTAATTCGCCTCCGAGTCGCGCTCCACCGCCAGCACGCTGATATTTTCGCTCTCCCAATCGATCAGCATCACCGTCGCGCCCCAGAACGGCACCTGCCGCCGCAGATAGCGCAGGCCGATCTGGGCGATCTGCTCGGCGTCGTCGGCGGCCAGGATCGCGCGGTTCAGATCGTTCAGGCTCTCCAATTGCTGCATATGCCGCAGGATGTCCACCTGGACCCGCTCGCGCTCGGTGATGTCGCGCAGTATCACCGTGTAGCTGCGCCGCCCGTCTATTTCCTGCGAGGAGATCGAGGCCTCCAGATCGAAGGCGTCGCCGTCGGCCCGCATGCCCTGCACCTTGCCGAGCTGCCCCATGCGTCGGGTGCTGGCGCCGCTGTCGCCGAAGCGCTGCACCACCTGGTGATGCACGGCGCGCAGTTTGGCGGGCAACAGGCGGTCCAGCGGCTGTCCCAGCATCTCTTGCTCGCGCCAGCCGAACATGCGCTCGGCCGCCTCGTTGAACAGGATGACGCGCTGCTCGGCATCCAGCGCGATGATGCCGTCCATCGCCGACTGCACCATGCCGGCCAGCCGCGCCTCGCTTTCCCTCAGCCCCTGCTGCACCCGGTGCTTGTCGGTGACGTCCAGCACCACACCGTACACATGCTGCTCGCCGTCGAGATGGATCAGGCGCATGGACAGCAGCGTCTGTATCGTGGTGCCGTCTCCGCGACGCAAGGCGACCGGCCAGCCCAGTACTTCGCCGCTCCGCCGCAGCGTGGCGATCAATCGGTCCCGTTCCGTGGCGTCGTTCCAGATGCCCAACTCCACCGTTGTCCGGCCCAGCACGCTCTCCTTCGGCAGGCCCAGCTGTGCCAGGAAAGCCTGGTTCGCCTCGACCAGCTCGCCGTCCGCCAGCCGCGAAATCGCCATCGACACCGGGCTGCCGGCAAACAGCGCGCGAAAGCGCTCGTCGCTGTGCCTCATCTCCTCGAAAGCCTGCTGGCGCTGCACCAGCGCCGCTGCCAGCCGGCTTCTCGCCAGGCGCTGCACCTCGCTCATCACGCTCAGCAGCACGCCCAGCAGCACCAGCAGACTCATAGACAACAGCGGCATCGTCGAGTTGGACAACCAATCGGGGGAGGATTCGATGAACAGATAAGCGACGCCGGCGACGATCACGGCGCCGGACAGCAGGCCCGGCCCCAGCCCTCCCATCATCGCGCTCAGCGCGACAGGAATCAGCATCAGCAACATCATCTGGGACATGGGATAGTGCGAGCCGATCTGATAGCGAACGCCCAGCATCAGCAAGGATCCGGCCACCGCCAGCGCATAGGCCAGCCTCCGCCCGTGCGCCGGCTCCGACGGCGCGCTGTCGTCATCGAGCAAGCTCAGGCACCGGCTCAACACGGCGGCGCACGCCAGGATGAAGGCCGCATCCCAGCCGGCGGCCAGCCACATATACGCTACGGGCTTGTCCTTGCGCAGCCAGAACATGTCCGGCACCGCCACCGCCACCAGCACGATCAGTACATACGGCAAGACCAGCCAGCCGGCGCCGTATCGGGTCAGACGCAGCCAGACACGCCCCGCAAGGCCCGGAGCCTGCAGACCGGCCAGTCGTGCCGGCCCGAGGCCGCTCAACAGCAAATACAGGAAAATGGACGATATCGATACATACAATCCATCCCACAGCATTTCATCCACTTGACCATCCGGCTCTCCCCACAGCTCCATCAGCACATCGGGCGCGACGATCCAGGCCGACGAGATCAGCACATAGGCCGCCACGATGATCAGATGCAAACCCCGTCTATTTGCCATCCCGCCTCCTTCAGGAGCGACCGTTCGATACATGCGCCATACCCATGTCATGCATTCAGTATGGCCGGAGACGGCCGCATGTCCAGTCGTCGAACGGACATGAAAAAGCCCGCGCTAGGCGGGCTTGTCATCGGGCGGGGCCTGCCCTCAGTTCTGCGGCAGCAGGCTTTCGCGCGTCAGCAGCGAGGCGAACTCGTCGGCCGGCAGCGGCTTGGCGATCAGGTAGCCCTGGACGAAGTCGCAACCCTCCTGCTCCAGGAACTGCCACTGCTCCATCGTCTCCACCCCCTCGGCCACCACCTGCATATTGAGGTTCTTCGCCATATTGATGATGGCGCGGGCGATGGCGCTGTCGTCGGCGTCCTGCGGAATGTCGCGGACGAAGGAACGGTCGATCTTCAGCTTGTCGGCCTTGAAGCGCTTCAGGTAGGACAGGCTGGAATAACCGGTGCCGAAATCGTCGATGGACAGCCTCAGCCCCATGTTCTTCATATTGTCTATCGCCTGTATCGTCGCCTGGGCGTCTTCCATGATGATGCTCTCGGTCACCTCGATGTCCAGCGCGTGGCCGGGCAGGCCATTGGACGACAGCGCGCCCTGTACCTGCTCGGCGAGGTCCGGCTGGCGGAACTGCAGCGCCGACAGATTGATCGCCACCGTCAGTTCCGGCAGGCCGGCCTGGCGCCACGCCACCAGCTGGCGCGTGGCCTCGGCCAGCACCCAGTTGCCGATCTGGACGATGAAGCCGCGCTCCTCGGCCACCTGGATGAAGCGCACCGGCCCCAACAGGCCCAGCGACGGGTGATTCCAGCGTATCAGCGCCTCGGCGCCGATGATGCGGCCGCTCCTCATGTCCACCTGCGGCTGGTAGTGCAGCACGAACTCGTCGCGCTCCAGCGCGAAGCGCAGCTGGCTCTCTATCGCCAGGATCTCGCGGGCGCGGGCGTTCAGATCGGCGGTGTAGAACTTGTAGCTGTTGCGGCCCGACGATTTGGCGTGGTACATCGCCGCGTCGGCGTTGCGCACCAGCGTCTCGTAGTCGCGACCGTCGTCCGGATAGACGCTGATGCCTATCGACGGCGTGATGGTGATCACGTGGTTGTGCAGCTCGATCGGGCTGGCGAACACGTCGCGCACCCGCTCCGCCGCCAACGCCGCCTCGCCCGGATCGGAAATCACCGGCAGCAGCACGATGAACTCGTCGCCGCCCTGGCGAGCCAGCATCTCGCCCGGCCCCAGCGCCGAGCGTATGCGGTCGGCCGCCACCTGCAACAGCGTGTCGCCGGCCGAATGGCCCAGCGACTCGTTGACGGTCTTGAAGCGGTCCAGGTCCAGCAGCAGCAGCGCCAGCCGCTGGTTGTCGCGCACCGCATTGTGTATCGCCAGCTCGACGCGATCCTGCATGTGCATGCGGTTGGGCAGGCTGGTCAACACGTCGAAGTGGGCCAGGAACTGGATGCGCTCGTCGGCGGCCTTGCGCTCGGTCAGGTCACTGAAGATGGCGACGTAGTGGGTGATCTCGTCCAGGCTGTTGCGCACCGCGTTGATCGCCAGCCACTCCGGATACACCTCGCCGTTCTTGCGGCGGTTCCACAACTCGCCCTGCCAGGAGCCGTGCTCGCCGATCGACTGCCACATCTGCTCGTAGAACGGCTCGTCGTGGCGGCCGGACGACAGGATGCTGGTCTTCTGGCCCAGCACCTCGTGCTGGGTGTAGCCGGTGATCTCGGTGAAGGCGCGGTTGACGCTGCGGATGCGGCGGTCGGCGTCGGTGATCATGATGCCCTCGACGGTGTTCTCGAACACCTTGGCCGCCAGTTGCACCCGCTCCTCGGCGGCGCGCTTCTCCGAGATGTCGCGCACCATGCGCCACACCGCGTTGATGCGGCCGAAGGCGTCGCGCATCGCCACCGTCTTGACGCTGACCGGCACCTGGTTGTCGAAGCGGTTGCGGTAGGTGGCCTCGAACTCGTCGCAATAGCCGAAGCGCAGCACCTTGTTGTCGAGGTTGAAACGCTCCAGCGCCTCGCTCTCGTCGGCCACCAGGCTCCAGAAGTTCTGCTGCTTCAACTGGTCCAGGCTGTAGCACATCAGGTTGAGGAAGGCCGGGTTGGCGTCTATCACCTGGCCGTCCAGCGAGCTGATGACGATGCCGTCCAGATTGGACCAGAACAGCTCGCGGTATTTGTTCTCCGAGCGGCGCAGCGCGTCCTCGACCTCGCGGCGGCGGGCGATGTCGGCCTCCAGCGCCAGCGTCTTGGCCCTGAGCTCGTCCACCAGCCGCTTCAGTTCCGAGCGGGTCCACTCCAGGTGGGTGCCGAGCCGGCCCAGTTCGTCGCGGCGCGACCACTCGAACGGCGCGTCCAGCTTCAATTCGGCCAAGAGCCGCGCCTGCTCGGTCAGCAGCCGCATCGGGCTGAGGAAGCGCGAGTGCAGGATGCTCATGATCAGCATGATGGACAACACCAGCTGCGCCGCCAGTATCATCAGGATGTTCTTCACCTGGTTGCTCAGCGCGATCGCCAGGTTCTCGTTGTCGAACTCCATCGTCACCTGGCCTATCGCCTCGCCGCGGTAGATCACCGGCTTCTCGACGTAGGACACGCTGCCGATGCGGCGCTCGCTGCGCACCGACGACAGGAAGACCTGGTTGGACTGGGTGTCGGTGACGCGGATGGAGATCACGCGCGGATCCTCCATCACCGACGAGATCAGCGGATTGCCGGCCTGGCGGCTCAGGTTCCACAGCGGCTCCTGCATGCCGAGCGCGACGATGTCGAGCAGGCGGCGCTGGTCGGTGTCCAGCTGGGTGGTCAGATTGTCCTTCTGGATGTTGAAGCTGAGGTAACTGATGATAGAGGCAGGGATCAGCAAGCCGAGTATCACGGCGATGAGAAACACGTCCCTAAGATTCAGGCCAGTGCTGGCAGTGGATTTTTCGTCTGCTTGTTGAGCCATGTCGCGCTAGTTCTTTGCTTCGCCGAAGTTCTGGGATCGGGCACCGGGGGTTGAATTCGTTCGTGCAATCAGCAGTATACACCGGCCTCGTCCCGCTTTTGGCCCGAATATTCACCAGTCATCGCTTGACGTCATTTTCAAGCGCATGGCCGGCATATCCCTATCCGATATTAAGGAATGGAAGCAGCACATTGCCTTGCCTATCGGCTGGGCCTAAAATCCACGACACTTTTTGACAACGGATTCAGGATTCTCGACCATGTCGCAGTCGCGTTATGAAAAGATTATCTCCGCCCGCTGGATCATCACCGTGGAAACTGACGGCGAGATCCTGGAAAACCACGCGGTAGCGATCAAGGACGGCCGGATCGCCGCCATCCTGCCGGCGGCCGACGCCGCAGCCCTGGACGCCGACGAGCGGCTGGAGCTGCCAGACCACGTGCTGATGCCGGGCCTCATCAACCTGCACGGCCACTCGGCGATGACGCTGCTGCGCGGCCTGGCCGACGACAAGGCGCTGATGGACTGGCTGCAGAACCATATCTGGCCGGCCGAAGGCAAGCATGTGCGCGACGACTTCGTGTTCGACGGCGCGCTGCTGGCGATGGGCGAGATGATCCGCGGCGGCACCACCACGATCAACGACATGTATTTCTACAACGCCGCGATGGCGCGCGCCGGCCTGGCCTCCGGCATGCGCACCTTCGTCGGCTGTTCGATCCTGGAATTCCCGACCAATTACGCCAGCAACGCCGACGACTACATCGCCAAGGGCATGGCCGAGCGCAGCCAGTTCCTCGGCGAGGACCTGCTCACGTTCACGCTGGCGCCGCATGCGCCGTACACCGTGTCCGACGACACCTTCCGTAAGGTGGTGACGCTGGCCGAGCAGGAAGACATGCTGATCCACTGCCATATCCACGAAACGGCCGAGGAAGTGGAAAACAGCGTCAAGGAACACGGCCAGCGTCCGCTGGCCCGCCTGCAGCAGCTGGGCCTGTTGTCGCCGCGCCTGGTCGCGGCGCACATGGTGCACCTGAACGACGCCGAAATCGAGCTGGCGGCCAAGTACGGCGTGGCCGCCGCCCACAACCCGGCCTCGAACATGAAACTGGCTTCCGGCATCGCGCCGATCGGCAAGATGCTGGCTGCCGGCATCGCCGTCGGCATCGGCACCGACGGCGCCGCGTCCAACAACAAGCTGGACATGCTGGCCGAGACCCGCCTGGCCGCGTTGCTGGCCAAGGTCGGCTCGCTGGACCCGACCACCGTGCCGGCCGCCGCCGCCATCCGCATGGCGACGCTGAACGGCGCGCGCGCGCTTGGCATCGCCGACAAGACCGGCTCGGTCAAGCAAGGCAAGGACGCCGACCTGATCGCCATCGACCTGTCGGCTCTGGAAACCGCTCCGGCCTTCGACCCGATCTCGCACGTGGTGTACGCCGCCGGCCGCGAGCAGGTCAGCCACGTCTGGGTCAAGGGCCGCACCTTGATGGCCGGACGCAAGCTGGCCACGCTGGACGAAGGCAATCTGAAAGCCCGCGCCGACGACTGGCGCAACCGCATCCTGGCAAAGTAAGCGCATGAGCAATAACGTAGACGAACTCGAAATCGACAAATTCAGCCAGCTGGCGCACAAGTGGTGGGACAAGGACAGCGAGTTCAAGCCGCTGCACGAGATCAACCCGCTGAGGCTGGATTTCGTCGACCGCCACGCGGCCATCTCCGGCAAGAAGGTGCTGGACGTCGGCTGCGGCGGCGGCATCCTGGCCGAAAGCATGGCGCTCAGGGGCGCCCAGGTGACCGGCATAGACCTGGCGAAGAAGTCGCTGAAGGTGGCGCAACTGCACAGCCTGGAGTCCGGCGTCGCCGTCGACTACCGCTGCGTGGCGGTCGAGGACCTGGCGGCGGAAATGCCGGCCAGCTTCGACGTGGTGACCTGCATGGAGATGCTGGAACACGTGCCGGATCCGCAAAGCGTGGTGCGCGCCTGCGCCGCGCTGGTCAAGCCGGGCGGCTGGGTGTTCTTCTCCACGCTGAACCGCAACGCCAAGGCCTATCTGCTGGCCGTGGTCGGCGCCGAATATGTGCTCAATATGCTGCCGCGCGGCACCCATGAGTACGCGCGCTTCCTGAAGCCGTCCGAACTGAGCCGGATGGCGCGCCACGCCGGCCTAGGCCTGCAGACGCTGAGCGGCATGGGCTACAACCCGCTGACCCGGATCTATTCGCTGAACGACGATACCGACGTCAACTACCTGATGGCCACCCGCCTGCCGGCGGGCTGATCCCGTCCCCCTCCTCCTCCCAGGCCCGGCTTGCCGGGCCTTTTGCTTGCGCGAGCGCCGGCGCCGCGGCAATTTTGCTGCGGCCCGCGTCGGTTTGCGCGCACACCATGGCAAATAGCAGAAAACGCTCAGACTCCCGGTCAACACAACATCAAAACATGCGTTTTAATCATCTGATTGATATGATGACAACCCTTTGCACGGGCTTTTGCATGAAGATGCGCGCGGCGGCATGGCAGTGCCGATCCCCGCATCGCGCCCCATTTCACTGGATACAAACCGGCTGCCCGACAGAATACTGCCGGACAATCCGGCACAAACATGCCGTACAATACTTACCAGAACGATAACATCAGCTTTCCGGAGATGACTTCAATGACTTTCAAGGCCAACGACCTCTTGACCGAGCAGATCGCCCAGTACCTGGGCAGACAGATCATTCAGGGCGAGATGAAGCCGGGCGAGCGCATCCAGGAGTTGCGCATCGCCGCCGAGCTGGAGGTCAGCCGCGGCTCCGTGCGCGAGGCCTTGCTGATCCTGCAACGGCGCCACCTGGTGGACATTTTCCCGCGCCGCGGCGCGATGGTCTCCAGCATAGGCGCGCGCGACGTGCGCGACTTCTTCGAAATGTGGTTCCTGCTGCTGGACCGCGTCGTGCAGAATCTGGCCGCCGGCTGGCAGAACGACGACCTGGCGCGCTTCATCGAGCTGATGGCGCAGTTGGAGGAAGACAACCGCCGCGACGATCTGCAGGCCTTCTACGAGCACGGCATCGAATTCCTGTCGGCGCTGTACCGCCACGCCGACAACCGCTACCTGACCGACACGCTGCACGACATGCTGCCGCTGACCCAGCGCTGCCTGTACGCTATCCTGCGCGCCGGCAAGAGCCAGATGGAACACACCTGCCATTTCCTGGAAAGCCTGCTGAAGACGCTGATCGCGCGCGACACCGCCCGGCTGAAGCAGATGATCGCAGAATTCGGCCGCGACTACAGCGAGCTGGCGCAAAGCGCCGCCGAGACGCTGGAAGGGCGGCCTTGAAAGCTTTGATTGCGGTGCGTCGCCCAGCGGTGCGTCGCCCCTTCGGGGTGACGCACCCTACGGGGTGATGCAACTACGATGGAAAAGGCTGCCCGAGGGCAGCCTTTTCGTTTGGCCGTCGGCCGCGCCTCAGCGGCGGTATTCGACGAAGGCGTAGGCCAGACCGGCGGCGCTGACCGCCGCCTGCCGCGATTCCTCGCGCCAGCCGCCGTCGGCGAAGACCGGGAAATGGGCGTCGCCGTCGTAGTCGCCGGCGATCTCGGTCAGGCACAACCGGTCGGCGATCGCTATCGCCTGACGGTACAGCTCGGCGCCGCCGATCAGGCAGACCTCGTCGACGTCGCCGGCCAGCGCCATCGCCTGCTCCAGCGAGTGCGCCACCTCGGCGCCGTCGGCGCGCCAGCCGGCCTGCCGCGTCACGACGATGTTGCGCCGTCCCGGCAGCGGCCGGCCTATCGAATCCCAGGTCTTGCGACCCATGACCACCGGCTTGCCCAGTGTGGTCGCCTTGAAGTGCTTCAGGTCCTCCGGCAGATGCCAGGGCAATTTGTTGTCGACGCCTATCGTGCGGTTGGCGGCCATCGCCGCCACCAGCGTCAGCACCGGTTTCTTCGCTTCGCTCATACCGCCACCTGCGCCTTGATATGCGGATGCGGATCATAGCCTTCCAGCGTGAAGTCGTCGAAGGTGAACGCGAACAGGTCCTTGACGTCAGGATTCAGCCGCATCGTCGGCAGCGGGCGCGGCTCGCGCGTCAATTGAAGGCGCGCCTGGTCCAGGTGGTTGCTGTACAGGTGGGCGTCGCCCAGCGTGTGGACGAAGTCGCCCGGCGCCAGGCCGCATACCTGGGCCACCATCATCGTCAGCAGCGCGTAGCTGGCGATGTTGAACGGCACGCCGAGGAAGATGTCGGCCGAGCGCTGGTACAGCTGGCAGGACAGGCGGCCGTCGGCGACGTAGAACTGGAACAGGCTGTGGCACGGCGGCAGGGCCATCTGGTCCACCAGGGCCGGATTCCACGCCGACACGATCAGCCGGCGCGAATCCGGATTCTTCCGGATCATGTCCAGAAGCTGGCCGATCTGGTCGATGTGGCGGCCGTCCGGCGCCGGCCAGCTGCGCCACTGATAGCCGTAGACCGGTCCGAGATCGCCGTTTTCGTCGGCCCACTCGTCCCAGATCGACACGCCGTTTTCCTTCAGATAGCGGATATTGGTATCGCCGGACAGGAACCACAACAGTTCATGGATGATCGAGCGCAGATGGCATTTCTTGGTGGTGACCAGCGGGAAGCCGTCGGCCAGATCGAAGCGCATCTGGTAGCCGAACACCGAGCGGGTGCCGGTGCCGGTGCGGTCGGCCTTGTCGTGGCCATGTTCCAGCACATGGCGCATCAGGTCGAGGTACTGTTGCATGTGGGCGATTCCGTCAATAATCAGATCATTGTAACGCCTGCGGCCTCGCCGCGCGAGGCGGAACGCTGGTCGAAACCGGCCGCGATACGCTACCATTCAGTTTAAAATCAAGACAAAAGCATTATTAAAGCGAGCCCATGGCAGAAGATTCCGACCTCGAACGCACCGAACCCGCGTCAGCCAAACGGCTGTCGATGGCGCGGGAAGACGGCAACATCCCCCGGTCCCGGGAATTGTCGACGTTCGCCGTCACCATGGCCGGGGTATCGCTGCTGATGGTGCTGGGCGGCAAGATGGGCCGCTTTCTCGGCGATACGATGCGCCAGTTGCTGACTTTCAACCAGGCCACGGTGCAGACCACCGAACCGGCGCTGCTGCGGATGAAGGAAAGCCTGTTCGGCGCGCTGTGGCAGCTGGCGCCGTTCTTCGGCGGCCTGGCGCTGGTGGCGCTGTTGACGCCGATGCTGGTCGGCGGCTGGAATCTGACGACCAAGGCGCTGGAGCCGAATTTCGGCAAGCTCAATCCGCTGCCGGGCATCAAGCGGCTGTTCTCGCTGAACGCCGCCACCGAGGGCCTGAAGGCGATACTGAAGAGCGTGCTGATAGGCGGCATCGCCACCTGGTACATCTGGAAGGAACGCGGCGAGATCATCGGTCTGTTGGCGATGCCGCTCGAATCCGGCATCCTGAAGATGACGGACCTGATCATACGCACCTTCTTCATCGTCACCTCGGCGATGCTGCTGCTGGTGGCGATAGACGTGCCCTACCAGTTGTGGAGCTACTACAAGAAGCTCAGGATGACCAAGGAAGAGGTCAAGCAGGAATACAAGGAGGCGGAAGGCTCACCGGAAGTGAAGGGCCGCATCCGCCAGATGCAGCGCGAAGCGGCGCGCAAGCGGATGATGCAGGAAGTGCCGAAGGCCAATGTGATCGTCACCAACCCGACCCACTTCGCGGTGGCGCTGAAATACGACGATGGGATGCGTGCCCCGCAGGTGGTGGCCAAAGGCTCGCTGAAGCTGGCCGAGCGCATCGTCGACACCGGCAAGGACAGTCACGTGCCGGTGATGCGCTCGCCGAGCTTCGCGCGGGCGCTGTACTTCAATGCGGAACTGGGCGAGGATATCCCGGCGCAGCTGTACGCGGCGGCGGCGCAGGTGCTGGCCTACGTGTTCCAGCTTCAGCAGTACCAGACTGTGGGCGGCGTCGCTCCGGTGTTCCCGGACCAGCTGGAAGTGCCGGCCGAGCTTGACCCGTACAGCAAACGTCCGCAAGATTCGGCGCCTGAAGAAAGCCTCTAAGCCAGCATGGACTCCATCCTCCAAATTCTAAAGGGACTGAAGATCTCCCAGCTCGCCGGGCCGCTGCTCATCATCCTGATCCTGACGATGATGGTGCTGCCGCTGCCGCCGGTGCTGCTGGACATCTTCTTCACCTTCAACATCGCGGTGTCGGTGATCGTGCTGCTGGTGGGGATCAACGTCCGCAAGCCGCTGGACTTCTCGTCCTTTCCGTCGGTGCTGCTGATCACCACGCTGCTGCGACTGTCGCTGAACGTCGCCTCCAGCCGGGTCGTGCTGCTGGAAGGCCATACCGGCCCCGACGCCGCCGGCAAGGTGATCGAATCGTTCTCCCACTTCCTGGTCGGCGGCAATGTCGCGATCGGCATCGTGGTCTTCATCATCATCACCATCATCAACTTCATGGTGATCACCAAGGGCGCCGGCCGGATCGCCGAAGTGTCGGCCCGCTTCACGCTGGACGCGATGCCCGGCAAGCAGATGGCGATCGACGCCGACCTGAACGCCGGCCTGATCGGCGAAGACGAGGCGCGCCGCCGCCGTTCGACCATCGCCGAGGAGGCCAACTTCTTCGGCGCGATGGACGGTGCGTCCAAATTCGTCCGCGGCGACGCGATGGCGGGCATCCTGATCATCCTGATCAACATCATCGGCGGCCTGATCGTCGGCGTGGTCCAGCACGACCTGCCGGTCGGCCAGGCCGGCGAGACCTACACGCTGCTGACCATAGGCGACGGCCTGGTCGCGCAGATCCCGGCGCTGATCATCTCCACCGCCGCCGGTATCGTGGTGTCGCGCGTCGGCACCGAGCAGGACATGTCGGAGCAGTTCCTGACCCAGCTGTTCACCAAGCCTCAGGTGCTGTACATCACCTCGGCGGTGATAGGCACGATAGGCCTGATCCCCAACATGCCCCACCTGTCCTTCCTGCTGATCGCCGGCACGCTGCTGCTGTTGGCGCGCACGATGGAGCAGCGCCGCCAGCGACAGCTGCGCCAGGAGCTGCAGGCGGCCCAGCCGCCGGCCCCGCCGGAACAGCAGGGCGCCGAGGTCAGCTGGAGCGACGTGCAGCACGTCGACCAGCTCGGCATGGAGGTCGGCTACCGGCTGATCCCGCTGGTGGACCGCACCCAGGACGGCGAGCTGTTGCGGCGCATACGCGGCATCCGCAAGAAGATCGCCCAGGATCTCGGCTTCCTGGTGCCGCCGGTGCACATCCGCGACAATCTGGAAATCAAGCCCAACGCCTACCGCATCCTGCTGAAGGGCGTGGAGCTGGGCAAGGGCGAAGCCTATATCGGCCAGTTCCTGGCGATCAATCCGGGCCGCGTCAGCCGCGAGATCGCCGGCAACGCCACCACCGACCCGGCTTTCGGCCTGCCGGCGGTGTGGATAGACGCCGGCAAACGCGAAGAAGCGCAAAGCCTGGGCTATACCGTGGTGGATGCCAGCACCGTCGTGGCCACCCATATCTCGAATCTGTTGCAGACCCATGCGGCCGAACTGCTGGGCCGCGAGGAGGTCCAGGCATTGATAGACCATCAGGCCAAGGAGTCGCCGAAGCTGATCGAGGACCTGGTGCCCAAGGTGGTGCCGCTGGGCACCTTGCAGAAAGTGCTGCAGCAGCTGCTGTCCGAGGGCATACACATACGCGACTTCCGCACGATAGTCGAAACGCTGGCCGACCACATCCCGCAGAACCAGGACGTGGACGAACTGACCGGCGCGGTGCGCACCGCGCTGTCGCGGGTCATCGTCCAGCAACTGTTCCCCGGCGAGGCCGAGCTGCCGCTGATGACGCTGGAGCCGCAGCTGGAAAACGTGCTGATGCAGGCGGTGCAATCGAAGGCAGGCGGCGGGCTGGAGCCGGGCCTGGCGGAAAATCTGCTGTCCAGCGCGGCGCAACAGACCGAACAAGTGGAGATTCAGGGGTACAATCCGGTGCTGCTGACGGCGCCGGGACTACGGCCGTTGCTGGCGCGCTTCCTGCGCCGGGCGTTGCCGCAGCTGCGTGTGATTTCGCATAATGAGATTCCAGACAATAAATCCATTCGTATAATTGCGGTAATCGGCGGTGGCAAGGGCTAATCGACAATGGTGGTAAAAAAGTTCTTCGGGAAGACCACTCGAGACGCGCTGCGGCAAGTTCGCGAAGAACTGGGTGCCGACGCCCTCATCTTGTCCAACCGTCCCACCATGGGGGGCGGCGTGGAGATCATGGCCGTGGCCGACGCCGACGTCGCCAATCTGGCCAGCACGCTGTCCACCGCCAGCAGCAAGCATCCGCCGCGCAACGCGCCGCCAGTGGTCAGCCGTCCGCAGCAGCCGGCGCCGATTCCGACCAACGGCAGCGCGGTCAACCGCGCGATCGCCCGCACCTACGCGATGCCGGTCGAACCGCTGGAAAGCCCGGCGCCGCCGCGGCTGGACGCCGTGCAAGCGCGAATGGAACCGTCGTACGCCCCGCAGCCGGTCCCGGCCGCCAGCGCCCCGGCGCGCCAGATCGCGCCGCCGGTGGCGCAGCCCCAACCCCGCGCCGCCGCCGCGACGCCGCCCAGCCGCCCCGCCCAGCCCGCCGTCGCCCACGCCAACGGCGAGGAACCCGAACAGATGGCTCAGGAGCTGAAGCTGATCGGCGACGAGATCAAGCTGCTCAGAAGCCTGCTGCAAAGCCAGCTGGCCAGCTTCGCCTGGTCGGACATGGAGGGCAAGGCCCCGAACCGCATCGAATTGTTCAAGCATCTGCTGGCGATGGGCTTCTCCGCCCAGCTGATCCGCCAGCTGATAGAGAAGATGCCGGCGCAGTACCAGGCCGAGGTCGCGGTGAAATGGGCGCGCTCGGCGCTGGCCCACAACCTGAAATGCGCCGACGCCGACCGCGAGGTGATGGACCGCGGCGGCATCTTCGCCCTGGTCGGCCCGACCGGCGTCGGCAAGACCACCACCGTCGCCAAGCTGGCGGCGCGCGCGACGATGCGCTTCGGCGCCCAGCACGTGGCGCTGATCACCACCGACAGCTACCGGATCGGCGCCCAGGACCAACTGCGCATCTACGGCAAGATACTCGGCGTGCCGGTGTTCTCGATCCAGAACGAGGGCGATCTGCAACTGACGCTGGCCGACCTGTCCAACCGCCACATCGTCTTCATCGACACCGTCGGCATGGGGCAGCGCGACGCCAGGGTGCTGGCGCAGATCGACATGCTGCGCACCGCCGGCCGGCCGATCGAACGGCTGCTGCTGCTGGCCGCCAACACCGACGGCCACACGCTGGAGGACGTCGTGCGCCGCTACCGCGGCGACGGCCTGGCCGGCTGCATCCTGTCCAAGATAGACGAGGCGGTGGCCCAGGGCCCCAGCCTGGACGTGATCATCCGCAACCGGCTGAAGCTGTACTACGTCACCAACGGCCAGCGCGTGCCCGAAGACCTGCACGCCGCCAACGCCGCCTTCCTGGTCGACCGCGCGATGCGCGCGCAGCAGATCGGCTCGCCGTTCGCGCTGCAGGCGGAGGAGCTGCCCATCATGCAGGCGGCGCAGGCGGGATGGCTGTAAGCGTCATGCAGGATCAGGCCGCCAGTCTCCGCATGCTCGCCGCGCAGCAGAAGCGCGCGCCGAGCTTCGCCTTCATCGGCTCCGAACACGCCGGCACCAGCACGGTGGCGACCGAGTTGGCGCTTGGCCTCGCCTACGCCGGACTGCGGCCGCTGCTGGTGGACTGCTGCCTGGGCCAGGTGCAGACCCGGCGGCTGGGCGTGCCGTCGACGGCGACGCTGGAGGGCCAGATGCTCGGCGCCGGCGGACTCGACGACATGCTGATCGCCTCGAGACAGGGCGTACAGTTGATCAATCTCTATGCGCAACCGGAGCAGCGTGCCTTATTCTCCACCCAGCTGTGGCTGCGGCTGGGCAGCGAATTCGGCGCCTTGGAGCGCGACGCCTCGGCGCTGCTGATAGACGCGCCGGATCCGGCGCGCGATCCGATACCGGCCAGCGTCGCCGACAATCTGATCTTGGTATTAACACCGGCAGCCGACTCGCTGACCAGCGCCTACGCTAATATCAAGCGCCTCTCCAGCCTGTACGGCCGGCAGCGCTTCAATGTGCTGATCAACCGCGCGCGCCACCTGGACGAGGCGCGAGAGCTGTTCACCCGGCTGTCGGCGGTGGCGGGGGAGTTTCTGGCCGTGTCGCTGCGCTGGGTCGGTTTTGTGCCGCAGGACAGCACGGTGCGCCGCAGCCAGACGCTGCACCGGCCGCTGATGGAAGCCTTTCCGGACAGCGAGGCGGCGGCGGCGTTCTCGCAGCTCGCCGCGGTGCTGCTGCACTGGGACGCGCCGGAAACCGCGCGCGACAGTACCGGATACATGGATTTGCTGATTGCCGCCTCGCGCGACTGGGCCGAGGCAGATGGAGCCAAACCGTTATGACCTTGCCGTCGTTCCGCCGATCGGGCTACGCCAACGCGGCCCCCAGCGTCGAGATAGACGTGGAGGCCCACACGCCGCTGGTGCGCAAGCTGGCCAGCATCATGATCGCCCGGCTGCCGGCCTCGGTGGAGTTGGGCGACCTGATACAGGTCGGCATGATCGGCCTGATCGAGGCCGCGCGCCAGTTCGACCCGGCGCAGGGCGTGCAATTCGAAACCTTCGCCAGCCAGCGCATACGCGGCGCGATGCTGGACGAGCTGCGCCGCGAGGACTGGCTGCCGCGCCAGGCGCGCCGCAACTCGCGCCAGATCGAGGAAGCGATCTCCAGGCTGGAACAGCAACTGGGCCGCGCGCCGCTGGAGTCGGAAATCGCCGCAGAACTGGGCATCGAACTCGACCAGTACCAGGATATGCTCGGCGAGTGCAAGGGCACCACGCTGCTGCATTTCGAGGACTTCGGCAGCGACGACGAGAACAGCCACAACCCGGTGGCCAACGTCGCCGACGACGACTCGCCCGACCCGCTGGCCTCGCTGGCCGACGACAATTTCCGTCAGCAGCTGGTCAGCGCGATCAAATTCCTGCCGGAACGCGACCAGCTGGTGATGGCGCTGTATTACGAACAGGAACTGAACCTGAAGGAAATCGGCGCGGTGCTCGGCGTCACCGAGTCCCGCGTCTGCCAGCTGCACAGCCAGGCCATCGCCCGGCTGCGCGCGAAACTGAAAGACTGGCTGTAAGCAAGCGTCCGTCCGGGATGACGGCAGGCCTCAGACCAGATCGATAACGGAAACATTGTGGACAAGATCAGTTTAATCGCCATCGTGCTCGGCGTGACCGCCATCGTCGCCGGCCAGGCCATCGAGGGGGGCAATGTCGGTTCGCTGCTGCAGCTGACCGCCTTCATGATCGTCATCGGCGGCACCACCAGCGCCGTGATGCTGCAAAGCACGCCCAAGCAGTTCATGGCCGGCCTGCGCATGCTGCGCTGGATTTTCCGCCCGCCCAACTTCGACCACGAGAAGATGATCCGCGAAGTGATCAACTGGAGCCAGACCTCGCGCAAGGGCGGCCTGCTGGCATTGGAGGGCATGATCGCGATGCAGCGCGACCCGTTCACCAAGAAGGGCCTGCAGATGCTGGTGGACGGCACCGAGCCGGACACGCTGCGCGCGGTGATGGATGTGGAAATCAGCATGTTCGAGCATGCCCGCAAGCAGGCGGCGCGGATCTGGGAATCGGCCGGCGGCTACGCGCCGACGATGGGCATCCTGGGCGCGGTGCTGGGCCTGATCCACGTGATGGAAAACCTGTCCGACCCGTCCAAGCTGGGCGGCGGCATCGCGGTGGCCTTCGTCGCCACCATCTACGGCGTAGGCTCGGCCAACCTGTTCTTCCTGCCGATGGCCAACAAGCTCAAGCACCTGGTGGCGTCGGAGCTGGCGATGAAGGAATTGGTGGTCGAGGGCATCGTCGCCATCGCCAGCGGCGAGAACCCGCGCATCATCGAGAGCCGGCTGCGCGGCTTCCTGGCGATGCATGAGTAGCATCGATGCCGGAACCTGTTTTACAAAAGCTCACATAATTTACAATTCAGCACAATATGGCATTATCATTCCCCGCTCGAACAATGAACCGATGAATGATTATGCGTATTCTGATCGCCGCCGCGCTGGTCGCCGGCCTTAGCGCCTGCGCGTCCACGCCTATGGCCTCCAAGGAGGCCGACGCCGCGGCCAAACAATTCACCGCGCCGGCCGACGCCGCCCGCGTCTACATCTACCGCAACGAAAACTTCGGCGCGGCCGTCAAGCTGCCCATCGTCATCGACAACAGCATGGCAGGCGATACCGTCGCCCGCAGCTACATCGTGAAGGATCTGCCGGCCGGCAAGCACACCATCGTCGGCAAGGGCGAAAACGACTCCAGCCTGACGCTGGATGCCGTCGCCGGCAAGATCTACTACGTCTGGCAGGAAGTGAAGATGGGCCTGTTCTCGCCGCGCAATCAGTTGCAGCAAGTCGACGAGAAGACCGGCCAGGACGGCGTCAAGGAATCGTCGCTGATCGCGCCGCTCTGATCCGGACGCGGACAGCAAAAAGGGCAAGCCGCGGCTTGCCCTTTTTTCTTGCTCCGCACGCTCACAATGGCCGCACATCCCTGTCCGGCTTGCGCAATTCGCTCTCCAGCAGCTTGTAGTAGTCGAGATCGAAGGCCGGCTCGCCTTCCAGCTCGCCGCCGTTGCGGCGGCTGCCCAGATAGCACCAACGGTCGAACAGGTGCTCGACCACGTCGCCGCACACCTCGTCGCGCTCCGCCACCGCCACCGCGCCTTCGAACGGCCACGGCTTGACCCTGAGACGCTGCAGCGCCGTCAGCAACCGGCGGTTGTGGCTGTCCGCGCCCTCGTCGCCGACGCAGGCGCCGCGGCAGCGGCCGATGCGGTAGGCCGCGCACGGCGCGCCCTTGCGGCTGGTGACCTGCTCGACGCCGAGCACCGCCTGGCAGAGCCCCTGGGCCAGCGCGATCTGGGCCAGCGCCTTGCGCGCCTCGCGCGCGTGGCGGAACAGGCCGAACAGATCGGCGGTGCGGGTGAAGTCTATATCGTGCGCCGCCACCGGCAGCGGCCGCACGAAGCCGTCGTCGCCGGCCGTCATCTGCAGCGTGCACACCTCGCCCATCATCCGCGCGCGCGGGTTGTGCAGCGGCTGCAGGCGGCGCAGCCACTGCAGCTCCAGCAGATGGGCGCCGAACTCGCCGACGCTCTCACGCCACTCCAGCCGCGCCACCGCCTCGTCTATCCGCACCTCGTGGCTTTTCTGCCCCGGCTTGCGCTCGGCGAAGTGCGCCAGCGACTTGCGATACAGATTCGGCGCGCGGCCGACGTAGAGCGCGCGACCGTCGGCGCCGAACAGCGCGTAGACGCCGGCGGAGTCCGGCATGTCCTCGATCTGCTGCTGCAAATCGGCCGGCAGGCTGGACAGCTCGGCCGGCTGGGCCAGCAGCTGGGCGGCCTCGTGCGCGATCCGCTCCTGCCCCAGCTCGGCGCCGGCGATCTCCAGGAAGCGGTGCACCGCCTCGGCGTCGGCCAGCGCCCGGTGGCGCTCCGGCATGTCGATGCCGTGGCGCGCGATCAGGCTGTCCAGACTGTGCTTGAAATGCTGCGGATACAGCCGGCGCGACAACTTGACGGTGCACAGCGTGCGCGCCTGGAAGCGCAGGCCGTGGCGGCGGAATTCGTTCTTCAGGAAGCCGTAGTCGAAGCGGGCGTTGTGCGCCAGCAGCAACCGGCCCTGCAAGCGCGCCAGCAGCTCGTCGGCCAGTTGCGAAAACGGCGGCGCGCTCGCCACCATCTCGTTGCTGATGCCGGTCATGTTTTCGATGAACGGCGGTATCGGCTGGCCGGGATTGACCAGCCAGGACAGGCGCTCGACCCGGCCGCCGTCTATCAGCACCAGGCCGACCTCGGTGATGCGGTCGCGGCTGATGTTGCCGCCGGTGGTTTCCAGGTCGACGATGGCGCAGGGCTGTGCAAACAGTTTATTCAATCTCGATTCGCTCTCGCTGATCAGAGGCCGCGTCATGCCATCGTGTTGGCCAGCCGCGACAGGGACAGTCGGCCAGTTTACCGGCTTTGCAAAAAAAAACCTACGAGGTGTTGACAGTCAAAAACCCCCTCTGTATTATCCGACCTCTCGCAAGACACAACGTCTCGCGAAACAGCGCACCCGTAGCTCAGTTGGATAGAGTATCTGGCTACGAACCAGAGGGTCGGGCGTTCGAATCGCTCCGGGTGCGCCAGGCATGTCCCTATAGTTTAGCGGTTAGAACACCGCCCTTTCACGGCGGTAGCCGGGGTTCGATTCCCCGTGGGGACGCCAACAATACGCACCCGTAGCTCAGTTGGATAGAGTATCTGGCTACGAACCAGAGGGTCGGGCGTTCGAATCGCTCCGGGTGCGCCACGCTGTCCCTATAGTTTAGCGGTTAGAACACCGCCCTTTCACGGCGGTAGCCGGGGTTCGATTCCCCGTGGGGACGCCAGGATTCAGAAAAAGCCCAGCATGCGAATGCTGGGCTTTTTCGCGTTCTCCCGCGGCCAAACGGGCCGCCCCTGCCGGCGGCCCGGACTCAAGCGCGCAAGGCCAGCACCGGCCTCAGCCGCAGCGCCGTCAACAAGTGGCGCCACACCGCCAGCACGGCCACCAGCATGCACAACAGCAGCGACAGCAGCAAGGTCCAGCCGCCTATCGGCGCGCGCTCGACGAAGTCGGCCAGATACTGGCGGATGTACAGCCAGGCCGGCAGCAGGCCGATCGCCGCGCCGACCAGCAGCACCAGCAGAAACTCGCGGCCGACCAGCCTGACGATCGCGCCGCCGTCGGCGCCGTGCAGCTTGCGCAACACCACTTCGCGCGTCATCCGCTGCACCGAATAGGCCGACAGCACATAGATGCCGAAGCCGGCGATCAGGATGGAGACGCCGGCCGCCGCGGCCAGCAGCTGCGCCAGCTTGATGTCGCCGCTATAGCGTTGGTCCAGCTGGTAGCGCGCGCTTTTCATCTCAAGCGGATAATCGGGGAAATAGCGCGGCCACAGGCGGGCGATGCCGGCGCGCAGCGCCGCCTCGTCGCCGCCGAAGCGCAGCGACACGATGTTGATCGAACTGTGGCCGAGCTGGTAGAGCCAGGATCTCGGACGTTCCCGCGCGCTCTGCAGCCTGACGTCCGACACCACGCCCAGCACCGGCATCGCCTGGCCGGACGCATTGTTCAGGGTCCGCCCGACCGCCTGCTGCGGCGTCGCGAATCCCAGCTCGCGGGCCGCCGCCGCGCTCAATACCCAACCGCCCCCCGCCTGGTCGGCGCCATTCGCGCAAGCGGGAA
The DNA here is from genome assembly GCF_051129845.1 of Chromobacterium sp. CV08. Taxonomy (NCBI): domain Bacteria; kingdom Pseudomonadati; phylum Pseudomonadota; class Betaproteobacteria; order Neisseriales; family Chromobacteriaceae; genus Chromobacterium; species Chromobacterium sp. CV08. The sequence goes on from NZ_CP150453.1 coordinate 4,300,803, forward strand.
GCAGACGCCCCGCCAGCAGCTTGACGCCGTAAGTCTGCAGATAATCGCAGCCGACCAGCCGGACCTCCAGATTGACCGAGCCCCGGTCCGCCCGCTTGAACGTGCTCATCCGCATCATGCCGTCGACCAGGTTATTGCCGCTCAAGGCCGCTCCGCGGACGCCCGGCAAGGCGGCCAGCGCCGTGCGCAAGGCCGCGCGCGCCGCCTGGTCGCGCGGATTGTTGTCACCCGCCTCTATCGTCAGGACGCCGTCCACCGCGAAGCCCGGATCCAGCCGGCTGCCATGCCAGGTCTGCCAGGCGATGGCCAGCGTCACGCCGCTCAGCCCCATCGCGGTGGCGAATTGCAGCACGGTCAGCCCGCGGCGCAGCCAGATGCCGTGGCGGGTTTCCTGCTGATCGCGCCCGGCCAGCGCCTGGGTGGCGCGCACCCTGGCCGCCACCCAGGCCGGGTAGGCGCCGGCCAATCCGCCGACCAGCACGGCGGCCGCCAGGGCCGTCAGCACGCTGCCGACCGAGAACACGCCGCCTAGCTCGCGCTCCATCAGATAGCCGAAAGCCGGCAGCAGCAACCATGCCAGCAGCAGGCCGAGCAGCACGGCCAACAGCGCCACCAGCACCGACTCCGCCAGAAACTGTCCGGCCACCCGGCCCACGCCGGCGCCCAGCACCTTGCGCACGCCGATCTCGCGCTGGCGGCGCACGGTGCGCACCGTGGCCAGATTGACGTAGTTGATCGCCGCCAGCAGCAGGATCAGCACGCCGATGGCCGCCAAGCCCCAAACCTGCGTCAGGCTGCCGTGCGCGCCCATGTCCATCGGGCCGTCCCGCAAGTCCGGATCGAAATAGACATCGGCCAGCGAGTTGGAGGCGAAGCTGGCCAACGGCCGGCCGCCCAGCATCTGCCCGAAGCCGGCGGGCAGCGCCCGCGAGAAGGGCGAGCGGTCGAAAGCCTGCTGCAGGCGGCTGACCGCCTGTTCGGCGGACAGGCCCGGGCGCGGCCGGAAATACACCTTGCCGCCCATGCTGCCCCAGTTGTCCAGCATCTCGTGACGGCGGCCGGCATCCAGCGCCGAGAAATTGCGCCCGCTCAACATCGCATAAGGCTGGGTCGACGTCTGCGGCGGCGTGGCCAGCACTGCCGCCACCTGGAAGTTCTGCCGATTGATGCTGAAGCGCTTGCCGACGGCATTGGCCGTGCCGAACAATTGCACGGCCTTCTCCTCGGTCAGCGCCACGCTGTCCGGCCGCGTCAGCGCCGCTCCGAGGTCGCCGGCCACCAGCTTCAGTTCGAGCAGCTCGGCGAAATCCGGATCGACCAGCAGCACATGCTGCGTGCTGACCGTCGAGGCCACCCGCACCGGCAGCTCATAATCCCAGGCGATGCTGGCCTTGTCCGCCAGCGCGCCGTCGCGCAGCGCCTGCACCGCGGGAAACGGCGCCAGGCTGCTCCACTGCTTGTCCATTTCCGGCAGGTTGAACCGGGTCTTCAACTGGTAAACCCGCTCCCGCTCCACCAGATGCTGGTTGTACTGCATCGAAAAACGCACATAACCCAACAGCAGGAAGCAGCTGGCGAAGCCTATCGCCAGCCCCGCCACCACCAGGGCCGACCAGGCCGACTCTTTCACCAGCCAGCGCCAGCCTACCCTGAAATCCTTCAACCATGCTTTCATCGCCGTCTCCTCACAGCTGCAGGGCATCGACGACGACGCGGCCGTCCAGCATATTGATGGTGCGCGAAGCCTGGGCCGCATGCGATGGAGAGTGGGTGACCATCACCACGGTGGTGCCGTCGGCGTTGATCTCGCGCAGCATCTTCATCACCTCGTCGCCATGGGCGCTGTCCAGATTGCCGGTCGGCTCGTCGGCCAGCAGCAGCGCCGGCTCCGCCACCAGCGCGCGCGCGATCGCCACCCGCTGCTGCTGGCCGCCGGACAGCTGCGAGGGCCGGTGTCCGGCCCGGTGGCTGATGCCCAGCCGCTCGAGCGCCGCCGACACCCTCGCCTTGCGCTCGGCTCCAGGCACATCGGAATACTCGAGCGCCAGCGCCACGTTTTCGCGCACCGTCAGCTCCTCGATCAGATTGAAGCTCTGGAAGATGAAACCGATGCGGCCGCGCCGCAGCCGGTTCAGCCTGGCCTCGCTCCAGCCGGCCACATTGTGGCCGTCGAACCAGTACTCGCCGCTGTTCGGCACGTCCAGCAGACCCAGCAGCGACAACAGCGTCGACTTGCCGCAACCGGACGGACCGGTGACGGCGACGTACTCGCCGGCCTCGATTTCCAGATCGACGCCGTTCAACGCGCGGGTCTGTACCTCTCCGCCGATATGCAGCTTGGTGATATTGCTCAGCTTGATCATGTTTTCCTCTTCTTATGGTTGCAGCGTCAGCTGCCGATACTTGCCGAAGCCGGCATAGGAGGAGACGATGACCCTGTCTCCCGCCTTCAGTCCCCCCAGGATTTCCAGCTGGGTCTGGCTGCGGCGGCCGATGCGGATCGCGCGGCGCTCGGCGCTGCCGCCGTCGCCGCTCAACACCATCGCCCAGGTTCCGCCGGTGTCGTTGACGAAGGCGCCGGCCGGCAGCACCAGCCCGCTGACCGGCTCGCCCAGCGTCAGCCGGCCGTCCAGGCCCTGGCCGGCGCTGAGCGCGGCGTCCGGCTTGCCGTCGAACTGCAGTTCCAGCTGGAAATGCCCGTCCTGCACCTGCGGATTGATATTGCCGACCCGCGCCGGCAGCGTGCGGCCGTCCAGTTCGATGCCGGCGCGCTGGCCGCGCCGTACCCGGCCGAGATAGAACTCGTCCACCTGGGCGTTCAATTTGTAGCTGCCCAGGCTGTCGACCCGCCCGGCCCGGTCACCCGGCTTCAGCGAGCTGCCCACCTGCAGATTGAAATTGGTCAGTTGCCCGTCCATCGGCGCGCGCAGCGACAACGCGGCCAGGCTGTCGGCCGCCATCCGGGTGCCGCGGCTCAGTTCGTCCTGCGCCAGCCGCATCTGCCGCAGCGCGTCCCGCTTGATGTCCAGCTCCCGCTCCCGGCTTTTCAGCTCGTCGCGGTAATCGTCGCGGTACTGCTGCAGGCGGTCCCGCGAATCCTCCAGCGCCGCCGCGGAAATGAAGCCCTGCGCCGCCAGCGCCGCGTCGCGGCGGTATTGCCGCTCCTGCTGTTTCAGCTTCAGGGCCAGATCGCTGAGCCGGCGGCGATAGTCGCTGCGCGTCGACTCCAGTTGCTCGCGCGTGGACGACAGATTGGCGTACTGCTGCGCCAGGTCGGACTTGCGCGCCAGCAGGTCCAGCTGGCGCTGCGGATTCGACAAGCGCGCCAGCACCTGGCCGGCGCGGACCCGGTCGCCGTCGCGGGCCAGCACCTCGTCCACCCGGCCGCCCTCGACCAGATCCAGCAACACAGACTGCGCCGGCTGCACCGTGGCGCGCAGGATCACCTCGTCGCTGAAGGTGCCGGCCGTCACCGCGGCGATCTGCACTTCGCCGGCCGCGACGCGCAGGCCGGACGGCTGCCAGGCCCACCACACCGCGACGCCGGCCAGCGCCAGCAGCGGCGCGAGCAGCCAGGCCGGGCGGCGGCGGAACCAAGGCCTGCGCGCCACCGTCTCGTCCATCGCCGCGCCGCTGGCCGGCAGCTCCGCCTCCCGCCCGCCGCTCACAAGCCGCCTCCCAGATGCAATTGCAGCCGCAGTTGCAGCGCGCCCAGCGTGGCCCGCAGCAACAGGCCGCCGGGATGACAATGCAGCGCCAGCGACGGCGAAGACAACAGCGCGAGACCCAGCAAGGCGACCAGCGCGCAGCCGGCCAGGATGAAAGACTTGCCCGCCATGACGGAACCCTCCTCGATTGCGAATGCCCGTACTACAGCAAGCCGTGTGCCAGCAATACAACTCGTTTAAATTCAATCATTTACAAATAAAATCGAGCCAACCCGTCCGGATACGGACAGGCAGCTGTCCGGATACGGACAGTGTCCGCGCGCCGGACGATCCGCCGCGCTTGCCAAGCCTGCGTTTGCCGCGCACCATCATGCCTTTGTCTTGTCCCGTGACGACCATGAGCAAGCCCTGCATTCTGTTGATCGAAGACGACGCCGACGTCGCGCTGGCCGCGCGGATGCTGCTGCGCAAGCTGGGCGACTGCGTCCACCTGCCCCATCCGGACCAGCTGGACGCCTGGCTGGCCCGGCAGGCGCCGGACGTGGTGCTGTTGGACATGAACTACACGCCGGGCGCCGTCTCCGGCGCCGAGGGACTGGCGGTGCTGGCCAGGCTGCGCGCGTTGCCGGCGCCGCCGCCGGTCATCGTGCTGACCGCCTACGCCGACGTGCCGCTGGCGGTGGCGGCGCTGAAGCAGGGCGCGCAGGATTTCGTCACCAAGCCCTGGGACAACGACAAGCTTTGCCAGACCGTGGCCGGCGCGTTGGCCCGGACCGGCGGCGCGGACGCGGCGGCCGCCGCGCCGGCGCTGCTCGGCGAATCCGCCGCGATGGACCGTCTGCGCGCGATGATAGCCAGCGTCGCGCCGACCGAGGCCAATGTGCTGATACTCGGCGAGAACGGCGTCGGCAAGGAATTGGTGGCCCACGCCGTCCACCAGGCCTCGCGCCGCGCCGGCGGTCCGTTCCAGAGCGTGGATATGGGGGCGCTGCCGGAATCGACGTTCGACAGCGAGCTGTTCGGCCACCGCAAGGGCGCGTTCACCGACGCCCGCAGCGACCGCAGCGGCCGCTTCCAGAGCGCGGCCGGCGGCACGCTGTTCCTCGACGAGATCGGCAATCTGCCGCTGGCCGGCCAGGCCAAGCTGCTGACCGCGCTGGAGCGGCGCCAGATCACGCCGCTGGGCGCCGACAAACCGGAGCCGCTGGACGTGCGCGTGCTCAGCGCCACCAATCTGGACGAGGCGATGCTGCACGACCCGCAGTGCTTCCGCCGCGACCTGCTGTTCCGCCTCAACACCATCGTGCTGCGCGTGCCGCCGCTGCGCGAGCGGCGCGACGACATCCCGCTGCTGGCGCGGCACTACCTCGCCCATTACGCCGCGCAATACGGCAAGCCGGCGCTGCCGCTGGCGACGGCCGCGGCGGCGGCGCTGGCCGAGCACGACTGGCCCGGCAATGTGCGCGCGCTGCGCCACGCCTGCGAGCGGGCGGTGATCCTGTCCCGAGGTGACGAATACCGCGCCGCCGACTTCGACCTGGGGCCGGCCGCGCTTCCGCCCGCCGCCGCCCTCCCTCTCGACGCGCCGCTGAAACTGGACGAACGCGAGCGAGCCGCCATCCGCCAGGCGCTGGACAGCAGCGCCGGCAATGTCAGCCACGCCGCCCGTCTGCTGGGACTGTCGCGCGCCGCCTTGTACCGCCGGATGGAAAAACATGGCCTCTAAGCGTTCCGCCCTGCCCGTCGCCGCCTGCGGCGTCCTGCTGTTGGGCTGCGGCGCCGGCGCCGGCCTCTTCGCCGCCTCGCCCAGGCTGATGACGCTGTGGCTGATCGCCGCGCTGCCGTTGCTGATATGGCTGTCGCGCGCGACGCGGGACGGCGGCGCGCCGCCTCTCGAGGCCGGACCGGCGCAGCCGGCCGCGCAAAGCGCGCAGGCCATGCAGGAGATCCGGCTGGAACACGCGCCGCTGGCCCTGTTCCGGCTCTGCGGCGAAGAGGCCGAGCCGCTGAACGCCCGCGCCCGGCGGCTGGTGGCCCCCGGCTACGCCAGCGAGCCCGCGGCGCTGTACCGCCAGCTGCTGCGGCAGCAGAACGAACGCCAGTGGATACGCTTCGACACCGAGCGCGGCGTCGAGCGCGCGCTGGCCGCCAGCAGCAGCCTGATCATAGACGGCAGGCAGGAAAAGCTGCTGGCGCTGCTGCCGCTGGAAAGCGAGCTGGAGGCCGAGACGCTGCGCGCCTGGCAGCAGCTGGTGCATGTGCTGACGCACGAGATCATGAATTCGCTGACGCCGGTCGCCTCGCTGTCGCGCAGCGCCGGCGCGCTGCTGGCGGAAGCCGCCGCCTCGATACCGGCGGAGCTGGGCCAGGAACTGGACATCGCCTTCGCCGCGATCAGCCGCCGCGCCGACAGCCTGGCCGACTTCGTCGCCAGCTACCGCAGCCTGTCGGCGCTGCCCGAGCCCAAACCCGAGGTCGTGTCGCTGAGCGGGCTGTTCGAGCGCCTGCAGGCGCTGGTGGCGCCCGGCTGGCGGGAACGCGGCGGCGAGGCCAGCTTCCGCGTCGAGCCGGCCACGCTGGAAGTGCGCGTCGACGCCGGCCAGCTGGAGCAGGCGCTGATCAATCTGATCAAGAACGCCTTCGAGGCCACCGCCGGCCAGCCGCGCGCCCGCCTGGAGGTGACCGCCAGCCCCGGCCGCGGCGGCCGCCTGCGGCTGGAAGTGTGCGACAACGGTCCGGGCGTGGCCGAAGACCGCATCGAGCAGATCTTCACGCCATTCTACTCCACCAAGGCCAAGGGACGCGGCATCGGTCTGGCGCTGGTGCGCCAACTGGTGAACGGCAACGGCGGCACCGTGCGCTATGCGCGCAATCTGGGCGGCGGCGCGCGGCTGATCCTGACATTCTGAACCAAGAGCCTGTTCACGATCTCTAGCGGCATCGGCCATTTCCGCCGGATGCAGGGCGCCGAAAGCGGCCCTGCAGGCGCGGCGCGGCTCGGAAAAGATCGCGAACAGGTTCTAGTGCATATATTCCTAAGTCATTAGTTTTGCAGAAAATAATTGCAACCAAAAAATGACATAGTGATAGATTTTATTTTCCGAAATTGCCACAGGGCCAGCCCAGTCTGGTTTGATTCCGTGAAAATAAGATCGACATTTCATCTGACTGTCATTTCGGCCGCCCTGCTGGCGGCCGGCCAGGCCCGCGCCGACGACTCCACGCCGGCCGACTCGCTGGAGCGCGTCACCGTCACCGGTTCGCGCATCGCCCGCTCGGCCAAGGAAGGGCCGACCAGCGTCACCGTGATCAGCGGCAGCGACATCGAAAAACAGGGCTACACCAATGTCTTCGACGCGCTGAACAATCTGACGCAGAACACCGGCTTCACCCAGGGCGCCGACTACGGCAACACCTTCACGCCGGCCGCCAACGCCATCAGCCTGCGCGGCCTCGGCCCCAACCACACGCTGACGCTGATCAACGGCCGCCGCGTCGCCGACTACCCGACCGCCTACGAAGGCGAAGTCAACTTCGTCAACCTGGCCAACATCCCGGCGGCGCTGATAGACCGGATCGAGATCCTCAACGGCGGCGCCTCGGCCATCTACGGCTCCGACGCCATCGCCGGCGTCGTCAACATCATCCTGAAAAAGAAGACCGACGCCGTCAACGTCAACCTGAAGGTCGGCGGCGCCCAGCACCACGGCGGAGAAAACGCCCGGCTGCAGCTGAGCGGCGGCAAGAGCTGGGACCAGCTCAGCCTGGTATACGGCCTGGAACTGAGCCAGCGCAACGCGATCTGGGCCGGCCAGCGCGACTTCATGTCCACATCCACCGCGCGGGGCGAGGCGCCGTCGCTGATACTGGGCCGCCGCGTCGCCGGCGGCAGCTATCTGGACTCCGGCAGCGCCTGCGGCAATCTCGCCGGCCTGTTCGCCGGCAGCGTCGGAACCGTCGGCAGCGCCCAATCCGGCTATTGCGCCAGCAACCGGCTGAAGCCGACCTACTGGACGCTGCAGACCGCCAACCAGAGCCAGAGCGGCTTCCTCAGCCTCAACTACCTGATCAACTCGCACGCCGAGCTGTTCAGCGACGCGATGCTGGCCTTCAACCACACCGAGAACAATACCCGCGGCCCCAACTGGACCTCGGCCGCCGGCCAGGGCGGCTACTTCCTGAACCAGAACAGCGGCAATTACGAAATCTGGAACAAGCGCTTCGCGCCGGAGGAGCTCGGCGGCGCCGACAATTACAACCGCAAGTGGGACGACGTGGCCGCCAATCTGACGCTGGGCGTGCGCGGCGAGCTCTCCGGCAGCTGGAACTACGAGCTGGCCTACAACGCCTCGGTCTACACCAGCCAGAGCACCAGCCCGATGCTGCTGGCCGGCGTCGACAGCTACTTCCTCGGCCCCCAGCTGGGCACCGACAGCAAGGGCGTGCCGATCTACGCGCCCAGCACCAGCCGCTTCTACCAGCCGCTGACGGCCGCGCAATCGGCCGGCCTGATCGGCAACAGCGTCGGCCAGAACAAGTCCTGGCTGCAGGCGCTGAGCCTCAGCGCCAACGGCGAGCTGTTCCAGTTGCCGGCCGGCGCGGCCAAACTGGCCGGCATCGCCGAATGGGGCAGCCAGGGCTTCAGCAACGAGCCCGACGCCCGGCTGAACCAGGGCGTGTTCTTCAACGCCTCGCCGGCGCTCAAGGCCGCCGGCACCCGCGCGCGCTCGGCGCTGGGCGGCGAGCTGCTGCTGCCGCTGGCCAAGCCGCTGAACCTGACGCTGTCCGGCCGCTACGACCGCTACCAGACCGATGACAGCAGCGAAGGCAAATTCACCTACGGCGCGGGCCTGGAATACCGCCCGACCGGCAGCCTGCTGCTGCGCGGCAACTACGCGACCAGTTTCCGCGCGCCGGACATGAGCTATCTGTTCCAGACGCAGACCCGCGGCTATTACGCCTCCACCACCGACTACTGGCGCTGCGCCCAGGCGGGCCAGCCGCTGGCCAACTGCCAGTACGCCGGCGTGTCGCCCGGCTCCAACTACATCAGCAACGGCAATCCCGGACTGCAGCCGGAAAACGGCAAGTCCTACGGCCTGGGCTTTGTCTGGTCGCCTAGCCGCGACGCCGACATCTCCTTGGACTACTGGAACATCACGATAGACAATCTGGTCACCACGCTCAGCGCCGACCAGCTGCTGCGCAACGAGGCGCTGTGCCGCGGCGGCCAGCTGGACATCCACTCCTCGCAATGCCAGGACGCGCTGACCCGCATCGTGCGCAATCCGGCCAACGCCCTGGTCGATCCGGGCGCGATCAACACCATCATCGTCAACCCGATCAACGCCGCCAGCGAGCGCACCAGCGGCATAGACCTCAGCGGCAAGTACAATCTGCGCACCGCGAACGCCGGCGACTTCCTGTTCAAGGCCACCTACACCAAGGTGCTGACGCACACCTACCAGCAATTCGCCGGCGACCCGGCGCAGAACGAGCTGACCGACCTGTCCAACACCGACTGGCCGGACAAGCTGGACTTCAGCACCACCTGGAATATCGGCAACTGGTCGTCGACGCTGCTGCTGACCCGCTACGGCAAGATTCCCAACGGCGCCGGCAACGGCTATCTGACGCCCAGCGTGCTGGCCAATCTGAGCGTCGGCTACCAGTTCGACAAGAAAACCTCGGTCAGCCTGATCATCAATAATCTGCAGGACTTCGTGAAAAGGGACGACAGCGGCGGCTGGCCGTATTATCCGGTCGGCAACTATTCGCCTTACGGCCGCCAGGGCTGGGTGGAAATCAACCACCGCTTCTGAACGGGCAAGACGACGGGACGCCGCGGCGTCCCGTTTTTATTCCGCGGCGGCAAATATCGGGAGAATGGACGCGAAAAAGCCCAGCATTTTCATGCTGGGCTTTTTCTTGAATCCTGGCGTCCCCACGGGGAATCGAACCCCGGCTACCGCCGTGAAAGGGCGGTGTTCTAACCGCTAAACTATAGGGACAGCTGGCGCACCCGGAGCGATTCGAACGCCCGACCCTCTGGTTCGTAGCCAGATACTCTATCCAACTGAGCTACGGGTGCGTTATCTGGCGGAGAAAGAGGGATTCGAACCCTCGATACAGGTTTAAGCCCGTATGCTTCCTTAGCAGGGAAGTGCCTTCGACCACTCGGCCATTTCTCCGTTCAGAGAGCGCCATATTAATTAGCGGCACCCTCCATGTCAAGCGTAAATCCAAAATTATTTACGCGGCCTGATCCAATCCGAAAACCTTATGCAATACGCGAACCGCCAGCTCCAGGTATTTCTCGTCCAGCAGCACCGATACCTTGATTTCGGAGGTGGAGATCATCTGGATATTGATGCCCTCTTCGGCCAGCGTGCGGAACATCGTCGAGGCGATGCCGCAGTGCGAGCGCATGCCGACGCCGACGATGGAAATCTTCGCCACCTTGTCGTCGGCATCGATCTTGGCGGCGCCGATATGGGTCTGCACTTCGCGCAGGATGGACAGCGCGCGCTGGAATTCGCCGCGCGGCACGGTGAACGAGAAGTCGGTCGCGCCGTTCTCGCCGACATTCTGGATGATCATGTCGACTTCGATGTTGGCGTCGGCGATCGGCCCCAGGATCTGGTAGGCGATGCCCGGCTTGTCCGGCACGCCCTTCACATTGATGCGGGCCTCGTTGCGATCGAACGCGATGCCTGCCACTACCGCCTTTTCCATGCTTTCATCTTCCTCAAACGTAATCAGGGTGCCCTCGCCTTCGTCCTCGAAGCTGGAGAGCACGCGCAAACGCACCTTGTACTTGCCGGCGAATTCCACCGAGCGGATCTGCAATACCTTGGAACCGAGCGACGCCATCTCGATCATCTCTTCGAAGGTGACCGTCTTCAGCCGGCGCGCCTCCGGCACCACGCGCGGATCGGTGGTGTAGACGCCGTCGACATCGGTGTAGATCTGGCATTCGTCGGCCTTCAGCGCGGCCGCCAGCGCCACCGCCGACGTGTCCGAGCCGCCGCGGCCCAGCGTGGTGATGTTGCCTTCCTCGTCGACGCCCTGGAAGCCGGCGACGATGACGACGCGGCCCTCCTTCAGATCGCCCCGCATCACCTGTTCGTCTATCGACTGGATGCGCGCCTTGGTGTGGGCCTGGTCGGTCACCACCTTGACCTGCCAGCCGCAATAGCTCTTGGCCGGCACGCCGATTTCCTTCAAGGCCATCGCCAACAGGCCGATGGTGACTTGCTCGCCGGTGGACACCACCACGTCCAGCTCGCGCGGGTCCGGGTAATCCTGGATGTCCTTGGCCAAGGCGATCAGGCGGTTGGTTTCGCCGCTCATCGCGGATACCACCACCACCACATCGTGCCCCTGCGCCTTCCACTTGGCGACGCGGCGGGCCACATTCTTGATGCGCTCGGTTGTCCCGACCGAGGTGCCGCCGTACTTCTGTACGATGAGTGCCATACGTGCTTCTTAATTGAAAAAAAGGTTGAAATGTCGAACTTCGATTCTGACCACAGAATGTCGAGAATTGCAAGACGGAATTGAAGCGCCGGCGGGGGCCAAAGCGCGATACGACAAATGACAGGCTGTTTGCATCCCCCCAGCGCAACGGCTACAAACAGTAGGAAGACTAGCCTGACGGAACCCGTGCATGACCGCCCCTGTTCAACCCTGGCGCTGGATACGGCTGGAGATCGGCCTGATCGTCAACGGGGGAATCCAATATGCCCTGTTCATCGACCATCCGCTGTTCTGGCCGGCCCTCGGCCTGACCACGCTGCTGATCCTGTTGCTGCTGCTGTGGCCGTCCGCCCGTCCCGCGGCGGCCACCCCCACGCCCCGGGCCATCGAAGACCCGTCCGGCTACTGGCGCGAGGTATCCGGCCACGTCTACGCGCTGCTGCCGCTGTGGGCGGGCCACATCTCGCTGGGGCGGGAACAGATAGACGACGCCGCCACCCAGCTCACCGCGCGCTTCGAAGGCATGCTGCGCCAGCTGGCCCCCCCGCCGGCGGAAGCCGGCGAGCCGTCGCCCGAGCCGCAGGATGCCCCGCCCGGCGACGGGCCGCCCGACTGGCGCCAGCGGCTGCCGCAGCTGGTCGAGGCCGGCCAGCGGCTGGAGACGCTGGCGCAATCGGAGCAAGACGGCCGTCTCGCCGAACAGGCCGGCAGCCTGAGACGACAGCTGGAAGAGCTGGAGCGCGATGTCCGGGCCGCGACGCCGTTGCGGCTGGACGCGGCCGTCAGCGGCAAATTGCAGGCAGCCATCGAGGACATCCTGACCCAACTGCAATTCCAGGACCGGGTCAGCCAGATACTGTCCCATGTCCAGAACGATATCTGGCAACTGGAAACCACGCTGCACGAGGCCTTGCACAGCGACGGGGAACTGCCGGCGCCGCCGGATACCGAGGCCTGGCTCGCCGCGCTGAAAAGCAGCTACACCACCCACGAGCAGCGCGCGCTCCACAACCGGGAGCATAACGACAAGACGCCCGGATCGAGCGACATCACCTTTTTCTGAAATACGGGGACGCGCCAGATGGCCAAGACCATATTGATAGTCGACGACTCCACCACCTTGCGACAGGTGGTGCGGATGACGCTGGCCGGCGCCGGCTACGAGGTGCTGGAGGCAGGCAACGGCAAGGAGGCGCTGGACATCCTGGACGGCCGCAAGATCCATCTGATCATCTCCGACGTCAACATGCCCCAGCTGGACGGCATCGGCCTGCTCAAAAGCATCAAGCAGCTGCCGCATTACAAATTCACTCCGGTCATCATGCTGACCACCGAGTCCGCCGAGGACAAGAAACTGGAAGGCAAGGAGGCCGGGGCCAAGGCCTGGGTGATCAAACCCTTCCAGCCCCCGGTGCTGCTGACCGCCGTATCCAAGCTGATCCTGCCCTGAACGGCCCGACCGACGAAGGAGCCGATCATGCCGCTTGTCATTGCCTCGGGATGCGAACAAACCATCTACCAGGCGGCGCAATGGCGCGCCGAACTGGAACAGGCGCTGCGCGCCGACGGTGACGGCGACATCGAACTCGACCTGTCGACGGTGGAGGAATTCGACTGCGCCGGCGCCCAGGTGCTGCTGTGGCTGTTGCGCGAGGGCGAGCGCCGCGGACAGCGGGTGGCGCTGCGCGCGCCCAGCCGCTGCATCCGCGACTTCGTCCGGCTGATGGGTCTGAACGAGCTGGCCTTGCCGGCCGAGGGGGACGGCGATGGATCTTGAACAGGCGCGGCAGACCTTTCTGGAAGAGGCCCGCGAGCTGTTGGCCGAGATGGAGGGCATCCTGCTCGACATCGAGCCGGCCCGGGCCAGCGGCGAGCAGCTGAACGCGCTGTTCCGCACGATGCACACCATCAAGGGCTCGGCCGGCCTGTTCGGGCTGGACGCCATCGTGGGCTTCACCCACCAGGTGGAAAACCTGCTGGACCAGTTGCGCGACGGCCAACTGGCGCTGGACGACGAGCTGGTCGGCCTCTTGTTGCGCTGCCACGACCAGGTCAAGCTGATGATACAGGCGCTGGCCGCCGGCGAGCCGCTGGAAACCCTGCTGGACGAAGCGCTGCTGGCCGCGCTGCTGGGCTATCTGGCGCTGCCGCAGGCGATGCAGCCGGCCGACGAGGCCGCGGCGGAGCCGCTCGGGGAGAAGGAGGCCCGGCGCTGGCTGCTGTCGCTGCGCTTCGGTCCGGACGCGTTGCGCAACGGCCTGGACCCGTCGTCCTTCATCCGCTATCTGGCCACGCTGGGCACGGTGGAGCGGATCGAGACCATCGCCGCCAGGCTGCCGGCCGGCGACGCCTTCGACCCCGAAAGCAACTATCTGCGGTTCGAGGCGCTGTACTACGGCGACACCGGCGAACGGGCCCTGCACGAGGTATTCGAGTTCGCCCGCGAAGACAGCATGATAGGCATCTGGCCGCTGGACGCCGCCGCCGCCCATCTGGGGGAGGCCTGCATAGACTCGGCGCCGGACGAGGCCGAGGCGGTGCGGCAGGCCTGGTCTCGCTTCGGCGCTTTCGGCCCGGCCGCCGCGCCGGTCCAAGAGGCGGAAGCCGAAGCGCAAGCGCTGCAGCCTCTTCCCGACGCCGCGACGGCGCCGCCCGCCCCGACGGCGGAAGGCCGCGGCGGCAAGGCGGCCGAAAGCAAGTTCCTGAAAGTCGAGGCCGGCAAGCTGGACAGCCTGATCGACCTGATAGGCGAGCTGGTGATCGCCGGCGCCGCCGCCAACCTGATCGCGCGGCGTTCGCAACAGACGCCGCTGGTCGAGGCGACGCTGACGATAGCCAACCTGATCGAGCAGATACGCGCCGGCACGCTGTCTATGCGCATGGTGCAGATAGGCGAGATCTTCCAGCGCTTCCCCCGCGTGGTCCGCGACGTGTCTCGCGAGCTGGGCAAAGATATCCAGCTGCACATCGTCGGCGCCGAAACCGAGCTGGACAAATCGATGGTGGAGAAGCTGGGCGATCCGCTGATGCACATCGTGCGCAATGCGATAGACCACGGCATCGAAACGCCGCCGGTCCGCCAGGAGAACGGCAAGCCGGCGTCGGGCAATCTGTGGCTCAACGCCTATCACGAATCCGGCAGCGTGGTGATCGAGGTCGCCGACGACGGCGGCGGCCTGAAGCGCGAGCGCATCCTGGCCAAGGCGCGCGAACGCGGCCTGATCGGCCCCGACGACGAACCGCCGGACAATGTGGTGTACCAGCAGATCTTCGAAGCCGGCTTTTCCACCGCCGAACAGGTGACCAGCCTGTCCGGCCGCGGCGTCGGCATGGACGTGGTCAAGCGCAGCATAGAACAGCTTCACGGCATGATAGACATAGACAGCGAGGCCGGCCGCGGCACCAGCTTCCGCATCCGCCTGCCGCTGACGCTGGCCATCATCGACGGCTTCCTGGTCGAGGTCGGCCGCTCCACCTTCGTGCTGCCGCTGGAAGCGGTGGTGGAATGCATAGAACTGCCGGCCGGCCTGCCGGAGAACGGCGTGCACGATTGCATCAATCTGCGCGGCGAACTGCTGCCGCTGCTGCACCTGTCGCGCTTCTTCGAGCAGGAGCCGGTCGCCGTGGCGCGACGCAACGTGGTGGTGGCGCAGTACGGCGAACGCAAGGCCGGCCTGGTCGTCGACGCGCTGGGCGGCGAGTTTCAGACCGTGATCAAGCCGCTGGGGGCGCTGTTCAACACGCTGAAGGCGATCAGCGGCTCCACGATACTCGGCACCGGCGAGGTGGCTTTGATACTGGACGTGCCGTCGCTGATCCGCCACGCCTGCCGCAAGGAGGCCGAACGTTTCGTTCTGCCGCCTCCGTCCCCGCAAACGCAAGGGAGCGCATCATGACCGCGATATCGGGCATGCGCCTCGCCACCCGGCAGGCCCTGGGCTACGGCGCCATCGTCGTCCTGCTGCTCTTGTGCATCGCCGTGGCGATGCTGGGCTTCGGCGAAATCAACGCGGCCATCCGCGACATCACCCGCGTCAACAACGTCGAGGCGCGGCTGGCGCACCGGATGCTGGAGCAGAACCAGCAGGTCCGCATCGACATCCGCAACGGCCTGCTGGCGCAGACACCCGAAGAGGTCGCGCGCGCCGGACAGGCGCTGCAGGATTCGCTGCGCCGCTATGCGGACACCGAACAGCAACTGGCGCAGATGCTGCAGCGCGAGCCGTCGACGAGCGCCCGCGAGCACGAGCTGATCGCCGCCATCCAGGCAAACAGCCGGGAAGTCCACCAGGAATACCAGCGGGCGCTGGAGCTGGTACAGCGGGGACAAGGCGGGCAGGCCCGCGCCCAGGCCACCGCCGGCAAGGGCGCGCGCCTGAACGACACCATAGGCGCGCTGGCCGACGTCGAGGACAAGCTGAACGATGACCTGGCCCGCAGGAGCGAGGCCATCTACGCCGCCAGCCTGCAGCGGATGATGATCCTGGCGGCCGCCGCCGTCGCCGCCAGCCTGCTGATCGCCGCCGCGATACGACGCAATCTGCTGAGCACGCTGGGCGGCGAACCGCAGCAGGTGGCCGACATGATGCGCGAAGTGGCGCGCGGCAATCTGCTATGCGCGATTCCGCTGCGGCCCGACGACCAGCACAGCCTGGCCGCGTCCATCGTGCAGACGATACAGACGCTGGGCGCCATCATTGGGGAAGTGAAGACCGGTTCGGAAAACCTGTCCGTCGCCGCCCAGCACATCCACTCCACCTCGCAGCTCTTGGCGCAATCGTCCAGCGAGCAGGCCGCCGGGCTGGAACAGACCTCGGCCTCGGTCGAACAGATGTCGGCCTCGATCAACCAGACCAACGACAACGCCCGGATCACCGAGGGCATCGCCGAGAAAGCCTCCAGCGAGGCCGCCGCCGGCGGCGAAGCGGTGCAGCAGACGATACGGGCGATGCGCGAGATCGCCGACAAGATAGGCATCGTCGACGACATCGCCTATCAGACCAATCTGCTGGCGCTGAACGCGGCGATAGAGGCCGCCCGCGCCGGCGAGCACGGCAAGGGCTTCGCCGTGGTCGCCGCCGAAGTGCGCAAGCTGGCCGAACGCAGCCAGGTGGCCGCGCAGGAGATCAGCGGCCTGGCGCGCGGCAGCGTGGCGCTGGTCGACGGCGCCGGCAGCCTGCTGGAGGAGATCGTCCGCTCCAGCAGCCGCACCTCGGACCTGGTGCAGGAAATCGCCGCCGCCGCCAGCGAGCAGTCGGCCGGCGTCGGCCAGATCAGCCTGGCGGTGCAGCAGCTGAACCACAGCACCCAGCAGAACGCCAGCGCCAGCGAGGAACTGGCCGCCACCGCGGAACAGATGAACCGTCAGGCGGAGAACCTGCACGACCTGATAAGCTTTTTCCACCTGGGCGCGCTGCATGCCGGCGGCGCGGCGGCGCGCGGCGGCATGCCGCACTGAAGCGGGAAAGGAATCGAGATGGCCGCACTGAACATCCTGCGCCGCAGCGACAGTTATTCCGCCCAGCAGGAGAGCGCCGAAGTCCGGCAATTCCTGACCTTCCAGCTGGCCGGCGAGACGTTCGCCATCGGCATCCTGCGGATACGAGAAATCCTGGAATACGTCCGCCCCACCGTGGTGCCGCTGATGCCGGACTTCATCCGCGGCGTGATGAACCTGCGCGGCGCCGTGGTGCCGGTGATAGACCTGTCGCTGCGCTTCGCCCGCGAGCCGACCGCGATCAATCGCCGCACCTGCATCGTCATCATCGAGATGGCGCACGAGGAACAATGCCAGCTGATCGGCGTGCTGGTGGACGCGGTGCACGAGGTGCTGGCGATTCCCGACGACGAGATCGAGCCGCCGCCGCAGTTCGGCAGCCGGATCCGCGTCGACTTCATCCAGGGCATGGCCAAGGTCGATAACCGCTTCGTCGTGCTGCTGGACGTGGACAAGGTGCTGTCGCTGAGCGAAATGTCCTTGCTGTCCGAACTGAGCCGGCAGGAAGAGGCGGAGGAGGAATGATGGCGCGCCCGCCGTCGATCCGTCCGTCGCCCGCCGCCGGCCATGGGGGAAACGCATGAGAAAACTGACCGTGCGCCGGCAATTCATGCTGCTGGCCGCCTGCGCCATCGTCAGCCTGTCGCTGCTGGCCGTCACCGCCTGGCAGGGCTTGCGCACCGTGATGATCAACGGCGATCTCTACCACCAGGTGGTGATAGGCAAGGACTTCATCAACGACCTCGATCCGCCGACCCAGGCGCTGGAAGCCGCCTTCCTGCTGGTCAACCAGCTGCGCAACACGCCAGACCCGTCGATACGCCAGCGCCTGCTCGAACAGCTGCAGGCGCTGCGCGCCGAATTCTACAACGGCCAGAAGAAATGGGCCGACAGCGCGCTGCCGGCCGAAATCCGCGCGGTGCTGGCGCAGCAGGTGAAGTCTACCGCCGACGCCTTTTTCCAGGAGGTCGACAGCCGTTTTCTGCCGGCGCTGGACGCCCACGACCAGCTGGCGATCAATCTGTCCTTCGACCGGCTGGCCGCGCAGTACGAACAGAACCGCCAGGCCGTCCAGCCGCTGATCGCCCGCACCGGCGAATTGCAGCGGCAGACGGAGGCCGCCGCCGACCGCAGCACCCGGCGCACCTTCGCCACGCTGGCAGGCGTCAGCGCGGCGGCGCTGCTGCTGCTGGTCGCCTCGCTGATCCTGATCTACCGCCAGCTGATCCACCGCCTCGGCGGCGAGCCGCACCAGGTGGTGCGCGCCACCCGTGAAGTGGCCGCCGGCAAGCTGGACATCGAACTGCCGCCTGCGCCGGAAGGCAGCCTCAGCGAATCGATGCGGCAGATGTGCCAGCAACTGCGGGCCATCATCGCCGAAGTGAAGAACAGCTCGGACGGCGTCGCCAGCGCCGCGCTGCAGATCAGCTCCACCGCGATGGCCCTGTCGCAGAGCGCCAGCGCCTCCGCCGCCGGGCTGCAGCAAAGCTCGGCCTCGATCGAGCAGGTGTCGGCGTCGCTGAATCAGACCAGCGACAATTCCCGCGCCACCGAGGCGATCGCCGAAAAGGCCTCCGGCGAGGCCACCGAGGGCGGCCAGGCGGTGCAGCAGACGGTGCAGGCGATGCGCCAGATCGCCGACAAGATCGGCATCATCGACGACATCGCCTATCAGACCAATCTGCTGGCGCTGAACGCCGCGATCGAGGCCGCCCGCGCCGGCAAGCACGGCGCCGGCTTCGCTGTGGTCGCCGCCGAGGTCCGCAAGCTGGCCGAGCGCAGCCAGGTGGCGGCGCAGGAAATCGGCGAACTGGCCGAGCGCAGCGTCGGCGTGGCCGAGCAGGCCGGTCGCTTGCTGAAGGAAATCGTGCGCTCCAGCGGGCGCACCTCCGACCTGGTGCAGGAGATCGCCGCCGCCACCCGCGAACAGGCCGGCGGCATCGGCCAGATCAACCATGCGATCCAGCATCTGAACCACGCCACCCAGCAAAACGCGGCGGCCAGCGAGCAGCTGGCATCCACCGCCGAGGAGATGACGCTGCAGTCGGAACGGCTGCAACAGGCGATGGGCTTCTTCCAGCTCGGCGGCGCCGCGCCGCCGCCGGCCGCCGAGCCTCTGCCCCCGCGCGCGCCGGAAGCGCCGCCGACGCCGGAACAGGACGCCTACCAGGATCTGTTCCGCTTCTGAAACGGTCGCGGACAGGCCCTTGTACTAAATTGAAACCATGGACGCCGCGGCAGACCGCCCGGCGACGGACAAGGAAGCGAGACATCATGACCCCGACTCCGCCGGCCTCGCCGGCGGCCCCCTCGACGCCCGACAGCCGGCTCGGCAGCTCCGCGACGGCCGACCCGAACGGCGAAGCGGTCTTCCTCCATCCCGGAGACTGGCACTTCGGCGGCGGCGGCACCCGCATCCGCACGCTGCTAGGTTCCTGCGTGTCCATCATCCTGTGGCACCCGC
Organism: Chromobacterium sp. CV08; assembly: GCF_051129845.1. Classification (NCBI taxonomy): domain Bacteria; kingdom Pseudomonadati; phylum Pseudomonadota; class Betaproteobacteria; order Neisseriales; family Chromobacteriaceae; genus Chromobacterium; species Chromobacterium sp. CV08. The sequence goes on from NZ_CP150453.1 coordinate 4,319,911, forward strand.
AGGCGCGCGTCGGCGGCATGTGCCATTACCTGCTGGCGCAGCGCACCGGCCGTCGCGGCGAAACCCTGTCCGGCCGCTACGGCGACGAGGCGATGCTGCTGCTGCTGCACGAAATCCTGGCCTGCGGCCTGCCGCTGCAGGAGTTCCACGCCCGGCTGATCGGCGGCGCCTCGATGCTGCTCAACCGGGAACGCAAGCTCAGCCACGATGTGCCGTCGCGCAACATCAGCCTGGCGCGCGCAATGGTCAAGCAGCTCGGGCTGCGGCTGCAGGCCGAGGACCTGGGGGGCAATTGTCCTCGGCTGGTGCTGTTCGACGTCGCCAGCGGCCAAGTCTGGATCAAACAATCACAAGAGGCCGAACTGGAAATGACGCCTCCACCCAACACAAGGATCCACAAATGAGCATCAAGGTCATGATCGTCGACGATTCCGCGGTGGTCCGCCAAGTATTGACCGCCGTGTTCAACGAGGCCAACGGCATCGAGGTGCTGGACGTCGCCAACGACCCGTACATGGCGATGGACAAGATGAAGCTGAAATGGCCCGACGTGCTGGTGCTGGACGTGGAAATGCCGAAGATGGACGGCATCACCTTTCTGAAACAGCTGATGGCCACCCGGCCGACGCCGGTGGTGATCTGCTCGTCGCTGACGCAGAAGGGCACCGACATCAGCATGCAGGCGATGGCGGCCGGGGCCGTCGAGGTGATCGCCAAGCCGGTGGCCGGCGTCAAGGGCTTTCTCGAGGACAGCGCCAACCATCTGGTGATGGCGGTGCGCAGCGCCGCCGCCGCGCGGATGAGCCGGGTGCGCGTGATGCCGTCCGCCTCGGCCCCGCCGTCCGGCCACGCGCCCGGCGCCAATCCGCTGGAAACCCGGCCCAAGCTGTCGGCCGACGCCATCCTGTCGGCGCCGACCGGCGGCAATGTGTTCGCCACCACCGAGCGCATCATCGCCATCGGCACCTCGACCGGCGGCACCCAGGCGCTGGAGGCGGTGCTGACCGAGCTGCCGCGCACCTGCCCCGGCCTCGCCATCGTCCAGCACATGCCGGAGAAATTCACCCGCTCGTTCGCCGAGCGCCTGAACAGCCTGTCGCAGATCGAGGTGAAGGAAGCCAGCAACGGTGACCGCATCCTGCCCGGACGCGCGCTGATCGCGCCCGGCGGCAAGCACATGATGGTCAAGCGCAGCGGCGCCTACTATCAGGTGGAGGTGGTGGACGGCCCGCTGGTCAGCCGGCACAAGCCGTCGGTCGACGTGCTGTTCCGCTCGGCGGCCAAGTTCGCCGGCAAGAACGCGCTGGGCATCATCATGACCGGCATGGGCGACGACGGCGCCAAGGGACTGAAGGAAATGCACGACTGCGGCGCGCGCACCATCGCGCAGGACGAGGAGAGCTGCGTGGTCTTCGGCATGCCCAAGGAGGCGATCAAGCTCGGCGCCGCCGACGAGGTGATGGCGCTGGAGATGATAGCCAAGGCGATCTGCCGCTGATTCGGGGCGCCGGCCTCAGGCCGGCGCCCGGCACCTCAACACGACCAAAGCGGCGCCTCGTCCATCAGCGCGATCTGCTCGCGCAGCGACAGGATCTGCTCCTCCCAGTACCGTTGTCCGCCGAACCAGGGGAAGGCCGCCGGAAAGGCCGGATCGTGCCAGCGTCGGGCCAGCCAGGCGCTGTAATGCAGCAGGCGCAGCGTGCGCAAGGCCTCCAGCAGGTTCAACTCGCGCGTGTCGAATTCGCAGAAATCCTCGTAGCCGGCCAGCACCTCGGCCAGCTGGCGCGACTGATCGGCCCGGTCGCCGGACAGCAGCATCCACAAGTCCTGCACCGCCGGTCCCGTCCGGCTGTCGTCGAAATCGACGAAATGCGGGCCGGCGTCGGTCCACAGCAGATTGCCGACATGGCAGTCGCCGTGCAGCCGCAGCGTGCCCACCGGCCCGGCCCGCTCGAAGCAGCGCGCCACGCCGGCCAGCGCCTGCTCGGCCACGCCGCGGTACACCGCGGCCAGCTCCGGCGGCAGCCAGTTCCCGGCGACGATGAAGTCCACCGGCTCGCGGCCGAAGCTCTGGATGTCCAGCGACGGGCGGTGGCGATACGATTCGGTGCGGCCCAGCGCGTGGATGCGGCCCAGGAAGCGGCCCACCCATTGCAGCGTCTCGTCGCGGTCCAGCTCGGGCACCCGGCCGCCGCGGCGCGCGAACAGCGCGAAACGGAAGCCGGCGTGGCCGTGCAGCGTGCGTCCGTCGAGGACCAGCGGCGGCACCGCCGGGATTTCGCGCTCGGCCAGCTGCAGGGAAAACGCGTGTTCCTCGAGAATGGCCTCGTCGCTCCAGCGCGCCGGGCGATAGAACTTGGCCACCAGCGGCGCGCCGTCGTCCATGCCTATCTGATAGACGCGGTTCTCGTAGCTGTTCAACGCCAGCAGGCTGCCGCTGGCGCGCAGGCCCAGGCTTTCGACTGCGTCGAGTATGGTGTCCGGCGTCAGGCCGGCGAACGGGGGCGATATATTGTCCATGACCGGATTATACCGGCAAGCGGCACCGTCCAGCGCGGCGCCTTCGCGCCGCCGCCTCGGCAGTGCGGCTCATTATCGTTTTCATTATCATTTAAAATTGCAATCGATTTTAAATGACCAATAAAAAAAACAATGCGATAATTGCACTACCCACCCGCAGGATGCCGACCATGAACCACCCTCTTTCCGCCCGCGACGGCCTGGACAGCGCCGAGCGCCGTCAGGCCGCCCGCAGCAGCACCCTGGTCAGCGTCGCCGTCAACCTGTTGCTGTCGACGCTGCAGATCATCGCCGGCGCCTGGTCCCATTCGTCGGCGCTGATCGCCGACGGCATCCACTCGCTGTCCGATCTGATCGCCGATTTCGTCGTCCTGCTGGCCGGCCGCCACAGCGGCAAGGGACCGGACAGCGACCACCAGTACGGCCACCAGCGCTACGAGAACGGCGCCTCGCTGGCGCTGGGCCTGTTGCTGCTGGCCGTCGGCGGCGGCATGCTGTATTCGGCCGCGGCCAAATTCCTCCACCCTGAGCAGATCCCGGCCGTGCACTCGCTGGCGCTGTGGATCGCCGCGCTGGCGCTGCTCGCCAAGGAAACGCTGTTCCGCTACATGCTGGCGGTGGCGCGGCGTGTGCGTTCCAGCCTGCTGGTCGCCAACGCCTGGCACGCCCGCTCCGACGCGGCTTCGTCGCTAGTGGTGGCCGCCGGCGTGGCCGGCAATCTGCTCGGCTATCCGATACTGGACCCGGTGGCGGCGCTGATCGTCGGCCTGCTGGTCGGCAAGATGGGCTTCGGCTTCGCCTGGGACGCGCTGCACGATCTGATGGACCGCGCCGCCGACGAGAGCGACGTCGCCGCGATCCGCGACACACTGTTGTCGACGCCCGGCATCGCCGGCATCCACGATCTACGCACCCGCAAGATGGGCGATCAGATCCTGGTCGACGTGCATCTGGAAGTGGACGGACGCATCAATGTCTACCAGGCGCACGCGATCACCGAGGACGCGCAACGGCGCGTGCTGCAGCGCCATCCGGTGCTGGACGTGATGACCCATATCGATCCGGCCGGCCTGCCGCACCATGGCGGCATGCCTGCCGCGCACTAAAGCGGGTTCTGCGTTTTTTGTAAAACGCATCTTTTACGTGCAACTTTTCGCGCATCGTCGTAGTCTATACATACTATGACGATACCATTTCAATCGGTGCCGCGCTGGCTGCTGCATGCCTTGCTGCTGCTGCCGCTGCTCTGGCAATTTGAGACCTACGCCGTCAGTCGCGCGCCCGCCGCGCCCCACCCGGAGCCGACCACCATCAGCACCTGGACCGAGCATCTGCCGGACGATACGCCTTTCCTGCTGGTCCAGGAGGTGCGCGACCGTTTCCGCCACGCCGACGCGAAACGCGACGCCGGCACGCCTGTGCGCGACATCGCCGCGATGCCGTTGCGTCCCGACGGCGCAACCTGATATCCGCGCTTGAACGAAAAACGCCGGCCGCAAGTTGCGGTCGGCGTTTTTTATTCCATATAGATTTTATCGGCGCCAGCGGACGGCCTGGCGGATTGCGGGACCGGCCGCCGGGATGGCCGCGATCGATGGCACCGCCCCAAAAAAACCAAGCCCGCGGCAGACGGGCTTGGTTCAAGGTCAGCGGATGATCTCGACCTTGTAGCGCGGCGGCAACAGCAGCGCCGGCACCTCGCGCTTTTCCTTGCGATTGCGGCGCCCCGGCCTAGCCTGTTTCAAGCCCTCACCCTTGCCGGCGCTCAGCGCCGGCGCCTGCGGCGCGGATTGCCGCTGGAATTCGCGCTGGGGTTCGCGCTGGGGTTCGCGCTGGGGTTCGCGCTGGGGCTCGCGCTGCGACTTCGGCCGCGGCAGCCAGGACGGCCAGAAACCGTCTACGCTCTGCGGCGTCAGCGTCTGCTTGGTCAGCTTCTCGATCGCCTCGTGCTGGCGGGTTTCCTCCGGGCTCATCAGCGAAATCGCCACGCCGGTGGCGCCGGCGCGGCCGGTCCGGCCGATGCGGTGGACATAGTCCTCCGGCGCATTGGGCATCTCGAAGTTCACCACATACGGCAGCTCGGAAATATCGAGACCGCGCGCGGCGACGTCGGTGGCCACCAAGACGCGCAGCTGGCCTTCCTTGAACGCCGCCAGCGTCTCCAGCCGGGCGCCCTGGGTCTTGTCGCCGTGGATGGCCTCGGCGTCCAGGCCGTCCCGCTTCAGGTCGCGCGCCAGCTGGTCGGCGCTGATCTTGGTCTTGCAGAACACGATGACCTGGCTCATTTCGCGCGAGCGGATCAGATGCGCCAGCAGCTGGCGCTTCTTGAACGCGTCGACCTGGAACACCAGCTGCTCCACCTGCTCGTTGGTGGCGTTCTGGCGCGCCACCTCGACGGTTTGCGGCGTATGCATGAAGTCGGCCGCCAGCCGCTTGATCTCCGGCGCGAAGGTGGCGGAGAACAGCAGGGTCTGACGCTCCTTCGGCAGCATGCTCATGATCTTGCGGATATCCTGGATGAAGCCCATGTCCAGCATGCGGTCCGCCTCGTCCAGCACCAGCACTTCCACCTTGTTGAACTGCACGGCCTTCTGCTGGATGTGGTCCAGCAGGCGGCCCGGCGTCGCGATCAGGATCTCGACGCCGCGGCGCAGCTCCTGGGTCTGCGGATCCATGTTGACGCCGCCGTAGACGGTGGTGGCGCGCAGCGGCAGATACTTGGTGTAGCTTTGCACGTTGACGCCGATCTGGTCGGCCAGCTCGCGCGTCGGCGACAGGACCAGCGCGCGGATCGGGTGCATCGCCGGCGATACGCTGGTATTGGCGAACTTCTTCAGCCGTTCCAGAATCGGCAACATGAAGGCGGCGGTCTTGCCGGTGCCGGTCTGCGCGGCAGCCAGCAGGTCGCGGCCGGACAGCACCAGGGGGATCGCCTTCTCCTGGATCGGCGTCGGCTGGCTGTAGCCCTGCTCTTCGATCGCGCGCAGGATCTCCGGCGACAAGCCGAGTTCGGAAAACAACATGTAACACTCCTGCAATACGTAAGGGCACGTTGCAAGGTGCAACGCGCCCCGATGTTCATTGATAAACCGGCGGCGGATAAAGCAAATGCCGCCCCGAAAGGCGGCAACACACCGTCAGCCCATATGGCTGGCCACGCTGATCAGCAGCGTCACCGCCAGCCACAGCAGCGCGGAGCGCCAGACCAGTCCGACCGCGCTTTTCAGAAAACTGGGATCGGCCTCGTCGCCCAGTCCCAGTTCCGGCCGGTATTTCACCGAGTAGTCCTGCCTGAGCGGATCGCCCAGCTTCACGCCCAGCGCGCCGGCGGCCGAGGCGAGCAGGATGCCGTTGGCGTAATTCCCCCAGGTCCGGGCCTGGGAACGCCAGCAATAGATCGCATCCTCGAAATCGCCCATGATCGCGAAGGCGGCGGCGGTCAGCCTGACCGGAATCCAGTCCAGCCATGCCGCGGCCCTAGCCGCGAAGCGCCCGAACGGGTCCTCGTCCACGTCGCGGCTGCCCCATTTCTGGTTCAGCATAGAACACAGCCGGTACAGCAGCGCGCCGGACGGTCCCGGCAGCACCACGAACCAGAACATCGTGCCGAACACGTGGCGATAACTGTCCAGAATGCCCTGCTCGATCGCCAGACGGGAAATCTCCTCCACCGACAACTCGGCTGTCGGCTGCCCGGTCCAGTTGGCCAGCGCCACCCGCGCATCCAGCTCCCGCCCTTCGGCCAGCGCCTGCGAGATATCCGAGAATGCGCCCGAGAAATGGCGAAAGCCCATGGTCAGGTACAGCATCAGCACATTGAAGGCCAGCGCCAGCAGCGGACTCACCGATTTCAGCGAGTAGAACACCAGCAGGCTCAGCGCCAGCGCGGGCAGGATGGCGACCAGCCAGGCCAGAACGCCATGGCGCTCGGCGCCGGCGTTCAGATTGCGCTCGAGATGGTTGGCATAGCGGGTAAACAACAACCACACCCGGTTGCGATTGCCGAGCGGTCTCAGCTGCTCCAGGGCCAGGGCGAGAATCAGGGAGATCAGAGTCATGGGTTCTGGATGTGATTTTCACGGGACCGCTGGGGAAGATACCATAAAGGCCAGCCTGCGCCCACCCGCGCGCGGCGCAAATGCGAAGGGCGTCGTTCGGACGCCCCGTTTCCAAACCCTGGGGCTCAGGCCGAACCGAGCAGCCGGCGGCCGGTGACCGCTTCGCGCTGATTGCCGCCGCGGTCGTATCCCAGCGTGGCGGCGGCGGCGGCGCGCAACACACCCAGCGACTCCTCGACCTTGGCCAGCTTCTCGTTGACGAAGCTGCCGTTCAGCTGGTTGATGCTCTGCGCGCGATTGACCGCGTCCTCCAGATCGGTCCAGGCCTCGCAGGCCGACGGCTTGTCTGCCAGCCAGATGTAAAGCGTGTCTCTATCCAGCACGCCCAGCGAGCCCATCAGGCTGCCGCGCGCCGCCGATTGCCGCGCCAGCTCGTCCAGCACCTGGCTCTTGCTGTCGGACAGCGACTCCAGCTTGTGCTCCTCGCCGTGGATCAAGAGCTTCTGCTCTTCCTCCAGAAGCGCAACCAGCCGGGACACGAGTTCGGCCTCGTCCCGGCAAAAACTTACAAACTCATCGATGACTGACATGTTCCCGCTTCTTCCATGCCGCCCGTCAGCCGTTCAACAGCTCCTGGGCCGAGGAGATCAGGCCGTCGGCGATCTTGTCGGCATTGATGCTGAAGCTGCCGTTGGCGATCGCGGACTTGATCGACTCCACCTTGGCGGCGTCGAACGACGGTTGCTGCGTGCTGGGATCGTTGCCGATCGCGCTCAGGCGGCTGGCAAGCGAATTGATCTGCACATTGTCGCTGCTGCTGCCGGCGCTGCTGGCGGAACTGGACGGCGCACGGGCGGCAGTCTTGCCCTGCGTGCCGTAGGTGCCGGACAGCTTGCCCGAATTGTCGATTTTCATGGCCAGGCCTTCCCGTAGCTAAACTCAACTGATCCTATTATCGACCGAAAAAACAATCTCTTGAACTCTTTTTTCACGGCGGCCGCGGACTAGAAAACCACCGCCACGCTGCCGTCGGCCTGCACCGTGCCGCGCACCACCCTGCCGGTGCTCAGCCGCACGCTGATCTGGTCGCCCTGGGCCGCGTTGCCCAGCGCCGTGCCTTCGGCTTCGGCGCTGAAGCCGTCGCCCTGCGCCATCACCTTGACCTGCTGATTGCTGCGCACCAGATAAGGCGCGCGCACCATGAAGTTGCGCAGCCAGGCCCCGGTCGGGGCGCCGGTCCGCATCACCTGGCCTATCGCCTGGCTGGCGTCGGTCAGCACATTGCCGGCCAGCGCCGGATTGCTGATGTCGACCAGCCTGACGTCGTCGGCGGTGATCTGCTCGCCGGGCGCCATCGCCCGGTTCAACGCCACGCCGACGCGCTTTTCGTCGATCCTCACCGGAATCCGCAGCGCCCAGCCCAGATCGGGACAGGACACCGCCACCGCGGTGGCGCCGGTGGTCACGCCCGGCGTCGCCCAATCGGCTTTGGGCTTGTCGCAGGCCGGCACCACCAGCCTCCGGTCCAGCTGGCCCAATTTCCAGGTGGCCGCGCGCAGCGCCAGCTCGTGTTTCAGGAACTGGTCGGCCAGCTTTTCCAGCAGGCCCAGGTTCTGATTGCCGGCCGCCCAGGCCGGCGCCGCCAGCATCAGGCAGCAGCAACACCACAGTATTCTTCGCATGCCGTATTTTAGCCGAAGCCGCGGCGACGGCGCGATGCCGATTGACAACCCTCCCCGACCTCTCGAATAATCGTTTGAATAGAGCTTAGACTCTTGACACTAAATACAACATCAACATACTCGTTTGTCGAGGAGGAACTCGATGCGCAGCCGCCTGACCGTCATCGCCCTGGCCACCGCACTGGCCGTGCCCGCCGTGGCCAATGCCTACAGCAATTTCTATTTCTTCGGGGACAGCCTGTCCGACATCGGCGCCTTTGGAGGCCAGGCCGGCCTGCCGGTCGGGGCCCACTGGACCTACCAGAACAAGCCCAACTGGACTTCCGTCCTGACAGGACACTACGGTCTGAGCTCCGTCGCCAACAACCCCAGCAACGCCCAGAACACCAGCAGCACGGGCAATAATTACGCCCAGGGCGGCGCCGTCGCGCAGAGCTATCAATCGATCACCCAGTTCCCGGGCACCACAGGGGCGAACGGCTCCGTCGAGCAGTTCGGCCCGGACGGTCAGACCGCCATTCTGGAACTGCCGACCCAGGTGCAGAACTACCTCGCCGCCACCGGCGGCAAGGCCAACCCCAATGCCGTATATTCGGTATGGATCGGCGGCAATGACTTGTCGGCCGCGGCGGGCACGCTGAGTTCCGACATGACGGGAACGACCGCGACCAAACTGCTGGCCACGTCAGCCGCCACTGCCAGTCAATTGATCGGAACCCTGCAGGGCGCCGGCGCAAAAACGATCATCGTGCCCAATGTCCCCAATCTCTCGTCGACTCCCGCCGCGCTATACCAGACCGTGCAAGGCGTCGCCACCGCAGTCGGCCAAGGGGCAGGACTGAGCGGTGCCAACTTGACCGCCTATGTCAACAATGCGGTAAAAGCCGCCTGGACCGCGATCAGCAGCGGCAGCGCCACCCAGGCCAATCAGGCCACCGTCATTTCCCAAGCGTTGGCCGCGGCCAACGCCGCGATGGGCGCGCCGGACTCCGTCACGACCCTGACCGCGCAATACAACACCACCTTGGCCGTCCTGCAGCAACTGACGACCGGCTACAACAGCCTGGTCGACCTCGCCCTGCAAACCAACGGACAACAGCATGGCGTGGTACGCGCCAACATCGCCCAGCTGATGACGGAAATCAGCGCCAATCCGGGCAAATACGGCTTCACGAATACGCTCGGCTCGATCTGCCCTGCCGATGCCATCACCTGCTCGCAATCGGCCTACAACCAGAACTACGTCTTCACCGACGGCCTGCACCCGACTCCTGCCGCGAACCAGATCATCGGCGACTACATCTACGGCCTGCTGCAGGCGCCCTACTTCGCCGGCGCCATCCCGGAGGCCTCGCTGAGCAACGCCCGCCAGCTCGGCGGCGCGCTCGACGCCCGCTATCAGGCGATACGCGCGCAGCAGCGCGCGGTCGGCACCGTCAGCGCCTTCGTCGACGGCGCGTTCAGCAGCGACAAGATCGGCTACGACAACGGCCTGAGCGCCAAGCCCAAGGGCCAGCTGTACACGCTGGGCATAGACTATCAGGCCACGCCGGCGCTGAGCGTCGGCATCGCGATGTCCCGCCAGCAGGGCAAGACCGATATCGACAGCGGCGGCGCCGCCGGCAGCATCAACGACCGCAGCACGCTGATGAGCGGCCTCGTCAGCTACAACCAGGACAAGTTCTGGCTGGACGGCGACCTTCATATCGGCTCCGGCGATCTGGACCTGAGCCGCAGCGTGTCGCTGGGCTCGAGCTCGATCACGGAAAGCGGCAAGACCCGCGCCACCCAGTACGGCCTGCGCGTCGGCGGCGGCTACCGCCTGCAGTACCGCGGCGTCACCACCGGCCCGGTGGCCGGCCTGGAATACAACTACGCCAACGTCAACGGCTATAACGAGCAGAACGGCGACAGCAGCAGCATGTGGTACAACGGCCAGCACATCAGCTCCCTGGTCGGCCGCGTCGGCTGGCAACTCGACGCCGCCATCGGCAAGTTCAACCCGTACGCCAAGGTCAGCTTCGCCCACGAGTTCAAGCAGGACGAGCGCAGCGTGACCTCCGGCCTGACCAGCAGCATCGGCGACTGGACCACCAATCTCGGCAAGCCGGGCGGCAACTGGATGGAATGGACCGCCGGCGTCAGCGCCAACTTCAGCAAGAGCGTCAGCGCCTTCGGCCAGCTGACCGCCACCAGCGGCAGGAACGGCGGCAACCAGGCCGGCGGCAACATCGGCGTCGCGGTATCGTTCTGATCCCGTCCGAGGCAAAAAAAACAGGCTCCCTCGGGAGCCTGTTTTTTTTGTCCGCCCTCGATCGCGGATCAGCCCAGCGCCTTCTCGATCAGCGCCTTCACCGCGCCGGCGTCGGCCGGCAGCGTCACCACCCGCTGAGGCAGCGATTCCAGATGCTCGAAACCGGCCGGGCGCGGCGGATCGCGGTCCAGCGCCTCGCGTATGGTCTCGGCGAACTTGGCCGGCAGCGCCGTCTCCAGGCAGACGACGTTCTCGCCGTCTCGGCGCAGCTGGCGCGCCACCTTGATGCCGTCGGCGGTGTGGGTGTCGACGACGACGCCGTCCTCGGCGTCCACCTGCCGTATCGTCGCGATGCGGTCGGCGTGTACGCTGCTGCCGGAGACGAAACCGAAGGCGTCTCGCACCCGGCCCATCGTTTCCGCATCCAGCTGGAAGCCGCCGCCGGCGTCCACTTCGGCCCACAGCCGCTTGACCTCGGCCCCGTCGCGACCGACCAGGTCGAACACGAAGCGCTCGAAGTTGGACGCCTTGGAGATGTCCATCGACGGGCTGGACGTGACATAGGTGCGTTCGCTGCCGCGCGGCGCGTAGCGGCCGGTGCGGAAGAATTCGTCCAGCACGTCGTTCTCGTTGGTGGCGACGATCAGCCGCTCCACCGGCAGGCCCATGCTGCGCGCCACATGGCCGGCGCAGACATTGCCGAAATTGCCGGAAGGCACGCAGAAGCTGACTTTCTCGTCATTGCTCTCCGTCGCCCGGAAATAGCCGTTGAAGTAGTACACCACCTGGGCGACGACGCGCGCCCAGTTGATCGAGTTGACGGTGCCTATCCTGTGGCGCGCCTTGAACGCGTGGTCGTTCTGCACCGCCTTGACGATGTCCTGGCAGTCGTCGAACATGCCCTCGATGGCGATGTTGTGGATGTTCCCGTCCTGCAGGCTGTACATCTGCGCGCGCTGGAAGGCGCTCATCTTGCCGTCCGGACTCAGCATGAACACATTGATGCCGCGCTTGCCGCGCATCGCGTATTCGGCGGCAGAGCCGGTGTCGCCGGAGGTGGCGCCGACGATGTTCAGCGTCTCGCCGCGTTGGTCCAGCACGTACTCGAACAGCTGGCCGAGAAACTGCATCGCCATGTCCTTGAACGCCAGCGTCGGGCCATTGGACAGTTCCAGCACGGCCAGGCCGTCATGCAGGCGCTTGATCGGCGTGATGGCCTCGCTGCCGAACGTTTCCGGGCGATAGGCCCGCTCGACGATGCCCTTCAGATCGTCTGCCGGGATGTCGTCGGCGAACAGGCTGATGATCTCGAAGGCCAGCTCGGCGTAGCCCAGACGGCGCCAGGCGTCCAGCGTGGCGCGGTCGATTCGCGGATAGCGCTCCGGCAGCAACAGGCCGCCGTCCGGCGCCAGGCCCATCAGCACGGTCTCGCAGAACGGCAGCGGCGCCATGCCGCCGCGGGTACTGATATATCGCATCAACGTTGTTCCAGGTATTGGCCGCAGGCGGCGGAGGCTTCCTTCAGCCTCTGCTTGCCGCGCGGGTCGTCCTTCTTGATCTGGCCGGTGACCACGCCCATCACCTCTTCCTCGGTGAAGGTGCCGGCCAGCTTCTCGCTCGCGCACTGGCAGTAGCGCTGCACCTGCTCGTTGCCGGGCTGGCCGACGCCGTCGGACGCCGGCGTGCGCTTCAGACAGCCGCGCATCAGGAAACCCTGCAGCAACTGGTGCTGTCCGGGGCTGAGCGGCGTGGCCGCGGCGACGCCGGCCAATAATGCGGCGCACAGGCCGGCTTGCCAAAGTCTAGTCATTCAGTTCTTCCATCCTCAGGCGCACCACCTTGCCGGCCACGCTGTCCAGCGCTTCGATGCCGTCTATGGCGCGGTTGATCGCCTTCTCCTGCACCCGGTGGGTCAGGATCACCACTTCGGCGGTACCGTCGCTGACCGAGCCTTTCTGGATCAATGCCTCGATCGAGATGCCGTTCTCGGCCAGCAGGCGGGTAATGTTGGCCAGCACGCCGGCGCGGTCTATCGCCCCTATCCGCAAGTAGTAGGAACTCGTGACCTCGGCGATCGGCAGAATCGGCAGATCCTGCAGCTGGTCCGGCTGGAACGCGAGGTGCGGCACGCGGTGTTCCGGATCCGAGGTCAACAGGCGGGTGACGTCGACGATGTCGGCCACCACCGCCGACGCGGTCGGCAAGGCGCCGGCACCGGCGCCGTAGTACAGCGTCGGCCCCAGCGCGTCGCCCTTGACCAGCACCGCGTTCATCACGCCGTTGACGTTGGCGATCAGCCGGCCTTCCGGAATCAGCGTCGGGTGCACGCGCAGCTCCACGCCCTTGTCGGTGCGGCGGGTCAGGCCCAGCAGCTTGACGCGGTAGCCCAGCTCCTCGGCGTAGCGGATGTCGCGGCCGTCGAGCTGGCTGATGCCTTCCAGATAGCACTGGTCGAACTGCATCGGGATGCCGAAGGCCAGCGCCGCCATGATGGTCAGCTTGTGGCCGGCGTCATGGCCCTCGATGTCGAAAGTCGGGTCCGCTTCGGCGTAGCCCAGCTTCTGCGCCTCGGCCAGCACCTCGGCGAAGCTCGCGCCCTTGTCGCGCATCTCGGTCAGGATGAAATTGGAGGTGCCGTTGATGATGCCGGCTATCCATTCGATGCGGTTGGCGGCCAGGCCCTCGCGCAAGGTCTTGATGATGGGGATGCCGCCGGCCACCGCCGCCTCGAACGCCACCATCACGCCCTTTTCCTGCGCGCGGGCGAAGATCTCGGTGCCGTGCAGCGCCAACAGCTTCTTGTTGGCGGTGACCACGTGCTTGCCGTTGGCGATCGCCTTCAGCACCAGGTCCTTGGCGACGGCGTCGCCGCCGATCAGCTCGACGACGATGTCGACTTCGGGGTTGTCGACGACCTGCTGCACGTCGTCGACCACCGACACCTCCGGCCCCAGCGCGGCGCGCGCCTTGGCCGCGTCGCGGCTGGCGGCCACCAGCAGCCGGATTTCGCGGCCGGCGCGGCGGGTGATCTCGCCGGCGTTCCGTTTCAGCACGGTGGCGGTGCCGCCGCCGACGGTGCCCACGCCCAGCAGGCCGATATTGATCGGTTTCATGTACATCTCCATTCAGTCCCTGGTTTTATTCCGGCCGAAGGCCGTCTGGACAGGCGCGTCCTGTCCGGGCGGTCCTCGGGCGGCGGGAAGACCCGCCGCCCGCGCTCGCTTCAAACGATCAGGCGGTCGCGCCGTGACGCTTGCGGTAGCTTTCCAGGAAACGCGCGATCCGGCCTATGGCCTCGATCAGGTCGTCCGAATTGGGAAGGAATACCACGCGGAAGTGATCCGACGCAATCCAGTTGAAGCCGGTGCCCTGCACCAGCAGCACCTTCTCCTGCTGCAGCAATTCCAGGATGAACTGCTGGTCGTCGGCGATCGGATAGACCTTGGGATCCAGTCTCGGGAACAGATAGAGCGCGCCCTGCGGCTTGACGCAGCTGACGCCGGGAATCTCGGTCAGCAGCTTGTGCGCGAGGTCGCGCTGGCGGGCCAGCCGCCCGCCGGGCGCCACCAGGTCGTCTATGCTCTGGTAACCGCCGAGCGCGGTCTGGATCGCGTACTGCGACGGCACATTGGCGCACAAGCGCATCGAGGCCAGCATGTTCAGGCCTTCGATGTAATCCCTGGCGTGCTTCTTCTCGCCGGACAATATCATCCAGCCGGCGCGGTAGCCGCAGGCGCGGTAGTTCTTCGACAGGCCGTTGAAGGTCACCGTGAACAGGTCCGGCGCAAGGGACGCGATCGAGGTGTGCTTGACCTCGTCGTACAGCACCTTGTCGTAGATCTCGTCGGCGTAGATGATCAGCTGGTGCTGGCGGGCCACATCGACGATGCGCTGCAGCAGCTCCGGCGGGTACACGGCGCCGGTCGGGTTGTTCGGATTGATGATGACGATGGCGCGGGTGGACGGCGTGATCTTGGCCTGGATGTCCTCGATGCTGGGGAACCAGCCGTTCTCCTCCTCGCAACGATAGTGCACGGCCTTGCCGCCTGCCAGGCTGACCGCCGCGGTCCACAGCGGATAGTCCGGCGCCGGCACCAGCACCTCGTCGCCGTTGTCCAGCAGTGCCTGCATCGCCATCACGATCAGCTCGGACACGCCGTTGCCGACGATGATGTCGTCCATCGCCACATTGGGCAGATGCTTCTGCTGCGCGTAGTGCATGATGGCCTTGCGCGCGGCGAACAAGCCCTTGGAGTCGGAATAACCGGACGCCGCCGGCAGATTGGCGATCACGTCCTCGATCAGCTCGTCCGGCGCGAAGAAGCCGAACGGCGCCGGATTGCCGATGTTCAGCTTGATGATGCGGTGGCCCTCGTCCTCCATCCGCTTGGCGTGCTCGAGCACGGGACCGCGGATGTCGTAACAGACGTTGGCGAGTTTCTGCGATTTGTGGACTGGCTGCATGGCGGCGGCGGCTTCCGTATCTGGCCGCCCGCCGGACGGGACGGTCTTGCGTTGGCGGTGTGCTTGTTTCATGGGGTCTCTGTAATCGTCGGCGCCCGGCGCTTGAAACCATATTCAGGGCGTGGTCGCGCCGTGGCCGGGTCTGGGTATAATCCTATCCCAATCTTTGGTGCGCTGCACAGCGCCGCCGCGCGGCCCGTCCGCCGCGCCCCGAACTCACGCCAACGGAGCCAAACCGATGAAAATGCAGCAATCGCTGGGACAGGGCAAAAACCTGTTCACCGGCTATGGCGATGGCCATGTGCTGATCAACGCCGAGCGCCACGACGGCAATCTGATCGTCAGCGGCGACGAGATCGCCGCCTGGGCGGCGCCGGACTTCGCCGGCCTCGCCGCCGAACATTTCGAGGCGCTGCTGGCCTACCGGCCCGAAGTGGTGCTGTTCGGCTCCGGCCGCAGCCAGCGCTTCGTCCACCCGCGGCTGTACGCGGCGCTGACCGGCGCCGGCATCGGCGTCGAGAGCATGGACACCCAGGCCGTCTGCCGCACCTTCAACATCCTCCTGGCCGAAGACCGCCGCGTCGTCGCCGCGCTGCTGGCGATCTGAGCTATCGCTCGGGCCCGCCGCCGTCGCGGTGGTAGGCCCACACGACGGCGGCGGAGGCCAGCGACACCAGCGCCAGCAGCGCGAACAGCGCCGACTGGCTCCAGGCCAGACCGATCAGCACGCCGCCCAGCCACGGCCCCAGCACCGAGCCGACGCGGCCGACGCCCAGGCTCCAACCGACGCCGGTGGCCCGAAGGCCGGTCGGATAGGCGCTGGCCGCCAGCGCGTTGACCGCCGGCTGGCCGCCGATGATGAAGAAGCCGACGCAGAACAGCAGCACGTACAGCCACAGAGCCTCTCCATTGATCCGGCCCAGCACCCACAATCCCAGCGCGGCCGACAGGAAGCTGGCCAACAGCACATTGCGAAAACCGACGCGGTCTATCCAGTATCCGAAAGACAGCGTCCCGGCCACGCCGCCCAGCTGCAGCATGCTGCCGGCCAACAGCGCGTCGCGCATCTGTAGCCCCTGGGCCCGCAGCAGCGAAGGCATCCAGTTGGACAGGAAATACAGCACGATCAGATTGAGGAAGCTCAGCAGCCACAGCAGCAGCGTGCGCCGGGCCAGGCCGTCGCCGAACAGCGCGGCGACAGGGCTTTGGGACGGCAGGCTCTCCGCCAGCCACGGCCGGCAGTCGGCCGGCAAGGCCGGCTCCATCCGCCGCAACCAGAACAGCGCCTGAGCCGGCCTGCCGCGCAGCAGCAGGAAGCGCGCCGATTCCGGCAGGCCGCTCAGCATCGGCAGCCACAGCAGCAAGGGCGCGACGCCGCCGACGACGAAGACCGCGCGCCAGCCGTGCGCCGGAATCAGCCAAGCCGCCAGCAGGCCGCCCAGCAGCGCGCCGGCGGTGAAGCCGCAGGAAATCATCATCATCAGGCTGGCGCGCCGCCGCGCCGGGCTGTATTCGCCGGCCAGCGCCATCGCGTTCGGCATGATGCCGCCCAGGCCCAGCCCGGTCAGAAAGCGTAGCGCGATCAACTGCGGCAGCGTCTGCGCGGCCGCCGTCGCCAGCATGCCGGCAGAGAACCCCAGCGTGCAGACCAGCAGGATGGGTCGACGGCCGACCCGGTCGGCCAGCGCGCCGAACAGCAGGGCTCCCAGCAACAGGCCGAACAGTCCGGCGCTGAACACCGGCCCCAGCGCCGACTTGGCGATGCCCCAGTCCTCCAGCAAGGCCGGCGCGACATAGCCCATCGCCTGCACGTCGAAACCGTCCAGAATCATGCACAGCCCGCACAAGGCCAACAAGCGGTACTGAAACCCGCCCAAGGGCCGCTCGTCCAACCACCCGCCCAACTCCATGCCCGCCCCTTCGATATGCAAATGTCAAAACAGCATCGAATAAAGGCGGGAGCGGGTCAAGCTGCGGCGCAGCACACATTCAAGCGTATGTTATCCATCCATGAATGACAAAGCAGTGGCCACGCCATGGCAAGTCATCAGTTGTATCCGCTGCGCGGATAATATTTTAGGTGGCGGTTCCGCCCGCCAAACGGGCCAGGGGCTGTGCGGCCAGCCCCTTGGCGATCCCAGGCCGCCCCTCAGCCCGCGAAACCCCGGCAAAAAAGCGCCTGGCCAGGAGCCGCCGAAACTAGCCGCGCGCTAACGTCGCGCGGCGTCGAACAAATCGGCGGCTTAAAACCTGGCCAGACGCTTTTTTGCCGGCGCGTGCCGAAGGGGGTATGGTCGCCCATCAGCCATCTACCCGAACGCCAAAACCGGCAGACATCCACTGCTTTGTCTCCAAAGAAAATGCCGCTCGCCAAACCGGCGAACGGCATCGATGCAGACGGGCCCGGCCCCGCCGGAGCCGCCTCAATGCAGCTTCAACGCCGGCCGCGCCGCCCGCCTCAGCTTGTCGCCGATGAACAGCAGTATCGCCAGCACCCAGCCGTGCACCGCCGCCTGGTGCATCCGATACAAGGACGCGTAGATCAGCTTCGCGCCACGGCCCTCGACGTGGTAGTCGCGCTTCGGTCCGACCAGCGCCGCCAGGCTGCCGACCGCGGTGTGCTTGCCCAGCGACACCATCATGCCCTGCGGCTTGAAGACGAAGGGCCGCGCCGGCTTGTCCTCCAGCCTGCGCGCCAGCTCGTCTGCCAGATAGCGCGCCTGCTGGTGCGCCACCTGGGCGGTGGCCGACAGCATGCGGCCGCTGTCGCCGTCAGGCGCGGCGGCGCAGTCGCCCATCGCGTAGATGCAGTCGCCGCCGGCGCAATGCAGGCGGGTGTCGACCACCAGCTGGTTGACGCGGTTGGTCTCCAGCCCGTCCAGGCCGGCCAGCCAGCCCGGCGCCTTGACGCCTGCCGCCCACACCGTGATGTCGGCCTCCACCTTGCCGCCATCCTGCAGCGCGACGCCGTCGGCCTCGACCGCCGCCACACGGCTGCCGGTCAGCACCCGGATGTGCTTGCCGGCCAGCTGCTCCTCCGCATAGGCCGACAAGGACGGCGGCGCGGCGGCCAGGATGCGGTCGGCCCCCTCGATCACGCTGATCTTGACCCGCTCCGGCTGCAGACGCGCGCCGTAGTGGTGCAACTCGCACATCGTGTGGTTCAGCTCGGCCGCCAACTCGACGCCGGTGGCGCCGCCGCCGACGATGGCGATGGACAGCGCGCGCGCCGGCGCCGCGCCGCCGCTGGCGCGAAAGGCCTGCTCCAGCACGCGGTGGCGCAGCTTTTCCGCGTCGGCCGGCGTGTTCAGGAACATCGCGTGCTCCGCCACGCCAGGCGTGCCGAAATCATTGGCCTCGGCGCCGACGGCGATCACCAGCCAGTCGTAGGGCACGTCGCGCTCGGGACTCAGCTCGCTGCCGTCGTGGCCGCGTATCGCCGCCAGCCGGATCGCGCGCCGGCCCTGGTCGAGGCCGGTCATGTAGCCGAACTCGAAATCGTAGCCGTTGCGGTAGCCGTGGGCGAAGTAGTTGACCTCGTCCTCGCCGGTGTTCAGCGCGCCGGTGGCCACTTCATGCAGCAGCGGCTTCCAGATATGGGTGGGCGAACCGTCGACCAGAATGATCTGCGCGCGGTGGCGCGCGCCCAGCGTGCGCCCCAAGCGCGTCGCCAGCTCCAGCCCCCCGGCCCCTCCCCCGACGATGACGATGCGCGGCAAGGCCGCGTTTCGGCTCAACATAAGCAGCTCCTGATGAGTGGTATTTTTTGCCAAGATTACCGCATTTTCTGTCCGGCCTGCGGCGCCCGGCGACAATTAGCACCATGCCATGGAGGATAGATGCCGCCGGTCTGCCGCCATGCAATAAAAAACGGGCAACAGCCAGCGGCCATTGCCCGTTTTCCGTCCCCGGTCCGCGCCGGCGCCCTACCATAGCGACTTCGCCAGCAACGCCGCCAGCAGGATGGCGATCAGCAGCAGCAGGCAGTTCTGCCGCTTCTGCTCTCGCATCAGCTGGATATAGCCTTCCACCAGCAGGTCGGTCTTGGCCGACGACAGCGTCTCGTGCAGCTTGCGCGGCAAGGTAGGCAGCGTGGTCGCCCATTGCGGCGCCTCGTTCTTCAGCGTGCGCAGCAAGCCGCGCCAGCCGACCTGCTCGTTCATCCACTTGGTCAGGAACGGCTTGGCGGTGTCCCACAGGTCGAGATCCGGATCCAGCTGCCGGCCCAGTCCTTCGATGTTCAGCAGCGTCTTCTGCAGCAGCACCAGCTGCGGCTGGATCTCGACATTGAAGCGGCGGCTGGTCTCGAACAGCCTCAGCAGCACCATGCCGAACGAGATCTGGCTCAGCGGCTTCTCGAATATCGGCTCGCACACGGTGCGCACCGCCGCCTCCAGCTCCTCGGCGCGGGTGTCCTTGGGCACCCAGCCCGATTCGATGTGGGCGGTGGCGACGCGGTGGTAGTCGCGGTTGAAGAAGGCCAGGAAGTTGACGGCCAGATAATGCTTGTCGTTGTCGGTCAGGCTGCCGACGATGCCGAAATCGAGCGCGATGTAGCGGCCGTCCGGCGCGACGAAGATATTGCCCGGGTGCATGTCGGCGTGGAAGAAGCCGTGGCGGAACACCTGGGTGAAGAAGATCTCGACGCCGTAGCGGCTGAGCTTCCTCAAATCGACGCCGGCTTCGCGCAGACGGTCTATCTGCCCCACCGGGATGCCGTGCATCCACTCCAGCGTCAGCACTTCGCGGCTGGACTGGTCATAGAACACCTCGGGCACGATCAGCAGCTCGGAGCCTTTGAAATTGCGCCGCAGCTGCGAGGCGTTGGCCGCCTCGTGCATCATGTCCAGCTCGTCATGCAGGTATTTGTCGAACTCGGCCACCACCTCGCGCGGCTTCAGCCGCTTGCCGTCGGAAAACAGCCGCTCCACCCAGCCGGCCAGCGCCCGCATCAAGGCCAGATCCTGCTCGATCACCGACAGGATGCCGGGGCGCAGCACCTTGACCGCCACCTCGCGGCCGCGGCCGCCGTCCGGCTGCCTGAGCCAGGCCTTGTGGACCTGGGCGACCGAGGCGCTGGCCACCGGCTTCGGGTCGAAATCGACGTAGACGTCCTCGACCCGGCGGCCCAGGCTGCTTTCCACGACCTGGCGGGCGACGGCGCCGTCGAACGGCGGCACCCGGTCCTGCAGCAGCGCCAGCTCTTCGGCGTATTCCGCCGGCAGCAGATCGCGGCGCGTCGACAGCACCTGGCCGAACTTGACGAAGATCGGCCCCAGGCTCTCCAGCGCCAGCCGCACCCGGCGCGGCAGCGGCGCCGAGGTGTCCCGGCGGATCGGACACAGGCCGAACAGCTTGTGCAGCAAGGCGAGTTTGGAGTGCCCCTCGAGGAAATCGTCCAGACCGTAGCGGTACAGGGTGGCAACAATCTTCAGCGAACGCGATATCGGCATAAATCCGTCAGGTCTGGGAATTCTGTTTATTGAGTTCGGCTTCCAGCCGCGCCAGCCGCTTGTCCAGCCGGCCGGCGTCGTCGCGCAGGCGATCGACGTCGGCGACGAAGCGCTGCACCAGATGGCGGCTGGCCAGCAGCGGCGCCTCTTCGCGCAGATGTTCGATCCAGCCGTCGGCCAGGCGGAAGGCCAGTTGGCCCTTGAAGCCGAACAGGCCGCGCGCCAGGTTCTCCATCCGCTCGGCGGCGGCGTCGCCGAACACGCGCGACAAGTCCTCGCCGGCGTGCCAACGCAGCTGGCCGACGATGCGGCCGACCGCCGACGCCAGCTCGACGTCGCCGTCCAGCGAAATGTCGGACAGCCTCGGCGCCTGGCCGGACAACTGCGACAGCATCGCGCCGTGACGCAGTTTCAGCCTGGCCTCCGGCTCGCCGTCGCAAGACGCCAGCCAGCCCTCCGCCGTGATCACGCCGACCACCTCCAGCGGCGGCAAGGCGATCGCCACCCGGCGGCCGGCGTGGGCGGCCAGTTCGGCGCGCCGCGCCGGATGCTGGTTCAGCAAATGGTTGAAAGCCGCAATCTGGATGGCCATGGCTCGCTCTCCCGCGAGATCAGAATTTGACGCCCTTGTGCAGCGCAACAACGCCGCCGGTCAGATTATGGTAGTCCACCTTGCCGAAACCGGCGTCCAGCATCATCTGCTTCAGCGTCTCCTGATCCGGGTGCATCCGTATCGATTCGGCCAGGTACTGGTAGCTGTCGGCGTCGTTCGCCACCAGCTTCCCCATGATGGGCAGCGCCTTGAAGGAATAGAAGTCGTAGAGAGGCGACAGCGGCTTCCACACCTTGGAGAATTCCAGCACGAACAGCTTGCCGCCCGGCTTCAGCACGCGGCACATCTCCTTCAGCGCCGCGTCCTTGTGCGTCATGTTGCGCAGGCCGAACGCCACCGACACCGCGTCGAAATAATTGTCCGGAAACGGCAGCTTCTCGGCGTCGGCCAGCGACACCGGCAGGATCAGGCCCTCGTCCAGCAGGCGGTCGCGGCCGACGGTCAGCATCGAGCTGTTGATGTCGGTCAGCCACACTTCGCCGGTCTTGCCGACGCGCTTGGCCCAGCCGCGCGACAGGTCGCCGGTGCCGCCGGCGATGTCCAGCACCTTGTCGCCGGCGCGCACGCCAGAGGTGGTCAGCGTGAAATGCTTCCACACCCGGTGCAGGCCGCCGGACATCAGGTCGTTCATCACATCGTATTTGCCGGCCACCGAGTGGAAGACTTCGGCCACCTTGCCGGCCTTGTCGCTTTCCGCCACGGTCTTGTAACCGAAATGCGTGGTCTTATCCATATTCACTCCCTGCTCGCGCCGGCGGCGGCGAGCTTGTCCAGGTATTGCTGCCAATACTGGTCGCGCTTGGCGCCCAGCTCGTATAGATAGGTCCAGCTGTAGAGGCCGCTGTCGTGGCCGTCGTCGAAGGTGATCTTCAGCGCGTAATGGCCCACCGGCTCCAGCGCCGTGATGCCCACGTGCATCTTGCCGGTCTGCAGCGTTTCCTGGCCTATGCCGTGGCCGCGCACCTCGGCCGACGGCGAATGGACGCGCAGGTATTCGCACGACAGCTCGAAGCGGGCGCCGTCGTCGAAGGCGATCTCCAGCACCTTGGACAGCTGGTGCAGCTGGATTTCCACCGGCTGGGCGGTTTGCGGGGCGGCTCCGGACATGGGCGGCATCCTTGTTTGTCGTTGGACCGCGGACGGTCAGGCCTTCTTTTCCAGCAGCATGGCGTCGCCGTAGCTGAAAAAACGGTATTCCTTCTCCACCGCGTGGCGATAGGCGGCACGGATCTCGTCATAGCCTGCGAAGGCCGACACCAGCATCAGCAGCGTGGACTTCGGCAGATGGAAATTGGTCAGCAGGCGGTCCACCACGCGGAAACGGTATCCTGGCGTGATGAAGATGTCGGTCTCGCCGCGACCGGCCGCCAGCTCGCCGCTGCGGGCGGCGGACTCCAGCGCGCGCACGCTGGTGGTGCCGACGGCCAGCACGCGGCCGCCGCGGGCGCGGGCGGCGGCGACGGCGTCCACCGTGGCCTGCGGGATCTCGTAGATCTCGCTGTGCATCTTGTGCTCGGCGACGTTGTCCACCTTGACCGGCTGGAAGGTGCCGGCGCCGACGTGCAGCGTGACGAAGGCGGTTTGCACGCCCTGGGCCTTCAGACCGGCCAGCATCTCGTCGGTGAAGTGCAGGCCGGCGGTCGGCGCCGCCACCGCGCCCTGCTCGCGGGCGTAGACGGTCTGATAGCGCTCGTCGTCGTCGTTGCCCGCGCTGCGTTCGATATAAGGCGGCAGCGGCAGCTTGCCGGACGCCTCCAGAATGTCGAACACATTGTCGTCGGCCAGGAAGCGCAGCTTGAACAGCGAATCGTGCCGTTCCACCATCTCCGCCTCCCAGCGGCCGGCGAAGATCAGCCGGCTGCCCGGCTTGGGCGCCTTGGACGCGCGGACGTGGGCCAGCGCGGTATGGTCGTCCAGCACGCGCTCGATCAGGGCCTCCACCTTGCCGCCGCTGGCTTTTTCGCCGAACAGCCGGGCGCGGATGACGCGGGTGTCGTTGAACACCAGAAGATCGCCGGCTTGCAGGCAGGCGGGAAAATCGGCGAAGGCCAGATCGGACAGCGTCATGCCGTCTACGCGCAACAGGCGGCTGGCGCCGCGCACGGCCGGCGGGTGCTGGGCGATCAAGGCCTCGGGCAGGTGGTAATCGAAATCGGAAAGCTGCATGGCGGGAACTGTCATTCAGAATCGGCAAATTATACCTGCGCGCTTCCGCCCGGCACAGTGCCGCGCAACAAGACCGTCATTTGCCCGATCGGTCGCCATGCTGATATTCTATTGGCATATCGCAAATCCGCCACAATCCCAAAGCACTGCAAAACCTAGCGTTTTCACTCTAAAACCTTGGCGGAGCCGCGTGGAAACAAGCTCAAACGGCCGTTTCAAATTCCGTAAACACTAGACATCTTGCGGCGAAGTGCGGCAAACTCGCGGCCAAGATGAAAAACAGGAGTCAGGCCTTGAGCCGATCCATCCTTGTGCTGCACGGCCCTAACCTCAACTTGCTGGGGGTGCGGGAACCTCAACACTACGGCCGGGACACCCTTGACGCCATCAACCAGCGGCTGACCGCGCAGGCCAAGGCCGCCGGTTTCGCCCTGTCGGCGCTGCAAAGCAACGCCGAACATGTACTGATAGAACGCATACACCAATGTCTGGATGACGGCACCGCCTTCATCCTGATCAATCCGGCCGCTTTCACCCACACCAGCGTCGCGCTGCGCGACGCGCTGGCGGCGGTGAAGCTGCCGTTCATTGAAGTACATCTATCCAACGTCCACGCCCGCGAGCCGTTCCGCCAGCATTCGTATTTTTCCGATCTGGCGCTCGGCGTGATATGCGGACTGGGCTCCCATGGTTACGAGCTGGCTCTTGCGCACGCCTTGCGGCACCTGTCCGCGCAAGCCTGACCGCCGTTACTGACAGAACATCCCATTCGAAGGATTGACAATGGACCTGCGTAAACTGAAGAAACTGATCGACCTGGTCGAAGAGTCCGGCATCGCCGAACTGGAAGTGACCGAGGGTGAAGAGAAAGTCCGCATCACCCGCGTGTCGGCCAACCAGCAACAGGCTTACGTCCAGCCGATGGCGCAGATGTACGCCGCCCCGACGGCCGCCGCGCCGGTCGCGGCACCCGCCGCCGCCGCCGAAGCCGCTCCGGCAGCCGCCAACGACAAGAACGCGATGAAGTCGCCGATGGTCGGCACCTTCTACCGTTCGCCGAGCCCGGGCGCCAAGTCCTTCATCGAAGTGGGCCAGAGCGTCAACGCCGGCGACACGCTGTGCATCATCGAGGCGATGAAGCTGATGAACGAGATCGAAGCCGATCGTTCCGGCGTGGTCAAGGCCATCCTGGTGGAAGACGGCCAGCCGGTGGAATACGGCGAACCGCTGTTCGTCATCGAATAAGGCGCTCGGACGACATCGCGAGATTCAGGGCACGGCCAAGGTCTGTGCCCTTGTCGTTTGACGTGACAGCAACGGCCCCCGGCCGGAACGGGCGAAACGCCCCGCCGGGGCCTGTCCGCGGAGAGATTCCATGTTCGAAAAGATTCTGATCGCCAATCGTGGTGAAATTGCGCTGCGCATCCAGCGCGCCTGCCGTGAAATGGGCATCAAGACCGTGGTCGTGCACTCCGAGGCCGACCGCGAAGCCAAATACGTGAAGCTGGCCGACGAGTCGGTCTGCATCGGCCCGGCGCCGTCGACCAAGAGCTACCTGAACGTGCCGGCGCTGATCGCCGCCGCCGAGGTCACCGACGCCCAGGCCATCCACCCCGGCTACGGCTTCCTGTCGGAAAACGCCGACTTCGCCGAACGCGTCGAGCAATCCGGCTTCGTCTTCATCGGCCCGCGCCCCGACACCATACGGATGATGGGCGACAAGGTGTCGGCCAAGCACGCGATGATAGAGGCCGGCGTGCCCTGCGTGCCCGGCTCCGACGGCGCGCTGCCGGAAGATCCGGCCGAAATCGTCAAGATCGCCAAGAAGATCGGCTACCCGGTCATCATCAAGGCGTCCGGCGGCGGCGGCGGTCGCGGCATGCGCGTGGTCCATTCCGAAGGCGCGTTGATCAGCTCGGTGCAGATGACCCGCACCGAGGCCGGCGCGGCCTTCGGCAACCCGACCGTCTACATGGAAAAATTCCTGGAGCTGCCTCGCCACATCGAGATCCAGATCCTGGCCGACGAGTACGGCAACGCCATCTACCTGGGCGAGCGCGACTGCTCGATGCAGCGCCGCCACCAGAAGATCATCGAGGAGGCGCCGGCGCCCGGCATCACCGACAAGCAGCGCCAGAAGATAGGCGAAGCCTGCGCCGAAGCCTGCCGCCGCATCGGCTACCGCGGCGCCGGCACTTTCGAGTTCCTGTACGAAAACGGCGAGTTCTACTTCATCGAGATGAACACCCGCGTGCAGGTCGAGCATCCGGTGACCGAAATGATCACCGGCGTCGACATCGTGCAGGAGCAGATCCGCATCGCCGCCGGCGAGAAACTGCGCTATAAGCAAAAAGACATCGTGCTTTCCGGCCATGCGATGGAATGCCGCATCAATGCCGAGGACCCGTTCACCTTCGTGCCGTCCCCGGGCAAGATCGAGAGCTACCACCCGGCCGGCGGCCCCGGCATCCGCATCGACTCGCACATCTACCAGGGCTACACCGTGCCGTCGCACTACGACTCGATGGTGGGCAAGCTGATCGCCTACGGCGACACCCGCGAGCAGGCGATGGCGCGGATGCGCGTGGCGCTGTCGGAAATGGCGATTTCCGGCATCAAGACCAATATCCCGCTGCACCAGGAGCTGTTCCTGGATGCGGCCTTCCAGCGCGGCGGCACCAGCATCCATTATCTGGAGCACCGGCTGCAGCAGAAAAAAGGGGAAGCCTGATGGCCTGGTTGCAAGCCACCATTGACTCCGATTCCGCGGTCGCCGAACGCCTGGCCGACGCGCTGATGGACGCAGGCGCCTTGTCGACCGCGATCGAGGACGCCTGGGCCGGCACCGACCGCGAACAGCCGATCTTCGGCGAACCGGGCGAGCCGGTGGAGCAGATGTGGAGCCAGAGCCGCATCATCACGCTGTTCGACGAGAACGCCGAACCGGCGCTGCTGATCGCCGCCGCCGCCAACGCCTGCCGTCTGGCGGTGCCCAGCTACAAGCTGGAGCGCGTCGAGGAGCAGGACTGGGTGCGGCTGACCCAATCGCAGTTCGAGCCCATCCGCATCTCCGACCGGCTGTGGATCACGCCGACCTGGCACGAGGCCCCGGCGCCGAACGCCGTCAACCTGCAACTGGATCCGGGCCTGGCCTTCGGCACCGGCAGCCATCCGACCACCCGCCTGTGCCTGCAGTGGCTGGACAAGCAGCTGGCCGGCGGCGAAAGCGTGCTCGACTACGGCTGCGGCTCCGGCATCCTGGCCATCGCCGCGCTGAAGCTGGGCGCCGCCTCCGCCGTCGGCATCGACATCGATCCGCAGGCGGTGCGCGCCAGCCGCGACAATGCCGAGCAGAACGGCGTCGAGGCCGAGTTCCTGCTGCCCGACGCCACGCCGACGGCCCAATACGACGTGGTCCTGGCCAATATCCTGGCCAATCCGCTGCGCATGCTGGGCGAGCTGTTGGCTAGCCATGTCAAAACCGGTGGTAGAATCGTGCTTTCCGGCATCCTCGCCGAACAGGCCGACGAGCTGTCGGCCATCTACGGCCAATGGTTCGAAATGGACGCGCCGGTGTTCGACGAAGGATGGACCCGCTTGACAGGAACCCGACGCGCCCAGGTATGACGTATACGACTCAGTGCCCAAACTGCCAGACCCGCTTCAAGGTCAACGACTCCCAACTGGCGGCCGCCAACGGACTGGTACGCTGCGGGCGCTGTTCGCATGTATTCCGGGCACCTGATCATTTCGTCGCCGCGCAAGCCGCCCCGGCGGCGATGAGCGCCGCGCCGGCCCCGGCCGAGCGCGACCCCATCGACGACTTCGAGCTGGAAGTGCCGGATTTCGATCCGCAGGCGCAGCAGGCCGAGGAAGCCGTCGCCGAAGCGGAAGCGCCGGCCGAACCGGAGGCGCCGCCGCAGCAGGAACTGGAGGCGTTCCAGCGCGCGCTGGCCGAGGCAATGCAGAATCGCCATGCCACCGCGCCTATCGGCAACCCGTTCGACGAGCCCGCGGCAGCGCCCGAACCCGAAGTCTTCGGCAGCCGCCGCCGCGCCGAAACGACGCCGGAGCCGGCGGCCGAGCCGCCTCGTCCGGCCGTCCGGCCGTTGCCCGAGCCGGAGCCCCCGCTGTTCACCGACGCCGACGCCGAACAGGAGGATGAGGCGCGCCGCCACCGCCGCAGCGCGCCGTGGCTGAACGGCGTACTGGCGGCCCTGGGCGTGCTGGGGCTGCTGTTCCTGGCCGCACAGCTCGTCTACATCAACCGCACCCGCATCGCCGCCGAAGTGCCGGAATCCCGGCCGGCGCTGGAGCGCCTGTGCCAGTCGCTGGGCTGCGAGGTGCCGTGGCCGACCGATATCTCGCGCATCCGCACCGAGTGGTCTGAACTGGCCTTCGTCCCCGATTATCCCAACCTGATCCAGTTGTCGGCGACGCTGAAGAACCACGCGCAATACGCGCAGGCCTATCCGATGCTGGAAGTGACGCTGAAGGACAGCGACGACCAGGTGCTGATCCGCAAGGTGTTCACGCCCAAGGAATACCTGAAGCCGGACGACTTCAAGCTGGGCCGCTTCAATCCGAACAGCGAGTCCAGGATCACCATGCGGCTGGACGCCGGCAAGGTGCACGCGATGGGCTACAGCCTGTACTGGTTCTATCCCTGAACCGGCCCCGCCATCCAGGCGGAACGGCGGCCATCAGTCGTACGAGAATCCGAAGGTCTGCGTCAGCTGCAAGTTGGGCGCGCATTGATATTGCCGCAGCGCCGTCTCTATCGAGGCGGCGAAGGCCGCCCTGTCCTGCTCCGGCATCCCGGTATTGAATTTCAGTCGGAACAGGCCGTGGTAGCGGGCGTCGGCGCCGGTCTCGAAATAGGCCTCCACCGTCACCTTGACCGGACGCTCGCGGAACACGGCGGCCGGATACTCCGGCGCCGCCGTCCGCTCGCAAATGCCCGCCTGGGCCGCCCCCGCCGCCAACAACGGCAGCGCCGCCAATATCGATCGCTTCAGCACATCATCCCCGCTCGGCAAAAGCGCGCATCTTTCCATACCGTCGTCATCCGAAAAACTCCTCCAGGTATTCGACGAAGACCCTGACCTTGCCCGGCACATGCCGGCGCACCGGGTAGACCACCGACAAATCCAGGCAGTGCCAGTCGTAGTCCCGCAGGATGGCCGCCAGGCTGCCGTCGGCCAGCCCCTGCTCGACCAGGAAGCGCGGCTGCAGCACCACGCCCATGCCGTTGATCGCCGCGTCGGTCAGCACGTCGCCGTTATTGGCCCTCAACGGCCCCTTCACCTTGACCTTGCCCTGGACGCCGTCCGGCGCGCGGTAATCCCAGACATTGGGCTGGGCCGTCAGCGCGTACAGCAGACATTGATGCTCGGCCAGCTCGGACGGATGGCGCGGCGTACCGTGGCGCGCCAGATAGTCCGGCGAGGCGACCACCAGATCGCGGATCTGCGCCAGCCGTCGCGCCACCAGCGTCGAATCGGCCAGATTGGACACCCTGAGCGCCAGATCGAAGCCCTCCTCCACCAGGTCGACGCGACGGTCGTTCAGGTTCAGCTCCACCTCGATGCGCGGATGGCGCTGGTGGAAGCCGCCGATGATGCGGCCCAGATAGCGCATGCCGAACGATACCGGCGCCGACACCCTGAGCCGCCCGGCCGGCTCGCTGGCGCCGTGCGACAGCCGGGCGTCCAGCTCGTCCAGCTCCGCCAGCAGGCCGCCGGCCTGGGACAGATAGGTCTCCCCGGCCTCGGTCAGCGACAGCTTGCGGGTGGTCCGGTGCATCAGCCGCGCGCCCAGCCGGTTTTCCAGCGCCGCCACCAATTTGGTCACCATCGCCCGCGACAGCTCCAGGCGCTCGGCCGCGGCGACGAAGCTGCCGAGCTCGGCCACGGCGACGAAAGCGCGTATTTCGGAGAAGCGATCCATATTGTTTCTTTAAGTTAAATAATGATTTTCAAATAACCGTATTTATTGAATATATAGTCAATGGTCAAATAGCGCCATCCAACACGATACGGAACCCCCACCATGAACCGTCTGCAAAACCCCTATCTGGCCGCCCTGCTGCTGCGGCTGTCGCTGGGCCTGATGTATCTGTCGCACGGCGCGCTGAAGCTGTTCGTCTTCACCCCGGCCGGCACCGCCGGCTACTTCGCCAGCCTGGGCCTGCCCGGCTTCTTCGGCTACATCGCCATCGCGGCCGAGATCGGCGGCGGGCTGCTGCTGCTGGCCGGCATCCAGGCGCGTTGGGTCGCCCTGCTGCTGGTCCCGCAACTGCTCGGCGCAATCGCGCTGGTCCACGCCGCCAACGGCTGGATGTTCACCAATGCCGGCGGCGGCTGGGAGTATCCGGCCTTCCTGATCGCCGCCTCGCTGGCGCTGTTCTTCCTGGGTCAGCCGCCCCGCCGAGGCGCCGCGGCCTGAGCAAGGCCGAGCGCCGGTCTGCCGTCCCTTGCCGGCCCGCCCACGCGGGCCGGTTTCGCATGCCGCCGTTTTTAGAGTTGCATTACAAAAATGCAACAACCCCTCCCCGCCGCGCCTCCGCGCCAAGTCCCTGCCAGATAAGCCGATCCGCCGCAAAGCCGCGCCGATGCTGCATTGCAGCACGCAACCAAGACAATTCTGACTTGCACATTTTCTTGATTCCCATCAAGCTGCTGCGTAATTCAAATGTAGTTTAACTACAAAATAGGCAATATACGCGGCAGGCCGCCGCAGGCGCCTACAGGCACCCCGTCTGTATATAATTGCCGAAAACCATGCAGGACAAGCCAAGCCGCAGCACTTCCTCCATCCGGTCCGAATGGCGCGATAAAAACAAACGGCTTGCTTGACGCTCGTAATAAAACGACTGGAATTATCCACGTATTGAGGAGTTTCACATGGGCACCAACGCACCAAGATTAGACATCCTCGCCCCTCTCTCCGGATGGCTGGTCCCGCTGGACAGCGTTCCGGATCCGGTTTTCGCCGGCAAGATGGTGGGCGACGGCGTCTCCGTCGACCCGACCTCCGGCAGCCTGCTGGCGCCGGTCGGCGGCGTGATCAGCAATCTGCACTCCGCCCATCACGCGCTGACCATCACCACAGCCGAAGGCGTCGAGGTGATGGTGCACATCGGCATCGACACCGTGATGCTGAAGGGACAGGGCTTCTACCCGCTGGTTCAGCAGGGGCAACAGGTATCCGCCGGCCAGCCCGTCATCGACTTCGACATCGACCAGGTTGGCCGCCAGGCCGCCAGCCTGCTGACCCAGATCGTGGTGACCAACGGCGAGACCGTGGCGCGGATGCAGGCGGCGCAGGGCCTGGTGGCCGCCGGCCGCGACGTGGTGCTGACGCTGGAGCTCGCCAACGGCAAGGACGCGTCGCCGCAGGCCGGCGGCGAGCCGCTGCTGTCGGCTGAAATCGCCATCGGCAACCCGGCCGGCCTGCACGCGCGGCCGGCCGCGGTGTTCGCCGCCAAGGCCAAGACCTTCTCCTCCGACGTCCGGCTGCTGCTGGGCGACAAGGAGGCCAACGCAAAATCGGTAGTGTCCGTGATGGGACTGGCGACCAAGCTGGGCGACCGGGTGCGCATCCGCGCCCAGGGCCCCGACGCCGAAGCCGCCGTCGCGGAACTGGGCCGGCTGCTCGACGAGCGCTGCGGCGAGAAGGCCGACGAAGCGCCGACCGCCCCGGCCGCCGCGCCGACGGGCGCGATGCAACAGGACAGCGACACCCGGCTGGCCGGCGTCGGCTCCTCGCCCGGCATCGCCATCGGCCGCATCGTCCACCACCGCCTTCAGGAATTCGACGTGCCCGAGCGGGGCCAGGCCGCCAATATCGAGCAGCAGGCCTTCGCCCGCGCCACCGAGGAGGCGGCGGCCCAGCTCGACCAGGTCAAGGCCCAGCTGAGCGATCCGGCCAAGCAGGCCATCCTGGCCATGCACCAGGAACTGCTGCAGGACCCGGAACTGCTGGCGCAGACCTATTCCGGCCTGGCCGACGGCAAGTCCGCCGCCTGGTCCTGGCGCGCCGCCTTCAGCGCCTACTCCGCCCGGCTGGAGGCGCAGGACAATCCGCTGCTGCGCGAACGCGCCAACGACATACGCGACGTAGGCCGCCGCGTGCTGGCGCTGCTGGCCGGCGTCAAACAAGCCGCGCTGGACCTGCCGGCCGGCTCCATCCTGATCGCCGAAGACCTGGCGCCGTCCGACACCGCCGCGCTGGATCCGGCCAAGGTCAGGGGATTCTGTACCCGCACCGGCGGCGCCACCAGCCATGTCGCCATCCTGGCGCGTTCGCTGGGCATCCCGGCGATCTGCGGCATCTCCCAGGCCGCGCTGAAGCTGCCGGAAGGCCGCGAGGTGATCCTGGACGGCGGCGAGGGCACGCTGACGATAGCGCCGACGGCCGACGAGATCGCCGCCGCCGAACGCGAGATCGCCCGCCTGGCCGAGCGCCGCGCCGCCGAGGCCGAACGCTCGATGCTGCCGGCCGCGACCCGCGACGGCGTGCGCATCGACGTCGTGGCCAATATCCGCAACGCCGCGGACGCGCGCGAAGCGGTGGCCAAGGGCGCCGAAGGCGTGGGCCTGCTGCGCTCGGAGTTCCTGTTCGACAACCGCGACACCGCGCCGAGCGAAGCCGAGCAGGCTGCCGAATACTGCGCGGTGGCCGAGGCGCTGGGCAAGGACAGGCCGCTGGTGGTTCGCACGCTGGATGTCGGCGGCGACAAGCCGCTGTCCTACCTGCCGCTGCCCAAGGAAGACAACCCCTTCCTCGGCCTGCGCGGCATCCGCGTCAGCCTGGAGCGTCCCGACCTGTTGCGCACCCAGTTGCGCGCCATCCTCAGGGCCGCGCCGCTGACGCAGCTGCACATCATGTTCCCCATGGTGGCCTCGCTGGACGAGTTGCGCGCCGCCAAGGCCGTGCTGGCCGAGGAGCAGGTCGCCGCCGGCCAAGCCGACGTCAAGGTCGGCATCATGGTGGAAGTGCCGTCGGCCGCCGTCCTGGCCGCGCGCTTCGCGCCGGAGGTCGACTTCTTCTCGATAGGCACCAACGACCTGACCCAGTACGTTCTGGCGATGGACCGCGGCCATCCGCAGCTGGCCAAGCAGGCCGACGCGCTGCACCCGGCCGTGCTGGCGATGATCGCGCAGACCTGCGACGGCGCCCGCGCCCACGGCAAATGGGTCGGCGTCTGCGGCGGCCTGGCCTCGGACGAGCGCGCGGCGCCGCTGCTGGTCGGCATCGGCGTGACCGAGCTGTCGGTCAGCACGCCGGCCGTCGCCTCGGTCAAGGCCACGCTGGCGCGCTGGAGCCTGGACGAATGCCGGCAGCTGGCCGACGAGGTGCTGGCGCTGTCGACGGCCGCCGAGGTACGCCACAGCCTGAATCAGAGCGCTCGCTGAAGGAATGGGCGCCGACGCGGACGCAGCCCGCGCCGGCGCTTGCATAGAGGGGACGGCGTCATCGCCGCACATTCAATAAGCATGTCAAAGCAGGATAATAATCATGTTTAGTCAATCGTTCGCTTTTCTGCAGAAGATAGGCAAGGCGCTGATGCTTCCGGTGGCGGTGCTGCCGGTGGCGGGCCTGCTGCTCGGCATCGGCGCCACCGACTTCCACACCCATAACACCATCGCGCTGGCCATCCTGTCGCTGATGAAGAACTCCGGCGACGTGATCTTCGGCAATCTGCCGCTGATCTTCGCCGTCGGCGTCGCGCTGGGCTTCACCGAAAACGACGGCGTCGCCGCCATCGCCGCCGTGATCGGCCACCTGGTGACAACCGTCACGCTGGGCGTGATGGCCGGCCTGATGGGCGTCAAGCCCGACACCATCATGGGCCTGCCGTCCATCCAGACCGGCGTGTTCGGCGGCATTCTCGCCGGCGGCCTCGCGGCCTATATGTTCAACCGCTTCTACCGGATCAGGCTGCCCGAATACCTGGGCTTCTTCGCCGGCAAGCGCTTCGTGCCCATCATCACCGCCGTCAGCGCCATCGGCCTGGGCGTGGTGCTGTCCTTCGTATGGCCGCCGATAGGCAACGGCATCAAGGCCTTCTCGCAGTGGGCCGCCGTCAGCGACCCGCGTACCGCCGCCACCGTCTACGGCTTCGTCGAGCGGATGCTGATCCCGTTCGGCCTGCACCACATCTGGAACGTGCCGTTCTTCTTTGAAATCGGCGCCTTCCCGGACGCGTCCGGCAAGATCATCCACGGCGACATCAACCGCTTCTTCGCCGGCGATCCGACTGCCGGCATCCTGTCCGGCGCCTTCCTGTTCAAGATGTTCGGCCTGCCGGCCGCGGCCATCGCCATCTGGCACTCCGCCAAGCCGGAGAACCGCGTCAAGGTCGGCGGCATCATGATCTCGGCCGCGCTGACCTCCTTCCTGACCGGCATCACCGAACCGATCGAGTTCTCCTTCCTCTTCGTCGCCCCGGTGCTCTATCTGATCCACGCCGTGCTGGCCGCCTCGGCGCAATTCGTCGCCAATACGCTGGACATGCACATGGGCTTCACCTTCTCCCAGGGCGGCATCGACTTCCTGATGTTCAACCTGATAGGCGACAAGGCCAAGCACGCCGTCTATGTGTTCATCCTCGGCCCGATCTACGCCGTGATCTACTACTCGGTGTTCCGTTTCGTCATCGCCAGGTTCAATCTGAAGACGCCGGGCCGCGAGGATGAAAGCGCGGAAACGGCAGGCGCCGTCAGCGAGGACCAGCGCGCCCGCGAGCTGGTGCTGGCCTTCGGCGGCCGCTCCAACATCCGCAGCCTGGACGCCTGCATCACCCGCCTGCGCATCGCCGTGCAGGACACCGCCAAGGTCAACCAGGCCAAGCTGAAGGCCATGGGCGCCTCCGGCGTCGTCGTCGTCGGCAGCGGCATCCAGGCCATCTTCGGCCCGCTGTCGGAGAATCTGAAGACCGATATGGAGATCTATCTGCGCAGCGCAGGCGCCGATGCCGAAGTCGGCGCGTCCCCGGCGCCGGCCCAGTCCGCACCGGCGCCGCAGGCCGCCGCGCCGGCCGCGGCCAGCGCCGACGTCGCCGCGCTGGAGAAGGCGCTGGGCGGCCGCGCCAACCTGGCCAAGGTGGAGGCGATCGCCCACACCCGGCTGCGGGTGGAATTGAAGGACGCCGGCCGCTTCGACGCCGCCGCCGCCAGCGCCGCCGGCGTGACGGCGTCGATGCAGGTGGCGCCGGGCACGCTGCACCTGATCGTCGGCGATCAGGCCGCCGCGCTCGCCGCCGCGCTGCAGGGCTGACGCTGGCCGACTCCCGGAAAAACGCCGGCGCGATGCGCCGGCGTTTTCGCTTTCGGCCGCCTCAGCGCGCGACGCGCAGGCCGCCCTCGACGCCTTGCGGGCTGAACAGCACCTGCCACAATTGCAGGTCCCGCGCGCGGAAGGCGCCGGCGCAGGCGTTCAGGTAATAGCTGAACATCCGGTAGAAGCGCTGCGGATAGCGCCCGCTCAGTTGCGGCCAGGCTTGCTGGAAACGCTGCAGCCAGGCCATCAGCGTCAAGTCGTAGTCGGCGCCGAAATTGTGCCAGTCCTCCATCACCCAGCCGGCGGAACTGGCCTCGTCTATCTGCCCGATCGACGGCAGGCAGCCATTGGGAAAGATGTATTTCTCTATCCACGGGTCCACCCGCATGTCGCCGACCCGGCTGCCGCAAGTGTGCAGCAGCAACAGGCCGTCCGGCTTCAGGTTGCGCGCGGCGACATCGAAGAAGGCCCGGTAATTGCGCGGCCCCACATGTTCGAACATGCCCACCGAAGCGATGCGGTCGGCCTTCAGCCGCAGTTGGCGATAGTCCTGCAGCCTTATCGTCACCGCCAGCCCGGCGCACCGCGCCTCGGCCAATTGCCGCTGCTGTTCGGAAATCGTGACGCCGGTGACGGTGACGCCATAATGGCTGGCGGCGTAGGCGGCCAGACCGCCCCAGCCGCAGCCTATGTCCAGCAGATGCATGCCGGGCGCCAGCTGCAGCTTGTCGCAGATCAGCCTGAGCTTGTCCTCCTGCGCCTGTTCCAGCGTCGCGGCGCGGTTCCAGTAGGCGCAGGAATACTGCATATGGGGATCGAGCATCGCGGCGAACAGATCGTTGCCGAGATCGTAGTGCCGCTCGCCGACATGGCGGGCGCGCCGCAGAGACTGCGGATTGAACAGGCGGGCCGCCATCGCGTACAGGATGTCGCGCAGTCGATGCGGCAGGCGCCGCTCCAGGCCGGCGCGCAGCGCGCGCTGGAAGAAGACATCGAGGCGCTCGCACTCCCACCAGCCGTCCATATAGCTTTCTCCGAGCCCCAGCGAGCCCTCGCTCAGCACCCGCCGGAAAAACCGCGGATGACGGACCTGGATGTCGAACGGTCGGCTGCCGTTGACGGCGATGTCGGCGGCGGCGAGCATCGCCTCGACGACGGCCCTCCCCGGCTGGCGGATATCTCCGCCTCCTTTTTCCAGACACGATGAATTCATGACAGCCCCCCTGGCATGGCCATTCAGCACGACGAACCCGATCGACAATCAGAAACAAGGACAGATGTTTCATCCAGCTTAGCCCGCCCTCTCCCCGCTTTGCCAGCGGCGGCGGGCCCAGGCGCCCGTCCGCGGCCTTCTCGAGGCGGCAGGGCGCACATTCGACGAAGCGGACGATGCCGGAAAAGAAGCGTGAACCGGCGCTAACCGAGTTGGAACAATTCGCGCAGATGCAGCGCGACGCCCGACTCCGCATGGCTGCCTATGCGGCGGGCCTGCGGCAACATGTCGCTGAGCCGGGGATGGGCGTTCGCCATCACCCGCGGATGCCCGGCCGCCAGCAGCAGCTCGACATCGTTCTGCCCGTCGCCGAATGCCAGGCAGGCGTCGGCCGGAATGCCCAGCCGCCGCAGCACCAGTTCCAGCGCATGGCCCTTGGACACCCCGGCCGCCATCACCTCCAGGCAATGCTCCAGCGAGAAGGTGATGTAGAGCCTGTCGCCGAAACCTTCCCTCAGCCTGCTCTCCAGCTGCAGCAGGTGCTCGTGCGGCGCGATGTACAGGACCTTGCCCACGCCCTCGCCGTCATGGCCGGCCAGGTCGCACACCCGGTACACCGTGCCGGAATCCTTGTGCATGTCCAGCAGTTCCTGGCTGGGCTGGTCTATCAGCCATTCGTCGTCGAGATAGAAATTGACGATGGTGCCGGCGGCGAACTCCGGCTGGGCGATGGCGCGCACCAGCTCCGCGTCGATGTCCTGACGATGGATCAGCGCGTCGTCCGGGTCATGGACCCGCGCGCCGTTGGAGGTGATCAGGTGGGCGCGCACGCCCAGCGCCTCGCGTATGCCGCGCACGTCCATATGGTGTCGGCCGGTGGCGAGGGCGAACTGGATGCCGCGCGACTGCAGCGTCTGCAGCGTGGCGGCGGTCAGCGCGTTGACGGCGTGATGCTGATCCAGCAGCGTGCCGTCGAGATCTGAAGCGATGAAACGGTAAGACATGAAGGCTCCGGGTGCGTCGGAAGTGCCTGATTATACGCTGATAGCGCTAACAGTGCGGACTGTTGCCACACGTCCGAACGGCCAGCGCGCCCTGGCCGACGCCGGATGAGCGAATTCTGGAAGCGGCCCGCCCCTCAGAATATAAGAATTCCCTCATCAATGAAACCGGACGCCGCCAAGCGGCGTGAAACCCGCCATGCCCGATTTATCCGCCTTCCATCGCAACGCAGCCGATCTGCTGCGCCACCTGGGCTTCGACGCGCCGCCGGCCGACGGCCGCGACCTGATCAGCCTGACGGTGGAACAACGCTTCCAGCTTCACCTGGGCGCCATCGACCATGACAGCTGGTTCATGCTGGCCGAGCTGGGCAGCCCGCCGGCGTCGCCGGAGGCGGCGCTGCGGGCGCTGGACGGCAACCGACTGGCCGCGTCCCCCTGGCAGCCGGTGGCGGCGCTGGACGACGACGGCCGCTTGTGCTGCTGGCTGCGCCTGCCCGGCAGCGGCTGCGATCTGCCGCAGCTGGCCACCGCCTTCGACGCGCTGATCGCCCGCGCCGAAGCGCTGCTGGACGATACGCCGGCCGCGCCTTGACCCGGCGCGCCGGCGCGCTGCGCCGGCCGCCGCCATAAGCCCCGATGGGCAACCCACTAAGAAAGAGGCAAGACATGAGCACCATCCACACCGGCATCGCCATCGCCCGCCCCGATCTGGCCGGCCTGAACCGTCTGAACGACGGCAAGATCGATGCCGACACCGCCCGCATCGGCATCCGCAAGGACGGCGCCCTGGTCGTTTACACCGGCCGTTCCTATCTGCTGCATCCGGACCAGACCCGCCGCGCCCAGCAATTCCTGCGCCGCGAAGGCCTGTTGGAAGCGCAGGAACGTCCGCGCGACATCCGTCTGGTCGACCTGATCACCCGGCTGAACACCCGCGCCAACACCGACACCAGCCCCAGGAAAGAAGACCTCGCCGCCCCGCCGCGCAGCCAGCGCCCCAATCTGCGCTGGGCCGACACCGAGGCGCAGCAGGCACGCCGGCAGGAAAGCGCCACGCTGAGCCAGCGCCGCGGCCTGTCGCTGAAATTGACGCCTGCGGCCTCCGGCTCGCCTGACGGACTCAAGGCCTCGCTGGCTCAGAAGCTGGGCAGCAGCGACAAACGCGTCGGCCTGTTCGACGCGCTGCAGCGCCAGGTCGGCCCGGCGGCCTCCGGCGCGGCCTTCATCGGCGATCTGGCCGGCGCCCGCTTCCGCGACGTCCCGACCGCCGCCGCCACCCTGGTACGCTCGCCGGACGGCGCGCCGCTGCCGGCCAACCGGGTACGCGTCGGCGGCGCCAATGTCGCCATCGCCAGCCAGTATCCGACCGCCGGCCAGCTGGAAAGCTATTTCGGCATGCTGGTCGCCAACCGCACGCCGGTGCTGGTGGTGCTGGCCTCGGACAGCGATCTCGCCAAGCCCGGCATGCCGCGCTACTTCGCCGAAAGCGGCCGCTACGGCCAGACCGAAGTCAGCGCCAAAGCCGGCAAAAGCATGACGCTGGCAGGCGGCCTGGAAGTGCGCCACCACCAGCTGACGGTGCAGAACGGCAGCGGGAAACTGTCCATCCCGGTGCTGCATGTGCCCAACTGGCCCGACTTCGGCGCCCAGGGCGCCGACGCGCTGAAAGCGCTGGCCGAGCATGTCGACGCCGTCGCCGACCAGAAAATCGCCTTCTACCGCAACAACAACAGCCGCGCGCTGGGCGATCCGAACAAGCTGCTGCCGGTCATCCACTGCCGCGCCGGCGTCGGCCGCACCGGCCAGCTGATCGCCGCGCGCGAGCTGCTGAAGCCGGGCGCCGCCAGCCTCGAGTCCATCGTGTCCGACATGCGCGTCAGCCGCAACCACCTGATGGTGCAGACGGCTGGGCAGCTGGACACGCTGGCCGATCTGGCCCACCAGCAGGGCCGGGCCATCCTCGATGCGGAGCAGGCCGCCGAGCCGATCTACGCCAACGATGCGCCGCCGCTGCCGCCGCGCCGCCATAGCTGAGCCGTCGCGCCGATGAAAAAAGCACGCCCAGGCGTGCTTTTTTCTTTTGCGGCCGGCCCTACGATGCCGACCGTCGTCAAATTGACAAAGACATAAGGCGCAGCTAGCTTGACCGATTGCACGAAGCCTCCCGCCGCCGCGCGGACCACCGCAAGGAGAAGCCACATGAGCAATCGATACGGCCAGTTGTTCCGCACGCCGGGCGTCCCGGCGCTGGCGCTGGCCGGCTGGGTGGCGCGGCTGCCCAGCACCATGGTGATCGTCGGCGTCATCACCATGCTGTCGCTGAGCCGGAACAGCTACAGCCTGGCCGGTTCGGTCGCCGCCACCTTGACGCTGGCCACCGCCCTGCTGTCGCCGCAGGTGTCGAGGCTGGCCGACCGCCACGGTCAGAGCCGCGTGCTGCCGCCGGCCACCGGCATCGGCGTCGTCGCCCTGTTGGCGCTGGTGCTGTGCAACCGCCTGGACGCGCCGCCCTGGACGCTATACCTGTGCGCGGCCCCGGCGGGCTGCCTGCCCAGCATCCCGGCGATGACCCGCGCGCGCTGGGCGCGGCTGCTGGAAGGCCAGACGCTGTTGCCGACGGCGTTCGCGCTGGACAGCGTTTTGAGCGAGATCGCCTTCGTCATCGGGCCGCCGCTGGCCATCGGCCTGTGCATGGCCTGGTTTCCGGAGGCCGGCCCGCTATTGGCCGCCCTGCTGATGCTGCTCAGCGTTTTTGCGCTGCTGCGCCAGAAATCCACCGAACCCCCGGCCCATCCGGGCACCGCGGACAGCCGCCGTCCGGCGCTGTTCCTGCGGCCGGTGCCGGCCCTGGCGCTGCTGATGGGCACGCTGGGCGCCATCGCCGGCACCATCGACGTCGCCTCGGTGGCCTTTGCCAAGGCGCAGGGTTCGCCGTCGGCCGCCGGCTGGGTGCTGGCGCTGTACGCGCTGGGCTCCGGCATAGGCGGGCTGGCCTTCGGCGCGATCAAGCCGGCCATGCCGCTGGGCAGGCTGCTGCTGTACTGCTGCGCGGCCACCGCGGCGAGCTCCGCCTTCATCGCGCTGGCGCCGAACGTCGCCTGGCTGGCCGCGGTGATGCTGCTGTCCGGGCTGTCGTTCGCGCCGACGCTGATCGTCGCGATGGAAATGGTGGAGAAGGCGGTGCCCCGCGCGCGGCTGACCGAAAGCCTGACCTGGCTGGTCACCGGCATCCAGCTGGGCGTGGCCGGCGGCGCTTCGCTGTGCGGCTTGGCGACCGACGCCTACGGCGCCCGGGCCGGGCTGAACCTGGCGCTGGCGGCCGGCGTCTGCGCGCTGCTGATCGCCGCCGCCCTGCCGCGCGCGCCGCAGCCCAAACGCGCCGTCGAGGACGCCTGAGCGCGACGGAATGCAAAAAGCCGAACCCTTGCGGATTCGGCTTTTTCAATCTGGTGGCCAGTCGCGGAATCGAACCACGGACACGCGGATTTTCAATCCGCTGCTCTACCAACTGAGCTAACTGGCCTTGCTGTGGTGGCCAGTCGCGGAATCGAACCACGGACACGCGGATTTTCAATCCGCTGCTCTACCAACTGAGCTAACTGGCCACTTCTCCCAACCGCGCTGTCGCGCCGTCAGAGCCACGCATTTAATCAGAGCAGCCCGGTCGAGTCAAGGAATAATTGCAAAAAAACCGCCCGGCCATCGCTCTGCGAAGCAGGCGGCCCGCCCGCGCGCGGCGGGCGGGCCGTCGGATCAAACACTTACACCGCGTCCGGCTGCCGGGACGGATGCGCGTCGGCGAAGGCCGGCACGCGCTCCAGCGCGTCGGCGACGCGGACGATGTTCGGATAGCGCGCCATCTCCACGCCGAAACGACGGGCGCTGAACACCTGCGGCAGCAGGCAGACGTCGGCCAGCGTCGGTTCGTCGCCCGCGGCATAGCGGCTCGACGACTCGGCCAGCAACGTCTCCAGCGCGTCGAAGCCGGTGCCGATCCAGTGGCGTATCCACCCGGCCTTGCCCTCCTCGTCCTTGCCGTACTCGGTCTGCAGATACTTGCCTACCCGGGAGTTCTGCAGAGGATGGATGTCGGCGGCGATGGCGAGCGCGAGCGAACGCACCCGCGCCCGCGCCGCCGGATCGGCCGGCAACAAGCGCGGGGTGTCCGGATACGCCTCGTCCAGGTATTCGCAGATGGCCAGCGACTGCGCGATCCTGACGCCGCCATCGTCCAGCAGCGGTACCAGACCGTGCGGATTGATCGCCAGGTACTCTGGACTCTGCTGTTCGCCCTTCAGCAGGTTGATCGGCTGGTAACGGTAATCCAAGCCCTTCAGGTTCAGCGCGATGCGAACCCGGTAGGCGGCGCTGGAGCGGAAATAACCGTAGAGGACGCGCTCAGCCATGGGCCACCACGGTCTGCTCGATGACGCCGAAGATGCTCTCGCCGGCGGCGTTCCGCATCTCGATGCGCACGGTGTCGCCGACCTTCATGAACGGCGTCTTGGGCGCGCCCTGCTCGATGGTTTCTATCATCCGCTGCTCGGCCAGGCAGCAGGAGCCGACGCTGCGGTCCTGGTTGGAGATGGTGCCTGAGCCGACGATGGAGCCGGCGACCAGCTCGCGGGTCTTGGACACGTGGGCGACCAGCTGCGGGAAGTTGAACTGCATCTCGACGCCGCAGTTGGGCTTGCCGTAGAAGGCGCCGTTGTAGTCGACCAGCAGCGGCAGA
The DNA here is from genome assembly GCF_051129845.1 of Chromobacterium sp. CV08. Classification (NCBI taxonomy): domain Bacteria; kingdom Pseudomonadati; phylum Pseudomonadota; class Betaproteobacteria; order Neisseriales; family Chromobacteriaceae; genus Chromobacterium; species Chromobacterium sp. CV08. Next base: position 4,361,356 of record NZ_CP150453.1, read on the forward strand.
TGCACCTTGCCGTCCCGCCATGCGTCGCCCAGCTCGTCCGGCGTGACGGCGACCGGCGAGAAGGCGGTGGCCGGCTTGCTCTGGAAGAAGCCGAAGCCCTTGGCCAGCTCGCCGGGGATCAGGCCGCGCAAGGTCACGTCGTTGACCAGCATCAAGAGGCGGATATGCTTGGCGTCGGCCGGCGCGCCCAGCGGCACGTCGCCGGTGACCACCGCCACCTCGCCCTCGAAGTCCAGGCCCCAGGCCTCGTCGCGCAGCGGGATGTCGGCCGTCGGCGCCAGGAAGGCGTCGGAGCCGCCCTGGTACATCAGCGGGTCGGTGTAGAAGCTTTCCGGCACCTCGGCGCCGCGCGCCTTGCGCACCAGTTCCACGTGGTTCAGATAGGCGCTGCCGTCGGCCCACTGGTAGGCGCGCGGCAGCGGGCTCAGGCAACGCTTGGCGTCGAAGGCGACCTCGTCCGGCACCTTGCCCTGGTTCAGCGCGGCGTAGACTTCCTTCAAGCGCGGCTCGGCCTGCGCCCAGTTGTCCAGCGCGCCCTGCAGCGTGGCGGCGATGGCCGGCACGGCGACGGCGCGGGTCAGATCGCGGCTGACGACCATCAGCTGGCCGTCGCGGGTGTGGTTGTGATAAGTGGCTAATTTCATCTTGATGTTCTTTCTGCTAGCGGCCGCTGCGGGCCGTTCCTCTATGTCAATTCTTCAGCCTGGCCTGAACGCGATTGCGTCGCGAGCGGGCCGAGGTCGGCGGGAGAAGCGCAGCGGTACAAACCGTACCGCGAGCATCGCAGCGCCGAGATCGGCTCGCGCAGCAGCAATGGCGTCAGGCCTGTTTGGGTTTCCAGCTGTCGACGTAGCCCTGCCACTCTACGCTGGCCAGGCCCGGGCCCTGCTCCAGCGCGTCGCGGGCGTCTATCATCACCGCCACCTCGTCGGTGAAGGTCTTCGGGTCGGTCATCGCCTTGGCGAAGGCCTTCGGGTGCGGACCGTGGGTGAAGCCGGCCGGATGGAAGGTCAGCATGCCCGGCTTGATATTGTCGCGGCTGAAGAAGTCGCCCGCATGATAGAAGATCACTTCGTCGTAATCGTCGTTGTTGTGATAGAACGGCACTTTCAGCGCGCCCGGATCGGACTCGATCGGCCGCGGCACGAAGGTGCAGATCACGAAGCCGTCGGCGACGAAGGTGGTGTGCGCCGACGGCGGCAGATGGTAGCGGTGGCTCATCAGCGGGCGGATGTCGCGCCAGTTGACGCGCGCCACCGACAGATTGCCGTGCCAGCCGATGGCGTCCAGCGGATTGTACGGATAGGTGACGGTGGACAGCGCGCCGCGGCGCTTGATCACCACCTGCCATTCGTCCTCGGTCTGCTGCGCGCGGAAGGCGTCGTCTATCGCCGGTACGTCCAGCACCGCCTCGTCGAAAATCGCGTGCGGGCCGACCAGGCCCTTCTCCGGCAGCTGGTAGGCGCCGTTGCTGGTCTCGATCATCAACATGGTAGTCGGGCTGGCCGGCTCGATGCGCCAGCTGGTCGAGCGCGGCACCAGGATGTAGTCGCCGTCGCGGTAGCTCAGGTGGCCGTAGTCGCAGAACAGCTCGCCGCTGCCGGCGTGGATGAACAAGAGGTCGTCGCCGTCGGCATTGCGGAACAGCTGGGTCATCGCCTTGTCGCAGCGCCAGATGCGCAGCTTGCACTGGGCGTTGTGCAACACCAGCGGCGCATCCCACGGCGCCGGCGTGCCGTGCGGCAGTTCGTTCAGATCGAAGGCGCGCGGGCGCAGCGGGCCCTCCCAGGCGCTCCAGCCGGTCGGCGGATGCTTGTGGTGCAGATGGGTGGCCGGGCCGAAGAAGCCGCTGCGGCCCACTTCGCGCTCGTAGATGGCCTCGGCCGGGAAATCGGCGTGGGCCTGCCGCGAGATGGTGCCCTCGCGGTGCGGGTAACTGATCCATTTACGCATTTTGAATGTCCTGTCGGCGCGGCCGGCGACGCACAGACCGCGCCCTTGCATGATGTACGCACGGCAAAACGCCGCGGCGCCCGTCCGGGAATCCGGGACGGGCCGCCACGGCGGGAATGGATCAATCGGCCTTCAGCACGCCGCGGCGGATCTGGTCTTCCTCGATGGACTCGAACAGGGCCTTGAAGTTGCCCTCGCCGAAGCCCTCGTTGCCCTTGCGCTGGATGATCTCGAAGAAGATCGGCCCGATCACGGTCTCGGTGAAGATCTGCAGCAGGATGCCTTCGACCGGCGCGCCGTCGATCAGGATGCTGTTCTTCTTCAGGCGGGCGACGTCCTCGCCATGGTCCGGCACGCGGCTGTCCACCTTCTCGTAATAGGTGTCCGGCGTATCCAGGAAGCGGGTGCCGCGGGCCTTCAGCGTTTCCACCGTGGCGTAGATGTCGGCGGTGGTCAGCGCGATGTGCTGGATGCCTTCGCCGTTGTACTGGCGCAGGAATTCCTCGATCTGGCTCTTGTCGTCGGACGATTCGTTGATCGGGATGCGGATCTTGCCGCAGGGGCTGGTCATCGCCTTGGACACCAGACCGGTCAGCTTGCCTTCGATGTCGAAGTAGCGGATCTCGCGGAAGTTGGCGATGCCGGTGTAGAAATCGGCCCAGGTGGCCATATTGCCGCGCGCGACGTTGTGGGTCAGGTGATCGATCTCGGTCAGGCCGACGCCGTACGGATGCTGGTCGACGCCGTCCAGCGGCACGAAGTCGATCTCGTAGATGTCCTTGTCCTTGCCGTAGCGGTCGACGAAGTACAGCGCGGAGCCGCCTATGCCCTCGACGGCGGGGATGTTCAGTTCCATCGCGCCGACCGGGCGCTGGTACGGCTTGGCGCCGTGCGACAGCGCGTACTCGTACGCCTTGGCGGCGTCCTTGACGCGCCAGGCCATCGCACAAGCCGACGGGCCGTGCGCCTTGGCGAATTCGCTGGCCGGCTGGCTGCGCTCGGCGTTCAGGATGAAGTTGATGTCGCCCTGGCGGAACAGGCTGACGTCCTTGCTGCGATGGCGGGCCACTTCGGTGAAGCCCAGCGACAGGAACAGCTGGCGCAGCTTCTGTACGCCTTCGGCGTCGGGCGCGGTGTATTCGACGAACTCGAAACCGTCGGTGGCGAGCGGATTTTGCAGCATGGCTTCCATTTTCATCTGTTTCTCCTCTGTTTATAGATCGCCGCAGGATTATCCGGTGAACGATAATCGATGCGGTCTGAACTCTACTTGTAAACGTCTGCAGGCGATCCGCGTTATGTAAGCAGGCCGCCGCCGTCCCGCAGTGCGGGACAATGGCAGTTCGACGGAACGGGAAGAAGCAGAACAAGGAAAACCGGGATGCGCGCGGGATGCCGGCGCCACCTTCGGCCGCCGCCGGCGGCCCGGTCTGGTTCTCCTCCGAACGAATCGTTATCTGCTGTCACGCACCATCGACATGCACCGGCAGTCTGGCGCTGCCGTTTGCTGATTTAGGCTTTTTATTCTATGGAAAGCGCCCAGCAATTATCTTGCTAAATAGCTTGGAATGGGCAATACATAGGAATAAAATGTCTCAACAAACCGATAATCAGGAGAAAATATGCCAAGTCTCACATTAGATAAGACAGACTTGCGTATTCTGGCCGAATTGCAGCATGACGGCCGGTTGACCAACGTCGAACTGGCCGAGCGCGTCGCCCTGTCGCCATCGCCCTGTCTGCGCCGGCTCAAGCAGCTGGAAGAGTCCGGCGTGATCCGCCAGTACGTCGCGCTGCTCGATCCTGCCCATATCGGTCTGGGCCTGCAGGCCTGGGTGCGTGTGACGCTGGAAAAACGCGGCAATATGCACCTGCAGAGCTTCATCGAAGCGGTTCAGAACTGGCCGGAAGTGATCAATTGCTTCGCGATGACCGGTGAAATGGACTATCTGCTGCAGGTGTATTTCGAAGACATGGAGCACTTCTCGCGCTTCGTGATGGACGAGCTGCTGCAGCATCCGGGCGTGGAGGACGTCAAGTCCAGCTTCGTGCTGAAGGAGATCAAGCGCACCACCGCGCTGCCGCTGGGACAGATGCGCGGCATCTGACCAGTCCCGCGCGGAAAAGCGAAACGGCCCTCACGGGCCGTTTCGCATTGGGGCGCGCGCTCAATGGCGCTGATGCTGGGCGGTGCTGCCCGCCAGCAGCTTGTCGGTATAGGCTATCGCCGCCGCCGACAGCAGGAAGGCCAGGTGCAGGAACAGCTGCCACTTGATCGTGTGCTCGTCGATGCGGCTGGCGTTGATGAAGGTCTGCAGCAGGTGGATGGACGAGATGCTGATGATGGCCATCGACAGCTTGACCTTCAGCACCGAGGCATTGACATGGTCCAGCCATTCGGGCTGGTCCGGATGGCTGTCTATGCGCAGCCGCGACACGAAGGTCTCGTAGCCGCCGACCGTCACCATCACCAGGAGATTGGCGATCATCACCACGTCGATCAGGCCCAGCACCGCCAGCATGATGTCGGTCTCGGTCAGGTGGTTCAGCCCCTCCAGCAGCTCCCACAACTGCGCGAGAAACTTCCACGCATAGACGCCCTGCACGACGATCAGGCCGAGGTAGATGGGCAGTTGCAGCCAGCGGCTGCCGAAAATCACCTGGCCGAGCAGCGACTTCCTGGGTTCGGATTGGACTTGCGCTTGGACGTGTTGCTGGTCTTGCATGGGCTTTCCTGTCATTCGCGGCGGCGGGAGACGCAAGGCCTCCCGCGCGCCGTCACAGGCCCAGCCTCTGCCAGATGGTGGAGACCAGGCCCGCCTGGTTCAATGTGTAAAAATGCAGTCCGGGCGCACCGCCCTGCAGCAGGCGGTCGCACAGCTCGGTCACCACGTCCAGGCCCAAGGCGCGGATGGACGCGGTGTCGTCGTAATAGGCCTGCATGCGCAGGCGCAGCCAGCGCGGCACTTCCGCTCCGCACATGTCGGAGAAGCGGCACAGCTGGCCGAAATTCGAGATCGGCATGATACCCGGCACGATGGGAATGTCCACCCCGCGCGCGCGGACTTCGTCGACGAAGCGGAAATAGCTGTCGGCGTTGAAGAAGTACTGGGTCATCGCGGAATCGGCCCCGGCCCTGACCTTGCGCACGAAGTTGGCCAGATCGTCCTCGGCCGAACGCGCCTGCGGATGGAATTCCGGATAGGCGGCCACCTCGATGTGGAAATGGTCGCCGTGCTCGGCGCGTATGAATTCCACCAGCTCGTTGGCGTAGCGGAATTCGCCGGCCGCCACCATGCCGGACGGGATGTCGCCGCGCAAGGCCACCAGGTGGCGGATGCCGTTGCCGCGGTATTCGTCCAGTATCGCGGCGATGTTCTCGCGGGTGGAACCGATGCAGGACAGGTGCGGCGCCGCCGCCTGCCCCTCGCTGCGGATCTCCAGCACGGTGGACAAGGTGCCGTCGCGGGTAGTTCCGCCGGCGCCGAAAGTCACCGAGAAGAACTGCGGCTTGAACTGGGCCAGCTGCTGCCGCGTCGTGCGCAGCTTGGCCACGCCTTCCGGCGTCTTGGGAGGGAAGAATTCGAAACTGAAGGTGCGGGGCGTCTGCGTCATGGTGATCCTCTCTATCGCGGTCCTGGCTGCCGGCCTCTTTGTGCCGTTGATCGTTTTGCGTGCCCGAAAAAAACGGACAGCTCCATTTTATGGGGGCTGTCCGTTGCGCCTTGGTTCAATAATCAATAACGATAGTGATCCGGCTTATAAGGCCCCTGCTTGGGCACGCTGATATAGGTGGCCTGCAGGTCGGAAAGCTCGGTCAGGCGCGCGCCGATGCGCGCCAGGTGCAGCCGGGCCACCTTCTCGTCCAGGTGCTTGGGCAGCACATAGACCTTCTTGTCGTACTGCCGGCCGTTGGCGAACAGCTCGATCTGCGCCAGCACCTGGTTGGTGAAGCTGTTCGACATCACGAAGCTCGGGTGGCCGGTGGCGCAGCCCAGGTTCACCAGGCGGCCTTCGGCCAGCAGGATGACGCGCTTGCCGTCGGGGAAGATGATGTGGTCGACCTGCGGCTTGATGTTTTCCCACTGGTACTGGCGCAAGCTGGCAACTTCGATCTCGCTGTCGAAGTGGCCGATATTGCAGATGATGGCGTTGTTGCGCATCTTCTTCATGTGCTCGTGGGTGATCACGCCGACGTTGCCGGTGGCGGTGACGAAGATGTCGGCCTGATCGGCCACCTCGTCCATCCGCACCACGCGGTAACCTTCCATCGCCGCCTGCAGCGCGCAGATCGGGTCGATCTCGGTCACCCACACGGTGGCGCCGAGGCCGCGCAGGCTCTGCGCGCAGCCCTTGCCGACATCGCCGTAGCCGAGCACCACCGCCACCTTGCCGGCGATCATCACGTCGGTGGCGCGCTTGATGCCGTCGACCAGCGATTCGCGGCAGCCGTACAGATTGTCGAACTTGGACTTGGTCACCGAGTCGTTGACGTTGATCGCCGGGAACGGCAGCTGGCCGTCCTTCTCCAGCTGGTACAGGCGGTGCACGCCGGTGGTGGTCTCCTCGGTCACGCCCTGGATATGCTGCAGGCGCTTCGAGTACCAGTGCGGATCGACGGCCAGGTGGCGCTTGATCGACGCGAACAGCGCGGTCTCTTCCTCGTTGGTCGGATGGGCGATCGCGCCGATGTCCTGCTCCGCCTTGCTGCCCAGCATCAGCAGCAGCGTGGCGTCGCCGCCGTCGTCCAGGATCATGTTGGCCGGCTGGCCCTCCGGCCATTCGAAGATCTTGTGGCTGAATTCCCAGTACTCGTCCAGGCTCTCGCCCTTGAACGCGAATACCGGAATGCCGGCGGCGGCGATCGCGGCCGCGGCGTGGTCCTGGGTGGAGAAGATATTGCACGAGGCCCAGCGCACTTCGGCGCCGAGCGCGGTCAGCGTCTCGATCAACACCGCGGTCTGCACCGTCATGTGCAGGCTGCCGGCAATGCGCGCGCCACGCAGCGGCTGGCTGGCGCGGTATTCGTCCCGGGTCGCCATCAGACCGGGCATCTCGGTCTCGGCGATATTCAGTTCCTTGCGGCCCCAGTCTGCAAGCTTGATGTCAGCTACGTGAAAATCGGAAAAATCAGCCATCGCGAACAGTCCTTGTTTCACGCGGCCAGGCAGGATGCGGCTCACCCGTCATCCCGTACCCGCCACGGTCAATGAGTCAGGCGAGCGCCGTTTGGTCGCCGGACGACGAGGTGGCCGGCGGCTCCCGAGCCTGGGGATCCGGCTTTCGCATCGAAACCGTCCTCGCAGCGCCCCTCGGGATGCCAGGCAAGTATACCGGGTCCGCCCGAAAAAGGTAGGGCCTGTCGCGGCGCCGCTTTCCGCCGCCTCCGGACGCAAAAAAACCGCCGGCTCGCGCGGGCGGTTTCCATGGTCCGGCCGTTCGGCCTACAGGCCGGCGTCGGCGCGCAGCGCCTCGACCTTGTCGGTGCGTTCCCAGCTGAATTCCGGCTCCTCGCGGCCGAAGTGGCCGTAGGCGGCGGTCTTGCCGTAGATCGGGCGCAGCAGGTCCAGCATCTGGATGATGCCTTTCGGACGCAGGTCGAAATGCTTCTTCACCAGCTCGACGATCTTCTCGTTCGGGACGCGGTTGGTGCCGAAGGTGTCGACGGCGATCGAGGTCGGCTCGGCCACGCCGATCGCGTACGAAACCTGGATCTGGCACTGGCGCGCCAGGCCCGCGGCGACGATGTTCTTCGCCACGTAGCGGCCGGCGTAGGCGGCGGAACGGTCCACCTTGGACGGATCCTTGCCGGAGAAGGCGCCGCCGCCGTGCGGCGCCGCGCCGCCATAGGTGTCTACGATGATCTTGCGGCCGGTCAGGCCGCAGTCGCCCATCGGGCCGCCGATGACGAAGCGGCCGGTCGGATTGATCAGGAACTTGGTTTCCGGCGTGATCATCTCCGGCGGCAGCACCGGCTTGATGATGTCCTCGATCACCGCGTCGGTCAGCGTCTTGTGGTCGATGTCCGGCGTGTGCTGGGTCGACAGCACCACGGTGTCGATGCGCTTCGGCAGACCGGTGGCGGCATCGTAGACGCAGGTGATCTGGCTCTTGGCGTCCGGGCGCAGCCACGGCAGGCGGCCGTCCTTGCGCAGTTCGGCCTGACGCTGCACCAGGCGGTGCGCGTAGTAGATCGGGAACGGCATCAGCGTCGGGGTTTCGTCGCAGGCGTAGCCGAACATCAGGCCCTGGTCGCCGGCGCCTTGATTCAGATCCAGACCCTCGCCCTCGTTGACGCCCTGGGCGATGTCCGGCGACTGCTTGTCGTAGCAGGCCATCACCGCGCAGCCGCGGAAATCGAAGCCCAGCTCGGAATCATCGTAGCCTATGCGCTTGATGGTCTCGCGCGCGATCTTGATATAGTCGACATTGGCGGTCGTGGTGATTTCGCCGGCCAGCACGACCAGGCCGGTGTTGACCAGCGTCTCGGCCGCGACGCGGGCATGTTTGTCCTCGCGCAGGATGGCGTCGAGGATGGCGTCGGAAATCTGGTCCGCCACTTTGTCCGGATGACCTTCGGACACCGATTCCGAAGTAAACAGGTATTCGCTCATTTATTCTGCGTTCCCAAAAAATACAAAACCCTGTGATGGTAAAATAGGCCGCTTTCAGACCAAGACTGCAGCATCGCTCATGTCCAAGCTAGCTAGATTACTACTGTCTTTCCTGGCGCACCTCCCCTTATCCTGGCTACAAGGTCTGGGGGCCGCTCTCGGGCGGCTGACTTATCTCAGCTCCCCCGGCTACGCCGGGCGGCTGCGCGAGAACGTCAGCTCTAGTAAAATCTTCGAAAGCTATCAGGATTTGCCGCAGCAAGTCAAACGCTGCTGCGCCGAAACCGGCAAGGGCGCGCTGGAGCTGGCGATCGCCTGGTGCCGCAGCCCGGAGGACATCGCCGCCATGGTCAAGGCCTGCCACGGCTGGGAGCATGTTGAGGCGGCGTTGGCGCGCGGAGACGGTATTATATTCGTAACGCCGCATTTAGGCAGCTATGATATCGCCGGACGTTATATCAGCTCGCGGCTACCGTTCCCGCTGACCGCGATGTACCGCCCGCCGAAACTCCAATGGCTGGAACCGGTGATGCAGGCCGGCCGGGCCCGCGGCAAGGGCAAGACCGCGCCGGCCACCGCGGCCGGCGTCCGCGTGCTGATGAAGGCGCTGAAATCCGGCGAAGCCACCATCATCCTGCCGGACCAGGTGCCCGGCAACGGCGAAGGCGTCTGGGCGCCGTTCTTCGGCCGGCTCGCCTACACGATGACGCTGGTTCCCCGGCTGGCTCAGATGAACGGGGTGAGCACCCTGTTCTTCGTCGGCGAGCGCCTGCCGCGCGGCCGGGGCTTCGCCGTCCACATCGAGCCGCTGGCAGCGCCGTTCTCCGGCGACAAGGATGCCGACTGCGCGCGGATGAACGCTCAGGTGGAAGGCCTGATCCGCCGCTTCCCCGAACAGTATCTGTGGAGCTACAACCGTTACAAGTGTCCGGCCGGCGTCAGCCGCCCGGAAGCAGAACAAGGACACGCATGAAATTCGCTTTCGCCCTGTTGTGGCTGATCCGCCTGCTGCCTATGCGGGCCATCGGCCTGATCGCCGCCGGCCTGGGCAATGTCGCCTATCTGCTGGCGCGCGGCCGCCGCCGCGTCGGCCTGATCAATCTGCGGCTGTGCTTCCCCGACATGCCGCTGGCGGAGCGCCGCCGGCTGGTGCGCAAGAACTGCCAGCACATGATACGGATGGTGCTGGAATACGGCGTGTGCTGGTGGAGCTCGGCCAAGCGCATCGACGATCTGGTCGACATCAAGAACCTGCACTACGTGACCGAGCTGCGCGACCGCGGCGAGGACGTGATCCTGTTCTATCCGCACTTCGTCGGCTTCGAGATGTGCGTGTACGCGCTGAACCAGTACATCCCGCTGGTCAGCGTGTATTCGCACCAGAAGAACGAGGCGCTGGACAAGCAGATCTACGCCGGCCGCCAGCGCTACGACAATGCCTATATCGTGTCGCGCCAGGAGGGGCTGCGCCCCATCATCAAGGCGATGCGCAAGGACCACGCGCCCTTCCTCTATCTGCCGGACCAGGACTTCGGCGTCCGCGACTCGCTGTTCGTCGACTTCTTCGGCGTCAAGGCCGCCACCATCACCGGCATGTCCCGCATCGCCAAACTGGCCCGCGCCAAGGTGGTACCGGCCATCGCCCGCCGCGTCGGCGACCGCTTCGAACTGGAGTTCTACCCGCCATGGGACGACTACCCCAGCGAGGACATCGAAGCCGACACCCGCCGGATGAACGCCTTCCTCGAAGAGCGCATCCGCGAGATTCCCGACCAGTACTTCTGGCTGCACAAGCGCTTCAAGAACCGTCCGCAGGGCGAGGCGCGCTTCTACTGACCAGCCTGCCCGGCCTCACGACGGCCGGGCGGCTTTCGATGCCCCGCTACCATTTGGGCAGCAAGAACGGCTCCGAGCAATTGTCCTCGTACTCGCCGGCCGGCGTATCGACCAGGCTGTCCGCGGACGGGAAGCTGTCCAGCTTGTCCGTCCTTATCGTGAACCAGGCTTGCGTCAGCACATTGCGCTGCCTGGCGTCCTTGCCGCACTGCAGTTGCAGCGCGCGGCGCTGGTCGGTGCCGAAAGCCTTGGCGAACGCCTCGACCAGCTCCTCGCGCGTACGCACGGTGCCAGCCTGCGCCAGCAGGTAGCGGCCGAAATCGCTGTCTACCACATCCTCGCGCATCTGCAGCGCGGTGCCGAAGAAATCGGCGGCCTTGTAGCCGAAACATTGCACGTGCTTGACGTACTCGTGCGTCAACAAGTCGTCCTTCAACTGCGGCATCGTCTGCCGCAGCCGCTGCCGCAGTTCGGCCGGCAAGACTGGGATCGCGTTGACATGCGGGAAGAAGGCGCAGCCCTTGGCCCACCATTGCTGCACCGGCACTTTCTGGGCTATCAGGCTCTGCGGCAGCGACGGCCACAGGCCGTGCAGACCGATCAGCTCCTCTTTCGGCTGATCGGGAAGGCAGCCGTCGCCGGTGGCACAGAAGCCGGGCTGCCAGGTCAGCGCATAGGTGTAATGGGCGAAATCGCCGTGGCGGGCGGGTTCCAGCGACTGGGCGGAGACGGCGCCGGCGAACAGCAGCGCGCAAAGACTGAGAAATTTAAGCATGATGTCGGGCAATGGTCATGACCCCGCACGCGTGCGGGTGGCGCGGACAATACATGCTAATGTCAACCTATTCCGCCATGGTGGCAAGCCATCGCCGTAAAAAACAAAAAAGCACCGCGATGCGGTGCTTTTTTGCCATGGAAAACCGTCTACAGCGCCGGTTTTCGCCAGAAATAGCGGTAGACGAAGCCCGGGAAGGCCGCCACCAGGAACAGCGCCAGCGTAGTGACGTAGAACTGCCAGTGCTGCTCATGCACCGGCATCTGGCGCGACTCCAGCAAACGGGCCAGGCCGCCGACCAGCGCGAACAGCACCGCCAGCTCCAGCGCCTGCCAGCCGAAATGCTTGCGCGCCACCTTGAACACGCCGGCCACCCGCGAAGTGGCGAACGGCAAGTTGGCGGCCGCCACGGCCAGCAACAACAGGATCACGATGCTGCTCTGCATGGCCGCCGCCTCAGATCATGCCCAGCGACTGGCGCATCGCCTGCACGCACAGCTCGAGCAGAGACTGCGGCAGCACGCCGACCACCAGCAGCGCCAGCGCGTTCAGCGACAGCACCAGCTTCATGTCGCCGCGCACGGCGATCGGGGCGGTATCCTGGGCCTCGTCGAAGTAGATGGCCTTGACCACGCGCAGGTAGTAGAACGCGCCGATCACCGACATCAGCACCGAGAACACGGCCAGCTTGATCATGCCGATGTCGACGATGGCCTTGATCACGACGAACTTGGCGTAGAAGCCCAGCAGCGGCGGAATGCCGGCCATCGAGAACATCGCCAGCAGCATCAGGATGGCGTACCAGCTGTTGCGGCTGTTCAGGCCCTTCAGGTCGTCGATCTTCTCGCACTCGAAGCCCTGGCGCGACAGCGCCAGCACGATGCCGAAACCTACCATCGACATCGCCACGTAGACCACGGCGTAGAACAGCGCGGCCGCGTAACCCTGCTGGGTGCCGGCCAAGACGCCGAGCAGCAGGAAGCCCATGTGCGAGATCGTCGAGTAGGCCAGCATCCGCTTGATGTTGGTCTGCACGATGGCGGTGATGTTGCCGATCGCCATCGACAGCACGGCGACGATGACCAGCATCGATTGCCATTCGCCGACCAGCACGTCCAGGCCCTGGGCCAGGATGCGCAGCACGAAGACGAAGGCGGCCAGCTTGGGCGCGGCGCCGACCATCAGCGTCACCGAAGTCGGCGAGCCCTGGTAGACGTCCGGCACCCACATGTGGAACGGCACGGCGCCCAGCTTGAACGACAGGCCGGCGACGATGAAAACCAGGCCGAACACCAGCAGCATGCCGTTGGCGGAATGCGACTTGATGGACTTGGCGACGGCGGCCAGCTCGAGCGAGCCGGTGGCGCCGTAGATCATCGAGATGCCGTACAGCAGCAGGCCGGAGGCCAGCGCGCCCAGCACGAAGTACTTCATCGCCGATTCGGTGGCCGCCACCGAGTCGCGCTGCAGCGCGATCAGCGAGTACAGCGCCAGCGACAGCAGCTCCAGGCCCATGTACAGGGTCAGGAAGTGCGAGGCCGACACCATCAGGTTCATGCCCAGCAGCGCGAACAGCGACAGCGAGAAGTACTCGCCCTTGAACAGGCCGCGGTCGGCGGTGTACTGGCGGCTGTACACCAGCACCACCGCGGTGGTCGCGTACATCGCCAGCTTGACCAGCGAGGCCAGCGGGTCGGCGACGTACATGCCGGAGAAGGTCGTCACCGGGTAGGGGACGAAGGTCCATACCTGGACCGCCGCGGTGCCGGCCAGGGTCAGCAGCGTCAGGCCGTAGGTGATGCAGCGCTTTTCATCGGGGATGAAAAGATCCAGCATCAGCACCACCAGCAGCGCGCCGATCAGGAACAGCTCCGGCATCGCGGGTATCAGGTTGAGATCAGCCCAATTCATTTGTATGTATTCCTTCCGCGCTTACAGCTTGCTCTGCGCAACATGCGTGATCAGGTCGTTGACGGCGAAGTGCATCTTCTCGACGAAGGGCAGCGGGTACAGGCCCATGCCCAGCACCGCGATCGCCAGGATGGCCAGCACCAGGAACTCGCGCTTGTTGACGTCGCTCAGCTCGGCCACATGCTCGTTGGCGACGTCGCCGAAGATCACGCGCTTGTACATCCACAGCGTGTAGGCGGCGCCGAAGATCAGCGTCGTGGCGGCCAGCGCGGCGTACCAGAAGTTCACCTGCACCGAACCCAGGATCACCATGAATTCGCCGACGAAGCCGGAAGTGGCCGGCAGGCCGGAGTTCGCCATCGCGAACAGCATCATGAAGGCCGCGAAGATAGGCATCTTGTTGGCCACGCCGCCGTAGTCGGCGATGTTGCGGCTGTGCACGCGGTCGTACATCACGCCGATGCAGAAGAACATCGCGGCGGAGACGAAACCGTGGGACACCATCTGCACCAGCGCGCCCTTGACGGCCCAGGCGTTCATTTCATTGCCGGCGAACAGGAACATGCCCAGCGTCACGAAGCCCATGTGGGAAATCGACGAGTAGGCCACCAGCTTCTTCATGTCGGACTGCACCAGCGCCACCAGGCCGATGTAGACCACGGCGATCAGCGACAGCACGACGATGATGGGCGCCAGCTCGCGCGAGGCGTCCGGCAGGATGGGCAACGCGAACCGCAGGAAGCCGTAGGCGCCGATCTTCAGCGTGATCGCGGCCAGCACCATCGAGCCGCCGGTCGGCGCCTCGACGTGGGCGTCCGGCAGCCAGGTGTGCACCGGCCACATCGGCACCTTCACCGCGAACGACAGGAAGAAGGCGACGAACAGCAGGATCTGCACCGTCAGCGGAATCTTGGCCAGATTCTGGAAGGCGTGGATGTCGAAGGTCTTGCCGGCCTGGAAGTACAGGTAGATGAAGGCCACCAGCATCAGCAGCGAGCCCAGCAGCGTGTACAGGAAGAACTTGATCGACGCGTAGACGCGACGCGGACCGCCCCAGATGCCGATGATCAGATACATCGGGATCAGCATGCCTTCGAAGAAGACATAGAAGAGGATGGCGTCCAGCGCGGCGAATGCGCCGTTGATCAGGCCGGACATGATCAGGAAGGCGGCCATGTACTGCGACACGCGCTTCTGGATCACTTCCCAACCGGCGACCACCACCAGCAGCGTGGTGAAGCTGTTCAGCACCACGAACAGCATCGAAATGCCGTCGACGCCGAGGTGGTAGTTGATGTTGAGCGCGGAAATCCACGGCTTCAGCTCTTCATACTGCATGCCGCCGTTGAAGTTGTTGAACTCGGTGAACAGCGGCACCGACAGCAGGAAGCCCGCCAGGGCTCCCGCCAGGGCCAGCCAGCGCGCCAGCGGCGCGCGCCGGTCGCCGGCGGCCAGCACCACCAGGCCGGCCACGATCGGCGTCCAGATCACCAGACTGAGCAGATTTGTGAACATAATCAAACCTATATTGTTATTTCAATCCCGAAGCCCGGACTCAGCGCAGAATCAGCGGCACGATCCACCAGCTCATCAGGCCCAGCACGCCGATGATCATCGCGGTGGCGTAGCTGTAGATGAAGCCGGTCTGCAGGCGGCGAATCACGCCGGAGAAGCAGCCCACCAGCTTGGCGGTGCCGTTGACCAGCAGGCCGTCGATCAGCAGCATGTCGCCGACCTTCCAGAACAAGGTGCCCAGCGCGCGCGAGCCTTTGGCGAACACGGCGAAATAGATCTCGTCCAGGTAGTACTTGTTTTCCAGCAGCTTGTGGATAGGCGCGCACTTCTCCTTGATGGCGGCCGGGATATGCGGCGCCTTCATATAGAAGTACCAGGCGACGACGACGCCGGCGATGGCCAGCCACAGCGGCAGCGTGGTCAGCGAATGCAGGCTCATCGCGACGGCGCCGTGGAACTCGTGCGCCAGCTCTTCCATGCCCGGATGCGCTTCGTTGTTGATCGCGATCACGCCCTTGAAGAAGTCGCCGTACACCAGCTTGTCGATGGCGAAGAAACCGACCAGCACCGACGGGATGGCCAGCAGCACCAGCGGCAGCGTCACCACCCACGGCGACTCATGCGGCTTGTCGTTCGGACCCAGGCCGTGATGGTGGTCGTGCTCGTCGTCATGGCCGTGGTCGTGATGGTCGTCCTTCTTCTCCATCCAGCGTTCCTTGCCGTGGAAGACCAGGAAGTACATGCGGAACGAGTAGAAGGCGGTGACGAACACGCCGGCGATGACGGCGAAGTGGGCGAAACCGGCAGCCGGCAGGTGCGAGGCGGCGACCGCCTCGATGATCGAGTCCTTCGAGTAGAAGCCGGAGAAGAACGGCGTGCCGATCAGCGCCAGCGAACCGATCAGCGAGGTGATCCAGGTGATCGGCATGTACTTGCGCAGACCGCCCATATTCCGCATGTCCTGATCATGGTGCATGCCGATGATCACCGAGCCGGCGGCCAGGAACAGCAGCGCCTTGAAGAAGGCGTGCGTCATCACGTGGAACATCGCCACCGAGTAGGCCGAGGCGCCCAGCGCGACGGTCATATAGCCCAGCTGCGACAGCGTCGAGTAGGCCACGACGCGCTTGATGTCGTTCTGCACGATGCCGAGGAAGCCCATGAACAGCGCGGTGATCGAACCGGCCACCAGGACCACGTTCAGCGCGGTGTCGGACATTTCGAACAGCGGGCTCATCCGCGACACCATGAAGATACCGGCCGTCACCATCGTGGCGGCGTGGATCAGCGCGGAGATCGGGGTCGGGCCCTCCATCGAGTCCGGCAGCCACACGTGCAGCGGGAACTGGGCGGACTTGCCCATCGCGCCGATGAACAGCAGGATGCAGGTGACCGTCATCAGCGACCATTGCTGGCCCGGGATGATCTCGACGGTCTTGCTGGCCAGCGCCGGAGCGGCGGCGAACACGTCGCTGTAGTTCAGCGAACCGCCGAAATAGGCCAGCACCATGCCGATACCCAAGAGGAAGCCGAAGTCGCCGACGCGGTTGACCAGGAAGGCCTTCAGGTTGGCGAACACCGCGGTCGGGCGCTTGAACCAGAAGCCGATCAGCAGGTAGGACACCAGGCCCACCGCCTCCCACCCGAAGAACAGCTGGATGAAGTTGTTGCTCATCACCAGCATCAGCATCGAGAAGGTAAACAGCGAGATATAGCTGAAGAAGCGCTGATAGCCCGGATCTTCCTGCATGTAGCCTATGGTGTAGATGTGCACCATCAGCGACACGCTGGTCACCACCACCAGCATCATCGCGGTCAGCGAGTCCACCAGGAAGCCGACCGCGTAGTCGTGGCCGTCCATGGTCAACCAGGTGTAGACCGGTCCGTTGAACACTTCCGCGCTTCCGTTCAGGAAACCCAGGAGCACCTTGAGCGACAGCGCGGCGGACACCGCCACGCCGGCTATCGTGACGACGTGCGAGGCGCGCCGTCCGATCGCCCATCCAAACAGGCCTGCAATGATGGAACCCGCCAGCGGAGCGAGTGCAATCAGCAGGTATAAGCTCTTCATATCCATGCTTTTGTGCTTTAGTTGTGGTTCCGGTTTGCCTTAGCCCTTGAGGCTGCCCAAGTCTTCAACGTTGATGCTCTGCAGGTTGCGGAACAGCACCACCAGGATCGCCAGACCAATGGCGGACTCGGCGGCGGCAACCGTCAGGATGAAGAATACGAAGATCTGGCCTGCCGAATCCGACAGGTAATGCGAGAACGCGATGAAATTGAAATTCACCGCCAGCAGCATCAGCTCGATGGCCATCAGCAGGATGATCAGGTTTTTCCGGTTCAGGAAAATCCCCAGCACGCTGATGGCGAACAGGATGGCGGCCAGCACCAGAAAGTGAGTCAGTGTCAGCACGTTTCCTCCCTTATTGGTTTATTGGCCGTCAGGCCTGTTGCTCACCGGAATCGGCCGGCTCGGCCTCTTCCACTTGTTTCACCGCGTCCATCTTGACGATGCGGACGCGGTCCTCGCGGCGCACCTTCACCTGGCTCGCCGGATCCACCACCTTGCTGTCCTTGCGCGCGCGCATCGTCAGGCCGATCGCGGCGACCATGGCCAGCAGCAGCACGACGGCTGCGATCTCGAACGGCAGCAGATAGGTGGTGTACAGCTGATGGCCCAGCACCTTGACGTTGCTGAAGTCGGCGGCCAGCGGCGCGCCGGCCTTGTAGGTGTCGAGGCCGGTCTTCGGGCTCATCAGGATCAGCGCCATCTCGGCGACCATGATCAGGCCGACGGTGGCAGCGACCGGCAGATTGCGCCAGAAGCCTTCACGCAGCTTCTCGATGTTGATGTCCAGCATCATCACCACGAAGAGGAACAGCACCATCACCGCGCCGACGTAAACCAGCACCAGGGTGATCGCCAGGAACTCCGACTCCATCAACAGCCAGTGGCCGGCGCTGGTGAAGAAGGCCAGCACCAGGTACAGCGCGGCGTGCACCGGGTTCTTGGCCGTCACCACGCGCAGACCGGCGAAGATCAGGATGGCGGACAGAACGTAGAAAATTACCGTTGTAAGGTTCATGGCCTCCCCTTAGCGATACTTGGCGTCGGCCGCCTTGTTGGCAGCGATTTCGGCCTCGTACTTGTCGCCGATGGCCAGCAGCATCGGCTTGGTGTAGTAGAGGTCGCCACGTTTTTCACCGTGGTATTCGAAGATGTGGGTTTCCACGATCGCGTCCACCGGACAGGCTTCCTCGCAGAAGCCGCAGAAGATGCACTTGGTCAGGTCGATGTCGTAGCGGCTGGTGCGGCGGGTGCCGTCGTCGCGCTCTTCCGACTCGATGCTGATCGCCATCGCCGGACACACCGCCTCGCACAGCTTGCACGCGATGCAGCGCTCTTCGCCGTTGGCGTAGCGGCGCTGCGCGTGCAGGCCGCGGAAGCGCGGCGAGATCGGCGTCTTCTCTTCCGGGAACTGCACCGTGATCTTGCGGGCGAAGAAGTAGCGGCCGGTGACCATCAGGCCCTTGACCAGCTCCACCAGCAGGAAGGTCTTGAAAAAGTTGCGGATCGAATTCATTTTTTCACCTATCCCCTGTCTCAGTGCCAAATCGACAGCGGGGTAAACATCCACACGCCCACCACCAGAATCCACACCAGGGTCACCGGGATGAACACTTTCCAGCCCAGGCGCATGATCTGGTCATAGCGATAGCGCGGGAAGGTGGCGCGGAACCACAGGAAGCAGAACAGCACCAGCGCGACCTTGATCGCCAGCCAGATGAAGCCGCCGGCGCCCAGCAGGCCCCACGAAGCCGGGAACGGCGACAGCCAGCCGCCCAGGAACAGCAGGGAGGTCAGCGTGGCCACCAGGATCATGTTGGCGTATTCGGCGAGGAAGAACACCGCGAAGGCCATGCCCGAGTACTCGACGTGGAAGCCGGCGACGATTTCCGACTCGCCCTCGGCGACGTCGAACGGCGCGCGGTTGGTCTCGGCCACGCCGGAGATCAGGTAGACGATGAACAGCGGAAACAGCGGGATCCAGTTCCAGGACAGGATGGAACCGGCGCCCATGCCGAAGGACTGCTGCTTGACGATGTCGACCAGGTTCAGGCTGCCGGACACCATCAGCACGCCGACCAGGGCGAAGCCCATCGCCAGTTCGTACGAGACGATCTGGGCGGCGGAGCGCATCGCGCCGAGGAAGGAGTACTTCGAGTTGCCCGCCCAGCCGGCGATGATCACGCCGTACACGCCCATCGACGTCAGCGCCAGGATGTACAGCAGCGAGGCGTTGATGTTGGCCAGCACCAGGCCGTCGGTGAACGGCACCACCGCCCAGGCGGCCAGCGCCGGACCGATGGCCAGCACCGGCGCCAGCAGGAACAGGCCCTTGCTGGAGCTGGTCGGCAGGATGATTTCCTTCATCAGCAGCTTCAGGCCGTCGGCGATAGGCTGCAGCAGGCCGAACGGACCGACGCGGTTCGGGCCGATGCGGATCTGCATATAACCGATCACCTTGCGCTCGGCCAGCGTCAGGTAGGCGACCGCGCCCATCATCGGCAGCACGATGGCGATGATCTTCAGCAGGGTCCACACCAGGAGCCCCGCTTCAGTGCCAAGAATACCTTGCAAGAACTCCATGGTTTACCCCTGCTTGATCTCGATAGCGTCGAACATGCCGCCCAGCGCCAGCGTCGAGGCGTGCGCAACGGCGACCCGCACCACGTCGGCCGGCAGGCTGTCGTCGGCCTCGACCGAAACGCGCGCCTCGCCGGCGCCCTGCTTCAGCACCACCTCGGCGCCGGAGGCGATGCCGAGCTTGGCCAACAGGCTGCCATGGACGCGCGCGACGGCGGCGCCGCGGGCTTCGCTGGTTTCCTGCAGGGACGGCGCGCGGCGGCAGACGGCGTCGGCCTGGTACATCGGCACCTCGCCGACGCGCACCAGACCGGAAACGGTCGCGGCTGCGGTGGCGGAGACCGAGGCCAGCGCGTTGTTCAGCACGGCGGCGATGTCGCCGTTCGCGAACTCGGCGCGCACTTCCTCCGCGCTGTTGTAGTCGAAGCCGGCCAAGTTCAGCATATTGCCCAGCACGCGCAGCACCTTCCAGGCCGGACGGGCCTCGCCCAGCGGCTTGACGACGCCGTTGAAGGTCTGCAGCTTGCCTTCCATATTGACGAAGGAGCCGGCGGTCTCGGAGAACGGCGCGATCGGCAGCAGCACGTCTGCGTAGTCGAGCAGACCCTGGCCCTTGTAGGCGGTCAGCGCGATCACGGTGGCGGCCTGCTTCATCGCGGCCACGGCGGCCTGGCCGTCGTAGCTGTCGAACTCGACTTCGGTGTTCAGCAGGAAGTAAGCCTTCTTCGGCTTGGCGATCATCGCGGCGGCGTTATCGCCGGCGTTGACGGCCGAACCCAGCGCGCCGCGGGTCGGCAGCGCGCCGACCAGTTCGGCGCCGACGCTGTTCGCGGCCTCGGCCAGCACGCCGAAGCGGCCGCCGGTCAGACGCGCGATTTCCTGCGCCAGCGACAGCAGCTGGCCGTAGGCCGGATGGTGCTGGGCGACGTTGCCGAGCACGATGGACGCGGTTTCGGCGCCGCTCAGGCTTTCGGCGATGCGGCGGGCCTCGGCGGAGACCTCGACGCCGGCCAGATCGATCTGGCTGGCGCCGGACTTGATCTCGGCCACGGCCTTCAGCACTTGCGACAGCGCGTTCACCAGCGCCAGCGGCGACACGATCAGCTTGCCGTTGATCTTGGTCAGCAGATTGTCGTCGGCGACGTGGATAATGTTCAGCTCGGTACCCTGCTTGACCGAGGCGCGCAGGCGCGAGGCCAGCAGAGGCTGTTCCTTGCGCAGCGTGGAGCCGACGGCCAGCACCGACTTGGCGGAGGCCAGCTCGACGATGGTCGAACCCAGCCATTCGGCGCCCTGCTTGGCCGCGTCGGCCGAGAAGTCGCTGCGGCGCAGGCGGTAGTCGATGCTGTTGACGCCGAAGGCGCGCGCCAGCTTCTGAGCCAGGAACAGCTCCTCGGTCGTCGAGTGCGGGCTGGTCAGGAAGCCGATGGCCTCCTTGCCGTGATCGGCGGACACGCCGTTCAGGCCCTTGACCACGTATTCGAGCGCGGTTTCCCAGTCGGTCTCGTGCCACTTGCCGTCGAACTTGATCATCGGCTTGGCGAGGCGCTCGGCGCTGTTCAGGCCTTCATAGGAGAAGCGGTCGCGGTCGGCGATCCAGCACTCGTTGATGGCTTCGTTTTCCAGCGGCAGCACGCGCATCACCTCGTTGCTCTTGACCTGGACCACCAGGTTGGAGCCGAGGCCGTCGTGCGGGCTCACCGACTTGCGGCGCGACAGCTCCCAGGCGCGGGTGCTGTAGCGGAACGGCTTGGACGTCAGCGCGCCCACCGGGCACAGGTCGATGACGTTGCCGGAGATTTCCGAGTCCACGGTCTTGCCCAGGAAGGGCAGGATCTCGGAGAACTCGCTGCGGTTGGCCATGCCGATTTCCTGGAAGCCGCCGACTTCCTCGGTGAAGCGGACGCAGCGCGTGCAGTGGATGCAGCGCGACATTTCCTCGGCCGAGACCAGCGGACCCATGTCCTTGCCGACCACCACGCGCTTCTCTTCCTCGTAGCGCGAGGTCGAGTTGCCGTAGCCGACGGCCAGATCCTGCAGCTGGCATTCGCCGCCCTGGTCGCAGATCGGGCAATCCAGCGGGTGGTTGATCAGCAGGAACTCCATCACGCCCTGTTGGGCCTTCTTGGCCAGCGGGGACGCGGTGTGGACCTTCATGCCGTCGGTGACCGGAGTGGCACAGGCCGGCAGCGGCTTCGGCGCCTTTTCCACTTCCACCAGGCACATCCGGCAGTTGGCCGCGATGGACAGCTTCTTGTGGTAGCAGAAGTGCGGAATATAGGTGCCCACCGAGTGGGCAGCCTCGATGACGGTGCTGCCTTGCGGCACCGTCAGTTTCTTACCGTCGATTTCGATTTCAAGCATCGCTCAACACCATTTGTGATCCACCAAGGTCTTTCCGTGTTCGATCGCGTGCTCGAACTCGTTGCGGAAATGCTTGGTGAAACTGCGAACCGGGAACACCGCGGCGTCGGCCAGCGCGCAGATGGTGCGGCCGGCCATATTGTTGCCCACGGAATCCAGAAGCTCCAGATCGCCCGGACGGCCCTGGCCGTTGGCGATGCGGTGGATCACCTTGTACAGCCAGCCGGTGCCTTCGCGGCACGGCGTGCACTGGCCGCAGGATTCCTCGTGGTAGAAATAGGCAAGACGCTCCAGCGCCTTGACCATGCACACGCCGTCGTTCATCACGATCACGGCGCCGGAGCCCAGCATCGAACCGGCCTTGGCGATGCTGTCGTAGTCCATCGTGCACTGCATCATGATGTCGGCCGGCAGCACCGGCGCGGACGAACCGCCCGGGATCACCGCCTTCAGCTTGCCGCCCTTCATGCCGCCGGCCATTTCCAACAGCTCGGAGAACGGCGTGCCCAGCGGCACTTCGTAGTTGCCCGGACGGTTGACGTGGCCGGAGACCGAGAACAGCTTGGTGCCGCCGTTGTTCGGCTTGCCCTTCTCGAGGAAGGTCTGCGCGCCGTCGCGGATGATGAAGGGCACCGAGGCGAACGACTCGGTGTTGTTGATCGTCGTCGGCTTGCCGTACAGACCGAAGCTGGCCGGGAACGGCGGCTTGAAGCGCGGTTGGCCCTTCTTGCCTTCCAGCGATTCCAGCAGCGCGGTTTCCTCGCCGCAGATGTAGGCGCCGTAGCCGTGGTGGGCGTAGAGCTCGAAGTTGAAGCCGGTGCCGAGGATGTTCTGGCCCAGGAAGCCGGCCTTGCGGGCCTCTTCCAGCGCCTCCTCGAAGCGTTCGTAGTCTTCGAAGATCTCGCCGTGGATGTAGTTGTAGCCCGCCTTGGTGCCCATCGCGTAGCCGGCGATGATCATGCCCTCGATCAAGGAGTGCGGGTTGTAGCGGATGATGTCGCGGTCCTTGAAGGTGCCCGGCTCGCCCTCGTCGGTATTGCAGACGACGTATTTGTCGCCCGGGAACGAGCGCGGCATGAAGCTCCACTTCAGGCCGGTCGGGAAACCCGCGCCGCCGCGGCCGCGCAGGCCGGAGTTCTTCACCTCCGCGATCACATCCTCTTGCGCCATCTTGGCGTCGAGGATGCGGCGCAGCGCCTGGTAGCCGCCGCGGGCCACATAGGCGTCCAGACGCCAGCAGTCGGGCTGCGCGGTGTCGACGCCGTCGAAAATCACGCCATTAGCGAAGACTGCCATTATTTCAACTCCGCCAGTTTTTTGTCGATTGCTTCGGGCGTCATGAAGCTGCACATCTTGTGGTTGTTCACCAGCAAGACCGGCGCGTCGCCGCAGGCGCCCATGCATTCGCCTTCCAGCAGGGTGTACATGCCGTCGGCGCTGGTTTCGCCGATGGCGATGCCCAGTTTCTTCGAGATGTACTGGGCGGCATTGACGCCGCCGGACAACGCACAGGGCAGATTGGTGCAGACGGTGATCTTGAATTTGCCCACCGGCTTCATGTCGTACATGTTGTAGAAGGTGGCGACTTCGTAGGCGGCCACCGGGGCAATGCCCAGGTAGTTCGCGACGAACTCGATCAGCTCCTTGTTCAGGCAGCGCGTTTCCGGGGTTTCACCGGTGGCGCGCCGCTCGTCCAGCGCGATGCGCAAAGCGCCCATCACTGCGGAGCGCTTCTGGTCGGCCGGATATTTGGCGACCTCGCGGTCGATCAAGGCTAGCGATTGTGCGGACAGCATCAGCGGTCAATCTCCCCAAACACGATATCCTGCGTACCGATGATCGCGACGACGTCGGCGATCATGTGGCCGGTGGCCATCTCGTCCAGCGCGGCCAAGTGGGCATAGCCCGGCGCGCGGATTTTCAGGCGGTACGGTTTGTTGGCGCCGTCGGACACCAGATAGATGCCGAATTCGCCCTTCGGGTGTTCCACCGCCGCGTAAGCCTCGCCCTCCGGCACGTGCATGCCTTCGGTGAACAGCTTGAAGTGGTGGATCAGGTCTTCCATATTGGACTTCATGCCTTCGCGCGAAGGCGGCGCCACCTTGTGGTTGTCGGTGATCACCGGACCCGGATTGTCGCGCAGCCAGGCCACGCACTGCTGGATGATGCGGTTGGACTGGCGCATTTCCTCGACGCGGACCAGGTAGCGGTCGTAGCAGTCGCCGCCGACGCCGACCGGCACGTCGAAATCCATCTTGTCGTACACATCGTACGGCTGGGTCTTGCGCAGGTCCCAGGCGACGCCGGAACCGCGCAGCATCGGGCCGGTCATGCCCAGATTCAGCGCGCGCTCGGCCGACACCACGCCGATGTCCACGGTACGCTGCTTCCAGATCCGGTTGTCGGTCAGCAGCGTCTCGTACTCGTCGACATAGGTCGGGAAACGCTTGGTGAAGTCGTCGATGAAGTCCAGCATCGAGCCCTTGCGGCCTTCGTTCAGCCGCGCCAGCTCCTTGGCGTTCTTGATCTTGGACACCGTGTACTGCGGCATCGAATCCGGCAGGTCGCGGTAGACGCCGCCCGGACGGAAGTAGGCCGCGTGCATCCGCGCGCCCGACACCGCCTCGTAGCAGTCCATCAGGTCTTCGCGCTCGCGGAAGGCGTACAGGAACATCGTCATCGCGCCGATGTCCAGCGCGTGGGCGCCGATCCACAGCAGGTGGTTCAGCACGCGGGTGATCTCGGCGAACATCACGCGGATGTACTGCGCGCGCTCCGGCACCTCGATGCCCATCATCTTCTCGATGGCCAGGCAGTAGGCGTGCTCGTTGCACATCATCGACACGTAGTCGAGACGGTCCATGTAGGGCAGCGACTGGATGAAGGTCTTGCTCTCGGCCAGCTTCTCGGTGCCGCGGTGCAGCAGGCCGATGTGCGGGTCGGCGCGCTGGACGACTTCGCCGTCCAGCTCCAGCACCAGGCGCAGCACGCCGTGCGCGGCCGGGTGCTGCGGACCGAAGTTCAGGGTGTAGTTACGGATCTCAGCCACCGTAGTTCTCCTCGCGGATGATGCGCGGGGTGATTTCGCGCGGTTCGATGGTAACGGGCTGATAGATCACGCGCCGCTGGTTCGGGTCGTAGCGCATTTCCACGTGCCCCGACAGCGGGAAGTCCTTGCGGAACGGGTGACCGACGAAACCGTAGTCGGTCAGCAGGCGGCGCAGGTCGGGGTGGCCTTCGAACACGATGCCGAACAGGTCGAACGCTTCGCGCTCGAACCAGTTGGCGGCGTTCCAGATGCCGTTGACCGACGGGATCACCGGGAAATCGTCGTCTTCGGCGAAGACGCGCAGGCGGATGCGGTGGTTCAGCTTGACGGACAACAGGTGGTATACGGCGGCGAAGCGCGGGCCGTCCCACGGCTCGTCGCGGTAGGCGCTGTAGTCCATGCCGCAGACGTCGATGCACTGCTCGAAGGCGAGCTCGGCATGGTCGCGCAGCGTCTGCGCGACGGACAGCAGATCGGACGCCTTGCACACAATGGTCAGCTCGTCCAGGGCCAGCGTGCTGCGCACGAGCTTGTCGCCCAGCGCCGCGGCAACGACCGAACCCAACGCTTCCATTTTCTTGGAGGCCATAAGTTTCTACCTTAGCGGGCGATGGTGTTGGTACGTTTGATCTTGTTCTGCAGCTGGATGATGCCGTACAGCAGCGCCTCGGCGGTCGGAGGACAGCCCGGAACGTAGACATCGACCGGCACGATGCGGTCGCAGCCGCGAACAACGGAATAGGAGTAATGGTAATAGCCGCCGCCGTTGGCACAGGATCCCATCGAGATCACCCAGCGCGGTTCGGCCATCTGGTCGTACACCTTGCGCAGCGCCGGGGCCATCTTGTTGCACAGCGTGCCGGCGACGATCATCAGGTCGGACTGCCGCGGGCTGGGGCGGAAGACGATGCCGAAACGGTCAAGGTCGTAACGCGCCGCGCCGGCGTGCATCATTTCCACCGCGCAACAGGCCAGACCGAAGGTCATCGGCCACAGCGAGCCGGTGCGGGTATAGTTGATAAGCTTGTCGGCCGTCGTCGTGACGAAGCCTTTCTCCAGAATCCCTTCTACTCCCATTCCAGAGCTCCCTTCTTCCACATGTAGACGAAGCCGAGCGTCAGCACGGCCAGAAACTCGACCATCACGCCCAAACCATAGACGCCCAGATCCTTCAGCACCACGGCCCACGGAAACAGGAAGGCGATTTCCAGGTCGAACAGGATGAAGAGGATGGCGATCAGGTAATAGCGGACGTCAAACTTCATGCGGGCATCTTCGAAGGCCTCGAAGCCGCATTCGTATGGAGAAAGTTTCTCAGCGTCGGGACGATTGGGTGCCAGCAGTTTGCCCAAGACGATAGGGCCCACGCCGACCAGAAGTCCGACGATGACAAACATCAGAATGGGAAAGTAGTTTTGCAGCATTTCCCGTACACCCCCAAAAAAAGAGGGGTCGCCCCCTCTTGGCTCCAAATAAAACAGGCCACCGGAGTCCCGGTGGCCTGTTTTTGAATGGTGGTGCCGACAGTGAGACTCGAACTCACACAGCTTTCGCCACTACCCCCTCAAGATAGCGTGTCTACCAATTTCACCATGTCGGCACAGCAAAGCTTTTTAAATTGTCACTCCGGAATCTTCGATGCCGTTCCGGAAGCGTTTTTATTAGGCGCGCCTGCCGGGATTTGCGGCGCCACCTGTTCAATCTTTCCGCCCATCACGCCCAGATCGTTCTTTCCACCCCCGGAAAGATAGACCAAGCTCAGGGAAGTCGCGAAGAATACTGCCGCTGCGATGGCAGTCGTCCTACTCAAGAAATTCGCAGAACCAGACGCCCCAAACAGACTGCCGGACGAACCGCTACCAAAGGCCGCGCCCATATCCGCACCCTTGCCGTGCTGCATCAAAACAAGGACGATGATGGTCACTGCGGACAGGAGGTTTACAATCCAAATAAGCGTCTTAAGAAGTTCCATACTATATCATATTTCCTGCGGCTTGGCAAATCACTCTGAATGAATCGGCGTCCAGAGAGGCCCCTCCAACCAATGCTCCGTCGACGTTTTTCGTCGCCAGGATGGCCTCGGCATTCTCTGCTTTGACACTGCCGCCGTAGAGGACGCGAATCTTATCCGAGCCGTCCGTGTTTTGCAAGCACCAGTTTTTGATGAATGCATGAATCTCGGCGATCTGTTCCAGCGTCGCCACCTTGCCCGTGCCTATCGCCCAAACCGGCTCGTAGGCGATGACGTATCCGTCGCCGGCGATCTCGGTCAGGATGGCCAGCTGGTCCGCGATCACCGCCAGATGGCGGCCCGCCTCGCGCTCCGCCAGCGTTTCGCCGACGCACAGCACCGGCGTCACGCCGGCCGCTGCGGCATTGCGCATCTTGGCCAGCAGCGCCGCATTGTCCTCGCCGAAATACTGTCGCCGCTCGGAGTGGCCGACCAGCGTGTAACGGCAACCGACATCGGCCAGCATCGAAGCGCTGGTCTCCCCGGTATACGCGCCGTCGGCGGCGAAACGGCTGACATCCTGCGCCGCCAGCGCCAGGCGGCCGCCGGCCAGTTGCCGGGCCAGATCGGAGAGATACACCGCCGGCGCGGCGATGCCTACGCCTTCCCGGTTGGTCGCCGAGTCGGCCAGCAGCGCCGCCGCCAATTCGCGCGCGCCATCGCCGCGCGTGTTCATCTTCCAGTTGCCGATCACCAGCTTGCCGGACATGCGTCTCTCCACATCATATATCGGATTACGGGTCGCCGCCGATTATAGCGCGATGCGACGCCGGCTCCAAACCGCCGCCGGCCGTACCTTCGACCGTACGTTTACGACTTGTAATATTAATGAAAGATTTGCCCGATACGATGGCGGCCATCACAACAGCAATCCCAACCTTGCTCGGGAGTTAAGCATGAAACAGTCTGTACGTCTGGCAGCCGTTCTCGGTTCCGTGCTGATCGCAGGTTCGGCCTACGCCGCGGACATCACCGGCGCCGGCGCGACTTTCCCCTATCCGCTGTACGCCAAGTGGGCGGCCAGCTACAAGGGCAGCACCGGCAACAATATGAACTACCAGTCCATCGGTTCCGGCGGCGGCATCAAGCAGATCCAGTCCAAGACCGTGGATTTCGGCGCCTCCGACATGCCGTTGAAGCCGGAAGAGCTGGACAAGTCCGGCCTGACGCAATTCCCGACCGTGATGGGCGGCGTGGTGCCGGTGTACAACATCCCGGGCATCGCCGCCGGCCAGATCAAGTTCACCGGCCCGCTGCTGGCCGACATCTACATGGGCAAGGTTTCCAAGTGGAACGACGCGGCCATCGCCAAGCTGAACCCGGGCGTCAAGCTGCCTGACCAGCGCATCTCCGTGGTCCGTCGCTCCGACGGCTCCGGCACCACCTTCATCTTCACCAACTACCTGTCCAAGGTATCGCCGGAATGGGCGAAGGACGTCGGCTCCAATACCGCCGTCAGCTGGAAGGGCAGCTCGGTGGGCGGCAAGGGCAACGAGGGCGTGGCCAACTACGTGTCGCGCATCAAGGGCGCGATCGGCTACGTCGAATACGCCTACGCCAAGCAGAACAAGCTGGCCTACGGCCTGCTGCAGAACCAGGCCGGCGCCTTCGTAAAGCCGGACGAGGCCTCGTTCAAGGCCGCCGCCGCCAACGCCGACTGGCACAAGGCACCGGGCTTCTACCTGCTGCTGACCAACCAGCCGGGCAAGCAGAGCTGGCCGATCGCCGGCGCCACCTTCATCCTGATGCACAAGAAACAGGACAAGCCGGCGCAAGCCTCCGAAGTGCTGAAGTACTTCGACTGGGCGTACAAGAACGGCGACAAGACCGCCCAGGAGCTGGACTACATCCCGATGCCGGACAATGTGAAGACCATCATCCGCACCAGCTGGAAGCAGATCACCGACGGCAGCGGCAAGGCCGTCTGGAACTGATCCGCGAGCAGTCCGCCGCAACCAGGCCGGAGGGAGCCCGCTCTCTCCGGCCTTGTGTCTGAACCATCAAGAATCGACACATGCAAAAACTGAGCAATGACCGGCAGCTGGGCCTTCAGCAGCAGCTGGACCAGATTTTCCGCGTGACCACCCGCTGTTTCGCCTTCCTCGTGCTGGCGCTGCTGGTGGGCATACTCATTTCGCTGCTGGTCGGCGCGATGCCGAGCATCAGGGGCTTCGGCTGGGGCTTCCTGGCCAGCACGGACTGGGACCCGGTGCAGCAGAAGTTCGGCGCCATCGTGCCCATCTTCGGCACGCTGGCCACCTCCATCATCGCGCTGCTGATCGGCGTGCCGGTCAGCTTCGGCATCGCGCTGTTCCTGACCGAGCTGTGCCCGACCTGGCTGAAGCGGCCGCTGGGCATCGCCATCGAACTGCTGGCCGGCATCCCGTCCATCATCTACGGCATGTGGGGCCTGTTCGTATTCGCGCCGTTCTTCTCCGACCACATCCAGCCGTGGATCATCGACCACCTGGGCGACGTTCCGCTGATCGGCTTCCTGTTCCAGGGCGCCCCGATGGGCATAGGCTTGTTCACCGCCGGCCTGATCCTGGCCATCATGGTGATCCCGTTCATCGCCTCGGTGATGCGCGACGTGTTCGAGGTGGTGCCGGTGATGCTGAAGGAGTCGGCCTACGGCCTCGGCTCCACCACCTGGGAGGTGGTGCGCTACGTGGTGCTGCCCTACACCAAGACCGGCGTCGTCGGCGGCATCATGCTGGGCCTCGGACGCGCGCTGGGCGAGACGATGGCGGTCACTTTCGTCATCGGCAACTCCACCCGCTTCACCACCAGCCTGTTCGAACCGGGCAACTCCATCGCCTCGTCTCTGGCCAACGAATTCGCCGAGGCCAATGGCGACCTGTACATGGGTTCGCTGATCGAACTGGGCCTGATCCTGTTCTTCATCACCTTTGTGGTGCTCGCCTGCTCCAAGCTGCTGCTGCTGCGCCTGAAGAAGCAGGAAGGCAAGCCTTCCTGACATGAAAGACGCCACCACGATGAGCCAAGCAACAATGAACGACGCCTTGCCGACCTCCTCCGCCGTCAGCCTGAAGCAGGACAGCGCCACCTACCGCCGGCGCCGGCTGACCAACCGCCTGACGATGACCGCGTCGATGCTGACGATGGCCTTCGGCCTGTTCTGGCTGTTCTGGATCCTGATCACGCTGCTTCAGCACGGCCTGTCCGGCATCAACTGGCAGGTGTTCACCGAAAGCACGCCGCCGCCGGGCTCGACCGGCGGCCTGGCCAACGCCATCTACGGCAGCCTGGTGATGACCGGCTTCGGCACGCTGTTCGGCACGCCGATCGGCATCCTGGCCGGCATCTATCTGGCCGAGTTCGGCCAGCGCGGCTGGCTGGCGCCTGTGACCCGCTTCATCAACGACATTCTGCTGTCCGCGCCGTCCATCGTCATCGGCCTGTTCGTCTACGAGGTCTATGTGGTGTCGGTCGGCCACTTCTCCGGCTGGGCCGGCTCGTTCGCGCTGGCCATCCTGGTGATCCCGGTCGTCGTGCGCACCACCGAGAACATGCTGCGCCTGGTGCCGAACAGCCTGCGCGAGGCAGCCGCGGCGCTCGGCGCGCCGCAATGGAAGGTGACGCTGTACGTGACGCTGCGCTCGGCCAAGGCCGGCGTGCTGACCGGCATCCTGCTGGCCGTGGCCCGGATTTCCGGCGAGACCGCGCCCTTGCTGTTCACCGCGCTGAACAACCAGTTCTTCAACAGCAATATGAACCAGCCTATGGCCAACCTGCCCATCGTGATCTTCCAGTTCGCGATGAGCCCGTACGAGGACTGGCACACGCTGGCCTGGGCCGGCTCGCTGCTGATCACCTTCAGCGTCCTTACCCTGAATATCGTCGCCCGCTGGATGGGCGGCCGCAAGAATCAATCGAATTAAGGCATGACGACCATGACCAGCACCGCCTCCAAGCTCGAGGTCCGCAATCTCAACTTCTACTACGGCAACTTCCACGCGCTGAAGAACATCCAGCTGGAAATCGCGCCGCGCAAGGTCACCGCCTTCATCGGCCCGTCCGGCTGCGGCAAATCGACGCTGCTGCGCACCTTCAACCGCATGTACGAGCTGTATCCCGGCCTGCGCGCCGACGGCGACATCCTGCTGGACGGCCAGAACATCCTGGCCCGCGACATCGACGTCAACCTGCTGCGCGCCAAGGTCGGCATGGTGTTCCAGAAGCCGACGCCGTTCCCGATGTCCATCCACGACAACATCACTTTCGGCGTGAAGCTGTACGAGAAGCTGTCCAAGGGCGAGATGGAGGACCGCGTCGAATGGGCGCTGCGCAAGGCGGCGCTGTGGGACGAGGTCAAGGACAAGCTCAAGCAGTCCGGCAACTCTCTGTCCGGCGGCCAACAGCAGCGTCTGTGCATCGCCCGCGCGGTGGCCTCGAAGCCGGAAGTGCTGCTGCTGGACGAGCCGACGTCGGCGCTGGACCCGATCTCCACCGCCCACATCGAGGAGCTGATACACGAGCTGAAGGAGGACTACACGATCGCCATCGTCACGCACAATATGCAGCAGGCGGCGCGGGTGTCCGACTACACCGCCTATATGTATCTGGGCGAGCTGGTCGAGTTCGGCAACACCGACACCATCTTCACCACGCCGCAGAAGAAGGCGACCGAGGACTACATCACCGGCAAATTCGGCTGAGGCCCGTCGCGGCCGGCTCATGCCGGCCGTCGCCCTTCCATCGGCCGGCCCATGCCATCGCCATTCGGCAAATCATGGGCTTAGCCGTTTTTCAACCCGCCGCTGTCAAGCGGATTTTGCCGTTTTCGCAGGCAAAACCACAGGCTTTGCATTTTTTTTATAAAGACTTGACGGCACTGGCGGGGGACACAACAATCCCGCCTTTACGATAATCTCAGACACGCCATGCTGGACCTGTTTTCCGGGCTCGACCCCCATGTAGCCGTCACCTTGCTACTTTCGCTGGGCTTCGTGCTCGCCTTTGAGTTCATCAACGGTTTCCACGACACCGCCAACGCGGTCGCCACCGTCATCTACACCCAGTCGATGAAGCCGCGGCTCGCCGTGTTCTACTCCGGCGTCTGCAACTTCCTCGGCGTGATGAGCGGCGGCCTGGCCGTCGCCTACGCCATCGTCCACCTGCTGCCGGTGGATCTGTTGATCTCGGTGAACACCACGCGCGGCATGGCGATGGTGTTCGCGCTGCTGGCCGCCGCCATCCTGTGGAATCTCGGCACCTGGTACCTGGGCCTGCCGGCATCCAGCAGCCACACGCTGATCGGCGCCATTCTCGGCGTCGGCGTCGCCAACAGCCTGATCAACCACACCTCGCTGTCGCACGGCATCAACTGGGGCAAGGCGATCGACGTCGGCGCCTCGCTATTGGTCTCGCCCGTCGTCGGCGCGGTGATGGCGGGCCTGATCGTCATCCTGCTGCGGCGCTACCGCCCGCACAGCAACGTCCACAAGACGCCGTACCAGCGCCAGCAGGTCGAGGGCCGCAAGCACCCGCCGTTCTGGACCCGCTTCATGCTGATCGTGTCGGCGATGGGCGTCAGCTTCGCCCACGGCTCCAACGACGGCCAGAAGGGCGTCGGCCTGATCATGCTGGTGCTGATCGGCATCGTGCCGGCCAAGTTCGTGCTGAACCTGGACAGCACCCCGTACCAGCTGGAACGCACCCGCGACGCGGCGCAGCACCTGCAGCAGTTCTACCAGCGCCACGAGGCCGACCTGTCGAAGATCATCGTCAAGTCCAACAGCACCAGCCAGTACGAGTGCCATCCGCAGCAGACGGTGGCCACCGCCGAGCAGCTGCTGAAGCTGATGGGCGACGGCAACGACTACCACAAGCTCAGCGCCGCCCAGCGCTGGGAAGTGCGCACCCAGCTCTTGTGCCTGGACGACGCCGCGAAGAAGGCGTCCGCGCTGCCCAAGCTGTCGTCCGACGACAAGCAGCTGCTGGACAATCTGCGCAAGGACCTGACCACCACCACCGAATACGCGCCGACCTGGGTGATCATCGCCGTCGCGCTGTCGCTGGGCATAGGCACCATGGTCGGCTGGAAGCGCGTGGTGAAGACCGTGGGCGAAGGCATAGGCAAGAAGGACATGACCTACGCCCAGGGCGTGGCCGCGCAGACCACCGCCGCCGTCTCC
Organism: Chromobacterium sp. CV08; assembly: GCF_051129845.1. NCBI lineage: Bacteria > Pseudomonadati > Pseudomonadota > Betaproteobacteria > Neisseriales > Chromobacteriaceae > Chromobacterium > Chromobacterium sp. CV08. The sequence continues at coordinate 4,394,193 of NZ_CP150453.1, forward strand.
ATCGGCCTGGCCAGCTGGTTCGGCTTCCCGGTGTCCACGACCCATGTGCTGTCCAGCGGCGTGGCCGGCACGATGATAGCGGACAAGGCCGGCCTGCAGCTGTCCACCGTGCGCTCGATCGCACTGGCCTGGCTGTTCACGCTGCCGGCGTCGATGGCGCTGGCCGGCGGCCTGTACTACCTGTCGGCTCAGTGGTTCTGAGCCCGGCATGGCCCAAACGAAAAGCCACCGCTCGCGGTGGCTTTTTTCATCGGTTGACCCAGATCAAGGAAGCGGCGGACTGCGCTTGAAGAAGAAATTCATCGATTGCTAATATGTATCCGCTTCATCAATGGTTTCTTTTGTTTGCAGCAACCCTCCTTCGCCGCCGCGTTTACCCCCGAACCCGGCGGTTTTTTACGCCTTCAGGAACTGCTCGCGTCCAGCCAGCCATCGCTCCAGATGCGCCTCGGCCGCCTGCGGCCAGCGCTCCAGCAGCATAGGCGCCAGATCGCGCGCCGCCTCCAGCAGCGCCTGGTCCTGTTCCAGATCGGCGAAGCGCAGCATCGGCAGGCCGCTCTGGCGCGCGCCGAGGAACTCCCCGGGGCCGCGGATTTTCAGATCCTGCCGCGCGATCTCGAAACCGTCGGTATTCTCGTAGATCACCTTCAGCCTGGCCTTGGCCAGATCGGACAGCGGGTTCTCGAACAGCAGCACGCACACGCTCCTGGCGCTGCCCCGCCCTACCCGGCCGCGCAGCTGGTGCAACTGGGCCAGGCCCATGCGCTCGGCGTGCTCTATCACCATCAGGCTGGCGTTGGGCACGTCGACGCCGACTTCGATCACCGTCGTCGCCACCAGCACGTCCACCTGGCCGGCGGCGAAGGCTGCCATCGCCTCGGCCTTCTCCGCCGCCTTCATCCGGCCGTGCACCAGGCCGATACGACGGCCCGGCAGGTCCTGCTGCAATTGCTGATGGCAGTCCACCGCCGTCTGCAGCTGCAGCGCCTCGGACTCCTCGATCAGCGGGCACACCCAGTAGGCCTGATTGCCCTCCTGGCAGGTCTTCTCGACGAACTGGACGACTTCGGCGCGGCGGGGACTGCCTATCAGCTTGGTGACGATGGGGGTGCGGCCCGGCGGCAGCTCGTCTATCACCGACACGTCCAGATCGGCGTAGAAGCTCATCGCAAGCGTGCGCGGGATAGGCGTGGCCGACATCATCAGCTGGTGCGGCTCCCCGCCCTTGTCCTGCAGCGCCAGCCGCTGGCCGACGCCGAAGCGGTGCTGCTCGTCGACGATGGCGAGACCCAGATTCTGGAAGGCCACGTCGTCCTGGAACAAGGCGTGGGTGCCGACGGCCAACCGGCACTGGCCGGAAGCGATCTCGTCCAGCGCCTGCTGCCTGGCCTTTTTTCGCAGGCTGCCGGACAGCCAGGACACGCCCAGCCCCAGCGGCGCCAGCCAGCCGGACAGCTTCAGATAATGCTGCTCCGCCAGGATTTCGGTCGGCGCCATCAGCGCCACCTGGTAGCCGGCCTCTATCGCCGCCAGCGCCGCCAGCGCCGCGACGATGGTCTTGCCGCTGCCGACGTCGCCCTGCAACAGCCGGTGCATCGGGTGGGCCAGCCGCATGTCGGCGCGGATCTCGTCCAACACCTTGCGCTGCGCGCCGGTCAGCCGGAACGGCAGATGGGCCAGCAGCTTCTCGCTGAGGCTGCCGTCGCCGGCGATGCGCGGCGCGTGGCCGAGCCGGCGCGCGCGGTAGGCCAGCCGCATCGACAGCTGCTGCGCCAACAGCTCGTCGAACTTCAGCCGTTGCCAGGCCGGCAGCCTCGGATCGGACAGCTGCTGCGCCGACCACTCCGGCGGCGGCTGGTGCAACAGGCGGATCGCGTCGGCGAACGGCTGCAGCGCCAGCGGCGCCATCAAGGCCTCAGGCAGCAGTTCGTCCAGCCGCTGCGCCCGCAGCTCGGCGTCGACCAGTTTGCGCAACACCGGCTGGGTCAGGCCGTTGACGGTCGGATAGACCGGGGTCAGGCTGGCGGCCAGCGGCGCGCCCTCGCGCACCTCGCGGGTCTTAGGATGGACCATCTCGTCGCCGGCGAAGCCGCGGCGTATCTCGCCGAGCGCGCGGACGCGGCTGCCTTCGGCGAACTGCTTGAGCTGACTGGGATAGAAATGGATGAAGCGCAGCAGCAGCGTGCCGCTGCCGTCCTCGATCTGCACCCTGAGCTGCTTGCGCGGCTTGAAGCTGACCTCGTGCGCGACCACCGTGCCCTCGACCAGCGCCGGCTGGCCGTAAGGCGCGTCGGCGATCGGGTAGATGTGGGTCTCGTCCTCGTAGCGCAGCGGCAGATGCAGCACCAGGTCGAAGCGGCGGCGTATGCCCAGCTTCTCCAGCTTCTTCGCCAGCGCGGCCGGCACGGCCGGCGGCTGGTTGGCAAGATCGGTCGGCGGATTCATGAGGACAGATTGTACCCAACAATGCAAAAGGCGGAAGCGGCTTGCGCCGGCTTCCGCCTTTTCGATGGACCTGGCGTCCGTCGGCTTACTGCTGGCGCTCCCAGACCTGGGAACGGAAGAAGGGGCCGATATAGCCGCGCACGCGCAGCTTCTTGCCGTCTTCCATCAGCTTGGCGCCGGAGGTGTAGATCTTGCCGGACTTCGGATCGAGGATCTGGCCGTCGGACCATTCCTCGCCGTTCTTCTTCAGGCCCCACAGGATCTGCATGCCGTTGACCGGCTTGCCCTTGTTGGCGCCGTCGCACTTGTCGCATACCGCGTCCGGATGCAGGTAGAGCTTGACGACCTTGCCGGTCAGCTCGCCGTTCGGCGCTTCGTTGATCTGCACCAGCGCCTTCGCCTGGTGGGTTTCGTCGTCTATGGTCTTCCACAGGCCGGCGGCGCTGCCGGCCAGCGCCAGTTGGCTGGCCAGACCCAGCACTGCGGCGAGACCGGCGGCTTTGGCGATTCGAATCATGATGTTTTCCTCGTCTTGCTTATTATCGGCAGTTTATGAAACAGCAGTTTGGAGTAGCGGCTCTAGGATGCCAACAGCCGACCGCAACGTCAAGCCGGGCGACGGGGTCAACAGCGGAACTCGCCTCCGCCCATGAACTGGGTCCGACCGCCTACATTGACCGCGCCGTCGGCATCGACGTCCAGATGGAGCACATTCGGCCGGCCTATCGCCTCGCCCTGCTCCAGCCGCCACGACAGCGGCGCCAGGCCGTTCAGCGCGCACCAGCCGCCCAGATTGGCGCAGGCGCTGCCGGTGCCCGGATCCTCCAGCACCGCGCCGTCCTGTTCGAAGAACAGCCGCACGGTGGCGACGCCTTCGCGCTGGTGCCAGACATAGGCGACGCTGCGCCCCGGCCTCAGCGTCGCGTGCCGGACGAACAGCACCGGATCGGGCCGGGCGCGCAGCACCGCCTCGCGGCTGGAGAGCGCGATCAGCAGCTGTTCGCTGCCGGTATCGACCCATTGCGGCGCGTGTCCGATGTCGGCCTCGTCCAGACCCAGCATCGCCGCCGCCTCGGCGGCGGCGCAGCCCGGCCTCGCCTTCGCCGGCAGCGCCCGCAGCCGGAACACCCCGTCGTCGTGCGAGATGGCGATCGGGCCGGCGCGGGTGCGCAAGGCAAACGCGTCGCCGTGCTCGCCGGCCGCGTGCAGAACGGCCGCCGCGCCCAGCGTCGGATGGCCGGCGAACGGCAACTCATGGCCGGGCGTGAAGATGCGCAGGCTGGCGGCGCAGTCGGCGTCGCCGGGAAGCAGGAATACGGTCTCGGACAGATTGAACTGCCGCGCGATCTGCTGCATGTCGCCGTCGGACAGGCCGGCGGCATCGGTGAACACCGCCAACGGGTTGCCGCCGAAGCGCTGCTCGGCGAACACATTGACGATCTGGAATCGGTAAGCGCCCATCAGTCCTCCTGATATAGATGGCAGGCCCGATCCTGCATCTGTTCCTCGAGCTTGGCAAGGCGCTGCCGCCCGCGCGCGGCTTCCCGCAGCGGCAGGCTGCGGCGCAGCTCGGCGGCCAGGACGCCGCGCCTGGCGTCCAGCCTGCGGCAATGCTCCCGCTCGGCCTGCCGCTTACTCCGCTGAGCGGCCCGTTCGCGCTGCTCGGCGCGGGCATCGGCCCGCCGGCGCTTCTCGCGTCCGTCCGACCACTGCTCCAATTGCTCGCGGTAATGCCCCGCCTCCCGCCCGCCGTCTTCGCGCTCGATCACGCTGAAGGCGCCGGAGGCCGACTCGAGCGCCCGGCTGCCGGGCGGGCAGGGCTGCTGGCCGTAATGGATGCCGCCGTCGGCGTTCCGGCACTTGAATACTTCGGCCAGGCACAGGTCCGCGCCTAACAGCAAGCCGAGCAGGAAAAGATTTTTCATCTCGCGGCCTCAGAGTCTCAGTCTCTGAACCATGCCCCACTTCCCTCCGCCTCGCCACTGCCCGGCCGGACAAAAATGACAAACGAAAAATGTCAATATACTATCACGTCCTAATTTTTCTTCCCCGCTCTGCGAAACCAGAATCATTCGAATGATGAATACCGTGATGAAACAACCCATTCTCGCCTTGGCCTGCGCGCTCGCGCTGACGGCCTGCGAAAGCAACGACGACCACGCGGCGTCCGGCGCCAGCGGCCAGACGCTCGGCCAAATCAGCGGTACCGCGGCTTCCGGCGCCCCCTTGGACAATGGCTCGATCACGATCAAAGACGCACAGGGCCGCGCGATTACAGTGCAGACCGATGCGCAAGGACGCTACAGCGCGGACTTGAGCCAGTTCGCCTCGCCTGTGCTGCTGGAAGCCACGGGCCTGATCGGCGGCATGCCGGTATCGCTCCACTCCGTCGCCACGCAAGCCGGAGCCGTCAATATCACCCCGCTGACCGATGCCATCCTGTCGATGAGCAGTGGCGTCGAGGCAAGCGAGTGCTTCCTCAACGCCGCGGCTTGCACGGCAAAGTTCGACATCGCCAAACTGGAGCAGAGCCAGGCCAGTCTGAAAGCCGCGCTGGCCTCCCTGATGCAGGCGGTCGGCCTGGATAGCCGCACCGATCTGCTGCGGACCGCCTTTGCCGCCGACAAGACCGGGCAGGATAAATTGCTGGAAATGGTGGACGTCTCCGCCGACGGCCAAGCGGGAAGCATCCGTTTGCAAAGCAAGCGCGCCCAAACGGCAATTAAGGTGAGCCGCGATCAAAAGCCAAGCCCGTTGCCGGCCAACGATCTACCCGACCTGAGCCGGCTGGATGAGCTGGCCGCACAGCTGAACGCCGCGTATCTCAGCGCGGACGGCCTGGACAAGCGCCTGGCGACATTGCTCAGCGACGATTTCCAGTTTGACGGCGACAATGCGGCGCAATACCTCGCGCGGGAAATGGATGACGCCGGATACGGGGAAACCTATGTCGGCGGACGTTTCTCGCCGCCGAAAGTGGAAACCTGCTACAGCGCCGCGCTTTGCCAGATTTCGATGACGGTCCGCGTGCCGGGCATGGCACCCGGGTCTTTCCGCATGAAGGCCCGCTTGCAGAAAGAAGGCTGGAAGCTGGCGGGAAATGACAGCCCCGTCTCCTTGCAAATGGATGCCGGGGCCCGCCAGATCATCAGCGCTCCCGACAAGAGCAGCGCCAAGGTCAGCCTGCTGAATCTGGTGCTCAGCCAATATGCCCGGCACGACAACCCGATCTATATCCAGCCAGACCGTCCCGCCGCGCAAATTGTCGCCCGCAGCGCCCAGTTGCTGGCCGATGGCAAAGCCATCCTTACCCTGAAGGAAAATGCCGAGTGCGCGCAACTGGAGCCTCAGGAGCTGGCATCGGCGAATCCTGACTATCCTTGCCCGGTAAATTACCTGACGCCCGACAGCTTTGCCGCCGTCTACAACGACGCCTTGAGCCGGAACGCTCTGAAATTGCGCTTTTACGCCGATGATCACTTCGCCCAGCCGGTCGGGAAGGACTTCAGCCCGCGCGCGCCGCTGTTCACCGCCGGCGAAATCGCTCAGCAGGCTTTTCCCGCTCTGACAAGCGACACGCTGCAGACGCTCGCCAAGGCCAACGGCGCCAGCGATCTGAAAGTTGCCTGGCAGATACCGCCGCAACTCTGGTTCAACAGCCTGCTGCTGGACATGCGTCAAAAAGGCCAGCCGCAACGCATCGAAGACAACGCGGGCGCATTGGCCAATCCGCTGACGCTCAACGCCCGCAAGAGTCCGACGCTGACCTCGCCCGACTTCCTGCGCGTCACGATCTGGAGCCAGGATCGACAAGGCAGGGGCCTCTACACCCGCTATCAACTGCGCTGAAACCGTTTCTCAGCAAAAAGCCCCGGATTTCCGGGGCTTTTTTTTGCGGTGGGGATGCGCTTACAGCACCAGCACCGCTTCGGCTTCCACCAGCACGCCCTTCGGCAGGCTGGCCACGCCGACGGCGGCGCGGGCCGGGAACGGCTGGCTGAAGTACTGGCCCATGATTTCGTTGAAGGTGGCGAAATTGGACAGGTCGGTCAGATAGGCGTTGAGCTTGACGATCTGGTCCAGGCTGCCGCCGGCGGCTTCGCACACGGCCTTCATGTTCTTGAACACCTGGTGGGTTTCGGCGGCGAAGCCGCCTTCCACCACGGCCATGGTGGCCGGATCCAGCGGGATCTGGCCGGACAGGTAGACGGTATTGCCTGCCTTGACGGCTTGCGAGTAAGCGCCGATGGCGGCCGGAGCCTTGTCGGTGTGGATAATTTCCTTGGCCATTATTGATCTCCTTCTTTGAGGAACAGGGTGAGCAAATCGTTGAGGAAGCGCTGGCCTTTCAGCGTCGGCCGCAGAATGGCGCCGTCGCCGTCCAGCAGGCCTTGCGCCCGGGCCTCGTCCAGCTGGCGGCGGATCAGCGCCAGCGGCAGTCCGGTGCGCTCCTGGAACAGGCGGCTCTCGAAGCCGCCGGTCAGGCGCAGCAGATTCATCATGAATTCGAACGGCAGGTCGGCGCGGGCGACTTTCTGGCTGCTGAACAGCGGCTTGCCGTCCGCCACCGCCTTCAGATAGGCCGCCGGCTGCTTGTGCCGCATCTGGCGGACGATGCCGGCGTGGCTGCTGATCTTGCCGTGGGCGCCGGCGCCGATGCCGACGTAGTCGCCGAACTGCCAGTAATTGAGGTTGTGCCGGCTGTGTCGGCCGGGTCTGGCGAAGGCCGAGGTCTCGTAGTGATCGAAACCGGCGGCTGCCAGACGGGACTCTATCGCCTCCTGCATGTCGGCCGACACCTCGTCGTCCGGCAGATTCTTCGGCGTCTCGACCGCGAACATCGTATTCGGCTCGATGGTCAGATGATAGGCCGACAGATGGGTGATGCCGTAGGACAGCGCGGTGTTCAGGTCGGACAGCGCCTCGTCCATGGTCTGGCCCGGCAGCGCGTACATCAGGTCCAGATTGACGTTGTCGAAATGGGTCAGCGCGATCTCGACCGCGCGCTTGGCCTCGTCGCCGTCGTGGACGCGGCCCAGCGCCTTCAGGTGCCTGGGATCGAAGCTCTGGATGCCGATGGACAGCCGGTTGATTCCGGCCTCGCGATAGCCGCGGAAGCGTTCGATCTCGAAGGTGCCGGGATTGGCCTCCATCGTGATTTCGGCGTCCGGATGCAGTTTCAGCCGCGCACGCACGCCGGCCAGCAAGACGTCCATCGCCTGCGGGCTGAACAGGCTGGGCGTGCCGCCGCCCATGAAGATGCTGCTCAGCGGCCGGCCCCACACTTCCGGCAGCGAGTATTCCAGATCCCGCAGCAGCGCGTCGACATAGGCCATCTCGTCGAAACCGCTCTTCGGCTCGTGCGAGTTGAAGTCGCAATACGGGCACTTGCGTATGCACCACGGGAAATGGATGTACAGCGACAGCGGCGGCAGCTCGCGCAGGCCGCCGCTCAACGCCGACAGGTCGACTACGCTCATGCCAGCGCCTTGAGCTTGGCCATCAGCGCGGCCAGCGCCTGACCGCGGTGGCTGATGCGGTTCTTCTCGGCGGCGTCCAGTTGGGCCACGCTGACGCCGTGGCTCGGCAGGAAGAAATAAGGGTCGTAACCGAAGCCGCCGTCTCCGGCGGCCTCGTCGCGCACCTCGCCCAGCCAGATGCCGTCGGCCACCAGCGGCTGCGGATCGTCGGCGTGGCGCACCAGCACCAGAACGCAGTAGTACCAGGCGCGGCGGTTGGCCTCGCCCTGCAGCTTTTCCACCAAGAGCGCGTTGTTGCGCGCGTCGGACTTCGGCTCGCCGGCGAAGCGGGCGGAGTACACGCCCGGCGCGCCGCCCAGCGCCTCGACGCAGATGCCGGAATCGTCGGCCAGCGCCGGCAGGCCGGTCAGCCGGCTGGCATGACGCGCCTTTTCCAGCGCGTTTTCCAGGAAGGTGTGGTGCGGCTCCGGGCATTCCGGCACATCGAAATCGCGCTGCGGACGCACGGTGACGCCCAGCTCGGCGAATAGCGCGCCGAATTCCTTCAGTTTGCCGGCGTTATTGCTGGCAAGAACCAGTTGCTCGAACATCTTTTCGCTCTTTCTATCTCGTGATTGCGGCCGAACCGGATCGATGGCGTCCGGCCAGGCCGCCAGCTTAGCGGCTGACCTTCACTTCCGTCCACATCCGCGCCAGCGCGCGACGCTCCACCGGCGCCAGCTCGCGCAATACCGTCCATTTCTTCGCCTGCTCCGGCGTCGGATGGATCACCGGGCTGGCTTTCAGGTCGGCGCGGAAATATTGGCCGGCGGTGGCCACCGGATTGGTCGCGCCGTTCAGATTGGTCAGCTGGGCGGCGTTCCGGCCGTCCAGCATGAAATTGATGAACTGGTGCGCCAGGTCCGGTCGTTTGGCGCTGGCGGTGATCGCCATCGTGTCGACGCCGAGCTCGTTCCCCTCGCGCTGCGGCACATTGCCGATGTGGAACGGCCGCCTGGTCAGCCTGGCGTCCTCGCTGGCCTGGAAGAATTCGGTCGAATAGCCGAGCGCCACCCAGATGTTGCCGACAGCCAGCTGCTTCAGATAGCTGGCGTTGGAGAAGGCGGCCCAGTAGGGCTTGGCCTTTTTGATCACATCGCGCGCGGCGCGCATGTCGGCGTCCGAGGCCTGGTTCGGGTCCTTGCCCAGGTAGAACAGCGCGGCGGCGAACACCTCGCGCGAGCTGTCCAGCACCGTCACCTTGCCCTTGATCTTGCGCAGCACCGCCGGATCGAAGATCACCGACCAGCTGCCGGGGTCGACGCCCAGCTGCTTCAGCTTCTCGACGTTGTAGCCGACCGAGGTCAGCGACAGCACCGTCGGGACCGTATAGCGGTTGCCGACATCGTAGCTTTGCGACAGATAGGCCGGCGCCACGTTCTTCAGATTGGGGATCTGGCGGTGATCCAACGGTTGCAAAAGCTTCTGCTTGGTCATCGCCTGCACGACGAAGCTGGACGGGAACACCATGTCGTAGCCCTTGGCGCCGGCGGCCAGCTTGGCCAGCATTTCCTCGTTGTCGCCGTAATAGTCCTGCACCACCTTGCAGCCGCAGTGCTGCTCGAACTGCCTGACGATGCCATCGGACAGCGAGCCGCTCCAGTTGTAGATGTGCAGCACGTCATTGGGGCCGGCCCAGGCCAGGCCGGAAGACAGCGACAGGGCGAGCGTCAGCCTTTGCAACTTTTTCAATTGGGATCCACCTCCAGACGGTCATGCCGGGCATGACGACCATGACAAAAGGCGGCCGTAGCCGCCTGGCGAAGACAGCCGCCCGTCGGCGGCTATCGGATAATCAGGCGCGGCGACCCGCCAGCGTCGCCTCGTAGGCCTGGCGCAGCAAGCCGGCGTCGGCGCCGTCCAAGAGCTTGGCGTCGGACAGCATCCGGCGCCAGTTGCGCGCGCCGGGCAGGCCCTGGAACAGGCCCAGGATGTGGCGGGCGATGTGGCGGACGTTGCTGCCGTCCCCCAGACGCGCCGTCACATAGGGCATCATCGCATCGACCACCGCCGCGCGCTCCGGGCCGGCGGCCTCGTCGCCGTAGAACAGCGCATCCCACTCGGCCATCAGCCACGGGTTGTGGTAGGCCTCGCGGCCGACCATCACGCCGTCGACGTGCCGCAGATGCTCGGCGATCTCGGCATTGGTCTTGACCCCGCCGTTGATCAGGATTTCCAGATCGGGCCGCTCCCGCTTCAGCCGGTAGACGTAATCGTACTTCAACGGCGGGATCTCGCGGTTTTCCTTAGGGCTCAGGCCCTTCAGGATGGCGTTGCGCGCATGGACGATGAAGGTGCGGCAGCCGGCCTCGGCCACGGTATCGACGAACTCGCGCAGGTAATCGTAATGCTCGATCTGGTCGATGCCGATGCGGTGCTTGACGGTGACATCAATGTCGACGACGTCGCGCATCGCCTTGACGCAATCGGACACCAGCGCGGGCTCGGCCATCAGGCAGGCGCCGAAAGCGCCCTTCTGCACCCTCTCGGACGGACAGCCGACGTTGAGGTTCACTTCGTCGTAGCCCCACTGCTGGGCCAGCTTGGCGCAAGCAGCCAGCTCGGCCGGCTCGCTGCCGCCCAGCTGCAACGCGAGCGGATGCTCGGCCTCGTCGAAGCGCAGATGGCGCGCGACGTCGCCGTTCAGCAGCGCGCCGGTGGTCACCATCTCGGTGTACAGCCAGGCATGGCGCGTGATCTGACGGGCGAAGTAGCGGTAGTGGCGGTCGGTCCAGTCCAGCATCGGGGCGACGGACAGACGGCGCGGCGGCAACGGGGGATGTGCTTGATTCATGCGGCGAAATCGGGCTTGCCGCGACGGCGCCGGCCCGAGGCCGGGGCAACCCGGCGTCCGGCATCCAGACGACTGCGACTAAGCGTTTGTAATCAAACGAGGAATTATCCTACCGACGGCCGGCCAGGGTCAAGGATCAATACGGGCGGACTACTCCACCCGCCGCATGTGGGCGCGCACCCAGTCGCGCTCGGCGGCCTCGAAATGCCACCACTCGGTGGCGATGCCGTGAAAGCCCACCCGCTCCATGCAGCCGCGCAACAGCAGGCGGTTGGCCAGCTGCGGACCGCTCAACAGGCCGTCCGCCTGCATCTGCCGCTCGCGCTGCGGCTGGGCCAGCTCGGTGAAGTCGTCGAAACCGGTGCCCATGTCCAGTTCCAGCCCGCGCTCGTCCTCCAGCGTCAGGTCCACAGCCATGCCGAAGCTGTGTATCGAGCCGCGCGCCGGATCGGCGACATAGATGCGCTGCGGCGTGTCCTTGACGATGTCCCATAGCACCCGCTGCACCCGGCCCGGCCGCAGCGCGTCGAAAATCCGCAGCCGATAGCCCGGCCACAGCCGATCCAGCTCGCGCGCGGCCAGCCTGAGCCGCTCCGCCGCCCGCCGGTGCAGCAGCGCCGGCACCGCGCCGCCGTACAGGTCCCGGCCGACGAAGTTGTCGGCGCAGGCGTAGCGCAGGTCCAGCCGGACCCCGTCGATGTCCGCGATCGGGACATATTCCGGATCGCCGGCCAGGTCCTCCAAGCTGATCATCGCCGCCATCTCTCGCCTCCAGACTGTCTGAAACATCGCAAACCGCCGCCGTCCGCTCGCGGTCCCGGCCGCCGAGTATGCGATACTCTGCGGGCACATCCCACCCGGGCGCCGTCGACTGCCGCCGCGCGCCAGCCAACAGGAAAACGGCCATGATCCTATCCCGTTCCCTCTACGCCCTGCTGCTGAGCGCCGCCCTGGGCGCGGCGGTACCCGCCGGCGCCGCCAGGCCGCTGGTCTTCTGCGCCGAAGCGTCGCCGGAAGGCTTCGACCCGGCGCTGTGGGACAGCGCCACCACCTACAACATCACCAAGCCGGTGTTCCAGGGCCTGGTGGAATTCCAGCGCGGCGGCGTCGCGCTGCGCCCGGGCCTGGCCGAGAGCTGGACCGTGTCCGACGACGGCCTGCTTTATACATTCAGACTGCGGCGCGGCGTCAAGTTCCATCGCACCGGCTATTTCGCGCCCAGCCGAGACTTCGGCGCCGACGACGTGGTGTTCACCGTCAAGCGCTGGATACGCCCGGAACTGCCGTTCAACCAGGCGTTCAGGACCCCGCTGACCGGTCCCGACGGTTACGGCCTGTCCAAGCTGATCGCCTCGGTGGCCAAGGTGGACGAGCGCACCGTCCAGATCCGGCTGACCGAGCGCAACGCCACCTTCCTGACCTTCTTCGCGATGGGCTTCGCCGGCATGCAGTCGGCCGAATACGCCGAGCAGCTGCTGAAGGCCGGCAAACCGCAGCAGATCAACCTGCTGCCTGTCGGCACCGGCCCGTACCGCTTCAAGAGCTACGCCAAGGACTCCATCATCCGCTACGAGGCGAGTCCGCAATACTGGGGCAAGCCGCAGAAGACCCGCGACCTGGTGTTCGCCATCGTCGCCGATCCGCAGGTCCGCCTGCAGAAGCTGAAGGCCGGAGAATGCCATGTCGCGGCGGCGGTCCGCGAATCGGACCTCGACGCGCTCGCCGCCGACAAGCGCATCAGGATCGCGTCCACCGGCGCCAGCAACATCTCCTACCTGGCCTACAATCTGAAACGGCCGCAGTTCGCCAAGCGCGACGTGCGGGTGGCGCTGGACATCGCCATCAACCGCGACGCGCTGTTCAAGGCGATGTTCCCGAAAGGCGGCGCCACCCAGGCGGTCAATCCCTTCCCCCCGTCGACCTGGAGCTGGAATCCCAATACCCGCAACGAATACAACCCGGCCAGGGCGAAGGCCCTGCTGGCGCGGGCCGGCTACCCCGACGGCTTCACCGTCAATCTTTGGGCGCTGCCGGTGCAGCGGCCGACCAATCCCAACGGCAAGCTGATGGCGCAGATGATCCAGCAGGACTGGGCCAGGATAGGCGTCAAGGCCAATATCCAGTCCTACGAATGGGGCGAATACCTGAAGCGCGCCGCCGCCGGCGAGCACGACGTCTATATGTCCGGCCTGACCAGCAACTCCGGCGATCCGGACGACTTCCTGTGGAACAGCCTGTCGTGCAGCGTCAGCAAAGGCGGACAGCGCTTCTGCGACGCCGAGTTCGACCGCCTGCTGCAGCAGGCCCGCCAGACCACGGACCAGAAACGGCGGACGCAGTACTATCTGAAGGCGCAGGAGATCTTCAAATACCAGCGTCCATGGATCACCATCGCCCATTCCCGCATCTACATCCCGCTGCGCGCCGATGTGCAGGGCTTCGTGATCAATCCTAACGGCGCTTTCGATTTCGAGGACGTATGGCTCAAATGAATCCGGACTGGCCTCAGGCCTTCGCCCACCACCGCTACCAGGCGCTGCGCGCCGGACCCAGCCTGATCGTCACCGGCGCCGTGCACGGCAACGAGATCTGCGGCGCCATCGCCATCCGCCGCGTGATCGCGGAGCTGGAGCGGGGCGCGCTGGCGCTTTGCGCCGGCCGGCTGACGCTGGTGCCGGTGGCCAATCCGCTGGCCTACCGGCTGGGCCAGCGCGGCGGCGACCGCAATCTGAACCGCAATCTGGCGCCGGTGGCGGCGCCTCGGGACTTCGAGGACCACGTCGCCAACTGGCTGTGTCCGCTGCTGGCCGAGCACGAGGCGCTGCTGGACCTGCATTCGTTCCGCTCGCCGGGGCAACCCTTCGTCTTTCTCGGCCCGGCCGACAACGACGGCGCGCTGGAACCGTTCGGCCACGCGGCCCGCGAGGAAGCGCTGGCCCGGCTGCTGGGCGTGGCGCGCGCGGTGGACGGATGGCTGTCCACCTACGCGCTGGGCGTGGAGAGGCGGCGGCGGAACCCGCTGGGCGACCCGCGGCAGCGCGAGCTGAACGGCGACGCCCGCTACGGCGTCGGCACTACCGAATATATGCGCAGCCGGGGCGGCTGGGCGCTGACGCTGGAATGCGGCCGCCATGATGACCCGGACGCGCCGGAAGTCGCCTACCGCGCCATCGTCAACACGCTGGCGCATCTGGGCATGATCGCGGCGCCGGCACCCGAACCCGGGCCGATGGAGCTGTTGAGCCTGTACGAGGTGGTGGACAAGACCGACGACGCCGACCGCTTCGCCCGCGGCTGGGCCAGCTTCGACGCCGTCGCCGGCGGCGAGACCATAGGCTGGCGCGCCGACGGCGAGCCGGTGCTGGCGCCGGAGGACGGCCACATCGTGTTTCCCAACCCGGATGCGCCGGCCGGCCAGGAGTGGTTCTATCTGGCCAAGCCGTCGGCGCGGCTGGGCCGCTGAACGGCGGCCAAAGAAAACGCGCGGCCGACAGACCGCGCGTTTTGTCCTTCATACGCCGCCGGAATGCGCTCAATCGCCCTGGCGCACGTCCAGCAGTTCCTGCAGCTGGCTCAGCGTGCCGCTGTCCTTGACCACATGCTGCAACCATTCCTCCAGGCTCATCTCGGCCCAGCGCGCGGCGCGCTCGGCCAGCAGCGCCACCGGGCTGTGCGGCTCGTTGTGACGGAAATAGCGCGCCACCTCGGTCAGCGCGGTCACCGCCTCCTGGCGGCTGCGGATCTGGCCATTGAAGGCGCTGGCCGGAACGGCGGTATGGACCGGGCTGGACGGGGTCTGGCTCACAGGCTTGCTCTCCTCGACGGGCTGCCGTTGCGGCACGGCCGCCGGCTGGTTGACGGCGAACTGCTGGCGGTAGCGCAGCACCAGGTCCTGGCAGGCGTAGACGGCGTTGCGGATGTCGGCCAGGCTGGGGCCGTCCTGGCCGAAACGCTGGTCGACCAGCGCGTCCAGCTCCTCGTAGGCGGTCAGCAAGGCCACCAGTTCCTCGGCCTTGGCCTGGAACCAGCCGTGGCCGGACAGGGTGGCGGCCTTCTCGAAGGCCTCGCCGCTGAGCTTGCCCTCGGCGATCGCCGCTTCCCGCGCCTCCCCGTCCTTCAGGCCCAGGTTCTCGACGTCGCGGGACTGCTGCCACTGGTGCCAGCTGTAGCCGCCGAACTCGGGCTTGATCAGCGGCACATTGCGCAGCGCGTTGCCGAGCTGCTGGTTCATCCATTCCAGCTTGGCCACGCGCTCGTCCAGATCGTGCGGGTCCAGCTCCGGATAGCCGCTTTCCCAATACTCACGCAGCCAGCCGCCGACCAGGGCCAGCCCGCGCGTGAGGCCCTGGACGCCGTTGACCTGGGTCTGCGCCTCGGCGTACCAAGCCAGTAGTTGCAGATCCTTGCTCTTGTTCTGCAACGCGTCCTCGCACAGCCGTATCACCTGCGGCCACTCTGCCGTCTTCAGCGACTGCTCCCAGTCGCCCATCGCCAGCGACGGATCGTCGCTGCGGCGCGCCTCCCGTATCTGGTCGAAGATCAGCGAATAGGCCAGGTCCTCCCCGGCCGGCGCGGCCGGACTCACCGGCCGCATCAGGTGTTCAATGCTTTGATCCATATGCTTTCTCTATCCCTTGCCGACCTGCGGCAACGTCGAAATCAACGTGGCGCCGCAGCTGACCTTGTGTCCCTCCAACGCCACCGCCTTGCCGCCGACCAGCCAGCTGCCGTCGCCTTCGACGATGGTGCAGTTGACGTGGCCCTGCTTCGGGCAGGTGACGGAATCGCCGACGCAGGCTACCTGCTTGCCGAACAGCGTGGTGCTGGACGCGGCGCTGACCACCTTGCCGCCATGGTCGGTCGGGTCTCCCAAACGGATTACAGCCTTCATGCCGTCGCCTCCTCCGCCGGCGGCCTGGCCAAGGCCAGCGACACCAGCTCGTCTTCAAAATGGGTAATCACGGCGGGCGCCTGCAGCCGCGCGCAATGACTGACGGCCGCGGCTGCCAGCAGCATCGGCGTCGCCGCGCCGGCATCGCCCCATTCGCGCACGACATTGCTCGCCTCGTCTATCGGATGCAGCTCCACCTGGTGCCGCGACAGCGCGGTGGCGATGGCGGCCAGCCGCACGCCGCCGACGTCGATCTGGCCGCTGTTGTGGCACAGCCAGGCCAAGCTGGACGCCTGGTTGTTTTCCGGCCTGGCCTCCTCCGGGCTGAACGGATAGTCCAGCAGCGCCGCGTTGACCAGCGCGTTGTCCAGCACCGGCTGCAGGCTGCGCGCCAGTTGCAGCGCCCTGCCCTGCGCCAGGCTGATCGAACTCGACTGCGCCAGCACCGCCAGCGTCGGCAGGCCGGCCAGGCTGGCCTGCCGGCTGGGCGGCACCGCGCCCCAGCCGGCGGCCGGACCGGCGAAATCCCTCTCCCAGTAAGGCTGGTACGGATCGGCCCCCTCCTCCTGCCGCCACTCCAGCGGCAGGGGCAGGCCGTCGCGCAGGAAAAGCATGGCCACCACCGCCATGCCCGGCTCGCCATGCCAGCGGCGATGCTCGCGCAGCGCCGGCTCGACCTCGCCCCAGTCGTCGTCTCCGTCCAGCGCGGCCAGCGGCGCGTCGGCCGCCAGCACCACCAGGCCCGGCAACTCCGGGTCCTGCCTGAAGACCTGCAGCACGCGGTCGGCCAATTGGCCGCTGCCGGGCAGGAAGCGGCAGTCGCCGGACGCCTGGGCGTCGGCGCCCAGGCAATCGGCGGCGGCCTGCCGCCTCAAGGCCTTGATCCGCGTCAGCTGCTCGACGCCGGCCACCTGCGCCATCGGCTCCAGATACAGCGGCAGCCAGGCGGCGCCCGGCGCCTCGGCGTACAGGCCGGCCAAGAGCTCGGCCAGATGCGGCTCCAGCGCGTCCAGCGCGTCGCCCGCCTCCACCTCGTCCTTGTCCAGCGCGATCCAGGTGGCGCCGTCGCCGGTCTGGGCCAGCCAGGCCGGCTCGTCCTTGGCCGGCGTCGCCGCCGCCCACAGCCAGCGGCAGGCTACCGCGCGCTGGCGCTCCTGCAAGGCGGCCAGATGCTGGACCCGCGCCGCCTCGCGCTGGCCGTCGCGCTCGGCGGCGGCCCGCTCTTCCTGCTGCCTGGCCTCGTCGGCCGCGCGCTTTTCCTTCAGATAGCCCCACAGCTTGATGGCCGCGCCCAGCAGCATAGGCGGCGCCAGATGCAGCATCAGGATGGCCGACGGGCTGATGCGCTGCCAACTCTGCGGCAGCGCCAGCCACAGCAGCGCCCACCAGCCTATGGTGATGCCGCCGAACAGGCCCAAGGTTCTCCACATCGCGAACACTCCTTAACTGACCTTCACCTTGAGCTGCTCGCCCTTCAGCGCGACGGCGATCTTCTTCACCGGCTTGCCGGAGGCCATCCGCGCCAGCAGGTCGTTGGAGATCTGCGCCAGCAGCGTGCGGGTCAGGATGGCGTCGGCGTTGCGGGCGCCGCTGTCCACATCCAGGCAGCGCGCGGCCATCTGCTCGGTCAGCTCCTCCGGGAACTCGACGTGCGCGCCGTGGTTGTCGGCGATGCGCCGGCGGATCTTGTCCAGCTTCAGACCGACGATGGCGCGCAGCACCTCGTCGCTGATCGGGAAGTAGGGCACGATGGTCAGGCGGCCGAGGAAGGCCGGCTTGAACGTCTTCTGCAGCGTAGGACGCAGGATTTCCACCAGGTCGTCGGCGCTGGGATCGCGGGTCTCGCCGTCCACCGTCACGCCGTGCTCGCAGGCGCGCATCACCAGGTCGGTTCCGGCGTTCGACGTCAGCAGGATGATGGTGTTCTTGAAATCCACCTCGCGGCCTTCGCTGTCTTCCAGCACGCCCTTGTCGAACACCTGGAAGAACAGCTCCATCACGTCCGGATGCGCCTTCTCCACCTCGTCCAGCAACACGACGGAGTAAGGCTTGCGGCGCACGGCCTCGGTCAGCACGCCGCCCTCGCCGTAGCCGACATAGCCCGGCGGCGAACCCTTCAGGCCGGACACGCTGTGCGCCTCCTGGTATTCGGACATATTGATGGTGATCAGATTGCGCTCGCCGCCGTACAAGGCCTCGGCCAGCGCCAGCGCGGTCTCGGTCTTGCCGACGCCCGATGGTCCCACCAGCAGGAACACGCCCTTGGGCTTGCCCGGGTCTTCCAGATTGGCCTTGGCGATCTGCACGCGCTCGGCGATCTGCTCCAGCGCGTGGTCCTGGCCGATCACGCGCTCGGCCAAGAGCTTGGCCAGCCTCTGCACCTGTTCCAGCTCGTTGCTGACCATGCGGCCCAGCGGGATGCCGGTCCAGCCGGAGATCACGTCGGCGATCACGCTCTCGTCCACGCACTCGAAGGCCAGCGGCTGATGCTTCTGCAGCTCGCGCAATTCCTTGCGCTTGGCCTGCAGCGGGCTGGCCTTCCTGCCCTTGGCCGGCTTGGACTCGTCCTTGGCCGCCTTCAGCTCGTCGATCTCGGCGATCAGCTTCTGCTGCGCCTCCCAGGCCTGGTGCAGCGCGGCCAGGTCCTGCTCCAGCTCGGCGCGCCGCGCCTGCAATTCGGCGATGCGCTCGGCGTGGCCGTCCTCGCGCTCCAGCGCCGCGGTTTCGCGGTCGATATTGTCTATCAACACCGTCACGTCCTCGATCGGACCGGGTTTGCCGGCGCGCGACAGCGCGACGCGGGCGCAGGCGGTGTCGAGCACGCTGATGGCCTTGTCCGGCAGCTGGCGGCCGGCGATGTAGCGGCTGGACAGCTGCACGGCCGCGGCCACCGCCTCGTTGAGGATTTCCACCTTGTGGTGCTTGGCCATCGCCTCGGTCAGGCCGCGCACCATCTGCACGGCGATCTCCGGCGCCGGCTCTTCCACCTTCACCACCTGGAAACGGCGCGCCAGCGCGGCGTCCTTCTCGAAATACTTCTTGTACTCGGCCCAGGTCGTCGCGGCGATGGTGCGCAGCTCGCCGCGCGCCAGCGCCGGCTTCAGCAGATTGGCCGCGTCGTTCTGGCCGGCCGCGCCGCCGGCTCCGATCAAGGTGTGCGCCTCGTCGATGAACAGGATGATGGGCACCGGGCTGGCCTTGACCTCGTCTATCACCTGGCGCAGGCGGTTCTCGAACTCGCCCTTGACGCTGGCGCCGGCCTGCAGCAGGCCCAGGTCCAGCGTGCGCAGCGTGACGCCGGCCAGCACCGGCGGCACCTCGCCCAGCACGATCTTGCGCGCCAGGCCTTCGACCACCGCGGTCTTGCCGACGCCCGGCTCGCCGGTCAGGATGGGGTTGTTCTGCCGGCGCCGCATCAGGATGTCTATCATCTGGCGGATTTCGACGTCGCGGCCCAGTATCGGGTCTATCCTGCCGGCCTTGGCCTGCGCGGTCAGGTCTATCGTGTATTTGTCCAGCGACGGGCTGCCGCGCTTGCCCTGCGGCGCGGCCGGCTGCTCGCCGCCCTCCTCGGCCAGGGCCTCGGGCTGCGCGCCGTCGGCCGTTTCGCCGCCGTGCTGGCGCAAGGCCGCGTAGGCGCCGTCCAGCCGGCCGGCGTCCTGGCGCGCCAATGCCGGCGCGCCGGACTGCAGCGTGCCGCGCAAGGCCTCGTCCTGCCACAGCGCCAGCAACAGGTCCAGCGTGGAGACCTTGTCCTGGCCTCGCTCGGCGCTGGCCGACAGCCAGGCCTTTTCCAGCCACTTCGGCAGCCACGACGACAGCACCGGATTGCGGGTATTGCCGCTGCGGAAATTGTCCAGCGCGGCGTCCAGCTCGCGCTCGACGCGGGACAGGTCGGCACCCAGCGCGCGCAGCGCCGCCAAGGCGGCGTTGTCGTCCTGGTCGAACATCGCCAACAGCACGTGCTCGATCTCGATCTCGAAATGGGTGCGGGCCAGCGCGCGGCTGGCGGCCTGCTCGATGGCCTGACGCGCGGTGGGCGTCAGCCGGTCTATCAGCGATTTCAGCGCTACGGACATAGGTGCTCGTTTTCTCTAAAGGTATCGATTCAAATCATTCGTCGTTGGCGGCGACGATCGGCATCATCCCGTCCAGCCAGTCCTTGAGCGCCACACAACCGTCTTCGTCAAGGTCGGCCAGCATCGCGCCATACCAGTCCCGGAGCTGCGCCGGCCTCAGGCACTGCTGCAGCAAGGGCCAGCTGCTTTCCAGGAAAACCGCCAGAAAGGGCACGCCGCGCCGCTGCAAAAACCTGTCGTCGGTGACCTTCAACTGGCGGTACAGCTCGCGCAGCCAGGTCAGATAGGGCAAGGTCTCCGCCGCGTGGCCGGCCTGGGCCAACGCCGCGATGAAGCTGGCGTAGGCGGCGGCACAGGGCACGTCGCGGCTGACGCGGTTCAGCTCGTCGAACTTCATCAGCCAGGCCTTGCCACGCCCGACCTCGCCGGCCATGACCGAGGCGGTGGCCAGCTCCAGCGCGTTGTGGGCGGACGGCTCCAGCTCGAACAGCTTCTGCCAGCAGGACAAGGCCGTGCGCCATTGTTCCAGCCGGCTGGCGGACAGCGCGCACAGCCGATAGGCGTCGGCGCGCAACTCGGCCGACTTCGCCTCCAGGTGCGGCTGCGCCAGCCGCAGCGCCCGTGGCCAGTCGTCCTGCCGCAGCGCGGCCACCGCCGGCCGCAGCTCGGGCGGCGTGTCGCTGCGTTCCACGCCCAGCGTTGGGGACTTCCGGCGCCCCAGCAAACGGTTGATGATGCTCATGCCTTTCCGATCTCAGTTCAACAGCGTGTAACGCATATCGTCGGGATGGCCCTGCGGCCGTCCCAGCCAACTGTCCCCGCCCAGGCTCAGCGCGGCCGATCCCAGCACCGCCGGCGCGACGTCGCGCTCGTCCAGCACCAGGCACACCTCGGCGGCCAGGCTGTGGCCGAGCGCGAACTGCATCAGGGCCCGCAAGGCCTGCGCGCCGGCGGCGTGCGGCTGCAGCGCGTCGAACTCGGCGCGCCTGAGCGGCCCCAGCCTCAGCTTCAGCTTGGTCTGGCGGTCCCAGATGCGCTCGCCGGCGAAGGCCGACAGGCCCAGCTCGCAACCGGCCATGCCCAGCTGGCTCTGCTCGCCGTCCGGCACCTGAAGCCATTGGCCGACGAACTGCTCCAGCGCGGCCCGCACGCCGAAGAAACCCTCGACCAGCGTCAGCAGCGCCTGGCCGGACAAGGGCTTCTGGCTCAGCAGGCCGGCGTAGTAGACGAACATCCGCTCGTCCAGCTCGGCGCCCGGCCCCATCTGCTGCCTAAGCTGCGACAGGCCCACGCCGCCGAGATCCAGCAGATTGCGGGTGAAGCCGTCGCGCTCGCCGGCCTCGACATGGATCCAGCTGCGGTACTTGCACCAGGCCTCGAAGAACAGCGAGGCCGCCCGGTGGCTGAACAGGTCGAAGAAGGCGTGCATCGTGTCGTCGCGGTGGCGCAGCCGGCGCTCCAGCAACAACTCGGTGTAGGCGGTGGGCAACGCGCCGCTCGGCCCGGTCAGGCCGAGAAAGCTGATCGTCATCTCGTCCGCCGCGTCGCCGTCTTCGGCCGCCGCCGGCTTGTAGGCGGTCAGCTCGCTGGCCGGGAAGGACAAGGACGCCAGCGTGCGGAAGCGCAGCCGCGCCGGCAGCCTGCCGGCGCGCGCGCCGGCCCGCTTGTGGCCGGACAGGCCCAATATCCGCGCCGCCTGGAAGAAGCCGAACTGACTGGCGTCGGCGGCCAGCTCGCCGCGCAGATCGCGCGGCTTGCGGCCCGGCGGCGGCGCCTTCCCGACGACCGGCACGTCGGCCGTTTCGAGATCGACGCTCATATCACCAGCGCCTCGCCTGCCCGCGCCGGCCATGCGGCCACTTCCTGGTTCTGCTGCGTCGTCTCCACCCGCAACCGGGTGAAGCTGTTCGGCGCGCAATACAAGGCGAAGAAGCGCTCCAGCACCGAGGCGAACAGATAGACGCTGCCGCCGACATAATAATCGGCGTCCAGTTTCAGGCGGATGTCGCTGCCGCGGACGAAGCCGGCGAAATCGCGGCCGCTGACGCGCGTCACCGCCGCCTCGCTATGTATGCCGACGATGCCCTGGATCTGGCGCACATTGACCGGCGAGGCGGTCAGATTGTACAGCGCCAGCATCTCCTGCAAGGCGGCCACGCCGGAATCGACGATGGACATGTAGTTCAGCGACAGGTGGGAGATCAGCCGCCATTGCACCGCGCGGCCCAGCGGGCTGCGCTGGCTGGCCGACGGCTTGCGCAGCAGCCGCACCCGCTTGACCACCGAATGGCCCGGCAAGGAGAAATCCGTGCGCTGCGCCGCCTGGCTGCCGCCGAACGGGATCTGCTCCGGCAGGTCGCGGTTGCTGCACAACAGGTCCAGGCTCAACACCTCGGCCGCCGGCCGCACCGCGTTGAACTGCAGGTCGACCAGGTGCAGTTCCAGATCGGTGCCGCGGTCGCCCTGGCGCGGCGAGCCTTCGCGGCTCGCATGCCAGTAGAAGCGCGGCGCCTGGCGCTCGCCGCCGTGGCGCGTCGCGTAGAACGGCGGCACCTCCTCGCTGCTTTCGCCGTCGCCGGACTTCTCCACCCTCACCACGCGGCGGATCTGGATCACCTCGTAGGCCTGCTGCTTGCGTCCGTCGGCCAGCACCGGGTAGCCGGTCTTCTGGTGGCTGACGCGTATCGGCTCGCCGGGCTGATTGAACAGATTGACGATGGGCGTGCAGCCCAGCTTCAGATGCTGGGCCTGCAACTGCGCCAGCAGCCGGTGGTGGCGCTCGCTGTCCGGATAGTCGGCCAGAGCCAGCTGCAGCACCAGCTTGCCGCCGTCCAGACGCGCCGCGGCCTTGCCGAGCTCGGCGATGTCGATGAAGAGGAATTTGTCCGGATAGCAGAAGTATTCGGTCAGCAAGCGGTAGCCGACGAAGGAGCGCTGGTCGTACTCCAGCATGCCCTCGTCGCGGCCGAAGCCGACCGGGCGGATGACGGAGGCCGGCAGCGTCGTCGTCGAGGCCGGATTGTCGCCGCCGTCGCCGACTCGGATGCGCAGCACCTGCGACAGCAAGAGCTCGTACAGCAGATGCATCAGCGCCGGCTCGCCGTCGAGGAAGAAGCGCAGCGACTCCAGGCCGATGTCGGCCAGCGGCAGGCCGCCGTGGGTCTGGAATTCCAGCGTCAACAGCGCCGCCGCGTCCGGCGCCTGCTGGCGCAGATACGGCGAGCCGGCGGTCAGCTCCAGCCGCGCGCTTTCCAGCGACAGCGGATACAGGTCCACCGGATAGGCGCTGCGGAATTTGCACACCACGCCATTGATCGCCGGCGCCTGCACCTGCTGGCCGCGCTCGACGCGGTAGCGCTTGGCGATCTCCGGCCGCGCCGGATCGCACTCGAACTGGACGACGGTGGCCGACGGAATCGGCTGCAGATAATGCGGATACAGCACGTCGAGGAAGCTCTCCGCCACCTCGGGATAATCGTCGTCCAGCTTCTTGTGGATGCGCGAGGCCAGCAGCGCGAACGACTCGATCAGCCGCTCGGTGTGCGGATCGGCGCACTGGTCGCCTTCCATCTGCAGCCGGCCGGCGATCTTCGGATAACGGCGCGCGAACTCGCCCGACAGCTCCCGCAGGTGGCCGAGTTCGCGTTCGTAATAGGGAAGCAGGCTTTCTAACATTGCATCAGCTTATTAATCATCTCGTTCATTCACTACCGGAAATCAGTTGCCGCCCATCGATTGGCGGTTTTCCTCATCGCGCGCGCGCATTTCGCGCTCAATATCCTTGGCCCTGGGCGACGAGCAAATTTCGCTCTTATTGTTATTGCCGTCGGTGAAGAACACCGTGCGGTAGCGCAGATAGCTGCCATGCGGCTCTAGTTCGTCCAGCGCGGAGTGCATGAACCAGGCGCGGGAATCATGCACATGCTCGTCGTACAACGCCATCAGGTCCGCATCGCCCAGCACCGTCGGGTACAACTGCTCGCCATCGGGGATCAGCATTTCACGCTCTGCTCGGCAATCGGTGCCGAACGGCCGCGAAAAGGCGGTGAAGAACGACACCAGCTTGCCGGTGAAATTGCCGGAGGGCGACGATAGGCCGAGATAAGCCCTGCGGAAGTCGTCCGCGCCGACACGCAGTTGGCGCTGGTCGCGGCATGGCTCGTAGGACTTGTCGACATTCGGGGTATACCACTCGTCCTTCGCCTGATCCTTTGGCAGATTCGGATTTGTCAGTTTCGCCGGCCTGCGGCGGTTGGCGATATCCCGCGGCTGCTTGTCCCAGGCGGCCCTCTCCTGCTCGATCCGCCACTCCGGCGTGTCCTTGGCATTCTTGTAATAGTCGGTATCTTTTTGGCCTGGACCGCCAGCGCCCTTGATGCCGCCGGCGTACCGCGCGATGCGCCAGGCGGTGATCTGCGCGGTCTGGTATTCCATGATGGCTTCCAGCGGGCCGTCGCTGCCGGCCTTGGCGCGCCAGGCTTCGAAGCGCTTTTTCAGCTCCACAGAGATTTCGAATTCCTTTGGAGTCTTGTCATCCATAAATCGCCACGGCTCATCTGCTTGCAGCTTTGCCAACCGTTCTTTGTCGCTATCGGGAAATACAGATGGATCGATCTGCAATGGAGCCCCGGCATCAAACGCCAGCCGATACATATGCAACAACGGCAGCTGCGACAGCAACATGCCCTGCCCCTGGCTCGCCTTGCCCTGGTCGCCGGGCGGATAGCCGCCGCCGACATCGCTGTGCATGCCCGGATACACCCATTCTCCTCGCGAGCTGCCCGGATAGCTGCCGTTCTTCAGCCTGATGGAATCCAGCGGGAAGCACAGGCGCTGCTCGTGGCCGCTGACCAGGTGGGCGCAGCCCTTCAGCAGCGTGGTGTCGGCCGGCAACTCCATCGTGTTGTCGGCCCAGCCCATATGGCCGCGCGCGCCCGGCGCCAGCTCGGTCAGCCCCACCGACGCCACGGTGTCGAACAGGCCGAGAAACTCTATGCTGATCGGCACGCCGTAAAACGTGCCCGCCGCCTCGTCGCACAATTCGCGCAGCCGGCCGACGAAGGCGCGCGCCTCGGCCGCCCCGCGCGAGAAACCGTAGACGAACAGTTTCATCCTCAACACTTTGGGCTCATAGCTCAGCAGCTTGGCCGCCACCTCCTTCATCGCCTCGTCCATCGCCGCCTTGCGGTCCGCCTTCAGCGCCGGCGCTACTTTTTCGATATTGCGGTCGTCCTTGTAGCGCACGTACTCCATCTTCTTGATCAGCGCCAGCGCATCGGCGGCGCCCAGGAAGTCGCCCTGGGCGCTGACGGAGCGGCGCAGCGCGTCGACCAGCCGGGTCAGCCCCCACAGGATGCGCCGCTCGCCGCCGGTGGCGAAACGCAGGCCGTTGTCGCTGGGCTCGGTCTCCCCGATTTCCTTGAACACGGTGCCGACACCCTGGATGTAATAGGTGTAATACCCGCTGGGACGCGCATCGTCCTGAACGGTTGCGTGGAACAGGCGGGCGACATTGCTGGTGGACACCGGATTGGCCAGCTTGTCCGACGGCTCGTGATTATTGGTGCCGTCAAAGAACAGGCTGATATTCAACACCTGGGCGCAGGGCGCGGGCAGCCCCTTGGCCCGCTCCGCCATGCAGCTTTCGCTGACCTCGGCCTGCTGGCGCTTGCGCTGCGCCAGCACCTCGGTCAACCGGGTCGGCAAATAGCCCGCCGGCGGAAATGCCGGCGCGATCAAGGCTTGGGACATATGCTCTTGCCCCCCAAGCGGCGCTGGATTTCCGGCTTCATCGCATTGCCGCCAAACACCCGGCTGTGTTGCTTGGTGTCTATCAATGGATATACTTCATCGCAGGGCAAAAATACCAGAACCAACGAGGCTACCTTATCGTACTGAGGTACCGGAACCGTTGCGATATGGCGCCGATAATTGGCCTCATGTGTTTCCATCCATCGTTGCCTCTCAACCGTTGTCGTGCCATCGGGATTCGGCCTCGGTCGTTTGACGCCCCCCGGATTCACCCCTGGGCTAGGATCGACTTCCCACTCGATAGTCGCCGTCATCCCCGGCTGCCAGCGCAGCGGCAGGCTGACGCAGCAGCCCTCCCCCCCACCGCTCGTCACCGGTTGGCCGTTGTAGATGGCGCTGACTATCGTGGTGCCCGGCACCGTGTTCACCACGCTGGCGCCCGCGCCTATCGTTTCCGGCTGCGCCAGGCTCTGACAGGCGCTCAGCCCCGCCAGCGCTACCACCGCCAATAGCTTGTACCACCTCATGGCCGCCTCTCCTTAAAAGTACTGTTGATGCTTTGCTCTACGCCGCCTCGGCCATACCGGGAGCTGTGCATGTTCACGTCCCGCCACCGGATGAATGCATGCTCCCACTCATCTCCCCTCGCCGGAACCATCAAGACTTGGAACATAAGCCTGTCCTCCCTAACCGCCGGACAATTTCGGGCTCCCACAACCGCCCCCCAGGCAAATTGCCCATCACCTGGCTATGTTGCTTGGTATCAATCAACGGATACACCTCATCGCAGGGTAGGAACACCAACACCAGCGAGGCCACCTTGTCGTATTGGGGAACGGGAATCGTCGCCGCACGATGTTGATAATTTTTCTTATGCACCTCCATCCAGCGTCGCCATTCCGGCGTGGAGGATCCATTAGGATTACGGCGTGGCGGCAAAGAACCATCTGGATTTCGTTCACTATCCGGGTCTATCGTCCACTCGATGGTCGCCGTCATCCCCGGCTGCCAGCGCAGCGGCAGGCTGACGCAGCAGCCCTCCCCCCCACCGCTCGTCACCGGTTGGCCGTTGTAGATGGCGCCGACTATCGTGGTGCCCGGCACCGTGTTGACCACGCTGGCGCCCGCGCCTATCGTCTCCGGCCGCGCCGGACTCTGGCAGGCCGTCAGCCAGACCGCCGCGGCCAGCGATGCGGCGGTCCTCATCCGACGCCTTCCTGCAACAGGCTCTCCACCAGCGGCATCCGCTCGGGCTCGGACCACAGCCTGGCCTTGTCGGCCGCCTGATGCGCCCGCGCCAGCCGGCGCATCAATTCCTCTTCCGAGTCCAGTCCGTACATCGCCGGCGTCAGCAGATAATCCCGCCGCCAGGTTTCGGCCAGATGCCAGCTGCTCAGCGCGTCGATATGCCGCTGATCCAGCGGCATCGTCTCCTCCGGCCAGGCCAACGGCGGCTGCGCCCGCAGCGCGGCCGCGTCCAGCATGCGGGCGTGGCCGTCCCGATCCAGCCAATGCCATTGCGCCGCCGGCTCCAGCAACAGCTGGCGGCGCGGCTCGTCCAGCGCGTCGACCACGGCGGCGAACAGCCTGGGATCGTGATAGCGCAATACCCCCTGCTGCAAGCCTTTGTCCCAGGAGGCTTGCAGGCATAGCGTCAGCCGCTGCGCCAGGACATCGAATGGCCAGTCGCCGAGCAGCGCCAGCACCCGCGGCTGGCCCCGCCACTGCCGCAGCAGCTTCAACAGTCGGAGCTGCGATTGCTGGACGGGCAGGCGCACCAATACCGGGCCCTCGTCGGCGGCGTCGGCATGCGGCGTCGCCTGCAGCAGCGCCAGCGGCGGATGCTGCGTGTCCAGGCGGCGCTGCCAGCGCGAACCGATCCCGGCCTGATCGACGATCAGGTCCAGCGACGACAGCCCCAGTTCGCGCGCGCCTTGCAACAGCAAGGCCAGCCACGCTTCCGGACTGGCGGCGCGCATCACGATAGCCGGCGTCATTTGGCGGCCACCAGCGGATTGGCCTGGCTGAAGGCCTGGGCCATGCATTGCTTGCACACGGTGTTGGGGAAGCGCGGCAGCGGCGGATTCATGCTGGCCGGGCCGCTCCAGTCATGGCTGGCCCCCTTGAAACTGACGGTGCCCGGCGCATGCAGCTCGATCTTGCCGTCCTTGATCCGCACATAGGCGCCTCCGCTGGTCAGCAGCACTTCCTGCTTGGCGTTGAACTGGATTTTCTGTTTGACCGAGGTGATGGTGAGGTCCTGGTCGGCCGTCAGCTCCATCGCGTCGCTCTGCGCCTGCACCTGCACCTTGCCCTTCGCCGCGATCAGCTTCAGCGCCACCTTGTCCTTCACCCCCGCCACGAACAGGCTGATGTGCTGCCCGACATTGTGCAGCCAGCGCCGGCCCGTCACCTGGTTCGCGTCCCGCTGCGCCACCAGGTTCAGGTTCTGCCCGGCTGAGACGGTCTGGCTTTGCTCGGTGACGCTGGCGATGCCGGCCGGACCCGACAGCACCAGCAGCGGCTGTTGTCCCGCCTGCTCCTTGCCGCTCTTGCCATCTTTGTCGGTGTTGCTGCCCGCTTCCCAGGCCTTCAGCGCCTCCGCGTGGTGCTGCAGGTGGCCGTCGGCCTTCTTGCCGGCCTTGCCGTTGTCCGGATCGATGCCGTCCGGACCGGTTTCCATCGTGTCGGCCAGCTGGCCCGCCGCCGCCTCGCCCAGCGATTGCGCCAGGTTCAGCGCCGTATCGAGCTGCGATTGAGCGTGCTCTCTGGCCAGTTGTTTGCCGGACGCGCCGTTCTGCGCTTCGGTGCTCAGCAAGAGACCGTGCGCGGCGCGGATGGCGCCGTGGTGGTCGGTCCTCAGTTCGAAGCCTTCGCCGCGCGGCTGCGCCTTGCCGTTGCTGCGCGGGTGGGCGAGGTAGCCCTGGTTCAGCTGGGTCTTGCCCGCTTCGCTGCTGAGCTTGGCCCGCACTTCGCCGGGGGTGTCGTCGAACAGCAGCTCGCTGTAGCCGCCGCCCTGGTGTTCCTTGCTCTTGATGCCGGACAGCGTCTTGTTGGCCGGCAGGCTGCCGGCGCCGCTGAAGTCCGGCGTCGGATGGCTGCCGTTGTACAAGACCCCGGTGATCACCGGGCGGTCGATGTCGCCTTCGATGAAGTCCACCAGCACTTCCTGGCCGATGCGCGGCAGGAACTGGTGGCCCCAGCCGGCCCCGGCCGACGGCATCGCCACCCGCAGCCAGCACGACGATTTGTCGTCCAGGCCGGCGCCTATCGTCGGGTGTTCGTCCGGCCGCTGCCAGTGGAACTGCACCTTGATCCGGCCTTGCTCGTCGGTGTGCACTTCCTCGCCGGCGGGGCCGACCACGGTGGCGGTCTGCACCCCGAGGCTGGTCGGCCTGGCCTGTTCCGTGTGGGCGTAGGCCGGCGTCAGCGGAATGCCGCGGCGCTGGGCCTGGATCCGGGTGGTGAACGGGGCGTCGGCTTTGTCGCCCGCCGGTAGGATGGACTGCAGATCGGTCGGCAGGTTGTTGCGCACCTGCAGGGTCTGGCCGGTGACGACGAATTCGCGCTGCTCGGCGGCGTCGCCTTCGTGCGCCGGGTGGTCGTCGAGGCGGAACCACTGGCCGGCGGTCAGGCCGCGGATGGAGCCTTCCCCCTCGAAGGTCTTGGCTTCGGCGTCGTGCGCCTGCTGGCGCAGCCGGGCGTAGTGGCTCAACTGCTCGGCGTCGCCGGCGTAATACAGGCCCTGCGGGTCGTAGTCCTGCAGGCTGGCTTGCAGCGCCTGGCCGGCCTGGCCCTGTTCGATCTGGCTGCTGTCGCCGCTGTGCTGCGTCGACACCGGTCGGTAGTCGAAGCTGGCCAGCGCGACGCTGCCGGGCACGATCCGCCGCGCCGCCTGCCAGTCGGTCAGGCCATCCTCCTCTTCCGTCGCGTCGCTGCGGTGGAAGCGCACGCGCTCGACTTCGGCCGGCGGCAGGCCGTAGACGTCGTCGAACACCACCAGCTTGACCTGCGGGCTGTCTCCATCAAGATGTTCGAAACGCCAGGCATAGCCCTCTTCGTGCAGCAGGCGGACGATGAAGTCGTAGTCGCTTTCGCGGTATTGCAGGCAGTAGCTTCTGGGAGAGGTCGGGCCGACCTGGATGTCCAGCGCCTGCACGCGGGCGAAGGCCGGGTTGGCCGCCTGGTGTTCTTCGAGGATCTGCCGGACGATGGCCGGCACGTCGAGGTCCTGGAACACGCGCGAGGCGCGGCGGTGGCGCAGCAGCGCGAACGGCGGTTCCACCGTCAGTTCGTAGCGGGAGAAGCCGCCGTCGGAGCCGGCGAGCCGGGCCTGGCTGACGACGCCGCAGCGGACGGTTTCGCGGCCCTGGGCGTCGGCGATGCCGAGGCGGGCGCTCTGGCCGAGCAGGGTCTTCAGTTCGATATTGGCGTCGGGCGACAGGCAGCTGACGGTGTAGCGGTACGGTCGGGACACGCCCTCCTCGCCGTCCAGCGTCTGCGGCAACAGTTGCCCGGCGGCGATGTCGCCGTAGCCGAGCGCCAGCGTCAGCAGGCGGTGGTCCTGGGTGAAGGCGGAAGCAAAGCTGGCGAGCAGGGTGCTGATGTCCATGGCGGTGCGTATATCGTGTCTATTCTGAGGCATGGCCCGATGCCGCGGCTGCCGCCGCGCGCCAGGCTGATGGGGCGATCGGCAGCTTGCGGTACAGGGCGGCCCGGTATCAGTTGTCTACCACCAGGCGCACGGCGTGCAGCGAGCGTTCGGTGTCGTAACGCAGGACGATCTTGCTCGACGGGATGCCGGCGTCCACCAGGTATTCGCGCACATTGGCGGCGCGGGTCTGGGCGGCGGCCTTGGCATTGCCGATGTCGTTGCGATAGCAGTGGCCGCGCACGACGATGGACTTGGCGGTCTTCAGGCTGGGCATCAGCAGCACCAGTTGCGCCTCGCCGACCGGGCTGAGCTTGGCGCTCATCTTGTCAAACGGGATCAGCGTGGAATCGGCGGCGTAATTGGCGGCCGCCTGCTTAGCGATCTGAACTTTGGGATCGTTGGCGGCGGCTTCGGCGGCTGCCTTGTCGGCCTCTTCTTTAGTGGGCATGGTCTTGCAGGCGGCGCAGGACAATGCGACAAGCAAGGCGATCAACAAACGTTTCATGGCTAAACTTCCCCAGTGACGAAAAAGACTGAAAAACCCGCCCGAGACCGGGCGGGTCGGCATTCCGCTAGCGGAATCAAGCGATCGTTTTGTTCGCGGTCAGGTCCCAGCCGGCGCTGACATTGCCGCCGCCGGCGCCGTCGGCGCGCTTCTGCTGGGTGTAGGTCCACTTGATCTTGCCGTAGCTGAAGCTGACCTTCTCGCCCGGGAAGCCGCTGTCGGTGGCGGAACCTTGCGGCTCGACCTTGGAGATCAGGACTTGTTCCATCTTGATTTCCATGTACTTCACCTTGTCGCCGCCTGCACGGCACAGCTCGATGGTGATCTCCTTGATGTGCTTGCCGGTGCAGCACGCCTCGTAGATCTTCGGGCTGGCCTTGTCCAGGAAGTGGGTGATTTCGTACACGCCGTGGTTGACGCGCTCGGCGGTGGCGCCGCCGGCGGTGCTGGCGGAAGCCTGGGCCGGCTGTTCCAGCTTGTGGCTGAACGATTGGATCTCGATCCAGTCTTTGTGCTTGTCGTCGCTGCTTTCGCCAGGAATGCCATCGATTTTCAGGAATGCATCAAAAGCCATTACTACGTCTCCTTACAAAGGTCGAAAAACGGGGGAAGGCTCTCCCCCTGTCTGATCAATGCGTCAGCCGTCAGCCCGCCGGTTGCGGCAACTCTGCTACCAGACGCAAAGAAATGGTCAGCTCATCGAGCTGGAAGTGGGGACGCAGGAAGGCGGCCGCGCGGTAGACGCCGGGCTTGCCCGGCACTTCCACCACGTCGACGCGCGCTTCGCGCAGCGGATACTTGGCCTTGGCTTCCTGGCTGGCGGAGTCGTCCAGCAACACGTATTGGGCCAGCCAGGTGTTCAGGTAGTCCTGCACGTTCTGACGCGAGGCGAAGCTGCCGATCTTGTCGCGCATGATGGACTTCATGTAATGCGCGATGCGCGACACCGCGAAGATGTACGGCAGCTGCGTGGACAGCCGCGCGTTGGCGTTGGCCGAGTCGGTGTTGTAGGTCTTGGCCTTCTGCGCCGACTGGCCGCCGAAGAAGGCGGCATAGTCGGTGTTCTTGCAGTGCACCAGCGAGATGAAGCCGAGGTCGGACAGCAGCTTCTCGGTGCGGTCGGTGATCGCCACTTCGGTCGGGCACTTCAGCGCCACTTCGCCATCGTCGGTCTTGAAGGTGTGGGCCGGCAGGCCTTCCACCAGGCCGCCGCCTTCGACGCCGCGGATCGCCGCCAGCCAGCCGTACTGGGCGAAAGCGTCGGTCAGCCGCGCGGCGTAGGCGTAGGCGGCGTTGGTCCACAGATACTTGTCGTGGTTGCTGCCGTCGACATTCTCTTCGAAGTCGAATGCCTCGACCGGCACATTGTCGCGGCCGTACGGCAGGCGGCCCAGCACGTGCGGCAGCACCAGACCGACGTAGCGGGAGTCTTCCGATTCGCGGAAGGACTTCCACTTGGCGTATTCGACGGTGTCGAAGATCTTGGCCAGGTCGCGCGGCTTGCCGATGTCGGAGAAGCTCTCCAGGCCGAACAGGCCCGGATCGGCCGACGAGATCAGCGGCGCGTGGGCCGAGGCGGCCACGTGCGACAACTCGTCCAGCAGATAGAAGTCTTCCGGATGGCGGGTGAATTCGTAATCGCCGACCAGCGCGGCGTAAGGCGCGCCGCCGAAGGTGCCGTACTCTTCCTCGTAGATCTTCTTGAACAGCGCGCTCTGGTCGAACTCGGCCGCCGCCTTGAAGTCCTTGACCAGGTCCTTCTTCGACGCGTTCAGCACCTTGATCTTCAGCTGGGTGCTGGTCTCGGACTGCATCACCAGGTAGTTCAGGCCGCGCCACGACGCTTCGAGCTTCTGGAACTCGGCGTGGTGCATCACATTGTTCAGCTGGTCGGAGATCAGCTTGTCGATCTCGGCGATGCGGGCGTCTATGCTGGCGGACAGGTCGCGCGAGACGGTGACGCTGCCTTCCAGCACCTGGTCGACCAGTTCGCCGATCAGGTCGCGGGTGTGGTTTTTCTCGCTGTCGTTGGTGGCGATGCGGCTCTGCTCGATGATGCTGTCGAGCAGGCTGGCGCCCTCCGCCGCGGCCGGCGCCGCCTGTTGTTGCAATTCCGCGCTCACTGCTCGCCTCCTTCTTTCTTGCCGCCGATCTGGCGCAGCTTCTCGGTGTCGCGCACCACTTCGTCCAGCAGCTCTTCCAGCTTGTCGTTGCCGGCCAGCTTGTTGCGCAGGTCGGCCAGGCGGGTGCGGGCCTCCAGCAGCTGGTTCAGCGGTTCGATCTGACGCACCACGTTCTGCGGCTCGAAGTCGGACAGGCTTTCGAAGTTCAACTCGACGCCCAGCTGGGTGCCGTCGTCCTTCAGCGCGTTGTCGACCTTCACCGCCAGCCGCGGCGCCATGCCTTTCAGCACTTCGTCGAAGTTGTCGCGGTCGATCTGGACGAACTTGCGCTCCTTCATCTTCGGCAGCGGATTCTTGCTGTGGCCGGAATAGTCGCCCAGCACGCCCAGCACGAAAGGCAGCTCCTTGGTCTCGATCGCATCGCCGATCTCGACGTCATAGGTGATCTGCACGCGCGGCGGGCGTACCCTCGACAATTTTTTCTGAGTGCTCTCTTTACCCATGGCTTTTCTCTAAGGAATCAAAAGGTTCGAAAAGATGACTACGCGATATTGCGCGCAAGGCTGGATAGAATAGTCCGCAGCTGTACTAAAGACAGGTTCGGATCATTCAATTGGCGCCCCAGCACATAGGCCGCCTCGGCATAAGCCTGGTGGCTGCGCCACGGCGCCTTGACGTCTTCGATGTCGACCACCAGCTTGGTGTCGAGCGGGCCGCCCCAGCACTGCGCGGCGATGGACTCGTTCAGGCCGGCCGGCAGCAAGGCCAGGAAATGGCCTTCCGGACGGCGCAGGATCAGGCATTGCTCCAGCGCCGCGTCGTTGTCGGTGGCGGCGTGGTACAGCGCCAGCCAGGTGACGGCGGCCAGCACATTGTCGCCCTCCACCGCCGGCAACGGCAGGAAGTAGGCCTGCACCGGCAAGCTGTCGCGGAATTTCTTCAGCAGCCTGTGATGAAAGATGAAGGCCAGCAGCACCGATTCCAGATCGCCGCGGCCGGCCTGGCTCAGGCTGCGCATCAGCTCGGAGACCGGCGTCACCGTCAGGTGCTTTTCCAGCAACTGCTGCGCCAGGTCGATGTCGGCCACCGAGGAGGCGCCGAAACGCAGCTGCTCCTCCAGGAACTGCTTGCAGGCCAGCATTTCCACCGAATTCTCGATGGCGCTGGCCAGCTGCTCCCGAAGGCCGGTGAAGAACAGCTCGTTGGCCAGCAACAGGATGGCGGTGGACGGCAGCGACGGATCGACCGCCACCAGCGAGGCCGCAACCAGCGGATAGTTGCGCCCGCCCTCGTCGCGGCTGGGCTGGATCACGCCCAGCGACAACCAGTTCTGGTCGCGGCTTTGCAACACGAAGGAGCTGGCGGGCATCGCCAGGTAATCGCGCGTGGCCTCCGGTCCGAACTCGACCCGCTGCAGGCTCTGCGCCAGCAGCTGGTCCAGCTGCATCGCGGCCGGATGCGTCGCGTTGACGCGCACGAAGTCGGCGCGTCGCGGCAACTTGCCGAAAATGCAGAACTGCGGAGGCACCTCCTGGGTGCGCTTGAAATTGAACGCCATGCCGGTTCTTCTCCTTACAACGTCACGCGTTCGGGCAACGTCAGTTTGTAGAGGCGGTTCAGCTGCAGCGGGTTGACGCCGCCCAGCATGCGGAAATTGAAGCGCACCGTCTGGCCGTCGGCGCCGCTGCCCTTGGGCAGGCTCCAGCTCAGCTGGGCGGAGCCGTCCGGACCGTCCTGGCTGACCTTGGCGCCGGCCAGCAGGCGCATCAGGCCCATCCGGCCCTGCTGGTTGCCGACCACGCTGCTGGCGCCGGCGTAATTGACCACCTGGATGCGCGCGCCGTCGCCGCCGCCGCTGCCCGGCCAGTTGAACGGCTGCCATGCTTGCGGACCGTTGCG
The DNA here is from genome assembly GCF_051129845.1 of Chromobacterium sp. CV08. NCBI lineage: Bacteria > Pseudomonadati > Pseudomonadota > Betaproteobacteria > Neisseriales > Chromobacteriaceae > Chromobacterium > Chromobacterium sp. CV08. The sequence continues at coordinate 4,428,853 of NZ_CP150453.1, forward strand.
GTAGCGCAGCTCCTGGCCGTCTATGCTGAGCACGATCTCGGACAGGCCCGGGGTCGGCAGCGGCTGCAGTTCGAAGCGGCTGTTCTCGCCGTCCTGCAGCTGGCTGCTGGCCAGGGCCATCAGGCGACTGGCGCCGACGAGGAATTCCGGATTGAAGCGCACGCCCTGGTTGCCCCAGGCGCGCGGCACCAGCTCGTCGCCCTTCTTCTGCACCAGGCCGGACAGGTATTTGTTGACGAACTTGTCCAGCGTGCCGTCGTTGGCCTTGACGAAGCGGTTGATGTCGGCGACCGAGGCGCTGCTGCTGGAGTCGCTGAACGGATACTTGCCGGCCAGCTGCTTCCATTGCGGCAACACCTCGGTGGCCCAGGCCTGGTTGATGTCCTGAGCCACCGGTCCCAGCAGCGCGCTGTAGGACTGCGACAGCGGACGCACCAGCATCGGGCGCACCATTTCCACGGTGTCGGCATTGGCGCCGGCCAGCAGCGTGTTGTCGACATAGGACAGCGAATCGCCGAGCTCGGAACCGGAGCCGCTCAGCGTCGCCTGCAAGGCGGCGCGCGCCTGCGGGCCCGGCTGGTCGGTGGTGGCGATGGCCGCCATCTTGGCCTTCAGCTTGCCCAACTGGTCCAGGTAGGCGTTGATCGGCGCGTTATCGCCCTTGACCAGCGCGGCCACGCCGGCGAAGTGGGCGCCAACCGTGCCGTACTGCTTGTCGCCCTTGGCCTCGGCCGGCGCGTCGCCGCTCTTGAAGAAGGCCGTGGTCTTCTCCAGCACCGAGCGCTTGGCGCTCTCCAGCGAGCGATTCAGTTCGGACGGGTTGTCCCAGGCGGTCTCCTGCGCCGCGCGCGCCAGGATCAGCTTGATCGGCGAATTCTGCTTGTCCGACAGCCTGGCCATCGCCGACGCCGACTGCGCCGGATTGGCGATGTCGCGCACCACCACGCCGGCCAGGAACTTGTGCCAGGCGACGATGTACTGGGCGCGGTACAGCGCCTCCAGCGCGGCGCGGTTCTTTTCCACGTCGCCGTCCTTGCCGAGATTGTCCTGGCTGCTGGACGCCAGCACCCAGTCATCGCTGCGGATTTCACCGCGGCTGGCCTCGTCGATGGCGCCGCGCACATAGGTGTTCCAGGCCTCGCGGGTGTAGGCGCCCTCCACCATCTGGCTGCTGGCCATGATGTCCATGTCGCGGTTGTCCAGGATGCGGGCCACCGTCAGCGGCGCGAAGCGGGTATTGGCGCGCGCCTTGATCTCGTTGAACACGCGCTCCTGCGCCGACAAGCGCTTGAACGAGCCGCGCAGCACATCGCGCGCGTCGGCCACAACCTTGGGATCGTTGTCTATCAGCGGCAGATCGGGCTCCTTGATCTGGCTGACGTAGAAGGCCACCAGCTTCTCCGCCTGGCCCATCACCTCGCTGACCGGATACTCGCCGCGCTGGCTTTCCAGCCACGGGCGCCAGTAACGCGGCAGCTGGTCGGCCAGCTGCGCCTCCTCCATCCGCTTCTGCTCATGCAGCATCAGATAGGTTTTCAGCGCGTTGTAGGCCACGTCCAGCTGCGGCGACTTCTGCTGCGGCTTGTCGGCCGCGCCGGCCGCCGGCGCCGAGGCGTCCAGCTTGGCGGTGGTGGCGCGCTGCGGCAATTCCAGCGCGCTCAGATTGATATTGGGCAGGCCGTGGCCCTTCGGGCGCGGGCGATGCGGCTTGGCCGGCGCCACAGGCGGCTTGGCTTCCGGCTTGGGCGCCGGCTTGGCCTCCACCGGCGGTTTGGCCGGCTCGGTCACCGCCACCGGCTGCGCCACGCCGGGCTTCAACGACGCCAGCGTGGTTTCCAGATTGCGCTGCACCGGGTTCAGCATCACGTCCTTCAGGCCGGCGAAATAGGCCTTGCGCAGATTGCGTTCCAGCTGCTCGCCCTGATACAGGCCCAGGCCCACCTGCCACGGCTCGCCGTTGCGGCGGTAGTTCTGCAGCTCCTCCAGCCTGCGCTGCAGGATCAGCAGGCCGCCCAGGCGATCGTACAGCTGGCCGGAGGCGGCCAGCTTCTGCGCCTGCACGCGCTCGGCGTTGATCTGGGCGATCATCTGCTGGTTGCCGATGAAGGACCAGGTCCACAGGCCGGCCGCCGCCGCCAGCGTCACCAGGCCGGCCACCATGCCGGCCAGGCGCCAGCGGCTGCCGCTGGGCTTGGTCTGCTGGAAGATCAGATGCTGGTCGGGGAACAGCACTTCGCGGAACAGGCCGCGCAGGAAGTAGCTGTACGACGCCGGCGCCTGCTGCTTGTCCAGGCTGGCGGAGGACAGGTCGAACTGGCCTTGCACCCTACCGGCGGTGACGATGCGCGGCACGCCCTCCTGCAGGGCGCTGGTGAAGTAGAAGCCGCGCAGCAGCGGACGCGAGTGGTACGGGTCCTCCTCGAACAGCAGACGCACGAACTTGACCACCGCCTCCTGCAGGCCGTGGAACTCGATCGGGAAGGCGAAGTGGGCCGACTTGACGGCATTGCCGCCGGCATTCACCAGTTGCGCCTCGCCCATTTGCACCAGGCCGCGATACAGCTGCTCGAATTGCTGAGACACGACGGCGCCGGCGTCGAAGCCGGTGCCCTGGTCGGCCGACAGCGTCGCGCCCCATACGCGGGAACGCTCCTCCTCGCCGGCGTCCTGGAAGAACTGGGCGAAGCCGCCCAACAGGTCCAGCTTGGTGAAGACCAGATAGATCGGCACCATCAGGCCGAAGGTGTTGCACACCTCGTGGATACGCTCGCGCACCTGGCGCGCGTACAGCACGAAGCCCTCGCTATTATGCTGGGCCAGTTCGGGCAGGCTGATCGCCACCATGATGCCGTTGACCGGCGCCTTGGCACGATGCTTCTTCAACAGCTTCAGGAAGGCCAGCCACTCGCCGCGATCCTCGCTCTCGGTGGCGTAGCGGCCGGCGGTGTCCAGCAGGACGCCCTCGGTCGAGAAGAACCAGTCGCAGTTGCGGGTGCCGCCTATGCCCTGGATGCCGCTCTTGTCGCTGAACGGGAAGGACAGGCCGGACTGCAGGATGGCGGAACTCTTGCCGGCGGCCGGGTGTCCGATGATCATGTACCAAGGCAATTCATACAGCGCGGCGCTGCCGCGGGCGCTGCCGATATTGGACTTCTTCAGCGTGTCGATCGCGCCCAGCAGCCGTTGGCGCAGCAGCGTCACCTCGGCCCGCTTGTCGGCGCTGGCGTTGATCACCGCGTCGTCGGCCTGGCGGCGCAGCATCCCCTCCAGCATGCCGCCGGCGCGGCGTGCCAGCGCCTGGCCGATCAACAGGGCCAGCACCCATACGATCATCACCGCCACGATCCAGCCCAGCCTCGCCTCGACCGACTTCAGGCCGAGCCAGGGCCCCAGCCACCAGATCAGCGCGATCAGGATCAAGAATCCGATGGCGGACGCCACCTTGGCATTGCGTAGCCAACCTTTGTTAAACACGTGTACCTTCCCTTAAGAAGCTGAAAAGACAATCATTTGCCATTGCGCCGCGCCAGCAGCGCGCGCAATGAGCCTGTTCGCTCGATGTGGCCGTAGTCGCGGAAACTCCACACACCGCCCCAGGTCAGACCGATCGCGCGGGACTCTTCCCCCAGCGCGTTGTAAGCCTGCATCGCCCAGGGATCCCGCTCGGAAATCACCACCTTGCCGTTTCGCACCGGCGCCAGATCGGCCGCCAGGCCGTACTGATGCTTGCTCTCGCCGCCCTTGGCCTGCGTCACCTTGGTGCCGCCGCCGGCCAGACGGTCCTGCCGCTCGGCGCTGCGGAAGCCCTCCAGCAAGACCATGGGGAAGCCGCGCGCCTTCATTCTCTCCATCACCCTCAGCACGTCCTGCACGAAGGCGGGATCCATCTTGCTCCAGTCGCGATCGGCCTTGTCCAGCGCCAGCTGCGGCTTTTCCGCCACCGCGTCGACGAAGGCGCTGGGCGGCAACGGCGGAGGCGGAACCAGCTTTTCCTCCAGCAGGGCCTGCCGGATCTGGCTGCCGTGCGCATATTCCTTGGGCATGAACTGCGGATCGCGGTGGTAACCGGCAAAGTGCAGCGTAATCGCCACAACCGCGCCCACCAGCGACAGCGACGCCAGTGGCAAGACGACGCGCCGCGAGGGGAGCCTCAAGCGCGAAAACGGCGCGAACGCCCCCTTCGCGACACGCAAAAATCCGCCTGCGGGCCGGTCGTTTGCAACCGGTTCGCCAGTCGGATTCGGGGAAGGGCCAATCGTCGCCTGTTGAACTTGCAGCCTTGCTCCGCCAAGGAAATAACGCCAGCCGAGCCACAACAAAAGCAGTACGATGCAAGCCACTATCAGTGGCGCCAATAACATCATCGGAATTTTTTATACAAACGATTGATGAAGGTGCAAATAACGCGATATGCTTGATTTGATTTGCAAAGAAGTCAAGAGGCCGCGTCGAATTCGACACGGCGCTTGCAAGCAGCAGCAAGCGGATTGTTTAGAATCCACGCTTGTCCGCCATCTTATTTCGGGTGTGAATTATATGGATTTAACTCAGCACTGGCAAAAAACTTGCGCGATCACAGCCGTGATGATCCTGCCATTGCTCGGCGGCTGTGCAGGCCCAAAAAATATCATGGTTAACAGCGAAGCCAGCCCAACGATAAACCGCGACAGGCATGGAAAACCGCTGTCCGTCGTCGTCCAGCTCTATCAGCTAAAGAACGACCAGGCATTCAAATTACTCACACCTGACCTTTTGGCCAGTGGAAAGCCGATTCAAGATGTGATTGGCTCCGCGGTATTATCGAGCAAGGAACTTATATTCGTTCCGGGCAGCAAGCAGCAGTTGGATCTGACCATCCAGGAAGACGCTAATTATATTGGGGTTATTGGTTACTTCCGTCAGCCCAACCCCCATTTCTGGCGCCTGCTTTATGACGCCGGCAGGGTACGCAGCAAGGATCTTAAATTCAAAGTCGGCGATTGCTATTTACAGGCGATCAAACCTGAAACGATCGCGCTGCCCGATCAACCCAATAACAGCAACATAGAATGCCCAGCCGGCCGCAACCCTTAAGCGCGCGCCGGCCGGACACCAAGCCGAGGTTCAAGCAGTAATGCTTCACGCACAGAGAATCCTATGGGGCGAAGGCATGTTCCTTCGCCCGCAGCATTTCCAGCAACTGGCGCTGTTCCAGGAGCAGACCCAGGCCACGCTGCTGCAACTGACGCGCCGCCACGCCTGGGGCATACAGCGGCTGGCGCTGGACGAGGCCGCGCTGAAAGGCGGACTCGTCCGCGTCGACGGACTGACCGCGCTGTTCCGCGACGGCACCCTGTACCAGGCGCCGGAACATGCGCCGCTGCCGCTGAGCCGCGACCTGGCCGCCGTGCCGCAGATAGGCATCAAGACCACGCTGTACGCCTGTCTGGCCCAGTTGCAACCGTACGGCGGCAACACCCGCAACGGCGAGGCCAGCGCCCGGCCGACCCGCTACCACAGCGACCACCGCGAAGTGTCGGACCTGTACACCCAGGCGCTGGCCGCCGATCTGACCACGCTGCAGCTGGACGTCAAGCTGATGCTGGAGGAGGAAAACCGCGATGGTTACGACTCCATCCCGCTGTGCCAACTGGAAAAGGACGCCACCGGGCAGTGGACGGTCGGCCGCGACTACCTGCCGCCGTTGCTGGCGATCGAGGGTTCGACCGAACTGATGCAGATGCTGCGCCGGCTGCTGGACATCCTGCTGGTGAAGAGCCAGGCGCTGGCCGGCGCCCACCGCGAGCGTGCGAAGAGCGTGATGGAATTCGGCTCGGCCGACATCAGCTCCTTCTGGCTGCTGCACACCGTCAACCGCAACTTCGCGCGGCTGCGCCACCTGTCGCAATGCCAGCCGCTGCCCCCGGAAGAGTTGTACATGGCGCTGGCCGAGTTCTGCGGCGAACTGCAGACTTTCGCCACGCTGTACACGCTGTCCGACATCCCGGCCTACCGCCACGACCGTCTGCACGAAGTGTTTCCGCCGCTGGACCTGCAGATCCGCGAATTGCTGGAGACCGTCGTGTCCGCCCGCTACAAGGTGATTCCACTGCACTCGCCGCGGCCGTCCTTCCATATCGGCCGTCTGGAAAGCGACCGCCTGCTGGACAATGTCGACTTCTACCTGTCGGTGCAGAGCGACCAGCCGGCCAGCCACGTCATCGACAATGTGCCGCTGAAGCTGAAGATAGGCGCGCCGGACGACGTAGAGCGGATACTGAACTCGGCGATGCGCGGCGTCAGCCTGGCCCACTCGGCGCAGACGCCGTCGGCGATACCGGTGCGGGTCGGCAACCACTACTTCGCCCTGGAGCCGCACAGCGAGATCTACAGCCGCATGCTGCAATCGCGCAGCATCTGCATCTATGTCCCGCAAACCCTGGCCGATATTTCGATAGAACTGATTGCGGTCTTCCGCTGATAACGCCATGAACCAAGCAAGCACCCAGACCCCGGAACGCGCGATCGCCGTTTCCGCCCCCGCCGCCCCGACGCTGCGCGAGATGCTGGAGGACGGCATCTACCTGCTCTTCCTGCTGAAGGAAGGCAATCCGCCGAGCAGCGCGGTGGAATTCAACCGCCGCGTCGACCACTTCCTCGGCCAGTTCGAACGCAATGCCCGCAACTTCGGCAAGGACGGCAACGCGATCAGCCACGCCAAATACGCATTCTGCGCGCTGATGGACGAGATCATCCTGTCCTCCGAATTCGCGCTGCGCGACGAATGGGAACGGATGCCGCTGCAACTGAGGCTGTTCGGCGAGCACCTGGCCGGCGAAGGCTTCTTCAACCGCCTGGAACAGCTGCGCAACAATCCGGCCGAGAACATCGAGGCGCTGGAAGTGTTCTACACCTGCCTGCTGCTGGGCTTCCAGGGCAAATACCTGCTGGAAGGCCAGGAGAAGCTCGGCTATCTGGTGCACAAACTGGGCCAGGAGATCCAGCAGGTGCGCGGCGGCAAGGCCGAGTTCGCGCCGAATTGGCAACTACCGCAACGCTTCCAGGCCTTCGTCCGCCACGAGCTGCCGCTATGGCTGTACTTCGCGCTGCTGGCGGTAGCCGGCGCCGGCATCTTCGTCGCCTTCCGCTGGATGCTGGCGCGCCAGGCGGCCTCCGTATTCGGGCTATGAGCGGCAACCGCCACGCCCAGATCCTGCCGTCGGTGCTGGACCGACTGCTGGACGACGCGCCCGAGCTTAGCCACACGGAGCCGGTCAGCCTGTTTGAACTGTCGCAGTTCAGGCAGGCGCTGGCCCGCGACCTGGAAGCCTTGCTGAATACCCGGCTGATGCCAATGGAAGAGACGCTGGAGCCCTTCCCCCAGGCCCGCGACAGCCTGCTCAGCTATGGCATCCCGGACCTGTCCGGCATCAGCCTGCTGAATCCGGACGACCGCGAACTGCTGCGCGAGCAACTGCGTCGCTCGATCGAGCTGCATGAGCCGCGGCTGTCCCGCGTGCGCGTGCATCTGGACGCGCCGCGCGAAATGGAGCGCCATCTGCGCTTCCGCGTCGACGCCGTGCTGAAGGTGCATCCGCACCGCCCGCCGGTGACCTTCGACGCCACCCTGCAACTCTCCTCCAACGTTTACAAGGTGCAGGGCTGATCCCCCGACCTCACGACCTTTACCGCCATGGACCTTAGCACCCTGCTCGCCAGCTTCGCCTCCGCCTTCACCCAGGACCACCGTCTGCTGACGCTGGCGCTCGGCCACGGCGACATCGCCGCCGGGCAACTGTTGCCGCAGACGCTGGACGGCGAGGAGGGCGTGTCCCGACCGTACCGCTACACCGTCAGCTGCCTGTCGCCCGACGCCAATATCGAACTGAAGACCCTGCTCGGCCAGAGCGCCCGCCTCGGCATCGCCGACGCCCAGGGCCGCGAAACCGTCCGCTGCGGCGTCGTCAGCCAGGCCCGGCTCGCCGGCTCCGACGGCGGCTTCTCCCGCTACGAACTGACGGTGGAACCGCCGTTCGCGCTGCTGCGCCACCGCCGCGCCTCGCGCGTGTTCCAGGACCTCGACGTGCCGGCCATCGTCCGGCAGATCCTCGAAGAACACCAGGCGGCCAACCCGGCCTTCGCCCGCGTGCAGGCGCTGGACATCCAGGTCGGCCCGACCTCTCCCAGAAGCTACTGCCTGCAATACCGCGAAAGCGACTACGACTTCATCGTCCGCCTGCTGCACGAAGAGGGCTATGCCTGGCGTTTCGAACATCTTGATGGAGACAGCCCGCAGGTCAAGCTGGTGGTGTTCGACGACGTCTACGGCCTGCCGCCGGCCGAAGTCGAGCGCGTGCGCTTCCACCGCAGCGACGCGACGGAAGAGGAGGATGGCCTGACCGACTGGCAGGCGGCGCGGCGGATCGTGCCCGGCAGCGTCGCGCTGGCCAGCTTCGACTACCGACCGGTGTCGACGCAGCACAGCGGCGACAGCAGCCAGATCGAACAGGGCCAGGCCGGCCAGGCGCTGCAAGCCAGCCTGCAGGACTACGACCCGCAGGGCCTGTATTACGCCGGCGACGCCGAGCAGTTGAGCCACTACGCCCGGCTGCGCCAGCAGGCGCACGACGCCGAAGCCAAGACCTTCGAGGGGGAAGGCTCCATCCGCGGCCTGACCGCCGGCCAGTGGTTCCGCCTCGACGACCACCCGGCGCACGAAGGCGACGCCGCCGAGCAGCGCGAATTCGTCGTCACCGGCCAGACCCTGCAGGTGCGCAACAACCTGCCGACCGATCTGCAGTCCATCCTACCGGCGGGCGACAAAGCCGACGCCCCGTTCACCACCCGGATCCAGGCCCAGCGCCGCGGCATTCCGCTGACGCCGGCCTACGCCCACACGGAACAGGCCAGGCCGACCAGCCTCGGGGTGCAGACCGCCACCGTGGTCGGCCCCGCCGGCGAGGAAGTGCACACCGACGAGCAAGGCCGGATCAAGGTGCAGTTCCACTGGCAGCGGCCGGACGAACACCCGACGATAGGCGCCGGCCTGGACGACAAATCGTCGTGCTGGCTGCGGGTGGCGATGCCGTCGGCCGGGGCCGGCTGGGGCCACCAGTTCCTGCCGCGCATCGGCCAGGAAGTGCTGGTGGACTTCATCGAAGGCGACATCGACCGCCCGGTGATCACCGGGGTCTTGTACAACGGCAGCCATCCGACGCCGGACTTCAGCGGCGCCGGCAGCCTGCCGGCCAACAAGACGCTGTCCGGCATCAAGAGCAAGGAACACCAGGGCGGCGGCTACAGCGAGCTGCTGTTCGACGACACCCCCGGCGAAGTGCGGGCCAAGCTCAGCAGCGAAGCGGGCAAGACCCAGCTGAACCAGGGCTACCTCGCCCACCCGCGCAGCAACGGCAAGGCGCAGCCGCGCGGCGAAGGCTTCGAACTGAGGACCGACCACCACGGCGCGATCCGCGCCGCGCACGGCTTGCTGCTGTCCACCGAAGCGCAGAACGGCGCGTCCGGCAAACAACTGGCCAGAGAGCACGCTCAATCGCAGCTCGACACGGCGCTGAACCTGGCGCAATCGCTGGGCGAGGCGGCGGCGGGCCAGCTGGCCGACTCGATGGAAACCGGTCCGGACGGCATCGATTCGGACAACGGCAAGGCCGGCAAGAAGGCCGACGGCCACCTGCAGCACCACGCGGAGGCGCTGAAGGCCTGGGAAGCGGGCAGCAACACCGACAAAGACGGCAAGAGCGCCAAGGAGCAGGCGGGACAACAGCCGCTGCTGGTGCTGTCCGCACCCGCAGGCATCGCCAGCGTCACCGAGCAAAGCCAGACCGTCTCAGCCGGGCAGAACCTGAACCTGGTGGCGCAGCGGGACGCGAACCAGGTGACGGGCCGGCGCTGGCTGCACAACGTCGGGCAGCACATCAGCCTGTTCGTGGCGGGGGTGAAGGACAAGGTGGCGCTGAAGCTGATCGCGGCGAAGGGCAAGGTGCAGGTGCAGGCGCAGAGCGACGCGATGGAGCTGACGGCCGACCAGGATGTCACCATCACCTCCAGCAAGGACAAGATCATCGTGCACGCCGGCGACGAGATTCTGCTGACCGCCGGCGGCGCCTACATCCGCATCAAGGGCGGCAATATCGAGGTCCACGCGCCCGGCAAAGTGACGGTAAAGGGCGCCAGCCATACGCTGGACGGCCCGGCCAGCATGGACTGGTCGCAGCCGCAGTACAAGAAGATCGTCTGCACCGAGCAGATCGACGCCCAGCTGCTGACCGAGGCCCACCCAGAATTCAGCGGCAAGAAATACGTCTACTACTCCGCCGACACCGGCAAGAAGCTCGCGACCGGCGCGCTGGACGGCAGCGGCATGACCGACCGCATCCACCTGCCCGGCGTCAACAACATCAAGGCCCTGATCGGGTCAGGCGAATGGGAAATCCTGTAATGAATCATCGCTACGCTATTATCGCCATCGGCGCGCTGGCGCTGTCCGCCGCCCACGCCGGCGCCGCCAACCAGCCCGAGGACGTCTCGGTGGACCTGGGCTGGAACACGCTGCAGCTTCACGCCAGCCAGACGCTGGCAAGTTCGACGCCGGCGCAGTATTCGGCGAAGAACCTGTTCGACGCGAGCCCGGCCAAGGCCTGGGTATTCCATGGCGAGCAAACGTCGCGCGAATCCGATCAGATCAGCAATCCGGCGACACTGACGCTAACGCTGGCAAAGCCGAGCCCGCTGTTCGCCGTCGCGCTGACGCCGGGCTACGCCAAGTCGGCGGCCACCCAGTTCCAGAACGCCTCGCCGAAGAGCGTCACCATCAGCCTGTACCGGCCGCATGAGGACAAGCCGTTCGAAACGCGCCGCTTCGCCCTCAGCTACCACGCCCGCGAGTACTCGCTGCCCCAGTTGCAGCGGGAGCTGAAAACCGTGGCCTTCGGCAACCAGTCCGACGACAAGATCACCGGCAAATCGGACAATGCGCTGAACACCGCCGAACGGCTGCTGCTGATCAATGCCGGCGGCGCCGAAGTCGCCAAGCTGGAGCTGAAGATCTCCGCCATCGAGCCGGGAGCGAAATTCACCGATGTCGCCGTCAGCAAGCTCCGGCTGCTGGACCGGCAAGCCGGTCAGAACAGCGCCGAATTCCGGCTGGCCCGCTTCATCGCGCGCGACCTGGACAAGGCCGCCGGCCGGCTGGCCGGCCTCCCCCGCTGCCTGGTCTACACCGAGCAGAACCCCTGGCCGCTGCTGAGCGACCGCGCCTGCACCGGTCCGGCCGCGCAACTGCAGCAAGGCCAGGCCGATCAGGGCGTCGACGACGTCATACTGAGCCGCAAGGACGCGGCCAGCCGTCAATACCAGGTTCCGTTCGCCGTCGCGCTGCGCGACGCGCAAGCCAGCGGCGCCGGCGGCAGCCGGCGGCTGCGCCTGTCCGCCGCCGACGTGGCGGGCAATGAGCTGATACTCGGCAAGAACGCCGGCGGCCAGTTGCAGGCGCTGTCCGGCCTGACGCTGACCCAGGCCTTCCTCGCCAACCGGGCCGACGGCTTCGGCAAGGCTTATCTGCAGCCGCAGGGCAGCCCCTACTTCTTCTTCGCCTATGCCCGACCGCAGTTCACGCCGGACAAGGACGGCTACCAGCTGAGCATCTACGGTCCCGCCGGCCGCCAGGAGGCGCAATGGGCAACCAAGTAGAAAAGTACAAGGATTTCGACTTCGGCAAATACAGCGAGGAACAGAAGTACGACATCCTGCAGCGGCTGTTCGAACACCACGCCGCCGCCAATGGCAAGAACAATGTCGACGGCTTCGCCTTCGAGACCGCCAACGGCCGGGTCAACCTGATAGGCGCGCGCGGCTTCGACCACGGCAAGGTCGTCAAGGACAGCAACAAGGTATTCGACGACACGCTGTTCGTCGTCTACAAGGACGCGTCCGGCCAGAAAAAAGTCGCCGAGTTCGAATTCAACACCGAACCGTACAGCAAGCAGAACGGCCAGCTGGCCGGCCGGGTGCTGATCAACGGTCTGTACCAGTACCGGCTGGGCAATCACAAGATATCGTCCTACCACGACCATGCCAGCTTGGCGGAAATGCAAAGGACGCACCATTTCGCCCAGCGCCACAACTACCGGGCGCTGAGGATAGTCAAGGGACTGGCCTTCCGCGCCCAGAACACCGGCAGCGCCAAAGCCCCCGAATACGAGTTCAGTCCGGACCAGCCCGACGCGCCGTCGACGACCTACGAACACAATATCCACTACGGCGGCGAAGGTCCGGGCAACCGCACCAGCAACTGGAGCGAAGGCTGCCAGACGGTCAAGGGCCTGGACAACTACATCCGGCTGCTGAAGATACTGGAGCAGGACTACAGCCTCTTCGGCACCATCCACAACGAGCTGATCGCCAAGCCGGCGGTCGACGGCAAGCGCGCCGTGGTCTACGCGCTGCTGGACGGCCACCAGATCGCCGACGAAACCAAGATCCAGGCCAAGTTCCTCGACCGCATCCTCCAGCCCATGATCGATGTCTGGTATGAAATCCGCCACGGCGACCTGATCATCACCGGCAAGACCGATCACGATGGCGACACCGGCCCACTGTTCGGCCACGATCCCAAGGACAAGATAGACGTCAAGGTGAAAGGGCCGGTAGGCGATGCCAAGAAGCTACCGCCCGTGCAGGCTGAAGAAAGCGTATTCCACAAATACCTGTGCGTGATCAGTCCCAAAGTGTTGTGTGACGGCTTGTCGCGTCCGGACGCCGACCATAAGGAACCGGAGATCGACAAGACCCAATCCAAGACGCACAAGCACCACAACAAGGAACGCAAGCCGGTTTCCAAGGTGGAGGTGCCGAAAGACCGCAACCCGCTGGAAAAACCGATTCCGGACGATGAGTTCGAGGACTGCAACGCGCTGAGCCAGGAGCAGATCACCAGCATCATCAAGGCCAACAATCCGGTGCTGGTCGACCAGTACCAGGCTGATGTGCTGGTCTACAAGGCGGCGCAGAACTACAAGCTGAACCCCAAGGTGCTGCTGGCGACGATGAAGCAGGAACAGGGCTGGGCCAAGAATAACAATAAATACAACAAGCTGATGGGCGTCGGCCCGGGCGGCCAGCCGACATCGATGGGGGTGGAGGCGTCGATCAACAAATCTGCGGGCATCTATCGCAAGCAGTTCGACGACGGCAAGAAAAAGCTTTCATCGTTCAAGATCAACTACGACCCCGGCGCCCACGAGGTGGCGGCTGTCGGCAGCGGCGGCGCCGCCGTCAGCGAGGACGAGGCCAAGGCGATGAAGGAAGGCTATCTGTACACGCCGCGCACCGCCTCCGAATACGCCAAGCTGCACTACACGCCGTGGACCTATTTCCCGCCGCAGCGCAGCCGCCCTTACGATACCTGGGTGAAAACCTTCCGGAGCTTCTGAATGAAAATCTCACTCCTGCTGGCCCTGGGCGCCCTGCTGCTGACCCAGCATGCGCTGGCCGCCTGCGACAAGGACGACTGGCGGCAGTTGCTGCGCCACGCCGACGCGCCCGCCGTCGCCGGCTATGTCCAGCGCAATCACTGCGACGTCGACCAATCGCTAGACGACGTCTCCAAGACGCCGCTGATCTACGCGATAGACGCCCGCAACCGCGCCGCGGTGCAGGCCCTGCTCGGGGCCGGTGCCAATCCCAATGTCGACGGCTACGACGGCAACACCCCGCTGTTCTACGCGGCCAAGAGCAACGACGCCGGCATCGTCTCAGACCTGATCGCGAAAGGCGCCGACGTCAACGCGTCCACCCGCACCAGCGAAATCACCGTGCTGATGAGCGCGGTGCTGGATGCCAGCCCGGCCATCGTCCGCTATCTGGTCGCGCACGGCGCATCGCTGAGCGACACCGACAAATACAATCAGACCGCCGCCGACTACGTCGGCAAGCTGCCGGCCGCGCGCCGGGCCGCGATGCGCGCCGCGTTGAAGAAGAACTGAGCGGCAGACGCCCAAACCAAAACGGGGAGCCGCGCAAGCGGGCTCCCCGTTTCCAATCCAATAGATGCAGCGCCTGGCTGCATCGCGGGCCGTCCCGGCAAGCCGTTTGCTACAAGCGGCGCGAACCGAGCATGCCGATCAGATCGCGACCTATCATATTATTGGCGTAGTCCGAAATATGGTCCCCGTAGCTGTACAGGAAGCTGCCCTTTCTCTCGATCGGACAAACGCCATGCTTGAGATCGCACAATAACGGCACCGGGTTATAAATCAGCAAGCCGGGATTCCGCGCATGCAACTCGTCGACCAATGCCCGATATTCCTGCGTATCACGCAGGTACTTCTGGTAGCTCATATGACAATCGGGATTTCCTTTCTTCTGCTGCAGCCAGGCATTGAGCAGCGGCACTTCCGTCCATCGGGGCGCCAGGCACGACTTCGCTTCCGGCAAGGTCGGATTATCGACGACAAAAACCACCTTCTTGCCGGCAGACTCCAGCCGCTTTACCGCCTCGGTCAAGCCAGAGATCACCGCCTGCCGTGACGATTGCGCCGACGCGTCCGCGGTATAGTTGGCGTTGAGCAGAATTCGTTGAGCCGTTGCCAATACCACGACCTTGATACTTGAATCGGATATGATGTCCTGAAACGCCAGTTCATTCGATCTGGCGCACTCGGACGGATCGTAATCCGTCGCGCTGTAAGTGCTTGTCCTGTGCACCCCCACCATCGGTGCGCAGCTATACCGCCCCAGCATCATCCAACCGCCGCTCTGCTTGGCTTGCCTCACCAGGCCCCAATAGAGCGCATCGCCCTTGCTGTCGCCCCAGACCGCGTACTTCTGGCGCACCCCTTTGCTCTGATGACAAAAGCTCACAAACCTCTTGCCATCACCGGAAATGCCACAGTTGTCTTCAGCATATTGATCTCGCTCAGCTCCGACAACAGCAGTCCGCACATCCAGATTCATCTTGGTAATTGGCCTGAAATCCAGACCATCACGCTGGTACGCATTGTAACCGGCATAACCAACGCCACTGAGTAGCAGACATAAAAATGCCGGCTTCAACCACCCTTTAGGCTGACCAAAACGTATTGGCTTTTCAATCAAACGATAAGTCAGCCAGGACAGCAGAACCGCCGCCGCAAGCAATAGCATTCTGACCGCAGTACTCGGCATGTCTGCCTGCATGATATAAGCAAACGAAAGCAAGGGCCAATGCCAGAGATACAGTGGATAGCTGATCGCACCAATAAACAGCATGAAGCGATTGGACAAAACGCGCTCATTTACCCAGGCCACCGGCCCGGCAAGAATCAACAAGAAGGCACCCATTACCGGCAGCAACGCCCAGGCTCCGGGGAAAAGACTATCCTTATCGAGCAACAAAATGCCCAAGCCAATCGACAATAGTCCAGCAAAAGACAATATAGTATTCAGCGAATCAAGACGATCAAGCGATGATTTTTCCTGCCTGCGAAAAATTACCACCATCAAAAAGCGAGATACTTTCTCACGGTGAAACATCTGCAGATAGGCAAGACATCCACCAGCCAGCAACTCCCAGAACCTACCCTGTGGCAGGAAAAATGCTGCAATAGGATCCTTGGACAACAACCAAAGGCCCCAGCCAAATGACAATGACAATAAAATCAGCAAGATCGACAACAAGTTCAACCCTAATCGCCATACCAGCAAAACCAGCAGTGGGTATAGCAAATAGAATTGTTCCTCAATCGCCAACGACCATAGATGCATCAGCGGCTTCAACTCCGATGCATGATCAAAATAGCCAGCCTCACTCCACAGCATCAGATTTTGTATAAAACCAGCCCCGCTGACGATATGCTTGCCAAGCTGCTTGAATTCATCGGGCAATAATACTGCCCATGCAGCGCAATAACAGGTCAATAAAACGACAATCAGCGCAGGAAAAATTCTCTTAACTCGATGAATATAGAAGTCAATGATACTGAAATTCTGATTAACCATCCCTTTGAATATGATGCTGGAAATCAAAAAACCAGAAATGACGAAAAATATATCGACACCGGCATAACCTCCCGGCAGACGGCCAGGAAACGCGTGAAACAGTACTACTGACAAAATAGCGACAGCTCTCAGACCATCAATATCTGGCCGGTACGATAACGCTCCCGGCTTCTTCTCCGTACTCGGTACCGCTTTCATTCAATTCCCCACGCCCGGCATCAACACAAAAGTTGTTGATTCTACACCTCCTTCATAATTCTCACCAGTTCTGAAAATTGACAACAAATCAAGCAATTTATTGTAAAAAACATATGCATATTGGAATTTTATGTGAAGCATCACGGAGTTAAATGATATAAACAACCAATTTAACTTTTTATGATTTAATAAATTAATTATTTAATTATCAACCATCGGTCCGGCGTCAATCATCGTCCGTCGGGCTGGCCTGTCATGACAGCTGTAGCGGCCCAAGAATAAAAAACGGGGCGCCGCGCAAGCGGCCCCCCGTTCGTCATTGATGCGATGGTTCGATTAACGATACATGCCGGCGTCCGCCGTCATCACCGCGCGGCCGCGCGGCGGTGTCTGCCCGTCCACCGCCATCATCACGCTCAGAGAAGTGATGGTGATGATGGAGAAGAAGAAGACCTGGCGCGCCCAGGCGCGGTCATCGGTTTCCCGCTTGTAGCCGGACAAGGCCATCTTCAGCCACCACAGGCTGGTGGCCACCGCCACCGCCAGATAGCCGTAGCCGGCGTAGCCGCCGAAGACCAGCATCACCGTTGCCGCGCCGAAGGCCAGGATGTACAGCACGATCTGCTGCTTGGCGGCCGAGATGCCCTTGACCACCGGCAGCACCGGGATGCCTGCCGCCTCGTAATCCTTGAAGCGGAAGATGGCGATCGCGTACGAATGCGGCATCTGCCACAGGCAGAACATCAGCAGCAGGATGGCAGCGCCCATGTCGAAGCGGCCGGTGACGGCGCAGTAGCCGGCCACCGGCGGCACCGCGCCGGACAGACTGCCGACCAGGGTGCCGTACACCGAGTTGCGCTTCATGTACAGGCTGTACACGCCGACATAGATCACGAAACCGAACAGCACACAGCCGGTAGCCAGCGGATTGGTGCAGAACCACAGCAGGGCGAAGCCGGCCAGGCCCAGCAGCACGCCGTGGGCCAGCGCGGCCTTGGCGCTCATCGCGCCGGTGACCAGCACCCGTTTCTGGGTACGAGCCATCTTGGCGTCGATGTCGCGGTCTATGCAGTTGTTGATCGCGCAGCCGGAGGCCACCACCAGCGACAGGCCGATGACGGTGGCCGCCAGCAGCCACCAGTCCACCGGCCCTCGGGCCGCCAGCAGGAAACCGCCGACGGCCGAGATCAGGTTGCCGAAGATGATGCCCGGCTTGGTGACCTGAAGATAGCGTTTGAACTTCAAAACGGTGTCCTCAACACGGCCTCAGCGCATCATCAGCGCGTCGGCGGTGTAGATGATCCAGATCGACAGGCCGACCAGCAGCACGATCACCATGCCGGTGAACAGGAAGGAGAAGCTGTTCAGCTTGCCTTCCTTGCTGAAGTCCAGGTGCAGGAAATACTTCAGGTGCACGATGATCTGCACCACCGCCAGCGCGAAGATGCCGATCAGCGTCGCCTGCTTGGTGAAGGCGCCGCCCATCACCATCCAGAACGGGATGGCGGTGAGGATCACCGACAGCACGAAGCCGACGATATAGCTCTTCACGCTGCCGTGATTCGCTTGCTCATGCGCGTGACTCATCACATGGCTCCTTTCAGGTAGACGACGGTGAACACGCAGATCCACACGATGTCGAGGAAGTGCCAGAACAGCGACAGGCAGTTCAGGCGGGTCATGGCGCGGCCGGTCAGACCGGTCTTCACCACTTCCAGCATCATCACCGCCATCCAGATCAGACCGGCGGTCACGTGCAGGCCGTGCAGGCCCACCAGGCCGAAGAAGGCCGACAGGAAGGCGCTGGTCTGCGGGCCGTGGCCCTCGACGATCAGGTGGTGGAACTCGTTGATTTCCAGGCCGATAAAGGCGGCGCCGCACGCGAAGGTCACGGCCAGCCAGCCGAGAACGGCGGACTTGTTGCCTTTGTGGCCGGCTATCATCGCGAAACCGTAGGTGATGGAGGACAGCAGCAGCGCCGCGGTCTCGACCAGCACATAGGGCAGCTCGAAGATTTCCTTGCCGGACACGCCTTCCGCCACGTTGCGGAACAGGACCGCATAGGCCGCGAACGCCGTCGCGAACAGGATGCAGTCGGTCATCAGGTAGAACCAGAAGCCCAGAACGGTCTGTGAACCGCTGTCGTGGTGCTCGTGGTCCTCATGCGCGTCGTGCGCTTCTTTTACATAAGTCGTCATGTCGGATTCAGCCTGTTACGCGGTCGTGGTCGGACGGGCGGCCTTCTTCGGCTTGGCCTGATCACGCTCGGTGTAGTTGTCGACGTCGATGCCCAGCTTCTCGAAGCGTGCGCGCTCGATCGCCTCCACTTCGTCCACCGGCACGTAGTAGTCCAGGTCGTTGTCGTAGGCGCGGACCAACATGCTGCCGACGATGCCGACCAGGCCGACGATGGCCAGCCACCAGATGTGCCAGATCAACGCGAAGCCCAGCGCCGTGGTGAAGGCGCCGATATAGATGCCCACCGCGGTATTGCGCGGCATGTGGATCGGCTCGTACGACTTCGGCACCACGTAGGCCACGCCCTTTTCCTTCATGTCGGTGAAGGCGTCGATGTCATGCACTTGCGGCAGCTTGGCGAAGTTGTAGAACGGCGCCGGCGACGAGGTCGACCATTCCAGCGTGTGGCCGTTCCACGGGTCGCCCGTTTCGTCGACCAGCTTCTTGCGGTCGCGGATGCTGACGGCGATCTGCAGCAGCTGGCAGGCGATGCCGGCGGCGATCAAGAGCGCACCGAACAGGGCGATGTACAGCCACGGCTCCCAGGCCGGGTTGTCGGTGTGGTTCAGGCGGCGGGTCATGCCCAGGAAGCCCAGCACGTACAGCGGCATGAAGGCGAACATGAAGCCAATCTGCCAGAACCAGAACGAGGCCTTGCCCAGCTTGTCGTTCAGCTTGAAGCCGAACACTTTCGGGAACCAGAACGACACGCCGGCCAGGTAGCCGAACACGGCGCCGCCGATGATGGTGTTGTGGAAGTGGGCGATCAGGAACAGGCTGTTGTGCAGCACGTAGTCGGCGCCCGGCACGGCCAGCAGCACGCCGGTCATGCCGCCGATCGAGAAGGTCACCATGAAGCCCAGCGTCCACAGGATCGGCGTTTCAAAGCGCAGGCGTCCCTTGTAGATGGTGAACAGCCAGTTGAACAGCTTCACGCCGGTCGGGATCGAGATGATCATCGTCGCGATGCCGAAGAAGGCGTTCACGTTGGCGCCGGAGCCCATCGTGAAGAAGTGGTGCAGCCATACCATGAAGCCCAGCACCGAGATCGCGCCGCTGGCGTAGATCATCGACTTGTGGCCGAACAGGCGCTTGCCGGAGAAAGTGGAAACCACTTCCGAGAAGATGCCGAAGGCCGGCAGAACCAGGATGTACACCTCGGGGTGGCCCCAGGCCCAGAACAGGTTCAGATACATCATGGCGTTGCCGCCGGCTTCCGCGGTGAAGAAGTGGAAGCCCAGGTAGCGGTCCAGGCTCAGCATCGCCAGCGCGCCGGTCAGGATCGGGAAGGAGGTGGCGATCAGCACATTGGCCCAGGTGCAGGTCCAGGTGAAGATCGGCATTTCCATCAGCTTCATCCCCGGAGCGCGCATCTTGATCACGGTCACCAGGAAGTTGATCGCCGTCAGCGTCGTCCCTATGCCCGATATCTGCAAGGCCCAGGTGTAGTAGTCCACCCCGACGTCGGGGCTGAAGCCCAATTCGGCCAGCGGCGGATAGGCGACCCAGCCGGTGCGGGCGAAGTTGCCGACGCCCAGCGACAGGTTGACCAGAATCACAGCCGAAACCAGCAGCCAGAAGCTCAGCGAGTTCAGGAAGGGGAAGGCCACGTCGCGCGCGCCGATCTGCAGCGGCACCACGATGTTCATCAGGCCCGTCATGAACGGCATCGCCATGAAGATGATCATGATCACGCCGTGGGCGGTGAAGATCTGGTCGTAGTGCTCAGGCGGAAACACGCCGTGGGCGCCGCCGGTGGCCATCGCCAGCTGGGTGCGCATCATCAGCGCGTCGGCGAAGCCGCGCAGCAGCATGATCATGGCGACGATGATGTACATCACGCCGATTTTCTTGTGATCGACCGAGGTCAGCCATTCGTTCCAGAGATAGCCCCACTTGCCGAACTTGGTGATCAACGCGAACAGCATCAGCCCGATCAGGCCGGCGCCGCCAAGCGCCCCCATGATGATGGGCTCATGGTACGGGATCGCGTCCAGAGTCAGTTTACCTAACCACATCAATCGTTACTCCTTGACAACCGGCGGCGTGATCGCGGCGCACAGTTCTTTGGTCATCTTCGTCAGCTTGATGGCGTCATCGCTATCAGCCAGCGACGGACGACCGGCCATGTACTTGTGCACCACGGCCTCGAACAGATACGGCGTGGTCGACGCGTAATAGTTGACCGGGTTGTTCTCGCTAGGCTTCAACAGCTGCAGGTAGGCCGGCGCGTCCAGCGTCTTGCCGGAGGCCTTCACCTTGGCCACCCAGGCCTCGAACTCGGCCGGAGTCTTGGTGGCGATCGCGTTGAACTTCATGCCGGAGAAACCGGCGCCGCTGTAATTGGACGAGAAACCCTTGTAGGTGCCCGGCTCTTCCGCCAGCAGATGCAATTGGGTCTGCATGCCGGCCATCGCGTAGATCTGGCCGCCCAGCTGCGGGATGAAGAAGGAGTTCATCGCCGCGTCGGAAGTGATCTTGAAGCTCACCGGCACATTGCTCGGGAATACCAGCTCATTGACCGAGGCGATCTGCTGCTCCGGGTAGATGAACAACCACTTCCAGTTCAACGCCACCACCTGTACCTGCACCGGCTTGACGGCCGAGTCCAGCGGACGATAGGGATCGAGCTTGTGCGTGCTCTTCCAGGTCAGCGTCGCCAGGAAGGCGATGATGATGCAGGGGATCAGCCAGACCACGATCTCGATCTTGGTCGAGTGCGACCATTTCGGTTCGTAGGCGGCGTCCGTGTTGCTCGCGCGGTACTTCCAGGCGAAGTACAGCGTCATCACGATCACCGGAATGACCACCAGCAGCATCAGCGCGGTTGCCGTGATGATCAGGGACTTCTGGTCCGCCGCCACCGGGCCCTTGGGGTCAAGGATACCGCCTTGACAACCGGAGAGCAGTGCGACGAGCGGAGAAAGCCCCCACAACAGGCGGGAGGGTCTATGGTTTCTCATCTTACGACTTTACGGGTTAAAAATCCTTCAACGCGCCGATGCGCAACAGGCGTTGCGAGCCATGCTCCAACGCCAGCGAAATGTTCAGCAGACGGCCCCTCCTCCCCGGACTCCGAGGGAAGGCGACGTCAGGCGAAACAACAGACTTTCAGGGCTCGCGGATTCCGCGAATCGCCGGCGCGCATCCGTTTCCACGGCGGAAACGCACCGGGTGGAAGCGACTCCACAATCGCTTCCGGGCGATGACGTGACAGCTGAAGCTCCACTGTCCGAGTGAGGCGCCGGGGCGCGGCGCGGCAAGACAGGAATTCGGCAAACACTAACATCTGCGCTCGCCGCGGGCCGCTGCGGCAAATCGTCGCAGCACACGTGACAAGCGGGCGTATTAGAAACATTTTTGCCTGATATTTCAAGGGCCTTGACCAGGATCAAAAGTCGCCCGCGGCAAGATATGCAAATCGATTGACGCTCATCAAGATCAGCGTCCGGGAAAATCTATAGCCGCAACAATGGTTTAAGACAATGTACTTAACGTGATATCGTCATGACCGACATTGCAAACTGTTACAAAAAAGTTCGGAACCGAGATAGGGCATCGCAACAAGCGAACAAATCTTGCAGGGCGATGCAAGATCGGCGTCAAAGAATAGGCTGGCCGCGCGCAATCGCGCATAGTGATTTGCGGGTTTGCGCGCAAGAAACTGCCAAGCGCTTTCCGGCGCGGCGCGCATGGAATGCAAAAAGCCGAATCGGAACGATTCGGCTTTTCGGGAATGCTTGGTTGCGGGGGCAGGATTCGAACCTACGACCTTCGGGTTATGAGCCCGACGAGCTACCAGACTGCTCCACCCCGCGTCAGAGAGGTTGCATATTAAGACTATCGAATCACTTCGTCAACAACTTTTTTCGAAATACCATGAAAAAGGGCGGCCAAGGCCGCCCTGTCCACCGCTTCGCGCGCTTACTTCCTCTCGGCGCGGGCCTTGGCGATCAGCTCGTTCATCACCTGGATCATCCGCTCAGGCGTGCTGGTCACCACCACGTATTTGCCGTTGACGATCACGGTCGGCGTGCCCTGGATCTGGTAGTCGCGGGTGATCTTGGCCGCGCGCGCCACCTGGGCGTTAATGCCGAAGGAATTGTAGGTCTGCAGCAGCTTGGCGCTGTCCACGCCCTTCTGTTGCTTGATCCACTTCTGGAACTGGTCGGCGTCGGCCAGGTTCACGCGCTGCTTGATCTGGGCGTCGAAAGCGGCGCGGTGCAGCTTGTCGAAAGTGCCGGTGGCGTTGAACGTCGCGAACATGCGCGCGAAGCCTTCCATCGACTTCTGCCACACGATCTGCTCCTTGCGGAAGCTCACGTCGGCAGGCAGCGTCTTGGACCAGGCATTGAAGGCCGGATCATCGTCGTAACAATGGATGCAGTGATAGGAAAAGAACTCGATCACTTCGACCTTCTTGGGATTGGCCACCGGCTGAGGCGTGCTCAGCATCGTGTAGTCCTTGCCCAGCTCGATGGCGGCATTCGCCATGCCGCTCACCGCCAGCAACATCAACAGCAACCATTTCTTCATCTTGTTTTCCCGTATGTTCAAATAAGGCCTACTCGGCCTTCACCACATTGGCGCTGATACCGTCCTGCTTCAATTGCGCGCGCAGTCGATCCACCTCGTCCTGGCGGCTCAGCGGCCCCACCCGCACCCGGTGCACCATCCCCTTGTCCGGCACATTGACCGACTGGATCTTGGCCTCGACGCCCAGCAAGGCCAGCTTGGCCTTCAGGTTGTCGGCGTCGTCCTGGTTCTGGAACGCGCCCAGCTGCAAATAAACCCGTTTGGCAGTCGCCGACGACGAAGGTTCCGACGAACGTCCGCCCTTGGCGTCGGACGTCACCGCATCGACCTGCCCCGGCAGGATCTTGTAGAAATCGAAGCGCTGGTCGTTCTTGTCGCTCTTGGCCTGGGCCGCCGGCGCGGCCGGCTTGGCCTTGGCTTCCGGCTTGGCCTCGTGCGGCTGGACCGGCGGCGGCAGCGGTATGCTGTCCCCGGAGTCCAGCGTCGCCTGCGGCTGCGCCTGGGCCGCCGGCTGCGGCGCAGGCGCGGTGGCCGACGCGGCGTCGGCAATGCGGGTGCCCGGCGCCAGCAACTCGGTCGGCGGTTGCGAGGTCTCGGGCTTATTGGCATTCTTGGCTTGGAACGGCGCCGGCGAGCGATTGAGATACATCGCCAGGCCCACCGCCACCGCGACGCCGACGATCAGGCCGATGATGATGCCGGCCAGCATGCCGCCGCCGCCGCGCGACGAGGAGGACGAGTTGCCGCGTCCGCGCGACGGACGGGGGGAGTTTTTCAGATCTCGATTAGCCATTCACCACTACCGCTGTTGTCTGTCCGGACGGCGACGCGCCGTCCGGGCTGGATTGATCAATTTCTTATGTCAGGCGCCGCCAGGCATCATGCGCCGCAGCTGTATCGCCTGCAGGACATGGCCGCGGCCGATCCGTTCGGCCTGTTCCAGATCGGCGATGGTGCGCGAAACCCGCAGTATCCGATGATACGCGCGCGCCGACAAGCCGAGCCGCGGCAAGACCTCGGCCAGCAAGGCCAGCGCCGACTCGTCGCCCTGGCAATGCCGCTCCAGCGCCGCGCCCTGCAAGGCCGCGTTCAGGCAGCCCTGCCTCCGGTGCTGGCGGAGCCGGGCCAACTCGACCCGCTGGCGGACCGCCGCGCTCGACTCTCCGGGCGCCGCCTGCTGCAATTCCACGGCGCTCAGCGCCGGCACCTCCACCTGCAGGTCGATGCGGTCGAGCAATGGACCCGAGATTTTACCGCGATATCGTCCCACTTGCTCGGGCGTGCACCGGCAGCGGCCCGATGGATGGCCGTGATAGCCGCATGGGCAGGGGTTCATCGCCGCCACCAGCTGGAAGCGCGCAGGGAAACTGGCCTGTCGAGCCGCTCGCGAGATATGGATCACACCGCTTTCCATCGGTTCGCGCAGCACTTCCAGCACCTTGCGGTCGAATTCCGGCAACTCGTCGAGAAACAGCACGCCGTGATGCGCCAGGCTGATCTCGCCGGGCCGCGGCTCGCCGCCGCCGCCGACCAGCGCCACCGCCGACGCGGTATGGTGCGGCGCCCGAAACGGCCGCACCCGCCAGCGTTCCGGCTGAAAACCCTGCGAGCCGAGCGACAGCACCGCCGCGCTCTCCAGCGCCTCCGGCTCGGACAGCGGCGGCAGCAGGCCCGGCAGACGCGCCGCCAGCATGGACTTGCCGGTGCCCGGCGGCCCCATCAACAGCAGGCTGTGCCCGCCGGCGGCGGCGATTTCCAGCGCGCCGCGGGCGACGGCCTGGCCTTTGACATCGGCCAGATCCGGGTAGTTCGGCGCGGCGGCGGGGGCCGGCTGCGCCAATGCCTCCAGCGGCTGCAAGCCATTCAGAAAGGCGCAGGCCTGAGGCAGGGACTGCACGGCGTAGACTTCGGCGGAGGCCAGCACGGCCGCCTCCGCCGCGCTGGCCTCGGGCAACACGAAGGCGCGGCCGGCCGCATGGCACTGGCAAGCCATCGCCAGCGCGCCGCGCACCGGACGCAAGGCGCCGCTGAGCGCCAGCTCGCCGGCGAATTCGAAACGGGCGATGTCCTCGCACTTGACCTGGCCCGAGGCCAGCAGGACGCCGATGGCGATCGGCAGGTCGAAACGGCCGGAATCCTTGGGCAGGTCTGCCGGCGCCAGATTGACGGTGATCTTGCGGGCGGGGAATTCGAAACCGGAGGTGAGGATGGCCGCGCGCACGCGGTCGCGGCTTTCCTTGACCTCGGTCTCGGGCAGGCCGACGATGTTGAACGCCGGCAAGCCGTTGGCCAGGTGGACCTCGACGGCCACCTCCGGGGCGTCAAGCCCGGACAAAGCCCTGCTCGCCACCACCGCCAGCGTCATGGCCGCTCAGGAATGGCCGAGTTCGGACTGCTCTTCCACCCTGGCCGCTGCCTCGTCCGGAAACAGCTGGGTTTCCAGACGCGCCAGACGCGTCTCCAGCGCAGCCAGCTGTTCGCGGGTGCGCGTCAAGACCGCCTGCTGCACGTCGAATTCCTCGCGCGTCACCAGATCCATCTTCGCGAAGGTCGAGGACATCATCGCCTTGACGTTCTTCTCGATGTCCTTGGCCGGGCTGGCGGCGATGGTTTCGCTGATCTTGGCGCTGATCTCTTCAAACAGTTTCTGGCTCAACATGGTGGCGGCTCCCGTCGGGTGTCTTGACATGTTGCCGAGTGTAGCAAAAAGCGCCGTCGCGCTCCCGTTTTCCTGTACGCATAGTCATGGTCGCCGCGTCGCCAGCCGCGGCCATTCGACTCGACGATGCTGCAGCGCAACTTTGCACCAAAGTTGTGCAGTCTAGGCAGGCACGGTGCACAAGGAAAGTGCCCAAACGGCCAGAGACGTCTCTTTTGCACTGCATCACAATTCAGAGAACGTCCGCGGCGGCCTGGCACGATTCCTGCATTGACCGCCGCAGCAGCAATCGTCAGTCACTCGACCTTCCGAGAAGGAGCCACCATGAAGCTCGTCACCGCAGTCATCAAGCCGTTCAAGCTTGACGAAGTCCGCGAAGCGCTGTCCGCCATCGGCGTCCAGGGCGTCACCGTGTCCGAGGTCAAGGGCTTTGGCCGCCAGAAAGGCCATACCGAGCTGTACCGCGGCGCCGAATACGTCGTCGACTTCCTGCCGAAGGTGAAACTGGAAATCGCCATCGACGACGCCCTGCTGGACCAGGTGGTGGAAGCGATAGAGAAGTCCGCCCGCACCGGGAAGATCGGCGACGGCAAGATCTTCGTCTACGACCTGGAGCAGGTGATCCGCATCCGCACCGGCGAAACCGGCGCCGACGCCGTCTGACCACCGGAAAACTGGGGAAACATAATGAAAAAGATGCTCGCCGCAATGGCCTCCGGCCTGACCGCCCTCTCCCTGCCCGCGCTGGCCGACGCGCCGGCCGGCCCGGCCGTGGCCGCCGCCAAGGTCATCAATTCCGGCGACACGGCCTGGATGCTGACATCGACCGCGCTGGTGCTGTTCATGACCATACCCGGCCTGGCCCTGTTCTACGGCGGCATGGTCCGCAAGAAGAACGTGCTGGCCACGCTGATGCAAAGCTTCGCCATCACCGCGCTGGTGACGGTGCTGTGGACCGTGATCGGCTACAGCCTGGCCTTCACCGTCGGCACGCCGTACATCGGCGACCTGTCGCGCCTCCTGCTGGACGGCATGGTTTACATGAAGGACGCCGGCAAGCTGGCCGTGCATCCGCTGGCCGGCACCATCCCGGAATCGGTCTTCATGACGTTCCAGATGACCTTCGCCATCATCACGCCGGCGCTGATCACCGGCGCCTTCGCCGAGCGGATGAAGTTCTCGGCGATGCTGGTCTTCATGGCGCTGTGGTCGCTGCTGGTCTACGTGCCGGTCGCGCACTGGGTGTGGGCGCCCGGCGGCTGGATGGGCGACAAGGGCGTGCTGGACTTCGCCGGCGGCACCGTCGTGCACATCAACGCCGGCGTGGCCGGCCTGGTGACCGCGCTGGTGCTGGGCAAGCGCATCGGCTTCGGCAAAGAGGCGATGCCGCCGCACAACCTGATTCTGACGCTGGTCGGCGCCTCGATGTTGTGGGTAGGCTGGTTCGGCTTCAACGCCGGCTCAGCCGGCGCCGCCGACGGCCGCGCCGGCATGGCGATGGTCACCACCCAGGTCGCCACCGCGATGGCCGCGCTGGCCTGGATGTTCGCCGAGTGGGCGACCAAGAAGAAGCCGTCCGTGCTGGGCATCGCCTCCGGCGCCGTGGCCGGCCTGGTGGCCATCACGCCGGCCGCCGGCTTCGTCGACGTCAAGGGCGCGCTGGTGATCGGCCTGGCCGCCGGCGTGGTGTGTTTCTGGGGCGCCACCGGACTGAAGCACATGCTGGGCTACGACGACTCGCTGGACGCCTTCGGCGTGCACGGCGTCGGCGGCATCGTCGGCGCGCTGCTGACCGGCGTATTCGCCGTCAAGGACATCGGCGGCGCCGACGGCAGCCTGGCCACCCAGGCGCTGGGCGTCGGCGTCACCATCGTCTACTGCGGCATCGTCACCTTCGTTCTGCTGAAGCTGGTCGACATCGCGCTGGGATTGCGCGTCGCCGAGGACGAGGAGCGAGAAGGGCTGGACGTGGTGCTGCACGGCGAACGGGTCGAATAGCGCCGACAGCGATAACGATTTGTTGTGTAAGGGACTTTCGGGGCGTTCGCGCCCCGTTTTTTTTGCGCCGCGCGGACAGCAAAAAACCGGCCACGGGGCCGGTTCGAATCCAAAGGCGGGCGTCTACTTGACGATGCGCAGGCTGGGACGTCCGCTGGGACGGCCGCCCGGCCCCGGATCGTCTCCGTCCGGCCGCCCGTCGCCTTCCGGCGCCGGCCGCTCCTGGACGGCCTCGACCGCCGGCTCCACCTCGAAGCCCATGCCCTCGCCGGTTTCGCGCGCGAAAATCGACATCACGTTGCCGACCGGCACCCAGATATCGCGGGAGACGCCGCCGAAGCGGGCCGAGAACGAGATCCAATCGTTGTCGATCTGCAGGTTCTTGGTGGCGCCGTAGGCGATATTGAGCACGATCTCGTTGTTCTTGACGTACTCTAGCGGCACGTCGGCACGATCGTTGACCCATACGACGATGTACGGGGTATGGCCGTTGTCGCTGCACCACTGGTGCAGCGCGCGGATCATATAGGGCTTGGTGCTTGAGCTCATCGCGTCACCCTTATTTGCGCATCGCCTTTTCGGACGGCGTCAGCGAATCGATGAAGGACTGGCGCTGGAAGATGCGCTCGGCGTACTTCAGGATAGGCGCGGCGCTCTTGCCCAGATCGATGTTGTAATGCTCGAGGCGCCACATCAGCGGGGCGATGGCCACGTCTATCATCGAGAAATCGTCGCCCAGCATGAATTTCTGCTTGGAGAAGATCGGAGCGATGGTGGTCAGGCCGTCGCGGATCGCTTCGCGCGCCTTGGCCGCTTCCTTGCCGGTCGCACCGGCTTCCAGCGTCTTGACGTGGATGAACAGCTCGTTCTCGAAGCGATGCAGGAACAGGCGCGCGCGGGCACGCATCACCGGATCGGCCGGCATCAGCTGCGGGTGCGGGAAGCGCTCGTCGATGTATTCGTTGATGATGTTGGACTCGTGCAGGATCAGGTCGCGCTCCACCAGAACCGGCACTTCGTTGTACGGGTTCATCACAGCCAGATCTTCCGGCTTGTTATGGATATCCACATCGATGATTTCGAAATCCATTCCCTTTTCGAAGAGCACAATGCGGCAGCGCTGACTGAACGGGCAGGTGATTCCGGAGTAGAGGGTCATCATGGCGGAGTAAATCCTTGACTAACTTAAAAAATGAGTGCAGCGCGCATTCTAGCACCTTCGGCACGCCACATTCCAGCCTTTCAACACAACATCATGATTTCAAAAAGAAAAAAGGCGGAATCGCTTCCGCCTTTCCGACTCACGCCGACACGCGTCAATGCACGTCGCGCCAGTACTCCTTCTTGAGCAGATAGACCAGCGGGAACAGCAGCAGGCCCAGGAACATCAGCACCACGTAGCCGATCTGCTGGCGCTTCACCGCCGCCGGCTCGCCCATGAAGACCAGGAAGTTGGTCAGGTCGGCCATTCGCTTGTCGTACTCCACGGTATTGGCCTTGCCGTTCTCCAGCTTGGTCAGCGTGCCGGCCTTGACCAGCTCCAGCTTGTGCACCTCGTTGCCCTCGGCGTCCTTCGAGGTCTTCAGCACCTGCTCGCCCTGCCACTCCCAGAAGATGTGCGGCATGCCGACCTTGTCGAACACCAGGTTGTTCCAGCCGGTCGGGCGCGACGGATCGCGGTAGAAGCCGCGCAGATAGCTGTACAGATAATCGGCGCCGCGCGACCGGGCGATCAGCGACAGATCCGGCGGCGTCGCGCCGAACCAGGCCTTGGCGTCCTTCTTGTCCATCGCGATATTCATCTGGTCGCCGATCTTGGCGCCCTCCGGCAGCAGGTTCGCCTTGATCTGCTCGTCGCTGAGGCCGATGTCCTCCAGCCGGTTGTAGCGCAGCATGCTGGCCGAGTGGCAGGACAGGCAGTAGTTGACGAAGATCTGCGCGCCGCGCTGCAGGCTTTCGGTGTCCTGGATGTCGATCGGCGCCTTGTCGAGCTTCGGACCGCCCTCCTCGGCGAAGGCCGGCGCCGCGAACGGCAGCAGCAGCGCGACGGCGGCGATCAGCTTGCGGATATTGTTGTTCATTTTCCTTATCCCCCTGCTTACACGTTCATGGCGAACAACGCGGCCAGGAACACGGTCGCGGCCACCATGATCAGGAACTGGAGCTGCCGGCTGGCATTGGTCTCGGTCACGCGCTCCGGCACCGGAATGCTGCCGTCGGTGTTCTCGACCAGCACCAGGCCCAGCAAGGCCGCCAGATACACCACGGCCAGCACCACCGTCACCGTCGGCACCGCGGCCAGGTTCGCCATCACGACGTAGACGCCGGCGGCGCCGAACGCCACCAGCAACGGCAGCGACATGGCCAGACCCGGCTTGCGCGGCGCGGTGAAGCCCGGCATGCCGATGAAGAACAGGAAGTAGAACAGCGTGAGGAACTGCGACAGCGCCCCGCGCAGCGAGGTCGGCGGCATCGCGCCGAGTATGCCCAGGCCGATGAAGGACGCGATGAACAGCAGCAGCGCCGCCTTGAACTTCAGTCCGCGGTAGCGGATGGACTTGACCGGCGAACGGTCCAGCCACGGCAGGAAGGCGATCAGCACCACCGCCGCGCCCATCGCCAGCACGCCCCAGACCTGGGTGCCGGCGAAGGACGGCACCGCGCGCAGAATCGCGTAGAACGGGGTGAAGTACCATACCGGCGCGATGTGCGGCGGCGTCTTCAGCGGATCGGCCTGATCGAAGTTCGGATGCTCGAGGAAGTAGCCGCCCATCTCGGGCAGGAAGAACACGATCACCGAGAACACCACCATGAACACCACGACGCCCAGGATGTCCTTGATCGTGTAGTACGGATGGGAGTAGATGCCGTCCAGGTAGAGGCCGGTGTTCGGATCCTTCGGCTGCTTCTTGATCTCGACGCCGTCCGGATTGTTGGAACCGACTTCATGCAGCGCCATCAGGTGGGCCGCCACCAGCGCCAGCAGCACCAGCGGCACAGCGATCACGTGCAGCGCGAAGAAGCGGTTCAGCGTCGCGTCCGACACCACGTAGTCGCCGCGTATCCACACCGACAGATCGGGACCGATCACCGGGATCGAGCCGAACAGGTTGACGATCACCTGGGCGCCCCAGAACGACATCTGGCCCCACGGTAGCAGATAGCCCATGAAGGCCTCGGCCATCAGGCACAGGAAAATCAGCGTGCCGAACACCCACACCAGCTCGCGCGGCTGCTTGTAGGAGCCGTAGATCAGACCGCG
Source organism: Chromobacterium sp. CV08 (assembly GCF_051129845.1). Lineage (NCBI taxonomy): Bacteria > Pseudomonadati > Pseudomonadota > Betaproteobacteria > Neisseriales > Chromobacteriaceae > Chromobacterium > Chromobacterium sp. CV08. The sequence continues at coordinate 4,459,716 of NZ_CP150453.1, forward strand.
GAACATGTGCAGATAGACGACGACGAAGAACATCGACGCGCCGGTGGAGTGCATGTAGCGGATGATCCAGCCGCCTGCGACGTCGCGCATGATGTACTCGACCGAGGCGAAGGCCACCGGCACGCCGGCGGCGTTCAGCGTGCCGTCCGGCTTGTAGTTCATCGTCAGGAAGATGCCGGTGACGATCTGCAGCACCAACACCAGCATCGCCAGCGAGCCGAAGAAGTACCAGAAGTTGAAATTCTTGGGGGCGACGTATTTGCCCCATTGGCTTTCCCACAAGGCGGTCAGCGGAAAGCGCTCGTCCACCCAGTTCAGCAACTTTTGTGCTTTGCTCATTATTGCGCCCTCAGCTTATTTGTCGTCGCCAATCATCAGGCGGGTATCGGACAGATACTTGTGCGGGGGGATTTCCAGGTTCTTCGGCGCCGGCACGCCCTTGAACACCCGGGCGGCGAGGTCGAACTTGGAACCGTGGCAGGGGCAATAGAAGCCGCCCAGCCATTCCGGCCCCAGATCGGCGGGCGCCAGATCGGGCCGGAATGTCGGCGAACAGCCCAGGTGGGTGCAGATGCCGACCGCCACCAGGAACTGGGGCTTGATCGAGCGGTGTTCGTTTTTGCAATACGGAGGCTGCTGGTCGACTTCCGAGCCCGGATCGACCAGCTTGGGGTCATTCTTGGGCAGGTTCTTCAATTGCTCCGGCGTCCGGTTCAGAATCCAAACCGGCTTGCCGCGCCATTCGACGTTGATCTTCTGCCCCGATTCAATCTTGCCGATGTCGACTTCGACCGGCGCGCCCGCCGCCTTCGCCCGCTCAGACGGGAAAAAGCTCATGAAAAAGGGCGTGGCCGCGCCAACTACCGCAACACCCCCAACAGCGCTGGAAGCGATCGTCAAAAAGCGACGGCGCCCCGTATCGACTTGTTGCTCACTCATACAGTCATCCTCAATCGTGGAAATCGAGCCCTAAACCGCCAGATTTTACCCGATTACTAGTAGGGACTTGAAGCTTCTATGCAAATAAATTGATCAGGACGCCAGCAAGATGCTTATACCGGATTAAAAACGTCAATAAATTCGACACTTATGCCGTTGGATTGTGATAAATGCTGTCCCAAGGCTCTGATGCCGAAGCGTTCCGTGGCATGATGTCCGGCGGCAATGAATGCGATATCGCTTTCCATCGCCATGTGGTAATTCTGTTCCGATGCCTCACCGGTTATGAAGGCATCGACGCCGAGGGCGATGGCGTCCGCGAAAAATCCCTGAGCCCCGCCGGTGCACCACGCCACCTTGCGCACCGGCTTGTCCGTCCGTCCCAGTAATTGGGCTTCCCTGCCCAGCGCCGCCGACACATGGCCGGCCAGCGCGGCGGCGTCCCCGCCTCCGTTCCAGTCGCCATGCCACAACAGCCCCTGCTCCCCGGCCTGCCCTCGCGCCTCCAGCCCGAGCACCTTGCCCAGCTGCGCGTTGTTGCCCAGCTCCGGATGCCCGTCCAGCGGCAGATGGTAGGCCAGCAGGCTGATGTCGTGTTGCAGCAGACTGCGGATGCGCTGCCGCTTCATGCCGCAGATCCGCGCGTCCTCCCCCTTCCAGAAATAACCGTGATGCACCAGGATGGCGTCGGCGCCGCGCGCCGCGGCGGCATCGATCAGCGCCTGGGACGCCGTCACGCCGGTCACGATCTTGCGCACCTCGCCTCGTCCTTCGACTTGCAAGCCATTCGGAGCATAGTCCTTGTAACGCCAAGGCTCCAGGCAAACGTCCAGGATATTGAGCAATTCTTTAAGCTGCATTGAGTTCATGTCCTAAATATCGATTACCGCCACCGCTTTGTCATCATGGCGCGTGCATTCTGTACCGTCGGCGCCGGCGCACAAGTTTTGCCGAATGTTTTCAAAGCCGATAAAATCGGCAAGCCTGTATAGGTATCGCCTATATCGGCGCGGCTTAAGACCCGCTAACAAAACCCCTGATCCTGCGTTGCGCCTCCTTGTCGTACTACTTGTACTGCCTGCGTCGGCGCGCCTTGGCTCAGGTACGCTATGCGGTTTTGTTAGCGACTCTAAATAGCCGCCGACAAAACCTTTCGGGTCCTGCTGCGACGCGAAGCGGAACGGAGGTTTTGCCAGCCACGCCGAATCACACCGGACACGGAATCAACCGCCGCTTCGGCGCGGAGCGCGCCGTATCCGGATGCATCTCCCCGCGGACGGCGCGCGCGTCCGCACATGCGATCGAATACATCGGCTCCGCGGCGCGATCCGCCCGGCCTCAAAACCGGCTTAGAGACGCCAGCCCGCCGAGCCTCACCCGAATCATACAGGAAGCTTCAATGACCATTCTCGTCACCGGCGGCGCCGGCTTCATCGGCGGCAATTTCGTCCTGGACTGGCTGGCGCGTCACGATGAAAAGCTTGTCAACCTGGATGCGCTGACCTACGCGGGCAATCTTGAAACGCTGCAGACGGTGGCCCGGCACCCGCAGCACGTCTTCGTCCGAGGCGACATCGGCGACCGGGACGGCGTCGCCGCGCTGCTGCGCCAGCACCGGCCCAGGGCCGTCGTCAATTTCGCGGCGGAGAGCCACGTCGACCGCTCCATCCACGGGCCGGCCGACTTCATCCAGACCAATATCGTCGGCACCTTCAACCTGCTGGAGTGCGTGCGCGAATACTGGAGCGGCCTGGACGGCGAGGAGCGCGCGGCCTTCCGCTTCCTCCATGTCTCCACCGACGAGGTCTACGGCACGCTGCAAGCCGGCGACGCGCCGTTCGCCGAGACCCACCGCTACGAGCCGAACAGCCCCTATTCGGCGTCCAAGGCGGCTTCGGACCATCTGGTCCGGGCCTGGCACCATACCTACGGCCTACCGGTGCTGACCACCAATTGCAGCAACAACTACGGCCCCTACCACTTCCCGGAAAAGCTGATTCCGCTGGTGATACTGAACGCGCTGGCCGGCAAGCCGCTGCCGATCTACGGCGACGGCCGCCAGGTGCGCGACTGGCTGTACGTCAAGGATCACTGCGGCGCGATCCGCCGCGTGCTGGAAGCCGGCGTGCCCGGCGAGACCTACAATGTCGGCGGCTGGAACGAGAAGACCAATCTGGAAGTGGTGCACGCCATTTGCGCCATCCTGGACCGGACCCGGCCCCGCGCCGACGGGCTCGGCTACCGGGAACAGATTCAGTTCGTCGCCGACCGGCCCGGCCACGACCGCCGCTACGCGATCGACGCCGGCAAGCTGGAGCGCGAGCTCGGCTGGCGGCCGGAGGAGACCTTCGACAGCGGCATAGCCAAGACCGTCGAATGGTATCTGGCCAACCCGGAATGGATAGAACATGTCAGCAGCGGCAGCTACCGCGACTGGCTGAACAAACAATACGGTTGAACGCCATGCCCCGCATCCTCATCACCGGCAGCAACGGCCAGGTCGGCCACGAATTGGTGCGCAGCCTGGCGCCGCTCGGCGAACTGATCGCCACCGACCGACGGCAACTCGATCTCGGCCAGTCCCCGGCCGTGATCGAAGAGGCGCTGGAACGATTCCGGCCCGACATCATCGTCAATCCGGCCGCCTACACCGCGGTGGACCGGGCGGAAGGCGACGAGGCCGCCGCCATGGCCGTCAATGCCGCCGCGCCCGGTGTCCTGGCCCGCTGGGCGGCCGGGCATCGGGCGCTGCTGGTGCACTACTCGACCGACTACGTCTTCGACGGCGGCGGACAACGGCCGTGGCGCGAGGACGACGCGACGGCTCCGCAATCGGCCTATGGCCGCAGCAAGCGGGACGGCGAGGAGGCGGTGCGCCGCGAGACACCATCCCACCTGATCCTGCGCACCAGCTGGGTATTCGGCGCCCATGGCGGCAATTTCCTGAAAACCATGCTGAAACTGGGACAGGAAAGGACAGCGCTCAAGGTGGTCGACGACCAGATAGGCGCGCCGGCCTCGGCCGCCTGGATCGCCGACGTGACCGCGGAGCTGATACGGCGATACCTGGCCTCGCCGGCCGGCTTCGCCTACGGCACCTACCACCTCGCCCCCGGCGGCGAAACCAGCTGGCATGGCTACGCCGCCTATCTGCTGAAGCGCGCGGCAGCCCTGGGACTACCGCTGGCGCTGGACCCGGAGCGCATCGAAGGCATCCCGAGCAGCGAATATCCGCTGCCGGCCAAGCGCCCGGCCAATTCCCGGCTGTGCTGCGACAAGCTGCGACAAACCTTTGGCATCGAGCAGCCCGCCTGGCAGGCCGGCGTCGACCAGGTCCTGGCCCAGCTGCTGCCGGCCGAAAACAACCACGCCACGCGCCGATAAAAGGAAAACCATCATGAGACGCAAAGGCATCATTCTCGCGGGCGGTTCCGGAACCCGGCTCTATCCGGCCACCATCGCGGTCAGCAAGCAGCTGCTGCCGATCTACGACAAGCCGATGATCTACTATCCGCTGAGCACGCTGATGCTGGCGGGCCTGCAGGACATCCTGATCATCTCCACTCCGCAGGACACGCCCCGCTTCCAGCAACTGCTCGGCGACGGCAGCCAGTGGGGGATCAATCTGCAATACGCGGTGCAGGCGAGCCCGGACGGACTGGCCCAGGCCTTCCTGATAGGCGAGTCCTTCCTCGACGGCAGCCCGTCGGCGCTGGTGCTCGGCGACAACATCTTCTACGGCCATGAGTTCTCGACGCTGCTGCAGACCGCCAACGCCCAGGACGACGGCGCGACGGTGTTCGCCTACCGCGTCAGCGATCCGGAGCGCTACGGCGTCGTCGAGTTCGACCAGCGGGGCAAGGCGCTGTCCATCGAGGAAAAACCGGCTCGGCCGAAATCCAGTTATGCGGTGACCGGCCTGTACTTCTACGACAATCAAGTCGTCGAAATCGCCAAGAGCATCCGTCCGTCCCCGCGCGGCGAGCTGGAGATCACCGACGTCAACAACCGCTATCTGCAGCAGGGGCGGCTGACGGTGCAGACCATGGGCCGCGGCTACGCCTGGCTGGACACCGGCACCCACGAGTCGCTGCTGGAGGCCGGCCAGTTCATCGCCACGATAGAAAATCGCCAGGGGCAGAAAGTCGCCTGCCCGGAAGAGATCGCCTTCCGCCAGGGCTGGATAGGCGCCGAGCAGGTCGCTCGCCTGGCCCAGCCGCTGCAGAAGACCGGTTACGGCCGCTATCTGATGGCCATGCTGGCGAACTGAGAACTCCGGACGGAACACATGAACGTAATCGATACCGACATCCCCGCAGTCAAGATCATCGAACCCAAGGTATTCGGCGATGAGCGCGGCTTTTTCTTCGAAAGTTTCAATCATCGGCAGTTCGAGCAGGCGATCGGCGAGACCGTCGCCTTCGTGCAGGACAATCACAGTCGCTCCGGCAACGGCGTGCTGCGCGGCCTGCACTATCAGCTGGATCCGCATCCGCAGGGCAAGCTGGTGCGCGTCGTCGCCGGCGCGGTATTCGACGTCGCCGTCGACATCCGGCCCGGCTCCGAGACCTTCGGCAAGTGGGTGGGCGTGGAATTGAGCGCGGCCAACAAGCGCCAGCTGTGGATTCCCGCGGGTTTCGCCCACGGCTTCCTGACGCTGAGCGACGACGTGGAATTCCTGTACAAGACGACGGACTACTGGCATCCGGAGCTGGAACGCAGCATAGCCTGGGACGATGCCGAGCTGGCGATCGCCTGGCCGCTGAGCGGCGCGCCGACGCTGTCGGCCAAGGACCAGGCCGGCGCGCCGTTCGCCTCGCTGCCGCGCTGAAACGCCGCGCCGCAAACAAACAGCCCCGCAGGCTTGCGCCGCGGGGCTGTTTGCGTCGACGGGCATGCGAACATGCCCGCCTGTACGGCTCGATTTACATCATGCCGCCCATGCCGCCCATGCCGCCCATGTCCGGCATGCCTGCGGCCGGCTTGTCTTCCGGCAGCTCGGCGATCATGCAGTCGGTGGTCAGCATCAGGCCGGCCACGGAAGCGGCGTGTTGCAGCGCGGAGCGGGTCACCTTGGCCGGATCCAGCACGCCCATTTCCAGCATGTCGCCGTATTCGCCGCTGGCGGCGTTGTAGCCGAAGTTGCCCTTGCCTTCCAGCACCTTGTTCACGACAACCGACGGCTCGTCGCCGGCGTTCTTGACGATCTGGCGCAGCGGAGCCTCGATCGCGCGCAGCACGATCTTGACGCCGGCTTCCTGGTCGACGTTGTCGGTCTTCAGGCTTTCCAGCGTGGCGCGGGCGCGCAGCAGGGCTACGCCACCGCCAGGCACCACGCCTTCTTCAACCGCGGCGCGGGTCGCATGCAGCGCGTCTTCGACGCGGGCCTTCTTCTCTTTCATTTCCACTTCGGTGGCGGCGCCGACCTTGATCACGGCAACGCCGCCGGCCAGCTTGGCCACGCGCTCTTGCAGCTTCTCGCGGTCGTAGTCGGAAGTGGCTTCTTCGATCTGCTTGCGGATCTCGCCGACGCGTGCCTGGATGGTGGCGGCTTGACCGGCGCCGTCGATGATGGTGGTGTTTTCCTTGCCCACTTCAACACGCTTGGCTTGGCCCAGCTGGTCCAGCGTAGCCTTTTCCAGCGTCAGGCCGACTTCTTCGGCGATCACTTCGCCGCCGGTCAGCACGGCGATGTCGTTCAGCATGGCCTTGCGGCGGTCGCCGAAGCCCGGAGCCTTGACGGCGACAACCTTCAGGATGCCGCGGATGGTGTTCACCACCAGCGTAGCCAGCGCTTCGCCTTCGACGTCTTCGGCGATGATCAGCAGCGGACGGCCGGACTTGGCCACCTGCTCCAGCACCGGCAGCAGATCGCGGATGTTGGAGATCTTCTTGTCGAACAGCAGGATGAACGGATTGTCCAGAGCGGCGATCTGCTTGTCCTGGTTGTTGATGAAGTACGGGGACAGGTAGCCGCGGTCGAACTGCATGCCTTCCACGACGTCCAGCTCGTTGTTCAGGCTCTTGCCGTCTTCAACGGTGATCACGCCTTCCTTGCCCACTTTTTCCATCGCGTTGGCGATGATTTCGCCGATATCGCTATCGGAGTTGGCGGAGATGGAGCCGACCTGGGCGATTTCCTTGGAGGTCGCGCACGGCTTGGCGATCTTGGCGATCTCGCCGACCAGCGACACCACGGCCTTGTCGATGCCGCGCTTCAGGTCCATCGGGTTCATGCCGGCGGCGACGAACTTCATGCCTTCCTGCACGATGGCCTGGGCCAGAACGGTGGCGGTGGTGGTGCCGTCGCCGGCCACGTCGGAAGTCTTGGAAGCCACTTCCTTCACCATTTGCGCGCCCATGTTCTCGAACTTGTCCTTCAGTTCGACTTCCTTGGCGACGGACACGCCGTCCTTGGTGATGGTCGGCGCGCCGAAGGAGCGGTCCAGCACCACGTTGCGGCCTTTCGGGCCCAGGGTCACCTTGACCGCGTCGGCCAGGATGTTGACGCCGGCCACCATCTTGGTACGGGCGGATTCACCGAACTTAACGTCTTTAGCTGCCATGCTTAACTCTCCAGAATTCTGTCTTTAAGTGATCGGTTCAGGGGTCGGATTACTCAACGATGCCCATGACGTCTTCCTCGCGCATCACGAGGACTTCATTGCCGTCGACCTTGACGGTCTGGCCGGAGTACTTGCCAAAAATCACTTTGTCGCCGGCTTTCAGTTCCAGCGGACGGCGCTCGCCGTTTTCCAGGATCTTGCCGTTACCAACGGCCAGGACCTCGCCCATGTCCGGCTTCTCGGCCGCGGCGCCCGGCAGAACGATACCGGAAGCGGTCTTTTCTTCAGCCTCGAGGCGCTTGATAACAACACGGTCGTGCAGGGGACGGATTGCCATTGATCTCTCCTAATGCAGTGGCTGTTTGAGAGTTGAAAACCAAAATCTATCTGGGTAGCGGCCAAGCGGATTAGCACTCGACCATCGCGAGTGCTAATAATAGGGACGACACGGGGGGTTTTCAAGAGGGGCGGCCGCCCCTCCGGAAACGGCGGCCTCAGCGGGCCGTCGAGGAACGCCGCAGCACCAGCCAGCGCGGCGTGCGGAAACGGATGATCATCCGGTAAACCGCCATATAAGCCATCACGAACAGCAGGCAGAAGGCGGCCAGCACCGGGGTGCTCTGCCAGAACAGCATCGCCGGCACCACCGAGATGCTGGACAACGCCCACAGATAGGGCGAGGTCAGGCTGTTGCGCAAGGTCAGGTGCATCGCGTCCTTGGAGCCGACCATCCAGCGCACCAGCCGCTTGTACACCAGCATGTGCAGGTGCAGGCCGTCCGGCATGCCGGGCGACATGCCGCGCAGAAACTTCTTGCGGTAGATCGAATACAGCGTCTCGAACACCGGGTAGATCACGCACAGCATCGGGAACCACGGCGACACCTGCGGATGGCGCGCCACCAGCAACACCGCCACCTCGGCGATCATGAAGCCCACCAGATAGGCGCCGCCGTCGCCGGCGAAGATCAGGCCCCGCGGGAAATTCCAGAACAGAAAACCGGCTATCGCGCCTATCATCGCGAAACAGACGCCCAACAACAGCGGGTCCTGTACCTTGAACGCGACATAGGCCATCGCCAGGAAGATGAAAATGGCCACCACGCCGGACAGGCCGTTATAGCCGTCGATGATGTTGACCGCGTGCGCGACGCCGCCGACCGCCACCACCGTCAGCAGAAAGGACAGCACGGCGAAATGGCTCAGCAACGGGTCCAGGAACGGAATGTCGAGCCGCGTCAGCCCGGCGCCCAAGGCGAAATAGGCCAGACCCGCCGAGACGAAGGTGGCCAGCAACCGCGGCAACGGACCGATCTTCTTGGTCATGTCCTCCAGCAGGCCGGCGCAGAAGGCCGGCAGCGCGACGGCCAGCAACAGCAGGATGTCCAGATCGCGCAGCAGCCAGGCCAGCACGCAGCAACCGCCCAGCAAGCCCGCCGCCAGCGGCACGCCGCCGACCCTAGGCACAGGCAGCGCGTGGAATTTCTGAACCCCGCCGAGATCATGGTCGGAAGTGAAACGTTCGTGCAGATGGCTGAAGTGGATCAGGAACATCGCAACGAATAACGATAGAAAAGTCGAAATTATCAGAATTTGTAGCATAAGTTTTCGCCGACAGTTCAGATTGAGAAAGTCCGGTGCCGGCGGCGCGGTGGGTCGCCCCCAGCCACACCAAGACCGCCCATACCTCCACCGGGATCCATACCTGCGTCCAAGAAACCGATATGACCATGTTGCAAACAAAAAGCTCCCGCCCAGCGGCCATGCTGCCAACGCGCAAGCCCATTACCGCAGCAAACCCATGCTACAAACATTCAACCCGATACCGCGCATGCCCAATCTCCCGCATGCGCCGCCGCATTATAAGCCGGTAAGGCCACTCAGCCAAAACAAGCGCGCGCCGGCCGCCTCTTGCATTCGATTTCATAGTCGATTTACCCTGTTCCCCGATACACCGGCCTTGTCCGGCGCCGCCATGACAAGCTGCGGCGCTTCCCCCATGCCGGGGCCCCCGGCGAGGGCGTCGCACGGCCAGAGCGGTATTTCGATGTCGATGCAAGTCCGGCCCCCCGGACGTTTGGCCAGGGGAGAACATCCCCCCGGCCCGGAGAAAATAAGCGACAATCGCCGGCTCCGGCAGACGAAATGACAACAAGATGTGCCGGCGACGTTCCGCACCCGAGGATTTGCCAGTCAAATCATGCGGAGAGTGCTATAAATCCGATTGGAGCCGGTAAAAACGGCCGCATCCCAAAACGAACAAAACAATAATGAATCAGGGAAAGAGAAACTCCGCATCTATCCCTGAAAAAGCATCTGTCTGACATACGGTTTACGCTGCAAATAAAACAAGCTCGTCCCGACAAGCCGTCGGAAGACAGCCGAACGATCCAGAACCTGCATTGCCAATTGCACAGGGGGATTTGCAAGCCATGTCGATCAGTCTAGCCACATTCCGCGAGAGCAGCGCTTCCCGCGCCGCGACGTCTCCTTTTTGCCCGAGCGCCATCTGCCGGCAATCTCCTCCCCAACGACAGGCATCCCGCCCAGTCCTCCGCCCGCAACCATGGGCAGGCGACCGCACACGCGGCCGGTCATAAGCTCACACGCGTCTTTACATAGCAACGATACGCAGCCGCCGCATCCTTGAGCGGGCGTGCGCGCCCATTTCCGGAATTCCTTCCAAGGAGGAAGTATCGAAATGAAAGCCGTTATTCTTACCGGTGGCCTCGGCACCCGAATCAGCGAGGAAACGATAGCCCGGCCGAAACCGATGGTGGAAATCGGCGGCAAGCCGATACTGTGGCACATCATGAAGATCTACTCCCATTACGGGATCAACGACTTCGTGATCTGCTGCGGTTACAAGGGCTATGTGATCAAGGAATACTTCGCCAATTACTTCCTGCACATGTCCGACGTCACCATAGACATGTCGAACAACCGGATGGAAGTGCATCAGCGCTACGCCGAGCCGTGGCACGTGACGCTGGTCGATACCGGCGAACTGACGATGACCGGCGGCCGCCTGAAGCGGGTGCGCAAGTATCTGCAGGACGAGGACGCCTTCTGCTTCACCTACGGAGACGGCGTCGCCGACATCCACATCGGCCAGTTGATCGACTTCCACAAGACCCACGGCGCCCGCGCCACGCTGACGGCGGTCTACCCGCCGGCCCGCTTCGGCGTGCTCGACATCCAGGGCCACATGGTCTCCACTTTCCAGGAAAAACCCAAGGGCGACGGCGGCATGATCAACGGCGGCTTCTTCGTGTTGTCGCCTTCGGTGATAGACCTGATCCCGGATGACGGCTGCGTCTGGGAAAAGGAGCCGCTGGAAACGCTGGCGGCGCAGGGCCAGCTGGCAGCCTTCGCCCATGACGGTTTCTGGCACGCGATGGACACGCTGCGCGACAAGCTGCATCTGGAGGAGTTGTGGAAGAGCGGCCGCGCCCCATGGAAGGTCTGGGAATGAATCCCGACTTCTGGCGCGGCAAGCGGGTTTTCCTGACCGGACACACCGGCTTCAAGGGCGGCTGGCTGGCCTTGTGGCTGCACGCCCTCGGCGCCGAGGTCACCGGCTACGCGCGCGAAACCGCCCCGGGCCTCAGCCTGTACGAGGCCGCCGGTATCCGCGACGCGATGCAGGCATCCATCATCGCCGACATCCGCGATCCCGAGCGCCTGCGCGAGGCCATGATCGATGCCCGCCCGGACATCGTGCTCCATCTGGCGGCGCAGGCGCTGGTCCGCCCGTCCTACGCCCATCCGGTAGACACCTACGCCGCGAATGTGATGGGCACCGTCTATCTGCTGGAGGCGGTGCGCTCGACGCCGACGGTGCGCGCCGTCGTCTGCGTCACCAGCGACAAATGCTATGAAAACCGCGAATGGCCATGGGGCTACCGCGAGAACGAGGCGATGGGCGGCTATGACCCCTACAGCAGCAGCAAGGGCTGCGCCGAATTGGTCGCTGCGGCCTACCGCAACTCCTTCTTCCATCCAGAGCGTTTCGACGCCCACCGCGTCGCCGTCGCCACCGCCCGCGCCGGCAATGTCATCGGCGGCGGCGACTGGGCCCAGGACAGGCTGATCCCCGACTTCATCCGCGCGATCTCGGCCGGCCAGACGCTGGCTATCCGCAATCCGGCGGCAATCCGGCCATGGCAGCATGTGCTGGAGCCGCTGGCCGGTTATCTGCTGCTGGCGGAGAAGCTGTACCGGCATGGCCCCGAATTCGCCTCGGCCTGGAATTTCGGTCCGCGCGAAGACGATGCCCGCACCGTGGAATGGATCGCCGCCGAGCTGACGCGGATCTGGGGAGAGGGCAGCGACTACCGGGTGCAGCGAGACGACGGCGCCGTCCACGAGGCCCATTACCTGAAGCTGGACTGTTCCAAGGCGAGGCAGGCCCTGGGCTGGCGGCCGCGCTGGACGCTGCCGGACGCGCTGCGGCGGATCTGCGACTGGCACCGCCGCCATCGTGCCGGCGACGACATGCGCGCGGTCTGCCTCGAGCAGATAAACGACTTCCAGCTCGCCGCGGCAACGGATTGATTGACCACACTCACGATGAGAACGCGCCGGCATCGGCGCCCGCTTGTACAGATTGGATGCGATATGGAAGAAAAAGCGCAACAGCTGCGCCGGCAGATTGCCGAACTGGTGGCCGAATACGCCGACATCGCGCTGGCCCCCCGCCCCTTCGTTCCCGGCCAGACGGTGATTCCGCCGTCGGGCAAGGTCATAGACGGCGCCGAACTGCAGCATATGGTGGAGGCCTCTCTGGACGGCTGGCTGACCACCGGCCGTTTCAACACCCGCTTCGAACGGCAGTTGGCGGAGTTCCTGGGCGTCAAGCACCTGCTGACCACCAACTCCGGCTCGTCGGCCAACCTGCTGGCGTTTTCGGCGCTGACCTCGCCGCAGCTGGGCGAGCGCGCGATCCGCAAGGGCGACGAGGTGATAGGCGTCGCCGCCGGCTTTCCGACCACCGTCAATCCGATACTCCAGTTCGGCGCGGTGCCGGTGCTGATCGACGTCGACATCCCCACCTACAACGTCAAGGCGGAGCTGATCGAGTCGGCTATCACGCCCAGGACCAAGGCCATCATGCTGGCCCACACGCTGGGCAATCCGTACAACCTGGCCGCGGTGCGGGACATCTGCGACCGCCACGGCCTGTGGCTGATCGAGGACTGCTGCGACGCGCTGGGCTCGACCTACGACGGTCGCCTGGTCGGCAGCTTCGGCGACATCGGCACCTTGAGCTTCTACCCGGCGCACCACATCACGATGGGTGAAGGCGGCGCGGTCTTCACCAATAGCGAGCAGCTGAAGAAAATCGTCGAATCGTTCCGCGACTGGGGCCGCGACTGCTACTGCGCGCCCGGCTGCGACAATACCTGCGGCAAGCGCTTCGGCTGGCAGCTGGGCAGCCTGCCGCTCGGCTACGATCACAAATACACCTACAGCCACCTCGGCTACAACCTGAAGATCACCGATATGCAGGCCGCCTGTGCGCTGGCGCAGCTAGGCAAGCTGGAACGGTTCATCGACGCGCGGCGCGCCAATTTCGCCTATCTGAGCGAGCGCCTGGCCAGCTGCGAGGAGTTCCTGATCCTGCCCCGCGCCACCGAGCGCTCGTCGCCGTCGTGGTTCGGCTTCCCGATCACCATCCGCCCGGACAGCGGCATAGCGCGGGTCGACGTGCTGCGCTATCTGGACGAACACAAGGTGGGCACCCGATTGCTATTCGCCGGCAACCTGACCCGCCAACCGTATATGCAGGGTCAGAACTACCGCGTCCACGGCGAACTCGCCAACACCGACCTGATCATGAGCCACACCTTCTGGATAGGCGTGCATCCGGGCCTGAGCCGGGACATGCTGGACTACGCGGCGGAAAAGCTCGAAACCATCATAGGCGTGAACTTCTAAGGAGCAGGCAATGGAAAAGACCAGACTATCCGTCTACAACGCGGCGGTTGCCGCCAACTTTTCTTTCCTGAAACAGGCCGGCGACATCCAGCAGGCCTATCTGCGCGCCGTGCCCATCGCCGGCGGCGGCTATCTGCTGCCGGTCTGCCGCATGCACCTGCAGGACGCGGCGCTGATCGCCAAACTGACCGAATGGCGCAACCGCAATGCGGCGGTCTATCCGACCCAGTTCACCGCCACCGGGGAAAGCACGCGGGACTGGATGGAAAAGCAGCTGCTGGACATCGATGACCGCATGCTGTTCCTGGTGGTCACCGCCGCAGGCGAAACGGTCGGCCATATCGGTTTCAACCGCTGCCGCAACTCCGACATGCTGTTCGAAATCGACAATATGGTGCGCGGCGTCGCCGGCGTCGAGCCGGGACTGTTCTCCCGCGCGCTGGCCACGCTGATCGAGTGGGCCCGGACCACGATCAACGTGAACGGCTTCTTCCTGCGCGTCATCGACGATAATCCGCACGCTATCGCCTTCTATCGGAAAAACCACTTCTCGGCCGAGTCCGACACGCCGCTGGTGGCGGTGCGCGACGGCGACAGCGTCAGCTACCGCGAGGCCCTGCCATCGGAGACGCCGAGCAAGCATTTCGTCCGCATGGTCTACAAGGCGCCGACGCAAGCCGTCGGCGACAGCATGATCCTGACGGCCGGCCCTTCGATCTCGGCGCGCGAGGCCGCCTACTCCTTCGACGCCGCGCTCAACGGCTGGAACGGCAATTGGTCGAAATACCTGAACCGCTTCGAGAAAAGCTTCGCCGAATACGTCGGCGTCCGCCATGTGCTGGCCACCTCCAGTTGCACCGGCGCGCTGCAGATCGCGCTGATGGCGCTGGACATCGGTCCCGGCGACGAAGTGATCGTGCCGGACCAGACCTGGGTCGCCACCGCCAACGCCGTCCGTTACACCGGCGCCATTCCGGTGTTCGCCGACATCGAGCTCGACACCTGGAACATCGACGCCCGTTCGGTCGAGTCGCTGATCACAAGCAAGACCAAGGCCATCGTCGCCGTCCACATGTACGGCCACCCGGCGCGGATGAACAAGATCCTGGATGTGGCGCGCAAATACAATCTGAGAGTGGTGGAGGATGCCGCGCCGGCGATAGGCGCCGAATGGCAGGGCAAGCGCTGCGGCAGCTTCGGCGACTTCGCCGCCTTCAGCTTCCAGGGCGCCAAGCTGATGGTCACCGGCGAGGGCGGCATGCTGGTGACCGACGACGACGACCTGTACAAGAAGGCGTACAAGATCTGGGATCAGGGCCGCAATCCGTCGCGCACCTTCTGGATCGACGAGGACGGCGTCAAATTCAAGATGTCCAACATCCAGGCGGCGCTGGGCCTCGGCCAGCTGGAGCGCGTCGACGAACTGATAGAAATGAAGCGTCGCATCTTCGACTGGTACCGGGAGGGCCTGGAAGGCGTGCCGCACATCCGCCTGAACCGCGAAGTGGAAGGCGCGCGCAGCATCTACTGGATGAGCAGCATCCTGCTGGAACCCGAGGCCCGCCTCGGCCGCGATCAATTGATGCAGGAGTTGAAGGCCCGCAACGTCGACACCCGCCCGGTCTTTCCGGCCATCAGCCAGTATCCGATCTGGCCGCGGCAGCAAGAGCCGCAGCCTAACGCGATGTTCGTCGGCCAGCAGGCGATCAACCTGCCCAGCGGCGTCTGCCTGAGCCGCGACGAGGTCGCCTACGTCTGCCAGCAGATACGCGGCCTGCTGCTCGGATGAGCGCGATGGAACACGCTATCGCCCTGGCCCGCGAGATACGCGCCACCGCCTTGCGCATGGTCCATGCCGCCCGGGCCTCGCATATCGGCGGCGCGCTCTCCATCGCCGACATCCTGGCGGTGCTGTACGGCGGCCGCCTGCGCTTCGACCCCGCCAAGGTCGACGATCCGGAGCGCGACCGCCTGATCCTCAGCAAGGGCCACGCCTGCGTCGCCGTCTACGCGGCGCTGGCCGAAATCGGCGTGCTGAGCCGCGACGAAATCGCCAGCTACGGCCAGGACTTCTCGCCGCTGATGAACCACATCAGCCACAAGGTCCGCGGCGTCGAGTTCTCCACCGGTTCTCTGGGTCACGGCCTGCCGTTCGCGGTCGGCAAGGCGATGGCCGCCAAGCTGCGCCGCCAGCACTGGAAAAACTATGTGCTGCTCGGCGATGGCGAGATGGACGAAGGCAGCAACTGGGAGGCGCTGATGTTCGCCGCCCACCACGGACTGGACAATGTCGTCGCCATCATAGACCGCAACAATCTGCAGAGCCTGACCACGGTGGAGGCCACGCTGGCGCTGGAGCCGCTGGACCGGAAGCTGGAGGCCTTCGGCTGCCGCGTGTTCGACGTCGACGGACACGACCACCAGGCGCTGGACGCGGCCTTCGCCGCCGCCGCCGCGGTGCGCGGCCAACCGACGGCGCTGATCGCCCGCACCGTCAAGGGCAAGGGCGTCAGCTTCATGGAAAACAGCGTGGACTGGCACTACCGCAGCCCGGACGCGCAGCAGTTGCGGCAGGCGCTGGCGGAACTGGGAGTGCAATATGCGTAACGCCTTCATCGACGAGCTGGTCAAGCTGGCCACAATTCACGACGACATCGTGCTGATGGTCGGCGACCTCGGCTATGCCGTGGTGGAACCATTCGCCGAGCGTTTTCCCGACCGTTTCATCAATGCCGGCATCGCCGAGCAGAACATGATGGGCATGGCCGCCGGCATGGCGTCGGAAGGCTGCCACGTATTCGTCTACAGCATCGCCAACTTCCCGACTTTCCGCTGCGCCGAGCAGATCCGCAACGACGTCGACTACCACAAGCTGCCGGTCACCGTCGTCAGCGTCGGCGGAGGTCTGGCCTACGGCAATCTCGGCTATTCGCACCACGCGGTGCAAGACTACGGCCTGTTGCGGATGATGCCGAACATGCTGATCGCCGCGCCGGGCGACCCGATGGAGGTACGCGCCTGCCTTCGCTATCTGGCGCGCCACCCCGGACCGTCCTATCTGCGTCTGGGCAAGGCCGGCGAACCCTGCCTGCACCGCGAAGTGCCGGATGTCGCGCCGGGCCGCTGGCTGCCCATTTCCCTTCGCGACGGTGCGGCGACATTGCTGTCCACCGGCGCAGCCGTGTCCAGCGCGCTGGAATGGCTGGACACGCCAGCCTACGCCGGCCACTCGCTGCATTCGATGCCGCTGTGGGGCATGGGGTCGAAACCGCAGCAAGCCGAACGGCTGTCCGGATGGGGCGAGGTGATCACGGTCGAGGACCATATCCACGACGCCGGCTTCGGCAGCTGGCTGCTGGAGGCCGCCGCCTCGGCCGGCCTGGCCGGCAAGGTGCGCAACCGCGCGCTGTCGACGGAAATATTCGGCCAGGTAGGCAGCCAGAAAACCCTGAACCGGCTGGGCGGGCTGTAATGATCCTGGCGCTGAAGAAGACGCTGGGCCTGGACCGCGCCATCATATTCGTCCTGTTGAACCGAAGCTGGACGGTATTGGCCGGCTTCGCGACGCTGTATCTGATTTCGACGCATCTGAACAAGGCCGAACAGGGTTTTTACTACACGTTCTCAAGCATTCTGGCGCTGCAGATCTTCTTTGAACTCGGTTTCAGCGGCATCATCGCCCAGTTCGCCAGCCACGAGATGGCCAGGCTGCACTGGCGGGGCGGCGATCTGGTCGGCGACCCTCAAGCCCGCCGGCGCTTGCTGTCGCTGTTCCGGCTGGCGATCAAATGGTACGGCGTCATCTCGTTGCTGACGGTGCTGCTGCTCAATACCGCCGGCTACGCCTTCTTCTCCAACTCGGCGCCGCAGACCGAGGTGCTCTGGCGAGCGCCCTGGGCGCTGCTGACGCTGGGCGCGACGCTGAACCTGTTTCTCAGTCCGCTGCTGGCGCTACTGGAGGGCAGCGGACTGATCGCCGCCGTCAGCGCCCTGCGCCTGCTGCAATCCGTCGTCGCCTACACCGCTGGCTGGATCGTGCTGCTCAATGGCGGCAAACTCTATGCCGCCGCGGCCATTTCACTGCTCACCGCCGCGACCGGCTTCCACTGGCTGCTGCGCCACTACGCGCCGCTGCTGCGCTCGCTGCGGGAGGATTTGCGCCATGGCCCGCGCGACGACAGGATTTCCTGGCGCGACGAAATCTGGCCGATGCAATGGCGGATCGCGCTGAGCTGGCTCAGCGGCTATTTCATCTCGCAGCTGTTCACGCCGCTGGCCTTCCGCTACCAGGGCTCCGAGACCGCGGGCCGGCTGGGCATGTCGCTGAGCATCGTCACCACGCTTTCCACCGTCGCCAGCGCCTGGCTGAGCACCAAACTGCCGCGTTTCGGCATGCTGATCGCCGATGGGCGGCGCGACGAACTGCGGGCGCTGTTCCGCAGCAGTTGCGCGCAATCGGCCGCGGTCCTGCTGACGCTGCACTGCCTGTTCTTCGGACTGCTGCTCGCGATGCGCCAGCTTGACGTCGCTTTCGCCGGCCGGCTGCTCGCGCCGGTCGAACTGCTGCCGCTGCTGCTCGCCTCGCTGGCCAGCCACATCGTCTTCCTGCAGGCCTCGTATATACGCGCCCACAAGATCGAACTGTATCTGAAACACGCCATCATTCTCGCCGTTCTGATCTCCTGCTCCAGCTATTACCTGATCCGGCACGGCTCCGTCGGCGAAATGCTCGTCGCCTATGCGCTGGTCTGCTGCACCGTGGGCCTGGGCTACTCCAGCTATATTTATATTGGCTTCAATAGAAAAAAAACCATGGAGCGCTGAAATGGAACAGGCACTGCTGTCGATCTGCATCCCGACCTTCAATCGGGAAAAATATCTGAAACGCCTGCTGGACGCGCTGCTGCCCGCGATCGCCCGCCAACAGGGAACCGTGACGCTATCCGTGATAGACAATGCCTCCAGCGACGGCACAGGCCAATTGTGCCGCGACTATCAGTCGGCAGGTCACGCGCTGACTTATATCCGCAATGAAGAAAACATCGGCGCCGACGCCAACGCGGTCAAGGCGTTCGAACAGGTGGACGGCATTTACGGCTGGGTATTGGGCGACGACGAATATGTCTATGAGCAGACGCTGGACAGCGTGGTCGCCGTTCTGAGCAATCGGGCTCCCGCCATCGTCTACCTGAAAAGCGAGACCTGCACCGCCGCCGCCATAGCCGACAACCGTGCCAGGGGCCAGGCCTTCGACTATCACACATCCCGGCTCGACTATGCCCGCAACATCGGCGTCTATTTTACCTTCATCTCGGCGATCATCTTCAGGAAAGCCCTGCTGGTCTCGGCAGACAAGCCACCGCTCAAAATCATATACGGCACTTATATCCCTCAACTGGCCTGGGTACTGCCGCTGCTGGAGCAAGGTTCGCTGTTCGCCTGCAGCCGGGAATGTCTGATCGCTGCCGAGCCCAACAATACCGGCGGATACCGCTTGTTCGAGGTATTCGGCGCCAATATAAAAACCATGTTGGATCATTTTCTTATCGATGAGCCAAAAATTAGAAAAGTCATATTAACGTCCGCAATGTGGTTCTTGGCCAGTTTCTTTTACGGCAGCGCCAGCGATTTTAAAAAAGAAAACCCTTTAACCGCATTCGACTTTGCATTCAAAGAGCTTTTCTCTTATCGTCTTTTCGTACGCCCATTATTGTCATACAAGAATCTGGCATCGAAAATTTTCGTCAAAGCGATTTGCCACATACGAAAAAATACACTGTATCAATCATAAGACCGTGATCGACTCATTACCTGGGGTGTGGTGCTCTCATGAAGATACTCATCATCAAGTTATCGGCATTAGGAGATGTATTGGCCAGCAGTCCAATTTTTCATCTGATCAAAGATGAACATCCAGAATGCCAATTGCACCATTTGGTCATGAAACAGTGTTCCGTCGCGACGGAAAGCAATCGCCACATCGACAAACAACATATTATCGAATTGGTCCCATCCGGAAAAATACTGCGAGATTTGAAGATTCTGACGGTGCTATGGTGGAAAATGCTGTGGGAACGTTATGACACAGCCATCATACTGCATCGAAACATCCGCTTTCAGCTCCTGTGCAAGGCTGCCGGAATCAAGCGACTGATCGGTTTTTCGAGACAGGAGTGGAATATTCTAGACTGCTCTATGGAATTCACCATGAAGGGCAATCGCACCATGCAAGAAGTCGAGCTGCTGCGCAAAGCGGATCTGATACATGGCAACCCCACCTCGCTTGAGTTCTATATAGATACCAACAAGGTCGATTTAGCCAAGCTATCCGTATTGCCCGCCAACTATATCGCCGTCAACCCATGCGGTGGAAATCCGCATGCGCCAGCCGACAACAAGATTTGGCCAACAAGCAACTATATCACCCTAATAAACAGCCTTGACCTTCCCGTCATACTACTGGGAAATGGGGACCGGGAAAAAGCGATTGCCGACCTGATAGAGCAGAATTGTAACACCCCTGTCATCAATATGGTCAATAGAATAAATTTTCATGAAGCCGCCCATATCATTCAACGCGCCAGGCTTTATATCGGCAATGATAGCGCCCTGCTCTATCTTGCTGCGGCATTGAAAACCCGCTCGATTGGCCTGTATGGTCCGACAGCAGTCAGCGCATTCTTGCCATTGGGGAATAAACAGTTTTACATCCATTCCCAAACCTCCTGCTCCCCATGTTATAATTCGCTGGATGGCGTCAAATCCAAAATGTATTCCTGCGCCGATAATGTTTGCATGAAGAGCATTTCTCCATCACAGGTCTTGAAAAAAGTTCAGTCGATACTGGAGATAGAGAACCAGGTTTGTAAATGAAACTCAAAACATTGAAATTTTTCGATAAACTATTGGCTACGATAGTGAGTCGACTTTCCCCCAAAACCATGCGCCACCATGCAGCGCCGCCTTCCCGGATACTAATCATCAAGTTATCCGCCATGGGCGATGCCTTATGCATGTTCCCCGCCGTGCGCCAATTATCCATAGCCTTTCCTGATGCCCGCATCGAATGGCTGACGACCAATCGCAGCAATCCGTCCTATTTCTCAGGACTGCCATTTCTCAACAAGATCATTATTCTCCAGACATCTATACGGAATATTTTCACCTCCGGCCTTCGTATTTTTCTGTCCTTGAGAAAATATGATCTTATTATCGATTTTGATCAGTATTATCGCGTATCGGAATTACTGTCCCACTTCGGCGCAGTCAATGCCGGCTTTGAGGCTCCGTTGAAAGGTTCGGCTTTCACAATCAAGATTCCTTACGATCCCGACATCAATGAAACCGATATGTTTCATCGTCTGATCGCCCGAGTCCTGGCCGAGTATTCGATTCCATCGGCAGCACCCGTCCGCTTCGACCTGCCGGAACTGCTGTCCGGCTTTCAACCATCGGACCGGCTGCGGGAGATCGCCGTCCGGATCCGTTCCATTGGCTTGCCGGTACTGGCGTTCTATCCCGGCTCAAGCCGTAACGCCGCCTTTCGTCGACTGGACTCGGCTAAATACCTGCAAGTGATAGAGAGCCTGCGCAACCGTTGTGCCATCGTCATTGCCGGCGGCCCGGACGAGGCTGAGCTGAAAACCGTCTTTCCCGCCTCTTCGACTCAACTGTTCAATCTGATAGGAGAATTGAGCCTGCAGGAATGGACCTGGCTATTTCATTCGGCCATCGACGTCTTCGTCGGCAACGACGGCGGCCTGCTGCATGTGGCTGAAAGCCAGTCCGTCCCCGTCGTCGGCATCTTCGGCCCGGCTCTGTACCGGAAATGGGGATCGGCCAACCCGAAATCGATCGCCGTCGAAACCAGTCTGCCCTGCCGCCCCTGTCTGAAGAACTACCTCGGAGTGGTTCCGTCCCGCTGCCAGTTCGAGACTGTCAAATGTCTGGATGCGATCGCGGCGCAATCCATCGTCGACGCCGTCGATGCCGTGCTCGACAAAACAGCCGTCCCACATCGGTGAGCCCATCATGCGACTCCTGGCCCAACTGAACGAGTTACTTTTCCGGCGCGCCGGGCCGCGGCTCCGCGGCCGGCTGTCCGGGCCGCTCCGCCAGGTATCCTTTCATCGCCTGGGCCGCCACAACAAGATTTATGGCGGCACGGCGATCCGGACCGGCCAGCGGGTCTGCATCGGCGACTTCTGCTGGATAGAGGCCGTCGTCCGCTACGGCGCGCAGTCGTTCCAGCCCGCCATCGTGCTGAACGACGGCGTGATGATATCGGACATGACCCATATCAGCGCCGTCTCGCGGATAGAGATAGGAAGGGACTGCCTGCTGGGCAGCAAGATCTATATCGGCGACCATTCCCACGGCACGGCGAGGCTGGATGCCGACAGCTGCCGGATACCGCCCGGCCGACGGCCGCTGGACGACATCGCCGAGATCGCGATAGGCGACAGCTGCTGGATAGGCGATGGGGCCGTCATCCTGGCCGGCAGCCGCATCGCGGCCGGCTCCATCGTCGCCGCCAACGCCGTCGTCAAACTGCAGACAGACAGGCCGGCGCTGATCGCCGGCAATCCGGCCAAGGTTGTTCGTTACTTCGAGTGAATCGACATGACCACCATTACCGTAGCGGTACCATCGTTCTCCCGTCCGAATGAATTGAGGGAGCTGATCGAGTCGGTGCTCGGCGCGGACGAGCTGCCCGACGAGCTGTTGATCTGCGAAGACCGCTCACCGCGACGCAACGAGATCGCGGCCGTGGTCGGCAGCTTCCGAGAGGCCTTCGCCGCCACCGCCTGCAAGCTGAGCCATGTCGAAAACGAGCAGAATCTCGGTTACGACGGCAATATCCGCAATCTGCTGCAGCAGGCGTCCAGCGACTACGTGCTGATCCTAGGCGACGACGATGTCATCTACGCCAACGCCATCGCCGAGTCCCGGCGCTTCATCGATGCCCACCCCGGCATCGCCTTCGTGTCCCGCACCTACAGCCGCTTTTCCTCATCGCCGCGGGACATCATCAACACGACCTGGCTGCGCGGCGAAGACTGCGTGGTGAATCCGTCGAACTCGACGCCGAATCTGGTGTTCCGGCTCTGCGGCTTCGTCGGCGGCCTGATCATCAAGCGCGACTGGGCCAACGCCAAGGCGACCACGCGCTACGACGGCTCGCTGTACTACCAGTTCTATCTGGCCTGCCTCGCCTACTACGAAACCGGAATAGGCTATATCTTCGCCTCCATCGTCGGCGGCAGGGCAGGCAATCCGCCGCTGTTCGGTTCCGCCGAACACGAGAAAGACGTCCACATTCCAGGCTCCTACCGCCCGAAGGGTCGCGCAAAGATGTGGGCCGGCTTGCTGCGTATCGCCGCCGACGTCGACGCCGGGGGGCATGCCGGCCTCTACCGCAGCATGCGCAATGAAATCGCAGGCCGGCAATCATTCCACATCTTCGAAATGATGCCGGCCCAGGGCCGCAGGGCGACACTGGAGCTGTTCTGCGAACTGCGCAAGCTGCGCTTGACCCACAAGTTCCTGCCCTGGCTGCTGACCACCTTCATCTGCATTTTCGGAAGCTATGCCGGGCTGGGCTTCGCGCTGTTCCGCAAGCTCCAGTTCTCGATCGAAGGCGGCATCGGCGTCAAGATGTGACCGCAGGCGGCTGGCCAGGCAAACCGACACAAGGCGCGACGGCATGAGAAAACTGACGCTGTTCTACTTTTACTTCATCTGCCTCTACTGGTACCCCGCCACATTGCTGCAATGGGGCTCCTACGGCAGCGTCGAAGAGGCGATACCGGCCTGGTTCAAACTGCTGCGCGCGGTGCTGGTGCTGGTTCTCGTCGCCCAGATCGCGTCTTCGCCCAGCATCAACCGCAAACTGGTGATGCCGCTGGCCTTCTTCTGCTACTGCGTGCTGCTGTCGCCGCAACTGCCCGCCGTCATCGCGCTGGGCACCTTCGTGCTGTCGATCGCCATCAGCTACAAGATCCGGATAGCGACGATAGACTGGGATCGCCACATCCGGCTGATCAGCTGGATCAGCTATTTCGCCTGCGCGCTGGAGATCGCCGGCATCGTCGTCTCGCCCCACTCCTACGGCGGCGAACTGCGGGTCGTCGCCACTTTCGGCGGGCCCAACAACGCCGGGATCATCCTGTCCGGCTTCGCACTGCACCACTATCTCCGCTTCCGCGACGGCAGAAAGTTGTCCGACCTGCTGCATTTCGTCGGCTGCACGCTGGTGTCGCTGCAGACCGCGTCGCTGAGCGCCACGATGGCGTTCGCGCTATGCCTGGCCGCGCTGAACCCTATCATCGCCGTGCTGCTGCCGGTCCTGCTGCTGGCCACCGCCTCCGTCAACGATTTTCTGACGCTGAAAATCGAGCATCTGATGGATACCGTCAACGGCGGCAACTCGATAGGCTCGTTCAACGACCGGGTGGACAATATCAACAGCATCATCGGCAACTTCAACGCCTCGCCGTTGAAAGCACTGTTCGGCAGCCGGCTGGGCTCGGAAAGCGATTATCTGGGAACGCTGGGCCAGTACGGTCTGGTCGGCGTGGCGCTGCTGCTGCTGTCGCTGCTGCCGCTGCGGCTGAACGTGTTCCTGGCGCTGGGCCTGCTGCAGGGCGTTTTCACGCCATTCCTGTTCTCCTTCCCCAGCTTCGCCATCCTGTTTCTGTTATCGCGGATTCACCAGTATCGGAAACAGAACGCACTCGCCGGATCCCCTCCTCCGGCGCGACCGCGGGCGGCGACGCCGCCGCCGCTTGCCTAAGCGTAGCCCGCGCCCGATTGCAGCACCGCCACAAAGCCATATCGCCAACTGTATCGATGAACCACCACAGGATCATGATCATGAAAAACCAGTTCAAGATAGCCTTGTTCGCCAATCACTATCCAGGCTTGCAGATCGCACGATACCTGGCGGCCAATCACGCGACCGACACCGTGGCCGCGCTCTACCTCGCCGGCGAACAGGCCGACAACGACCGCGCCATCGCGGAAGCCCTCAATATCGACAGTGACCGGGTCTTCGTCGGCCGTGCGGCGATACAGGACGCCGAACATATCCAGTGGTTCCGCGCCCAGGACTTCGACGCCATCATCTGCGTCTACTGGCCCTGGTTGCTGGGCAAGGAAGCCTTCACCGCGGCGCCGATCACCGTCAACTTCCACCCGGCGTTGCTGCCGATCAACCGCGGCTGGTTCCCGCATGTGCACAGCCTGATCGACGGCAGCAAGACCGGCGTCACGCTGCACAAGATAGAGGACGGCGCCGACACCGGCTCGATCTGGGCCCAGAAAGAGGTACCGATCGCACCGACCGACACCGCAAAAGACATCTACGATCGGCTGCAGCAGGAAATCATCGCGCTGTTCCAGCAAAAATGGGACGACATCAAGCATGGCCGCATCACACCGACCTTGCAGAACGAGGCCGGAGCGGTCTACCACGGCAAGAAGGAAATCGAGGGACTGGACCGGATCGACCTGGATCGCGACTACAGCGCCCGCGAGCTGATCAACCGCATGCGCGCCCGGACTTTCGGCAACCGCGGCTTTGCCTACTACGAGGAAAACGGCGAGAAGATCTATGTGAAGATTTCGCTGTCGCGCAGCAGCAAGTTCGACTGAGCCGCTCCGCCGTCCAATGAAAAGCCCCTGTCGCGCAAGCGACAGGGGCTTTTCAAGCAATGGCGATCAGATGATGTCCAGATAGCCGAGAATGCCTTCGGCCGCCTGGCGGCCGTCATGCACCGCGCGCACCACCAGATCGGCGCCGCGCACCATGTCGCCGCCGGCGAAGATCTTCGGATGGCTGGTCTGGTAAGCATGCCTGCCGCGCGCCGGCGCCAGCGTGCGGCCGTTGGCGGCGGTGGCGATGCCCAGGGCCTCGAACCAGCCGGCCGCCTCGGCCTGGAAACCGAAGGCGACGATGACGTGGTCGCACTCGACGATCTCCTCGCTGCCCGCCACCACCTCGGCGCTGCGGCGGCCATTGGCATCCGGCTCGCCCAGGCGGGTCTCCGCCAGCTTGACCGCCAGCGTGCCGCCTATCATCGGCTCAATCGCGAGCGGCTGGCGGTTCCACAGGAACTCGACGCCCTCCTCCCTGGCATTGGCCACCTCCCGCTTGGAGCCCGGCATATTGACCTCGTCGCGGCGATAGGCGCAGATCACCCTCCTGGCGCCCTGGCGTATCGCCGTGCGGTTGCAGTCCATCGCGGTGTCGCCGCCGCCCAGCACCAGCACGCGCTTGCCGCGCATCGACAGCGCCGCTTCGTCCTTGGGCAGCGTGCCCAGGCTCTGGCGGATATTGTTGACCAGATAGGGCAGCGCCTCCATCACGCCGGGGCTGTCCTCGCCGGGAAAACCGCCGCGCATATAGCGATAGGCGCCCATGCCCATGAACACCGCGTCGTGCTTCTTCAGCAGCTTGTCCATCGGGATGTCCTTGCCGATCTCGGTATTCAGTACGAACTCGACGCCCATGCCCTCCAGGACCTCGCGCCGGCGGCGCACCACCGCCTTCTCCAGCTTGAACTCGGGGATGCCGAAGGTCAGCAGGCCGCCGATCTCCTCGTAGCGGTCGTAGACCACCGCCTTGACGCCGTTGCGCGCCAGCACGTCGGCGCAGGCGAGGCCGGCCGGGCCGGCGCCGATCACGGCGACGGACTTGCCGCTGGCGATGACCCGCGACATGTCCGGCCGCCAGCCGGCCTTGAACGCCTCATCGGCGATGTATTTCTCGATGCTGCCGATGGAGACGGCGCCGAAACCGCCCTGGTTCAGCGTACAGGCGCCTTCGCACAACCGGTCCTGCGGGCAGACGCGGCCGCAGATCTCCGGCAGGCTGTTGGTCTGGTGCGACAATTCCGCCGCCTCGAACAGCCGGCCCTCTTCGACCAGCTTCAGCCAGTTGGGGATGTAGTTGTGCACCGGGCACTCCCACTCGCAATACGGATTGCCGCAAGACAGGCAGCGGCCTGCCTGGTCGGCGGCGTCCACCGCGTGCAGCGGCTGGTAGATTTCCTTGAACTCGACCTTGCGGACCGCCGCGTCGACCTTGTCGCCGGGGTTGCGCGACAACTTCATGAACTGGAATACATCGGACATCTTGTTCTCTCCCGCTGGGATGGGGCGGCGCCTCCGGGCGCCGCCGCGTATCGATTCAGGCAGCGCTTAGTCTTTGAGCAGGCTTTCCAGCTTGGCGGCCTTGGGCTTCACCAGCCAGAAGTAGTCGACGTAGTCGTCGAAGTTCTGCAGCATCGCGCGGCCGGTCTCCGAGCCGGTCAGCTCCACGTGCTTGGCGATCTTCTCCAGCAGGAAGGCGCGGTACATGCCCATCGCCTCGCCGTTGATCAGATGGATGTCGATCAACTCATTGTTGTAGCGGTAGGCGAATTTCTCGCTCGGGTCGTAGACGAAGGCGAAGCCCCCGGTCATGCCGGCGCCGAAGTTGTAGCCGGTCTCGCCGAGCACGACGACGGTGCCGCCGGTCATGTACTCGCAACAGTGGTCGCCGGCGCCCTCGATCACGGCCAAGGCGCCGGAGTTGCGCACGCCGAAACGCTCGCCGGCGATGCCGGCGGCGAACAGCTGCCCGCCGGTGGCCCCGTACAGACAGGTGTTGCCGATGATGATGGACTCGCCCGCCTTGTAGCCGGCATCCTTCGGCGGATAGATGGTGACGCGGCCGCCCGCCATGCCCTTGCCGACGTAATCGTTGGCGTCGCCTTCCAGCTCCAGATGCAGGCCGGGCGCGTTCCACACGCCGAAACTCTGGCCGGCGCTGCCGGAGAACTTCACCTTCAGGCAGCCGAACGGCAGGCCGGCCGCGCCGTGGACGCGGGCGATCTCGCCGGACAGGCGGGCGCCTATCGAGCGGTGGGTGTTTTCTATCGGATACGCCAGCTCCAGCATCTGCCGGTTGTGTATCGCCGGCAACGCGTCGCGCTGGATTTGCTCGGCCAGCTCGCCCTTGTCGAACGAGGGGTTGCTGTCCTGCACGCAGAAACGCGGCTCGCTGTCCGGCACCGTGCCCAGCGACAGCAGCGGCGCCAGGTCCAGCCGGCCCTGGCGCTCGGTCTCGCCGTCCAGCGCCTCCAGCAGGTCCATGCGGCCGATCAGTTCCTCCATCGAACGCACGCCCAGCCTGGCCATCCACTCTCGGGTCTCGCGGGCGATGAAGAGGAAGTAGTTGACCACCATCTCCGGCAGGCCGGTGAAGTATTTGGAGCGCAGCTTGATCTCCTGGGTCGCGACGCCGGTGGCGCAGTTGTTCAGATGGCAGATGCGCAGATACTTGCAGCCCAGCGCCACCATCGGACCGGTGCCGAAACCGAAGCTCTCGGCGCCGAGTATCGCGGCCTTGACCACGTCGAGGCCGGTTTTCAGGCCGCCGTCGGTCTGTACCCTCACCCGGCCGCGCAGGCCGTTGGCGCGCAGCACCTGCTGCGCCTCGGACAGGCCCAGCTCCCACGGCGAGCCGGCGTACTTGACCGAGGTCAGCGGCGAGGCGCCGGTTCCGCCGTCGTAGCCGGAAATGGTGATCAGGTCGGCGTAGGCCTTGGCCACGCCGGCGGCGACGGTGCCGACGCCGGGCTCGGCCACCAGCTTCACCGACACCAGCGCCGTCGGGTTGACCTGCTTCAGGTCGAAGATCAGCTGCGCCAGATCCTCGATCGAATAGATGTCGTGATGCGGCGGCGGCGAGATCAGGCTGACGCCCTCCTTCGCGTGGCGCAGCCGCGCGATCAGGCCGGACACCTTGTCGCCGGGCAGCTGGCCGCCCTCGCCCGGCTTGGCCCCCTGCGCCACCTTGATCTGCAGCACCTCGGCATTGACCAGATAATGCGGCGTGACGCCGAAGCGTCCCGACGCCACCTGCTTGATCTTGGACATCTTCTCGGTGCCGTAGCGCGCCGGGTCCTCGCCGCCCTCGCCGGAGTTGGAGCGGCCGCCCAGCCGGTTCATCGCGATCGCCAGCGCCTCGTGCGCCTCCGGCGACAAGGCGCCCAGCGACATGCCGGCCGAATCGAAACGCTTGACGATGGCTTCCACCGGCTCCACCTCGTCGAGCGGAACCGGCTCGCCGGCCGGCTTCAGCCGCATCAGGTCGCGCAGCATCGCCACCGGCCGGGTATTGACCGTCTCGGCGTATTGCAGATAGGCGTCGTAGTCGCCGTTCTGCACCGCCTTCTGCAGCAGCTGCACCACGTCGGGGTTATAAGCGTGGTATTCCTCGCCGTGCACATATTTCAGCAGACCGCCCTGGTTCAGGCCGCGCATCGGGTTGAACGCCAGCTTGGCCAGTTTTTTCTGATCGGCCTCGAAATCGGCGAAATTGGCGCCGGACACCCGCGACACCGTGCCTTTCAGGCACAGCTCGACCACCTCCTCGTGGATGCCGACCGCCTCGAACAGCTGCGCGCCGCGATAGGAGGCGATGGTGGAGATGCCCATCTTGGACAGCACCTTCAGCAAACCCTTGTTGATGCCCTTGCGGTAGTGCTGCAGCGCCTCGTTCGGCTTCAGTCCCACCTCGCCGTTGTTCACCAGTTCCAGAATGGACTGGTAGGCCAGATACGGATAGACCGCGGTGGCGCCGTAGCCGATCACGCAGGCCATCTGGTGCGCGTCGCGCACCGCGGCCGTCTCGACGACGATATTGGTCTTGCAGCGCAGGCCGGCGTCGATCAGCGCGTGGTGCACGGCGCCGGTGGCGAACAGCGCGTGTATCGGCAGCCGCTCGCCGGTGGCGTGGCGGTCGGACAGCACCACGACCACCGTGCCCTCTTCCACCGCCTCCACCACGTGGCGGCTCAGACAGGCAATCGCCTCGCTGAGCGTGGTCTCGGCCGGGTCGTAGCACAGGTCGAAATTGGTGGCCTTCAGATAAGGCTCGGGCCGGGTGGTGACGCGGACGAACTTCTCGTGACTCAGCACCGGGCTGCGCACTTCCAGGCGCTTCGCGTGCTCGGCGCTCTCCTCGAACATATTGCGCTCCGGGCCGAACACGGTGTTCAGCGACATCACCACCGCCTCGCGTATCGGGTCTATCGGCGGATTGGTCACCTGGGCGAACTGCTGGCGCAGGTAGTCGAACGGCGACCGGACCTTCTGGCTCAACACCGCCATCGGCGTATCGTCGCCCATGGAACCGACCGCCTCCTGGCCGTCCTCGGCCAGCACGCGCAGGATCTGGTCGCGCTCCTCGCGGCTGAAGTTGAACAGCTTCTGCAGCCGGCTCAATTCGTCGCCGGACAACGGTTCGACGCCTGCGTCGTCCTCTATCGACAGTTCCAGATACTTGGCGCTGTCCTTGATCCACTGCCGGTAGGGCTTGGCGCTCTTCAGCATCGCATCGATGTATTCGGGCAGCAGCAGCTCTCCGCTGGCGAGGTCCGCGGCGAACAGCTGGCCCGGCTTGACCCGGCCTTTGCGGACCACGTCCTGGGCGCGGTAATCCCAGACGCCCACTTCCGAAGCGATAGTCAGGATATTGTCTTTCGTCAGCACCCAGCGCGCCGGTCGCAGGCCGTTGCGGTCCAGCATGCAGGCGGCGTAGCGGCCGTCGGTCAGCACGATGCCGGCCGGACCGTCCCAGGGCTCCATGTGCATCGAGTTGAATTCATAGAAGGCGCGCAGGTCCTTGTCCGTGCTGTCGACGTTCTGCCAGGCCGGCGGCACCAGGAGGCGCAGCGCGCGGAACAGCGGAATGCCGCCCATCAGCAGCCCCTCCAGCATATTGTCCAGGCTCATCGAATCGGAACCGTCGGTCTGGACGATGGGGCGGACCGCGTCCATGTCCAGATGCGGCGAGGCCATGATGCGCTCGCGGGCGCGCGCCCAGTTGCGGTTGCCCTGCACCGTGTTGATCTCGCCGTTGTGGGCGAGGAAACGGAAGGGCTGCGCCAGCTTCCACTGCGGCCAGGTATTGGTGGAGAAGCGCTGGTGGAACACCGCCAGGCTGGATTCGAAGCGCGGATCGGCCAGGTCCAGGAAGAAGCGCGGCAGGTTCTCCGGCGTCACCAGGCCTTTATAGGAGAGGGTGTGCGGCGACAACGTCGGCAGGTAGAAACAGGGATCGTCGTCGCGGTTGGCTTTTTCGGCCAAGCGGCGCCCCATGTACAGCCGACGCTGGAAGGCCAGCTCGTCCATGCCGAACGGGCAGTTCACGAAAACCTGGGAAATGGCCGGCAGGGACGCCAGCGCGGTCTCGCCGCAGGCGGCATGGTCGACCGGCACCGCGCGGAAACCGGCCACGTCCAGTTGCTGCGCCTCGAGCTGCTCGCGCAGCCGGGCGAGACTGCGCTCGCCTATCGCCCGGTCCGGGTGGTGGAACACCAGGCCGGCGGCGTACACTGACTTCAGCGCGATGCCGGCCTCGCCCGCCACTTCGCGCAGAAAGCCGTCCGGTTTCTTGAACAGCAGACCGCAGCCGTCGCCAGACTTGCCGTCCGCCGCCACCGCGCCTCTATGGGTCAGCTTGGCCAGCGACGAGATGGCGGTGGCCACCAGCCAGTGGCTGGGCTTGTCGTCCAGTTGGGCGATCAGACCGAAGCCGCAGCTGTCCTGTTCGAATTCCGGTTTATACAATGTGCCCTGCAGTCGGCTCTGTCTGTCCATTTCTCTGCCTATTTATACTTTGTAGTGATGGCTTTGATTCTAAGGGCAAGATCCCGGCAGCCGCAAGACACGCCGCTGCGGTGCAACAATCATTCAAACTCAACCACTTAAGATTCAATTTATTGATTATTAATGTAATTTCCCTACCTGAAATTGACGGATTTATTGATTTTTTGAGACTTTTATTTTCAAAAAAGCGACAGGGTCGCAGGTATCAAAACGGATACAAAGCCGCATTTTTCGCAATATTTTGTATTTTGTAAGACAAAATTCAAAAAACACCATGACCCACGAAGACCAGTCATTGCAAACGCTGCAGTTCGTCCGTCAGCTGGCCGAACAGGCGCTGTCGCGCTCAGCCGGCGCCCCGCTGGTGCCCGGAAACCGGGTGCGACTGCTGTACGACAGCGCCGACAACTTCCCTGCCTGGGAGGCCGCGATCGCCGGCAGCGGCGATTCGGTCTTCATTGAAATGTATATTTTCGCCAATGACCAATTTGGCCTGAAAATTCGTGATTTGTTGGTAGAAAAAGCGAAAGCGGGCATCCAGGTATGTCTGCTATATGATTGGCTGGGTAGTTGGCGCGCCCATCTGGCCGGCTTTTTCAAGCCGCTGATCGAGGCCGGCGGCCAGGTGCGCGCCTACCATCCGCCCAGCCTGGGCGGCGGCCTGAGCCTCTTGGGCCGCAATCACCGCAAGATGATCATCGTCGACCGGCGCCAGCTGTTCGTATCCGGCCTGTGCATCAGCGCCAGTTGGCAGGGCAGGCCGGATCAGGGCCTGGCGCCATGGCGCGATACCGGCCTGGCGCTGGAGGGGCCGCTGTTGACGCCGGCGCTGGCGGCCTTCGCCGATAGCTGGGCCAGTTGCGGCGAGCCGCTGGATGACGGCTGGCTGCAAGCGTCCAGCGACGAGCTCTGCGGCCCCGCCTCCGCGCGGCTGATCGCCACCACGCCGTCGACAGCGAGGATGATGCGGCTGGACCTGCTGGTGGCCAGTTTCGCCCGCCGCACGCTTTGGCTGACCGACGCCTACTTCATGGCCACCAGCCTGTATCTGTCGGCGCTGCAGCAGGCGGCGCGCGACGGCGTCGACGTGCGCCTCCTGGTGCCCCGCTCCAGCGACATCCGCTGGATCGCCACCGTATCGCGCACCCAGTATCGCCCATTGCTTGAGGCCGGGGTCAGGGTGTTCGAATGGAACGGGCCGATGATACATGCCAAGACCGCGGTGGCCGACGGACGCTGGGCGCGCATCGGCTCGACCAATCTGAATCTGTCCAGCTGGCTGGTCAACCGCGAGCTGGACGTGGCGCTGGAGGACGAGGAACTGGCCGGGGAGCTGGCGCAGCGTTTTCTGCAGGACCTGGAGCAGTCCACCGAGATCGTGCTGCGCCACGAGAGGCGGCGGCCGGTGCCGCGGCCGGTGCGGCAGGAGAAGCGCCAGCGCGGCACGCCCAAGGAAATGGCGATCAGCGGCGCGAGCGCGGCCGCGCGCCAGGCGATGCGGATAGGCGACGCGCTGGGCGCCGTCGTGCGCGGCAGCCGCAGCGTCGAAAGCAGCGAGGCGCCGGCCTTCCTCAGCATAGGCGTCGCGCTGTGCGCGCTGGCGCTGGCCATCGCCTATTTCCCCTGGCTGGCCGCCGCGCCGCTGGTGCTGTTGCTGGCCGGCAGCGGCCTTGCGGTCGCATTCAAGGCCTGCGGCCTCTACCTGGAAAAACGGAGAAAAAAACAACAGTCGCGGCAGGCATCCGGCGGCGATGACAGCGACAGGACGCCGCCGGCAGACTGCCAATGAAAACAGCGGCTTAGTCTGCATTCGATACCGAGCCGCCCCCAGGCCGCACCCCGTCCCGCGCCAGGCCATGGTTCAAGCTGCGATTTTTTCGCGGCATCTGCCGCAGCGCACAACAACATGACAGGCAAAAGGTCTACAATGCGCGCTTCTTGGGATGTTCTCCAGGCCGGCTGACGTGACGCAACCGCAGGTTGCCAGGTACGGACCGCGGCGCAAAGCGACCCGTTTTATTCGCGCCTCAAGGCCAGCCTCCAGGGCGGCGGCGAAGACCCGTTCTTCAGCCCGTGCGTACAGATCTGCGCCCCACGCGCACCTAGCGACATTGCCGTGGCAAAGTCCGGTGACGCCATCGGCTCCGCTGCAGTGTCCGAGTTAACAGCAACAAGGACTCAGGTATGCGTTTTCACTTCCCCATCGTGATCATCGACGAGGATTTCCGCTCGGAAAACACCAGCGGTTCCGGCATCCGCGAACTGGCCGCCGCCATGGAGGCGGAAGGCATGAGCGTGATCGGCTACACCAGCTACGGCGACCTCACTTCGTTCGCCCAGCAGCAGAGCCGCGCCGCCGGCTTCATCCTGTCGATAGACGACGAGGAATTCCAGACCGAGGATTCGGCGCAGCAGGCGCTCGGCGGCCTGTACGGCTTCGTCGCCGAAATCCGCCGCCGCAACCCGGACATCCCGGTCTATCTGTATGGCGAAACCCGCACCGCCCGCCACATTCCCAATGACATCCTGCGCGAGTTGCACGGCTTCATCCACATGCACGAGGACACGCCGGAATTCGTCGCCCGCCACATCATCCGCGAGGCCAAGAGCTATCTGGACAATCTGGCGCCGCCGTTCTTCCGCGCGCTGGTCGACTACGCCTACGACGGCTCCTATTCCTGGCACTGCCCCGGCCACTCCGGCGGCGTCGCCTTCCTGAAGAGCCCGGTCGGCCAGATGTTCCACCAGTTCTTCGGCGAGAACATGCTGCGCGCCGACGTCTGCAACGCGGTGGACGAGCTGGGCCAGTTGCTGGACCACACCGGCCCGGTGGCGGCGTCCGAGCGCAACGCCGCCCGCATCTTCAACGCCGACCACCTGTTCTTCGTCACCAACGGCACCTCGACATCGAACAAGATCGTCTGGCACAGCTGCGTCGCCGCCGGCGACATCGTGCTGGTGGACCGCAACTGCCATAAATCGAACCTGCACGCCATCATCATGACCGGCGCGATCCCGGTCTTCCTGATGCCGACGCGCAACCATTACGGCATCATCGGCCCGATCCCGAAGTCCGAGTTCCACCCGGACAACATCAGGAAGAAGATCCTGGCCAACCCGTTCGCGCGCGAAATGCTGGAGAAGCATCCGAACCGCAAGCCGCGCATCCTGACGCTGACCCAGTCCACCTACGACGGCATCCTGTACAACGTCGAGGAGATCAAGGGCCTGCTCGACGGCGAGGTCGACACGCTGCACTTCGACGAAGCCTGGCTGCCGCACGCCAGCTTCCACGACTTCTACCGCGACTTCCACGCGATAGGCGAAG
Organism: Chromobacterium sp. CV08; assembly: GCF_051129845.1. Lineage (NCBI taxonomy): Bacteria > Pseudomonadati > Pseudomonadota > Betaproteobacteria > Neisseriales > Chromobacteriaceae > Chromobacterium > Chromobacterium sp. CV08. The sequence goes on from NZ_CP150453.1 coordinate 4,494,149, forward strand.
GCCGTCCGCGCTGCGAGGACAGCCTGATCTTCTCGACCCAGTCCACCCACAAGCTCTTGGCCGGCATCAGCCAGGCCTCGCAGATCCTGGTGCAGGACCCGCAGAACCGCCAGTTGGACACCGCCTGGTTCAACGAGGCCTATCTGATGCACACCTCGACCAGCCCGCAGTATTCGATCATCGCCAGCTGCGACGTGGCCGCCGCGATGATGGAACAGCCGGGCGGCCAGTCGCTGGTGGAGGAATCGCTGGTCGAGGCGATGGAGTTCCGCCGCGCGATGCGCAAGGTCGACGAGGAATACGGCCGCGACTGGTGGTTCAGCGTATGGGGCCCGGACGATCTGTCCGACGACGGCATCTGCGACCAGCCCGACTGGACGCTGCGCCCGAACGAGCGCTGGCACGGTTTCGCCGGCATCGAGGAAGGCTTCAACATGCTGGACCCGATCAAGGCCACCGTGCTGACGCCGGGTCTGGACGTGGACGGCAGCTTCGAGGAAATGGGCATCCCGGCCGCCATCGTCACCAAGTATCTGACCGAACACGGCGTGGTCGTCGAGAAAACCGGCCTGTACAGCTTCTTCATCATGTTCACCATCGGCATCACCAAAGGCCGCTGGAACACGCTGATCTCGCTGCTGCAACAGTTCAAGGACGACTTCGACAAGAACCAGCCGATGTGGCGCGTGATGCCGGAATTCGTCGCCAAGCATCCGCAGTACGAACGCGTCGGCCTGCAGGACCTGTGCCAGCGCATCCACGGCCTGTACGCCAAGCACGACGTGGCGCGGCTGACCACCGACATCTACCTGTCCGACATGGAGCCGGCGATGCGCCCGGCCGACGCCTTCGCCAAGATGGCGCACCGCGAGATCGAACGCGTGCCGGTGGACCAGCTGGAGGGCCGCGTCACCGCGGTGCTGCTGACCCCGTATCCGCCGGGCATCCCGCTGCTGATCCCCGGCGAGCGCTTCAACAAGACCATCGTCGACTACCTGCGCTTCGCCCAGGCCTTCAACCGCGAGCTGCCGGGCTTCGAGACCGACGTCCACGGCCTGGTGGCGGTCGAGGTGCAGGGACGCAATGTCTACTGCGTCGACTGCGTCAAGCAGTAGGAGCGGCGACCGGAAACGACAAAGGCGGGAGCGATCCCGCCTTTTTTTCATGCAGAGGCCGATGCCCCGAGCCATATCACCAGCGACAGCGCTGCCGCCGATTGCCGGCGGCACTAGTAAACGATGCTAGCCCGCTAACCGCGCGCGCTGGCGCTTGACGATGAATCGGGTCCAAACCAGCAGCGCTACCCCGATCGACAACAGCACCACCGCCGCGACATACGTCCCTCCCCATAGCAGCAACAAGGCGATCAGCACCAACACCAGGCCAAGCAGGCCCAGAAACACCGCCGCCAGCCACCCCAGCGCCGCTGGCATGGGCATCTGCGCCTGCATTGACTGCCGCTCCTGCTTGCGTTTGTCGCGATACGCCTCAATCGTCGGCATCCGCCCCAGCAGCACGGCCAACGCGCCCGGCAGCAGGGCCAACAGCAGCGCCTCGACGTCGTAAACGCCATCGCCGGACAAGCCTTGCAGCAGCAGGCCACCGAACAGACCGTACAGGAACACGCCCCAAGCCAAGGTGCTCAACGGCCGCCGCCAACGCATCACATCCGGCCGCTGCGTCACCAATGGCAACAGCAGGAGCAACGCGGCGATCAACAAGGCCGCCTCCAGCATATTGCTCGCCCAGCCATGCAGATGCATGCCAGGGCCATGCTTGGCGGGCATGTAGAAGTCGCGCCGCCAGTAACTGAAACCGGCGTACGACGCCGTAGCGACGGCCAGCAATGCCCGAGTCGCCTTGTCGCGCGGCGTCAGCGCCGGCTCTCTCCGTTCGATTTCTTCCATATCTCTCCCCACGCTCAACGCTGGCCGGCCGCCAGCAGCCGCATCGCCAGGCCGCCGAACACCGTCGCCAGCAGATACTGCGGCCAGCGCCCGCCGCTGCCGCCGGCCAGCATCCGCCCCATCCGGCTGCTGGCGACGATGACCAGCGCGTTGACGACGAAGCCGACCGCGTTCAGCACCGTGGCCAGCAGCATGATCTGCAGCGCCACCGGACCGGCCTGCGGCTCGACGAACTGCGGAAACAGCGCCAGCACGAACAGCGCCATCTTGGGATTCAGCAGATTGGTGGTCAGCCCCTGCAGCGCGATGCGCGCCAGCGGCCGGCCGGGCGCGGCGGGATCGGCCGCGCGCAACACGCTCTTGCTGCGCAAGGTGGTCCAGGCCAGGTACAGCAGGTAGGCGGCGCCGGCGATGCGCACCGCGTCGTAGGCCACCGGCACCATCACGAACAGCTGGGCCAGGCCCAGCGCCGCCAGCAGCGCATGGCAATAAGTGCCCAGCAGGATGCCGAACAGCGTGGCGAAGCCGGCGCGCAGCCCCTGCCCCGCGCTGCGGCTGGCGATCAGCAACATGTCGGGGCCGGGCGTGGCAGCCAGCGCGAGACAGGCAAGCGAGAACAGCAGCAGGGTGGACAAGGTGGGCATAGGCAAGACTCCGCAATCGGTGACGAAGGCATTCATCATACCGATATCATCTGGACGCGAACAACCATGCCGGCATGGCTTGAAGATGGGCGGCGTTCAGGATATATCTACTTGTCCTACCAAGGAGAGCTGATGGATTTCCCCGCCCTGCATACCCCGCGCCTGACGCTGCGCGAAATCACGATGGACGACGCGCCGGCGCTGCTGGGCATCCACAGCGACGCCGACGCGATGCGCTGGTTCGGCACCGACCCGATCTCCACGCTGGAACAAGCCCGGCAGATGGTGGAGAAGTTTGCCGGCTGGCGAAACCTGCCGGCGCCCGGCACGCGCTGGGGACTGGCGCTGCGCGCAGGCGGCCCGTTGATAGGCAGCGTCGGCCTGTTCAAATGGAACCCAGGCTGGCGCTGCTGCACGCTAGGTTATGAGTTGGCGCGCGGCCGGCAAGGGCAAGGCCTGATGAGCGAGGCGCTGCGCGCCGCGCTGGCCTGGGGCTTCGAACAGATGGCGCTGAACCGGATCGAGGCCCAGGTCCATCCGGACAACCAGGCTTCGCTGAAACTGCTGGAACGGCTGGACTTCAAGACGGAAGGCCGCGCCCGCCAGGCGGGCTTCTGGCTGGGCCGCCATCACGACCTGCTCAATCTGTCTCTGCTGCGCGGAGACAGCGCGCTGTCAGACGCCGGACACTGAACGCTTACCAGCCGTTTTCCAGCACGATGTGGCCCGGCGCGTTCTGCCGGGTCATCCGGTAACCCATCTTGATCAGCTGACGATGGGTATCCTCCACCATCTTCGGATTGCCGCACAACATGAAGCGGCTGTGCTCCGGCGCCATCTCCACGCCGGCCCGCGCCGCCAGCTCTCCGCTGTCCAGCAAGACCGGCAGGCGCCGGTTCAGCATGCCTGCCGGCGCGTCTCGCGTCACCACCGGCAGATACTGCAATTTATGGCCGTGTTCGCCCCACAGCGGATGTTCGCGCAGCGCGGCGATCTCGTCCTGGAACGACAATTCAGCCGCCTCCCGCACGCAGTGCGCCAACACGATGCGCTCGAAGCGCTGCCAGACCTCCGGCTGCTTCAGGATGGACAGATAGGGCGCGATGCCTGTGCCGGTGGCCAGCATCCACAAATCGGCGCCGTCCGGCAGCCGGTCGGCCTGGAAGAAGCCCATCGCGCGCTTGTCCAGCATCACCTCGCCGCCCGCTTGCATCCTGGCCAGGCGGGAGCTGAACTGGCCATCCGGCACCACGATGGAGTAGAAATCCAGAAATTCGTCGTACTCGGCCGAGCACATCGAATACGCGCGCCACACCTGGCCGCCGCCCTCCAGCGGCAGGCCCAGCCGGGCGAACTGGCCGGCCGCGAAACGGAAACCGGCCGGGCGCGTCAATCGGAAGCCGATCAGCTTGTCGGTCCAGCGCCTGATGTCGGTGATGGTTTCAACGGTGTATTTCTGTTGAATCTCGGCTTCCAGCGCGGCGTCCATCTTCACTCCAATTGTCGAGTAATTTACTCGACTATTATGCGCCCGAGCGCGTCGGCTTGCCAAGCCCGCGCCGCCGCTGGCGCGTTCCGGCGAAAAGCCTCATGCTGGCCACATCGCTTATCCGCACAACGGGAGACTCGCATGACCATCGCCCTCGCCCTGCATGGCGGCGCCGGCACGCTGCGCCGCAGCGACATGGACGCCGAACTGGAGCGCGCCTATCGCGCCGGCCTGGAGCGCGCGCTGGAGGCCGGCCACGCGGTGCTGCGCGGCGGCGGGCCGGCGCTGGACGCGGTATGCGCGGCCGTCTGCGCGCTGGAGGACGATCCGCTGTTCAACGCCGGCCGCGGCTCGGTTTTCAATCTCGACGGCAGGCAGGAGATGGAGGCGGCGGTAATGGACGGCCGCCGCCAGGACGCCGGCAGCGTCGCCGGCCTGTCACGGGTCAAGAACCCGGTGCTGCTGGCGCGGGCGGTGATGGAGCGCAGCCCGCACGTGACGCTGGCCTACGCCGCCGCGGAGGACTTCGCCGTCAAGCTCGGACTCGACACCCGGCCACCGGAATACTTCCATACCGACAAACGCTGGCAGGCGCTGCTGGCGGAACGGGAAAGACTGGCGAACGGCGGCGCCGACGACGACATTCCGGAGGACCGCAAGCACGGCACCGTCGGCGCGGTGGCGCTGGACGCGCAAGGCCGGCTGGCGGCGGCCACGTCCACCGGCGGCCGCACCGCCAAATGGCCGGGCCGCATCGGGGACACGCCGGTGATAGGCGCCGGCACCTGGGCCGACGCCTGTTGCGCGGTATCGGCCACCGGCCATGGAGAATACTTCGTCCGCGCCGCGGCCGGACATGAGATATCGGCCCGCGTCCGCCATCTGGACGAAACACTGGCCCAGGCCTGCGACGCGGTGGTCTACGGCCAGCTGCTGCCTATGGGCGGCACCGGCGGCGTCGTCGCCGTCGACCGCCGCGGCCGGGTGGCGCTGCCGTTCAATTGCGAAGGCATGTACCGGGCGGCGATAGACGGCGATGGCCGGCGCATCGTCGCCATCTACGCGGACGGCTAGCGGTAGGCCGCCTGCCACTCGCCCTGCAGCTGGGACACCAGTTCGGCGGCGGGCACTTCGCGCGCATCCGCCACGCCCTCGCCGGCCCACAAGGACATCAAATCGTCGCGCCCCGCCTGGGCGGCGGCGGCGCGCAGCGGGCCGCTCAGCGCATTCATCACCGGATAGGCCGGCAGCTTGTCCTGCCACTGCGCCATCTCCTCGATATAACGGTTGCTCAAACCGCGCGCGTAACGGCCGGAAAAGGCGCGCGTCAGGCAGGTCGCGCCATTGCCGGCCTTCGCCAGCGCCTGCTTCCATGGCGCCGAAATGCCGGACTCCGGACAGCGCAGGAAGGCGGTGCCCAATTGGCAGGCCTGGGCGCCATTGCGCATCGCCGCGGCGATGTCCCGGCCATTCATGATGCCACCGGCGGCGATCACCGGCAGCGGCAGGTTCTGCGCCAGTTCGTACACCAGCGACAGCATCGGCCGCAGCGACTGCTGCTGTTCCCCAATGAAGGTGCCCCGGTGGCCGCCGGCCTCCCTCCCCTGCGCGCACACCGCGTCGGCGCCGAGCTCCGCCCAGGCCAGGCCCTCGGCCAGATTGGTCGCGGTGCCGACCACCGCGATGCCGGCCTCCTTGCACGCGAGCATCTGATCGGAGGTCAGGATGCCGAAAGTGAAGCTGAGCAGGGCCGGCCGCAAGGCCAGCGCCGTCTGCAACTGTTCGCCGAACGGCTGGCAGAAGCCGGCCGGCAACGCCGGCGGCGCGATGCCCAGCTCCTCGTGCCATGGCCGCAGCAGACTCAGCGCCAACTCCAGCTCGGCCTCGTCCGGCGCCGGCATCCCCTGCACGAAAAGATTGATGCCGAACGGCCGCTCGGTCAGCGCGCGGATTTTCTCCGTCTGCTCGCGGATCTGCTGCGGCGCCAGCATCGCGCCGGCCAGGAATCCCAGGGCGCCGGCGTCGGAAACCGCCGCCACCAACTGCGGCGTCGTCGCGCCCCCGGCCATCGGCGCCTGCACCAGCGGCAGCTTGAGCCGCCAACGCTGCCAAAATGCTTCCGCCATTCCATCTCTCCCAATGATCGCTACCTCTCGGGGCGCCGGATCAGTCGGCCAGCGCCTGCTCCAGATCGGCCAGGATGTCGTCGATATCCTCGATGCCGATGGACAGCCGCAAGCCGCCCTCGACAATGCCGAGCGCGGCCTTCTGTTCGGCCGGCATGCCGCCATGCGACATCGTATAGCTGTGATTGACCAAGGACTCGACGCCGCCCAGCGACTCCGCCAGCGCGAACAGCCGCAACCGTTGCGCGACGCGGCTGGCCGCCTCGCGGCTGTCGTCGGCGAGCCGTATGCTGATGATGCCGCCGAAGCGACGCATCTGCCGCCGCGCCAGCTCGTGCCCGGGATGCTCCGGCAAACCGGGGTAGTAGACCTTGGCCACCTTCGGCTGTCCCGTCAGCCAGGCCGCCACCCGCTCCGCGTTGTCGCAGTGTCGCTCCATCCTCAGCGCCAGCGTCTTGATGCCGCGCAAGGTCAGAAAGCAATCCTGCGGTCCCGGCACCGCGCCGGCGGCGTTCTGCAGGAAGCGGATATCGTGGTGCAGCTTGTCGTCGTTGACCGCGACCAGGCCCAACAGCACATCGGAGTGGCCGCCCAGGTACTTGGTCGCGGAATGGACGACGACGTCGGCGCCCAGCGACAGCGGCCGCTGCAGGTAGGGCGTGGCGAAAGTGTTGTCGACCGCCACGACGACGCCGTGCCGGTGGGCGATGGCCGACAAGGCGGCGATATCGACCATGCCCAGCAGCGGATTGGTCGGCGATTCCAGCCACAGGAGCCGCGTCGCCGGCGTGATCGCCGACTCCAGCCGCGCCGGATCGGACAGATCGGCAAAGCTCACCTTGACGCCGGCCGGTTCCAGCACCCTGGTCAGCAGCCGGTAGGCGCCGCCATACAGGTCGGCCACGGCGACCACCTCGTCGCCGGGCTTCAGGCAGGCGCGCAGCACCGCGTCTATCGCCGCCATTCCGCTGGCGAAGGCCATGCCGTGGCGCGCGTCCTCCAGGCTGGCCAGGCAGTCCTGCAAGGCGCTGCGGGTCGGATTGCCGGTACGGGCGTAGGCATAGCGCAAATCCTCGCCGACATGGTCGAAGGCGAAGGCCGAAGTCTGGTACAGCGGCGGCATCACCGAGCGGTTATGATCGGCGCTGTCGTAGCCGACATGGATGGCACGGGTGGCGAATTTCACGAAAACTCCTCTAAATCATGCACTTGGACAAATTGCCCTACAATCAAACCTGAATTCCCGGCAAATCATGCATTCGCCATGACCTTTTCATCGCGATGCGAAAATTTAAACGCAATTGCTAGCAAATACCTGCGATTTGTCCTGATTTTCGCCAAGCGATCACGGATTTTTACTTTACATCCACCCGCTTTAGGGCTATTTTGCTGCGTTTCGCATTAAAACCATCGTTTGCATGAAGCTAGAACGCGTCTTCGACATCCTGCACCATCAGCTGGCCCATCATCCGCGCCCGGACTGCCTGGCGGCCAAAACCGGCCAGGGCTGGCGGCAATTGTCGACCGCAGAAGCCTTGGACGCCGTCCGCGACATCGGCCTGGGCCTGCTCGAGCTGGGCATAGGCCGCGGCGACAAGGTGGCCATCGCCGCCGACAACAGCATCGAATGGGTGCTGGTGGATATCGCGCTGCAGCAAATCGGCGCGGTCAGCGTGCCGCTGTATCCGACGATCACGGCCGATGATGCAAGCTATATCCTGATGCATGCCGAGGTCAAGCTGGCCTTCGCCGGCAGTGCTGCATTGCAGCGAAAGCTGCACGGGGCGCTGGGCAAGCTGTCCTGCCCGATCTACGGCCTGTCCGATATAGAAGGCGTGCCGTCCTGGCGGGAGATCGCCGAACGCGCGCGGCCGGAGCGCATGGCCGAGCTGGAGGCCCTGCGCGACGCGGTGCGCGCCGACGATGTCTACACCATCATCTACACTTCGGGCACCACCGGCCGTTCCAAGGGCGTGATGCTGAGCCACCGCAACGTGCTGAGCACCGTCGTGGCGACCGCCGCCTTCACCGGCCTGCCGCAGGGCCGCTGCCGCGCGCTGAGCTTCCTGCCCTTGTCTCACATTTTCGAGCGCGCCGGCGTGTTCTACTACCTGTACAGCGGCACCGGCATCTATTTCACCAGCGTCGAATGCCTGTCCTCGGCGCTGGCCGACGTCAAGCCGCACACCTTCAGCGCCGTGCCCCGCGTGCTGGAAAAAGTGCATGAAAAGCTGGTCGGCAAGGCGCGCGACCTGAGCGGCGCCAGGCGCCGCATCTATCGATGGGCGCTGGCCCGCGCCGAAAGCTTCGATCCCAACCGCCGCCGCTCGCCGCTGGACGCGATCCAGCACGCGCTGGCCGACAAGCTGGTGTACAGCAAATGGCGCGCGGCAATGGGCGGCGAACTCATTTCCATCAATGTCGGCTCCGCCGCTTTGCAGCCGCGGCTGGCGCGGATGTTCTGGGCCGCCGGCATCGCCGTCGCCGAAGGCTACGGCATGACCGAGAGCTCGCCGGTGATCTCCGCCAATCCGTTCACCGCCGGCGGCGTGCGCATAGGCAGCGTCGGCCTGCCGCTGCCCGGCGTCGAAGTCCGTCTGGCCGGCGACGGCGAGATCCTGGTGCGCGGCGACAACGTGATGTCCGGCTACTACAAGGAACCGGAGCAGACCGCCGAGGCGCTGCAGGATGGCTGGCTGCACACCGGCGACATCGGCGTGCTGGAAAACGGCTACCTGCGCATCACCGATCGCAAGAAGGAAATGTTCAAGACCAGCAACGGCAAGTACATCGCGCCGCAGGCGCTGGAGAACAAGCTGAAGGAGTCGGCCTTCATCGACCAGATCATGGTGGTCGGCGACGGCCAGAAATACGCCGCCGCGCTGATCGTGCCGCTGTTCGAGAAGTTGAAGGAATGGTGCGGCGAACACGGCATCGCCTACACCACCGACTGCGAAATGAGCCGCCACCCGAAGGTGGTGGAGCTGATAGACCGCGAGGTCAAACGCTTCAACCGCTATTTCGGCAGCTGGGAGCACATCAAGAAGTTCTCGCTGCTGGACAAGCCGTGGTGCGTCGACGCCGGCGAGCTGGCACCGACGCTGAAGCTGCGCCGCAAGGTGATCACCGAACGCTGCCGCGCGCTGATAGAGGGCATGTACGGCATGCCGGAACCGGCGTAAACAAGAAGCCCCGCGATGCGGGGCTTTTTCATTCTCGCGGCGCTCAGCGCTGGTGCGCCAGATTCAGCCGGTTTTCCACATGGCGCTGCAAGCGCTCGAACAAGGCGCTCAAGCCCCAGTAGATGGCCGCGGCGGCCAGATACAGCGGCAGCGGCTGGAAGGTCTGGGCGATCACCTCCTTGGTCGCCAGCATCAGCTCGGTGACGGTGATCACCGACACCAGCGAGGTGTCCTTGATCAGCGAGATCAGGCTGTTGGACAGGCTGGGCACCGACAGGCGCAAAGCCTGCGGCGCGACGATGTGGCGCATCGTCTGCCACCAGGAAAAACCCAGCGAGAACGCCGCGTCCCACTGCCCCCTGGCCACGCCGGCGATGCCGCCGCGCAGGCTCTCGGACAGATAGGCGGCAACGTTAAGCGTCAGCGCCAGCACCCCGGCCGGCACCGGATCCAGCTCCAGACCGATGCCGGGCAGACCGTAATAGATGACGAAAATCTGCACCAAGAGCGGCGTGCCGCGCATCGCGCTGACGTAGAACGCCGCCAGCTGAGACAAGACCGGCAGCTTCGCCACCCGCACCATCGCCACCGCGAAACCCAGCGCCAGGCCCAGCACCATCGCCACCAAGGCGAACAGCAAGGTATGCGCCGCGCCGGCCAGCATCACCGGCAGCGCCGCCTCGAACAGCGCCATCCAATCGCTCATGCCCTTCCTTCCCTGAAAAACCGACGCCCCCGCGCGGGCAGGGGCGTACGGTGAAACCATCTTACTCGAAGTTTACTTCTTGGCGGACGGCGCCTTCGACACGTCGATGCCGAACCACTTGACCGAGATCTTCCTGAAGGTGCCGTCGGCCTTCATGCCGCCCAGCGCCTGGTCTATCGCCGCCTTGAACTGCGGATTGCCCTTGGCGAACGGAATCGCCATCGTCGCCACCTCGCCGACCGGCGCCCCCGCCTTCAGCGGCAGCTTGGCCTGCTTGATCGCGAACGGAATCAGCAGGCTGTCGTTCAGCGCCGCGTCCAGTCGGCCGGTGGCCAGGTCCTGCAGGTATTCCGGCGCGCCCGGATATGTCTTCACCTGCACGCCGGCCGCGGCCTTGGCCATGTCGGCGTAGTTGCTGCCCTGGCCTACGCCGAGCTTTTTGCCTTTCAGATCGGCCAGGCTCTTGAAGTCGCGGCCTTCGTTCTTGCGCACGATCAGCTGGGCGCTGGAGTAGGTGTACGGCTGGCTGAAATCGAACACCGCCTGGCGCTGGGCGGTCACGCCCACCTGGTTGACGACGATGTCGAACTTGCCGCTCTGCAGACCGGCCAGCAGGCCGCTCCACTCGGCGGTGGTGAACTCCGGCTTCACCTTCATCCGCCGTGCGATCTCGCTGGCGATCTCGACGTCGAAGCCGGTCAACTGCTGCTTGGCGTCCTTGAAATTGAACGGCGGATAAGTGCCTTCCAGCGCGATCCGCAGCGCGCCGCGCTGTTTCACCGCGTCCAGCAGGTCGGCGGCCACCGCCTGGCTGCCGATGCCGGCCAGCAACAACGCGATAATCCATTTGCGCATATAATTATTCCTAAAAGTTATATATTATTGAATTAATATAAGCGGGAAATAATAACAGCGCCGCAGCGGCTTTGCAAAACAAAACCGCCTCCGGAAGAGGCGGTTCGGCATCGGTTCGTTCGCTATGGATGGGCATGCAACAGCGGCCGCAAACGCCGCCATTGCATCTTCCACGCCGCCAGCGCCGCCGCCAGGCCCAGGCCGGCGAAGCCGGCCAGCAACACGATCAGGACACGCTTCGGCCCCGATCTGTCCAATGGCGGCGCGGCCGCCACGACCACCTGGACATCCTGCGACGCCAACACCTTGGCGATCGTGATCTGTCTTTGCAGCTCGCCGACCAGCGCGCGGTTGAAATACCAGGCGCGCAAGGCCGCCAGTTGGCTCGCCGGCATCCGGTAGATCTGCCCATTGGCTTTTTCCAGCTCGCTGCGCAGCTGCAGAATGGCGGTCTGCAGATTGGACGATGCGGCGACGGCCCTGTCGTCCATCAGCGCCATCTGCGCCTCCAGCTCGGCAAAGCTGCCTATGATCTGCTCGGCCTCGCCGTTCAGCGCGCCATCCGAATCCGGCGCCAGTCTGGCCGCCGCGCCCGCCGTCTGCCGCAACTGCTCCTGCGCGACGGCCAGACGCTGCTGCAAGGCGTACCAGCGCCGGCTCTGCTCGGTCAGATGGCTGTCCAACACCTGCTGCCTCGTCCTGTCGACCACGTAATTGGCCAAGTCCGCCGCCCGCTTCGGATCGATGTCGGTGACGGCGATCTCCAGCAGGCCGTCCTTGGTCGGCGTGGTTTTCACCATGCCGGACAGTTGCAGCATCGCCATGCGCCGGCTATCCGCCTGGAAGACCCGCTGCAGCTGGAAACGGTCGACCGCCGGCCCCAGCACGCCGCTATCCTGCACGATGCCGGCACCGCCGGCGGCGCCGACCGGCGCCGGTATCATGATGACGGCCTTCGCCTGGTACTGATTCGGCAGCCAGAAACACAGCGCCGCGGCCAAGGCCATGCAAACCACCGGGACAATCAACAACTGCCGCCAGTTTTGCCGCACAAACAACACAATATCGATCAAACGCAGCTCATCGGAGTCGGACATCTGTTTCAATTATGCATTCCCCTATGCGGGTAGCCGGATCGCGGACAATGTCTCCGCGGCCAATTCAAGCAATACGCATCATGACACGGCGGCGACGCGCCTCCAAATCAGACGTTGAACAGGAAGTTCATCACGTCGCCGTCCTGCACGACATAGTCCTTGCCCTCGGCTCGCATCTTGCCGGCTTCCTTGGCCTTGGCCTCGCCGCCCAGCGCGACGAAATCCTGGAAGGAGATGGTCTGGGCCCGGATGAAGCCGCGCTCGAAGTCGGTGTGGATCACGCCGGCCGCCTGCGGCGCGGTGTCGCCGACACGGATGGTCCAGGCGCGCACTTCCTTGACGCCGGCGGTGAAGTAGGTCTGCAGGCCCAGCAGCTTGTAGCCGGCGCGGATCAGGCGGTCCAGACCCGGCTCTTCCAGGCCCAGCGTTTCCAGGAACTCGGCCTTGTCGGCGTCTTCCAGCTCGGCGATCTCGGACTCGATGGCCGCGCACAGCGCGACAACCGGGGCGCCTTCCTTGGACGCGTACTCTTCCACCTTGGCCAGCAGCGGATTGTCGCTGAAACCGTCCTCGGCCACGTTGGCGACATACATCGCCGGCTTGATGGTCAGCAGGCACAGCGGCTTGATCAGCGCCTTCTCCTCGTCGGACAGGCCCAGCGAGCGAGCCGGCTGGCCTTCGTTCAGATGCGTCACCAGCTTGTCCAGCACGGCGATCAGCGCGCGCGCGTCCTTGTCGCCGGCCTTGGCCTTCTTGCCTTCGCGGGTGATGGCCTTCTCGACCGCGGACAGATCGGCCAGCGCCAGCTCGGTCAGGATGGTCTCGATGTCTGCGATCGGATCGACCTTGCCGGCCACGTGCACGATGTTCGGATCATCGAAGCAACGCACCACGTTGACGATGGCGTCGGTTTCGCGGATGTTGGCCAGGAACTGGTTGCCCAGACCCTCGCCCTTGGACGCGCCGGCCACCAGGCCGGCGATGTCGACGAACTCGACGATGGCCGGCTGGATCTTCTGCGGATTGACGATCTTGGACAAGGCGGCGAGCCGCGGGTCCGGCACCTCGACGATGCCGACGTTCGGCTCGATCGTGCAGAACGGGTAGTTGGCGGCTTCGATGCCGGCCTTGGTCAGCGCGTTGAACAGGGTGGACTTGCCGACATTGGGCAAGCCGACGATACCGCATTTCAGACTCATGACTGTCTCTTCCTAACTCTGTATTTCAATCCATTATGGCGGCGGTCCGGTGGACCGCCAGCCCGCATTCACTTGGCTTCGGTGTGCAGCGCCTTCATCGCCTCGGCCATCTTGCCGGCGATCGCGCGCGGCAGCTCGCGCAGCGAGGCCAGAATGGCCTCGTCCAGCGCCTGCTGCTCCTCGGCGCGCGGTTTCTTCAGCACGAAATTGGCCACTTCCTTCTTGTCGCCGGGATGGCCGATGCCGAGCCGCAGCCGCCAGAAGGCCGGCGAACTCAATCTCGCCGCGATATCCTTCAGGCCGTTGTGCCCGCCATGGCCGCCGCCCTGCTTGAAGCGGGCGACGCCGGGCGCCAGGTCCAGCTCGTCGTGCACCACCAGCATCTCATCCGGCAGGATCTTGTAGAAATGGGCCAGCGCCAGCACGGCCTGGCCGGACAAATTCATATAGGTCATAGGCTTCAGCAGCCAGACGTCCCGTCCATCGATCTGGATCCTGGCGACGTCGCCATGGAATTTGCCTTCGCTGCGCCAGCTGCCCTTGAACTGCCAGCACAGCTCGTCCACCAGCCAGAAGCCGGCGTTGTGACGCGTCTTTTCGTATTCGGGGCCCGGGTTGCCCAGGCCGACAATCAGGCGGATGCCGGACATATCGCTCATTCCAATGGAAAAAGCCCGCTGCCCGCCACCTGGGCGCACAACGGGCTTTTCACCGTCACCGCGAACGGCGACGGCAGCAGGGATTACACACGAGCGAAGTCGATGTGCAGCACTTGCTGTTTGTACGGGTGCATCTGGAACGCGGCAACCTTGACCTGTTCCTTCTGGCCGTCGATCACCAGATCCAGCACCGAGGTGTGGAAGTCCGCGTGCTTGACGGAGTGGTACAGGGTGTTGTGGTCCAGTTCCAGGGAAACGGCTTCCTTGCCGGCGCCGTAAACCACGGCCGGCACTTTGCCAGCGTGACGCAGGCGGCGGCTCGCACCCGTACCCAGATCAGCACGCTTGGCAGCAATCAGTTCGTAAGACATGTCAAAACTCCAGTTTCAGATTAAAAGCACCCGGCCCGCCGCGACCAGCGGACCCGATGTTTACGGCAGGCAAGCGCCCGTCGCAACCAGTTCCTCATTGAAGAGGTAGGACACCGATTCCTCGTTGTTGATCCTGCGCAGCGTCTCGGCCAGCAGGCCGGCGATCGAGGCGACCCGGATGTTCGGGCAGGCCTTGGCAGCGGCGGTCAACGGGATGGTGTCGGTCACCACCACCATATCGATATCGGAATTCTTGATGCGATCCACCGCCTGACCGGAGAAGATGGCGTGGGTCGCGTAGGCCAGCACGCGCTGGGCGCCGCGCTCCTTCAGAGCGCTGGCCGCCTTGCACAGCGTGTTGGCGGTATCGATCATGTCGTCGACGATCAGGCAGGTGCGGCCCGACACGTCGCCGATGATGTTCATCACTTCGGCCACATTGGCCTTCGGACGGCGTTTGTCGATGATGGCCAGATCGGTGTTCAGCGCCTTGGCCACCGCGCGGGCGCGGACCACGCCGCCGACGTCCGGGCTGACGACGATCAGGTCGTCGAAGCGCTGGGCGCGGATGTCCTTCAGCAGCACCGGGGTGGCGTAAACGTTGTCCACCGGGATGTCGAAGAAACCCTGGATCTGGTCGGCGTGCAGATCGACGGTCAGCACGCGGTCGATGCCGGCGCTGGTCAACATATTGGCCACCAGCTTGGCCGAGATCGGCACGCGGGCCGAACGCGGACGGCGGTCCTGGCGGGCATAGCCGAAATACGGAATCGCCGCGGTGATCCGACCGGCGGAGGCGCGCTTCAGCGCGTCGGCCATCGTCAGGATCTCCATCAGATTGTCGTTGGTCGGGGCACAGGTCGACTGCAGGATGAAGACGTCGCGGCCGCGAACGTTTTCCAGCAACTCCACCGCCACCTCACCGTCGCTGAACTTGCCGACGTCGGCGCGTCCCAACGAGATATCCAAATGCTTGACTACGTTCTGAGCAAGTTCCGGGTTAGCCGTTCCGGTAAACACCATCAAACTGTCGTATGCCGCCATGATTCGCTTTGCCTTAGCTGGATAAAGAAAAAGCGTGTAAGGCATTCTTACACGCTTTTTTCATGCTCTCTCTTATATGGAGAAAGTCCTGGCTGGGGAGGTAGGGATCGAACCTACGAATGCCGGAATCAAAATCCGGTGCCTTACCACTTGGCGACTCCCCAGTAACCTTATTCAGCGCCGTCGAACAGGGGGTGGACGTCAAGTCCCTCAGCTACAAACCCCTGATATTTTTCCGACAACACCCGGTAAACTTTATCGGCTTCGTCTTTTGAACCAAATTCCAGAAACACGCAGGCGCCGGAACCGGTCATCAGCGGCGAACCATATTTTTTCAGCTCGCTCAGTACTTCATTCACCGCTGGAAACTTTTCCAAAACAACGTCTTGCAGGTCGTTTCGCCGCTGCTGCGTTGTTTCGAGGATTCGCATTATGCCGGCGCCCCCTACAGCTGTCAACATCGGTCGAGAAAAATTTCGGAATACCGCCGCGGTCGGCACATGGACCTGTGGGTGAATTACCAAATACCAGGCCGGCTTAAGCGAAACCGGCTCCAATATCTCGCCGACCCCGGTCGCCAGCGCGCTGCGGCCGAAGATGAAAACCGGCACGTCGGCGCCCAACTGCAGGCCCAGCGCCTGCAGGCGCTCGCGCGGCCAGCCCAGCCCCCACAGCCGGTTCAGCGCCATCAGCACGGTGGCGGCGTCGGAACTGCCGCCGCCAAGGCCGCCGCCCATCGGAATGCGCTTCTCCAGCCGGATATCGGCGCCGAGACGACAGCCGCTTTCCCGTTGCAGCAGCCGCGCGGCGCGGACCGTCAGGTCCTGCTCGGACGGCACGCCGTCGGTAGGCGTCAGCAGTTCGATCTCGCCGTCGTCGCGGACGGCCAGCTGCAGCGTATCGCCGAAATCGATGAAGCGGAACACGGTTTCCAGCAAGTGGTAGCCGTCGGGACGCTTGCCGACCACGTGCAGCAATAGATTGAGCTTGGCCGGCGCCGGGAACGAATGATACGGGTGTTGCATGCTTTATCTGGATGTCTGACAAGGATTGAGGAACGGCGCCGCCGGCTACTGCCAGCTCTGCACCACGACCTTGACGGTCAGGCCTTCGCGCTGCATCTCCACCCGCTTCGGATGGTCGGCCTCGACGTCGGCGTCGCGGATGAAACGGATGCGCCAGCCCTGCTGCTCCAGGCTGCCGTCGGCGTCCTGCCGACTCGGCGCGCCGGGCGCCGGCAGGCCCCGTATCCACCAGACCAGATTGGACAGCGGCAGCGGCCAACCCATCACCTGGCGGGTCAGGCTTTCGACGTCGTCAGCCTGCCAGCGCTTGCCGTCGGCCAGCAGCGTGACCCCGTCTGGGTCGCGCAGCACCTTGGCCACGGTATTGCCCAGCGGAGAATTGATCGCCACCTCGTCGCGAGGCGGCTGGTGCCGCCAGTCGAAGTTGGCGACATGGCCCTTGCCGTCCAGCGTCGCGGACAGCCTGCCGCTGACGCTGAACGGCGCATCGGCCGCCTGCTGCGACGATCCGGGGCGGAACAGGGCCTCGTGGGCGCAGCCGGCCAGCAGCAGCGCCATCGCCAGCAGCGCGGCGCGGCGGATCAAGGCTTGGCTCCCAGCCGCCGCATCGTCTCGGTCAGCACCTGGTGGTCGGGATGCTGCGCCAGCGCCTTGCGCCACAAGGCCTCGGCCTCGGCGTGCCGCCCCTGCTTCCACAGCACCTCGCCCAGGTGGGCGGCCACTTCCGGATCGGGCATCGCGCCGTAGGCCTTTTCCAGATTGCGGCGCGCCGGCTCGAGACGGCCGAGCTTGTATTGCACCCAGCCCATGCTGTCCAGGATCACCGGATTGTCGGGCTCGGCCTTCAGCGCCTTCTCGATATAGCCGTAGGCCTCCTGGTAACGGCCGGTGCGGTTGGCCAGCGTGTAGCCCAGCGCATTCAGCGCCTGCACGTCGCCGGGCTTGTCCTTCAGTATCTGGCGCAAGTCGCGCTCGGCGTTGCCGACATTGCCCAGCATGTCGGACACCAGCGAGCGCTCGTAAAGGAGCTCGCCCGATTTCGGCTGGCCGCGCAGGGCCCGGGTCAGCAGCTCGTAGGCGCGGTGCGGCTGCTTGGCGTCGCGCGCCAGCTGCGACTGCAGCAGCGCCAGCGACACTTTTTCCTGTTCGGTGCCGCCGAGCTGGCCGAGCCGACTCAGCGCCTCGTCCAGATGGCCACGGCCGGCCTCCAGCATCGCCAGCCGCGACTGCGCCGGCAGATACTGCTGACCGGGGCCGACCTGGCGGTACCAGCCTTCGGCGCGCGCCGGATCGTGGTCGTCCTCGGCGATCTGGCCCAGCGTGTAACGGACGAAGTCGCGCTCCGGGTATTGCTGGGCCAGCGCGCGCTGCAGCCTGTCGTCGGCGGTTTTCAGATCGCGCATCTGGTAGGCCAGCAGGCCGGTCGCGTACAAGAGGTCCGGATGGTCCGGCTGGGCCTTCAGCAAGGCCTCGAACGCCGCGCGCGCCTCGGGGAAGCGCTTGGCGCCGACCAGCAGGCGCGGATAGGCGATCTGCAGATCGATCCCTGCGTCGGGCCGGCGCGCCAGCTCGCGCTGCAGGAAGACCGCGGCGGCGTTGACGTCCTTGCGCCGCAGCCTGTCCACCTGCCAGGCCACCGGCAGGTCCCACTTCGGCGCGATCTTCGCCAGCGTGTCCAGCTCGCGGTCGACCACCGCCTGGTCGTTGTTATCGGCGGCGGCGGCCAGCACCGCGAAACGCGCCTCCGGCAAATCGGGGTAACGGCCGGCCAGTTCGGACACCAAGCGGTACGCCTCGGCCGAGCGGCCGTCCTGGCGCGCGCTCAAGCGCGCCAGCTGGACGAAGATCGCCGGCGCGCGTTTGGGCTCGCGCTGCAGCAGGTCCTCGATCAACGGCTTGCTTTCAACCAGCTTGCCGCTGCGCATCAGCGCGACGAACAGCTGCTCGCGCGCCGGCAGCGAGTCCGGATCGAGCGCGATCCACAACGACAGGGCCTCGGTCGCTTCTTTCAGTTGGCCGGACAACAGGCAGAATTCGGCGGCGCGCTGCGCCATCCGCGGATCGCGGGTCTGCCGCGCCAGATCGAGATAGGTCAGGCCGGCCGAGCCGACCGCGCCGCGCCGGGCGGCGATCTCACCGGCCAGCACGCCGTAGAGGATTTCCGGGGTCAGCTCTTGTTTGGGCAGCTTGGCGTCGCTGGACGCATCACCGTCATCGGCCGCGTCCTGCGCGGCCGGGACCGGCTGCGCGGCCGCCGGAGGCTTGACGCCGGCGCACGCCGACAACAGCAGCGCCAGCAGCAACGGGAGAGTTCGTTTCAGCGGTTTCATTCGCATGGAGTAAGTTGCCTGCTCAAAGCCTGTTGAACGCGTAGAATAGCATGTCCGGTTTTCCTCTTTATACCATTTACCGAATCGCAGCCCGCCATGCCAGAATTGCCAGAAGTCGAAACCACCCGCCGCGGCGTCGAGCCGCATATCGCCGGCCGCGTCCTGCGCGGCGCCGTGGTGCGCAACCCCAGCCTGCGCTGGCCGGTGCCGCCCGATCTCGCCGAGCGCGTCGCCGGCGAAAAGGTGCTGTCGGTGCGTCGCCGCGCCAAATACCTGCTGCTGGAGTGCGAAAGCGGCACCCTGCTGATCCACCTCGGCATGTCGGGCAGCCTTCGGGTGATGCCGGCCGGCACGCCGCCGCAGAAGCACGACCACCTGGACCTGCTGCTCGATGATCAGCTGCTGCGCTACCGCGATCCGCGCCGTTTCGGCGCCGTGCTATGGCACATCGGCCCGATCGAGCATCACCCGCTGCTGCGGGAGCTGGGCCCGGAGCCGTTGTCCTACGCCTTCGACGGCGCGGCACTGCACGACGCCGTCCGGCGCCGCGGCAGCCCGATCAAGCTGGTCATCATGGACAATCATGTGGTCGTCGGCGTCGGCAATATCTACGCCAACGAGTCGCTGTTCCACGCCGGCATCGCCCCGACCCGCTCCGCCTCGGCGCTGTCGCGGGCCGACTGCGACCGGCTAGCCGCCGAGATCAAGGCCGTGCTCGAACGCGCGATAGACGCCGGCGGCAGCACGCTGCGCGATTTCGTCGACAGCGAGGGCAAGCCCGGCTACTTCCAGCAAAGCTATATGGTGTACAAGCGCCAGGAAGAGCCGTGCCGCCAATGCGGCACGCCGATCCGGCATATCCGACAGGGCCAGCGCAGCACTTACTATTGCCCGCTGTGCCAGCCATGTTAGAGTGGCGACCTGTCATCCCTCAGACTTGAAACCTTAACGATCTTGAAGTCATCCGCCATCACCCCTGTCTCGACCCGCTGCGGCCGCGTCCTGCGCCTGCTCGGCCACCTCGCCGTCGGCGTGTTCATCGTCGCCACCCGCTACTCGCGCCTCGCCCAGGCCGAGCGCGCGGTCGTGACCCGCCGCTGGGCGCAACAGGCGCTGAAGATACTCGGCGTCAGCATCAAGGTGCAGGGCGTCAATCCGGGCTTCTATCCGCCCAACACGCTGCTGGTGGCCAACCACGTGTCCTGGCTGGACATCGCGGCGCTGAACAGCTGCACCGTGTCGCGCTTCGTCGCCAAGCGCGAAATCCGCAAATGGCCGCTGCTCGGCTGGCTGGCCTATGTGGCCGGCACGCTGTTCATAGATCGCGGCAACCGCCGCGACGCCAGTCGCGTCAACCAGATACTGGCCGACGCGATGAAGAACGGCGGCTGCATGGCGGTGTTCCCGGAAGCCACCACATCCGATGGCAGCGGCCTGCTGCCGTTCAAGGCCTCGCTGTTCGAGGCGGCGCTGCTGGCAGGCGGCACCGTGCAGCCGGTGTCGCTGCGCTACCAGCGGCCGGACGGCACGCTGCTGCTCGAAGCGGCCTATATCGGCGAGCTGTCGCTGCTGCAAAGCTTAGGGCAGGTGCTGCGGGTGCCGCAGATCGAGGTGGAGATCAGCTACGGCCAGCCGCTGAAGGCCGGCGATGCCGGGCTGGACAACCGCTTCCTGCTGGCCGACGCGGCGCGGCGCGAAGTGGCGCGCGGCCTCGGCCTGGCACTGGAGGAAACGCCGCCGCCGGCCGTGCCGGCCGCGGAGGAAACCCGGACCTGAGCGTCCGCTCACGGTCCCTTTCGAACGGCCCGGCCCCGGCGCGAGCCCGCCGGGCGCTCAGCGCGCCAGCCGCTGCATCAGGCCGGCGTACAGATCGTCGCCCAGCCGTTGATAGCCCGGCGCGGTGAAGTGCACCATATCGGGACGGCCCAGCTGCTGCCGCTGCCAGACCCGCATGCTGCACGGACCGCCCATCGCCTGCTCCCAATCCCAGTACAACAGATGATTGTCGTGCGCCAGCTGGCGCTGGACCTGCTGCACCGCGCTCAGCATCAGCGGCCGCCTCGGCGCCGGGCACTCCTGGCTGACCGGGCCCTGGCGCCGCGCCGAATCGGGCGCGCCGAGCAGCAGGATGGCCGCCTGCGGCAGCTGGCCGCGCACCAGGCCGATCGCGCCCTGCAGCGTGGCGCGGTATTCGGCCAGGTCCAGCTTGGCGTCGAAGGCCTCGTTGGTGCCATAGGCCAGGATCACCAGATCGGCGTCGCGCTCGCCCAACTGGCGGCCCCAGCTGCCGCCCCAGCGCCGCCATAGCGCCAGCTCCGCGCCGTTGCTGCCGACGCTGTCCAGCAGCACGCCGGGCGCCAGCCGCTCCAGTTCGTAGCCGCCCAGCTCCGGCGCCGGAAAGGTCGCGGCGCTCAGGGTGAACGGCAATTTCAGCTTCATTTCCACCCGCTGCCAGCCGGCGCCGGCGGCCGCCTGCAGGCGGCGCACGCCGCCGCCGTCGTCGACTGCCAGCGCCTGGCCTTCGCCGCTCTGACGCAGCCAGACCCGCACCCGCCACAGTTCGCCGTCGGCGGCACGCGGCTGCACGCGGACCTGCGCGCTGGCGCGCTGGGCGACGCCGATGAAGCCGCCCAGCGGATAGTCGGCCTCGTCGTCGCGGCGGCTGTTGCGCAGCCCCCAGCCCTCGCTGCGGACATAGGCCAGCGCATTGCGTTGTCCCGGCACGTTCAGCGGCGGCAACCAGCCTATGCCGGCGTCGCCGAAGCGCGCCTGCAGCCTGGCGCGCAATTCGCCGCTGAAATAGTCGGCGGCGGTATGCGAATCGCCGAACTGGACGATGCGCACCGGCGGCTGGCCATCGCCCTGCAGGCTGAACCGCGCCGCCAGGCGGGCGAGGTTGGGCTCGCCGAAATCCTGCACCGGCGCGGCCTGCGCCTGGGCGGCCGCGGCCACCGCGACCGCCCAGCGCGTGGCGCGCAAGATTCTGTCTAAGGTCATTCGAACCTCAATTCCGCCAGTACGCGTCGCGCCAGCTGCAGTTGGCCCTGGCGGGTGAAATGCACGCCGTCGGCCGTCCGCACCGCCACTTCGCCCTGGTCGGGCAATGTCATGAATTTGGTGAAGCTGTCGTCGGTGCTGCCCAAGGCCTCCCGGGTCGAGACGAAGCGTCCGCCGGCGGCACCCACCTCCTCGCGGTACAGCCGATTCAGATAATGGGCGCCATCGTTCAACTTGTCCCGTCCCATATTCGGCAGACCCAGCCACAGCACCTGCACCTTGCGCTTGCCGGCGCTCTGCAGAATGCTGCGGATCCGCTCGCGATAGCGCCGCTCCCAGTCCGGCGACGCGAAACGGATGTAATGGTTGCCGCTGACCATGTCCCAGGTATCGTTGGCGCCGACGAACATCACCAGCAACTGGACTTTGGGATTGGCGGCCAGCTGCTTTTCTATCGTCGCCGGCCAATTGAAGAAGTCGGGATAGGTCAGGCCGGTGCTCTGCTTGCTGATGTCGAGCGCCCTGACCTGGTGCTGGCGGAACAGCGGCGGCAGCAAGTGCAGCGCCACGCCCTGCATCATCGAGTCGCCGGCCAGCAACACCGGCAGGCCCTCCTCCAGCGCCAGGCGGGCGTCCATAGCCTTGACGACGGCGGCGGCGGCCGATGCCTGCGGCTTGGGCGCCGCCGGCCTGGCCGCGGCAAGCGGCGCTTCCGATCCCGGCTTCAGGCAGCAGGCGTTCAGGCCATCCACCATGCGGCGGTCCCAGTTGCCCACCTGCTGCTGCAGCGCCTCGCTGTGCCGGCGCAGGCCGCCGCCTAGCGAGCCTCCCTCGCGCCACGGCGACAGCGCGTCCAGCTGCTCCAGCAGGCTGGGACTATGGAAGGTCTGCCGCCAATAGGCGTTGACGGCGGCTTGCTCCAGCCAGAACAGCAGCAGCATGCTGCTGAGCAGGATGACGAAGATGCGGCGATGCGGATAAGCGGCGAGCATGGCGTGAAGGTGCGGATCAGAATTGGTAGTAAATGAAAGCCGGGATGCCGGACGGCGCCAGCGAAATCACCGCCAGCGCGATGCCGCTCAGCAACAGCGGCTTGCCCCACCACGGCAGCGCGGCCAGCCGGGCGAAGCAGCGCTCCGGCAGCGCCGACAAGGTCGGCAGCGCCGCCAGCCACAGGACGAGCAGCAGCAGCAGGCCCGGCGCGTTCAGCGTCAGTTCCTGGCCCGGCGGCGCGAACATCGCGCGCAGGAACTCCATCGCCTCGTCCAGCGACTGCGCGCGGAAGAACACCCAGGCCAGACAGACGTAATGGAAGGTGATCAGGCGGGCCAGCCACGGCGAGACGCCGCTGACGGCGTCGCGCTTCCACACCTTGTCGCCTATGTTCAGCGCCACCACCGCCAGGCCGTGCATCGCGCCCCATACCAGGTATTTCAGGCTGGCGCCGTGCCACAGGCCGGACAGCAGCATCGCCGCCAACAGGTTGATCTGGGCGCGGACGAAGCCGTTGCGGTTGCCGCCGAGCGGGATATAGATGTAGTCGCGTATCCAGCTGGACAGCGAGATATGCCAGCGCCGCCAGAAATCGCGCAGGTTCAGCGCCATATACGGCGCGTCGAAATTGCGCGGCAACTGGATGCCCAACAGCAGCGCCAGCGCGGTGACCAGATCGGTATAGCCGGAGAAGTCCAGATAGATCTGCAGCGCGTAGGCGTAGAACGCCGCCCACACCTCCAGCGTGTGGAAGGTGTCCGGCGCGGCGAACACCGGGTCGACCCAGGCGCTGGCCAGCCAGCCGGCCAGCCACAGCTTTTTCAACAGCGCCAGCACGATCAGGCCCAGCGCGCGGTCCAGCTGCGCCACCTGCCGCCGCGCCGGGCTGCGCAGCTGCTCCAGCAGATCGGCCGCCCGGCAGATCGGCCCGGCCAGCAGCGTCGGAAAGAAGACGAGGAAGAGCGCGAACTGGGGCAAGGCCGCCGGCTTGAGCTCCCGGCGATACACCGATACCAGATAACTGACCGACTGGAAGGTGTAGAAGGAAATGCCGACCGGCATCAGGATGTCCAGCGCCGGCAGCAGCGCCGAGACGCCAAGCGCGTGCAAGGCCGCCTGCGCGCTTTCGCGGAAAAAGTCGAAATACTTGAACAGCGCCAGATTGCCGACGGCCAGCGCCAGCGACGCCCGCAGCCAGCGCGTCGGCCGCGCCGACGCCAGCATGCGCCGCGACAGATGGTGCTGGATCAAGGTATAGGCGGCCAGGATGGCGGCGAAGCGCCAATCGAGCTTGATGTAGAACAGATAGCTGGCGACCAGCAACAGCAGGTTCTGCAGGCCGGGCACGCGACGGCAGCCCCAGTAGACGGCGAAGAAACCGACGAAGGCCAGGGCGAATTCAATGGACAGATAGCTCATGCTAAGGTAACAAGCTGGCGGAGGCGGCAATTATGACAACAAGGCCGTCCTCGCACCAGCGCCGGTAAAATTTTATTTATTTGCCGGCCGCCAACTCGATCGGCCGATAGGCCTCGCACGGCAGCGAGAACAGCTGCCTGTCGTCCAGCCGCAGCGCCGACAGGCTGCCGCCCCACAGGCAGCCCGAGTCGATGGCCAGCACGTCCTCGTCCAGATGGACGCCCAGTGCCGACCAGTGGCCGCAGACGATGGGCGTGCCGCCATGGCGGCGGCCCGGCGCCTGGAACCACGGCAGCAGATGGGCAGGCGCGCCGTCGATCTCGCCCTTGTAGCCGAGATCCAGCTCGCCGTCGCGCGTCAGGAAACGCATCCGCGTCATCACGTTGACGATCAGCCGCAGCCGGTCCGAGCCCTTCAGATCGTCGCTCCAGCGCGTGGGCTTGTTGCCGTACAGGCGGCCGAGGAACTCTCGGTGCCGCTGTCCGGACAGGCCGAACTCCACCTCCTCGGCCAGCCTGAGCGCCTTGGAAATGGTCCACTCCGGCAGCAGGCCGGCGTGGACCATCGCATAGCCGTGCCCCTCCAGCATCATCGGCTGGCAACGCAGCCAGTCCAGCAGCACCTTGCCGTCGGCGGCGTTGAGGATATCGTCTATCGTGTCGTCGCGGTGCAGCTTGCCGAAGCCTTCCGACACCGCCAGCAGGTGCAGGTCGTGATTGCCCAGCACCATCTCCACCTGGTCCTGGTGCTGGAACACCCAGCGCAGCACCTCCAGCGACTGCGGGCCGCGGTTGACCAGATCTCCGGTCAGCCACAGCGTATCCTTGCCGGGATTGAAGTCGATCAGTCTCAACAACTGCTGGAACGGGCCGAAACAGCCCTGGATGTCGCCGATTGCGTAGATGGCCATATTCTTTTCCTGGGAAGCGGATCGGGCGCGAGCGTGAGATTCCATCCGCGATAAGCCATGATACCGCATGCTACAATGCACGGCCTTGATTACCGATTCGCTACGCCCGTCCGGGCCAGACCGCCATGTCCGCTCCCTTGCTCAATCCGCCGCAGCGCGCGGCCATCCACTATCTCGACGGCCCCCTGCTGGTGCTGGCGGGCGCCGGTTCGGGCAAGACCCGGGTGATCACCTACAAGATCGCCCACCTGGTGCGCGAAGGGGGCATACCGGCGCGCCACATCGCCGCGATCACCTTCACCAACAAGGCGGCGCGCGAGATGCTGGAGCGGGTCGGCAAGCTGATGACGTCGGCCGAGATCCGCGGCATCACCGTGTCCACCTTCCACTCGCTGGGCATGCACATCCTGCGCCAGGAGGCCACGCATCTGGGCTACAAGCCGCAGTTCTCGATACTGGATTCCTACGATGCCGGCAAGATCATCGCCGACATCCTGAACACCACGTCCAAGGACGAAATCCGCAAGGTGCAGAGCCAGATCTCGCTGTGGAAGAACGACCTGAAAACGCCGGACGACATGCTGCTCTCGGCCCAGGACCAGTGGGAAAGCGTCTGCGCCAGGACCTATATCGCCTACCAGGACACGCTGACCGCCTACCAGGCGATGGACTTCGACGACCTGATCCGCTTGCCGGTGCAATTGTTCCGCGAGCATCCCGAGGTGCTGCTGAAATGGCAGGGCAAGCTGCGCTACCTGCTGATAGACGAATACCAGGACACCAATACCTGCCAGTATCAGCTGGTCAAGCTGCTGACCGGCGTGCGCGGCCTGTTCACCGCGGTAGGCGACGACGATCAGTCCATCTATGCCTGGCGCGGCGCCAATATGGAAAACCTGCGCTTGCTGCAACAGGACTTCCCGGCCTTGAAAGTGATCAAGCTGGAGCAGAACTACCGCTCCACCGCCCGCATCCTGCGCGCCGCCAACAGCGTGATCTCCAACAATCCCAAGCTGTTCGAGAAACAGCTGTGGAGCGAGCTGGGCCTGGGCGAGCCGATACACGTCGTCCAGTGCAAGGACGAGGAGCACGAGGCCGAGACCGTCGTGCAGCGACTGCTGGCCCATAAGTTCGAATGCCGGACCGACTTCAAGGACTACGCCATCCTCTACCGCGGCAACTACCAGGCGCGGATTTTCGAGCAGGCGCTGCGCAACCAGCGCATCCCCTACCAGATGGCCGGCGGCCAGAGCTTCTTCGACAAGCCGGAGATCAAGGACCTGCTGGCCTATATGCGGCTGATCACCAATCCGGACGACGATCCGGCCTTCATCCGCGCGCTGACCACGCCCAAGCGCGGCGTCGGCGCCGGCACGCTGGAGAAGCTCGGCGCCTGGGCAGGCCAGTACGGCAAGAGCCTGTTCGCCGCCGCCCACGACGCCGGGCTTCGCGTCCAGGTGCAACAGGCCCAGCTTGCGCCGCTGGAACAGTTCTGCGAATTCATCACCCAGCTGCAATACCGCGCCACCGGCGAGGAAGCCGGCAGGCTCGCGCTGGAGCTGCTGCAGGCGATAGGCTATGAAGCCTGGCTGTACGACAGCGAGGACAGCCCGAAGATCGCCGAGACCAAGTGGAAGAACCTGCTGGAGATGGTGGCCTGGCTGGCCAAGAAGGGCGAGGCCGACGGCAAGAACCTGATCGAGCTGACGCAGACCATCGCGTTGATCACGATGCTGGAAGGCCGCGACGAGGGCGAGGTGGACGCGGTCAGGATGTCGACGCTGCACGCGTCCAAGGGCCTGGAATACCCGCACGTCTTCCTGGTCGGCTGCGAGGAAGGCATCCTGCCGCACAGCGAGTCGGTGGAGAACGGCATGGTGGAGGAAGAGCGTCGGCTGATGTACGTCGGCATCACCCGCGCCCAGCGCGGCCTGACGCTGAGCTACTGCGTCAAGCGCCGCCGCGCCGGCGAATGGCAGTTCATCGAGCCGTCGCGCTTCATCAGCGAAATCGACGGCGACGATCTGCGCCATTTCGGCAAACCGGGCGCCGAGCCGCTGGTCAGCAAGAGCGAGGGCAAATCGCGGCTGGCCAATCTGACGGCGATGCTGGCCGGCAAGGACAAGTCCGGCGAATCCACGACCGATTGAGAGCGGAAAAAGAAATGGCGTCTGAAAAGACGCCATAAAGAAGAATGAGGAACATCTCTGGGTGAAGCGAGGCTGGGGAACCTCACCTGACTGATAAGCTTGAGCCGCCTACCGGTCAATCAGATGTGCCTATGATGCCGTAAACGCGGCCTGCCGCCACCTGTCCTTTTTAACCGGTCACGTTAATTGACATTTCAAGGCAAATCCCGAAATGAAAACACCCCGCTGTCGCGGGGTGTTTTTGTTCGATCTGAGGCTTACTTGGAATTGTTGACCATATATTCGATCGCGGCGCGGAATTCGGCATCGCTGCCGGTATAGCCGCCCTTCGGCGGCATCGCGTTCAGGCCCTTGGTGGCGATCTTCACCACCTCGTCCATCCCCGGCTTCAGTCGCGCCGCCCAGGCGGCCTTGTCGCCGAACTTCGGCGCGCCGGCGACGCCGGCCGCGTGGCAGGCCACGCACACGCTCTCGTAGATCTTCTTGCCGACCACCGCCGGATCGGCCGCCGCCGCCGCGCCGCCGGCGCCGCCGACCGGCGGCTCGGTGAACTTGGCGCCGCCGGCGTTGCCCATATAGGCGACCGCGCGCTTGACTTCGTCGTCGCTCATGTCAGGCGAACCGCCCTTGGCCGGCATCGCGTTGAAGCCGTGCAAGGCGTGGTCGACCAGGGTGTCCCAACCCTTGGCGATACGCGGCCCCCAGGCGCCGGCGTCGCCGAACTTGGGAGAGCCCGCCAGGCCGGTGCCGTGACAGGAGATGCAGATCGCCTTGTATACCTGTTCGCCGGTGCGCATGCCCGGCGGCGCGTCGCTGGCCTTGGCTTCGCCGACCGGCTTCAGGCGGGAGGCCACCGCCTCCTTGGTCATCACTTCGGCATCCACATTGAAACCACTGGTGGCGAGCTTGGCCAGCAGCCAAATCGCCACGACAAGAAAGACAACGATGCCGACCAGAACCTTCACGATCTGGCCAGGGGCCATTGCGTTCTCATTACTCATCCCGAGCCTCGCCTGAAAATAATGACAATTAAAACCCGTCGATTATAAGGGATGCATGTTTGCAAGGCAAAAAACCATACCCTGGACTCGGATTAGTTTTTTGCTGTATGATGCGTCCACTTGATTGAAATTCACAGCGCACCCGTAGCTCAGTTGGATAGAGTGTCAGTTTCCGAAGCTGAAGGTCACAGGTTCGATCCCTGTCGGGTGCGCCAACAAAATCAAAGGCTTGACGGCATATTGCCTCAGGCCTTTTGTTTTTTCTCCCACGTTTCCCATTGAATTTCCCTTTTTCCGGCAAACCGGAAAACTTCCCGTTCGAGCCAGAGACAGGCTCCGCCCTGGCGGCAGGCCCTCGCCGACAGCGTTTTTTTACGCATCAAATTTGATATAGATCATTCGGGCAGTGCTTTTGGCCTAATTACATGATGCCGTTCTGCCACACCGGCGCGACGGCGCCGTCCATGCGGCCATGTCGACGCGCTAATCGGATGATAGGCGATGAACGGCGGCGGCGATGCAGGAGCCGCGCCCTTGCGCCGCCCGGCAATAAAAAACCCCGCCTGGGCGGGGTCCGTCCTGCTCAGCCCATCAGCGACAGGCCTTCGTTCTCGTCGTCGTCCTCCTCGCCGAGGAAGCCTCCGCTCTGGTGCGCCCACAGCCGGGCGTACAAGCCGCCCTGCGCCAGCAGCTGCTGGTGGCTGCCCTCCTCGACGATCTGGCCGCGGTCCAGCACGATCAGCCTGTCCATCGCGGCTATCGTCGACAAGCGGTGGGCGATCGCCACCACGGTCTTGCCTTCCATCAAGCGGTACAGGCTGCGCTGGATCGCCGCCTCCACCTCGGAATCCAGCGCGCTGGTGGCCTCGTCCAGCAACAGGATAGGCGCGTCCTTCAGCATCACCCGCGCGATGGCCACGCGCTGGCGCTGGCCGCCGGACAGCTTGACGCCGCGCTCGCCGACATGGGCGTCGTAGCCGGTCCTGCCCTTGGGGTCGGTCAGCGTGCGGATGAAATCGTCGGCCTCGGCGCGGCGCGCGGCCGCGACCATGTCCTCGTCCCCGGCGTCCGGACGCCCGTACAGCAGATTGTCGCGCACAGAGCGGTGCAGCAGCGAGGTATCCTGCGTCACCATGCCGACCTTGGCCCGCAGGCTGTCCTGGGTCACGCCGGCGATGTCCTGGCCGTCGATCAGGATGCGGCCGCCGTCCAGGTCGTAGAAGCGCAGCAACAGATTGACGATGGTGGACTTGCCGGCGCCGGAGCGGCCGACCAGGCCGATCTTCTCGCCCGGGCGTATCGTCAGATTCAGGCCGGCGATCACGTTCTTGTCGCCGCCGTAGGCGAAATCGACGTTGTCGAAGCGGATCTCGCCGCGCGGCACTTCCAGCCTGGCCGCGTCCGGCCTGTCGACCACCGCCACCTTGCGCGACAGCGTGGTGATGCCGTCCTGCACCGTGCCGATGTTCTCGAACAGGCTGGACATCTCCCACATGATCCAGTGCGAGATGCCGTTCAGCCGCAGCGCCATCGCGGTGGACGCCGCCACCGCGCCGACGCCGACCTCGCCTCGGCTCCACAGCCACAGCGAAGCGCCGGCGGTGACGCCTATCAACAGCATGCTGCTGAACTGGTTGACGACTTCGAAGCCGCTGACCAGGCGCATCTGGCGGTAGGCGGTGCTGAGGAACTCCTGCATCGCGCCCTTGGCGAAGCGCGCCTCTCGCTGGCCGTGCGAGAACAGCTTGACGGTGGCGATATTGGTGTAGGCGTCGGTGATGCGGCCCGTCATCAGGCTGCGCGCGTCGGCCTGCAGCGTGGCGGCCTTGCCCAGCCTGGGCACGAAGAAGCACAGCGTGGCGATGTAGAACGCCAGCCAGCCGAGGAAGGGCAGCAGCAGGAAACGGTCGAAATGGCCGAGCACCGCGATCATCGTGACGAAGTAGATGACGACGAAGACCAGGATGTCGGTGACGATCAGCACGGTGTCGCGCACCGCCAGCGCGGTCTGCATCACCTTGGCGGACACCCGCCCGGCGAACTCGTCCTGATAGAAACTCAGGCTCTGGCCCAATAGATGGCGGTGGAAGTTCCAGCGCAGCCGCATCGGAAAGTTGGAAAACAGGCCCTGATACTTGCTCATCGCCTGCAAGGCCACCAGCACGATGCTGCCCAGCAGGATGCCGGCCAGCAGCAGCAGGTGGCCGCGCTCGCGCTGCCACAGCAGGTCGGCCGGCGTCTTGGACAGCCAGTCGACCACCGAGCCGAGCATCGAGAACAGCAGGGCTTCGAACGCGCCTATGGTGGCGGTCAGCAGCGTCATGCACAGTATCAATCCGCGCATGCCTGCGGTACAGAACCAGATGAAGGAGAAGAAGCCCTGCGGCGGCTGGGCGGCGGGCGCGTCGGGATAGGGGGAAACCCGGCGTTCGAACCAGGAAAACATAAAGATCGCTCCGTTTTCCGAAACCGGGAGGTTTCAGATTGGGGGTTAGGGGAGCGATGACGGTAGCCTATCCTGCGCTTGTCCGCAATGGGAAAGTTGCTCTTCGCTCATCTTCGTCAAAAAGATGGACGACTGGATATCGGCGGCATGGCGTCCGCAAACCGCTCTAGGCCGGCTCGACCCGGATGTAGACCTCTTCCAGTTTTTCCGAGGTGCGCGCCTTGACGTCCACCTTGTGCACCTCGGCGCGCAGCCGCCCCTTGTAGACGTGCAGCATCAGCTCCGCCGCCCGCCGCGCCTGTTCCTGCGTCGGGTGCAGCGGTCCCCTGTCGTCGATGCCGAAATCCGGAGAAATCAGTTTCAACCGATACATTATTGTTGACTCTAGCTAAAACGGCGTTGTTTGGAGTTTTTATACTAAATGCATGTCCTCCATCCGATTCTACATGAGTTTAACTGCGCGCTGCCACCATCATGATTTTGCGAGCATTCGACTGAATTTTGTCGACAATCGATGAAAAATCCCGGCAATTCAAGCAAGGATTGAAAATCTAGGAATCATCTTAAATGCAGTAATGAATGAGTAAAAAGCATGACGAACGCGGCGCGGACAAGAAAAAACCCGCCGGTTCGGGCGGGTCGGGGCTTTGGAAATGGCGATTTCAAGCCGGCAGCGCCGTGTCGGCCGCCAGATCGTGGCGCACCCGCGCCAGCGCGTCGGCCACCTGCCGATTGCGCGCGCCCCAGTAGCCCAGCCGGCACAGCGCGTCCAGACAGACCAGCGCGGCGTCTATCATGAAGCGCTCGGCCACCAGCAGCCGCTCCACCTCGGCCAGCGGCAGCAGCAGATGCTCGGCCACCTCGCCATCCTGACAGCGCGGCTGCGCGCCCGGCTCCAGCCACAAGTCGTAGACGCACAGCCATTCGCGGTGCAGGCCCCGCGCGACCGGCCGCTGCGCCAACAGCAGCGCGACCGGCCTCGCATCGCCGAGCCGTTCGCGGGCGACGCCGGCCTCCTCCCACGCCTCGCGCTCCAGCGCCAGCGCCAGCGTCTCGCCGGCGGCGACGCCGCCGCCGACCAGATTGTCCATGCGATTGGGGTCCACCGCCTTGTGCGGGCTGCGCCGGCCGACCCACATCCGGACCTCTCCATCCGCCATCCTGCACAGGCCGTTGACGTGGACGGCGCGGCTGGTCAGGCCCAGCGGCCGGAACGCGGCGCGCTCCAGTTCGAAATACGGGGAGCCGTCGCTGCGGAAGGCGGTGAAGTTCTCGTTGCGCCAGCCATTGAGCCAGCCGGCCTGCTGCCAGCGGCGCGCCGCCTGCGCCAGACCGTGGCTGATGCTGCGATAGCTGCCGCCCAGCCGGCAGAGCAGGCCCTGGAAGTTCTCCTCGAACAGCGCCGCCTCGTGCCGCAGCAAGCGCTCCTTCCACTCCCCATTGACGCAACCCATTCTTTCGCCGCCGATGAACAGCGGCGTGAACGGTCGCGCGTCGAAACGGCTGACCTTGTCGAGATAGCCCAGTACGGCATCCACCAGCATGACCACTCCCCCTGCGTTTTACCGGGAAGGCTGCATATTAGGACGTCTGTCGGCGCTTGACTAATCGTTGCCCGCACAAAGCCGGCAAGTGTTGCATTCTGTCTGCTGCCGGCTCAGCGCAGGCGGTCGGCCAGGCCCGAATCCCGCCGCGGCGCCAGCCCCACCCCGTCCAGCCAGACCTCGCCGGCGCCGATCGCGGCAAAGCGCGTTCGCGCGCGGGTGACGGCGGTGTACAGCAAGGCCCGGTTCAGCAATCCCCCCGCCTGCGGCGGCAATTGCAGCCATACCTCGTCGTACTCCGAGCCCTGGCTCTTGTGAACGGTCATCGCGAATACCGTGTCGTGGGCCGGCAGCCGGCCCGGCGCGAATTCACGCCAGCCTCCGTCGTCGGACGGGAACAGCACCCTCAGCCCGGCCGGCCGCTGCAAGGCGAAGCCGATGTCGCCGTTGAACAGCCCCAGGCCGTAATCGTTCTCGCCTATCATCACCGGCCGTCCCGGATACCAGTCCCGACCCGGCTGCTTGACGCCACGCTCTTCCAGCCGGCGCTCGATGCGGCGGTTGCAATCGGCCACCTGGCGCCGCTCGGCGGCCAGCAGCATGAAGGCGGCGAATGCCCGCTGCACCTCGTCCGGCCCGGCGCCGGCGGCCACCGTCTGCAGGTATTCGGCGCGCATCGCCAGCAGCGCGTCGTCGTCGGCCGCGTCCCGCAGGCCGATGTCGGCCCAGCCGTCGTCCTGCAGCAACCGCAGCGAGGCCGCGCCGTCGCCGCCGTTGACGCGCCTCGCCAGCTCGCCGATGCCGGAATCGGCGCCGAAGCGGTGGCTGCGCGTCAGCAGCGCCACGCAATCGGTCAGCGCGCCGCCGTCGACGCCGTCCTGCGGCAGCGTCCCCCCCGCCACCCGCGCCAGCCAGCCCAAGGTGTCGTCGCGGTAGCCGATGCGGGCGCACAACTCTCCCAGCACCGCGCCGGCCTCGACCGACGACAGCTGGTCGCGATCGCCCAGCAGCACCAGCCGCGCCTGCGACGGCAGGGCCGCCACCGTATTGGCCATCATCGCCAGATCTATCATCGACGCCTCGTCCACCACCAGCACATCCAGCGGCAGCGGATTGCCGTCGTGATGGCGCGGCTGCCCGGCGCCGGGCCTCAGGCCGAGCAGGCGGTGCAGCGTTTCGGCCTTCGCCGGCAGTTGGCGCCGCACCGATTCGTCCACGTCCAGCCGCTCGCGCGCCGCCCTCACCGACTCGGACAGCCGCGCCGCGGCCTTGCCGGTCGGCGCCGCCATCGCCATCACCAGCGGACGCGGCGATGCGGCCGCCAGCAAGGCCAGCAGACGCACCACGGTGGTGGTCTTGCCGGTGCCGGGACCGCCGGAAATCACCATCAGCCGCTGCCGCGCCGCCAGCGCCGCCGCCAGTTTCTGCCGGTCAGGCCCGGCCTCGGCGCCGCCGGGGAAGAGCCGCGCCAGCCAAGCGGCCAGCGCCGTCTCGTCCGGAGGCGGCAGCGGCTCGGCCAGCCGGGCCAGCCCTCGGGCCAGCCTGTCCTCGTCGTGCCAGTGGCGGGCGAAGTACAGGCGGCCGGCCTCATCCAGGATCAGCGGCGCGTATTCGCCGGGCGCGCCGACCAGGGCGCTGCCGCGCAATGCCCGGCTCTCGGGCCGGTGCGCCAGCGGCAGGCAGACATGGCCGGCCAGATTGGCGCGGCCCAGCTCTCCGACCAGGGCCAGCACCGTGTCATCGGCATCGGGCGCCAGGCGGGCGAACAGCCGGACCAGCTGATCGGGCAATAATGGGGGAGCGAAACTCATGAAGGCATCCGGAAATGGGAAACGCGCCGGCGCTCAATCGCGCCCGGCGAACAGCGGTTTCAACCGGCCCTGGCCGGCCAGCGCCTGGATGGCCTGATTCAATCTGGGCAGCAGCTCGCGGTGCTGGGGATGCAGCCTCAGCATCACCGGCAGACTGCCGACCGAATCGCCCGGCAGGCAGCGGCTGCCCTCGGGACGCCGGTTCCAGTATTGCGCGCGGCCGCGCTCCAGCACCACCGCCTGCACCTGGCCCTGGCGCAGCTTGTCCAGCAATTCCTCCTCGTTGGCCGAGGTGTCGCGCTTCAAGCGCTGCGACTGGAAGGCAGGCGCCAGCAGCGGATATCGCTGGCCGCTCAGCATGCCTATGGTCCAGCCCTTCATGTCGGCCAGCGGCGTCGGGACGCGGCCGCGTCCCGGCGGCAGGCACAGCCGGAACTCGACCTCGCCGACAGGCTGGGTGTAGAAGCCCGCCACCGGCGACAGCGCGCGCCAGCCGGGATTGACGCCGACCTCGACGTCCAGCCGCCCCAGTTGGAACAGCTGCTCCAGCCGCTGGGTCGGATAATAGTCGAGCTGGAAGCGGATGCCGCTCTGCCGGGTGATCAGCGCCAGCGCGTCCCGGTAGGCCTGCAGCAGCCCGCCCTCGGCGGCCTGGCGCAGCGGTTCGCTGGTATCGTTGGCCACGCCGGCTCGCAGCGCATCCTGCGCCAGCGCCGGAACGCCGGCGGCCACGCCCAGCAGCAGCAACAGCCCGCACAACAGCCTATTCACCCAGTCTCGCCTCCAGCGCGTCGCAGATCGTGGACAGTATCTTGATGCGCGCAAAATATTTGTTGTTGGCCTCCACCAGCGTCCAGGGCACCTTGCTGGTGCTGGTGCGGTCGACCATATCGCTGACTGCCTGGCGGTACAGTTCCCATTTGTCGCGGTTGCGCCAGTCCTCATCGGTGATCTTGAAACGCTTGAAGCCGGTCTCTTCGCGCGCCTTGAAGCGCGCCAGCTGCTCGTCCTTGCTGATCGCCAGCCAGAATTTCAGCACGATGGCGCCGTTTTCGGTCAGTTGGTGCTCGAAATCGTTGATCTCGTAATAGGCGCGCATCCAGTCGGCCTCCGGCGCGAAGCCCTCCACCCTCTCCACCAGTACCCGGCCGTACCAGCTGCGATCGAAGACGGTGGTGCCGCCCTTGCCCGGCACATGGCGCCAGAAGCGCCACAGCCACGGCTTGGCCTTTTCCTCCTCGCTCGGCGCCGCCACCGGCACCACCCGGTAGCGGCGGGCGTCCAGCGCCTGGGTGATCCGGCGTATGCTGCCGCCCTTGCCGGCGGCGTCGTTGCCCTCGAACACCAGCACCAGCGAGTGGCGGGCAAAGCGCGGATCCCGCGTCAGCGTGTTCAGCCTGCCCTGCAGCTGCTCCAGCTTTTTCCGGTAGTCGTCCTTGTCCAGCTTCCGCTCCAGCTGCAGCGTGTCCAGCACCAGCTTGTTGTCTATCGGGGCCAGCAGCGGCGGCGCCTCCACCCTGTCCGGCGACGACGCAGGCTGGCCGATGCGGCTGCGTATCGCCTCCAGTATGGTGTTGGCCACCGTCAGGTTGCGGTAGTTGGCGTCCTCGCCGTCTATGACTATCCACGGCGCATGCGAGGTATTGGTCAGCCTCAGCATGTGCTCGCCGTACTTGCGTATCTTGTCGTAGCGCTCGTAGTGCTCCCAGTCCGTCTTGCTGACCCGCCAGCTGGTGGCCGGATCCTGCTCCAGCGTCTTCAGCCGCTGCTTCTGCTTGTCGCGGCTCAGATGGAACCAGAATTTCAGCACGACCGCGCCGTCCAGCGTCAGCATCCGCTCGAAGCGCAGGATGTCGAAGATCTGCCGGTCGAAGGCGTCGCGGTCGCTGCGGTTGAACACCCGGTCGAACAAGGTATCGGAATAGTAGGAGCCGAAGAACATGCCGATCCGGCCCTTGGCCGGCAGTTCGCGCCAGTAGCGCCACATCCACGGCCGCGCGCGCGCCTCGTCGTTGGCGTCGGCGAAGGCTACGGTGTGGATCAGCCGCGGGTCCAGCCATTCGTTGATCAGATTCATCGTCTCGCCGCGGCCGGCGCCGTCGAAACCATGGATCAGGATCAAGACCGGAAAATCCGCCTTCTCCTTCAAATCGTACTGAACGTCAAGCAATGCCTCGCGCAGCGCCGGCATCATCTTGCGAAAAGTGTCTTTGTCTATGCGGTGCCCGATTTCGGCGGATTCAAACATGTCTAGCATCCCTATCCATTGCTTAGCTTAGTTGCAGTCCCCGGTCGCCATCACTGAGTAGAACTACCAGTGCCGCGCTTGGTTCCGCGGCCGTCCAGCAGCGCGTCCAGCGCGTCCAGCAGCGCCGGCGCAGGCATGTCGGCCCACACGCCGCAGCCGGCCTCGCCCATGCCGCGCAGGAACAGATAGCGCACGCCGCCGAAGCGGCCTTCCCAATCGGCGCCGCGCGCGGCGAAATAACGCCGCAGCGCCACCAGGTAGATCAGGTACTGCAGATAATAATGCTCGCGCGCCACCGCCCGCAGCAGACCGTCCTCGCGATAGTCGTCGTAGTCGTCGCCCAGGTGATTGGACTTGTAGTCGATCAGGTAGAATCGGCCGCCCGCCTCGCAAACCAGGTCGACGAAGCCTTTCAGGAAGCCCTGCACGCTGGCGAAATCGAGCTCGCCGGCGGCCCGCCGGAACGGCTCGGCCAGACCGTGCTCCGGCTTTTGCAGCACGGCGATCAGCGCCGCCACGTCCAGCCTCTTCACCGGCAGCGTGAATTCCAGCTCTATCAGCCGCTTGCCGTCGGCGACGTCGCACAGGCGCGCGCCGGGGGCGATTTCGGCGCGCAAGGTCGATGCGATCAGCTCGCAGCCGGCGTCCAGCCATTCGGCGCCGAAACCGTGCCGCTCCAGCGCCTCCGCCACCGCCGCGCGGACAGCGTCGTCGCCGGCGCCGAAACTGATGTTCTCGAATATCTCGTGCAGGCAGATGCCGGCCTTGGCGCCGCGCGGGAAGCGGAAGCGGTCGCGCAGCGGCTCCGCCGCCGGCTCGACCTCGGCCGGCCTGGCCACGCGGTCGTAATCGGGGGCCTCGGCCAGATGGCTGCCGGCGTCGTGGGTCAGCGAGGTGAAGCTGGCGATCTTCCACGGCGTGAACAGCTTGCGCTCGAACGGCCGCGCGGCGTAGGCGCGGCCTTCGCCGCGGCCGCCGGCCAGCGCCTGCCTGCCGTCGCCGTCCAGCCAGCGCGCCGCCTCTCCCCGCCCGTCGAGAAAGGCCCGCAACTGCGCCGCCACCATCCCGCCGTCCAGCTCCAGCGCCTCCAACGCCGCCAGATCGCGCGCGCCCGGCGCGTGCAGCAGCCAGGACAGCGCGGCGGTCTTCAACTCCCTCACCCAGCCCCAGGCGATGTACTGGCGGTATTGGGCGCGGGTCAGCGCGACGTACAGCAACCGCAGCTTCTCGGCCAGCATCTCGCTCCTGGCCGCCTGCCGGACGCCGTCGTCGGCGGCCGCCTCCGGCGCCAGCCACGGCTCGTCGCCGTCGTGGTAGCTCCAGAAGCCGGCGCCGCGCCGTTCCAGAGCGCCATTCCACAAGAAAGGGCAGAACACCACCGGATACTGCAGGCCCTTGGCGGTATGAACGGTGACGATCTTGACCAGGGCGGCATCGCTCTCCAGCCTCAGCGACGCGTCCTCGCCGCGCGGCGGATCGGCGACGCGGGCGGCAAACCACGACAGCAGCGGCGCCATGCCCTGGCGCCCCTCGCTCTCCTGCTGGATCAATTCGGCCAGATGGCCGAGATTGGTCAGCCTCCGCTCGCCGTCCGGCAGCGGCAACAGCCGCTCCGCCGCCCGTTCGCGCGCGAACCAGTGCCGCCAGGTGGCCATGAAGCCGCGCTCGCGCCAGCGCTGGTGATCGTCGGCGTTCTTCAACAGCTGCCGTTCCCAACGCGCCTCGTCTTCCAGCTCCGTCTTGATCTGCGCGGCGTCGAGGCCGGCCAGCTCGGTGGCCAGCGCGCGTCGGAGCCTGCCCTCGTTCGCCGGTTCGGCCCAGGCGTGCAGCAAGGCCAGCATCTCGCCGGCCTCTCTGCTGGCGAACACGCTCTCCTGGGTCAGCGCCACGCTGGCCACGCCGCGCGCGCGCAACTCGCTCCTCACGCGATCGCCCTGGCTGTGGGTGGCCACCAGCACAGCGACATCGCCGCCTGCCAGCGCCCGGCGAACCTCGCCCTTGACGATGGCGGCGCGGTCCTCGGCCGCCAGCGTCAGCAAGCGGGCGATCTCGTCGGCGCAGGCTTCCGCCGCCGCCTGTTCGGCGGCCTCCTTGCTCAATTCCTTTTCTCCGGCCGCGATCCACTGCGCGTTGAACGGCGCGCGGTCGTCGTCGACGTCCAGCCGACCGCCGGACGACGGGCTCGCCGCCACCGGCTGATAGGCGATGCCGTCGAGCAGGAAGGGCAGCTCGCGGCCGAACAGCGCGTTGACGGTGGCGACCAACGGTTCGTCGGAGCGGCGGTTGGTGTCCAGCGTGTACTGGCGCTCGGCGTCGTGCCGGGCGGCCAGGTAGGCGAAAATGTCGGCGCCGCGGAAGCTGTAGATCGCCTGCTTGGGATCGCCGACCAGGAAGACCGGCCGGGCCTCCTCGACGAAGCAGCGACGGAAGATCCGGTATTGCGTCGGATCGGTGTCCTGGAACTCGTCGATCAGGGCCACCGAGAAACTGTCGGCCACCTGCGCCGCCAGCATCGGGCCGGTTTCCGGATGGTCCAGCGCCGCGCCCAGATCGGTCAGCAGATCGTCGAAGCCGCGGCTGCGCTCGACGCCGCGGCGCCGCGCCAACTCCTCGTTGGCCCAGGCGATCAGCTCCAGCTTCAGCCCGGCCAGCGAGTGGGCGACCTGGTCCATATAGACGTCCCAGGCCGCAAGCCAGGCCTCGATCCGTTCGAACAGCGGGTGGGCCGGCGCGTCGAAGCCCTTCTTCATGCCCTTGGCCAGCGCCTCCGGCCTCAGCTTGTCCAACAGCTTGCGGCTGTCGCTGTCCAGCTCCGGCAACGCGTCCGGCAAAGCCAGCCAGCCGCGCAGATTGCCGGCGATGCGCGCCATCGTGTCCGGCCGGTAGACATTGGCCTTGAAGCCGTGATGGGCGAGGAAGCGCTCCAGCCCCTCCTCGAGCAGCTCCGGCTCGCCGGAAAGAGCCTGCCAGCGCTCGAAGGCCAGCCGCTGCGCGGTCTCCAGCCGGATGGCGTCCGGCGCGCGCAGCTTCAGATAGGGCTTGGACAGATAGGGGCGGATTTCGGCCAGCCAGGCGTCCGGCGTTTCCCGCCTCTCCACCAGCACCTGGGCCAGCAGCGGCTCGGCGACGATGCGCCGGCGCCAGAAATCGTCGACGATTTCGGCGAGGCGGGCCGCGTCGTCCTCGACCAGTTCGGCCTGGAAGGTCTGTCCGCTCTCGAAGGCCGCGTCGGTCAATACCCGCTGGCAGAAGCCATGTATCGTGTAGATGGCGGCGGCGTCGAAGCCGTTGACCGCGGCGGTCAGCCGCTGGCGAGCCACCTCGCGCGCCGGCCCCGGCGGAAAGCGGGCGGCCAGCGCCAGCAGGAAGTCGTCTCCGCCGGCCTTGCCGTCCAGCAAGGCCAGCATCTCGCCCAGGCGGCGGCGCAGCCGCTCGCGCAGCTCGGCGGTGGCGGCCTTGGTATAGGTGACCACCAGTATCTGTTCGATGGACGGCGGCGGCGCGCCGTCGCGCTCCTCCAGCAACAGCCGGGCGAACAGCGCGGCGATGGTCCAGGTCTTGCCGGTGCCGGCCGAGGCCTCGATCAGATTGACGCCCGACAACGGGCAGTTCAGCGCGTCCAGCGCTTGCGGCGCCGTCATGCCTCGCCCCCCTGCAAGCGTTCGGCCAGCGGCAGCAGCAGCGTTTCCGCCAGCTGGGCGAACAGCGGATCGTCCAACGGCGACTGGTGGCGGAAGGCCAGCGCGATCGCCGGCTCGTCTTTCTGCGCGATGCCGTCGCCCTGGATGAAATTGGGCTCCCATTTCTGCCAGGCGGCGGCCAAGGCCTTTTCTCGGTTCTCGGGCGCCTTCGCCAACGCCTCGGCATAAGCCCAGCTGGTGCGGCCGAAGAACGGCAGCGGCTGCGCCTGGCCCTGGCGCCAGCGGACCAGCCACGGCGCCAGCAGGCCGGCGGCGTCGATCTCCTCGTGGAGCAGCGTGCTGCCGGTGTCGTCGTAGCAGGCGCTGTGCGGGACGACGCCGGCCGGCCTCGCCGCGCACAGGATCAGGTGGTTCAGCCACAGCGCGACGCGCTGGGCGGCGTTCATCTTGCCGACGATGAAGTCCAGCCGGCCCTCGGGCCGCAGGCCGTACAGCTCGCCGACCAGCGTGAAGCCGGCGATGTCCAGGTGCACCGGCCGCGGCGGCAGCGCTTCCTCGCCCAGCGCGCGCGGCAGCCGACCGGCCAGCCGCACGCTGGCCCGCCCCTCCTCCTGCAGCCAAGCCCGGCCCAGCTCCCCGCAAGGCAGCAGGCCGGCCGCCGCGGCCCGCTCCCGCGCCGGCGCCGACGGCTTGCGGTGCAGCATCGCCTCCACCAGCTGGCGGCGCAGCGCCTGGCTGGCGTCGCGCTCCATCGCGAACGGCTCGCGCGCCGGCTGCGCGTCCCCGTTGTAGGCGACGCGCAGCGCCAGCCGATCGGCCAGCCAGGCCCGCGCAGGGTTCTGCCAGAAGCGGATGAAATCGTGCAGATTGACCACCGTCGCCGTCGCCTCGTCCGGCAGCGGCGCGACGAACGGCGCCGGCTCCGCCGGCGGCGCGGCCAGCGCGGCGGCGAAGACCGGCTCGAAGCTGGCCAGCCGCGCGTCGCCGCCGTCGAAGGCGCTGGGCGAGAACGGCTGCAGCGGATGGCGCAGCGTCAGCCGCGCCGCCATGTCCTCGCCGCACATCGCCGACAGCGTGTCCAGCAGCTCCGACACCAGCGGCGACGGCGGCAGCGGCTCGCCGCTGCGCGCCGACTGGCCGACATAGGACAGATACAGGCGGCCCCGCGCCGACAGGATGGCCTCCAGGAACAGATAACGGTCGTCGAAGCGGCGCGAGCGGTCGCCGCGGCGCGGATTGCGCGCCACCAGATCGAAGCTGACCGGCCTCTCGTCGCGCGGGTAGGCGCCGTCGTTCATGCCGACCAGGCATAGCGTCTTGAACGGTATCGAGCGCATCGGCACCATCGCGCAGAAGGTCACGCCGCCGGACAGGAAGCCCTGGGCCGACGACAGCGACAGCTTGCGCAGCAGCCAATCCCGGACCACGGCCAGGCCCACCGGCCGGTCGAAGCCGGCCAGTCCGGCGTCCCCGGCCAGCTCGGCGAAGGCCTCGCGCAGCAGCTCCAGCGCCGCCTCGTCGTCGCCGTCGGCCAGGAACAAGCGCTCGCCGGCCTGAAGGAAGCGCCGCGCCCAATCCTGCGGCGACGCCGGCCGCGCCCATTCGTCGGCCAGCGCGTCCAGCGCATCGTAGAACGCGGCGAAGCGCGCCAGCGTCTCGCCCAGTTGGCCCTGGGCCGCGGTATGCGGCAGCAGACCGGCGAACAGGCCCGCGTCGTCCCCGGCCAGCGCCGGCGGCAACACGGTGCCCAGGAGCAGCCGATCCAGTCCCCAACGCCAGGTGTAGGCGGCCTCGGCCGGCAGGCCCAGCGCCGCCTTGTGCGCCGCGTTCCGTCCCCAGCGTATGCCGGCCACGCGCACCCAGTCCTGGACGAAGGCGAGATCGGCGTCGGCCAGGTCGAATCGGGCCAGC
This sequence comes from Chromobacterium sp. CV08, assembly GCF_051129845.1. Classification (NCBI taxonomy): domain Bacteria; kingdom Pseudomonadati; phylum Pseudomonadota; class Betaproteobacteria; order Neisseriales; family Chromobacteriaceae; genus Chromobacterium; species Chromobacterium sp. CV08. The sequence goes on from NZ_CP150453.1 coordinate 4,535,854, forward strand.
AGCGCCGGACAATCCAGCAGCGCCAGCACCTCGTCGGCGGCGAAGCGGGAATCGGCCAGCTTCAGGACGGCGGCGTAGGTGGCCAGCAGCGGCTGCTCGCGCTCGACGCGCCGGTCGGCGATGCTGTACGGGATGTTGGGCGCGTCGTCGCGACGGCCGAACACCGCGTCGATATACGGCGCGTAGCGGTTGATGTCCGGCGTCAGCACCGCCACGTCGGCCGGGCTGAGCTTGGGATCGGAGGCGAACATCGCCAGCAGCCTGTCCTTCAGCGCCTCCAGCTCGCGCATCGGACCGTGGCAGGCGTGCACCTCGACCGAGTCGTCGTCCGGATCGTAGGCGCGCGGCAGCTGCGACGGATCGTTGAGCTCCAGGATGTCGCGCTGCAGCCGGGCGAGCAGACTGTCGCCGCCGGGCGCCGCGAACAGCGGCCTGGCGTCCAGCTCGGCGTCCTCGGCGATCAGTTCGAAGAAGTCGCGCCCCTGCTTGCCCAGCGACGCCAGCAGCGGGTGGCCCTCGCTGGCGAACAGGTCGCCGGCCTGCCTGAGCTTCAGCTTGCGGCGCGCGTCGACGATGTCGCCCCAATACGCTTCGCAGGGGTTCAGCGTGAACAGGCAGACGTCGGTCAGCTCGGAGAGCCGCTTGACCAGCGCCAGGTACATCGGCGCCAGCGACGCGATGCCGAACAGCGTCACCCGGGGCGGCAGGTGCTCCGGCCTCAGATCGGCGAAGAACTGATCCAGCATCCGCACGCGGTGCCGGCCGGGATCGCTCTCGGCCAGCCGCCGCCACAACGCCGCCTGCCAGACCTCGTCGTCGCCCAGGCCAAGCAGTTCGCCGGCCTCCCAGGCGCGTATCCAGTCCGGCCGGAACACCAGGTATTGGTCAAAGATGTCGGCGATCTTGCCGGCCAGCTCGAAAGCCGCGGCCTCGCCGCCTTCGAGATAATGGATCACCGGGCCGAACGGCTCGCCCGACAGCGTCGGCAGCAGCGCCAGCAGCCGCCAGGCCAGCACCTCGGGCACGAAGGCCGATTTGCGCGGCAGCTCCGGCATCACTTTCTGCATCAGCCGCCAGGCGAAGGCGGCCGGCAGCGCGAAGTCGATATTGGCGGCCACGCCGGCCTTGCGCGCGACGTCCAGCGTGATCCAGCGCCCCATGCCCCGACTCTGCACGATCACGGTCTCCGCCGCGAACGGATCGGCCAGCGGCATCGCCTGCGTCATGCCGCAGAACAGCTCGCCCAGTTGCTCGAGACGGTTGGATTGATAGAGAAACAGCATGGGATGGTGTGCGCGCGCCCGGATGCGGATATGGCCGGATTGTAGCATCGCGCGGCCGCCGCCCGGCGAACCGGCGGCGATTGACTCCCGTCAATGCCGGATTCGCGCCGATGTCATTCAATGCCGCCATGCCATCGACATCTCACGTTTCCGCCTCCGCGCTCGCTACAAAACGCAGCCCGCGCCGTGTACCATGGCCGGCATCGGCGCGCCGCGCGCCTCACCGATCGACCCGCCATGTACCCATACCTGATCGTCAAGCACGCCCACATGGGCTTCGCCTATCTGTCCATCCTGCTGTTCGCCGCCCGAGGCGCGCTGGTACTGGGCGGCCGCGGCCATCTGCTGCAGAACAAGCCGCTGCGCATCCTGCCGCACGTGATAGACACGCTGCTGCTGGCCTGCGCGATCGCGCTGGTGGTGATCGGCGGCTGGCCGATACTGCAAAGCCCGTGGCTGCTGGCCAAGATCGCCGGCCTCGTCGCCTATGTCGCGCTGGGCCGCATCGCGCTGCGCGGCGCCACGCCGCGGCATCGGCTGCTGGCCTTTCTCGCCGCGCTGGCCACGGTGTTCTACATCGTGCTGGTGGCCAAGACCAAGGCCGTGCTGCCGCTGCCCTGATCCGAGCCGCCGGCTTGACTGCGCCGGCCGGGGCTTCTAGGACACAGTAGGGACGCGCGATGCAGCCCCTGATCCCGTTCCCGTCCCCGGAGTCCGCCGCCAGATGATTCGCGATCTTCCCGCCTCCCTCCGATCCCGCGCCGGATTTTCCTTGCTGGAACTGTTGATCGCGCTGGCGCTGGTCGCCATCGTCGTCGGCATCGCCCTCCCGAGCTACCAGGGCTATATGCAGCGCGGCCGCCGCAGCGACGCGCTGGACGCCCTGTACCAGCTGCAGCAGGCGGAACTGCGCTACCGCGGTTTCCACGCCGGCTACGCCGCGGGCCTGGGCGATCTGCAGACGCCGTTCGCCGGCGGCATCAGCCGCCAAGGCTATTACCGGCTGGAAACCGGCATCCCCAGCGGCGGCCAGCCGGCCTCCAGCTATTTCATCCGCGCCACCGCCGTCGCAGGCGGCGCCCAATCCGGCGACTCGGAGTGCCGGACCATCACGCTGACCCAGCGCCAACACACGGTGACGCAGGAACCGCTGCCTTGCTGGGGCAAGCGATGAGGCATCGCCAGCGCGGCCTGACGCTGATCGAGCTCGCCGTAGTGCTCTCGCTGGCGGCCCTGACGATGACGCTGGCGCTGCCGGCGCTGGGCAACTGGATCGCGCGCCAGCAATTGCAGGGCGCGCTGGACGACATCCGCTACGGCCTGACGCTGGCGCGCAAGGCCGCCACGACCCGCCAGAAGCGGATCTGGGTCGAGTTCGGTCAGAACGGCGGCGGCTGGTGGATGAAGATATCGGAACAGGAGAACGGTCCGGGCTGCGACCCGGCCCGCGACCTGCGCTGCCTAGGCAGCGAGCAGCATGCCGGCATCTCGCTGTCGTCCAGCCCTCCGCTGCCGCAGCGACTGGCCTTCTCGCCGCTCAGAGGCATGCCCCAGGACGCGTCCCGCCAGCCGCTGAAACAGCTGGATCTGCACCTGGCGCGCGCCGGCTGCCGCTCGGCTCAACTGACGCTGCTGGCCACCGGCCTGCTCGTCTCCACCGCGGGCAACTGCCCATGAAGGCGCAGCACGGCGTCAGCCTGCTGGAACTCCTGGTGGGCATGACCATAGGCCTGCTGTTGCTGCTGGCCGTCTCCGGCCTGCTGGTCGGCCTGCTGGAAAGCCAGGCCCGCGAGCGGCGCCAGGCCCAGCTGGGGGAAATGCTGGACGGCGCGCTGTCGCTGATGGCGATGGAGCTGCGCCGGGCCGGCTACTGGAACGGTAGCGGCGATCCGGCCGCCAATCCCTACGGCCGCATCTACATCGAACAGAACGGCCGCTGCCTGCGCTACGGCTACGACACGCCGCCGGGCGGCAAGCCCGGCCTCCCGCGCCACTTCGCCTTCCGCCTGAGCCGCGACGGCGCCGGCCGCGGCGAGATCCAGCGGCTGGAAGCGGAACCGGCCGACTGGCGCTGCGACGCCGACGACGCGCGCTGGAACAATCTCAGCCAAGCCGGCATCGGCGACGTCCAGTCGCTGCGCTTCAGCCGCAATGCCGACGGCGGCGCCATCGAGCTGGAGGTCGCGGCGCGGACGCAGGCCGGCGCTGCCGACGAACGCGTCGACATCCATGCGCTGGTCACGCTGCGCAACCGGCCGACGGTGGAGTCCCCGCCATGAACGCGCCGCGCCGTTCCCGCGGCCTGGCCACGCTGTTCGCGGTGCTGACCCTGCTGACCATCGCCAGCCTGGTACTGCTGGCGGCCTCGCGCCAGCTGGTGCTGGCCCACGCCAACGCACAGAACCAGCACCGCTACCACCAGGCGCTGAACTACGCCGAGGAGGGGCTGAGGCAAGGCGAGCGGGCGCTGACCGCGGGCCTGCCGCTGCCGCCGACCGACCCGAAGCGACATTACCGGCTTCAGCAGTTGCCCGCGAAGCAGGCCGGCGACCCGATCGTCCTGCTGAGCACCGGCCTGTTCGACGGCCACGAAGTGACGGTGCGACGCGCCTTCCGCCCGGCCTCCGGCGGCGACGCCAGCCCCGAGGCGCTGTCCATCGTCGGCGATCTGGACCTCGGCGGTTCGGTCAATCTGCTCAGCGGCAAGCCGGTGGACATGACGGTGGACGGCAAGGTGACGCTCAGCGGCTCGATCTCCGGCATCGCCACGCTGCAGAGCACCAGCGACATCGTCGTCAGCGGTCCGCAGGCCATAGCCGTGCTGCACGCCAACGGCAATATCGAGCTGGCCAACGGCAGCTACAAGACGGTCAAGGCGGTCGGCGATCTGACGCTGCGCGGCGACGCCTCCATCTCCAGTCTGGCGCGGGTCAACGGCAAGGCGGCCTTCCTCAGCAGTCCCGGCGCCGATCCTGCGGTGGCGCGGGCCGAGGTCAAGGGCGACGTCGACATCGCGATGGGCGGCGCCCGATTCGGCGAGCTCTACACCGAGGGCTCGGTGCGCGTCCGCCAGATGGGCGGCATGGCCAGGCTGAACGCCGAGCGCGATGTCGACATCGAGGGCTGGGGCGCGCCGGTCAGCGGCGTCGTCGGAGGGCGCACCAGCTACAATCGCGGCAATCCCGACATGCGCATCGCGATAGACCCGCAGCTGAAACTGCGGCTGGAGCCGGTGCCTCGGGTCCAGGTGAAACGGCCTCGCATCGACGCCTACGACTACCGCGGCGAGGCCCATTACCTGTTCCGACGCGACGCCGCCGGCCGGATCGAAGTCGTCGTGCGCAAGATCCACGGCCTGAACGACGGCGTCTATCGGCTTGGGCTGTCGCCGGACGGCCAGCAGGCCAACTATCTGTGCCGCGATACCGACAGCCAGGGCCGTTGCCACCGCGGCGAGCCGGCGCAGCCCATCTGCCACGGCTATTCGCCGCAGAACGACTGCTTCGCCGGCAGCCGGCCCGGCCTGTGGAAACTGGGCGGCACGACGATGGCGCCGGGCGTGCTGTGGTTCGACGGCGACCTGGAAGTCGGCAACGGCAGCTACCACAACAGCTTCATCGCCAGCGGCAATATCTCGACCAGCGGCCAGCACGAGAGCTATGCCGTCAACTACGCCGGCCTCGTCGGCGTCTGCAACAACGCCGGCTTCCCCACCCTGTATCCGGAAGACTACTGCCGGCAGGGCCTGTTCAAGCCGCGGCCGATAGGCAACGCCGTGCTGCTGGCCGGCGGCTACGTCGGCGGCCGCTTCCAGGGCGGCAACATCACGCTGGGCGTGTCCACCAAGGTCTACGGCAACGTCTGGGCCGGCAATATGCTGTTCTCGGCCGGCGCCACCACGATACACGGCTACGTCAGCGCGGTGCTGCAGGGCGGCGGCGGACAGCCTCACCGCTGGGGAGGCAGCACCACGATAGACCTGCGCGAGCTGCCCGAATCCTTCCATCCCGACAGCGGCTCCGGCGACCAAGACGGCGGCCAGCCGCGCGGCCTGGCGCCGCTGCCGTACAGCTGGATGGACAGCGGAGCCGGCTGATGGAACGCCAGACCGGCTTCACCTTGCTGGAAATGATGATCAGCCTGCTGGTGCTGGCAATCGGCGTGCTCGGCCTGCTGGGACTGCAGACCGAGCTGCTGCACAGCCAGTTCGCCGCCAACGACTACAACACCGCCACCAATCTCGCGCAGTCGGCGCTGGAGCAGCGCCACCACGGTCCCGCCGGCGAGTGCGACCATGCCGGCTACGCGCCGGCGGCCGCCAGCGGCACGCTGGCGCGCTTCCAGTGCCGCAGCAGCGTCGCCAGCGGCACCGCCAATGTCGACGTGCGATGGGTGGACAGCCAGGGCGAAACCAATGTGCTGAGCCTGAGCGCGCCGGAGCGCTGAGCGTCTCGCGTCTTGGCCGGGCCCGTTGACCCAGCGCAATGGCCGCCTCGCCGCCCTCTGCTACTGTCTGCGCATTGACATTCCCCCCGACCTCCGATGCCAGCCAGACAGCAATTGCCGGAACTGGTGTGCCCGGCGGGCAGCCTGCCCGCGCTCAAGGCCGCCGTCGACAACGGCGCCGACACCGTCTACTTCGGCCTGAAGAACGACACCAACGCCCGCAACTTCGCCGGCCTCAATTTCGACGACCACACCGCCCGCGTCGGCATACGCTACGCCCGCGACCGCGGCCGGCAGGTGCTGCTGGCGATCAATACCTACGCCCAGGGCGGCGACACCGCCCTCTGGCGGCGCGCGGTGGACCAGGCCGCCGATCTCGGCGTCGACGCGGTCATCCTGGCCGATATCGGCCTGCTCGACTACGCCAGCCGCCGACATCCCGGCCTGCGGCTGCACCTGTCGGTGCAAGGTTCGGCCACCAGCCACGAGGCCATCCGGCTGATGCACGAACAGTTCGGCATCCGCCGCGCCGTGCTGCCGCGGGTGCTGACACTGGAACAGGTGCGCCAGGTGATCGCGCACAGCCCGGTCGAGATCGAGGTATTCGGTTTCGGCAGCCTGTGCGTGATGGCCGAGGGACGCTGCCTGCTGTCCAGCTACGCCACCGGAGAATCGCCGAACGGCCACGGCGTCTGCTCGCCGGCCAAGTTCGTCGAGTGGCGCAACACCCCGGACGGCCTGGACGCGCGGCTGGCCGGCATCCTGATCGACCGCTACGACCACGATCAACCCGCCGGTTATCCGACGCTGTGCAAGGGCCGCTTCGACGTCCAGGGCGACACTTATTATGCGCTGGAGGAGCCGACCAGCCTCAATGTGCTGGCCGTGTTGCCGCAGTTGCTGGCAATCGGCGTTTCCGCGATCAAGGTGGAAGGACGCCAGCGCAGTCCGGCCTATGTCGCCCAGGTGACGCGCGCGCTGCGCCAGGCGCTGGACGCCGCCGGACGAGACGGCGAACGCTACCGGCCGTCGCCGGAATGGCAACAGGCGCTGTCCAGGGTGGCCGAAGGCTGCCAGCAGACGCTGGGCGCCTACGACCGCCCGTGGAAATGACCATGGCCGAGGATGACCGCATGACCCCGATACCGCTTAAACTGTCGCTCGGCCCGCTACTGTTCTTCTGGCCGCGCGAGCAAGTGCTGCGTTTCTACGCCGACGCCGCCGACTGGCCGCTGGACACCATCTATCTCGGCGAGACCGTGTGCGGCCGCCGCCAGCTGCTGCGCAGCGGCGACTGGATCGCGCTGGCCGCCGAACTGGCCGCCGCCGGCCGCGAAGCCGTACTGTCGTGCCAGGCGCTGATCGAAAGCGAATCCGATCTCAAACGCGTGCGCAAGCTGGTCGACAACGGCCAGCTCGCCATCGAGGCCAACGACCTCGGCGCCGTCCGGCTCGCCCGCGACAAGCGGCTGCCCTTCGTCGCCGGCCACCATCTGAACCTTTACAATACCGACGCGCTGGCTGTGATGCGCGGGCTCGGCGCCCGCCGCTGGCTGCCGCCGCTGGAAATGAGCCGCGACACGCTGGCCGCGCTGCTGGCCGAGGCCGGCCGCCGCGGCCTGGACGTCGAGACCGAGGTGTTCGCCTGGGGACGGTTGCCGCTGGCCCTGTCCTCGCGCTGCTTCACCGCGCGCCATTACCGGCTGGGCAAGGACGACTGCCAGTTCCGCTGCCTCGAGCACCCGGACGGCCTGCGCCTCGCCACCCGGGACGGCCGGGGCTTTCTCGCCATCAACGGCATACAGACGCTGTCCGACGGCTGCCAGGCCCTGCTGCCCCACCTGGACGACATCGCCGCCATCGGCGCCGACCGCGTGCGCATCAGCCCCCAATCCGGGGACACCGGCGCCGTGGTCAGGGCTTTCCGCCAGCGACTGGACGGCGCGCCGGCGGCGGAACTGCTGTCCGGCCTGCGCCCCGGCGCGCCCGGCGAACTGGTCGACGGCTACTGGCGCGGCCGGGCCGGCATCCATGGACTGGAGAACGACGATGCGCGTCCCTGACTTCGCCCTGCCCGCCGCCGCGGCCCGCCTGCTGTCCCGGCTGCCGGCCTCCCCGCCCAGCCGCCTGCTCGCCGCCGCGCTGAACCGCCTCGTCGGCAGCCGCGCGCTGCCGGCCGACGCCTCCCAGCTGGCCGGCAAACGCCTGGCGCTGCAGCTGCGCGACGCCGGCCTGACGCTATGCCTAGCCGTCGACGAGAGCGGCTTTCGCGCCGGCGACGGCCAGGCCGATCTGCGGCTGTCGGCCAACTGCGCCGACTTCGCCCGCCTGCTCTTGCGCGAGGAGGATCCGGACACGCTGTTCTTCCAACGCCGCCTCGTCATAGAAGGCGACACCGAACTGGGCCTGCTGGTCAAGAACCTGCTCGACAGCGTCGACTGGAGCCAGATGCCGCTGGCGCGACTCTTGGTCAGCTGAGACGCTGCCGGGCGGCGCTCCGCTTGCCCAGCCCCCCGCGATGGACTAGCAATGAAGCTGGACCTATCGCGGATGGGGAGCATGAGAAACTACTGGCCGTTCAGCACGCGCCGCATCCGGATCGAACTGGCCCTGATCGCCTTGTTCAATCTGGCCAGCTTCCTGCTGTTCGTACACTTCGAGCTGTTCGACAAACTGGACGACTGGTTCCATCTGCATCCGGACAGCTCGCTGGACGAGGTGCTGCTGATCGGCTTCACGCTGGCGCTGTCCATGTCGCTGTTCGCCGTCCGCAGGCTGCGCGAGGCGCGTGGCCTGTTGCGGGCACTGCGCCGCCAGGCCGAACGCGACGACGTCACCGGCCTGGCCAACCGCCGCCGCGCCAATCAGGCGCTGCAAAGGGAGACCGAGCGCAGCTGCCGCTCCGGCCGGCGCTACTCGGTGCTGCTGATCGATCTCGACCACTTCAAGAGCATCAACGACCGGCACGGCCACCAGGTAGGCGACGCCGTGCTGCAACGCTTCGGCAAGGTGTTGCAGAAGCGCGCGCGCCAGCTGGATACGGTGGCGCGCTGGGGCGGCGAGGAATTCATCGTCGTCTGCCCCGAAACCGAGCTGAGCGGCGCGCTGGCGCTGGCCGAGAACATCCGCCAGCTGCTGCTGGAAACCGACTTCTCCCCGGCCTCCGCCGTCACCGCCAGCATAGGTGTCGCCACCCTCGCCGACGACGACACGCCGGACAGCCTGGTCCACCGCGCCGACATGTGCCTGTACGCCGCCAAGCAGGCCGGCCGCAACCAGGTCGTCGGCGATGCCGGCGCCGCCTCGCCGCCATGAGAAAAGGCCGGCTGTTCGGCCGGCCCTTCCCTTCTCGCTCCAGGCGGAATCAGACCACGCCGACGCCCTGCTGCAGCGCGTTGCGCTTGGCGCTCAGATCGAGTCCGGGCAGATCGGCCATGATGTCCGGATGATCGGCCAGCTTCTCCACGACGAAATCGACGAACACGCGGGTGCGCGGCGCGATGTGGTCGCGGTGCGGGAAGCAGATGTAGATCGACCGCTCCAGCGACACCATGTCGGTCAGCACCGGCTCCAGCTCGCCGCTGCGGATCAGGTGGACCACCTCGTGGCCGGGCAGTTGCGCCACGCCCATGCCGAGGCGCGCCAGTTCGGCTACCGCCTCCATATCGTTCAGCGTGTAGGTGCCGTTCACCTCCAGCGGAATGCGTTCGCCCTTGCGGTCGAATTCCCACTTGAACAAGCGCCCGGACGTCGGGAACTGGAAGTTGATGCAGTCGTAGCCGCCAAGCTCCTCCGGCGACGACGGCCGGCCGTGGCGGTCCCAGTAATCGGGCGAGGCCACCACGTAGAGCGGCATCTGAGCCAGATTACGCGCCACCATCCGGCTGTCCGGCATCATGCCGGTGCGCACGCCGACGTCGTAGCCGTCCTCGATCAGATCGCTGAAATGGTCGTCCAGGCCGAAGAACACCCGCACCTTCGGATAGCGTTCGCAGAATTCCCCCATGATGGGCAGGATGAAGCGGCGGCCGAATGAATTGGGCATGCTGACGCGCAGATGGCCGGCCGGCTCGTCGCGGCTGGCCTTCAGCTGGTTGATCGCGGAATCCAGATTGTTGACTGGACCGCGGCACTGCGCGTAGAAGCGGCGACCATCCTCGGTCAGCGTCAGCTGGCGGGTGGTGCGGTTGAACAGGCGTACTTCCAGTTCCTGCTCCAGGCGGGCGATGCTCTGGCTGATCGCGGCCGGCGATACGCCGAGCTTGCGTGCGGCGTCCGAGAAGCTGCCGTTTTCAGCCGTGGTCATGAAGACCATCAGTGCTTTTAAGGTATCCATAAGCGGGGCGATTCCTGAACTGGCATGATTGCGCATCCGGCAAGTCCGTCAGACCAGACCACAAGCACAACCGTTCACAGGATTGAATGTATTCTATTTAAAAAGCTTACATCAATCCTGCACAGTATTGAAGGTTACATTTAAAAAACCGTTATTTCGACTCCGGCTGCGCCATCCACAAATCTCACTTCCCCAACTCGTCCGGCCGGGGACGGCACCCTGTCGCCGCCCTCCCCTGCCTGCCTTAATCTTTTTTATGCAAGGTAATTATGCGCTTTAAAGCGTTTACTTGCCAGAATTTATTAGCTTTTACTTACAATTTATGCCATTTGACTGGCGCAGGAATGCGACACACCCGCATTGCCATCAATAAATGGCGGCTTTCCCGATCAGACTATAAACCCAATGACGCATATAAATTAACAAGCACTAATAGATAACGGAAAATATCGTATCGGAGAATATCAAACCATTCGACTTTTTCAGAATCAAAATCACTGACAAAAGTCAAACCATTTTGCACGCTAGCATGTTTCCATTTGTAAAAAGTGAATTTATGACAAATAAAATGATGAATTATCAGTAATTTTCCTAAGATTCTCGGCTGTACAAATTTGGTATACTCAAGGACACAAAAAACAACAATGCATATAGCCTTTCTCATACCGGGCCTTACATGCAACAAGCATGTAAGCTACTATCTGCGTGTGTAACCCACCAAACCAAGGAAGCCCCGCTCATGGTGATCTCGAAACCCATCAGTGCAAGACCGCTCCCCGCCGGCCTCACCGCGTCGCAGCAATGGACATTGCTGGAGTGGATCCACATGGCCGGGCACATCGAGACCGAAAACGAGCTGAAGGCCTTTCTCGACACGGTCTTGGCGCAAGCGCCGTCCGACCGCATCGTGCTGGCGCTGGGCAGGCTCAACCATCAGAACCAGATCCAGCGCCTGGAGCGGGTCCTCAACGTCAGCTATCCGACCGAATGGCTGGACCAGTACATGAAGGAAAACTACGCGCAACACGATCCCATCATGCGCATCCATGTCGGTCAGGGGCCGGTCATGTGGGAAGAACGCTTCAGCCGGGCGAAGGGTTCCGAGGAGAAGCGCTTCATCGCCGAGGCGGCGATGAACGGCATGGGCAACGGCGTGACCTTCAGCGCCGCGTCCGAACGCAATAATATAGGCAGCATCCTGTCCATCGCCGGACGCGAGCCCAGTCGCAACGCCGCGCTGGTCGCCATGCTGAACTGCCTGACTCCGCACCTGCATCAGGCGGCCATCCGCATCTCCAATCTGCCGCCGGCCTCGCCGAGCAATATGCCGCTGTCGCAACGCGAATACGATATTTTCCATTGGATGAGCCGCGGCAAGACCAACTGGGAGATCGCCACCATCCTCGACATCAGCGAGAGGACGGTGAAGTTTCACGTCGCCAACGTGATCCGCAAACTCAATGCGAATAATCGTACTCACGCCATTGTTCTGGGCATGCATCTGGCAATGCAACCCGCGACCGTAGCGAACGAATGACCTCCGGTTTCATCTCGCTCCAGTCGAAATAGCCGGCCATAGACAGTACCCCGCCTTCCAGCGCGCGCGGCACGCCGACCGGCCTGACCGGCAAGCCCATCGATGCCAGCCGCCGGTACATGCAAGGCTCGACCACGAAATACATCCAGCGGATGCCGTTCCATTCCGCCCACTGCCATAGGCTGCAATACAGCAATCGGGACGCCGAAGCCGTCAATCGCCCCCCCAGGCCCGCCACATCTACGGCAAAGCGCGAGACTTCGGCGCTGGATTCCCCCTTTCGCAAAACCTCGTCCGGGATCAGCAAGCGGGAAAAGTCCTTTTCCAGCATGAAACGCTCGGTTCCCGGCGTAAAACGGACGGAGCCGACCACCCGCCCGTCCCGACACATCGCCAGATTGTCCGAGATGCCGTCGTACTCGTCGCAATCCAGTCCGCTGGGACATGTCGGCAACCAGCCAAGGTTTTCCCTGAATATCCGATGCCGGAACGCCAGCAAATCCGTGGGATCGTCTCCGCTCCCAATGCGCTCGAGCACCATACCGTCCAAAGACAACGGGTAGAACTTTTTCACTGCGGCCTCCTGTTTTGCTTGTGGTTTAGGCAGGAGGAAATGTAAAACTAGTACGAAAGGCCTGAATCTGTCATATCGGACAGTTTTTCATATTAACAAACAATCTATTATGAAAAATTGTACGACCGGCACCAAGCCATCCCCCATCGCCCGGCCATGAACGCTGTTCGGTCAGCGCGCCAAGCCCGCCCTCTCGCCGGCATTTTTTGTTACATTTGGATATTTGTCTCCGCCTGAAACCATGACCGCCTTTACCAGCTGCAACCCCGCCACCGGAGAAGTCTGTTTCACCCGCCCGGCCTGGAGCGCCGCCGCCCTGGCGCACAGCCTGGCCGCGCTGCGCGCCGCGCAACACCGCTGGGCGGCGCTGACGGTGGAGGCGCGCGCCGACCGGCTGCTGGTTCTGGCCGATGAGCTGGCGCGGCAACGCGAAACGCTGGCCGGCCTGATCACGCTGGAGGTCGGCAAGCGCACCGGCGAGTGCCTGGCCGAAATCGACAAATCGGTCCAACTGATCCGTTACTACGCCGAACTGGCGCCGGAGCTGCTGCAGGCGCTGCAGATCTCCACCCAGGCCAGCCGCAGCGGCGTCGCATTCGAACCGCTCGGCCTGGTACTGGCGGTCATGCCGTGGAACTACCCGATCTGGCAGGTGCTGCGCTTCGCCATCCCCGCACTGATGTCCGGCAACGGCTGCCTGGTCAAACCCGCCCCGTCGGTGCCGCAATGCAGCCAGTTGCTTCTGGACATCGTACGTCAGGCAGGCCTGGACGTGTTGGACATGGCCTGGATAGAAACCGATCTGGTGGAAGAGGCGATACGCAGCAGCGACGCCGTCGCCTTCACCGGCTCCACCCATACCGGCAGGGTCATCGCCTCGCTGGCCGGCCGGCATCTGAAGAAAACCGTGCTGGAACTCGGTGGCAGCAATCCCTTCATCGTGCTGGCCGACGCCGATATCGAGGCGGCCGCCCGCGACGCTGCCCACTCGCGCTTCCGCGACGCCGGCCAGAGCTGCAACGCCGCCAAGCGGATGATAGTCGTGCCGGAAATCGCCGACGCCTTCGTCGCCGCCTTCTGCGCCGAGGCCGCCGGACTGCGCGCCGGCGATCCGCGCGACCCGGCCACCACGCTGTCGCCGCTGACACGCGCCGATCTGCGCGAAGCGCTGCACGCCCAGGTGCTGGACGCCTGCCACCACGGCGCGGAACTGAAGCTCGGCGGCAAAATGCCGCATACGCCGGGCTTCTTCTATCCTGCCACGGTGCTCGACCATGTCAATCCGGACTGCCGTCTCTACCACGAGGAGGTGTTCGGACCGGTGGCCAGCATCCTGCGCGCCGCCGACGAGGCCGACGCGGTCCGCCTGGCCAACGACACGCCGTTCGGACTCGGCGCCAGCGTCTACAGCGCCGACAATGATCGCGCCTGGGCCTTGGCTCGCCAGATCGAAGCCGGCAGCGTGTTCATCAACCGCCATACCAGTTCCGATCTGCGGCTGCCGTTCGGCGGGGTCAAGGCCTCCGGCTACGGCCGCGAACTGTCCGAGTTCGGCCTGTATGAATTCGTCAACATCAAGACCTACTGGCAGAAATGAACAAGGGGCCGACAGGCCCCTTGTGTTTGAACGGCTCAGTGCAGCCGCGCGACGGTCTGCGACAGCGGAATGCCGGCCTCCCGCAGACAATCGGCCAGATCGCGCCAGGACGCGTCGCGGTCCGGCGCCACGTCCGGCACGACCAGCCACGGGACCCGCGCCGCGATCTCATCGTTGCCCTTGATCCGCAGCCCCACTTCATAGCCCTGGATTTCCGGCTGGTACTCGGCCACCGCCTCCAGCTTGTCGATGCCGCCCTGGCCGGTAGCCAGCAAGGCCACGGAAATGCCCAGCCGCTTGCGGTTCCAGGCGCGCATGCCGCTGGACAGCGCCTCCCACCAGGGCAGCGGCGCGAACAACTCGGCCTCGCCGTACTCCATTTCGGCGGCGATCGCCTGCTGCACCAGCGGCATCGCCGAATCCAGCGCACGTCGCGCGAGCCTGCGCGCCTTGTCCGGCGGCAAAGCGCCGCGCTCGACCAGGAACGGAATCCAGCTCATCACCAGCTGCGGCTCGCTGGTCTTGCGCGCCGCCTCGTAAGTGGCTCGCGACGACTCGGGATCCAGCGGCGCAAAATCGCAGCCGGCATCCATCACCGGCGCCAGCTGCACCAGATCCTGGCAGGCGCGCTCGTTCAGCATGTCTATCGTGAACAGCGTCGGCGAAATCCACAGAACCGACTTCTCCGGCACCTCCAGCGCGTCGGCCAGCGCCACCTCCAGCGACTCCAGCCGCGGGAAATGCCACCACACGCCGCCCTGGCTGCGCGAAAAGGCGAACGGCAGCGCCCACAGTTCGAACGACATCACCGTGCCGTCTTGGCGGAACACCTCGGGGAAGGCCACCGCGTCGCGCGCGCTGTGCACCAGCAACTCGCGCGCGGCCGGCTCGGCCCCCAGCGCCAGTTGCGACTCGGTGAACACCGCCTGGTCGCCGGCCATCAACGCCATCTGCACCGCGGCCGCCAGCTGAACCACCTCCATCGGCTTGCCGACGGCCTGTCGGGCCTTGTCGACCAGCCGCTCGATCGCCTGCTGGCGCTCGGCCGGCGGCAGCGGCTTGGTCGGACCGGTACGCATCTCGCGCGGCTCCGGACCGGCGGCGTCGCGATCGACATAAGCCTGGTGCAGACGCTGGTAGGCCTGCACCGCCTCGTCGCAAATCTGTTGCAACTCGCCGACGCTGGGCTCGATCTCGTCGTAGAAGTTGAAGTCGAACAGTCTCAGTCGCAGATTGCAGACATAGACCGTGATGTTCTCCGCCTCGTCGTACAGCACCGCGCTGGCCAGGCCGTCGCGCTCGCGGCCGGCGAAGTCGGTGTCGTCATTGCCGATCAGCCTGCAGACGAAGGCCGGGGACTCGGTATGCACCACGTATTCGGCGCCTTCCAGCCCCTGCTCGTCGACGGCGTCGCCGAAGATGAAGCGGTTGGGCAAAAAAGGTTCGCCGCGGATACGGGCATTGCGTGGCAGGGATTTCATCAGGCAGCACTATAACGATTACAGGCATCTATTGTAGCGCCCCCCATCGTCGGCTAGAAGCGCTGCCGCGCAATTTACTCCGGCAATGCGGCAAAGCGCGTCAACGGCTTGCGCTGGCGGCCGTCCGCGTCGAAATTATCGGGGAGCAGCCAAGCCTCCAATGCCTGCCGCCGCGCCGGCCACTCCCCATCGATGATGGAGAACCAGGCGGTGTCGCGATTGCGCCCCTTGTTGACCCTGGCCTGGCGGAACAATCCCTCGAAAGTGAAACCCAGCCGCAAGGCCGCCTTCACCGAAGGCGCGTTCTGCGCGTCGCACTTCCATTCGTAACGGCGGTAACCCAGCTCGAAAGCGTTGCGCATCATCAGATACATCGCCTCGGTGGCCAGGCGGCTGCGCTGCAGGCGGGGCGAGAAATTGAGAAAACCCACCTCGATGCTGCCGTCGGCCGGCGCGATGCGCAGATAGCTGGCCAGCCCGATCGCCGCGCCGTCGCTCTGATCGACGATGGCGTAAAACTGCGGATCGTCGTTCCCGGCATTGGCCCCCACCCAGTCCAGCCAGTCGCCCAGGCTGGCAAACGGGCCATGGCCGAGATAGGTCCAGTTGGCTCCGCCCGGCAACTGGTGCAAGGCATCGAACAATTGCGAGCCATGGCGCTCCGCGCTCAACGGCTCCACGCGGCAATAGCGGCCTTCCAGTGCCTCGCGCGGCGGATGGCTCGCGCCTTGCCAGTCTACCGGCATGCCCACCATCTGGCCGTTCGCGTTCGACTCCGCCGGAAGAGCCAATGCCTTCCAATCAGCACGCATCGCACACCTCCTTGCCGCAAGCGGCCTCGCGGGTCGTCGCGTAGCCATCGCGCTTCCACCAGTCCAGCCCCCCCTGCAGTTCCTTGACCTTGAAGCCCAGCTTCGTCAGCTTCAACGCGCCCTTGGTCGAAGCGTTGCAGCCTATGCCGTCGCAGAACGCCACCAGCGTGACGTCGCGCGGCAGATCCGCGGTGCTCTCCACCGTCATCAGCCGGTGCGGCCGGCTCTGCGCGCCGGGTATCGTCTCCTGATCGTAAGCAGCGACGCTGCGGGTATCGATCAGCAACAGCGAGCGATCGCCTTCGGCAAGCGCCTGAGCGACGTCGGCCGCGTCTATCTCGTAGGCCAGCTTGGCCTCATAAAATTCCTGTTGGCTGATCATCGCCGCCCTCCCTTGTCCATGTCGGAATACTGGTATGCTAAGCGGAAAGTCATCACCCAAACAGCGCCACTTTATCTATTTTGATGGAACCACTTTGAATCACGACTGGATAGTCGCCTATCTGCAGCCCCGGCTGCTGCGGAACGACGGCGAGCATCTGTCCCGGCAGCTCTACCGCCAGCTGCGCGAACTGATACGCCAGCGCCGGCTGGCCGGCGGCAGCGCCTTGCCGTCCAGCCGCACCCTGGCGCAAACGCTGAAGCTGGGACGCAACACCGTGCTCTCCGCCTACGACCAGCTGGCGGCAGAAGGCTATCTGGAAAGCCGCCACGGCTCCGGCACCTATGTCTGCGACGCCTTTGCAGACGACCCGGCCCATTCGCCCCGGACCGATGCGCCGGCGCGCCGGCTTTCCCTCCGGGGGCGGCGGCTGGCGGAGGCCAGCCGCCTGCCCGCCGGCAGGCTAGGCGCCTTCGTGCCGGGCCAGCCGGAATTGACGCTGTTTCCCCACAAGCAATGGCAGCAATGCCTGAACAGGCGGCAACGGGGCGCTCCTCTGGCTTGGTTGCACTACCAGCACCAGGGCGGCTTGCCGGCATTGCGCGGCGCGCTGAGCCAGTACCTGCATCTGACCCGGTCGGTCCGCTGCGAGCCGGAGCAGCTGCTCATCGTTCCCGGCGCCCAAAGCGCGCTGACGCTGCTGGCCCAATTGCTGGCCGAACCCGGCGACACCGCCTGGATCGAGGAACCGGGCTATACCGGGGCGCAAGCCGCGATGCTGGCCGCCGGACTGCGCTGCCGTGGCATCCGCGTCGATGGACAGGGCCTGTGCCCGGATCCGGATGCGACGCCTCCGCGCATCATCTACGCCACGCCTGCCCATCAATACCCGACCGGCGCGGTGATGGGCCTGTCTCGCCGACTGGAGTTGCTGGCGCTGGCCCGCCGTCACGACAGTTGGATCGTAGAGGACGATTACGACGGCGAGTTCTGCTACACCTCGGCGCCTCTGGCCGCGCTGCAAAGCCTGGATCGCGATGGACGCGTGATCTATCTCGGCACCTTCAGCAAGGTGATGTTCCCCGGACTGAAGCTGGCCTATCTGGTGCTGCCGCCGGAACTGGTCGATCCCTATCGCCGCTGTCAGGCCAGGCTGCAGGGAGAAGGCAGTTATCTGCAACAGGCCGCGGTGGCGGACTTCATCGAGCAAGGCCATTTCGCCCGCCACATCCGCCATATGCGCGAGCTTTACCAGCGACGCCAGCTGCTGCTGCGGCATGCGGCGGCGCAATATCTCGGAGATGCGATGCCGCTGCATGGCGGAGACGCCGGCATGCACCTGCTGGCGGCATTGCCGGACGGTTTCGACGAATGGGAACTGCAGACCGCCGCGGCTGAGCAAGAGCTCTGGCTGCGTCCGCTGGCCCGCCATTTCCTGGAAACGCCGTATCGCAACGGGCTGGTGCTCGGCTACGCCGGCATAGAAGACCACGCGCTGCGCCCGGCCGTGCAACAATTGGCGGACTTGCTGGAAACGAGGCTCAAATGAAGAAACCGACACTGCTGGTCAGCGCCTGCCTGCTGGGACAGCCGGTACGCTACGACGGCCGATCGAAACCGGTGTCGGGGCCGGACTGGGAGGCGCTCGGCCAGCGCTTCGAACTGATCCCGGCCTGCCCGGAATGCATCGGGGGCCTGCCGACGCCCCGGCCCGCGGCGGAGATCGCCGGCGGAGACGGAAATGACGTGCTGGCGGGCTCGGCCCGCGTATGGAGCGCCGCCGGAGACGATGTGACGCCGGCCTTCATCGACGGTGCGCGGCGGACGCTGGAAATCGCCGCCGAACATCGCTGCGCTGCGGCCCTGCTGAAGGCCAACAGCCCCTCCTGCGGCAATCGCCGGATTTACGACGGTAGCTTTTCGTCCACGTTGCGGGAAGGCAGGGGCGTCGCAGCCAGCCTGCTGGAACGGCATGGCATACCGGTCTGGAACGAAGAGGAAGTCGACGCGCTGCTCGAGGCCGGCGATCGCCCGATGCCAGGATAGTCCCGTAAGCCTTCAACAAACGACAAAGCCCCGCCGGATACCCGGCGGGGCTTGTGTTTGGGGCGCGGCGCGGCCCTCCAATGCACAAAGCCCAGCTCGTCTGAGCTGGGCTTCGTTATCGGGCGTCTGGCGGTGTCCTACTTTCACATGGCGAATGCCACACTATCATCGGCGCTAAGGCGTTTCACGGTCCTGTTCGGGATGGGAAGGCGTGGGACCACCTCGCTATGGCCACCAGACATAAACTGGTACAAACTCAAGAAGCCTGAATCAAAGCATCGCCCTGATTCTCGAATATTCGGTATCTGATCGTGTCGCACACACACTCTATCTCGCGTCTCGGCTGCTGAACGAATCTCAGATTCGCACGCTATCCCAAGCCACTCAAATGATAGGATCAAGCCTCACGAGCAATTAGTATCGGTTAGCTTCACGCCTCACAGCGCTTCCACACCCGACCTATCAACGTCCTGGTCTCGAACGACTCTTCAGGGAGGTCAAGCCTCCAGGGAAGTCTCATCTTCAGGCAAGTTTCCCGCTTAGATGCTTTCAGCGGTTATCTCTTCCGAACTTAGCTACCCGGCGATGCCACTGGCGTGACAACCGGTACACCAGAGGTTCGTCCACTCCGGTCCTCTCGTACTAGGAGCAGCCCCCGTCAAACTTCCAACGCCCACTGCAGATAGGGACCAAACTGTCTCACGACGTTTTGAACCCAGCTCACGTACCACTTTAAATGGCGAACAGCCATACCCTTGGGACCGGCTACAGCCCCAGGATGTGATGAGCCGACATCGAGGTGCCAAACACCGCCGTCGATGTGAACTCTTGGGCGGTATCAGCCTGTTATCCCCGGAGTACCTTTTATCCGTTGAGCGATGGCCCTTCCATTCAGAACCACCGGATCACTATGTCCTGCTTTCGCACCTGCTCGACTTGTCGGTCTCGCAGTTAAGCTACCTTTTGCCATTGCACTATCAGCACGATTTCCGACCGTACCTAGGTAACCTTCGAACTCCTCCGTTACACTTTGGGAGGAGACCGCCCCAGTCAAACTGCCTACCATGCACTGTCCCCAATCCGGATCACGGACCAAGGTTAGAACCTCAAACACACCAGGGTGGTATTTCAAGGTCGGCTCCACTGAAACTAGCGTCTCAGCTTCAAAGCCTCCCACCTATCCTACACAAGTCTGTTCAAAGTCCAATGCAAAGCTACAGTAAAGGTTCACGGGGTCTTTCCGTCTAGCAGCGGGGAGATTGCATCTTCACAAACACTTCAACTTCGCTGAGTCTCAGGAGGAGACAGTGTGGCCATCGTTACGCCATTCGTGCGGGTCGGAACTTACCCGACAAGGAATTTCGCTACCTTAGGACCGTTATAGTTACGGCCGCCGTTTACCGGGGCTTCGATCAAGAGCTTGCACCCCATCACTTAACCTTCCGGCACCGGGCAGGCGTCACACCGTATACGTCCACTTTCGTGTTGGCACAGTGCTGTGTTTTTGTTAAACAGTCGCAGCCACCGATTCTCTGCGACCTGTCGAAGCTTCAGACGCGAAGTCCTACACCTCAACAGGCATACCTTCTCCCGAAGTTACGGTATCAATTTGCCGAGTTCCTTCTCCTGAGTTCTCTCAAGCGCCTTAGAATTCTCATCCTGCCCACCTGTGTCGGTTTGCGGTACGGTTCTTATGTAGCTGAAGCTTAGTGGCTTTTCCTGGAAGCGTGGTATCAGTCACTTCGGGTCCGTAGACCCTCGTTATCACGTCTCGGCCTTAAGGAGAGGCGGATTTGCCTACCTCTCCAGCCTACCGGCTTGAACAGACACTTCCAACCGTCTGCTGACCTAACCTTCTCCGTCCCCACATCGCACTACATAAAAGTACGGGAATTTTAACCCGTTTCCCATCGACTACGCTTTTCAGCCTCGCCTTAGGGGCCGACTCACCCTACGCCGATGAACGTTGCGTAGGAAACCTTGGGCTTTCGGCGAGCGGGCTTTTCACCCGCTTTATCGCTACTCATGTCAGCATTCGCACTTCTGATATCTCCAGCATCCCTTACGAGACACCTTCACAGACCTACAGAACGCTCCCCTACCACGCACAGTAAACTGTGCATCCGCAGCTTCGGTTATCAGTTTGAGCCCCGTTACATCTTCCGCGCAGGACGACTCGACCAGTGAGCTATTACGCTTTCTTTAAATGATGGCTGCTTCTAAGCCAACATCCTGGCTGTCTAGGCCTTCCCACTTCGTTTACCACTTAACTGATCATTTGGGACCTTAGCTGGCGGTCTGGGTTGTTTCCCTCTTGACGATGGACGTTAGCACCCACCGTCTGTCTCCCATGCTCGCACTTTCCGGTATTCAGAGTTTGCCATGGTTTGGTAAATCGCAATGACCCCCTAGCCATAACAGTGCTTTACCCCCGGAAGTGATACATGAGGCACTACCTAAATAGTTTTCGGGGAGAACCAGCTATCTCCGAGTTTGTTTAGCCTTTCACCCCTATCCACAGCTCATCCCCTAGTTTTGCAACACTAGTGGGTTCGGACCTCCAGTGCGTGTTACCGCACCTTCATCCTGGCCATGGATAGATCACTCGGTTTCGGGTCTACGCCCAGCAACTCAATCGCCCTATTCGGACTCGGTTTCCCTACGCCTCCCCTATTCGGTTAAGCTTGCTACTGAACGTAAGTCGCTGACCCATTATACAAAAGGTACGCAGTCACGGAACAAGTCCGCTCCCACTGTTTGTATGCATCCGGTTTCAGGTTCTATTTCACTCCCCTCCCGGGGTTCTTTTCGCCTTTCCCTCACGGTACTGGTTCACTATCGGTCGATCACGAGTATTTAGCCTTGGAGGATGGTCCCCCCATCTTCAGACAGGATTTCGCGTGTCCCGCCCTACTTCTCGTATGCCTAGTTCTTGCGATGCGTTTTCGTGTACGGGGCTATCACCCACTACGGCTGGACTTTCCATTCCATTCCACTAACGCAACTCATAACACATACAGGCTGTTCCGCGTTCGCTCGCCACTACTTACGGAATCTCGGTTGATTTCTATTCCTCGAGTTACTTAGATGTTTCAGTTCACTCGGTTCGCCTCCACTGACCTATGGATTCAGTCAGGGATCTCCTTGCGGAGGGGTTTCCCCATTCGGACATCGCGGGATCAAAGCTCTATTGCCAGCTCCCCCGCGCTTTTCGCAGGCTTACACGTCCTTCATCGCCTGTGATCGCCAAGGCATCCACCAGATGCACTTAGTCGCTTGACCCTATCATTTCAGTAACCTAGATCACCAAAACGACAGAGAGTGTTTGTGCGACGACTGCACCGCCCCTTTTGATATGGCGCCGCAGCCTTAGATACAATCAAATACCCAAGATGACGATTCATTCAACAGAAGAGTTAACTCCTGCTGTTTGTCTCGCCGTCTTATATATTCGGCTTCTTCAGTTTGTTAAAGATCGGGCGTTTCAACAACGCAAACAGAATCAAACTTTTCAATTCGATTTTGTTTGCGGCGTATGGTGGAGGATGACGGGATCGAACCGACGACCCCCTGCTTGCAAAGCAGGTGCTCTCCCAACTGAGCTAATCCCCCTCTTTTTGTCCCATGCTGCGTTGCTCCGTCGCTCGTGTACATCTGTACACGTCGCGCCCTCGCGCCTTGCCTGGCACAAAAATGGCTTTCTGTAGTACTCATCAGAACACCCAGAGTGTAACTGGTGGGTCTGGTAGGACTCGAACCTACGACCCCTGCGTTATCAACACAGTGCTCTAACCAGCTGAGCTACAAACCCAGTTGACTTATGAAGTCGTGGCATCCACAACTTCATTTTGATCAAAACCAAGCGAATCAAGGCGGAAGGCGACGACGTGTACATCCAGTACACGAGGAGCTTTCCAACGCAGAGTCGCGCCGGTTTTCATCAAAATGCCCTTAACTTGAATAACCGATAGGCTGTAAGTACTTGGCAATCGCCATTCTCTAGAAAGGAGGTGATCCAGCCGCAGGTTCCCCTACGGCTACCTTGTTACGACTTCACCCCAGTCATGAATCCCACCGTGGTAAGCGGCCTCCTTGCGGTTAGCCTACCCACTTCTGGTGAAACTCACTCCCATGGTGTGACGGGCGGTGTGTACAAGACCCGGGAACGTATTCACCGCAGCATGCTGATCTGCGATTACTAGCGATTCCGACTTCACGCACTCGAGTTGCAGAGTGCGATCCGGACTACGATCGGTTTTCTGAGATTAGCTCCACCTCGCGGCTTGGCAACCCTCTGTACCGACCATTGTATGACGTGTGAAGCCCTGCTCATAAGGGCCATGAGGACTTGACGTCATCCCCACCTTCCTCCGGTTTGTCACCGGCAGTCTCATTAGAGTGCCCAACCAAATGATGGCAACTAATGACAAGGGTTGCGCTCGTTGCGGGACTTAACCCAACATCTCACGACACGAGCTGACGACAGCCATGCAGCACCTGTGTTACGGCTCCCTTTCGGGCACCAAGCCATCTCTGGCAAGTTCCGTACATGTCAAGAGCAGGTAAGGTTTTTCGCGTTGCATCGAATTAATCCACATCATCCACCGCTTGTGCGGGTCCCCGTCAATTCCTTTGAGTTTTAACCTTGCGGCCGTACTCCCCAGGCGGTCAATTTCACGCGTTAGCTACGCTACCAAGGATTCAAACCCCCAACAGCTAATTGACATCGTTTAGGGCGTGGACTACCAGGGTATCTAATCCTGTTTGCTCCCCACGCTTTCGTGCATGAGCGTCAGTGTCATCCCAGGGGGCTGCCTTCGCCATCGGTATTCCTCCACATCTCTACGCATTTCACTGCTACACGTGGAATTCTACC
Source organism: Chromobacterium sp. CV08 (assembly GCF_051129845.1). NCBI lineage: Bacteria > Pseudomonadati > Pseudomonadota > Betaproteobacteria > Neisseriales > Chromobacteriaceae > Chromobacterium > Chromobacterium sp. CV08. The sequence continues at coordinate 4,559,224 of NZ_CP150453.1, forward strand.
CCCCTCTGACGCACTCTAGTCGTGCAGTCTCCAATGCCGTTCCCAGGTTGAGCCCGGGGCTTTCACATCAGACTTGCACAACCGCCTGCGCACGCTTTACGCCCAGTAATTCCGATTAACGCTCGCACCCTACGTATTACCGCGGCTGCTGGCACGTAGTTAGCCGGTGCTTATTCTTCAGGTACTGTCATCCCCCAAGGGTATTAACCCTGGGGATTTCCTCCCTGACAAAAGTCCTTTACAACCCGAAGGCCTTCTTCAGACACGCGGCATGGCTGGATCAGGCTTGCGCCCATTGTCCAAAATTCCCCACTGCTGCCTCCCGTAGGAGTCTGGGCCGTGTCTCAGTCCCAGTGTGGCGGATCATCCTCTCAGACCCGCTACTGATCGTCGCCTTGGTGAGCCTTTACCTCCCCAACTAGCTAATCAGACATCGGCTGCTCGTATAACGTGAGGCCTTACGGTCCCCCACTTTCCCCCTCAGGGCGTATGCGGTATTAATCCGGCTTTCGCCGAGCTATCCCCCATTACACGGTACATTCCGATGCATTACTCACCCGTTCGCCACTCGTCAGCGGTGCAAGCACCCTGTTACCGTTCGACTTGCATGTGTAAAGCATGCCGCCAGCGTTCAATCTGAGCCAGGATCAAACTCTTCAGTTCAATCTCATAGCAATTTCTGGCACGCAAGTTCAAAGAAATAACTGGTATTTCCTATCTCTTGCAGTGCAAGTGTCGGCTTTCGCCAAGCACTTACACCTATCGGTTATTCGTTCTGTTAAAGAGCGGTGCCGATCGCTGCGTCGTCTTCGTCGGGAACCGTTTCGTTTCCGTCGTTTCGTTCGCTGCGTCAGCTGAGGAGGCGAACTATACCGGCCGCACCCAGGGCCGTCAACACCTTTCTGCAAAGAAAATGAAAAAATCTGGTCAAGCCACTGTAAACCGCTGATAACAATAGAAACAGGCTTTTCATACCCGATGAACGGCTTCCACTAGCCTGTTCGCCGCCGCGAATGGATAATCTGCGGTCCCACCTTTTCATGCAGTTTCGAACGTGAACCACAAGACCTGGATCTTCGACCTCGACGACACCCTGCACTACGCCAGCGGCGGCATCTTCGACCATATCAACACGCTGATGACCGAATACATGGTGCGCCACCTCGGCGTGGACGAGGTGGAAGCCTGCGCGCTGCGCTCGCGCTATTGGGCGCAGTACGGCGCGACCATGCACGGCCTGTCCACCCATCACGGCATCGACCCGCAGCAGTTCCTGATCGAAACCCACCCGGTGGAGATTCTGGAGCAATGGCTGCAATTCGAAGACCGGCTGGCCGAAAGCCTGAGCGCCTTACCCGGCCGCAAGATCATTCTGTCCAACGGACCGCAGCATTACGTGGAAGGCATACTGCAGCGGATGCGCATACAGCACCATTTCGAATCGGTATACGGCGTGGAGCGGCTTAACTATGTGCCCAAGCCCCACCTCGACGCCTTTCATACCGTCCTGGCCCGCGAAGGCCTGGATCCCGCCCACTGCATCATGGTGGAGGATTCGCTGCCGAATCTGCTGACGGCGAAGGAGCTGGGCATGACGACGATCTGGGTAAGCCGCGAGCCGCGCAAGCCGGCCCACGTCGATCACCGCATCGAGAAGATCAGCCAATTGCTGCGGCTGCATCTGGACTAGGCCGGAACACATATATAGGAAAAGGCCGGGAAGCTTCCCGGCCTTTTTCTTGGATCGAACGGATCCGCTTACTTCAGCTTGATCTCGGACCACACCTTGTTCAGCTCTCGTCTGTCCTTGGCGTTCAGATCGCGCAGCTGCTGCAGACGCGGCAGGTCGGTGCTGGTCGGGAAGATCGCCGGGATCTTGGTCAGCTCGGTCTTGACGAACTTGCCGGCGGCGGCGTTCGGATTGCCGTTGCCCATCTCGTTGGTCAGGCCGGCCGCATTCTTGCCATCCATCATGAAGTTGATGAACTTGTAGGCCAGGTCCTTGCGCGGCGCGTCCTTCAACACCACGAAGTTGTCCAGCGACAGCGTGTTGCCTTCCTTCTGCAGGCTGAAGTTCAGCGCGAAGCTGCGCTTGGCCTTCTTGGCGTCCTGCTGGGCCTGGAACATATCGTTGGAGTAGCCGAAGGCGACATAGATGTTGCCGACGGTCAGTTCCTTGATGTAGGACTGGTTGTTGAAGGCGGCCCAGTACGGCTTGGCCTTCAGGATCACGTCGCGGGCGGCTTTCCAGTCGGCCGGATTGGTGGAGTTGGCCGGCTTGCCCAGATACATCAGCGCGGCGGCGACCAGCTCGCGCTGCGAATCCAGCACGGTGATCTTGCCCTTGATCTTGGCCAGCAGCGCCGGATCGAAGATCAGCGCCCAGCTGTTCACCTTGTCGGCCAAGCCCAGTTGCTTCAGCTTGGTCTCGTTGTAGCCGATCAGCGTGGTGGTGAAGGCATACGGGGTGGAGTACTTGTTGCCCTTGTCGAAGAAACTGTTCAGGTAGCCCGGGTTCAGGTTCTTGAAATTGGGCAGCTGGGCCTTGTCCAGCGGCTGGGCCTTGCCCTGCTTGATCAGCGCGTCGACGGCGAAACCGGTCGGCACCACGATGTCGTAGCCCTTGGCGCCGGCGGCCAGCTTGGCCAGCAGTTCCTCGTTGTCGCCGTAGTAGTCCTGCACCAGCTTGCACTTGCAATAGGCCTCGAAATTCTTGGCCGCGCTCTCGGACAGATAGTTGTTCCAGTTATAGAGATGCAGCTCGTCGGCGGCGAATGCCTGGGTGGAGGCCGCCAGCGCCAGCAGCGCGAGGATCTTCTTCATTTCGTTTCCTTTGTATTGCACAGCTTGGTGGTACTACGGGAAAACCGGGAGACACCCCTAGAGTCGCCCGGGTCCGGCGGCGACGGCAAGGCATTATGCTGCAACGCAAAACGCCTTGCCGCCGGATCGGCCTTTCGGCCGGGCGGCTCTCGCCGCCCTGTTCAACCGTTGGCGCGCAGCGCGCTCGGCGACACCTTGGACGCGATGACGATCAAGGCCAGCGTCAACAGCATCAGCAAGGACGACACCGCGTTCACCTCCGGCGTCACCGCGATCTTGATCATCGAGTAGATCTCCAGCGGCAGCATGCTGGCGCCGGCGCCGGCGGTGAAGAAGGTGATCACGAAGTCGTCGATGGACAGCGTGAACGCCATCAGCGCGCCGGCGATGATGCCGGGCTTGATCACCGGCAGCGTGATCAGTCGGAAAGCCTGGAACGGCGTGGCGCCCAGATCGCGCGCCGCCTCCACCAGGCTGTCGTCCATGCCCTGCATGCGCGCCCTCACCACGATGGCGACGAAGCCGATGCAGAAGGCGATGTGCGACAGCAGGATGGTGACGAAGCCCAGTTCCAGGATGCCGATCAGCTGGTTGACGATGACGAAGAAGATCACCAGCGACACCCCCATCAGCAGCTCGGGGATGGCGATCGGCGTCAGCACCAGGAAGGGCAGCAGCCTGAGCTTGTACTTATGCAGCGCGATGCCGGCCAGCGTGCCGAGTATCGTGGAGAAGAAGCTGGCGATGATGCCGATCAGCAGCGAGTTGCCGGCCGCGGTCAGCATCTTCTCGTTGTGGAACAGCTTCTGGTACCACTTCAGCGTGAAGCCGACCCATTCGGCGTTCAGGCGCGAGTCATTGAACGAGTACAGCACCACGATGACCAGCGGCAAGTACAGGAACAGATAGGTGACGATGGCCGAAGCCCACAGCCATTTCGATTGTTTCTTAGCCACGCGCCTTCCCCTTTCTGGCCACCACGGCCCCGATCGCGGCGATCAGCAGCACGCCGCCGGTCAGCATGATGGACAGCACCGAGCCGAACGGCCAGTCGCGGGTGTCGAGTATCTGCTGCTTGATCAGATTGCCTATCATGATGGACTCGGTGCCGCCGAGGATGTCCGGGATCGCGAACATGCCCAGGGCCGGGATGAACACCAGCGCCGAGCCGGCGAACACGCCGGGCAGGCTCAGCGGCCAGGTGACGCGCCAGAAGCGCTGCCAGGCGTTGGCGCCCAGATCCTGGGCGGCGTCGAGCAAGGCCATGTCGTGCTTTTCCAGATTGGCATACAGCGGCAGCACCATGAAGGGCAGATGCACGTAGACCAGGCCGACGATCACCGCGAACGAGGTGAACAACAGCCGCACCGGCTCGAAGCCCAGCGTGGTCAGCACCAGGTTCAGCGCCTTGGTGAACGCCGACTGCGGCCCCAGGATGATCATCCACGCGTAGATACGGATCAGGAAGTTGGACCAGAACGGCAGGATCACCAAGAGCAGCATCAGGTCGCGGTACTTCTTGCCGGAGCGGGCGATCAGCCAGGCCAGCGGGTAGGCCATCAACAGGCAGACCACGGTGGTGGTCAGCGCGTAGCCGGCAGACTTGGCGAACAGCTCGAGATACAGCGGCTCCTCCACCAGGCGGTGGAAGTTGTCCAGCGTCAGCTGCCAGACGCGCTGGCCGTCCTCGATGGTGAACAGCGGCGCCAGGCCGCCGTAGTCGCCGGGCTGGCGGAACGCGGCCACCAGCATGATCAGCGACGGGATCAGGAAGAACAATACCAGATACAGCAAGGGGGGCCAGGACAGCGCCCACTTGCCGAAACGATCACGCATCGCCATCGCTTACTCCGTCAGGAAGCTGCCGGCGTCGAAACGCCAGGCGATCTCGACCACGTCGCCGTCGTCGAAGAACTTGGCCACGCCGGGAATGTTGTTGGGCTGCATCGCCTCCACCAGCACGCCGTCGGCCACCTCCACCACGTAGAGGGTGACGTCGCCGAGGTACAGGCAGTCGTGGACGCGGCCCTTGAAATAGGCCTCGTCCGGCAGATCAGGCAATTCCTTGTCCAGTTTCACCTTCTCCGGCCGCAGCGCCAGCCAGCCCTGCTGGCCTTCCTTGGCTCCCGGCACCGCCTGGCACTTGACGTCGCCGCAGCCTTTCAACGCCACGGTCATGGTGTCGCCGTGCAGCGCCTTGACCGTGCCTTCCAGCACATTGCACTGGCCGAGGAAGTCGGCGACGAAGCGGTTCTTCGGATAGCTGTACAGCTTCTCCGGCGCGTCCAGCTGCTCCACCTTGCCGTGGCTCATCACCGCGATGCGGTGCGACAGCGCCAGCGCCTCGCCCTGGTCGTGGGTGACGTAGACGAAGGTGATGCCCACTTCCTTCTGCAGATTGATCAGCTCGATCTGCATTTCCTCGCGCAGCTTGGCGTCGAGCGCGGACAGCGGCTCATCCAGCAGCAGCAGGCGCGGACGGTCCACCAGCGCGCGGGCGATGGCCACGCGTTGGCGTTGGCCGCCGGACATCTCGTGAGGATAGCGGTCGCCGAACTGGGTCAGGCGCACGTCCTCCAGCAGCTCGTCCACCTGGGCGGCGATCTTGCGCTTGTCCCACTTGGCCATTTTCAGCGGGAAGGCGATGTTCTCGCGCACCGTCATGTGGGGGAACAGCGCGTAGCTCTGGAACACGGTATGCACCGGACGCTTCTCCGGCGCCACCTGCGACATGTCCTGGCCGTCGAGCAGGATCTGGCCGGCGTCCGGCTGTTCGAAACCGGCCAGCATGCGCAGCAAGGTGGTCTTGCCGCAGCCCGACGGTCCCAGCAGGGTGAAGAACTCGCCCGCCTCGACCGACAGGCTGACGTCGTTGACAGCCGTGTAGTCGCCGAAGCGTTTGACCACGTTTTTGATTTCCAGGAGAGCCATGGATCTTCCCCGCCACGAAAAAGGGCGCCATTTTAACAAAAAAACAACTTTCGGGGCCGCGGAAATCCCTTGTAAATTCAAGACCTCAGCACACTTTTCCGGTCAGCTCCGCCCACAAGTCAGGCCGGCAGGATAAGTTGCTCTTTTCACTGAAAAAAACCCGCGCCCCCCATCTTTTTACGGACGCGGAAAACTTCGAATGGTTCGCATGGAAATGATGCATTTTGACAACAGACTTGTCTGAAAAGGGACGATCGATGTCGCCAAGCGCCTCTTTTCATGTCGCCGACGCGACAAATGCGCCGTATCTACGGCAGCGGCCTTGCCCATGCCCGGCCCCGGACACCGGCCAGCATTGGCGACTTCCCCCGCAATGTCAACATCATCAATCGTTTACATTCCGCCACAATGCAAAAGGACGCCCGTAGGCGTCCTCGCATGGCCGATGGCGGGGCCGGATCAGAACTTGGTGCCGACACCGATGCCGAAGACCCACGGATCGATATGCAGCGTGCCCAGCTTCGCGCCGCCCAGCTTGTCGGCGCTGACGTCGGTCTGGATCCACAGCTTCTTCACGTCCACGTTGAAGAACCAGTTCTTGTTGATCGCGTAGTCGGCGCCGATCTGCAATGCCGGGCCGAAGCTGTTGCTCTTCACGCTCAACGGCGTGCCCAGCGCGCTCAGGCCCGTGCTGTAGAAGCGGGTGTAGTTGATGCCGGCGCCGACGTACGGACGGAAAGTCGCTTCCGGCGCGAAGTGGTATTGCACGGTCAGTGTCGGCGGCACCACGGACGCTTTGCCGATGTCGGCGCCGTTGGCGGTGATCTTGTGGCGGGACGTGCCCAGGATCAGTTCGGCGCCGATATTGTTGGTGATCATGTAGGTGAAGTCGATTTCCGGCACCGTCGCGCTCTTGGCGTCGACATCCAGCCCCGGCACCAGGCCGGAATTGCTCCAGCTGGCCGACGGAGCGACGTTGATCACGCGGAAACGTGCCAGAATGTCGCCTTGGGCGGCGAACGCGCCGGCGGACAGCATGCCGATCATGGCGGCGAGTGCGAGCTTCTTCATTTCTGTTCTCCAATGGGTAGGTAATGCCGCCATAAACCATGCCGGCGTTGACAGCCAGGCACGCCGGCAGTAGCGTGCGACGTCCGCAGGCAGATTATCCAAGCCCTACCTCTCACACTTTGCGTCAGATCATGAAACAGTCATGAAATATGCCGATCTACGGGAATTCATCGCCCAACTTGAACAAAAACAGCTGCTGAAGCGCATCAAGACGCCGGTATCGCCGCATCTGGAGATGACCGAAATCGGCGACCGCGTGCTGAAGGCCGGCGGCCCTGCGCTGCTGTTCGAACAGCCGGTCCACGACGGCCGCCGCTACGACTTTCCGGTGCTGGCCAATCTGTTCGGCACGCCGGAGCGCGTGGCGATGGGCATGGGCGCCGAAGACGTGATGCAGCTCAGGGAGATAGGCAAGACCCTCGCCTATCTGAAGGAGCCGGAGCCGCCGAGGGGCCTGAAGGACGCCTGGGACAAGCTGCCGCTGTTGAAGCAGGTGCTGGCCATGGCGCCCAAGGAGGTGAAAAAAGCGCCATGCCAGGACATCGTCTGGGAAGGCGAGGCGGTGGACCTCGGCAAGCTGCCTATCCAGCATTGCTGGCCCGGCGACGCCGCCCCGCTGATCACCTGGGGCCTGACCGTCACCCGCGGCCCGAACAAGAAGCGGCAGAACCTGGGCATCTACCGCCAGCAGGTCATAGGGAAAAACCGCGTGATCATGCGCTGGCTGGCCCACCGAGGCGGCGCGCTCGATTACCGCGAATTCCGCCAGCGTAACCCCGACGCGCCCTATCCGGTGGCGGTGGTGCTGGGCTGCGACCCGGCGACGATACTGGGCGCGGTGACCCCGGTGCCCGACACGCTGTCCGAATACCAGTTCGCCGGCCTGTTGCGCGGCTCCCGCACCGAGCTGGTCAAGTGCCTGGGCTCGGACCTGCAAGTGCCGGCCCGCGCCGAGATCGTGCTGGAGGGACATATCCATCCGGACGACATGGCGATGGAAGGCCCGTACGGCGACCACACCGGCTACTACAACGAGCAGGACAGCTTCCCGGTGCTGACGATAGACCGGATCACGATGCGCGAGAATCCGATCTACCACAGCACCTACACCGGCAAGCCGCCGGATGAGCCGGCGATACTGGGCGTGGCGCTGAACGAGGTCTTCGTGCCGATACTGCAGAAGCAGTTCCCGGAAATCGTCGACTTCTACCTGCCGCCGGAAGGCTGCAGCTACCGGATGGCCATCGTCAGCATCAAGAAGCAGTATCCCGGCCACGCCAAACGGGTGATGATGGGCTGCTGGAGCTTTCTGCGCCAGTTCATGTACACCAAGTTCATCGTGGTGGTGGACGACGACGTGAACACCCGCGACTGGAAGGAAGTGATCTGGGCGATCACCACCCGGATGGACCCGGTGCGCGACACCACGCTGATCGACCACACGCCGATCGACTACCTGGACTTCGCCAGCCCGATCTCCGGCCTCGGCGGCAAGATGGGCCTGGACGCCACCAACAAGATGCCCGGCGAGACCAACCGCGAATGGGGCACGCCCATCGTGATGGACGACGCGGTCAAACAACGCGTCGACTCGCTGTGGAGCGAACTCGGGCTGTAAACCGCGCCGTCCAGACAAAAGCCAGGCGGACGCCTGGCTTTTTTACATCCGTCCGTCAGCCCGATCGAAGCGCGTGACCCGCGCCAGCCAGGCCACCGCCTCCCCGTCCGCCCGCAGCGCGACGCTCTCGCTCTCCAGCAGCAGCAGGCCGCCCGGCGGCAACGCTTCATCGCCGCGCGCCCATTCCCCCCGCTGCAGATACAGCAGGACCAGGTCGCCGGCTTCCAGCCTCACGGTCTCCCCATCGGCCGGCGTCAATCGCTCCAGCTCGCCGCGCCCCCAGTCCCGCGCCAGCATCAGGTTGCAGTCGCGCAGCGCGCCGCCCAGCAGGCGGCACCGGACGTCGATCTCGCCGGGGAAGGCCGCCACCCGGCCCGGCGCGTCCAGCATCAGCCGGCGACCGTCGGCCAGGCTCAGCGCCATGCCCTCGCCCTCCAGCAGGCCCAGCAGCCGATCGACGCCGGCGAAACGGGAAAACGGCCCGCCTTCGGCCACCGTGGCGACGGACATCCTGAGCGCGAACGCGCCGCTCCTCTCCGGATGGGGCAAGCGGAACAGCTCCAGGGTGCGGCCGCCGCCGTTGGCCCACGGCATGTCGATGAAACTTCGCCTATCCACTACCCGCATGCCGCCTCCAAAAAAACGCCCATCCGGCATGATGCCGGATGGGCGTTCCGCTGAACAGCCGCGCTCAGCGCTCGGCTTCGGCCTGTTGCAATATCACTTCCCTGCCGTAGACCGGACTGTCGGCATAGCCGGCCGCCCGGTAGCGGATTTCATGGCCCAGTTGGCGGCGCAGCCGCTTCAGCGCCGCCTGGTCCAGGCCCTTGCCCGCCTCGGCCGGGCGTATCGCCAACACCGCGCCGTCGCCGCGCTCTATCCCCAGCTTGACCAGCGGATAGGCGCCGACCTCCACCAGCACGCCCTTTTCCCAGGGCGGCGCCGCCATCGCCAGCAGCGAGGGCAGCAGGACCAGCAGCCACGACGCGCGCCGGATCACGGCTTCACCAGCAGCAGATGGCTGTTGGCCGGCACGGTGATCCGGGCCGCGCCGCGCGACACGGACAAGGCCTGGCGCCAGGTTTCCTGGCTGCTGTCGCCGCGCCAGCCCACCTCGGACGCCTGGAAGCGCACCGCCGGCAGCTGCAGCGTCTTGCCGGCCGGGAAGTACTGGTTGGCCGGCAGCGTGACGGTCTTGGCCGGGAAGCCGAAGCCCGCGACGTCCTGGCTGTAGGCGCCCAGCGCCAGCGTGGTGGTCAGCCGTTGCAGCAGGCCGCTGTAATCGCCGCCGCCGACCGCGCGCAGCCCATCGTTCAGGGCCTTCTCCCCCTTGCTCGGTCCGGTCACCCACGGCTTCATCACGGCGGGACCGAACTGGTGCAGCATCTGCATGCCCAGCGCCAGCGCCTTCGGGTAGCAGGTGTAGTCGTCGGCGGCGACGCTCCAGCCCTTCAGATTGCACGCCGGCTTGGCCAGGAACTGCTCGAAGTCGCCGCGCGGACGCAGGTCAGGATGCGAGTTGGCGTCGCGGCCGCGGCCGCCGGTATAGGTGTCGGCCGATACCAGATAGCCCATGGTCTGCGCCGCCAGCTCGTTCTCCCACACCGTGGTCGGCGCCGAACCCGGCTTCTGGCGCAGGATCTTGTTGTAAGCGTACAGCACATGCAGGTATTCGTGCGCCATCGTCGACAGCGCCAGGCTGGGGCCGTTGTCCTTCATCGACCAGTTGCCCGGGCTGTCTGCCTTGGCGAAGGTGTCCAGGTCGACGAAGGTCACCAGCGCCTGGTTGCTCTTGCCGATCACGTCGGCGCAGTCGGCATCGCCCTGGCACATCGTCGCCGCCGCCGAGGCCAGCAGCGCATTGGTCCAGCGCACGTAGCCGAGCAGCCGGCTGCCGCTGGTGCTGGCCGGATCGTTGAGCCGGCTCAGCACCAGGTGCACGTCCTTGGTGTCGCCGGGCAGGGCCAGGCTGCGCCAGCTCGGGTGGATGTCATTGCCCCAGGGCTCGCTGACCACGCTGGCCTCCAGCGGATAGACGCTGTTCGCGAAACGCTCGGCCAAGGCGTCGGCCTGGGCGTTGTCGACGCTCACATCCAGGCCGCTCTGGCCCCAGACATAGACCTTGCCGCCTCCGTTGGGCAGATCGCGCACCGCCTTCAAGGTCGTGGGGCTGTCGCCGTCCATATCGTGCCAGGTGCGCGCGTCGCCCAGCGCGTAGACCTGCTGCTGCAGCGCCGCCTGCGCGCCGCTCAGTCTGGCCGAATGCTGCAGTTGCAGGCGCTGCAGCGCGCCGTTGCCGTTGTTCTTCGCCACCGCGTTGAGCACCGCCTGGCTTTCGGCTTCCAGGCGGTCCGCCACTGCGCGGTCGGCGCCGCGCAGGCCGTTGCCGGACAGGCGGAACTGGGTGGAGGTGTCGCCGCCGCTGACGCGGACGAACTCGGCCTGCCAGGCCGACGTCACCGGCCCGGTCAGCTGCAGGGTCTGATCGCGGCCGCTGGTATTGCTGTAGCGGTAGATGGACCCCGATGCCGCGCCGCCGGCGCTGGCCGGCAGCTTGCAGCTGACGCCGGCGCAATCGAGCGAGCCGACTTCGGCGCCGCCGGCGCCGCGTTGCGCCGATGCTTTCGCCGATGCATTGCCCGATCCGCCATCGGCGGACGAGCCGCTTCCGCCGCCGCCGCATGCGGTCAGCAGCGCGCTCATGATCACGGAAGCCAGAACTGTCTTGTTGATCTCTTTCATCACTTTGTCGTCTTTTTTTGGTTAATTTATAAGCAGAATCTTGATATTAGCCACACGACATAAGTGAGTACAATGTCAATTTATTACAATTAAAAGTCAGCCGGATACCGTCGCCCAGGCGGCGGAAAACTTCCCTTATCTGCATCGGCCAGCCTTCCGGGCAAGGGTCTTCCCGCCGTTCGCGATAAAAAAAGCCCGGCGTCCGAAGACGCCGGGCCTGGCGCGGAAACAAGCGCCGATTACCGTTCCAGCTCCATCTGGCTCAGCACCACCGAGGGACCGTCCAAGCGGCTCTCCACGATGCGCAAGGCGCGAAAACGCACTTTGTCGCCGGCTCTGGCCGCGAACTTGTCCAATTGACGCTGATCGAGCGCGCCGGCCTCGTTGCCGGACGCTATCGTCAGCAACGCGCCGTCGCTGCGCTGTATCGCCAGCCGGTTGAACGGCACATTGCCTACGCTGACCAACCGGCCGTGTTCCCACGGCACGCTGGCCATGCCCAGCGACGCCAGCAGCCCCAGGACGGCGAGGCCGCCCGCCAGCGGCCGCCTCATCGCTTCACCAGGCTCAGCCGCGAATTGGCCGGCACGGTGATCGTCACCTGGCCGCCGATCGGCGCCAGGCTCAGGCGGTAGGCTTCCTGCGCCGGATCGGACGACAGCTGGACCTCGCCCGGGCTGATCTGGACCTGCGGCAGGGCAATGGTCTTGCCGCCCGGGAAGTAACGGCTGGCCGGCAAGCTCAGCTGCTTGGCCGGGAAACCGTAGCCGGTCGGCCACGAAGCGAAGTCCGCCAGCGCCAGGCTGGTATACAGCTGCTGCATCAGGCTGCCGTAGTCGCCGCCGCCGACTGCGGCCAAGCCGTCGTCCAGGGCCCGCTCGCCGACGTTCGAGCCGGTCACCCACGGCTTCATCACGCCTGCGCCGAACTGGTGCAGCATCAGCATGCCGGTCGCCAGCGCCTTCGGATAGCAGGTGGTGCCGACACTGTCGCCGCTCATCGCCGACCAGCGCTTCAGATTGCAGGCCGGCTGGGCCAGGAACTGGCTGAAGTCGCCGCCGACACGCAGGTCCGGATGCGAATTCGCGTTATCGCCGCGGCCGCCCTGGTAAGTGTCGGCCGCCACCAGATAACCCATGGTCTGCGCCGCCAGCTCGTTTTCCCAGGTGGTCGTTTTCGTCGCCCCCGCGATGCGGCGGAACACCTTGTTGTAGCCGTACAGCAGGTGCTGGTACTCATGGCCCAGCGTCGACAGCGCCAACGCCGGCCCCTTGCCGTTCTGGCTCCAGTTCACCCCGTCGTCGGCCGCCACCAGCGTGTCGACGTTGAGGAAGGTCACCAGCGCCTCGTTGCTGTTGGTGAACACGCTGCAATCGGTCTTGCTGCAGGATGGATCGGACGCCCCGGACTTCAGCAGGGCGTTGGGCGGATAGACATAGCCCAGCAGGCCCTTGAAGGCGCTGGCCGGCTGGTTCAGCTGCGCCAGCACCAGGTGCACGTCCTTGGTGCCGGCATCCAGCGTGACGCCCTGCCAAGACGGATGGACCGGCCCCCAGGGCTCGCTGATCACCGCGGCCTCGATCGGGTACACGCTGTTGGCGAAGCGCTCGGCCAGGAAGGCCGCCTGTTGGGCCGTCACCGCGGCCGCGTCGTTTTGCGCCCAGACATAGACGGTGCCGCCGCTGGGCAGCGCGTAGCTGGCCTTCATCGTGGTACTCAAGGTGCGATTGCCTATGCTGTCGTACCATTGGCGGCTGTCGTTGACCGCATAGTAGCGCGCAGCCGCGGCGGCCCGTTTTTCGACGCGCATCCGCGCCTGCGCCCGGCCGGCGATCTGGCCGTAGGCGGCGGCGTGGTCGTAAAACTGCTGCATCTTCTGTTCCAGCGCCGCCTCGGCCGCGGCGTCGGTGCCGCGCGCGCCGCCGCCTACGCGGCCATAGCCCAGAATGTCGCTGTCGACCTGGGTCACCACCGCGTTCCAGCTGGCGGTCAGCGGGCCGTTGACGGTCAGTTGCATGTCCTGGCTGGTATTGTTCTGCAACTGGTATACCTTGCCGACCGCGTCGGAAACAGCGCTGGCCGGCAGCGCGCAGACGCCGGACTGGCAGCTCAGATCACCGGTGATGGCCGGTTTCGACGGCGCGCTCGGCGGATCCACTTGGACCGTCTGGTTGCCGGAGGGGCTGGAAGAGGAGCCGCCGCCGCCGCCGCAGGCGGACAACAGCGCGGCCATCACGGACAGCGCGATGATATTTTGCTTTTTGCTCAACATTTTATTACTCAACTGTAAATTCAACGGCAAACTTGTAAATAAATAATTGATATCGACAAGGATAGAGACCGCCACACGGTCTCGTCAATTTACCTGCCGTTTGCCGTCCCGCCCGTTTTCCAGACACCCGCCCCGGCCCCTGCTATCATCCGTCTGTTCAGTAACAAGGATCTATCATGGCTTTTCTCCGCAACCCCAACTCCGCCCAACGCCTGAAGCGGCTGAATGCCCGCCAGCGCAAGAAAATGCGCGTAGGCGAATTCCGCGAGCTGGGCTTTCATCTGGTGGCCGAGCTGCGTGACGGCGCCGACGCCGACGCGCTGCTGGACGGCTGGCTGACCCGCTTCGACGAAGCCGGCATCAGTTTCGGCGGCCATTTCGACGGCAAGAACCGGCTGGAAGGCGTGGCCTTCCCGGTCAGCGGCAACCAGATCACCGAAGCGCTGCGCGGCGAGCTGGTCGCCTGGCTGCAGGCCCGCGAAGAAGTGCAGTCGCTGGAGGCCAGCGAACTGATCGATCTGTGGCACGCCGCCTGAGGCCTGTCCCTGGATGCGAAAAAGCCGGCGCTTGCCGGCTTTTTTCTTGCCCATTCGACTTATCCACAGCAAACCGCCGAACGGAATTTTATCCACATGCGTCAGGACAACTGGCGGAATACGCGGTAGCCGACGTAGAGCCAGGTCTCGCGGGCGAGGAAGCGCGACCAGCTGGACAGCGTCCGGAAGCGGCTGGACTGCGTCGGCGCCGGATAGGCGCGCAGGCCCAGATCGTTGGCCATCAGCACCGCGCGGCGCATGTGCAGCGGATCGCTGACCAGCAGGTAGGAACGGATGCCGAACGGTCCGCCCAGATCCCGGGCGTTGGACAGGTTCTGCCAGGTGGTGCGCGACTGGTTCTCCACCAGCATCGCCGTCATCGGCACGCCCTGCCGGGCGGCGAACTCGCGGCCGACGTCGGCCTCGGCCGGATAACCCGGCTCCGGCGTGCCGCCGGTGAACACGATCCAGCGCACCTTGCCGCTCTGGTACAGCTTGACCGCGTGGTTGATGCGCTCGCGGAACACCGGCGAGGGCTTGCTGCCCCAGGCCGCCGCCCCCAGCACCAGCGCGGCGTCGGCGCCCGAATCGGCGTCGCCGCCGCCGTAGTCGACGATGGTCCAGGCCACATAGGCGAAGCCGAGCACCACCATCAGCACGGCCAGCAGGAAGCCTTTCATCATCAATCGCAAATAGAGCATCGGCACAGCGGCATCATGGACTAGGGAAGATCGATTGTAACCGCAATCGCCGGCGTAGGCAGCCCGCCTTCGCCCGGATGTCGCGCGTCGCTACTGTTCCAGTTCCCAGATCGCGGCCTGCAGGCTTTCCATGCGCGCCTGCAAGGCGGTCTGGGCATCGTGCAGCGCCTTGTTGTAGATGTCGCGCCCTATCCTCTCGGCAACGAAATCGAGCAGGAAGCGAGCGTCGAAACTGCCGATTTCCAGCCCGAGCTGATCCGCCAGATAGCCTTGCACTTGCGGCGCCAGCTGCTGCAGTTGCTGTTCGCTGAGGAGGGATTGGTTCGCCATCGTCGCGTCCGGATGTGAGAAGAAGGCGATTATGGCGCAATCGCCGCTCCGCGCGATAGCCGCGCGGAGCGAAAGGCCGTTCAGGGGATACGGCAACCCGGATTGCCGGTCGGGCAGCGCCATTGCCAGTCCACGCCTATGCGCTCGGTCAGCTTGACCGAGAACGCCATCGCCGGGGACGACAGCGAAATCGTCACCACATCGCTGGAGAAGTCCGATGAACGCGGTTCGCTGGTGCCCGGCACCACCCGCAGCGCGATCGGGCTGCCGAGCTGTATGCTCAGCTGGCTGTTGCCCAGCAGATAGGCGAAATTATCCTGGATATACTGGCCCAGCGGGAAACTGCCGCCGCCCGGCAGCGTCACCACCTTGCCCGGCGGCACCAGCCGGCCCAAGCCCTTGAGCATGTTCTGATCGGGCTTGTACAGCAGCGCGTCCTTCACCTGGGCCAGGCCGGCCTGCAGATTCTGCTGGATGGTGCCGTCTATCTTGCCCTCGGCCTTGCCTATCAGCATGTCGCCCACCACGGGCAATATCCAGCTCAGATTGGAATCGCAGTCGGTGGAGGAGTTGGTGGTCGCCGTCATTCCGGTCTTGCCGTCGGCCATATTGCCGTTAGCCGTGCCGTACTGGGCGGTGATGACGATATTGCTCAGCGTCAGCGTGTTGGTGCAGCTGTAGCTGATCACGCCCCATTTATGGCCGGAATACTGGCTGCGCACCTGGTAGCCGAGGCCGGACAGGCTGATGTAGGCGACGCCGCTGGCGTCCGGGCGTATCGTCACCTGCGCGTTGCCGCTGACCGTCCCGCCGAGGAAGGTGGCGCCGTTCTGCGTCACCAGCTGCGACACCCGTCCGTTCAAGCCTTGCTGCAGGTTATAGGGCACGCTCAGCAACTCGCCGGCCACCTGTCTCAGCGGCCCCATCGCCTTGGCGTCCTCGCTATAGCTCAGCGCGCCGCCGCCATAGCCGACCGTCGCCAGATACTGGTCCGAAATCACTTTCGGCGCCCAGTCCGCTTGCGCGCTGCCGGCGGCAAGCAGTCCCGCCAGAAAAATCGCCCTGCTCATCATGATTGATGTCCTCTTCGTGGGATAGGTGGAATATCGCGGCAGCGAAATTCCATTGCCATATTATCCCAATAGCATTTTCCGTGAAAGACACTTCCGATGATTTGCAGCCAGCCGGCTGTCCGCCCCCTCACGGCAGCCGGCACGGCTCGCTTGCCCATGGCCGCAGAATGCCGGCTCAGGGCTCCTGACAGATCACATCCGGATTGCGGGGATCGCACTGCGGGTTCCAGCTCCAGCTCAGCGCCTGCTCCTCGTTGACCTTCAGCCCCAGCGAAAAGGCCGGAGACGACAGCGATAGATTCAGCAGTTCGCTCGTCGCATTGGAATACATGCCCGGGTCCTGGCTCACCGGCTGAACCTGCAGGTAATTGCCCAGACGCAGCGTGATCTGGCTATTGCCGAGCAGATAGCGGAAGTTGTCCTGCACATAGCGCCCGACCGGGAAGGTCCGGCCATCCGGCAAGGCGATCACCTTGTCGGCCGGGACCAGCTTGTTCAAGCCGCTCAGCAGGTTCTGCCCCGGCTTGTACAGCAGCGCATCCTTCACCTGGCCCAGGCTGGCCTGCACACCGTTCTGGATCGCGCTGTCTATCTTGCCTTCGGCCTTGTTGATCAGCACGTCGCCGACCAGCGGCAGCATCCAGCTCAGATTCGAATCGCAGTCGGTGGAAGAGGATGTCGTCGCCGTCATGCCGGCCTTGCCCGCGGCCATGCTGCCGTCGGCGGTGCCATACTGGGCGGTAAGGACGATATTGCTCAGCGTCAGGGTATTGGTGCAACTGTAGTTGATCACCCCGAGCTTGCGGCCGGCGTACCGGTTGCGCACCTGGTAATTGAGCCCGGACAGGCTGATGTAGGCGACGCCGCTGGCGTCCGGTCGTATCGTCACCTGCGCGTTGCCGCTGATCGTCCCGCCGAGGAAGGTGGCGCCGTTCTGCGTCACCAGCTGCGCCACCCGTCCGTTCAGTCCCTGTTGCAGGGAGGACGGCACCTTCATCAGATCCGACACGACCTGCCAGACCGGCCCGCCTTTGCTGGCGTCTTCACGGTAACTGAGCGCGCCGCCGCCATAGCTGAGCGTGGTCGCGAATTGGTCAGAAGTGACTCGGGGGGTCCAGTCCGCTTGCGCGCTGCCGGCGGCAAGCAGGATGGCGACAGATACGATCGAGCGCATGACATTCCTTTGTTTGGCCAGCCATCTCCGGTATTGCGACGCGTCGCGCAGTGGCTGGAATCTGCCGACTGTCCTAGTGTGGCCGGCCAGATTAATGCATCGATCAGTTAATTACAATGGCATAAATTGCGCGCCATGCCGCTCGCTTGACGCGGTTCGCCGATCGCTTGCGCTATAACCGCGACCACTCGCGGCCCAATTGCAGCCAGCCTTGTTGCAAGGCTTGCTGGCTGCGTCGCAGGCAGTCCCGCCATCGGTCGTCGCCGCCGGCCGGCTGCGGCAGGTGCAGGCAGATCTGCTCCAGCCATGCGAAACGCGCCGGACAGCTGTCATGACACAGCGCGATGCCGTCGGCGCAGCCGCGCCGGACCAGCCGTTCCAGCTTGTCCGGCAGCGGCGCCGGTCCCAGGCAGACGCGGGCGCCGTAGAACAGGCTGGAGCGCCAGAAACGTTGTTGGCAACGCCAGCCGTCCAGCAGGCAGGACCAGCTGCTGGCGGGAAACTCCGTGCACCACCATATCGTGTGCTTCATCTCGCCCTCGTTTTGTGCACTGCACAATACGTTATATCCGCTGATGGACGCCACCGCCAGCCGCTTGTGAGCGCGGATAAAAAAACCGGCGCACGCGGCGCCGGCACAGACGGTCAGACTCGGGAAATCGTTTACAAGGTCACCCAGCGCGGCCGGGTCAGCATATCGGGTTGCAGGATGTCGTCCAGTTGCTCGCGGCTCAGCAGGCCGTGGGCCAGCACCACCTCGGCGACGCTGCTGCCGCTGGCGTGGGCCTCGGCGGCGACGCGGGTGGCGGCCTCGTAGCCGATCACCGGATTCAGCGCGGTGACCAGGCCTATCGAGCTCTCGACGCTCAGGCGCAGCCGCTCGCGGTTGGCGGTGATGCCCTTGACGCAGTGCTCGGTCAGCGTGTCGCAGGCGTTGGCCAGGTGGCCGGCGCTGCGGAACAGGCTGTAGGCGATCACCGGCTCGAAGGCGTTCAGCTGCAGCTGGCCGGCCTCGGCCGCCATGGTGATGGTGACGTCGTTGCCGATGACTTCATACGCCACCTGGCTGACCACTTCCGGGATCACCGGGTTGACCTTGCCCGGCATGATGGACGAGCCCGCCTGGCGCGCAGGCAGATTGATCTCGCCGAAGCCTGCGCGCGGGCCGGACGACAGCAGGCGCAGGTCGTTGCAGGTCTTGGACAGTTTGACCGCCGCGCGCTTGATCACGCCGGACAGCTGGACGAAGGCGCCGCAGTCCTGGGTGGCCTCGATCAGGTTGGGCGCGGTGATCAGCTGGCTGCCCACCAGCTCGGACAGATGCAGGCACACCAGCTTGGCGTAGTCCGGGTGGGCGGTGATGCCGGTGCCGATCGCGGTGGCGCCGAGGTTGATCTCCAGCATCAGCGCGCCGGCTTCCTTCAGGCGCTGCTCGTCCTCGCCCAGCATCACGGCGTAGGTCTGGAACTCCTGACCCAGCGTCATCGGCACCGCGTCCTGCAGCTGGGTGCGGCCCATCTTCAGCACGTCCTTGAATTCCTCGGCCTTGTCCTCGAAGGCCTTGCGCAGCGCCTCCATCCGCGACACCAGCTTCAGCACGCCCCAGAAGGCGGCCAGCCGCAGCGCGGTCGGATAGACGTCGTTGGTGCTCTGGCACAGGTTGACGTGCTCGTTCGGATGCAGGTGCTGGTACTCTCCCTTGGCGTGGCCCAGCAGCTCCAGCGCGCGGTTGGCGATCACCTCGTTGGCGTTCATATTCGTCGAGGTGCCCGCGCCGCCCTGGATCACGTCGACGACGAACTGCTCGTGCAGCTTGCCGGCGCGGATTTCCTCGCAAGCGTCGACGATGGCCTGGGCCAGCTTGGGATCCAGGATGCCGAGATCGCGGTTGGCCTGCGCCGCCGCCTGCTTGATAGAGGCCAGCGCGCGGATCAGGTCGCCGTAGCCGGCTATGGTCTGGCCGGTGATAGGGAAGTTTTCGATGGCGCGCAGCGTGTGCACGCCCCAGTAGGCATCGGCCGGCACATCGCGGTTGCCGAGCAGGTCGTGTTCGATACGGGTGGACATCTGGCGGAGCTCCTCAGGACGGCCGCCATGCGCGGCCAGGAATGCTCGGCACTGTATGCCTGCCCCGCAGCCCTGGCCAATTCCGAATCGAGATGGGGTCATGCAAGAAATGCATAACCTTGCTCCAACCTTGTCCGACGCGGCTTGCCTTAGAGCCTGTCCAAAGGCTGGCGAGCTAAGGCGAGACAAGGCGAAAACAGCTGAAGAAGCGGAGTGTACATACGGTACATGGGCATTCTGAAGCGGTTTTCAACGCAGTATCGCCGACGCGCAGCAGACTTCTTAGACCTCCGGGTAACGCTCGGCCAGGTAGTCCCACAGGTCTTCCAGCGCCGCGCGGCCGCGGCGGTGGTCGCAATACAGCCTGACCTCCATCTCCACGCTCCATTCGTCGCCGCCGGCCGCCGCCAGACGGCCGGCCTCGCATTCGGCCGCCACCGAACTCTCCGGCAGAAAGGCCAGACCGTGGCCGGCCAGCGCCATCTGCTTCAGACCCTCGGCCATATCGGTCTCGTAGCGCAGCGACAGATGGGCCGGCTCCGGCCCGCCGACCAGCAAGAGATCGCTCATCAGCCGGAAATAGGCGTTGCTGGCGTAGCCGAGGAAGGGCAGCGGCGCGTCGGCGCTGCCGGGCAGCAGGTAACGCGCCTCTCCGCCGTCGGCCGGCGCGTACGGCCTCAGCCGCTCGGCGCCCAGCCGCAGGCCGCCATAGCGGGCCTCGTTCAGGTCCACCGGCTGCTTCGGATGGTGGTAGCACATCAACAGATCGCTGCCGCCCTCGACGAAGGCCAGCACCGCGTCATGGACGTTGCTGGCCTGGAGGCGACAGGACAGCTTGCCGAAGCCGGCCTCGACCTCGGTCAGCCATCTGGGGAAATAGGAGAAGGACAGCGTGTGCGGCACCGCGAACTGCAGCGTGCCCTGCGGCAGCGGCTGCAGGCCTCGCAGCATCGTGCGGGTGGTGTTCAGCTGGGCCAGCAGCGGCACCGCCTGCTCGCGCAGCAGCTTGCCGGCGGCGGTGAGCCTGGTCGGATAGGTGGTGCGGTCTATCAGGTCGGCGCCCAGCCAGCTCTCCAGCGCGCGTATGCGACGCGAGAACGCCGGCTGCGTCAGGTGGCGCAGTTCGGCCGAGCGGGTGAAGCTGCCGGTGTCGGCCAATACCAGGAAGTCTTCCAGCCAGCGGGTTTCCATAGCCTTCGTCCGGATTCGGGATGCCCGATCTTAACACCGGCGCGGCACTTTCCGACTCGGCGCCGCTCTATCTCCGGGTATCCGCTGGCTCCCTTCCTATGCCGACATGAACGCCTCCGCCATTCTCAGTCCCCCCGCCCGCCAGAAGGGCCGCGCGCTGGCCATCGCCGCCAGCGCGCTGCTGCATCTGCTGGCGCTGCTGGCATTGCCGGCCGCGATGCGCGGCTCGCCGCCATCCGGCGCCCAGCCGCCGGTCAGGACCCTGCCGATCTCCGTCAGCCTGATTCCATCGATCCCGCCGCGCACGGCGCCTTCCGCCGCGCCGGTCCGCGGCGCGGCGAAACGGGCACAGGCCGCCGCATCGCCGTCGCGCCCCGGCTCCCACGCCCAGCTCCCCGCCGGCAAGCGGGCAGCCAGCGCCGGCGCCGGCGAAACCCGGCTGACGATCGAGGGCCTGCGCCAGCAGATGCGCCGGCTCGCGCCGGAAGATCCGAACGCCAGGCCGTTGCCGGAAAATCCGGAAAAAGCCAGGCTGGCGCGCGGCATCGACCGGGCAGAGCGCGCAGACTGCAAGCACGCCTACGCCGGCCTGGGCCTGCTGGCCGCGCCGATGCTGCTGAAGGACGCCTTCGATAAAGACAACGGCTGCAAGTGGTGACTTGCAGCCGTTGAGCGCCGGGACGGGGAACCGTCAGCCCTGCAGCGTCACCCAGTCCTGGGTGGCCTCGGCGGCCTGGAACTCGTGCACCGCCTCCTGCATCAGCGCAAACGCCGCCGGCGCGTCCAGGCGCCGGCAGGCGTCGGACAGGCGCGCCAGCAGCGAAGCCATCTCGTCCTCCGACAGATGGTATTCCTGCGCGCGCATGATGCGGGCGTGGTCGGTCGGCAGCACCGTGTCGCCGATCAGCAATTCCTCGTACAGCTTCTCGCCGGGCCTGAGGCCGGTGATGCGGATCTCGATGTCGCCGCCCGGCTGGCTGTCGTCCCTCACCTCCAGCCCCGACAGGTGCACCATGCGCCGCGCCAGGTCTATGATCCGCACCGGTTCTCCCATGTCCAGCACGAACACGTCGCCGCCGTCGCCCATCGCGCCTGCCTGTATCACCAGCTGCGCCGCCTCCGGTATCGTCATGAAGTAGCGGGTGATGTCGGCGTGGGTCAGCGTGATCGGACCGCCGGCCTTGATCTGGCGGCGGAACAGCGGCACGACGGAGCCGGAGCTGCCCAGCACGTTGCCGAAGCGCACCATGACGAAGCGGGTGCCGCTGCCGCGCGCGTGGCGGGTCTGCAGCGTCAGTTCGGCCAACCGCTTGGTCGCGCCCATCACATTGGTCGGCCGCACCGCCTTGTCGGTGGAGATCAGCACGAAGGTGTCGACGCCGCAGTCCTCGGCCGCGCGGGCCGTCGTATCGGTGCCGAAGGCGTTGTTGACGATGCCGGCCACCGGATTGTGCTCGACCATAGGCACGTGCTTGTAGGCGGCGGCGTGGTAGACGGTCTCGACGCGGAAGGCGCGCATCGCCTGGACCAGGCGCTCGTAGTCGGTGACCGAGCCCAATAGCGGCGTGCGCGGTATCTGCGGCGCCAGCTGCGCCAGCTCCTGGTCTATGCTGTACAGCGCGAACTCGGACAGCTCGAACAGCACGATGCGCGCCGGGCGGTTCTTGACGATCTGGCGCGCCAGCTCGGAGCCTATCGAGCCGCCGGCGCCGGTCACCATCACCACCTTGCCCTTGATGTTGCGCGCCAGCAGCTCGGCCTTGGGCGGCACCGGATCGCGGCCCAGCAGGTCTTCGATCTCGACCTCCTTCAGCTCTTCGACCCGCGCCTCGCCGGACACCAGGTCGGCCATGCCGGGCAGGCGCTTGATCGGCACCCTCAGCTTTTCCAGCGCTTCCAGTATCTCGCGCTGGCGGCCTCGTCCCACCGACGGCATCGCCAGCAGGATGCACTTGGCCCCGGTGTCCTTGACCAGGGCCGGCAGCGCTTCCGGCGCGTGGACCGCGACGCCTCGGTAGGTACGGCGATGCAGATCCGGATTGTCGTCGACGAAGGCCATGGGCCGGTATTCGCGGCCGGCCTGCAAGGCCAGCATCAGCTGCACGCCGGCCTGGCCGGCGCCGTAGATGATGACCGGATCGCGCGGCGCCTCGGTGGCGTCTATCCGCCGCACCAGGCCGCGCAGCAGGAAGCGGCTGCCGCCGATATAGGCCATCGCGAACACCCAGAAGATGACCACCGAGGCGCGCGGCATCGCCCAGATGTGGAACATCTGTATCACGGCCTGCAAGACCAGCACCGACAGGGTCACTCCCGAAAACACGGTGAGTATGATCTTGTCGTCCAGATACTTCAGCACCGCGCGGTACAGGCCCAGCTTGATGAAGATCGGAATCGCCCACAAGGGCGGCACGATGAAGATCCACAGATGCGGGTTGAGCTTCGGGTCCCAATAGCCGCCCAGGCGCAGGAACACCGCGCTCGACAGCGCCAGCGGCAGCAAGAGCGCGTCCATCAGCGCCAGCATCGCCATCTTGTTGTGGCGGGAAAAGGCCAGCAGTTTTTCAAGCATCGTCATTCTTTCGTATCCGGCAGCAGCTGGTACACGGCGTCCGGACAGCATTCCTCGTTATCGCGGCCGTCGCCCAGGCTCTGCAGTTCAAACCCCTGCGCCTCGTAGAAGCGGCGCGCCCCTTCGTTGGCCTGGAACACGTGCAGCCGACAGGCAGGCGCCGGCCGGGACAACGCCCGCTCCAGCAGCGCGCGGCCCGCGCCGGCCCCCCGACGTCGGGCCTCAATATAAAGCTGGTCCAGCCACAACACGCCATCTTGCATCGAAGATGCGACGAATCCGAAGATCTCGCCGTCCCGCTCGGCCAGCCAGACGCCGCCCGCCGGCAGCAGCGCGTCGGCGAACCACGCCCGTACCGCCTCGTCCGCGTGGACCAGCGGCGCATACGGCATCTCGCGGCGGCAGGCCAGATAAATGTCCGCCAGCGCGTCGGCATCGGCGGATTCGGCGGCACGGATGGAGAAGGTCATCGGCTGACGATCTTCATCAAGGTGGCGACGATGATGCGGATGTCTTCCCACAGGCTGTGCGTTTCGGCGTAGCGGACGTAATAGCCCAGCTTCTCCGGCAGCACCTCGTCGATATAGGCGCGCTCCGGGTCGGCGGCGCGGCCCAGTATCTCGTTCTCGTCTATCATCCGGATCGACGCCCAGTCCGTGATGCCGGGGCGCACCGACAGCACCACGTCCTTCACCTCGGCCGGGTAGTGCGCCACGTATTTCGGCACCTCCGGCCGTGGACCGACCAGGCTCATGTCGCCGAACAGCACGTCGATCAGCTGCGGCAACTCGTCCAGCTTGGTCTTGCGCAGCAGCCGGCCGGCGCCGGTGATCCGGCTGTCGGCGCCGACGGTCAGCTGGCCCTGACGCTCGGTGTCCACCTGCATCGTGCGGAACTTGTGGATGCGGAACAGCGTGCCGCCCCGCCCCACCCGCACCTGGCGGAAGAACACCGGCCCCGGCGAATCCAGCTTCACCCACAGCGCCACAGCCAGGAGCGGCAGCGCCAGCGCGGCCAGGCCCGCCGACGAAGCGACGATGTCGAACGCGCGCTTCAACAAGCGCGAGCCGTGGCGGCGCGGCCGGCAGCACGGCGGCAGCAGCGCGTCGCCGTTGTTGTCGCCCGGCTGGCTCATGCGGACAGGATCTCGCGGACCGCGGCGATCACGCGGCTCTGGTCGTCGTCGGTCATCCGGGTGTACAGCGGCAGCGTCACTTCGGCCTCGAAAGCGGCATCGGCCACCGGGAATTGCTCGCGCGTCAGCTGGTAGCCGTCGCGCCATACCGGCTGGCGGTGCAGCGGGATGAAGTGCACCGAGCAGCCGATGCCCTTCTCCGCCATCCGAGCGATGAAGTCGTCGCGCGACACCCCGGCCTCCGGCTTGATCCGCACCGGGTACAGGTGCCAGGCGTGGTTGCTGCCCTCGTCCTTGGGACGCGCCGGCAGGATCAGCGGCAGATCGGCCAGCTCGCGGTCGAAGCGCCGCGCCATGATCTCGCGCTTTTCATAAAAGCCGCGGATCTTCTTCAGCTGATGGATGCCCATCGCCGCGGCGGTGTCCGGCATATTGTACTTGTAGCCCGGCGCGACCACTTCGTAGAACCAGGCCGGCGTCTTGGACACGTAGCGGTCGAAGGCGTCGCGGCTGATGCCGTGCAGGCGCATCACCTTGCAGCGGGCGATGATGTCCTTGTTCTTCGACACCACCATGCCGCCCTCTCCGGTGGTCATGGTCTTGTTGGCGTAGAAGCTGAACACGGTGACGTCGGAATCCAGCGTGCCGACCAGCCTGCCCTTGTAATAGGTGGGCATCGCGTGGGCGGCGTCCTCGACGATCTTCAGGCCATGCTCGCGGGCGATGGCGACGATCTCGTCCATGTCGCAGGCCAGACCGGCGAAGTGCACCGGGATGATGGCCTTCGTCTTGTCGGTGATCGCCGCGCGGATCGCGTCCGGACGGATGTTGAACGTCGCCGCGTCGACGTCGACGCAGACCGGGTGCGCGCCGAGGTAGCGCACCACTTCGGCGGTGGCGGTGAAGGTGTAGGACGGCACGATCACCTCGTCGCCGTCCTTGACGCCTATCGCCTCCAACGCCAGGTGCAGGCCGGCGGTGGCCGAATTGACCGCGATCGCCTCGACGCCGTCGCCGAGGAAGGCGGCGAAATCGGCCTCGAACTGCTTGGTCTTCGGACCGGTGGTCACCCAGCCGGAACGCAGCGCGTCGACCACTTCGTTGATCTCTTCCTCGCCGATATCCGGCAAGGCGAACGGCAGGAACTTTGTTTCGCTCATTTCTCGGTCTCTCGTCTTTGCGCGGCCATCGTCGGCCGCCGTCAATGTTCCACGCGGCGCGCCATCGCGCGCGCCGCTTTCAAAATCGTCGGTCCGCCGGCGGGACGCCGGCCCAAGGGGAGCGCTCCGCCCCGACCATAGCGGACTTCCGCTCCGCGGTTACGGTCGCACCGCCGCGAGGAAGCGCCGCGCCAGCACCGCGTAATCGTGGTTGGCCAGCACATAGGCCTTGCCGGCCGCGCCCATCGCCTCGCGCTCGGCCAGCGGCAGCACCGCCATGCGCTTGACCGCGTCGGCGATCACGGCCGGGTCTTCCACGCCTATGCTCAGGCCCGCGCCGGCGTCCTTCACCATATCGTTGCCGGCCTCCACCGAGTGGATCACCGGCTTGCCCGCCATCATGTAATCGAACAGCTTGTTCGGATTGATGCCGAAGCGGTAGATAGGCAGCTTGCGCCAGCCTATGTACAGCGCGTCGCACTCGGCCAGGAAGGCGGGCACGCTACGCTTGGCGATGGACGGCAGGAACATCACGTTGTCCAGCTTCAGCTCCGCGGCGCGCGCCACCAGCGCTGCCTTGTCCGGACCATCGCCGACCAGCACGAAAGTCACCGGCGCGTCGCGCATCAAGGCCGCGGCTTCCAGCAGATAATCCAGCGCGTTGGCCAGGCCGTGGCCGCCGGCGTAGCCGACGATGAAGCGGCCATGCGACTTGAGCTCCGCCAGCCGCATCCGGTGCTCCGCCGACAGCGGCAGCGCCTCGCCCTGCCATTCGCCCACGTCCACGCCATTGGGAATCACCGCGTATTTCTCCGGCGCCATGCCGTGCGCCATCATGTAGTCCCTGGCGCAGGGCAGCATCGACACCACGGTGTCGGCGCGCCTGTAGCCGAAATCCTCGGCCCATTGCAGCAGGCGGATGAACGGGTGCTTGGGCGACATGCCGCCGACCTCCACCGGCGTCAGCGGCCACAGGTCGTGCACCTCGTAGACCAGCCGGGCGCCGGTCTTGCCGGCGATCCAGGCCGCCGGCACCGTGTCCAGCGGATAAGTCGACGAGGCGATCACCACGTCCGGCTTCCATTCCTTCAGATAGCGGCGCGACAGGCCCATCACGCGGGCGAGGAAGCTGAAGATGTTCAGTACCCGGCCGACGCCGTTGCCGCTGTACGGCCGCGTCCTGCACCAGGTGTAGCGGATGCCGTCGATGTCCTCGTCGCGGTACTTGCCGTCGACTTGCGGATGGGTCTGGCGCAGGTGCGACACGTCGGCCGCCAGCATGTTCACTTCGTGCCCGGCCTGCACCCATTCCCGCGCCAGGTAGTAGGGGCGGAATTCCATGCCGTGGCGCGGGCTGCCGGCGTAGTGGTTGATGTAGAGAATGCGCACTTTATTCGATTTCTTCAATTCACCGGAGCCGCGTCCAAATAACGCTTCTCCATTTTTTTCCATTCGCCGATCGCCAACAAGCCGCCCAGAACCAACGACAATGCCAGCACGCCGGCCAGACCGTCTCGGATGATATGGCCTGTCTGCGTCGAAATGTCGATGATCAGGAAGGCGCAGATCGGCTGCGAATAGCCAAACAGGCCGACGGTGGCGTCGTAGCGCCAGGACGGCCACTTGCGGAACCGCGGCCAGCAATCAAGCGGACGGTTGCGAATTCGCCTCAATGACGTCAACGAAACGATCAGCCACATCATCGCCAGCCAGTAAACCGGCCACTCTCCGCCTGGCAGGCCGGGATACAAATGATAGTGGAGCAGACATAGCAGGCCGGCCATAGCCGGCGTCCTTATCCAGGTGGGCACACCGCCCAGCGATCGCCATTGAGCTTTCAGCAGCGCGTTCCGAACCATGCCGATGGACACCTATCTATCCTCCTCTCGGCCTTCGCTCGCCAGCTGCTTCCACCGGCTGTTGGCGAATACGCCGCCGAGGACAGGCCAGAACAGCAGCGCAGGCCCCATTGCCAGCGCTGGCTTGCCTTGTACCACCGACGACATGCCGAACACGAACAGAGTCAGCGGAACACCGCGGCCCAGTACGCCGTAAATCACGATGAAGCGCAATTTGCCTCGGGATCGCAACGTCGGCCAGCCATCGCGCGCCACGACCCTGCCCAGCCAGACCTTGTTCAACCACAGAGGCAGCAGCAACAGCATGGCCAGCACCAGATGGACAACCGCCGCCAGCGGCGTGGCCGGGATGCCTGCCATGGATCGATTCAGCTGGAACAGCAGCAGCGCGGCCAGCAGCACCAGCAGCAGGGGAATCAGGACGGCGCGCGGTCTCACCGGACGCTTCCTTCCAACTGGCGATACAGCTCGACCAGCTTGTCGGCCTCGGCCGCCCAGCTGTATTTGCCCAGCACCGCCCGCTTGCCGGCTTCGCCGAGCTCGCGCATCCGCGCCTCGTCTCCCAGCAGCGCGTTGATGGCGGCGGCGATGGCGGCGGCATCCTGCGGATCGACCAGCACGCCGCAGCCGGCGTCGGCCACGATCTCGCGCCAGACCGGGAAGTCGCTGGCGATCACCGGCATGCCGGCGGCCATGTATTCGAACAGCTTGATCGGCAGCGCGTCGACGTAGTTGGGCGTCGGGAACAGCGTCACCAGGCCGATCTTGCTTCTGGCCAGCACCTCGGCCACGCCCTTGCGGTCCAGCACGCCCAGATCGTTGACGCGCGCCCAGCCGGGCTCGGCCATCACCTTGGCCCTGAGGTCGCTCTCGCTCCATGGGCCGGCCAGATTCAGCCGGGTCGAGGTGTCCGGCAGCGCGGCGACGATGGGCTCGATGCCGCGTATGCGGCTGATGCCGCCGATATAGCAGACCTCGTTGCGGCGGCTTTCCCACGGCGTGTCGCGGACCAGCTCTTCCAGTATCGGGAAATTGCAGACGTCCAGCGCCCTGGCGCCCAGCTTTTCGAAACGCTTGCGGATGTGCGGCGTCGAGGTGACGACGGCGTCGAAACGGCGCGCGGCCCAGTCCTCCAGCGTCTCGAAGCCGCCGGACACCAGCGGGCGCACGGCGCCCGGTATCCAGTGCTTGGCCAGGATCTGGCGCGGCACGTCCTCGTGCACGTCGTACACCACCTTGATGCCGGCCTGCTTCAGGCGCACGCCGGCGGGAATCAGCTCCGGATCGTGGAAATGCACCACATCCGGCCGCAGCTTCAAAGCCGCCTGGTAGACGCGCTTGACGGTGCCTGTCATCCGCGACAGCCGTCCGCCGGTCTTCGGGCCGACGTCGTGTATGCGGACGCCGCCCCGTATCTCCTCGCCCTGGCCGTCGGCGACGATCAGCGTCACCTCATGGCCGGCCGCCGCCAGCGAGCAGCACTCCTTGACGAAGATGCGGATGTCGTGGCGCGGGTGGGCGGAAGTCAGGTGGGCTATTTTCATCTGTTCAAACCTTTCGCGCGGCCAGTTCGCCGATCAAGTCGGCGAAACCGGCCATATTGGCCCGGTGCAGCGCCTTGGCCGCCACCAGGCCGCGGTTCATCTCGGCGGTGCGCTGCAGGGCAGCGTCGTCTTCGGCCAGCGCCATCGCGCGGCACAGCTCGGGTCCCAGCCGGCCGACATCCTCGGCGATCACGCCGTTCAGGCCGTCTATCGCCCATTCGCCGTTGGCCGGCAGATTGGACAGCAGCGGCAGGCAGCCGTGCCCCATCGCCTCCAGCAGGCTGATGCTGGTGGCGTCCGAGCGCGGCACGCTGACGAAGACCCGCGATTCTTCGTACAGCCGGCCCAGCGTGGCGCTGTCGACGAAACCGGCGAATTCGACGCGCTTCAGACCCAGCGAGGCCGCCAGCCGTTTCAGATTCTCGGTCTCGCCGCCGCTGGCGGCGACGACCAGGTTCCAGTCGGCGAAACGGCCGCTGTTCTCCACCTCGGCCCAACCCTTGAGGATGGCGTCTATTCGATACAGCGGCTTGTGCAGCCGGCAGGACAGCAACTGCTTCTTCTTCGCTTCTATCGCCGGCTCCGGCGGCAGCGCGTCTATGCCGTAATTGAGCAGCGCGATCCGGCAGTCGCCGGCCAGCTCGCGGATTTTCGCCGCCATGTACAGCGAGTCCGACGTGATCGCGGCGGCGGCCTTCAGATTGCCGCGCACCATCGCGCGCATCAGCCGGCTGCGGTCCGGCAGCAACAGCACGTCCGAGCCCCAGGCGGTCAGCAGCATCGGTACCGGCGAGCCGGCCAGCGCGCGCCGGGCGTGCCAGGCCACGCTGTTGGCCTGGTGGACGTGGACGACGTCGGGCCGCACATCGGCGATCCAGGCCTTCAGCCGGCCCGCGGTGGACAGCGCCTTCAGGCCGAAATCGACGCGCAGCTCGCCCTTCAGATTGGCGGGTCGCCGCTCGGCCGGCACTTCGCCGTTGCAGGCCAGGTACAGTTCGTCGACATGCGGCGCGATGCCGGCCAGGAAGCGCCAGGTATGGATGGAGGCCGAACCCGCCACCAGCAGGCGGGCGATCTTGTCAGTCATTCGCCCAGGCCTCGTACAGCGGATGCAGGTCCGGATGCTGGGCCAGCCATTCGGCGTCGCCGTCCCGGGTGTCGCCGACCACCCGCGCCGGGTTGCCGGCCAGGATGGCGAAATCCGGATATTCGCCGGCCGGCACGAAGCTGTAGGCCGACACCACGCTGCCCTTGCCCAGCGTCACGCCGGGCATCAACACCGAGTGCGGGCCGACGAAGCTGTACGGCCCCAGCCGGGTCGGCTTTTTCAGATAACCGGCGTGGTTGTTCCGCGTCAGGTATTCGCGGCCGTACAGCCTGATCGCCACGTGGCTGGAATGGGTCAGCAGCGACACGTAGTTGGTGATCTGGCAGCCCTCGCCTATGCACAGCCCGCCGGAGGCGTCGATCAGGTTGAAGTGGCCGATGTAGACATTGTCGTCGACCATCAGCTTGTCTATGTGTTCGATGCGCGTCATGTTGGAGACGCGGGTGCGCCTCAGGAACACGCCGTCGCCGCGATGGAAGCCGTATACCATTCGCGGCCGCACCCATGCCGACAGCCGGAAACGGATACGGCTGAGCAATCCATTCCAATTCATCGTGCCGCCCTATAAAGCCAGGTGAAATAAGCAAGGAAATAGCCGGCCATCACGACCGACACCAGTTGGAAGGTGGCCACCGCATCCTGCCAGAGATGGAAGCCCAACCACATCGATCCGAGGAACAGCACGGCCTGCACCAGGGACAGGAAAAACGCGAAACGCTGCCGGTTGATCACCGGCGGCACCATGCCAAGCGGCGAGGCGACGAAGTGGAACAGGATGAACAGCGACATCGCCTCGGCGTAGCGGCCGGCCTCGGACCAGCTGTTGCCGAACACCAGCGTGAACAACGGTTCACCGAAGATCTGGATCACCAGGAAGGGAAACAGCGCCATGCCGAACAGCGTCAGCATCATCTTGCGCAGTATCGGCCGCAAGGGCTTGCCCAGATTGCGCGCCTCGGCCAGCTCGCGGTAGGCGACCTGCGCCACCGCCTGGCCGATGAAGGCGGCCGGCAGCTTCAGCACCCGCATCATCAGGCCATACATGCCGACGGCGGCGGTGCCGGCCAGCACCGTCAGGGCCACCAGCGTCGCCGAGTCCAGCAAGGCGGTGCTCAGCGCGTGGGGCGCGTTGATGCGCGGAAACTCGATATAGGCGGCGGCGGCTTCCCGCATGCCCTGGCGGCTGACATCGCGTCGCCAGGCGAAACGGGCCTTGAGATCGGCCCAGGCCTGGGCCAGCAACGAGGCCGCCTGCCCGGCCAGCTGGCCGAGAATCAGGCCGCCGGCGCCGGCGCCCAGCCAGCCGGCCAGCACCTGGGTGCCGGCGATGCCGAAGGACTGCGTCATCCGGCCGTGGGCGTTGGCCTGGTAGCGGCGATGGCGGTTGTTCCAATTGGTCCAGGCCTGCATCAGGCCGGCCAGCAGCACCGACAGCGGCAGCAGCGCCAGCCAAGGCTCCAGCTCCGGCGCCCCCAGGTGGGAGGCGATGTGCGAATGGCCGCCCATCAGCACCACCAGCGCGATCAGCAGGGCCAGTGCGCCGGCGCACAGCATGGACAAGCCCATCAGGTTGCTGGCGCGCTTCTCGTCGGCCGGCAGCACGATGGCCATTTCATAACGGGCGGTGGCCAGCACCGCCAGCGTCGACATCCACGACACGTAGACGGTCTGGATGCCGACCTCGTGCGGGTTGTACAGCCGCGTGATCAGCGGCGACGCCAACAGCGGCACCACCTGGGCCACGGCGGCGCCGGTGACCAGGGTGATGACGTGGCGGACGAAGCCGCTCTTGGGCACGCGCAGCGACGACAACGACACCATCCCGTCAGCCCAGTGCCTTCTTCACCGCGGCGACGATCTCGTCTTGCGCGGATTCGGACAGGAAAGGATGCATGGGCAGACTCATCACCCGGCGGCCGGCGGCCTCGGACAACGGGAAGCTGCCTTCGCCCAGGCCCAGGTGGGCGAAGGCCGGCTGCAGGTGCAGCGGGATCGGGTAGTGGACGGCGGTCGGCACGCCCAGCTCCTTCAGCCGGGCCTGCACCGCTTCGCGTTCGTCGACCTCGATGGTGTACTGCGCGTAGACGTGGGTGTTGCCGGCGCCGATCACCGGCACGCGGGCCACGTCCTTCAACAATTCGCTGTAACGGGCGCCGATGCGCTCGCGCGCGGCGACCTCGTCGGCAAAACTGGGCAGCTTGGCCAGCAGCACCGCGGCCTGTATCGTGTCCAGGCGGCCGTTCAGACCGATGATGGGGTGGTGGTAGCGGCGGTCCTGGCCGTGCACGCGGATTTCGCGGATCTTCTTGGCCAGCGCGTCGTCGCTGGTGAACACCGCCCCGCCGTCGCCGTAGCAGCCCAAGGGCTTGCTCGGGAAGAAGCTGGTGCAGCCTATCGTCGACAGGTTGCCGGACTTCTTGCCGTTCTGGCTGGCGCCGAAGCTCTGCGCGCCGTCTTCTATCACCGGAATGCCATGCTTGTCGGCGATGGCGTTGATCGCGGCGAAATCCGCCGCCTGGCCGTACAGGCTGACCGGCATGATGGCGCGGGTCCTGGCCGTGATCGCCGCTTCCAGCCGGTTCGGGTCCAGGTTGTAGCTGACCGGGTCGATGTCGACGAACACCGGCTTGGCGCCCAATAGCGCGATCATCTCGCCGGTGGCGATGAAGGTGAACGGCGTGGTGATCACCTCGTCGCCGGGGCCTATGCCCAGCGCCATCATCGCGATCAGCAGCGCCTTGGTGCCGTCGCAGACGCCGATCGCGTGTCGGGCGCCGGTGTAGGCGGCCAGGCCGTCCTCCAGTTCCTTCACCTCCGGCCCCATGATGTACTGGCCGTGGTCCAGCACCGCGTGGATGCGGGCGTCGATATCGGCTTTCAGATGCTGGTACTGCGCTTTCAGATCAATGAACTGGATGGACATGAGAGGATGGACCCCAAATCGATATTTTGAAAAATTCACCCGGCGGCGGCGCACCGCGGACGGCGGCGAGACCGCCGGGACAAGAGGCGCCGGGCGGCTTATCCGCCGCTGCCTATCGGCGTGCAGTGATTGCCGCCGACTTCGTAATGAATGCCGCAGGTCGGGCAGGAATGGGTGCCGATGTCATTGGACAGCCGTTCGCCGCACGAGCACATCCAGCCCAGCCGCCGGGCCGGCGCGCCGACCATCAGCGCGTAGGCCGGCACGTCGCGCGTGACCACGGCACCGGCGCCGATGAAGGCGTACTCACCCACCGTGTGGCCGCAGACGATGGTGGCGTTGGCGCCTATCGACGCCCCCTTCTTCACCACGGTGCGGCGGTACTCGTTCTTGCGGTTGACGTGGCTGCGCGGATTGTTGACGTTGGTGAACACCATGGACGGGCCGCAGAACACGTCGTCCTCCAGCGTCACCGCGTCGTAGATCGACACATTGTTCTGCACCTTGACGTTGTCGCCGATCAGCACGTCGTTGCCGACGAACACGTTCTGGCCGAAGGAGCAGCCCTTGCCG
The DNA here is from genome assembly GCF_051129845.1 of Chromobacterium sp. CV08. NCBI lineage: Bacteria > Pseudomonadati > Pseudomonadota > Betaproteobacteria > Neisseriales > Chromobacteriaceae > Chromobacterium > Chromobacterium sp. CV08. The sequence continues at coordinate 4,592,627 of NZ_CP150453.1, forward strand.
ATCTTGGCCCCGCCGCAGATGTGCACCCAGTGCCAGACGCGGGTGCCGGCGCCTATCGTCGCGCCGTCGTCTACGATGGCGCTGGGGTGGACGGTGTATTCCATGCTGGGTAGCCTTTGCTTCAGAAAAACAGGAAAAAGCCGTCGGCGAAGTACAAGAGGCCGAGGGCGCCGATGGGCAAGGCGGCGTACCAGATGCGCTGGCGCTTGAACAGGCCGGCGATCGACGACACCAGGATGGCCACCTGCAGGAAGATCACCGCCATGCCGAACGGTTTGCCCTGCCGCTGCGCCTGGTTGCGCTCGTCCTCCAGCGCCCGCGCGGTCTTCTCGATCTGCTTGCGCTCCGCGCCGTAGCGCTCGGCGCGGGCCGCCGCCTGCGCTATCGCCGCCTGGTAGCGCTGGCGCTGCGCCGCCGGCGCGCCGGCCGGCAGATTGTCCAGCTCGAACCGCAGCCGGTCGCGCTCCATCTCGTACAGATTGCCCTTGATCCCCTTGGCCTGATAATAGGCCCATTGATCCGACGCCTGCGACTGGGCGATGACGCTGCGGGTGGAATAGCCGCCGCCCTTGAAGGTCGACAGCGTGGCGCACACCGCCAGGATGACGGTGGTCAGCGCCAGATAATTCAGCCAGGGTTCTTTCTTGTCTTCTGCCATATCTGACGTGTATCTGCGTAACGAGGCCGGCCTGGAAACAGGCCGGCCGGAAAACCATCAATAATCGAGCGGCAGGCTGACGCGACGGCCGTCGCGGGCCGACAGATACATCGCGATCAGCAGCTCCAGCGACTTCAGGCCCTCGCGGCCGTCGGTCTCCGGCGTCGCCTCGCCGCGCATGGTCTTGATCACGTTGTCGTAGTACAGCGGGTGGCCGAAGCCGTAGACGCTGGTGGTCGCGTAGCTGGCCGCCTTGATGCCCTCGTCCATCTCGTGCGGCTCGGCGAACTCCCAGTGCTGAATCTCGTTGACGGCCATGCCGCCGACGCGCACCGAGCCCTTCTCGCCGAGGATGGTGATGCTGCCTTCCAGGTTCTTCGGATAGGTCAGCATCGTGACGTTCATGCTGCCCAAGGCGCCCGAGCGCCACTTGACGCTGACGGTGCCGGTGTCTTCCACCTCGATATTGCGCGCCAGCGTGGCGGTGTAGGCCTGCACGCTCTCCACCGGGCCGATCAGCCAGTCCAGCAGGTCGACGTAGTGGCTGGCCTGGTTCATGAAGGCGCCGCCGTCGAACTCCCAGGTGCCGCGCCAGCCGGCCGCGTCGTAATACTCCTGCGGGCGGGTCCAGAACACGTTGACGTTGACCATGTAGATGCGGCCGAAACGCTTCTCCTGCATCGCGCGCTTCAACAGCTGCAAGGTGTCGTTGCGGCGGTTCTGCTTGACGACGAACAGGTATTTCTTCGCCTTGTCGGCGGCCTTCACCATCTCCAGGCCGTCTTCCCAGCGGGTGGCCATCGGCTTCTCGGTCATCACGTGGAAGCCGGCCTCGGAGCATTCGATGCTCTGGGTCGGATGCAGGCCGGACGGCGTGGTCAGGATGACGATGTCGGCGTCGGTCTGCGTCAACATATCGCTCAGGCTGGCGTGGCCGCGGGCGCCGGTGCGCTCGACGGCGGCCTTCAGCGCGGCCGGGTCGATGTCGCAGACGTCGACCAGCTCGGCGCGGTCGGCGTGCTTTTCCAGCGCGCCGAAGTGGTTGTTGGCGATGCGGCCGCAGCCGACCAGGGCGAAACGGATCTTGCGATCGGTGATCGGGGGCAGGTGCAAGGTGTGCATGTTCGGACTCGGATTCCTTCAAAACGCGTGGGCAAATCCGGCGCGGCGCGAATCGATCGATTCGCCCGCGGCGATCTGCCCACCCTAAGCAAGCGCGATGCGCAAGCGCCTGCGCGATACGGCAAGCCGGCGCAACGCCGCATCCGGCGTTGCGTGCCGCGCTATGCCTTGACGATGTGCTCGGCCGGCTCCAGGTACTTGCCGCGGCTGTCGACGATCAGCTGGGCCTTGGCCTTGATCAGCTCGTAGTCGAACTTGTCGTGGTCGGTGGCCAAGAGCACGCAGTCGTAGCTTGCGATGGTCTCGGCGCTCAGCGGCACGCTCTTCAGGTCGAACTTGTGCTCGCGCATCTTCGGGAACACCGGCACGTGCGGATCGCTGTACGCCACTTCGGCGCCCAGGTCGCGCAGCTTCTCCATCAGGAACACCGACGGGCTCTCGCGCATGTCGTCGACGTTCTTCTTGTAGGCGATGCCCAGCACCAGCACGCGGCTGCCGTTGATGGCCTTCTTGCGCAGGTTCAGCGCGGCGGCCACCTTGGCGACCACCCAATCGGGCATATTACTGTTCACTTCGCCGGCCAGCTCGATGAAGCGGGTGTTGACGCCGTATTCGCGCGCCTTCCAGGTCAGGTAGAACGGATCGATAGGAATGCAGTGGCCGCCCAGGCCCGGACCCGGATAGTAGGGCACGAAGCCGAAAGGCTTGGTGGCCGCGGCGCGGATCACCTCATGGATGTCGATGCCCATCTTGTCGGCGACGATCTTCATCTCGTTGACCAGGCCGATATTCACCGCGCGGTGGATGTTCTCCAGCAGCTTGGTCATCTCGGCGGCGCGGGTCGACGACACCGGCACCACCTTGTCGATCACCGCGCTGTACAGCGCGACGCCGATTTCCTGGCAGGCCGGGGTGACGCCGCCGCACACCTTCGGAATGGTGCGGGTGGTGAAGTTCGGGTTGCCCGGATCTTCGCGCTCCGGCGAGAACACCAGGAAGGCGTCGTCGCCGACCTTCAGGCCACGGGACTCCATCCGCGGCAGCAGCTCTTCGTCGGTGGTGCCCGGATAGGTGGTGGACTCCAGCGACACCAGATGGCCTGCGCGCAGATAGGGCACCAGGCTGTCTATGGTGTTCAGCACGAAGCTGAGGTCCGGCTCGCGGTACTTGTTCAGCGGCGTCGGCACACACAGGATCAGCGTGTCGGCTTCGCCGGCGCGCGAGAAGTCGGTGGTGGCCTCGAAGCCGCGGGTCAGCGCGGTGGCGATGCTGTCGGCGGAGATGTGCTCGATATAGCTGTTGCCGGCCATCAGCGCGTCGACCTTGCCCTGGTCGATGTCGAAACCCAGCACCTTGTAGCCGACTTCGGCGAAACGCAGCATCAGCGGCAGGCCGACATAGCCCAGACCCACGATGCCGATCACAGCGGATTTGTCCGCGATACGATTGAGCAGTTGCTGCTTGATCACGATGAAAGTCCCAACAGGATGTAAAAGCTTGAGCGGCAGACGCCCGTCTGCCGCCCGTGTAGTCCGTACTGGCCTACGAATAACTGGCCATTATACGCCGCGTCGCGCCGGTTTTTGGGTAAGCAAACGTAACCGGCGGCCGGAATCCGCAACGGATTCGACCTGCCTCAAACCAGCAGGTGTCCGGCGGTATGCTGATTGGTCTGCTTCAGCCGGTTGACGAACTCGACGAACTCCAGCCCGAAGCGTCCCTCCAGCTCGTCGGCATGCTTCTTCAGCGCGTCCCACTGCGTCAGTTTCGGGCTCTGGCGGAAGGCGATCACCGCGACATTGCCGTGGGTGGCCGCAGGCAGTTCGATCACCCGCCCCTCGAAAACGTTCAACAAGCGCTCGATGAAGGCCTGGTAGCGCTTGTCGCCGCTCCACCAGTTGGTGACGAACACCCCCTGCGGACTCAGCGCGCGCTTGCAGTCCTCGAAGAAATCCTCGGTGGTCAGCGCGTCGACGATCTGCAGGCCGTCGAAGCCGTCGACCAGGATGGCGTCGGTCGAGCCGCGGAAGATCTTCACGTAGTCGGCGCCGTCGGCCTCGACGATCTCGAAGAAATCGCCCTCCTCCGGCAGCTGGAAGAAGGCGCGCGCCACCGCGATCACCTGCGGATTGATGTCCACCGCGACACTGACGGCGTCCGGCAGGTACTCGTCGATGAAGCGGGCGAAGGAGCCGCCGCCGAGGCCGATCTGCAGGATGTGCTGCGGATTGTCGTTCCACAGCAGAAAACCCATCATCGCGCGGCTGTAGCTGAGCACCAGGTCCGCCGGATCGTCGAGGTCCATCGAGCTCTGTATCGTCTCCGAACCCAGGTGCAGCGAGCGGATATTGCCCTCTTCCGAGATCTCCACTTCCGGCATCGCCTCCACCGCCGGCCGCACGCGGCGGCGGAACGGATGCAGGGCCCTACGCGCCACAGCCGGTCTCCTTGGCGCGGGAGTCGAGTATGCTGATCGTGCGCTTCGGCTCCGCCTCGGCCGCGTCGTCCGCATCCGGCGCCGGATCGCGGAACGCTTCCTTGTCGAAGGCGGTGTCGCCGCCGTCGAACGGCGCGTCGCCGGTCTTCAAGGACGCGAAGTCGTACAGCCTGGTGTCGGCCAGATGCGACGGGACGACATTCTGCAGCGCGCGGAACATGCTCTCGACGCGGCCGGGGAAGCGCTTGTCCCAGTCGTTGACCATATCCTTGACCACCTGGCGCTGCAGATTGGGCTGCGAGCCGCACAGATTGCACGGGATGATAGGGAAGGCTTTCCAATCGGCGTAGCGGATGATGTCCTTCTCGCGGCAGTAGGCCAGCGGGCGGATCACCATGTGGCGGCCGTCGTCGGACACCAGCTTCGGCGGCATCGCCTTCATCTTGCCGCCGTAGAACATGTTCAGGAACAGCGTGTGCAGGATGTCGTCGCGGTGGTGGCCCAGCGCGATCTTGGTCGCGCCCAGCTCGTCGGCGACGCGGTACAGGATGCCGCGGCGCAGCCGCGAGCACAGGCTGCAGGTGGTCTTGCCCTCGGGCACCAGCCGCTTGACGATGGAGTAGGTGTCTTCCTCGACGATGCGGTACTCGACGCCGATCGATTCCAGGTACTGCGGCAGCACGTGCTCCGGGAAGCCCGGCTGCTTCTGGTCCAGGTTGACGGCGACGATGGAGAAATTGATCGGCGCCGACTTCTGCAAGCCCAGCAGGATGTCCAGCAGGGTATAGCTGTCCTTGCCGCCTGACAGGCAGACCATCACCCGGTCGCCTTCTTCGATCATGTTGAAATCATTGATGGCGTCACCGACGTGGTGGCGCAGGCGCTTGGCCAGTTTGTTGCCTTCAAACGCGGCCTTCTTGGCCTTGTCGTCGAGCGCGGCGTTCTGTTCGGACATGGGGTACGGCTAAGAAATTGAAAAACAGGCGATTTTACCGTTTCCCGCCGCCGAAATCCACGTCGGCGGCGATTTTGCCTCCGCCGGCTACAGCACGATGCTGCGGCCGCCGTCCACCGCCAGTATCTGGCCGGTGACATAGCTCGCGTCCAGCAACAGAAAAGCCACCGCGCGGGCGATGTCCTCCGGCACGCCGGTGCGCTGCAGCGGTATCGTCGCCTCTATCCTGGCCCGCGCGTCCGGGCCGAACTCCTCGGCGTCCTCCGGCCACAGATTGACGCCCGGCGCCACGCCGTTGACGCGTACCGCCGGCGCCAGCTCTATCGCCAGGCTGCGTATCAGCTGGGCATGGCCGGCCTTGGCCAGGTTGTACACCACGTGGCGCGCCATCGGCCGCTCGGCGTGGATGTCGGCGATGCCGACGATGGCGCCGCCGCGGCGCGTCAGCTCCGGCGCCAGCGCCTGGCTCAACAGCAGCGGCGCCTTCAGATTGCTGCCCATCAGATCGTGCCAGGCCGCCTCGTCTATCCGGCCGATCTCGGTCGGAAAGAAGCTGGAGGCGTTGTTGACCAGGCCGTCCAGCCGGCCGAAGGCCGCCAGCGCCGACTCCGCCAGCGCCGGCAGCGCGGCGGCGTCCAGCAGATCGGCCCGGACCAGCTTGACGCTGTCCGGCCGCGCCGCGTTCAATTCCGCGGCCAGCGCTTCGGCGTCGGCGCGCGAGCCGCGGTAATGCAAAACCAGCCGCAGGCCGCGCGCGTGCAGCAGCCGGGCGATGCCGGCGCCGACGCGACGCGCCGCGCCGGTAATCAGCGCCACGCGCTCGTCTTCTTGTCGCTCTGTTAGCATTGCTTCCTCGAATCGAATTCCGTCGCCCCTTCACGGGCGCGGCGCTTTGCACCACAATCGCGCCACATTGTAGCAGGACGACAGCCATGACCACCCTACCCGCCGCCAGCCCCGAGGCGCTGGCCGTCAGCCAGGCCCTGTGCGGCCGCATCAGCCAGACCATCGCCGAAGCCGGAGGCTGGATACCGTTTTCGCATTATATGGAACTGGCATTATACGCGCCCGGCATGGGATATTACGCCGCCGGCAGCCGCAAGCTCGGCGAGGACGGCGATTTCGTCACCGCGCCGGAGTTGACGCCGCTGTTCGGCCGGGCGCTGGCGCGCCAGCTGGCCGAGCTGCTGCCGCAGACGGCCGGCGTCGTCTACGAATTCGGCGCCGGCACCGGCAAGCTGGCGATAGACCTGCTGGCCGAGCTGGAGGCGCTGGGCCGCCTGCCGCGGAAGTACGTGATCCTGGACCTGTCGCCGGACCTGATGGAACGCCAGCGCGAGAATATCGGCGCCGCGCTGCCCCACCTGGCGGACCGGGTCGAATGGGCGTCGCGGATGCCGGACGCGATGGACGGCATCGTCATCGGCAACGAGCTTTTGGATGCGATGCCGTGCGAGATGGTGTTCCGCGACGAAGACCGCGCGCTGCGCCGGCGCGGCGTGACGGTGCGCGACGGCGCCCTATGCTACGAGGACCGCGACTTCGACGACGCCGAACTGGCCGGGTTGGCCGCGCGACTGGTACCGGACATCCCGCGCTACGAAACCGAGATCAGCCTCGCCAACCGCGGCTTCATCGCCAGCGTCGCCGGCGCGCTGACCCGCGGCGCGGTGCTGATGATAGATTACGGCCACGCCGCCTCCGAGTACTACCACCCGGAACGCAGCATGGGCACGCTGCTGGGCCACTACCGCCACCACACGGTGCAGGACCCGTTCTACCTGCCCGGCCTGATGGACCTGACCTGCCACGTGGACTTCAGCGCCGTCGCCCAGAGCGGCATAGACGCCGGCCTGGACCTGATAGGCTATGCCAACCAGGCCCAGTTCCTGCTGAACTGCGGCCTGGTCGAGCTGCTGCAAGCGTTCGACCCGAACGACGTCAAGACCTATCTGCCGGTGGCCAAGGCCGCGCAGCGGCTGCTGTCGCCGCAGGAAATGGGCGAAACCTTCAAGGCGATAGGCTTCGGTCGCGGCGTCTCGATAGACTGGCTGGGCTTCGCCCGCGGAGACCGCTGTTACACGCTGTGAACGCGGGCGCAAAATGAAGTTGACAGGTCCGATCCGGCTGCGTATAGTTCGCGACTCGGTGCAACGCATCGAAAACGTGGCGAATTAGCTCAGTCGGTTAGAGCGACGGAATCATAATCCGCAGGTCCGGGGTTCGAGTCCCTGATTCGCCACCACAGTTTGACGAGAATGCGCGCAAGCGGGTTCTCACGGCGAATTAGCTCAGTCGGTTAGAGCGACGGAATCATAATCCGCAGGTCCGGGGTTCGAGTCCCTGATTCGCCACCAATACCAGAAAGGCCAACCTCCGCGGTTGGCCTTTTTGCTTTTCCCGCCCCGGACATATAATCGGTTCACCCACCACTCGGACAACGCCCGATATGTCGCTCTCCCGCATCGCCTGGCCCGGCAGCTTCCGACTCCGGCTGGCCGTCCTGTTCGGCGGACTGTTCCTGTTCTCCGCCCTGCTGGGCGCGCTGGGCCTGGACCGCATGCTGTCCGACCGCATGCTGCAGGATCAGGGCGAAACGCTGCACAGCCTGGCCAGCAACATCGCCAAGGCGATAGGCGACAATCTGCACGAGCGCCACCGCGAAGTGATCCTGCTGGCGCAGACGCCGACCTATGTCCGCACGCCGCTGGACGGCCCCGAGTTGCGACAGAGCCTGGAGCGCACCAAGCGCGCCTATCGCTACTACGCCTGGATAGGCGTCACCGACACCAGCGGCAAGATACGCTCCGCCACCGGCGGCATGCTGGAAGGCCAGAGCGCCGCCAAGCGGCCCTGGTTCATCCATGGCCAGCATGCGCCATTCATCGGCGACATCCACCAGGCGGTCCTGCTGTCCAAGCTGATGAAGTCGCCGACGACCGGCGGCGAGCCGCTGCGTTTCGTCGACTTCGCCTCGCCGATCTACGACCAGGCCGGCAAACTGCGCGGCGTGCTGGCCACCCACGCGCTGTGGGACTGGGTGGTGGAGACGATACGCGGGCGGCTGCCGGACAATGCGGGCCAGAGCGGCCTGCAGGCCTTCATCGTCGATGCCGGCAACAATATGCTGTCGCCGTTCGAGGCGGTGGGCCGGGTGAAGCCGCCGGCGCCGCTGACCGCCGGTCAGTCGTTCCGGCTCGGCGCCTGGCCCGACGGCGGCGACTACCTGTACAGCGAGGCGCAAATCCAGGAAGAGGGGCTGAGCTGGCGCGTGATCATCCGCCAGCCGCGGCAACAGGCGCTGGCCGCGCTGAATCAGCTGCGCACCGCGCTGATGCTGCTGGGCCTGGCCGCCTCGCTGCTGCTGATGGCCGCGGTCTACCGGCTGGCCGCCGCCTTCAGCCGCCCGCTGGAACAGCTGGCCGGCATCGCCGAACGGATAGGCGGCGGCGACGAGGACACGGGCTGGACCGTGCATACCGGCACGCAGGAATTGCGGCAGCTGTCCGAGGCGATGCGCAATATGACCTCCACGCTGCTGACCCGCAAACGGGAACTGACCGACATCAACGCGAGCCTGGAACGGATGGTGGAGGAGCGCACCGAGGAATTGCGCGAAGCCAACGTCTCGCTGGCGCACAAGGCGACCCGGCTGGAACAGCTGGCGCGCAGCGACGCGCTGACCGGACTGAACAACCGGATGGCCGCCGCCGAGCAGCTGGAGCGCGAGCAGCTGCGCTTCCAGCGCAGCGGCGCCGCCTATTCGGTGCTGATGCTGGACATAGACCATTTCAAGCGCGTCAACGACGGCCACGGCCACGACGCCGGCGACCAGGTCCTGCGGCATGTCGCCGCGCTGCTGCGGCAATCGGCGCGCGCCACCGACTTCATCGCCCGCTACGGCGGCGAGGAGTTCCTGCTGCTGCTGCCCGGAACCGGCCTGGACGGCGCGGTCCTGGTCGCCGAAAAGATACGCGCCGCCGTCGAAGCCTCGGAGGCGCCCGCCGTCGGCCGGGTGACGATCAGCGCCGGCGCCGCCACCATCGCAGACGAAGACGCCTCGTACGACGACGCGGTCCGGCGCGCCGACCAGGCGCTGTACCGGGCCAAGGCCGGCGGCCGCAACCGGGTCGAGTCGTAGAACGACGGGCGCTCAGGCCGGCAGCGCCCTCTGCAGCAAGTCGTCCAGCCGCAGCCCCGTCGCGTCCAGCGCGCCGACGACGCCGCCCCAGCGCGCGTCGGCCAGCCGGCTGGCGATGAAACCGTCGGCCACCGCCTCCGGCGCCCGCTCCCTCAGCAGGCAGCCCTGGGCCGTCAGGGCCAGCTGCTGGGCGAGACGGCGCCCCTGGATCTCCCGCTGCGGCGGCGGCAAGGACGCCAGCGCCGCCAAGTCGGCCAGCGCGGCGCGCAGACGCCCGTCGTCGCCGGCCATGACGGCCAGCTCGCCCAACAGGCTTTGCCAGGCCTCGGGCTCGCGCAGCAAGGCCCGCAGCACGTCCAGACACATCACATTGCCCGAGCCTTCCCAGATCGAGTTGACCGGCGCCTCGCGGAACAGCCGCGCGATCGGCCCGGCGTCGACATAGCCGTTGCCGCCGAAGACCTCCATCGCCTCGCCGGCCAGCTCCACCGCGCGCTTGCACACCCAGAACTTGGCGGCCGGCGTGACGATGCGCTTCCAGGCCGGCTCGTCGCGCTCGAAACCCTCGGCCAGCCGGGCCGCCAAGCACAAGGCCGCCTCGCTCTCCAACGCCAGGTCGGCCAGCACCGCCCGCATCAGCGGCTGCTCGGCCAAGCGCTTGCCGAAGGCGACGCGCTGGCGCGTATAGGCGACGGCCTGGACCAGGCCCTGGCGGATCAGCGCCGCGCTGCCGATCACGCAGTTGAGCCGGGTATGGGTGGCCATCTCGATAATGGTGGGAATGCCGCGGCCGGCCTCGCCGATCAGCACACCCCAGGCGTCCTGCAGCTCGACTTCGCTGCTGGCGTTGCTGCGGTTGCCGACCTTGTCCTTCAAACGCTGTATCGCCACCGCGTTGCGACTGCCGTCCGGCCGCCAGCGCGGCACATAGAAGCAGGAAGGACCGCCGTCGGGCGTCCGCGCGACGAGCAGATGGGCGTCGCTGGTCGGCGCCGAGAAAAACCATTTGTGGCCGCGCAGCAGATATTCTCCGCCCCGGCCGCCCGCCGCCAGCGGCGCCGCCTCCGTGGTGTTGGCGCGGACGTCGGAGCCGCCCTGCTTCTCGGTCATGCCCATGCCCAGCCAGATCGAAGACTTGCGCTCGACCGGCAGATCGCTCGGGTCGTGCTCGCGGCTGGACAGCTTGTCGCCCAGCTGCGCCCACAGCGCCGGCTCCCGCCGCAGCAGCGGAATCGCCGCCTGCGTCATCGTCGCCGGACACAGCGTGCCGGCCTCGACCTGGCCGTGCAGATAGAAGCCGGCCAGGAAGGCGGTCCAGCGGCCGGACCGCTCGCTGTCGAACGGCAGCGACACCAGCCCCTGATCCCGGTACAGCGCCAGCAGCCGGTGCCAGGACGGGTGGAAATCGACGCGGTCCATGCGCCGGCCGCGCCGGTCGAAGGCCGCCAGCTGCGGCGGGCAGCGGTTGGCCTGTTCGGCCAGCTCGAAAGTCTCGCCCCGGCCCAGCCGCTCGCCGTACGCGGCCAGCCACGTTTCGGCCCAGCCGGCGCCGGCACGCGCCAGCGCCTCGCGCAGCGCCGCGTCGCTCAGGAACAGGTTGTAATCCTGCAACTCGTCGTACTGGTTGCTCACCTCGTGGGTCTGCCAGATCATGCGCGCCGCTCCCGGATGACGGCGCCGCCGGGCGGCGGCGCTCAAATGGACGTTTGCTTGACCCGTACAGCTTAGCGGATCGCGCTCCCCCCCGCAGCCGGTCCAAAGCGCATCAGCGCAAGGGCAGGTGGACGTCGGTCAGCAGCAGATGCTCCGGCGTGTCGCTGGCCAGGTTCAGGTAGTGGAAATAGACCGGAAAATCGCGCAGCGCCTCGCCGCTGGCCGGCAACCATTCCCGGTACAGATACCAGACGGTCTCGCCTATCTTGTGGTGCGATCCCCGGTGGCGCGCCACCGCGCAGCGGCCGCCCGGGATCTCTTTGGCGATCACGCCCTGAGGATTGGCCGGCACCGGCGCGGCGACGCTGCCGCAGATGTCGAAGCGGAAGCGCTCCGGCTCGGCGGTTTCCGGATTGTCGTAGGCGATGCCGTAGGTCCGGCTCCCGGCGACCGGCGACAAACCGCTTTGCTTGCGCCATTCGATGAAGCGCTGCGCGCTGTCGTTGACCCGGTCCGGCGGTCCCAGATGCTCCAGCGCCGCGACCCTCTCGGGCTCGACCGTGACGATTCTGACTTCCATGTCTTCCATCCTTTCGCTGACGGGAGGCGTCATCCGCGCATGCCAGCCCGGCCAGTCCGGACGGCGCCGGAACTGGCTGGGCGATTGGCCCAGCGCTTGCCGGAAAGCGCGCGAAAACGACTCGGGATTGTCGAAACCGCAGTCCAGCGCGATCTCGGTGATCTTGCGCCCGGGCTGGAAAGCCAGCCAGTAGGACGCCTGCCGCAGCCGCTGCATCAGGATGTAGCGAGCCACGCCGACGCCGAGATAGGCCGAGAACTGTCGGTGGAAATGGAAGCGCGAGAAATGGGCCAGCTGGCTGAGCCGCTCGACGTCCAGCGGCTGGTCCAGATGGCTGGCGATGTAATCCAGCACTTTTTCGAAACGCCGCGCATAGCGGTCCGCCTTGTCCATGCTCGTCCTCCATGGCGGCCACTATGCCGGAACCGGCGGCCCGGTTCTTGACGCGGCTTGCTCTGATTCGCGCCGGCGGCAAGCCCGCCGCCGGCCGCACCAGTATACCCGGCCGGCTAGTCCGCCGCGCCGGCCCACGGCGCGATCAACCGTGCCGGCGTGCAGCAGGCCGGGCGCTTCAGCACGAAGTCGCGGCAGCGCTCGGCGAAGCGACTGCGGTTTTCCAGCATGTCCAGCCGCATCTCGGCCAGCTCGACCTTGCGGCATTGCTCCAGCTGGCGCGGATCGAGACCCTGCTTGGCCTGCCAGCGCTCCGGCCAGGCCGCGCGCGCCTGACGCGCCGTCAGCAGCAGCCAGCTGCCGAACTGGCCGGCGTCGCGCGGACCGATGTCCTGCACCATGCCCAGCCGCCAGGCCTGCCTCGCGCCTATCGGCAGGCAGTCGCCGACCAGCCGCGCGGCCGCCTCGCCGCCGGTCGCGCGCGGCAGCGTGTAAGTCCAGTACTCCGAACCGTACAGGCCCATGGTCTGGTAATGCGGATTGAACACCACGCCCTGGCGCGCCAGCACCACGTCGGCGGCCAGCGCCAGCATCACGCCGCCGGCGCCGGCGTTGCCGGCGACGCCGGCCACCGTCAGTTGAGGCGCGGTCAGGATTTCCAGGCAGACGTCGTCTATCGCCTGGATGTTCCGCCAGGCCTCGGCCGCCGGATCGGCCGCCGCCTGGATCACGTTCAGGTGGATGCCGTTGCAGAAGCTGCCCCGGCCGCTGCGCAGCAGCAGCGTATCGGTATCCTGGCGCTTGGCCCAGCGCAGGGCCCGCTGCAGCCGCCTGCATTGCTCGGTGCTGAACGCGCCGTTGTAGAGCTCGAAGGTCAGCTCGCCGACCCGGCCGACCTGGCGGTAGCGAATCGGCTGGTAGGCCTCCTCGCAGTGCGGATCGGTGTCCACCGCCCACTCCAGCGACGGCGTCTGCTCCAGCAGGCCGGCCAGCACATGGCGCGCCGGCTGCTTGAACGTTTCCTCGCCGGCCTCGGGCCGCCGCCTCAGCGAACCTATCCACAGGCTGGCGTCGCCGGTGCCGACCAGCACCGCGTCGTCGTGCGTGGCCAGGATCCGTCCCGGCTCGCCGATGCGGTAGTCCGGATGGGCGTCGTACAGGTAGTAGCGGCCGCCGGCCAGTTCGGCCAGCACGCCGGGCTGGCCGTCGGCGGCGTCGATGCGGCGCTTGATCGCGACGGCCGGCTCGTTCCAGTCGAAAGCGCGGTCGACCTGGCGCATATTCGGCTGCAGGCGCCCGCGCACCGCCTTGTCGGCGTAGTCGACCGGCTGCGGCCGGTAGCCGCCGACGAATTTCTCCACCACGTCGCGTATGCAATACATCGCCGCGTCGCTGACCGGTCCGTTGTACAGCTCGGACTTGCGGATGTCGGGCGGCATGTCGAACTCGCGGCTGGACCACACCGGGCCGGCGTCCATCTCCTCCACCGCCTGCAAGGCGGTGACGCCCCAGACCTTCTCCTCCCGGCTGATCGCCCAATCCAGCGCCGACGCGCCGCGGTCGCCGACGATGCCGGGGTGGACGATCACCACCGGGAAGGGGCTGTCGCGCCACAGCTCCGCCGGCACCCTGTCCTTCAGAAAAGGGCAGATCACCAGATCCGGCCGTGCCTCGCGCACCCGCCGGATGACGTCGTCGGCGCCGCTGAACAGCACCACGCTGGGCTCGTGGCCCGATTCGCGCAATTCCAGCCAGGCGCGCTGGCTCAAACCATTGAAGGCGGTGGACAACAAAACGATTCTCAAGGCTTGCACTGCTTTTCCCCCATGAAATGAACGGCTTAGAGGGCGGCAATGCTACGCGTCCGAATAATAATGGCATTTGACTTGAACCAATACTCAAGCCAACGGCATGGGTGACGTGTCAAAAAGGACAGGTTGTCATCAGGCAAAAAAACGCCCGTCGGCGACATGCCGACGGGCCAGGAGGGTAGAGAAAGATGAAAAGCGGACGGACGGCCCGTTACATCCCCATCGCCGGCTGCCGGCTGCGCGCCGCTTGCTGCGCCTGGGGTTTGGCCGGCTCCTGGCCGGCTTCGGGCGCGGCCGCCAGTTGGGCGATGGAATGGTGGGCGGCCTGCACGATGGCGTCCTTCAGCTCCACCGCCGCGTGCTGCACCTTGTTGGCCGCGTTCTTGCACAGCATGCTGATCTTGCCCGGATCGGCGGCGTTCACCACCGCCGCCTCGGCCTTGGCCATGCCCTTCTTCCAGCCCTCCACCGCCAGCGCGGCGCCCAGATTGTCGATATGGTGGGCGCCCAGGTCCTTCAGCCTGCCGTCGCGTTGCTGCAGTTCCTTCACCCGGTCTATCGCCTGATCGAGCAGGCTCTGCTTGCCGGCCGACAGGCCGGCCTGCTGCTGATGGGCCGCCTGCAGCGCCTCCGGCTTGAAGAATTCCTCCTTGGGCCGCAGCGCGCCCAGCAAGGGCTGCTTCGCCCAGTACGGATTGGTGCTCAGATTGACTTCGGCCGGCCCGGTCGAGGTCTGCGAGCCGAAGAATAGCTGCTCGCCCTTCTCGTTGCGGCCCTTGTAGATCGCGACATGCTGGCCGCCTTCGCCCTTGAACATCAGGATGTCGCCCGGCTTCAGGTCGTCCTTGCTCTGGATCAGATCGAAGTGCTTCTTCGCGTAGCCGGTCAGATTGGCGTCGGGATGCTTGCCGCCATGTCCGCCGTTGAACAGCGTATGGGTGGTGAAGCCCTCGGCGGTCGGAAACTTGTCGGTCACCCGGGTGCCGCCCAGCTGCAGGCTGCGCCACACCAGCGAAGAGCAATCGACACCCTTCTTGCCATCGTTGTCCAGATCCTGCTCGTAGCGGCTGCCGTCTATGCGGTTGCCGCTCTTCTTGCTGGCCAGCCGGCCGGCCATGTCGGCGCGGCCGTATTCGAAGCTGCCGTCGCCGAAATGCGCCAGCGTCGCGTTGACCATGCGCGTGCCGGCGTCGGCGCCGGCGGCCGGCTTCGCGCCGGTTTCGGCCTGCCGGGGCGCTTGCGGCGGGGCCGGCTGTGCCGGGACAGCTTGCGCCGTCGGCGCCACGGCCTGCGCCCCGGCCTCCGGATGCGCCTTGCGGGCCTCGGCGAGCGCGCGGCGCATCGTCGGACCATGGAACAGCTCGATCATGCTGGCTGCGTAGTTCTCGGCGGTGGCGTAACCGCCTTTTTGCAAGGCATGGGCCTCCTTGGCCAGGTCGCCCTTAACGCCCTCGTTCAACAGACCCGCCTTCGCATAGCGTTCGCTGTTTTGCAGCAGGCGCATCCGGTCCTCCAGCGAAGCCGCCACCGACGGATAGACGCGGAAGGCGTCGTCGACCCAGACTTTCTTGCCGTGCTGCTTTTCCCAGACGTGGTAGACCTTGGAATCGCCTTTCCACGACGCGCCGGCCTTGATATTGAAGACATTGTTACTGCCGGGCAGGACCTTCTCGCCCCAGCCGGTCTCCTGGGCGGCCTGGGCCAGGATCAGCTCCCAGGACATGCCGGTCTTGCGCGACGCCTCCCGCGCCGCCGGATACAGGGAAACGATGAAATTGATCTTGTCCTGCGTGGTGTAGTTCTTCTTTTCAGCCATCACGGTTTCCTTACTGAATCAATCAGAATCAATCGCGCTCACTTGAGCACGGCCAGGTCCGGCGTCAGCCGGACGGCGAAAGGCTTGCCCTTGCTGCCTCCCAGGGCATCCGGGTACACCTTGCCGCTGACCACCAGACGTCCGGCCGCGTCCAGCGCGAACCCCGCCTTGCCTCTTTCGACCCTAGCCACGCCGAAGTTCTGTCCGGCGTAGCGCACCGGCAGCATCACCCGCTTGACCAGGCGACCGCGCTCGATGCGGTCGACAAACAGCAGCACCCGCTTATCGCTGACGAAAGAGCTGGTATCCAACTCCTCCACCGCGTACCAGACCGAACCGAGCTGCAGGCAGCCGACGGCGCTGGCGTCGCTGTAATCCGGATCCGGCAACGGCAGCTTGACGCGCTGCCGGACCGTGCCGCCCCGTTTCATCAGCAGGACCGCGCGGCCGTCGACGCCGTCTATGGTTTCGCCGCCGGCCACGCAGACGCTGCCGTCGGCCAGCGGCGTCTGCCGGCTGGCGGTGAACACGGCGTCCGCCTCATCGTCCTGCTCCGCGGCCGCATGCTGCGCGCCCAGGCTTCCGGCCACCGCCAGGCCGATCAACAAACAGGTCCTGGACCACGCCAGCCATCCCTTGTCCGCACGCATACTCGCTCCTGAAAATGTTTTACTATGATGCATATTATATCAAATATTTTTTAAGGCAAGCGACCGTCGAAAATACACCGCGGCATGCAAGCGCCCAGGCGATGGACAGCGCGGTATTTGTCAGCGCCGCGGCGGCAAACGATAATCGCCGGCGACAAACCGAAGGATGTGCCAATGGATGATACGAACGTGCGCCTGTCCAAGCGCATGGTGGAACTGGGACTGTGCTCGCGGCGCGAGGCCGATGCCTGCATCGAGCAGGGCCTGGTAAAGGTGGACGGCAAAGTGGTCGATACGCTGGGCGCGCGGGTGCGGCCGGAGCAGCAGATCACCCTGGCCGGCAAACCGCAGGCCCTGGCGACGCTGCCGGTGACCATGCTGCTGAACCGCCCGGCAGGCGACGACGCGCCGCCGGCCCAGCTGCTGGGACCGGACAGCCGCTCGCCGCAGGATGGCGCGGAGCAGCTCTGGCTGGCCCGCCACCGCCAGCACCTGACCGCCGTCGGCGCCGTGGACGAGCGTTGCCACGGCCTGGTGGTGCTGACCCAGGACAAAAAGCTGCCGCGCCGCCTGGCCGAGTGCGAAATGGAATTCCTGCTGCAGGTCGATCGCGCGCCGGCCGCCGACGAGCTGAAAACGCGCGCCGCCGCGATCCGCCTGGGCGGCAAGCCGCTGCGACAGTGCAAGATCAGCCGCCAGGGCGACCATCAGCTGCGCTGCGCGGTGTACGCGCCGCAGTCGGGCCTGTTCGACGAAATCTGCCGTCAGCTCGGCGTCGGCTTCCAGAGCGCACGCTGCATTCGCGTCGGCCGGCTGGCGCTGGCCGGCCTGCAGCCGGGACAATGGCGCTATCTGCAGCCGTTCGAGCGCTTCTGATCCAAAGTCTTTTCGCGGCGGCGGCCAGGGCAAGCGCCGTCGCCTCGCGCCAGAATGAAGGCTGAATAGAAAAATCAGATTGATCGGAACTCGATTGTCCGATACTCCGTCTCTATATCATTCAGCCATTCAACCGGAATTCCGCCCATGCACCACGACACCCCCTTGATCACCACCATCGTCGGCGGCCTGGTCTTCGCCTTCGCGCTCGGCGCGCTGGCGCTGCGCCTCAGACTGCCGCCGCTGGTGGGCTATCTGTGCGCCGGCATCCTGGTCGGCCCGTTCACGCCGGGCTTCCAGGCCGATACCGCGCTGGCGCCGCAGTTGGCGGAGCTGGGGGTGATCCTGCTGATGTTCGGCGTCGGCCAGCATTTCTCGATCAAGGACTTGATGGCGGTGAAGACCATCGCCGTGCCGGGCGCGCTGGTGCAGATCGCGGTGGCGACGCTGCTGGGCATGGGCCTGTCCCATTTCCTCGGTTGGCCGCTGGGCGAGGGCGTGGTGTTCGGCCTGGCGCTGTCGGTGGCCAGCACCGTGGTGTTGCTGCGCGCGCTGGAGGAATACGGCTGGCTGGACAGCGAGGACGGCAAGGTGGCGGTCGGCTGGCTGGTGGTCGAAGACCTGGTGATGGTGCTGACGCTGGTGCTGCTGCCGGCCTTCGCCGGCGCGCTGGGCGGCGGCCAGGCGGTGCCGTCGCTGTCCGAACTGGGCTGGATGCTGGCGCTGACCGTCGCCAAGGTGGCGGCCTTCGTCGCCCTGATGCTGATCGTCGGCCGCCGCTTCATTCCGTGGATGCTGGAGCGCATCGTCCATACCGGCAGCCGCGAACTGTTCCGGCTCGGCGTGCTGGCCACCGCGCTCGGCGTCGCCTACGGCGCGACCCAGCTGTTCCAGATCTCGTTCGCGCTGGGCGCCTTCTTCGCCGGCATGGTGATGGCGGAGTCGCCGTTCAGCCACCGCGCCGCCGAGGAATCGCTGCCGCTGCGCGAAGCGTTCGCCGTGCTGTTCTTCGTGTCGGTCGGCATGCTGCTGGACCCGGAAGTGCTGCTGAAGGACACCATGGTGGTGCTGGCCACCGTGCTGATCATCGTCGTCGGCAAGTCGGCCGCCGCCTACGGCATCGTCCGCATGTTCCGCCGCGGCCACCACACCAGCCTGCGCATCGCCGCCAGCCTGGCGCAGATAGGCGAATTCTCGTTCATCCTGGCCGGGCTGGGCATGTCGCTGGGCCTGCTCAGCGGGCGCGGCCAGGCGCTGATCCTGGCCGGCGCCATCGTTTCCATCCTGCTGAACCCGATGATGTTCGCGCTGGCCGAGCGCTACGGCCGGCGCGAGGCCCCGGCCATGCCGTAAACATTTGGCCGGCTCGCCGGCCGGCTATGATAGAATCGCGCGCAACGCGTTCAATTTGCTATGAAAAAATCCATCGCCACGCTATGTCTGCTCTGTCTGGCCCTGCCTGCCGCGGCCGGCCGCCTGCTGCCCGACGGTCTGGTGATGGGCAAGCTGGCCGACGTCGACGATGCCGGTATCGAATTCGTCCGCGCCGATCGCACGCTGTTGCAGCGGCTGTCGGCGCTGATCGCCATCGAGCCGCAGCATTTCGCGCTGTCCCCCGGCCTGCGCGTCTTCGACGAGCACAACCGCTTCCTGCTGAGCGGACAATTGAACGCCCTGAAAGGCCGCACCATAGGCGTGACCTTCGATCAGCAAGGCAATATCAACCGAATCTGGGTGCTGGGCGGCGACGAAGTCGAGACACAGCGCCAGCGCCAGACCCGGATCCAACCCTGAAACCGAATACCAGCTGGAAAACCGAGTAGCAATGAAGAAGGTATACATCAAGACCTTCGGCTGCCAGATGAACGAGTACGATTCCGACAAGATGGCGGACGTGCTGGGCAGCGCCGAAGGCATGGTCAAGACGGACAATCCGGAAGAAGCCGACGTCATCCTGTTCAACACCTGTAGCGTGCGGGAAAAGGCCCAGGAGAAGGTATTCTCCGACCTCGGCCGCATTCGCCCGCTGAAGGAAGCCAATCCCGACCTGATCATCGGCGTCGGCGGCTGCGTGGCCAGCCAGGAGGGCGAGGCCATCGTCAAGCGCGCGCCCTTCGTCGACGTGGTGTTCGGCCCGCAGACGCTGCACCGGCTGCCGGACCTGATCCAGAGCCGACAGGCCAGCGGCCGCTCGCAGGTGGACATCTCCTTCCCCGAGATCGAGAAGTTCGACCACATCCCGCCGGCCAAGGTCGACGGCGGCGCCGCCTTCGTCTCCATCATGGAGGGCTGTTCCAAGTACTGCTCGTTCTGCGTGGTGCCGTACACCCGCGGCGAGGAAGTGTCGCGCCCGTTCGAGGACGTGCTGACCGAGATCGCCGGCCTCGCCGCCCAGGGCGTCAAGGAAATCACGCTGCTGGGTCAGAACGTCAACGCCTACCGCGGCCTGATGAGCGACGGCGAGATCGCCGACTTCGCGCTTCTCCTGGAATACGTGCACGAAGTGCCTGGCGTGGAGCGCATCCGCTTCACCACCAGCCACCCGCGCGAATTCAGCCAGCGCATCATAGACTGCTACGCCAAGCTGCCTAAGCTGGTCTCCCACCTGCACCTGCCGGTGCAATCGGGCTCGGACCGCGTGCTGATGGCGATGAAGCGCGGCTACACCGGCCTGGAATACAAGTCCATCATCCGCAAGCTGCGCGCGATCCGGCCCGATCTGTGCCTGTCGTCGGACTTCATCGTCGGCTTCCCGGGCGAGACCGAGGCCGACTTCGAGCAGACGCTGAAACTGGTCCGCGACTGCCAATTCGACTTCAGCTTCGTCTTCATCTACAGCCCGCGGCCGGGCACGCCGGCGTCCAATCTGCCGGACGACACGCCGCACTCGGAGAAGGTGCGCCGGCTGGAGGCGCTGAACGAGGTGATAGAGGCCAACGGCTACGCGATCAACCAGTCCATGGTCGGCACCGTGCAGCGCGTGCTGGTCGAGAACGTGTCGAAAAAGGACGCGGCGATGCTGGCGGCGCGCACCGCCAACAACCGCGTCGTCAACTTCGCCGGCCATCCGCGCCTGCTGGGCCGGACGATAGACGTCAGGATCACCGCCGCCTTCCCGCATTCGCTGGCCGGCGAGGTGGTGACCGGCGAGAGCGCCTGACCGTGCGACGGGCCGGGTCGCTATGCAATGCGAATGGCGCGGCGTATGCTGGCCCGGTTCCCACACGGAGGATGGAAGAATGTTCGTAGTGTCGCTGACTTACATCGCCCCGCTGTCCGACGTCGACGCCTTGCTGGACGCCCACGTCGTCTGGCTGAAGCAGGCCTACGCCGACGGCGTCTTCCTGGCTTCCGGCCGCAAGATGCCGCGCGACGGCGGCCTGATCCTCGCGCGCGGCGAACGCGCCGCGCTGGAGGCCCGGCTGGCCGAGGATCCGTTCGCCCGGGGCGGCGTCGCCCGCTACGACATCATCGAGTTCGTGCCCAGCATGACCGCCGCCGGGCTGGAAAGTCTGAAGGACGCATGAAGGCGAACGGCATCAAGGCCCTGCTGCTGGACCTGGACGACACGCTGTTCGACGACGGCCATGCCACCCTGCAGGCGTTTTCCGTCTTCATCGGGCCCCATGCCGCCCGCTTTTCCGAATCCGAGGCCGAGCTGTTCGCGCGCTGGCGCGCCTGCGTCGACCGCCACTGGCGGCGTTTCGAGGCCGGCGAGCTGACGATGGCGCAACAGCGCCACGAGCGGCTGCGCGACTTCCTCGGCCTGCCGCACATCGCCGAAGACGAGGCCGCGCGCCTGTTCCAGCCGTATATGGACGCCTACCGCAGCAACCGGAGGCTGACCCCCGGCGCGGCGGCCTTTCTCGACGCCACCGCCCACCTGATCCGCATCGTCGTCAGCAACGGCGGCACCGAGCAGCAGCGGGCCAAGCTGGCGCATCTGGGCATCGCCCACCATTTCCGCCACGTCGTCACCATAGACGATGCCGGCGCGGCCAAGCCGGACCCGCGCATCTTCCGCCACGCGCTGGCGCTGGAAAACCTCGCGCCCGAACATTGCCTGATGGTCGGCGACGACCTGGAGCGCGACATCGCGCCGGCGCGCCGGCTGGGCATGGCCGTCTGCCATGTTTCGCACGGCAGGCACGCCGCCGTTTTTCAACAGTTAAGCCAACAATTGCAAAACGCATGAGCACAAGCGAATCCCTCAGCTTCAACCCGGTCGACAACGACAGGCTGGCCCGCCTGTGCGGTCCGCTGGACGAAAACCTGAAACAGATAGAAACCGGACTGGACGTGGTCATCCAGCGCCGCGGCGAGGCCTTCCGCGTCCAGGGCGCGGCCGCCAAGGCCGCGGTGGAGGCGCTGACCCGGCTGTATCTGCAGGCCGACAAGCAGGACATCTCGATAGACGATGTGCAGCTGTCGCTGGTGGAATTGCGCCAGCAGCAACCGACGGCCGAGCAGGAGGAGTCGCCGGTGCTGGCGACGCGCCGCGGCGACCTCAGGGGCCGCACGCCCAACCAGGCGCGCTACATCAAGGCGATACAACAGCACGACGTCACCTTCGGCATCGGCCCGGCCGGCACCGGCAAGACCTATCTGGCCGTCGCCTGCGCGGTGGACGCGATGGAGCGCGACGCCGTCAAGCGCATCGTGCTGGTGCGCCCGGCGGTGGAGGCCGGCGAGAAGCTGGGCTTCCTGCCCGGCGACCTGGCGCAGAAGGTGGACCCGTATCTGCGGCCGCTGTACGACGCGCTGTACGATCTGATGGGCTTCGACCGCGTGACCCGGCTGTTCGAGAAGAACCTGATCGAGATCGCGCCGCTGGCCTATATGCGCGGCCGCACGCTGAACCACGCCTTCATCATCCTGGACGAGGCGCAGAACACCACGCCGGAGCAGATGAAGATGTTCCTGACCCGGATAGGCTTCGGCTCCAAGGCCGTGATCACCGGCGACGTCACCCAGATCGACCTGGCCCGCCACCAGAAAAGCGGCCTCGTCGAGGTCGAACGGATACTGGACCGCGTGCGCGGCATCCATTTCCACCATTTCAACAGCAACGACGTGGTGCGCCATCCGCTGGTGCAGAAAATCGTCGACGCCTACGACCAATACCAAAGCAAGCAAGATGAAAAAAGCCAAGCGTAACCCGCTGCTGGCCCGCCTCGCGGCGCGGCTGGAACTGAGCCTGGACGTGCGCAGCGACGCCGCCTCCCTGCCCGAGCCGGCGCTGATCCGCCGCGCCTGCCAGGCCGCACTGCGGCGCGAGGTCAAGCAGGCCCAGGTCAGCATCGTCATCGTCGACGCCGCTGAAGGCCGTCAGCTGAACAACGATTACCGCGGCAAGGATTATGCGACCAACGTCCTCAGCTTCGCGCTGAACGAGGGCGAGCCGGTCGCCGGCCTGCCGCTGTTCGGCGACCTGGTGCTTTGCGCGCCGGTGGTGGAGAAGGAAGCCGCCGAGCAAAACAAGGACCTGATGGCGCACTACGCCCACCTGCTGGTGCACGGCATGCTGCACCTGCAGGGCTTCGACCACGAAGAGGACGACGAGGCCGAAGCGATGGAAGCGCTTGAAACTGTCATCGTTCAGCAGCTAGGATATCCCGATCCCTACCACGAGGAGCACATCTAAGAAATGGAAGACCCCAGTAAACCGCGGCCCAGCTGGCTTGAACGCCTGTCCACCATGCTGATGCGCGAGCCGGAAGACCGCGAGGAGTTGATCGAACTGCTGCACAACGCCTTCGAGCGCAATCTGCTCGATGCCGAGGCCCTCGGCATGATAGAAGGCGTGCTGGAAGTGAGCGAGCTGACCGTCCGCGACGTGATGATCCCGCGCAGCCAGATGCACGTGCTGAACATCGACGACCCGATAGACCGCTTCCTGCCGACGGTGATCGACTCCGGCCACTCGCGCTTTCCGGTGATAGGCGAAAGCAAGGATGACGTTCAGGGCATCCTGCTGGCCAAGGAATTGCTGCGCTACTTCCATGCGCCCGCCACCTTCAATCTGAAGACCGTCCTGCGTCCGGCCGTCTTCGTGCCGGAATCCAAGCCGCTCAACGTGCTGCTGCGCGACTTTCGCGCCACCCACAACCATATGGCGGTGGTGGTCGACGAGTACGGCGGCGTCTGCGGCCTGGTCACCATCGAGGACGTGATCGAACAGATCGTCGGCGACATCGAGGACGAGTACGACATCGACGATGACGAGGACGACATCGTTCCGGTCCGCGGCCACGAACGCTACCGCGTCAAGGCCCTGACCGAGATAGAGGACTTCAACCACTATTTCGGCACCGACTACGCCGACGACGACGTCGACACCGTCGGCGGCCTGGTGATCTCGCTGACCGGCCATCTGCCGAAGCGCGGCGAGAAGATAGAAGCCGCCGGCCTGCGCTTCACCGTGCTGCGCGCCGACAGCCGCCGCCTCGACACCCTGCTGGTCGAACGCATCCGGCTCGCCGCCGACACCGCCGAATAATTCCCCGTCCTTTGGAGATGAGCGCGCAAAGGCAGGCGAGCAGGGCCGCAGATCGTACACCCGGTACGGCGGGGCCCCGCGCGGCGAAGCCGGCAAGACCATCACGCCAAATGGAATGGGAATAAGGCCTATGCTGAAATACGGCCGGCTCCCGGGCCGGCCGCCTGGCCCACATCGATACAAGCTGCACCATGCGAATCCTGATCCTGCTCCTGGCCGCCGCGCTGACCGGCGCCCTCACCCTGTTTGCCTTCGCGCCGTACCGGCTATGGTGGCTGATGCCGCTCTGCCTCGCCGCGCTGATCGAGCTGACCCAGCGCGAGCCCAGACGCGCGTTCTGGATTGGCTATGCCTGGGGTCTGGGCGCCTACGTCAGCAACTTCCGCTGGATCTACTCCAGCCTGCACGACATCGCCGGCCTGCCGGCCTGGATCGCTGCGCCGCTGGTGCTGTTGCTGCCGGCCTATCTGGCGCTGTATCCGGGCCTGGCCACCTGGATCGCCTGCCGCATCGATCCGCGTCCCGGCCTGCGCTGGCTGCTGGCCTTCCCCGCCGCCTGGGAAATGGGGGAATGGCTGCGCGGCTGGGTGATGACCGGCTTCCCCTGGGCCGCCGCCGGCTATTCGCAGATCACAGAAAGCCCGCTGGCCGGCTACGCGCCGGTCGGCGGCATCCACCTGGTCAGCTATCTGGTGGCCCTGTCGGCCGGCGCGCTGGTCATGCTGGCCCGCGCCGGCATGCGGCAGCGGCTGGCCATCGCGCTCGCCGCGGCGCTGGTCTGGGGCAGCGGCTTCTGGCTACGCGACATCGAGTGGACCGCGCCGCTCGGCAAGCCGATCAGCGTGGCGCTGGGCCAGGGCAATATCGCCCAGGAGATGAAGTGGTCGCCGGAAAACCTGGAAAACTCGCTGCTGACCTATTACCGCCAGGTGGCGATGACCCGCGCCGACCTGATGATATTGCCGGAAACCGCGCTGCCGCTGTTCCTGGACGACCTGCCGTCCGGTTATCTATCGATGATGCGCGGCGAGGCGTCGCGCTCCGGCATGGCGCTGGCCAGCGGCGTGCCGCGCCGCACCAACGACGGCCGCGGCTATCTGAACGCGGTGGTCGCGCTGTCCGACCCCAAGATGCCGTACTACGCCAAGGACCATCTGGTGCCCTTCGGCGAATTCGTGCCGCTGCCCGGCCTGATAGGCTGGATCTACCAGCATATGGACATGCCGCTGTCCGGCTTCAGCCGCGGCGGCGCCGAGCAGCCGCCGCTGACGCTGGGCGCCCACAAGGTGGCGTTCAACGTCTGCTACGAGGATAGCTTCGGCGAGGAGTTGATCGGCCCGGCGGCGCGGGCCGACATGCTGGCCAATGTCAGCAATCTGGCCTGGTTCGGCAAGAGCGAGGCGATGAGCCAGCACCTGCAGCTGTCGCAGGCGCGCGCGCTGGAAACCGGCCGCTACGTGCTGCGCGCCACCAATACCGGCATGACCGCCATCATCCGTCCGGACGGCGAAATCTCGGCGGTCGCCGCGCCGTTCACCGCCCAGGTGCTGACCGGATTCGCCCAGGGCCGCCAGGGAATGACGCCGTATATGCGCGTCGGCAATCTGCCGGTGGTCGTCGGCTGCGCCGTCCTGCTGCTGCTGTCGCTGCTGGCCGGCTGGCGCCGCCGCGGCCGACACTAGCCGCAGCCGATGGCAAAAGGCCCGGCGCGCGCCGGGCCCCGCCTTCGGCGAAAACCGCCGATTACGCCCGCACCGAGAAACGCGACACCAGCTGCCGCAGATTGACGGCCAACTGGTTCATATTGTCTATCGCCCTCGAGGCCGACTGCGACGCCGAGGCGTTGCTGCTGGCGCTGTGGGCGATCTGCTCGACGTGCTGGGCGATGGCCTGGCTGGCCGCGCTCTGTTCCTGCAGCGCGTGGGAAATATCGCCGATCACGGCGACCACGCCGCTGGCGCTGTCCTGGATGCGGGCGATCTCGGAGCCGGCCTGCTCGGCCAGGTCCAAGCCGGCCTTCACCCGCTCCACCGCCTCCTCCATGCTGTGGCGGGAATGCTCGGCGCCCTGCTGCACATCCTGGATCATGCTGGCGATTTCCTGCGTCGCCTGCGCGGTGCGCTCGGACAGCTTGCGCACCTCGTCCGCCACCACGGCGAAACCGCGGCCCATCTCGCCGGCGCGCGCCGCCTCGATCGCCGCATTCAAGGCCAAGAGATTGGTCTGATCGGCGATATCGCGTATCACCTGCATGATGCTGGAAATCGTCTGGGTCTTGTCGGCCAGGCTGGTGATGATGCCCGAAGTCTGGTCGACGGCCTCGTTGATGCGGCGCATCTCGCCGACCGCCTCGGCGATCACCGCGCCGCCGTTCCTCGACAAGGTGCCGGACTCGTTGGCCAGTTGCCGCGCATCCTGCGAACGGTCGGAAATGTGGTTGACGCTGACCGTCAGCTGCTCGATGGACGCCGCCATCGCCGTGGCCGCCGCGCTCTGCTGCTCCGAGCCCCGCCCCACCGCCTCGGCCTCGCCGGTCACCTCGCCGCTGACCTTGGACAGCTGTCTGGCGCCGTCGACGATATCGCGCACCAGCCGCTCCAGCTCGACCTGCATCGCGCCGACCGCCGCCATCAGGCTGTCCGTGTCGCCGGGCCGCACCGCCACCGCCTCGCCCAGCTGGCCGGCGGCGATGCGCTTGACCACCGCCACCGTCTCCTGCGGATCGGCGCCCAGCTGGCCCATCACATTGCGCAATATCATGCCTCCCATTCCCAGGAGCACCAGCAGCGCCGCCGCCATCACGCCGCCCAGCCACAGCAGCTCGCGGTGGAAGGCCGCGGCAACATCGTCCAGATAGATGCCGGTGCCGACTATCCAGTGCCAGCGCGGCGTGGTGGTGACATAGGAAAGCTTGGGCTGGGGCTTGTCGAAGCCCGGCTTGCTCCACACGTATTCGCCGTAGCCGCCGCCGCCCGGAGACGAGATCGCGTCCTGGAACAACGTCTTCAGCTCGACGCCGTTCGGATCCTTGACGCCGGCCAGGTTCTTGCCGATCAGCTCCGGCTTGGCGCCGTGGGCCACATAATTCCAGTCGGAATCGTAGGCGAAGAAGTAATCGGCTTTTTCGTAGTGCATCGAACTGATCGCCTTCGACAGCGTGCGCTTGGCGTCCGCCTCGCTGATCTTGCCGTCCGCCACCAGCTTCTCGTAACTGGAGACCAGACCCACTACGCTCTGCACCAGATTGCGCACCTTGTCCTGCCTGTCCTGCAACATCAACTGGCGCTGGTTGTACACCGAGACCACGCCCAGGCCGCACACCGTCACGGCCACCAAGGCCATCAGGCCGATCAACCGGGCCTTCAGGCTCAAACCTGCCTTCGTCATTTCCCGCTCCTTCCCCAACCCGCACGTATTCGTGCTTGTTTTGATAGTCCATCCACAGAGTTATTCTAGAAACCGGCCCCCTGTCCCGCCACGCCGTTTTAAGCTCCCGGCCCGGCGGATCGCGGGCATGAAAAAGCCCGGGCAGGCCGGGCTGTTTGGATCGCCGTGATCAGACGCGGAAGCTGGAGAACAGCTGTCGCATGCTGCTGGCCGATTGCGACAGGTCGGACAGCGTGTCGCGCACCGTCTGCAAGGCGCCGTCGCTGTCGACGATGCGGCCGTTGATCTGCTCGGTGCTCTGCGCGATCAGCGTCGTGGCCTTGTGCTGCTCGCTGGTCGACAGCGTGATCTCGTTCATCTTCGCCATCACCTCCTGCATCGCCTGCTGGATCTGCTCGATGCGCTCGACCGCGCTCTGCGTCAGTTCGACGCCGCCGTCGACCGAGCTGACGGTGCGCTGCATATTGTTGACCGCCTGGCTGGTCTCCTCGCGTATCGTGCTGACCATGCCGGAAATCTCCACCGTCGCCTGTCCGGTGCGTTCGGCCAGCTTGCGCACCTCGTCGGCGACGACGGCGAAGCCGCGGCCCATCTCGCCGGCGCGCGCCGCCTCGATCGCCGCGTTCAGCGCCAACAGATTGGTCTGATCGGCGATGTCCTTGATCACATTGGTGATGCCGCTGATCTGCTGCGAACGCTGATCCAGCGAGGACAGCATGGTGGACAAGCCCTTCACCGCATCCACCGTGCTGTTCATCTCGTTGGAAATGCGCAGCATGCCGCTGGCGCTGTCGCTGGACACTTCGCCGGTATGGGTGACCAGCGTGTCCGCCTCGCGGGCCGCGTCGGCGATATGGGAGATGCTGACGGTGATCTCCTCCAGCGTCGCGGCGTTGGAGCTGGACACGTCGGCGATCTGCCGCGAGTCGTGGGCCACCTTGTCCACCGTATGCGTCACGCTCTCGACGCCGCCGGTGACGCGCTCGGCCTCCTCCTTCACCGCGATGAACATCTTCTGCAGCTGTCCGATGAAACGGTTGAAGGCGGTGGCGGTCTCGGCGATCTCGTCCTGGCCGGTCACCTGGATGCGGCGGGTCAGGTCGCCCTCGCCCTGCGAGATTTCCAGCATCGCGTTACGCAGGCGGCCCAGGCCGGCCAGCATCTTGCTCAGCATCACGCTGGCGACCGGAATCAGGATCAGCACGCACAAGGCGCCGATGCCGATCACGGTCAGCAGCAGCGTGTTCAGCGGGCCGGTCACCACCGACTCGTCGGTCACCACGCCCAGCAGCCAGTTGGTGCCTTCGACAGGCTGGACTTCGATCAACTTGCTTTCGCCCCCGATGCTGACTTCCTGCATCGTGGTATCCGTCGCCAGCTTCGTCAGGCGGTCGCCGGTCAGCTCCGGCACCTTCTCGGACAGCGGCTTCAGCGTCAGGCTGGCGTCCGGGTGGGCGATGACCTTGCCGCTCTTGTCCACCAGGAAGGCGTAGCCGTTGCCGCGCAGCTTGACCGACAACACCGTCTTGACCAGATCGTCGATGAAGATGTCGCCGCCGACGACGGCCTTCAGCCCGGTTCCGTCCTTGACCGGCGACACGAAGGTCACCACCAGCTTCTTGGTGTCGAAATCGACATAGGGGTCGGACACGCCGGGGTTGCCGCTGGCCGCCGCCTGCTGGTACCACGGCCGCGCGACCGGGTCGTAGCCCTGCGGCTGCGGCTTCATGTCGGAACGTATCATCACATGGTCGGCGGTGCCGATGTACATCATGTCGAAACCGCCGCCCTGGCTCATCCGGGCCAGGGTCTGCCTCGGGTCCGGCGTGCCGACCAGCGGATTGCCCGCGATCACCACGCCGACCTTGCTCTTGTACCAACTGCTCACCAGGGCCGAATAGCCCTTGGAGGTCCCACCCAATTCGTTGTCGACGCCCCGGACGATTTCATTCCGCATCTGGCCATAGACCAGCACGGTAATCACCATGCCCAGCAAGACCAGCAGCAGGGCAATAAAAGCAATCAGCTTGACACGCAAAGAGCGCATTCTCGTTCTCCTCATCCCCAATCACATGCGACGCCATCACAGCCGAAAGCGCGCTGTGTCAGGCACTGTTATCATGTATGTCACTACATCCGGTTTAGTCCGTATCGCCACAAAGCTCAACGGACAATTCCGTTTTGCTTCAACTATCTTCCAGGCATAAGCGATCAGGATTTGATCGCCGTCACGCCATCCCCAAGCGGACATCCGAACAATCGGACAATATGCTGCCGACACAACAATTTAAATTGCCCCCCGAATATATGCAATGGCGCACTTACAAATTCCATCGGAATCTAATCGCGATTTTGGTTAACGATGGTGTCGCGGCGCGCCTTCCCGCGCTGTTCCCGCCGCCGGGCCGGTGTTAGCATTCTGCAGACTCATCCTCCACGGAGTGCGCAATGCAGTTGACCGCGATGTTCGTCCATCCGCTGAAATCCGCCCGCGGCATAGCTTTCGACCGCGCCTACGCCGGCCCGCTCGGGCTGCTGCACGACCGCGAATGGCTGCTGGCGACGCCGGACGGCAATCAGATCACCGCGCGCAGCCACCCCCAGCTGCTCAGGGTCGCCGTCGAACTGCTGCCCGGAGGCATGCTGCTGCGCTATCCCGGCAAGCCGCCGATCTGCGCGCTGGCGACCGCGTTCACGCGCCCCCACCCGGCCCAGGTCTGGAAAGACAGCTTCGAGGCCTGGCACGGCGACGAGAGGCTGGACGCCTGGTTCGCCGACATCGTCGGCGGCGACTGCCGGCTGCTGTGGCTGGGCGCCCGCTCCCGGCGCGTCTTCAAGCACGGGGAGGACGGCATGAGCTTCGCCGACGGCTATCCCTTCCTGCTGGTCAACCAGGCCTCGCTGGACGACTTGAACCGCCAGCTGGAGCAGCCGGTCGCGCTGCGCAACTTCCGTCCGAATCTGGTGGTCGCCGGCGACTACCCGTGGATGGAGGACGAATGGAAGGCGATCCGCATCGGCGACATCGAATTCGAGGTGATGAAGCCGTGCACCCGCTGCGTGCTGACCACCGTCGATCCGGATCTGGGCGAGAAACGCGCCGACGGCGAGCCGCTGCGCACCCTGGTGCGCACCCGCCGGCTGGACGACGGCGTCTGCTTCGGCGTCAATCTGCGCGCCCGCAACGCCGGCGTGCTGACGCTCGGCGCGCCGCTCGAGGTGCTGGAGGAGCGCTACAGCTTCTAGACTGGGCCTCGCCGCCGTGCTTACAATCGCTGAATGAATCTGCAAGCACTCATTGAAGATATCCGGCAGCAGGTACTGCCGTTCTACGACCAGGGGCGGGTCGCCGATTACATCCCGGCGCTGGCGGCGGTGCCGCCGCGCCAATTCGGCTTCGCCATCGCCGCGCTCGACGGCGGCGAATACGCCTGCGGCGACGCCGACACGCCTTTCTCCATCCAGAGCATCAGCAAGGCCTTCATGCTGGCCTTGACGCTGCAAGCCGACGGCGAGGAGTTGTGGCGCCACGTCGGCAAGGAACCGTCCGGCAATCCGTTCAACTCCCTGGTACAGCTCGAATACGAGCACGGCATCCCGCGCAATCCCTTCATCAACGCTGGCGCCCTGGCCGTCACCGACCGCGCGATCGGCCATTTCGGCGACGCCCACGCGCGGCTGCTCGCCTGGCTGCGCGACGAGGCCGGCAATCCGGGCCTGAGCGCCGACGCGGCCATCGCCGCGTCCGAACGCGAGCACGGCGACCGCAACGCGGCGCTGGCCCACTTCATGAAGAGCTACGGCAATCTCGACCAGCCGGTGGCGACGGTGCTCGGCCAGTACTTCGACAACTGCAGCATCGCGATGAGCTGCCGCGAGCTGGCGCGCGCCGGCCTGTTCCTGGCCAATCACGGCCTGTCGCCGCAGACCTCCAGACAGTACCTGACGCGCAGCCAGGCCAAACAGGTGAATGCCGTCATGCTGACCTGCGGCACCTACGACGCCGCCGGCGAATTCGCCTACCGCGTCGGCCTGCCGGTGAAGAGCGGCGTCGGCGGCGGGCTGCTGGCGGTGATACCCGGCAAGATGAGCATCGCGGTATGGAGCCCTCAGCTCGATACCCGCGGCAACTCGGTACTGGGCCTGGAAGCCTTGGACCGCTTCACCACTCGCACCGGCTTGTCGATCTTCTGAGCGCGGCAAAGCCGGGCCCGCTGACGCCGGCCCGGCTTTTTCCGACATGAAAAAAGCCAGCTCCTGGGAGCTGGCTTTTTCTTTCAACTTCGTCGATTACTCGGCGGAGTCGTCTTCAACTGCAACGGCATCTTCCGGACGGTCCACCAGCTCCACCAGAGCCATCGGGGCGTTGTCGCCCTTGCGGAAACCGTACTTCAGGATGCGCACGTAACCGCCATTGCGGGTAGCGTAGCGCGCGCCGAGCACGTCGAAGAGTTTAACCACGATATCGCGGTCACGGGTGCGGTCGAACGCCAGACGACGGTTGGCGAGAGACGGCTTTTTGCCGAGCGTGATGAGCGGCTCGGCCACACGACGCAGTTCCTTGGCCTTCGGCAGCGTGGTCACGATAGCTTCGTGCTTCAGCAGCGAGTTGGCCATGTTACGCAGCATCGCCAGACGATGGCTGGTCGTGCGGTTCAGTTTACGATTACTGTAACGATGACGCATTGTTAATGTCCTTTAGTCTCAAACTTACGGCTTTTCCAGACCAGCCGGAGGCCAGTTCTCGAGCTTCATGCCGAGAGTCAGGCCCTTGGAAGCGAGAACTTCCTTGATCTCGTTCAGCGACTTGCGGCCGAGGTTCGGAGTCTTCAGAAGCTCGGTTTCGGTACGCTGGATCAGATCGCCGATGTAATAAATGTTCTCTGCTTTCAGGCAGTTGGCCGAACGAACCGTCAGTTCAAGATCGTCTACCGGACGCAGCAGGATCGGATCGATCGGCGGCGCCTTTTCAACGACTTCTTCAACCGCTGTGCCCTGGAGGTCGGCAAAGATCGACAGCTGATCCATCAGGATGCGGGCCGCGTTGCGCACGGCCTGCTCCGGCTCGATCACGCCGTTGGTCTCGATATCGAGCACCAGGCGGTCGAGGTCGGTACGCTGTTCCACACGGGCGCTTTCCACAGCGAAGCTCACGCGGCGAACCGGCGAGAAGGAAGCGTCCAGTTGGATGGTACCGATGGAACGGTTGTCGTCATGGCTGGAGCGAGTGGACACCGGCTGATAGCCGCGGCCCTTCTCGATCTTGACCTCCATGTCGATCTTGCCGCCGGAGGAGAGGTGACAAATCACGTGTTCCGGATTGATCACTTCCACATCATGCGGCAGCTCGATATCGCTAGCCAAGACAGCGCCCTCGCCATCCTTTTTCAAGGTCAGCACGACACTGTCGCGACCATGCAGCTTAAGCACTACGCCCTTGAGGTTGAGGAGGATGTCGACGACATCCTCGCGCACGCCATCAAGCGCGGAATACTCATGCAAAACGCCAGCGATAGTCACTTCGGTCGGAGCGTAGCCCGGCATCGACGACAGCAGAATGCGACGCAGCGAATTGCCCAGGGTATGGGCGTAGCCGCGCTCGAACGGCTCCATCGACACGCGAGCGTGAGTGGCGGAAACCGGCTGTACGTCGATCAGACGAGGTTTCAGAAATTCCGAAGCGCTGTTTTGCATAGTCATTCCCTAAGAGCTAGCGATTACTTGGAGTAGAATTCCACAACGAGTTGTTCGTTGATATCGCTAGACAGTTCGGAACGTTCCGGAGCGGATTTGAAAGTGCCTTCCATCTTCTTGGAGTCAACCAGGACCCAAGACGGGAAGCCGCCTTGCTCGGCCAGCGCCAGACCTTCGACGATACGAGCCTGCTTCTTGGCCTTCTCGCGGACGGACACTACGTCACCGGCTTTAACCTGGTAGGACGGAATGTTCACAACCTGGCCGTTCACAACGATAGCCTTGTGGCTCACCAGCTGGCGCGCTTCGGCGCGAGTGGAGCCAAAGCCCATGCGATATACAACATTGTCCAGGCGGGACTCAAGCAGCTTCAGCAGGTTTTCACCCGTGGAGCCCTTGCGACGCACAGCTTCCGCAAAGTAGTTGCGGAACTGACGCTCGAGTACGCCGTAGATGCGGCGGATTTTCTGCTTTTCACGCAGCTGGACGCCGTAGTCAGACAGGCGGCCGCGACGGGCGCCATGCTGGCCAGGAGCAGCATCCAGTTTGCATTTGGAATCCAGTGCACGACGCGCGCTCTTCAGGAAAAGGTCGGTGCCTTCACGACGAGCGAGCTTGCACTTCGGGCCAATATAACGTGCCATGTTCTCACACTCTCCGAATTAGATACGACGTTTTTTGGGCGGACGGCAACCGTTGTGCGGTACCGGCGTCACGTCGGAGATGCTGGTGATCTTGAAACCCAGCGAGTTGAGTGCGCGAACAGCGGATTCACGACCCGGGCCCGGGCCTTTGATACGAACTTCGAGGTTCTTCACACCATATTCTTGGGCAACTTTACCAGCGTGCTCTGCAGCTACCTGAGCGGCAAAGGGTGTACTCTTGCGCGAGCCCTTAAAACCAGCGCCGCCAGAGGTAGCCCAAGACAGTGCATTGCCTTGACGGTCGGTGATAGTGATGATGGTGTTGTTGAACGAAGCGTGCACGTGCACGATACCTTCGCTAACAGACTTGCGCACTTTTTTACGTACACGGACAGCTGTGTTTGCTTTAGCCATTATCTGTGTTCCTTAGTTTACTTCTTGCCGGCGATCGCCTTGCGCGGACCCTTGCGGGTACGAGCATTGGTGCGAGTGCGCTGACCGCGGCACGGCAGGCCACGACGATGGCGGAAGCCGCGGTAGCAGCCCATGTCCATCAAACGCTTGATGCTCATGGTGATTTCGCGACGCAGGTCACCTTCAACGGTGAACTTCGCAACTTGATCACGCAGAGCTTCCATTTCAGCTTCAGTCAGGTCCTTCACCTTGGTGGAGGGACTCACGCTGGCTGCAGCACAGATTTGCTGCGCGCGAGTCTGACCGACGCCGAAAATTGCCTGCAGGCCGATAACGGCATGCGCATGATTGGGGATGTTTACCCCTGCAATACGGGCCATACTCTTTCCTTAAGCCTTAAGACCTTGAAAAGTTTGCGATTGTATCACGCAAATCCTGGTCTAACAAATGTTAGCCTTGTTTTTGCTTGTGACGCGGCTCGGTGCAGATCACGCGAACCACGCCCTTGCGGCGAATAAGTTTGCAATTGCGGCAAATTGGCTTTACCGAGGGCTTTACTACCATGGTCAAATCCTTTCAAATCCCAAAACAACAAATGCGTTACTTCGCACGGAACACAATGCGCGCACGGGACAGATCGTATGGAGTCAACTCCACAGTCACCTTGTCGCCGGGCAGGATGCGGATGTAGTGCATCCGCATCTTCCCGGAGATATGCCCCAGTACCACATGTCCATTTTCGAGCTTGATCCGGAAAGTCGCGCTGGGCAAATTTTCCAGGATCTCGCCTTGCATCTGGATAGTGTCTTCCTTAGCCATATAACCCAGTGTCAGCTCGTGTGTCAGCGGGTGAGGGCGTTGCCTTTGAAGTTGGCCTTCTTCAGCAAGCTCTCGTACTGATGCGACAGCACGTAGGACTGCACCTGCGCCATGAAGTCCATCGTCACCACCACGATGATCAGCAGCGACGTACCGCCGAAGTAGAACGGCACGTTCCACTTCAGGATCAGGAACTCCGGCAGCAGACAGACCAGCGTGATGTAGATCGCACCGATCAGCGTCAGCCGCAGGATGATCTTCTCGATGTAACGAGAAGTCTGCTCACCTGGACGGATGCCCGGGATGAACGCCCCGCTCTTCTTCAGATTGTCCGCCGTCTCCTTCGGGTTGAAGACCAACGCCGTGTAGAAGTAGCAGAAGAAGATGATCGCCGCCGCGTACAGCAGCACATAGATCGGCTGGCCCGGGTGCAGCTTGTCAGCCACGCCCTTCAGCCACGACATGTGCTCGCCCTGACCGAACCAGCCGAGAACGGTGGCCGGGAACAGGATGATGCTGGAGGCGAAGATCGGGGGAATCACCCCCGCCATGTTGAGCTTGAGCGGCAAATGCGTGCTCTGGCCCTGCATGACGCGGTTGCCGACCTGACGCTTCGCGTAGTTCACCAGGACCTTACGCTGGCCACGCTCTGCGTAGACCACCAGGAAAGTCACCAGGATCACCCCGACAAACAACAGGATGGCAAACAAAATGGGCAAAGAGCCCTGACTGGTCAGAGTCAGGGTCTTACCGATCGCAGCCGGAACACCCGCGGCGATACCCGCGCAGATGATCAGCGAGATACCGTTGCCGATACCGCGCTCGGTGATCTGTTCACCCAACCACATCAGGAACATGGTCCCGGTGACCAGAGACACCACGGTCGTCAGGTAAAACTCCCACTGAGCAGTCATCACCAGGTTAGGCTGCTTGTACAACATCACCGCGATGCCGAAACTTTGGAAAGTCGCGAGCCCCACGGTGGCGTAACGCGTGTACTGGGTTATCTTGCGACGTCCCGCATCGCCTTCCTTCTTCAACTGCTTCAGGCTGGGGAGAACCTCGGCCGCAAGCTGCAGAATGATGGAAGCCGAGATGTACGGCATGATGCCCAGGGCAAATACCGTAAACCTCGAGAGGGCACCGCCCGAGAACATGTTGAACATGTCGAGCAGGCCCGTCTGCGATGTGTGGAACAACTTCGCTAGTTCGGCAGGGTTGATACCCGGGACCGGAATATGGGCGCCGATACGATAAACGATCAGCGCGCCGATCAGGAACCAGATTCTACGCTTCAGATCACCAAACTTATTGGCATTGGCCACTAGAGAAGTATTCGCCACAAATTTATGCCTTATTCAATGCTGCCGCCGGCAGCCTCGATGGCAGCGCGGGCGCCAGCGGTAACGCTGATACCACGCAGTTTGACCGCGCGCTCAACCTTACCGGACAGGACCACCTTGGCAACTTGTGCCTGGGCAGCAACCAGACCGGCTTGCTTGAGAGCCAGCAGATCGATTTCGTCGACCGGCAGCAGGTTCAGTTCGGACAGGCGAACTTCGCATACGAAGCGAGCCGTCAGAGACTTGAAGCCACGCTTCGGCAGGCGACGTTGCAGCGGCATTTGACCGCCTTCGAAGCCTACCTTGTGGAAGCCACCTGCGCGGCTCTTCTGACCCTTGTGGCCGCGGCCGCAAGTCTTGCCCAGGCCGGAACCGATGCCACGGCCGACACGGCGCTTGGCATGCTTGGCGCCGTCACCCGGTTGGATGGTGTTCAGCAGCATCTCTTAGCCCTCGAATTTGAGCAGGTAGCTGATCTTGTTGATCATGCCACGGTTTTCAGGGGTATCGAGCACTTCAACGGTCTGACGGATCTTTTTCAGACCCAGACCACGGGCGCAGGCCTTGTGAGACTCCAGGCGACCGATCAGGCTCTTTACCAGAGTGACCTTGACAGTCTTGGCGTTACTCATGACCCACCCCCAGGATGTCCTCGACGCTCAGGCCACGCTTGGCGGCGATTTGCGACGGGGTGTTGATGTTGCTCAGGCCGTTCAGGGTCGCGCGCACCACGTTGTACGGGTTCGTCGAGCCGTGAATCTTGGCCGAAACATTGTGAACACCCATTGCATCAAAGATCGCGCGCATCGGGCCGCCGGCCTTCACGCCGGTACCTTCTTTGGCCGGCTGGATGAAGACGGTGGTCGCGCCGTGCTTGCCGATGACGGTATGCTGCAGCGTGCCGCCCTTCAGCGGGATCTTAACCAGGTTGTGACGGGCTTGTTCCATCGCCTTTTGAACAGCGACCGGAACTTCCTTGGAACGGCCCTTACCCATGCCGATACCGCCGTTGCCATCGCCAACCACGGTCAGGGCGGAGAAAGCCATGATACGGCCGCCCTTGACCACTTTGGTGACGCGGTTGACGCTGATCATCTTCTCGACCAGACCGTCGCCGCGATCTTCCATTTCGTGCTTAGCCATTCTTTACTCCGAATTAGAATACGAGGCCGTGTTCGCGAGCGGCGTCAGCCAGTGCCTTCATGCGACCGTGGTATTTGAAACCGGAGCGGTCGAAAGCAACTTTCTCGATGCCTGCGGCTTTTGCCTTCTCGGCAATGCGCTTGCCGATCACGGCAGCAGCTGCCACGTTGCCACCATTGGCCATCTCAGCGCGGACGTCGGCTTCCAGCGAAGAAGCGCTGGCCAGTACCTTGTTGCCGGTCTCGTCGATGATCTGGGCGTAAATGTGGCTATTGGTGCGGTACACAGTGAGACGCACCATCTTGAGCTCCGCGATCCGGGCACGGGTTTTACGTGCGCGGCGGAGTCGAGCTTGTTTCTTGTCCATGTCAGTGCCTCAGTTACTTCTTCTTGGTTTCTTTCAGAACCACAACCTCGTCGGCGTAGCGAACACCCTTGCCCTTGTAAGGCTCCGGCGAACGGTAAGCGCGAATCTCGGCTGCGATCTGGCCCACGAGCTGCTTGTCAGCGCCCTTGACCAGGATCTCGGTCTGAGTCGGGGTCTCAACTTTGATGCCAGCGGGCATCTTGTGAGCCACCGGGTGCGAGAAACCCAGAGACAGGTTCAGGGTATCGCCTTGGGCTTGGGCACGATAGCCCACGCCGACCAGCTGCAGCTTCTTCTCGAAGCCCTTCGATACGCCGTTCACCATATTGTTCAGCAGCGCGCGCAGGGTGCCGGACATGGCACGAGCGAACTTGCTGTCATTCTTGGCGGCGAAAGTCAGCTGGCCGTTGTCCAGCTTCACTTCCACGTCGTTAGACAGAGCGGTGCTCAGGGAGCCCAGGGCGCCCTTCACAGTCACGTC
This sequence comes from Chromobacterium sp. CV08, assembly GCF_051129845.1. NCBI lineage: Bacteria > Pseudomonadati > Pseudomonadota > Betaproteobacteria > Neisseriales > Chromobacteriaceae > Chromobacterium > Chromobacterium sp. CV08. The sequence goes on from NZ_CP150453.1 coordinate 4,630,510, forward strand.
TGCAGCGCCGAACTTCACTTCGACGCCGGCCGGGATGATTACCGGATTCTTAGCTACGCGAGACATTTGACCCCCTTAAGCCACGACGCAGAGCAGCTCGCCACCGATACCGGTGGTGCGTGCCTTGCGATCAGTCATGATGCCTTGGGAAGTGGACAGGATCGCCACGCCCAGACCGTTCATGACCTTCGGGATTTCGGTGGAGCCCTTGTACACGCGCAGGCCAGGACGGGATACGCGCTCGATGCGCTCGATCACCGGACGGCCAGCGTAGTACTTGAGCTGGATATCGAGAACAGGCTTCTTGGCCTCGCCGGCGACGGCGAAGTCCTCGATGTAGCCTTCTTCTTTCAGCACCTGCGCCAGCGCAACCTTCAGCTTCGAGGACGGCATGGAAACTGCCACCTTGGAAGCGCGTTGGCCGTTGCGGATGCGGGTCAACATATCGGAAATAGGATCGTGCATGCTCATTTATGTGTCTCCTATTACCAGCTGGCCTTCACAACACCCGGAATCTCACCCTTCATGGCGATCTCACGCAGCTTGTTGCGACCCAAACCGAATTTACGGAATACACCACGCGGACGACCGGTGATGGCGCAGCGGTTACGCTGACGCACCGGGGAGGCGTTGCGCGGCAGTTGCTGCAGTTGCAGGCGGGCGGCGAAACGCTCTTCTTCCGAGAGGTTCTGGTTGTTGATGGTGGCGATCAGGGCCTCACGCTTGGCGGAAAACTTTTCAGCCAGCTTGACGCGCTTCTCTTCACGGTTAATCAGTGCAAGTCGTGCCATGTGCTTAACCCTTGAACGGGAACTTGAACGCGGCCAGCAGTGCGCGGGCCTCTTCGTCAGTCTTCGCCGTAGTGGTGACAGTGATGTTCATACCACGCAGAGCATCGATCTTGTCGTACTCGATTTCCGGGAAGATGATCTGTTCTTTGACGCCCATGTTGTAGTTGCCGCGGCCATCGAAGGACTTGGCAGACACACCACGGAAGTCGCGAACGCGCGGCAGCGCGATGGTCACCAGGCGGTCCAGGAACTCGTACATGCGTTCGCGACGCAGAGTTACCTTGCAACCTACCGGGTAGTGATCGCGGATCTTGAAGCCGGCGATGGACTTGCGAGCGGTGGTGACAACCGGCTTCTGGCCGGCGATCTTTTCCAGGTCGCCCACGGCGAATTCCATTACCTTTTTATCGGCAACGGCTTCGCCCACGCCCATGTTCACGGTGATCTTCTCGATACGCGGAACTTGCATGATCGACTTGTAGCCGAACTGTTTCATCAGTTCCGGCACTACGCTGTCTTTGTAGAAATCGTAGAGACGTGCCATGTTTGCTCCTTAGGCGCCGATAACTTCGCCGCTGGACTTGAACACGCGCACCTTGCGGCCGTCTTCAAGAACCTTGAAGCCCACGCGGTCAGCCTTTTGGCTTGCCGGATTGAAAATCGCGACGTTCGAGGCGTCCACAGGCATGGTTTTTTCAACGATGCCGCCGGCCACGCCACGTACCGGATTCGGTTTCTGGTGCTTCTTGGCGACATTGACGCCTTCGACGACCAGTTTCTCGTCCAGAACACGCAGGACAGTGCCGCGCTTACCCTTGTCTTTGCCGGTGATTACTACGACTTCATCACCCTTGCGAATCTTGCGCATGTGACCTCCTTACAGAACTTCAGGAGCCAGCGAAACGATCTTCATGAAGCGTTCGGTACGCAGTTCACGCGTAACGGGCCCGAAGATACGAGTGCCGATCGGCTCAAGCTTGTTGTTGAGCAGAACGGCAGCGTTGCTGTCAAACTTGATCAAAGAGCCATCGGGACGGCGCACGCCTTTGGCAGTGCGTACCACGACCGCATTGTAGACGTCGCCTTTTTTGACGCGACCACGCGGAGCGGCATCCTTGATGCTCACCTTGATGATGTCACCTACGCTAGCATAGCGACGCTTGGAGCCACCCAGCACTTTGATGCACATAACGTGACGCGCACCAGTGTTGTCAGCGACCTCAAGCATGGTCTGCATTTGGATCATTTGATGATTACCTTTCTAATCCAACTTTATCCGTCACTTTCACCTGCCGGTTTCTCGCATAAGAGCAAGACCAAACAGACGAAACGCCACAGACGACCTGTGGCGTGTCAAACGGCCAGTTTTGGACCCCGTAAGGGCGGAACTCCTGCATGGAAGATGCAGGAGATGGCCATTATACAGAGGACCGAAGCCCTCTGCAAGCTTTACACCTGGCGAGATTTCTCAACCAGGCCAGTTACCACCCACGACTTGGTCTTCGAGAGCGGGCGGGACTCACTGATGATCACCAGATCGCCTGCCTTGAACTCGTTGTTTTCGTCGTGCGCGTGGAACTTCTTCGAGCGACGGATAATCTTGCCGTAGATCGGGTGCTTAACCTTGCGCTCGACCAGAACGGTTACAGTCTTATCCATCTTGTCGCTGACCACAACGCCGGTCAGCGTACGTACTACCTTGGTTTCGCTCATCTTAAACTGCCTTTTCTTTCAGAACGGTACGGACGCGAGCGATATCGCGGCGCACTTTCTTCAGTTCAGAGGTCTTGGCGAGTTGCTGAGTAGCGTGCTGCATGCGCAGCGCAAACTGGGCCTTCAGCAGGCTCAGCAGTTCCGCCTTCAGCTCGTCAACAGTTTTGGCTTTCAGTTCGGACGCTTTCATTACTGACCTACCTGTTTGGTTACGAACACAGTGGCGATCGGCAGCTTAGCTGCGGCCAGACGGAAAGCTTCGCGAGCGAGTTCCTCGGATACGCCATCCATTTCGTACAGCATCTTGCCAGGCTGGATTTCAGCCACGTAGTACTCCGGAGAGCCCTTACCCCCGCCCATACGGACTTCGGCAGGCTTGGAGGTGATCGGCTTGTCCGGGAAGATACGGATCCAGATGCGACCGCCACGCTTGATGTGACGGGTCATCGCGCGACGCGCAGCTTCAATCTGGCGCGCGGTCAGGCGACCACGACCAATAGCCTTCAGACCGAAATCGCCAAAGCTCACCTTGTTGCCACGAGTGGCGATACCGGTGTTACGGCCTTTGTGCTGTTTGCGGTACTTGAGTCTAGTTGGCTGCAGCATTGCGGGCACCCTTTCTCATTTTCTTCTCGGGAGCTGCCGGCGTAGCCACAACTTGGCCCGGCTTCAGCTCGCCTTTGTACACCCATACCTTGATGCCGATGATACCGTAGGTGGTCTTGGCTTCGGAGGTAGCGTAGTCCACGTCGGCGCGCAGGGTATGCAGCGGCACGCGGCCTTCGCGGTACCATTCGCTACGCGCGATGTCGATGCCGTTCAGGCGGCCGGACGACATGATCTTGATGCCTTCGGCACCCAGACGCATGGCGTTCTGCATGGCGCGCTTCATGGCGCGACGGAACATCACGCGCTTCTCCAGCTGGGAAGCGATGCCGTCGGCGATGATTTGCGCGTCCAGTTCCGGCTTGCGAACTTCTTCGATGTTCACGTGGACCGGAACGCCCAGGCGCTTTTGCAGTTCTTGCTTCAGAACTTCAATGTCTTCGCCCTTCTTGCCGATCACGACACCCGGACGGGCGCTGTGAATGGTGATGCGGGCGGACTTGGCCGGACGCTCGATGGTTACGCGGCCAACCGAAGCATGACCCAGACGCTTCTTCAGGAATTCGCGAACTTCGATATCCTGCTTCAGCATTTCCGGGAAGTTCTGCGAGGACGCGAACCACTTGGAAGACCAGTTTTTGTTGACGGCAAGACGGAATCCCGTCGGATGAATCTTCTGACCCATTTCTTACCCCTTAATTGCCAACGGTCAAGGAAATGTGGCAGGTCTGCTTTTCGATGCGGTTACCACGACCCTTAGCACGGGCAGTGAAACGCTTCAGACTAGCGCCCTTGTCAACGAAGATGCTGGTGACACGCAGGGTGTCGATGTCAGCGCCTTCGTTGTGCTCGGCGTTAGCGATGGCAGATTCCAGCACTTTCTTGATGATTACCGCGCCCTTCTTCGGGGAGAAGGCCAGGATATTCAGCGCCTGGGCCACGGATTGACCACGGACCAGATCGGCTACCAGACGGCACTTTTGGGCCGACAGGCGAACACTTTTCAGATTTGCAGATACTCTCATCGCTTCACCTTACTTCTTCTTCGCCTTCTTGTCGGCAGCGTGGCCTTTGAAGGTGCGAGTCAGCGAGAATTCACCCAGTTTGTGGCCGACCATGTTTTCAGAAACATAGACGGGAACGTGAGTGCGACCGTTGTGTACAGCGATGGTCAGACCAATGAAGTCCGGCAGGATGGTCGAACGACGCGACCAGGTCTTGATCGGACGCTTGTCGCTGGTTGCCCGTACCGCATCCACCTTCTTCAGGAGGTGCAGATCGACGAACGGGCCTTTTTTCTGCGAACGTGCCATTGTCAATTACCCTTTGTTGGAATAGCGACGGCGTACGATCATGTTGTCGGTACGCTTGTTGCGACGGGTACGGAAGCCCTTAGCCGGGGTGCCCCACGGGCTAACCGGTACGCGACCTTCGCCAGTGCGGCCTTCACCACCACCGTGCGGGTGGTCGATCGGGTTCATCGCCGTACCGCGAACGGTCGGACGAATACCGCGCCAACGGGTTGCGCCAGCCTTGCCCAGCTTGCGCAGGGAGTGCTCTTCGTTACCCACTTCGCCAACGGTCGCACGGCAATCGACGTGCACCAGGCGGATCTCGCCGGAGCGCAGACGCAGTTGAGCGTACACGCCTTCACGAGCCAGCAGCATTGCAGAAGCGCCAGCGGAACGAACCATCTGAGCGCCCTTGCCGGGTTGCATTTCCACGCAGTGGATAGTGGTACCCACCGGGATGTTGCGGATCGGCAGAGCGTTACCGGCCTTGATCGGAGCCTCGGAACCGGACAGCAGCACGGCGCCAACCTTCACGCCACGCGGGGCGATGATGTAGCGACGTTCGCCGTCGGCGTAGCACAACAGGGCGATGTGAGCGGTGCGGTTCGGATCGTATTCGATGCGTTCCACTTTCGCCGGGATGCCATCCTTGTTGCGACGGAAGTCGATCAGACGGTAGTGCTTCTTGTGGCCACCACCGCGATGACGCGTGGTGATGTGGCCATTGTGGTTACGGCCACCGGTCGAGTTCTTCTTCTCAACCAGGGCAGCGTGCGGAGCGCCTTTGTGCAGGTCAGGGTTTACTACCTTGACGACGGCACGACGGCCCGCGGAAGTCGGTTTTACCTTAACGATAGGCATGCTCTATCTCCTTACTCCGCCGCGGCCGGGGTAGCGGTCAGATCGATTTCTTGACCTTCGACCAGGCTAACGTAGGCCTTCTTCCAGTCACTGCGACGACCGATGCTACGGCCGAAACGCTTAACCTTGCCCTTGACGTTCACAGTGGACACGCCATCAACTTTGACGTTGAACAGCATTTCCACGGCAGCCTTGATTTCCGGCTTGGTCGCGTCCTTGGCAACGCGGAACGCCATTTGCTGGTTCTTCTCAGCAATCATGGTGCTCTTTTCGGAAACAATAGGAGCAAGGATTACTTGCAACAGACGTTCTTGGTTCATGCCCACTGCTCCTCCAGTTGCTTCACGGCGTCGCGGGTGATCACGGTCTTCTTGAAGCGCAGCAGGCTGTACGGATCAGCTTGTTGAGCTTCGATAACCAGCACGTTCGGCAGGTTACGCGAAGAGAGATAGAGGTTCTCGCTCAGTTCACCGGTGATGAACAGGGCTTGTTCCAGACCCATCGGCTGAACGGTGCCAACGAATTCCTTGGTCTTCGGGCTGTTGATCGACAGCTCGTCAACCACGATCAGACGCTCGTCACGCACCAGTTGGGACAGGATGGCGGCCATACCGGCGCGGAACATCTTGCGGTTAACCTTCTGGGTGAAGTTCTCGTCCGGCTTGTTCGGGAAGGCACGGCCACCACCACGACGGTTCGGGGTGGAAGTCATACCGGCACGAGCGTTACCAGTGCCCTTCTGACGGAACGGCTTCTTGGTCGAGTGCTTCACTTCGGCACGAGTCAGCTGGGCGCGGTTGCCGCTACGAGCGTTCGCCAGGAACGCGGTAACAACCTGGTGCACCAGAGCTTCGTTGTAGTCGCGGCCGAACAGAGCGTCGGACACTTGCAGGCTACCAACAGCCTTGCCTTGGGTATTGATTACATTCAATTCCATCACGCACCCGCTTTCACGCTAGGACGCACAACGACGTCGCCGTTCTTGGCACCCGGGACTGCGCCCTTGACCAGGATCAGCTGACGCTCGGCGTCGATACGAACGATCTCGAGGCACTGAACCGTGCTCTTGACGTTACCGTACTGACCAGCCATGCGCTTACCCGGGAAAACGCGACCCGGATCCTGCGCCTGACCGATGGAACCCGGCGTATTGTGCGAACGCGAGTTACCATGCGAAGCACGGTTGGAAGAGAAGTTGTGACGCTTGATCACACCGGAGAAGCCCTTACCCTTGGAGGTACCGGTGATGTCCACCAGCTGACCAACGGAGAAGGTTTCAACAGCGACGGCATCGCCCAGCTTGAAGTTGGCGACAGCTTCGGCCGACAGAGCGAACTCCACCAGAACCTCACCTGCTTCAACGCCAGCCTTGGCGAAGTGGCCAGCTGCAGCCTTGTTGACACGATTGGCCTTCTTGGAGCCAAAAGTCACCTGAACGGCATTGTAGCCGTCGGTTTCTGCAGTTTTGATTTGCGTGACGCGGTTAGCGGACATGTCCAGCACAGTTACCGGGATGGTTGCGCCATCTTCGGCAAAAATGCGGGTCATGCCGACTTTGCGACCGACAAGACCTAAACTCATGTTTATTTCCTTTTTCAGGCGCCGATTGCGATTGACCGGCATAAAAAACACGACATAAAAAACAAAAGCGAACTCGCCAAAATGGCGAGTCCGCTAATGTATCACAGAAAATTCAAGCATCGCAAGCACTTAGCTCGCGACACTCGTCTCCTCAGCGATTATTGCAGCTTGATTTCCACATCCACACCGGCCGGCAGGTCGAGCTTCATCAGCGCGTCGACGGTCTTGTCGGTCGGGTCTACGATGTCCATCAGACGCAGGTGAGTGCGGATTTCCAGCTGGTCGCGGGAAGTCTTGTTCACGTGCGGGGAACGCAGAACGTTGAAACGCTCGATCTTGGTCGGCAGCGGAACCGGGCCCTTGACGACGGCGCCGGTACGCTTGGCGGTTTCAACGATTTCCTGAGCGGAACGGTCGATCAGGTTGTAATCGAACGCCTTCAGGCGGATGCGGATCTTTTGGCTAGACATGAGAAATCTCCGCTTCCGTTACTTGATGATCTTGGCAACGACGCCGGCGCCGACGGTACGGCCGCCTTCGCGGATAGCGAAGCGCAGACCTTCTTCCATCGCGATCGGAGCGATCAGGGCAACGGTGATTTCAACGTTGTCGCCCGGCATTACCATTTCCACGCCTTCGGCCAGCGTGATCGCGCCGGTCACGTCGGTCGTACGGAAGTAGAACTGCGGACGGTAGTTCGCGAAGAACGGGGTGTGACGGCCACCTTCGTCCTTGGACAGAACGTATACGGATGCAGCGAAGTCGGTGTGCGGGGTGATCGAACCCGGCTTCGACAGAACCTGGCCACGCTCCACGTCTTCACGCTTGGTGCCGCGCAGCAGCACGCCAACGTTGTCGCCGGCTTGACCTTGGTCCAGCAGCTTGCGGAACATTTCCACGCCGGTGCAGGTGGTCTTCACGGTAGCCTTCAGGCCCACGATTTCCAGCTCTTCGCCGACCTTCACGATGCCGCGCTCAACGCGACCGGTCACCACGGTGCCACGGCCCGAGATCGAGAACACGTCTTCGATCGGCAGCAGGAACGGCTTGTCGATGGCGCGTTCCGGCGTCGGGATGTAGCTGTCCAGCGCGTCGGCCAGACGGAAGATCGACGGTTCGCCCATTTCGGACTGGTCGCCTTCCAGCGCCAGACGAGCGGAGCCGGTCACGATCGGGGTGTCGTCGCCCGGGAAGTCGTAGGAAGACAGCAGATCGCGCACTTCCATTTCCACCAGTTCCAGCAGCTCGGCGTCGTCAACCAGGTCAGCCTTGTTCAGGTAGACGATGATGTACGGAACGCCAACCTGACGGGACAGCAGGATGTGTTCGCGGGTTTGCGGCATCGGACCGTCAGCGGCCGAGCACACCAGGATCGCGCCGTCCATCTGAGCCGCGCCGGTGATCATGTTCTTCACATAGTCGGCGTGACCCGGGCAGTCTACGTGAGCGTAGTGGCGGGATTCGGTTTCGTATTCAACGTGCGCGGTATTGATGGTGATACCGCGGGCCTTTTCTTCCGGCGCGCTGTCGATCTGGGAGTAGTCCTTGGCTTCGCCACCGAACTTCTTCGACAGAATGGTGGTGATAGCGGCGGTCAGGGTGGTCTTACCGTGGTCCACGTGACCGATGGTGCCTACGTTTACGTGCGGTTTGGTCCGCTCAAACTTTTCTTTTGCCATTTTGCAAAAATCCTTAATTAAAGAACATTAGATCGGGGCGGCCGGACTCGTTGAAGAGACCGGCCAGCCCAGCGCGCATTACTTCTTGGCGGCCATTACGGCTTCGGCGACGTGCTTCGGAGCCTCGGAGTAGTGCTTGAACTCCATCGAGTAGGTCGCACGACCCTGAGTAGCCGAACGCAGGTCGGTCGAGTAACCGAACATCTCGGCCAGCGGTACTTCGGCCTTGATCTTCTTGCCACCCAGGCCGTCGTCGTCCATACCTTGGACCATGCCGCGGCGACGGTTCAGGTCGCCCATCACATCGCCCATGTACTCTTCCGGCGTTTCCACTTCCACGGCCATCATCGGCTCGAGGATGCACGGACCGGCGCGGCGCATGGCTTCCTTGAATGCCAGCGAACCTGCCAGTTCGAACGCGATCTGCGAGGAGTCGACGTCGTGGTAGGAACCGAAGGTCAGGCGCACGGTCACGTCCACCACCGGGAAGCCGGCCAGGATGCCGTTGCCCAGGGTGTTCTGGATACCCTTATCCACCGACGGGATGAATTCGCGCGGAATCACGCCGCCCTTGATCTCGTCGAAGAACTTGTAGCCGTTGCCTTCGCCGGACGGTTCCAGCGTGATCACGGCGTGGCCGTACTGACCCTTACCACCGGACTGTTTGACGTGCTTGCCTTCGACGTCGGTAACGGTCTTGGTGATGGTTTCGCGGTAGGCCACTTGCGGCGCGCCGACGTTGGCTTCAACGCCGAATTCGCGCTTCATGCGGTCAACCAGGATTTCCAGGTGCAGCTCGCCCATGCCGGAGATGATGGTCTGGCCGGATTCTTCGTCGGTACGCACGCGGAACGACGGGTCTTCCTTGGCCAGGCGGTTCAGGGCAACGCCCATCTTCTCCTGGTCGGCCTTGGTCTTCGGCTCGACGGCAACGTGGATCACCGGATCCGGGAACTCCATGCGCTCCAGGATGATTTCCGCGTCAACGGCGCACAGGGTTTCACCGGTGGTGACTTCCTTCAGGCCGATGGCGGCGGCGATGTCGCCGGCGCGCACTTCGTCGATTTCCTTACGGTCGTTGGCGTGCATCTGCACGATACGGCCGATACGTTCCTTCTTGCCCTTGACCGAGTTCAGCACGGTGTCGCCGGACTTCACCACGCCGGAGTAGACGCGGAAGAAGGTCAGCTGGCCCACGTACGGGTCGTTCATCAGCTTGAACGCCAGAGCCGAGAACGGCTCGTCGTCGGAAGCGTGACGCTCGGCTTCAACGCCGTCGGTTTCGCCCTTGATCGCCGGCACTTCGGTCGGCGACGGCAGCAGTTCGATCACGGCGTCCAGCATGCGCTGAACACCCTTGTTCTTGAACGCGGAACCGCACAGCATCGGCTGGATTTCGCACTTCAGGGTACGCTCGCGCAGGCCGGCGATGATTTCTTCCTCGGACAGCGTTTCGCCGCCCAGGTACTTGTCCATCATCTCGTCGCTGACTTCGGCAGCGGCTTCGACCATCTTCTCGCGCCATTCTTCGGCCACGGAAACCAGGTCGGCCGGGATGTCGCCATATTCGAACTTCATGCCCTGAGAGGCTTCGTCCCAAATGATGGCCTTCATCTTCAGCAGATCGACAACGCCGGTGAAACCGTCTTCGGCGCCGATCGGCACCACGATGGGCACCGGATTGCCGCGCAGGCGGGTCTTCACCTGTTCCACGGCGCGGAAGAAGTTGGCGCCTTGACGGTCCATCTTGTTCACGAACGCGATACGCGGAACCTTGTACTTGTTAGCCTGACGCCATACGGTCTCAGACTGCGGCTGCACGCCGCCCACGGCGCAGTACACCATCACGGCGCCGTCCAGAACACGCATGGAACGCTCTACCTCGATGGTAAAGTCCACGTGACCCGGGGTGTCGATGATGTTGAAGCGGTGCTCCGGGAACTGCATGGCCATACCTTTCCAGAAGGTAGTGGTCGCAGCGGAGGTGATCGTGATGCCACGCTCCTGTTCCTGCTCCATCCAGTCCATGGTGGCGGCGCCATCATGCACTTCACCGATTTTGTGGTTTACACCGGTGTAAAACAGAATGCGCTCGGTAGTCGTCGTCTTACCGGCGTCGATGTGAGCGGAGATACCGATGTTACGGTAACGCTCAATGGGGGTTTTCCTTGCCACGGCTTACACCTTAATAATTGGTAAAGCTTAGAAACGGAAGTGCGAGAAGGCCTTGTTGGCTTCTGCCATGCGGTGCACTTCGTCACGCTTCTTCATAGCGCCGCCACGACCTTCGGCCGCGTCGATCAGCTCACCAGCCAGGCGCAGATCCATGGACTTTTCGCCGCGCTTGCGAGCGGCATCGCGCAGCCAGCGCATGGCCAGGGCCATACGACGGGACGGGCGGACTTCAACAGGAACTTGATAGTTTGCACCGCCTACACGGCGGCTCTTCACTTCCACCACCGGCTTGGCGTTGGACAGTGCGGTGTTGAACACTTCGATAGCGTTCTTACCGGTTTTCTTTTCGATCTGTTCCAGGGCACCATAGATGATGCGCTCTGCAACGGACTTCTTGCCGTCGATCATGACAACGTTCATGAACTTGGACAGATCTTGGGAACCGAACTTCGGATCCGGCAGAATTTCACGCTTGGGGACTTCTCTGCGACGTGGCATGTCACTTCCTTAAAATATTCAGTTGAGCTCTATTCGCTCATGACTACCCAATGGAGCAGTCACTTACTAGACGACCCTGAGTGTTATCAGGCCGCCTTCAAAACATCCCGATTACTTGGGACGCTTGGCGCCGTACTTGGAGCGAGCTTGCTTACGGTCTTTAACGCCTGCGGTATCCAGGGAACCGCGCACGGTGTGGTAACGCACACCCGGCAAGTCCTTCACACGACCGCCGCGGATCAGCACGACCGAGTGTTCCTGCAGGTTGTGGCCTTCACCGCCGATGTACGAAATGACTTCGAAACCGTTGGTCAGACGAACCTTGCACACTTTACGCAGAGCCGAGTTCGGCTTCTTCGGAGTGGTGGTGTAAACACGGGTGCACACGCCACGCTTCTGCGGGCAGGCTTCCAGCGCAGGCACCTTGCTCTTCGCCGTGATGGCGACGCGGCCCTTGCGAACGAGTTGGTTAATGGTTGGCATTTACTATCAGTTCCTAGTTGAAGCTTCCCGGAAGCAACACGCCTCCAGAAAGGACGGAGGATTATATTTTAGTCAACGCCCAAGCGTCAAATAAAAAACGCCGCCCCGCCAACGTTAACCGTTGATGGAGCAGCGTTTTTTCAACAGATGGCCGCTAGGCCCTGCTTATTCGTCGCTTTCCAGCGCGGCCGGGGCCGGATCGAACAGCTGCGATTCGGCAGCGTCCAGACCCAGGTTCTGGCGACGGCGGGTGCGATGGTAGGCGAGACCGGTACCGGCCGGGATCAGACGGCCGACGATCACGTTTTCCTTCAGACCGCGCAGATCGTCGCGCTTGCCCATGATCGCCGCTTCGGTCAGCACGCGCGTGGTTTCCTGGAAGGAAGCCGCGGAGATGAACGAGTCGGTCGACAGCGAGGCCTTGGTGATGCCCAGCAGCACGTTTTCGTACTGCGCCGGCTCCTTGTCCTCGGCCATCATCTTGTCGTTCATTTCCAACACGTCGGCGCGTTCCACCTGCTCGCCCTGGATGAATTCGGTATCGCCGCTGTCGGAGATCACGACACGACGCAGCATCTGGCGGATGATCACCTCGATGTGCTTGTCGTTGATCTTCACGCCCTGCAGACGGTACACCTCCTGCACCTCTTGAACGATGTAGCGGGCCAGCGCCTCGATGCCCTGCAGACGCAGGATGTCGTGCGGATCGACCGGACCGTCGACGATGGATTCGCCGCGGTTCACCACCTGACCGTCGTGGACCAGCACGTGCTTGTCCTTCGGAATCAGGTTCTCGTAGCCGTTGCCTTCCAGATCGGTGATGATCAGGCGCTGCTTGCCCTTGGTGTCCTTGCCGAACGATACGGTACCGGTCACCTCGGCCAGCATGCCGGCATCCTTCGGCGAACGGGCTTCGAACAGCTCGGCCACGCGCGGCAGACCACCGGTAATGTCGCGGGTCTTCGACGATTCCTGCGGGATGCGGGCCAGCACTTCGCCCTTGCCCACGTCCTGGCCGTCGCGCACGGTGATGATGGCGCCGACCTGGAAGGTGATCGATACCGACGCGTCGGAACCGGCCAGCTTCACTTCGTTGCCGTTGTCGTCGAGCAGCTTCACCAGCGGACGCAGCATCTTGGACTGCGAACCGGCGCGGCGCTTCGGATCGATGACCACCAGCGTCGACAGGCCGGTCACTTCGTCGGTCTGCTTCGCTACGGTGTTGCCCTCTTCCACGTTCTCGAACTTCACGCGGCCGGCGTACTCGGTGATGATCGGACGGGTGTGCGGATCCCAGGTGGCCAGTACCGCGCCCGCCTTGATCTGCAGACCGTCGGTCACCATCAGGGTCGCGCCGTACGGCACCTTGTGACGCTCGCGCTCACGGCCCATGTCGTCGTGGATCACCACTTCGCCGGAGCGGGTGATGACGATCAGCTCGCCCTTGGTGTTGGCCACGTAGCGCATCTGGCTGGAGAAGCGCACGGTGCCGTTGGACTTGCCTTCCACCTGGCTGGCGGCGGCGTTTCGCGACGCCGCGCCACCGATGTGGAAGGTACGCATCGTCAGCTGGGTGCCCGGTTCGCCGATGGACTGGGCGGCGATCACGCCGATCGCCTCGCCGGCGTTGACGCGCTTGCCGCGCGCCAGGTCGCGACCGTAGCACTTCGCGCACAGGCCGTAACGGGTGTCGCAAGTGATCGCGGTACGGACCTTGACCTCGTCGATGCCGAGGTTGTCGACCTGGTCGACCAGATGCTCGTCCAGCAGCGTGCCGGCCTCGATCACGGTTTCGCCGGTGGACGGATCCACCACGTCGATCGCGGTCACGCGGCCCAGGATGCGGTCGCGCAGCGCTTCGATGACGTCGCCGCCCTGCAGCACCGCCTTCATCGTGAAGCCGTTGCTGGTGCCGCAATCGTCCTCGACCACCACCAGATCCTGGGTCACGTCGACCAGGCGACGGGTCAGGTAACCGGAGTTCGCGGTCTTCAAGGCGGTATCCGCCAGACCCTTACGGGCGCCGTGAGTCGAGATGAAGTACTGCAGTACCGTCAGGCCTTCGCGGAAGTTGGCGGTAATCGGCGTCTCGATAATCGAGCCGTCCGGCTTGGCCATCAGACCCCGCATGCCGGCCAGCTGCTTGATCTGGGCTGCGGAACCCCGCGCGCCCGAGTCGGCCATCATGTAAATGGAGTTGAAGGATTCCTGATCGACTTCCTTGCCTTCGCGGTCCAGCACCTTCTGCTTGGACAGCTCGTCCATCATCGCCTTGGCGATCTTGTCGCCGGTGCGGCCCCAGATGTCCACTACCTTGTTGTAGCGTTCGCCCTGGGTCACCAGACCTTGACGATACTGTTCCTCGATCTCCTTGACTTCCTTGTTCGCCTCGCCCAGCAGCTCGACCTTCTTGGCCGGGATCTGCATGTCGTCGACGCAGATGGAGATGCCGCCGCGGGTCGAGTAGGCGAAACCGGTGTACATCAGCTGGTCGGCGAAGATCACGGTGTCGCGGATGCCGCAGCGGCGGAACGACACGTTGATCAGCTTGGAGATTTCCTTCTTCTTCAGCGCCTTGTTGATGTGCTCGAACGGCAGGCCCTTCGGAAGGATATCGGACAGAATCGCGCGGCCGACGGTGGTGTCGTAACGCTTGATCACCGGCTGGAACTCGCCCTGCTCGTCCTTTTCCCATTCCTTCAGGCGGACGGTGATGCGGGTGGCCAGTTCGACCTGACGGGTTTCGTAGGCGCGATGCACTTCCTTGGTGTCGGCGAACACCATGCCTTCGCCCTTGCCGTTCACCTTGTCGCGGGTCATGTAGTACAGACCCAGCACGATATCCTGCGACGGAACGATGATAGGCTCGCCGTTGGCCGGGGACAGCACGTTGTTGGTGGCCAGCATCAGCGTGCGGGCTTCCATCTGCGCTTCCAGCGACAGCGGGACGTGGACGGCCATCTGGTCGCCGTCGAAGTCGGCGTTGAACGCCGCGCAGACCAGCGGGTGCAGCTGGATGGCCTTGCCTTCGATCAGCACCGGCTCGAACGCCTGGATGCCCAGACGGTGCAGCGTCGGCGCGCGGTTCAGCAGCACCGGATGCTCACGGATCACGTCTTCCAGGATGTCCCAGACTTCCGGCACTTCCTGCTCGACCAGCTTCTTGGCCGCCTTGATGGTGGACGCCAGGCCCATCACTTCCAGCTTGTGGAAGATGAACGGCTTGAACAGTTCCAGCGCCATCTTCTTCGGCAGGCCGCACTGATGCAGACGCAGGGTCGGGCCCACGGTGATCACCGAACGGCCGGAGTAGTCGACGCGCTTGCCCAGCAGGTTCTGACGGAAGCGGCCGCCCTTGCCCTTGATCATGTCGGCCAGCGACTTCAGCGGACGCTTGTTGGCGCCGGTCATCGCCTTGCCGCGACGGCCGTTGTCCAGCAGCGAGTCAACCGATTCCTGCAGCATGCGCTTCTCGTTGCGCACGATGATGTCCGGCGCGCGCAGCTCCAGCAGGCGCTTCAGACGGTTGTTACGGTTGATGACGCGGCGGTACAGGTCGTTCAGGTCGGAGGTCGCGAAGCGGCCGCCGTCCAGCGGCACCAGCGGACGCAGCTCCGGCGGCAGCACCGGCAGCACGTCCAGGATCATCCATTCCGGCTTCATGCCGGAACGCTGGAACGCCTCCAGCACCTTCAGGCGCTTGGCGATCTTCTTGATCTTGGTGTCGGAATTGGTCGACTCCAGCTCGCGGCGCAGGCCTTCGATCTCGGCGTCCAGGTCCAGCTTCTTCAGCAGCTCCTTGACGGCCTCGGCGCCCATCATCGCGACGAACTCTTCGCCGTACTGGTCTTCCTTGTCCAGGAAGTCCTCTTCGGTCAAGAGCTGGCGATACTGCATCGGGGTCATGCCCGGATCGGTCACGACGAACGCTTCGAAGTACAGCACGCGCTCGATGTCGCGCAGCGTCATGTCCAGCACCATGCCCAGACGCGACGGCAGCGACTTCAGGAACCAGATGTGCGCGGTCGGGCTGGCCAGCTCGATGTGGCCCATGCGCTCGCGGCGCACCTTGGACAGCGTCACTTCGACGCCGCACTTCTCGCAGATCACGCCACGATGCTTCAGGCGCTTGTACTTGCCGCACAAGCACTCGTAGTCCTTCACCGGGCCGAAGATGCGGGCGCAGAACAGGCCGTCGCGCTCCGGCTTGAAGGTACGGTAGTTGATGGTTTCCGGCTTCTTCACTTCGCCATAAGACCAGGAACGGATCTTGTCAGGCGAGGCGATGCCGATCTTGATCGCATCAAACTCTTCTTCTTGCGTAACTTGCTTAAAGAGATCGAGCAAAGCTTTCATTGCGTCTCCAGTCAGGGGACAGGCGCGGCGGCGTTCCGCCGCGCCGTATTACCCAATCAATAACGTTCCAGATCCATGTCGAGGCCCAGCGAGCGGATTTCCTTCACCAATACGTTGAAGGATTCCGGCATGCCGGCGTCGATCTTGTGCTCGCCCTTGACGATGTTCTCGTAGACCTTGGTACGACCGGTCACATCGTCCGACTTCACCGTCAGCATTTCCTGCAGCGTATAGGCGGCACCGTAGGCTTCCAGCGCCCACACTTCCATCTCACCGAAACGCTGGCCGCCGAACTGGGCTTTACCACCCAGCGGCTGCTGGGTCACCAGCGAGTACGGACCGGTGGAGCGGGCGTGCATCTTGTCGTCGACCAGGTGGTGCAGCTTCAGGTAGTGCATCACACCCACGGTGACCTTGCGGTCGAAGGCTTCGCCGGAGCGGCCGTCGAACAGGGTCATCTGGGTCTTGGACTCGTTGAAGCCCATCTTTTCCGTCAGCTCGTCGCCGTCCGGGTAGGCCAGATCCAGCATGTGCTTGATCTCGGCCTCCTTGGCGCCGTCGAACACCGGCGTCGCGAAGGTCATGCCCTTGCTCAGGTTCTGAGCCAGTTGCAGCACGTCGGCGTCGGACAGCGCGGCGATTTCCTCCGGCTTGCCGGTTTCGTTGTAGATACGCTCCAGGTAGGCGCGGATCTCGGCGGTGGACTGCTCGCGGATCATGCGGTTGACGCGCTCGCCTATGCCCTTGGCGGCCCAGCCCAGGTGCACTTCCAGGATCTGGCCGATGTTCATACGCGACGGTACGCCCAGCGGGTTCAGCACGATGTCGACCGGACGGCCGTCGCCCATGTACGGCATGTCTTCGATCGGCAGGATGCGGGAAACCACGCCCTTGTTACCGTGACGGCCGGCCATCTTGTCGCCGGCCTGCAGGCGGCGCTTGACGGCCAGGTAGACCTTGACCATCTTCTGCACGCCCGGCGGCAGCTCGTCGCCCTGGGTCAGCTTGCGCTTCTTGTCTTCGAACTTCAGGTCGAATTCTTCGCGCTTCTGCGCCAGGCTTTCCTTGATCAGCTCCAGCTGCTTGGCGATGTCCTCATCGGCCATGCGGATGTCGAACCAGTCGTGCTTGGTCGGCAGACCGCTCAGGTATTCCTGATCGATCACGGTGCCCTTGGCCAGACGCTTCGGACCGCCGTTGGCGGCCTTGCCGACGATCAGACGCTCGATACGGCTGAAGGCGTCGTTGTCGAAAATGCGCAGCTGGTCGTTCAGGTCCAGGCGATAACGCTTCAGCTCGGAGTCGATGATGGACTGGGCGCGCTTGTCGCGCTCGATGCCTTCGCGAGTGAACACCTGCACGTCGATGACGGTGCCGACGGTGCCGGTCGGCACGCGCAGCGAGGTATCCTTCACGTCGGAAGCCTTCTCGCCGAAGATCGCGCGCAGCAGCTTCTCTTCCGGCGTCAGCTGGGTTTCGCCCTTAGGCGTCACCTTGCCCACCAGCACGTCTCCCGCCTCAACCTCCGCACCGATGTATACGATGCCGGATTCATCCAGACGGCCGGCCATGCGCTCGGACAGGTTCGGGATGTCGCGGGTGATTTCCTCCGGTCCCAGCTTGGTGTCGCGGGCGACCACGGACAGCTCTTCGATATGGATCGAGGTGTAGCGGTCTTCGGCGACCAGCTTCTCCGAGATCAGGATCGAGTCTTCGTAGTTGTAACCGTTCCACGGCATGAACGCGATGGTCATGTTCTGACCCAGCGCCAATTCGCCCAGGTCGGTGGAGGCGCCGTCGGCCACCACGTCGCCGCGCGCGATGTGGTCGCCCACTTTCACGATCGGACGCTGGTTGATGTTGGTGTTCTGGTTGGAACGGGTGAACTTGGTCAGGTTGTAGATGTCCACGCCCACTTCGCCGGCGGTCGCTTCCTCATCGTTGACGCGGACCACCACGCGGCCGGCGTCGACATAGTCGACCACGCCGCCGCGACGGGCGACCACGGTGGTGCCGGAGTCGACGGCGACGGAGCGCTCGATGCCGGTGCCGACGAAGGCTTTTTCCGGACGCAGGCAAGGCACGGCCTGACGTTGCATGTTGGCGCCCATCAGCGCGCGGTTCGCGTCGTCATGCTCCAGGAACGGAATCAGCGAGGCGGCCACGGACACCACCTGGCCGGTAGCCACGTCCATGTACTGCACGCGGTCCGGCGTCGCCAGAATGGTTTCGCCCTTCTCGCGGCAGGTCACCAGCTCGTCGATCAGCGCGCCTTCGTCGCTCAGCTCGGCGTTGGCCTGGGCGATGACGTAGCGGCCTTCCTCGATCGCGGACAGGTAGTCGATCTCGTTGGTCACCTTGCCGTCCACGACTTTGCGGTACGGGGTTTCCAGGAAGCCGAACTCGTTGGTGCGCGCGAAGACGGACAGCGAATTGATCAGACCGATGTTCGGACCTTCAGGCGTTTCGATCGGGCACACGCGGCCGTAGTGGGTCGGGTGCACGTCGCGCACTTCGAAGCCGGCGCGCTCGCGGGTCAGACCGCCCGGGCCAAGAGCCGATACGCGGCGCTTGTGGGTGATTTCCGACAGCGGGTTGGTCTGGTCCATGAACTGGGACAGCTGCGAGGAACCGAAGAATTCCTTGATCGCGGCCGACACCGGCTTGGCATTGATCAGATCGTGCGGCATCAGGTTGTCGGACTCGGCCTGATTCAGGCGTTCCTTGACCGCGCGCTCGACGCGCACCAGACCGGCGCGGAACTGGTTTTCCGCCAGCTCGCCGACCGAACGCACGCGACGGTTGCCCAGGTGATCGATGTCGTCCACTTCGCCGCGGCCGTTGCGCAGCTCGGTCAGGATGGCGATGACCGAGACGATGTCCTCGGTCGACAGCGTGCCGTCCATCACGTCGCGGCGCGGCGCGAACTTGTCGCCGATCAGCGACTTGAACCACTCGGGAGTCTTGTCGTCGAACTTGTACTGATAGGTGCGGGAGCTGAACTTCATCCGGCCCACGCGCGACAGGTCGTAGGTCTCTTCGCTGAAGAACAGGCGCTGGAACAGCGCTTCCACCGCGTCTTCGGTCGGCGGTTCGCCCGGACGCATCATGCGGTAGATCGCGACGCGAGCCTGGGTCTGATCCAGGATGTCGTCGGTGCGCAGCGTCTGCGAGATGTAGGCGCCCTGGTCCAGATCGTTGGTGAACAGCACGTCGACCTGGTCGATCTCGGCCAGCGCCAGCTTGGCCAGCACTTCCTCGGTCACTTCGTCGTTGGCGCGCGAGATCACCTCACCGGTGTTCTGGTTGACCACGTTGTGCGCCAGCATCTTGCCCAGCAGCGCGTCGGCCGGCACTTCGATGCGGTCCAGCTCGGCGGTCTGGATGTCGCGGATGTGCTTGGCGGTGATCCGCTTGTCCTTGGCGACGATCAGCTTGCCGTCGGCGGCCACGATGTCGAACTTGGCGACTTCGCCCTTCAGACGCTCCGGCACGACGCGCATGAACACGCCGCCCTTGGTCAGGTAGAAGGTGTCGAAGCTGTAGAACTCGGACAGGATCTCTTCGTTGCTGTAGCCCAGGGCCTTCAGCAGGATGGTCACCGGCATCTTGCGGCGACGGTCGATACGGAAGTACAGCAGGTCCTTCGGATCGAACTCGAAGTCCAGCCAGGAGCCGCGGTAAGGAATCACGCGGGCGGAGAACAGCAGCTTGCCGGACGAGTGCGTCTTGCCGCGGTCGTGTTCGAAGAACACGCCCGGGGAACGGTGCAGCTGGGAGACGATGACGCGCTCGGTACCGTTGATGATGAAGGAGCCGTTGGTGGTCATCAGCGGAATCTCGCCCATGTACACCTCGTTCTCGCGCACTTCCTTCACGACCGGCTTGGACGACTCCTTGTCGAAGATCGTCAGACGGATGCGCGCGCGCAGCGGCGCGGCGAACGTGATGCCGCGCAGCTGACATTCCTGCACGTCGAACGGAGGCTCGCCCAGGATGTAATGGGCAAAGTCGAGGCGAGCATAGCCGTTATGGCTGATGATCGGGAAGATCGACTTGAACGCAGCCTGAAGACCCACATCCTTGCGCTCATCCAGCGGCGTACCCAGCTGGAGAAATTCGGTGTAGGAATCAATCTGGGTCGCCAACAGGAATGGGACGTCGAGAACACTGGCACGTTTCGCAAAGCTCTTACGAATACGTTTCTTCTCAGTAAACGAATAACTCATAGAGTCTCCATCGAGGTGGGTGGCGCAAGAAACCAAAAGTCAGCAGCCACGCCAAGTATATTGCTGGCTTTTACCTTCTTCGTTTCCGCCAACTACAAGCGCAATAAGGCTGGCGGATTTCTCCGCCAGCCTCACCTTCTTTTTTCAAAGAAGATTATTTGATTTCAGCCTTGGCACCGGCTTCGGTCAGTTGCTTCAGGATGTCTTCGGCTTCAGCCTTGGACACGCCTTCCTTCACGTTCTTCGGAGCGCCGTCGACCATGTCCTTGGCTTCCTTCAGGCCCAGGCCGGTGATCGCGCGAACAACCTTGATCACGCCAACCTTGTTGTCGCCAGCGGCGGACAGGACAACGTCGAACTCGGTCTTTTCTTCAGCAGCGGCAGCGCCGGCGCCGGCCGGGCCAGCAACAGCTACAGCAGCGGCGGAAACGCCGAACTTCTCTTCGAACGCCTTAACCAGGTCGTTCAGTTCCATCACGGTCAGACCAGCAACGGCCTCGAGGATGTCTTCTTTGGTGATTGCCATGTGAAAATCTCCTGAATTCTATAAGAATCAAATAAGTTAAGCGGCTTCGGCTTGCTTCTTGTCGGACAGGGCGGCCAGTGCGCGGGCGAAGCCAGCGACCGGAGCCTGCATAACGTACAGAAGCTTGGACAGCAGTTCTTCGCGGCTCGGGATGGACGCCAGCTCAGCAACCTGAGCAGCGGACAGTACCTTGCCTTCGTAGGAACCTGCCTTCACGACGATCTTGTCGTCAGCCTTGGCAAATTGATGCAGCACCTTGGCAGCAGCTACCGGGTCGGCGGAAATGCCGTAAACCAGCGGACCGACCATTTGGTCAGCCAGGCCGGCAAACGGAGTGCCTTCCACAGCGCGACGCACCAGCGTGTTCTTCAGAACGCGCAGGTAGACGCCGTTCTCGCGCGCCTGAGCGCGGAGTTTGGTCATGCTGCTAACCTCGATGCCCCGATATTCAGCGATAACGAGGGTCTGAGCTTCTGCCAGCTTGGCAGATACTTCAGCGACTACCGCCTTTTTATCTTCGATATTGAGACTCAAGGTCTACCTCCTAGACTGAAATGAGACGAAAGGATTTTCGTCTCGCTTTGCAGCGGCGACCTGTATCAGGAGACATCAAAAAGAACTGGTGCTCATGGGCGGAATTGAACCGCCGACCTCTCCCTTACCAAGGGAGTGCTCTACCCCTGAGCTACATGAGCGATGTACTTAAGAAGCCTGTTTCGGGTACACCATCTGCGTAGGATGCGGATCGCCATACCAGCCGACCTGCGATTAAGCCTTTCGGCACCTACGGTCTTTGACAATCCGGCAGGCGAACCTGCCGGCCCAAAGCCTTTGACGGGGCGGCTTTCACCGCCCTGCCATGCTCCGGCAACGCTTAGGCGTTGACGGTAGCGGTATCTACGCGAGCGCCGACGCCCATGGTGCTGGAGACGGCGATCTTCTTCAGATACACGCCCTTGGAAGCTGCCGGCTTGGCTTTCACCAGGGCATCGACCAGAGCGGAGAGGTTTTCACGCAGGGCTTCGGCTTCGAAGGAAGCGCGGCCGATGGTGGCGTGAATGATACCGGCCTTGTCGGTACGGTATTGAACCTGACCGGCCTTGGCGTTCTTCACGGCCTCGGCGACGTTCGGGGTAACCGTGCCAACCTTCGGGTTCGGCATCAGGCCACGCGGGCCCAGGATCTGACCCAGCTGACCGACAACGCGCATCGCATCCGGGGAAGCGATCACGACGTCGAAGTCCAGATTGCCGGCCTTCACTTGCTCGGCCAGGTCGTCGAAACCGACGACTTCAGCACCGGCGGCCTTGGCGGCTTCGGCGTTGGCGCCTTGAGCGAATACGGCAACGCGTACGGACTTGCCGGTACCGCGCGGCAGAACCACGGAACCACGGACCACTTGGTCGGATTTACGCGGATCCACGCCCAGGTTCACGGCGATGTCGATCGACTCGTCGAACTTGGCGGTGGCGGCGGCCTTGACCAGGGCGATGGCTTCGTCGACGGCGTACAGCTTGTTGCGGTCAACGGTGGCCTTCAGAGTTTGCAGGCGCTTGGAGATCTTAGCCATATTACACGCCCTCCACTTCCAGGCCCATCGAACGGGCGGAACCGGCGATGATGCGAACAGCGGCGTCCAGATCGGCAGCGGTCAGGTCCGCCTGCTTGGTCTTGGCGATTTCTTCCAGCTGAGCGCGGGTTACCTTACCAACCTTGTCCACGTGCGCCTTGGCGGAGCCGGACTTGATGCCGGCGGCCTTCTTCAGCAGGAACGTAGCCGGCGGAGTCTTCATCGTGAAGGTGAAGGACTTGTCCGCGTAGGCGGTGATCACAACCGGAATCGGCATGCCCGGCTCCATGCCCTGGGTTTGGGCATTGAAGGCCTTGCAGAATTCCATGATGTTCAGACCGCGCTGACCCAGTGCCGGACCGATCGGAGGCGACGGGTTGGCTTTGCCAGCGGGCACTTGCAGCTTGATATAGCCGACAATTTTCTTTGCCACGATTAAAACTCCTAAAATGGGTATAGCGCGAACAGCCGTTCGCTTCCCGGACGAAAGCGCAGAATGTTACACGCTTTCCACAAAGTTGCCAAGCGAAATCTTACAGCTTTTCGACCTGACTGAATTCCAGTTCGACCGGCGTGTCGCGACCGAAGATCTGAACCGAGACGCGCAGCTTGTTGCGCTCGTAGTTCACTTCGTCGACGCTGCCGTTGAAATCGTTGAACGGGCCGTCGATGACGCGGACTTTTTCGCCCACCTCGAACAGCACCTTCGGCTTCGGCTTTTCCACACCCTCCTGCATCTGCTGCATGATGGCCTCGACTTCCTTCTTGGAAATCGGCGCCGGGCGATTGGCGGTGCCGCCGACGAAACCGGTCACCTTGGGCGTGCTCTTGACCAGGTGCCAGGTATCGTCGGTCATCTCCATCTCCACCAGCACGTAGCCGGGGAAGAATTTGCGCTCGGTGATCGACTTGCGGCCGTTCTTGACGTCCACAACCTCTTCCACCGGCACCAGGATCTGACCAAATTGATCTGCGATGTCGGAACGCTCGATACGTTCACGCAGCGCTTTTTGCACGCTTTTCTCAAAACCGGAGTAAGCGTGTACCACATACCAGCGCTTTGCCATTATCTACCTCGACCGAGAATCACATCGTAAAACAGCCAGGACAGGCTGGAATCCACCAGCCACATGAAGAGCGCCAGCACGGTGACGAATACGAATACCATCAGCGTCACCTGGGTCGCTTCCTTGCGCGTCGGCCAAACCACCTTGCGAGCCTCGACGATGGACTCGTTGGCGTAAGCCACCAGACCCTTGCCCGGCGCCGAGGTCCACACCACGCCGGCAGCCAGCGCGATGGAAACAACGAAAGCCAGCGCGCGCAACAGGCCCTGCCCATCCGGGATCAGATAGAAGCCGACGATGCCGGCCACCACCACAAGACCAGCCAATACCAACTTGATCTTATCTTGCATTTCCATGTCGAATCTTCTCTCGCATATATGCGACAAAAGACCAACCGGCGCAGAGCGCCGGCTGGTCTTAATTGGCAGGCCAGGAGGGTCTCGAACCCCCAACCCTCGGTTTTGGAGACCGATACTCTACCAATTGAGCTACTGGCCTTTAAACCTTACTTGATGATCTTGGCGACGACGCCGGCGCCGACGGTACGGCCGCCTTCGCGGATAGCGAAGCGCAGACCTTCTTCCATCGCGATCGGAGCGATCAGGGCAACGGTGATTTCAACGTTGTCGCCCGGCATTACCATTTCCACGCCTTCGGCCAGCGTGATCGCGCCGGTCACGTCGGTCGTACGGAAGTAGAACTGCGGACGGTAGTTCGCGAAGAACGGGGTGTGACGGCCACCTTCGTCCTTGGACAGAACGTATACGGATGCAGCGAAGTCGGTGTGCGGGGTGATCGAACCCGGCTTCGACAGAACCTGGCCACGCTCCACGTCTTCACGCTTGGTGCCGCGCAGCAGCACGCCAACGTTGTCGCCGGCTTGACCTTGGTCCAGCAGCTTGCGGAACATTTCCACGCCGGTGCAGGTGGTCTTCACGGTAGCCTTCAGGCCCACGATTTCCAGCTCTTCGCCGACCTTCACGATGCCGCGCTCAACGCGACCGGTCACCACGGTGCCACGGCCCGAGATCGAGAACACGTCTTCGATCGGCAGCAGGAACGGCTTGTCGATGGCGCGTTCCGGCGTCGGGATGTAGCTGTCCAGCGCGTCGGCCAGGCGGAAGATCGACGGTTCACCCATTTCGGACTGGTCGCCTTCCAGCGCCAGACGAGCGGAGCCGGTCACGATCGGGGTGTCGTCGCCCGGGAAGTCGTAGGAAGACAGCAGATCGCGCACTTCCATTTCCACCAGTTCCAGCAGCTCGGCGTCGTCAACCAGGTCAGCCTTGTTCAGGTAGACGATGATGTACGGAACGCCAACCTGACGGGACAGCAGGATGTGTTCGCGGGTTTGCGGCATCGGACCGTCAGCGGCCGAGCACACCAGGATCGCGCCGTCCATCTGAGCCGCGCCGGTGATCATGTTCTTCACATAGTCGGCGTGGCCCGGGCAGTCTACGTGAGCGTAGTGGCGGGATTCGGTTTCGTATTCAACGTGCGCGGTATTGATGGTGATACCGCGGGCCTTTTCTTCCGGCGCGCTGTCGATCTGGGAGTAGTCCTTGGCTTCGCCACCGAACTTCTTCGACAGAATGGTGGTGATAGCAGCGGTCAGAGTGGTTTTACCATGGTCCACGTGACCGATGGTGCCGACGTTTACGTGCGGTTTGGTCCGCTCGAACTTTTCCTTAGCCATGGCAAATTTCCTGAATACGAAACAAGCAAATAAATAGTGGTGGTGCCCATGGGCAGAATTGAACTGCCGACCTCTCCCTTACCAAGGGAGTGCTCTACCCCTGAGCTACATGGGCCCTTAAACAGGCTACATCAAACACTTGGAGCGGGTGAAGGGAATCGAACCCTCGTCGTAAGCTTGGAAGGCTTCTGCTCTACCATTGAGCTACACCCGCCTGGCCTCAACAACGAGAAGCCGACTTCACAGCCAAGCGCTTCATCTAATTCTGGTGGAGGGAGAAGGATTCGAACCTTCGAAGGCAGAGCCGTCAGATTTACAGTCTGATCCCTTTGACCGCTCGGGAATCCCTCCTGAAAGAGACCCGAATATTATAGACAGCCCCCTCCTCCGTCAACACCTTTCGCAAAAAAAATAGAACTTTTTTGCTCCGAAATAAAAAACGCCCCGCAAGCGGCGGGGCGTTTCCTTTTCGATCAGGGACTTGCGGATATCAGCCCTGTCCGGAAATCTTCAGATACTTCTGGTGCAGCTCCTCCTGGGTCTCCTGATGGGAGGGGTCCAGCGGGATGCAATCGACCGGACAGACCTGCTGGCACTGCGGTTCGTCGTAGTGACCGACGCACTGGGTGCATAGATTCGGGTCGATCTGGTAGATCTCTTCGCCCTGCGAGATCGCGTTGTTCGGGCACTCCGGCTCACAGACGTCGCAGTTGATGCATTCGTCGGTAATCATCAAAGACATAGTAAATTCCTCAGGTATTCCACAACATGAATTCTGTCACCCGCGATTCCGGCTCGCAAGTTCGCATTGCTTATATCTATATGTGTCGCTCGAATCCGGCGCTATGCCGGCTGACGCCGCAGCAGGCCGTATTGCACGATGCCGGCCTTGTCGCGCCTATGCTCGACCAGGCCGTCAGGCAGCGCCTCGGGCCACTGCCGCGCCTCCACGTAGGCGACGCCGTCGTCGCTGAGCCGCTCCGCCAGCAATGGCAGCGCCTGCTCCAGCAGATCGGAATCGTAGGGGGGATCGACGAAGATCACATCGAAGCGCTCGCGGCTGTTCTTCAGATACAGCAGCGCGTCGCCGGCCTGGACCTCCAGCGCAGCGGCCTGCAGCAGCTGGCGGTTCGCCTGCAAAGACTCGTAGGCCTTGCGCGATTTTTCCACCATCACCACCCGGCGCGCCGAACGCGACGCCGCCTCGAAGCCCAGCGCGCCGCTGCCGGCGAACAGGTCCAGACAGTTCTTGCCGTACAGATCCTGGCCCAGCCAGTTGAACAGCGTCTCGCGGACGCGGTCCGGCGTCGGACGCAGGCCGTCGGCGTCGGGGAACGGCAGCAGGCGGCGCCGATAGTCGCCGCCGATGATTCTGACCTTGTTACGTGACTGACTCATGACTCTCGTCTCTTCAAACAAGCGCAAGAGTTTAACCTGATCAGGACTTTAACGCCTCAATCGCGCGCGCCGGACGGAGAATCTGTCGCATGCGGGATGAAATTCCGCATCTATTCCTTATATATGTTTCCACTCCCGCCGCGCAGTCCCATGGCCGGAACGCCAGCCGATTCTCTACTTGGCGGCGTTTGAGGATACAATTTAGCCATTTACCGCTTTTCTGGCCCATTGACGCATGTTTAGCTTCTTCAAGAAAAAGACCCCGCCGGCGGCGACGCCGCAGATCGAAACCCCGGCGCCGGCCGCGCCGGAGACCCGCCACGAGACGCCCGAGGCCGCCCAGGCGCCCGCTCTGCCGGGCCGCGAGGACGCCGCGGCGGCGCCCGCCGACGCGCCCGCCCCGTACGAAGCGCCCGCCGCCGCGCCGGCGGAATCCGCCCCGGCCCCGGCCGAGCCCACGTCGCTGAAGAAAATGAGCTGGACCGACAGGCTGAAGGCCGGCCTGGCCAAGACCCGCGACAAGCTGGGCAAGCAACTGGCCGGCCTGTTCGGCGGCGGCAAGATAGACGAGGACCTGTACGAGGAACTGGAGACGGTGCTGCTGACCGCCGACATCGGCATCGACGCCACCTCCCACCTGCTGAAGGATGTGCGCGAGCGCGTGTCGCTGAAGGGCCTGAAGGATTCGTCCGAGCTGAAGGGCGCGCTGAAGGATTCGCTGCAGCAGCTGATCGGCCCGCTCGAAGTGCCGTTGAACGTCGAAGGCAGAAAGCCGTTCGTGATCATGATGACCGGCGTCAACGGCGCCGGCAAGACCACGTCGATCGGCAAGCTGGCCAAGTACTACCAGAGCCAGGGCAAGAGCGTGCTGCTGGCCGCCGGCGACACCTTCCGCGCCGCCGCGCGCGAGCAGCTGATCGCCTGGGGCGAGCGCAACAACGTCACCGTGATCGCCCAGCAGGGCGGCGATTCCGCAGCCGTCTGCTATGACGCGATCCAGGCCGCCGTCGCCCGCGGCATCGACATCGTGCTGGCCGACACCGCCGGCCGGCTGCCGACCCAGTTGCACCTGATGGAGGAAATCAAGAAGGTGAAGCGGGTGATCCAGAAGGCGCTGCCGGACGCGCCGCACGAGGTGGTGCTGGTGCTGGACGCCAATATCGGCCAGAACACGGTCAGCCAGGTCAAGGCCTTCGACGACGCGCTGGGACTGACCGGCCTGATCCTGACCAAGCTGGACGGCACCGCCAAGGGCGGCGTCATCGCCGCCATCGCCAAGCAACGGCCCATCCCGCTGCGCTTCATCGGCGTGGGCGAAAGCATAGACGACCTGAGACCGTTCGACAGCCGCGACTACATCGACGCGCTGTTCGAATAATCGCCGTCGGCGGCCGCCGGACGCGGCCGTCCTTCTCAGCCCAAACAGCGGGAAATCACCACATGATACAGTTCGACCAGGTCACCAAGCGCTATCCCGGCGGCAACGAAGCCCTGAAGAACCTGTCCTTCACGATAGAAACCGGCGAGATGGTCTTTCTCGCCGGCCACTCCGGCGCCGGCAAGTCGACGCTGCTGAAACTGATTGCCGGCATCGAGCGCGCCACCAGCGGCAGCGTGCTGGTCAACGGCCAGAACCTGTCGAAGCTGCGCGCCAGCCAGGTGCCCTACGTGCGCCAGCATCTGGGCATGGTGTTCCAGGACCACAAGATCCTGTTCGACCGCAGCGTGTTCGACAATGTGATGCTGCCGCTGGACATCATAGGCTTCGACCGCCGCGACGCCGCCAAGCGGGTCCGCGCCGCGCTGGACAAGGTGGGCCTGCTCGGCAAGGAAAAGAGCATGCCGATACGTCTGTCCGGCGGCGAGCAGCAGCGGCTGTGCATCGCCCGCGCCGTCGTGCACCGCCCCAGCATCCTGCTGGCCGACGAGCCGTCGGCCAATCTGGACCGCGCCTACGCGCTGGACATCATGGAATTGTTCAAGTCCTTCCATCAGGTCGGCGTCACCGTGCTGATTTCCGCGCACGACGAAACGCTGATGGAAGATTACGGTCGCCGCATCATCCGCCTGAGGGAAGGACAGTTCGCCGCATGAAACACTTTCTCTATCTGAACTGGCAAAGCGCCAAGCAGGCGCTGATCAAGATTCTGCGCCAACCGTTCGGCAGCCTGCTGACCTTGCTGATGCTGGCGCTGGCGCTGGCCCTGCCGCTGTCGCTGTACCTGACGGTCAGCAGCGTGCAGGACTGGGTGGGCCGCCTGACCGCGACGCCCCAGATCACGCTGTTCATGGAGCTGACCGCCGAGCAGGCGGACATCGCCGCCGTCAACAGCACGCTGTCCCATCATCCCAAGCTGAAGAGCTTCACCTTCGTCAGCAAGGGCCAGGCGCTGCAGGATCTGGAAAAGCGCAACGGCTTGTCCGGCCTGTCCGACGGCCTCGACGGCAATCCGCTGCCGGACGCCTTCGTGGTGACGCCGAAATCGCTGGAGCCTCGCGAGCTGGAGATGCTGCAGAAAGAACTGTCCGGCCTGCCCATGGTGGAGACGGCGCAGTTCGACGCCCATTGGGCGAAACGCCTGTACGGCATGGTGGAGATGGGCAGGAAGCTGACCTGGTTCCTGGCCGCCGCGCTGGGCCTGGCGCTGGTGCTGGTCACCCACAACGCGATCCGGATGCAGATCCTGGCCCGCCAGGACGAGATCGCCGTGTCCAAGCTGATAGGCGCCACCGACAGCTTCATCCGCCGCCCCTTCCTGTACCACGCGATGTGGCAGGGCGTGTTCGCCGCGCTGCTGGCCTGGGGCCTGTCCTGCTGGCTGGCCGCTTCGGCCAATCCGGCGATACGCGAATTCGCGATGCTGTACGGCGAGCGGGTGGAGCTGCGCGTGCTCGATCCGCAGGAGCTGGCCGCGCTGATCGCCATCGCCGCGGTTCTGGCGATACTGGGCGCGCGCCTGGCGGCCGACCATCATCTGCGCAAGGCTGAGCCGCAATGAATATGCCGCATGAAAGGTTTCCGCTATCGCGTCGATTGTGAAATATCATTGACCGGGGAACCTTTCCTTGCTAGCACTCTCCATACTCGAGTGCTAACATAGCACTACCCAAGGAGGTAGCCATCGCAATGAACACAACATTTGCTCTTCCGGTCCCGTCCACTAGCGGCAGCCTGGAGCAGTACATCCAGGCGGTCAACAGCGTCCCGATGCTGTCGCCGGAACAGGAAACCGAACTCGCGACCCGTTTCCAGCAGGAAAACGATCTGGAAGCGGCCCGGCAGATGGTGCTGTCGCATCTGCGCGTGGTGGTGTCGGTCTCTCGCGGCTACGCCGGTTACGGCCTGCAGCAGGCGGATCTGATCCAGGAAGGCAATATCGGTCTGATGAAGGCGGTCAAACGCTTCGAGCCGGGCCGCGGCGTGCGTCTGTTTTCGTTCGCCATCCACTGGATCAAGGCCGAGATCCACGAATTCATCCTGCGCAACTGGCGACTGGTGCGCATCGCCACCACCAAGCCGCAACGAAAACTGTTCTTCAATCTGCGCAGCATGAAGAGCGGTTTTTCCGCGCTGTCCGAGCAGGAGGCCAAATCCATCGCCGAAGACCTGGGCGTCAAGCCCGAGGAAGTCCGCGAGATGGAGATCCGCATGAACGGCCAGGACCTGTCCCTGCTCGCAGACAGCGACGACGAGGACAGCTACGCGCCGATAGACTGGCTGGCCGACAGCCACAGCGAGCCGACGCGCGCGCTGGAACGCCGCGCCTTCGACCGCCTGCAGTCGGAAGGCCTGGAATACGCGTTGTCGGCGCTGGACGACCGCAGCCGCCGCATCGTCGAGGCCCGCTGGCTGGCCGACGACAGCGGCGCGACGCTGCACGAGCTGGCCGCCGAATTCGGCGTGTCGGCCGAGCGCATCCGCCAGATCGAGGCCAAGGCGCTGTCCAAGATGAAGGCCGCGCTCAGCGAGGGCGTGGTGCTGGACAACTGATCCCGCCCGCCGCAAGAAAAAGCCGCTCGATGATTCGAGCGGCTTTTTTCATTCCGTTCCCGCCCCCGGGCGGGAACGGGCTTATTCCTGCAAGGTACGGAACTTGGCCGGCAGCTTGTCGTAGACCTCCCGGCTGATCCTGCGCAGCGGCTCCCAGGCCGGGTCCTGGTCGCCCAGCGTCTCCAGGAACTGGCCGGCATAGGTCGGGAACGAGGCCAGCGTGGTGCGCAGCGTCTGCTCGGCCTGCTGTTGCTGGCCGGCCAGGATTTCCATCTGCGCGCGCTTCAGCATCACGTCCGGGTACGGGCGGAAGGCGGTCAGCCTGTCCTCCAGCGCCAGCTTCTGCCGCAGATTGTCGCGGTTGATCGGCAGATAGTCGTCCAGCGTGTACAGCGCGTGATAGGCGAACAGCGGCTTGGTGTCGACGATCGCGATCAGGCGCTCGGCGCGCTTGGCGTCCTTCTGCGCGTTGCCGGTCGGCGTGTACAGATTGACCAGCTCCCAGAACATCGGCGTGGTGCTGATCGACAGCCAGCCGACCCACACCAGCGCCGCCAGCAGCGGCAGGCGCAGCGGCCAGGCCACGATCTTCTCGTCGCGCGGCGCCATCGCGGCGAACAGCACCAGCATCGCGAGGAAATAGTAGTACCACAGCGGGTATTCCAGCATGCTGTGGGTCAGCGTCACCGCCAGGCAGCCCAGCGCCAGCACGCCTTCCGGCTCGGCGCGACGACGGAAGAACGGCAGCGCCACCCAGACGAAGCCGCCCAAGACCAGCGCGGTGGCGACACCGCCCATTTCGGCCAGCAGCTGCAGCACCAGATTGTGGGCATTGGTGAACAGGCCGCTGTTGTAGCCGGCGGCGGCGAATTGCGGCAGCTGCTG
This sequence comes from Chromobacterium sp. CV08, assembly GCF_051129845.1. Taxonomy (NCBI): domain Bacteria; kingdom Pseudomonadati; phylum Pseudomonadota; class Betaproteobacteria; order Neisseriales; family Chromobacteriaceae; genus Chromobacterium; species Chromobacterium sp. CV08. The sequence continues at coordinate 4,661,907 of NZ_CP150453.1, forward strand.
CAGCCTGACGCTCTCGGCGGCGTATTGCGACCAGCCCACGCCCCACAGCGGATGCGCCCGGAAGGTCATCCAGGCCTTGTGCATCTCGGTGAAGCGGCGCGCGCCCATATCGTCGCCGTTGGCGGCCAGCCGCGCGACGCCGGAAGCGTTCTCGACGTCGGCATGGGTCAGCAGCGACACCAGGTGATTGACCAGCGGCAGCGCGAACTGGGCGGCCAGAATGACCGCGCAGACCGCCGACATCGCCGCCAGCAGCCGGCGCGAGGTCTCATTGCGGTTGCGCCACCACCACAGCGCGGCCAGCGCCGCCATCGCCAGCAGGTAGAGCAGCGTGGTGCGCGAACCGGCCCAGGCCAGCATCAGCGCCATCCACAGCGTCAGCGCCGTCAGCCAGCCGCGGCCCAGACGCCTGACGGCGAACAGGTAGACGCCGGAAATCACCGACCACATCAAGTAGTGGGCGTACTGGTTGCGCTGGCCGATGTGGCCGAAGATATTGGTGGTCGGATGCGAGCCGTCGTAGAACAGGCCCAGCGCCGGCGCCAGGCCGGTCAGCTGGGCGGCGCCAATCAGCGACTGCACCAGGCCGCCGACGATGATGGCGCGCGCCAGCCATACGGCGAACTCGCGCTCGCCGAAGGCGCCCCGCAGCGAGGCGGTCACCGAGGCCAGCAGCGCCAGCGCCAGCCAGCCCAGCGCGGTGGCGTAGCTCATGCCCGGGAACATCAGGCTGACGAACTGCGGCTGCAGGCCCCATATCGCCGCCAGCAGCAAACACCACCAGCCGGCGCGCGGCATCGCGTCGAACAGGCGGCCGGACGGCAGCAGCAGCGCGCCGGCCGCCAGCAGCAGCCAGATCACGTTGATCTCGCCGAACCACTGCGGCAATGGCACGAAATGGACGCGCGAGGCGAACGGCACGATGGCGATCAGGCACAGGGACAGCAATGCCAGGCGTTCGGAAATTTTCTGAAAAGTCATGGCGGATCAGATGTTGGAACGGCAAAGCCGGCAGCATACCGCATGCGCCGGCCGGACAAAACCCGTCGAATGTCTCCGGCGCTCAAAACAGCGGTTTTCTGGTGACCGGCGCGGCCACCGCCTCCACCGCCGCCAATCGCGCGCCGTCGGTGTAGGCGCCGTGCCGCAGATAGATCGCCTTGACCCGCGCCGCCAGTTCCGCCAGCGGCCTGACCTCGGGCTCGTTCCAGGCCCGCAGGCTGGCCTCCAGCTTCATCACCTCGTCCGGATAATTGGCGATCGCCTGCTCCAGCGTGCGCCTGGCCTCTTCCTTCTGGCCGGCCAGCGCCTGGCATACGCTCAGCCGCTGCAGCACCGCGATATAGGGCTGGTTCCGCGCCAGATCCTGGTAGAACGGCAGCACGATGTCCAGATGCCGGCGGCTGGGCAGCAGGTAGTTGCCCATCACCATCGCGCCGGCGTCGGCCCACAACGGATTCAGCTCCACCTTGGCGATGTAGTCGACGCGGCGGATGTTCTCGGCCGCCGACTGGCTGGGGCCGCTGTAGACCACCAGGCGCCAGAAGATGAAGGCTCCGCTGACGATGTGCAGCGCCATCAGCGCGCCGGCGCCGGCGCAGGCCAGCCGCAGCACGCCGGTGCGGGTCGGCAGCCGCCAGGTCGGCGCCGGCCCCAGCGTGCACACCGTCACCAGCATCGCCAGGAAGGGCAGATACCACAGCGGAAACTCGAACATGCTGTGGATCAATATCATCATCGCGATGGCCAGCAGCAGCAGGTTTTCCGCGCTCTGCCGCCCGCGGCCGAAGAAGGGCAGCAGACAGGCCAGCAGGCCGGCCGCCGCGAACAGCGCGCCGCTGAGGCCGCTCTCGGCCAGGAGCTGGAAGATCAGATTATGGCTCTGGGTGAACAACACGCCTTCCGGATACTTGGGCAGGCCGCCGTAGGCTTCCAGCCAGACCGACTGCGCCGGGTAGCGCGCCAGCCCGACGCCGAACCACGGGTGCTCGCGGAACACCATCCAGGCCTTGGTCCACTCGATGCGGCGCCGCGCGCCGAAACCGGCGTCCAGCATACGCTCGGAACCGCTCTGCGCATGTATCGGCAAGCCCAACCGGTTCAGCGCCCAGACGATCTCCTCATTGAACAGCTGTACCAGCGCCAGCACGATCATCGCCGCGATCAGCGCCCGCAGCATGCGCAGCAGCGTCTCGTCCCGGCCCGCGCGCCGCAGCCAGAACCACGCCAGCAGGCACAGGCCCAGGCCGTAGGCCAGCGGCAGCCGCGCGCCGGACCAGGTGAGGAACAACAGCTGGAACAGGACCAGCGCCGCGCAGAAGCCGGCGCGCAGCCGGCCGCGGCCGTACAGATAGCACGAGGCCACCACGCTCCAGCTCAGATACTGCGCGTACTGGTTGCGCTGGCCGACATTGCCCATCACCTCGGTCGGCGCCAACGCGTTGAACATCACCAGTCCGTCGCAGCGGCGGGCCAGGTCCAGCAGCTGTATGCCGCCGAGCACGATCTGCAGGCAGCTGCCGAAGATCAGGCAGGACGCCAGTATCTCGCAGACGCGCGCCGGATCCGGCCGGACGCGATTGGCCAGGAACATCGCCAGCAGCAGCATCACCGCCAGGCTCGAGATGCCGAGTATCGCCGGCTGGTAGTTCTGCAGCAGCAGACCGTTGCTCAGCGACAACAGCATCAGCAGCGCGGCCAGCGCCGGCGCCGAGGCCGGCAGCCGAACGCCGACCGCCCCGCCCCGGATCGCGAACAGGCCGCCGACGCCGACCGCCAGCACCACGAAGGCATTGGTCCACCAGTCCTGCAGCGGCGTGAAACGCAGGAAATTGAGAAAGGGAAAGACAAAGCAGCAGCAAAAAAAGACGTACAGCGGGAAGTCCTGGATGCCGGCCTTGCCGGCCGGCTGGGTTTGACTGTCCATCGGCGCCATCCGCGATCGAATGGGGTGATTATACGCAAGCGACCGTCATAGCGGCGCGCGCGTCGAGGCTCATTGCCGGCAGGCGGTCGGCACCCAGTTGGCCTGCAATTGCGAGCCGGCGGCGATCGCCGTGGTGCCGGAGCCGGTATAGGTGCAGGCCCACGTCATCGTGCCGGATCCCGGCGTCGGCACCAGATCGAGCAATGCGCCGCTGGACACCGTGCTGTTGTAGGTGATCTGGATCACGCCGCTGGCCAGCACCGCCACCTGGCTGACGGCGTTGCCGGTGATCGACGCCGCGTTGGCCAGGCCGTAGGCGCTGTTGTAAGGCGCGGTGCCGGTGCCGACATAGGCGTTCTTGCTCGAATAGTACTCGCCGATGGCGGTCTTGGCGGCGTCGGCCAGCCCCAGGCCCTCGGTCACCCGCGCCCGCCTGACGTAGTCCTGGTAGACCGGAATCGCCAGCGCGGCCAGCACGCCGACGATGGCGACGACTATCATCAGCTCGATCAGGGTGAAGCCTTCGTGCTCGATTCTGCTCTGCATGCGTGCGCTCCCCTTCGGGGTAAAACGACCGGCGCCGGAAAAACGAGAGGCACCGCAGTGCCTCTCGTCGCGCGGCCATCAATCGATGCTTACTGACGGCAGCTGGTCGGCACCCAGTTGGCCAGCAGCTGCGAGCCGGTGGCGATCGTGGTGGCGCCGGAGCCGGTATAGGTGCAGGCCCAGGTCACCGAGCCGGAAGTGACGGCAGGCACCAGATCGAGCAGCGCACCGCTGGACACCGTGCTGTTGTAGGTGATCTGGATCACGCCGCTGGCCAGCACCGCCACCTGGCTGACCGAGTTGCCGGTGATCGACGCCGCGCTGGCCAGGCCGTAGGAGGTGTTGTACGGCGCGGTGCCGGTGGTCACGAAAGCGTTGTTCGACGAGTAGTACTCGGTGACCGCGGTCTTGGCCGCATCGGCCAGCGCCAGGCCTTCGGTCACCCGCGCCCGCTTGGTGTAGTCCTGATAGGCAGGAATGGCGATGGCGGCCAGTATGCCGACGATGGCCACCACGATCATCAGCTCGATCAGGGTGAAGCCCTGCTGGATCCGTCTTGTCTTCATGTTGAACTCCCGGGTTGCCAAGCTTGTTAGCCAAATTCGGATCGGACCTCCGACCGGTGCCGGAGCGCCTTTCCGCTTCTTCCTACATGCGCGCAAGCCGGGCCGGATGGCCCGCTGTTGTTGTGAGCCCGGTCGGAGCAGGAAACGTGCCAGCCGGCGGCAGGCGGCAACGACGCGGCCATCGCGGCGGCGGCCCTGCCGCCGATCGGCACAAGCTGACGTTTTTCGTCACATCGGAACGACGGCGCCGGCTGTGCTAGCATCGGCCATCCCACCACTATCCGGAGCCCACCGCATGAGCAACCAAGCCTGGCTGGAGCGCAGCTTCGCCGCCGTCTGGCACCCCTGCACCCAGATGAAACGCCACGAGCGGCTGCCCATCGTCCCGATCGCCTCCGCCGACGGCGTCTGGCTGGTCGACTTCGACGGCAAGCGCTATCTGGACGGCGTCAGCTCCTGGTGGGTCAATCTGTTCGGCCACGGCCATCCGCGCATCAAGGCGGCGATACGCGAGCAACTGGACAGCCTAGAACACGTGATGCTGGCCGGCTTCACGCACCGGCCGGTGGTCGAATTGTCCGAGCGGCTGGCGGCGCTGTCCGGCCTCGGCCACGCCTTCTACGGCTCCGACGGCGCCAGCGCCACCGAGATCGCGCTGAAGATGAGCTTCCATTACTGGAAGAACATCGGCCGGCCGCAGAAGACCCGCTTCGTCAGCCTGGAGAACAGTTACCACGGCGAAACCGTCGGCGCGCTGGCGGTCACCGACGTGCCGCTGTTCTCGTCGACCTACGCCGAATTGCTGAAACCGGCGCTGCGGGCGCCGTCGCCGGACGCGCGCCAGGCCGCCGACGGCGAGAGCGCCGCGGACGTCGCGCTGCGCGCGGCCCGCTCGCTGGAAAACCTGCTGGTCAAGCGCGGCGACGAAATCGCCGCCGTCATCGTCGAACCGCTGGTGCAGGGCGCGGCCGGCATGGCGATGTACGATCCGGTCTACCTGAGCGAGCTGCGCCGGCTGTGCGACCGCTACCAGGTCCATCTGATCGCCGACGAGATCGCCGTCGGCTTCGGCCGCAGCGGCAGCTTCTTCGCCTGTCAGCAGGCCGGGATCACGCCTGACTTCCTCTGCCTGTCCAAGGGCATCACCGGCGGCTTCCTGCCGCTGTCCTGCGTGCTGACCCGCGACGAGATCTACCAGGCCTTCTACCACGACGAAGTCGCTCGCGGCTTTCTGCACTCGCACAGCTACACCGGCAACGCGCTGGCCTGCGCGGCGGCGCTGGCGGTGCTGGACATCTTCGACGACGAAGACGTGCTGGAACGCAACCGGGTCAAGGCAGCGGAGTTCACCGCCAGGATGGCGCCGCTGGCCTCGCGGCCGGAAATCCGCCACTTCCGCCATTGCGGCATGATCTGGGCATTCGACGTCGACACTTCTCGGTCGGACTTTGCATTGGCATTTTTTTCGGCCATGCTGAAACGCGGATGCCTGTTGCGGCCAATAGGAAAAACGGTCTACTTCATGCCGCCGTACACCCTGAACAACGAAGAGATGGACTGGCTGGTGGAGGCCAGCTGCGCCGCGCTGGACGAGGTGCTGTCCGGCGCCGGCGATGCCGGACACGATCCCGCCGCGCTGCCCTGAAGCGGCCGCGACCGCCCGTCCCCGACGGAGCCTTGTCCAGATGCTGTCACTCGCCTTGCCGAAAAAGGATATGGACCCGCAACTCGTCGACACCCAACCCGCCAGCGTGGCCGCCTGGCTGGAACGCCTGCCCTACACCGATCTTCCGGAGTGCGGCAGGCTGCTCGGCCAGGGGCTCTACCACCTCGGCCGCACCCCGCTCGACCCGATGCAGCGCTACAAGCTGCTGAAACTCTATCTGAAGGCGCTGGATCGCTACTACCCGCTGCTGGAGGGCGAAACCCAGCACAGCGACATCCTGTCCTCGCCGAAAGCCCGGTTGCTGGCGATGCTGGGCGTCAAGCTGTTCGCCAACCTGTTCGTCGCCTTCAAGCAGACGCTGAACGAGAAGCTCGCCCGCAACGCGCTGCTCGATCGCGACCAACCGAAGATAGAGTTGCTGCTGTACACGATGCTGGCGGCGCGCCAATACCTGAACATCAGCCAGCAGTACTACTGCCCGCTGCCCGTCGGCTTCTGGCTGGACTGCCACCAGCTGCATGCGCTGGCGCTGAGCCGGGGCTGGCAGGACAAGGCGCTGGCCGGCGACGACACGCTGGCGACGATCTACCGCCAGATCCTGCTGCTGGGCCTGACGGCGACCAACCGCCTGTCCAGCGCCGAGCTGCAGCTGACGCGCCGGCTGGTCTACGAACTGGCCGCCCAGATCGCGCTGCGGCCGATGGCCGGCTTGCCGGACGGCCGCCACGGCTACCTGCTCGACCCGCAGGAGGACAGCCCGCCGCGCTATCTGCGCATCACGCCCGGCTCGCTGCGCGACGACTGCAGCCTGCTGGATCTGTCCGCCACGCTGGATGCGCTGCGCCGCAGCCTGGAACAGCTGCAGAAAACGGCCGGCAGCGTCCCGTCGACGCAGGCCAACGACGAGGCGCAGCTGTTGGCCGGCCTGGTCGAAGAGTGGCAGAAGCCGCGCCGCCGCAGGCACAACCGCGAAAACGCCCGCGCGATGGCGGAAGTGAGCGCCGGCGTGTCGCCGATCTGGTATCGCGTCAACGAAGGCAGCTGGCAGCTGGCCGGCGCCGAGACCGAAGAAAACCTCCCGCTGCGGCCGCCCGCCCCGTCCTGCCTGCTGCTGATCGTCAACCACAGCGAATCCGGCTATCTGCTGCGCGGCCTGCCGCGCGACCAGTCGCTGCGCGCCGGCGAGATCCTGCTGGTCAACCCGCCCGACCGGCCGGAGGACGCCCAGCTGTGCGCGGTGCGCTGGGTGCTGATGCAGCCGACCGGCAAGGAAGTGGAATGCGGCGTGGAGATTCTCGGCGTCCAGCCGCAGCCGGTGCTGGCGATGCCCAGCATCACCCACAGCGGCGACAGCTTCCAGCGCGGCCTGTGGCTGCCGGCCCAGTACGGAAAACCGGACTTGTTGCTGCTGCCCGGCCGGCCGTTCAGCCAGTTGCGCGAGTTCCGCCTGCTCGACGCCGGCGGCGAGCGACTGGTGCGCGTATCCAAGCTGCATCAGCAATCCCCGCATTTCCAGCTGATGGAGTACCGTCCCAGCGAATACTTCTGAGCCGGGCGGGACGGTGGCGTTTTCGGGTAAACTGACCTCTCTATAATCATTTGCTTTCATAGCGAGGTCCGTTGATGCAATCGGTGATTCACGCTTCCGACCGTATCGTGGTCAAAGTCGGTTCCAGTCTGGTTACCAACGACGGCAAAGGCCTGGACCTGGCCGCGCTCGCGCGCTGGGCCGCCGAGATCGCGGAATTGAAGCGGCTGGGCAAGCAGGTGGTGCTGGTTTCCAGCGGCGCCATCGCCGAAGGTTGCCAGCGCCTGGGCTGGGCCGTCCGGCCCAAGGGCGTGCACGAATTGCAGGCCGCCGCCGCCGTCGGCCAGATGGGCCTGTGCCAGGCTTACGAAAGCGCGTTCCGCGCCTACGGCCTGCAGACCGCGCAGGTACTGCTGACCCACGAGGACCTGGCCGACCGCACCCGCTACCTGAACGCCCGCACCACGCTGACCGGCCTGCTCAAGCTCAATGTCGTCCCCATCATCAACGAGAACGACACCGTGGTCACCAGCGAGATCCGCTTCGGCGACAACGACACCTTGGGCGCGCTGGTCACCAACCTGATCGAGGCCGACGCGCTGGTGATCCTGACCGACCAGCAGGGCCTCTTCAGCGCCGACCCGCGCAAATACCCGGACGCCGAATTCATCCGCCAGGCCGAGGCCGGCGATCCGCGGCTGGAGGACATGGCCGGCGGCGCGGGTTCCAGCGTCGGCACCGGCGGCATGATCACCAAGATCCTGGCCGCCAAGCGCGCCGCCCGCAGCGGCGCCGCCACCGTCATCGCCTGCGGCCGCGAGCCGAACGTGCTGTCGCGGCTGGCCGACGGCGAGGCGATAGGCACCCAGCTGACGGCCGCCACCAGCCGCATGGCCGCCCGCAAGCAGTGGCTGGCCGATCATCTGAAGCTGTCCGGCCGCCTGCTGCTGGACGATGGCGCCGCGCTGGCGATACGCGAGCGCGGCACCAGCCTGCTGCCGGTCGGCGTCAGCGCCGTCGAAGGCGACTTCCTGCGCGGCGAGGCGGTGGCCTGCATAGACGGCGCCGGCCTCGAAGTGGCGCGCGGCCTGATCAACTACAGCTCCGACGAGGCGCGCCAGATCCTGCGCAAGAGTTCGCGCGAGATCGAGGCCGCGCTCGGCTACATCGTCGAGCCGGAACTGATACACCGCGACAATATGGTGGCGCTGTAGCCCGCATCGGCTGCGGCAAGCGCCCGACCCGCCCCTGCCCAGCAGGGGCTTGCTTTTTGCATCGCTCAAAACAAGAAGGACTTTCCGTCATGAACAAGATCGCCCTGGCCGCCTTGCTGGCCGCGGCCTGCGGCTCCGCCGCGGCCAAAGACGTGCTGCACCTGTACAACTGGAACAACGCGCTGTCGCCGGACACCGCCAGGCGCTTCGAGCAGTCCTGCCGCTGCCAGCTGGTGCAGGACTACTACGGCGACAACGAGGAGATGCTGGCCAAGCTGGCCGCCGGCGCCAAGGGCTACGACATGGTGTTCCCGACCGCCTTCGCGGTGAACACGCTGCTGAAGCAGGGCAAGCTGCAGCCGCTGGACAAGAGCAAGCTGCCCAACTGGAAGAACCTGAACGCCGGCTATCTTGCGCTCAACCAGCCGTTCGATCCGGGCAACCGCTACGCCGCGCCGACCGTGGTGTCGCTGACGCTGATAGGCTACAACGCCACCCAGCTGAAGAAGGCCGGCGTCGACGGCAGCGCCGGCAGCTGGGCGCTGGTCTTCGATCCGGCGGTGCTGGCGAAGATCAAGGGCAAGGTGACGGTGCTGGACAGCCAGCGCGAACTGATGGCCGCCGCGCTGATGTATCTGGGCCGGGACGCCAACTCGACCAATCCGGCCGACTGGAAGGCCGCGGCCGATGCGATCCGCCGGGCCAAGCCTTACTGGGCGGCCTTCAACAATCAGAGCTACATCAAGGAGCTGACCGTCGGCAATATCTGGGTGGCGCTCGGCTATTCGAACGACCTCTATCAGGCGCAACAGGACGCGAAGAGCGCCAGGCGGCCGTTCGAGCTCGCCTACCGGCCGCAGCGGGAAGGCAATGTGCTGGCCATAGACAATATGACGATATTGAAGGACGCGCCGCGTCCGGACCTGGCGCACCGCTTCATCGACTTCATGCTGGACGGCAAAAACGCCGCCGAGATATCGAACCAGATAGGCGCGACCAATCCGGTCAAGGCGGCCGAAGCCTTCTTCAAGCCGCAGATCAAGGCGAATCCGGTGATCATGCTGGATCCGGCCGGCGGCAAGTACGTCGCGCTGAAGGATCTGGACGTGAAGTCCCGCCGCGAGCTGAACCGCCTGTGGTCGCAAGTGAAGATAGGGCGCTGAACGCGCATCCGATGAAGAACGCCGGCAACAAGCCGGCGTTCTTCATTCGTGTACGACCGTCACTTGCGGCCAGCGCTCGCGGTAGCGCTTCTGCGCCACCCGCTGCCGGTAGACGTCGGCGCTGGCCCTGGCCGGATTTCGCCTGACCACCATGCCGAACAGATCGTCCAGCCCGTAGGGCGCGATCACCCGCAGGCTGTCGTCGACGTTCAAGGCGACGCCGACCGCGGTCGCGTACTCCGGCCACGTCGCCACCGCCGCCTCCAGCGACGGCAGCGGCTCGACCGCATAGCCGAAATGGCCGGCGAACCACAGGTGCACCGCCGCCTGATTGGTGACTTCCCAAGGCAGGCCGGGACAGGCCGAGGCCAGCCGGCGCTGCAGCGCCGCCTCGCGGTCCGGCGACAGGTCCTCGGCGTCGAAATACACCAGATCGATATCGGACAATGACGACGGACAGGACGCGAAGCCATGCAGCGCATCCCACACCAGGCCCCGCACCGCGCCGGCGCCTATGCACCAGTCGGCCAGGCCCAGTTGCCTGGCGGCGCGCAGCGCGCGCATCAGCCACGGCGTCGCACGGACCAGCGCCTCCAGCCGTCCGGCGCAGGAAGCCGGCGGCCTAGTCGGCCTCATGGCGGCGCTGCGCCGCCTCCTCGCGGCGGAACTCCACCGCGCGCATGATCGCGTAGGCCAGCATCGCGCACAGGAAGAACAGCAGCACCACCCAGGCGATGGACATCAGCGTGCTGATGAAGGCCTGGAACAGCTCCAGCATCCAGCGCTCGCCGCTCAACGGCAGCTGGGTGCTGCCCTTGCCCGGCACCGGCGGCAGATACTGCTGCAGCGACCATTGGCGCACGCCGCCGGAAATGCCGCTGACGACGACGGCGAAGAACACGTACTTGCGCCAGGCCTCGGCCAGATCCTGGCCCAGCGTGCGGCCGAGTATCCTGGCGACGGCCGGGTCGAAGAAGCGGGCCGCGGCGACGGCGGTGGCGACCACCAGGATCAGGATGGTGGTGAACAACACATAGAACATGATGGCTTGCTCGATCGGGAAATACTGTCATTGTACGCGCATTGCATGCGCGCCACCTGACCGGCCTTTGCGCGCGGACAAGCAAAGCCGGTTCATCGGCAAATCAAGCGTCCTTGACCGGCAGGCCGAAATGCAGATAGGCCTGCGAGGTGGCGATGCGGCCGCGCGGCGTGCGCTGCAGATAGCCCTGCTGGATCAGGAACGGTTCGATGACGTCCTCTATCGTGTCGGTCGACTCGCCTATCGCCGCGGCGACGTTGTCGAGGCCGACCGGTCCGCCGGAAAACTTCTCCAGGATGGCGGAGAGCAGCTTGCGGTCCATCACGTCGAGGCCCGCCGGATCGACATCCAGCATCGCCAGCGCCGCGTCGGCCACCGCCGCCGTCACCACGCCGTCGGACTTCACCTCGGCATAGTCCCGCACCCGGCGCAGCAAGCGGTTGGCGATGCGCGGCGTGCCGCGCGAGCGCCTGGCCACCTCGAAGGCGCCGTCGTCGGACAGCTGCACGTTCAACAGGCCGGCCGAGCGGCCGACGATGCGGGTCAGCTCGTCGGCGGTGTAGAACTCCAGCCGGGCGACGATGCCGAAGCGGTCGCGCAGCGGATTCGTCAGCATGCCGGCGCGCGTCGTCGCGCCGACCAGCGTGAACGGCGGCAGGTCCAGCTTGACCGAACGCGCCGCCGGTCCCTCGCCTATCATGATGTCGATCTGGTAGTCCTCCAGCGCCGGGTAGAGGATTTCCTCCACCACCGGCGACAAGCGGTGGATCTCGTCGATGAACAGCACGTCGTGCGGCTCCAGATTGGTCAGCAGCGCCGCCAGGTCGCCGGCACGCTCCAGCACCGGCCCCGAGGTCTGGCGCAGATTGACGCCCATCTCGCGCGCGACGATGTGGGCCAGCGTGGTCTTGCCGAGGCCGGGCGGACCGAACAGCAGCACGTGGTCCAGCGCCTCGCCGCGCCGCTTCGCCGCCTCGATGAAGATCTCCAGCTGCTCGCGCGCCTTCTTCTGGCCGACGTACTCGTCCAGCTGCTTCGGGCGCAGCGCGCGCTCCAGCGCCTCCTCCTGCTCCGAGGCGCGTTGCGGGGTGACGACGCGGCGCTCCGGCGCGGCGCCGAACAGCTTGTCGGTTTCTATCATCGGGGACTCTTGGCTATCAATCTTGCTGCCGACATTCTAACACCGCGCTATACTCGCCGCTGGCCGCGCGACACGCGGCCACGGAGCCCAGGCTCCGAATTACGTCTTCGGGGCGGGGTGCAATTCCCCACCGGCGGTATGGCGCGCGATGCGCCGAGCCCGCGAGCGCCCCCGCCTCAGCGCGGGGGGTCAGCAGATCTGGTGAAACGCCAGAGCCGACGGTAACAGTCCGGATGAAAGAAGACGACGCCAGCTCCGACCGCGCCCGCGGCCGGAGATACGTGTCGTATCCGCGCGTTTACGCGCCGGACGGCCTTGCGCTGTCCGCTTCAAGCCCGAGGGACGTGTTTCTCAATCGTGTTTTTTGAGGACCGTTTCCATGAACGCCAACACCGATATCCTTTCCCTGCGCGTCCACGCCGCGCTCGACGCCTTGCGGCAAGGCCTGCCCGTCATCGTTTCCGACGACCACGACCGCGAGAACGAGGCCGACCTGATCCTGGCCGCCGACGCCCTCACCGTGCCGGAAATGGCGCGGATGATACGAGACGGCAGCGGCATCGTCTGCCTGTGCATCACGCCCGAGCACGCCGAGCGCCTGGCGCTGCCGCCGATGGTCGAAAACAACGGCAGCCGCTATGGCACCGCCTTCACCGTCGCCATCGAGGCGGCCCTCGGCGTCACGACCGGCGTCTCCGCCGCCGATCGCGTCACGACGATACGCGCGGCGATCGCGCCGGACGCCGGGCCGGCAGATCTGGTTCGTCCCGGCCACGTCTATCCCATCGTCGCCCGCGCCGGCGGCGTGCGCGAGCGACGCGGCCACACCGAGTCCTCGGTCGAGCTGGCGCGCCTGGCCGGCTTCAGCCCTGCCGGCGTGCTGTGCGAGTTGATGAACCCGGACGGCACGATGATGCGCGGCGCCGAACTGGACGCCTACGCCGAACGCCACGGTCTGCCGCAACTGACCGTCGCCGAACTGGCCGAATGGCTGCAACGAGAGCCGGCCTGAGGAGGGACGCCATGTTCAGCGGCATCACCGAGGGCGTGGCCCGCATCGCGGCCATCGCCGAAGGCGACGGCATCCGCCGGCTCGCCATAGACTTCCCGCCCGGCTTCTGCGCCGGCCTGAAACAGGGCGCCAGCGTCGCCATCGACGGCGCCTGCCTGACCGTGGCCGCGCCGCCGCGGGGCGACACCGCCGAATTCGATCTGATCCTGCCGACGCTGATCACCAGCACGCTGGCAAGCTGCCGGATCGGCGACATGGTCAATGCCGAGCGGGCGCTGGCCGACGGCGCCGAGATCGGCGGCCACGCGCTGTCCGGCCACGTCGACTACCAGGCCGTCGTCGAACAGGTGCGGGGGTACGGCGACAATCTGTGCCTGCGGCTGTCGGTGCCGGCCGGCGCGCTGCGCTACCTGTTCGCCAAGGGCTATGCGGCGCTCGACGGCGTCAGCCTGACCATCGCCGACATCGACAAGCGCGATGGCTGGTTCGAAGTCTGGCTGATCCCGGAGACGCGGCGCGCCACCACGCTGGGCGGCAAGGCGCCCGGCGACCGCCTCAATCTGGAGATAGAGCGGCAGACCCAGGTGCTGGTCGACTCGACCCGCGAGGCGCTGGAGGAAAAGCTGGGCGCGCTGCTCAGGCTGTTGACGCCCGGCGTCCCCCTCCCCGCCCCCCAGCCCGGCGCGCTGCCGCCGCGCTGAGTCCGTCCGCCGGCCGCCGCAGAACTAAGCGGCGGCCGGCTTGTCTGCACAGCATCGCCACGCACCGCTCGCCGCTGTCCGCATGCTCCGCTTCCTGTCGTTTCGCAGCCTGCTGCTCGCAGGCTTTCTCGGCGTCGCCCTGATTCCGTCGGCCGCGCTGCTGCAACTACGCCGCGAGCTCGGCGCCGCCGCCGACGCCGCCCAGCAGTACCAGCGCCAGGCGCAACGCTGGCAGGATGGCGCCCGGCTGTCGCAGGAGCTGGCGCTGCAGTTCGAGCGCGCCAGCCGCCAGGCGCTGATCCTGAAAGACCAGCGGCTGCGCGAAACCGCCTCCGAGGCCTCTCGCGAGATCCGCCGCGCCCAGGACGCGCTGCTGCCCGAAGCCCCGGCCGGCGTCGCCGACACCGTCGTCGCCGTGCTCGATCACGTCGGGCGGCTGCAACGCCTGCCGCCGTCGCAACGGCTGCAACGCGACCAGCTGTTCGGCCAGCTGCACCGGCAATTGCAGCGGCAACAGCAATTGCTGGATCTGGCGCGGCAGCAGCAGCAGTCGCGCTGGCGCGGCGACATCGAGCGGATGCGCGGCCAGGCCAACCGGCTGGCCTGGCTGGCGCTGGCCGCGGCCCTGCTGCTGGCGCTGGCGATGACGCTGCTGATCCACTGGCCGCTGCGCAGGCTGCAGCGCAGGATAGCCAGCCTCGCCGGCGGCGCCCGGCAGCTGGACTGGCGACAGGCCGGGCCGGCCGACCTGCAGCGGCTGAGCCGCGAGCTCGCGCAGCTGGACTGCCGGCTGGTGGAGCTGGAACAGCAGAAGACGCGCTTCTTCCGCCAGGTCTCCCATGAATTGAAAACACCGCTGGCGGCGATACACGAGGCCACCTCGCTGCTGAACGAGGGCGTGGCCGGGGACTTGAACGCCCAACAGCGCCACATCGTCGACATCCTGCGCAACAACGCCGCCGCGCTGCGGCGGCGGGTGCAGGCGCTGCTGCGGCAGGACGCCGGCCAATGGCTGTCCACTGCCTTGTCGCCGCGTCCGTTCTCGCTGCAGCAGCTGTTGCAGCGGCGGCTGCTCAATTGCCAGCCGCTGTGGCAGGCCAAGCGGCTGCGGCTGGAGCTGGACGGTTCCGATGGACAGGTCGTCGGCGATCCATCCAAGGTGGAAACGATAATCGACAACCTGTTGCTGAACGCCATCCGCCACAGCCCGCGGGACGCCCCGCTGATCTTGCGCCACGGACGCGCCGACGGCCGGATCTGGCTGGAAGTGGCCGATTTCGGCCCCGGCGTGCCCGAAGAGCTCCGCGACAAGATCTTCGAGCCGTTCTGGAGCGGCCCGGCGCCGGTCGGAGAAGCGCCGGGCAGCGGACTCGGCCTGACGATGGCGCGCGGCTATGCCCAGTTGATGGGCGGCGAATTGCAACTGCGGGACAGCGCCGAGGGCGCCTGTTTCCGCCTCAGCTGGCCGGAACCGGAGCACACCCGATGATCTCATTCACGCGGCGCCTGCCGCCCGTTCTGCTGGCCTTGCTATGCGGCGCCTGCGCCATGCGGCCGCCCGCGCCGGCGGCGCCGGTGCTGGTCTGCCCCGGCAGCGACGCCGTGCTGCTGTCCATAGACATGCCGGACGATGCCGTCCGCCAGCGCTGGCAGCGCTACCAGGCCTGCGACGGCTATCGCCTGCTGAAGCTGCTGCGCGCCGCCGGCCGCGACCCGGTCCGGCTGCAGGCGGAGCTGGAGCGTCTGCAGACCGACGGCGCCGCCGCCCCGGCCGACGCCGCGCTGGCGCGCTTGTTGCTGCGTCAGGTCCAGACGCAGAACCGCCTGCAGGAACAGAACGACAGGCTGCAGCAGCAATGGCGCGAGCAACAGAAGCGCGCCGACGAGCTGGCGGCCAAGCTGGAAGCCTTGCGCCGGCTGGAGCTGGATTTGCAGCGCCCGGCCGGCCCCTCTGGAGGAAACCGTAAATGAATTCCCGCATCGTCCTGGTAGACGACGATCCCGACCTCTTGTGCCTGGTGAAGATGCGGCTGCAGGCCGCCGGCTACGAGGTGGAGGCGCTGGCCAGCGCCGAGGCCGCGCTCGGCGCCTTGTCGGCGCGACGCGCCGACCTGCTGCTGACCGACTGGCGCCTGCCCGGCATGGACGGCATGCAGCTGTTCGCCATCGTCCGCGAGCGCTATCCGACGCTGCCGGTGATCCTGCTGACCGCCCACGGCACCGTGCCGGACGCGGTGGAGGCGCTCAGCAGCGGCGTGTTCTGCTACCTGGAAAAACCGTTCGACGGCCCATTGCTGCTGGACAAGGTGCGGCAGGGACTGGCGCTGGCGGCCGGCACCGGCCCGACCGGCGCCGGAGGGGACGACTGGCGGGACGGCATCGTCAGCCGCAGCCCGGCGATGGAGGAACTGCTGAGCGAGGCGCGGATGGTGGCCGCCACGGACGCCAGCGTGCTGCTTCAGGGCGAGAGCGGCAGCGGCAAGGAAGTGCTGGCGCGCGCGATCCACCGCGCCAGTCCGCGCGCGGAGCATCCGTTTGTCGCCGTCAATTGCGGCGCGATTCCGGAAAACCTGCTGGAAAGCGAGTTGTTCGGCCACGAAAAGGGCGCCTTCACCGGCGCGGCGACGCGGCGCAGCGGACTGATACAGCAGGCCGACGGCGGCACCTTGTTCCTGGACGAGATCGGCGACATGCCGCTGCCGCTGCAGGTCAAGCTGCTGCGCGTGCTGCAGGACCGCGAAGTGCGGCCGGTCGGCGCCAGCCGCCCGGTGGCGGTGGACATCCGCCTGTTGTCGGCCACCCACCGCGATCTGCCCGCCCGCATCGCCGACGGCCAGTTCCGCGAGGACCTGTATTACCGGCTGAACGTGGTGATGCTGCGGCTGCCTTCGCTGGCCGAGCGTCGCGAGGACATTCCGCTGTTGGCGCAGCACTTCCTGAAGCAGGTGGCGCAGCGCTATGGCAAGACGGTAGGCGGCTTCGCGCCCGAGGCCGTGGCCTTCCTCGCCGCCGCCAGCTGGCCAGGCAACATCCGCCAACTGGCCAATGTGGTCGAGCAATGCTGCGTGCTGGCCACCGGCCCGCTGCTGAGCCTGGCCCAGGTGGAAAAGGCCGTGGCCGGCGAATCCCGCGCCATCCCGACGCTGGCGGCGGCGCGGCGCCAGTTCGAGCATGACTACCTGTCCAGCCTGCTGCGCCTGACCGGCGGCAATGTCAGCGACGCGGCCAGGCTGGCCGATCGCAACCGCACCGAGTTCTACCGCCTGCTGCAGAAGCATGAATTGAGCGCGGCCGCCTTCAAGGACGACTGACGCTGTCGCCGAATGGCGACAGCGCTGCGGCCTTGCCCCGCCTGGCCGCGCGGCCCCGTCCCGCCTTCCCCTGTCGCCATTCGGCGACAGATACCGGCGGAGATCTGCGGCAAAAACCCATAAGGACGTTGATTTTACTGAAGAAATACAGGCTGGCACGACGTTTGCTGAATGGGTGGGGACTTTTGTCACTGTCAACAAGGAGACTCATACCATGCGTAAAGCCCTGATCATCGCCAGCCTGATTCCCGCCCTGTGCGCCGGCGCGGCCTTCGCCGCCGGCAACGACGCCAGCGGCCCAAGCCAGCCCGGCGTCGCGCCGCGCGCCGCCGCCCACATGGCCGCCAGCGTCAACGACGCCGAGCTGACCCGCCAGGTGAACGAAACGGTCTCCAAGCTCGGCGCGCAGCTGGGCGCCAAGATCGATGCGCAGGTCGTCAACGGCGACGTGGTATTGAGCGGAACCGCTCCCAGCCAGGACGCGATCAGCCGCATCGCCGAGGAAGCGGCCCGCGTGCCCGGCGTAAAGAGTGTGCGCAGCCAGGTCAATCTGCTGCCGGCCGGTTAAGTCCTCCGCAGCCGGATAGGCCTGCTATCCATTGGCCCGCCGGACGGCGGGCCTTTTTTCGCCGCCGCGCAAGCTAGCGCCACAGCGCCGTCGCGGTCTCGGACGGGCTCATGTAGCGGCCGATCAGCCGCCGCATCGTGCCGTCGCGGTTCATGCCGTCGACCATCTCGCGCCACGGCCCGATGTCCGCCTCGGCGAACGTCCGCTTCGTGAACACGATGCCGCGCGGGCTGGGCGCCGACTGCCTGTCCCAATCGACCACCCTGACCTTGTCCTCCAGCCCGAACTCCCTGAGCTTGGCGCGATAGACCATAGGTGTGGAAAACATGCCGACGGCGCGGTTCTGCACCAGCATGCGGAACAGCACATCCTCCTCCGTCACCTCGACCACCCGCCCCTGCGCGGCCAGCCGCGCGATCAACGGATCGTAATAGGCGCTGGTGCTGTAGCTGCGGACGATGGTCCAGCGCCATTGCGGCCCGGCGTCCAGAAAGTCCTCCATCGAGGCGATGCCGGCCGGCAGCGACGGCGACAGCAGCACGTACTGCTTCAACTGAATGTAGTTGAGGAACCAGTAGACGTTTTCGCGCTCCGGCGTGGCGATCGCCGACAAGGTGATGTCCAGCCGTCCTGCCTCCAGCTCCTTCCAGATTCTGGCGCGCGGCATCACCACGTATTCGAAGCGGCAGCCGCTGCGACGCCGCAGCTCCTCCGCCACGTCCCAGTCCAGGCCGCTGCGGTCGCGGTAGAACTGGCCGATAGGATAGAAGGCGAGCCGGATCGCATGCGGCGGGCACTTGACGGCCGGCCATGCCGGCAGCGCGGCCAGGCTCAGGGCCCACGCCCACCACACACTCCGCATCGAACCTCCCAGGGCCCGAGCCGCGCGGCGTCAGGCCTTCATCAAACTCTTCAATGCCAGCCGCACGCCTTCGCTGACCGTCACGTCCGCCGGCAGGCCCTTGGTGGCCACCGAGGCCTCTTTGTCGTTGTAGCCCAAAGCCAGCAGCGCATTGACGATATCGCTCTTCTCGTCCGGCGTCGCGGCGAACGGCAGGCCGCCGGGCACCGTCAGATTGCCGCCGGTGGCCAGCTTGCCGCGCAACTCCAGCGCCAGCCGCTCGGCGGTCTTCTTGCCTATGCCCGGCACCGACGACAGGCGCTTGATATCCTCGCTGGCCACCGCCACCGCCAACTCGTCGGCCGTCATGCCGGACAGCAGCGCCAGCGCGATCTTGGCGCCGATGCCGCTGACCTTGATCAGCTGGCGGAACGTCTGCCTCTCCTCCTTGCTGGCGAAGCCGAACAGCAGGTGCGCGTCCTCACGCACCACCAGATGGGTGAACAAGGTGCACGGCTGGCCCAGGGCCGGCAGTTGATAAAAGGTCGTCATCGGCACGTCCACCTCGTAGCCGACGCCGTTCACGTCCACCACCACTTGCGGCGGCAATTTTTCGATCAGTTTTCCGGAAAGACGTCCGATCATCTTGGCATTCTCGCAATCAGGCCCGCGCCGGACTGGCGCGGCTGCCGGCATTATCCCACAAGCCGCGGCCGCGCCCACCCGGCTCGTCCGCCACGGGCCGGGGCGGTCGCGAAAGCCGACGGCGATCGACCTTTGATATATCCCGACAGCCTATTCAAATATTAAAAAGTCACTACGCTTGAAATAAATCAAGCCCAGACTATTTTCCGGCATCGATCGGTGAATATTAACAAGATGGCTATTTCATTTTCCTCCATGCCGGCCACGCCCTGATATTCTGCCGCTCGCATAGCCGATCATTCGATATGCTGGCAAAACAAAAATCGAATGTCATTCACCGGAACACCGCCAATCGCCCCTCCGCCATTTCACAATCATGTCAGCTGGGCATAATGAATCGGCAAGGCCTCATTATCGAGAATCAAGAATATCAATACCGGAAATATCCACCCAAGCTTGCTGGGATCGGTTTTGACAGCGGCTGCAAAGCCGCCTTGATTCCCCATCGACAAGGAATGCATCCGTGAAGAAACTGTTTGCCGCTTCATGCCTGACGGCATTGTCTCACCTCGCCGCCGCCGCGCCCTTTCCGCCGCAGGAAACCAATTACATCAAGCTGGATTTTCAAAACCAGAACGGCGGCCGCAATATCTGCGGCGGCTCGCTGGTGGGAAAGGATCTGGTACTGACCGCCTCGCATTGCATTCTGGACAACTGGACCGGCGTCACCGCCTACTATGGCCGCAATTTTGAAAACCAGGCGGGCGCCCGGCGCGATAACGCCAAGCCCAACTGGATCAAGTTCGACCATCACGGCGTCGCCGTCGATCTGGCCCTGCTGAAGCTGTCCCGGCCGATCGCGGGCCTCGACGGCGCCCGTATCGTTCCGGTCGTGGCGCAGGAGGATTGTCATGCCGGCATCGGCGCGATGCAGGCGCAGCGGCGGATGGACGACCGAGGCTATCAGCTCGGACAGAGCCTGATGCAGGTCAGCGTCGCCAACGTCGTCCGACAGGGTCCGTCTCCGCTGGCCAACGGCGTCTCCCTGCTGGCCGGCGGCAACGTCGGCCGCGGCGGAGACTCCGGCAGCCCGCTGCTGTCGCCCCAGGGCGTGCAAGTCGGGGTATACAACGGCAACGCCGGCAATGTTTCCGCCTTCGCCGCGCTGTGCAAGTACGCCAGCCATATCCGGGCATGGTCGGAAACGCTCAGCCCGGACGGCGGCCAGACTCCGCCTCCGGGCGACTGGACATGGCCGGACGCCCGGCGCCGCTGAGCGCGGGCATGGCAAAAACGGCCTGCGGCCCCATGCCCGTCAGTTAAGGATTCTTGGCCTGCTTTCTTGAGGCCGAACGTAGCTGAAATCATGGGAAAAGCACCGCTCCCCATGCTTGGAGAGCGGTGCTTTTGCTTAGAGCCGCTAACAAAACCGCGTAGCGTACCTGAGCCAAGGCGCGCCGACGCAGGCAGTACAAGTAGTACGACAAGGAGGCGCAACGCAGGATCAGGGGTTTTGTTAGCGGGTCTTAGCTGACGAACCTGGGCAGGCGGACCGCTTCTTGCGATTGGGAAGCGTCGGTCCGCCGCGCGTGTCCTACACCAGCCGCCCGCCCTTCACCCTCAGTCCGCTCAGGGCCAGCTTGCCTATCGCCCCGCCGCTGTGGCCGGCGTGGGTCAGCGCCACCGCCAGCGCGTCGGCGGCGTCGGCCTGCGGCGTGCCGGACAGATTCAGCATCCTGACCACCATGTACTGCACCTGCTCCTTCGGCGCCTTGCCCTGGCCGACCACCGCCTGCTTGACCTGCAGCGCGGTGTATTCGGCCACCGACAGGTCTTTCAACACCAGCGCGGTCATGCAGGCGCCGCGCGCCTGTCCCAGCATCAGCGTGGCCGCCGGGTTGACGTTGACGAAGACCCGCTCCAGCGCCGCCTCGGTCGGCCGGTAGGTGTCGACCACCTGGTGTATGCCTTCGACCAGCACCTTGACCCGCTCCGCCAGCGGCGAGCCGCTCTTGGTGCGAATGGCGCCGGAGGCGACGTAATGGCGCTGGTTGCCGACGACGTCGATGACGCCGAAACCGGTGATCAGGCTGCCCGGATCGATGCCGAGGATGCGCCGCGTCATCGCGCCCAGCCGGCGGCGATGGCGTCGGCCTCCGCCAGCCGCTCCGGCGTGCCGACGTCCAGCCACAGACCGGACTGCACCTCGCCGCGGACGCTGCCGCGATCCATAGCCGCGAGCAGCCAGGGCAGCAGCGGGCTCGCCGCGCCGGGCCTGACGTCGCGGAAGAAGGCCGGGTGGTAGGCGGCCAGGCCGCAGAAGGTGTACGGCGTGTCCCCGTCTCCGCAGGCCGCCACGCGGCCGTCGGCGTAGAGCGTCAGATCGCGGCCGGTCTTGTAGCCGGCCTTGGGCGTCAACACCAGATGCGCCTGCGCGGCGTCGCCGTCCAGGCGGGCGGCCGCCTCGACCAGCCGCGCGACCGGAAAATCGCTCAGCACGTCGCCGTTCAGCACCAGGAAAGGCCGGTCGCCCAACAGCGGCAGCGCGGTGGCGATGCCGCCGGCGGTCTCCAGCGCCTCGCCCTCCGGCGAATAGGCGATGGAGACGCCGAAGCGCGATCCGTCGCCGAGCGCCTGCTCGATCCGTCCGCCCAGCCAGGCATGGTTGATCACCAGCTCGGTGACGCCGGCGCGCGCCAGCCGCTCGATGTGCCACGCGATCAGCGGCTTGCCGCCGGCCGTCAGCAGCGGTTTCGGCGTGTGGTCGGTCAGCGGCCGCATCCGCTCGCCGCGACCGGCGGCCAGTATCATCGCCTTCATTGTCGTTCTCTCATTTCGGGAACAGCCGTTCGGCCGGGAAATCGCCTTCGTTTTCCCAGAATCCGCGCTCGCTGCGCTCGCTCAGCAGCCAGCGGCCGTCCTGCAATTTCAAGCGTCCGTAGCGGACGCGGAAAGTCTGTCCGTCCCACTGGCCGCTGGCCGGGAAATCCGGCGCGCACGACAGCAGCAGGAAGCCGCCACGCGTCTCGCGCCAGTCGCTCTTCAGCGCACGCGCCATCACGAAGGGCTTGGCCTCGTCGCGCCGCGCAGGCCGGACGAAGGTCAGACCGCGCTCGCCGACGGTGAACGGCCTCGCCTCGACGCCGGAGTAGGAGCCGAAGCCGGCGCCATGATTCTCCTCGAGCAGGAAGACCGGTTTGCCGCCGTCGCTGAGCCGGGTGCGCTCCAGCCTGGACAACCGCCCCACCCGCAGCCGCGACAGCTGGCCGCCCCGGCTGTCGTAGATACGCAACTCCGCCTGGGCCAGCGGCGGCTTCGCTTCGTCGTCGCCGTCGGCGCCGTCGTCGAGCCCCTGCGCTCCGACATCCTGGTACAGGCAAAGCTTGAACGATTGCGACTGAAAGCACTGCCGCTGCGCCAGGCCGGCGCCGACGGCGGCCGTCGGCAACAGCAACAGCGGCCACAGGCGGCGCATCAGCCGCCCTTCACGCCGAGCACCGGGTAGCTGGACTGCAGCTCGGCGTCGGTGTCGTCGCGGCCGACCAGGTCGACCAGCAACTGGTAGAACGGCGCCAGCTCGCCGTAGCGGCGCGTGGTGCGCTTCAGATACTTGATGAAGCGCGGGATCTCGGCGCGGTACTTGTCCTTGCCGTCGCGATGATGAAGCCGGGCGAAGATGCCGGCCACCTTCAGGTGGCGCTGCACGCCCATCCACTCGAAGGCGCGGTAGAAATCGTCGAAGGCCTCCGGCACCGGCAGACCGGCTGCGCGGGCCTTCTCCCAGTAGCGGATGGCCAGATCGAGAACGAAGTCCTCCTCCCATTCGATGAAGGCGTCGCGCAGCAGCGATGCCAGGTCGTAGCTGATCGGGCCATGGACCGCGTCCTGGAAGTCCAGCACGCCGGGCGCGCCGGCGGTCAGCATCAGGTTGCGTACGATGAAGTCGCGGTGGACGAAGACCCTGGGCTGGGCCAGCAGCGCCGGCAGCAGCGCCTTGACGCCGGCATCCCACAGCTGGCGCTGGGCCGCGCTCAGCGGCTTGCCCAGCTCCTTCGCGCAGTACCATTCCGGAAACAGTTCCAGCTCGCGCGTCAACAGGGCCGCGTCGTATTCCGGCAGCGCGCCTTCGCGGCTGCCGCGCTGGATCTCGACCAGCGTGTCCAGCGCCTCCAGCAGCAGATGGCGATGCACCAGCGGACGCTCGTCGTGCTGCAGCGCGGCGAGATAGGTGACCTTGCCCAGGTCCTCCAGCACCATGAAGCCCTGATCGCGGTCGCGCAGGTAAATCTCGGGCACTTTCACCATGGAGAAGATGTCTCGCACCTTGACGTAGGCGTCGGTATTGATGTGTTCCGGCGGCGCGTCCATCACGATGCGGCTTGCGCCGTCGGGCCAGATCGCGCGGAAATAGCGGCGGAAGTCGGCGTCGGCGGCGGCGAACTCAACCTGGATTTCGTCGCCAGGGTATTGCTGCGCCAGCCATTTCTTGAGCTGTTCCAGTCTTTGCATGTCGCTTTATCGTGGTGCTGATAGAATTGAGCGATTTTATACTGCCCACAGGGGCCTGTTAACGCTAAATTTAGACGCGGCGCCGATCCGGCCGGCGTCGCCGAGACCGAGCGTCGACAAGCCCGAGCCCACACGATATGGCTTTGTGCATGCCTAGACAAAAACTGAACCCGCTGGCGCTGGCCGTCGCCGCCGCCTTTGCCCTGAACGCCCATGCCGCCCGCGCCGACGACGAGGCGCCGATCGCCGTGCCCACGCCGCCCAAGCAAGAGGGTCAGACCGTGGTCACCGCCGACAATATCGACGGCGAGATGAATGTGATCCTGCACGCCAAGGGCGATGTGGTGGTGACCCGCGACGATCAGAAAGTGGAATCGGACTGGCTGGACTACTACCAGGCGAAAAACCGCGTCAAGGCCGGCGACCGCTTCCGCATGACCCGCGGCGGCGACACGATAGACGGCAGCACGCTCGATTACGATGTCGACAACTACAGCGGCACCGGCATGGACCCGGTATTCTCGATGAAGCGGCAGGACGCGGCGCCGAAGGGCGCCAAGCCGGTGACGATGCGCGGCGACGGCAGCCAGGTGGATTTCCAGGGCCAGAACCAGTACCGCGTCTACGGCAGCCGGATGACCACCTGCGATCCCGGCGACGATGCCTGGTATCTGCACTCGTCCAGCACCGACCTCGACTACAACCGCGGCGTCGGCGTCGCGCACAACGCCTGGATGCAGTTCTACGGCGTGCCCATCCTGTACACGCCGTGGCTGGATTTCCCGCTGAACGGCAACCGCAAGTCCGGCTTCCTCGCGCCGACGTTCAAGACCGGCACCGCCGGCACCGAGTTCGCGATCCCGTATTACTGGAACATCGCGCCGAACTACGACGCCACGATCACGCCGCACTTCAACGACAAGCACGGCAATATGCTGGCCGGCGAGTTCCGCTACCTGCAGCCCGACTACCGCGGCACCATCTATACCGAACAGCTGCCCAACGACAAGGTGACCAACACTTCGCGCTATGCCTGGAGCGCGACGCACAGCCAGAATCTCGGCCACGGCCTGTCGTTCGGCCTGAACTACAACCAGGTGTCCGACAAGACCTATTTCACCGACTTCGGCGACCAGGTGGCGGTCGCCTCCAACGTCAACCTCGACCGCTCGGCCTGGGTCAGCTACAACATGGACTGGACCGGCGGCGGCGCCAACGCGATGCTGCGCGTCCAGCACTATCAGAACCTGACGCTGAATCCGCAGCCGACCGACATCCCGTACGCGCGGATGCCGCAGCTGACGCTGAATGCCAGCCAGAAGCTGCCGTCCGATTTCTCCGCCAGCCTGATCACCGATCTGACCCGCTTCGACCACCCCAGCCTGCAGACCGGCGACCGCTTCGTCGCCTATCCCAGCCTGACGTGGAACTTCGATCGCAGCTGGGGCTTCATCCGCCCGAAGATAGGCGTCAACTTCACCGAATACAATCTGAACGCCTTCCAGGGCCAGCCGCAGGGCACGATCACGCGCACGCTGCCGATATTCAGCACCGACGCCGGCCTGTATTTCGACCGCGAGACGCAGTTCATGGGACGCGACCACCTGATGACGCTGGAACCGCGGCTGTTCTACGTCAACATCCCCAACAAGGATCAGAGCAAGCTTCCGAACTTCGACACCTCGGTCAACGACTTCAACTTCGCCCAGCTGTTCACCGAGAACCGCTTCTCCGGCTACGACCGCATCAACGGCGCCAACGAGATCACCACCGCGCTGACCAGCCGCTTCATCGACCAGAGCAACGGCCTGGAACGGCTGCGCATCGCCATCGGCAAGCGCTACTACTTCAGCCAGCAGGACATCGTGCTGGCCGGCACGCCCGCCCAGGTGACCAATACCGGCAACGACTGGATGCTGTCCGCCGGCGGCGACCTGACCCGCTCGGTGCGGCTGGACAGCGGTTACGAATACAATCCGACCATACAGGCGACGCAGCGCTACGACGTCCGGCTGCGCTACAACCCGGAACCGGGCAAGGTCGCCAGCATCCGCTATCGCTACGGCGTCTACGAGCTGTTGGACGACAACAGCACCTACGGCCCGCTGCGCCAGGTCGACGTGGCCGCGCAATGGCCGATCGCCCGCCGCTGGTACGCCATCGGCCGCTACAATTACTCGCTGATCAGCCGCAAGCCTATTGATCAACTGGCCGGCTTTGAGTACAACGATGGCTGCTGGTCGGCGCGCTTCTATACCCAGCGCTATGTCACCGACCTGACCACGACCCGGAACGCGATATTCTTCCAGCTGGAACTGAAGGGGCTGGGAGCCCTGGGCAGCAACGGCCTGCAAGACACGTTGCGCCTGGCCATTCCCGGCTACACCAAGACTAATGAGCAATAAAGCCTGACCATGAAAAAGACCCTGCTTGTCCTGTTGATTGCCGGCGCCATGCAAGCGGCGCTGGCGGCTCCCGTCTCCCCGGCCCCGGTGCGCGAAGTCGACCGCATCGTCGCCGTGGTCAACAAGAACGTGATCACCTGGCAGGAGCTGCAGGCCCGGGTGGACGAGGCGATCAAGCAACTGCAGGCGCAGAAGGTGACGCCGCCGTCCCGCGACGTGCTGGCGCGCCAGGTGCTGGAGCAGATGATCACCGAAGAGGTGCAGCTGCAATACGCCGCCAGCGGCGGCCTGAAGATAGACGACGCCGCCGTCGACCAGGCGATCGCCAACCTGGCGAAGCAGAACAAGCTGAGCAGCGAGGGCCTGAAGGCCCAGCTGGCCAAGGACGGCATCACGATGGGCCAGCTGCGCGCCGACATCCGCCGCGAGCTGACGATCTCGCGGTTGCGCGACAGCGAGGTCGCCTCGCGGGTATCGGTCAGCGACAGCGAGGTCGACCAGGTGCTGAAGAGCGCGCAGAGCGCCAACCGCACCGAATACCATCTGGCCAGCATCCTGATCAGCGTGCCCGAGCGCGCCGACGCCAAGCAGATCGACGCGCTGTCGCAGAAGGTGCACAAGGCGCTGAGCGAACTCGACGCCGGCCAGCCGTTCGCCAAGGTGTCCGCCACCTACTCCGACGCGCCTAACGCGCTGAAGGGCGGCGACATGGGCTGGCGCAACGCCACCTCGCTGCCGGTGGAGTTCGTGCAGATGCTGGAACAGCTGAAAACCGGCGCGCATACCGACGTGGTCCGCACCCAGCAGGGCTTCTTCATCTTCCAGCTGCAGGACAAGCGCGCCGGCGGCGCGCCGATGATGGTCGAGCAATACCATGTCCGCCACATCCTGATCCGCACCAACGAGGCGGTGTCGGAGTCCGACGCCCGTGCCCGCATCGACCAGGTCCGCGACCGCATCATGCGCGGCGCCAAGTTCGCCGACATGGCCAAGCTGTACTCGGAGGACGGCAGCAACGCCAAGGGCGGCGACCTCGGCTGGGTCAACCTAGGCGATCTGGTGCCGGAGTTCGAGAAGGCGATGGTGGCCCTGCCGGTGGACCAGCTGTCGCAGCCGGTGCGCAGCCCGTTCGGCTGGCATCTGATCCTGGTCGAGGGCCGTCGCAATCAGGACGTTTCCAGCGATCACGAGAAGATGGCGATCAAGCAGCAGATCCGCTCCCGCAAGATGGAGCAGGCCTACGCCGACTGGGTGCGCCAACTGCGCGACTCGGCCTTCGTCGAAGAGCATCTGGACGACAAGTGATGACGGACAGGCCCGTTCTGGCGGTCACCGCCGGCGAACCGGCCGGCATCGGCCCGGACCTGGCGCTGCGGCTGCCTCGGCTGGCCCCCGAGGCCCGCTGCGTCGTGATCGCCGATCGCGGCCTGCTGGCCGGCCGCGCCGCCGCGCTCGGGCTGGACATCGAGCTGGCCGACTACCGCGCAGGCCGCCCTGCGCCGGCCGGCGCGCTGGAAGTGCTGCATGTGCCGCTGGCCGAAACGGCCGAGGCCGGCCGGCTGAATCCGGCCAACGGCCGCTACGTGCTCGCCACGCTGGACGCGGCGATAGACGGCTGCGTATCCGGCGAATTCGCCGCGATGGTGACGGCGCCGGTCCACAAGGGCGTGATCAACGACGCCGGCGTGCCGTTCACCGGCCATACCGAATACCTGGCCGAACGCACCGGGACGAAGAAGGTGGTGATGATGCTGGCCGGCGGCGGCATGCGCGTCGCGCTCGCCACCACCCATTTGCCGCTTCGCGAGGTCGCCGACGCGATCACCGCGCCGCTGCTGTTCGAGGTGATCCGCATCCTGCACGCCGACCTGGTCGGCAAGTTCGGCATAGACGCGCCGCGCATCCTGGTCGCCGGCCTCAATCCGCACGCCGGCGAGAGCGGCCACATGGGGCGCGAGGAAATCGACGTCATCGAACCGGCGCTGGACGCGCTGCGCGCCGAAGGCATCAATCTGGTCGGCCCGCTGCCGGCCGACACGCTGTTCAACCCGGACAAGCTGGCCGCCGCCGACGCGGTGCTGGCGATGTACCACGACCAGGGCCTGCCGGTACTCAAGCACGCCAGCTTCGGCGCAGGCATCAATATCACGCTGGGCCTGCCCATCGTCCGCACCTCGGTCGACCACGGCACGGCGCTGGATCTCGCCGGCAGCGGCCGCGCCGATCCGGGCAGCCTGGTCGAGGCGGTGCGGCTGGCGATGCAGCTGACCGGCCGCTGACGCGCCGGAGCGGCAAGACCGCGCATAGCCAGCGACGCCGCCGCCCCTCCCCCCATCCAGTCATCCGCGCCGGCAGACCGACGGCGCGTCGCCATTCCCGCCGAATAAAATATCCAAATCAATTTCGGCGCGCTCGCCCGTCTCCAGGCGGCAATATCTTGATATCAAGAGGAAAAACCCTGTCCCACGCGTATTTTTCGCATCGCAGCAATTGGGATACACTGACAGGCATTCCTCTAATAAAACCCAGCTTGCGGACAAATGACAGCCATCACCAGCGAACAACGCCTGCGGGAGATCCCGTACAACTACACCTCGTACTCCGATCGCGAAATCATCATCCGCCTGCTCGGCGAACCGATGTGGCAGCTGCTGGACGCCTTGCGCGGCGAACGCAAGACCGGCCGCTCGGCGCGGATGCTGTTCGAGGTGCTCGGCGACATCTGGGTGGTGGACCGCAACCCGTATCTGGTCGACGACCTGCTGGACAATCCGAAGCGCCTGTCGGCGCTGGTCGAGGCGATGCGCCACCGGCTCCACGAAGTGGAAAAGCGCCGCCACGGCAACGGCCGCGTCGAAGAGATGATCGCCGCCGCGCACGCGGCCGTCGACGCCTTCGCCCGCCAGTTCGACGAAACCCGCGAGCTGCGCGCCCGCGTGCTGAAGAAGCTGACCCGGCTGACCCGCCGCGACAACATCCTGTTCGACGGCCTGTCCCGCGTCGCCCACGTCACCGACGCCACCGACTGGCGCGTCGAATACCCGTTCGTCGTGCTGAGCCCGGACAGCGAGGCCGAGATGGCGCCGCTGGTGCGCGCCTGCATCGAGCTGGGCCTGACCATCATCCCGCGCGGCGGCGGCACCGGCTACACCGGCGGCGCGGTGCCGCTGGACCGGATGAGCGCGGTGATCAACACCGAAAAGCTCGACCGCCACCTCGGCGTCGAGCATGTCGAATTGCCCGGCCTAGACGGCCCGCGCGCCACCATCCATTGCGGCGCCGGCGTCGTCACCGCCCGCGTGTCCGAGGCCGCGTCGGCGGCCGGCCTGGTGTTCGCCGTGGACCCGACCTCGGCCGAGGCCTCCTGTATCGGCGGCAATATCGCGATGAACGCCGGCGGCAAGAAGGCCGTGCTGTGGGGCACGACGCTGGACAATCTGGCCAGCTGGAAGATGGTGGACCCGGACGGCCATTGGCAGTTGGTGGAGCGCATCGCCCACAACTACGGCAAGATCCACGACGTCGACGTCGCCCGCTTCCGCGTATCGCGGCTGGCCGACGACGGCGAGACCGTCGAAGCAAGCCGCGAACTGGTCATTCCCGGCAGCGCCTTCCGCAAGGTGGGCCTGGGCAAGGACGTCACCGACAAATTCCTCGCCGGCCTGCCCGGCGTGCAGAAGGAAGGCTGCGACGGCATCATCACCAGCGCCCGCTTCGTGCTGCACAAGATGCCGAAACACACCCGCACCGTCTGCCTGGAGTTCTTCGGCACCGTCGCCGAGGCCACGCCGGCCATCGTCGAGATCACCGACCTGTTCAAGCCGGGCGGCGCCTGCCTGGCCGCAGGCGTGCAGCTGGCCGGCCTGGAGCACCTGGACTGGCGCTATGTGCGCGCCGTCGGCTATGCGACCAAGGCCAAGAGCCGCGGCCGCCCGAAGATGGTGCTGATCGCCGACATCGTCTCCGACGACGAGAACGCCGCCGCCGAGGCCGCCAGCCAGGTGGTGCGCATCGCCAACGCCCGCCACGGCGAGGGCTTCATCGCGGTGACGCCGGAGGCGCGCAAGACCTTCTGGCTGGACCGCAGCCGCACCGCCGCCATCGCCAAGCACACCAATGCGTTCAAGATCAACGAGGACGTGGTGATTCCGCTGCCGCGGCTCGGCGACTACAGCGACGGCATCGAACGGATCAATATCGAGCTGTCCATCGCCAACAAGATCGAGCTGCTGGACACCTTGACCGAGTACTTCCACGGCCGGCTGCCGGTGGACAAGATGGACACCAACCTGCCGTCGGAAGAGCTGATCGGCGACCGGCGCGCCGCCGCGCTGTCGCTGCTGGCCGTCAACCGCGACCGCTGGCAGTGGCTGCTGGACCACATTGACGCGCCGTTCCACGAATACGCCGCCCGCTGGCCTGACGCGCCGCGGGAAGACGCCGCCGCGCGGCCGGACACCGTGTTCCACGCACTGCGCGACTTCGCGCTGCGCGTCAGCTGGAAACGCGAGGTGCTGGCCGAGCTGGAACAGATCTTCTCCGGCAACGCCGCCGCCGGCATCCGCACCGCCATCGGCGAATTGCACAAGCACGTGCTGCGCGGCCGGGTCTTCGTCGCGCTGCACATGCACGCCGGCGACGGCAATGTGCACACCAACCTGCCGGTCAACTCGGACAACTACCGGATGCTGCAGACGGCCCACCGCGCGGTCGAGCGCATCATGGCGCTGGCGCGCGCGCTCGGCGGCGTGATCTCCGGCGAACACGGCATCGGCATCACCAAGCTGGAATTCCTCAGCGACGACGAGATCGGCCCGTTCCGCGACTACAAGAAACAGGTGGACCCGAACGGCCACTTCAACCGCGGCAAGCTGCTGCCTGGCGCAGACCTCGGCCTGGCCTACACGCCGTCGTTCTCGCTGCTGGGCGCCGAGTCGCTGATCCTGGAGCAGTCCGACATCGGCCAGATCAACGACTCGATCAAGGATTGCCTGCGCTGCGGCAAGTGCAAGCCGGTGTGCTCGACCCACGTGCCGCGCGCCAACCTGCTGTACAGCCCGCGCAACAAGATACTCGGCGTCGGCCTGCTGACCGAGGCCTTCCTGTACGAGGAGCAGACCCGCCGCGGCGTCAGCCTCAAGCACTTCGAGGAACTGTCCGACGTGGCCGACCACTGCACGGTCTGCCACCGCTGCGTCAAGCCCTGCCCGGTGAAGATCGATTTCGGCGACGTGTCGGTGGCGATGCGCAACTTCCTCAGGAAGGCCGGCAAGAAGAAGTTCAACCCCGGCACCGCGCTCGGCATGGCCTTCCTGACCGCCAAGGACCCGGCGACGATCAAGACCCTGCGCAGCGGCCTCGTCGGCGTCGGCTACAAGGCGCAGCGCCTCGGCAACAGCGTAGGCAGACGCCTCGGCCTGCTCGCCGGCCAGAAGAAGCAGCCGCCGGCCACCGTCGGCCCGGCGCCGATCAAGCAGCAGGTGATCCACTTCATCAACCGGCCTATGCCGGGCGGCCTGCCGAAGAAGACCGCGCGCGCGCTCTTGGATGTCGAGGATCCGCACATCGTGCCGGTGATACGCAATCCGCAGGCGGCCGAGGACGCCGAGGCGGTGTTCTACTTCCCCGGCTGCGGCTCGGAGAGGCTGTTCAGCCAGGTCGGCCTCGCCACCCAGGCGATGCTGTGGCACGTCGGCGCGCAGACGGTGCTGCCGCCCGGCTATCTGTGCTGCGGCTATCCGCAGACCAGCGCCGGCTACCAGGACAAGGGCGACGCGATCACCACCGAGAACCGCGTGCTGTTCCACCGCGTCGCCAACACGCTGAACTATCTGGACATCAAGACCGTGGTGGTCAGCTGCGGCACCTGCTTCGACCAGCTGGCGCACTATCGCTTCGAGGACATCTTCCCCGGCTGCCGCGTCATCGACATCCACGAGTACCTGATGGAGAAGGGCGTCAAGCTGGACGGCATCCAGGGCCAGCAGTACCTGTACCACGACCCCTGCCACACGCCGATGAAGACGCACCAGCCGCTCAAGGTCGTCAACGAGCTGATGGGCGGCGGCGTGCCGCTGACCGACCGCTGCTGCGGCGAGGCCGGCACCTTCGCCGCCAGCCGGCCCGACATCGCCACCCAGGTCCGCGCGCGCAAGGAAGAGGAGATCAAACGCAATCTGCAGACGCTGACCGGCGGCGAAGCGCCGGCCCAGCCGGTGAAGATCCTGACCTCCTGCCCGTCCTGCCTGCAGGGCCTGTCGCGCTACAACGACGACACCGGCACCGAGGCCGACTACATCGTCGTCGAGATCGCCCGCCACCTGCTCGGCGAGAACTGGCTGCCGGACTACGTGGCCCGCGCCCGCAACGGCGGCATCGAGCGGGTGCTATTGTAAATCCGTTCCCGGCCCTTCCGCCCAGGAAAGGCCGGGGCTTGACCTTGCCCCTGCGGCAAGGTCCACACTGCCTCCATCCATCACGACGCGTTTCGATCGATGCTCACCATCGGACAACTGGCCCGCTGCTACGGCCTCAGCACCAAGACGCTGCGCCACTACGACGGCATCGGCCTGTTCCGCCCGGCGCTGACCGGCCGCGACAACGGCTACCGCTACTACCTGCCTGCGCAGGTCGAGGAGCTGGGCCGCATCGTCATGCTGCGCGAGCTTGGCCTGCCGCTGGACGAGATCGCCAGGCTGCTGCCGGCCGACGACGCGGCGCTGCGCCGCGCGCTGCGGGAACACGCGGCGCGGCTTCGGGGCGAGATCGAAACGCGGCGCGAGCGGATCGCTCGCATCGAGCGCCACCTCGACCAGACCGAACGGAGCCAGACCGCCATGCAAACACCCGACATCGTCACCCTGCCCGCCTTCCGCGTCATCGGCCTCGCCTGGAGCCCCCAGGACGAAGGCGACATCCCATCGATGTGGCAGCGCTTCCTCGTCCGCGAACACGAGATCGCCGACGCCCGCCCCGGCAGCAGTTACGGCCTGTGCCAGCCGCTGCCCGACGGCGGCTGGCGCTACCTCGCCGCCCTGCAGGCCGAGGCGGACGCGCCGGTGCCGGACGGCATGGCGGCGGTCGACGTTCCCGCCCAGCGCTATGCCCGATTCCGCCACGTCGGCCCGGTGGACGGCCTTCCGGCCACCTTCCGCGCCATCCATGGCAGCTGGCTGCCGGCGGCCGGCCTGGAGCCGGTGGACGGCATAGAATTCGAATACATGGACGAGCGCTTCATCGCGCCTGACCACCCGGACTCGCTGACCGAGCTGTACATCCCGATCCGCTGACCGATTGCACAGTAGGCCGGGATCGGCGACAGCCGCTGCCGGCCCCTCCGCGCCAAGGGCCCGCCCCCCTCGCGATGCTTGTCCCCCGGTCTCCGGGGCCTTCCCGGCCGACGTCCCGCAATGCCGACGATACCCGTTTTTCTGCGCCGGCCAAGCCGGTGCGCGAGTGACGGCTTGGCGCGATGCGCGTAGCATCCTAGGCTGAAAGCCTGTTACCGGTTTTCAGCCATCCGCCACTCTCCTTACGGAGGAGCCGCGTGCCCGCACCATTCGCGCCTTACCGCCTGGTCGTCACCGTCACGCTGCTGCTTCTGGGCGGTATCCTGCTGAATGCCGCGCTGTATTATCACCAGACCAGCGACGACATCAGCCGCAGCCTGGTGGAACAGGATTTGCCGCTGTCCGGCGACTCCGTCATGTCGGAGATAGACCAGGGCATACTGCGGCCCTTGTCGGTCGCGGAGCTGATGGCCCGCGACACCTTCCTGCTGGACTGGCTGCGGCAGGGCGAAATCGACCCGGCGCGCGCCAGCCGCTACCTCTCGACGATCGACGGCCGCTACGGCATCAGCGGCAGCTTCCTGGTGTCCGAGCGCACGCATCGCTACTACTACGCGCGCGGCGTGCTGAAGACCGTCTCGGCCAACGACCCGTCAGACAGCTGGTACTTCCGCAGCAGCCGGATGCGCGAGCCGCACGAGATCAATATCGACTGGGACATGACCAATGGCGGCAAGGCCACCATCTTCATCAACCAGCGCGTCGTCGACGCGCAGGGGAAGCTGCTCGGCGTCATCGGCGTCGGCCTGGAACTGGACAGGCTGCGCGCGCGGCTGGCCGAATACGAGCGGCGCCTGCAGCGGCGGATCTACTTCATAGATCGGGACGGCCGCATCATGCTGGACAGCGCGCCGCGACCCCAGCGGCGGCTGCAGGACCTGCCGGGCCTGGCCGGCCTCGCCGACGCGATACTGGCCGGCGGCGAACAGCCGCAGCGGCTGGAATACCGGCTGAACGACAAGCGCTACCTGCTGAGCAGCCGGCTGTTGCCGGAATTGGGCTGGCGCCTGCTGGTGGAGCAGGACGAGACCGGCCCGTTGCAGAAGCTGCACCGCCGGCTGCTGGCCAATCTGGCGATCAATTCCGCCATCCTGCTGCTGGTGGTGCTGACGGTGCTGGCGACGCTGCACCGCCATCAGGACAGGCTGCGCCAGCTGGCCACCACCGACCAGCTGACCGGCTGTCTGAACCGGCTGGCCTTCCTGGAACTGCTGCCCGGCTGGCTTCGCCATTGCCAGCGCATCGGCGCCCGGCCCCTGCTGCAGATACTCGACATCGACCATTTCAAGCAGGTCAACGATCAACACGGCCACCAGGTCGGCGACCAGCTGCTGCGCGAAATCACCGAGCTGCTGCGTTCCCAGCTGCGCGGCAATGATCTGCTGATCCGCTGGGGCGGCGAGGAATTCGTCGTACTGTCGGCGAGCTACGGCGACGACGACGCGCTGGCGGAACGGCTGCGCCTGGCGGTGTCGCGCCACGTCATGCACGCGGCGGCCGGCCCCGTCCACATCACCGTCAGCATAGGCCTGTGCCAGTGGCTGGAGCCGGAGACGCTGGAATCGGCGGTGTCTCGCGCCGACAAGGCGCTGTACGCGGCCAAACAGGGCGGCCGCAACCGCGTCTGCCGCGCCGAACCGGCAAGCGTGTCCGGCATCGAAGGCTCGGCGAAGACATGATAAATGATTACAATGTGGACTTTCTCCGCGAGACCCTACGATGTCCACTCTTCGCCTGCTCGTTCCCGACGACTATCAGAACATCGTCCCGCAACTCGCCGAACTGCATCGCCATCCGGCCGTCGTCTGCCGCGGCGTCGGCGACCTGTCCCGGCTGCCGGACGCCGACGCCGCGCTGGCCGAGGCCGACGCGCTGCTGCTGATACGCGAGCGTACCGTCGTCGACGCGGCGCTGCTGGCGCGCATGCCTCGGCTGAAGCTGGTCAGCCAGACCGGCAAGCTGGCGCGCAATATCGACGTCGACGCCTGCAGCCGCGCCGGCGTCGCCGTCGTGGAAGGCAGCGGTTCGCCGTACGCGCCGGCCGAGTTGACCTGGCTGTTGATCATGGCCGCGCGCCGCCGTCTGCTGGAATCGGTGGACAGCCTGCGCCGCGGCGACTGGCAGGGACCGGCCGGCCGGGTCGTGCGCGACGCCACGCTGGGCATACTCGGCTTCGGCAAGATAGGCAAGCTGGTGGCCGGCTACGGCCGCGCCTTCGGCATGCGGGTGCTGGTCTGGGGCAGCGAGCGCGCCCGCGACGAGGCGCTGGCGCTCGGCTACCGGGCCGCCGCCAGCCGCGAGGCCTTCTTCGCCGAGGCCGACGTCGTTTCGCTGCACCAGCGGCTGGTCCCGGCCACCGCCGGCAATGTCGGCCCGGCCGATCTCGCGGCGATGAAGCCGGACGCGCTGCTGGTCAACACCAGCCGCGCCGAGCTGATCGCACCCGGCGCGCTGCAGGCGGCGCTGGACGCCGGGCGCCCCGGCTTCGCCGCGCTCGACGTGTTCGAGCGGGAGCCGGTCTACGACACGGCCCACCCGCTCTTCGGCCGTCCCAATGTGATGTGCACCCCGCACCTCGGCTACGCCGAGGAGACCAGCTACCGCCAGTACCTGGAGATCGCCTGCGACAACGCGCTGCGTTTCTTCAACGGCGACACCGCCCACGTGCTGAATCCCGAAGTCCTGGGCTGAACGCCCGCCCCCCCCTCGCCACAGGAGAACAAGCATGTCCGATACCGCCCTGCTGATCATCGATGTCCAGGTCGGCGTAGTCGAAGGAGAACTGCGCGCCGCCCGCCTCGACGCCGTGCTCGACAATCTCAACCTCGCCATCGCCAAGGCCCGCCAGCGCGGCATGCCGGTGATTTTCGTCCAGCACGAGGAGGACGACCTGCCGCGCGGCTCCGACGCCTGGCAGCTGCATCCCGGGCTCGCGCGCCGGGATGGCGATCCCATCGTCTACAAACGCTACGGCGACAGCTTCTGCGAAACCGATCTGGCGCAACTGCTGTCGGCGCAGGGCGCAAGCAAGCTGTGGGTAGGCGGCGCCGCCACCGATTTCTGCGTCGACAGCACCTTGCGCAACGCGGTGTCGCGCGGCTATCAGGTCACCGCCATCGCCGACGGCCATACCACGCTCAGCGCCTTCGCGCTCAGCGGCGAGCAGGTGGTCGACCACTTCAATGCCGTCTGGCGCGCGTCCAGCGCCACGCCGCAGCCTCTGCGGGTGCTGCCGGCGGCCGAGCTGTGACACCCGGGCCGTGGCAATGAAAAACGGCGGGGCATGCCCCGCCGTTTTCCCGTCCGCGCCCGCCTACTTCTTCATCGCCTTGGCTTTCGCCGCCGCCGCGCGGCGCTGGGCGGCGGTCGCCGCATCCAGCCTCACCTCGGCGCTGGTCTTCAGCAGCGTCGCCTGCGCATCGTCGCCGTCCAGCGACCAGCTGAACACGCCGCCAAGCTGCTGCGAGCGCACGTAATCCAGCTTGCCGCGGATGGTGGCCGGGTCGTCGTAGCTCCAGAACTCGTTGCCGTCGTAAGTCCACAGCTGCTTGGCCACCGGGCTGTTGAACTGCTTCGCGCTGCGGGTCACCAGCACGCGGTAGTCCTCTATGCCCTGCTCGTAAGTCCCCTTGGCCGGACCGGTGGCCACCTGGTACAGGCCGTCGCCCTTCGGACCGGCGGCGACGCCGGCCCAGCCGCGACCGTAGAACGGCAGGCCCACATTGATCTTGGCACGCGGCACGCCGGCGCCCACCAGGGTCTTCACCGCGTCGTCGACGGTATAGTAGACCTGGTCGCCGGTCACCGGCGCGGCCGGATCGCGATAGAGGTTGGACTGGAAGTTGGTCGGCCCCTTGGCATCCCAGCCGCCGTGGAAGTCGTAGGTCATCACGTTGATCCAGTCGAGATAGGCGCTGTAGGCCGCCGGCTCGGTGTTGCGGATCTTGTCGACGCCGGAGCCGATCGCGGCGGTCAGGTAGTAGCGGCGCTTGTTCTGCGTCGACAGCGCGTTCAGCTGATTGCGGAACTCGGCCATCAGCAGCGTGTAGTTCTGCTTGTCGTTGGGATCGACGGTATTGGTCGGCAGGCCGCCGCCGCCCGGGTATTCCCAGTCGATGTCGAAGCCGTCGAACACGCCCAGCGCCGCGGCCTGTCCGCCGGCGCTCTCGCCCACCGGCAGGTTGCCCTTGATGTAGAGGTCTATGCACGAGCTCACCATCGCCTTGCGGCCGGCGTCGGTGGCCGCGAACTTGCCGAAGTTCTTCGACCAGGTCCAGCCGCCCAGCGAGATCAGCACCTTCAGCGAAGGATTGGCCAGCTTCAGCTTGCGCAGCTGGTTGAAATTGCCGCGCAGCGGATCGTTCCAGCTGTCTGCCTTGCCGTCCACCGACTCGTTGGCGGCGAAGGAGCGCTGGTAGTCGGCCCAGGCGTCGCCGCCATCGCCGTTGCCGTTCTCGGCGCGGGTGACCATGCCGCACTTGCCGTCGGCGTAGACATTGCCGAAGGCGTAGTTCAGGAAGGTCAGCTGCTTGTCGCCGCCGGCCTTGACCAGGTTGGCGACCTTGTAGTTGCGGTCGTAGATGCCCCATTGGGTGAAGTAGGAACCGACATGGCGGCCGACGGTGGGCTTGGGCTCGGGCGGCACGCCGCTGCCAGGCTGGCCCGGCTGGCTCGGATCGCCGGGCGTGCACTCGCTGGCCGGACGCTGCTGCCAGGCGCCCCACTGGCTGCTTCCCGGCTGTTCGCCCTGGGTCCACCAGCTGGCACGCCAGGTCTGGCCGTTGAAGGTGGCGTAGTCGCCGGCGTTATAGACCTGGCTGCTGCTCCAGGGCGAGCACGAAGGCGCGGCCCAGGCAGCCTGGGCCAGCGCGAAAGCGGCGCCGACGGCCAACAGCGCGCGGGACAACGGGAAGTTCAGCATGGTGTTTCTCCTCTTCTTGGACTGGATGGAAGGCAGAGGGCGATTCGCTCTTGCCGATGCAATCACCAGCATGAGCGGCTCACGTGGTATTACATTGGTATCAGAATCGAATATCCAGATCGGAATACAAGAAGAGAACCAATCACCTGTCATTTTTAACAGGTTTTTACTATCCAAACCGACATATACGCAACAGAAAATTAAAAATGCCGGCCAAAATAAAAAGGAGGCTCAGCCTCCTTTCTCTCGCATCCGGCGATGACCGGGCCCGTCGGGCCGCCTTACTTCGGATTGTGATGCTTCTTGTGGCCGTGATGATGGTGCTTGTGGTGCTTCTTGGCGGCCTGGGCCTTTTGCGCGGCCGGGGCCGAGCTGGCCTTCTTCGCGTGGTGCTTCTTGTGATGCTTGTGGTGCTTGGCAGGCGCGGCGGCCTTGGCGGCCGGAGCGGAGGCGTCGGCGGCGTAGGTGGCGGCGGAACCCAGGCCCAGAGCGGCGGCCAGCAGAAGGGCGGTCAGTTTTTTCATGGTCATGCTCCCGAATCCGAGTGTGGGGATCTTGTTCCGGGGCGCCGTTTCCGGCGTCCTTGAATCCATGTTAGGCAGACCGCCCCATCGCGTCTGTGAGGCCTGTGTAAGCGGGTGTAACCAATCGTAATGTCAGCGGTCCGATTCCGCCTCGGCAGGCGTCGGCGGGATCAGCGTCACCAGGAGCTGGTCTATCCGGTAGTTGTCGATGTCGACCACCTCGAATTTGTAGCCCTCGTATTCGACGCTGTCGGTGCGCTTCGGAATCTTGCGCAGCATATACATCATGAAGCCGGC
The DNA here is from genome assembly GCF_051129845.1 of Chromobacterium sp. CV08. Taxonomy (NCBI): domain Bacteria; kingdom Pseudomonadati; phylum Pseudomonadota; class Betaproteobacteria; order Neisseriales; family Chromobacteriaceae; genus Chromobacterium; species Chromobacterium sp. CV08. The sequence goes on from NZ_CP150453.1 coordinate 4,700,782, forward strand.
GATGGTCTCGTAGTTCTCGTCGTCCGGGAATGACTCGATGTCCAGCGCACGCAGCACGTCCTCGACCGGCGTCGCGCCATCGACCAGCCAGGAGCGCTCGTCGCGGCGCACCACCTGCTCCTCCTGGAACTGGTTGACCAGATCGCCCATCACCGTGCTCATCACGTCGTTCAGCGTGATCACGCCGACCACCAGCGCGTACTCGTTCATCACCACCGCGAAATCCTCGCGCGAGGCCTTGAAGCGTTCCAACAGCTCGGACAGCGTCAGCGTGTCCGGAATGATCAGCACATTGCGTATCGTCAGCTCGCGCTTCATCGACAGGCTCTGCTGGTTGATCAGCCGCATCAGGATGTCCTTGGAATCGACATAGCCGATCACCGAGTCGATCACGCCGTCGCAGACCAGGAACTTGGTGTGCGGGTGCTCGGCGATCTTCTGCTTGATGCTGGACTCGTCCTCGTGCAGCGTGAAATAGATGATGCTCTCGCGCGCCGTCATCGACGACGGCACCGTGCGGCTCTCCAGCTCGAACACGTTCTCGATCAGGTGGTGTTCCTTCTGCTGCAGCACCCCGGCTTCGGCGCCCGCGTCCATCATCGCCAGCAAGTCGTCCGGCGTCAGGTCCTCGGGCCGCGCCGTCGGCACGCCGAACAGGCGGAAGAACACATTGGCCAGGCCGTTGAACAGCCACACCAGCGGCCGGAACAGCTGCACGCAGAACATCATCGGCCGCACCACCAGCAGCGCGATGCGCTCCGGCGCCACCATGCCCAGCCGCTTCGGCATCAGGTCGGCGAACAGCACGAACAGCGAGGTCACGCACAGGAAGGACAGCATGAAGCTCAGATGCTCGACCCAGCCGGCCGGCGTCATCAGGTGCAGCATCGTGGCGAAGTACGGCGTGAACGCCGCCTCGCCCAGGATGCCGGCCAGGATGGCCACGGCGTTCAGGCCTATCTGCACCACGGTGAAGAAGTGGCCCGGCTGCTGCTGCAGCTCCAGCACCCGCGCGGCATTGCCGTCGCCCTCCTCCGCCAGCTGCCGCAGCTTGATCTTGCGCGCGGCGGCCAGCGAGATTTCCGATACCGAGAAAAAGGCGCTGGCGGCGATCAGGACGGCAATGACAAATAGGCTGTTGACGAAACTCACGGCGATTCCCAGGCGGTTCTTGCGGTCGGAAAACGGCACGCCGGCATGCGCGCGGCGGACGGACAATCGTTTTAGTATAACAGACGCTTTGCCCTGCCCTGTTGACGCCGCTGCGCGTAGAATCAACAACCTCTTATCAATCGGAGCGTAACATGGCATGCGAACTCTGCGGCGAGCCGAAAGGCGAGCTGCTGCACCAGGACGACAAGCTGCGGGTGCTGCTGGTCGACGAGGCCGGCTATCCGGGCTTCTGCCGCGTGATCTGGCGCGGCCACGTCGCCGAAATGACCGATCTGGACGCGGCTGACCGGGCGCATCTGATGGACTGGGTCTATCGCGTGGAAGCGGCGCTGCGGACGGTGATGCGGCCGGCCAAGATCAATCTGGCCAGCCTCGGCAATATGGTGCCGCACCTGCACTGGCACGTGATCCCGCGCTTCGCCGACGACGCCCATTTCCCCAGTCCGATCTGGGCCGCGCCGCGGCGCGACGGCGCCGACCACGGCCGGCCCGGACTGGCCGAAGCGCTGCGCGCGGCGCTGGCGGCCTGAGCGGGCGCGGCTTGCCAAACGCCGCCGCCTGCCGCTAGGCTGGGGACTTTCCCCTCGCTCAGGGCTCCACCATGTACACCACGCTGATCACGCCCGAACAACTGGCCGGCCTCGACGCCGACCGGCTGGTGCTGCTGGACTGCCGCTTCCAGCTGGACAACCCCGACTACGGCCACGCCGCCTACGAGCAGGGCCACCTCCCCGGCGCCCACTACCTGCATCTGGACTACCACCTGTCCGGCAGCAAGAACGGCCGCAACGGCCGCCATCCGCTGCCGGACGGCCAGCGGCTGGCGGTGGACCTCGGCGCGATAGGCGTCGACGAACATGCCCAGGTCGTCGCCTACGACGACGGCAGCGGCCAGTACGCGGCGCGCGCCTGGTGGCTGCTGCGCTGGCTGGGACACGAAAACGCCGCGGTGCTGGACGGCGGCCTCGCCGCCTGGAAAGCCGCCGGCTTCGCCGTCGACACCGAGGCGCCCGGCCGGCGCTCGCGCCGCTTCGCCATCCGTCCGGCCCTGGTTGGCGCGGTCGACGCCGACGCCGTGCTGGCCAATCTGGAAACGCCGTCGTTCACCGTCGTCGACGCCCGCAGCGCCGAGCGCTTCCGCGGCGTCGGCGAAACGGTGGACCCGGTGGCCGGCCACATCCCCGGCGCGGCCAACCGCTTCTTCATGAACAATCTGGCCGGCGACCAGCGCTTCAAGCCGGCGGAGCAGTTGCGCGCCGAATGGGAGGCGCTGCTCGGGACCGGCTTCGACCCGGCAGCCGTCGTCCACCAGTGCGGCTCCGGCGTCACCGCCTGCCACAATCTGCTGTCCATGGAGATCGCCGGCTACGCCGGCAGCCGGCTGTACCCGGGCTCGTGGAGCGAGTGGTGCAGCGATCCGGCGCGGCCGGTCGCGCGCTGAGCCCCCTCTCCGTCAAAGGAAGAAGGACAGAGGGAGAGGGGCGGCCTCACCCCAGGATCAGACGCTGCAACAGACGCTGGCCGGCCGGCCAGCTGCCGAGGCCGGCCCGGCTGCCGATATGGCCGCAGGCGCCGACGTCGTGGAGCGCCGCGCCCCAGTCCGCCGCCATCCGGGCTGCCGCCTCGAAGCCGCAGAACGGATCGTCGCGGCTGGCGGCGACGATGGCCGGCGCCGGCAAGCGCTGCGCCAGCGGCGCCTCGAAGCCGGAAAAGGCCGGCAACGGCGCGCCGGCCGGCAACTCGCCGCTCGCGCGCGCCACCGCTTCGGCGATGGGCAGATCCGGCGGCGCCACCAGCAGCACGCCCTTCACCGCGCGCTGCTGCTGCAGCGAAGCCTGCAACAGCCAGGCGACGGCGGTGTGACAGCCCAGGCTGTGGGCAGCGATGACCAGCTTGCCCGGCATGCCGGCGACGGCGGCGGACAAGCCCGCCACCCACTCGGCGCGATCCGGATACAGCCAGTCGCGCTGCGCGACGCGGCGCGCCAGCGGATAGGTCCTCTCCCAATAGCCGTGCCAGTGCGCGTCGCCGGAGCCGCCCCAGCCCGGCACCGTCAGCAGCGTGACGTCATCGTCGTCCCACATCACAACGCCCGCCGGTAATCGACGATCAGCGGCGCGTGGTCGGAGAATTTCTCGTCCTTGTAGACGCTGGAGGATTCGGCCAGCTCCATCAGCGACGGCGTGACGATCTGGTAGTCGATACGCCAGCCGACGTCCTTGGCATAGGCCTGGCCGCGGTTGCTCCACCAGGTGTAGCCCGGCGCCTCCGGATACAGATTGCGCCAGACGTCGCGCCAGCCGACGCGCCCCAGGAGGTCGGTCATCCACGCGCGCTCCTCCGGCAGGAAGCCGGAATTCTTCAGATTGCCCTTCCAGTTCTTCAGGTCTATCTCGTTGTGGGCGATGTTCCAGTCGCCGCAGATCACGATGTCGCGGCCGTCGGCCCGCAGCTTTTCCAGGTGCGGCATGAAGACGTCGAGGAAGTCGAACTTCACCTGCTGGCGCTCGTCGCTGCTGGAGCCGGACGGCAGATACAGCGACACCACCGACAATTTGCCGAAATCCAGCTGCAGGAAGCGGCCCTCGGCATCGATCCAGTCGACGCCCAGCCCCTCGACCACCGCGTCCGGCTGGTGCCGGGTGTACAGGCCCACGCCGCTGTAGCCCTTCTTCTCGGCATAGTGGAAATAACCGGCCAGCCCGTCCGGATTGCGCATGCGCTCGGACAGGTCACCGGCCTGCGCCTTCAGTTCCTGCACGCAGACGAAATCGGCGTTGATGGTGGCCAGCCAATCGAAGAAGCCCTTCTTGTCCGCCGAGCGGATGCCATTGAGGTTGGCGGAAACGATTCGAAGCATTGTGTCTCCCGTGCTATGCTTGCGGCGGTTTTTTTCAGCCGTTCAAACAGTTAACGATTCAGTGAGGACTTAGGATGAGCGATTTCCGTCAGGATTTTATTCGTTTTGCGCTCGACAAGCAGGTTTTGAAGTTTGGCGAGTTCATCACCAAGGCGGGCCGCAAGTCGCCCTACTTCTTCAATGCCGGCCTGTTCAACGACGGCGCGTCCACGCTGAGCCTGTCGCGCTTCTACGCCCGATCCATCCTGGCCGGCGGCATCGAATTCGACATGCTGTTCGGGCCGGCCTATAAAGGCATCATACTGGCCGCCGCCGCCGGCATGGCCTTGGCCGAACAGGGCCGCAACGTGCCCTTCGCCTACAACCGCAAGGAAGCGAAGGACCACGGCGAGGGCGGCACCCTGGTCGGCGCGCCGCTGCGGGGCAAGGTGCTGATCATAGACGATGTGATCTCGGCCGGCACCTCGGTGCGCGAATCGGTGGCGCTGATCCGCGCCGCCGGCGCCGAACCGGCCGGCGTCGCGATCGCGCTGGACCGGATGGAGCGCGGCCAGGGCGAATTGTCGGCGGTGCAGGAAGTGGCCCAGCAGCACGGCCTGCCGGTGGTGGCGATCGCCACGCTGAAAGACGTGCTGGGCTTCCTGGAAAACAGCCCGGAACTGGCGGCGCATCTGGACGCGGTCCGCGCCTATCGCGCCGAATACGGAGTCGACTACTGATGAAGACGCTTGCCGGATTATCGCTGCTGCTGTGCTCGCTGGCCCAGGCCGGCGTGTACAAGTGGGTGGACGAAACCGGCAAGACGCACTACAGCGACGCTCCGCCGCTGCAGAGCCAGAGCCGCGGCGTCTCCGAGCTGAGCCGGCAAGGCGCCGTCACCCGGCAGGCGGAAACCGAGGCCCAGCGGCAGGCGCGCGAGGCATCCGCCGCCGCCGCCCGGCAGGCGCTGCAGCAGCGCCAGGAACAACAGCGGCACGACCAGGCCTTGAGCCAGAGCTATCCGTCGCTGGCCGATCTGAAAGCCGACCGCCAGAAGCAGCTGTCGGCGCTGCAATCGGCGTTGCGCGCGCTGGAATTGCGCGCGCAGGGGCTGGCGCTGCAGCAGCGCAATCTGCAGAAGGACGCCGACCTCGCCGCCCGCCAGCATCAGCCGCCGCGCGCCGCCGCCCAGCACGATCTGCAGGTCTTGCAGCACGAACAGAAGGACATCGCCGCGATGATCGCCGCCAAGCGCGCCGAGATCGACGCCTACCGCCAGAAGATGCAGCAGGATCTGCTGCGCTACCAGCAGCTGAACGCCAGGTAAGTTACTGGCCGCCTTCCTTGCGCTGCCAGGCCTGGTTCAGCGTCTGCGTGGCCTGATTCAATCCCTGTTGCGCGCCGCTTTGCGCGGCGCCGGCCGCCGCCAGCTCGGCATTGGCCTTGTCCAGCGCCGCCTGGGCGCCGGCCAGCCGCTGCTCGGCCAGCGCCTTGGCGTCCTCGGCCGCCTTCATCCTGGTATCGGCCAGCCGCTGCTGGCTCTGCGCCTGCTGGAACGCCATCTGCGCCGCCAGCAGCTGCTCGTCCGCCGTCTGCGCCAGCGCGGCGCCCGCCCACAGCGCCGTCAGCAACGGCACGCTCTTGATCAGTGTCATCGAATTCCCCTTGGCCGCCATCCGGCCGTTCTGCCGCCATTATGCGGCAAGCCGGCCGGCAGCTCCATTGCGCCGGGCGCGGAGCCCGTCAACGCGGCCTCGATGGCCGGCCGAGCAGATAGGCCAGCACCGCCAGCTCGATCGCCGCCACCAGCCAGGGCACCCAATGCGGCGGCCGCGCCAGCAGCAGCGCCGCGAAGCCGGCGCCCATGCCCAGCGCCGCGAAGCACTTGGCCTTGACCGGCACCACCCGTTGCTCGCGCCAGAGCCTCAGGCCGGGACCGTAGCGCGGATGCGCCAGCAGCCTGGCCTCCAGCCGCGGCGACGACTTGCTGAAACAGGCCAGCGCCAGGATCAGGAAGATGGTGGTCGGCATCACCGGCAGCAGGGCGCCCATCACCGCCAGCGCCACCATCGCGCAACCGCCCAGCAGATAAAGCCAACGCACCGCCCGATGCGGCGTCGCGCTCAAGCGTACACCCGGTCCAGATGGCCGTTCATGCAGGCGAAGGCCGCCACCGCGCCGGCGGTGACGCGCGCCTCCGCCTCGTCGTCCAGCTGCAGGCCGTCCAGCGCCGAGGTGAAGCTGCGCCAGTGTCGGGCGCGGCCATCCGGATGGCCGGCCAGGTGGCGGGCGCCGAAGTTCTCGTCCAGACCCAGCTTGCCGGCCAGCTTGTACAGGATGGCGGCGCCGAGCTTGGAGCCCTCGACCACGTAGAGCCAGCCCATCGCGCTGGCCACGTCCAGGCTGGCGCTGACCGGCGCCGCGTCGAGCTGCGGCAGCGGCCGGCCCAGATCGCCCATGTCGGCGGCGATGCTCAGATAACGGCGGCGCTCGGCCAGGTCGGAGAACAGCTTGGACAGTTCCGGGTTGTCGTACAAGGCGTCGGCGTCGCGCAGGAAACGGTATTGAGCATCGAGGAAGCGCGCGTAGTTGTCGCGGCTGGCGAACGGCTGATTGGCCATGATGCGCTGATCGAGCTGCTCATGGGTCTCGTGGGTGCGGGCCTTCAGGTCCTGGGTGCGGGTGCGTTCGATTACGGTGCTCATCACGGGTACATCCTGTTGCATGGTGGAACATGGCCGCCGGCGATTAAATCGTAATGATAACCATTTTTATTTAAAAGAAAAAGCGGCAACGGCTGCGAGACGGGAAAACGGCGGCAATGGGGAGATGGTGGGTCGTGCGGGATTCGAACCTGCGACCAACGGATTAAAAGTCCGCTGCTCTACCAGCTGAGCTAACGACCCGTTGTGGAATGCGTCTGGGGAGGGTGCAGGGAGGAGATGGTGGGTCGTGAGTGGCTCGAACACTCGACCTACGGATTAAGAGTCCGCTGCTCTACCAACTGAGCTAACGACCCATCGGTCTGCACTGTAAAACGAAGTCAACTTGATTGGTGGGTCGTGCGGGATTCGAACCTGCGACCAACGGATTAAAAGTCCGCTGCTCTACCAGCTGAGCTAACGACCCGCACAACGTACGGCAAGCATGTCTTGGGATGGTGGGTCGTGAGTGGCTCGAACACTCGACCTACGGATTAAGAGTCCGCTGCTCTACCAACTGAGCTAACGACCCGTCCGGGACATGCTACTACACTATATCAAGCTTTCTCTGGTGGGTCGTGCGGGATTCGAACCTGCGACCAACGGATTAAAAGTCCGCTGCTCTACCAGCTGAGCTAACGACCCAACGAGAGTCCGCAACTATAGTGAAACCGTTCAGGCGCGTCAAGCCATGTCGTGAAAAATATTTCGCGCGCGGCCTGGCTGCCGGGAACGAAACGGGCGCCGCGGGGGTCGCATCACGATGCGCCGCGCACGCCGCCACTTGAAAGCACGCTGTCCGATACCCATGTCAGGTAGGCGGGCAAGCCGCAGGCCAGCGGCAGCGCGATGATTTCCGGCACCTGGAACGGATGCAGCTGCATCAGTCGCCGCTCCAAGCTGTCGTAGGCGTCGCGGCGGGTCTTGATCAGCAGCGGGATTTCCTCGGCCCGCTCCAACCGGTCCTGCCAGCGGTACACCGAGCGGCACGGCGCCAGGATGTTGACGCAGGCGGCCAGCCGCTCGTCCACCAGCGCCGCCGCGATCCGTTCCGCCACCGGCTGATCGGGCGCGTTGCAGACAACCAATAAACATTCGTCAGATGGAAAAGTATTCAAGATGCGCGCACTCCTGTTGTTGTTGCTGATCTACCCGTTCGCCGAAATCGCGGCGCTGGTCGCGCTGGCCGATCATATCGGCGGCCTGGCCGTCTTCCTGCTGGTGGTGCTGTCGTCGATGCTGGGACTGTGGATGCTGCGCCACCAGAAGCTCGGCGCGCTGCTGACGCTGGGCAGCATGATGCGTCAGGGCGACAAGGTTTCGCTGTACTCGCTGCTGTGGCCGCTGCGCTACGCGCTGGCCGGCGTGCTCTTCCTGCTGCCCGGCCTGCTCAGCGATCTGGCGGCCATCCTGCTGCTGCTGCCGCTGAAGGGCCCGGACATCCAGTTGCGCACCGCCCCGCCGGCGCCCGGCGGCGGCACCGCTTCCGGCGACGTGATCGAAGGCGAGTACAATCGCGTCGACGAGCAGACGCCGCCGGAGCGCCGCATTCAGTGAAGTCCGAATTTCGCCAGCGCCTCGCCGTCGGCCAGGTCGCAGCGGATTTCGACCACCTTGTGGCGGCTCTTGTCGCCGGACAGCAGCGCGACGTCGCGCCGCGCCACGCCGAAGCGCTCGGCCAGCCACGCCAACAGCGCGACATTGGCCTTGCCGTCCACCGGCGGAGCTGCCAGCCTGATCTTCAGGCTGTCTCCATGCTCGCCGGCCGCTTCGGTTTTGCGCGCGCCGGGCTGCACGTAGAGCGTCAGGCGCACGCGGCCGGCTTGGCAGGACAACCAGGGTTTCATCGCCATTTTCCGTCCAAAACGGAAAGTGTAGTTCAAAACGCGGCCCGGCAGCGCGGCCGCCACACAGGAGCATCGCCATGGATATCGGCATCAACGAACAAGACCGCCAGCACATCGCCGAAGGACTGTCCCGGCTGCTGGCCGACAGCTACACCCTGTACCTGAAGACCCACAACTTCCACTGGAACGTCACCGGGCCGATGTTCAACACGCTGCACCTGATGTTCGAGACCCAGTACAACGAGCTGGCGCTGGCGGTGGACGCCGTCGCCGAGCGCATCCGCGCGCTGGGCCATTACGCGCCCGGCAGCTATGCCGATTACGCCCGTCTGACCGCCATCCCCGAGGCCAGCGGCGTACCCAGGGCTGAGGACATGATCCGCCAGCTGGTCGACGGCCACGAGACCGTCTGCCGCACCGCGCGCAGCATCTTCGAAGTGGTGGACCGCGCCGGCGACGAGCCCAGCGCCGACCTGCTGACCCAGCGCCTGCAGGTGCACGAGAAGACCGCCTGGATGCTGCGCAGCCTGCTGGAAAAATAAGCGCCGGCCGCGAAGACGCCATGCTTGGGTCCGGCGTCTTCGCGACGCCGCCGTGCTACACTCCGGCAAAGTCCGGAATCTCGCCATGGCCGACCATCTGTACAGCACACGACCGAGCGCCCCCGACAACCGCCTGCTGTGGTTGACGGCGGCGCTGTCGCTGCTGGCGCATCTGCTGCTGTTCGGCCTCGGCGGCTTCTCGCCGTTCGGCCCGCCCGCCGCCGAGCCGGCGCCGCGCCAGCTCAGCATACGGCTGACGCGCCAGGCCGCGCCGGCCGCGCCGGCCACCTCCCGCGCGGCCGAGGAGAACCACCTGGGCGCCGGCAACACCGCCGCGCCGGACCAGTTGCTCAGCCGCAGCGCGCAACACCGCCAGGCCGGCGCGCCGACGCCGCCGTCCCAGGCCCCGACCCCGCTCAATCCGATCACCCGGCCGGAACCGGCCAGGCCGCTGCAGCCGACGCCGGCGGTCAGCACCGCCTCGCTGCTGTCCCAGGTCCGCGATCTGGCCAATAGCAGCGGCGACAACGCCGCCGCCGACAACGACCGCGAGACCGGCCGCGACGGCGCCGATCTCGGCGAGGCCGCGCGCGGCTATTCCTGGGCGCGCTACCAGGCCGACTGGCAGCTGAAGGTCGAGCGGATAGGCAATCAGAACTATCCGGAGGAAGCGCGCCGGCAAGGGCTGCACGGCGCGGTGACGCTGGAGGTGACGATAGCGGCCGACGGCAGCCTGCGCGGCCAGCGCGTCAAACGCAGCTCCGGCAACGCCATACTGGACGAAGCGGCCCGGCGCATCATCGACATGGCGGCGCCGTTCTCTCCGTTCCCGCCGGCGCTGGCCAAACGCTTCCCGACCCAGCGCCTGAGCCTCAGATTCATCTTCACCCGCGACAACCTGTTGTCCAGCCAATGAACAAGGATGCATCATGTTTGAAGTCAACCGCAGCATCGCGCTGCTGCGCCCGCAGGCGCCGTTCCTGGCCTGGCTGAAAAGCCTGCCCGGCGGCATCGATCCGCAGCTGACGCTGGAGGCGCTGGCCGCCGCCGGCAACGCGCTGCTGATCCCGGCCGCCGACGACTACGACGACGCGCGCCATTTCGTCCAGCAGCGCTACCGGGAGCTGTTCGAGGCCGAACTCGCCGACTGGTGCGAGGACCAGAGCCTGTGGCCGCAGAACCTCAGCCCGAATCTGTTCCAGCAATGGTTCCGGCTGGAGATTCACCCGGTGGTCACCGACCTGGCCGCCGAGCCGCTGGAGCGGGAGGCCTTCGTCCCGCTGGACCTGGACGGCAAAACCGAATAAGCGCTACGCCATACACAAGGGGGAAACACATGGCACACCACACACGGATCAAGGTCCGCGGCTATCACCTGGACCTGTTCGGCCACGTCAACAACGCCCGCTACCTGGAATTTCTCGAGGAGGCGCGCTGGAACAGCTTCGAGGACAGCGGCACGCTGCCGCAATTCCTGCAGAGCGGCCTCGGCCTCGCCGTGGTCAACATCAATATCGACTACAACCGCCCGGCGACGATGGGCGAGATGCTGCTGATCGAAACCACGGTCAAATCGATAGGCAACCGCAGCGCGGTGATACACCAGCGCGTGCTGCTGGACGGCAGCGATACGCTGGTCGCCGAAGCCGACGTCACCTTCGTGGTGTTCGACACCCGCGCCGGCAAGGCCGTGGTGCTGGAAGGCCAGCTGAGGGAAGCGCTGGAACTGATACAGGCCAAGTCGGCCTGACACCGTAACGGAAACGCGAAATGAAGAAAGCCCTGCTGATCGCGGCGGCGCTGCTGGTGGCGGCCGGCGTCGCCTACGCGCTGCTGTTCTCGAAAAATCCGGCCCCCGAGGTCAGGCTGACCTCGCTGGGCGGCGTCAGCACCAGCACCTCGGCGCTGAAGGGCAAGGTGGTGCTGGTGAACTTCTGGGCCACCAGCTGCCCCGGCTGCGTCGAGGAAATGCCGGAGATCAAGAAGCTGCACCAGCAATACGCCGGCCGCGGCCTGGACGTGCTGGCGGTGGCGATGAGCTACGACCCGCCGAACTACGTGCAGAGCTACGTCGCCAAGAACCAGCTGCCCTTCTTCGTCGCGCTGGACCCGCAGGGGACGACGGCCAAGGCCTTCGGCGACATCCAGCTGGCGCCGACGACCTTTCTGATCGACAAGCAGGGCAATATCATCAAGCGCTACGTCGGCGTGATGAACTTCGCCGAGGTGCGGCAGCTGATCGAGCAGCATCTGTAATCCCGCGTACAGGGCGAAGCATCCGACAGGGTGCTCCGCCCGCGGCGGCATTCAGACTTTGGCCCTGGACACCCACTTTCCGGGCAGCTTGTAGTCCGTTCCCATTTGGATTTTCATACTGACAGGCAGGTAGGCGACAAAAACCGCGTTCTCCACCTCCTGCCGGAAGTCCTGCTTCGTTGCCGCCAGCATCGTCGAATGCTTCTGGATGGCATCGTCGATGTCGTCGGCCATCGCGTACAGATCGTCCAGCAAATCCACCACAGGCTTCCAGCCGGCCTCATCCGCCCCCATCTTCAGCGCAGACTGTCCCTTGCTCTGAGCCGCTCGCGCCTTACGACTCAATTTGTCCAGCTGTTGTTGGATGCTGTATTCCATCATGCCCCCCTCTTTCATTTGGCGCCCAAGCTGGATCAAAAGCTCATGCGCCTCCACACACCGCGCAGCCCGGATCGCGCGGCACGCCGATCTGCTTGAAGCTCCCGCCCAGCGCGTCGTACAGCGTCAGCCGGCCCGGGACCGGCCGGATGCCGGCCAAGAGCTTGACCGCCTCCACCGCCTGCAGGCTGCCTATCGCCCCCACCAAGGGCGACAGCACGCCGAAAGTGGCGCACGGGCCGTCGTCCGCCTCGCCGTCCTCCGGAAACAGGCAGTGATAGCACGGCGACGCCGCGTCGCGGCTGTCGAACACCGCCAGCTGGCCGGAAAAACGCACGGCGGCGCCGGACACCAGCGGCACGCGCGCGGCGACGCAGGCGCGGTTGACCGCGTGGCGGGTCGCGAAATTGTCGGAGCAGTCCAGCACCAGGTCGTGGGCGGCCACCTCGTCGACCAGCCTATCGCCGGACAGCCGCTCGGACAGCGGCCTCACCGTTATCGACGGATTCAGCGCCCGCATCCTCGCGGCGGCCGATTCCGCCTTGCCCCGCCCGAGGCTGGCGCTGTCGTGGGCGATCTGCCGCTGCAGATTGGACAGTTCCACCGTGTCGTCGTCGACGACGGTGATCCGGCCGACGCCGGCGCCGGCCAGGTACAGCGCGACCGGCGAGCCCAGGCCGCCGGCGCCGACGATCAGCGCGCTCGCCGCCAGCAGCCGGCGCTGGCCGACGATGTCGATCTCGGGCAGCAGGATGTGGCGGCTGTAACGCAGCAGCGCCTCGTCGTCCAGTTCGCGGTCTTGCTCCATGCTCGTGCTCCAGAATGCGAAACGCCAGCCGGAAAGGGCTGGCGTCGGTAAGCGATTCGTGTCGAGCAAAAACGCCTGAGACAAGGCGCGCCTCCTCAGACAGTACAAACCGTACGGCAAGGAGGCGTAACGCCGTATCAGGCGTCTTGCCCTACTCTTCGGCCACCTTGCGGGCGAACTTGATGCCCAGCTGCTTCAGCTTGCGGTACAGGTGGGTGCGCTCCAGGCCCACTTTCTGCGCCACCCGGCTCATATTGCCGTTTTCCAGCGAGATGTGGTACTCGAAATAGCGGCGCTCCAGCTGTTCGCGCAATTCGCGCAGCGGGATGTTGAAGTCGAAGCCCGACTCCTCCACCGGCTTCTCGTGGCGGAACTGCGCCAGCACCTTGTTGACCTCGCCGGCGTCGACCTCGTCGGACTCGGCGGTCAGCGCCAGGCTCTTGATGATGCTCCTGAGCTGCTCCAGATTGCCCGGCCAGTCGTACTGGCGCATCGCGTTCAGCGCCGCCGTGGTCAGCTTGCGCGCCGGCACCTGCTTCGATTCGACCAGTTCGACCAGGATCTGCTCGGCGATGAAGGTGATGTCCTCGGAATGCTCGCGCAGCGGCGGAATGGGCACGATGACGCTGGACAGCGCCGTCAGCAGACGGTTGTCGCACTCGGGATCGACCAGCAGCTCCTGCAGCGGGCGGCTGCAGGAACAGAGCAGCCGCACATTGAAGCGGTCCAGCTTGGACAGCAGGAACAGCAGGCCCTGCTGGACGCGGCGGCTGTACTGGCCGATTTCCGGCAGATACAGCACGCCGTTGTTGGCCTTCTGCAGCAATTCCAGCGGCGCGTCGGCCAGCTGCTCCAGCTTGGCCGGCGTGACCCACGGCGTGTTGCCCTGGTGGAAGAAACGCGCCACCAGCTCGAAGCCCGAGCCAGACTCGCCGGTCAGCAGCACCGGCGACTTGACCTTGGCGACGCGCTCCAGCTGGCGCTTCAGCTCCTGTATCGGCTCGCTGCGGCCCAGCTTGTCCAGGTTCAACGAGGTGTTCGCCTGCATGTCGCCGTACTTCAGCGCGCGCTGGACGGTGGTCAGCAGCTTCTGCAGCGCGATCGGCTTTTCCAGGAAGTCGAAGGCGCCGATGCGGGTGGCCTCGACCGCGGTGTCTATGCTGGCGTGGCCGGACATCATCACCACCGGCATATTGAGCAGACCGGACTTGGCCCATTCCTTCAGCAGGGTGACGCCGTCGCAATCGGGCATCCAGATGTCGAGCAGCACCAGCGCCGGACGCGTCTGGTTGCGCAACTGCCTGGCCACTTCGGCGTTTTCCGCCAGGGCCACGGTATAACCTTCGTCCTGCAGGATCTCGGAGAGCAGTTCTCGGATACCGATCTCGTCGTCCACAATCAAAATATCGCTGCTACGCATTAGGCCTCCAGCAATGGCAGGGAGAGAAGGATGCGCGCGCCTCGCCGTTCGGCATTCGCCAAGATGACCTGACCATGATGTTCTTCCATAATCTTCTTGACCACGGCCAGTCCCAGACCGGTCCCCTTGGCCTTGCTGGTCACATAGGGCTCGAACGCGCGCCTGAGGATGTCGGGGCTGAAGCCCGCGCCATTGTCCTCGACGCAGACGAGCGCGTTTCCTTCTTCTTGTCGGCTGCTAATTTGAATCATCGGGATGCCAACGTCAAGGACTGCATCCTGAGCGTTCTGCATCAGATTATGCAGCACCTGGCGCAGCAGGGCGGCATCGCCCATGACAGTCAACGGCACCTCTTCCAGCGCAATCTTAACAGCAGGATTGGATTCGTAAAGGGCCATCACCTCGCGGACCACCTGATTGAGATCAAGCTTGACCAGTTTGATCCTCGGCGCGCGGGCATAGTCGCGGAACGCGTCCACCATGCTTTTCAGCGCGCCGACCTGCTTGATGATGGTGTCGGTGGAGCGTTTGAGCATGTCGGCGTCCGGGCCTTCCAGCTTGTCCGCCAGCTTCATCGCCAGCCGCTCGGCCGACAGCTGGATAGGCGTCAACGGATTGCGGATCTCGTGCGCCAGCCGCTTGGCCACCTCGCCCCAGGCGGCGTCGCGCTGCGCGCGCGCCAGCTCGGTGATATCGTCGAACACCAGCACATAGCCGTCGCTGGAGTGTTCCGGCAGCCGCGCGCCGCGCACCAAGAGCGTGCGCTCGCCCTGGCTGGTCTCGTAGTTCAGCTGGGTCTGCCAATCGCTTTCGACGTCGCTGTCGGCATGCTCGATCACCGTCTCCACCAGCGGCGCCACCGCCGGGATCACGCCGCCCCAGTCCGGGAAGCCGTGCTCGGCCAGCTGGCTGAAATCGATGCCGAGTATCCGCGAGGCGCTGCTGTTGGCGGCGCGGATCTGCCAGTCGCGGCCGAAGGCGATGACGCCGGCCGACAGGTTGGCCAGTATGCTCTCCAGGTACAGCTTGCCGCCCTCCAGCTCGCTGCGGCTCTTGTCCGCCACCTGGCGCGCCTCGTCCAGCTGCTGGGTCATCCGGTTGAACAGCGTGGTCAGCATGCCCAGCTCGTCGCGGCGGTAGACCGGATGGCGCTTGGAGAAGTCGCCCTGCGCCACCGCCCGCGTGCCGGCAGCCAGCTCGGACAGCGGCGCCGACAGGCGCTCGGACAGGAACAGCGCGAAGGCCAGCGCGGCGGTCAGCGCCAGCAGCACCGCCAGCGCCAGCGTCAGCATGTAGAAGGTGCGCAGGCCCTGCCGCGACAGCAGCAGCTGGCGGTATTCGGAACGGGCGCTCTCGATCTGCTCGGCGTCGCGGCTGATGTCGCCGGGCGCGGCCTGCAGCAGTTGCAGCACCCGGGACGATTCGTCCGGCGCCCGATAGGCCAGCAGCACCCGGAGCGCCAGGCCGTTGTTGCCGTCGTTTTCTATGCTCTGCTGCGGCGCGCGCAGCTTGACCCCGCGCAAGGCATCGCGCGTCGGCGCCGTCGGCGGCGGCCGGGAACCGGAGGCGGCGAAGGCCACCAGCCGGCCGTCGGCACGGCCGAAGACGGCGATCTCCTTCAGGCCCAGCTGTTCGCGCATCCGCTCCAGTTGCACCGGCAGCTGGCCGTCCGGCAAGAACTCCACCTCGTCCAGCACCATCCGCCCCTTGCGGCCGACATCGTCGAGCACGTAGTTCAGCGCGCTGCGTCCCAGCACCAGGCCGCGGTCCAGCGCCGCCTCGACGCGGACGTCGAACCAGCTTTCTATGCTTCGGGTCAGGAACTGCGCCGACACGGTGAACACCAAGAGACCCGGCACCAGCGCGACGCCGGCGAACATCAACGCCAGCTTCTGCGTCAGCTTGGCGCCGAACACCCGATTGCGCACCCGCTGCCTGAGCCGCAGCAGCTGGCGGCCGACCACGCTGAGCAGCGCCAGCAGCAGCAGGCCGTTCAGGCCGAACACCCACCAGTAGTAATCGTTGAGTTTGGAGGCGTTGCCGGTCGCCACCGCCAGCAGGTAGAGCAGGATCGCGCCGACGGTCGCCATCGCGATGGTGGCGTAGCGCATCAGCCGGCGTCCTTGACGTCGAGCTTGATCCAGTCGGACTCCAGCGACCAGTCGTCGGAGCCGAGCGCGTTCATCTGGAACGGCTTCGGCAACTCGCTGATGTCAAGCAGCAGCCTGACCTGGCCGGCGACCTGGCCCGGCTTCTTCGGGTCCAGCGCGCCGGGGTTCAGCACGCGCCAGCCCTGGATCGCGCCGATGGCGGCCAGCGCCTCGCGCAAGGTGGGATAGTAATTGGACAGGCTGCCTATGCTGACGCGGTAGCGGCCGGTCAGCGACTGATAAGACAGTTTGAAACCCAGCTGAGCGTGCGGATCGAACCATTCGCGCAGGCTGAGGTAGTAGGCGGTGGTGCGCGGCCGCGTCAGCTGGAACTCCAGGCGGAAGCCCAGCACCACGCCCTGCTGCAGCGCCTCGCTGAGGCTGGGCGTCAGCTTGGTCAGAAAACGGGTGCTGACCGACAGCGTGCCGTCGGGCATCACCTCGGCCTCGGCGCGGCGCGAAGCGATGGAGTCGGCCTGCGCCGCCGGCAACAGGCAGCACAACAGGGCCAAGACCAGACTAAGATTTCGCAAGCAGCGCGTAATAGAAGCCGTCATGTCGCTCACAGGGCAGCAGTTGCTCCTGCTTCAGGCACGCCGCATCCGGGTGGCGCGCGAGAAAGCTTTCCAATTGCTGGCGGTTTTCTTCGGGAAAAATCGAGCAGGTAGCGTATAGCATTTTGCCGCCGCTGGCGAGCAGCGGCCACAACGCGTCGGCCATCGCCGCCTGCTGGCGCCCGAGCGCGGCGAAATCGCCGGGACGGCGCAACCACTTGATGTCCGGATGGCGGCGCACGACACCGGAGGCCGAGCATGGCACATCGGCCAGGATTCGGTCGAAGGGCTTGCCGTCCCACCAGTCCTGCGGCCGCGCCGCGTCGGCCTGGCGCAACGAGGCGTTCAGGCCCAGCCGCTCCAGATTGTCGCCGACCCGCGCGAGACGGGCGGCGTCGATATCGAGGGCGACGACTTCCAGATCGGCCAGCTCCAGCATATGGCCGGTCTTGCCGCCGGGCGCCGCGCAGGCATCCAGCACCCGCAGCCCCGGCGCCAGGTCCAGCCAGTGCGCCGCGCGCTGCGCGCCCTCGTCCTGCACCGACACGTCTCCGTCGGCGAAGCCCGGCAACTCGCGCACCGCCACCGGCTTGGCCACCCGGACGGCGTCGCCGCCGAGCGCCGAGGCCGCCATGCCGGCCGCCTCCAGCCTCGCCAGATAGTCGGCGACCGAGCCGCGGCGGCGATTGACCCGCAACGTCAGCGGCGGATGGACGTTGCTGGCGTCGACGACGTCGCGCCATTCGCCGGGATAGGCCGCCTTCAGCCGCGCCACCCACCAGTCCGGATGATTGGACCAGGCCGCCTCGTCGGCCGCAGCCGCGGCCAGCACCTCGTCGCGGCGGCGCTGGAAATTGCGCAGCACGCCGTTGACCAGGCCCTTGAACTTGCCGCGCGCCAGCTGGCCGGCCTGGGTCACCGCCTCGTTCACCACCGCGTACGGCGCGGCGCGGGTGTGCTGCAACTGGTACAGCGCCACCAGCAGCAGGCGCTCCACACGCGGCTCCGGCAGCGGATTGGGCACCAGTTGGCGCAGGCAGTGGCGCAGCACGCCCAGGTGGCGCAGGCTGCCGTAGCTGAGGTCCTGCAGCGCGCCGCGCTCGGCGGCGCTGAGCCCGGCCTGCTGGCGCTGGGCGTCGGCCAACGCCTCGGTCAGGGTCGTGCCCTCCTCGATGCGGCCCAGGATATCGGCGGCCATTTGCTGGATATGATGCATGGCGATTCTTTCGATGAAACAAGGCCAGTCCGCGGGGACTGGCCGGGATGCTTGGGGAGCGGTCGCAATCAGCGGCCGCCGCGCGCCAGCGCGTGCAGCCGCTCTATCCGTTCGGCGGTGTGCGGGTGGGTGCGGAACAGGTCGCCCAGCGCGCCGCCGCCGGACAGCGGGTTGATGATCATCATCTGCGCCGTTTCCGGATGGGCCTCGGCCGTCGGCATCGCGATGCCCTGGGCGTAGTATTCTATTTTCTGCAGCGCCGCGGCCAGGGCCAGCGGATCGCCGCTGATCTCGGCGCCGCCGCGGTCCGCCTCGAATTCGCGCGCGCGCGAGATCGCCATCTGGATCAGGCCGGCCGCCATCGGCGCCAGCAGGGCCACCGCCAGGCGCGGCAGCCAGCCAACCGGCTGGCCGTTCTCGTCGCGGCCGCCGAAGAACATCGCGAAGTTGGCCAGCGCCGAGATCGCGCCGGCCATCGTCGCCGAAATGGTGGAGATCAGCGTGTCGCGGTGCTTGACGTGGGCCAGCTCGTGCGCCATCACGCCGCGCAGCTCGCGGTAGTCCAGCATGCGCATGATGCCGCTGGTGGCGGCCACCGCGGCGTTTTCCGGATCGCGGCCGGTGGCGAAGGCGTTCGGCTGCTCCTCGTGGATCACGTAGACGCGCGGCATCGGCAGGCCGGCGCGCTGCGCCAGCTCGGCCACCATGCCGTAGAATTCCGGCGCGCTGCTCGCGTCGACTTCCTGCGCATTGTACATGCCGAGCACCATGCGGTCGGAGTTCCACCAGGCGAACAGATTCATGCCGCCGCCGAACAGCAGCGCCAGCAACATGCCGCCCTTGCCGCCTATCAGGCCGCCTATCAGGACGAACAGGGCCATGATCGCGGCCATCAGCACCGTGGTCTTGAGCCAGTTGTCGTTCATGCTTTCCTTTCGAATCCGCCGTTTTACACCAAACTTAGTGCGTCAAACGCCCAGACGGGTTCCCGCCGGCAGGCCGCGCCCGGCGACAAAGTCGCGCGCGGCCAGCCGCTTGCCGCCGGCGGCCTGCAGCACGGCGATGCGCACCAGGCCCTGCCCGGCGCCGACCAGCACGCCGTCGGCGTCGGCCGACACGACGACGCCCGGTTCGGCCGAGCCGGCCTCGGCGCTCGCCATCCACAGCTTCAACGGCTCGCCGCCAAGCGAGGTGAACGCGCCCGGCGCCGGATTGTAGGCCCGGATCGCGCGGGCGACGTCGTCGGCCGGCAGCGTCCAGTCGACCTCGGCCTCGGCCTTGGACAGCTTCTGCGCATAGGTGACGCCTTCTTCCGGCTGCTTCTGCGGCCGGATCGCGTCCAGGCGGCCCAGCGTCTCGACGATGGCCGCGGCGCCGCAGGCGGCCAGCTTGTCGTGCAGCGTCGCGGCGGTCTCGTCGGCGGCGATCGCCAGCGGATGCACGCTCAGCATGTCGCCGGTGTCGAGACCGACGTCCATCTGCATGATGGTGATGCCGGTTTCGCCGTCGCCGGCCAGGATCGCGCGCTGGATAGGCGCGGCGCCGCGCCAGCGCGGCAGCAGCGAGGCGTGGATGTTCAGGCAGCCGCGCGCCGGGATCTCCAGCACGTCCTGCGGCAGGATCAGGCCGTAGGCGGCCACCACCATCACGTCGGCGCCGACGTCGCGCAGCATCTGCTGCGCCTCGAGGTTGCCGCGCAGCTTTTCCGGCTGGGCTACGCGCAGGCCGTGGGCCAGCGCCACTTCCTTGACCGGGCTGGGCTTCAGCTTCATGCCGCGGCCGGCCGGCCGGTCCGGCTGGGTCAGCACCAGCGCGATCTCGTGGCCGGCGGCGATCAGCTCGCGCAACGCGGCGGCGGCGAATTCCGGCGTACCGGCGAAAATCAGTTTCATCATTCGGGCTTTCCGCTACGAGCCTGTTTACGATCTTTTTGCGGCATCGGCGGTTTTCTGCTGGATGCAGGGCGCGGAAAACGGCCCGCCGCAGTATCGATCACTGCAAGGGGCGTTTGACAAAGCCATGCGCCGGCAGAAAACGGCCCCGAAGGGCAGCCCAGCCAGCAGGCCATCTGCGGCGTTGTCAGGCTAGGCCTTGGAATGCCAAGGCCTACGCCCTCCGCCTTGCATCTGGCCTGCTGGCTGGACTGCGACGCTCGTAAAAAGATCATAAACAGGCTCTAAAGACAACGGCGCCGTCGCGCGGCGCCGCCTACTCCGTGCCGGGGGCCGGAGACTGTTACATATTCTGCTTCTCGCGCTTCTTCAGCTTGGTCTTGATCCGCTGCTGCTTCATCTGCGACAGCCGCTCGACGAAGACCACGCCGTTCAGGTGGTCGATCTCGTGCTGGATGCAGATCGCCAGCAGGCCGTCGGCCTCCAGCTCGTACGGCTTGCCGTCGCGGTCCAGCGCCTTCACCTTGACGTGCTCGGCGCGGGTCACCTTGTCGTAGATGCCGGGCACCGACAGGCAGCCTTCCTCGTAGACGGTCTCCCCGTCCTTCTCGACGATTTCCGGATTGATGAACACGCGGCGCTCGTCACGCTCCTCCGAGATGTCCATCACCACCAGCCGGCGGTGGTAGTCGACCTGGGTGGCCGCCAAGCCTATGCCCTTGGCCTCGTACATCGTTTCGAACATGTCGTCGATCTGCTGCTGCAAGGCGGCGTCGAAAACCTCCACCGGCTTCGCCACGGTGTGCAGTCTCTCGTCCGGGTAATGCAAAATGTTCAACAGCGCCATTGCTTTTCATTCACTCCAAGTTGTCGTATCGCTGCGCCCGCGCCGATAATAGAGCCATCCGACGCAGCTTTCGTTCCGTTCCTGCCCCAGGCGCCCGCCCGGCGGCAACAAAAAATGGGATTCACCGTTATGCGTAATCGCATTATATCGCTTGCGCTGCTTCTGGGGCTGGTCTCTCCGGCCTTTTGCCACGATCTGACGCTCAAACCCAACGCGCCCTCGCGCTACACCGTTAACCGCGGCGACACGCTGTGGGGCATCGCCGGCCGCTATCTGAACAGCCCGTGGCAATGGCCGCAGCTGTGGCGGATGAACCGCAGCCAGATCCGCAGCCCGCACTGGATCTATCCCGGCGACGTGCTGGTGCTCGACTACGCCGGCGGCCAGCCCAGGCTGTCGCTGGCCATGGACGTGCAGCGCGAGGTCAAGCTGTCGCCGCGCGCCCGGCCGGAACAGCTGGACCGCGCGATCTCCAGCATCCCCGCCGACGCGATCGAGCCCTTCCTGGTCCGCCCGCTGGTGGTCGACGCGCAACAGTTCGCCACCGGCCCGCGGCTGGTGGCCGGCCCGGACGAGCACCTCAGCATCAGCAGCGGCGACCGCGTCTACGCCAGCGGCGTCGGCGAAACCGGCACCTGGCAGGCCTACCGGCTGGGCAAGGAGCTGGTCGATCCGGACAGCAAGGAAGTGCTCGGCATCGAAGCGGTATATGGTGGCGATCTGATCGTTGACAAGCTGCGCCCCGACATCCAGTCGATGACCGTCGGCCGCGTCGCCGGCGAGGTGCTGGTCGGCGACCACCTGGTGCGCTCGCCGCAGCAGCAATTCGTCAGCTATGTGCCGCACAGCCCGCCGGACGGCCTGCGCGGCAAGATCATCTCCACCTACCAGGGCATAGACGGCGCCGCCCAGTACTCGACGGTGGCCGTCAATCTGGGCAGCCGCCAGGGCATGGAGCCCGGCCTGGTGTTCGGCGTGTTCAAGAAGGGCGGCGACATCGAGATCGTCGGCGCCGACGGCAAGAAGCGGCGGGCCCAGCTGCCGACCGAACAGGCCGGGAAGCTGTTCGTCTACCGCGTGTTCGACCGCGTCTCCTACGCGCTGGTGCTGGACAGCCGCGGCGCCGTCTACGTCGGCGACGGCATCGCCCCACCGGAAAGCGAATGAACGAGAATACCGAAGACTGGCTACGGCTGGCGCTGACCCCCGGCATCGGCCCGCTGGGCTTTCTGAAACTGATAGACGCCTTCGGCTCCGCCGGCCACGCCGTCGCCGCCGGCGCCGCGCAGACCGAGAAGCTGGTGGGCCGCGAGGCGGCCGAGGCGCTGCAAGGCGGCGCGGCCGACGAGGCGGTCGACGCCGCGCTGGCCTGGGCCGACGGCGACGACTGCCACCTGCTCACGCTGCTGGACGACGACTATCCGCCGCAGCTGGCGGAAGCCGCGTCGCCGCCGCCACTGCTGTTCGCCCGCGGCCGACGCGAGCTGCTGGCGCGGACCATGCTGGCCATCGTCGGCAGCCGGGCCGCCACGCCGCAGGGCCGGCGCAACGCCGAGGACTTCGCGTCGGCGCTGGCCGGCCACGGCTATACCATCGTCAGCGGCCTGGCCAGCGGCATAGACGCCGCCGCCCACCTGGGCGCGCTGTCGCAGCCGGCGTCCACCGTCGCGGTGATCGGCACCGGCATAGACCGCGTCTACCCGGCGTCCAACCGCCAGCTGGCGCACCGCATCGCGGCCGAAGGCCTGATCCTGTCCGAGTTTCCGCTGGGCACCGCCCCGCTGGCCGGCCATTTCCCGCGCCGCAACCGCATCATCGCCGGCCTCGCCCGCGGCTGCCTGGTCGTCGAGGCCGGCATCGCCTCCGGCTCGCTGATCAGCGCGCGGCTGGCGATGGAGAACAACCGCGACGTGATGGCGATACCGGGCAGCATACACAACGCCCAGGCCCGCGGCTGCCATCGGCTGATCCGCGACGGCGCGCGCCTGGTCGAAAGCCCGGACGACGTGCTGGACGAAATCGGCCGCCTGGCCGCCGCGTCGCCGACGACCCCCTCGCCCCCGCCGCAGGCCTCGCCGCTGCTGGCTGCGATGGGCTGGGAGCCGGTACTGGCGGAGTCGCTGGCGGCCCCGCTCGGGTTGACGGCCGGGGAGGTTTACGCGATGCTGCTCGAACTGGAGCTGGACGGCCAGGTCGCCAGCCTCGCCGGCGGCCGCTTCCAGCGTCTGGCACAACTCTGAGCGCCCGGCGTTCCATCATGAAAAATACCGATGTTTGAC
Source organism: Chromobacterium sp. CV08 (assembly GCF_051129845.1). NCBI lineage: Bacteria > Pseudomonadati > Pseudomonadota > Betaproteobacteria > Neisseriales > Chromobacteriaceae > Chromobacterium > Chromobacterium sp. CV08. Next base: position 4,723,685 of record NZ_CP150453.1, read on the forward strand.
GTACTCACCTATTTATTCGAGCAATACAGCGATCCGGCCGCCTTCGGCGATCGTTCCGCGTTGACCCGGCAGCTGAACGCCGCCGGCTTCGACGACGACGACATCGGCGAGGCGCTGGACTGGCTGGACAGCGTCGGTTCGACCAGCGTCGAGGCCTATGCCGGCGCCGACGACGGCGACGGCCTGCGCGTCTACGCGGCCAGCGAGCTGGAACATCTGCCGGCCGATGTGCGCGGCCTGATCCGCTTCCTGGAAGACAACGGCGCGCTGACCCCCTCCCAGCGCGAGATGGTGATAGACCGGCTGCTGGAACTGGACAGCGACGAGCTGGACGTCGACAACGCCAAGCTGCTGGTGCTGATGGTGCTGTGGGCGCAACAGGCCGAGCTGCCGATACTGTTGGGCGAAGCGCTGCTGGAAGCCGTGCACGGCGAGCCGACCATGCAATAACTTGTCAGGCCCTGCGCAGCGGCTTAACATGCCGCCGTCCGACAAAACGGCTTTTCGCGACCAAGAGCGCCCTTGCGCTCTTGTTTCGTTTGACGGATATAACAAGATGTGTCCGCCGGAGACTCCGGCAATGGAATATTGAAAAGACAACATGCCCACCAGCCTCCTGATCGTCGAGTCGCCCTCGAAGGCGAAAACGCTGAAGAAATACCTGGGCCCGGACTTCGAAGTCCTGGCCTCCTACGGCCACGTGCGCGATCTGGTGCCGAAGAACGGCGCCGTCGATCCGGAAAAAGACTTCGCGATGAAGTACCAGCTGATCGCGCGCAACAGCAAGCACGTCGACGCCATCGTCAGCGCGGTGCGCGAAGCCGACCACGTCTACCTGGCGACTGACCCGGACCGCGAAGGCGAGGCCATTTCCTGGCACCTGGTGCAGATCCTGAACAGCAAGAAGCTGCTGAAGGACAAGACCGCCCAGCGCGTGGTGTTCCACGAGATCACCAAGAACGCGGTGCTCGACGCGATCCAGAATCCGCGCGACATCGCGCAGGACCTGGTCGACGCGCAGCAGGCGCGCCGCGCGCTGGACTATCTGGTGGGCTTCAATCTGTCCCCGCTGTTGTGGAAGAAGATACGCCGCGGCCTGTCCGCCGGCCGCGTGCAGAGCCCGGCGCTGCGGCTGATCTGCGAGCGCGAGAACGAGATCAAGGCCTTCGTCCAGCAGGAATACTGGTCGGTCCACCTCGACAGCCACAAGAGCCGCACCAAGTTCTCGGCCAAGCTGACCCAGCTGGCCGGCAAGAAGCTGGACCAGTTCGACATCCCGAACGAGGCCGAGCAGGCTTCGGTGCTGGCCCGCCTCGAAGGCAAGCCGGCCCGCGTCGGCACGATAGAGAAGAAAAAGAAGACCCGGAGTCCGGCCGCGCCGTTCACCACCTCGACGCTGCAGCAGGAGGCCGTGCGCAAGCTGGGCATGACCACCGACCGCGCGATGCGCACCGCCCAGCAGCTGTACGAGGGCATGGACATCGGCCAGGGCACCGTCGGCCTGATCACCTATATGCGTACCGACTCGGTGGCGCTGGCCAACGAAGCGGTGGAAGAGATCCGCGGCTACATCGGCCTGAAATGGGACGCCGACTACCTGCCGAAGAACCCGGCGGTCTACAAGAGCAAGGCCAAGAACGCCCAGGAGGCGCACGAGGCGATACGCCCGACCTCCATCCTGCGCACGCCGGAGATGGTCAAACCGTTCCTGACCACCGACCAGTTCAAGCTGTACGACATGATCTGGAAACGGACGCTGGCCTGCCAGATGGCGCCGGCCAAATTCGACACCACCAGCGTCGACATCCTGGTCGGCGAAGGCGTGTTCCGCGCCAGCGGCCAGGTGCAGACCTTCGCCGGCTTCCTCGCCGTCTACGAGGAGGACGTCGACGACGCCGAGGACGAGGACAACGCCAAGCTGCCGCTGCTGACCGAGGGCGAGGACCTGCCGGTCGACAAGCTGTACGGCGAGCAGCACTTCACCCAGCCGCCGCCTCGCTTCTCCGAGGCCAGCCTGGTGAAGGCGCTGGAAGAGTTCGGCATCGGCCGGCCGTCGACGTACGCCAGCATCATCTCGACGCTGAAGGACCGCGAATACGTGATCCTGGACAAGAAGCGCTTCCTGCCGACCGACACCGGCGACATCGTCAACAAGTTCCTGACCGAGCACTTCGCCCAGTACGTCGACTACAACTTCACCGCCAAGCTGGAGAACCAGCTGGACGAGATCGCCAACGGCGGCCGCCAGTGGGTGCCGGTGATGGACACGTTCTGGAAGGGCTTCAAGAAGCAGATCGACGAGAAGGAAAGCATCTCCCGCGCCGAGGTCACCACCGAGAGCCTGGACGAGGATTGCCCGAAATGCGGCAAGCCGCTGTCGATCAAGTTCGGCAAGCGCGGCCGCTTCATCGCCTGCACCGGCTACCCGGAATGCGATTACACCCGCAACCTCGGCGAGACTGCGGAACAGGCGGCGGAAGAAGCGGAAGCGCCGACGGTGATCGAGGGCCGTTCCTGCCCGGACTGCGGCGGCGAGCTGCACATCAAGAAAGGCCGCTACGGCAAGTTCATCGGCTGCGCCAACTACCCGAAGTGCAAGCACATCGAGCCCTTGGAGAAGCCGCGCGAGACCGGCGTCACCTGCCCGGAGTGCAAGACCGGCCAGCTGATCGAGCGCAAGAGCCGCTACGGCAAGCTGTTCTACAGCTGCAACACCTATCCGAAGTGCAAGTACGCGACGTGGAACCCGCCGATCGCCGAACCGTGCCCGAAGTGCAACTGGCCGATCCTGACGATCAAGACCACCAAGCGCCGCGGCACCGAGAAGGTGTGCCCGCAGAAGGAATGCGGCTACGCCGAACAGATCGCGCCGCCGGAAGGCAAGGACGCGGCGCCCGCCGAAGAGGCGTAAGCCCTACCCGCCGAAACCGCTCCCCCGGGAGCGGTTTTTTTTGCGCGCGCCGCCGGCGAAAAGACAAGGCCCCGCAAGCGGGGCCTTGGTCTTGTCAACGCGCCGACGCCGTCAGCCGAACAGCACGATGCCCCAGACCGTGGCCAGATTGATCAGGCCCAGCAGCTGGGCGGCGCTGCCCATGTCCTTGGCCCGCTTGGCCAGCGGATGGCGCTCCAGCGAGGTGTGGTCGACGGCGGCCTCTATCGCCGAGTTCAGCAGCTCGATGATCAGCGTGGCCAGGCTGCTGGCCACCAGCATCGCGCGCGCCAGCGGCGCGGCGTGGATCAGGAAGGCCAGCGGGATCAGGATCAGCGCCAGCATCGTCAGCTGGCGGAAGGCGTCCTCGTGGCGAAACGCCGCCTTCATCCCGTCCAGCGAATAGCCGAAGGCGTTGATCAGCCGCGTCAGCCCGGTCTTGCCCTTGAACGGGCTCTCCTGCAGTTTTCCCATCATCGCTCCACGGCGTCGGGCGGACGTCAATGCTGGCAGCGCCGCTCCAGCGCGTCGATGTACAGGCCGGCGACATTGATGCCGGTCTGGTCCATGATCTCGCGGAAGCAGGTCGGGCTGGTGACGTTGACCTCGGTCAGATAGTTGCCGATCACGTCGAGGCCGGCCAGCAGGATGCCGCGCTTCTTCAGCTCCGACGCCACCGTTTCGACGATCTCGCGGTCGCGCGCCGTCAGCGGCCTCGCCTCGCCGCGGCCGCCGGCCGCCAGGTTGCCGCGGGTCTCGCCGGCGGCCGGAATCCGCGCCAGGCAATAGTCGACCGGCACGCCGTCTATCACCAGGATGCGCTTGTCGCCGTCGCGGATCTCGGGGATGTAGCGCTGCGCCATCACCGTGCGCTTGCCGCGCCAGGTGATGGTCTCGATGATGACCGACAGGTTCGGATCGTCCGGCTTGACGCGGAAGATGCTGTCGCCGCCCATGCTGTCCAGCGGCTTCAGTATCACGTCCTGGTGCTGGTTGACGAAGGCGCGCAGCCGCTGCGACTCGCCGCTGATCAGCGTCGGCGAGGTCAGCTCCGGGAAGTTCAGGATGGCCAGTTTCTCATTGAAATCCCGCAGCGCCTGGCCGCTGCTGAACACCTTGACGCCCTGCGCCTCGGCCAGCGTGAACAGCTGCGACGCGTACAGGTACTCCAGATCGAACGGCGGGTCCTTGCGCATCACCACCGCGCTGAACGCGGTCAGCGGCTGGCGCAGCGTCGGCCCCAGCCGGTACCACTGCGGCCGCTCGTCGGTGATGGCCAGATCGCAGGCGTCGACCAGCAGCCGGCCGCCCTCGACCGACAGCTGGTGCGCCTCGGCGAAACTGATGGCGTGGCCGCGTCTATGCGCCTCCTCCATCATCGCGAAAGTGGTGTCCTTGTAGATCTTGAAATGTTCCAGCGGGTCGGCAATGAACAGGATACGCATGATGGAGCTCCAGGGTTATTCGGCGTCCGGGTCGGTGGCTTCCAGCTCCAGCGCCGACGCCAGCAGCGCCAGACGCGAGATCACGCCGTAGGCGTAGAAGCGATTCGGCGCGCAGTCGGGCAGGCCCTTGCGGTCCGGCAGACACGGCGTCTCGAACGACAGCGGCACGAAATGCATGCCGGGCGCGTTCAGGTTTTCGTCTATGCCGCGGCCGGTGTGGACGCGGTAGAAGCCGCCGATCACGTAGCGGTCCATCATGTAGACCACCGGCTCGGCCACCGCCTCGTTGACGGTCTCGAAGGTGTAGACGCCCTCCTGGACGATGACCTCGGACACCTCCAGGCCTTCCTTGACCACCGACATCTTGTTGCGCGCCTTGCGGTTTAGGCCTATCACCTCGTCCGGACTCTTGACGCTCATCACCCCCATGCCATAAGTGCCGGCGTCGGCCTTGACGATGACGAAGGGGTCGTTGTCTATGCCGTATTCGCGGTATTTGCGGCCGATCTTGTCCAGCATCTGCGACACCGTCTCGGCCAGCTGCTCCTCGCCGGTGCGGGCATGGAAGTCCAGGCCGCCGCAGCTGGCGAAATAGGGATTGATGGTCCACGGATCGATGGAGATCAGCCGCGCGAACTCGTCGCAGACCCGGTTGTAGGCCTCGAAATGATGGGTCTTGCGCCGCACCGCCCAGCCGGCGTGCAGCGGCGGCAACAGCGTCTGCTCCAGATTCTTCAGCATGTCGGGGATGCCGGCCGACAAGTCGTTGTTCAGCAACACCACGCAGGGATTGAAGCCGTCGGCCAGCGCCACGCGGTTGCCTCGGCGCTCCAGCGGCTCCAGCGTCAGCTTGTCGCCGTTGGCCGCCACCAGCTCGGTCGGCTCGGTGATTTCCGGATTCAGCGAGCCCAGGCGGACTTTCAGCCCGGCCTGCTCGAAGATGTGCACCAGCGTCGCGACGTTCTGCAGGTAGAAGGTGTTGCGGGTGTGGTTTTCCGGAATCAGCAGGATGCTGCGCGCCTCCGGACAGACCTTGTCCACCGCGCTCTGCGCCGCCTGCACCGCCAGCGGCAGGAATTCCGGATTCAGGTTGTTGTGGCCGCCGGGAAACAGATTCATGTCGACCGGCGCCAGCTTGAAGCCGCTGTTGCGCAGGTCCACCGAGCCGTAGAACGGCGTCGCGTGGGCGTGCCACTGGCTGCGGAACCAATGCTCGATCTGCGGCTGCGCCGCCAGGATGCGGCTTTCCAGCTCGTAAAGCGGACCGGTGAGGGCGGTGGCCAGGTGCGGTACGGGTGACATGAATTCCCCTTGGAGCAGACGTTGAATTCGCTAATGGTGGGGGTGGCGGCGGCCATATTCAAGTGCCGGCGCGCAATGGGCGGCGTCCGGCGCCGGGGAGCCCGGCCCCGGCGGTCTCGATTCGGCCCGCCCCGCTCCCCTCGGCCGGCGCGGCGACAAGACCCTCATCATACAAACAAAAAGGCGCCGCGAAACGCGGCGCCTGCCAAAAACGCGGATCCGGACCGGATTACAGCGGCCATTCCTCGCCATAGGCCTCGAAATAGATGCCCTTCAGCGAATCCCAGTCGAAGAAATGGTTCTGGCAGCCGGGCGTCGTGACCTTGATCGCGCCGATCACATTGGCCAGCCGGCCGGTGATCTTCCAGTCGACGCCCCGGCTGATGCCCCACAAGAGGCCGGCGCGGAACGCGTCGCCGCAGCCCATCGGGTCCACCGGCTTGATCGGCATCTGCACGCGCGGGATCAGGTGCACGGTGTCGTCGACATAGATTTCCGCGCCCTTGGAGCCGCGGGTGACGATCAGCGCCTTGACCTTCTTGCGCAGATCGTCGACGGTCAGGCCGGCGCGCTCGCGCATCAGCTCGCTCTCGTAGTCGTTGATCGCCACATAGCTGGCCAGCTCGACGATCTCGTGGATCTCGTCGCGCGACAGCAGCGGCAGCTCCTGGCCCGGATCGAAGATGAACGGGATGCCGGCGGCGGCCAGCTCGCGCGAGTGCTGGATGAAGGCGGTGTAGCCTCCCGGCGACAGTATGGCCAGCTCGATCGGGTCCTGGATGTCCGCCACGTGGTTCTCGGTGGCGAAATCCATCGCGCCCGGATGGAAGGCCATCAGCTGGTTGCCGTCCTTGTCGGCAATGCCGAAGCATTGCGGGGTATACTGCTTGCGGATCAGGCGGATGAAGCGGTCATCGACGCCCACCCGTTTCAGGTGCTGCCGGTACGGTTCGAAGTCCTCGCCGACCACGCCCATCACGATGGGCTTTTCGCCCAGCAGACACAGGCTGTAGGCGATGTTGCCGGCCATGCCGCCGAATTCGCGGCGCATCGTCGGCGCCAGGAAGGTGGTGGAGATCTTGTGCAGCTGATCCGGCAGGATCTGGCTGTCAAAACGGCCGTGAAACGAGAACAGGGTATCGTATGCGAGCGCCCCGCAGACGAGGATAGACATGCCCACTCCGCAAAGAAATCAATCGAACATTTTAACATAAAGTTTGTTTACGCCGCACCTGCGCCGGCCGCAAGTGGCGGAAACGCAAGACAATTCCAACGACATCACAGGAACCGCCGATGAACTCGAAACGCTTTCTCGCCACCCTGCTGCTGGCCGCGCTGCCGCTGGCCGCCGGCGCCGCCCCGACGCTGGAACAGAGCCGCTTCTCCGACCTGGGCGCCAAGCCGGTCGCGCTGTCCGCCTACAAGGGCAAGGTGACGGTGCTGAACTTCTGGGCCACCTGGTGCGGTCCGTGCCGCGAAGAGATGCCGATGCTGAACGGCCTGCGCAAGAAGCTGTCGCCAAAGGGCGTGGAAATCGTCGGCGTGGCGCTGGACAGCAAGGAGCAGGTCGAACCGTTCGTCAAGCAGCTGAAGATAGGCTACCCGATCCTGCTCGGCAACGACGACACCCTGGACCTGATGCGCAGCCTCGGCAACAAGACCGGCGGCCTGCCTTACACGCTGGTGCTGGACCGCCAGGGCAAGGTGGCGGCGACGCTGACCGGCAAGCTGGACGAGAAGAAGCTGGAAGCGGCGGTCAAACCCTACCTGTAAGCCCGCCCCCTCTCCCCAAGCCCTCTCCCGCGAAGGGAGAGGGGTCTCCTCTCCGGCTCAGCTCGCGCCAGCCCGCAACAGGCAGACCTGCTCGACCAGTTCCGCCACCGCCTCCGGCACGGCCGGCTCAAGCAGCCAGTAACGCCGGCAATCGTCGGTGCGGCCCATCCAGCCGCCCTCCACCAGTTCGCGCCGGATCAGCACATGGTCGCCGAAGGCCTCCAGCGCGCGGATCGCGGCGTTGACGGCCGGCTCGTTCCATTCCTGGCCGCGCGGCAGGCCGGCCCACAGCGCCCACAGGCAGGCGCGCTGCTCGCTGAATTTCTTCGGCCAGCGCGCGAGCCGGCCCTCGGCGTCGAAGTGGCGCAGCAAGCGCCGGGTTTCCGCCGTCGTGGCTTTCGCTTCGGCCGGGGCGGGACGGTCGTGCTCGGCGCGCAGATGCTGGAAATTCTGGAAGCCGGCGGCGCGGGCCAGCATGTTGAGGATCTGCAGATGGCCGGGCGGCTGCGATTCCTCGCCCCACTGCCGCTTCAAGGCGCGGGCGAGGGACGAGATGTCACTGCTGTAGAACGGGTAAACGGTGCGAGACATGGTTCGAATCCTGTCTGCGTGCCAAGATCTTGAGAGACTGCCGCGGTCGCCGTTGCGGCCTGGCACGAGGTTCGAGCCAAGCGTGGAATGGATGCTGCTGCCAAGACAGGTTTAGCGTGGCGAAATCGCCGGCGACGCCTGGGTGAACTGTTGACCCGCCGCCATGCTAACACCATGGCATGGCCTTGCAAAGCGCGGCGGCGCGCCGGGACGAACAAAAAAAGCCGACGCGTTCGCGTCGGCTTTGTCGTTGACTACGCCGTCTGGCGATCAGGCCAGACGGCCGTGGCACTGCTTGTACTTCTTGCCGCTGCCGCACGGGCAGGCGTCGTTGCGGTTGATGCGCAGGCCTTGCGAAGCCAGCGCCTCCGGCGACAGCGGATTGTCCTCGTCGTCGCCCAGCGCCGAACCCGGCTCGGCGTGCTGCATTTCGAAGTCAGGCAGCGGATGCGGCTCCACCGCGTCGACGTCGTCCTGGCCGCGGATCTGCACCGTCATCAGCACCTGAACCACGCTGCGCTTGATGCGGTCCAGCATGTCGGCGAACAGTTCGAAGGCCTCGCGCTTGTATTCCTGCTTCGGGTTCTTCTGCGCGTAGCCGCGCAGATGGATGCCCTGGCGCAGGTGGTCCATCGCCGCGAGGTGTTCGCGCCAGTGGTTGTCCAGCATCTGCAGCACCAGGCTGCGCTCGAACTGGCGCATCACGCCGTCGCCGGCCTGCTCGACCTTGGCCTGGTAGGCCGCGGCGGCCAGATCGACGATGCGCTGGCGGATGTGGTCAATGTCCAGATTCGGCTCGGCCTTGATCCACTCAGCGACCGGCGCGTCCAGCAGGAAGTCGGACGCCAGCGTCTTCTCCAGGCCGGCCAGGTCCCACTGTTCCTCCAGCGATTCCGGCGGCAGGTGCTGGTCGACCAGGTCGGAAATCACGCCTTCGCGCATATTGACGACCACATCGGACACGTCGTCCTCGACCAGTATCTCGCTTCGCTGCTGGTAGATCACCTTGCGCTGGTCGTTGGCGACGTCGTCGTATTCCAGCAATTGCTTGCGGATGTCGAAGTTGCGGCCTTCCACCTTGCGCTGGGCGTTCTCGATCGAGCGGCTGACCCACGGGTGCTCGATGGCCTCGCCTTCCGGCATCTTCAGCCTGTCCATGATCGCGGCGACGCGGTCGGACGCGAAGATGCGCAGCAGCGGATCTTCCAGGCACAGGTAGAAGCGGGACGAACCCGGATCGCCCTGACGGCCGGAACGGCCGCGCAGCTGGTTGTCGATCCGGCGCGACTCGTGGCGCTCGGTGCCGACGATGTGCAGGCCGCCGGCCTCCAGCACCGCGGCGTGGCGCTGCTTCCATTCGGCGCGTATCGCCTCGACCTTGGCGTTCTTCTCGGCGTCGGACAGGCTGTCGTCGGCGCGCACCGCCTTGATTTCCGGCTCCGGGTTGCCGCCGAGCACGATGTCGGTGCCGCGGCCGGCCATATTGGTGGCGACGGTGATCATGCCGGGGCGGCCGGCCTGCACGACGATGTCGGCCTCGCGGGCGTGCTCCTTGGCGTTCAGCACATTGTGCGGCAGCTTGGCCTCGCTCAGCAGGCCGGCGATCAGCTCGGAATTCTCGATGCTGGTGGTGCCGACCAGCACCGGCTGGCCGCGTTCGTGGCAGTCCTTGATGTCGGCCAGGATGGCGTCGTACTTCTCGCGCGCCGAACGGTAGACCTTGTCCTGCGCGTCCTTGCGTATCATCGGCTTGTTGGTCGGGATCACCACGGTTTCCAGGTTGTAGATGCTCTGGAACTCGTAGGCCTCGGTGTCGGCGGTGCCGGTCATGCCGGACAGCTTGCCGTACAGGCGGAAATAGTTCTGGAAGGTGATCGACGCCAGCGTCTGGTTCTCGCGGTTGATCTCGACGCCTTCCTTGGCCTCGACGGCCTGGTGCAGGCCGTCCGACCAGCGGCGGCCGGCCATCAGGCGGCCGGTGAATTCATCGACGATCACCACCTCGCCGTCCTGCACCACGTAGTGCTGGTCCTTGTGGAACAGCGAATAGGCGCGCAGCGCGGCCATCAGGTGGTGCATCAGCGTGATATTGGTCGCCGAGTACAGGCTGTCGCCGTCCTTCAGCAGGCCCAGGCGGGTCAGGATGTCCTCGCTGTGCTCGTGGCCGGCCTCGGACAGCAGCACGGTGTGCGCCTTCTCGTCGACCCAGTAGTCGCCCTCGCCCTCTTCGGTCTCCTGGCGCTTGAGCAGCGGGGGCACCGCGTTCATCCGCTGGTAGAGGTCGATATTGTCTTCGGCCGGGCCGGAGATGATCAGCGGCGTGCGCGCCTCGTCGATCAGGATGGAGTCCACCTCGTCGACGACGGCGAAAGCCAGCTTGCGCTGCACCTTCTCCTCGGTGCTGAACACCATATTGTCGCGCAGGTAGTCGAAGCCGAATTCGTTGTTGGTGCCGTAGGTGATGTCGCAGGCGTAGGCGGCCTGCTTGTCGTCGTGGGCCATCTGCGACAGGTTCACGCCGACCGACAGGCCGAGGAAGTTGTACAGCGGCGCCATGATGCCGGCGTCGCGGCTGACCAGGTAGTCGTTGACGGTCACCACGTGGACGCCGTCGCCGGACAGCGCGTTCAGGTAGACGGCCAGCGTCGCGACCAGGGTCTTGCCCTCGCCGGTCTTCATCTCCGGGATCTTGCCGTAGTGCAGCGCCATGCCGCCTATCAGCTGTACGTCGAAGTGGCGCATGCCCATCACGCGGCGAGAGGCCTCGCGGCAGACCGCGAACGCCTCCGGCAGCAGCTCGTCCAGCGTGCTGCCCTTGCCGAGCCGGTCGCGGAATTCCTGGGTCTTGGCGGCCAGCGCCTCGTCGGACAGGGCCTGCATGTCCTGTTCCAGGGCATTGATGCGTCCCACCGTCTGGCGGAACTGCTTCAGCAGACGATCGTTGCGGCTGCCGAACACCTTCTTGAGTAGCGAAGAAATCATGTAGTCGAATCCAGAAACCAGCGGGCCGGAAAGAGTGTCCGCAAAAAATGCTGAAAAGTGTAGCACATTCGCAGACAAGGTTATGGGGGCATCCATGTCCGACATCAAGAGGAGGCCGCAAAAGCGGTGTTGGATTTAGGCGACGGAAACTAGAGCAAACGCTCGATTCAATTGACCGAACCGTTAATGCAATTTAAATATTTCCCGACGATAATCCGCGACTTTATCCCGGCTACGGCCCACTGGAGAAACAATGGACAGGCGGCAATTTTTGAAATGGGGCAGTTTCCTGACGGTATCGGCGGCCAGCAGCGGCCTCTCCGGCTGTTTCGACGGCGGCGCCGGCTCCGACGCCACGGCCCAGAACCTGAACGCCGCCGGCAGGGGCTTCAGCCTGGGCGTGGCCTCCGGCGATCCGCGGCCGGACAGCATCGTGCTGTGGACCCGCGTAGACGGCGGCGACGGCGCGACGGCGCAGAACGTCATCGTGCAGCTGTCGGACCGCGCCGACTTCTCCCGCTTGCTGGTCAACCAGCCGCTGTCCGCCGATCCGGGCTGGGACTACACGGTGCGTCACAAGGTGACGGGCCTCTCCAGCGCCACCACCTATTACTACCGCTTCCTGTCCGGCCGCAACGTCAGCGCCGCCGGCCGCACCAAGACCGCGCCGGCCCCTGGCACGCCGCTGTCGCAGCTGAAATTCGCCTACATCACCTGTCAGGACTGGAGCGTCAACCACTGGGGCGCCTTCGACGAGATCGCCAAGCTGGACCTGGACTTCGTCATGCACGTCGGCGATTACATCTACGAGACCGTCGGCGCCGGCTTCCAGACCGGCAACAACGAGGCCCGCCATCCGCCGCTGACGCTGCCCAACGGCACCCGGCGGGCCGACGGCGCGATCTACGCCACCACGCTGGCCGACTACCGCTACCTGTACAAGAGCTACCGCGCCGACCCGCGCATCCAGGCGCTGCACGCCAACTTCCCGGTGATCTCGATCTGGGACGACCACGAGTTCTCCGACGACTGCTGGCAGGACCGCCAGGTCTACTACCCCGGCGACGACAGCGCGCCCAACACGCCGCGCCGCCGCAACGCCAACCAGGCCTGGTTCGAGTACACGCCGGCCGACGTCCAGCTGAACCTGGCCAATCCGTCGTTCCAGAACATCCAGATCTACCGCAGCTTCGCCTTCGGCAATCTGGCCACGCTGGTGATGACCGACCAGCGGCTGTACCGCGCCGACCACATCATTCCCGAGACCGCGGTGCCGAACACCGGCCTGGCCAATCTGGGCAGCCGCTACTTCGTGCCGAAGGCGACGCTGGCCCAGGCCGAGGCCGCCAAGATCGCCGCCGCAGGCGGCGGCCTGCAGCCGGTGTCCATCCTAGGCGACAGCCAGCGCGCCTGGTGGCAGCAGCAGATGCAGGGCGCCGCCACCACCTGGAAACTGTGGGGCAACGAGGTGTCGCTGCTCAGGATGGGCGTGGACGGCACGATGGCGGTGGCCGGCCTCTTGGAGCAGGGCCTGTCGGCCGCGCTGGCGCAGAACTTCGGCCTCAATCTGAGCGCCGCCCAGCAACAGCAGCTGAGCGGCGCGCTCTACCTGGACCTGAAGGCGGCCGACACCAGCGGCGCGACGCCTGTGCTCAGCTACGCCAACACCCAGCCGCTGCTGGCCGCCCTCAGCGGCGGCGCCATCGGCGCCGGCGTGTTCGCCGCCGCGGTCAAGCCGTCGCTGGACGCCAATCTGCCGCCGACGATGCTGCTGAACCAGTACATCCTCAACGCCGACCAGTGGGACGGCTACAACGCCGAGCGCAAGGCGCTGATGGCCTTCCTGAAGAACAACAATATCGGCAATGTGGTCGGCATCACCGGCGACATCCACGCCTTCTTCGCCGGCCCCGTGATGGACGATTTCGACGCCGCCAGCCCGACGCCGGTGATGGTGGACCTGGTGACCGCCGGCATCTCCAGCAACTCCTTCTTCAGCTATTTCAAGAACGTCGTCGACACCGTGCCGGCCTTCGCCAAGGCCGCGCCGCTGATCTACCAGACGGTGAACCGCCAGACGGTCAACACCTTCACCGGCACGCTGCAAGCCTTCAACCCGTGGCTGAAGTACGCCGACACCGACGCCCAGGGCTACGCGGTGGTGACGCTGACGCCGGCCAAGCTCAGCTGCACCTTCCACAAGATGGCCAGGCTGGCGAACGGGGTCGCCCCGACGCCGGCCACCGCCAGCACCCAGACGCTGGAGGTGCCGTCCGGCACGCCGACGGTCAACGTGCTCTGAGCCACCTGTACGGGGCCTTCCGCAAACCGCGCCGCCGGCCCGCCCGGCGGCGTCCTCCCTCGCCCCGCCTACCTGCTTCGAATCAGTACATTTCGTCACAAAATAGCCGCGAGACTGTCGTGTTTTTAACATTCGTTTTACGGCATCTCTGGTAGCATGCATGCCCTGAACCGGACCGGCCGCCGGCAACGGCAGGCGGCCCCCGGACGCCCCGGAAAAATGCCGGTCCCGCCCGCGAACGCGCCGGTCCGCGGCCAGACGCGGCCATAATACAAGCGGGACGCCAGACACCCGCAGCCAACACCCGTCACACCGGAGAGGCCCGATGAACACCGCCGTCCGCCACTTCATGCCCGCCACCGCCCGGCGGCTGATCCCCAATCGCTGGGACCTGATCGCGTTTCCGCTGATCCTCGGCTTCCTGCTGCTGGCCACCACGGGCATACGCGCCACCTGGGCGCCGCTGACCGCGCTGCAGACGGCGCCGATCTCGCTGGACCCCGGCCACCTGCCCGATTACGCGCTGCGCACCACGCTGCGGATGCTGGCGGCGATGGCCGCCTCGCTGGCCTTCACGCTGGTCTACGGCACGCTGGCCGCCAAGAGCCGCCGCGCCGGCCTCTTGCTGGTGCCGATACTGGACATCCTGCAGTCGGTGCCGGTGCTCGGCTATATCTCGTTCACCGTCACCTTCTTCCTGGCGCTGTTTCCCGGCCGGGTGCTCGGCGCCGAGTTCGCCGCCATCTTCGCCATCTTCACCAGCCAGGCCTGGAACATGACCTTCAGCTTCTATCAGTCGCTGCGCACCGTGCCGCGCGACCTGCAGGAGGTGTCGGTCAACCTGAGGCTGACCGCCTGGCAGAAGTTCTGGAAGCTGGAAGTGCCGTACGCGATGCCAGGCATGATCTGGAACATGATGATGAGCATGTCCGGCGGCTGGTTCTTCGTGGTGGCCTCGGAGGCCATCACCGTCGGCGACAAGACCGTGATGCTGCCCGGCGTCGGCTCCTACCTGGCGCTGGCGATCCAGCACAAGGACCTGGCCGCCGTCGGCTGGGTGATCCTGACCATGTCCGTCGTGATCCTGATCTACGACCAGTTCCTGTTCCGCCCGCTGGTGGCCTGGGCCGACAAGTTCCGGCTGGAGGACACCGCCAGCCAGAACGCGCCCGAGTCGTGGGTGCTGAACCTGATACAGCGAACCCGCTTCATCCAGCAGCTGCTGAAACCGTTCGGCAAGCTGCTGAAGACCGTCGCCCGGCTGAAGCTGAACTTCAGCCTGCCCAAGGGCCTGCACTCGGAGGCGCACACGCCGGTGTCGCGCGGCATAGACGTGCTGTGGTGGAGCCTGGTGGCGCTGCTGGCCTTTCTGTTCGCCAGCAAGCTGGTGCACTTCGTCGCCACCGAGGTCGGCGCCTGGGAGGTGCTGAAGGTCTTCGGCCTCGCCCTGATCACGCTGGTGCGCGTCAGCCTGCTGATCGCCATCGCCTCGCTGATCTGGGTGCCGCTGGGCGTGCTGATCGGCCTGCGCCCCCGGCTCGCCGAGAAGGTCCAGCCGCTGGCGCAGTTCCTGGCCGCCTTCCCGGCCAATCTGCTGTTCCCGGTCTTCGTGGTCTTCATCGTCCACTTCAAGCTGAACCCGGACATCTGGCTGTCGCCGCTGATCGTGCTCGGCACCCAGTGGTACATCCTGTTCAATGTGGTGGCCGGCGCCACCGCCTTCCCCAACGACTTCCGCGAGGCGGCGGCCAACTTCCGCATCCGCGGCTGGCAATGGTGGCGCAAGGTGATGCTGCCCGGCATCTTCCCCTACTACGTCACCGGCGCGATCACCGCGTCCGGCGGCGCCTGGAACGCCAGCATCGTGTCCGAGTACGTGTCCTGGGGCAACGACAAGCTGGCCGCCCACGGCCTGGGCGCCTACATCGCCCAGACCACCAACGCCGGCGACTATCCGAAGATCCTGCTCGGCATCAGCGTGATGTCGCTGTTCGTCGTGCTGTTCAACCGCCTGCTGTGGCGTCCGATGTACGCCATCGCCGAAAACAAACTGCGTCTCAACTAAAGGGGGCCCGAGCATGACTACCGAAAACAACGCCCTGGGACGGGAAATCTTCACGCTGAAAAACGTCTGCCGCGGCTTTGCCAAGGGCAGCGACGAGATCCAGGTGCTGGACGACGTCAACCTGAATCTGCGCGAGGGCGAGATCGTCGGCCTGCTGGGCCGTTCCGGCTCCGGCAAATCGACGCTGCTGCGCATCATCGCCGGCCTGATCCCGCAAAGCAGCGGCGAGGTCAACTACCGCGGCAAGCCGCTGACCGGCCCGGCCGAAGGCGTCGCCATGGTCTTCCAGACCTTCGCCTTGTTCCCGTGGCTGACCGTGCTGCAGAACGTCGAGGCCGGCCTGGAGGCGCTCGGCGTCGAAGCCAAGGAACGCCGCCGCCGCGCGCTGGCCGCGATCGACCTGATCGGTCTGGACGGCTTCGAGAACGCCTATCCGCGCGAGCTGTCCGGCGGCATGCGCCAGCGCGTCGGCTTCGCCCGCGGCCTGGTCGTCAACCCGACGCTGCTGTTGATGGACGAGCCGTTCTCGGCGCTGGACGTGCTGACCGCCGAAACGCTGCGCACCGACATGCTGGACCTGTGGAGCGAGGGCCAGTTGCCGATCAAGTCGGTGCTGATCGTCACCCACAACATCGAGGAGGCGGTCTTCATGTGCGACCGCATCCTGGTGCTGTCGTCGAATCCCGGCCGCGTCGTGGCCGAGATCAAGGTGCCGTTCCCCCACCGCCGCAACCGGCTGGACCCGGCCTTCCGCAAGATGGTGGACGACATCTACGCGCTGATGACCGCGCGCCGCAGCGCCCACACGCTGCACAAGCTGCCGCTGGAGATAGGCAGCCACCTGACCGAGGTGTCGACCAACCTGATGGCCGGCCTGATCGAGGAAGTGGCGCAGGAGCCGTACTTCGGCAAGGCCGACATGCCGGAAATCGCCGAAAAGCTGTTGCTCGAGGTCGACGACCTGTTCCCGGTGGCCGAGGTGCTGGAGCATCTGGGCTTCGTCGAATTGAAGGACGGCGACATGCTGCTGACCGCCGCCGGCAAGCTGTTCGCCGACTACGGCACGCAGGAGCGCAAGGTGATGTTCGCCGAGCACCTGCTGCGCAACGTGCCGATGGCCGCCCACATCCGCAAGGTGCTGCAGGAACGTCCGGGCCAGCGCGCCCCTCGGCTGCGCTTCGCGCAGGAGCTGGAGGATTCGCTGTCCGACCAGGCCGCCGAGGAGACGCTGGACACCGTGATCAGCTGGGGCCGCTACGCCGAGATCTTCTCGTACAACGACCACACCGAAACCTTCAGCCTGGAAGACGTCGAGGGCTCGCAGTAGGCCCGTTCAGCCGCCCGCCTCCCCGGCGGGCGGCCGATGCTACAATACGGCATCGACTTCCCCCCGCTGATCCCCCCATGTCCGGACGCCCGCTAAACGACATCACCCGCCAGGACCAGACGCTGTCCCGCCTCGCCGCCGCCGCGCGCGAGCTGATGGCGCTGGACCGCGCCTTCAAACAGCTGATTCCGCCGGCGATGGGCGAGGCCTGCCGCGCGGTCCGCATCCGCGACGACGAACTGGTGATACACGCGGACAACGGCATCGTCGCCGCCCGGCTGCGGATGACCGCTCCCGGCCTGCTGCCGCAGCTCGCGCAGCGCGGCTATCCGGCGTCCAAGGTCAAGGTCAAGGTGGCGCTGCGGCTGGTGAAGACGAAGAAGCCGAAGACGATGGCGATCAGCGAGACGGCGCTGGACGGCATGGAGGCCGCCGCCGACAGCATAGGCCACCCGGAGGTCAGGCGCGCGCTGGCCCGGCTGATCGCGCACCAGCGGCGCGGCTGACTGTTCTGACGGACAGTTTCCTTTTTCGGAATTTTCGCCATCAATTAGTCTCCCGCGGAATCAATCGACAGGAGACGCCATGCCCGCGCTGCAACACTTCCATCCCGACAGCCCCGCCGCCGACATCATCGCCGCGCTCGAGAACGACGGCGGCGTCGTCATCGAAAACGTGCTGGACGCCGAGGCGCTGGCGCGCTTCCGCGCCGAGCTCTATCCGCTGCTGGACGCCGCGCCCGACTGCCAGGGCGATTTCTACGGCTACGCGACCCGCCGGCTGTCCGGCCTGATCGCCCGCGTGCCGACCTGCCGACGGCTGGCCGTCGATCCGCTGATCCTGCAGGTGATGGACGCCTTCCTGCTGAAAGGCTGCCGCGAATACCAGCTGAACCTGACCCAGGCGATACGCATCGGCCCCGGCGAGCCGCGCCAGTTCCTGCACAGCGACGGCCTGATGTTCCCGGTCAAGGTGCCCGGCTCGGAAAGCATGATCAACTGCATGTACGCGCTGGACGACTTCACCGAGGACAACGGCGCCACCAATGTCGCGCCGGGCAGCCATCTGTGGGCCGAGGGACGGCTGCCGGAGGACGACGAGGTGGTCCGCGCCGTCATGCCGGCCGGCTCGGTGCTGATCTACCTCGGTTCGGTGATCCACGCCGGCGGCGAGAACCGGACCGACCGTCCCCGCACCGGCGTCGTGCTCAGCTACTGCCTGGGCTGGCTGCGCCAGGCCGAAAACCATTATCTGGCGGTGCCGCAGGACTTGGCCCGCACGCTGCCTGAACGGCTGCAGCGGCTGCTGGGCTACTTCGTCCACGCGCCCAATCTGGGCAGCGTGGACGGCCAGGACCCGATCGCGCGGCTGCGCGAGCCCGCCCCTGGCCCGGCGTTGTTCACCGAGTTCCTGCCGGAGGAGATACGCGGCCCGCTGGCCGAGGCGCGCGCGGCGATGCAAAAGGCCTGAGCGCCTTCAGATATTCACCCAAGCGGAGTAAAGTGGCGGTTTTGCCTCCCGTCCCAGGATGACCGCCATGTCCGAACACGATACGCCCGAAACCGCTCCCGAAACCGCGCCGCGGGATCCGTCGCGCCGCCGCCTTTTCGAGGGCCTGGCGGCCATCGGCGCCGCCAGCGTGCTGCCGGCCGCCGTCAGCGAGGCGGCCGACGCCGCGCCGGCCGTCCACGGCTCGCTGGACGCCAAACTGCGCCATCATGTGAAGAATGTGGTGGTCATCTATCTGGAAAACCGCAGCTTCAACAATCTGTACGGCAACTTTCCCGGCGTCCTCCACCCGCTGTCGCAGGCGCCGGCCGCCGCCTGTACCCAGCGGGACCGCGACGGCTCGCCGCTGAAGCAGTTGCCGAAGATCTGGGGCGGCATGGTGCAGCGCGGCCAGACCGTGGCCGGCAAGTACTACCTGATAGACGAGAACAAGATACAGAACCTGCCCAACGGCCCGTTCCCGCTGAAGGACGCCGAAGGCCAGCCGCTGCCGGAAGCGGTGATCACCCGCGACCTGTGGCATCTGTTCTACCAGAACCAGATGCAGATCAACGGCGGCAAGAACGACCAGTTCGTCGCCTGGGCCGACTCCGGCGCGCTGGTGATGGGCTATTACGCCGAGACGGCGCAGAACCTGAACCAGTGGCAGATCGCCCGCCAGTACACGCTGTGCGACAACTTCTTCATGGCGGCCTTCGGCGGCTCCTATCTGAACCACCAGTTCCTGATCTCGGCCCGCACGCCGGAATACTTCAACGCCAGGGACACCGCCGCGGCGAAGAAGATCGCCGTGCTGGACGACGGCCCGCAGGGCTACCGGCTGACGGTGAAGGCGCCGAGCTCGGCGATGGACGGCCCGCCGCAATTCGTCAACAACGGCGCGATCACGCCGGACGGCTACGCCGTCAACACGATGGCGCCGCCGTTCCAGCCCAGCTACATCAAGCCGGCAGAAGGCGGCGACCCGCGCTACGCCGACCCGGCCGACGCCGGCACGCTGCCGCCTCAGACCTACGACACCATAGGCGACCTGCTGTCGCGCAAGGGCGTCAGCTGGGCATGGTACGGAGGCGGCTGGCAGGCGGCGCTGGACGGCAGGGGCGGCGCCGACGCGCCGAACTTCCAGTACCACCACCAGCCGTTCAACTACTTCAAGAACTTCGCGCCCGGCACCGCCGCGCGCGCCGAGCACCTGCGCGACGGCGGCCTGGGCGACAGCCCGATCAGCAACCGCTTCCTCGCCGACGCGGTGGCCGGCAAGCTGCCGGCGGTGGCCTTCTACAAGCCGCAGGGCAATCTGAACATGCACGCCGGCTACTCCGACGTGGAGAGCGGCGACCGCCACGTCTCCAATGTGCTGCAGCACCTGATCAGCGGCCCGCAATGGAAGAATATGGTGGTGGTGATCACCCACGACGAGAACGGCGGCTGGTGGGACCATGTCGCGCCGCCGAAAGGCGACCGCTGGGGGCCGGGCAGCCGCATTCCGGCCATCGTCGTGTCGCCGTTCGCGAAGAAGGGCCACGTCGACCACAGCTTCTACGACACCACGTCCATCATCCGCTTCATCAGCCGGCTGCACGGCCTGCCGGAGCTGGACGGCGTCAAGCTGCGCAACCGGGCCTTCCGCGAACGCGGCGCCGAGCCGCCGGGCGACCTGACCGGCGCGCTGCAATTCTAGCGATCCGCCGGTCCGCCTTCGCGGGCCGGCGGTTTTTCCCCACCCTCCCCGCTGCCGCGTAAAAGAAAAATGAACAGATTCGCCCTTCGCCTGCCCGCCCTGCTGCTGCTTTTCCTCCCCGCCGCCAACGTCCTCGCCTGCGCCGAGGAAGCGTCGTACAGCCACCATTACGACCGCTGCATGGACCAGGCCGGCGGCGTCACCGTCGGCATGCTGGACTGCATCGCCGCCGAGCACGCGCGCCAGGACAAGCAGCTGAACGACACATACCGCAAGCTGATGGCCACGCTGCCGGCCAAGCGCCAGCAACGACTGCAGACCGCCCAGCGGCTGTGGTTGAAGTACCGCGCCGCCAATTGCAACGCCTATGTCGATCCCGACGGCGGCACCGCCGAATCGCTGGTGGCCGCCGACTGCGAGCTGGCGTCGACCTCGGCCCGCGCCGCCGAACTGGCCAGGCTGCAGCCCGGACCGCGCTGACCATCCGGCCGGCATCGCTGCGCCAAATGATTGCCTGACAATATCCAATACATATCCGGACTGTCTCTGTTCGCTGGCCGCGCTTTGGTTTAAGCTGCAACCAATCGACAAAAACGACAACCACCGGGACGCTCCGTCATGGACATCAAAGAATACATGCAGCAAGTGGGCCAGGCCGCGCGCAAGGCGTCGCGGCTGCTGGCCCGCGCCGACACCGGGCAGAAGAACGCCGCCCTCGTCGCCATCGCCGACGCCATCGTCCGCGAGCGGGAGCCGCTGCTGGCCGCCAACCGCCGCGACCTGGACGCCGCGCGCCAGGCCGGTCTGGACGCCGCGATGCTGGACCGGCTGACGCTGAGCGCCGCCGGCGTGCTGGCGATGGCCGACGGCCTGCGCCAGATCGCCGCGCTGCCGGACCCGGTCGGCGAGATAGACGAGATGAGCTACCGCCCGTCCGGCATCCAGCTGGGCAAGATGCGGGTGCCGCTCGGCGTCGTCGGCATCATCTACGAGGCCCGCCCCAACGTCACCGCCGACGCCGCCGGCCTGTGCCTGAAATCCGGCAACGCCACGATACTGCGCGGCGGCTCCGAAGCCTTCCACAGCAACCAGGCCATCGCCGCCTGCGTGCACGAGGGCCTGGCCGCCGCCGGCCTGCCGCCTGAGTCGGTGCAGGTGCTGGCCACCACCGACCGCGCCGCGGTCGGCGAGCTGATCTCGATGCCGGAATACGTCGACGTGATCGTGCCGCGCGGCGGCAAGGGCCTGATCGCCCGCATCAGCGCCGACGCGCGGGTGCCGGTGATCAAGCATCTGGACGGCAACTGCCACGTCTACATCGACGACAGCGCCGACGCGGACAAGGCCTTCGCCATCGCGCTGAACGCCAAGACCCACCGCTACGGCACCTGCAACACGATGGAGACGCTGCTGGTGCACGAGGCCCGCGCCGAGGCGGCGCTGCCGCGGCTGGCCGCCGCCTACTGGGCGAAGGAAGTCGAGCTGCGCGGCTGCGAGCGCACCCGCGCGATACTCGGCGAGCGGGTCAAGGCCGCCACCGACGACGACTGGGCCACCGAGTACCTGGCGCCGGTGCTGGCCGTCAAGGTGGTGCGGGACCTCGACGAGGCGATAGAGCACATCAACCGCTGGGGCAGCCACCATACCGACGCCATCGTCGCCGAGGACTACGGCCGCGCGCGCCGCTTCCTGCGCGAGGTCGACTCGGCCAGCGTGATGGTCAACGCGTCGACCCGCTTCGCCGACGGCTTCGAATACGGCCTCGGCGCCGAGATCGGCATCTCCACCGACAAGATCCACGCGCGCGGCCCGGTCGGTCTGATCGGCCTGACCAGCCAGAAGTGGATCGTGCTCGGCGACGGGCAGATCCGCAAGTAGGCCCTCCGGTATCGGGGCGGGAGATCAAGCGGGTCGATCGCCCCGTCTCTCGCGCCTGCCGGCCCCCGGCCGCCGCGTCTGGACACAAGTCCCCCGTTTCGCGCCATAATCGCGCTTTGTCCCACACGCTCGCCTGATGAAAACCATAGACAATCAAGACCTGGCCGCGCTGTCGGCCAAGGCCGCCTGTGCGCCGCGGCTGCGCGCCCACCACAATGTCCACGCGGAACTGGACGACTCGATACAGCGCCTGGCCATCGCGATGGAGCCGGACACCTATGTCCGCCCGCACCGCCATCCGGGCAGCCCCGAGCTGCTGATCGTGCTGTCCGGCGCGCTGGACTGGATAGAATTCGACGCCGCCGGCGAGACCGTCGTCGGCCGCCACCGGCTCGGCGACGGCGGCGCCCGCGTGTTCGAGATGCCGGAGAACACCTGGCACTCGGTGGTGTCGCTGGCGCCGGGCACCGTGGTCTTCGAGGTCAAGCGCGGCCCTTACCTGCCGCTGCCCGAGGCCGATGTGGCCGCCTGGGCGCCGGCCGAGGGCGAGGCCGGCGTCGCCGACATGCTGGCCTGGCTGCGCGGCTGCCGGCCCGGCGACCGCCGCGCGTAACATCGCTTAACATCTTGCCGCCGCGGACGCCGGAACCCGCGGCGGCGGCCTGCGCACCAACAGGGCATTGTGTCACGAAGCGATGCCCCCCGATGTCCGTATTCCGTCCGCTGCTGTCCGTCGTTCTCTTCCTTCCGCTGCTGGCCTGCACCACGCCGTTGCGCGCCGCCCCGTCCCTCAGCCTGAACAGCCCGCGTCCGCCGCAGCAGGTGGCCGACTGCCTGCAACAAGGCCTGCAAAAACTGCACATCCCCGACGACTTCGTCGAGCGCCGCGACGAGAGCGACGGCAGCCGCAGCCTGACGCTGCGCAATCCGGTCAGCGACGTCTCCGGGACCCGGGTCGACATCCAGCCGCAGGGAGAAGGCAGCCGTGTCGAAATTCGGCCCAACGGCATGCCGCTGAGCCCGGCCTGGAACAAGCAGATCCGGCTATGCCTGCGCCGGTGACTGTGGATAACTTTTCGGATCGGCCGCAAGCTGTGGATGAGTGGGATAGTTCGGGATAAGCCTGTACATAACTTGCGCCGAAACGACTTTCCCGCTTTCCGATTGTGGATAAGGAAATTCATCCACAGCCGCCTGTGCATAATGTGGGCAATTTCTGGACAAGCTGTGAATAAGGCCCGCGCCAGTCGGCGGCAACCGACGGTTGTCGTCGACACGCCCGGCGCGCCAGCGCTTACACTGACGACATACGCCTGACATGGATTCGCCTATGACCACCGCTTCCCACCCGAAGTACGACCAGCACTACGCCAACGGCAAGGCCCGCCGCCGCGACTGTCCCCGCACCAGCCAGGCCCAGGTCCATCTGGCGGCGGAGCGCGACGTGGTGGCGCTGGTGGAATCGTCGTCGCAGGGCCGGGTGCCGGCGCTGGCGCCGCTGCGCCACGCGCGCATGCACGCTTCGCCGTTCGCCTTCTTCCGCGGCATGGCGATGATACAGGCGGCCGACCTCGCCGCCGGGCCGGACAGCGGCCTGCGCCTGCAGATCTGCGGCGACGCCCACCTGATGAACTTCGGCTTCTTCGCGTCGCCGGAACGTCAGCTGGTATTCGACATCAACGATTTCGACGAGACCCATCCCGGCCCGTGGGAATGGGACCTGAAGCGGCTGGCGGTCAGCCTGGTGCTGGCTTCGCGCGGCCTGGGCTTTTCCGCCGACGAGGCGCGCGCCACCGTGCTGCGGCTGGCGGAAACCTACCGCCGCCGCCTGCTCGGCTTCTCGCAGATGAGCCAGCTCGATCTGTGGTATTGCCGCGTCGGCTTCGAGCAGCTGCTGTCGCAGGCGACCGACGCCGGCATGCGCCAGCAGTTGCAGAAAATCGCCGACAAGGCGCGCAACCAGACCCAGGAGCGCCTGCTGCCCAAGATGGCCGAGCTGGACGACGGCGGCCTCAGGCTGCGCGACAATCCACCGGTGATCTTCCACCTCGACGATCAGAACAGTCCGCTGGCCGCCTGCGACGACTGGCTCGGCGACGACGGCCTGGCCAAGACGCAGGCGATGCTGGTCCGCTACATCGACACCTTGAAGGAGGACCGCCGCGAACTGCTGCAGCGCTTCCGGCTGGTGGACGCCGCGTTCAAGGTCGTCGGCGTCGGCAGCGTCGGCACCCGCTGTCTGGCGCTGCTGCTGCAGGACGACTACGACCAGCCGCTGTTCCTGCAGCTGAAGGAGGCGAGACCGTCGGTGCTGGAGCCGTTCACCGGCCGCTGCGTGCACGGCAACCAGGGCAAGCGGGTGGTGTTCGGCCAGCGGCTGATGCAGGCCACCAGCGACCTCTTCCTCGGTTGGACCGACAGCGAGGACGGCCGCCATTTCTACATGCGCCAGTTGCACGACATGAAGGCGGCGCCGGCGCTGGAAACCTTCGCCAACGCAGAGGAGCTGGCCAGCTACGGCCAGGCCTGCGCCTGGACGCTGGCGCGCGCGCACGCCAAATCGGGCGGCTGCGCCGCCGAGATCGCCGGCTATCTCGGCGACTCGGACAAATTCGACCAGGTGCTGGCCGACTACGCGCAGGCCTACGCCGACCAGGTCGAGGCCGACTACCGGCTGTTCGACGCCGCCGTCCGCGGCGGCCGGCTGCCCTGCGCGCCGACGCCGCGCTGAGAGGCGCCAAGATTCGGGAAAGTTCCAATATCGATATTGGCGCGCTGAACTAGACTGTAACAACAGAAACGCATAATCAGTCGGCGCCCGCGGCCTCACCGCGTCCACGGGCGTCTCCGCCTTCCGGCGGCTTGTCCCCACGCACAGAGTGTCGAAAATGCAGCTGAATACCCGCCTGATCATCATCATCGTCGCCAGCCTGCTGGCGCTGTTAAGTCTCTCCACCGTCGCGCTGTTCTCCACCCGCGCCACGCTGCACCAGGAAAAACGCGAACAGATCGTCCACCTGCTGAAAATGGCCGAAAACAGCCTCACCCACTTCCAGCAGCTGGAGGCCAAGGGCATGCCGCGCGCCGAGGCGCAGAAGCAGGCCATTGCCGCGCTGTCTGCACTGAAGGTCGGCGACATCTACTTCTTCGGCCGCAACCGCGACAATCTGGTGCTGTTCCACCCCAGCAAGGACCGGGTAGGCAAGGTGGACATGGGCAGCAAGCTGCCGGACGGCCGCACCACGGTGCAGGCCTACGAGGAGGCGATGCAGCAGGACCACTACGGCGTGCTGGTGATCCAGACCAAGCGCAAGGGCGGCGGCGACGAGGAGTTTCCGAAGCTGAACGGCGTGTTCCGCTTCGCGCCGTGGGACTGGAGCATAGGCACCGGCATCTTCATCGACGACATCGACCAGCTGTTCTGGAGCGAGGCCCGCACGCTGATGCTGATGGCGGTGATCTGCGTCGTCGTGCTGGGCTCGCTGGTCGGCTGGATGTCGCGCTCGATACTGCAGTCGCTGGGCGGCGAGCCGCGCTACGCCGCCGACGTGGTCAAGGCGATCGCCGACGGCGACCTCAGCGTCGAGATCGCCGTCAAGGGCGGGCCGGACAGCCTGCTCGGCGCGATGCGAGAGATGCAGGGCCGGCTGCGCCGGATGATAGACGAGATCGGCCGCGCCACCTCCAGCATCAACCACTCCTGTCACCAGCTGTCCAGCGACATGGACAAGGTGCACGAGGTGTCCGGCGTCGCCAGCTCGTCGACGACCTCGGCCGCCGCCGCCATCGAACAGCTGTCGGTCAGCATAGACCACGTCAGCGCCAGCACCCGCGACACCGAGGCCGGCGCGCGCGACACCGCCGAGCTGGCGCGCCACGGCCAGACGCTGGCCGGCGACGCCGCCGACGGCATACGCCAGATCGCCGACCAGATCCACGGCGCCAGCGACATGGTCGGCCAGCTGGCCGAGCGCAGCCGCAGCATCAGCAGCATCGCCGAGACCATACGCGACATCGCCAACCAGACCAATCTGCTGGCCTTGAACGCCGCGATCGAGGCGGCGCGCGCCGGCGAGATGGGCCGCGGCTTCGCCGTCGTCGCCGACGAGGTGCGCAAGCTGGCCGAACGCACCGCCAGCGCCACCGACGAGATCAGCAGCATCGTGCAGGCGGTGATCAACGAGACCGGCAACGTCTCCGGCCGCATGGACGAGATCCGGCCGGCGGTGCAGGCCGGCGTCGAGCAGGTGAAGCAGGCCGCCGACACGCTGGAATCGATCAGCCGCCAGGCGAGCACCGCGCTCGAACACGTGCACAACGTGGTGGTGGCGATGGGCGAGCAGAGCCAGGCCGGCACCAATATCGCCGGCAATGTCGAACAGGTGGCCGGCGTCGTCGAGGAGACCCAGAACTCGGTCAGCCACGCGGTCGAGGCGGTGCGCGCCATCGATCAGCAGGCCAGCAATCTGCACCAGACCGTCAGCCGATTCAGGCTGTAGGCACCGCCGCGCTTGCCGCCGCCGTTGCGGCTGGCATAATGGCTGTGGGCACACGCTCCATGACAGCAAAAAAAATACTGAGGGCAGACAGGAATCCCGCAAGCTCAGTGGAGAAACGTATGTCTGAAGCCCGCATGCCTGCCGGCCAGGCCGAATGGCTGCAACAAAGCAAGGCGAGAGACGTCGAGCTCGCCTTCGCCGACGTCCACGGCTTCGCCCGTGGCAAGACCCTGCCCGCGCAGGCTTTTATCGACGGCCAGCAGCTGCGCATCGCGCGCGCCGTGCCGTTGCAGAGCTGTATCGGCGAATTTCCCGATTACAGCTTCTATGGCGAACACGATCCGGACGTCACGCTGGCGCCCGATTACGACACGCTTCGGCTGCTGCCGTGGGCGCGGACCCCGCGCGCGCTGGCGATATGCGACTGCGTCGACCACGACGGCAGCCTGTCGCCGCTGGCGCCGCGTTCGGTGCTGAAGCAGGTGCTGGCGCGCTACGCCGCCCGCGGCTGGGCGCCCGTCGTCGCGCCGGAACTGGAGTTCTACCTGTTCGCCGCCCACGGCGACCCGGCGCAGCCCTTCCTGCCGCCGGCGCTGCCGTCCGGCCGCCGCGAGACCGGCTTCGACGCCTTCGGCTTCGCCGCGCTCGGCGAGCTGGAGGCCTTCTTCGACGAGCTGTACCGGGCCTGCGAGACGCTGGCCATCGCCACCGACACCTGCGTGCACGAGATGGGTCCGAGCCAGTTCGAGATCAATCTGAAACACGGCGACGCGCTGAAGCTGGCCGACGACACCTTTCTGTTCAAGACCGCGCTGAAGGAAATCGCCCACCGCCACGGCCTCAGCGCCGTGTGCATGGCCAAGCCGCTGTCCGGCCAGCCCGGCAGCTCGATGCACATCCATCAGAGCGTCGTCGACCGCGACGGCCGCAATGTGTTCAGCGGCGACGGCGGCGAGGCCAGCCCGGCCTTCTTCGGCTTCATCGCCGGCCTGCAGCGCTTCCTGCCCGAGCTGATGCCGATGTTCTGCCCGAACCCCAACTCCTACCGCCGCTTCGTCAAGGGCATGGCGGCGCCGGTCAACCTCAGCTGGGGCCTGGACAACCGCTCGGTCGGCCTCAGGGTGCCGGTCTCCGGCCCGGAGGCCCGGCGGGTCGAGAACCGCCTGCCCGGCTGCGACGCCAACCCGTATCTGGCGCTGGCCGCCAGCCTGGGCGCCGGCCTCGCCGGCATCGAGCAGGGCCTGGCGCCGGACGAGGCGGTGCACGGCAATGTGTTCAAGCAGCAGGCCGCCAGCCTGCCGTCGACGCTGGACGCCGCCTGCGCGGCGATGGCCGCGGGCTCGGCCGAATCGCTGTTCGGCGCCGATTTCAGCCGCGCCTATCTGGCGGTCAAGGAAGTCGAATTGAACGACTACCACCGCCAGGTCACCGCATGGGAACGGCAGTACCTCGGCTTCCTGGTCTGATCGGTCGGCCGGCCCCGGCCGGCCGCCATCGCCGGTCCCGGCGTCCGTCTTGATTGTCCTGGATCAATACCCGCGCATCGCCGCGAGACGGCGGCGCCGCCGCCGGGTTATGCTGCAAGCATCCCACCGAGCAATGTTTCGCGAAGGAGCAGCCATGTACCGTCACATCATCGCCGCGATAGACGGCGGCAACAATTCCGACAAGGCCCTGCACGAGGCCATCCGCCTGGCCAAGCACAGCGGCGCGCGGCTGACGCTGGCCCACGTCGCCGGCCTGCGCGACCTGGTCGTCGACAGCCTGGGCGTCTATTCCGGCGACCCCGGCTACGACCTGGCGCTGCAGCAGGGCCAGGAGGCGCTGGAACGGGCGCAGAACATCGCGCACGTCGCCGGCCTGACCGACGTCGCCAGCCATATGGAGAAAAGTTGGGAAGGCGGCCACGATCTGGCCGACCTGCTGCTGGGCTACGCCCGCGAACAGCAGGCCGATCTGATGGTGGTCGGCACCCATGGCCGCAGCGGCCTCGCCCACCTGTTCCTCGGCAGCTTCGCCGAGGACATCCTGCGCCGCAGCCACTGCCCGGTGCTGGTGGTGCGCAGCCTGGACGACGACGACATCAGCGTCGACTAGCCTTTCCCGCCGACGTCCGCGCGGCGGCGCTCAGCGCCGCGCGGCGTGGACGAAGAATTCGCGGTTGCCGTCGCCGCCCCTGATCGGGCTGTCGAACCAGGCCAGCGGCCGCATGTTCTGCTCGGCCAGCACCCGGTCTATCTTGTCCCGCACCAGCGGGTACAGGCTCTCGTCGCGGACGATGCCGCCCCGGGACAGGCCCTCGCGCCCGACCTCGAACTGCGGCTTGACCAGGCTGAGCAGCCGGCCGCCCGGCTTCAGCAGCGGCAGCGCCGACGGCAGCACCAGGCTCAGCGAGATGAAGGACACGTCGCAGACCATCAGGTCGAAGCCGTCGCCGTCGTTGGCGGCCAGCAGCGCCGCATGGTCCAGCGCGCGGGCGTTGACGCCCTCGAAATAGCGGACCCGCGCATCCGAGCGCAGGCGGGCGTGCAGCTGCTCGTGCCCGACATCGACGCCGACGACCCGGCGCGCGCCGGCCTGCAGCAGGCAGTCGGTGAAGCCGCCGGTGGACTGGCCGACGTCCAGCGCGTCCCAGCCGGTCACGTCCAGGCCCGCCGCCGCCAATGCGCCCTGCATCTTCAGGCCGCCGCGCGACACGTAGCGGTCGGCCTCGTCGGCGACGACGGCGAATTCGGCGTCCGCTGGAAACTTCTGGCTGGGCTTGGCCACCGGCGCGCCCTGGCAGCTGACGCGGCCGGCGGCGATCAGGTTCTGCGCGGCGGTGCGCGAAGCGGCAAGCCCTTGTTCCACCAGCAAAATATCGACTCGAATCACATCCGCTCCCACCCGGCACCGACCGGTAAACGCGACAGGTTGGCGAAGGCCGCGCGCGCTGTCAAGCGGCCGCGGCGCGCCCGCCCTGCGCCGCCCAAATCGGTCGCCAAGGTTTACAAGCAAACGCTAATAATGTTAGCCTAAAAAACAACAGCCTGATTTTACTCAGAAATTCAATCGAAACGGCACCGGATTCCGCGCCGCCGGCCACGCCCGGCGGCGCCGCTTATGAATCCGAGATGATGCCCTTCGTCCCGCGCCCGCACACCGGGCCATCCGCGGCGCTCGCCCCGAGCCGCCAGTCTTGCCATTTCCCGCGGCGGCCCGCCTCGCGCCAGGTCCGCGCCGCCGCCATTGCCATAGGAGTTCCGATGGTTTTACGCCTGTCCCTATTGTTGACCGTATTGTTCGCCCTGTGGGGCGTAGCCGCCCCCGAGCACATGAGCGGCGTCGCCTCCGCCTGGCTGAGCTACACCATTTCCCGCTTCGGCTGGTTCTATCTGCTGTCGGTGTTCGGCTTCCTGGTGTTCGCGATCTATCTGGCCTTCGGCCGCTTCGGCCACATCCGCCTGGGCAAGGAGGACGAGGAGCCCGAGTTCTCGCGTCTGAGCTGGTTCGCGATGCTGTTCTCCGCCGGCATGGGCATAGGCCTGGTGTTCTGGGGCGTGGCCGAACCGATCTCTCACTTCGCCACGCCGGCGAGCGGCTCCACCGCGCCGGAATCGGCCGAGGCGGCTCGGCTGGCGATGCGGCACGTGTTCTTCCATTGGGGACTGCATCCGTGGGCGGTGTACAGCCTGACCGCGCTGGCGCTGGCCTATTTCAAGTTCAACCGCGGCCAGAAAGGCTTGATCAGCGTCGCCTTCCGCCCGCTGCTCGGCGATCGCGTCGACGGCCCCGTCGGCATCGCCATCGACGTGCTGGCGGTGCTGGCCACCGTGTTCGGCGTCGCCACCACGCTGGGTTTCGGCGCGCTGCAGATAGAAAGCGGCCTGCAGATGCTGTTCGGCATCGCGCCGTCCGACTGGCTGACCGTCGCCATCGTCGCCATCGCCACCGCGCTGTTCCTGTTGTCCTCGCTGACCGGCCTGGCCCGCGGCATCAAGTGGCTGTCCAATCTGAACGTCGCGCTGGCGCTGCTGCTGTTCCTGGCGGTGGTGCTGCTCGGCCCGACCGGCTTCGTCTTCGACACCTTCACCACGACGCTGGGCGACTATCTGGGCAATCTGACCAGCACCAGCCTGCGCATGAGCCCGTTCAGCCAGGGCACCTGGATGGCCAACTGGACGCTGTTCTACTGGGCCTGGTGGGTGACCTGGGCGCCGTTCGTCGGCATGTTCATCGCCCGCGTCTCGCGCGGCCGCACGATACGCGAATTCATGGTCGGCGTGCTGCTGGTGCCGGCGCTGGCCAGCTTCGCCTGGTTCTCCGCCTTCGGCGGCACCGCGCTGGACCTGCAGCTGTTCGGCGGCGTCGACCTAGTGGGCGCGGTCAAGGCCGACGTCTCCACCGCGCTGTACGTGATGTTCGAGCATCTGCCGGGCGGCCATCTGCTGTCTCTGCTGGCCATGCTGCTGGTCATCATCTTCTTCGTCACCTCGGCCGACTCGGCCACCTTCGTGCTCGGCATGTTCACCAGCGGCGGCAGCCTGAATCCCAGCCACAGGGTCAAGCTGATCTGGGGCGTGCTGCTGGCCGTCATCGCGCTGGTGCTGCTGCAGAGCGGCGGCCTGAAGGCGCTGCAGGCCGTGCTGATCGTCAGCGCGCTGCCCTTCATGCTGATCATGATAGGCATGGCCGTGTCGCTGTACCGGGCGCTGGACCAGGAGGAGCGCGACGGCCGCCGCCGCGAGATCCGCAGGCTGCGCCAGCTGGAGGCGCTGGAACGGCAGCAGCAGGGCTAGGGGCGCGACGCGCCGGCGATTTGATGCGATGATGGCGGGATGGTCCCGCGATGGAGGAAACAATGGAGACGCATCAACTCGACCCGCAACAAGTGCGCGTGCTCGGCGCGCTGGTCGAAAAGCAGGCGCTGACGCCGGACGCCTACCCGATGACGCTGAACGGCCTCGCCGGCGCCTGCAACCAGCTGACCAGCCGCGAACCGGTGCTGCAATTGCCGGAAGCCGAAATCAGCGCCGCGCTGGATGCCTTGATCGCCGCCAAACTGGTCGCCGAGCGGCTGCCGGCCGGCAGCCGGGTGGCCAAATACGAGCACCGCCTGAACTACGCCTGGAACATCGACGGCGCGCGGCTGGCCGCGCTCTGTCTGCTGATGCTGCGCGGCCCGCAGACCGCCGCCGAAATCCGCACCCGCTCCGGCCGCATCTACGCCTTCTCCGGCGTCGACGAGGTCGAGACCGCGCTGAATGCGCTGGCCGACAAGTATCCGCCGCTGGTGATGAAGCTGGAGCGGCAGCCCGGCGAGCGCGAGGCGCGCTGGTGCCATCTGCTGTCCGGCGAGCCGCAGATCCTCCCGGCCCAGCCAGCCTGCGAAGTGATAGACGTCGGCCTGACCGGCCGCGTGGCCGCGCTGGAGGCCGAGGTCGCGGCGCTGAAGGCCATGGTGCTGGCGCTGGAGCAGCGGCTGAACGGCTGAACAGGCGCGCTGAACTTGTTTTTTAGCAATCGGTCACTATCTGTTGACGTTCGAACCAAACAGGAATGACCGCATGAAGCACCTCGCAATCGCCCTGGCGCTGGCCGGACTGGCCGGCGGCGCCCACGCCGCCGACTACCTATTCGGCGCCGGCAACGGCACCCAGCAATTCAGCCGCACGCCCGACGGCTTCGGCATCGGCCTCAATCTCGACTACCTGCGCGAAGACCACAAGGGCAGCGCCGGCGGCGCCGGCCTGGAGTTCGCGCTGCCGCTGGGGCCGCTGACGGTGGCCGGCGGCGGCAAGCTGATGGCGCTGTCGCCGGACAGCGGCTCCGCCACCGCCGCGCTGATAGGCGGCCGCGCCAGCTTCGACCTCGCGCCCAAGGTCAAGCTGTTCGGCCAGGCCTATTACGCGCCGGACAGCTTCGCCAGCGGCAGCGTCAAGCGCGTCAGCGACTACGCCGCCGGCGTGCGCTGGAACGTCGTCGGCCCGCTCAGCGTCGAAGCCGGTTACCGCTATTTCGACATCCGCCGCAGCGACGATGCCCGCAGCCGCCGGCTCGCCGACGGCGCCTACCTGGGCGCCGGCCTGAGCTTCTGATCCCGACCCATCGATGCGAAAACGGCAGCCCAGGCTGCCGTTTTTCATGCCCCTACGCTTACCACCACAGGTGGAAGCGCTGCTCCGGCGGCAGATACATCTTGTCTCCCGGCTTGACGCCGAATGCCTGGTAGAACGGGTCCAGATTGCTGGCGGTGCCGATCGGCCGCCACAGGTCCGGCGTATGCGGGTCGGACACCAGCTGCTTCAGCACGGCCGCGTCGCGGGCCTTGCCGCGCCAGGACTGGGCGAAGGCGATGAAGAAACGCTGGTCGCCGCTGAGGCCGTCGCGCACCGGCGCGTCCTTGCCGCCCAGCGCGATCTTGTACGCCTTGTAGGCGATCTCCAGCCCGGCGTTGTCGGCGATATTCTCGCCCAGCGTCAGCTCGCCGTTGACGCGATGCCCCTTGACCGGTTCGAAGCGGCCGTACTGCTTGACCAGCCTGGCGGTCACGTCCTTGAAGTGCTTCTCGTCGGCCGGCGTCCACCAGTTGCGCATATTGCCGTCGCCGTCGAACTGGTGGCCCTGGTCGTCGAAACCGTGGCTGATCTCGTGGCCTATCGTCGCGCCTATGCTGCCGTAGTTGACCGCGGCATCGAACTTCGGATCGAAATACGGCGCCTGCAGAATGGCGGCCGGGAACACGATTTCGTTATTGGCCGGGTTGTAGTAGGCGTTGACGGTCTGCGGCGTCATGCCCCATTCGCCGCGGTCCACCGGCTGGCCCAGCCGGACGCTCTGCCGGCGGTAGTTGAATTCGGCGATGCGCCGCACGTTGCCGGCCAGGTCGTCCGGTCCGATCGCCAGGCTGGAGTAGTCGCGCCATTTGTCCGGATAGCCTATCTTGGGCATGTATTTGGACAGCTTGACGTGGGCTTCCCGCTTGGTCTCGGCGCTCATCCAGTCCAGGCCGTCTATGCTCTGGTCGTAGGCCGCCAGCAGATTGCGCACCAGCTCGTCGGCCTGGCGCTTGGCCTCGGGCGTGAAATACTTGGCGACGTACAGCTTGCCGACCGCCTCGCCCATGCCCTCGTCCACCAGCGTCACCGCCTTCTTCCAGCGCGGCCTGTCGACGCTGCGGCCGTCCAGCGCCTTGCCGTAGAAGTCGAAGCGCGCCGCCGTCCACGCGCGGTCCAGATACGGCGAGTAGGCATCCAGCAGGCGCAGCGTCAAATAGTCGCGCAATACCGCCGGCGGCGTCTGCCGCAACAGGCCGGGCAGCTTGGCCAGATAGCTGGGCTGGTCCAGGTTCAGGTCGGCCGCCGCGGCCAGGCCGGCGCCGTTCAGCAGGCGGGGCCAGTCGTAGCCGGGCAGGCGCCGGCCCAGATCGGCCACCGCCACCTTGTTGTAGGTCTTCTGGATGTCGCGGTTCTCGACATTGCTCCACTGCGCCTCGGCCAGGCGGGTCTCCAGCGCCAGCACCGCGCCGGCGCGGGCCTGGGCCCGCTTCTCGCCGGCCAGCGTCAGCAGGCGCGCCAGATAGCCGCGGTAGGCCTTGCGCGCGGCGGCGAAGTCGGCCGACTTGCCCAGATAGTAGTCGCGGTCCATCGCCAGGCCGGCCTGGCCGACCCCGGCCAGATAGGCGGCGGAGTTCTTGCTGTCCTGCGCCACGTAGAAACGGAACGGCGTGTCTTCCGGCTGGTCCTGCAGCGTCGCCATATAGGCGATCGCCTGCTCGGCGTCCTTCAAGGCGGCGATCGCCGCCAGCTTGGTCCGCAGCGGCGCCAGGCCGCGCTTGGCGATGGCCGCCTCGTCGAGGAAGCTGTGGTACAGGTCGGCGATCTTGCGCGCGTCCGGCGAGACGGCCGGGTCGGCGTGCTCGATGATGTCCCTCACCCGCTGCTGGTTGCGGTCGTACAGCAGCTCGGTCACGCCTATCGACGAGCGCTCGGCCGGAATCGGCGTGCGCTTCATCCACGCGCCGTTGGCGTACAGCGAGATATTGTCCTGGATGCGCACCGAGTGGTCGATGCCGCCGAAATCGATGCCGTAGCTGCCGTAGTCCAGGTCGCCGCCGTCGGCCCAGGCGGCCATCGGCAGGCACAGCAGCCACGCCAATGGCAGCAATTTTCTTCCTTGCATGGTTTTCCTCTTTATATTTTTCCAAATACGGGGCGGGGCCGCGCTGACGCGGCCCCGCCGCCGTCCATGGTACGCCGCACCGACCGCCGCCAGCAACGGCGCGATGCAATCGGCATCGCCGCCGCCGGACGCGAAAAAGGGCGCCTCGCGCCCCTTTTCCTCGTTGTCGCCGACCCTAGTCCATCAGCCGCTGGTACAGATACACCAGCACCCGCGCCAGTTCGGCGGCGGTCTCCTCCTGGCCGGCGTTGCCGGCGTGGCCGCCGCCGTCGGTCTCGTAGAACAGCGCATCGTGGCCCAGCTCCAGCAGTCTCGCCGCCATCTTGCGGGCGTGGCCGGGATGCACGCGGTCGTCGCTGGCGCTGGTGGTGAACAGGGCCAGCGGATAGCGCGCGTCGGCGCGGATGTGGTGGTAAGGCGAATAGGCGGCCAGCGCGGCGCGTTCGGCCGGATCGTCCGGGTCGCCGTATTCGTCTATCCAGCTGGCGCCGGCCAACAGCTCGGTGTAGCGCAGCATGTCGAGCAGCGGCACCTCGCACACCACGGCCCGGAACAGCTCGGGCCGCTGCGCCATCGCCGCGCCGACCAAGAGGCCGCCGTTGCTGCCGCCCTCTATCGCCAGCTTGGCCGGCGAAGTCAGCTTGCGGGCCATCAGGTCCTCGGCCACCGCGATGAAGTCGTCGAAGCTGACCTGGCGCTTCGCCCCCTGCGCCGCCTGGTGCCAGTCAGGGCCGAACTCGCCGCCGCCGCGTATGCAGGCCAGCACGAAGGCGCCGCCGCGCCCCAGCCAGTGCGGGCCGAAATTCTCGATGTAATAAGGCAGCATCGGCACCTCGAAGCCGCCGTAGCCATACAGCAGCGTCGGCGTCGAACCGTCGAACGGCGCGTCGCGCCGCCTGACGACGAAGTACGGTATCCGCTCGCCGTCCGGCGCCGTCGCCTGCCATTGCTCGGCGACATACGGCGCCGGATCGAAGGCCTCGGGCTGGCGGCGCAGGCATTCGGCTTCACCGCCGTCCAGGTCCAGCCGATACAGGCCGCTGGGCGTCAGAAAATCGCTGTAGCTGTAGTACAGCACATCGCTCTGCCACGGCTGGTCGGCGATCTCGATCACGCCGTCCTCCGGCAGCGCCAGCGGCTGCGTCGTCCATACGCCGTCCAGCTTGGCGAAGCACAGCATGCGGCTCCTGACCTGGTCCAGCAGCTGGACCAGCAGCCGGCTGCGGGTGCTCTCCACCGCCGCCACCGCCAGCCTGGGCTCGGGCGCCTGCAGCAGCTGCGGCGCTGGGCCGTCGCCGACCAGGCCGGCCAGACCGACCGCCAGCAGGCTGCCGCTGCGGTAGCTTGCGCCCCGCCAGTCCCAGTCCTCGGCCAGCTTGACGATCAGGTCGCCGGCCAGATAGGCCTCGATCTCGGCCTTGGGCGGCAGGGGCAGCGGCCGCGACGCCAGCCCGGCGTCCAGCAGATGGTAGGTCTTGCGATAGAAGCCGTCGGACGCCTCGATCAGGTCGACGACGCCGCCGTCGCTGTCGAGAAAGCGCCAGGCGGCCGTCATCATCGCGTCCTCCGGCGCGGCGAACAGCTGCGTCCAGCGATGCTGGCCGCCGTCGCCGCGCTCTACCAGCCACACCTCGCGCGGATAGCCGGCGCGGGTCAGCGGCGCGCCCTTCCAGCCGGGGCAGACGAAGGCGCTGTCCGGATCGCGCCAGGCGATGTGGTTCTTGCCCTCGGGGAAGCTGAAGCCGTCCTCGGTCCAGCGCCGCGCGTCGACGTCGTACTCGCGCGCCGTCGTCGCGTCGCCGCCGCCGTCGCTCAGGTGCACCAGCGCCCGCTCGGGCCTGACGGTGCAATGCGACACGCCGTCCAGATACCAGTCGCGCTTGTCGGCGTCCGCCAGCGCGTCGATGTCCAGCACCGTCTGCCAGTCCTGGCTGCCGGCGCGGTAGGCGTCCAGCGTGGTCCGGCGGTAGATGCCGCGCGGATGCGCCTCGTCCTGGTGGAAGTTGTACAGCCAGCCCTCGTGCTCGGCGAAGTACGGAATCTGCCGCGTGTCGCGCAGGTGCTCGAGTATCTCGCGCCGAAGCGACGGGAAGCGCGGATCGGCGTCCAGCACGCTCTCGGTGCGGGCGTTCTGCTCGGCCACCCAGGCGGCGGCGCGGTCGGAGTCCAGGCTTTCCAGCCAGGCGTGGGTATCGTGGGACGGGTTCATGGCGATAGCGATGGAGAATCGATGAATGGCGGCGAGGGTAGCACCGGCGCGCGCCGCTGCCAAATCGCCTCAGCGCCGATCGTGGGCCAGCATCCAGCGCCCGGCCAGGTCCAGCACCCGGTTCTCGATGCCGTTGTAGCCATGCCAGGCCCAGGGCTGGCATGGATCGCCGTCGTTCTTGCCGCCGTCCAGCAGCATCAGCTCGCGCGGCGCGTCGGCGCGCAGCCTGTCCACTACCGGCCCCAGATTGCCGGGCCGGCTGGCGCGGCACTCGTCGCGGCGGTGCTGGATCATCAGCACCGGGATGGTCAGCCGCTCCAAGGGCAGGTGGGCCAGGTTGCCGCGTCCGGCGTCTATGCTGGAGGTCAGCAGCAGGCCGTCGGCCGCGTCCGGCCGGTTCAAGGCGACCGCCGCCGCCGACGTCGTGCCGCGGCTGGTGCCGGCCAGCCACACCGGCAGCGCCGCGCCGCGGCGCAGATAGCCGGACACGGCGGCGACGTCGGCCGCGTGCTCCGGGCTCTCGCGGAAATCGCCGAGCAGGCCGCGCGGCATGTCGGAAGGCGCGTCCACCACCGCGACGCGGAAACCCATGTCAGCCCAGTCCTGGCGGGTGCGCACCAGGAAATTGCCTCGACCGGCGCCCATCTCGCCACCGGCCGACAGCTTCAGCAGCCCCTCGCCGCCGGCGAGCAGGACCAGATTGGCGCGCGCCGGCCCCGGCGGCTCCAGCAGCAGGAAGCGCAGGCTGACGCCGGGTCGGGTCGGGATTTCGATCAGTTCCTCGCCCTGGGCCGGCAAGGCGGCCAGACAGCACAACAGCAGCAGGGTCGCGCGCATCGCGGCTCTCCTCAGGGGGCGTCGGCGGCCGCGGCGGCCGCTTTGAAGCGGGCGATGACATCCGGCGGCGTGTCCTTGTTGAAGGCGGCGTACAAGCCGCTGTCCAGCCCGTCCAGCCGGATGCCGCGCGCCACCAGCGTCCTGTCCAGGCCCAGCGCCTTCAGCTTGCCGGCGATGCCGGTCTCGGTCGACGGCAAGAGATCGCAGCGGCCGGCGGCCAGCTTCCTGACGTTCAGCGTGGAATCCGGCGACAGCTCCAGCCGCGCGAAGCCTTCCGCCGCCAGGTATTCGTGCCGGTAGTCGTTCAGCACCACGCAGACGCGGTAGCGGCGCGCCTCGTCCAGCGTACGCGGCTGGACGTCGCCGCGCGCCGCCAGCCGGTAGAAATAGATGTCGGCATCGAGAATCTTGAACGTGAAGTCCAGATACTTCTGCCGCTCGCGCGTCCTGGCGATCGGGAACACCATCGCATACGGCCGGGTCTTGGCCTCCTGATAGGCGCGCGCCCACGGCGCCGCCTGCATGACGCCGAACGGCAGGCCCAGCCGGCGCATCACCCGCGTCACCTTCTCCACCGTGGTGCCGCCCATCACCTGGCCGTCCGGGCTGACCATCACATACGGCGGGTCGTCGTCGGTGTAGATGCGCACCTGGGCCAGGCCGTCGGCCCGTCCCGGCGGCGAGGACAGGAAAACGGCCGCCAGCAGCGCGCCGTACGTCAAGCGATGCCGCATGCGGCCTGCTCCCATCGGTCCTTACCTACTGTTTATAGCCGCCCGCCGCGCCGTCAATCGCACAGCACGCGCTGCATCGCCTCCAGCAGCCGGTCGATGTCGGCGCGGCCGACCTGCCAGTGGGTGACCAGCCGCATCACGCCCTGCTGCGGCGGATTGGCGCGGAAGCCGGCCCGCTCCAGCGCCGACATCAGCTCGCTGGCGTCGATGTCGGCGTTGAAACGGAACCACACCAGATTGATGTGGACATCGGCCGGATCGATGTCGACGCACGGCAGCCTGGCCAGACCCTCGGCCAGGTAGCGGGCGTTGGCGTGGTCCTCGTCCAGCCGCGCCGCCATCTCGGTCAAGGCCAGCAGGCCGGGCGCGGCGATCACGCCGGCCTGGCGCAGGCCGCCGCCCAGCAACTTGCGCTTGCGGCGCGCCTCGGCGATGAAGCCGGCCGAACCGGCCAGTATCGAGCCTATCGGCGCGGCCAGGCCCTTGGACAGGCAGGCCATCACGCTGTCGGCGTGGGCGGTGATCTCGCGCACGTCGCAGCCCAGGCTGGCGGCGGCGTTGAACACCCGCGCGCCGTCCAGATGCACCGGCACGCCGTGCCCGCGCGCCAGCGCCGCGGTGTCGGCCATCGCCGCCAGCGGCAGCACCCGGCCGTTGCCGTGGGCGTTCTCGACGCAGATCAGGCCGGTGCGCGGCTCGTGGATGTCGTCGCCGACGCGGATGCGTCGCTCGATGTCGCCGACCGCCATCAGTCCCTTGTCGCCTTCTATCGTCCGCAGATGGGCGCCGGCGATCACCGCCGCCGCGCCGGCCTCGTGCCAGACGATGTGGCTGTTGTCCTCGACGATGACCTCGTCGCCGCGCCGGCAGTGGGTGAACAGCGCCAGCTGGTTGCCGAAGGTGCCGCTGGGCACCAAGAGCGCCGCCTCCTTGCCCAGCTTCTCGGCGGCCAGCGCCTCCAAGCTGAGCACGGTCGGATCGTCGCCGTAGACGTCGTCGCCGACCTCGGCCTCGGCCATCGCGCGGCGCATCGCCGGCGTCGGTTGGGTGACGGTGTCGCTGCGGAAATCTATCCACTGCATCTGTGCTTCTCCTCTAGCGTGTCGTTGCCCGCCGGCAGGCCCAGATAGCCCGCCAGCGCGTCGGTGATCACATCGTCCAGCGCCTCGCCCGGCGCGTCGGCGTCCAGCAGCAGGCCGTGCACCAGGCTGTCGGCCATCGCCAGCAGCAGCCCGGCCCGGCCGGCGTCGGCGCCGATGCCGTCCAGCCAGCCGGCGACGAGCTCGCGCAGCGCGGCGTCGCCGGGATTGCTGGCCGGCGGCTCGTCATACGCCGGCCATTCGCGCTCCAGCACCCGGTGCAGGCCCAGTTCGCGCCGGTGCAGGTCCAGCGTGGCCGCCACCATCGCCGCCAGCTGCGCGCGCGGCGGCCGGCCGGCGCCGTGCGCCAGCGCGGCGGCCAGCGCCTCCAGCGTCTGTTCGCCGTGACGGCGGTGCAGCGCGGCCAGCAGCGCCTGCTTGTTCGGAAAGTACTGGTACAGCGAGCCGACGCCGACGCCGGCCAACTCGGCGACGCGGTTGGTGTTGAAGGCGGCGTAGCCGTCGCGGGCCAGAATGCGAGCCGCCGCTTCGAGAATGGCGGCGACGGCATGGCGGGAACGGGCTTGGCGCGGCTGTTTGCGCGGCTGCGGAATGACGGTCATGGGCCTAGCTAAACACGAGTTTTCCGGCATCGCAAGCGCGCTTACATTAGTGCTTGAGCGGAGCCGGCCCGCCGTCTATTTCCATCGATACGGGAGCACCACGATGTCCAAGACCCTGACCTTCTTCGCGCTGATGCGCGTCCACCCCAACTGGCTGCGGCTGAGCCGGCCGGAGCGCCGCCGCTTCGAGGACGAGACCCTGAAGCCGATCTACGCCCGCTATCCGGAGGTGAGGATGCGCTGGTTCGACGCCGAGGCCTTCACCACCCGCTGCAGCGACGTCGCGATGTTCGAGACCGGCTCGCTGCAGGCCTTCCACTACCTGATAGACGCGTTGCGCGACAGCAGGCTGGTGACCGAGCCCTATTTCGAGTTCGTCGACATCATTCCGGCGGTGGAGGAAGGCTTCCGCGACTACGACGCCCAGCTGGCCGACTGAAACGCCGACGGCGGCCGCTTGGGCCGCCGTCCGACGATCAATTCAGGCGCTTGCCTGACAAGGCCGGCGGCGATGCCGGCCGAGGCGTTTCTACAGATTGTGGGAAGGTCCGCTCAGTGGATTCGATACGATTGACGGATGGCGTCGGCCTGGCGTTCGGCCCGCTGGATGTCGGGCGCCGCCAAGGAGATGTCGGCGCCGCAACTGCAGCGCAGCGACTGGTCCGGCAATATGGTCCTCAGATGCTGGCGGGTTTCCTTCCCACACTCTTCGCAGGCGATCACCACGGTGGCGTTGTAGTGCTTGTCCAAATCGATATCGAATCTTTGCTGCTTCATCGGAATCTCCCTAATGCTGAGAGTCGGCCGGCAGAGGATTTGCACGCGGCAATTCATGCCGGTCCCGGACACGCGCCCAGCTCGGGCGCGTATAGAACAAGATAAGGCAATCGAAAAAAGGTTCCAATCAATCAAGCAGTTGGATTGTAAAAAATCCTTCACGCCCGGCAGAAACGCCACACCGCCCCCGCCCGGCGCCGGACAAAACCTCGCCGGGGCTGGCATGGCGCCGTCCGCTTGGTTATCCTTGGCCGTTTTTGCGCAACAGGTTATACCGATGGACCATTCCGCCGACCTCGACCGCCGCTTCGGCGGCATTGCCCGCCTGTACGGCGACGACGCGCTGACGCGCTTTCGCCGCGCCCACGTCTGCGTGGTCGGCGTCGGCGGCGTCGGCTCCTGGGTGGTGGAGGCGCTGGCGCGCAGCGCCATCGGCCGGCTGACGCTGATCGATCTGGACAACGTCGCCGAATCCAACACCAACCGACAACTGCCGGCGCTGGACCCGCTTTACGGCATGGCCAAGGTGACGGCGCTGGCCGAGCGGATCAAGGCCATCAACCCGGCCTGCGAGGTGACGGAGATAGAGGATTTCGTCACCGAGGAGAATATGGACGAGATGCTGGGCCAGGGCTACGACTACATCGTCGACTGCATAGACAGCCTGAAGGTGAAGACGGCGATGGCGGCCTGGTGCGCCGGGAAGCGCCAGCGCTTCATCGTCTCCGGCGGCGCCGGCGGCCAGATGGACCCGAGCAGGATCAAGCTGGCCGACCTGGCCGAGGTCACGCAGGACCCGCTCTTGTCCAAGCTCCGCTATAACCTGCGCCGCCATCACGGTTTCGCCCGCGACGGCAAGAAGATGGGCGTGCCCTGCGTCTATTCGACCGAGCAGCTGGTCTATCCGCAGGCGGAGGCCTGCGACGCCGGCCAGGCCCGCGGACCGCAGGGCCTGTCCTGCGCCGGCTTCGGCGCAGGCATGGTGGTGACGGCCAGCTTCGGCCTGTTCGCCGCGTCGCGGGTGCTGACCGATCTGGCCAAGGCCAAAAAGTAAGCCTCCTACGCCGGCTCTTAGCGCCTGTTCAAGGTCTTTTTGCGGCATCGGCGGTTTAGGGCCACGGGACGCATCGAAAACCTTATGTCTCCGCGACAACAAACGCCAATGTCGCGTCAGGCATTACCAATCGATACTCAGTCCTTGCGCTGAATCAGGTCCCACTGATTGCCGCACAGGTCGCGGAACACCGCCACCGTGCCGTAGTCCTGCTGCTGCGGCGGGCGGGTGAATTCGACGCCGGCCGCGCGGTAGCGCTCGTAATCGCGCCAGAAATCGTCGGTGTCCAGGAACAGCCACACCCGGCCGCCGGCCTGATTGCCTATCGCCGCGCGCTGCGCGTCGTCGCTGGCCCGCGCCAGCAGCAGGCCTGCCGCCGAACCCGGCGGCGTCACCACCACCCAGCGCTTGTCCTGCTCCGCCTGGTAGCTGTCCTCGCTCAGCTCGAAACCGAGCTTGCCGACAAAGAATGCGATGGCCTCGTCGTAGTCGGCCACCACCAGCGACACCAGCGCCAGACTCTGCTTCATATCCGTCCCCCTTGCCCGGCGCCGCCGGCGGGAACTCCGCCGGACCATGCCGCGCCGCGGCCAGGACGCGATGATACCGCGAACGGGCGCCGCCGCTCACTGCCGCAATATCTTGCAGTCGTGGTCCTGCAATTCCTCGGCCGACGCCCGGTTGGCGCGCAGCAGGTCGACGCGGGTGGCCAGCAGCGCGAAACCGTCGCCGTCGGAAAAGCTCGCCGGCAACAGCGCCAGACCGTAGCGGCCCATGTCGTCGCGCGCGCCCGGCATTTCGTCGGCCAGCAAGCGGAACGGGTCGCCGACCGGATTGCCGTCGGCGTCGGCGTCGACGCGCCGCGCCCAGTAGGCATGGCCCTTCAGTTCCACCGGCAACAGGCGCCATCGCCGCGGCAGGCCGTCGTCCAGATCGTCGATCTGCTGCCTAACCGTGCGGTCGATACAGGAAATATGGATGTGCAGCTGGTTCTGGCTGCGGCCGTATTGCGAGTTGATCGCCAGCGACACCGCCCGCCGCGGCAGCGGCTGGCCGCGCCGGGCATCCATGAAGGCGCGCGCCGCCCAGGCCTCGCGCCAATAGGCCGGCGCGTCGCCGTCGAGCAGCTGCGGGCTTTCGATGCCGCCGACGCGTCGGGTCGGAATCAGCAGGTATTGCAGCGCGCCGTCGCGGTCCTTCAACACCGCCACGCCCTGCGACAGCTTCACCTCGGCGCAGGGCGCCGGCGCGCCCTGCGCCTGCTGGCCGGGCACGCATTGTTCGCCGACGATGCGCCACAGCGCATCGCCGTCGGCCAAGGCATAGTAGGACGCGCCGGCGGCCGCGAGGCCGCACAGGCCGATGCTGAGCAACAGTCGTTTCTTCATCGTCACCGGATTCCAGGATGGTCCTCGGCCGTCCGCGCGGCCGACGTCGGCATGATAACCCGCGCCAGCGCCGCGACCAATCGCCGAAACTCCATTGAAAATTGTCAGACAACAGGGCAATTAAATTGCCAAACTTGTTGATTTTTATCCAAAACAAATTCAATTTAAATACAAATAAGCGACCTGACATTCCTCATATCAGCCAAAAAAAGCCACAAACACCGAATCCAGTACCAAAGGACAGGGTCTGGGTCGGAGGAATTGACCTATGGTGGCGCCGATTCCGCGCCGGCCTCGCCGCCGGGCGCCGCAACCACCCCTCATCAGGAAAACCGCGTCACCCATGTCCGCTGAACCGTTTCGCCCGCTGCTCGCCATCTCCCGCCGACAGGCCCTGCTGTTCTGCCTGCTGCTCACCGCCTTCGAACTATTGACCTATCTCGCCAGCGACATGGTGATGCCGGCCATGCTGCGCGTCACCGCCGACTTCGCCGCCGACAGCCGCCACGTGCCGACGGCGCTGAACGCCTTCCTGCTCGGCGGCATCGCCTTCCAGTGGCTGATCGGCCCGCTGTCCGACCGTTTCGGCCG
Source organism: Chromobacterium sp. CV08 (assembly GCF_051129845.1). NCBI lineage: Bacteria > Pseudomonadati > Pseudomonadota > Betaproteobacteria > Neisseriales > Chromobacteriaceae > Chromobacterium > Chromobacterium sp. CV08. Next base: position 4,767,420 of record NZ_CP150453.1, read on the forward strand.
CCGCCCGCTGCTCCTGGCCGGCACGCTGATCTTCGCGCTCGCCTGCCTGGCCGCCGCCGGCAGCCAGCACATCGCCTGGTTCAATCTGCTGCGCTTCGTCCAGGGCATCGCGCTGGGCTTCATCGTCGTCGTCAGCTACCCGGCGCTGCAGGAGACCTTCGCCGAGAGCGACGCGGTACGGCTGATGGCGCTGCTGGCCAATATCGCGCTGCTGTCGCCGCTGGTCGGCCCGCTGCTGGGCAGCCTGCTGCTGGAAGCGCTCTCCTGGCGGGAACTGTTCGCCGCCCTTGCCGCGGCCACCGCGCTGGTGGCGCTGGGGCTGTGGCGCTGGATGCCGGAAACCATGGGCGCGCCGACGCCGCTACGCCTGCGCGTCGCCCTGGCCAACTATCTGGCGCTGCTGCGGCACCGCGACTTCGTCTGCGGCAGCCTGGCGCTGGGCCTGCTGACGCTGCCGCTGATCGCCTGGATAGGCCTGTCGCCGCTGCTGCTGATCCGCCATCTCGGCTACAGCGGCCTGGAATACGGCCTGTGGCAACTGCCGGTGTTCGCCGCGATGATCGCCGGCAATCTGCTGCTGAACCGGCTGGCCGGCCGCATGGAACTGTCCCGCCTGCTGCGGCTGGCGCTGTGGCCTATGGCCGGCGGCCTGTCGCTGGCCGGCCTCGCCGCGCCGCTTCAGCCGTCTCTGCCGGCGCTGGTCGCCTGCCTGGCCGTCTACGCCTTCGGCCTGGGTCTCGGCAACGCCACGCTGTACCGGCTGACGCTGTACAGCAGCGACAACGCCAAGGGCAGCGTCGCCGCGATGCTGGGCATGCTGTCCACCGCGATGCTGGGCGGCGGCAGCGCCGTCCTCGCGCTGCTGGACGCCGGCGACAGCCCGGCCCGCTTCGCCGCCGGCATCAGCCTGGCCTCGCTGCTGGCCGTGCCGCCGCTGTGGCTGCTGCTGCGCCGGCCGCTGCCCGCCCCCGTCGCCGCCTGAAGCCCGATTTCTTCATCACTGGAACCGTCATGAGCACACTTCCCCATGTCGAGGCGCTGTGCGCGCTGGAACAGCCGTACCGCGCCGACGCCGAATGCGACCGCCTGTTCGACGCCGCGATGCGCGAGCTGGTCGACTACCATTGCGAACACAGCCCAGGCTACCGCCAATGGCTGCAACAGAACGGCTTCACGCCGGAGCGGCTGGCCGGCCTGTCCGACTGGTCGCAACTGCCGCCCATCTTCGCCAACTATTTCAAGCGCAGGCTGCTGCTGAGCAAGACCGGCGAGGACGCGCTGGAACTGACCTCGTCCGGCACCACCGGCCAGAAGAGCCGGATGCGCTACGACGCGCGCAGCATAGGCGCCGCCCAGCGCATGGTCGACCGCATCTTCGACCACTACGGCTGGAACACGCCGGAGCAAGCGTGCAACTACCTGCTGCTCAGCTACGAGCCGGCAGGCGCCATCACGCTGGGCACCGCCTATACCGACCAGTTCCTGTGCAAGTACGCGCCGATCAACCGCGCCGTCTACGCCTTGCGCCACAACGGCAAGAGCAACGAGTTCGACCCGTTCGGCGCGATACGCGCGCTGCGGGAGTTCGCCGACGAGGGCCTGCCGGTGCGCATCTTCGGCTTCCCCGCCTTCCTGTGGTTCACGCTGGAGCGGATGCGGGACATGGGCCTGCCTCCGCTGGCGCTGCATCCGGAATCGCTGGTCCTGCTCGGCGGCGGCTGGAAGACCCACGCCGACAAAGAGATACCCAAGCTCGAGCTGTACCGCCGGCTCGGCGAGCAGCTGGGCCTGCCGGACGAGCGTTGCCGCGACGGCTACGGCTCGGTCGAACATCCGGTGCCGTACAACGAATGCCCGCGCCACCGCTTCCACGTGCCCAGCTGGGCCCGCGCCTGGGCGCGCGACACCGCGACGCTGGCGCGGCTGCCCTACGGCGAGGCCGGCTTCCTGCATCTGGTTTCGCCGTACATCACCTCCAGCCCGGCGCACAGCATGCTGCAGAGCGACCTCGCCGTCGTTCATCCGGCCGAGAGCTGCGGTTGCGGCCTGGCCACCGACTGGTTCGAGCTATTGGGCCGCGCCGGCACCAGCAAGAGCCGCAGCTGCGCGCTGGCCGCGTCCGAACTGATCAAGGAGTCCTGACATGTATCTGATTGATGGTGAACTGCGCGCCGATCTCGAACTCGATGCCGCACTGGCCGCGCTGCGCGGCCGATTGGCCGACACGCTGGCCGACACGGTCGACGTCGAGACCGTGCTGTCCTGCGCCGAGCGCTTCGCCGACGCGCTGGCCGCCTCCCCGCGCCACCCGCTGCTGGACGACCCCGCGCGCGCCGATCTGGCCGCCTTCTGCCGCCGCGGGACGCTGCGGACCAAGCTGGAGCGCGAGCTCGGCGAGCGCCCGTTCTCCCTGCGCCGGCCCGACTACCGCGAGGCGCGCTTCGAAGCCTGGCAACCGCTGGGCCTGGTGCTGCACGTGACGCCGTCCAATGCGGCGCTGCTGCCGTTCATGGCCGCGCTGGAAGGCCTGCTGGCCGGCAATATCAACTGGCTGCGCCCCAGCGGCAGCGACCGGGATCTCAGCGCCAGGCTGCTGGCGGAATTCCTGCAGCACGACACCAGCGGCAAGCTTGCCGCGCGCCTGGCGGTGCTGCCGGTGGCCAGCGGCGAGCTGGGCAGGCTGCTGGCCGACGCCGACGGCGTGTCGGCCTGGGGCGGCGACGCCGCGCTGACGGCGATCCGCGCCCAGTTGCCGCCCGGCTGTCGCTGGATAGACTGGGGCCATCGCGTCAGCTTCGCCTACCTCGATCCGGCCGCCGCCTCGGACGAGGCGCTGGACGCGCTGGCCGACGATGTCTGCCGTCTGGACCAGCAGGCCTGTTCCAGCCCGCAGGCCCTGCTGGTGGACAGCGACGATCCGGCGGTGATCCAGGACATGGCGCGCCGGCTTGCCGCCGCGCTGGCGCGTCGCGCGCCGCAGTGGCCGGCGCTGACGCCTAATTTGCAGGAGGCCGCCGAGATCAGCACCCGGATGGCCTTCCACCGGCTGGACCAGGCCTTCGCCGACGAGCAGGACCAGGTGCTGTCCGGCCAGGGCTGGCGGCTGGCCTGGAATATGGAACAGGCGCTGGCGCCGTCGCCGCTGTTCCGCACCGTGGAATTGCGGCCGGCGCCGTGCGCCGCGCTCGCCCGCGTCCTCCGTCCGTGGCGTACCCGCCTGCAGAGTTGCGGCCTGATCGCGCCGGCCGCGCGGCTGCCCGAGCTGAGCCGCGCGCTCCTGGCCGCCGGCGTCAGCCGCGTCGCGCCCGCCGGCCGGATGCACGACGGCTACCACGGCGAACCGCACGACGGCGTCTACGCCTTGCAGCGCTTGTCGCGCCGGGTGTCGGTCAGCCTGGACGCCGCCGCGCTGCCCGGCCACGCCCACCTGGACGCGCCCCCGGCCGAACCGGAAGGCCTGACGGCGCTGCCCTTGATGGACAAGGCCGTCTTCCAGGGCGAGCCGGCCAACGACAAGGCCCAGCTGTTCTTCCGCAGCGGCGGCAGCAGCGGCGCGCCCAAGCTGGCGGGGGTCAGCTACCGCGACTACCGCCACCATATGCGCGCCGCCGCCGACGGCATGCTGGCCGCCGGCCTGAACCCGACCACCGACCGCGCGATGAATCTGCTGTACGGCGGCAAGCTGTACGGCGGCATGCTCAGCTTCTTCTCGATCATGGAGCGCATGGGCGTCACGCAGTATCCGATGGGCGGCCCGTCCGACGACGACTTCAGCGAGATCGCCCATTTCATCGTCGACCAGAAGATCAACACGCTGATCGGCATGCCGGGCACGCTGCATCGGCTGTTCGAATGCGAGAACCGGGTGCTGCGTCGCTACGGCGGCGTGCGCAAGGTGTTCTGCGGCGGCGAGCACATCAGCGACGGCCAGCGCGCCTACATCGGCAGCTTCGGCGTCGAACTGATCCGCTCGGCGATGTACGGCTCCGTCGACGCCGGCCCGCTGGGCCACGCCTGCCCGCACGGCAAGGACGGGGAATTCCACCTGCTGGCCGAAGCCCAGTGGCTGGAGATATTGGAAACCGACAGCGACGCGCCCGCCGCGCCCGGCGCCGTCGGCCGCCTGGTGTTCACCTCGCGCGAGCGCGAGGCGCAGCGAGTCGAGCGCTACGACCTAGGCGACCTCGGCCAGTGGCTGCCCGGCCGCTGCCGCTGCGGCCTCGCCACGCCGCGCTTCAGGCTGGCCGGCCGCCACGGCGCGCTGCTGCGCGTCGGCACCATCTTCGTCAATCCGACCGCGCTGACCGAGAAGATAGGCCTGTCGCTGCAATGGCTGGTCGACCGCGCCGACGACGGCGGCGACCGCATCCATCTGCTGGCCGACGGCGATCCGTCGGCGATACGCGCGCGCTTGCTGCAGGAGCCGATACTGGCCGAAGTCGTCGGCGGCGGCCTGCTGAGGCTGGAAATCACCGGGACGCCAGCGGCCGAGTTCCGCCGCCACCCGCACAGCGGCAAGACGCCGCTGGTGATGGACTTTAGACATTGAAATCCGGCCGGCGCCACGGCGCCGGCATATACACACATAATGATGAATTCGAAACTGATCTCGCTGGTCGAGCACGCCAGACGCCATTCCCCGCTGTACCACGAACTGTATCGCGAGCTGCCCGCACGCGGCTGGCGGCTGTCCGAGCTGCCGCCGGTCGACCCCGCCGCCTACTGGCGGGACTCGCGGGACCTGTCGCGCTGGCCGGCGCTGACCGCCGCCCCGGTCGGCGGCCATGTGTTCAAGACCGGCGGCTCCACCGGCGACGGCAAGCTGTCGGTGTTCAGCAGCGACGAGTGGCAGGCCTTCGTCCAGACCTTCGCCTCCGGCCTCGCGCGCCAGCTGCGCGCCGGCGACCGCGTCGCCAATCTGTTCTTCGCCGGCGACCTGTACACCAGCCTGCTGTTCACCCACGACGCCTTGTCGCGCTCGCCGGTGCCGGTGCTGGAATTCCCGTTCACCTGCCATGTCGACGACGACGTGCTCATCGACGCGATCCGCGTCCACAGGATCAATGTGCTGGCCGGCGTGCCGGCCCAACTGCTGCGCTTCGCCCACTATCTGGACGAAAACGCGCTGGCGCTGTCCGAAGTGGAAACGGTGCTCTACGCCGGCGAAAGCCTGTTCGGCGAGCAGATCGCGCTGTTGAAGCAGGTGTTTCCGCTGGCGCGGATAGGCTCGATCGGCTGCGCCAGCGTAGACGCCGGCCTGATAGGCTACGCCGAGCCGGACTGCGCGCACGGCGAACACCGGATGTTCGACGGCGACAACATCGTCGAGATCGTCGACGAGGACAGCGGCGAGGCGATAGAAGAGCCCGACCGGCCCGGCCTGCTGCTGCTGACCAATCTGCAGCGCAGGCTGATGCCGGTGATACGCTATCCCAGCGGCGATCTCGCCTGCTGGCGCGAGCCACCCGGCCCGAACCGCAAGTTCGCGCTGCTGGGCCGGGCCGGCAACGGCCATCGCGTCCGCGTCGGCACCCTGTCGCTGTTTCCGGACCAGTTGGGCGCCTCGCTGCTCAGCCAGGGCGAGCTGCTGGCGTGGCAGTTGCAGATCTCGCGCCGGCACGGCCGCGATTGCCTGCGGCTGCTGCTGGCGGCTCGCACGCCGCTGGACCTGCCGCCGCTGCGGCAGGCCTTGCTGCGGGCGCAGCCGGCGATGGCCGCGCTGTGCGCCGCCGGCGAGCTCGACCTGGAGCTGGAACAGGTCGCGCCGGCGCAAATGCGCACCCACCCCCGCTCCGGCAAGCTGATGCGGGTGGCCGATCTGCGCGACTACCGGCCGGCGGAGGCCACCGCATGAGCGCCCGCCATCCGCAAGCCGCCTGGGCGCGCGACTACCAGCCATCCGACGCCGCCGACATCAGCGCGCTGTTCCGCGCCATCTACGGCGACCGCTATTTCTACGCCGACGTCTATCTGCCCAGCCAGATCCAGCAACGCAACGCCAGCGGACAATGGCGCTCGGCGGTCGCGGTCCGCGACGACAGGCTGCTGGGCCACGCGGCGCTGTGGATGGACCCGGCCAGGCCCGGCCAGGCCGAACTGGCAATGAACGTCGTGCACCCGGACGCGCGCGGCCAGGGCATCGCCAGCCTGCTGGGCCGCCACCTGCGCGACGCGGCCGTCGGCCTCGGCGTCGAACTGCTGACGATCAAGCAGGTCTGCTCGCATCCGCGCAGCCAGTACGTCGCGCGCGCGCTGGGCTTTCACAACACCGCGCTGCTGCTGGACTACATCGACACGCCGTTTGCCGGACCGGAACCGGAAAGCATCGTGCTAGGCTGCCTGCCGCTGCAGCCGAGGCCGTTGCCGCGGCTCGAGTGGCCGGCGGGCTGGGAGACGTGGGTGGCGCCGCTGCGGCTGGCCTTCGGTGAAACCGGCGAATCCGGGCAGGCCGGCCTGCCCAGGCTGAGCCTGAGCCGCCACGGCCAACGGCTGGAGATCATCGTCAGCCAGCCCGCCGAGGCGCGGCTGCGGGAGCTGGCGGCGCTGCCGGCCGGCCAGCTGATCTATCTGAAATTGCCGGCCGCGGCGGAAACGCTGGCAAGGCTGCCTCAGCTGGAACGCGACGGCTTCCGCTTCGGCGGCCTGCTGCCGGACACCGTCGGCTGGCAGCTGCTGTTCCTGCGCGGACACGGCGACGGCGAGCCGGGCTTCTGCGATCCGCAGTCCGAACGCCTGCTCCGGCTGGGAGCGGGCTAGCCGGCCGACGACGCGTCCAGCGGCTCCACCCTGACCGCGGTGCCGTAGCACAGCACCTCGGTCAGGCCCGCCATCACGTCGGTGGCGTCGTAGCGCATGCCGATCACCGCGTTGGCGCCCTGCGCCATCGCGTGCTCGCACATCAGCGCGTAGGTTTCCGAACGCGCCTGCTCGCATAGGCTGGTATAGATGGTGATATTGCCGCCGAACAGCGACTGCAGACCGCCGAGGAAGTTGCCGACCAGCGAGCGCGAACGCACGGTGATGCCGCGCACCACGCCGAAATTGGCGACGATGCGATAGCCTGGCAGTTCGAAGGCGGTGGTGATCATGCGGGCGGGCAGCATGGCGTTCTCCTGGATAAGAGCCTGTTTACGAGCAACGCAGCCGGCAGGCCGGATGCGGAAGGGGGCGGCGGTCCGCCCGGACCACCATGGTAGCGCGCCGCCGCCGCGCCTGCATCCCCGCTCAGGCCCCGGCCAGCGCCTCCAGCGCGCGATAGGCGCCGTCCCGCAGCAAGGGCACGCAGTCGCTGACGTTCAGCTGCGCCGCCAGCGCCACGTCCTCCTCGAAGCCGCGCTCTCGCAAGGCCGCGGCCGACGCGCCCAGCCCCAGCTGGTTCTCCAGATCGTGACGGGCCAGCACGAAGGCGGCCTCGGCCGCCAGCGCCTCCGGGGTCTTGCTGCCGGACAGGCCGTAAATGATGGCGCCGGCGCCGATGAAGTCCTCGTAGGCGAAACGCAGGCGGCCGTCCTTGTCCACTTCGCCTGCGGCGATCACCAGCACCGATCCGCCCTCGCGCTCCAGATGCGCGGCCACCGCGGCGGCGTTGCGCAGGCAGCCGGCGACGGTGCCGGCGGCGCAGCTGGCCAGGCTGGTCCGCGCGCCGTTCGGCGACGGCAGCACCAGCCGGCTGCCGTCGGCCAGCTGCTGCAGCGAGGCCGGCGACAGCGACGGCTGCAGGCGGTTGCGCCGCGCCGCCAGCTGCGCGCGCCTCGCCTCGGCGAACGCCTGGGCGTCGTCGCCGCGCTCGTGGTAGGGCCAGACCTCGGCGCCCCTGGCGCAGGCGACGTCGACGCTGGTGCTGAACGACAGCACGTCGACCACCACGCAATGATCGGCCTGCCCGCTCAACAAACGCGCCGCATCCAGCCCCCATTGCAGGCGCACCGAAAATTCCTGTTGCGCGTAATGCATTTCCCGTCCCCGAAAAACGGAAGCCGCCGGCATGATGCCGGCGGCGCCTCCGAATGATCCCGCCCGGCCGCGGCCGGACGAAACTTATTATTCAAAAGGTCAAAATCTTAACCATTGGACGGGAAAAACTCAAAAGAATCAGGCAGCAAGGCCGTCGCCGGCGGCGGCCTCGCTGCGGAATTTCCAACACTGGCCGGCGATTCAGTCCAGCCGCAGCGTCAGCAGGTATTCGCCGCCCCGCTCGCCGGCGCGGGCGACGATGCGGCCATCGCCGGACAGGCCGGCGAAATCGCCGCCGCCGCTGCCCTCCACCACCGTCAGGCGGCCGCTGACGCCGGCGCTCGGCGAATAGACGCCGTCGTGCTTCAGGACGAAGCTGCCGCGGCGCTCGCCCCAGCTCGCCGTCACCCGCTCGTAGCCGATGAAGGCGGCGTCGCCGCCCGGCCGGGCCGGATACAGCAGCTGGTACTCCAGCCTGCCCTCGCCCTCCAGCGGTCCGCTGAAGGCGTTGACCACGCTGGCGCGCTTCAGCTCGCCGGCCCCGTCGGCCGCGTTCAGACCGGTTTCCTGCCATTGGCTGACCTGGAAACGACAGGCCAGCGCCACTGCGCTAGAAGAACCCATGACAACCTCCCGACAAAGCACTGCACGCTACGAAAAAACGCCGCCGGTCTTTCGAGCGGCGGCGTCGTCGATACGGAACGGGCGACCTCAGGCCAGCAGGCAGGACGACTGCGTCTCGCCGCTCAGCCGGCGCAGCTTCGGCACCTCCTGCGCGCAGCGCGCCTCCGCCTGCGGGCAGCGCGTGCGGAACACGCAGCCGGACGGCGGACTGATCGGGCTGGGCAGGTCGCCCTGCAGGATCTGGATCGCCTTGCCCCTCTCCAGCTTGGGATCGGGGATAGGAATCGCCGACAACAGCGCGCGGGTGTAAGGGTGCGACGGCACATCGTACAGCGCGCGCTTCTCGGCCAGCTCCATCTCGCGGCCCAGGTACATCACCAGGATGCGGTCCGAGATGTGTTTGACCACCGCCAGGTCGTGGGCGATGAAGATCAGCGCCAAGCCCATTTCCCGCTGCAATTCCTTCAACAGATTGATGATCTGCGCCTGTATCGACACGTCCAGCGCCGACACCGGCTCGTCGCAGATCACCAGCTTGGGCTCCAGGATCAGCGCGCGGGCGATGCCGATGCGCTGACACTGGCCGCCGGAGAACTCGTGCGGATAGCGGTTGATCATCTGCTCGCGCAGACCGACCTTGCGCATCATCGCCTTGACCCGCTTCATCACCTCGTCGGCGGACAGCTCGGGCCGGTGCACGCGCAGCGGCTCGCCTATGATCTGGGCGATGGTCATCCGCGGGTTCAGCGAGGCCAGCGGATCCTGGAAGATCATCTGGATATCCTTGCGGACGTTCTGCCAGTCCCTGGCCGAACCCTTGCGCAGGTCCTTGCCCATCCAGACGATCTCGCCGTCGGTGGCCGGGATCAGGTTCAGTATCGCGCGGGACAGCGTGGACTTGCCGCAGCCGGACTCGCCGACCACGCCCAGCGTCTCGCCGGCGAACAGGTCGAAACTGACGCCGTCCACCGCCTTCAGCGTCTTCTTCGGGCTCCACGGCCAGGCGTCGCCGGCCTTGACCTGGAAATGCACCTTGACGTTGCGCACCGACAGGATCGCTTGCTTTTGATCAGACATGGGTCACCTCCTCGGCGGCTTGAAGCAGTTCCTCCGCCGGCTTGTGACAGGCGCGCAGCAGTTGTGGATTGAGCGGGCTGGCCGCCAGCGGCGGCAGCTCGCTGGCGCAGCGGGCGTTGGCGTGCACGCAGCGCTCGCTGAACGGGCAACCTTTTGGCATATTCGCCATATTCGGCGGATTGCCCGGGATGCTGACCAGTTCGGAACCGTCGTGGTCCAGTCTCGGCAGCGCGCCCAACAGGCCTATCGTGTACGGATGGCTCGGACGGTAGAAGATGTCGTCGGCGCGGCCGTATTCCATCGCGCGGCCGCCGTACATCACCAGCACGTTCTCGCACAGGCCGGCCACCACGCCCAGATCGTGGGTGATCATGATGATGGCGGTGCCGAAATCGCGCTGCAGATCCTTCAGCAGCGTCAGGATCTGCGCCTGCACCGTCACGTCCAGCGCCGTCGTCGGCTCGTCGGCGATCAGCAGTTCCGGCTCGCACAGTAGCGCCATCGCGATCATCACCCGCTGGCGCATGCCGCCGGAGAACTCGTGCGGATACATATCGACCCGGCGCGCCGCCTCGGGAATGCGCACCGCGTCCAACAGCTCGATCGCGCGCTTCTTCGCCTCGCGGCGGCTGATGCCCTTATGCAGCTCCAGCACCTCGGTCATCTGCCGCTCCACCGTCAGATACGGGTTCAGCGAGGTCATCGGGTCCTGGAAGATCATCGACACGCGGTCGCCGCGGATGCGGTTCAAGTCGCGCGTCGGCAGCGTCAGCAGGTCCTTGCCGTGGAACAGCGCCTCGCCGCTGGTCTTGCCGTTGCGGGCCAACAGGCCCATCAGCGCCAGCATGGTCTGGCTCTTGCCGGAACCGGACTCGCCGACGATGCCCAGCGTCTGGCCCTTGTTCAGCTCGAAGCTCACGCCGTTGACGGCGTTGACGACGCCGTCGTTGGTCTGGAACTGAACCCCGAGGTTGTTGACTTTCAAAATGCTCATGGCTTGCCTCATCTATCCTGCGGGGGTCAGCGGTCTTTCGGGTCCAGCGCGTCGCGCAGGCCGTCGCCGATGTAGTTGGCGCAGTAAAGCGTCAGCGACAGCATGCCGGCCGGGAACAGCAGGATCCAAGGCGTGGTTTCCATCACGCCTGCGCCGTCCTGGATCAGCACGCCCCAGCTGGTCATCGGCTCCTGCACCCCGAGGCCGAGGAAGGACAGCACCGACTCGGTCAGGATCACGCCCGGCACCGTCACCGTCGTGTAGATCACCACGATGCCCAGGAGGTTGGGCACGATGTGGCGGAAGATGATGGTCGGGGTCGACACGCCGATCGCGTGCGCGGCCTCGACATACTCCTTGGACTTGATCGCCAGCGTCTGGCCTCGCACCACGCGCGCCATGTCCATCCACGAGAACACGGTGATGGTCAGCACCACCAGATAGAACTCGCGGCCCAGCAGCGTCACCATCAGGATGGCGATCAGCAGGTAGGGCACGGCGTACATCATGTCGACGATGCGCATCATCAGCGCGTCGACCTTGCCGCCGAGGAAGCCGGCGGTCGCGCCCCAGACGACGCCCAGCGTCACCGAGGCCACGGTGGCCAGCGCGCCGACCATCAGCGAGATGCGGCCGCCGGTCAGGCAGCGCACCAGCAGGTCGCGGCCCAGCGCGTCGGTGCCGAACCAGTGCGTGCCGGCCCAGGCCGGCGCCTGGCTCATCGCGTTCCAGTCGGTATCCTCATAGCTGTACGGCAGCACCATCGGGCCGACGATACAGGACAGCGTGATCAGCACCAGCACCACCAGGCTGACCACCGCCGCCTTGTTGCGGAAAAAACGGATGCGGGCGTCGCGCCACGGGCTGCGGCCCTCGACCGCGGCTTCGGCCAGGCCGTTCTCGATTGCCACCACGGCGGCGGCTTGCTTGCTCTTCATCATAACTCCCGCCCCCTCAGTAGCGGATCTTCGGATCGAGCAAGGCGTAGGCCAGGTCGACGAGGAGGTTGAATACCACGGTGATCACCGTCACCAGCACCACCAGGCCCAGCACCAGCGTGTAGTCGCGGTTGGCGGCGCCGTTGACGATCAGCTTGCCCAGGCCGGGCAGCGAGAAGATCGATTCGGTCACCACCGCCGAGGTGATCGACGAGATCGCCAGCGGCCCCAGCAGCGTCACCACCGGCATCAGCGCGGGCTTCAGCGCGTGGCGCAGCACGATGGTGCGCAGCGGCAGGCCCTTGGCGCGGGCGGTGCGGATGAAGTTGCTGTTCAGCACCTCGATCAGGCTGCCGCGCATCACGCGGCCTATCGTCGAGATGTTGATGAACACCAGCAGCATGATGGGCAGCACCATGAACTTCGGATCGAAATGGTTCCAGCCGCCGGCCGGCAGCCATTTCAGCGTCACGGCGAAGATCAGCACCAGCACCGGTCCGAGGATGAAGGACGGAAAGGCGCCGCCGATATTGCCGAGGAACATCACCAGGTAATCGACCATGCTGTTCTGGCGCAGCGCGGCCATCACGCCGAGCGCGATGCCTATCACCAGCGAGATCAGGATGGCGCTGCCGCCTATCGTGGCGGAAACCGGCAGCGCGCTGGCCACCAGGTCGTTGACGCTCCAGTCGGCGTAGCGGAAGGAGGCGCCCAGATCGCCGTGCAGCAGGCTATTCAGGTAGTACAGATACTGCTTCCACAGCGGCAGGTCCAGATGGTATTTGGCCTGCAGATTGGCCAGCACCGCTTCGGAAATCTTGCGCTCGCCGTCGAACGGCCCCCCCGGGGTCATGTGCAGCAGCAGATAGCAGACGGTAATGACGGCCAGCAGCGTCGGAATCGCCGCCAGAATGCGTCGGAAAGTGTAGGACCACATGGTGTAACTCCGTATGGGCGGACGCGGCGCGCGCCGCGGCCCGGCCCCTACATCACAAGCCGGATGGCCGCGTCGGCGGACATCCGGCCTCGTTTGTCGCCGGCGGGGCCGGCGTTTCGCCTCAGTGCTGGATGATGTACAGATCCTTGCTGCGGTAGCGGTCCAGCGGGTTCTGGCCGACGCCTCCGACATAGGACTTGATCAGACGCGGCGCCGTGTACTGCAGCAGCGGCAGCATCGCGTAGTCGTCCATGATCATCTTCACCGCCTGGGTGAACAGCTGCTTGCGCTTGGCCGGATCCAGCGACTGGTTGCCCTGCTTGATCAGCTCTTCGGCCTTCGGATTGCAGTTCTGGTTGTCGTTCTGGGTGTTGCCGCACTCGACCAGCGCCAGGAAGGTGGTGGCGTCGTTATAGTCGGCGTTCCAGCCATTGCGGGCGATCTGGTAGTCGCCGTCGTGACGCTTCTTCAGCAGCACCTTGAACTCCAGGCTTTCCAGCTCGGTGTTCAGGCCCAGCTTGGACTTCCACTCGGACGCGGCGAAGATCGCCATCTTCTTGTGGTAGTCGTTGGTGTTGTAGGTGAACTTGATCTTGGCGCCCGGCTTGACGCCGGCCTGGGCCAGCAGCTTCTTGGCCTCGTCCACGCGTTTGGCCATCGGCCACTTGACCCAGTCGTAGCTGGACGGATCGGCGCCGGACACGCCGTGCACCATCACGCTGTAGGCCGGATTCTGGCCGTCGGCGGTCACTTTCTTCGCCAGGATGTCGCGGTCGATGACCATGGACAGCGCCTTGCGCACGCGCACGTCCTTCAGCAGCGCATCCTTGTTGTTGAACGAGTAGTAGCGCAGCGCGGCCAGTTCGCCGTTGTGGATTTCCTTCGGATACTGGGCCTTGTACTTGTCGAAGGAGCCCGGCGGCAGGTTCAGCACCCAGTCGTTCTGGCCGGACTCATACAGCTTGACGTCGGCGTTGCTGTCCTCGATCGGCAGATAGGTGGTCTGGTTCAGCACCACGCTCTTGGCGTCCCAGTAGTTCGGGTTCTTGGCGACGACGACCTTGCTGTTGACCTGCCAGTCCTTCAGCATGTAGGCGCCGTTGCTGACCATCTTGCCCGGTTTGACCCAGTCCTTGCCGTACTTCTCGATCACGGCCTTCGGCGCCGGAGCGAACTGGGTGTTGGCGACCAGCGCCGGCAGGAACAGCACCGGGTACGGCGTCTTCACTTCCAGCGTGTATTTGTCGACGGCCTTGATGCCGAGCTCGGACGGCTTCTTCTTGCCGGTGGCGATCTCCTTGCCGTTCAGGATGAAGATGCCGTAGGTCTCGGAATACGGGGAGGCAGTTTTCGGATCGAGGAAGCGCTGCCAGCCGTAGACGAAGTCGTCGGCGGCGACCGGACGGCCGTCGGACCACTTGGCGTTCTTGCGCAGATGGAACACCCAGGTGGTGGCGTCGGTCTGCTTCCAGGACTCGGCCACGCCCGGCAGGATCTTGCCGTTGTTGTCGGCGCTGGTCAGGCCTTCGAACAGATCGGCGGTGATGGTGTTGGCCGGCACCGATTCGGCTACCGCCGGGTCCAGCGTTTCCGGCTCGGAGCCGGTGTTGCGGATCAGGGTCTGCTTGGCGGCCAGCTTGACGCCCGCGGGCACCTGGGCGGCCAACACGGAACCGGAAGCCAGCGCCAGCGCGACGGCGGCGGCGACCGCGCGCAGCGATTGCTTATTCGTCATCTTCTACTCTCCTTGTTCTGTCTCGCCACTCGGCGCGCCGGCAGCGGATTTTTTTCACTCGATTGTATCCAGAGTGGATGCGCAGATTATGCGCAGAGGGTTTTGAATACATCAAGCCCCCAGACAGACAATATGCCATTCATTTTAATCAAAAAGAAAAATTTGTCCGACAATGGACTATTCAGCTAAATCAATGGCCTTGCCGGGCATTCGTTTTTATTGTTTTGACATCCTGACATGTGAAATGCTGGTGGCTGATCCAAGTAAAATTCATGCCATATCCGGGGGCGGACCCTTATTTCATATTTAAAATCAGAATAATCTTATATTTAAAAAGCGATCGCGCCTGTCGCATTCAATGCGAAACGGCCCGCCGATGAAAAAAGCCGCCCGAAGGCGGCCTTGGCGTGATGGCGTGCCGGATCAGTCCCTGAACCGCCAGGCCACGCTTTCCCCGGCGCGCAGCGGCACCAGCGCGTCGCCCGGATACGGCAGCTCGGCCGGCACCGTCCAGCTCTCCTTGACCAGTTCGATGCGGTCGCCGTTGGCCGGCAAGCCGTAGAAGGCCGGACCGTTCAGGCTGGCGAAGGCCTCCAGCCTGTCCAGCGCGCCGGCGGCCTCGAAGGCCTCGGCGTACAGCTCGATCGCCGCGTTGGCCGTGTACATGCCGGCGCAGCCGCAGGCCGCCTCCTTGGCGCCCTTCGCGTGCGGCGCGCTGTCGGTGCCGAGGAAGAACTTGGCCGAGCCGGACGTCGCCGCCTTCAGCAGCGCCTGGCGGTGCAGCTCGCGCTTCAGCACCGGCAGGCAGTAGTGGTGCGGACGGATGCCGCCGACGAACAAGGCGTTGCGATTCATCAACAGATGATGGGCGGTAATGGTCGCGGCGACATTGGCCGGCGCGGCGGCAACGAACTCGGCCGCCTCGCGGGTGGTGATGTGCTCGAACACCACCTTCAGCGTCGGCAGCTTCTGCAGCAACGGCTTCATCACCCGCTCGATGAAGACCGCCTCGCGGTCGAACACGTCGATGTCGGCGTCGGTGACCTCGCCATGCACCAACAGCGGCAGGCCGAGCTCGGCCATCGCCTCCAGCGCCGGCATCGCGCGGGCGATGTCGGTGACGCCGTGGTCGGAATTGGTGGTGGCGCCGGCCGGGTACAGCTTGACCCCGTGGACGAAGCCGCTGGCCCTGGCCAGGCGGATCTCGTCCGCACTGGTCTTGTCGGTCAGGTACAGCGTCATCAACGGCTCGAAGCGGCTGCCTGCGGGCCGGGCGGCCAGGATGCGCTCGCGGTAGGCGGCGGCGGCCTCGACGGTGGTCACCGGCGGCTTCAGGTTAGGCATCACGATGGCGCGGCCCATCTGGCGACAGGTGTCGGGCAGCACCGCCGCCAGCGCGGCGTCGTCGCGCAGGTGCAAGTGCCAGTCGTCGGGGCGGATCAGGGAAAGTGTCTGCATGGTGGATGGCTTGCCGTTACGATGGATAAAACAATGGCGACGGAAAACCGTCGCCAGCGATGTCTACTTGCGCCGGAGCACCATCCGGAACTTGCCCTCGGCGGTGGCGGTCGATTCCAGCAGGCCGTTGCCGGTCTGCCGGCAGAAGGCCTCGAAGTCCTTGGGCGCGCCGGGGTCGGTGGCGATCACCTCCAGCACGGCGCCGCTGGCCATGTCGGCCAGCGCCTTTTTCGCGCGCAATATCGGCAGCGGGCAGTTCAGGCCGGAAAGATCAATCTGCTTGTCGGGTGTCATGGGCCGGTATCCTCAGCCATATCGCGTTACAATGGAGAAATCCGGGCCTGCGCCGACGAGCGGACAGGCCGTAGCCGTATAGTTTACGCCAGTCGTCAAGCCTTACCCAAATCGGTCACCGCATCATGTGCATCATTGCTTTCGCCTACAAAACGCCGGGCCTGGGCCAATTGGTACTGCTGGCCAACCGCGACGAATACTACGCCCGCCCCGCCGAGCCGCTGGACTGGTGGCCGGAATACCCGAACACGCTGGGCGGCCGCGACCTGCAGTCCGGCGGCAGCTGGCTGATGGTGGACGGCCGCAACCGCATCGCCGCCGTCACCAACGTCCGCGACGGGTTTCCCGCCAAGGCCGAGCGCTCGCGCGGCGAGCTGGTGCAGCGCTTCGTCAGCGGCGACGAGGACGCCTTCGCCTTCGCCGACTGGCTGCGCGCCGAATGCCACCGCTACGGGCCGTTCAATCTGTTGTTCGGCACCACCGCCGACCTGTTCTTCTTCCACAGCCCCGGCCGGCAGATCGCCCGCGTGACGCCCGGCATCCACACGCTGTCGAACGCCACGCTGGACACGCCGTGGTTCAAGAGCCAGCGGCTGGCGGAATACCTGGGCGGCTTCGGCCGGACGCCGACCGAGGATCAGGCCTATGCGGCGCTGTCCGATCCGACGCCGGCCGGCCCGGGCCAGCTGCCCAATACCCGCATCGGCCTCGCGCTGGAAAAGACGCTGTCCCCGATCTTCATCCAGGGCCGAGACTACGGCACCCGCGCGTCGATGCTGCTGACGGTGTCCAGCCGCGGCGACATAGGCTTTTCCGAACTGAGCTGGGGCCTGGCAGGACGCGAGACCGGCCGCCGGCATTACAATCTGCGCGCCGGCCAGGCGCGCTGAGGAGCACACCGTTGAATATCCGTTTCACCGCATTGCCGGCCGCGCTGGCCTTGTGCCTGAGCCTGACGGCCCAGGCCGAGGGCCGCGTTATCAAGAACTACAACTACGCGATCGACGACGACAAGCCGTGGCAGGAAGAGGACTACGCGCTGCCGCCGTACCCGCAGGCGGCCGACTGGGTCGAGGTGAAGCCGGACTGGCTGCAGCAGAACCGCTATTTCGTCGATGCCGGCTCGCTCAGCATCGGCAAGGACGGCGTCGTGCGCTACATCAGCAAGGTCCTCAGCAGCGGCGGCGTCGAGAACCTCAGCGCCGAGGGCATACTGTGCAAGGACAACAAGTACCGCGCCTACGGCTTCGGCGACAGCGTCAACCATCGCTGGATTGAACCGATGCGGCCGCTGTGGCAGGACATCGTCTTCGGCGACAAGCTGCGCCGCGAACTGCGCGAACGCCTGTGTCCGGACCACCAGGCCCCGCGCGACCTCGACGTCGCCCGGCAGGCGCTGCGCAAGGGCGGCTGAGCCCGCCGCGAAGCCGCCCGGCGGATGTTCTAGAATAAAACATCTGTCTTGCATTCGCGCGGGCGCCGATGGATCAGCAAACTCAGCAGGAAAACCGGGAAAGGGAATGGGTCAGGCGGCTATTCGAGCAAAAGGGCATGGAGCCGCTCGACATGCAGTCGCTGAAATGCCCGGCGCCCGACGTCGGCGTCAAGCTGCCCGACGGCCGCCTGCTCGCCATCGAGGTGACCGAGGTGCTGGCCGGCGAGCATACCCGCCGGCACAGCCGCAAACGCGAGGCGCACTCGACGCTGCAGATCGCCGGCGGCATCGGCTCGCTGTTCTCGCTGCCGGCCAACGCCCTCGACGTCGCCTGCCGCATCGAGGCCAAGGTCGGCAAGGACTACCAGGTCCCGTCCGGCCACCAGTTGCACCTGCTGCTGGCGGCCGGCACGCTGGAGCACGGCGTCGCCGCCTGGCCGCTGCTGCTGGCCATCTCCATCCCCGAACTGAACCGCCTGACCGACGGCATGCTGGCGCGCTCGCGCTACCAGCATGTCTACCTGCACCTGCAGCGCGGCCGCGCGCTGTACGAGTGGAATCGCCACGACAGCTGGCACGAGATCCATCCCCCCGCCGTCCACGCCGACGGCTATCCGCAGATGCAGCCGCAGGAGGCGGGCAAGTAGCCGGCGCATGCCAATGTTATGGTATAGTCGCAGGCCTCGCGCCGGCATGCCGCCGCGCGCCGATCGCAACCTCGAACCGATACCCGGCATGTCGATTTCCCTGTTCGCTCCGCTGCTCTACCTGCTGGCCGGCCTCGCGCTCGGCCGCGCCCCGTTCGACGTCAAAAGCCGCGCGTCGGCGCTGCTGACCAAGTTCGTCATTCCGCTGGTCATCATCTACAACATCGCCGCCCACCGGCCCGGCGTATTCGCCGTCATGGCCGGCACAATGGCCATGATGGTCGGCCTCCTGCTGCTGAGCCGGCTCTCTACGCGGGACCCGGTGCGCAATCTGTGCTTCAGCTATCTGAACATAGGCTGGCTGGGCATGCCGGTGGCCAGCACGCTGTTCGGCGACGGCGCGGCGACGGTGTTCATCGCCGCCTATGTCGGCAGCTCGCTGCTGGGCAATTCGGTCGGCGTCGGCCTGATGGCCGGCGGCAGCAGCCTGAAGGCGCGGACATGGGAGACGTTGAAGGCGCCGCCGGTGTGGGCGCTGCTGGTCGGCGTCGCGCTGATGCCCTTCGGCCCGCAGCTGCAGGCCTACGCCCGTCCGGGCTACGAGGCGCTGAAATTCCTGATGAGCCTGCTCGGCATGTCGATACTCGGCATCTGGCTGTCGGCCACGCGGCTCGGCGTCGCCGATTTCGGCCGGGCGCTGCGGCTGTCGGCGCTGCGCGCCGCCGCCATCGCCGCGCTGCTGACGCTGTTCGTCGCGGTCTGCCGCCAGCTGGACATCCGGCTGGTGCTCGACAACCAGCCGGCGCTGTATCTGATGTGCCTGCTGCCGCCGGCGGCGAACATCATCGTGCTGGAAACCCACTATATGAAGACCGGCCGCTCGGCCGGCCCCATCGCCTGCGGCACCTGCATCAGCATCGTCGCCATCGGCGTCTACGCGGCGGCGGCGCTGCTGCTGCGCGGCGCCGGCGGCTAGCCGGCGCGCCAGCTGCCGCTGTTGCCGCCGTCCTTCTCCAGCAGGCGCACGCCGTCGATGACCATGCCGCGGTCCACCGCCTTGCACATGTCGTAGATGGTCAGCAGGCCGACGTTGACCGCCGTCAGCGCCTCCATCTCGACGCCGGTCTGGCCGGCGCACTCGGCGATGACCGCTATCCGCACCGCCGATTCGGCGTCCCTCAGCTCGAAGTCCACCGCCAGCCGCGTCAGCGCGATCGGATGGCACAGCGGGATCAGGTCCCAGGTCTTCTTCGCCGCCATGATGGCGGCGACACGGGCGATGCCGAGCACATCGCCCTTCTTGTGGCCGCCGCCCTTCACCAGCGCGAACGTCGCCGGCTGCATGCGGATCAGGCCCTCGGCGACCGCGCGGCGCGCGGTGACGGCCTTGGCGCCGACGTCGACCATATGGGCCTGGCCGGCTGCGTCGAAATGGGTCAGTCGGGTCATGGACAATCCATCCTTCAATGCAAAACGCCCGCGGCGCTCAGCGCAGCAGGCGGAAAATCAGCCAGAAGCAGGAAACGACGATCAGCAGGCCGGCGCTCCAGCGGACGATGGCCAGCACGCGCCGCAGGTGGCGGCGGTCGCGGGTCAGCGCGAAACACAGCAGGGCCCAGCCTGTCGCCAGTATCGTCGCCAGCAGCCACAGCCGCCAGAAGCCGAACACGGCCTCACTCCTCGGGCGGCAGCTGATGGAAGCTGGACGGCGCGTCCAGCGGATCGTCGAAGCTGGCGTACTCCCAGGCCTCCGGCGTTTCCAAGAGCTTGCGCAACAGCCTGTTGTTCATCGCGTGGCCGGATTTGTGGCCGGAGAACGCCGCGATCAGCGGGTGGCCGACGATGTAGAGGTCGCCGATCGCGTCCAGGATCTTGTGGCGGACGAACTCGTCCGGGAAGCGCAGGCCTTCCGGATTCAGCACGTATTCATCGTCGATGACGATGGCGTTGTCCAGGCTGCCGCCGCGTCCCAGGCCGTGGTTGCGCATGTATTCGACCTCGTGCATGAAGCCGAAGGTCCGCGCGCGGCTGATCTCGTCGGTATACGAATGATGGGCGAAGTCGACTTCCACCGTCTGCGGCGCGCGGTTGAACGCCGGATGGTTGAACTCGATGGACAGCGTGATCTTGAAGCCGTCGTGCGGGTCCAGCCGGACCCACACGCCGCGGTCTTCCACCATCACGGTCTGCTTGACGCGGATGAAGCGCTTCTTCTTGGCTTGCTCGACCACCCCGGCCGCCTGCAGCAGGTAGAGGAAGGGGGCGGCGGAACCATCCATGATGGGGATTTCCGCCGCCGTCACCTCGACGATCAGGTTGTCGATGCCGAAGCCGGCGAACGCCGACATCAGATGCTCGATCGTGCCGACACGCACGCCGGTATCCGTCACCAGCGTGGAGGAGAGGCGCGTGTCGTTGACGAGCGAAGGTTCCACCTTCACGTCGACCGGCTCGGGCAAGTCGGTGCGACGGAAGACGATGCCGGTATCGGGCGGCGCCGGCAGCAGGGTGAGCTTCACCCGCTCGCCGGAATGCAGACCGACGCCCGTGGCGCTGATCGCTTGCTTCAGCGTGCGCTGCAAGATCATTTCAGGCTACTCAACCAAACGGGAAAACCCGATTCTAGCATAGCGACCGCCTATGCTTTATTGATTGATTTGCTGGCATGAATAGCGTTTATCTATCCGCGTCCCCCGTTCAATCGGCCTGCTTGCGCAGGAAGGCCGGGATGTCGTAGCTCTCGCTGACTTCCGGATTGGAGAAGTCCAGCGACGGCGACGCGCGGCGGCGGCCGGTGCGCATGATGGCCGGCGCGTCCAGGTCCTCGTAGTTGACCATCTCGACGGCGCGGTCGTCGGTGCCGGTCTTGACGATCTTGATGTATTCCGGACGATCCTCGTTGCGGACCGCCTTCTTTTGGCCGAGGCCGGTGGCGATCAGCGTCACGCGGATGGTGTCTTCCGGCATGTCTTCCACTTCGGCGGTGCCGAACTTGATCTGGGCGTCCTCGTCGGCGTACTGGCGCACGATGCCCATGATCTCGCGGTACTCGCTCATCTTCAGGCAGCCCGGCGCGGTGGAGATATTCACCAGCACGCCGCGCGCGCCTTCCAGCGTGATGTTGTCCAGCAGCGGGCTGGCCACGGCCTGCTCGGCGGCCACGCGGGCGCGGTCGATGCCGGAGGCGTAAGCGGAACCCATCATCGCCAGGCCCATCTCGCTCATCACGGTGCGCACGTCGGCGAAGTCGACGTTGATCAGGCCCGGGCAGGTGATCACTTCGGCGATGCCGGCCACGGCGCCCTTCAGCACGTCGTCGGCGGCGCGGAAGGCCTCGCGCATCGTCACGTCGTCGCCCAGCACTTCCATCAGCTTCTCGTTCGGAATCACGATCAGCGAGTCGACGTGCTTCTTCAGATCCTCGATGCCGTTCTGCGCCACTTTCAGACGCTTGCCTTCGTGCTCGAACGGACGGGTGACCACGCCGACGGTCAGGATGCCCATTTCCTTGGCCACCTCGGCGACGACCGGTGCCGCGCCGGTGCCGGTGCCGCCGCCCATGCCGGCGGTGACGAAGACCATGTTCGCGCCGCGCAGACTTTCGGCGATGCGCTCGCGGTCTTCCAGCGCCGCGCTGCGGCCGACTTCCGGATTGGCGCCGGCGCCGAGGCCGCGCGTCAGATTGGTGCCCAGCTGCAGCTTCTGCGGCGCGCGGTTGCGCTGCAGCGACTGCGCGTCGGTGTTGGCGCAGATGAATTCCACGCCGTGCACATTGCCGGTGATCATATTGTCGATGGCGTTGCAACCGCCGCCGCCTACGCCGATCACCTTGATGACGGCCGCGCTGGCCGTTTCCTGCATCACTTCAAAAACCATTCCGCTCATTTTCCTCTCCTCAACATAAGATGAGCCACGTGTACTACGCCCGAATTACCTTGCCGCCGCACCGTGCGGCGGCCTGTGCTGCTTAGAAGTTCCCGGCGAACCAGGCCTTCATCTTGCCGAACAACTGGCCCACGCCGGCGGATTCCGCCTTGCCGCTGGGGCCCGAATAACCCTGGATCTGATCCTTGCCGTACAAGAGCAGGCCGACGCCGGTCGAGAAGCGCGGCGTCTTCACCACCTCGGCCAGGCCGCCGACATACTTCGGCACGCCGACGCGGACCGGCAGGTGGAACACCTCCTCGGCCAGCTCCACCATGCCGGGCATCAGGCTGGCGCCGCCGGTCAGCACCATGCCGGACGACAGCAATTCCTCGAAACCGCTGCGGCGCAGCTCCTGCTGCACCAGCTGGAACAGCTCCTCGACGCGCGGCTCGACCACTTCGGCCAGCGTCGCGCGCGACATCTGGCGCGGACCGCGCTCGCCGACGCCCGGCACCTCTATCATCTGGGCCGGATCGGCCAGGCCGACCAGCGCGACGCCGTGCTGGATCTTGATGTCCTCGGCCTCCTTGGTCGGCGTGCGCAGCGCCATCGCGATGTCGTTGGTGATCTGGTCGCCGGCGATCGGGATCACCGCCGTGTGGCGGATCGCGCCGCCGACGTAGACGGCGATGTCGGTGGTGCCGCCGCCGATGTCGATCAGGCAGACGCCGAGGTCCTTCTCATCCTCGGACAGCACGGCGATGGCCGAGGCCATCGGCTGCAACACCAGGTCGGACACCTCGAGGCCGCAGCGGCGCACGCACTTGGTCACGTTCTGCGCGGCGGACACCGCGCCGGTGACGATGTGCACCTTGGCTTCCAGCCGCACGCCGCTCATGCCCAGCGGCTCGCGCACGCCTTCCTGGCCGTCGATGCTGTATTCCTGGGTCAGGATGTGCAGCACCTGGTGGTCCGGCGGGATGGTCACCGCGCGCGCGGTCTCTATCACCCGGTCGATGTCCATCTTGGTGACTTCGCGGTCCTTGATCGCCACCATGCCGTGCGAGTTCACGCTCTTGATGTGGCTGCCGGCGATGCCGACGAAGACCTCGTGAATCTTGCAGTCGGCCATCAGCTCGGCCTCTTCCAGCGCGCGCTGTATCGCCTGCACGGTGGACTCGATGTTGACCACCATGCCGCGCTTCAGGCCGCGGGACGGGGTATGCCCCATGCCGACGATGTTAAGCTGGCCGTCTTCCAGCACCTCCGCCACGATCGCCACGATCTTGGAGGTGCCGATGTCCAGGCCGACCAGCATGCTCTTGCTTTCCTTTGGTTTGCTCACCTGTCGCTCCAACGCCTAATCACTTGTTTCCCTTGGCCGGCGGCGCCTTGTAATCGGGCATCCGCACGGCGAATCCGTTCGGGTAGCGCATGTCGACGTATTCGATGTGATACGGCAACCGCGCCAACCTGCTCTTCCAGTAGCCGGCGAAGCGCTCCGCGCGCATCGCCGCGTCATTACGTCCCAGCTCCAGCTGCAACTGGTTGTCCAGCACCACTTTCCACGCCCGCCGCGACGACAGCCACAGCTCTCGCGGCGCCAGGCCCGACGGCTGCAATGCCTGCCGCAGCTGCGTCAGCATCGCCGTCATGTCCTTCTCGGCGCCTGCCGGGCCGTAGAACACCGGCAGCTTCGCGTCGCTGGCGGCGTCGAAGCGCTCGCCGCGGGTGTTGACCAGACCGCTCTCCCCCCAGCGCGCCAGCGCCGCATGCTCCTCCACGGTGATGTCCAGCGCGTCCGGCCAGCGCCGCCTCACCTGCGCGTCTCGCACCCACGGCAGCTTGCCGAAGGCGGCCCGCGTCTTGTCGATGTCCAGCGTGAAGAAGGTGCCGGACAGCTCGTGTTCCGCGATGAACTTCAACTGCTCCGCCGTCACCCGGTTCATGTCGCCCTGAATCCGTATCTTCTTCACCGGGAACACCGGCGCATGCGTCAGCCAGAATCCCCCCGCGTACAGCAACATCAGCGCTGCAGCGCCCAGCATCAGATTGGCCAGGCTCCGGAGCAGCCGATGGTTATCCCACATGCACCGTATCCAATACCTTCAGACACAGGTCTTCGTAACCGATGCCCTCGGCCCGCGCCGCCATCGGCACCAGGCTGTGGCTGGTCATGCCGGGATTGGTGTTGGCCTCCAGCAGATACACGCCGCCGGCCTCGTCCATCAGGAAGTCCACCCGGCCCCAGCCCTGGCAGCCCAATACCTTGAACGCCTTCAGGCACAGTTCGCGCGCCCGGCTCTCCGCGTCGCCGGCCAGGCCGGGGCAACGGTAGACGGTGTCGTCGCGGAAGTACTTGGCGTCGTAGTCGTAGTACTCGGTCGCCGGCTCGATCTTCACCGTCGGGTAGGCGGTCTCGCCTATCACCGCGCAGGTATACTCGCCGCCGCCGATGAACTGCTCGGCGATGACGATGTCGTCGTAGCGGCTCGCCTCCTCGTAAGCCGCCTTCAGGCCGCCCGGCGTCTTGACCTTGCTCACGCCTATGCTGGAGCCTTCGGTCGACGGCTTGACGAAGATGGGCAGGCCCAGCGCCTTCTCGATCGCGTCGAAATCGCTGTCGTCGGTCAGCAGCTCGAACGCCGGTATCGGCAGGCCGGCGCCCTTCCACAGCAGCTTGGTGCGCCACTTGTCCATGCAGACCGCCGACGCCATCACGCCGCAACCGGTATACGGCACGCCCAGCGCCTCCAGCGCGCCCTGCAGCGTGCCGTCCTCGCCGAACGGGCCGTGCAGCACGTTGAACACGCTGTCGAAACCCTCGTCCTTCAGCGCCGACAACGGCTTCTCGGCCGTATCGAACCCGTGGGCGTCCACCCCCTTGGCCAGCAGTGCCGCCAGCACGCCGGCGCCGCTCATCAGCGACACTTCGCGCTCGGCCGAGCTTCCGCCCATCAACACCGCCACCTTGCCGTACTGCTTCATCTGTCTATCCTCTGCATGTCCGCGCCGGCGGCGCGGACGGAATTCTGTCAAACCGCCAGCGCCAACACCTTGGCCGGCACCGCGCCGACCGAGCCGGCGCCCATCGTCACCACCACGTCGCCGTCCCTCGCCGCGTCGACAATGGCCTGCGGCAGATCGGCGATGTCCTCGACGAACAGCGGCTCCACCTTGCCGCCGACGCGCACCGCGCGCGCCAGCGCCCGGCCGTCGGCCGCGACGATGGGCGCCTCGCCGGCGGCGTACACCTCGGACAGCAGCAGCGCGTCTACGCCGGACAGCACCTTGACGAAGTCCTCGAACAGATCGCGGGTTCGGGTGTAGCGGTGCGGCTGGAAGGCCAGCAGCAGCCGGCGGCCCGGGAAGGCGCCGCGCACGGCGGCCAGCGTCGCGGCCATTTCCACCGGGTGGTGGCCGTAGTCGTCGACCAGCGTGAAGCTGCCGCCGTCCTTCGCCTTGACCTCGCCGTAGCGCTGGAAGCGGCGGCCGACGCCGGCGAACTCGGACAGGCCCTTCTGGATGGCCGCTATGCTGGCGCCGCACTCCAGGCCGATGGCGATCGCCGACAGCGCGTTCAGCACGTTGTGGCGGCCCGGCAGGTTCAACACCAGCGGGAAGCGGGTGATGGCGCCGTTCTTCACCACCACGTCGAAATGCATCTGGCCGGCGACGGCGCGGACGTTCTCGGCGTAGATGTCGGCCGAGTCGTCGAGGCCGTAGGTGGTCACCGGCTTGGTGACGCGCTCGCGGATCTCGCGCACATTCGGGTCGTCGACGCACAGCACCGCGCGGCCGTAGAACGGCATCCGCTGCAGGAAGTCGACGAAGGCCTGCTTCAGCTTGTCGAAGCTGTGGTCATAGGTGTCCATGTGGTCGGCGTCGATATTGGTCACCACCGCCATCACCGGACTCAGGTGCAGGAAGGACGCGTCCGACTCGTCGGCCTCGGCCACCAGGAATTCGCCGAGACCCAGCTTGGCGTTGGTGCCGGCGGCGGTCAGCTTGCCGCCGATGACGAAGGTCGGATCGAGGCCGGCCGCGCCCAGCACCGACGCGGTCAGGCTGGTCGTCGTCGTCTTGCCGTGGGTGCCGGCGATGGCGATGCCCTGCTTGAAGCGCATCAGCTCGGCCAGCATCATCGCGCGCGGAATCACCGGGATGCGCTTGTCGCGCGCCGCCAGCACTTCCGGGTTGTCGGCCTTGACCGCGGTCGAGGTCACCACGACGTCGGCGCCCTCGATATAGGTGGCGTCGTGGCCGAAGAACACGCGCACGCCCTCGGCCGCCAGCCGCTTGGTCGTCGCGCCGTCGGCCATGTCGGAACCGGACACGGTGTAGCCGAGGCCGTGCAGCACCTCGGCGATGCCGCACATGCCGACACCACCGACGCCGACGAAATGTATGTGTTTGACCCTGTGTTTCATGTCTGTGTCTCTGCTGGGACGCTCGCTCGGCGCCCTGTCATTCCCCGGCCAGTTGCCGGCACAGCTCGGCCACGCGGCCTGCGGCGCCCGGACGGGCCTGCGCGCGGGCGCGCTCGGCCTTGTCCAGCAACTGTTCCCTGTCCAGCCGCGCCAACAGGCCAGCCAGCCTGTCCGCGCTCAATTCCCGTTGCGGCACGTGCCAGGCCGCGCCTTCCTTCTCCAGCCACTCGGCGTTGTCGCGCTGGTGGCCGGTGGTCGACACCACCAGCGGCACCAGCACGCTGGCCACGCCGGCCGCGCACAATTCGCTGACGGTGATCGCGCCGGCGCGACAGATCACCAGATCGCACTCGGCCAGCCGCTTCGGCATGTCGTCGACGAAGGGCAGCAGCTCCACCGCGTCCGACAGGCCGGCGGCCCGGTAGGCCGCCTCGACCGCGGCGAAATTCGCCTCGCCGGTCTGATGCGTCAGCAGCGGCCGCTTGTCGGCCGGCAGCAGGGCCAGCGCCTGCGGCAGCGTGTCGTTCAATACCCTGGCGCCCAGGCTGCCGCCGACGACCAGCACCTTAAGCGGGCCGCTGCGGCCGGCGAAACGCTCGGCCGGCGGCGCCATGCCCTCGATCTCGCCGCGCACCGGATTGCCGGTGACCAGCGCCTTCGCCGCGCTCGCCGCGTCGCCGTCGAAGCCGCAGGCCAGCTTCTTCGCGAACGGCAGCAGGGCCTTGTTGCTCAGCAGCAGGCTGGCGTCGGCGTTGACCAGCACCAGCGGCTTCCACAGCAGGCCGGCCATCACGCCGCCCGGCAGGCAGACATAGCCGCCCATGCCCAGCACCACGTCCGGACGGTGGCGCAGAATGGACGCCGCGCTGCCGAAAAAGGCGCCGAGCAGCTGCAGCGCGCCCTTGATCGAACCGAGCAGGCCCTTGCCGCGCACGCCGTGGAAATTCAGTCTTTCCAGCGGAATGCCGGTCGGCGGCACCAGCTTGTTCTCCATGCCGCGGCGGGTGCCCAGCCATACCACCTTCCAGCCGCTCTGCTGCAATTCCCTGGCCACGGCGAGGCCGGGGACGATGTGTCCGCCGGTACCTGCCGCCATCACCATGACCGTTCGATTCGCCATTTCTCTCAAACCTTGTACCCGCGCATGATGCGCCGGTTCTCATAATCAACTCGCAGCAGCACCGCCACCGCGATCAAATTCATCAGCATCGCCGAGCCGCCGAAGGACATCAGCGGCAGCGTCAGACCCTTGGTCGGCAGCAGGCCCATGTTCACGCCGATGTTGAAGAACACCTGGATGCCGAGCCAGATGCCTATGCCCTGCGCCACCAGCGCCTGGTAGTAGCGCTCCAGCTTTTTCGACTCGACACCGATGTGGAAGGCGCGACGCACGATCCAGGCGTACAGGCCGATCACCACGCAGATGCCGGCGAAGCCGAACTCCTCGGCGATCACCGCCATGATGAAGTCGGTGTGCGCCTCCGGCAGGTAGAACAATTTCTCGATGCTGCCGCCCAGGCCGACGCCGAACCATTCGCCGCGGCCGATGGCGATCAGCGAGTGGGACAGCTGGTAACCCTTGCCGTACGGGTCGTCCCACGGATCCATGAAGCCCAGCACCCGCTTCAGCCGGTACGGCGACGACACGATCAAGAGCACGATGGCCACCACCGCCATCGCCGCCAGTCCCGAAAAGATGCGCATATTGATGCCGCCGAGGAACAGCAGGCCCATCGCGATGCTCATCACCACCATCAGCGCGCCGAAGTCCGGCTCGCGCAGCAAGAGGAAGGCCACGACCACCATCGCCGCGAACATCGGCAGGAAGCCCTCCTTGATGCTGTGCAGCAGATGGCTCTTGCGCACCGTGTAGTCGGCGGCGTACAGCACGGTGGCGAACTTCATCACCTCCGACGGCTGCAGGTTCAACACGAACAGATTGATCCAGCGGCGCGAGCCGTTGACCACCTTGCCGATGCCGGGTATCAACACCAGCACCAGCATCACCAAGCCGATCAGGAAGATCTTTCCCGAGTACTTCTGCCAGAAGCCGGTCGGAATCTGGAAGGCCGCGTAGGCCGCCGACAGCCCGATCACCATGAACACGATGTGGCGTATCAGGTAGAAGTAGCGGTTCTGCGTCGCCGCATCCGCCTCCGCGTACGCGATGGACGCCGAATACACCATCACCAGGCTGATGGACAGCAGCAGCGCCAGCGCCCAGGCCAGCGCCTCGTCCAGCGGGGTGATCGCCGTGTAGCGGCGTGCCGGATTGCCGTTCATGCCCGCTCCGCCTTCACCGCCGCGACGGTGTCTACGAATACCTGGGCCCGGTGCGCGTAGTTCCGGAACATGTCCAGGCTGGCGCAGGCCGGCGACAGCAGCACCACGTCGCCGGAACGGGCCAGCGCCGCCGCGCGGCGGGTCGCGTCCTCCAGCGTGTCGCAGCGCTCCAGCGCCAGGCCGCTGCCGTCCAGCGCCGCCGCGATCTTGTCGGCGTCGCGGCCTATCAGCAGCACTGCGCGGGCGATGCGCCGGCAGGCCGGCTCAAGCGGCGCGAAGTCCTGACCCTTGCCGTCGCCGCCGGCGATCAGCACCACCGGCCGGGTCATGCCGTTCAGCGCGGCCTCGGTCGCGCCGACATTGGTGCCCTTGGAATCGTCTATGAACGCGACACCGTCGAATTCGTCTACCAGCTCGACGCGGTGCGCCAGGCCGCGGAAAGTCTTCAATCCATCCAGCAACGGCGCCAGCGGCAGGCCTATGCCCTGGCACAGGCCCAGCGCGGCCAGCGCGTTGGCGGCATTGTGCAGGCCCTGCAGCTGCATGTCGGCGCAGTCGAACACTTTTTCGCCGTCCACCTTCAGCCAGTAGCCGCCGTCGCGCGCCAGCGCGTAGTCTGCGGCGCCCTCGAGCGAGAACCACCGCTGCGCATGGTCCGGCCGCGCCATCGCCCGCACCAGCGCGTCGTCGCGGTTCAGCACCTGCACGCCACGGCCGTTGAACACCCGGGTCTTGGTGTGGGCGTAGTCCAGCAGATCGGCGTAGCGGTCGAGGTGGTCCTCGGAAATGTTCAGCACGGTGGCGGCGTCGGCCTCCAGCGAGTAGGTCGACTCCAGCTGGAAGCTGGACAGCTCCAGCACCCAGACATCGGGCCGCTTGCCGCTTTGCTCCCTTTCCCGCTGCGCGTCCAGCACCGCCAGGCCGATATTGCCGGCGACGACGGTGTCCAGGCCGGCGGACTCGCACAGATGGCCGACCAGGCTGGTGACGGTGCTCTTGCCGTTGGAGCCGGTGATGGCGATCACCTTGCTGCCGTCGTTCCGGATCGCGCGCGCCAGGATCTCGATGTCGCCGACGACCTCGCCGCCCGCGCGGCGGAAGGCGGCGACGGCCGGGTTGGCCAGCGGCACGCCGGGGCTGAGCACCAGCAGCTCGGCGCCGGCGAAGGTCGCGTCGTCGAAGTCGCCGGCGATCACCTCGGTGCCCGGCAGGTGACGCTCCAGCTCGGCCAGCCGCTCGGCGGACGGCCTGGCGTCGGCGACGCGCACGCGCGCGCCGTGGGCGGCCAGGTAGCGCGCGGCCGCCAGGCCGGAGCCTCCCAGCCCCACCACCGTCACATGTCGATTGGCGTAATCCATTTATTCCGTCCTCAGCGCAGCTTCAGCGTCGACAGGCCGATCAGCACCAGCATCATGGTGACGATCCAGAAACGCACGACCACCTGGGTCTCCTTCCAGCCCTTCAATTCAAAATGGTGATGCAGCGGCGCCATCCGGAACACGCGCTTGCCGGTCAGCTTGAAAGAGCCGACCTGTATCATCACCGACAGCGCCTCCATCACGAATAGGCCGCCCATGAAGAACAGCACGATCTCCTGACGGACGATCACCGCCACGGTGCCGAGCGCGGCGCCCAGCGCCAGCGCGCCGACGTCGCCCATGAAGACCTGGGCCGGATAGGCGTTGAACCACAGGAAACCGAGACAGGCGCCGCACATCGCCGCGCAGAACACCACCACCTCGTGGGCGCCGGGAATGAAGGGCAGGCCCAGATACTTGGAGAACACCGCGTGGCCGGCGACATAGGCGAAGATGGACAGGCCGGCCGACACCAGCACCGTCGGCAGCGCCGCCAGGCCGTCCAGGCCGTCGGTCAGGTTGACGGCGTTCGACGTGCCGACGATGACCAGATAGGTCAGCACGCAGAAGCCGACCGCGCCCAGCGGATAGGCGACAGTCTTGACGAAAGGCACGATCAGCTCGGTCGACGCCGGCAGCTTGGCGGTGACGATCAGGAACACGCCGGCGCCGATCGCGATCGCCGACTGCCAGGCCATCTTGAACTTGGCGGACACGCCTTTCGGGTCCTTGTACACGACCTTGCGCCAGTCGTCGTAGAAGCCCAGCGCACCGGTGCCCAGCATCACCGCCAGCAGCAACCAGACGTATTTGTTGGACAGGTCGGCCCACAGCAGCGTGGTCAGCGTGATCGCCAGCAGGATCAGCGAGCCGCCCATGGTCGGCGTGCCGGCCTTGACCAGGTGGGTCTGCGGACCGTCGTTGCGCACCGCCTGGCCGACCTTCAGCTCGGTCAGCTTGCGGATCACCCACGGCCCCAGCAGCAGCGAGATCGCCAACGCGGTCAGCGCCGCCATCACCGCGCGCAGCGTGGTGTAATTGAAGACATTGAAGGCCCGGATATGCGAACCCAACAGATCAGCCAGCCAAAGCAGCACCTTAAACTCCCTCTTTCTTTGCTTGCATCAGGTACTCCACTATCCGGGGCATGCCCATGAAACGCGAACCCTTGACCATCACGGAGCCGCCTGCCTGCAGATGAGCGTCGAGATAGGCGTACAACGCCTCTATCGATTCGAAAAACCGGCCGTCCTCGCCAAACGCCGCCACGGTGTGCCGCGTCAAGTCGCCCAGCCCCAGCAGACGATCGATCCCCCGGCTGAGGGCATACGCTCCCACCTCGGCGTGCAAGGCCGCCGCGGTCTCCCCGAGTTCGCCGAGGTCTCCCAGCACCAGGTAGCGTGGTGCCGGCAGCCGGGACAACACATCGATCCCCGCCTTGGTCGAATCGGGATTGGCGTTGTAGCTGTCGTCAAAAACGGTGATGCCGCGCGCGCTCTGCAGGCAGTGCGAACGCCCCTTGACGCCGGTAAAAGTCGCCAGTCCGCGGGCGATGGCGGCCAGCGGCACCTCCAGTGCCAGCGCCAGGCTGCTCGCAGCCAGGGCATTGCTCACATTGTGAGCGCCCGGCACCGGCAACTCGATGGCCTGCTCGCCCGCCGGCGTGCGCAGGATGAAACGGCTGCTCAAGGCATCCAGCACCACCTCGGCGGCGTCCACCTGCGCCTGCCCTTTCAAGCCGAAGCTCAATTGGCGGCGCTGGCCTGCCGCGGCGCGGAACAAGCCCTGGTACTCATCGTCGGCATTGATCACGGCCACGCCGTCGTCGCTCAGGCCCTCGAAGATTTCAGCCTTGGCCCGCGCCACCTCCGCCGTGGAGCCGAAATGCCCCAAGTGCGCGCGCATCACATTGTTGACCAACACCACCTGTGGCCTGGCCAGCGCCGTGATATAGCTCAGCTCGCCGAAGTGGTTCATGCCCATCTCGATCACCGCGTAGCGGTGCTGCGGCCGCAGTTGCAGCAGCGTCAGCGGCAGGCCGATGTCGTTGTTGAAATTGCCGGCGGTGGCCAGCACCGCGTCGTCGCCGGCATGGGCGCGCAGGATGGCCGCCAGCATTTCCTTGACCGTGGTCTTGCCGTTGGAACCGGTGACGCCGACGCGGACGGCCGGCTGCGTTTCGCGCCAGCCGGCGGCCAGGCGGCCCAGCGCCAGCCGGGTGTCGTCGCCCGCCTGGATCAGGCTGGCCCCGGCCAGCTCGAAACCGTCGCGCACCAGCGCGGCGGCGCCCTTGGCCGTCACTTCGGCGACGAAATCATGGGCGTCGAAACGCTCGCCCTTCAGCGCGACGAACAGATCGCCCGGCTGCGCCTGGCGGCTGTCGGTGATCACGCGCGACACTTCGCCGTCGGCGCCGACGAGGCGGCCGTCGGCGAGACGGGCGGCTTGGCTCAGCGTCATCATCATGGCCGCCTCCCCCATGCCGTCAGCGCTTCCTCGGCGACGCGGAAGTCCGAGAACGGCCGCTTGACGCCGGCGATGTCCTGGTACTCCTCGTGGCCCTTGCCGGCCACCAGCACCACATCGCCCACCTTGGCCTGGCCCACCGCCCAGTGGATGGCGGCCTCGCGGTCGGCCTCGACATGGGCGCGCGCGGCGTCCATGCCGGCCAGCACGTCGCGGATGATGGCCTGCGGGTCCTCGCTGCGCGGGTTGTCGCTGGTCAGCACCGCCACGTCGGCGTATTTCTCGGCGACGCCGCCCATCATCGGGCGCTTGCCCGGATCGCGGTCGCCGCCGCAGCCGAACACGCAGAACAGCCGGCCGCCGGTCGGGCGGATGTCGGACAAGGTCGCCAGCGCCTTCTCCAGCGCGTCCGGCGTGTGGGCGTAATCGATCACCACCAGCGGTTCGTGGGTGCCGCCTACGCTCTGCATGCGGCCGCGCGCCGGCTGGATGCGCGCCATCACCGCGGCGGCCTCCTGCAGGCCGACGCCGTTGACGCAGAGCGTGGCCAGACAGGCCAGCAGATTGGCGGCGTTGAAACGGCCGACCAGGCCGGTGCGCACGTCGACCGTGCCCCACGGCGTCGTCACCGTCAGCTGCAGGCCTTCCAGCGTCGCCGCCAGCGCCAGCGGGCGCACATCGCCCTGCTCCAGGCCGTAGGTGACCACGCGGGTCAGCTTGGGGTCGATCTCGGCGGCCAGCTGGCGGCCGAAGGCGTCGTCGGCGTTGATCACCGCGTGCTTCAGGCCTTCCCAGAAGAACAGCTTCTTCTTCGACTCGCCGTAGGCCTCCATCGAGCCGTGGTAGTCCAGGTGGTCGCGGGTCAGATTGGTGAACACCGCGGTGGCGAACTCGACGCCGTTGACGCGGAACTGGTCCAGGCCGTGGCTGGACACCTCCATCGTCACCACGTGCGCGCCCTGGCGGCGGTATTCGGCCAGCTTCTGCTGCACCGTCACCGGATCCGGCGTGGTGTGGGTGGTTTCGGTCAGCTGGCCGTAGAAGCCGTTGCCTACGGTGCCGATCAGCGCCGCCTTCTGGCCCAGCAAGGAGAAGGCCTGCGCCAGCCAGTGCGAGATCGAGGTCTTGCCGTTGGTGCCGGTGATGCCGACCACGGTCAGGTCGCGCGACGGCTGGCCCAGCACATGGGCGGCGACGATGCCGGCGCGCTCGCGCAGATTGGGCACCGCCAGATTCGGAACCTGCCACTCGGCTTGCCAGGCGAAGCCGTCGGCGTCGTCCCACAGCACGGCGGCCGCGCCCTTTTCCAGCGCGGCCGGAATGAAATCGCGGCCGTCGGCGTATTCGCCGCGGCAGGCGAGGAACACATCGCCCGGCAGCACGCGGCGGCTGTCGGCCTCCACCCTTTTGATCGGGAGGCCCAGCTGTTGCAACAAGGCCGGATCCCAGTCCGGCAACGCAGTCAAACGGCTTTTCATGATCTTAGAAATCCACCGGAACCGGGGTCGATTCCGGCAATAAAGTGTTGTTGGATGGCTCATCCGGCGCGACGTTCAATATGCGCAGCGCGCCGCCCGCCACCTGCGAGAACACCGGGGCCGACACGGCGCCGCCGTAATACTTGCCCGCCGTCGGCTCGTCTATCATCACTGCCACGATCACCTTGGGCGCGTGGCCCGGCGCGAAGCCCATGAACAGCGCGCGGTGCTTGTTGGCCACATAGGTGCGGCCCTCCAGCTTGCGCGCGGTGCCGCTCTTGCCGCCTATGCTGTAGCCGATGATGCGGCCGCCGACGGCGCCGCCGCCCGGCTGGCTGTTGGCGATCAGCAGATCGCGCATCTCGTGCGCGGTCTTCTCGTTGAGCACGCGCTTGCCCGGCATCGGGTTCGCCGTCTTGTACAGCGAGATCGGCAGCATCACGCCGTCGTTGGCGAAGATGGTGTAGGCGCGCGCCATCTGGATCAGGCTGACCGACAGGCCGTAGCCGAAGGACATCGTCGCCTGCTCGATCGGACGCCACTTGTGCCAGTCGCGCAGCCGGCCGCTGGCCTCGCCGGGGAAGCCGGTGTTGGGCGCGCGGCCGAAGCCCAGCGCGTCGTAATGCTTCCAGGCGTCTTCCGGCGTGTTCATCAAGGCCAGCTTGCTGGTGCCGACGTTGGACGATTTCTGGATGATGCCCAGGATGTCCAGGCTGGACTGCGGCGACACGTCGCGTATCGTCGCCGGCCCTATCATATAACTGTGGGTGTCCAGCACCGTATTGACCCTGGCCTTGCCGTGCTCCAGCGCCAGCGAGATCGACAGCGGCTTCATCGTCGAACCGGGCTCGAACAGGTCGATCACGCCGCGGTTGCGCATCATCTCCGGCGTCACGCCGACGCGGTTGTTCGGGTTGAACGACGGGTAGTTGGCCAGCGCCAGCAATTCGCCGGTCTTGGCGTCCAGCACCACCACGCTGCCGGCCTTGGCCTTGTTGGTCTCCACCGCGGCCTTGATCTCGCGGTAGGCCAGGTACTGGATGCGGTGGTCCACCGCCAGCGCCAGCTTCTGGCCGTCGCGCGGCGGCTCGATCGCGGCGACGTCCTCGATGATGTGGCCGCGCCTGTCCTTCAACACCACGCGGCGGCCGTCCTTGCCGGCCAGCATCTTCTCGCGCGCCAGTTCCACGCCCTCCTGGCCCTTGCCGTCGACACCGGTGAAACCGATGATGTGCGACACGATCTCGCCGGCCGGGTAGAAGCGGCGGTATTCCTGCTGCTTGGCGATGCCGGGTATGCCGAGCGCCATCACCTTGTCGGCCTGTTCCGGGCTGATCTGGCGCTTGATATAGACGAATTCCTTCTTGCGGTCGGACAGTTTGGACGACAGCTCTTCCGGCGACAGGTCCAGCAGGCCGGCCAGCTCGCGCAATTTGGCCGGCGGCACCGGTTCCATGTCGGCCGGGCTCGCCCAGATGGTCTGCACCGGCGAGCTGATCGCCAGCGGCTCGCCGTTGCGGTCGGTGATCACGCCGCGGTTGGCCTCCAGCGTCAGCGTGCGGCGAAAGCGCGCCTCGCCCTGGTTCTGCAGGAAGTCCTGCTGCACCACCTGCAGATAGACCGCGCGGCCTATCAGCGCCAGGAACAGCAACGCCAGCATCAGCAGCACGCAGCGCACGCGCGTGCTGGTCATCCGCAGCGCCGGACTGGCCGGAACGGGACGGGTGCGTACGCTGTAACTGGAACCGGCGCGCATCAGAGCGGTCCTCCCGGTCCTATCACCTGGATCTGTCGCGGATCCGGCGTGTGCATGCCGAGGCGGGTCGACGCGGCTTTCTCAATCACCGCGTGCGCGCCCCAGGTGCTCTGCTCCAGCTGCAGCTGGCCGAACTCGACCTCCAGCTGCTGGCCCGACTTGGTTTCCTTCTGCAAGTCGCTATAGAGCTTGCGCGACACGTGCGTGGACGTCACCACCGACCAGGCGGAGAACACGGCCATCATCAGCAGCATCGCGTTGAGCTTGTTCATGCGTCGCCCTCCCGCCACGGCGCGGCCGTGCGCTCGGCGACGCGCATGATGGCGCTGCGGGCGCGCGGGTTTTCGCGCACTTCCTCGTCGCCGGCGCGGATCGCCTTGCCGACCAGCGCGATCGGCGGCTTGGCCATGTCGGCCGCGCGCACCATCGCCCAGGCCGGCAGCTTCTCCTCGCTGCTGACGTCGCGCAGGTATTGCTTGACGATGCGGTCCTCCAGCGAGTGGAAGCTGATCACCGCCAGCCGCCCGCCTTCGTTCAAGAGGCGCGCCGCCTGCGGCAGCACCGCCGTCAGCTCGTCCAGCTCGCGGTTCACAAAGATGCGGATCGCCTGGAAAGTGCGCGTGGCCGGGTCCTGGCCCGGTTCGCGAGTACGGACGTTTTGCCCAACGAGCACAGCGAGCTCGCGGGTGGTCGTGATGGGGCTTTCGTCCCGTTGCGCAACAATGGCTGCTGCGATCTTGCGAGCAAACCGCTCTTCACCATAAGTCTTGATGACCTCTCTGATATCGGCCTCGTCGGCCGTTGCCAACCACTCGGCGGCCGTCATGCCGCGGGTGGTATCCATGCGCATGTCCAGCGGCGCGTCGAAACGGAAGCTGAAACCGCGGCTGCCGTCGTCTATCTGCGGCGACGACACGCCCAGATCCATCAGCACGCCGTCGACGCCGGCCACGCCGAGGCGGGCCAGTTCGGACGACAGCGTCTCGAAACCGTTGTGCACGATGCCGAAGCGGGCATCTTCAGCGGCCAGCCGCTCGGCGACGGCGATGGCCTGCGGATCCTTGTCGAAGGCGATCAGCCGGCCGCCGGGGCCCAGCTTGCTCAGGATCAGCCGGCTGTGGCCTCCGCGCCCGAAGGTGCAGTCGACGTAGACGCCATCGGGGCGGATGGCCAGCGCGTCGACCGCTTCGGTCAGCAGTACCGTGCGATGCACGAAGGTGGGGGTGCTCACAGCGTGAAATCTCCAAGGTGTTGCGCCAGGTCGGCCTGGTCGATCGCCAGCGCGTCGGCGGTCTGGCTGTCCCATTCCTCGGCATTCCACAGTTCGAAGCGGTTGCCCATGCCTACCAGGGCAACGTCCTTGTCCAACGCGGTCAGCTCGCGCAGGCGGGCCGGCAGCAGCACGCGGCCGGCGGAGTCCATCTCCAGCGTCTCGGCATGGCCGAGCACCAGTCGTTGATAGCGTTTCAGGGTGGGATTGCCGGTGGGAAGGGCCAGCAGACGGGCCTCGACCGGGCGCCAATTGGGTTCGGGATACAGCAGCAGGTGGTCCTGGGATTCGAGGGTGACGATCAGCTTGTGGCCGAAAGCGGACAGCAGCGTCTCGCGGTGCTTGGCCGGAATAGCCAAGCGCCCCTTGCTATCGAGAGACAAGATGCTGACGCCACCAATCATGATTTGAACCCGCTGACCGAGAAAACGGAGCCGTCGCTCCGGGGGGCAGTTACCCCACTTTCACCCACTTTACCCCACTTTTCGCCACTATAAGAAAGAACCGCCCCACGGTCAACATCGGAATTCCCTAATTCGCCTTTTGCGACAATGACTTACGGACAGGCATAAAAATGGAATCCCTGACAAATCAGCAACTTAAAATCATCGGTGAAAGTGGGACATGAATATTGGACTGGGCGGCAGCGGCGGCAAGGCGGCAATCATTAGCGCTGGAACTGTTTGAACCACAAGCATCTTTAAGAAAAGCAACAAATTACCGGCGGCGAATCTGTCGGTGTATTTAAAAAACGACATGGCGGCCATTGCGGCCGCCATGCGCGTTCTGCCTGCGCCCGGTCTAGAGCAGCTTCTGGCGCAGGATGTCCTGCACCTGGGCCGGGTTGGCCTTGCCCTTGGACGCCTTCATCACCTGACCGGCCAGCGCGTTCAGCGCCTTTTCCTTGCCGGCGCGGAATTCCTCGACCGCCTTCGGATTGGCGGCGATCGCCTCTTCCACCATCTTCTCGATGGCGCCGACGTCGGACACCTGCTTCAGGCCGTCGCGCTCGATGACGGCGTCGGCGGACAGATCGCTGTCCCACAACGCCTCGAACACCTGCTTGGCCAGCTTGCTGGACAACGTATTGTCGGCGATGCGGACGATCAGGCCGGACAGACGCTCCACCGAGATCGGGCAGTCTGCGATGTCCTTGCCGTCGCGGTTCAGGCGCGCGGCGATCTCGCCGTTGATCCAGTTGGCCGCCAGCTTGCCTTGGCCGGAGGCCTTGGCCGCGGCTTCGAAATATTGCGCCTGCGCCAGGCTGGAGGTGAGCAGCGCCGCGTCATAGGCGGACACGCCGTAAGCGTCGACGAAACGGGCCTGCATCGCGGCCGGCAGCTCGGGCATCTCGTCCTTGATGCGGGCGATCTGCTCGTCGGAGATGCGCACCGGCAGCAGGTCCGGATCCGGGAAGTAGCGGTAGTCGTGCGCGTCTTCCTTGCTGCGCATCATCCGCGTCTCGCCGGTGTCCGGGTCGAACAGCACGGTGGCCTGCTGGATCTTGCCGCCGTCCTCCAGCGTGTCGATCTGCCACTGGATCTCGTACTTGGCGGCCTGCTCCAGGAAGCGGAAGGAGTTCAGGTTCTTGATCTCGCGGCGGGTGCCGAATGCCTGCTGGCCCTCCGGACGCACCGACACGTTGACGTCCATGCGGAAGCTGCCTTCCTGCATGTTTCCGTCGCAGATGCCCAGCCAGGTCACCAGCGTGTACAGCGCCTTGACGTAGGCCAGCGCCTCGTCGACCGAGCGCATGTCGGGCTCGGACACCACCTCCAAGAGCGGCGTGCCGGCGCGGTTCAGGTCGATGCCGGACAGACCCTGGAAGTCCTCGTGCAGGCTCTTGCCGGCGTCCTCTTCCATGTGGGCGCGGGTCACGCCGATCACCTTCTCCTGATCGCCGACCAGGATTTTCAGCTTGCCGTGCTCGACGATGGGCAGGTCCATCTGGCTGATCTGGTAGCCCTTGGGGAGGTCCGGATAGAAGTAGTTCTTGCGGGCGAACACGTTCTTCTGGTTGATGTTGGCGTCCAGCGCCAGGCCCAGACGGATGGCCTTGTCCACCACCGCGCGGTTCAGCACCGGCAGCACGCCGGGCAGCGCCAGCTCCACCGCGGAAGCCTGGGTGTTCGGCTCCGCGCCGAAGGCGGTGCTGGAGCCGGAGAAGATCTTGGAGGCGGTATTGAGCTGCACGTGCACCTCGATACCGATGACGACTTCCCATTTCATGGTCGGAAAATCCTTTTCATGCCAGAGCGCAGCATCGCTCCGGGAAACGTAAACTTATCAGCCAGCGCGCGGGCGGCGCGAAGGCAAGGCGGGCGCGCGCAGGCAGTACACTCGTACGGCAAGCGCGCCCACGCCGTATTCGCGTCGCGCAGCCGCCGGCGTTACAGCGCCGGCGCCTTGGCGTGCCAGTCAGTCGCCTGCTGGAACTGGTGCGCCACGTTCAGCATCCTGGCCTCGCCGAAGTAATTGCCGATGATCTGCAGGCCGATCGGGCGGCCGTTGGCGGCGAAGCCGGCCGGCACGCTCATGCCGGGCAGGCCGGCCAGGTTCACCGACAGCGTGTAGACGTCGGACAGATACATCTGTACCGGGTCGGACGACATCTGGCCGAGATCGAAGGCGGCGGTCGGCGCCACCGGCCCCAGGATCACGTCGCACTGGCCGAAGGCGGTCTTGAAATCGTTGGCGATCAGCCGGCGTATCTTCTGCGCCTTGATGTAGTAGGCGTCGTAATAGCCGTGCGACAGCACATAGGTGCCGACCATGATGCGGCGCTTGACCTCGTCGCCGAAGCCTTCGGCGCGGGTCTTCTCGTACATCTCGACCAGGTCCTTGTAATCATTGGCGCGGTGGCCGTAGCGGACGCCGTCGTAACGCGACAGATTGGTCGAGGCCTCGGCCGGCGCGATCACGTAATAGGCCGGGATCGACAGCTCGGTGTTCGGCAGGCTGATCTCGACCGCCTCGGCGCCCAGCTTCTTCAGCTCGGCCACCGCGTTGTCGACGACTTGCGCGACGTCGGCGTCCAGGCCGGCGGCGAAGTATTCCTTCGGCAAACCGACCTTCAGGCCGGCCAGCGATCGGTTCAGATCGCGGGTGTAGTCTTCGCGGGCGCGCTCCAGGCTGGTGGAGTCGCGCTCGTCGAAGCCGGCCATCACGTTCAGCATCAGCGCGCAGTCCTCGGCGGTCTGCGCGATCGGGCCGCCCTGGTCCAGCGAGGAGGCGAAGGCCACCATGCCGTAGCGCGACACCGCGCCATAGGTCGGCTTGATGCCGGTGACGCCGCAGTGGCTGGCAGGCTGGCGGATCGAGCCGCCGGTGTCGGTGGCGGTGGCCACCGGCGCCAGCCGCGCGGCGACGGCGGCGGCCGAACCGCCGGACGAACCGCCCGGAATCGCGTTCAGATCCCACGGGTTCTTCACGGCGCCGTGGAAGGAGTTCTCGTTCGACGAGCCCATCGCGAACTCGTCCATATTGGCGCGGCCCAGCGTCACCATGCCGGCGGCGGCGCACTGCTCGACCACGTGGGCGCTGTACGGCGAGACGAAGTTGTCCAGCATCTTGGAGCCGCAGCCGGTCTTCCAGCCCTGCTGGCAGAACAGGTCCTTGTGCACCAGCGGCACGCCGGTCAGCGCGTCGGCGGAACCGGCGGCGAGGC
The DNA here is from genome assembly GCF_051129845.1 of Chromobacterium sp. CV08. NCBI lineage: Bacteria > Pseudomonadati > Pseudomonadota > Betaproteobacteria > Neisseriales > Chromobacteriaceae > Chromobacterium > Chromobacterium sp. CV08. The sequence goes on from NZ_CP150453.1 coordinate 4,808,087, forward strand.
GGGCGTCGGCGGCGCGGGCCTCGGCCAGCGTCTTCTCCCGGTCGACGGTGACGATGGCGTTGAGCCGCGGGTTCAGCGCCTCGATGCGATCCAGATACTGGCTGGCCAGCTCGACGCTGGAAACCTGCTTGGCCGCCAGCTGTTGCGACAATTGCTTGAGGGTGGCTTGTGTCATTTCGATCAAATCTTGCTATCGGGATAGTCTGGCCCGGCGATCTGCGTCCCGATGGGAACCAATCTCGCCGGGGCGGCTCAGAGGCTTACTCGATCACTTTGGGAACGAGGAACAGGCCTTTTTCCACCTGCGGCGCGACCGCCTGGAAAGCCTCGCGCTGATTGGTTTCGGTGACGACGTCGTCGCGCAGCCGCAGGGAAACGTCCTGCGGATGCGCCATCGGCTCGATGCCGTCGGTGTCGACCGCCTGCATCTGCTCGATCAGGCCGAAAATATTGTTGAGCTGCTCCGCGGTGGCGGCGATTTCCGCTTCGCCGACCTCGATGCGGGCGAGCTTGGCGATCCGTGCGACATCCTGGTGCGTCAGCGACATGGCTTCCTCGTTAAAACCTTTAATATTTCAAGCTTTATAGGGTATCATACCCCGTTTGATTCTCCCAAGATCGACATTGCGCCACGACGCATTCCCGGGGCATTTCCCGCCCCGCAGGAAGCCTGCGCCGGGGCCCGCAGACGCAGGCCGTATCCGCCGCCGGGAAAGACCGGCAACGAATGTTGCCACGCCTGGATAAAAAGGCGGGGAAATCGGCCTGCCACAGATTAAACTGGATTTTTACGGACGCCGCCGGCGTCCGCCACTGACGAAAACTGACCAGGACCGCCCAATGTTTCGTTCGCTGACCGGATACTTCTCCAACGACCTCGCCATCGACCTCGGCACCGCCAACACCCTGATCTACATGCGCAGCAAGGGCATCGTCCTCGATGAACCTTCGGTCGTCGCCATCCACAACGACGCGCCGACCAACAAGAAGTCCATCCTGGCCGTCGGCCTGGAAGCCAAGCGCATGCTGGGCCGCACCCCGGGCAGCATCCAGGCGATCCGCCCGATGAAGGACGGCGTGATCGCCGACTTCACCGTCACCGAACAGATGCTGAAGCAGTTCATCAAGAAGGTGAACCCGAACCGCTTCTTCGCCGCCAGCCCGCGCATCGTGATCTGCGTACCCTGCGGCTCCACCCAGGTCGAGCGCAAGGCGATCCGCGACTCCGCCCTCGCCGCCGGCGCCCGCCGCGTCGAGCTGATCGAGGAGCCGATGGCCGCGGCGATCGGCGCCGGCCTGCCGGTGGAAGAGCCGACCGGCTCGATGGTGGTGGACATCGGCGGCGGCACCACTGAGGTGGGCGTGATCTCGCTGGGCGGCGTGGTCTACTCCAACTCGGTGCGCGTCGGCGGCGACAAGTTCGACGAGGCCATCATCAACTACATCCGCCGCAACTACGGCATGCTGATCGGCGAGACCACCGCCGAGGAAATCAAGAAAACCATCGGCTCCGCCTTCCCGGGCGCCGAGGTGCGCGAAATGGAAGTCAAGGGCCGCAACCTGGCCGAAGGCATCCCGCGCGCGTTCACCGTGTCTTCCAATGAAATCCTGGAAGCGCTGACCGAACCGCTGAACCAGATCGTTTCGGCGGTGAAGATCGCGCTGGAGCAGACCCCGCCGGAACTGGGCGCCGACATCGCCGAGAAGGGCATGGTGCTGACCGGCGGCGGCGCGCTGCTGAAGGACATCGACCGCCTGCTGGCGGAAGAGACCGGCCTGCCGGTGTTCGTCGCCGAGGAACCGCTGACCTGCGTCGTGCGCGGCTCCGGCAAGGCGCTGGAAAAAATGGACAAGATCGGCACCATTTTCACCAACGTGCCTTAAACTTCCAGCAACGAACTTATAACCCGAGCGAACGCCGCGCCGTCAAGGCGCGGCGGTTGTGGCCATGGATTTCGCCAACACCCCCAGCTTCTTCCGCTCCGGGCCGCCGCCGGGCGCGCGCCTCGCGATGAGCGTGGTCGCCTCCATCGCGCTGCTGATAGGCGATAGCCGCTACGGCCTGATGGAACAGGCGCGCGAGGCGCTGTCGCTGGCGCTGTACCCGGTGCAGCGCGCGGTCAATCTGCCGGCGCAGGCGATGCGCCACGCCGGCGACTACCTGACCTCGCAGACCGAGCTGAAGCAGGACAACACCGAGCTCAGGGCGCGCCAGCTGCAGATGTCGGCGCAATTGTCGCGCCTGCAGACGCTGGAGCGCGAGCTGAACGAATTGCGCGCGCTGAACCGCATCCGCGCCCAGCGCGACGACGCGGCCCAGATCGCCGAGACGCTGTACACCGGCCGCGATCCGTTCTCGTACAAGATCATCATCGACAAGGGCGACGACGCCAAGCTGCAAGCCGGCCAACCGGTGGTCGACGGCCAGGGCCTGCTGGGCCAGGTGACCCGCGTGCAGCCGCTGACCGCCGAAGTGACGCTGATCATAGACAAGAACCAGATGGTGCCGGTGATGATCGCCCGCACCGGCGAGCGCGCGATACTGTACGGCTACGGCGGCGGCATCGAGCTGCGCTATCTGCCGCAGAGCTCGGACGTCAAGGAGAACGACAGGGTGGTGACCTCCGGCCTGGACGGCGTATTCCCGGAGGGCATCCCGGTAGCCGTCGTCAGCAAGGTGGAGCGCAATCCGGGCGCCGCCTTCACCCGCGTCAGCACCCAGCCGCTGGCCGGCGTGCAACAGACCCGCTACGTGCTGGTGCTGCAGGCCAGGCAGACGCCGGCGCGTCCGGCGGAACCGCCGCCGCTGCCGGAAAAAAAGACCAAGGGCGGCAGGAAGGCCGCCGACGAGGAGTAAGCCGCGATGTCGTTGGACCGCCCCAAGGAACTGCTCAAGCCGGTCAAGCGCCGTTTCATCATGACCACCTTCGTGATCGCCGTGCTGATCGAGCTGGTGCCGCTGCCGCATGGCAGCACGCGCTGGCTGCCTGACTTCATCGGCCTGTTGATCCTGTACTGGGTGATCAACCAGCCGCGCCGGGTCAACATCGGCATCGCCTTCATGATGGGCATCGTCGCCGACGTGTCCACCGCCGGCCTGTTCGGCCAGCACGCGCTGGCCTATTCGGCGACCGCCTTCCTGGCGCTGAGCCGCCAGCGCCAGCTGGTGATGTTCAACCTGGGCCAGCAGGCGCTGGTGGTGCTGGGCCTGATGCTGACCAATCAGCTGATCATGGTGGTGGTGCGGATGCTGACCGGCTCGGCTTTCGTCGGCTGGAGCTATTTCCTTCCGCCGCTGATCGGCGCGCTGCTGTGGCCGCTGTTGACCAAGCTGATGCTGATACCTTACCGCCACCACTCGGTATGAGACCCGACTGACCCATGCGCCGCCCGTCCCGCCTCAAGAACCCGCAAAACGAAGAAGAACAGTTCGAGCTGCGGCTGGTCATCGCCTACGCGCTGATCATCCTGATGTTCCTCACGCTGCTGGCGCGCTTCGTCTGGCTGCAGGTGCTGCAGCACGACCACTTCTCGACGCTGGCGCAGAACAACCGCATCTCGCTGGTGCCGATACTGCCGAACCGCGGCCTGATCCTGGACCGCAACGGCGTGGTGCTGGCGCAGAACTACTCCGCCTATACGCTGGAGTTGACGCCGAGCAAGATCGCCGACCTCCCGGCCACCATCGCCAAGCTGAAAAAACTGGCCGACGTCAGCCCGCGCGACGAGAAGCTGTTCAAGAAGCTGCTGGCCGAAAGCAAGAACTTCGAGGCCATCCCGCTGAAGGTCAAGCTGACCGACGAGGAGGCCGCCCGCGTCGCCGCCAACGCCTGGCAGTTCCCCGGCGTCGAGGTCAAGGCCAGGCTGTTCCGCGACTACCCGTACAAAGAGATGACCAGCCATGTGCTGGGCTATATCGGCCGGATCAACCAGAAAGACCAGGAGCGCCTCGCCGACGAGGACAAGACCACCAATTACAAGGGCACCAACTACATCGGCAAGACCGGCCTGGAAGCGGTGTACGAGGACGATCTGCACGGTCAGGTCGGCTTCGAGGAAATGGAGACCGACTCCGGCGGCCGCGCGGTGCGCAGCCTGCGCCGGACGCCGCCGGTCAACGGCAACACGCTGAAGCTGGCGCTGGACATCCGCCTGCAGGAGATGGCCGACAAGCTGTTCGGCGACCGCCGCGGCGCGCTGGTGGCGATAGATCCGAGCACCGGCGGCGTGCTGGCCTTCCTGTCCAAGCCCGGCTTCGACCCCAGCCTGTTCATAGACGGCATCGACAGCCAGACCTGGGCCTCGCTGAACACCGACTGGCAGAAGCCGCTGGTCAACCGCGCGCTGCGCGGCACCTATCCGCCCGGCTCCACCTTCAAGCCCTTCATGTCGATGGCGGCGCTGATGACGCACAGCATAGGCATGCACGATATGCGCGCCGCGCCCGGCTACTTCACGCTGCCCGGCTCCAGCCACCAGTTCCGCGACAGCAAGAAGAGCGGCAACGGCGTGATCAATCTGCAGCGCGCGATCACCGTGTCCAGCGACACCTTCTTCTACAAGCTGGCCTGGGACATGGGCATAGACAAGATCCACCCGGTGGTCGGCTCCTTCGGCCTCGGCAGCAAGACCGGCATCGACCTCGACGGCGAGGCCAGCGGCGTGCTGCCGTCCAAGGAGTGGAAGGCGAAACGCTTCGCCCGCTACAAGCCCGAGGTGAGGCGCTGGTATCCGGCCGACGTGGTCAGCGTCGGCATCGGCCAGGGCTTCAATGCCTACACGCCGCTGCAGATGGCCAACGCCACCGCCATCATGGCCAACAACGGCCAGGTGTTCAAACCCCACCTGGTGCAGCAGGTGGTGGACTCCAAGACCGGCCAGGCGCGTCTGATCGAGCCTAAGCCGCTGCGGCAGCTGCCCTACCCTCAGGAATACTTCGATTACATCAAGGAGGGCATGCACGGCGTGATGATCTCCGGCACCGGCGCCCGCGTCGGCATAGGCCTGAAGTATTCGATGGCCGGCAAGACCGGCACCGCGCAGGTGGTGGCGATCAAGCAGGGCGCCAAGTACAACGCCGCGTCGCTGGCCGAGCAATACCGCGACCACAGCTGGTTCATCGCCTTCGCGCCGGTGGAGCAGCCCAAGATCGCCGTGGCCATCATCGTCGAGAACGCCGGCTTCGGCGCGGCCGCCGCGGCGCCGGTGGCGCGCGGCCTGTTCGACTACTATCTGCTGGGCAAGGTGCCCAACGATCTGGCCGGCCTGCTGAAGACCGTGCCGATGGAAAACGGGGAAGCGCGTGAAGACTCCGCTGATTAAGCAGATCTGGCAACAGATCAAGGAGCCGCTGGACGGCTGGATGATGCTCTTCCTCGGCCTGATCTTCGCGGTCAGCATGGTGCTGCTGTATTCCGCCAACAACCAGTCCTTCGACAAGATAGACAACAAGCTGGCCTATACGGCGCTGGCGCTGGCGGTGATGTGGGTGATCGCGCGGATGCGGCCGCAGAGCGTGATGAACTTCGCGCCGCCCATCTATGTGCTGGGCGTGCTGCTGCTGGTAGCCGTGCACTTCAAGGGCATCACCGTCAACGGCTCCACCCGCTGGCTGAGCCTGGGCGTCACCCGCATCCAGCCGTCGGAGATCCTGAAGATCGCGCTGCCGATGATGCTGGCCTGGTTCTTCCAGAAATACGAGCTTTCGCTGCGCTGGTGGCACTACCTGATCGCCGCCGCGCTGGTGCTGGTGCCGGTGGGCCTGGTGCTGAAGCAGCCCGACCTCGGCACCGCGCTGTTGATCGCCGCCGCCGGCTTTTTCGTGCTGTTCTTCGCCGGCCTGCCGTGGAAGGTGATCTTCGCCGGCGCCGCGCTGTTCGCAGCCAGCCTGCCTGTGGTGTGGAACCACCTGCACGACTACCAGCGCAAGCGCGTGCTGACGCTGATAGACCCGACCACCGACCCGCTGGGCACCGGCTACCACATCATCCAGTCGATGATTGCGATCGGCTCCGGCGGCCCCTGGGGCAAGGGCTGGCTCAACGGCACCCAGACCCACCTGGACTACATCCCCGAGCGGACGACTGACTTCATCTTCGCCGTCTACTCCGAGGAATTCGGCCTGGCCGGCAATGTGGTGCTGCTGGTGCTCTACCTGCTGATACTGAGCCGGGCGCTGATGATCACCGCCAGCGCGCAGACGCTGTACGGCCGGCTGATGGCGGCGTCGATCACGATGTCCTTCTTCGTCTACGCCTTCGTCAATATGGGCATGGTGTCCGGCATCCTGCCGGTGGTCGGCGTGCCGCTGCCCTTCATGTCCTACGGCGGCACAGCCTCGGTGACACTGTTCATCGGCATGGGGATGTTGATGGGCATCAGCAATCTGCGCCGGCTCTAAGCCACGGGCAGAATCCCCGATCCTGCGTTGCGCCTCCTTGCCGTACCCTGTATTGGGCATCAGCAGCCTGCGTCGGCTATAAAGCCTGTTGTTGTGTCCGCTCCGCGGACGCTATTCCGGTGCCGGTTCCGCCCGGCAGGCGGGCCAGGGGCTGTGCGGCCAGCCCCTTGGCAATCCCAGGCCGCCCCTCATCGCGCGAAACCCCGATAAAAAAGCGCCAGGCGAGGCGCCGCCGGAACTAGCCGCGCGCTAACGTCGCGCGGCGTCGAACAGCCGGCGTCTTAAAACCTCGCCCGCCGCTTTTTTACCGGCGCGCTCTGAAGGGGAAAGGGGCGCATCGGATACGCGATTTCTCATTAGCCAAGCCCAGAACCCGGAAGCCGCGGGAAAAACACTGAAACGGCAATGCTCCCGCCTCAACCGCCCTGCTGATCCGGCTGCACCGCCTCCGCCTCGTCCGCCGGCGGCGCGCTGTCCGGCAGCGGCTTGCCGTCGCGGCCGAACAGCCGCAGCTGGCGCGGCAGGTCGTGGTCGTCGGCCATCTTCACGCCGACGCCGAGCAGGCGCACCGGGCGGCCGCCGCGCGCGTGGCCGGTGCGCAGCAGCTGGCCGAAGGCGGCCATGGCCAAGGCGTAGCCCGGCTGCTCGACCGTGGTCTGGCTGAAGTCGTCGAACTTCAGCTTGACCGACAGGCCCTTGAATTCCGGATTGCCGTTGCGGGCCAGCCTGGCCTGCAGCCGGTCGACCAGCTCCGGCAGCTTGGACAGGCAGCTGGCCAGGTCGGGCAGGTCCTGCGCGTAGGTTTCCTCGACGCTGATCGATTTGCGGCTGCGGTCGGTGGACACCGGCCGATCGTCGTTCCCGTGCGCCAGCGCCAGCAGCCGCTCGCCGAAGCTGCCGAAATGGCGGAACAGGTCGGCCGGCGACCAGCGCCGGACATCGCCGCAACTGTGGATGCCCAGCCGGTGCAGCCGCTCGGCGGTGACGCGGCCGACGCCGTGTATCTTCTCGACCGGCAGCGTGACGACGAAGGCGTCCACGTCGCGCGGGCGGATCAGGAACTGGCCGTCCGGCTTGTTCCAGTCGCTGGCCACCTTGGCCAGGAATTTGTTCGGCGCGATGCCGGCCGAGGCGGTGATGCCGACCTCCTCGCGTATCTGCCGCCGTATCGCCTCCGCCATCAGCGTCGCGCTGCCCTGCTCGTGGGGCTGGCCGGTGACGTCCAGATAGGCCTCGTCCAGCGACAGCGGTTCTATCACCTCGGTGTAGCGCTGGTAGATGGCCATGATCTGCTGGCTGGCCAGCCGGTAGCGCGCCATGTCCGGCGGCACGATCAGCAAGTCCGGACACAGCCTGAGCGCGCGCGCCGACGACATCGCCGAATGCACGCCGTAGCGGCGGGCGATGTAGTTGCAGGTGGCGACGACGCCGCGCGTCTCCGGCCGGCCGCCGACGGCCAGCGGCCGCTCGCGCAGGCCGGGGTCGTCGCGCATCTCGATCGCGGCGTAGAAACAGTCGCAATCGATGTGGATGATCTTGCGCTGGACGGCGTTCATCTCGGCGTCAGCGGCGGTCGCTGTGTCCCAGCGGCTTGTCCGGAGCGATGCGGTCGCGCAGCCGCTGCTTCAGCGCCTTCAGTTCCGGAAAGCCGTCCTCCTCCTTGCGGTCCCACAGCAGCTCGCCGTCGACCTCGACGCGGAATACGCCGCCGCTGCCGGGACGCAGCGCGACCTCGGACAGTTCCTTTTCAAACGTGGTGAGCAGCTCCTGCGCCAGCCAGCCGGCGCGCAACAGCCAGCGGCAGCCGGTGCAGTAATGGATGACGACGCGGGGCAGCGGGGACAATGGGGAATCGGCGCTAATCATGAAAAAAGAAGATGGCGGGACAAAAACAGAGCATAACGCAGAAAATGGCCGCCGCCCCCTGTCTTAGCTTGTTTTCGGGTGCATGGCACCCGCTCCTCCATCGTTTCTCTTGTAGTGGCAGACTTGGCGCAGTACCGGTTGCGGGGGGCGGCGGCCTATGGCGTCTTGTTCAAAACTCATTGCCAGACCCAGTTTGCCCAGCGCCGCACAGGCTGTAAAGCGAATGCTCCAGCCCCGTCCGCTTGCTGCAAAGCAGCATGTAACTTCGGCGCAACGCCGCCGCAAAACGGATAAAAAACAGCAGCTTGCCCGTCTGGCGGGCAAGCTGCCGTTCATCGTCCGCCCGGTGAGCGGGCGGCGCCGGTCAATGGCTGTGGCTCTCGGCCGGCATGCCGTCCTGCACGACCACGTCGACGACGATGCTGCCGGCCTTCTCGAAGTTCAGCGTCAGCGGGAAGCGGTCGCCGGCCTTCAGCGGCTGTTTCAGGCCGACCAGCATCACGTGGTAGCTGCCCGGCGCGAACTTGACGGTCTGGCCCGGCGCGATCTCGACGCCGCCCTCGACCTTGCGCATCCGCATCACGCCGTTGTCGTTGACGTGGGTGTGCAGCTCGGCGCTGGCGGCGCGCGGCGTGCTGGCCGACAACAGGCGGTCGGCGCCCTTGCCCTGGTTTTCCAGCGACAGGTAGACGCCGCCGGTCGGGCTGGCGAGCGGCATCGCGCGGCTCCACGGATGGCCGATGTGGATGGAGCCGAGTTGGAAGGAATGGGCGGCGGCCAGGCCGGACAGGCACAGGGCGAACAGGGCGGCGGCAAAACGTTTCATCGCGGACTCCGTCGGGTCGGGAAAGGGAAAAATCGCGCCACTGTAACACAGCGCGCCCCTGCCCGGACGCGACAAAATGCCGCAGCCGTGGCGCCCGCCGCCACACCACCGCATGCCGCTGGTCTAAAGCGCAGCTCCCCGCTACCCCGCCTCAACGTAAGCCTCTACAATCGCATGGCTACACAATCGGCCCGTAACCATGTTTAAGACGCTGTCGCTGCAATTCCTGTTTGGCGGTCTGCTCAGCCTGATCACCATCACCAATCCGCTGTCCAAGATCCCGCTGTTCATCACTCTGACGCGCGAGATGAACGACATCCACCGCGATGCCCAGGCCAAGCGCGCCTGCGTGTTCGCCGCCGCCATCATGGCGGTCAGCCTGCTGGCCGGCAATCTGATCATGGCCGCCTTCGGCATCTCCTACGGCGCGCTGCGCATCGCCGGCGGCTTCGTCGTCGCGGTGCTCGGCTACCGCATGCTGTTCCTGTCGCAGGACCCGGGCCAGGCGCCCAGGCAGTCCGGCGAACGCGAGGACTACGCCTTCTTCCCGCTGGCGATGCCCGGCATCAGCGGCCCCGGCACCATCGCGGTGGTGATAGGCATCTCCACCGAGATCGCCGAACTGACCACCGTGCCGGCCAAGGCGCTGGCCTTCGCGATGACCTTCGCCGCCATCGGCCTGACCTGCGTCGGCATGTGGCTGACGCTGAAATCGTCGCTGCTGATCTCGGAGCGCTTGGGCCGCGGCGGCCGCGAGGTGATGACGCGGCTGATGGGCTTTCTGCTGATCTGCATCGGCGTGCAGTTCGTCGGTTCCGGCATCCGCACCTTCATGGCCGGCTCCTGAGCGCCGCGCGCGCGAACCCCATTTCTGCCACAATGGACGGATAGTTCCGCTATCCGTTCCGCCATGCCCGCTACCGCCCAAGAACGTTCCGAGCTGTTCCGCGCCGACGATCTCGGCCGGCTGGAATGCCATAGAGCCTGTCCACGATCTTTTTACGAGCAGCGCAGCCCAAACAGGAGGCCAGATGCAAGGCGGAGGGCGCAGGCCTTGGTCATTCCAAGGCCTAGCCTGACAACGCGGCAGATGGCCTCCTGTTTGGACTGCCCTTCGGGGCCGCTTTCTGTCGGCGCATGGCTTTGTCAAACGTCTCTTGCAGTGAGCGACACTGCGGCGAGCCGCTTTCCGCGCCCTGCATCCGGCAGAAAACGGCCGATGCCGCAAAAAGATCGTGAACAGGCTCTTAACGCGCAATACGCCAGGCGGACCTTCCCGCCCCATTTCCACGAAGAGTTCGTCGTCAACACGCTGACGCTGGGCGCCCAGTCCTATCGCCACCGCGGCGGCCTGCACCGCGCCGGCGTCGGCGCGCTGGTGCTGATCAATCCCGGCGAGGTCCACACCGGCGAGACCGCGCACGAAAACGGCTGGGCCTACCGCGGCTTCTATCCGGACGCCGGGATGATGCGCCGCCTGGCCGCCGACCTGGGCGGCGGGCCGGCGCTGCCGTATTTCCGCGACACCGTCGTCGTCGACCCCGGCCTGGCCCGGCGGCTGGATAGCCTGCACCTGCTGCTGCGCGACAGCCGCGACGCGCTGCAGCGCGAATCGGCGCTGGCCGAAGTCTTCGGCGAGCTGTTGATCAGGCATATGCGACAGCGTCCGGACGAGCAGCCGGCCGCGTCCTCCGCGGTGGAGACCGTCAGGCAGATGCTGGCCGACGACCCGGCCGCCAACCACTCGCTGCAGCAGCTGGCCGACGCGGTAGGGCTGTCGCCGTGGCAGCTATGCCGCCAGTTCAAGCGGGAGACCGGCCTGCCGCCGGTCGCCTGGCGCAATCAGCTCAGGGTGGCGCGGGCGCGCCGGCTGCTGGCCGCCGGCATGCGACCCGGCCCGGTGGCGCTGGAACTGGGCTTCGCCGACCAGCCGCACCTGACCCGCGCCTTCCAGTCCTCGCTGGGCCTGACGCCGGCCGCCTACCAGAAGGCGGTGGGCGCGCGCGCCGGTTGATCCGGCCGCAAAATCGTTCAAGACAGCCCCGGCCGTCTGCTCCATCATCAGGAGCAGGAGGCCGATGTCCGGCCCCGCCGCCACGCAGGATATACCGATGCCTTCTTTACACGAGCGCCGCCGCTGGCTGCTGGACGGCGCGCGCGACACCACCCCGATGATGGTCGGCGCGGCGCCGTTCGGCGTGATCTTCGGCACGCTGGCCGTCGCCGCCGGCCTGTCGCCGGCCGCGACGGCGGCGATGTCGCTGCTGGTCTTCGCCGGCTCTTCGCAGTTCATCGCCGTCAGCCTGATCTCGGCCGGCGCGACCGCGCCGGTGATCTGGCTGACCACCTTCGTCGTCAATCTGCGCCACGCGCTGTACAGCGCGACGCTGCTGCCGCATGCGCGGACCTGGCCGCTGTCCTGGCGCTGGCCGCTGGCCTTCTGGCTGACCGACGAGACCTTCGCCGTCGTCGAGCACCGCTTCCGCAGCCTGGGCGCCGACGGCGGCCAGTGGTACTGGCTGGGCTCGTCGCTGGCGATGTATCTGAACTGGCAGCTGTGGACGCTGGCCGGCGTCGCGCTCGGGCGCTCGGTGCCGGGCCTGGACAGGCTGGGACTGGATTTCGCGATGGTGGCCACCTTCGCCGCCATCGTCGCGCCGCAGCTGAAGAAGCGGCCGACGCTGGCCGCCGCGGCGACCGCAGGCGCCGCCGCGCTGCTGGCGCGCGGCCTGCCGTACAAGCTGGACCTGATGCTGGCGGCACTGGCCGGCGTCGCCGCCGGCATGGCCGTCGAGGCCTGGAAACAAGGGGAGGCCGCATGAACGAATGGCAACACTGGGCGGCCATCGCCGGCATGCTGGCGGCCACGCTGGCGATACGCGCGAGCTTTCTGGTCTTCGGCCAGCGGCTGGCCTTCCCCGGCTGGCTGAACCGCGCGCTGCACTACGTGCCGGCGGCGGTGCTGTCGGCGCTGGTGGCGCCGATGGCGCTGGCCCCGGCCGGCAGCATCGACCTGTCCTGGCGCAACGCCTACCTGGTCGGCACCGTCGTCGCCATCGCCGTCGCCTGGAAGAACGGCAAGACGCTGCTGGCCATCGTCGTCAGCTTCGCCGTCTACGGCGCGCTGCGCTGGCTATAGATTGTAGGCCAGCACCAGGCCTATCATCAGCGGGGCCAGCCAGCGGCAGGCGACGCGCATCAGCGCGGCGGCCGGCGCCGACAGCCGCAGCTCGTCCCGCACCGCCGACCACGCCACCCGCCCGGCGAACAGCGCGGTGCCGATGCAGCCCAGCGGCAGCAGCACATTGGACGCGGCGTAGTCCATCAGTTCGAAGGCGTTGCGGCCGAACAGCTTGTAATCGGCCAGCGGGCCGAAGGACAGCGCCGCCGGGACGCCGGCCAGGAAGGCCAGCGCGGCGACCGCCAGCGTGGCCTTGCGCCTGCTCGCGCCGAACTCGTCTATCGGCAGGATGGCCACCACCTCCAGCAGCGACACCGCGGAGGTCAGCGCCGCCATCAGCAGCAAGGCGAAGAAGGCCGTCGCGAACAACTGGCCGTAGGGCAGATGGTTGAACACCACCGGCATCACCATATAGGTCAGGCCGGGGCCGGCCTGCGGGTTCAGCCCGAAGGCGTAGATCGCCGGGAAAATCATCAGACCGGCCAGCACCGAAGTCAGCGCGGTCAGTGCGGTCACCCACAGCGCCGAGTTGCCGAGCCGGGTATCCGGCCCCAGGTAGGAGCCGTAGGCCAGCATGCAGCCGGCGCCGACCGACAGCGAGAAGCAGGCCAGGCCCAGCGCCTCGACCAGCATCGCCGGCGTCAGCCTGGCGAAATCGGGCCGGAACAAGGCCTCGACGCCGGCCATCGCGCCGGGCAGCGTCAAGGCGCGCGCGATCAGGACCAGCATCAACAGGAACAGTAGCGGCATCAGCAGCTTGCCCGCCCGCTCTATGCCCTTCTGCACGCCGCCGGCCACCACCAGCAGCGTCAGGCCGGCGAACAGGCCGTGGCTCAGCAGCGCCTCGAACGGATCGCCGACGTAGCGGCCGAACAGCGTGCCCAAGGCGTTCACGTCGCCGCTCATCACCCGGCCGTCCAGCGCGCGCAGCAGATAGCCCAGCGTCCAGCCGCCGACGACGCTGTAGAAGGAGAACACCAGGAAGCAGCACAGCACGCCGCCGTAGCCCAGCAGCTTCCAGCGCGGCGAACCCAGCTTGGCGAACGCGCCGACCGCGCCGCAGCCGGCGGCCCGGCCCAGCGCCAGCTCGGCCTGCAGCAAGGCGAGGCCCAGGGTGAAGGTGAAGACCAGATAGACCAGCAGGAAGGCGCCGCCGCCGTTCATCGCGGTGACGTAGGGAAATTTCCAGATCGAGCCGAGGCCCACCGTGGCGCCGGCAGAAGCCAGAATGAAACCGAGGCGGGAACCCCATTGCGTGCGTGGCATGACAACTCCTGAGTTGAAACGATTTGCCGCCGCACGGGGATTAAGATACGACAAGGCCGCCCGTGACGGCGGCCTGGAAAGCGGATGTGAACACTCCTGGCGCGCCGGCTTAGCCGCGCCACCAAGCTTTTTTGGTCTTGAGTGCAATATTCCGCTTCATCATCGTTCAAGCATGCCGCTTAACGCCCCAAGGCGTCAAGCCCGGCATCGGCGCTCAGGCGCTCTCATTCGCCAGCCGGGCTTCGGCCGGCCGGGACTTTTTTAGCCTGAAGCCCACCCACAGCAGCGCCAGCCAGACCGGCAGCACGTAGACCGACACCGCCATGCCCGGCGTGAACAGCAGGATGCCGAGTATCATCACCATGAAGGCCAGGCAGAGCCAGTTCGACAGCGGGAACCAGAACGACGGGAACACCATCTTCTGGCCGGCCTTGGCCCGGCGGAACTTCAGATGGGTCAGGCTGATCATCGCCCAGTTGGTCACCAGCGCCGCCACGACCAGCGACATCAGGATGCCGAGCGCCTCGCCCGGCAGCAGGTAGTTCAGGATCACGCAGGCGAAGGTGGCGACGGCGGAGAACAGCGTGGCGTTGACCGGCACGCCGCGCTTGTCCAGCCGGCTCAGCGGCTTCGGCGCGTTGCCCTGCTGCGCCAGGCCGAACAGCATCCGGCTGGTCGCGTAGACGCAGCTGTTGTACACCGACAGCGCCGCCGTCAACACGACGAAGTTCAGCGCATGCGCGGTGAAGCCGGCGCCGATCTGCTGGAAGATCATCACGAAGGGGCTGCCGCCGGCGGCCACCTTGTTCCACGGGTAAAGCGACAGCAGCACCACCAGCGAGCCGATGTAGAAGATCAGGATGCGGTAGATCACCTGGTTCACGGCCTTGGGGATGGTCTTCTGCGGATCGGAAGCCTCGGCCGCGGTCATGCCTATCAGCTCCAGGCCGCCGAAGGAGAACATGATCACCGCCATCATCATGAACAGGCCGCCGAAACCGTGCGGGAAGAAGCCGCCGTCGTTCCACAGATTGCTGAACGAGGCCTGCGGGCCGCCGGTGCCGGACAGCAGCAGATAGCCGCCGAAGACGATCATGCCGACCACCGCCGCCACCTTGATCAGCGCGAACCAGAATTCGGTCTCGCCGTACGATTTGACGTTGGCGAGGTTGATGCCGTTGATGCAGACGAAGCACACCAGCGCCGTCAGCCAGGTCGGCACATGCGGCCACCAGTACTGGACATAGGCGCCGACCGCCGTCAGCTCGGCCATGCTGACCAGCACGTACAGCACCCAGTAGTTCCAGCCGGACAGGAAGCCGGCGAAGCTGCCCCAGTAGCGGTAGGCGAAGTGGCTGAACGAACCGGCCACCGGCTCCTCGGCCACCATCTCGCCCAGTTGGCGCATGATCAGGAAAGCGATGAATCCGGCGATGGCGTAGCCGAGTATCATCGAGGGGCCGGCCGCCTTCAGGACGCTGGCCGAGCCGAGGAACAGGCCGGTGCCGACCGCGCCGCCCAGCGCGATCAGCTGGATGTGGCGGTTTTTCAGCTCGCGCTGCAAACCGGTGTGGGCTTCGCTCACTATCAATTCTCCTTGTTGGACGGGCGGCGCTCGCCACCCGCGAAAGTGCTGCGACATCTAACCATCGCGGCCCCGGCAGCGTCAAACCCCCGTATCAAAATAAAATATCCAAATTATGACTTTTGGTTTTATTTTATTGATTAAATTCCACATTAATTAGAATTTATGTTGATAAATTGCCGAAACATCCGCCTCATCCTGCGAAATATGACCGCAGCCGCCCGATCGGCGGCAATCTCCTGCATTTTCCGCCGCCTCAGCGATAATCGTAGCGGCAGCGCATCTCGTCGAGCGGATTGCCGGCCGCCAATTCGCCGCCGCAGCTGCGTATGACCGCACAGGCGCTGTTGATCCCGGTCTGCACCGCGCCCTCGACCCAGCCGCCGGTGAAGGAGCTGCCGCAGCCGGCCAGGTAGACGCCGCAATCGTCGGCGCGGCCGGCCGACTGGAACTGGAAGAACAGATCGCGCGAATAGCCGTCCTCGCCCGGGTAGTTCAGCTTGAAGGCGCCGAGCGCGTTGGGATCCGAAATCCAGTCGTATTCCTGCACGTGGCGCTCGTAGTCGTCGTTCAGCGGCCGCAGATGCCGGGCGAACTCGGGATTGCATACCGCCAGGTCCTCGACCAGCCGCCGACAGCGCGCCGCCTTGCCGGCCAGCGCCAGCAGCTTGTGCGAGTCGTCCTCCCAGGTGTAGCTGATCAGCACCACGCCCCAGCCGTCCGGATCGTCCGGCTGGTAGTCCAGGCAGTACACGCCCTTGACCAGCGTGTCGGTCTGGATGTTGTGCGGCAGGCCGTGGTCCAGCCAGAATTTGCGCGGCGTCAGGATGAACAGCTTGGACGAGCCGACCAGATGGGTTTCGTTGATCGCGCGGCGGACGTCGGCGTCGAACCAGTGGCCGCCCTGGCTCAGCTTCAGGTTGACCTGCATCGAGCGGTTGGTGCAGGTGACGATCAGCCGGTCGAAGTCCAGCGCCCCGCCGTCGTCCAGCTGAACGCGTATCGCGCCGCCCTCGCGCGTCACCCCGTTCACCCTGGCGTGCCTGACCCGCTCCCCGACGCTTTGTCCGTCGAACACCTCGGCCGCCAGCCGGCCGGACAGCGCCGAGATGCCTTCCGGGATCAGCCGCTGATCGGTCTCCAGCGCGTTGACCACCAGCCGCATGATCTCGATGAAGGACGCCCGGAACACCGGCTGGAAGCCGCCGGAGCCGATGCCCAGCGAGCCGAACAGCTGGAAATCGTCGGGCTTGCACCAGCGCTCGCCGCCCGGCGGCCGCTCGCCACAGAAGATCCTGACCAGCGCCGAATAGAAGGACAGGTCGCCGCAGCTGTCCAGATACCGCTGCCACTCGCCTCGCGCCTCCTCGTAGCGGCCGTCGGCCAGCAGCGCGGTCAGCCGGTGCGGCGCGGCCAGCCTGACGCCGTTGTCCAGCTCGGCGCCTTCGTCGAGGAAGGCGCACCAGCCCCGGTGTACGCGCTGGAACAAGGCCGGCGGCGACTGGTTGGCGGCCCAGGCATAGCCGCGGCCGCGGTAGTGGATTTCGGTGTCGACGACGCCCGGGTCCGGAAAGACCGAGCTGGTGGCGATGCCGAAGCGACGCAGATAATGGAACATCCCGACCTCGCTGGGCGGAAAACGCATCGCGCCGAGCTCGGCGACGAAGCGCGGCTGTTCGGCGCAAAACGCCTTGGTATAGGCGCGGCCGCCGATGCGGCCGGGCTCCGCCTCCAGCAGCGTCACGTCGCTCGCGCCGGCGCGCAACAACTCGTAGGCGGCCACCAGTCCGCTGATGCCGGCACCGACGATGCCTATCCTGGCGCCGGCGGCTTCGGCGGGCAGCCGGCCGATGCCGGCTTCGGCCGATTCGAGAAAGGCGCCATAGTCGTACAACTGGTCAATGAAGGCGAAATGCCTTTCCGGCTTGGGCGTGAACGGCTGCATGCGTTTCCTCTCGATCGAATGGCGTGGTCTGGTGGGCGGCCTGCGGCTGCGCCCGATACCCGAATAGCATAACATCGCTTCCAGTCGGAAATATTCGGTTACCTGCGGTGACAAACGGAAAACACAACTGTTGCAACTGTTTATCGATAATCGCAGTCGAAGACATCAGTGACCAGTGCGTCGCTTTCAGGGAGAGAACAATGAAACAACCGTTATTGATCGCCGGCCTGCTCGGCGGCGGCATCGCGCTCGGCGCGGTCGGCGTGGCCGGCATCCAGGCGCTGAAATCGTCCAAGGCGGAAACCGCCGCCGTCGCCAGCGCCCCGCTGGCCCAGGCCTCCGCTCCCGCCGTGCAGGCGCTGGCGCCTAGCGCCGCCTCGACGGTGGCCGTCCAGCCGGCGTCGCAACCGGTCGCCGTCGCCGCCGCACCCGCCGCCCCGCCCAAACCGGTCCACGCGACCCACGCACGCATCCTGTCGGTGACACCTATCCGCGAAGCCGGCACCGAGCCCAAGCAGGTCTGCCACCAGGAACAGGTGGTGCATCAGGCGCCGGTGCAGGATGAGAATCGCATCGCCGGCTCGGTGATAGGCGGCGTCGTCGGCGGCCTGCTCGGCAATCAGGTCGGCGGCGGCAACGGCAAGAAGGCCGCCACCGTGATCGGCGCGCTGGCCGGCGGCTACGCCGGCAACCGCGTGCAGGAAGGCATGCAGCAGCGCGACCAGGTGACGGGCACCCGCACCGTCTGCAATACCGAGGACGTGAAGACCGAGAAGATCGTCGGCTACAATGTGCGCTACTCGCTGGACGGCAAGACCGGCACCGTGCGCATGGACCAGAAGCCGAAGGGCAAGACGCTGCCGGCCAAGGACGGCAAGCTGCTGGTCTGATCGCCCGGATCAGCCAACGACAAGGCCCGGCATCGCCGGGCCTTTTCCGTGTCAGGCCGCCGCCCGCCTCGCGGCGCCGGCGCGCTGCCGCTCGGCCACCTTCTCCGCCTCCTCCGGCGGTCCGAACAGCACGGTCAGCCGATCGCGCCAGCCGTCGGCGCGCCAGGCCTCGGCCAGCATGTCGCGCCACTCGACCACGCTGACCCACAGCGGATTGAAGCTGTCGACCGGCTTGACCGTGCCGTAGTCGCACGGCACATCGTCCAGTTCCTCGACATAGCTGCCGAACATCCGGTCCCAGATCACCAGCACCCCGGCGTAGTTGTGGTCGATGTAGCGCGGGTTCTTCGCGTGGTGGCCGCGGTGTATCGACGGCGTGTTGAACACGTATTCCAGCCAGCCCAGCTTGGGCGAGGCCTGGGTATGGACGAAGAACTGGAAGGCCAGGTTCAGCAGCACCACCGCCACCACCTGTTCGGGCGGGAAGCCTATCCAGGCCAGCGGCAGCCAGAACGCCCACATGCCGGCCAGCGGATACATCAGGCTCTGGCGGAAGGCGGTGGTGAAATTCATCCGCGTCGAGCTGTGATGGACGCTGTGCGCCGCCCACAGCCAGCGGACGCGGTGGCTGACGCGGTGGAACCAGTAGTAGAGGAAGTCCTGGCCGAGGAACAGCAGGAAGAAGCCCAGCCAGCTGGCGGGGAAGTCCAGCAGCCGGTGGTGCTGATAGATCCAGCCGTACAAGGGCAGCACCAGCACCCAGGCCAGCTTGTCGGCGCCCTGGTGCAGCAGGCCCAGCGCCGCGCTGCACAGCGAGTCACGCCAGTCGTAGCGGGCCAGCCGGCCCTGGCGCCGGAACAGCCACAGCTCCCAGGCGACGAAGAGCAGGAAGACCGGCGCCAGCGCCAGCAATATCAGTTCAACCGGAAATTTCATCGCGACCCACCACAGAGCAAACACTTGATTGGAGTTTAGGCTCTATACCGGGCGCGCTGTCAATCTCCGCCGCCGACCCGGCGAGCTTTCCCCTCCGGCTGTGGCGGGAAAGCCATATCGGGCGGCCGCGCGGCTCAGCCGCGGCGGGCCATCAGCGCCGCCAGCGACGCGTCGCGCTCGGCCCAGACACGGGCCACGCTCTGGCGCTCGCCGAGGCGCCGCAGATAGTCGGAACAGCCTTCCATCCGCTGCGTCATGTCCTCGCCGAGAAAACCCTGGCTCAAGCGCGCCACCACCGGCAGGATGCCGGCGGCGCTGAGATCGGCGAAGCTGAAGTCCTCGCCGGCCAGCCACGGCCGGCGCTGAGCCAGCTTGGCCACCGCGCCTATGCCGCGCGCCACCGCCAGGCGGATCTCCTCGGCCTGTTCCGGCTCCGGCCGCGTGCCTTTCAGCATGTGACGGATCAGCGGACTGGCCGGCAGCATCACGTACAGCTCCAGCATCGCCGTCAGCTCGCGCGCCAGCGCGCGGCCGTTCGGCGTCGGCGGCAGCAGCGAGGCGGTCGGATAGGCGTCCTCCAGCCATTCCAGTATCACCGTCGACTCCGCCAGCGGATGGCCGTTGATCTCGACGAAGGGAATCTTGCCCATCGGGCTCTTTTCCAGCAGTTCCTCCTCCTGCGACGGAGTGGTCACCACTTCCTGGAAATTGACGCCCTTCTCCAGCAAGGCGATCTTCACCTTGTTGTAGTAGGGCGACAGCGGAATACCGTGCAGTCTGATCATGCCGTCTCCATGGGAAATGCGCGGGAGCGGGCCGGCCCGGCCCGGCGGCCCGCCCGCCGGATCATAGCCCCTTATTTGGCCAGCGTCAGGCTTTTCTGCTGCAGCAGCCTGCGGATTTGCGGCAGCATTTGCTGCGCCGCTTTCTCGCCTTCCAGTATCGCCTGGTTGCGGGCGTCGAAATCGGCGGAGCCGATATTGAGCACATTCGGGTGGATCACCACGTCGGCCTGCTGCAGCTCCTGCGTCAGCGCCGGGCCGTTCATGATGCTCAGGCTCTGGTCCAGCATCGACAGGAAGCCGGTGGCGCGACCGCTCTTCGGTCGGCCGGTGATGTCGACGGCGATGACGAACTGGCCGCCCATCTCGCGCGCGGCGCTGACCGGCACCGGGCTGACCAGGCCGCCGTCGACATAGCTCTTGTTGCCTATCTTCACCGGCAGGAAGACGTTGGGGATGCTGGCGGAGGCGCGCACCGCCTGGCCGGTGTTGCCGATGCGGAACACCACCTTGCGGCCGGTGTCCAGTTCGGTCGCCACCGCGGCGAACGGCTTGCTCAGCTTCTCCAGCGGACGGTTGCCGACCTGGGCGTTGATCCAGTTCTGCAGCTTCTCGCCCTTGATCACGCCCTTGGTCGACAGCGTCCAGTCGGTCAGATCGGCCTGGTCGAGCGCGATCGCGCGCTGCTGCAGCTGCATGCCGTTGAGGCCGGACGCGTACAGGCTGCCGACCACGCTGCCGGCGCTGGTGCCGACGACGATGTCGGGCACGATGCCGGCGCCTTCCAGCACCTTGATCACGCCGATGTGGGCGAAGCCCTTGACCGCGCCGCCGCCGAGCGCCAGCGCGATCCTGGGCCGGGCCGCCTGTTGCGGCTGCGGCGTCGGCATCATCGTGGAGTTGCAAGCCGCCAGCAGCGCGGCGGCGCCGGCCAGCAGGACCGGACGCAAAATGTTTCTGCTTATCATGATTCCATCAGACTTTCAGTACAGGCGGCCGGCGGCGTCGTCGGCCGTCACAACAGGCGCATCCAGCATCACATAATTCAGTTGACGCGCGCCCTCCAATTCGAAATGCCATTCGCCGTGGACCGTCATGCCCATCCGGCGGTAGAACGCGATCGCGCGCTCGTTGCGGTGCCATACCGTCAGCCACAGCCGCGGCTGGCCGGGCAGCGAGGCCGCCCACTGCCGCGCCGCCATCGTCAGGCGCCGCCCCAGGCCGCGCCCGGTATGGCCCTCCATCAGATAGAGCCGCTCCATTTCCAGCGCGGGGCCGTCGAAACCGTCGCAGGGACTGTCCCGCTTCAGCTGCACATAGCCGAGCAGATGGCCGTCCAATTCGACCACCAGCAGCCGGCGCGACGGATCGGCGATCAGCGCCGCCAGCGTCGCCGGCGTGAACGCGTCGAACACGTAATCGGCCAGCGCCTGGCGGACGCCGTCCACAGCGTAGGTGTTCAGCCACACCTGAATGGACAAGGCGGCGAGACAAGCGGCGTCGTCCGGACGCGCGGCGCGGATCTCCCCTTCCATCGCGGTTCTCCCGATCGCGCCGCCTATTCGGCCCGCGGCGCCTTCTTGACGAACTCGATCACCTGCCGGCCGTCGTCGCTCATCTTGGCCAGCTTCTTGCCGGTGCCCTTCCAGGCGTGGCCGTACACCACCTCGTAGCTGGCCGGCAGCTTGCCGTCGCGGCGATGCTGCTCATAGGCCTGCTCGACATTGCGCCAGGCCTGCTTGCCCATCAGGCCGCGGCCGCGGCCGGCGGTGGCGTTGTGCGCGCCTATCGCCTTCAGGTCCCGCATCGCGCTCTTGGCGTCGTCGTAGGTCAGCACGATCTTTTCCATGTCCATCACCGGCTCGGCGAAGCCTGCGCGCATCAGCGCGTCGCCGATGTCGTGCATGTCGATGAACTGGTTGACGTGGGTGGCGCCGTCGACGCCGGAGAAGGCCGCCCGCAACTCGAACAGCGTGTCCGGCCCCAGCGTCGAGAACATCAGCAGGCCGTCCGGCTTCAGCACCCGGCGCATCTCGGCGAACATCCGGTCCGGCTCGTTGATCCACTGTATGGTCAGATTGGACCAGATCATGTCGACGCTGGCGTCGGCCAGCGGCAGCCGCTCGATGTCGGCGTTGATCTGCCACGGCAGGCTGGGCTTGAACAGCTTCTTCAGCAGGCCGTCGCCGGCGCGGCCGCGCTCGCGCGAGGCCAGCAGCATCGCATGCGCCAGGTCCAGCTCGACGACGCGCGCCTGCGGATAGCGCCGCCTGAGCTCGGCCGCGCCGTAGCCGGTGCCGGCGCCGGCGTCGAGGATCACCGCCGGCTGGTGCTTGATGTAGTCGAGCCGTTCCGCCATGCGGTCGGACACCTCGCGCTGCAGCACCGCCGCGGAGTCGTAGCTGGCCGCGGCCTTCTCGAACGAGGCGCGCACCCGCGCCTTGTCGGTGTAAAACGCTTCACTCATGCCTGCTTTTCCAGATGCTCGGCAAGCGCGCGCACGAAGTCCTGTTCATGCGACAGGAAGGGGGCGTGCGAGGCCTGCGGGAATTCGTAAAGGACGGCGTCGGCCAGGGCCGCGGCCAGCCAGCGGCCGGCGCCGATCGGGGTGATGGCGTCGCGCGCGCCGCAGAACAGCGCCGTCGGGCAGCGGATGTCGGCGGCCAACGCGCGCGCGTCGGCCTCCAGCAGCAAGCGCAACGCCGGCAGCAGGCCCTGCGGCCGGCCGTGGGCGAACAGCTCGCCGCGCAGCGCCTTCAGGGTGTCGCGCGCGGCCGGCGCGCCCATCATCTGCAGCGCGAGAAAACGCTCCAGCGTCTGCTCGAACGCGGTGTCCAGGCTTTGCGCGACGGCCTCTATCGCCTTGCGTTCCTGCGCGTGCGGCCAGCTCTCGTCGCGGACGAAGCGCGGACTGGTGGCCGCCAGCGCCAGGCTCCTGATCTTGTCCGGATGACGCGCCGCCCAGTGCTGGGCGATCAAGCCGCCCAGCGACCAGCCCAGCAGATGGACCGGCAACGGAAAATGCGCGTCCAGCAGATCGGCGACCGCGTCGGCGTCGAAGCGCGACAGCGCCGGCGAGGCGCCGTGGCCGGGCAGATCCACCAGGTGGACGCAGTAGCGGTCGGCCAGCTGCGCGGCCACACGGGCGAACACGCCGCCGTGCAGGCCCCAGCCGTGCAGCATCACCACGTCCGGGCCCCGGCCCAGCGTTTCGACAAACAGATTCATGAACGGACAAATTGGGCGAAAACCTTATTTTCGCAAGAGTGCGATACGAAAGAAACCTCCGAAGCCGGCTTCTTCGTCGTGAATGCGTTGCAATTTGGTGACGGCGACGATGTCGCCCAGCCGGCGGTTGACGTCGGTGGCCACCGCCCGCGCCAGCAGATTGCCGGCGCGGCGCCACAGCGGGGCGCGCGCGCCGTCAGGCAGGAATTTGTCGAACACCGCCACGCGGCCGCCGGGCTTCAGCACCCGCTCGACCTCGAGCAGGCAGGCGCGCGGGTCCGGCACCACCGCCAGCGCCAGGTGCAGCACCACCGCGTCGAAGCTGGCGTCGGCAAAATCCAGCCGTTGCGCGTCCATCTCGCGCGCATCGACGTCCAGCCCCAGCTTGGCCGCGCGCCCGCGCAGCGTCGCCAGCATGCCCGGCGCGATGTCGATGGCGCTCAGATGGCGGCAGCGCACCAGAAAGTCGAGATCCAGGCCGGTGCCGGCGCAGACCAGCAGCACGCGCTCCTCGGGCTGCGGGTTCAACAGGCCCAGCGAGCGGCGGCGGTGGGCGGCGAAGCCCTGCGCCAGCTTGTCGTACAGCGGCGCGTACAGATCGTAGCGCCAGCGGTTGAGGCGGTTGGCCCAGTCACGCGGCATCGCGGATTTCCTGCTCGAAGCGCGCCAGCCTCGCCCAGTCCAGCCCCCAGGCCGGCGCCGGCGCGGCGAAGTAGAAGCCCTGCAGCTTGGCGCAGCCCATTTCCCGCAGCATCGCCAGCTGGCTGCCGGTCTCGACGCCCTCGGCCACGACGTCCAGGTCCAGCGCGCGCGCCAGCGCCAGGATGGCGCGGACGATGGCCGCCGACTCCTCCTTGCGGTCCAGGTCGAACACGAAGGACTGGTCTATCTTCAGCACGTCGAAACGGTAGCGGTGCAGATAGGACAGCGCCGAGTAGCCGGTGCCGAAATCGTCCAGCGCCAGCCTGACGCCCAGGCTGTGCAAGGCCTGCATAGTCGTCGCGGCGGTCTCCGGCTGGTCTATCAGCGCGCTCTCGGTGATTTCCAGGTGCAGCATCGCCGGCGGCAGCTGGTAATGGGCGATGCGGCCGCCTATCCAGCCGGCCAGGTCCGGATCGTGGAAATTGGCCGACGACAGATTGATGTGCAGCGCGATGTCCTCTCCGACCTGGCCTTCGGCGCGCCAGGCCTGCAGCTGGGCGCAGGCGGCGTTGACCATGTAGCGGTCCAGCCGGGTGATCAGCCCGCTCTCCTCGGCCATAGGCAGGAACAGCGCCGGCGAGATCAGCCCGCGCTGCGGATGCTGCCAGCGCACCAGCGCCTCGAAGCCGGCCAGCTTGCCGTTGCCGGCGTCGATGAAGGGCTGGTAGTACGGGATCAGCTGGCCTTCCTCCTCCAGCGCGCGCCTGAGCTCGCTCTCCAGCGCCAGCTGGTCGGCCTGGTCTATGCGCAGCTGGTGGCTGAACAGCGTATAGCCCTGGCGGCCCTGCTGCTTGGTGCAATACATCGCGTGGTCGGCGTCGCGCAGCAGATCCTCGGCCTTGCGGTAGTGCTCGCGGTCGGCCAGCACCACGCCGACGCTGGCGGTGGAGAACACCTCGCGTCCGGCCAGGATCACCGGTCGCTCGAACTCGCTGACGATGCGGCGGGCGATGGCCTCGCATTCCTCTACCGCGTCCATGCCGAACATCAGCACGGCGAACTCGTCGCCGCCCAGCCGGGCCAGGAAATCGTAATGGCGCAGGCAGGCGCGGATGCGGGCGCCGGCCTCGAACAGCAGATGGTCGCCGGCCAGATGGCCCAGCGTGTCGTTGACCAGCTTGAAGCGGTCCAGATCGATGAAGACCACGGCGAAACGGTCGCCGCTGCCCGCCAGATAGGCGTCCCAGGCGCGGCGCAGCGCCTTGGCCAGATAGCTGCGGTTCGGCAGCTTGGTCAACGGATCGTGCAGGCTGTCGAACTCCAGCTGGGCGTTGACCGCGTCCAGCTCGCTGGTGCGCTCGCGCACCCGCTGCTCCAGCTCGGCGTAGGCCAGCTGCAGGCTTTCCAGCGCGCGCACCCGCGCCAGCGCGGTGCCGATGTTGTTGGCGACGAACTCCAGCACTTCCTGATCGCGGAAGTTGTACACCACGTCGCTCTCGTAGCTCTGCACCGCCAGCACGCCCAGCAACTCGTGGCCGCAATACAGCGGCACGCCCAGCCAGCTTTTCGGCCGGACGGCGCCGTCGTCGTCGTCGCCGGCGCCGACGTCGCTGCCGTACGGGTCGATCAGCAGCGGCCGGCCGCTGTGCAGCACCTGCTCGATATAGCCCTTGCCGGGCTTGCGCGGCTGCAGCGACTGCGCATGCTCGTCGGCGCAGTACGGAAAGGCGATGCGGTCGTTGACGCTGTCGTACAGCGCCACCAGGCAGTTGCGTGCCGCCACCATCTCCGACAGCAGCCGGTGCAGGCCGCTGAGGAAGGCCTCCAGCGACAGGCTGGTATTGGACAGCTCGGCGATGCGGAACAGCACGTCCTGGAATTTCTCGGCGCGCTTGCGGCCGGACACCTCGGCCCGCAGCCTGGCGTTGGCGCCCTCGAGCTCGCTGGTGCGCAGCCACACCTGCCGCTCCAGCTGGCTGCGGTACAGTACCCGGTCCAGCGCGAAGCCGACGTGGCGCGCGGCGAACATGAACAGCAGCTGCTCGGCCGACGAAAACGGCGTCTGCTCGTCGTACAGCTGCAGCACCACCGCGCCGATCAGATTGCCGGCGGCGTTGACCAGCGGCGCCCCCATCCAGAACGACGCCGGCAGCAGCGGCTGGGCCAGCTCGTGCTGCCGGCAGATTTCCAGGATGCGCTCGCGGGTCAGCACCATGGGCTTGCCGCCGCGTATCAGCCAGGCGGTCAGCGAGCTGTTGGCGCCATTGACCGGAAACACGGCATCGGGCGCCGGCGGCGCCGGATCATGCAGGTCGACATAGAACGGAAAGCGCAGCGTGGCGCATTCCTCGTCGTACAGCGCGATGTAGAAATTGCTGGCGTCCATCAGCCGCGACATCAGCCGGTGCAGCCTGGGCAGTATCCGCTCCAGGCTGGCGCCCTCGCCGGCCAGCAGGCTGATCTCCAGCATCGTCTCGTTGGCGACGCGGGCGGCGGCCTGCTCGGCGCGCAGCACCGCGCAATGGAGGTGGCCGGTCAGCAAGGCGGCGATATCGGCCACCGCCTCCGGCGCGCGGCCGCGCCACACCAGCCAGCCCAG
This sequence comes from Chromobacterium sp. CV08, assembly GCF_051129845.1. Lineage (NCBI taxonomy): Bacteria > Pseudomonadati > Pseudomonadota > Betaproteobacteria > Neisseriales > Chromobacteriaceae > Chromobacterium > Chromobacterium sp. CV08. Next base: position 4,834,233 of record NZ_CP150453.1, read on the forward strand.
CAGTTGGCCGGCGGCCGTCAGTTCCAGCGCACCGCCGTCCGGGCCGGGCAGCCGGCCGTTTTCCAGCGCGTCGGCCGCCGGCAAGCCGGCTGCGGCGCCGCAGGCGGCAAGTTGACGCCAGACCACGCCCTCCCGGCACCACACCGCGGCGGCCGACAGTCCGCCGGTTTGCTGCAGCATGGCCAAGGCCCGCCCCGCGGCCTGCTCCGGGGTTTCCAGATATTCAGCCGTGCTCATCATGTCATTATCGTAGTACGAGTTAGCCGGAAAATCCGCGCCCGACCCCGCGGCCCCCTTCCCCAGGGACCGGCCGCCCCAGCCTGTTTGCAGGCTCGATAGACAAAAGCCCGGAGCGGACTCCGGGCTTGGGTCGTCACAGTAGCAAGCTCATGCCACGACGGCTCCCGCCTCGGGCGGGAGTCAGGCTTCGGCCAACAGCAGCATGGCGTCCAGCAGCGCGTCCAGCTGCGCCGGCTCATGGCGCGCCGACAGCGAGATCCGCAGACGGGCGCCGTTCTCCGGCACCGTCGGCGGACGGATCGCGGGCACCCAATAGCCCTGCTGCCGCAAGCCATGAGCCAATTTCATGGCGCGGGCATCGCTGCCTATGATAAATGGTTGGATCGGGGTGCGGGAAGCCCCCGACGAGAAACGGCTGCCGGCCAGCCGTTCGCGGCAGCGCGCCACCAGCCGCGCCAGCCTCTCGCGCCGGTCTTCGCCGTCGGCGATCAGCCTCAGGCTGGCCGGCACCGCGGCCGCCAAGGCCGGCGGCTGGGCGGTGCTGAAGACATAGGTCCGGCCGCGGTTCAGCAGCCACTCCACCAAGGGACGCGCACCGGCGACGAAGGCGCCGGCGAGGCCGGCCGCCTTGCCCAGCGTGGCCATATAGATCAGCCGCTCGCTGGACAGATCGTGTTCGGCCAGCGCGCCGCGGCCATGGCCCAGCACGCCGAAACCGTGGGCGTCGTCGACGTAGAGCCAGGCGTCGAAGCGCTCGGCCAGCGCCAGCAGCGCCGGCAGCGGCGCCTCGTCGCCGTCCATGCTGTACACGGCGTCCACCGCGATCAGCTTGGTGCCGGCCCGGCTGGCGGACAGCAGCTGCTCCAGATGGTCGAGGTCGTTGTGGCGGAAGCGCTGGAAATCGGCGCGCGACAGCAGACAGCCGTCGTTCAGCGACGCATGGTTCAGCTTGTCGGCGAAGACCGCGTCGCCGCGGCCGACCAGGCTGGTGATCACCGCCAGGTTGGCGGCGTAGCCGGAGCCGAACAACAGCGCCGCCTCGCGGCCGACGAAGCGGGCCAGTTCCTCCTCGGCCTCGTGGTGGGCCCGGCTGTGGCCGGTCAGCAGATGGGAGGCGCCGCTGCCCGCCCCCCACCGGTCGGCGCCCTGCTGCAGCGCGCGCACCAGCGACGGATGGTCGGCCAGGCCGAGATAGTCGTTGCTCGCAAAAGACAGGTATTCCTCGCCGTCGACGACGATCTCGACGCCCTGCGGCGATTCGAGCGTCGCCCTTTGGCGGAGGCGGTGGCTGGCGTCCAGTTCCAGCAATGCTGCGGACAGGTCTTGCAGGCGCATGGCGGGTTGCACTCTTTTACGTTGTTGACCAAACCGCGGCAGCGGGCCGCCCCGGCACGACACACTATATATATGTTTCCATTTAAGACCACTGCGTGGAATTGCTAATGTTTTTTACAGCGCCTGCAGATCCAGCTTGGCCATCAGCGACTGGTCGGCCAGCACGTCCGGATTGCCGGTGGTCAGCAGCTTGTCGCCGTAGAAAATCGAGTTGGCGCCGGCCAGGAAGCACAGCGCCTGGGTCGCCTCGTCCATTTCGCGCCGGCCGGCCGACAGGCGCACATAGCTTTTCGGCATCGTGATGCGCGCCGCGGCGATGGTGCGGACGAACTCGGTCCAGTCCAGCCGCTCGGCGCCCTCGAGCGGCGTGCCGATCACCTGCACCAGATTGTTGACCGGCACCGACTCCGGCTGCGGGTCCAGATTGGCCAGCTGGGCGATCAGGCCGGCGCGGTCACGACGGGTCTCGTTCATGCCGACGATACCGCCGCAGCATACCGACAGTCCAGCCCGGCGAACCTTGCCAAGCGTGTCCAGCCTGTCCTCGTACTCGCGGGTCTGGATGATGTCGGCGTACTTGTCCGGCGCGGTGTCCAGATTGTGGTTGTAGTAATCGAGGCCGGCGTCCTTCAGCTTCTCCGCCTGGCCGTCGCGCAGCAGGCCGAAGGTCGCGCAGGTCTCCATGCCCAGCGCCTTCACCTCGCTGACCATGCGCAGCGTCTGCTCCAGATCGGCGTCCTTCGGACCGCGCCAGGCGGCGCCCATGCAGAAGCGGCCGGCGCCGTTGGCCTTGGCCTGGCGCGCGGCGGCCACCACCTCGTCCACCGTCATCATCGGCTGATCGGCCACCGGCGTGTCGTGGTGCACCGATTGCGGGCAATAGCCGCAGTCCTCCGGACAGCCGCCGGTCTTGATCGACACCAGCGTCGACAGCTGCACCCGGGTCGGGTCGAAGAACTGGCGATGGATTTCGGCGGCGCGGAACACCAGCTCCATGAAAGGCAGGCCGAGCAGCGCCTCCACCTCCTCCACGCTCCAGTTGGCCTGTTCCGGGTGCGGCCGGGACGGACGCTTGAACTCCATCGTTGCAGAATGCATCGTATGCTCCATTACCGTTGGTCATTGTGATGAAGGACCTGCCGGTCCGTCACCCTGCCCGCTTGGGCAGGCCGGCAAAATCTTGGAGCGAGAGCGCGATGCTGTCAAACCTGATATCGCCATTAATTGACAACTGCTCAATTTTTAATCAATCATGCGTCTTGTGCGGCGCGTCCGACGCCCGCGGCGGCCTGTGCCGCGGCTGCCGCGGCATGCTGCCGGCGCTGCCGGCCGAACACTGCCCCCGCTGCGCCGAACCGACGCTCGGCGGCGTCTGTTGCGGCCACTGCCAGCGGCGCGCGCCGGCCTTCGACGCGCTACACGTTCCTTATCTGTTTGGCTACCCCCTGAACGGACTGATATACGCGTTCAAGTACGGCCGGCGCTTACAATTGGCCGGTGTCCTGGCAGGTCTGCTCAGCGATTTCGCCCGTTGTCAAGCCCCGTCATACGACCTTGTCATTCCCGTTCCATTGGCAAATGAAAGACTTGCGGAAAGAGGCTTCAATCAGAGTTCCGAGCTCGCCCGGGCGTTCGCTGTTACAATAAACAGCCGTTTTTCGGAGCGCATGTGTTGGCGAAAATGCAACACATCGCCGCAAGCCTCGCTCGGCCGCGACGAAAGACTGCGAAACGTGCGTCATGCATTCGGCGTAAAACGCCGCTGCGACGGGCTTTCCATTGCCATCATCGACGATGTCGCCACCAGTGGCGCCACCCTGTCCTCGCTCGCTCTCGAGCTGAAAAAACAGGGGGCAAAACGGGTCGACGGATGGGTGCTTGCCCGGGCGTTTTCCCCAAAAACTTGACCAAGATTTTGATTCCTTGGAACAATCCAGCCTGCCAACGATGTTCACTGTTGTTCTATTTCAGCCGGAAATTCCGCCCAACACGGGCAATGTGATTCGTTTATGTGCCAACACCGGCTGTGAACTGCATCTGGTCAAACCGATGGGCTTCCCGCTTGAGGATGCCAAGTTGCGGCGCGCAGGACTCGATTACCACGAGTATGCCCGCGTCGTCGTCCACGAAGATTGGTCCGCCTGCCTGCGGGCGCTTCAGGGACGACGGATATTCGCCGCGACGACGAGGGGCGCCACGCGCCATGACCGGATTTCCTACCAACCCGGGGACGTATTTTTGTTCGGTCCCGAATCCCGCGGCTTGCCGCAAGATGTGCTGGCTGCCCTGCCGGCGCAACAACGGATTCGCTTGCCGATGCGTCCCGAGTCGAGAAGTCTCAATCTCTCCAATGCTGTCGCCGTGACGGTATTCGAGGCTTGGCGCCAGCTCGATTTCGCCGGGGGGGTATAGCGGTTCGCAAGGTTGGCCCAACAGCATAGGGAGGTTTATGCAACCTGTACTCCGATGGCTGTGGCTTCTATTTGTCAGTCTCGTGCTTGTGGCCTGTTCCACCGTGAAGACGGCCAGTGCCACAAACCAGTCGGCGTCGCCGACCAACAAGAAGTCCGTCGCCAAAAACGGAGCTTATTTCCAGAACGACGGTCCGGCCGATCATATCCCGGTCAACCTGAATCTGGTCCCCGATGCCGTGCCGCAGGACGAGCCGCTGATCAAGTCGGCCAACCTGCCCTACTCGGCGCTGGGGATGAGCTTCCGTCCCGATGTGCGTGAAAAGCCTTATCACGCCACCGGCCGTGCCTCATGGTACGGCAAGCAGTTCCATGGACGCAGGACGTCCTCGGGCGAACGCTACGACATGTTCGCCATGACCGCAGCGCATCCGACGCTGCCGATCCCGAGCTATGCCCGGGTGACCAACTTGACCAACGGCAAGTCGGTGGTGGTCCGCGTCAACGACCGCGGTCCGTTCCACAAGAGCCGATTGATGGATCTGTCGTACGCAGCCGCCTACAAGCTCGGCTTCATCAAGCAGGGCAGCGCCAAGATCGCGATCGATCGCGTCTGGCCGGCCGCCGACAATACCTACTCCGCGTCCGCGCAGCCGGCCACCCAGCCGGTAGCCCGCGAATTGCGTGCCGGCGACAATCCGAAGTACCTGCAGCTGGGTTCGTTCAGCACGCTGGCCAACGCCGAGGCGCTGCTGCAGAGGACGCTGGACGAACTGGACGACAAGTACGATTCCAAGCTCGGCATCGTCAACCAGCAGGGGGTGTACAAGGTGCGGCTTGGGCCGTTCCCGTCGGACGAGGCGGTGCGCAGCGCCGCCGAGAACCTGCACGTGGAGACCGTGATCACCAGCCTGTAATGGCTGTCAGCTGAACCGTATGGCAAAGGGCGAAAGGCGAAGGATGCATCCTTCGCCTTTTTTCATGCCCGTCCGATGGGCGCCTCGAACGGGCGCCAAGAAAAAGCCCCGACCTCGGGGCCGGGGCAATGCCTGGATACCAATGATTCAGGCCCCGCTCAGGGAGCCAAGCGGGAGGTGTGAACACCTGCTGCTTAGGCGGGGGACCCGATTCAAAGTTCCTGCCCGGCGATGTCGTCCGCCGGCGGCAGCGCGTCGAACCAGCCCTTGACCACCTGCTCCACCTCGTCGACGCCGGCCTTCTTCAGGCTGGAGAACATCTGCACGCTGACGGCCGGGTAGTCGGCCAGCTCGCGCTTCACCAGCGCCAGCACCTTGCTCTGCTCCTGGCGCGACAGCTTGTCGGCCTTGGACAACAGGATGTGCACTGGACGCCGCGCCTCGCGGAAAAATTCCAACATTCTGCGATCCAGGTCCTTTAATGGATGACGAGCGTCCATAATCAACAGAAGGCCGATCAGGCTCTGCCGGGTCTGCAGGTAGCGGCCCAGCAGCTCCACCCAGTGGGCCCGCACCGCTTCCGGCACCTCGGCGTAACCGTAGCCGGGCAGGTCCACCAGAAAGCATTCGTCGCCCAGCTCGAAGAAGTTGATGTGCTGGGTCCGGCCGGGCGTCTTGGAGACGTAGGCGAGCCGGGTGCGGTTGGCCAGCGTGTTGATGGCGCTGGACTTGCCGGCATTGGAGCGGCCGACGAAGGCGACCTCGGCGCGGGTGGCCGGCAGGTCCTTCATATGGTTGACGGTGGTATAAAAACGGGCGTTCTGAAAAATCGACATGGTAGTAAGGTTGAAATCAGTTGGTATAGAATAACAGGTTTGGAATTGCTACTTTTACAGATATTTTAGGGATCCCCCCTAAAGGAGCGACCATGAGACGTAAAATGCTGTTGGCGATGGCAACCCTGATCCTGGCCGGCAATGCGCTGGCGGCGGCACCGGAGACGAAGGGGGACCCGGCGAAAGGCAAGCCGATCGCCGAGACGGTCTGTGCAGCCTGCCACGGTCCGGACGGCAACAGCGCGGCGGCGACCTACCCGGCGCTGGCTGGTCAGAATCCGCATTATCTGTATAGCCAACTGCAGGCGTTCAAGAAGGGCGAGCGCAAGGAACCGACGATGCTGGGCATGACGGCCACGCTGTCCGACGACGACATGCGCAATCTGGCCGCCTACTTCAGCCAGCAGAAGCCGAAGGACCGCGAGGCCGCCGACAAGGCGCAGATGCCGCTGGGGGCCAGGATCTACCGCGTCGGCAACGCCGCCAGCCACGTGCCCGCCTGTATGGCCTGCCACGGACCGGCCGGCAAGGGCCTGCCCGACCAGTTCCCCCGCCTGGGCAGCCAGCACGCCGCCTACGTCGCCAAGCAGCTGGCCGACTTCAAGGCCGGCACCACCCGCAAGAACTCCATCATGGCCGACATCGCCAGCCGGATGACCGACGCCGAAATGAAGGCGGTGGCCGAGTACATCTCCGGCCTGCGTTGATTCCCGCCATGCCGGCCGCCGCGCTGCATCCGCACCCGCCGCTGACGCGCAGCCCGGCAGGCCGCCGCAACTTCGCCGCTCAGGCGCGCTCAAAAGGGAAGCTCCAGGCGGGCTTCCCTTTTTGCCTATCCGAAAATGAAAAACCAACACCGTCATTCCATCCGCCACGCGCTGTACGAACTGCTCAGCTCGATGCGCTTCGCCATCGGCCTGCTGACGATACTGGCGATCGCCTCCATCATCGGCACCGTGCTGAAGCAGAACGAGCCCTATCCGAACTACGCGTTTGAATTCGGCCAGTTCTGGTTCCAGGTATTCGAACAGCTGGGATTGTACGACGTCTACCATTCCGCCTGGTTCCTGACCATCCTGGCCTTCCTGATGCTGTCGACCACGCTGTGCATCATCCGCAACGGTCCCGGCTTCATCCACCAGATCCGCGGCTATCGCGAAAAGGCCAGCGACGCCTCGCTGGCAGCGATGTCGCACAGCCAGGCCTTCGCCGCCGAAGCCGCCGCGCCGGCGCCGCTGCTGGCCTATCTGCAATCGCAGGGCTTCCGCTGGCGCGAGGCCGAACGCGGCGACGGCCGACTGATCGCCGCCAAGAAGGGCGCGGCCGGCAAGCTCGGCTATTTCTGCGCCCACGCCGCGCTGGTGGTCATCTGCATAGGCGGCCTGCTGGACGGCAATCTGCCGCTGAAGCTGGCCGAGCTGGCCGGCCGCGTGGTGCCGGAGACCCGCGACCTGCCGCAAAGCCAGATTCCGGCGCCCAGCCGGCTGTCGGCCGGCAATCTGTCCTTCCGCGGCAACGTCAACGTCGCCGAGGGCAAGAGCGCCGACGTCATCTTCCTGAACGCCGGCAACGGCTATCTGGTGCAGGAGCTGCCCTTCATCGTCACGCTGAAGAAATTCCACGTCGACTACTACAGCAACGGCATGCCCAAGCTGTTCGCCAGCGACATCGCCGTCACCGACAAGGCGAGCGGCAAGGTCACCGAGGCGACGGTCAAGGTCAATCATCCGCTGATCGTCGACGGCATCGCCATCTACCAGGCCTCCTTCGGCGACGGCGGCTCGCCGCTGCGGCTCAAGGCCTGGAACCTGGCCGCGCCGCAAAGCGCGCCGGTGCCGCTCTCCGGCGTGTCGATGGCCAGCCAGCCGCTGCGCGCCAACGGCAAGGACTACGCGCTGGAATTCGGCGAGCTCAGGGTGTTCAACATCGAGAACGTCGGCAAGCCGGGCGAGGCCGATCCCTCGCTGCGCCAGCGCATGCACGACGCCCGCGAGGTCAAGCAGACCCACGAGCTGAAGAACTTCGGCCCGTCCATCGCCTTCAAGCTGCGCGACGCCCAGGGCCAGGCAGTGGAATACGTCAACTATATGTCGCCGATAGAGCAGGACGGCGCCAGCTATATGATGGCCGGCATGCGCAAGACGCCGGCCGATCCGTTCCAGTACCTGCGCCTGCCGCTGGACGACGACATGAAGCTGGACCGCTTCATGCGCCTGTACGCCGCGCTGCGCGACCCGTCGCTGTACGAGGAGATCGCCGCGCGCGCCACCCGCAAGGCGCGCCAGGGCGGCGTCATCGACGAGAAGCTGGCCCGCCAGTTCGGCGACAGCGTCAAGGGCGTGCTGCAGCGCTTCGCCCAGGGCGGCTTCGACGGGCTGGAGCAGTTCCTGGACCAGAGGGTGCCGGCCGACAAGCGCCAGGCGGTGGCGCAGACCTACATCAAGATACTGCAAGGCGCGGTGATAGACGTGATGGCGGTGGCCGACGACAAGGCCGGCGCCAAGCCGCTGGCCGCCGACGCCGTACACTACCGCTTCCTGCTGGACGGCCTGGTCGCCGCCAGCGGCCTGCAGGACTACGGCGCGCCGGTGCTGCTGCAGCTGGAGGGCTTCGACCAGGTGCAGTCCTCGGGCCTGCAGCTGACCCGCTCGCCGGGCAAGGCGCTGGTCTACCTGGGCTCGGTCTTGCTGGTGCTCGGCATCGTGCTAATGTTCTATGTGCGTGAACTGCGGCTGTGGATACGCCTGGACGGCCGCCAGGTGCGGGTGGCGATGGCCTCGAACCGCCACAACAGCGATCTGGACCGCGACTTCCAGCGTCATCTCGACGCGATCAAACAGCTGACACGGGGAATATGATGGAACTGGCTACCACGACATTCGAACGCCTGCCGCTGTGGCGCCGGCTGGACCGCCGCGACTGGGCGTACGCGCTGCTGATCGCCGTCGCCGCCGGCTACGCCTTCGGCCTCTACCACCACGCGATGGACGGCTACGAGCAGGCGATACTGGCCGGCTCGGCGCTGGGGCTGATCGCGCTGGGCTGGTTCTGGAAAGCCTGGCGCTGGTATTTCCCGCTCTCCGGCGCGCTGGCGCTGCTCGGCGTCCAGCTGTACCAGCACGATCTGGCCCGCGGCCAAAGCGCGTTCTGGCTCAAATACGTACTGGCCAGCCAGTCCGCCATCATGTGGATGTGCACGCTGTTCTTCCTGGCCACGGCCGTGTACTGGACCAGTCTGGCCCGGCGCTCGGCCACGCTGTACAGGATGGGCGCCGGCCTGACCTGGGCGGCGGCGACGATGGGACTGACCGGCCTGTTCGTGCGCTGGTACGAGAGCTATCTGATCGCGCCCGACGTCGGCCACATCCCGGTGTCCAATCTGTACGAGGTCTTCGTGCTGTTCACGCTGATCACCTCGCTGATGTATCTGTACTACCAGGCCAAGTTCGCCGCCGGCCCGGCCGGCGCGCTGGTGCTGCCGGTGGTCAGCGCCGCGGTCGGCTTCATCCTGTGGTACAGCCTGGACCGCCAGGCGCACGGCATCCAGCCGCTGATCCCGGCGCTGCAGTCGTGGTGGATGAAGATACACGTGCCGGCCAACTTCGTCGGCTACGGCGCCTTCTCGCTGGCGGCGATGCTCGGCGTCGGCGAGCTCTTGGTGCAGAAGGGCTGGCTGAAGGACCGCCTGCCGCCGGCCGAGGTGCTGGACGAGATGATGTACAAGGCGATCTCGGTCGGCTTCCTGTTCTTCACCATCGCCACGATACTGGGCGCGATGTGGGCGGCCGACGCCTGGGGCGGCTACTGGAGCTGGGACCCGAAGGAGACCTGGGCGCTGATCGTCTGGCTGAATTACGCCGCCTGGCTGCACATCCGGCTGGTCAAGGGCTGGCGCGGCGCGCCGCTGGCCTGGTGGGCGGTGATAGGCCTCGTCGTCACCACCTTCGCCTTCCTCGGCGTCAATATGTTCCTGTCCGGCCTGCATTCCTACGGCGGGCTGTGACGAGCATCGCGCCAACTCCGGGCCCGGCCGAAGCGCCGGGCCTTTTGCATTTTCCCTGCCCGGCGCGCCGGCATTTGGTATGCTTGTAGCGCTTTTACCGCTTTTTTATATCGCACAGGAACGTTTTACACCATCATGGACTTTTCATGGCTGTCCGACCCCGCCGCCTGGCTGGGCCTATTGACGCTGATCATCCTCGAGATCGTACTCGGCATAGACAACCTGATCTTCGTGGCCATCCTGGCCGAAAAACTTCCACCCGAACAACGCGACCGCGCCCGCATCGTCGGCCTGTCGCTGGCGCTGGTGATGCGCCTCTTGCTGCTGGCCAGCGTCTCCTGGCTGGTCACGCTGACCACGCCGCTGTTCTCGGTCATGGGCGTCGGCTTCGCCGGCCGCGACCTGATCATGCTGGGCGGCGGCGTGTTCCTGCTGTTCAAGGCCACCACCGAGCTGCATGAGCGGCTGGAGGGCGTCGACCACGTCAAGAGCAGCGGCCAGCGCGCCTACGCCGCCTTCGCCACCGTCGTCGCCCAGATCCTGGTGCTGGACGCGGTGTTCTCGATCGACTCCGTCGTCACCGCCATCGGCATGTCCGAACACCTGCCGGTGATGATGCTGGCCGTCATCGTCGCGATGATCTTGATGATCGCCGCCAGCAAGCCGCTGACCACCTTCGTCAACGCCCATCCGACCGTGGTGATGCTGTGTCTGGGCTTCCTGTTGATGATAGGCTTCAGCCTGGTCGCAGACGGCTTCGGCTTCCACATACCGAAGGGCTATCTGTACGCGGCCATCGGCTTCTCGGTGCTGATCGAGGCCTTCAACCAGGTGTCGCAGGCCAACCGTATCCGCTACATGAACCGCTCGCAGAGCTTCCGCGAGCGCACCGCCAACGCGGTGCTGAGCCTGATGGGCAGCCGGCTGTCCGACGCCGCCAGCGCCGAGGCCAAGCCCGAGGCCGGCCCGCAGCCGGTGGAGGACACCGCCTTCGGCCACAACGAACGCGCGATGATACACAGCGTGCTGACGCTGGCAGAGCGGCCGATCCGCGTCATCGCCACCCCGCGCGCCGACATCCACCGACTGGACCTGAGCCAGCCGGAAGCGGCGCAGCGCAAAGCGCTGCGCGACAGCCCGTATTCCCGTCTGATCGTCATCCGCGACGGCAGCATAGACGAGCCGCTGGGCATCGTCGCCCGCAAGGACCTGCTGGCCCAGCTCTTGGACGGCCGTCCGCTGGACGTGGACGCCGCGCTGCGCCAGCCGCTGGTGCTGCCCGAGACCGTCACCGTGCTGAAGGCGCTGGAAAGCTTCCGCCAGCACGCCGCCGACATGGCCTTCGTCGTCAACGAGTTCGGCAGCCTGGAAGGCATCGTCACCCAGAAGGACCTGATGGAGGCGATCGCCGGCGAATTCCCGGAAGAGCACGAGCGCCACGAGCTGCCGGCCATCGTCGCCAACGCTGACGGCAGCTACGACGTAGAGGGCAGCCTGGAGCTGGTGACGCTGGAACAGTATCTGACGCTGGGCGACTTCGAGGACGAGGACTTCCACACCGTGGCCGGCCTGCTGATGGACTGCCTGGAGCGCATCCCGCGCGAGGGCGACGAGGTCGCCGTCGGCGAGTGGAAGCTGCGCGTCACCGCGCAGAAGGGCAACCGCACCGAACGGGTGCTGATCAGCCCGCAGTCCGACAGCTTCGATGCCGGCATCTGATCCGGACCAGGGCCGGTCCCGGCCCTGGTTCCTCTACGTGCTGCGCTGCGCCGACGGCGCGCTGTACACCGGCGTCAGCACCGACGTCGCGCGCCGCTACCGCCAGCACCAGGCAGGCAAGGGCGCGCGCTACACCCGCCTGAACCCGCCGATCGCCGTCGAGCTGGTGATTGAATACCCCGGCCGCTCGGCCGCGCTGCAGGCCGAGCACGCGTTCAAGCGGCTGTCCGCCGCGGCCAAGCGGGATTTCCTGCACCGCCACGGCGATGCCGCCGGCCTGGCCTGAGCCGGCCGATTCGGCCCGGCGCGGCCGCCCCTCCCCTCCGGCGCTGGCCTGCGAGAGGCGATGGACGGTATAGTGAACGCCATCGTCATCGCGTCCGCTCCGCGGCGGCAACCGCGGCCGGGCCACCACCGGGAGGGATCATGCCAGGCACTGTTTCCCGAATCGCCGCGCTATTGGCCGGCGTTCTGCTGGCCGCCGCGGCCAACGCCGCCGACGCCGTCCGCGTCGGCTCCAAGATAGACACCGAGGGCGCGCTGCTCGGCAACATCATCCAGCAGGTGCTGGAGGCCCACGGCGTCAAGACCGAGAGCCGGCTGTCGCTGGGCAATACCAAGGTGGTGCGCACCGCCATCGCCGCCGGCGAGATCGACATCTACCCCGAATACACCGGCAACGGCGCCTTCTTCTTCTCCGACGAGAAGAACCCGGCGTGGAAATCGGCCGCCGCCGGCTACCAGCGGGTCAAGCAGCTCGATTACGACAAGAACCGCATCGTCTGGCTGGCGCCGGCGCCGGCCAACAACACCTGGACCATCGCCGTGCGCCGCGACGTCGCCGCCGCCAACCGCCTGCGCACGCTGGCCGACCTCGGCGCCTGGCTGAACCGAGGCGGCCGCTTCAAGCTGGCCGCCTCGGCCGAGTTCATCGAGCGCCCGGACGCGCTGCCGGCCTTCCAGAACGCCTACGGCTTCAAGCTGCGCCAGGACCAGTTGCTGGCGTTGGCCGGCGGCGACACCTCGGCCACCGTCAAGGCGGCGGCCGAGCAGACCTCCGGCGTCAACGCCGCGATGGCCTACGGCACCGACGGCCCGGTGGCGGCGCTGGGCCTGGTCGCGCTGGCCGACCCCAAGGGCGTGCAGCCGGTGTACGCGCCGACGCCCGTCATCCGCGCCGACGCGCTGGCCCGCCATCCGGACATCGCCGCCTGGCTCAAGCCGGTGTTCCAGTCGCTGGACGAGGCGACGCTGCAGAAGCTGAACGCCGGCATCGCGCTGGAGGGACGCAACGCGCGCCAGGTGGCCGCCGGCTACCTGAAGCGCAAGGGCTTCATCCAGTGACGGCGAAGACGCCGGCATGATGCGGCCGCGCAATCGGGTGCGCCTGGCGCTGGCCATGCTGTTGCTGGCCGGCGCCTGCTGCCCGCTGCTCAGCCACGCGCCCAACCGCCTGCTCGGCGGCCAGGGGCTCTACCTGTCCGCGCTGCCCGGCGCCGCCTGGCTCGCCGCGCCGGCGCTGCCGCTGCTGCTGGCGCCGTGGCTGCCGGACTCGCGCCGCCTGCACGGCCTGTTGGCGACTTGCGCCGCCGCGCTCGCCAACGGACTGTTGCTGCTGGCCGGCAACGAAGCCGCGCGACGGGCCGGCGGCGACCCGGACGCGCTCTCGCGCACCGCCTTCGGCGCCGGCTTCTGGCTGCTGCAGCTGGGCGCCGGCCTCTGCCTGGCCGAAGCGCTGCGCGGCCTGGCCCTGAAACCGCGGCTCCGCGCGCTGGCGGTCTGCGCCGCCGGCCTGCCGGCGCTGGCCCTGCTGGCCGCGGGCCGCTTGGACGCGCTGGCCCTGCTGCGCGAATACCACAACGACGCCGACGCCTTCCGGCAGGCGCTGCTGCGCCATCTGCAACTGCTGGGACTATCGGTGCCGCCGGCGGCGCTGCTGGGCGCGGCGCTGGGGCTGGCGGCCTTCCGCCGCCCTCGCGTCGAGGCCTGGCTGTTCCCCTTGCTGAACACCTTGCAGACCGTGCCGTCGCTGGCGCTGTTCGCGCTGTTGATCGCGCCGCTGGCCTGGCTGGGCCGGCTGTGGCCGCAATCGGGCATCGCCGGCATCGGCCTGGCGCCGGCCGTGACCGCGCTGGCGCTGTACTCGCTGCTGCCGATGACCCACGGCGCGCTGGCCGCGCTGCGCCAGGTGCCGGCCGCCGCCCGCGACAGCGCGCGCGGCATCGGCATGTCGCCGTGGCAGGTCTTCCGCCTGGTGGAGCTGCCGCTGGCGCTGCCGGTTCTGATGGCCGGCCTGCGCGTCACCACGGTGCAGGCCGTGGGCCTGGCGGCGGTGGCGGCGCTGATCGGCGCCGGCGGCTTCGGCGCCATCGTGTTCCAGGGCCTGTCAGCCAGCGCGCCGGACCAGGTGCTGTTGGGCACGCTGCCCATCGTGATCCTGACGCTGTGCTGCGACACCGTCTTCAAACTGCTGGCCCCGCGGCTGGAGCGCGCGCCCCGATGATAGAAATCCGTGCCGTCAACAAATCGTTCCACGGCTGGCAGGCGGTGTCGGAATTGACGCTGGACGTGGCCGCCGGCGAGCTGGCGGTGCTGGTCGGCAGCTCCGGCTCCGGCAAATCGACGACGCTGAAAATGCTGAACCGGCTGCTGGAGCCGGACAGCGGCGAAATCCGCATCGCCGGCCGCGACATCCGCGGGCAGCCGCCGGAGAAGCTGCGCCGCCACATCGGCTACGCGATACAGTCGGTGGGCCTGTTCCCGCACTGGACCGTCGACGAGAACATCGCCGCGGTGCCGCGGCTCCTGGGCTGGCCGCGCCAGCGGATACGGGACCGGGTCGACGAGCTGCTGGCCTTGCTGCGGCTGCCGGCCGACTTCGGCCGGCGCTACCCGCAGCAGCTGTCCGGCGGCCAGCAGCAGCGCGTCGGCGTCGCGCGGGCGCTGGCCGCCGATCCCGACGTGCTGCTGATGGACGAGCCGTTCGGCGCGCTGGACCCGGTCACCCGCGCCAGCCTGCAGCAGGAGCTGGCCCGCATCCACCGGCTGTCCGGCAAGACGATCGTCCTGGTCACCCACGACATCGACGAGGCATTGCTGCTGGGCCAGCGCATCGTGGTGATGGACCAGGGCCGCCTGCTGCAACAGGGCAGCCCCCGCGACATCCTGCTGCATCCGGCCAACGACTTCGTCCGCGACTTCTTCCAGCCCGACGAGGCCGGCGTACGGCTCTTGGGCCTGCTGCGCGTCGCCGAGCGGATGCGGCCCGGCGAACGCGCCGCCGGCGCCGCCGTCCGCGTCGACGCCACGCTGCGCCAGGCGCTGTCCGCCTTCATCGTCCAGGGCGCGGCGGCGCTGCCGGTGGTGGACGCCGCCGGCGCCGAGATCGGCGCGCTGCGCTTCGAAGACCTGCTGGGCGCGCCGGCATGAGACGGCGCGCGGGACTCGTCGCCGCCGCGCTGGCTCTGGTCGCGCTGCTGCTAGCGCTGCCGCATGCCGCGCCGCTGTTCCACCATCTGTTCCCGGAGCTGGACCGCCCGCTGTACCGGCAGGACGGCTTCGCCGAACTGCTGCTCGCCCATCTGGCCATCGTCGCGCTGTCCGGCGGCGGCGCGACCGTGCTCGGCATCGCCGCCGCGCTGTGGGTCGGCCGGCCCGCCGGCGCCGACTTCCGTCCGTTGCTGGAGACGCTGCTGGCCATCGCCCAGTCCTTCCCGCCGGTGGCGGTGCTGGCGCTGACGGTGCCGCTGATCGGTTTCGGCGCCGCGCCGGCGCTGGTCGCGCTGGCGCTGTACAGCCTGCTGCCCATCACCCACGCCGCGCTGGCCGGCCTGGCCTCGGTGCCGGAGGACGCGCGCGAGGCGGCGCGCGGCATCGGCATGAGCCCGGCGCAGATGCTGTGGCGCGTGGAGCTGCCGCTGGCCGCGCCGGTCATCGTCGCCGGCGTGCGCACCGCGATGGTGATCAATATCGGCACCGCCGCGCTGGCGTCCACCGTCGGCGCCCGCACGCTGGGCCTGCCCATCATCGTCGGCCTGTCCGGCTTCAACACCGCCTACGTGATCCAGGGCGCGCTGCCGGTGGCGCTGCTGGCCATCGTCGTCGACCAGGCCTTTCAATGGCTCGGAGACTGGCTGAAGAAGTCTCCGGCCTCTGGCAAACCATAGCCTGCCATCGATACCCATCTCGCGACTTGCACGTCGCCCCCCAGTCATATTGAACTTCACAAAGGTCGATGGCTCTATCGTTGACAACAACGCTTGCCAGGTGCGCAGAAAACGACAACGTCATTCCAATCCCCATGTAAACCGGAATTCTGTAATTGCGCTCTCACCAGTACCTTAATACCCTGTAATCAACAAAAACGATGACGGCACCTCGGCTTTTTCATCGTGAGTTTCGCCAAAAAACAACAACTGCCGATAGTTTGCTATACCGTGAATAAGAACATTTTCAAGAAACCGATCTATCTGAGCCGGTCTGAACAGAATCGTTACTTCATCTTGCAGCATGCAGAACAAGTACGTATTACGCCAGCAACCAAAAATGCCTTTGTCATTACAAATAAATATTGCAGCATTACATGCCACACAATACTTTCATCCAAGCAAATTTAGCTCCTTGATAGACTAGGGCCTAGTGGAGAACCTCTCTGCCGATGATCGGATATCTCTTTGAGGAAGTGCTCCTTTATTAGGCAAAAGCGTTGTCAAGGCAACAGCTCTGGGACTGTCCGACAAAGCGATCCTACAGTAGCATCAACCGAGTATTTGTGCGACATCACATTTCTCAAGTAAAATGGACCCATTTCAGTCAATAACTAGACACTGTATTAATTATTATTACCATCCGGATATATCACCATGCATTACGGCGGCAAGCCAATATTTTCTTATCGCCTTTTTCAAAAGCCTAAACCATGATTCAAAAAAAGTTCCGTCTTGTAGAAAAGCACAGAGAATATAGAAAAAAGATTGTTGCCAATCGCCTTTCTTTAAAAGAAAAAATCTCCGGCCGCTATCAAGAATGGCGCCTTTCGCGATCCAATGCTCAAATAGTGAGCCATATTGCAAGACGTCTGTTTCAAAAAATCAAAAACAAACTTCGTCTTTCATACTCGGTGCATAACAACATTCATCTTTCTCCGCCGAAGAAAGTCAAGCAAAATATTTTTTCCATCAGAATAACTGGCGGAATAGGTGACGCTGTCATCATTGCAAGAATGGCTAGGGACCTGGTTGCCAACATTGGCGAATATCAATTCGACATTTACTTTCAATCTCCCGCAGTCATCAGACCATTCTTTAGTAAAATAAAAGGATTTCGAGAATGCATACACATAGATGCATTTGATCAAACCAAGCACTACTATCAGTTCTCGCTTATTGCAAATCAATTTGTCTATTTCGAGGATGGGGCTATCAACCTCCAAGAAATTACCGCAAAACATCCGAAGTTACTTGGCATATTCTCAAACACTGTCGCCGCAAAAAATAAGTACGATAGATACATAAGACTACACCCCACTCTTGATGGCGCTTTTTCGGACATCGCCACAAAACAGGGGCATCGCCGCTATACATACCTCCATCACACACTGGGAATCAAGTATACGAGCGACCGATTGGATATCGAACTCGTATCTGAGCTTCCTTCAATTTTATTAGATAAAAAATACATTACCATTCATGATGGCTGGGATGGAAATTTCCCAATAAAAAGCCATAGACCCACCAAGTCAATTCCAATAGAAAAATGGGCTGAAATTGTTTCTTTGATAAAAAAAGAAAGAAGCGACATCACGATCGTGCAACTAGGCGGCGCTACGGGATCGAACATTGATGGCGTTGATATTAATTTCAAAAACAAGCTTAATTTTGATCAAGCAACAACCGTGCTCTCAAAATCGCTACTTCACATAGATGCCGAATCCGGTCTTGTTCATATTGCAGCATCCTTAGGTGTTCGCAGCGTAGTTCTATTTGGACCAACCAATTCAGACTGGTTCTCCTACCCAAGCAATATAAACATATTGCCAAAAGAGTGCGGAAACTGTTGGTGGTCAACTAACAACTGGATGGAGAAATGTCCTGCTGGGTTCGACATTCCAATCTGTACAAACAGCATAAGTGCAAAATTGGTTGCCAAAGAAGCTATCAAATTGCTGAATGCTGTATGAGTTCTGCTCCATATAGAACTTGACTAGCTAAAGCTGCAGGCTTGCTCCAGAGATAAATCAACTCATGGGCAAGCCTACTTTGCTGAAGCGCAAAACCACGCTAGCAAATCAGCCGCTACCATCTCCCCTGGTCCAACGCCCGGCCAGCAGCATGGTAGAAAATCCATTGTCGCGAGTCATATCAACTAGCAGTATCGGCGCCCGCACGCTGGGCCTGCCCATCATCGTCGGCCTGTCCGGCTTCAACACCGCCTACGTGATCCAGGGCGCGCTGCCGGTGGCGCTGCTGGCCATCGTCGTCGACCAGGCCTTCCGCTGGCTCGGAGACTGGCTGAGTCCGTCGCACCGCGGCTGAGCGGCCTGTGGATAAAAATCGCCGGCGGGATTCGCTGTGGACAAGTTCCCCGCCGCGCTATTCATAGCGCAGCGCCTCCACCGGCTCCAGATTGGCCGCCTTGACCGCCGGCGCCAGGCCGAATACCAGGCCGACGGTGACGGTGAAGCCCAGCGCCAGCGCGACGGCCCACCACGGCACCGCCGGCGCCGGCAGCGCCGGCACCAGCAGCGAGAACGCGCCGGCCAGCAGATAGCCGCCCAGCACGCCAGCCGCCCCGCCGGCCAGCGACAGGCAGACCGACTCGGACAGGAATTGCAGCAGGATGTGCGCGCGCCGGGCGCCCAGCGCCTTCAGCAGGCCGATCTCGCGCGTCCGCTCGGTCACCGACACCAGCATGACGTTCATGATGCCTATCCCGCCCACCAGCAGCGAGATGCCGACGATGCCGGCCAGGCCCAGGCTCATGCCGTCGACGATGGCGTGGAAGGCCTCGCTCAGCTGGCGGGCGCTCTGAATGCGGAAGTCGTCGGCCTGGCCCGGCGCCAGCCGGTGCAACCGGCGCAGCAGCGCGCGCAGGCGTTGCCGCACCGGCTCCAGCGCCGCAGGATCGGCGACGTTCAGCGCGATCGACAAATCGGGCGGGCTGCCGTCGGCCAGCGCGGCCTGGCCGGCGGAAAACGGTATCAGCAGATAGTTGTCGCGGCTGACGCCGAAGACCGCGCCGCGCGACTCCATCACGCCTATGATCTTGTACCACTCGCCCGACACCTCGACGAACTCGCCCTCCGGCCTCTCCGGCAGCTTCAGCTTGGCCGCCAGATCGCTGCCTATCACGCACACCTTGCGCCGGGAGCGGTCGTCGCTGTTGCGGATGAAGCGCCCCTCCCGCACGAAGGCCTGCTGCACCGTCTGGTAGGAAGCGGTGACCGCGTTGACCGCCGCGAAGGCGGTGCGGCGGCCGTAGCGGACGGTCGCGCCGTAGTCGCCGAACGGCGCGAACGACGCCGCCAGCGCCGCCGTGTCGCCCTCCTGCCACAAGATTTGCCGGTAATCGGCCCAGCCCAGGCGATTGCGCCGCCCCTGCAGCGCCTCTTCCAGCTCGGTCTTGGCCTCCACGCTCAGGCTGTTGGCGCCCAGGCGGTCGAAATTCTCGCTGACCGAGCGCGACAGTCCCTGCACGATCGCGATCACGGCGATCACCGCGGCGACGCCGATGACGATGCCCAGCGCGCTGAGCAGGCTGCGCATCGGATGGCCGCGCAGGCTGCGCCAGCCGTTGCGCCAGCATTCGAGCAGCATCGTCATGCCGCCTCCCCGCTGTCGGCGACCAGACGGCCGTCGGCCATCCGTATCCGCCGCCGGCAACGGGCGGCGATCTCGTCCGAATGCGTCACCAGGATCAGCGTGTGCCCCTCCTGGTGCAGGCGGTCGAACAAGGCCATGATCTCCTCCCCGGTGGCGGAATCGAGATTGCCGGTCGGCTCGTCCGCCAACAGCAGCGCCGGACGGGCGCACAGCGCGCGCGCGATGGCGACCCGCTGGCGCTGGCCGCCGGACAGCTGGTTGGGCCTGGCCTGCAGCCGCGCGCCCAGTCCGACGCTGCGCAGCGCCTCGGCGGCGCGCCGTTCGCGCTCGGCGCCCGGCGCGCCGGCATAGACCAGCGGCAGCATCACGTTCTCCAGCGCGCTCAGCCGCGGCAGCAGGTGGAAGCTCTGGAACACGAAGCCGATGTCGCGGTTGCGCACCCGGGCCAGCTGGTCGTCCGTCATGCCGGCCACATCGACGCCGTTCAGCCGGTACTCGCCGGCGCTCGGGCGGTCCAGGCAGCCTATGATGTTCATCAGCGTCGATTTGCCCGAGCCGGAGGCGCCGACGCAGGCAATGTATTCGTTGGCGCTGACGCTGAGACTCAGCGCCGACAGCGCCGGCGGCGCCGTTCCGTCCTGCTGGTAGCGCTTGCAGATGCCGCGCAGCTCGATCAGCGGCGTCATGACGGCCTCCCGGCCTGGACCGAGACCGCGTCGCCCGGCTTCAGGCTGTACAAGAGCTTGGCCGGCCCGGTCACCACCCGTTCGCCGGCGCGCAATCCGGACAGTATCTGCTGCTGGGCGTCGTCCGACTCGCCGGTCCGGACCCGCCGCGACTCCAGCCGGCCGTCCTTCACCACCAGCACCCTCGCCTCGCCGTCGCCGGCGTCGGCATCGCGGCGGGCCGAGGTTTCCGCCTCGGACAACACCGCCTGCAGCGGCACCGTCAGCGCCTTGCCGGCCCGCGTGGTGAAGATTTCCACCCGGCAGCTCATGCCCGGCCGCAGCAACCCGCGGCCGCTTCCGGACAGCGCCAGCCGCACCGGATAGCTGCGCGCCTGTCCGCCCGGCACGCCGGCGGGCGCGCCGGCCATGCGCTTCGGCGACAGCGGTATCTGCAGCACCGTCGCCGACAGCGGCGCGCCCGGATAAGCCACCAGCTGCACCTTGGCCGGCTGGCCGCTGCCGACGCCGCCGATGTCCGCCTCGTCGATATTGGCCTCGACCAGCATGGTGCCGGTATTGGCTATCGTCATCAGGCTGGGCGTGACCATGCCCACCTGGCTGGCGATGGCCGTCTCGCCGGGCTTGATGTCGATCGAGGTGACCACGCCGCTCATCGGCGCGCGTATCACCGTCTTGGCGGCGCGCTGCCTAGCCTGGGCCAGCACCGCCTCGCTCTGCCGCAGCTGCTCGCCGCCGTTCTTCAGGCCCACCCTGGCCTCGTCCACCGCGTAACGGGCGTCCTCCAGCATCGCGTCCGCCACCATGCCGGCCCGGTGCAGGGCCTCCTTGCGGCGATAGGCGGACTGCTGGTTCGCCAACGTCAGCGCCTGCTGCCGCTGCTGCAGCGCCTGCTGCCTGACCGCGGCCGCCTGCTGCGTCACTTCGGCGGCATAGCCCTCGTCGTCCAGCCTCAGCACCGGCTGGCCGGCCCGCACATGGTCGCCCTCCCGCACCAGCACCGCGCTGACCTTGCCGGTCACCTCGGACGACAGCTGGGCCTGCTCCTGGTAGACCAGGCTGCCGGAAGCCAGCACCGACGAGCGGATTTCCCGCGTCGCGGCGACGGCGGCCGTCACCTGGTACACCGTCTCCTGCCTGAACGCGCGCGCCACGAAAGGCAGCGCCGCCACCGCGACCAGCAGCGCGGGGCCCAACCACTTCCGCTTCATATCCGCTCACCAGGCCTTGACGGCGATCCAGACGCCGTAGAACAGCGCGGCCGGCGCCCAGGCCACCGCGGCGCTGACGGGCCAGCGGTCGCCGCTCCACGTCTTGTAGCCTATCGCCAGCAGGGCCAGCTTCCAGAACGAGCCCAGGTCCACGCTGTCCAGCACGCCGGCCCAGGCATGGCCGACATCCAGGTGGAACAACAGCTGGTTCAAGGACAGCGGATCGAGCTGGGACGGCTCCAGCCGGCCGGCGCTGGCGGCCAGTATCTGCACGGCGCCGGACAGCAGCGCCAGCAAGGCCGGCGTCGACGACCACACCACCAGCGCATACCATTGCCGCAGCCCGATGCCCAGGCCGCGCAGCTTGCCCACGCCGTGGAAATACAGCGCCAGCAGCAGATAGCTCAGCGGCAGCGTGATCAGCGCGCCGGCGATGCTGGAGCCCAGCATCAGCGGGCGGGTCACCGCTTTCAGCGCCGCCTCGCGGTTGCCCGGCATGGCCAGCTGGTCCAGCAGGCGCTCGCGCAGCCAGGCAAAGTCGACCCAGCCGTAGTACCACAGATACAGCAGCGCGGTGCCGGCGACGATCAGCGACAACGGCAGCAGGCTGCGCGGCCGCGCCGCGATCTGCCTGAAGGCCTGGACCGGGTTTTGCACGATGCCGGCCAATAGCCGCCATTGCCCCGGCGCCGCCGCCGGGTCTGCGAGAACAGAAGTCTGATTCATGATGAGCGTCCGTATCAAAAACATTCAGTGAAAAGTTCCGCCGCGGCCTCGTCGACCCGGCCGTCGGCCAGCACCAGCACGCGCTCCGCCGTGGCGATGGTCTCCGGCCTGTGCGCCACCATCACCCGCGTCAGCCTGAGCCCCGCCAGCACCTCGCCTATCGCCCGCTCGTTGCCGATGTCCAGATGGCTGGTCGCCTCGTCCAGCAACAGGATGCTGGGCCGCTTGTACAATGCCCGCGCCAGCAGCAGGCGCTGGCGCTGTCCGCCGGACAGGCCGGCGCCCTGCTCGCCGACCAGGGTGTGGTAGCCCATCGGCATCGCCAGGATGTCCTCGTGCATGCCTACCTGCCGCGCGCAGGCGGCGACGCGGGCGTAATCGACCGTCTCGTCGAAGAAGCTGATATTGCCCAGCAGGCTGCCCGACAGCAGCGTGTCCTCCTGCAGCACCGTGCCGATCAAGGCTCGGTGCCGGCCCGCTCCCAGCCGCGCGATCGGCACGCCGTCCACCAGCACCTCGCCGCTCTGCGGCTGCAGCAGGCCCAGCAGGATCTTGGCCAGCGTGGTCTTGCCTCCGCCGCTAGGTCCGGTCAGCGCGACGCTCTGGCCCGGCGGGATGTCCAGGCTGACATCGCGCAGCACCCAGGGCTCGCCCTCGCCGTAACGGAAGCTGACCCCGCGCAGCGACAAGCGCCCCTGCGCCGGCGTCGTCTCGGCCGCCCCGGCATCGTCCGCCTCCGGCGGCTCGCCCAACAGATCGGCCAGGCGGCCGGCGTGCAGGCCCAGCAGCCGGATGTCCACCCAGCTGTCCAGCAACTGGAACACCCGCCCGGAAAAAGTGCCGGCGTACAGGCTGGCCGCCATCAGCATGCCTATGCTGAGCCGGCGCTCCAGCACCTGCAGCGCGCCGACGTAGAGCAGCGCCAGCGCCTGCGCGCGCAGCAGCGTGACGTTGGCCAGCTTGCACAGCGCGCTCAGGCGTTGGGCGCGCTGCTCGCTGCCTATCTGCGCCCGCTTCAGCCGGCTCCAGTCGGCCAGCCGCGCCGCCTCCCGGCCGAACAGCTTCACCGCCGAAATCGCGCGGACGGTCTCCAGAAAATGGCCGTGCTCCTTGGCGCCGGCATACAGCCGGTGCAGCGCCGCGTCCTGCAGCCGCGGATAGGACAACAGCCTCAGGCCGGCATACAGCGCGGCCGACGCGGCCGCGACCGCGCAGAAGGCCGGGCTGTACCAGGCCAGCATCGCCATCGCCAGCAGCGCCATCATGCCGTCTATCACGCTCTCCACCAGCAGCGAGGCCAGCGCCGCCTCCAGCGCGGTGGCGCTGCCGAAACGCGAAGCCAGGTCCCCCAGCGGCCGGGTCTCGAAGAAGGACGCGCGCAGGCGGATCAGATGGGCGTGCAGCTTGTGCGTCCAGCGATAACCGAGCTCGGCGCTCCAACGGATCAGCAGGCCGCTGCGGGCCCAGTGGATCAGCGCCTGCGTCGCGATGACGCCGGCGAAACCGCAGGCCAGCAGCGTCAGCACGCCGGGATCGACGCCGTCCTGCAACTCGTCTACGAGGTATTGGTTGAACAGCGGCGCCACCAGCGCGAAGATCTCCAGCGCGATCGCCAGGATGCCGAGCTGGACGATGGCGCGGCGGAAGACCGGCGCCTGTCCCAAGAGCTCGCGCCAGGACGCCCGCGGCGGACGGCCGCCGGCCTCGAAATCGGCGGCCGCCGCCAGCTCCAGCGCGATGCCGGTGAAATGCGGCGACGCCGCCTGCAGGCTCAGGCGGCGCTGTCCCAGCGCCGGGTCCAGCACCGTCAGCGTCACGCGGCCGCGCCAGTCGCGCCGGACCGCATGCAAGACCACGAAGTGGTTCAGATCCCAATGCAGGATGGCCGGCAGCGCCAGGTCCGGCAGATCCTCCAGCTCCAGCCGGACCGGCCGCGCGCGCAAGCTCAGCTCGGCCGCATGCCGCGCCAGCTGGGCCAGGGTGGCGCCCTTGACGCTGACGCGGAAGCGTTGCCTCAGTTCGGCCAGGCTCAGGTGGCGCCCCAGCCGCGCGCTGACCATGGCCAGGCAGGCCAGGCCGCACTCTCCGGCCTCCGCCTGCAGCATGACCTTCACGCCGCGTCCCGCTTGCGAAAGCGCCAAAGCCTGCGCGGCAGCAGCAGGTTCAGATAGGCCAGGTCGGCCAGCTTCAGCCACAGCAGCACCGCCGGCACCTGCAACAGCCATCTCTCGGCCCCGCCCGGCGACCACTGCAAGCGGTCCAGCAACAGCCCCAGCAGGACGACGCCGGCCATCGCGCCGGCCACCCTCAACGCCATGCCCAGGCCGTCGCGGCGGCGCAGCGCGCGGGCGAGGCTGGCCCGCTCCTGTTCGGACTCGACCTCGGCGGCCAGCAATTGTTGTACAGACCAGTACATGGACATCCTCCGTTGGCATTTCCGATACGGCCGCGCGGCCGCTCCGGCACCGGCCGGAGCGAGCCGCGCTAGCCGGCGCGCATCAGTCCAGATAGCTGCACAGGCGACGGCCCACCCAGCCGCCGACGCCGGCGCCGGCCGTGGCGCCCAGCACTGCGCCGGCGGGGCCGCCGGCCGCGCCCAGCACGCCGCCCAGGCCGCCGTAGAAACCGCTGACCAGGTCTTGGCAGCCGGCGCCGGCGCCGGAGATGTCTTCCAGTTGCTGCATCGAAACTTCACGGATTGCCATGCTCTACTTCCTTCAGTTGAATCGGCCTTGTCTGCGGAAGGCCGTTACCGCCCGGCCGGATGGCCGAAATCCTGCTGCGATCAATCGGGCTCAGCCCGGGAAGGCGGGACCGGCCTGCGGCACGCCGCTGACCCAACCGCCGGCGCCGGCGCCGAAGCCGCCCGGCGGCAGGCGCACCCGTATCCGGTAGTCGGCCCCGCCGTCCTGCCAGCGCCGCAGGCAGACCCCTGCCTGCCGCGGATCGGGCCGGCCTCGCCCGACGTCGACGACCACGCCGACAAGCGGCGGCGACGGCGGGGACATGCCCTGGTGGTAACGCATGCGCACCGCCCGCCCCGGCGCGACCCCCGCCGCAGATTTGCCGTTAGCATAAAAAGTGACAAAAAATGGCTCGCCCACCCCGTCATCGCCGTCGCGCTGCCCGCACAAGCGGTACTGCCGCGCCTGGTCCAGCATCGCCAGGCCCGCCACCAGCAGCGCCGTCACCAGGGAGGCTACAAGGCATATCCGCCACTTGGGCTCGAAAGGCTCCGGCTCCGGTTCCACGGCCGTCTTTCGCTCGAAAACCTCGCGCCGGAACAAGCCGCGCGCACCGGCCGGAAAAATGTCGTCTGGCTCCATCGCGTTCAGATAAAAATATTTCCCGGAATTGATATCGCTCTGAAACGGAGTAAAAAATATCAATAGATATCAATTAATTATTTCTTCAAATTGAATTCCATCTGCATTTTTATACTCACGTCATTTATTGAAGCCCATGGTATTCAGTCGAAGTTTTTATGTCAACTGGGAATATCAAAATCAGTACTATGATATTTTTAGATATATAAATCACGCAGGACGCCCGGAATGAAAAAAACCCCGGCTGGCGGGGCTTTGCGTACGGGCGTCCGCAGGGACGCGGCGGGCTGCGGGGTCTACTTGCCGATGCAGAAGCGCGAGAAGATCACGCCCAGCAGGTCGTCGGCGCTGAACTCGCCGGTGATCTCGGACAGCGCGTTCTGCGCCATCCGCAATTCCTCGGCGAAGATCTCCACCTGCTCCCAGTCGGCCTCGGCCAGTTCCAGGTGGTCGGCGGCGCGGGCGATCGCGTCCAGGTGGCGCTGGCGCGCCAGGAACACGCCCTCGTCGGCGCCGCTGTAGCCTATCATCTCCAACAGCTTGGCCTTCAGGATGTCGACGCCCTCGTGCGTGCGGGCCGACAGCCTGACCAGCGGATGGCCGTCCAGCTCCGACAGGCCGGCGGCCTCGCCGGACAGGTCCACCTTGTTGAAGACCTGCACCCTGGGCAGCGCCGGCGGCAGCCGCTCGAGGATAGACTGCACCTCGGCGGTCCGGCCCTCGCGGCTGTCCACCAGCAGCAGCGCCAGATCGGCGCGCTCCACCGCCTGCCAGGTGCGCTCTATGCCTATCTTCTCCACCACGTCGTCGGTGTCTCGCAGGCCGGCGGTGTCGATCACGTGCACCGGCACGCCGTCGATGACGATCTCCTCGCGCACCGTGTCGCGCGTGGTGCCGGCGATATCGGTGACGATGGCGACGTCGTCGCCGGCCAGCGCGTTCATCAGGCTGGACTTGCCGACATTGGGCTGGCCCACCAGCACCACATGCATGCCCTCGCGCAGGATGGCGCCCTGCTTGGCGGTGGCCTGCACGCCGACCAGGTGCGCGCGCAGCCGCTGCAGCCGGCCCAGCGCGTCGGCCTGCTTCAGGAAGTCTATCTCCTCGTCCGGGAAGTCCAGCGTCGCCTCGACCAGCATGCGCAGATTGATCAGCTCGTCCACCAGGCCGTGCACCTCGCGCGAGAACGCGCCCTTCAGCGATTTCAGCGCGCTCTTCGCCGCCGTCTCGCTGCTGGCGTCTATCAGGTCGGCCACGCTTTCGGCCTGGGCCAGGTCCAGCTTGTCGTTCAGGAAGGCCCGCTTAGTGAACTCGCCCGGCTCGGCCAGCCGCGCGCCCAACTCCACGCAGCGCGACAGCAGCATCTTCAGCACCACCGGCCCGCCGTGGCCCTGCAACTCGATCACATCCTCGCCGGTGAAACTGTTGGGGCCGGGGAAGAACAGCATCAGGCCGTTGTCCAGCGCCTGGCCCTCGGCGTCGACGAAGTCGGTATAGGTCGCGTAGCGCGGCTTGGGCGTCTTGCCGCCGGAGACCGCCTGCGCGAACGGCAGCAGGTCCTTGCCGGACACGCGGATCACGCCGACGCCGCCGCGCCCCGGAGCGGTGGCGACGGCGCAGATGGTGGCGGGGGTGTAGCTGAGATTCATCGGCATTCCTTGGATGCTTGGCCGCGGACGGCGGGCGGGTACACGGGCGGACATCGGACATCGAGAGTCGGCATCGCCCCTCTCCCCGGCCCGCTCCCGCGAGGGGAGAGGGAGGCCGCCTTGCGCTCATGCTCCGCATCGGCTCCATGCCCGCGGCGAATTCATTTAGAGCGGCTACGCAGAGCGCCTGAGCCAAGGCGCGCCGACGCAGACAATACACATGGTACGGCAAGGAGGCGCAACGCGGGATCAGGGGTTCTGCTAGCTGCTCTTCTTCAATTATCCAGCAAAAAACCCGGCCAGTGGCCGGGTTCGATCAGCAATTAGGACGGGTCGCTTAGGACTGCAGCGCCGCCTTGTTGCTGTTGGCGATCTGCTTGTTGATGAACCACTGCTGCGCGATCGACAGCACGTTGTTCACCACGTAGTACAGCACCAGGCCGGCCGGGAAGAAGAAGAACAGCGCCGAGAAGGCCAGCGGCATGATCTTCATCATCTTCGCCTGCATCGGGTCGGCCGGCGGCGGGTTCAGGAAGGTCTGCAGGAACATCGTGGCGGCCATGATGGCAGGCAGGATGTAGTACGGATCCGGACGGGCCAGGTCGGTGTACCACAGCACCCACGGCGCGCCGCGCAGCTCGACGGACGCCAGCAGCGCCCAATAGAGGCCGATGAACACCGGGATCTGGATCAGCATCGGCAGGCAGCCGCCCAGCGGATTGACCTTCTCGGTCTTATACATCTCCATCACCGCCTGCTGGAACTTCATGCGGTCGTCGCCGTACTGCTCCTTCATCCGCTCCAGACGCGGCGCCAGCGCCTTCATCTTGGCCATCGAACGATAGGAGGCGGCGGTCAGCGGGTAGAACACCGCCTTCACCGTCAGCGTCAGCAGGATGATGGCCCAGCCCCAGTTGCTGACCAGCGCGTGCAGCTTCACCAGCAGCCAGAACAGCGGCGAGGCGAAGATGTAGAACATGCCGAAGTCCTTGGCATACTCCATCCCGTCGGCCACCTTGGAGATCAGGTTGTACTCTTCCGGACCGGCGTACAGCGGCACCGACACGCTCAGGCTCTTGCCCGGGGCGATGGCGGCGTAGTCCACCAGCGCGGCGGCGGAATTCAGCCCGCCGGTCTGGCTCAGCTCGAAGCGGCAGGCGCGCTCGTCCTTGCACACGCTCTTGCCGTCCAGCGGCTTCAGCACCCAGGCGGACAGGAAGTAGTGCTGCACCATCGCCACCCAACCGTCGGTGGTGGTCTTGGCGTAGTCGCCCTTGCCCTTGGCCAGGTCGTCGAAGCTGACCTTCTGGAACTTGTGCTCGGAGGTGTAGACGGCCGGACCGGTGTAGGTGTGGGCGAAACGGCCCTCGCCTTCCGGCGCCTGGCTGTCGCGCAGCAGGCGGTAGTAGGCCATCGGCGCCACCGGGGCGGTGCCGCCGTTGACGATGTCGTAGCGGACGCCGATCTCGTAGCTGCCCTTGCCGAAGGTGTAGACCTTGCTCACCTTGACGCCGTTGGCGTCCGGGGCGGTCAGCTTCACCTCCAGCTTGTCGCCGTTCAGCTCGTAGCTGGACTTCTCGGCGGTGAATACGGTCTTGTGCGTCGGCAGCGCCGGGTTGCTCGCCGCCACCAGGCCGGTCTGGGCCACATAGGTGCGCTTGGCGTCATCCTCGAACAGCTGGAACGGCTGATTGTGGTCTTCGGCGGCGCCGTGCTTCAGCAGCTTCAGCGAACGCAGGTCGCCGCCCACGGTATCGATCTCGGCCTCGACCACATCGGTCTTGACGCGGATGCGCTGGCCATGGGTCAGCTTGTTGCCGTCGACCGGCTGCGCGGCGCTGGCCGCGGCCTCGGTCTTGGCCGCCTGCTGCTGGGCGTGCTTGGGCATGAAGTACTCATTCCACCCAAACAGGATGCCCACAGACAGTAGAACAAAGATTATCAGTCGCTTGGAATCCATCTTCTCGATACCGGAAAGTTCAGGGAACCGGGTCATAGCCGCTGCCGCCCCAGGGGTGGCAACGTCCGATGCGGCGGGCGGCCAGCCAGCCGCCCTTCAGTGCGCCGTGTTTTCTCACCGCCTCGATCGCGTAGCTGGAACAGGTGGGCTGGAAGCGGCAACGCGGTGCCAGCCACGGGCTGATCGCCAGCTGGTAGAAACGGATCAGGAGGATGAGGATGCGCGACATCGTGCCAGTTTAGCAAACAAGGCCTGCAAAGCCGTTACAGCTTCGGCACGCTGTTCGCGGGTAAACGCCGTCTTGGCGCGCACTACGTAGTCCACGCCGCCCAGGCCATGCTGGTTCAGGCGGAACCACTCGCGCACGCAGCGCTTGATGTAATTGCGGCGCACCGCCCGCTTGGCGACCTTCTTGCCGACCACCAGCCCGACACGGGCGTGGTCCAGGCCGTTGGCGCGGGCGTACACCTGGAAGAACGCATTGCTGCGCTGCTGCCGCAAACTAAAAACGGATGAGAACTCATCCGTTTTTAATAGCCGGTGCGCACGGCGGAAGCGGTAAGCCGACAAGGACTTATACGGCCAGCTTCTTGCGGCCCTTGGCGCGGCGAGCGGCGATGACGGCGCGGCCGCCGCGGGTCTTCATGCGGACCAGGAAGCCGTGGGTGCGTTTGCGACGGGTGTTGGAGGGCTGGTAAGTACGTTTCATGATATGGGTTTCCTGTTTCGAAACGGAAATAAACGCGTGATTTGACTCGATATTCGCCGCTTTGTCAACGAGGAATTTTCTCCGACCCTGTGGATAACTTTGCAAAAAACCGTTAGAATGTCTGGGTTTACCGTTGCCGTCCGGCTGCACAACAAATGAACGCCACCAGGGCCCGCTGCCCGCCGCGTTCCACCACCGCAGCCTGCCGGCCGCTTCCATGCCGAATATCCGCCGCCTGCGCGCCTGTTGCGCCCGCGCCGCATGCGGCTCCTCCCGCTGTTGCAAGCCCTGTGCCCGCAGCGGGTTTTTCGCTTTCACTTGCGTATATGTA